>OZ252104.1:0-2770000 GCA_965248405.1 Parvibaculaceae bacterium
CAGGCAATCTGGTGTGCCAGCCACCATTTGGCTTGGATCGTCTGACAGGTTTGATGAAGATATCATTGAGGACTTTTTAGAGCGCGAAGCGGGCGATATCGACCTGACCCTTCGGATCATTCGTCAGAATGTGCCCGGCAAACGCGCTGCGATCGGTCTTGTCTTGCGGGCCATGTGCCGCTTGCCCATTGACCGGGATGATCTCATCGTCTTCATGGATGGGGATTTCATTTTGGGGGAGGGCGCTGTCAGCCGTTGCATGCCACTCTTCCAGATTGACCCTGGCCTGGAGGCTTGCACGACAGACGAGGAAGTCATTTGTATCGGTCCGCGATGGATTGAGACCTGGTTGAAAATGCGCTTTGCGCAACGGCGCATCGCGATGCAGTCGCACGCTCTGTCCAATCGCGTTCTTACCCTGACAGGCCGGATGTCTGTGTTTCGGGCCAAGCACCTTCTGCAGCATGAGTTCATAAGACTGCTGGAGGCCGACCATCTTGAGCACTGGCTCTGGGGGAAGTTTCGTTTCCTTTCAGGTGATGACAAGAGCACGTGGTACTACATGCTCAAACACAATGCGCGTATGACCTATGTGCCTGATGCGCTTGGGTATACCGTCGAGGTAATTGAAGGGTCTGGCCTTGATCGCATGGTGCAGAATTTTCGGCGATGGTCGGGGAACATGTTGCGCAACGGCGCGCGGGCGATCCGCCTGGGGCCTAAGCGGATGCCGTTCTTCATTTGGTGGTGTCTGGTGGACCAACGTCTGTCCATGTGGACCATGCTAGTGTCGCCGGTATTGGCGGTCCTCGCCACGGCCATCCAAGGCATCTCTTACGCGATATCCTACATCATCTTTATTGCTGTAAGCCGGATGCTGCTGTCGCTCTTCCTCTACAGTTACTCACGGTGCGTCCACATGGCTTATCCGTGGATCCTGTTTTTCAATCAGCTCATCAATGCATCGGTGAAAGTCTATTGCATCTTCAGATTGTCCAAACAGCGTTGGACCAATAGAGGCAACCAGTCGGCGGGTATGGACGGGGCTTCCTGGGTGGAGATATCGCGAAACGCGATGGCGAGTTGGTGCACAGCTGTGGCTGTTGCCATTCTGGTTGTGGGCACCATGCACTATGCAAATCTGGTGGCGCCGCCATCGCTGGTATCTGTCCGTGTCTTAGGATTGGGTTAACCACGCTTATCGTCCTGCGACACTCTTTGCGAACCGCAAACCGCTATTTGCATTTCGCGAATCCCCGCGCGAATTAGCGGTGTCGAGTCTCATAAGTCGTTGATAAACATAAGAAAAACCATGGCACAGGCTTTGCTCCTTTGGTGTGTGAACACGAAAGGCTTGGTCTATGCGGCATCTAAGAAAACACCCCCTGATTTACGCGTTGGTCCTATGCCTGGCGCTGGTCTTCGGCCTCGGGCCGACTGTCTTCAATTTTGTGGTCGACCCCTATGACCGCAATGGATGGTTTGACCTCGGGATCGAGAAGGCATCGCTTAGCGAAAAAGCACATTACCCCCTGTGGAAGATGCTCCGCTACGGCTCAGCAAGCCCCAGCTTGATCGTTCTGGGAGACAGCCGTGCCCGAGCCCTTCGGAACAAGTACTGGCATGAGGCCGGACGTACGGATGCGTTCAACTTCGCTTATGGCGGTGCCACGGTGCACGAGATCCATGAGACCTTTAACTACGTCAAAGAGAACCCGGATCTCGATACCCTGTTTGTCGGCATCCAGCTCCGGAGCTTCGACCTTGATCACAAAGATGGCATGAACCGGGTACCCGAAGCGATTGAGCTGACGGAAGGCGCGTTCGACTATTATACAAGCTGGTTTGTCGCAAAGATCGGCTGGCGACATATTCTGGCCGAGCTGGAAATTGATCCAGCGACATGGGCGTTTACATGGCCCAGCCTGATTGGCTCGGCGCAGGCCGCGGACCGCGACGCAAACAAACGTCTGACCTTGTTCGATCTGTTGAGCCCGGAAGCCTGTCTCGGGTGTGAACTTCCTGAAGTACAACAGACGGCATTCACCGTGGGCCCGGGCGTCAATCTTGGACTGGGGCGCGGATATGGTATCTGGTCCCGGCTTTGGCCAGCGATTGATCTTGATCGCGACTTACCAGCGAAGTTTGCACGACAGGTGGAGCGCAATGCGCGGTCTGACTGGCGTTCGTTCAACTTCTCGGAAGATCTCTGGGCGAAACTCAAAGAGATTGCGGACTGGAGCCGGGAGAACAATGTCCAGCTGGTGTTCGTTATTCCGCCTACCATTTCGGAGATGCAGGAGCGCATTACCGACTTCGGCTTCGGCATTCTCAATCATGACTTCAGACTTAGGCTCGCGGAATTAGCGCCGGTGGTTGACTTCGACTTCGACAATGCGCTGACCCGTGACCTTTCTCGTTTTTCCGACGCGTATCACTTCAACGCAGCCGCCTCGCGCGAAATTGTCAGCGAACTCGTGATGTTCACAGGCGCAGATGATGAAGCACAAATCCGATTGCGCCGTAACCGCGGCGCACTGCGCTGTCCTGTTTTTTCAGATGACACCACTGACCGTCTGTCTGATGGCCGCGTTGAGATGGAACAAGGCGTGGGATGTCGCATCTGGTTGAAGGAAGGAGAATAGAATGGCAGCCGAAATCAAACAGAATTCTCCGGCGACCCTGGCGCTGATCTTCGCGATGGTTTTGTTGGGTCTTTTGATTGCAGGCTTCCTGGCCCAACAGTCGGAAGAGGGTTTTCGAGATCTGAGCGCTCCTATGGACCCGGTTGCAGAGGAACGCATCCGGCAAGCGCGAGGTCTTCAACGTCTGGGTAAATGGCAGGACGCTGCGGATCTGTTGCAGACTCTGGTCGCTGAAGGTCATCCTCTGGCCATGTTCCATCTCGGTAAAGCCTATGGCCGCGGATGGGGCGTTCCCGCTGACCTGGATCAGTCTCGCGAGCTACTGCTCCGAGCTGCCCAGTTTGACTTCCCTTATCGCGGTGAAACGGCCTATGAGATTGGCCGGCTCTATCAACGATCTGTCGGTGAAGACTGCACGCGTTACGCTTTCGAATGGTTTCAGCGCGCGATCGATTGGAACTACCCCAAAGGTCACGTCCAGATCGCCAAGCATTATGAAAATGGCTTCGGCGTCGAACAGGACATCTCATCTGCGCTCTATCACTATGAAGCGGCGACGGCTGCGGGTTTCGAAAGTGCCGCGCTGAGTTTCGCCCGCGCGCTCCGCGTAGGCCGCAATGGCATGCCGGCTGAACCGCTCCGTGCCGCCGTGCTGGCAGACGCCGCGATCGCTGCGCTCAAACTGAAAGCGGAGGCTGGATCGGAAAGTGCTGCCAAGCTCCTTGGTCGGCTCTATCGGGACGGTGATTTTGTGGCGCGTGACACAAGCGTCGCGCTGTTTTGGCTGCGCCGCGCCAGTGATCTGGGCGATAGCGGCGGCATGCACGATCTCGCTCATCTGCTGATTGCAATCAAACCTGAACCTGACGCCGACCTGGATGCGCTCGTGTGGCTGCAACGTGCCGCAGCGCTCGGTCATGGGGGTGCAATGACGTCGCTCGGACGTTTTCACCTGAAACAACAGTTCGGCCTCGACCGCCCGGGTGCGGTGTCCTGGTTGGAGCGCGGCGTTGTCGCGCGCCATGGCGGTGCCATGGAAGAGCTGGCGAGATTGACTGCCAATGGCGATCTGGTCGAACGGGATTTAGCCGCAGCACTGGATCTTGCCAGACAGGGCGCCGCTTTGGGTCACAGAGGCTCTGAGCGCCTGCACCGGGAATTACTCGAACGTACCGAGCTCGCGCCAGCAGCAATCCTCACGACCTCCCGTCGTGAAAACTCTTAATCCCCCAACAAGGATGTTCGAAGATGGTTTTTAGTTCACTTGAGTTCATCTATCTCTTTCTTCCGCCGACGCTGATTGGCTTTCTCATTCTGCGGGCGACAGGATGGGAGCGGGGTATCATCTGGTGGCTCATCGCGGCTTCCCTGGCTTTTTACGCCTGGTGGAGTGTGGCCCATCTGGCCCTGCTTCTGGGGTCGGTCGGTGTGAACTACGCTTTTCATCGCAGCCTCGTTAGACGAAAGAGCAAGACAGTTCTTGCTCTGGGGATCACTGCCAACCTCGCAACGCTGGCTTACTTCAAATATGCCGACTTCCTGCTGCAGAACGTGAATGCAGCCGTTGGCACGGATCTGCCCATGCTGGGGATCATCCTGCCCTTGGCGATCTCCTTCTACACATTCCAACAGATATCTCTGCTGCACGACACCTATGTGGGAAAGGTCGAAGAGTGTGATTTCTCACGCTATTTCCTCTTTGTTGTCTTCTTCCCACAGCTGATCGCCGGTCCGATCGTGCTCCAGAGAGATACGATTCCGCAGTTCAGGCTCGCAGTCTTTCAAAGCCGTCTTTTCGTCAACCTCGCTGTTGGCGGCACTCTGTTCGCCATTGGTCTGTTCAAAAAGATCGTCCTCGCGGATGGGATTGCGCCTATCGCCAACAGTGTCTTTGCGCTGGCAGACAGCGGACAGCCGGTTCCGCTGGAAGCGGCGTGGATGGGGGCGATCGCTTATACGTTCCAGATCTATTTCGACTTTTCAGGCTATTGCGACATGGCATTGGGCCTTGCCCGACTGTTTGGCATTCGCCTGCCCATCAATTTCTATTCACCCTACAAAGCGCTTTCCATCGTGGACTTCTGGCGGCGCTGGCACATGACCCTGTCCCGGTTTCTTCGGGAGTATCTCTACATCCCGCTTGGCGGGAACCAGAAGGGTGAGATGCGCCGCTACATCAACCTATTCGCCACGATGGTGCTCGGCGGGCTGTGGCACGGTGCCAGTTGGAATTTTGTCATCTGGGGCATGCTCCATGGCTGCTTCCTCACCGTAAATCACGCTTGGAGTGGGAGTGTCGGCAAATCAGGCCTCTTTGATGCGGTCCCCGCCGTCCTTCGAGCGGCCACTGCTCAGGCGATCACACTGCTTGCGGTGATTGTTGCCTGGGTCTTCTTTCGGGCAGAGACATTCGAGGGCGCTATCCTGGTATTGGAAGGCATGTTTGGTCTCACCCGCTTTCATCAGGTCAGTCTATGGGATCCGATCCTCGCGGACACCGGCCTGTTTTGGGGGCAATGTCTTATCCTCGCGATCATCGTCTTGTATGCACCAAACGGCATCGAACTGGTCCGTAAGTACCGGCCTGTTGTGGACATGCATCAGATCGCCGAAGGGCTTCGCGCTCTTGGCCGGAAGACCTTCTGGCGCCCATCACCGGCCTGGTCGGCTGCGGGGTTCATGGTTGCACTGACGGGTATCATTCAGATGTACCGTTTAGATGACCTGACCGAATTCATCTATTTCAACTTCTGAGGGTCACATGAAAAAGACGTCTCGCGCTGCCCTTGTGGCAGCGCCCCTTGCTTTTGGGTTAGTACTGCCAGCCGCGGCGGAGACGCCGGGCTGGCAGATTGTCATTTCCGGCAAAGACTTCCTCTACAACACGGCCTCGCGTCTCGTGACGACCAAAGGCGTTACAGCGCCAGGACTAACTGGCTTATCGCGGTCTGGCGGGCATGAAGTTAGAACTTTCTGGACCGCGGGAGGCTTTGGCCCAACCATCACTTTCGATGGCGCCCTCATCGCCGATGGCCAGGACACGGATGCAGTGGCCCGCATTACCGGGTTCAGGTTCGATCGCACGGGGGATCACATCTATCTGCGAACGGGTAAAGGGCCGACGGCCAAGGTCGAACTCACACTTAACGGAGAACCGGTTTATGACTGGCCCCGGTTGTCGATCGTGAGTGTTCTTTCCTTCAAAGAGGGGAGGGCAATCGTCTCCGTCTTCGATCGTGATACGCAGGCAACCGGTTTTTTTGAGCTTTCCAATCTCACGACGTCCGAAGCCGGAGGTGGAACTGTGGCGACGCCGCTCGGTACCGTCGAAGGGTGCGCTGTTCTGGGGTCTAAGGTTCTGGCCGACGGGATCGCGCTGCAGCTATTTTGTGATGCGACACAGGGGAGCGATGTTCACTTCTTGTCATTCGACACGGGTCATTTGGAATCTGTCAGTATTGGCGAGGCGGATTCCATATTTGCCTTTCAGCTCGGCCGAGAAAAGGGCGCGATTTCCATTCTGTCGATTGACGGCGACGACAATAGCCGCCGCCTGTTTCATGCGATTTTTGGCGCAGTCCTGAAGGATCTGGGTGAGCCCATGTCCCTAGCGAGCGATGGCGCGGGCAAGCAGAGCTGGAGCCAGAGCTATCGGACCCTCACCTTGGCCCGTCTATACGAGGCTACTGAGCATCCCGTTTTTGCGGCACTGGCGCGAAACGCTATAGAAAATACCTTGGCGCAAACCAACGCCCATATCGGTGTATCTGGGGGGGCGAACCCTCCGTGCGCCTGGGCGTCCCGCATCTATTCGCGCGACAAAACCACGCCCATCTCGCTCCTCATCAATCAGGCGATGATCGCCGGCAGCCTGACAAAGAGCTGTTCGCAGCTGGGCGGTGCTTGTGGCGATGAGTTGGCGACGAGGATCGAGGAGACCGGTCAGTGTCTGATCGATGCATATGAAAAAGACTTTGATACTGCCGAAGGGCTCTATCGCATCCCCTATGGCGTTGAATTTCGGTATGACGGCGTAGTTGCGCCCTGGAACTGGCAGGCCCGCTGGGCGGGCTTTCTGCATCAGTTTGGCGCTGTAACGGACCAGCCCGCGCTCCAGACACGGGCATTGTCGCTCGCAGGTAAGTTCACCACGACATGGCAGGACGCTGCAGACGGAGCGCTGTGGCGCTATTGGACGCCCACCTACTACCAGGGTTGGTCAGAAAGCGACCAGGTTTCACTTTACCGTCCGCGTCAGAAGGCCGATCCGGATGGGCGGTACGAAGACTTGAATCATGCAGGGATCAGCCTGCTGGGTCTCTCAGAAATTGACGGGGCTCTAAATGGTGATCAGCGTGCACTGGTCGCCAACCGGTTGGCGCACCTGCTTTCGGGAGAGACGTTTTTGGCGCGCGACATGGATGGAGCGGGTCCCCGCAGCCCACGCTGGCGCCCAGGCGCCGGATGGGATCTGGTTGCGTCGGATGAGATACAGCGCCTATATGCGCACCTTCTGCCCGGCAGCGTCTCGAGCGATCAGCATTTGGCCTATGCAAACCTGTTTGACCCTGAAGGCGAATTTGATCTGACGCTGAGTTTCTCCTACTGCACGGTGGGAGAGTGTCGCAGCCAACAACAGTGGCACTTCTCATCTGCAGAGGAGTTTCTGGCTAACAATCCCCTCTTTGAGATCGCCCCGCTGCCTTAACGGAGTTGGAGAAGACGATAGAGTATCGATGCATCTGGCATCGCAGACTATGAGGCAAAAAAAGAGGCGGTGCTTGCGGGCACCGCCTTTTCTCTTGGTGTGGGGAGGGGAGTGTTACCAGGAGATCCCCTGGTAACCGCTGTCATTTGGGAGGTCATCGAACAGGCGCACCAGGTCGATGACTTGCGTTCCGGGACGGCAGTTCTGCACCGCTTGACGATAGAGTTCTGACTTGTGGGACACCACCAGCACGTCGCTGTTCCCAACAAGCTGGCAAACAGAGTCTGTGAGGGTGTGGTCCAGTGAGTCGATGACACCAGCCAGTTCTGGTCGCGCGCCGGAGATATAGTTGAGCTGCGACGTGAGGTCAGTGCTGTCGGTGAGGTTGGGGTCGTAAGCCGTGATTTCATATCCGTCATCGTGGAGGCGAGCCATTACATCCAGCGTTGGGCTTTCCCGCAGATCGTCTGTGTCTGGTTTGAACGTCACACCGAGAAATCCAATCTTCTTTCGGTCTGTCGCCTCAATCATATCAAGCGCGATCTCTACCTGCGCAAGATTGCTTGGAGTCAGGCTTTTAACCAGGGGCGTTTTGATACCCAATTGTGTCGCCAAGTGCTCCATGGCACGCACTTCTTTTGGCAAACAAGAACCGCCAAAGGCGAAGCCAGGCTTCAGATAATAGGGCGACAGGTTAAGCTTTTGATCCTGCACAAACACATTCATGACTTCGTGGCTGTCAATGCCCAGTGCTTTGCAGAATCGACCAGTCTCATTCGCAAAGCTAACCTTTGTTGCGTGCCAGACATTGTCGACATATTTGACCATCTCAGCCGCTGCAATGCTGACGATCAGCGGGTTTGCATCGACGGGTCGGTAAATGTCCGCCAATACTTCTGCCGCGCGGCTGTCGGAAGCCCCGATGACAGTCTTTGGCGGTTCGTAAAAGTCGGCCACTGCTGTGCCTTCACGGAGAAACTCCGGATTGAAACAGATGCCGAACTCTTTGTTGAGCGACTTGCCAGACGCCTTTTCAATTTCCGGCACCATGGTGTCCATCGTGGTCCCAGGCGGAACAGAACAGCGCATGACGACGACGTGGTATGAGCTTTTGCGTCTGATTGCTTCGCCAATCGACCGGGCAGCGGCCTCGACATAAGAAAGGTCGCAGCCGCCATCTTTTGATGTCGGCGTTCCGACGGAGACAAATGTCACGTCTGTTTCAGCGACCGCCTGCTGGAAGTTGCGTGACGCCGAAATCAATCCATTTCCCAGACCTGCCTGAAGCATGTCTCCCAGTTTCGCTTCAACAATAGGTGCGCGACCATCATTGATGGCATTCACCTTGTTTATGTCGAGGTCCACACCATGGACCGGATGGCCCAGTTCGGAGAGGCAGGCCATGGAGACTGCGCCAACATAGCCAAGGCCGATCACACTGATCGCGGCAGGCATGTCGCCTGGCAAAGGCATGAGTCGCGGGGCTTGCGCTCCCATTGCGAAAGGAATGGTCTTGTGCGTTGCTGCGCTGTCGCGGAGCCTGTTGATATGCATGTTCATGTCGGGTCTCCCATTTGAAATCGTTTTCAAACAGAGAGATTTCAAACGGCGTACCAGAAAAAATGAACGTTAAATCAATGACTTAAATGGTTAATGGTTTCCTCAAGTTTGCAGAAACGGGTCGCAGATCGCGAGTTGTTTGCATTTCGCAGAACTGAGAGAGCGCCAGAATGATCTCTTATGCTTCAGTTCATTGTGGCCTGTGGCCGAGCTCAATGCGGTCTGCAAATGAGTGTCGCAACGCGCAGCCGCACAGTTCAAAACCGCAAATGCTGCGATCAAAATCTGCGGCATTTCGCTGGCACATGCATTGCTCCTCTTTGGTCAACACGGAGTACCAACAGGAGAAAAGCAATCATGGCTAGCATCACACCGGTAATTCTCGCGGGCGGCGTTGGCAGTCGTCTTTGGCCTTTGTCTCGGAGCGAATGTCCGAAACAGTTCCGCCGTTTCGGAACAGAAAAAACGATTTTTCAGATGACGGCTTGCCGGTTCAAGGAAGAGTTTGTTGAAGCACCGATTATTGTGACCTCCGGCGAATTTGAGACGCTTATCAGGACCCAGCTGGCGGAAGTGGGCATCGAACCCAGCCTTGTCATCAAGGAACCGGTGGGACGGAATACAGCGCCAGCAATCATTGCCGCAGCGATATGTGCCCGCCGGCGGAATAAAGATGGGGCGCTGCTGGTGTTGCCTTCGGATCACCTGATTGAGGAAGGAGAATTGCTTTCCTCTGCGCTTCAGTCAGCCAAGGAAGCCGCTGAGCGTGGTCGTTTGGTGACCTTCGGTGTGACGCCAACCCGGCCGGAAAGCGGTTATGGCTATATTGAGAGTGGCGAGAGCGATGGGCCCGGCAGCCGACGGGTTGCTACTTTTATTGAAAAGCCGCCGATTGAGCGTGCTGTCGAACTCATTTCCGATGGTAACCACCTTTGGAACAGCGGCATGTTTCTACTCCCCATCCGCCCACTTCTGTCAGAATGTCAGCGTCTCGTCCCATCTGTTCTGGATGGTTGCGCTCGGGCACTGGCGAAGGGGCAGGCAAGCAGTGCTGTCGTGATGCCAGATGCTGCCCTATTCGCGGATCTTGAGTCTCTGTCTATTGACCATGCAGTGATGGAAAAGACGGACCTTGCATCCGTTGTCCGCTTGGATGCTGACTGGACGGATCTAGGGTCCTGGCATGCTGTCTGGCACACCATGGCTCAGGATGATCAAGAAAATGCCTGTATTGGGGATGTCGTTCTTCAGGACGCCAAGCGCAGCCTCGTGTACAGCCCAGACCGATTGACATGCGTTGCGGGACTTGAAGATGTCGTTGTCGTCGATACAGGGGACGCACTATTGGTCACCCATCGTGATGCAAGTCAGGATGTAAAACGTCTGACAGAGCGCCTTCGCAGGGATGAGCGCCCGGAACTGGATACACCGGCGGTCGTTCAGCGGCCGTGGGGTGCCTATCAGTCTGTAGATTCAGGACCGGGTTATCAGGTCAAACGCATCACGGTGGCGCCTGGCGGATGTCTGTCTCTGCAATATCATCACCAGCGGTCTGAACATTGGACCATCGTATCAGGGGTCGCCCACGTCCTTGTCGGCAAAGTCGAAGAGCCGTTAAGCGCCAATCAATCAGTCTACATTCCGCAAGGAGAGATTCACCGGCTTGAAAATAGAGGTGATCAACCCGTTACCCTGGTTGAGGTGCAATGCGGGCCCTACCTCGGTGAGGACGATATCGTCCGCCTAGAAGATGTCTATGGCCGAACAGAGGCGGGGCAGGTGCACACTGTTCCGTCTGTAGCAGCAGAGTAAGGGAGGCGCATGTGATCAACTGGCAGGTTGAAAATAACGAAATTGCCTTTCAGGCGCATACGGGACTGGCTGTGCATCGGCAGAAGGTGAGGTTGCCCAATGGGCGAAAGGTGTCTGACTTTTATCAGATCTGTATGGATGACTTTGTCTCCATCGTCGCCCTTACCAAATGTCTGAATGTCGTCGTGCTCAAGCAGTATAAGCATGGCGTTGGCGAGGTTGCACTCACATTGCCAGGAGGAGGTATAGATCTCGGTGAGGAACCGATCGACGCTGCCGAAAGAGAACTATTGGAAGAAACCGGATTTACGCCAAATGCCCTTGAGCCTCTCGGTAGTTTCATTCTCAATGGCAATCAGCGGATTGCGAAGTCTCATGCGTTTCTGGCGACGGGATGCACTCAGATCCAGCCACCTGCGGCCGGTGACCTGGAAGACATGCAGGTAATCACGCAGCCTTGGTGTGAGGTTATTGCGTCACTCAAGGAAAATGCGTTTCCGATTATCTCCCACACAACCGCATTAAGCTTGGCGGCTGTCCACGGCGTGGTTTAAAGCAACCTGTTCTGCGTTTTCGGTATCATCTTTTTCCCAGGCTTCCCGTTTCCGGTAAATGGTAGACGGGCTCACATCCAGCGCTTTGGCCGCTTTCGGGATGCTGCCACCACAATGAGCAATGACTTTTTCGATCGTCTCACGCTCGATCCGCATGAGGCTCTTTCCAAGAACAGTAACGGCCAGAGGCGACTCCGCCGCCGGTGCAGCTGACACTGGTGAGGGCGTCGCCATCGTAAGCGTCGGCGTAGCTTGTGGCACCACTGGCGCTTGCGCCGGTGTCGGACGTCCGGTGCGGATGGTCTCGGGGAGCATCTCAAGTGTAACGGACTCGTCGTCATTGAGGACGACCATATTGCGCACAAGGTTCTGGAGCTCCCGAACATTGCCTGGCCAGCTATAGGTCGCCAGAGCGTTGATGGCGGTGTCTGTGAACCCAGCGAATTTCCTTTTCTCTTCGTTGCTGTATGTGCGAAGAAAATGAGTTGCGAGTTCCGATACATCGTTCCCACGCGCGCGGAGTGGCGGCAGGTCGATCGGAATAACGAAGAGGCGGTAATACAAATCTTCGCGGAATCGACCGGCACGAACCTCCTCTGCGGGATCTCTGTTGGTTGCGCAGACAACGCGGACATCTACGTCCTCGATCTTGTTCGAACCTACCCGCTGAATGGTGTTGGTTTGGAGGAAGCGGAGCAGCTTGGTTTGCAGCGCCAGGTCCATCTCGCATATTTCATCGAGAAACAGCGTGCCGCCATGCGCTTGCGTCGCGGCGCCCGGGCGGTCGGCAATTGCGCCTGTAAAAGCGCCTTTCAAATGTCCGAAAATCTCTGACTCGATGAGGTCTTTTGGGATTGCCCCGCAGTTTAGTGGCACAAAAGGCTTATTGTGTCGCTGGCTGCGGCGATGAATGGCCTCCGCACAAATCTCCTTGCCTGTACCGCTTTCGCCTGTGATGAAGACCGTCGCGTTTGATCGCGCAACATTGTCAATTGTGCGGTAGACCTCCTGCATTTGCTGTGAGCTGCCGATAAATCCGAAGTAGCTTTCTCGATCGAGCTTGTCGTCCAATTCGTCGACAGAGATCTTGAGCTGGACGCTTTCGAGAGCGTTGGCGGTTGTGGTCAGAAGTTTCTCTTTCGAGAAGGGCTTCACAAGAAAATCAAAGGCGCCAAGACGCATGGCATCAATGGCAACGTTGATGGAACCATTGGCCGTGATGATCACGACGGCAGCATTGATGTTGTGCCTTTTGACATGCTCCAGAACGGTCATGCCATTGGAATCTGGCAGCTGCAGATCGAGTAGAACCAGTGAGAATGCGCGTTCAGAGAGAGCAGAGATTGCGTCCGATGCGGTTTCAACGTGATCGCAGACGTACCCTTCTGAGGCCAAGCGCTCGATATAAACTGTAGCGAGTGAAAGCGTGTCTTCGACAATCAGGATGTTGTGGGGGTTCTGGTCAGACATGATACTCGGACGACTCCTTTAATTGGCCTCGGAAAGGCTTTGAAACACGACAAGTGTTGCGCGCGCCAGGCGGATAAGTTCTTCAATTTCGGCAGACTGTGGTGGGTTCGAGCCGCTGCGACAGATGTCGTTCACTTCGGCAGCGTTTGTCTGCAGTGCAAAAGCACCAAAGGTGCCGCTGACGCTCTTGAGTGTGTGGCTCTGCCGCTCGACAAGTTGCAGATCGCCGGTAGAGAGATACTCCTCCAGCCCCGATATCACCTCGGCAATATCATTCCCAAAAGACGCACAAAGTCTGGACCGCGCAGCACCATCGAACTCAGTAAGCAGTGTATCGAGTGTGGTCTGGTCAATAAGGTCTTCCGCGTCCATTCCCTTTCTATTTGGGTTCAGCGAGACGCTCTCTCCTTTAAGCGCCGCTGCCATTGCCCGATGAAGTTGGGCGGGATCAATCGGTTTGGCGACGAAGCCGCGCATCCCGGCGGCGTTGAATTCCTTGATATCTTGCTCCATCGCATAGGCCGTCAATGCGATCATGGGCGGCGTGTGATCGCCGGTAGGGCGGCTCAACAGATGTCTGGCTGTTTCCAGGCCATCCATCACAGGCATATTGATGTCCATGAGGATGACGTCATAGTCCCTCCGCGAGACCGCTTCGACGGCTTGCATGCCGTCGTCAACAAGGTCCACATGACATCCCATGTTCGCGAGCATGCGTTTTGCAACAATCTGATTGGTCGCGTTGTCTTCTGCCAGCAACACCTTAGCGGCGTGACCCTGAATATTTGTAAGGGGTGCTAGATACTCCGTGGCGGAGGTGGATTGTTCAGGAAGGTGACTGGCGTTTGCCTTGGTTAGCGGCAGAGTGCAGATGAAACGGCTGCCGACGCCTTCAGTGCTTTCAAAGTGAACGGAGCCCTTCATGAGTTCCGACAATTTCCGACAGATGGCTAGACCGAGTCCGGTGCCGCCATCGCGATCACCGGCGGTGGCCCCCAATTGGTCAAACTCGCTAAAGACGCGCGCCTGATCAGCCTTGGAGATGCCGCGGCCGGTATCGGCCACTGAGAACTGCAATTCCACGTCTCCCTCGTTTAACGTAGAAGCAGTCACCTCAACCTTGACGTGCCCGCGCAGGGTGAACTTCGCCGCGTTTGACATGAAGTTGTTCAATATCTGACGAATGCGCGCAGTATCGCCGAAAAGAACTTCCGGAATGTCCCCGGCAAACCGCATGTCAAAGGTGAGTCCCTTACCTTCGATAACAGGGCGCCAAAACTCACCGATGTCGGAAAAGAGCAGGGCGGGCCGGAAGGGGACAGGCTCCAAGTCCAAGCGGCCTGCTTCGATTTTGGAGAAGTCCAGAACATCGGACAGCATGAGGTTCAGAGTCTCACCACTCGACATGGCAAGACGGATGAGGGCATTTTGCTCCGCGTTGAGCTGGGATTGGCCGAGCAGGTTGAGGGTTCCGAGAACACCATTCATGGGTGTGCGGATTTCGTGGCTCATCATTGCCAGAAACTCTGATTTGGCCTCGGAGGCCCGTTCCGCTTCGTCTTTCGCTTGTTCCAGTTCTGCCTGAACGCGGCGGAGATGGGTGAAATCCTGAACGGTCCCGACGAATTTGATGAGGTTACCGTCTTCGTCCAGTTGTGGTTCACCACGTGCGCGAATGTGCTTGGTTTCGCCACTGGGCGTGATGATGCGGTGATCGACTTCGTAAGCTTCACCGTTCTGCAATCCCGCAATTGTGATTGCAGCGACTTCATCTGCTTGGTCGGGGGCGATCCTGTCTCGCAATAGGTCTGCGCTAGGTGCTGCGGTTCCAGGATCGACACCGAAAATGTTGTACAACTCATCGGACCAGCTTATGGCGTCCGCTTCGATGTCCCATTCCCAGCTGCCGACACCTGCAATGCGCTGCGCATCTTTGAGATTGCGCTCACTTTCTTTCAAGGACGCGTCTGCCGCTACGCGGTCTGTGATATCGCGCAGATAGGCGGTGAAATACTGCATGCCGTTGACGTCGACAGGCGTTATCGCGAGTTCAACCGGGAAAATGTGACCCTCGGCGTGCAGTGCTGTGATTTCAATCCGTTGATGAAGAACATTATGCTCACCACTTTTCAGGTAGTGTGCCAATCCGGCTTTATGAGCCTCACGAAGCTCGTGCGGAATTATTGTTTCTGAGAGTTCTTTTCCAATGACAGACGATTTTTCAAACCCAAATGTTCGTTCCGCGGCAGGGTTGAATTCTCTGATCCTACCGTCGGCATCGATCGTCACGACGCAATCAAGTGCTGACTCTGTTACAGCCCATCTCAACGCTTCACGTTCCTGCGAGAGGGCCTCGCTTTGCACGCGTTCTGTGATGTCTTGGACTAGACCTACGCGGACATTCTGATCGAGGTCGGCGTCAAAGATCTCCGCATTCGAAAGCCACAGGTTCTGAATATCGCCCTCAGTCGTTAGGGCACGGAACTCCAGATTAATGCTTGTGCCGTTCTGAATGGCGTCGAATGTCTTTTGAGCTACGTCGTCACGTTCATCCGGATGCACGCGATCTACCAGGGAGCCGTAGGAAACTTGGCCGTCAGACGGTTCGAGGCTTGGCGCGATTTCGAGAATCCCGTCGGACAGGAAAGTTGTCTCGAGCGTTTCCGGGTTCATCACAAAATAGCCGATATGGGCGAGCTTCTCGACGGTGCCCAACACCATCTCGTGGCGTTGCAGAAGGTTCTCGCGCGATTTCAGGGCAGAGATGTCCGAACAAATTTCGACGAAACGGCCATCGGCCATGTGGCGCCAGTCGATCCGCCGCCAGTTTTGCGGACCGAGGCGGATCTCGATGGGAGCGCTGTCTGAAGCCGGTTTGGCCGGTAGGACTTCTTCATCGCGGTAGCGCGCGGCGATCGTTTGCCAAGCCATGCCTGCTGCGACGCACGCTGGGTCCAGTGAAAGGAGACTGGCATATTGTTTGTTGGACATCGCCAGGGTGCCATCAGCATCGAAATAGGCAATGCCGTCAGCGAGCACATCGAGGATTTCAGCGCATTCAAGGTCGGGCGCTTGATCTTCGGATGAGGGTGGGCGGAGCGTCATTTTTCGGTCCTTTGCAACCTGGGCAGTCATTTGTTTGTTCTGCAAACGCAGGTTCCAGGCCAGTGCCAAATCCGCCGATTAAAGCCAGAAATCGGGGGTTTCTTCGCTTAAATCTAAAGTATAGAGGCAATTCCTTTGCAAAATGCAAACAGTGGCTTTGCAAATTGCGAAGTTGCCGCTTTGCAAAATGCAAATTGAGGCGCTGTCCCGCACGGTTGGATGCAAAACGCAGGACCTTCAGTGCGTCTCGCGACAGAAAGCTTCAGAAAATGTGCGCTTTGGGAATCCTGGCGGCTGGCACAGCGATTGATACCCAAGGGTCAGTGATTGCAGGAGGCAAGAGTTTGACCCAGTCATCTGAGCGCATGTCAGAAGCCGATACGGAATTCGTGCCGATCAAGGCGATAATGATCGCGGTGGGCACCTTTAGTTTCCTGCAGGCAGCCTTACAGCTCTCGGCGCCTCTGTTCCTGATGCAGATCTTTGATCGGGTCCTAACGATGCAGCACGGCGAAACCCTGTTCGTTTTGACTCTGATCTTTACATTGGCAGCGCTGACCTTTGGCGTGCTTGAAATCGTGAAACTGAAGCTGGTCGGACGTCTCGGGCCTTTGCTTACAGGCGTGGTGGAGCGGCGTTTGGATCGCTCGACCCTCGACAGGCAGCCCGAAGAGCATATCCGGACTGCCGCGACGACGCTGGACCACACCATCGTCTCAGGGACGTTGATCGCATTGCTCGATCTCCTCTGGGCCCCGTTTCTGTTGGTGGTAATCGCTTTGCTTGAACCCGTCCTCGCCATTGCCTTGTTGTTCCTGCAGCTAGGATTGGGAAGCATGGTGCTGTTGCGTTCGGATACACAATCAGTGGTGCCAACTGATCGGCCAGCAGCGCAGATGGGGACCTTCCGGTTGCTGCGGTTCAGCGGTCAGATCTTACTGCTCGCCTTAGCGGGCTGGTACGCTCTTGGCGGAACCTTTGGGGCAGGGGCGCTGATCGCCTTTTCCTTCCTGATGATGCGGTCTCTGGTTCCCTTTGAACAATTGATGGGCGCGCGCGAACGGCTTCGTCCAAGCATTGCTGCCTGCCGTACCCTTTCTGCTTTTTTCAAGACAGTGCCGGCACGCATCAACACATCTACCGACGACGGTGCTGACCCTCTGGTATTGCATGATGTCTATGTGCGCGCTGCGGATGGGAACGGGTTGAGTCTCGCCAACCTGTCATTGTCCATCGCACCAGGTGAAATCTTAGCGGTCGTCGGATCGTCTGGTTCAGGCAAGTCGCTTTTGTGTCGCGTCGCCGCCGGAGGTCTCTCGCCAACAAGCGGGTCTGTCTCAGTATCGGGCGTGCCGGTCCAAGACATGCCGCTGTCAGAGCGCCGCACTCGGGTCCAGACCCTTAGTTGGGGAGCGCAACCCCTTTCTCACGATGACAAGCAACCAGCCGGGCAGGCTGCGCTGCAGCGTTTGGAGGAAGAACTCGACAGACCGGCCGAGCTCTACATTCTCGACATGCCAGAAATTCAGCTGGATCAGCCAGCACAAATGAGGGTGGTGAGCCTTCTCAAGGAGAAAGCGCGCGGTGGTGGTGCGGTCCTTCTGGCGACGGGGTCTCGCGTCTTTAGTGATGCAGCGGATCGCGTACTGGTTTTGCAAAACGGTAGACTGGTTCGGGAAGAGGCGAAGGAAACCATTGCGCCCACGCTTGTCTCCAATTCAGAAAGGAATGTGCGATGACTGATAGGTCTGCCGTGCCGACCCCCGGCGAGCTGATCATGAAGGGTGGTATCGGGATCGGTGCCTTTCTTTCTCTATTGATCATTTGGTCGTTTGCAGCGCCTTTAGCTACGGGAACCATCTCCACGGGCGCGTTTGCGCCGGAGGGACTTCGCCGACCGGTTGCGCATCTTGAAGGCGGCATGGTGAGCCAAGTTCATGTAGCCGAAGGACAAACTGTCGCCGCCGGCGATCCGCTTATATCGCTGGAAGGAACTCATCAGCGCGCGGCCCTTGAAATCATGACAGCACGTCTGGTGCACTTTGAATCGATGCTGGAGCGGTTGACGGCTGAACAAACAGGCGCAACTGATTTTCTCCCCACACCGGCATTGAAATCCATCGCGCAACGTAGTGGCAACGAGAAGTCGCTCGAGGCGGAAAAAGCACTGTT
Organism: Parvibaculaceae bacterium; assembly: GCA_965248405.1. Classification (GTDB taxonomy): domain Bacteria; phylum Pseudomonadota; class Alphaproteobacteria; order Parvibaculales; family Parvibaculaceae; genus Mf105b01. The sequence goes on from OZ252104.1 coordinate 18,027, forward strand.
CCTGGACCGGCGCAGATTGTTCGAAAATCAGGTTGCGCAAATTGATGCCGCCAGAGATCGACATAATTCCGGAATCACCTCGGCATCCGAACAAGAGCAGGGCTATCGCCGTCAATTGGGATTGTTAGAGCAAGAAGCGATCGCCGTTCGTGATCTGGTAGAAAAGGGGTATGCGCGACGTCCCCGCCTCCTTGCTCTTTTGCGTTCTATTGAGCAGGTACAAATCCAGCTCAGCGATATTCGTTCTGAGAAAGACTCTCTCTCTGCGCTGGTCGATCAGGCGCGGCTCGAACGCGTACGCCTGGAAGTGGAACGTCGAGAAAGCATTGATGATGCTCTCGCAAGGGTCCAACGCCAGTTGGCAGAAGCGTTGGAAACCTACGCTAGTAAATTGCGCACGGTTGAACAGTTGGTGGTCGTGGCGCCAGTAGCAGGCACTGTCATGAACCTTCAAGTGCGCGATGCGGGGTTTGCGCTGGCGGCTGGTCAGCAGATCGTAGAAATCGTGCCATCGGATGAGACTTTTCTGATCGATACCTATGTGGCGGCCGCAGACATTGAAGACATACGGCACGGTGTGCCTGCTCGCGTTCGGCTCCTTACAGAGTCACGCCGTTCCTCCGAAAGATATGATGGCGAAGTCGTGCATGTTGCCAGCGATGCCAGCCAAGACCGGATCGGGCGCAATGTGTTTCTTGTGCGCATCGGGCTGCCGCCGGAAACGTTTGAACAGATAGCGGCACAAACGACTCAGATCGTCGGTGCGCCTGCAGAGGTCGCCATACAAACAGGATCGACCCATCTACTGGATTACCTGCTAAGCCCGATCTTAGATGCGTTTCGGCGTGGGTTGAGAGAGAGGTAGCATCGCGACGCTCGAACGTCGAAGGCGGGATGAATGTCTGGTGTAGGAGACAGGGAGGCCGCCCTACTGGGATTGATGCGCTAATACTGAATGGCCTTGAAGGCGCCCAGCGTTTTGTAGGTCTGGGCGTTTATTAGTAGGCCTAAGGTTTGTTCCCTGCGCGCATCGATGGCGCGACGACAAGAAGACCAAAAAACAACCAGCAGAGCATGAAGACGCCGGTGACCATCAGCATTGTCGGTGCACCGAATTGCATAATGAGCGGAAGAGCACTGGCGGTGAAAAGGCCCCCGCCGACAACCGGTTCAAAGAGAAGTTGCTTGTAACCGAAGCTTTCGAGACCACCTGAGCGGTTATCTGGGTCGGTCATGCGGAAGAGCAGCATACCGGTGACTGTCATTCCCATGGACTGCCCAAAGTTCGGAATACCGTTCTCAAACCAGTCTTTGGGAATAAGAAGCGGAGCAAGCACAAGAAAACCGATAATGTTCCACGAGATGCCAGCGAATGCGAGCAACGCGAAGGGAAGCAGGTTGTCGCCTATCACCGTTAGAGACAGTGTGGCCAAGGCTGCAACGATGATGATGTCGAGGGCGGTACCGGCGATCCTCTTGATCAGATCACGGTCGATGGCGCGGCGGCCAAGCCAGCGACACGCTACAATTTGGACCAAGACACCACCAATCATCGCAAAGGGAAAAACGGGCACATGTGTCATCAAATGCACGCCCCACAAGTTCCCCCAGGTGAGACGCTCAATGCCTATCAACACCTGCAGCATAAGCCAGCCCAGGAGAATGGAGACACCGATCAGACCAAGATGAAAGGATAGCGGATCGATTGGTGGGTCTTCGTCGGTACTGTGGTGTGAAGGCGTTCCGTTCTGCATGAGATCCGCCATTTCATCGGGCACGGCTTCTGCGTCCAGCGAGGCTGACCGGGCAGTTAGCCGATTGGTGCGCGCGGCCCAGTTAATCAGAATGGTGCCCGAGATGATCGCGGAGACAAGCCCTATGGTTGCCAGACCGAGTGCCAGATCGGCCCCTTCCGCAAAGTCCAGTTCCTCAAAGACGGGAATGAGACCGGCTGCCGTACCATGACCACCTTCAAAACCGATTTCAATGAGAGCACCAGCCATTGGGTTCAACCCGAAGACCGGGCTAAGTATCAAGATGGCGAGCAGCAGGCCGACCACATATTGGCCCCAGGCGATGATCTGCCCGTAGGTAACAACGGGCGCCGCCCGCCGCCAGATAGAGCGTATGCCTGGTATGGTTTTACCGAGAAACAGAGCTGCAAAGACAACATTGATCAAGATGCCGGGTAGTGCGTGCCACATCTCCCGGATGGGGGCAGGGATAATGCCGTCTGCCATTCCGCTGTCTTCGCCATCAACCCATGACATGACGACACCAAGTCCATCCGGCCCGAGCAACAAAGCGACAAGGCCGGCAATGATGGAGCCGGGGAGAAACAATGAGGAGAGCGTTGCGGAATTTCGTCGGATGTAGTGAGCGCCAATCAGCAAGACCCAGATCAGCGCCAAAGCGAGAAAGAACCACTCCACGTCATACATTTTGGGTCACCTTCGTGCTTGGTTTTGATCCGGCCTGTTCAGGCATAACAGAAGGCATGGTCCGCAATAAGTGGACAGTTGAGCGCAGTGCAGGGAGCTTTGCGCACCGGATGTGAGCGCCATACGACAAAGCCCTATTGCTAGGGTGAACACCTAACGATCCCGTCATAGTGACGCGCGTGCGCTCACGATATCTGCTGCCTGATCTGCAGCATCGTTAAACGGCTCCAGAATGACGTCAGCCCCGTTTTCACGTAACCGCTCAGCATCAGCCTGGTGATGGGACGTGACCGCAATCTCGCCCTGGAACCCGCAATCGCGTAATCCGTGAATGAGTGCAATGCGTGCATCATCCTGTGACACACCAATTTCATGCTCTGGTACGGTCGCTGCTGCCCAATCCGCATCTGCGAGCGGGAGTGAGGCAACAAACTCAGGGTCTGAGGCGTCGCCATAGACAATATCGAGCCCTTCTGAACGAAGCTGCCTCACCACAGCTGGGTTGAAGTCAATACCCAGAACGCTACGACCCCTGGACCTCAAGCGATGCGCGAGCGCGGTTCCAAAACGTCCAAGCCCAAATAGCAAAACATCATATCGCCCACCCACCAATCTTCCATGTTCTTCGGTCTCACGAGGCGTCCCTTCGCGTTCAAATGGCATCAGCAAGGGCTCAAGCCAGACATAAAGCCTATGAGAGTAGGTGATCATGTAGGTGGAAAGCGAAATTGTGACCAGACCAACAAGTGTCACAAGCCCAAGTGAATCGGTTCCCACATGTCCAAGAGAGACACCCATCGCCATAAAGATGAGCGAGAATTCACTGATCTGCGCGACAGTTAGCCCTGCAAAAAAGCTGGTCCTTTTGCGATATCCCATGAACCCCATAATCACGAGAACGATGAACGGATTTCCGACCAGGACGAATAGAGAAAACACGATCGCCGCGGGAGCTTGTTCGCCAACGAGCGACAAATCCAGATGAGTGCCCAGTGCAATGAAGAAAAACAGGATCAGAAAATCTCTGAGGGGGGCCAGCTTGGATGCCATCGCTTCCCGCAGTTTTGTTGACGCGAGAGAGACACCGGAGAGAAGGCCGCCGAGTTCCATACTGAAGCCCAGGAAATCACCCAGAGCTGCAAAAAGTGCGGCCCACCCAATCGCAAAACAAACCAAAAGCTCGGATGAGCGTGCCAGGCGTTCCACAAGTGGCTCGGCAAGAAAGCGAATAAAAACGGCGACTGCCGCCAACAACACGGCGGCGTAAGCAAAGATCAGGACAACATCAAAATAGGCGCTATCTACATCTGTACCGGCGCCAATCGCCGAAAGAGTGATCATGGCGAACACCACAACAAGGTCTTGCACGATCAGGAAGCCCAACGCGACGCGCCCGTGGAGAGAGTCAATCTCCCGCTTGTCTGAAAGCAGTTTGACGATGATGATCGTGCTGGAAAACGTGAGCGCCACTGCAATATAAACAGAGGCCACAGCCCCGAAGCCAAGCGCCAAGGCAATGAAGAAACCAAAAATCGACGTGAAGGCAACTTGGCCGAGGCCCGTCAACAAAGCGACCGGTCCCAGAGTGCGAATAAGTTTGATATCAAGCTTAAGGCCAACCAGAAAAAGCAGGACTGCGATCCCTAGCTCGGCGAGAAGATTGATATGCTCGTCTGATTGCGCAATTCCCAGCAAGGACGGGCCAGCTACAATCCCTACAACGATGAAGCTTACGATCAATGGCTGGCGCAAAACCAAGCCCACAAGGCCCACACCCGCCGCGAGGACAAGAAGCGTTGCAATTTCATAGAAAACCGAAGCGGAGACAATTTCTAACATCATCCTTCTCCCATCGGGACACGCTTTGATGCCGGTTCGCGCTTGAACAGGCGCAGACGGAGCCACTTTTCGATCTCAAGAATGGCAAACAGGGCTATGCCCACACTGATAATTTCCACACCGTGAATGAAATCGACGGGGCGCGTATCGAACAACGCTTCCATGAACGGTGCGTAGGTAAAAATAAGCTGCAGAACGACCACCACAGAGACGGCGATTAGAACAGCTCGCGTACCAACGATCCCCTTGAGGGTCAGAGAGGGGGCTCGCAGGTACCGGACGCTGAAAAGATAGAAGATCTCCATCACAACAAGTGTGTTGACTGCGTAGGTTCTTGCCTCTTCAAGGCTGGAGCCTTCTGAATAAGTCCACAGGAAGATGCCAAAAACGCCGGTCACGAAGAGCAGGGAGACAAACAGGATGCGCCAGGCGAGAAATAGGGTGAGCATCTGCTTGCCGGCAGGTCGGGGGCGGCGTTTCATCACATCTGCTTCGCTGGGCTCAAAGGCCAAGGCAATCGCCAGACCGACGGAACTCACCATATTTACCCACAGAATTTGCAAGGGAGTAATCGGCAACGTGTAGCCGAGTAATATGGCTGCAATGATGGCGAAAGACTCGCCACCATTGACAGGCAGAAGAAAAACAATCGCCTTCTTTAGATTGTCATAGACAGTGCGTCCTTCTTTCACCGCAGCGGCGATAGAGGCGAAATTGTCGTCGACCAGAACCATCTCGGCTGCTTCCTTCGCAACCTCGGTCCCTTGGCCACCCATGGCGATGCCGACGTCTGCCCGTTTTAGCGCAGGCGCGTCGTTCACGCCGTCGCCTGTCATTGCGACAACTTGATTGTTCGCCTGCATTGCCTGGACCAATCGAAGCTTGTGCTCGGGGCTCGCCCGCGCGAATACATCAACTTCTGAGGCTTCGCGGACCAACATTTCATCATCCAGAAGTTCAATGTCTGCGCCGGTGAGGACTCTGTCGGGGTTCGCTAGCCCAAGTTGTTTCGCAATGGCTCCGGCTGTGCCCGCATGATCTCCCGTAATCATTTTGACGCGGATACCGGCTGTCTGGCATTCGGCAACTGCTGCGATGGCTTCGTCACGCGGAGGGTCAATGAGACCGAGGAGGCCGAGCAATGTGAGCCCGTCTTCTACATCTTCAAAGCCAATTTCTTGGCATTGACTGTCAGTCGGCTTAAACGCAACTGCCAGAACGCGCTGCCCTTGCGCGGCCATTTGCGCGACGCGCGCATGCCAGCCCTTTGCATCAAGCAGCTCTGGGCCCTCGCACCCGCTCTGAAATGCGCACATCTCGATGATCTGTTCAGGCGCACCTTTCAGATAAATGAGTTTTTCTCCATCGACATCGCGGTGCAGCGTTGCCATGAAGCGGTGCGCCGCATCAAAAGGGATGGCGCCAATGCGAGGCAGCCTCTGCATTTCCGCTTCAGGGGTAAGGCCTGCCTTTATGCTGGCAGCCAGAAGAGCTCCTTCCATCGGATCTCCTTCAACACTCCACGTTGTGTCGGCCTCTTTTAGGAAGGAGTCGTTGCAGAGAGCCGCCGCCCGCATCGCGGTGATCAGCTGTGGGTGTTGTGAGCGATCTATGGCGCGACCCTTCAGGCGTATGTCCCCATGTGGCTCGTATCCGACGCCGGTCACATCAAAAATGTCTGAGGCAGTGGCAATAGAACGGACCGTCATCTCATTTCGCGTCAGCGTGCCGGTCTTGTCAGAGCAGATGATGCTCACCGAGCCCAGTGTTTCGACCGCTGGTAGGCGGCGAATGATTGCGTTGCGCGATGCCATGCGCTGTACGCCAATGGCAAGTGTGACAGTCAAGATAGCGGGCAGCCCTTCAGGGATGGCCGCAACCGCGAGACCAACGACAACCATGAACATTTCGACCAGCTCAAAGTCTCGCAGTGTGATGCCGAACAAAAAAACCAGGGCAGCAAGAATGATCACAGCACCGGTCAACCAGCGCGCGAAGATATTCATTTGCCGCAGCAGAGGTGTGGACAGCTGCTGAACGGCATTCAACATACCACTGATGTGTCCGATCTCGGTACTCGCCCCTGTTTCAACAACAACGCCAATACCGTTGCCGGCCGCGACGAGTGTTCCGGCATATGCCATCGAATTGCGATCGCCGATCGCCGTATCGGGCTGTACAGACTGTGTTGTTTTGTCCACGGGAACGGACTCACCCGTCAGCGCTGCTTCCTGAATGCGAAGTCCCGTGGTCCGTGTAAGGCGGATGTCAGCGGGCACCTTGTCACCGGATTCCAGAATAACGATGTCGCCCGGCACGAGGTCTTCTGCCAACACGGATCGTCGCGGCCCGTCTCGTAGAACCGTTGCACGTGGCGAGAGCATCTCCTGAATGGCTTGCAGAGCTTTTTCAGCCTTGCCTTCCTGCAGAAAACCTATGACTGCGTTGACGACAGCGACCGCAAGAATTGCGGCCGTATCGATCCAGTGACCTAGGATGGCGGTGAGGAGTGCGGCGCCAAGCAGAACATAGATCAGAAGATTGTTGAAATGGAGGAGCAGCCGAATGAGGGGTCCGTGTTGTTTGGGTGCCGGTAATCTGTTCGGTCCGAAACTGCTTAACCGCTTGCGCGCCTCTTGATCGTCAAGTCCGTTCGGTCTTGCCTTACGGCGAGACAGGGCTTCTTCAAAAGACAGAGCATGCCACTGCGTGCCTGAGGTTCGATTATGGAACGACGGAGCTTTGGCATCTCGGTTTTCGAAAGCTGTCATAATCCCTTACTCGTTTAAACATGCGGATGAAGCTTGCTTTCCCAGGAAGGTTGGCAAACGGCTCTTTTCTTATGTGCTTATCTCGACCTGGGGCGCGTGGCGTGGGCGTCTAAAAAAGCTTCAAGGTCTGTGTCGGCGACCCGAAAGTCTCGCCCACACTTCACAGCACGCAGCTCCCCGGAATGTATCCAGCCGCGTACTGTCGTTTCAGTCACTTTCAGTAATTCGGCGATCTCGTGAACGGTGAAGAACGGTTCGTCCAACATGTCCCGTCATCCTTTGTGGGTTTATCAGCTTTGAGCATCGTTCATATATTTTGAGATGTCTTTGACATAGTTCAATGATGTTGATGAATGTATAGGACAATCTGTCATGGGAACGAGCCATTTAGGGCAATGCGGTCATAAAAGCCGCCCTTTGCTTTCATGGAGCGTTCTTACGAGGCTCAAAACCAGGCATCTGGAGGTGGAGATGAAAAGCATCTTGGTCGCTACGGACCTGTCCGCGCGGTCGGACCGGGCTCTTGAGCGGGCTGTCCAACTGGCAGATCTGCATAAGGCGAGTTTGACAATTGTCCATGTTGTGGATGAGGGGTTGCCTGCATCAATAGCCGATGAACAGGCAAGAGCTGCGCGCCAAGCTATCTTGCGACATGCTGAGGCTCTTAGGTCAGTCGGTGAGCCGTCCATATCCGTTGAGGTTGTTTTCGGCCGCCCTCACGTCGACATTCTTGAAATGTCTGATCAAGTCTCTGCCGATCTCATTGTTCTGGGCCTTCATCGGGAACACCTCCTAAAAGACATGTTCCGGGGGACGACGGCGGAACGCGTCATCCGAGCTGGAAACACGCCGGTCCTTCTCGTCAAGGACCGTGTAAACGCACCCTATCAGGGCGTCATGGTCGGGGTTGACTTTTCGGTCTATTCTCGGCGAGCAGTTGAGGTCGCGATGAGTTTTGCGCCAAACAGTCTTTTTCATTTAGTTCATGCCTACGACGTTCCTTTCGAAGATATCCTGCGCGCCACCAAGCCTCAGTCAGAGGTAAGCAAGCAACTTCAGCTCCAGACACAAGAGATGATCGAAGAAGAGATGAGAGTATTTTTCTCCACCGTCGACGTGCAGTCATCATCCGTTGAACGGATCATGGAGCAGGGCATGCCGAGGCAGGTCATTCACGAGCAGGTGGAAAAGTTGAAGCCCGATTTGCTTGTTGTCGGTACGCACGGAAGAACCGGTGTTTCCCACGCTTTTCTGGGCAGCATTGCCGAAGACCTGCTTCGCGACCCGCCTTGTGATGTCTTGGCTGTCAATGCTTGGTGAAAAGTGCGCTTGGTCTATGTGGCTGCGTTCCTGAAGCGTACCCAATGATATGAAAAGCGCGTGCCCCCAAACCCACGGGGTGTTCTCCCCTCATCGGCCGTTCTGTCTTCTTCTATCTCCGTTAGAGGCGTCTCTGCTAATTCAGTGGGGTACGCCGTGGTACGAAACAATTGTCTTATGCTTTGTTAGATGGGCAGCGGCTCAACGAATTCTCATAAGTGATCTTATAATCAGTATACAGATGGTGTAATTTTACACCGATTTAGAACTGATGGTGGGTAAGCGAGTCCTCTACGCTATCCGTAAGGTTTGTATCAAACTTTTGCCGGCTTACCTTTGTTACGCTTCCATTGCAAAATTCCTGTTTTCTTTTGCGCCCTCATGTGCAGACTTTGAGCACGCGGTGTTTTGAGTCTGAGGCGATATGCGACGTTTCTTCAAATGGTTTGGGGTTTTGGTAGCCGCCGCTGCAACGGTGTCATACCTAACCTTAGGTGGGCCGCTAACGCTTCTCTTTGTAATTAAACTTCTGGGTATTCCCCCAACATTCTTCAGCCAGCTCTTTCCATACGTCTACTACGACCATGTTGAAGCTAGGCTCGAGATTGACGGTGAGCAGGTTGTTGTGCATGGAACGGCACGATGCTCCATCGCTACTGGTTACATTCTTGACTCAAGCCCCAAACGAACGACCACTACTCTAACTGGGGGTGCTGCCGTTAGCACTATGAGCGATGGTCGGGCGGTCGTAATTCCCTATTCAGACGGTGACTATTGTCAAACTCCTGGCACGGTTGGGAAAATGAGCGATAGCCCGTTGGGCATATATCGAGACTGGAATAAAGTTTTTGATCAGCGATTTCCACTCAACGGAAATATCGACATCCTCATTATGAATGATGGAAACAATCCAACTGAGTTGGAAGTTATTGACGGCCCTGGTTATTTCAGGAACGGGGACGCTTCGATTAAGCTGATAAGTGCAGACCGTTGGCGTTCAAAGCTGGGGAGCTCTACAACTTCTCACTTGGGCTGGTTCAATAGAGATGAAGCATCGATCGATCCCAAGAAATGGGTTGGGGCTTTTGTATGGGTTCTATCTTCGGAATTTTACGTGGAAGATGCACGATACAAGCCTTTCAGGGATTATCTGATGGATGATCCGCACTCTAAGTTGCGATCATTTAGTGGCTGGATATCTTTGATTGAAAACAACTCTGGTCTTCTTGCCTGGCCTGCAGACCTAAGTCATGAGACGGTTAGTTGGAGTGCGCGGGGTGAACCGTTTCGCATTCCTCTCAGTGTTCGCTCCGAAAGATGGTATCCCGATGAGCAATCTGTGACACGACCTGGGGGCTGTTCTCACGTTAGTTCACCCAACTATTGGTCGGTCCAGGGTGCCCGGGAGTTTTATGAAAATGGAACAAAGCGCTCCATTATTCCTTTCTCCAGTCGGATAGGAGAAGGGACGGCCTTCTATTTTGACTACATTTCTCAAGACATCATTATCGGAAATAAGTTTTGCGTTGCACCACAGAGCTAAACTCAGTGACTGAGTGAAAGGGAATTTATGACTACGACTTATGAATTTTCGCGTTTGGCATCTGCTGCTTATACCGCCAGTGGAGATGACATTGTTGTCGATAACAAAACATTCGAATGGCAAGCAAACTCCGACAACATTCTTGGGTTTACGAAGGAAGATCCCGGCTTCTTTGGCGTCTACTATAAGGACCCTCAGGGAAAAATAGTCATATCCTACCGGGGTACAGACGATTTTGCTGATCTGACAGCTGACTTGGCATGGGGGACGATTTGGCCTGTCGCTCATCCGCCGCTCCAAGTGTTGGATGCATACAACTTCTATATGGCGGTGGTGGCAGCCGAAGGAGCATCGGCCGACATTTCATTTACAGGACACTCTTTGGGTGGAGGACTCGCTGGGACTATCGCAGCAATGGTTGGGGCCGAAGCCGTGTTGTTTGCACCTGCGCCGTTTGAAGAAACGGCCCAGCAGGTCGAAGATGGAGAGACCTGGGTAGGTGCGAACCCGGGAACAATTCCTCCGGCTACTGGCGGTGCGCTCGATAGCAGTTCAATAACCACATATCGTATCGATGAAGAGATTGTTGGGGAAATTGCATGGGATTCTGCTGGAGCAGGTAGCGTTTTAGGAAGTCTTACGGTTTGGGGCTCTCCAGTTGTGGCCGATAGTGTTTATGCAACCAGTGAGTATTTTCTTGCGAACACGACGGGCGATATGGCGGTCGCACTACATGGCATGATCCCGCATGTTTTTGCAGCCTATGTAGATGACAAGATCTCATCGAGTTCAACGAGTGCTTTTAACGACCTAACGAGTGGCTTACCAAGATTAATCCCTCAACTCGTCAATGATGCCGTCGCTAAGCGGGCCAAGAACGATGATACCACTGATGCCGCAGAGCTTCTGACGGACCTGATGAGTGATGCTCACATAGCAGTGTTCACGGATCTCATGACCAATTTAGAGATGCTGGCATCAGTGCCCATTGGGAGCACCGCACTGGAAGACCCTGAAATCAACACGGCTCTAATACAGATTATGATTGAGCATGCCGCGCGTAAGGTTGATGGCCAGAATATTGGTTCTATGCCGGTCACGGTAGAGAATGGATTGTTACATGTTGACCCGAACGGCATCGTCGGTTTTCTCGGGACGGATCTTGTTCAGCAGTATATGGCTGAAGGGCTGCCAGAAAAGATTGGTCTTGAAACGGGTTGGCTTGATGGTTGGCTAGGTAACCATGCTTATGCAGTCGCCGCGGAAGATTTTTTTTCGGTTTCCGACACTATTCAAGTTCAGGCTTCGGGGAATGCAGCAGTCACCATAGAAGATGGGGCAGTGCCAGGAGATGAAATCTCAAACGATTTGATGATCGGCGGGTCCAGCGGCGATACTCTGAAGGGAGGACTGGGCAACGACTATCTTTATGGGGCCGATAGTAATGACGTGCTGGATGGCGGTGCGGGCACGAACCTTCTGGATGGAGGTGAGGGCAATGACATTGTCGAATACTCAACTCGGGGCAATGGTGTCTCGATAGAGATTGGCGGTGGGACGAGTAAGGAGAATAATGCGAACCTCATACGTGTCAGGGACGACACGCTCGGTAGCGATGATCTGTTAGCAAATATCGAGATAGTTGGCGGGACAAACCACGTCGACACGCTTGTTCTGAAAAACGCCTCCGATGAGGGGCTTACGCGCATGGAGTTCATTGATTTGGGAACTCAGGGCGTTGGCGAGCGGGACAAGGTGGATGCGTCCGCCCTCTCCGGCGGCATCCAAGCTGACTTTAGTGACAGCGAGTATCAGACAATTTTGAGCAAGGCGACGGATGGTCTGCTCGTCGTCAAGAATGCAGAGACACTGATCGCAACCTCCTTCGATGATGAAGTGAAGCTCGGCGGATCCGCAAACAATGTGGTCGATGCGGGCGCAGGGAATGACACGATTGACGTCAACCATGCAGTTGGCGCGACCATCTTTGGCGGCGCAGGCGACGACACGGCTGGTAATCTTGGCGACGGATCAATCTTTCATGGCGGGGCGGGTGTAGACACTCTCGTTATCGGCACGGACAACGTGCTCTTCGCTGATGCGGACGGCAGCGATAAGCTTGTTATCGGAACTCAGGTCCTGACCGGCGCTTACTCCATGTCGACAAGTGAGCGGGCAGTGGTGGACGATCGCTTTGGTCTGGTGAGCTATGGTAAGAACGGCCAGGGGGAGCTGGTGCTGACCTCGACGGTCAATGGCGCCAATACCTTCGTTGCAAATTATGATGAAGGGACACAGACCGCCGGTATCACTATCGGCCAGATCATCTTCAACGCCTACAGGTTGATCTCCGAAGACTTTCCCGGCATGCAGGTCATGTATGACGGGATGGAAGATGCGCTCGATCTCATTTCGCAGGTCGTAAAAGGCGTGCCCTGGCAGGGGATCAACGACCCGCTGGTGCTCGATCTGGATGGAGACGGGATCGAGCTCCTTGGCCAATCAAGTGCCTCCCCGCTCTTCGATATCGACGGGGACGGGTTTGCGGAACACACCGGCTGGGTGAACGGCAATGATGGTTTCCTGGTGGTGGACGCCAACGCCAACGGCATGATCGACGATGTGACGGAGATGTTTGGCTCCGCCACAGAAAGCGGATTCACCGAACTTAGCACATATGACACGAACCTCGACGGTGTTGTGGACGCGACTGATACGAATTTTGCTGAGCTGAAAGTCTGGCGCGACGCCAATGGCAATGGGGTCACGGACACGGGCGAACTTGTCAGCCTTGCGGATCTGGACATCGCCTCGATCAGCCTCACCACTTCAACGGTGGGTGCCGGCATGGTCGGCACGAATGAGATCACGGCGACGGGAACGTTTACCTATGGCAATGGCACCACGGGAACGCTCGGCGATGTGAATTTCGATGCAGACCAGTTCAACACAGTGAACCAGGGAGACACGACAGTGTCGGCGGCCGCGGCGGCGGAAGCCAACCTGAAGGGGCATGGCATTCTCGCAGATCTCCATGTGGCTATGACACAGAACGCGGCTTTGCTCTCACTAGTGTCCACGACAGTTCCCGGCATGACCAGCAACAGCCTTGCTGATCTGCGCGCCGACGCGCTGCCTATTCTCGAGGCCTGGGGTGCAACCGCGGCGGGCGCGGGGCCCGTGCCCCATGATGTGCCCATGCTGACCCATCTTGATGCCAACGGCAAAACTGTGGTGGACGATTTCGGGGTCTATAATAGTGCCACTGACAGCTGGGGCTGGGCGAGTGGCGCAGATGTTCTGGACGGAAATGGTCTGCCAATTGCGGCGCCGACCTACGCGGAGCTTCTGGCTCATGATCCAGGCACCAGCAGCTGGCACACTTTTACAGGGGAGAGCATCGCCTTCCTTGAAGCCTATTTCGGTGAGCCCATTTTCCTGCTTGATGATGCAGTGAATACGGGCAGTGCCGTCGTTGCCGCTGCTGAGACCTATCTCGAAAAAATGATCGAAATAATGGACTTGGCGGCTGTGCGTCTCGCGATGCAGGGAGGACTTTCAAGTTACTTCCCCAATATTGAGTATGACATTGCCAGCGAGAATTTTGTCGCAACCGACAGCCGCCAGCTGATCTCGACCTATGAGCAGATCTTGACCAACCTGCCTGCGAACGCAGCGGAGCATGTTACATACATTTCCAACTGGGCAGGGATCATGAACGTTGTGGTCGGCGATTTTGATCGTGGCGGGTCGCATCTTCAGAATACCTACAATTTCATTTTCGCAAATCTTGTTGCGGCGCACGAGAGCATTCAGCCCGCGATGGCACTGATCGATATTGCGGAAGGGTTCGCGATTCCGTCCGGGCTCATCGTAACCGGTGCCGGCACGATGACTGGAACTGTCGAGAACGACATTTTCTATATGGACAGTGCTGACCAAACGGCAGAGGGCGGCGTCGGTTTTGATGTCTATGTCTTTGGTAAGAATTTCGGCAATGACACGATCAACGATGTGGAACTTGCCACAGAGGTTCATTCGAACGATCTCATTCGTTTTGCTGATTACGCTTCAACAGATATTACGGCGACCCGTGATGGGTTGGACCTCATCCTCACGGTGACCGGGACTTCAAACTCTGTCCGTGTCGTGAACCAGTTCACCATTGTGGAACCCGGTCTGTTCGGCGGACAGCTGACGGATGACAATGGCATTGCTGAGATCTCTTTTGCAGATGGCGTGGTGTGGGGTTCCAGGGACATCGCGAAAGCTGTCGCCAATCCTCAAGCGACCAGCGATACTCTTATGGGAACGCAAGAGCTTGACTATCTTGATGGGGGTGCTGGAGACGACTACCTGGAAGGTGGCGACAGCGCTGACATTTATGTCTTCAATCGCGGATATGGCGCTGACACGATTGAAGACAATCAGGACAATATTCTCCTCAAGGGCGACGACGCGGTTCTGTTTGGCGATCAGGTAGCCCTGTCGGATCTCGAGTTCAGCCGGACAGGTGGGTCACATGATGTGACCATCGGTCTTAAGAATACGGCAGACAGCCTCACCATCAAAAATCAGTTCGATGCATACCAAACGGGTTCGTTCGGAGTGGTCTGGCTTGATCGCATAGAGATGTTCTTCTTCTCAGACAAAACGATGATCTCTTGGGAAGACGTCATGAATTATACCATGGCAAGCTATATCTCCGACGGAGATGATGCAGTGTTTGGTTTCTATCGCAGCGACTACATCGATGCGGGAACCGGCAATGACTACATGTCCGGCCGGAACCACGGAGACACCTATGTGTTCGGTCGTGGATATGGGCAGGACACGATCGAGGAGTTTGCAGACTCTGACATTGACATCACGGCAGCCGGTGACGACCGCGTTGTTTTCAAGGAAGGGATTGCAGCTGCCGATCTGACATTTGAACGTATTGGGTCAACGAATGACCTCAAGGTCAGCGTGGACGGCGATGCTTCGACATTGACAATCAAAGATCAATTTCAAAGTCACTACACTGTCTTTGGTCAAAAATGGTTTGATCGCGTCGAACAGTTCGAATTCGATGACGGCACAATCCTTAGTTGGGAACAAGTGCTACTCTCCGCCCATGCCCGACAGAAGACCGACGGCGATGATCAGATTTTCGGCTTTGACTATCAAGATACACTGGATGGCGGGTTAGGTAATGACTACCTGAGCGGCGGAAATGAGAATGACACCTACATTTTCGGCCTCGGGTATGGTGTTGACACAATTCGTGAAGGCATTCCCAACGTGTTGGGAGGGCTTGAGGACAATGTCACTTTCAAGTCCGATATCACGACCAGTATGATAGTTCTCAGCCGTGCCGGCGATGATCTTGTCATTTCTATTGATGGAACAACGGATCAGCTGATTGTCGAAAGGCAGTTCTCCTATGGCAGCCTCGGGTATGGCTCCTACGAGGAGATCGAAGAGTTTCGTTTTTCAGACGGCACGATTTGGACCGACCATGATGTCCGCGTGAAGTTGCTTGAGGGTACCGCGGGCGATGACACGCTATTGGGCTTTTTCTCAGATGACGTACTTGATGGGAGTCTCGGAAATGACCGTCTAGAAGGTGGCGACGGGGTCGACACGTACAAATTCGATATCGGATACGGGCAGGATGTCATCTATGACCACATGAGCATCATCTCCTATGAGTATACCCAAGACGTGGTCCAGTTCGGCGCCGGGGTTTTGGCTGCCAATACCAACATTGCGCGCGTTGGAGATGATCTCGTCCTCACATTTGCAGGGGCAACGGACACACTAACGGTTGAAGATCAGTTCAAGATCTTCACAAGCGGTAACTATTGGGACAGCATTGAAACCTTTGTGTTTTCAGATGGTACAACCTGGACGATGAGCGATCTTTTCGCCTCTCTCCTGACGGGTACTGCAGGTGACGACACGCTTATCGGCTCAGCCGGGGCCGATACTCTTGACGGCGGGGCGGGAAACGATCTGCTCCAAGGCGATTTCGGCAATGATACATATGTATTCGGTGTTGGGTATGGCCAGGATACGATCCATGAAAATCGGATTAGCGCGTATCACAGTCAGGCCGACAAGGTGACCTTCGATGCAACAGTTTCTGTTGCAGACGTCGTAATTTCGAGGATCGGCGACGATGTCATTTTTACGCTTACCAGTGGAGACTCGTTGACCGTCACTGACTACTTTAAGACGGTATACAATCGCATTGAGAGTTTTGAATTTTCTGACGGGACGGTCTGGACGGAGAGTGACTTGTATGCGGCCCTCCTAGCAGGAACTGCAGGGGATGATTTACTTATCGGTTCCGCTGGAGCTGATACACTTGATGGCGGAGCTGGGAATGACCTGCTCAAGGGCGGCTTTGGCGACGACACTTATGTATTCGGTGTGGGGTACGGCCAAGACACAATCCATGAAGACAAGATTTCAGTTCACCACAGTCAGGCAGACAAGATCAGCTTTGATGCGACAGTAGCCGTCGCTGACGTGACGGTTACACAGGCGGGAAATGATCTTGTGCTCACGCTATCCAGTGGGGATGTTCTAACCGTAAAAGATCATTTCTATACCGAATACAATCGTATCGAGAGTTTTGAATTCTCCGATGGAACAGTCCTGTCGCGAGTGCAGATTGAAGGGATGATCAGCGGTGCGCCGGGGCTCCCGACGATCAACGGAACGTCTGCCGATGATACCATCAACGGCACGGGCGACGATGAGATAATTGATGGCAAGGAAGGTAACGACACGATCAATGCGAAGAATGGTGATGATATTCTCATCGGCGGGCTTGGCGACGACACGCTGAACGGAGACCGGGGCAGCGATACTTTCATCTGGGGTTCCGGCGTTGGCAACGATACGATCGATGAATATGGCTATGACGCCGGTGCCATCGATACTTTGAAGCTGGAGGGGTTGAATGTTGCGGATGTGACGTTCACGCGTTCATTTTCCCCTGATACGCTTGATTTGCTGGTGACCATCAATGCGACAGGCGAGCAGCTCACCGTCGATCAGCATTTCCAGAGCACACAATATGGCCTTGAGCAGGTGGAGTTTGCCGATGGCACGCTCTGGGATCGGGCGAAGATCTATGCGGAGGCCTGGATCCGCGGGACCAGTGGCAATGACACCATCAAAGGCTCCTCCGGGGACAACATTATTGATGGCGGGCTTGGCGATGACACGCTGAACGGAGACCGGGGCAGCGATACCTTCATCTGGGGTTCCGGCGTCGGCAACGATACGATCGATGAATATGGCTATGACGCCGGTGCCATCGATACTTTGAAGCTGGAAGGGTTGAATGTTGCGGATGTGACGTTCACGCGTTCATTTTCCCCTGATACGCTTGATTTGCTGGTGACCATCAACGCGACAGGCGAGCAGCTCACCGTCGATCAGCATTTCCAGAGCACACAATATGGCCTTGAGCAGGTGGAGTTTGCCGATGGCACGCTCTGGGATCGGGCGAAGATCTATGCGGAGGCCTGGATCCGCGGGACCAGTGGCAATGACACCATCAAAGGCTCCTCCGGGGACAACATTATTGATGGCGGGCTTGGCGACGACACGCTGAACGGAGACCGGGGCAGCGATACCTTCATCTGGGGTTCCGGCGTCGGCAATGACACGATCGATGAATATGGCTATGACGCCGGTGCCATCGATACCTTGAAGCTGCAAGGACTGAACGCCGCGGATGTCACCTTCTCGCGCCTTTATTCGCCCAACACCGTGGACATGCTCGTGACGGTCAACGCGACAGGCGAGCAGCTCACCATCGACCAACAGTTCCACAGCACACAATATGGCCTTGAGCAGGTGGAGTTTGCCGATGGCACGCTTTGGAATAGCGCTCAGATACTTACCAATGCCTGGATGCGGGGAACAATCGGAAACGATACGATAACGGGGTCGATTGGCGATAATACCATCGATGGTGGGCTTGGCGATGACACGCTGAACGGAGACCGAGGCAGCGATACCTTCATCTGGGGTTCCGGCGTTGGCAACGATACGATCGATGAATATGGCTATGACGTCGGTGCCATCGATACCTTGAAGCTGCAAGGACTGAACGCCGCGGATGTCACCTTCTCGCGCCTTTATTCGCCCAACACCGTGGACATGCTCGTGACGGTCAACGCGACAGGCGAGCAGCTCACCATCGACCAACAGTTCCACAGCACACAATATGGCCTTGAGCAGGTGGAGTTTGCCGATGGCACGCTTTGGAATAGCGCTCAGATACTCGCCAATGCCTGGATGCGGGGAACAATCGGAAACGATACGATTACGGGGTCGATTGGCAACAATACCATCGATGGTGGGCTTGGCGACGACACGCTCAACGGTGGTGGTGGAGACGATACATTTGTCTTTACAGATACGGATGGTATCGATGTCGTCCAAAACTTCAGTGCAGGCCTATCCGGTGGTGATGTGATCAGAATTGCGAGCGTTGGTGTTACAACCTATGCGCAATTGCAGGCCCTGATGTCTGAAAATGCCGGAGATACAACCATTGCCTTCGATGCAAGCAATTCGATCAAACTAGAAGGCGTTGGTTTGGCTGATTTGGATCAGACGGATTTCCAGTTCGTATGAGCATGATACCAATGCCAGTGTTTGCTGTGGAGGAAGCGTGAAAATGTCCCCCCCCGCCGGTTCTGATGGAAGGGACCCCGATACACTTTTTGCGAAATCGGTGCGAGGGGCTCGCGACGGATTTGTGGGGATCGGTGTTTTCAGCGCAGTCGCAAACCTTCTTATGTTAACCGGTCCGCTCTTCATGCTGCAGGTGTATGATCGTGTTCTGACGAGCCGGTCACATGAAACCCTTACGGCACTGCTTCTTCTCGTAGCTGGGCTATATGTCTTTCTGGGTATATTTGATCTGATAAGGTCACGCATCGCTTCGCGCTTGGGTGCCTATCTAGACCGTTTGACAAACCGGCGATTGTTCTCGATATGGACGCAGCAGGAAAGCCTGAAGCGCCAAGGTGTCCTGGTGCAGCCTTTGCAGGATTTCCAGCAAGTGAAGCAGTTTCTTTCCGGCAATGGCGTTATCGCTTTGTTCGACCTGCCCTGGGTTCCGGCTTACCTTGCGCTGATTTTTTTCATGCACTGGATGTTGGGTCTTGTCGCCTTAGCAGGAGTGATCCTCGCGGTTACGTTGGCAGTGCTGAACGACCGTGCGACGTCGCGACACTTGGAAAGTGCCAACGGGACAAATGTGAAGTCGAACCAAGTCGCACTTGCCGCACAGCGTAATGCAGATGTTCTCAGTGCAATGGGAATGGAGAACAACCTGTATGAACGCTGGCAAGAAGGACAGCGGCAGGCGGCCGGTTTGCAGCTGAAGGCCAATGATCGTGGAAGCTGGTTCGCATCGGGCACGAAATCTCTTCGTCTTTTTCTACAATCCTTGATGCTGGGGGTTGGGGCCCTGCTTGCCATCGAGCAGACGATCACGCCGGGTGTTATGATCGCCGCATCAATCATTATGGGACGAGCCCTGGCGCCGGTGGATCAGACAGTGGGAAATTGGCGTGGTATCACCACTGCGCATCAGGCTTACAAACGCCTCCATGGTCTTTTTTCGGCCCTTGCACCAGAATCGGCGAAGACACAATTACCTGACCCTGAAGGCGGGATGACCGTGACGGACGTGCGTCTGGCAAAGCCAGGCACTTCTGGATTTATATTGGATGGGCTGCGGTTTTCCGTGTCACCTGGCGAAGCCGTCGGTGTCATTGGACCCAGCGCGTCTGGCAAGTCATGTTTGGCACGCTTGTTGGTCGGGATATGGTATCCAACCTCGGGCGAAGTGCGGTTAGACGGAGCAACATTCGACCAGTGGGATCGCGAAGAGCTAGGGCGATGGATCGGGTATCTGCCGCAAAATGTCGAATTGTTTTCCGGTACAGTTAAAGAAAATATCGGGCGGTTTCAAAAGAGTGTAGATGACGCACTCGTTGTACAAGCAGCAAAAACAGCCGGTGTTCACGAGATGATCCTGAAACTCCCGGATGGATATGAAACTCAGATCGGAGAAGATGGCGCTGTGCTCTCAGGCGGCCAACGTCAACGTATCGGTCTCGCGCGAGCGTTTTTCGGAGATCCCAAGCTTATCGTGCTGGATGAGCCGAATGCCAACCTGGATAACGAAGGTGATATCGCGCTCACTCAGGCAATTGAGCATGCAAAATCCAATGCTCAGACGATCATTGTTATGGCGCATCGCCCCAGCGCGATTGTTGCTGTCGATTACATTTTGATGATGCGTGATGGTCGCCAAGTGGCCTATGGCAGCAAAAACGAAGTTTTGAAGAATGTCACCGAAAGTAATCGCCCTGTGGCGGCAGCTCAGTAGCTCTGTCGCCAGTAAGCTGGGCTCTACAGCTGCTCAAGAAAATGAATATAGACAGGCGCTCCTCTGGGGATATGCGGTCACGGTAGTTTTCTGCCTTCTGTTTTTCGGCTGGGCTTTGTTTACGACAATTTCAGGCGCGGTTGTTGCCCCAGGTTCGATCGTTATCCAGGGCCAAGTGAAGACGGTTCAGAATTTGGATGGCGGTATCGTTTCAGAGATAGCTGTCAAGGAGGGGCAGGAGGTAGCGGCGGATGATCTTCTTCTCCGTTTGGATAGCTCCCTGTTAATGGCAAATCAGTCGATTGTCGAAGGGCGCCTGTCAGAAGCCCTGGCTTTGCAGACCCGTTTGCTTGCTGAACGAGACAATCTCCATGTGTTACAGCGGCCAGAAACAGTGCCAACTTTGTTGAACGAGGCGGCCATCGCTCAGGCGATAGAGATACAGACGGAAATACTCAATGCACGCTCTCTAACTCGGGAGGGACAAACGAACCAACTCACCGAGCGCATTCAACAGTTTGAAGAAGAGATTATTGGGGCTCAAGGTCTGCAAGTGGCGCGGCGAGAGCAGCTTTCCCTTATTGCTAAAGAACTGGCTGGTGTGAAAGAGCTGCACGCGCAAGGGCATGCGCCGCTTACGCGGGTGCTGGCATTGGAGCGCGAAGGCGCAAACCTTAAAGGTCAAATCTCAGAACTGAGTGGGAATATTGCCCGGCTCCGTAGCTCTATAGGCGAGACACAGTTACAGCTTTTGCAGATCGAGAAAGACTTCCGCGAACAGGTGCTCACCGACTTGAGAGATGCATCGGCGCAGGTAGAGGAGTTACGAGAGCAGCATCTCTCTCTTCTTGAACAGATAGAGAGAACCGAAATTCGTGCGCCAGTCGATGGCGTTGTCCACGAGTTGAGCATGCATACTCTGGGCGGTGTGGTCAGGCCGGCGGAGCCTATCCTCAAGATTGTACCTGCAGAGAAGCATCTGATTATTAATGTCCGTGTGGAGCCGCTACACATTGATCAGATTTATGCGGGTCAATCGGCCTTTGTAAAACTGACTGCATTCAATAGCCGCACTGTCCCTGACCTTGAATGCAGTGTGACAACGGTTTCGCCTGATCTGGTAACGGATGAGCGTTCCGGCATGACATGGTATGAAGCAAATTTGGAACTTCTCCCAAATGAAGTTGCAAAGCTAGGTGACTTGTCGTTGGTGTCCGGCATGCCCGCTGAAGCATTCATCCGAACCTCTGATAGAACGGTGATGGGTTATTTGTTGAAGCCGCTAAGCGATCAGATCTTCCGCGCCTTCAGAGAAGAGTGAGACCTCCGCGCTTCAACCTGCGCTACATATCAAGGTTGTAGACCTTGGTGAATTGCTCCGAGTCCTAAGGTGTGTGTGGGTGTCCCGGAAATATAAACCATTGATCTAATTGAACTTTTTTGCACATAAAGGTCACGCTTTCATCTTGAAACCACAACTTTATCTCTCTAGCGTTTTGGTTAACGAGTCATCAGTCGAGTTCTTGTGGTCTGTGCAGTGAGTTGCATCCAACGCACAAGTGCTAAGCGGCGGTGTCGTCAGTAGCGGAGGAAGCAAAGATGTTCTGGAAGAACTGGAAGTCGTCCAAAATCTCTCTGAACTCAACCATAACGGTTGATGACTCCGCACAGGAAAGCCTGAGGGCTTATCTCGACAGGCTCGAGGATCGAAAAGAGTCAGATGAAGAAAGCTTCAGCAATGAAGAAACTCCCTGGTGGGCGAAACCATGGAGCGACTTGTCGCAGTTGCTATTCTTCTCTCAATTTAACGTGAGTGGTGGACAGAAAAAAGCAGGCGACTCGGTTCAAGAGCCGCCGACTGTAAGTTCTGGTTTCCAGACCCTCATGATGAGCAATGCAGCTCCTACAGCTAGTGACGATGGGGCGGGTGGGGTGCTCGAGGCCCTAAGTTTTGCAACTTTGAGCTCAGCGTCTCTGAGTTTTTTAACTGGCCCAGTCGGCTTTCGAATTGACGGTCTCGCAGCCGGCGATCGGCTGGCTCGGGGTGTTTCTGAAGCGGGCGATGTCAATGGTGATGGTTTTGATGATTTGATCGTTGGCTCGGCGTATGCCGATCCAAATGGAGAGAGTTCTGGATCGAGTTATGTGGTGTTTGGTAAGGCTGGTGGATTTGACGACGCTCTGGATCTGAGCACGCTCAATGGTGCGAACGGCTTCCGCCTGGATGGTGGGGCGGCAGGAGATCAAGCGGGATTTGATGTTGCCGGTGGTGGTGACATCAATGGAGATGGCTTTGATGATGTGATTGTCGGAGCCTGGTTAGCGGACTCAAATGGGTCCGGTTCGGGCGCTACGTATATTGTGTTTGGCAAAGCAGGCGGGTTCAGTGCGACCCTTGATCTCAGCACTCTAAACGGGACCAATGGATTTCGCCTTGATGGAGCAGCGATAGGGGATGTCTTGGGCGTTTCTGTCGCTAACGCAGGTGACATCAATGGAGATGGCTTTGATGATGTGTTTGCGGGGGCCCGGTTTGCCGATCCAAATGGAAATGGGAGTGCTGGATCAAGCTATGTCGTGTTTGGCAAAGCAGGTGGATTTAGTGCCTCACTGGATGTTGGTACACTGAATGGCACGAATGGCTTTCAGTTGGATGGTCTTGCATCGGACGATCAATTGGGGCGGGTGGTATCCGCTGCAGGTGATGTGAATGGCGATGGCTTTGAAGATCTCATTGTTGGGGCCATGTACGCGGATGTTAACGCTGTAGACTCTGGGGCGGCATACGTTGTCTTTGGAAAAGCGAGTGGCTTTAGTGCGAACTTGGATCTGAATACTCTGAATGGGTCGAATGGCTTCCGATTGGAGGGCGTTGCGTTCGGTGATCAGGCCGGTGCATGGGTATCCGGAGCTGGTGATGTAAATGGGGACGGGTTCGCAGATGTGATTGTGGGCGCCAGGCTTGCGGACAATGGCGGTGCAAGTACCGGTTCCAGCTATGTAGTTTTTGGCAAAGCCGGTGGTTTCTCACCATCTATTAATCTCAACACTCTCGATGGGACTAACGGTTTTCGGCTCGACGGTGCAGCCGCAGATGACCGGGCTTTTGTCGTCTCGGATGTTGGGGATTTTAACGGGGATGGTTTTGACGATGTAATCGTTGGCTCCTACTTGGCCGACCCTAATGGGTCAAATTCGGGCTCGACCTATGTGGTGTTTGGTAAGGTAGGAGGGTTCAGCGCGAGCCTGAACCTGGGCACATTGAGCGGGACAGACGGTTTCCGTCTGAATGGCGTTGCACCGGGCGATATTGCGGGCCTTGATGTCTCTGGTGCGGGAGACATCAATGGAGACGGGTTTGATGATCTCGTTGTCAGTGCCCGAGATGCTGACCCCAATGGTGCAAACTCCGGTTCTACCTACGTCCTCTATGGTTCTGAACACGGCCTTACGCCTAACGTGCCGTCATTGTCATTGAATTCTCTGAACGGCGCCAATGGTTTCCGTTTGGAGGGTGCTGCTGTGGGCGATGAAGCTGGTATGTGGGTATCTAATGCAGGGGATATGAACGGTGACGGCTTCGCGGATATCATCATAGGCGCTCGGAAGGCAGACCCGAATGGCTCCGAGTCCGGTGCGAGCTATGTAGTATTTGGGAAGGCAAGCGGATTTTCTGCAAGCACAAACCTAAACACACTCAATGGTACAAATGGTTTTCGGCTTGAAGGTGCTCTCCCGTATGATCGGGCATTTATTGCCTCAGATGCGGGCGATGTAAATGGAGATGGCTTCGATGATGTAATTATCGGGGCATACGTCGCCGACCCGAATGGTCAGCAATCCGGAACAAGTTACGTAGTATTTGGCAAAGCGGGAGGTTTCAGCGCGAGCCTGAACCTGGGCACATTGAATGGAACTAATGGGTTCCGTCTTGAAGGTAGTGCAACAGGTGATCTAGCGGGATATGACGTCTCCGGCGCAGGAGACGTTAACAATGATGGTTTTGATGACTTAATCGTAAGTGTCCGGGATGCAGATCCCGGTGGTCTCAGCGAGGCTGGCGCGACTTATGTCGTTTACGGAAAGGCTGGCGGGTTCAACCCAGTCGTAGCAATGCATACTATTGGCGGTGCCAATGGTTTTAGAATGGACGGCGTTGCGGCAGGAGATCGCCTATCTCGCGGCGTTTCAGATGCGGGTGATATCAATGGGGATGGTATTGCTGACCTGATCATCGGTGCAGCATATGCCGATACCGTC
This sequence comes from Parvibaculaceae bacterium, assembly GCA_965248405.1. Lineage (GTDB taxonomy): Bacteria > Pseudomonadota > Alphaproteobacteria > Parvibaculales > Parvibaculaceae > Mf105b01. Next base: position 42,612 of record OZ252104.1, read on the forward strand.
GGGGTAGACTCTGGGTCGAGTTATGTTGTGTTTGGCAATGCCAGCGGGTTTGGTTCGACCCTGGATCTCACCACGCTTAATGGAGCGAACGGCTTTCGTTTAGATGGAGTCGCGGCCGGAGACAAAGCAGGTTTCGATGTTGCCGGGGGCGGAGACATTAATGGAGATGGCTTTGATGATCTGATTGTTGGAGCCTGGAATGCAGATGCTAATGGACCAAACTCCGGATCAAGTTATGTGGTTTTTGGGAAAGCGAGCGGGTTTGGTGCCACACTTGATCTAGGCACGCTGGATGGCACGAACGGCTTTCGTCTGGATGGTGGAGCAGCGGGCGACAATTTTGGTGTCTCAGTTGCTAATGCTGGGGACGTTAACGGCGATGGATTTGACGATGTGATCGTTGGTGCTTGGCACGCAAGTCCCCATTCTAACATCCGCGCCGGTGCGAACTATGTGGTATTTGGGAAGGCAAGCGGCTTTGATGCCAGTCTGGATGTAAGTACGTTGAGCGGAACGAACGGTTTCCGATTGGTGGGCCTTGCAGAAGAGGACCGTTCGGGGCGTGTTGTTTCGGGCGCAGGAGATGTGAACGGAGACGGCTTTGACGATCTCATCGTTGGCGCCATGCACGCAGATGTTAATGGCGCGAATTCAGGAGCGGCATATGTTATCTTGAGTTCAAACTATGTGGCCAATGAAGATGCGACGGCTCTGATTGGCAATGTTTTGGCCAATGATTCAGATCCTGATGGGGACACACTCACAGTAACAGCTGTTGATGCGGTGAGTGCGCAAGGGGCTGCGGTTGCAATCGCCTCAAACGGGACCTTCACCTACAACCCAGCAGGTGCCGCAACTCTCCAGGCATTGTCTGCTGGTCAGACCATCCAGGACACATTTACCTACACCGTATCAGATGGAAATGGTGGGACAGACACCGCTATTGTTACAGTGACGGTAACGGGGGTAAATGACCCGGTTGTGGCAACCGATGATGTTGGTATCACGGATGAAGATACGGTTCTGAATGTTGTGGCTGCTTCTGGCGTTCTCGCGAATGATGCGGATGTGGATACGGGCGACACGATCTCTGTGACCGCGATGAACGGCAGTGGGGCCGCGATTGGCATGCCGACGGCTCTGGCGTCTGGCGCCTTGCTGACGCTGAGTGCCGACGGCAGCTATGTGTACAACCCGAACGGTCAGTTCGAGGATCTGGCTGTAGGGCAAAGTACGACCGACAGCTTCACTTACACCGTCACCAGCACAGACGGCACAACGGACACGGCGACGGTGACCCTGACCATCAACGGGGTGAATGATGCATCGGTTGCTGTGGCAGATATGGGCTCGACGGATGAAGACACGGTTCTGAATGTTGTCGCTGCTTCTGGCGTTCTCGCGAATGATACAGATGTGGATGCAGGCGACACGATCTCTGTGACCGCGATGAATGGCAGTGGGGCCGCGGTTGGCGTGCCGACGGCTCTGGCGTCTGGCGCCTTGCTGACGCTGAGTGCCGACGGCAGCTATGTGTACGACCCGAACGGTCAGTTCGAGGACCTGGCTGTAGGACAAAGTACGACCGACAGCTTCACTTACACCATCACCAGCACAGACGGCACAACGGACACGGCGACGGTGACGCTCACCATCAATGGTGTAAACGATGCGCCAATCGCGAACACGGATAATGCTGGACCTACCGCTTTCTCCCTTAGTGCGCTAGATGGTACAAATGGGTTTCGTATGGACGGCGTCACCCTGGATGACTTCTCTGGTCGAACTGTGTCGAATGTCGGTGACGTCAATGGAGATGGCTATGATGATGTGATCATCGGCGCTCCGGGTGCAGACCCGAATGGCAGTGGTTCAGGTTCAAGCTATGTTGTCTTCGGCAAGGCTGACGGTTTCACGGCAAGTATTGATCTGAGTTCGCTCAACGGGGCGACGGGGTTTCGTCTTGACGGTGTTGCGGCTGAAGATGGGTCGGGATTTGCTGTTTCAGCTGCGGGCGATGTGAACGGGGATGGTTATGACGATGTGATCATCGGTGCGAGTGGTGCAGATCCTAATGGTGCTGCTTCCGGCTCGAGCTATGTGTTGTTTGGGAAAGCCAGCGGGTTCAGCTCGACCATGAACCTCAATACCCTTGATGGCACGAACGGGTTCCGGCTTGATGGTGTGAATGCTGGGGATGTATCTGGTTATTCGGTCTCAGAAGCCGGTGATGTCAACGGAGATGGCTATGATGATGTGATCATCGGAGCGTATCACGCCGATCCTAATGGGGCCGAGTCCGGTTCGAGCTATGTGGTGTTTGGGAAGGCAAGTGGCTTCACTTCGACGATTGATCTCAGCACGTTGAATGGGACCACCGGTTTTCGGCTTGATGGTGTCGCAGCAGACGATAATTCTGGGCGATCTGTATCGAATGCAGGCGATGTCAATGGTGATGGATATGATGACATAGCCATCGGGGCGTTCCATTCAGATGTGAACGGCATGGACTCTGGCGCAGGCTACATCGTTTTTGGGAAGGCTTCTGGTTTTGCATCGACCATGAACCTCGGGACACTCGACGGCACAAACGGCTTTCGGTTGGAAGGGGTTGCGGTGGGGGATGGAGCCGGTGTTTCGATATCCAGTGCCGGTGATGTAAATGGCGATGGATTTGAAGACGTCATCTTGGGCGCGCATGTTGCAGATTCCAATGGGGCCAATTCCGGCTCAAGCTACGTGATATTTGGAAAGGCGAGCGGATTTGCTGCGACCATAAACCTCAATACTCTTGATGGCACGAACGGGTTCCGGCTTGATGGATCTTTCAGCGAAGACCGGGCCGGCGCTTCTGTATCTTCAGCAGGTGACTTTAATGGGGATGGTTTTGATGATCTCATTGTCGGCGCGTACAAAGCGGACCTGAATGGCGTAGAATCTGGGTCGACCTACATCGTGTTTGGCAAGCAGGGTGGCTTTAGCGCGACAATAGATCTTGCGACATTGGATGCAACTGAGGGATTTCGGCTCGATGGCGCTGAAGCCAATGATCGCGCGGGTCAAACAGTATCAGCGGCAGGTGACTTAAATGGAGATGGTTTCGATGATGTCATCATCGGGGCTGCTCTTGCTGATCCAAATGGCGCTAATTCAGGGTCCAGTTATGTCGTGTTTGGACGGGCAGGTGAGTTGACAACGATTCAGTCCACCCGATCATTGGACGGGGGGAATGGCTTCCGCCTAGACGGTGTTTCTGGGGACGACAATTCCGGACGTTCAGTGTCGAGTGCTGGTGACGTGAATGGTGATGGGTTCGACGACGTGATCGTCGGTGCGTTTCATTCCGACGTCAATGGAGTCGATTCAGGGTCTGCCTATGTCGTGTTTGGGAAGGCGGGCGGCTTCTCGTCACCGTTTAATTTAAGCACACTGGACGGTTCAAATGGCTATCGGCTTGAGGGGGTGGCTGCAGGGGATGCTGCGGGGGTTTCCGTATCGGATGCCGGTGATGTGAATGGGGACGGTTTTGATGATGTGATAGTCAGCGCCTTCATCGCTGATCCGAACGGGGTCTCTTCGGGCTCGAGTTATGTGGTGTTCGGAAAAGCGGCGGGGTTCTCCGCAAGCCTGAACCTTAGTGCTTTGAATGGCACGAATGGATTTCGCCTTGATGGCGCTGCGGCTGGCGATAAGTCGGGTATCTCCGTCTCATCTGCGGGTGATGTCAATGGAGACGGGTTTGACGATGTCATCGTAGGTGCCTACAGAGCCAGTCCTAACGGGGGGTCCTCCGGGTCAAGCTATGTTGTATTTGGGAAGGCAAGCGGCTTCTCGTCTACGCTCAACCTCAACTCACTCAACGGCACGGATGGGTTTCGGCTTGATGGTGCGTCCGCGAATGATCGGTCAGGTCGGTCGGTGTCATCGGCTGGTGATGTGAACGGAGACGGCTATGATGACGTCATAGTGGGAGTCGCATTGGCTGACCCTAATGGATCGGCATCGGGGTCAAGCTATGTTGTGTTTGGGAAGGCAAGCGGCTTCTCGTCTACGCTCAACCTTAATTCACTCAATGGCACGGATGGGTTTCGGCTTGATGGCGCTGCTGCAGATGATATCTCTGGTATCTCGGTTTCCAGTGCAGGAGACATTAATGGCGACGGGTTTGACGATGTCATTATCGGTGCGAGTGGAGCAGATCCCAATGGCTTGGGTTCGGGGTCAAGCTATGTTGTGTTTGGGAAGGCCAGTGGTTTCACCTCGACGATGGACCTAAGCACACTGAGCGGGGCAAACGGCTTCCGACTTGACGGTGTTGCGGCAGGTGATGGATCAGGCTTCTCGGTTTCAAATGCAGGAGACGTCAATGGTGATGGAGTGGACGACCTTCTGATAGGCGCGAATGGTGCTGACCCGGATGGTATCTTATCTGCAGGCTCCAGTTACGTCGTCTTCGGTCGAACCTCAGGGTTCTCGTCGACGCTCGATCTCGGGACGCTTGATGGAGTGAATGGCTTTCGGATTGATGGAGAGCAATCCGACCATGTTTCTGGCTATTCTGTGTCAGCAGCGGGAGACGTGAATGGAGACGGATTCGATGATGTCCTTGTTGGTGCTTACCGAGCTGATCCCAATGGAACTAACTCTGGATCATCCTACGTTCTCTTTGGTTCAAACTATGTGACGGATGAAGACAGTTCTGCCTTGATTGGGAATGTGTTGTTCAATGACACGGACGCCGACGGTGATACGCTAACAGTTACGGCCGTTGATGCATTGAGTGCGCAGGGCGCTACTGTTGCCATCGCTTCCAACGGGACATTCACTTACAACCCAACAGGAGCTGTGGCTCTGCAGGCTTTGGCGGTCGGTCAGAGTCTTGTCGATACATTCACTTACACGGTCTCAGACGGCAATGGCGGAACAGACACCGCTACTGTCGCAGTGACTGTATTGGGGGAAAACGACCCAGCCGTTGCGGCAGATGATGTGGGGTCAACGGACGAGGATACAGTCCTGAATGTGGTGGCGGCCTCTGGGGTCCTCGCCAATGACACCGACGTTGATAATGGAGAGACGGTTTCCGTAACCGCAATGAACGGCAGCGGAGCCGCGGTTGGCGTGCCGACAATTCTGGCGTCTGGTGCCTTGCTGACGCTCAGTGCCGATGGCAGCTACGTTTACAACCCGAACGGCCAGTTCGAGTCGCTCGCTGTAGGTGAGAGCACAACGGACAGCTTCACCTACACCATCACCAGCATTGACGGCACGACGGATACGGCCACGGTGACGCTCACCATTAACGGGGTGAACGATACACCAATTGCGAATTCGGATAGTGCCGGGCCTTCAGTGGTTCAGCTCAGTGCACTCAATGGTACGATCGGTTTCCGCCTGGACGGTGTTGCGGCAGGGGATCTTGCCGGCGGCGTCTCAGACGCTGGCGATGTTAATGGAGACGGCTTTGCTGATGTGATCATCGGTGCCCGCTACACGGACCATGGTGGTAATAATGCAGGTTCGGCCTATGTGGTGTTCGGCAAGGCGGGCGGGTTTGATGCTTCGGCAAATCTCAGCATTCTGGATGGAACCAATGGCTTCCGTCTGGATGGGGCGGCCGGTGGCACCCCCGGGGATTCCATTGGGGTTCGGTGGTCGATCTCAGGCGCAGGCGATGTCAATGGCGACGGCTTTGACGATGTGATCGTCGGGGCTTTTGGCGCCGATATTAATGGCGCCAACTCAGGTGCGGCCTATGTGGTGTTCGGCAAGGCCAGTGGGTTCTCTCCAACACTGAGTGTCAGCGCTTTGGATGGAACGAGCGGCTTCCGTCTGGAGGGGACGGCAGTTGAGGACCGGGCAGGTCTTTCTGTATCGTCAGCGGGTGATATTAATGGAGACGGTTTTGACGATGTGATCGTCGGGGCTTATCGCGCTGACCCCAATGGATCGCAATCTGGTGCAAACTATGTGGTGTTCGGCAAGGCGGGCGGGTTCACTTCCACACTGGATCTGGGCACGTTGAATGGAACCAATGGCTTCCGTCTGGAAGGGGTGGCGGCTGGCGACCGGTCCGGTCGGTCTGTCTCAGATGCGGGCGATATCAATGGCGACGGTTTCGACGATCTGATTATTGGCTCAGGCTATACCGATACGAACGGGGCTGACTCCGGCACGGCCTATGTTCTCTTTGGTAAAGCTGGCGGGTTTGCCACAACAACAAACCTCTCCACCCTCAATGGCACGAATGGATTCCGTCTGGATGGGGTCGCTGGGGGAGACTTTGCTGGCATTTCAGTATCGGGTGCCGGTGACGTAAATAATGACGGCTTTGACGATGTGATTGTCGGGGCAAACGGGGTGGACGTGAACGGCTCTCAGTCCGGCGCCGCCTATGTGGTGTTCGGTAAAGCCGGTGGGTTTAGCGCAGCAACGAACCTCAGCACACTGGATGGAACCAATGGCTTCCGTCTGGAAGGGGTTACATCGGACTACTTCACTGGCGGTACTGTCTCGAATGCCGGTGATGTCAATGGCGACGGCTTTGATGATGTGATCATCAGTGCGGTTTTGGCGGATGTGAATGGCACCAACTCTGGGGCAAGCTATGTGGTGTTTGGCAAAGCAGGAGGGTTTGCTTCCAGCATCAATTTGAACTCGTTGAGTGGTGCTAATGGCTTCAGTCTGGAAGGCGTGGTTGCCGGAGATGAAGGCGGCTGGGCCTCAGCGGCGGGGGATGTTAATGGCGACGGCTTTGATGACCTTATCGTGGGGGCTTACCGAGCTGATCCAAATGGCACCGATTCTGGATCGTCCTATGTCATCTTCGGCTCGAACTACGTGACAGATGAAGACAGTTCTGCCTTGATTGGGAATGTGTTGTTCAATGACACGGACGCCGACGGTGATACGCTAACAGTTACGGTCGTTGATGCATTGAGCGCGCAGGGCGCTACTGTTGCCATCGCTTCCAACGGGACATTCACTTACAACCCAACAGGAGCTGCGGCTCTGCAGGCTTTGGCGGTTGGTCAGAGTCTTGTCGATACATTCACTTACACGGTCTCAGACGGAAATGGCGGAACAGACACCGCAACTGTTACTCTGACCGTAACAGGTGTGAATGATCCGGCTGTGGCAACAGATGATGTTGGGTCGACGGATGAAGATACAGCCCTCAACGTTGTAGCTGTTTCTGGCGTTCTCGCCAATGACACGGACCTGGATGCGGGACATACGGTCTCTGTCACGGCGATGAATGGCAGTGGAGCCGCGATTGGCGTGCCGACGGCTCTGGCCTCCGGCGCTCTGCTGACCCTCAATGCCGATGGCAGCTACGTCTACAACCCCAACGGTCAGTTCGAGAGCCTGGCAGGGGGCGCCAGCACCACAGACAGCTTCACCTATACGATCACCAGCACCGACGGCACGACCGATACGGCAACCGTCACTCTCACCATCAATGGGGTGAACGATGCGCCTGTCGGGGTGGCGGATGCCGGGTCGACGGATGAAGACACGGTTCTGAACGTGGTGGCAGCGTCCGGGGTTCTCTCCAACGACACGGATGTGGATGCGGGGGCAACCCTGACGGTGACTGCCATGAATGGCAGTGGAGCGGCGATTGGTGTACCGACGGCTCTGGCCTCCGGCGCTCTGCTGACCCTCAACGCCGATGGGAGTTATGTTTACAACCCGAACGGCCAGTTTGAGGGCCTGGCCGCGGGGGCGAGCACCACAGACAGTTTCACCTACACCGTATCCGACGGGAATGGCGGAACCGACACCGCGACAGTGACCCTCACCATCAATGGGGTGAACGATGCGCCCGTCGGGGTGGCGGATGCAGGGTCGACGGATGAAGACACGGTTCTGAACGTGGTGGCAGCAGCCGGGGTTCTGACGAACGACACGGATGTGGACACCGGCGCGACCCTGACCGTCACAGAGATGAACGGCAGTGGAGCGGCGATTGGCGTGCCGACGGCTCTGGCCTCTGGCGCTCTGCTGACCCTCAACACCGATGGCAGCTATGCCTACAACCCCAACGGTCAGTTTGAGAGCCTGGCCGCGGGGGCGAGCACCACAGATAGCTTCACTTACACCGTCTCAGATGGGAATGGCGGAACCGATACGGCAACCGCAACCATCACCATCAATGGGGTGAATGATGCACCGACGGTTGCTGTAGGTCTTACAAGCCAGGTGGGTGAAGATGGTCAGGCATTCTCTTATACAGTACCCGGTGGCACCTTTGCTGATGTAGATGCATCCGACAGCTTGACGCTCACGGCAACAAAATCAGATGGGACAGCTCTCCCAGCGTGGCTCACCTTCAACCCTATGACGGGGGCTTTCTCCGGGACACCCGCAAACGGTGACGTGGGTTTGCTCTCACTCAAAGTGAGAGCCACGGACCCGTCCGGTACCTTCGTTGAGAGCAATTTCGACCTCACCATCGACCCACCCTCGGGTGACGATCTGTTGGATGGTGTTGTGCTTCATGGCGTAATTAATGGTGGTCCTGGCAATGATACGATCACCTACGGCACGGCCACCGGAGCGGTCAGCGTAAACCTTGCAACAGGCATAGGCTCTGGCGCAGAGGCGACAGGCGATACGTACCTCAGTATCGAAAACGCTATTGGGTCCATACACAATGATACCCTGACGGGCGACGGCGGTGCCAATACTCTCGAAGGTGGTGCTGGCGCGGATGTTCTGGATGGCGGTGCAGGTACAGATACTGCGAGCTATGCGGGATCGTCTGCTGGGGTAAATGTCGATCTGATTATCGGAGTGGGAACTCTCGGCGATGCTGCTGGCGATACGCTGACAGGAATTGAGAATCTGATCGGATCAGCACATGATGACATTCTCGCGGCAGTTGATAGCGGCTCGGAGCTGACAGGTGGCGCCGGGGACGACAATCTGGTCTCTGGTGCCGCAGCCGACACGCTCGCCGGTGGTGCCGGAGACGATTGGGCAAACTATCACCGGTCCACCAGCGCGGTCACTATAGACCTGGGTACGGGAAGTGCGTCTGGCGGGTTTGCAGCCGGTGACACGTTAACGGACATCGAATGGGTCTATGGGTCCACTCACAATGACAGTTTGACGGGGGATGCGGCCGCAAACCGGCTTTATGGCTATGTGGGCGATGATACCATTATCGGCGGTGCTGGAGATGATGAACTCAATGGTGGTGCGGGGGCCGATACGCTTGATGGCGGTACTGGGGTTGATACCGCCGACTATTCGGCAGCGACTTCCCGCGTAGCGGTAGACTTGATCCATGGGAATACCAATACAGGAGTTGATGGGGCTGTATATGGTGGTTCCGAGGCCGAGGGGGACGTACTAACCGACATTGAGAATGTGCTCGGTTCGTCATTCGACGACAGCCTGACAGGCGATAATTTTGTGAACCGTCTTGAAGGGGGTGACGGTGCTGATTGGCTGAATGGTCGTGATGGCAATGACACACTTATAGGCGGCAGCGGAGATGATCGACTCACTGGTGGTGCAGGTGCCGACACGCTGGATGGGGGCGCCGGTGTTGACCAGGCATTCTATGCATGGGCAAATTCCCGTGTTGCGGTGGACTTGATCTACGGGAACACCAATACAGGAGCGGATGGGGCTGTGTATGGTGGTTCCGAGGCCGAGGGGGACGTACTAACCGACATTGAGAATGTGCTCGGTTCGTCATTCGACGACAGCCTGACAGGCGATAATTTTGTGAACCGTCTTGAAGGGGGTGACGGTGCTGATTGGCTGAATGGTCGTGATGGCAATGACACACTTATAGGCGGAAGCGGAGATGATCGACTCACTGGTGGCGCAGGTGCCGACACGCTGGATGGGGGCGCCGGTGTTGATACGGCGTTCTATACGGGATCGTCTGCTGGGGTAAATGTCGATCTGATTACCGGAGTGGGAACTCTCGGCGATGCTGCTGGCGATACGCTGACAGGAATTGAGAATCTGATCGGATCAGCACACGATGACATTCTCGCGGCAGTTGATAGCGGCTCGGAACTGACAGGTGGTGCAGGGGACGACAATCTGGTCTCTGGTGCTGCAGCCGACACGCTCGCCGGTGGTGCCGGAGATGATTGGGCAAACTATCACCGGTCCACCAGCGCGGTCACGATAGACCTGGGCACGGGCAGTGCGTCTGGCGGGTTTGCAACTGGCGATACACTAACTGACATCGAATGGGTCTATGGGTCCACTCACAATGACAGTTTGACGGGGGATGCGGCCGCGAACCGGCTCTACGGCTATGCGGGCGATGATACCATTATCGGCGGTGCTGGAGATGATGAACTCAATGGCGGCGCCGGTGCTGATACGCTAACCGGTGGTTTGGGTAGCGACCGGTTCGTCTTCGTTGACAATGATGGGGTGGAAACGATCACTGACTTTGTCGCGGGGGCAGCGACTGACGACGTCATCGATTTCATCGGTTCTTCCCTCCTGAACAATTTCGCAGATGTTCAAGCTGCGGCAAGCCAGGTCGGACTGGATACAGTGATCGACATGGGGAATGGCGATGTCGTCACGCTTCAGGGAGTTAACATGGCAAACCTTCACCAAGATGATTTCCAGTTCGTCTAAAAGGTAAAAGGACAGAAGAGTATGAGCACAGCCACCATGCAGGCAGCGTCTTCCGTGGGTGTAAGGGAAGCGGGAATTGAGCTTGTCCGCGATGCAAAAAGAGACTTCGTCCTCACAAGTTCGCAAGGCTTTCCCGACTGGCTTGCCAATCAAAAACTCAGCCTAGCGTTTACGACCTATCAGGCTGGGAAACTCTTTATGGTGGGGGCAGGGGAGGGCGGACAAGTCTCTGTTTTTGAACGGACCTTCAATCAGTGCATGGGTTGCATGCATACTGCGACACTCTTTGGATGAGTTCGCTTTATCAGCTTTGGCGGTTTGAAAACGCTCTCGAGCCAAACCAAAGTGTTGATGGATATGATCGCCTCTATGTGCCCCAAGTAGGATATACGACTGGAAACCTCGACATTCATGATGTCACCGTAGACAGGCTGGGCAGGCCCGTCTTCGTGAACACGCTGTTCTCCTGCATAGCCACAACGAGTGAGCGGGCAAGCTTTGAGCCGCTATGGCGCCCAGGCTTTATCAGCGAGCTTGCCGCGGAAGACCGATGCCACCTGAACGGCTTAGCCCTAAAGGATGGAGACCCAAAATACGTCACCGCTGTGGCGCAAACGAACAATCCAGGCGGTTGGCGTGATCACAGAGAAGACGGCGGCGTCGTCATTGATATTAGTTCTGGGGAGGTCATCGCAGCAGGTCTCTCCATGCCTCATTCCCCGCGTGTACATAAAGATCGTCTTTGGTTGCATGAATCCGGTACAGGCTATTTTGGGTTTTTGGACCCAAAAACCAGCACGTTCCAGCGCCTGACACTCTGCCCGGGATATCTGCGGGGTCTCTCATTCCACGGAGACTTTGCTGTGGCCGGTCTATCTAAACCCCGGGGCAGCGAAACCTTCTCCGGGCTCAAGCTGGATGAGGCTTTGTCCGAAGCCGGCATAGCTCCCATTTGCGGCATAGTCGTCATTGATCTCAACAGCGGGGATATTGTGCACTGGTTCTCCATCGAAGGAGTGGTAGAGGAACTCTATGATGTCGCGACTTTGCCAGGTGTCGTGCGCCCGATGGCGCTAGGCTTCCAGTCTGAGGAGATTCAGCACATCGTGACGGTTGGGGAGCCTGGAACTGCCGCCTGATACCTATCTATGTAGATGGCACTACCGGCTTGTTAACATCCCCCGTGAAGATCCTCCCGATGTTGAAGAAACGCTTGCTTGATTTAGCGGGTGCAAAAAAGGCCCTCCAAGACTTTGGAGGGCCTGAGATTTTACATCATGGATGGCGCTAAAAGCGAAGGCTCACATTGCCGCCGACACCCCAGCCTTCATAGTCTTCGCGAAGGACCGTATAGGAAGCGGAGAGTCCGCCGGATATGGCGCCAGCCCCAAATATGTTCACGCCAGCATCGAGTCTAACTTCGTCATCATCATTTTCTGGCTGTGGAGGGGCAACGGTTGTTACATCGTCACTAATGGCATCATAGACGTAGGTTGCTCCAACATACGGCATGAAGTTTTCGGTATAGTAGCTCACTTGGCCACCCACCTGAATTTGCCCAAGCTGCGAGTCAGTTGCCGCGAATGCGGTGCCGAGGCTGTCGGTGTAGGCGTCATTATCTGTATCTGAATAGCTCCAGCCAACACGACCGCTCACACCGACATTGTCATACCATTTCATCCCGTTCAGGCCGACGGACATAAAGACTGTATCTCCGTCCTGTGATCCTGTCGCGACGACAGCTCCCACAGTCCGGGAATTGTCTATGTCGCTTGTGGAGTACCCAATACTGGCATCAATGCTGAACATGTCATCGACGACAAAGCTTGCATAAGGCCCTATTGAGAACGACTGATTGTCGGAGCTGCCACCGTTGAAAGGGGTTGTGGTATCCGTATCGCTATAGGAGATAAATGCGCCCAGAGTGACAAACTTGGACAGGATGTAATCAAGTCCGACCGAGCCTGATACTGTCTCGGAGTCATAGGCTGTCGCTGTGAAGTCGCTCTCCGATTCCGAATAGTTGATGCTTGACCAGACGCTGATCTTGTCTGACATCACGGCAGCTTGTTCACCGGCGGCGACGCCGGTTTCAAACCCACCAGAATAATCAGCAGGCTTCTGGTTATTTGCGAGCATCTGCAGCAGGAAAATGGTGAACAGATGTGGGTTGAGAAGAGCTTGACGAACTCTCTGTTCATCCGACAGAAGCTCAGGGGTAATAGCATTGGTCGTGCCGGAAGTGCTAGTCGCCACGAAGCTAACTGAAGAATGGGGTGAAGCGTTAGCAGGCGCGATCGCGCCAACTGTAAGTAGTGTCATGCTCGTTAGAGCGGTGGTCGCAAGCCAATTCCGTTTCATTTCTCTATCCCATAGTCATTATGTACCCGCGTGCATTGAGACATGCACGCTTAGCCCCAAAACGATCACTGGCCGCCGCGTCGAGCGCGCGCGGTATGGATCGTACTGGCTGTCAGAGTAAGCGAGACGGAGGGGGGCGTGTGGGTAAAACCATGAAAACACCCATTGATAGAAGTGACTCTCTCGTCTTTGTTGTTCCTCAGCAACGAGGGTATTAGTCCTTTTTGACCGTCGATGAAATGGCCTGAGCTCAATGCCAACAGCAGCGGGCGATAGCGAAAAACGCCGGAACTAGGCCATTTTCGCGTTTGCGAACGGATGGTCACACGCGTTAGCGTCGACAATGTTGACGCCAATTTGTTCCTCGCCGGACAGAGTTTGCCGAACACTTGGAGAAGGAGGGTGATAACGATGAGATCGCTGATGTTCGTGCTCGCTCTTTTGGTGCCCACGAGTTCAGCACTCGCCAGTCCCCATTATCACCCGCCTTCTCCGCCTGTTCATCCACCCGCCCACCCGCCGCCGACGCAACATCGTCCGCCGGTGATCAATCGGCCTCCAGTTCAGCCGCAACAGCAGATCCTGCAGCAAAGACAATTGCAACGCGGTGCGACGCAAAGGGGCGCCATGAGCGCCGCGTCATTATCGCTGGCGTCGATTGATGACAAAGTTGGAGATTGGGGCGATTTCGCAACCTTATCCGAGGCAGAGCTGGCGGCCCTCTTTAAGGAGATGGGCATCGGCGATACCCAGTTTGACACCAGCACGATCAAAAACCTGATGCTTGCTGAGATGGCAGGGTCGGGTGCACCACCGGACGTTGTGCAACAATTGGCGGCACAGTTGGACGGTATGCTAGGGATGCTTCAAGGAACAATCGGTGCCAGCATGTCGAGCTTTCCAACAGACATGGCCCGCGAGTTCAAGCAGATCTATTCTGCTAATTGTTGTGGGAAAGCGCAGTTCATTGCAGCGCTGGGAGCCGCAGAGACAAAGCTGGCAAACGCGTTCCGCAATGAGTTCTCGAACAGCCTCGTCGGTCTCGCGGCGCAAGGTGGAGCCCCGTCCAGCCAGGTTGCGGCCTTGAGAGGCGCCATGCTTGGCGGGACAACCGTGATTACCTATGACGCAGGTGATGCGGCGGTCATCGCTGCTTCAAATATGGTCGCGAACGGTCGTGGTGGAGGGACAAATGTTGCGTCCAATAATAATCCGCCGGGGGGACGAAACAACGCACCACCGGCGCCGCCTGCGACAAACACCGGTGGGGGTACACAGCAAACGCCACCGGCGCCTCCAGCAAACCCAACGCCGGGCACCCCGCCAGTAGGACCCCCGACGAACTCTGTACCGACAACGCCAGTCACCGGCACCCCGCAAGTGCCGCCTCAGCAGCCGGTTGTTAATCCGGGTGGCCAAACACCACCAGCACCGCTGGTCAATCCAACACCTGTGACGCCCCCTCCCGGCCTGCCGACGAACTCCGTACCAACGCTACCTGTTCTGGGTACTCCGCAGATGCCACCTCAGCAGCCGGCTGTTAATCCAGATAGTCAAACGCCACCGGGACCACCGGGGCAGCAACCGACAGGCTTGTTGACGCTGGTGGTACCACCGGCAGATCCGGAGCCGGTATCCCTGGTGCCGGGTGGAATCAATCCACCTGCTTCTGATCCTTTGGATCCAAGTGGTTTGCTCGATCTGACACCCAGTCAAGACACCCCGCCAATATCCCCTGATGGGTCGCTGCCTGACCCTACAGACACACAGTCAGTGGGGCCTACAACATTGGACCAGGTCACCAGCTATCGTCCACCGGCGGAAGACCCGCCGTCCCCTTGTACAACGCCTGAATGCATTCAGAAGGATTTGGACGCCCTTGCTCTCGAACGGGACATACTGGATTTTGAGCGCAGAATGGAACCTTTCATTCAGACACTCGATACGCTGGGCAACATCGGGACAGCGGTTGGCGGTATTGGCTGTGCCACTCTCAACCCTGCTTGTGCAGCGCTGCCACTCGGTATTGCGTTTAAAGGCCTTAAGGTTCTCATCGGTGGGGCAAAAGACTCAAAGATTGCCGGCATGCAGGGGGCTGACCAATATGAGCGCCTGGGCACTTTTGTGAGCTCAAGTACGGAAGGCGCAGCTGTTGAAATTGTCAAAGAGGGACTGGGCTTTGGTGTCTCTAAAGTGGCTGGTGGACTCGTCGGCAAGGAGGCGATGGAGAGCTTTGGTGGTGCCGTGTTCGACGCCGGAACAGGCGCCGTTATTGATGTCGGTGCCGATGTCGCTGAGGGGGAGCTGAACCTTAAACAACTGCCTAATGATGTTACCCGCGTTTACACTGGTGGAGGGACTTAACTGTGTTCGCTACATCCCGCCACATAGCAATCCTGGTTACGGTCCTTTTGGTAGCGTCAGTATCCCTTGTGTCGATCAAGGCGGCAGAGTCCGAGCAGATTCTCTATCCGCGCCATGCCGATCTGGCGACGCTCGGCACCGTTTTGGGCATGCGGGGACAAACTGCGTCGGAACGAGGTTTGCCGGTGCGGTTCGCCACTCCCGAAATGGCCTCATGGCTTGTAGACCCAGAGTTTCGATACGAGGAGTTTTACCTGCACCAAATTCTGATCAATAAAGTGTCGACGATCACTGGCGAGCCGGACACTTGGCGGGTTCAGGGAGTGCTTGTTTTTGAAGACGTAGCGGCGCGGCGCGCGCTTGCACAATACTCTACATACTATCGTGTGCAGGAAAACGGCATAGTGATAACGCGTACGGCGGCGAAAACGCTTACACCACCGAACCCAGCAATTGTTTGGTTTGCTCTTCGTAAAGAAGATGTGGAAGCGGAGATGCTCCAACCAAAAAGCCATGCTGAGTTGATTAGACTGGCTGCTACGCAGTCATTGGCAACGGCACCCTCAGAGACTGATGAGTATGTGATTTATGTCCTGTCGATGGATCGTTTTGCGGCAAGCGAGCAAATGGTCCTTCAATCCGACATCCAGGATTTGGAAACTGAAAGTATTAATCTTGGCGGTTGGCCGGTCGGTATCTTTACCGGACACATAGACCCGGATGAAATAAACGGCAAACTGTCGGTGAGCTTTCTAGGCGATGTTTTTTCCAAGGATACCAACGTTCTCCCCGACTTCCCGGTGCGTCCGTTCGAGTGGGATCAAAATACGGACTAACTTAATTTCGTCGACGTGCGCATCACAAATGCTGGAAAAATGCTCGCCTTCCGCGGATAGTTATCGTTAGAAACGGCGACGCACTTAAAAGCTGAATGGTGGCGGTGGGGGAGATGGTGGAAAGTACTCAAAGGTCCGATAATCCAGTGACCGAGCGCGTCGATGTCGTAGACCCCGCAGAAAAACTACCAGCCGAAACACAAAAAGAAAAAAACCTCTTCAATGCGCAAGTGCGCATGATGTTTGCGACGGCCAATCCGGGGGTCATGCATACCCTGCTGGTGCTAATTGTAGGTTGGATGTACTGGGGCATTGCAGACCAGGACTTGCTTCTGCTTTGGCTGGGCATGATGCTCGCCATCTCCACGGCTCGGTTGGTTATCGTGCAGGTGTTTGCTGCCCAGTCGCCGGGCGATGAAGAGATCGCTTGGTGGGACCGGGTCTACCTTGTTGCGGTATTTGTCACGGGCATTGCGTGGGGGGCAGCCGGGTTTCTTCTCTATCCGCCTGATAACCCGATCTATCAAGTAGCCCTTGCATTTGTGATCGGGGGAATCAGTTCCTCTGCGACGGCCTCTCTGGCCGCACGACAAATCGCAGTTGTGCTGGCGGTTAGCCCTGCATTGCTCATTGCGTCAGCTCGGTTTCTGCTTGACGGTACAGAAGGTCATATCGAAATGGGTGTGCTTCTGCTTTTGTACCTAGCGGTTCTGATGAATATTGGTCGAGCAATGCATCGGCAGATTGTTGACGCACTCTCCTTGCGTTTTGAGAACCAAAATCTGGTTGAGTCGCTAGAACGCTCTGTTAGTGACCTGGAGGCAGCAAGGCGCGTCGCTGAACAGTCCAGCCGCGCGAAAACGCGCTTTCTGGCGTCGGCGAGTCATGACCTGCGTCAACCTGTTCATGCGATGACCCTGTTTGTATCCGCGCTCACGCGGCGTCTCGTAAGTGACCAGCAAAGCCAGGAGCTTATTGGCAAAATCAACCGGTCGCTTGATATTGTCAGGGGGCTTCTCGACTCGCTGCTAGACATTTCAAAGCTGGACGCGGGTATTGTTCACGTGCGGGAGGAACGTATTGAGCTGAGAGTGCTGCTCGATCAAGTTGTGAATGAGTTTGCTGGAGAAGCGGAACAAAAAGGGCTTTACCTGCGCTCAATCGGTTCGGCGACGTTTATTGAGAGCGATATTATCTTGTTGGGCCAGATCATTCGAAACCTCACGGCAAATGCAATTCGCTACACCGATGACGGTGGTGTTCTTTTAGCGGTTCGGAAGAAAAGTGATAAGGCGCGGATAGAGGTCTGGGATACTGGGGTTGGCATCCGGACAGAAGACCAAAAAGACGTATTCCAAGAGTTCTTTCAGCTCCGGAATGCTTCGAGCGATCAACAGGGTGGACTGGGGCTGGGGCTCTCTATTGTGAAGCGAACGTGTGATCTGCTTGGCTGTCAAATTGAGGTCATGTCAACCTTCGGTAAAGGCAGTCGGTTTGTGGTAACCCTGCCCCTCGCAGCTGACCAGGCGCAGTTTTCGCCTTCAACAGATCTAAAACTCCCGGATATGTCCGGGACACATGCTCCTTCACATGTCTTATTAATTGAGGATGACCCCTTGTCGGCCGATGCATTGAGTGTCTTGCTGGAAAGCTGGGGATACAAATGTGCGTTGACTGACAGTCTTGCTGGAGCCCCCGGCGCGATTGAGGCGCTCAATGGCCGAATCGACCTCATCATCTCCGACTATCGTTTGGCTGACGGCGAGACAGGGGATCGGGTGGCAAATGAGGTTCGGTCGCAGGTCGGCGTCAAAACGCCCGTACTGATTGTGACCGGTGATACAGGCCCAGACCGCCTTTTGGATTTGCGCGACACGGGCTTTGATCTTTTACACAAACCGGTTCAGCCGGCGGAGCTTCGGGCCATGGTCCGGCATCTTCTGGCTGCGAATGTGAGATAGAAACCTGACCGGGGCTATTTGTGGTTCGTATCCAGTATGCCAAGACGCAGGGCGGTCTGCACTGCCTCTGTCCGGTTCCGAGCAGACAATTGACGCAGCACCGCGGCGACATGAATTTTGACTGTTGGTAATGCGAGACCAAGCTGATTTGCGATGGTCTTGTTGGGAGCACCGTCGGCCAAGAGGCGTAAGACCTGTGTCTGCCGGTCTGTCAGATTAGGTTCCCCCTCTTTCTCCAGCATCTCCAACGCTGACGGCGGCACATAAATGCCGCCTGACAGAACGAGTTGAAGAGCACGCAGCATAATAGTCGGAGAAACAGACTTTGGAATGAATCCGGCGGCTCCGGTGCTGATCAATTGCCGAATAGTGACAGGATCATCAGTCCCGGAGACAACAACCAGGGGCAGAGCAGGAAACGTCCCCCGTATCTGGGCTACGCCCTCGCTTGGCGTCATGCCGGGCATCTCCAGATCCAGCAGAAGAAGGTCAAATTTCCGACCACTTTCCAATGCTGATATCACGTCAGTGTAGGAGCCGGCTTCAGTGATCCTGACCTCGTCACCAAGCTCCGAGAGCGTATGGCGAAGGCCTTGGCGCACAAGCCAATGGTCGTCGGCGACAAGGAAGGAGTAGGCTATGGTATGCCTCCCGGTGTTCGTGTGTTGTCATTTCCTTCGGGCTGAAACGACTGTATTACCTGAAGAAAGCACAAAGAATATGTGGTTTATAGTAGTTCAGGGGGATTAGTCCCTCGATGATCTGCATAACGAATGACGTGTCATTTCTGACGTCATACTGACTATTCGGATCAACGTTCTTGCCAGCTAAAGTCAGCGGTGGCATCGGCAGGCCACCGTTGGCACCCTGAGCCCACCTTCATTTGTAAGTAGTTGAATATATTGAAAAAAATGGATGGGACCGATAGGTCGCACGATCCTGCCGCCTGGGAGTCAGGGGCTGTGGCCAGGCGGGTTTGGCCGGGCCTTAGGTAAGGCGGCTTGTCCTACTCAGCAATAGCCGATACTTGTTCGGAAAATAACAAATCTTAGGGACAATCCATGCAGTTTGATGACGTAATTATGGGCCGCCGGAGTATCCGGGGCTACAAATCCAAACCTGTTCCGAAGGCACTCATCGAAGAAATACTGACATTGGCGATGCGTGCGCCATCGTCGATGAACACGCAGCCGTGGAGCTTCTACGTTATCTCCGGCGAACCGTTGGACCGAATTCGCGCTGGTAACACCGAGCGGAACCTGGCGGGCATTCCCCATTCACGTGAGTTCCGTATCGGTCAGCCGTTTGAAGGGAAGCACCGCGAAAGACAGGTCGGTGTTGCCAAACAATTGTTTTCTGCCATGGGAATTGCGCGAGAAGATAAAGAAGCGCGGCAGGATTGGGTGCTGCGCGGTTTCCGTCAGTTCGATGCACCGGTCTGCGTGATTGTGACCTATGATCGGTCACTGGCAGACAGCGACGACACACCGTTTGACTGTGGGGCAGTGACAACTGCGCTCGTAAATGCTGCCTGGTCGCGGGGGCTGGGAGCTGTGATCAATAGCCAGGGCATCATGCAGTCACCTGTTGTGCGTGAACATGCCGGCATTGCGGACGATCAGGTCATCATGAAAGCTGTGGCGCTCGGCTGGCCCGATGACTCCTTTCCAGCGAATGCAGTGGTGTCAGAGCGAAAGAGTGTCGATGAGGCAACGGTGTTTGTTGGCTTTGACGACTAGTTTGTGCCAGAAAAGAGATGACGGGCGGGGTTCAGTTTACTCCGGAACCAGGCGCCAGATCGACCCGGCGTCATTGTGTTCCAGGGCGATGTAGACGAATCCATCGTCACCCATTTCGACATCTCGGATACGTCCGAAATTTGCAAACAGCCTTTCTTTTTCCACCAGCTGTCCATCCTCGATGCGCAATCGATGGAGGGATCCCGCCTTCAGGCTGCCAACAAGCAGATCATTGTTCCACCCGGAAAACTGGGTGCCGTCATGGAAGGTGAAGTTGGATACGGCGGGCGCCGGTGTGAAGTCGACGACGGGCAAAACCGTATCCTCGATTGGGAAATCGAGGCCTAAGTCTTTGCCAATTGACACTTCGTCTCCGCTATAGTCGAGGCCGTTGGTGTAGAGCGGCCACCCATAATTCTGACCAGCCAGAATGTGATTCACTTCATCCCCTCCGCGGGGGCCCATCTCTGTGTTCCATATGGCCCCTGTCTTTGGGTGTGAGCCCAATCCTTGCCCCGTGCGGTGCCCATAACTCCAAACCGTATGGATTGTCGATGTTTCAGGGCGCTCGTCTGCCGCGACCCAAAATGGATTGTCTTCAGGAACAGTTCCATCGTCACGGACCCGATGAATTTTCCCAAACGGTGTGTCGAGTTGGTGAAGCTTGTCATAGGTGTTTTTGCCACCAATGGAAACGAACAGGTGGCCCTTTCCATCAAACGCCAATCGGCCAGCGGCGACGGCATCAGGTACCGGTGTGTAATGGTCTTTGTGTACAGACCAGATCACTTCCTGATCGACCCATTTTCCTTCTTTAACGCGCCCGCGCACAACACGGACCATGGTGGCAGGCACCGGCCAGCCACAGGAGAGTTGGCAACGATCCGTATGGGATAGATAGACCCAGCCATTCTCCTCATACTCGGGATGCAACTCAACGTCGAGGACAATGCCCCAGTTGACCCAGATGCCTTCTACGCTGAGAAGCGTTTCCCACACGGGAGGCGTATCCGTAATCAAGGGACTCTGTTCGCCTTTAAGGCTGACAAATGAAAGGCCTCTCGTCTTTTCCGCAACCAGGAGGTCGCCGTTCGGCAGAGGGGCCAACGAATAAGGCCTGCTTTGTAAAGTGGCGATCCGTTCAAGTCTGAAATCATGATGAGTTGACCGGACCCTCCGGACGTCTTGGGGGTCAAGGGTATAGGACTCAGGCGTTGTGAGAAAATTCTGACGGCGCTCGCTGATGTAAAGCGCCAGTCCCTTGATGAGTTCTGGTGAGACCTCTCCCTCCCAGCCGGTCATGGACGTACCTGGAATACCCGAGGCAATCACGGTCATCAAATTGGCAACTGTATCGCCATGTACGAGGTCGCCATCGATTAGGGCGGGGCCTGAGTCTGTACCTTCCAGTGATTGCCCATGGCAGCTGGCACAGTGCTGGTTCCAGGCGACAAAGGAAGGCTCCCGGCTATCGAGCGTGAGAAAGTACCAATAGCCGACTGCTACAAGCAGAACGGCGAGGGCGCTAACACCAATGGTGATTTTAAGCCAAAGTCTCAAAGTCTTGTCTTTCCGACGGCGATATTCGTCCAAATTCAATTGACCATATGACTCCAGTCTACAGCGATTTCCACCCGGAGCGCTTCCGAATTCTCCTATGACGGAGAATTCTTAGGACGTATGCGATGTGTTGGCGTGCAACTCACCCATGTATTTGAATGTTGTGAGTGAAGCCCGTCTTAGCGTGGCTCCAATAGAACTGCAGTCAGGTGTCAGACGTCACCGTGGATGACCTCTCGGGCGCTCGCGCCAAAGCCTTTTGGAATTCTCTATGTCCAGCTGCTGTCAGGCAGGGAAGCAGCACGGCAAAATGATGTTGTATGCCGCGCTCCTGATCCGCCCAGGTAATCTGTTCGACACCTTCGGACTCGCGCAGATAGTCCATCCAGTAGCGGCTGACAATCCACAAAGCTCGGGTGAGCTTTGTCAGGTCGATATCGAAATCTCGGCGAAGCATCCCCTCTTTTCGAATACGTTTAATCAGTGTGTGAAGTTCTTCAAAGTCGGCGGTCAATTCTGCGTTTGACGGTTGTGTCGTGCGGTCATTGTAATATTGCGCGCGGTCTCGAAGCAGAAACCTGTTGTTCCAGGTTAGCTCCATCCCAGATAACAGGTGCTCAACATAGTCGTCGGCCACTTTTCCTGAGCGGTAGGCAGAGCGGCGGATCTGCGCCCGCTCCCTTGCGTCCGCTTCCAAACGCTCGACCAGAGCGCGTTTGGTGGGGAAGTGATAGGTGAGATTTCCCTGGGAAATCCCCAAATCTGCGGCGATTTCCGTCAAGGTGGTGGCCGCATACCCCTTCTCATTAAAAATCCGCCGGCTTGCGTCGAGGATCCGCTCTGCCGTTGTTGTTTTGGTCTTCATAGATCCCACTCGGATTGGGTCATCGAAATCTCAGTTGACAAATTAGGTTATACTACCTAAATCTAGGTAACGCTACCTAATCTGGCGTTTGATCTAGGGAAAGGGTGTGATGCAGAGATGAGCAGGAATAGCAAAAACGTCCTCATTGTTGGTGGTGGCACTGCTGGGTCGGTTATGGCGGCACGTCTCAGCGAAAACCCTGACTATTCAGTCACCTTACTTGAGATGGGTGAAACCGATCGAGCTTACGACGCGGCGGTGCTAGATCCACCCAATGCCCCCAATGGATGGCTGGGCGGACCCAACCTCAAATCGACCGTCATGTCAGGCGAGACAAATGATATTCTTGTTGTGCAGGGGCGCATGTTGGGAGGGACGTCCGCGGTCAACGGCATGGCGACCCTCAGAGGGTTGCCGGCAGACTATGACGACTGGGAGGCCAAGGGACTTGAAGGGTGGGGCTGGCGTGATGTTGAAAGCACCTTCATCGCAGCGGAAAACGATCTGGATTTTGGGGCGACGCCGATCCATGGCGACAAGGGTCCTTTGTCGGTACGTCGTTGGCGCAGGGAAGAAATCAGTCGCGCGCAACTCGCCTTTTACGACGGCATGGCGGAGGTCGGGGCGCGGAGGGTGACAGATATCAACGATCCGAGCCAACTCCCCGGCATCGGTGTGTTTCCCGTCACAATTGGCGCGAACGGGAAAAGGATGACCACGAGTCTTGCCTACCTGACGGAAGCTGTGAGAGCGCGTGACAATCTCAATGTTCGCACCGGTGCCGAGGTGGTCGAGCTGAAGGTTGATACCGGAAGGGTGATTGGCGTCACGCTCGCAACCGGCGAGGAGATTGAGGCAGACGAGGTCGTCGTGTGTGCCGGCGCACTATGGACACCGCATTTGTTGATGCGCTCAGGCATCGGCCCCGCCAAACATCTGGCAGACCATAATGTGCACGTGCATGCCGACCTGCCAGTCGGGGAAACCATGTCCGATCACCTCGGTCCCGGCATCCGCTACGGCCATGCGGGCCCTCGGGGTGGGAGCGCCGGACCGGCTCAGGTTCTGTTGATCGGCGCGTCCAACGGCAAGGATGTGGACTCTCACATCTTCCCGATAGCGCAATCATTGGCGGACGGGCCGACTGAATTCATGATGGCCGCGTTTCTGCTTCGCTCCTCTGGCTTGGGCAGCGTGCGTCTCGCTGAAAGCGTCGACGCGGATCCCATTGTCACTGCGCCACCCCTGCCCGACGATGGGGTGGCACGCCTTCGCCATGCCTTTGACCGCATTGTGGAATGGGAAAAGTCGGGGCCCGCGCGCGCCCTCGGATGCGAGCAGCTGGAGCCGCTTGACCTCGGTTCTGACACTGCTGTGACTGACGCCTTGGAGCGTCTGACCATCAGCTACGGTCACATGACCAGCACCTGTCCGATGGGAAAAGTGTTGGATGCCAATTGCCGTGTCGTGGGGCTCGATGGCCTACGGGTTGCTGATGCCTCCGTCATGCCGACTATCCCGTCCGGCAACACCTACCTTGGCTGCGTCATGGTTGCCGAGCGCATCGCGATCAAGATGCTGGCGGAATTCGAGGCGTGAACCAGTCGGTGGACCATCTGGGCGCACCTTAAAGCAGAAACAGTCAACTCAAACCGAAAGAGAATTGCGATGGATCTTCAGATAAAGGGAAAGAAAGCAATTATGGCTGGTGGCAGCGCCGGGATGGGCCGCGCGACCGCTGAAAGACTGGCGGAAGCAGGTGTCGACCTCTACATCACCGCCCGAAAGGAAGAGCGCCTCAACAGGGCGGCAAAAGAAATCGCTGAGAAGTACAGCGCCAACGTAACGCCGGTTGTTGCGGATTCGTCAACAGAGGAAGGCCGTCAGGCTCTTTTTGCGGCATGCCCTGATCCGGACATTCTGGCAATCACGATAAAACCGCCTGCGCCGAACGGGAATTTCCTGAAGGTAACGTCGGACATGTGGCGGGAGTCGATCGAAACCACGCTTATCGGTCCGATTGAAATCATGCGTCACTATATTCCCGTCATGACGGACAAGGGGTGGGGCCGCATCGTCAATATCGCGACCTTCTCGGCCAAGAACCCTATGATCTGGCGGCTGATGTCTGGCCCGGCGCGGTCTGCTCTCATCAATTACACCGCAAGTGTCTCACGCGAGATCGCTAAGCATGGCGTGAATATAAACAACCTTCTGCCGGGCATGTTTCAAACAGAAGGGGCTGCTGAGATCATGACAG
Source organism: Parvibaculaceae bacterium (assembly GCA_965248405.1). GTDB lineage: Bacteria > Pseudomonadota > Alphaproteobacteria > Parvibaculales > Parvibaculaceae > Mf105b01. The sequence continues at coordinate 67,181 of OZ252104.1, forward strand.
ACTATGCGGACGCGTTTGGTCTTGAACCGGATCCGGAAACTGTCCGCACACACTTTCTGGCAAACAATCATATTCCCGCTGGCTTTGTCGGCGAGGCCGATGATTTGGCGCCAATGGCAGCGTTCTTGTGCAGCCAGCATTCCCGCTTCATCGTCGGGCAGAACATCGTGATCGATGGTGGGCAGCACTACGCTCTTTTTTAGGTAAGCAGGAAAGCGAACTCAGAAGTCGAAGGAGAACTAACCATGGAGAAAATCAGCGGCGTTCACCAAAAGGGCTTCTACACAATCTACGGAATGTTCTGCTCCTATTTCACAAAGAAGCTGGAAACCTATTTTCTTGTGAAAGGGATTCCCTACAGGTTTGTGGAGCTCGATGCGCCCGGGTTCTCGGAGGTCTCTAAAAACATCGGGGTGATGCAAATTCCGTTGGTGCAGTGTCCGGATGGGACCTGGCTGTGCGACACAACACCCATCATTCAGGCATTTGAAGACGAAGCTTTTGGGGTTGCCCTACGCCCAAACGATCCTCTGGCCGCATTTTTGAGCTACTTCCTGGAGGATTGTTTTGATGAATGGCTGTGGGCCCCGGCGCTGTATTACCGGTGGGCATTCAACATGGATAAACACCGTCGTAGTGAAGAATTCACTTATACGATAGCCTCCAATGGGCTGCCGCTTCCCCGCTCGCTTCTTCGCCGGGTCATCACGAAACGCCAGACAGGCATCCACTTGAAGCAAAACGGTCTGGTCAGCCCGGCACATTGTCATCAGATCGAACAGCTCTATATCGAATTGCTTGACCTGTTGCAGCCTATTCTAAAAAGCCGTCCATTTCTCTTTGGTGACAGACCATGCGAGGCAGACATAGGGCTCCATGGTCCGATGTTTCCCCATTTTGCCAATGATCCCACGCCACAGGAGATTATGCAGGTCCGCGCCCCACATGTTTTCAGGTGGGTGGCAATACTTTGGTCAACCCGGAACCACGAGCTTGAGGCGACCCCTGAGATTTCTGACGTTCCGGAGGACCTGATACCGCTCATCTCCAAGCTTGCATCTGACTATGTGCCGTACCTATTTGCGAACCGAGATGCATATCTCTCAGGGTCCGATGTTACGCAATACAATATTGACGGGCTGGATTGGGAAGTCGTGACGGCGCCATATAGGGTCTATTGCCTGACGCAGCTCCAGGAGCGGTATCAGAAATTAAGCGGTGCTGACCAGACGCGTGCAAAGGAGTTTTTGGGCGACAGGGTGGCCTCTATGCTCGCGGAGCAGGTTATCTGCCCGGACGAGATCAAGAATATCAACGCCCTAAACCTGGCTGATCGGCATCCCGAGGATGTGGTATCGCGCTTGTGGCGACAAAAATCTCCGTGGGAGCGGTGGCTAGAGCGCGCTCGACCCGCAAAAAGGCCGAATGCGATGCCGGAGATCAAGACAGAAGGGTCGGACTGGCTTCCGATCTATTTCAAGCACCACCGTGCTCGCCAATGATGCACTTGGCATTGAAAGTGACCAATCATTGTGCAGCTCGCCTATTGTCACGCGAATAAGTTGGGAAAATTCGGCCTCGGGTGGTTGGCACACTTCTTGAGTTTAAGGGGGCATTAGCAGCTAGGGTTCCGGCCGTTGCATTCCAGTTTTGGGAGAGGCGGTGACTGGTCCGAGAGCTGCGGCTCTACCGGTTAACAGCGGCAGGGTACACGGCGGGATAAAAGCCCGGGAGGTCTAGCGCGTTTGGTAAAACAGCGTCCGGCCCGCCGCGACCACCAGACTCCAAGACCAACAACGGAGTACTGGTTATGAAGTTACTTTCCAAAACACTCGTCGCATTGGCGACTTCACTGAGTCTTACCTTCGCTGGTGTCTCTGCTGTCAGTGCCGAAGAGAAGACAGAATTCAAGCTTGCCTGGTCGATCTATGTGGGATGGATGCCTTGGGGATGGGCGGCTGATCAGGGGATCGTCGATAAGTGGGCGGATAAATACGGCATCGACATCGAGGTTGTGCAGTTCAACGACTATATTGAGTCGATCAACCAATACACAGCCGGAGCCTTTGATGGTGTCACTGCGACCAATATGGACACACTGGCAATTCCATCAGTCGGCGGCGTTGATACAACGGCTCTGATCGTTGGTGACTTCTCCAACGGCAATGATGCCCTCATCCTTAAAGGTGCGGACAAGCTGGACGCTGTGATCGGGCAAAACGTCAACCTGGTTGAACTCTCTGTCTCTCACTATCTGCTGGCCCGCGCTCTTGAAACCATCGGAAAAGCAGAGAAAGACGTAACTGTTGTCAACACGTCGGACGCGGACATGATCGCCGCCTATCAGACGGATGATGTGACCGCCGTCGTCACCTGGAACCCGCTGGTATCGGAAATTCTAGAAACACCCGGTGCCAATAAAGTGTTCGACTCCTCCGATATTCCCGGCGAAATCATGGACCTGACAGTCGTCAATACCGAAACACTTGCCGACAACCCTGCCTTTGGCAAAGCCCTGGCGGGTGCTTGGTATGAGACCATGTCCATCATGCTGTCGGACGCACCGGAAGGTGCCGCCGCGCGTGCGGCCATGGGGGAGGCCTCCGGCACGGACCTCGTCGGGTATGACATGCAACTTGCCTCCACGCAGATGTTTGCAACAGCGACAGATGCCGTCACCTTCACGACGTCAGAAGATGTGACGACGACAATGGAATCTGTTCGTACCTTCCTCTTTGAACGAGGGTTGCTAGGTGAAGGTGCGCCCAGCGCTGACATCGTTGGCATCGCCTTCCCGGATGGTTCCGTTCTGGGAGACGAAGGGAATGTGAAGTTCCGTTTCAACGCGGACTATATGAGTATGGCTGCAGACGGAGCTCTGTGATTGCCGTGATTGGGCTGTTTGCAACGTTCGTAATGATGACTCCGATAGATAGGCAAGAGTATGGCTCTGTCGCGTAGCGAACGGCTCATTAATAAACTTCCCGGACCGGCGGCGGCGCGTTTGCTCGCAATGGTGCCCTTTGTGCTCCTGGCTCTTGCCTACGCCGTCGGTTCAGAGATGAGACTTGCTGAAAATCCGAACGACAAATTGCTGCCCAGTTTTGCGTCCCTCTTAGATGCCGTTGAGCGCATGGCATTTGAGCCGGACAAACGAACAGGCGACTATCTCTTGTGGGTCGACACGACAGCGAGTCTCGCACGTTTGGGTGGTGGTGTGTTGCTCGCAACCTTGTTTGGTACAATTGTCGGCATCACGGTGGGGCTCATTCCCTATGCGCGGTGGACAATGTCAGCGTTTATCGCTGTCTTTGCCATGATCCCGCCACTTGCGGTATTGCCGATCCTCTTTATTACCTTCGGTCTGGGAGAGACCTCAAAAGTCGCGCTGATCGTGTTCGGGATTGCGCCCTTCATGATGCGGGACTTGGCATTGCGTGTCGCTGAACTGCCGTCTGAGCAAATAGTGAAAGCGCAGACGCTCGGCGCGTCCACATGGCACATCGCTTGGCGCATTGTATTGCCGCAGATGATGCCCCGCATCATCGACGCTCTGCGTCTGTCCCTCGGATCCGCCTGGTTGTTTTTAATAGCTGCCGAAGCTATTGCAGCACAAAGCGGGCTGGGGTACCGCATCTTCCTGCTTCGGCGCTATCTGGCGATGGATGTGATCCTACCCTATGTGGTTTGGATCACACTCCTCGCTGTCATGGTCGACTTTCTCCTGCGTCGCTATCAGGTCTGGGCCTATCCCTGGTTTGCAGCCGAGAGGGCGCAGTCATGACCGAAGTCAGCGTACGTAACGTCTGGATGGAGTATGGCAACCAGATTGTTCTGGAGCGCATCAGCTTTGATGTGGAGCCTCACTCTTTCGTTTCTCTAGTTGGGCCATCAGGGTGCGGGAAGTCTACTTTTCTGCGCCTGCTGCTGAGCCAGGAGCAAGCGACTCGCGGTCAGATTCTCATTGATGGGGAAGAGCTGCCACCCAACCCGGAGCCTGATCGGGGCGTCGTTTTTCAGAAATACTCAGTCTTTCCGCATCTGACGGCCTTGGAAAACACCATGCTGGGCCTTGAGCTTGCGCAAGGTGGGGTTTTTGGACGTCTGCATGGGCGTGGTCGACGGCGCGCGCGCGATGAGGCCATGGATTATCTGGAATGTGTTGGCCTGGCTGACGCTGCAACCAAATTTCCATCGGCGCTATCAGGCGGCATGCAGCAACGCTTGGCTATCGCGCAGGCCTTGATCAATAAGCCGCGCATCCTGTTGCTGGACGAGCCGTTCGGTGCCCTCGATCCCGGCATCCGTTCCGACATTCATGACCTGATGTTGCGCTTGTGGTGGGAAGACAAGATGACCGTCTTCATGGTCACGCACGATTTGCGGGAAGCCTTTTATCTGGGCACGCGCGTCATTGCCTTCGACCGCGTGCGCAAGAGAGAGGAAGAATTGGAGCGCTATGGCGCGACGATAGCATTCGACACGCCGTCGGACCCCGCGCCCTTTGTGAAAGAGCTCGCTGCAAGGGATGCGGCGGCATGAGTTTTTGTTCTCGCCGGGACGGCCCGGTAACTGGCGACACGCTGGTTCATGAGACATGGCCCAGGACGACCTGGTGCGGCACGGGCTGGCGGCAATGTCGGCTTCGACCTGAAGGGAACGTCCATGGAGTTCGAACCAGAGAGTTTACACAGTGAATTAACACCAGGCGGCGCGCATTGGTCACTGACCATAAAAGCAGGACTCTGTCTTCGCCTGACCGACATAGAAGGCGGCGCAAATGTAGGCATGCTCTTCTATAACCCACACAGCCTGTTAGAGCGCTACAACGCCCCCGATAGTTTGAAATGTCAGCACACCTTCAAGCTTACCAAAGGCAATTGCCTCTATTCCGACATGGGACGCATCTTCTGCTCCATCGTCGAAGATACCTATGGGTGGCACGACACAGTTTGCGGCAACACCACACGCCAGATTGTGGAAGAACGCTGGGGGACGGTCACCTATCAGGCCGCGCGCAACAAGCGGACCCAGAATGGACTGGACAGTTTTTTGGTCGAGGGTGCGAAATATGGTCTCGGCGCAAAAGATCTTGCCGCCAATATGAACTGGTTTAGCAAAGTGGTCCCGAACGAAGAGGGCGACCTTGCCTTTGTTCCAAACACATCTGGTCCTGGTGCCGTCGTCGAGCTTCGCTTTGAAATGGACACGCTGGTGCTGTTTCACACTTGTCCGCACCCGCTGGATCCATCACCGACTTACGCACCGAAGCCCGTGAAGTTCGATATTTTCGCGGCTGACGAAGTGGCTATCGACGATGCCTGCCGCACGTCTCGCCCGGAAAACGGCCGAGGTTTTGAGAATACGGAACGTTATCGCCGCCTGACGTCTGTTGCTGGCTGATCTGGGATAAGGAAAACAAAATGATCAAAGAGAGTGAACTCGATCCCAACAAGGCGAGCTACAAAGAGACTATCGGCGCGGGTGACTATTGGTTGCATGAGGTTAAGCGCGGATCGGTCTTCCGTATTTTGGATCTTGAAGGAAACCAGGCCGCCGACACACTGTTTTACAATGCAGACGATCCCACAGAACGCTACAGCGCAGTCGACACAATTCGTGAGCAAGGCAATGTCTATCTCACGGCCGGAACCAAGCTGTTATCCACGCAAGGGAACACCATGTTGGAGATTGTCGCGGACACGTGCGGGCGACACGACACGCTGGGCGGAGCGTGCGCCACGGAATCCAATACAGTGCGCTATGCCCATGAGAAGAAAAGCATGCATGCCTGTCGTGACAGCTGGTTGTTGGCTGTCGCGGAGAACGAGAAGTACGGCATGTCCAAGCGCGACATCACCCACAACATCAACTTCTTCATGAATGTGCCTGTGACGCCAGAAGGCGGTCTGACCTTCGAAGACGGTATTAGCGCACCGGGTAAATATGTGGAGATGCGTGCAGTGATGGATGTGCTGGTCCTCATTTCCAACTGCCCGCAATTGAACAATCCTTGCAATGGCTACAACCCGACCCCGATCGAAGTGCTGATTTGGGATGGGGCGTCTGAGTAACCGCGTCACGTGAAAGAGAAGTGTAAGACTGATGTTTAAAACTGTTCTTGTCGCCAACCGCGGCGAAATCGCGTGCCGGATCATCCGAACGCTTAAAGAGATGGGATTGAAGTCTGTCGCTATTTGCTCAGAGGCAGACCGTCATGCGAGCCATGTGCGCGCCGCTGACGAAGCTTATTGTGTTGGCCCGGCGGCGGTATCTGAAAGCTATCTCAACATTGAGAAAATCATCTCTGTCTGCGAGGAGAGCGGCGCAGACGCTGTTCACCCTGGCTATGGTTTCTTGAGTGAAAGCGCTGAGTTCGCAGAGCGCCTCGCAGTCAAATCCATTGCCTTCATAGGACCGCGTGCCGAGCACTTGCGGGAGTTTGGCACCAAGCACACGGCTCGGGCCTTGGCGGAGAAAGCGGGTGTGCCGCTGCTACCAGGAACCGAACTTTTGTCCAGTCTGCCTGAGGCGCTCATTGCTGCGTCGGCGATTGGCTACCCGATAATGTTGAAAAGCACTGCAGGCGGCGGCGGCATTGGGCTCCAGCTTTGTCACTCCGATGAGGAGCTGGAAAAAGCATTCGAGTCCGTTCAGCGGATGGGCGAAGCAAATTTCGGAAATGCAGGCGTCTTTCTTGAGAAATTTGTGAGCAATGCCCGTCACATCGAAGTACAGATTTTCGGCGACGGCGATGGCAACATTCTCACGCTGGGTGAGAGAGACTGTTCTCTGCAGCGCAGAAATCAGAAGGTGGTAGAGGAAACACCGGCCCCGGGTCTCACCGGCCAGCAGCAGGTCGCTCTTGCGGATGCCGCCTGCAGTTTGGGTGAGCTTGTTTCTTATGCGTCTGCGGGGACCGTTGAGTTCATCTACGATATAGCGGAACAGAAGTTCTATTTTCTGGAAGTGAATACCCGCCTGCAGGTTGAGCATGGCGTCACCGAGGAAGTGTTCGGCGTTGATCTGGTTGAGTGGATGGTTCGCCTCGCGGGGGGTACCATGCAGCCTTTGGATGAAATTGATTTGCTCTCCAAGGGAGCCTCTATTGAGGTACGGATCAATGCAGAAGACCCGGCCCGTGACTTTCGCCCAAGCGCAGGGCGTCTTACACAGGTAGAGTTCCATGAAAACGTACGTCTTGATGGCTGGATTGAAACTGGCACGATTGTCACCTCTCACTATGACTCGCTCCTGGCAAAGCTCATCGTTAAGGGGCGGGATAGGAAGGAAGCAATTTCCCGCCTGCAGGAGGCACTCGCGGAAAGCTCTCTCTATGGGATTGAAACCAATCTCGATTATCTGAGTAGCATTGTTGGATCCGCGATGTTCTCTGAAGGGCGGGTTTCTACCGGTGAGCTGGCGGAGTTTGACTATCGCCCACCTCGGATTGAAGTCCTGACGCCAGGCGCGCAGACAAGTGTTCAGGACTTTCCGGGACGCGTTGGATACTGGGCGGTGGGCGTGCCTCCCAGCGGGCCGATGGATGATTTCTCCTTTCGCCTTGCAAACCGGCTTCTGGGAAACTCGGAAGGTGCCGCGGGTCTTGAATGCGCGGTGACCGGACCGTCTTTGCGTTTTATGACGTCCACCGTGATTGCGCTCACAGGGGCTGAGATGAAGGCGACACTTGACGGTCGTCCTGTGCCTTACTGGGAACCTATTGAGGTAGCGGCAGGTCAAACCTTGGAGCTCGGGCAGATAGAAGGCGCGGGCAACCGCACATATCTGGCGGTCCGCCATGGTATCGATGCGCCGCTTCATATGGGAAGCCGGTCCACCTTCATTCTGGGGGGATTTGGCGGCCATGCGACGGGGCAGTTGAAGACCGGCGACGTGCTTCGCATCAATCGGGAAGGGGCGATGGATGCACCTCTGCCGGAGATTGAGTCTGACAAGAGGCCAGAGCTCACCCGCGAGTGGGAGATCGGCGTTCTCTATGGCCCTCACGGCGCGCCGGACTTTTTCACTGACAAAGATATAGAGACGCTTTTTAGCTCGTCATACGAAGTCCATTTCAACAGCGCCCGAACCGGTGTGCGTCTGATCGGGCCGAAACCTGAATGGGCGCGGGAGGACGGCGGGGAGGCTGGACTCCACCCATCGAACATTCACGACAATGCCTACGCCATCGGGACCATCGATTTCACTGGTGACATGCCAATCATTCTGGGGCCCGATGGTCCGAGCCTTGGCGGGTTTGTCTGTCCGGCCACCATCGTTGCCGCAGAACGATGGAAAATGGGGCAGCTGCGGCCGGGTGATAAAGTGCGTTTCGTTCTGCTCTCAGCGGATCAGGCGGCGGATCTTCAAACCCGTCAGACACAGGCGATTCAAAACGCAGACCAGCCGGACACAAGAGTGACGGTGCCGATGGTCTTGAGCCGTCCGGACCTGGAAGGACAGTCTGCAATTCTGGCGCGGGGTCAGACTAATGGGATTGACATTGTCTATCGAAGAGCAGGTGACTCTTATCTTCTGGTCGAAATGGGGCCACTCCTCCTTGACCTGAAGTTACGTCTCCAGGTGTCGGCCCTGATTATGTGGCTGGAAGAACAGGCGCCCGATGGCATTGTCGACCTGACGCCGGGTATCCGGTCCTTGCAGGTGCACTATGATCCGTCACGCCTCTCTACCACTCGTTTGTTGGACCTGTTGCGCAGGGCAGAAGGCGCGATGCCCCGCGCGGAGGACTTGACCGTCCCAAGCCGAACTGTTCATTTGCCGCTTAGCTGGCGTGATGAACAGACAGAACTGGCGACGCTAAAATATCAGGAGCTTGTCCGCGCGGATGCACCCTGGTGTCCGTCCAATGTGGAATTCATCCGCCGCATCAACGGTCTCGGCGATGAGCAGGCGGTGAAAGACATTGTTTTTGACGCCGACTATCTCGTATTGGGGTTGGGCGATGTCTATCTCGGGGCACCCGTCGCCACTCCCATTGACCCGCGCCATCGATTGGTCACGACGAAGTACAATCCGGCGCGCACCTGGACGCCGGAAAATGCAGTGGGTATTGGCGGTGCCTACATGTGTATCTACGGCATGGAGGGTCCGGGAGGATATCAGCTTTTTGGGCGGACCCTACAGGTCTGGAGCACATGGCAGCAGCGCGGAAGTTTCAGTACGGGCAAGCCGTGGTTGCTCAGATTTTTTGATCGGATCAAGTTCTTCGAGGTCACCCCAGAAGAACTTACGGAAGCCCGAGATGCATTCCCGCATGGCGCGTATGAAATCAATGTGGAAGAAGGGACCTTCAATCTTGCTCAGCATGAAAAGATGCTCGCTGCCGAGGCCAGGTCCATTCAAGCGTTCAAAAACACTCAGCAGGAGGCCTTCGAAGCGGAACGTAGGCGCTGGCAAGAGCAGGGGATCAATGCAGAGGTAATTGAAGAAGCTTTCGCTGTTGAGGAACCAGAGTTGAACGTGCCCGATGGCGGATCTCTTGTAGAGGCCGTGCTTCCAGGGAGTGTGTGGAAGGTGCTGGCCTCCCAAGGCCAGTCCGTTGAGGCGGGTGAGCCCGTGGTCATTCTGGAAAGTATGAAGATGGAACTCGAAGTCATGGCGCCGCAAAGCGGTGTTGTGCACGAAGTGCTCTGCAAGCCGGGGCAGACCGTTGAACCGGGGCAGGCGGTTCTTGTGATGGCACCTCCCGCCGAGGTGCACTGAAGTGACCGATCTTGATCTTCAGATAGGTCCGCTACTTGACGCCTATGAGCGGGGAACAGTGACACCGGAGGCGGTGATCAATGAGGTCTATGACCGAATAGACGCCTGCCCTGACAACGCCATATGGATATCTCTCATTCCCAGAGAGGATGCTTTTAAAACGGCTTGCGCGTTGCCGAAGAGAAGTGACGAAGGGGAGATGCTTCCGCTCTACGGCATTCCATTTGCGGTCAAGGACAATATCGATTGCGCTGGAGTGCCGACAACAGCAGGCTGTCCATCCTTTGCTTATGATCCAACGGAAGACGCCACAGTGGTTGCTTGTCTTCGGGCGGCAGGTGCGATCCCGATTGGGAAAACCAATCTCGATCAGTTTGCGACAGGCTTGGTGGGCACACGCTCTCCTTATGGAACCCCGCACTCGGCTTTCAGTGAGGAGCATATTTCTGGCGGCTCCAGCAGCGGGTCAGCAGTGGCGGTGGCGAGGGGACTGGTCTCCTTTGCGCTTGGTACAGACACTGCCGGGTCGGGCCGGGTGCCTGCGGCGTTCAACAATCTTGTTGGGTACAAGCCGACACGTGGGCTCGTGAGCACAAAAGGCGTCGTACCTGCCTGCCGGACACTCGACTGTGTGAGCGTATTTGCGGCGACCTGCGGAGAGGCGTCTCTTGTAAAAAAGGTGATTGAAGGCTTTGATGGCGTGGACCCCTATTCGCACCCAAAAGGTCAGCGACCACTTGTTGGGAGCTCGTTTCGCTTCGGTGTACTGAACGCTGAGAGCCGCAACTTTATGGGCGATCAAGGAGCCGAGACTATCTACGACGAGTCAGTCGAGCGTATGCGAGAGCTTGGCGGCACACCTGTCGATATCGACTATACCCCATTCCGGAAAGCGGCTGAGCTACTCTATGCAGGGCCATGGGTTGCGGAGAGGTATGCAGCGGTTGGCCACCATATCGAAGAGCGACACGCAGATATTGATCCTACCGTCCGGTCTATTGTCCTCGGCGGGAAGTCACCCTCTGCTGTTGAGGCGTTTGAGGGTCAATATCGGCTGACAGCATATCGCCGCGAGATCGACCGGGTCTGGGAAAGCATTGATGTTCTTCTCTTGCCGACTACACCGACCAGCTATCGGATCGATGAGATAGCCAGCGACCCTATTGGTCTCAATGCGAACCTCGGTCTTTACACAAATTTCGTGAATCTGGTCGATTGCGCGGGCGTTGCGGTTCCTGCCGGGTTTCGAGATGGCCTGCCATTCGGCGTGACGCTCATCGGTCCTGCTTTTACAGACGATGGATTGCTGATACTTGGCGACCGGCTTCACCGGAAACTCGAAGAAGAACTCAAAGCCGGAGCGACCAGCCATGTGCTTTCGGCTCCGGTAGCAAATGACAGTCTGGCCATCGAGCTTGCTGTGGTGGGCGCTCACCTTTCCGGCCAACCGTTGAATGATCAGCTTGTCAGCCGCGGCGCAAAATGTCTGGAAACAACCAAGACAGCTGAGCAATATCGTCTGTACGCGCTGGCAGATACCGTCCCGCCAAAACCGGGTCTTGTGCGCAACCCCGAAGATGGGGCGGTTGTTGAAGTAGAAGTATGGAGCCTGTCGGTTGAGGCTTTTGGCAGTTTCACCACAGAAGTACCTGCTCCCCTTGCCATCGGAAATGTTGAACTCGCGGATGGTCGCTGGGTCAAAGGCTTTGTCTGTGAACCATGCGCTTTGGAAGGCGCGCGCGACATCTCCGACTTCGGGGGATGGCGATCCTATCTGGCGTCTTTGTGATAGCTGTGATGTCACAACTCATTGAACTGGCACTGTGAATCCATTCGTTTGATGATTTGGGGAAATTGTCGCTACACTGATGGAGTGCGCGGGACATGGGTGCGTATCGTTAAGCATTCTGAACGGGGGAGACAGACATGCGCCGATTTTTCATTTCATGCTTGCTTTTTGTAGGCGTTGGCACTTTGTTGCTCATCACCATTGGGCTGGACGGGCACGTGTCTGACCAGGCGCAGGCAGGGCAGAACGATGCTCAAGGGCTCGCCGCATGGGCGAAAGCCTATGAGGTGTTTTCACACCCGCGTTGCAGCAACTGTCATGTAGCAGACGATAAACCGCGCTGGTCAGGCCCGAGCTATGGGCCAACGGCGGAGTTTCATGGCATGAACGTGGTGGCGGATGCCTCCCGTGACGCTGCGGGTGGTCTGGCCTGTAAGTCCTGTCATGGCGCGGAAAATCTGCCCTTCCCAAAAGGGGCGCCCGGAGCGCCTCATTGGGCGTTAGCGCCCGTAGAAATGGCCTGGTGGGATAAAAGCGCTGAGGAAATCTGCCTGCAGATCAAAGATCCTGAGCGCAATGGAGGCCGGACCGTTGAGCAGGTCACGGAGCACATTGTTCAAGATGCGCTTGTTCAGTGGGGATGGGCACCGGGGCCGGGGCGAGAGGCAGCACCCTACAGTGCGGCGGAGCTCGCCCATTTCCTCAGCGTGTGGAATGACGTCGGTGCCCCCTGCCCAAGCGGATGAGGTTGGCCCGGCCTATTCGCTTGTGATCCAGGTCCCTTTGGTGCCCGCAAATATCTGATCGGCGTCCTGTAGGGAGCCGATCAGGGCGGGGTTTCCTGTCGCTTTCGCGAAATTGGAGGCCGCGTCGACCTTTGGCCCCATGGAGCCGGGCGCGAACCTCATGTCGTCCAAAGCGTTTGTGGTAACCCGTTCAAGCCGTTGCTCGTCTGGCTCTCCCCAATTCCGGTAAACGCCATCCACATCTGTGAGGATGAGAAGCCGGTCCGCATTAAGTCGTTGCGCCAGAAGCGCGGCGGTAAGGTCTTTATCTACGACCGCTTCGACGCCTGAGACTCGCCCGTCTGCCTTTCGCACAACCGGGATCCCGCCACCACCACCACAGATGACGAGCACACCCGATGCCACCAGGCCTTCAACAATGGGTAACTCAAGGATGTCCGCAGGCGCGGGGGAAGGGACCACTCGGCGAAAATTCTGGTCCTCCTTAGTAATATCCCAGCCTCGGTCCCGCGCGAGAGTATTGGCGTCATGCTCTGAATAGATTGGACCAATCGGCTTGGTTGGGTTTTTGAACGCAGGGTCCGTAACATCAACAAGTGTTCGGGTCAGCACGGTCACAATCTTCCGGTTCGGCATCGCATTGTGCAGGACCTGCCCGATCACATAACCGATCATCCCCTGAGATTCTGCACCGAGAACATCTAACGGAAAGGCGGGAGCTTCCTTAAACGCCTCTCCCTCCAGGGCAAGCAGGCCAACCTGCGGACCGTTGCCGTGGACGAGAATGACTTCATTTCCCTCGGCAATTTTTGTCAAAGCCCCGGCAGCGAGCTGCATGTTACGTTCTTGGTTCTCAGCGCTCAGAACTTCACCGCGTTGGAGAAGCGCATTACCGCCTATTGCGATCACCAGCCTCATGGCGTTCCGACCTGCCGCCTCGGTTGTTGCTGGGTGATGCAGTGAATATTCCCACCGCCCAGGAGAATTTCCCGGGCCGTCACGGGCAAGATTTTCCGGTCGGGAAACAAGTCTGCCAATTGCACGACCGCTTCCTTGTCTTTTGGATCACCAAACTGCGGGACAACAACAACACCATTGCCGATATAGAAATTGATGTAGGAGGCGGCCAGGCGATCACCCGGTTGGCGTGGAAGAGTTCCTTCAATGACATCCACCCCGTGACTCTCCTCTTCTGTGATGAGAACGGGGCTTGGCAGGAGAACCTTATGGACTTCGAACTTCCGGCCTTTTGCATCGGTTGCCTTTGACAGCCGGTCATAGGCATCTCGGCTAATTGCAGACTGAGGATCATCCGGGTCGTCGCACCAGGCCAAGGCCACAACGCCTGGGCGAATAAAGCAGCAGATATTGTCGATATGGCCGCTGGTCTCATCATTATAGATCCCGTCCCCAAGCCAGATTGTCTTCTCGATGCCCAAATAGTCGCTCAAGACTGCTTCGATATCTGTTTTTGAGAGGTCCGGGTTTCGGTTGGGGTTGAGCAGGCATTCCTCTGTTGTGAGAAGCGTGCCTTCTCCGTCCACATGAACAGACCCGCCCTCAAGGGTAATGGGCGCCCGGTAACGATCGACCCTTTCTATCTCTGAGACTTTCTGGGGCACCAGGTCATCCTGGTCCCATGGGAAATAAAGTCCCGCACGCACACCGCCCCAGGCGTTGAACTGCCAGTTGATTAGACGCACATCTCCAGTCTCATTCACCAGAAAGGTCGGACCGCAATCCCGCATCCAGGAATCATTATTGGTCATTTCGACAACCCGGACATGGGGGGGCAACATTGCGCGTGCGTTCTGAAACTGAGCTGGTGAGACCCCCATAGTGACGGGCTCGCCCTCGGCGATGGCAGTTGCAACCTCGACAAAGGCCTGCTGGGCGGGTTTTGCCCCAAGTCGCCAATTATCTGGTCGTTCGGGCCAAAGCATCCAGCAGCCATCATGTGGCTCGAATTCGCCGGGCATCCAATAGCCGTCTGCCTTCGGCGTGCTGTCCACCAGCCGTTTCATGACTCCTGTCTCCTTAAGTATCTGTAGTCGGAGGCTTCGATCCCTTGCCGATTAGCCACTCACCGATGAGAAACGTGATGATCACACCGCCGACAATGGACCCGGCATAGGCGATGTCAAATTCACCAGGTACATAGATGAAGAAGACGATGGCCTGGACGATGAATGCGAGACAGAGGCCCGTGAGTGCGATGGCACCAACATTACCACCGGGAACCCGATAGGGACGCGGCCGGTCTGCATCTATCTTCCTAAGGCGCAGGAATGCTCCAAACATGAAGAGATAGCAGAGCAAAAAGACGACCGATGAGAAGGCAAACAAGGTCCAGAAGAGGTCTTCTGCATCAGCGGCCATAAAGCCATAGACGATCACCACAACGGTGGTGATGATCCCTGTGATCAGAGCCGCATTCGCTGGCGTCTTGTAGACAGGGTGCAGTCTTGCAAAGCTTGGATGCAGGTCGCCGGCGTCCGCGGCCTCTGCCGCCGAGCGGTTGGCGCCCATGGTCCAGGTCACCATGTTGGCCACAAAGGTATAGAGTGCCATGATGCCGAGGATCATAACCGCCATGCCGCCAACACCTTCGGTGCCCAGAAGCTTGTAAAGCGTATCGACGATACCCTCGATAAGGGAGATGTCGTCAAGCGGCAGCGCGATGAGAACACCCACAGTACCCAGAAGGTAGAAGGATGCGATGAGTGTGCCAGAGACGATAATGGCTTTGGGGACATCCCGCGCAGGGTTATCCATCTCTTCGCTTGCGCCCGACATGAGCTCAAAGCCCATGAAGTTGTAAACAATCACGGGCAGGAAGGCCAAGGACACGCCCCAGCTTGGTGTCAGCGTTTCAAGGGTGATGGGGTTCGCGACGCCGTGATTCATGGCGTAGTAAATCCCACCAAATCCGATCACCATCATGATGAGAGCTTTGAAGATGGCGCCCACATTCGGGATCCACTTACCGACATCAAGCGCCATGACATTGATTGATACGGTCAGCCAAGTAAGCGCGATGGCGATGATGATTTGTGGCCACAACCCAAGGTCCGGCATGAACAGTTGAGAGAAAATACCTGCAAACAGCAGATAGACAGAAGGCTGCCACAACGCAACATTGATCCACCAGAGCCACGCCGTGCGTCCGCCCCATCTGTCGCCAAACGCCCGCTTGACCCAGGAATATATGCCGCCCTGATCCGGGTAGGTGCTGCCGAGCTCGGCGGTGATAAGGCCGTAGGGGATAAAAAAGAAGATCAGCGTAAAGATCCACCAGAAAATCGATTGCACACCGATGGAAGCCGACGCGGCGAGCTGGTCAATCACTAAAATGGCGCAGACTGTAAACAAGGTCATATCCAGACCTTTAAGAACGCGTTTGAAGCCTTTACCCGATGTCGCTGAGGTTGCTGAAACTGATTGTTCTGACATGTTCCTCTCCTCCACTTTTTCGGTTTGGGTGGGTGTATTGGTTGTTTGCTAGATACTCTTCGCCAAAAAGGCGTCTACCTGTTCTTTGTGCTTTGAAAGCACCTCATCGGAAGGGCGCTTGAGCCGGGGATAGGTGAACCAGACAAGGATCGCCTTTTCCGCATGCAACCTGTTTTCCGCCTGGTCAAAAATGATGGACTGGGGGCCATCAAGAACCTCGTCCGTCGCCTCCACCCCCCGCGACGCAGGCAGACAGTGCATGACCTTCGCCGAGGCAGGTGCTTTGCCCAGGAGCTCTGAGTTGACCTGGAAGTCGGGCATGAACGCGGCCTCGCGGTCCGGGATTTCATCTTCCTGGCCGACCCACCACCATAGGTCGGTATAGATAAAGTCGGCATTGGCGACGGCTGCGATAGGGTCATCGGTGACCGTGAGGGTGCCGCCAGACATCTCGCAGTTTTTGCGGGCAATAGCGACCCACTCTTCGGGGACCTGATACTTGACCGGTGCTGCGTGGGTGAAATCCATCCCCATGCGGGTGCATATCCACATCAATGAGGAGCAGACATTTGTGGCATCCCCTACAAAGGTGACTTTCAGATCCTCAAGCTTCTTACCATCTGGCGCATGCTCAATCATGGTGAGCACGTCACACAGAACCTGTGTGGGATGATTATAGTCGGTAAGCCCGTTGATCACCGGCACGGTCGCATGTTTTGCGAGCTCGGTGATGGTCTCGTGCTCGAGCGTTCTTGCCTCGATCACATCGACCATGCGGGAAACAACGCGTGCCGTATCCGCAATAGTTTCGCGAGCACCCAGATGTATTTCACCGGGTTTCAGATAAAGCGCATGGCCACCTAGCTTTGTCATGGCGACTTCAAATGAGATGCGGGTGCGGGTTGACGGTTCCTCAAAAATCATTCCCAAGGAAGCTCCACGCAACAAAGGCGGGCACGCGCCGTCCTTGTCCGCGGCCTTCAGAAGGCGCGCCAGTTCGATGATCTTCAAAAGTTCTTGTTTTGAGTAGTCTTGAGTTTGAACGAAATGCTTGAGCACGGCTCAACTCCTCTGCTTCGGGGGCAAGCGGGACTAACTGAACGATCACAATTCTCTTTTTTTGAAAGGACGCCGCATTGATCCAGCGCATGCGGATGCTCCTTTGCTAGGCAGCTGTTCAAAAAACGGTCACATTCGAAAGCCCACCTCATAGCGGGCTCTGCATTTCGCATGGCCCGAAATTTGCTATTTATATTCTTTGTGGCGCAATCGTCCGCCTGCCAGAAGCCCTACCGATCATGGATCAATCAGGTTGACTGAACCTACTGTCCGCATTTTGATTTTTGATGAAGACGCCCTTCGCGCATCCGTGCTCGAGGAAGGCTTGGCCGAAGCGGGGGGCACAGACGTAACCATCGTCTCTGAACCCTATGGTCTATTAACGGCGATTGAGAAGGCTAATCCGGATGTCATCTTCATGGACCTGCAAAGCCCGAACAGGGACAGCTTTGAGAGCATGCTTGCGGTATCCCGAGCTGTTGCGCGGCCAATTGCTGTCTTTGTGGATGATGGCGACTCTGAGCGTATCGACGCTGCGATGGATGCCGGTGTCTCTGCCTATATTGTTGATGGGCTGAAGAAAGAACGCTTGAAGTCAATTCTCGACGTCACGATTTCTCGCTTCAATGCGTTCAGCAGTCTCCGGAAAGAACTGGAAGAAACCAAAGCCGAGCTCGAAGATCGAAAGATTGTGGACCAGGCCAAACGGCTTTTGATGACGCGTCGCAGTCTTACTGAGGACCAGGCGTATACGATGATCCGGAAAACCGCCATGTCCAAGAACACCAAAATTGTGGAGATCGCGCGGAGCATGATCGCAGTCGCGGACCTGCTGGGGGATGACTAAACACATGACAGTCGAAAGAATTACAGCCGGTTTCATTCCCTTGATAGATGCGGCGCCTCTCATCATTGCCCGTGAATTCGGATTCGCGGAAGAGGCGGGCATAGAGTTGGCACTTATCCGTGAATCTTCCTGGGCGACTGTAAGAGACAGGATTGCGGTAGGCCATCTGGAAGTGGCACACGTTCTTGCTCCCATTGCGATTGCGGGGAGTCTTGGGCTGCCGCCTCTGCCAGTCTCTGTAATCGCCCCGATAGCGCTGGGGACGGGGCGCAACGCGATCACGGTCAGTCCTTCCCTGGCGGATGGGATAGCGACATATGGCGGCTCGGAAGGGGATGCAAGGTCTGTTGGGAGGGCGCTCAAAACACTAGCTGAAAAGCGCGGCGCCGATTCCACAGTGACCATCGCTGTGGTCCACCCGTTTTCGGCACACTCATACCTGCTCAACTACTGGCTGCGCGGGTGCGGCATGCGGCCACATGAAGACGTGGCACTCGAAGTCTTGCCGCCTTCGTTGATGGTGGGTGCGTTGAAAAGCGGCCGCATTGATGGCTTTTGCGTGGGTGAGCCATGGAACACGGTGGCTCACCATGAGGGAATAGGGCGCACAGTCGTCGCCTGTGATGACATCTGGAGCGCGAATCCGGACAAAATTCTGGGCATCCACAAAGCATGGGCGCAAGATCACCCTCTTCTTGTCGAAAAACTTGTCCGCAGTGTTTTCCAGGCGGCGAAATGGTGCGATCAGTCGAAAAACAGAGATGCTCTGATAGAAATTCTCGCACGCCCCCAATACCTGGACTTGCCGTCGGCGCAGGTAAGGCGAAGCCTCAATGAAGAGTATCTGCATTTCGGACAAGCGACAGGACGTGCGAGTTTTGCTGGACCGGGTACAACTTTCCCGGCGGCACACCATGGTGCGTGGTTCTACGGTCAGATGGTCCAGAACGGACAGCTCACGCACGACCCGGAAAACATCGACAAAGTCTGGAGCATGTACCGGCCGGACATTTACCGGGATGCACTGGCTGACTTTTCTGATGCCGACAAGGCGGCGGAGGATGCCGCGTCGACGTTCTTTGACGGCACTCTCTTTGATCCTTCCAAGGCGGGCATCTAGATCAGAGTGTTTGTGTGTGCTGCACAAATTTAGAACAAGCTGCTCTGATTGAGCGCTTAAGTAGCGGGCATTTCAGTTTCACATTTGGAGGCAGCGCGCGGAATTCCAATGATGCGCATGTTGGCACACTTGCTGCACTTGTATGACTATCGTATGACGGTGAAGGCGGGCTGAAGTGGGTTCGCCAGATGGCAACGCTGCCGAGGGACTTCCGTGGAAGGGAGGCTCCGCGCAGCGTTTTTTTTGGAGTTTTTTGGGATGACGAAATTCAAATTGGGGTCGCGGCTTGCCGCCGGAGCCAGCCTGGTGACGCTGTTGAGCGCTGCACCCTTCCTCTCGTCTGTGCATGCCGCGGACAGTATTCTGGAGGCTCTTGATGACTCCAAACCGATCCTTAACACTCGTCTCAGGTATGAATTTGTCGATCAGACCGGGCCGGCTGAGAATGCGAATGCCGTGACAGCACGGTTTCGAGCGGGCCTCGAAACAGGAACCTATCTGGGGTTCTCCGTGCTGGGCGAGATAGAAGTCGTGAAGGGTTTGAACAATGAATATAACTCGACCACAAACGGTCGGACGACCTTCCCTGTCGTCGCCGATCCGGACTCGCAGGAAGTCAACCGCCTTCAGATTAAATATACAGGTATTGATGGCGCGGCTTTTACGGTCGGGCGCCAGCGCCTGGTCTTTGACAATGCGCGCTTCATTGGGGATGTCGGATGGCGACAGAACCAGCAGACATTTGATGCCGCTGTCGCTGAGGTGACGGCCATTGAAGACCTGAAAGTTACCTACGGATATATCGACTCCGTTCAACGTATCTTCGGCAGCGAGAGCGTCAACAGTGACTTTGAGAGCGACAGTCATGTCGTCAACGCGAAGTATAGCGGTCTCGATTGGGTCACGCTGACCGCTTATGCATATCTGCTGGAGCTGGAAGAGGCGCCCGTTCTTTCCACGGCGACCTATGGCGGCAGCGTCTCCGGCAGCGTGCCTATCACGGAAAGCATCCCGCTCAACTTGTCAGCTGAATATGCGATCCAGTCGGATCGCGCGAACAATACGGCGGACATTGATCTCAGCTACTACAAGCTTTTCGCGGGGACCAAGCTCGAAGGAGTGTCCGTGGGGCTCGCCTACGAAGTCCTCGAAGGCGATGGGACTAACGGCTTCAGTACCCCATTGGCAACACTTCATGCCTTTCAAGGGTGGGCCGACGGGTTTCTGAACACGCCGGCCAACGGCATAGAAGACCTGTGTGCTGAGGTTGGTTACGTCTTTAAGGATGTGGGACCATTGCCGAAGGTTATCACCAAGGCGGTATACCATGACTTCAGCAGTGAGCGCACCGGTACAGATCTGGGAGACGAGCTTGATCTGCTGCTGAAAGCGGTGATCAACCCGCATCTCTCCGCAACGGCGAAATACGCAACACTTGATGGCACATCCGCCGGTCCGGCTGATCGCGACAAATTCTGGTTCCAGATCGACTTCAATCTCTGACGTCTGAACAGGACCTTGTGCGTTGCACAATATGTGGGCTCCTCAAGTCCCAACTGATGAAAAAGGGGGCGGCAGAAGACAGGTTTGAGTAATTAAACCGCACAAATCTGCCGCTAACCCACCTAAAGCCAAGTGGCACAACCTTCGCAAAGAAGGTCTCAAACAGCGCTCTTGAAGGAGCGCATTCAAACGAAACCCCAATGGCGGGGTTTCACGGCAGCGCTGCCAATCAGGAGGACGCATCTATGGACGCCTCTTGGTGAGCAGCGCTTTTTTTTTGCCCTCACGCCGGGCAGGGCCCGGCAACAGGAGTTAGAAAATGAAGATCACCCTATCAAACACCCTTCGCGGCTTTACAAGAAGACACGTCCTTCGCTCGATGGTTGCTCCCCTGGTAGCGCTGGCAATTGGCACCACGTCCTTGGCAGCCGAAGAATTGATCCCGGAAAAAGACGAACTGAAGTTCGGGTTCATCAAGCTGACAGACATGGCCCCCCTCGCCATTGCCTACGAGAAAGGCTTCTTCGAAGACGAAGGCCTCTTCGTCACGCTCGAACCACAAGCCAACTGGAAGGTTCTGCTGGACCGCGTGATTACAGGTGAGCTGGATGGCGCCCACATGCTTGCAGGCCAGCCTTTGGCCGCAACCATTGGCTATGGTACCGAGGCCCACATCATCACTCCCTTTTCGATGGATTTGAACGGCAACGGCATCACGGTCTCCAACGAAGTTTGGGAGATGATGAAACCGCTCATCCCAAAAATGGATGATGGAAGGCCGCAACATCCGATCAAAGCAGACTATCTGAAGCCGGTGATTGAGCAGTTCCAGGATGAAGGCAAGCCCTTCAACATGGGCATGGTGTTCCCCGTCTCGACTCACAATTATGAGCTCCGCTATTGGCTCGCAGCGGGTGGCATTCATCCGGGCTACTACTCCCCGGCGGATATTTCCGGGCAGATTGCGGCAGAGGCCCTGCTGTCGGTGACACCACCGCCGCAGATGCCTGCCACTCTGGAAGCTGGAACTATCAGCGGCTATTGCGTCGGTGAGCCATGGAACCAGCAGGCCGTGTTTAAGGGTATCGGCGTGCCAGTGATCACTGATTACGAAATCTGGAAAGACAATCCCGAAAAAGTCTTTGGCATCACAGCCGAGTTTGCCGAGAAATACCCCAACACCACGATCGCGCTCACCAAGGCGCTCATCCGTGCAGGTCAGTGGCTTGATGAAAATGACAATGCCAACCGGCAGGAAGCCGTAGAGATCCTCGCGCGGTCAGAGTATGTGGGTGCTGATGCCGAAGTGATCGCAAACTCGATGACCGGCACGTTTGAGTACGAGCGCGGCGACAAGCGGGATATCCCCGACTTCAACGTGTTCTTCCGCTACAACGCGACTTATCCCTACTATTCAGACGCCGTTTGGTATCTGACGCAGATGCGGCGCTGGGGCCAGATCGCGGAGCCGAAATCTGACGAGTGGTACGCAGAAGTGGCTGCCAAGGTCTACCGGCCTGACCTTTATCTCAAAGCCGCAAAAATCCTCGTAGAAGAAGGTCATGTGAACGAAACCGACTTCCCATGGGAATCTGACGGGTACCGGGAACCGGTTTCCGAGTTTATCGACGGCGTCACTTATGACGGTCGGACACCCAATGACTATCTCAAGCAGTTCCCCATCGGTTTGAAGGGCGATGATCTGGTCGCCCAACTTTCCGAGCTTGAGTAAATGCGGTTGCTGGCGGGCCTGTTCCACCCTGCCAGCACCTTCCCCCTTTCCTGTTCTCTAATTTGAAAGTCTCCTCTAGATGACAATGGTCACCACACCATCTGAAGTCCCGGCAAGCGCCTCTAAAGAAGAAAAGCGGCAAGCGCGCCTCGCAAGGATCAATAAGGTCTCAATCTATATTGAGATGGTTGGGTTGGGCTTCCTTGTGCCGATCCTGCTCATGCTTGCGGGCGACAGTATCCAAGAACAGCTGCGCAATCTGTGGCGCGCGCTGATTGTGCCTTTAATCGGGATTGGCCTGTTCTTATTGGCGTGGGGCTGGCTTGCCCCCCAGGTACAGACATCTCTCGGCGCCATTCCCGGGCCTCCACAAGTCATGGAGCAGGTCGGCGTTCTGGTCGACGATCATTTTGCGGAACGGGCCAAGGCGGATGCCTTTTATGAGCGCCAGGACGCGCGGAATGCGGAATATTTCGCAAACGGTCAGGAAGAGCGTGTCAAATGGCGCACCTACACGGGTAAGCCGACAATTTTTGATCAGATATTGACAAGTCTTCAAACTGTCGCCCTTGGCTTTCTCGTCGCGTCCCTGTTTGCAATACCGCTCGGCATTATTTGTGGTCTCTCGCCGCTGGCAAACGGTGCGCTCAATCCGCTTATCCAGATTTTCAAACCGGTGTCTCCGCTGGCCTGGCTGCCGATTGTCACCATGATCGTATCGGCCACCTATGCTGCGGGTGACGGCGCTGTCTCCAAGTCAATGCTCATCTCAGCGCTGACAGTGACCTTATGTTCGCTCTGGCCGACCTTGATCAACACGACTTTGGGCGTTTCCTCCATCGACAAGGACCTGATCAATGTCGGTAAGGTGCTCCAGCTCTCCCAGGCAACGACAATTCGTAAAGTCGTGCTGCCCTCCGCGCTGCCGCTGATCTTCACAGGCCTCAGGCTCTCCCTCGGCGTTGGCTGGATGGTTCTCATCGCGGCGGAGATGCTGGCGCAAAACCCGGGCCTCGGCAAATTCGTCTGGGACGAGTTCCAGAACGGATCATCCGACTCCCTCGCCCGCATCATGGTGGCCGTCCTCATCATCGGCCTGATCGGTTTCTTTCTCGATCGTGTGATGTACGCCCTCCAGGCCGCATTCACCTTCAGTGCACAACGGTGAGGTCGCCATGAGTTTCTTAGAGCTTACCGATATCTCCAAACACTATGGTGCAGGTGACAAGCGAACCGATGTCCTCACCGACATCAACCTGTCGGTCAAAGAAGGAGAGTTTGTTGCCATTGTCGGGTTTTCCGGGAGCGGAAAAACGACACTAATTTCCTCGATCGCCGGGTTGATCAAGCCTGACGGAGGCGAGATCACCCTGCGTGGTGAGGCCCTGAAGGGTCCTGGTCCCGATCGAGGTGTCGTCTTCCAGTCCTACTCCCTCATGCCCTGGCTCAGTGTTTATGGAAACATCCGCTTAGGGATCGATGCGATCTTCTCTTCAGAGAGTGAAGAAGAACGGGATGCCCGCGCCAACAAATACATTTCTATGGTGGGGCTCTCCCATGCCAGCGATCGCAAACCGGCGGAGCTGTCAGGGGGTATGCGGCAACGTGTGGCGGTTGCCCGTGCCCTGGCTATGGACCCGGACGTGCTTCTGCTTGATGAGCCGCTCTCCGCCTTGGACGCGCTCACCCGTGCGAACCTGCAGGATGAGATTGAGGCAATTTGGGAAGCCGACCGAAAAACCGTCATCCTGATCACAAATGATGTGGATGAGGCCATTCTTCTGGCAGATCGGATTATCCCGCTGACGCCCGGTCCGTCTGCAACCTTGGGGCCGTCCTTTGAGGTCAATCTGCCGCGTCCGCGGGACCGGACCGCGGTGAACAGCAATCCCGTGTTCAAAGCCCTGCGGGCGGAAGTCACGGGCTACCTGCTGGAGGCCAGCAAAGCGGAACGGGAAGCCCGAAAGTCTGCCGAGCGCGAAGCGCCGGATCTCAAGCCAACGGCAAGGATCGAAAAGACACCGCCACGCGCCTATCTGGATGCGGCGCGCACCAAGACAGAGAACCGCTTCGTTGAGCTCTTTGAGCTGAAGAAAATCTATCCAACCCCCAAAGGCCCGCTGACCGTGTTGGAAGACTTCAACCTGAAGATGGACAAAGGCCAGTTCGTGTCGCTCATCGGTCACTCCGGCTGCGGTAAGTCCACGGTTCTCTCCATGGTTGCGGGGCTCAATGACATCTCCGGCGGCGGTGTGGTGCTGGACAATCATGAGATATCCGGCGCGGGTCCGGATAGAGCCGTGGTGTTTCAGGCGCCGTCTCTCATGCCCTGGTTGACAGCGCGTGAAAACGTCGCGCTGGGCGTAGACCGGGTATATCCCAAAGCCTCCCCGGCCGAGCGCCGCGAAGTTGTGGAATACTACCTGGAGCGGGTAGGGCTCGGCGACTCTATGCACAAACAGGCTGCGGACCTCTCCAATGGCATGAAACAGCGTGTCGGGATCGCAAGGGCCTTCGCGCTCTCACCGAAGCTTCTGCTATTGGATGAGCCCTTCGGCATGCTCGATAGCCTGACCCGTTGGGAATTGCAGGAAGTCCTGATGGATGTCTGGAAGCGCACGCAAGTGACAGCGATTTGCGTGACCCATGATGTCGACGAGGCAATCCTGCTGGGCGATCGCATCGTGATGATGACCAACGGACCGAACGCGACCATTGGGAAGATCGTCGACATTGACCTACCGCGCCCTCGCACGCGGGCGGCGCTCCTGGAGCATCCCGATTATTACCGGTACCGCGAAGAGGTCCTGACCTTCCTTGAAGAATATGAGCACGGCGCCAAACCCGCGAAGAAAACAGATACTGAACCCGCCGCTGAAGCGGCCATCGCATAAGGAGAGAGTATGTCACCTGATGCAATAGAGCTTCCTCAGCGGCAGCGCCTTGTCATTGTCGGCAATGGCATGGCGCCAGGCCGCATGCTGGAGGAGCTGCTTAAACGCGCTCCGAACGCCTATGACGTGACGATCTTCAACGCTGAGCCGCGTGTGAACTACGACCGCATCATGCTGTCGCCTGTCCTGTCAGGGGAGCGCGCTTATGAAGACATCGTGATCCACGACGAGGCTTGGTATGCAGAAAACCAGATAACGCTCCACAAAGGCCGAAAAGTAACCGCCATTGACCGGGTTGGAAAAACCGTCACGGCAGCGGACGGAACCATCGCGGAGTATGACAAGCTGGTGCTTGCGACAGGCTCAGCGCCTTTCATCATTCCGGTGCCTGGCAAAGAGCTGGACGGCGTTTTGGGCTACCGCGATCTTGACGATGTCGAGAAGATGCTGGGGGCCGCTGCAAAGAAGGGCCGTGCCGTTGTGATTGGCGGCGGTCTGCTGGGGCTGGAGGCGGCCGCTGGCCTTCAATTACAGGGTATGGATGTCACGGTGGTGCATCTGATGCCCACATTGATGGAACGTCAGCTGGACGCCGCCGCGGGCCATTTGCTTCGGCGCTCACTGGAGGAGCGCGGCATCAAAATTATTACCGAAGCGAACACGAAAGAAATCCTCGGTGCGGATGGAAAGGTGCGGGCGGTTCTTCTCGACGACGGGACTGAGTTGCCTGCTGAGCTGGTCGTGATGGCCGTGGGCATTCGACCCAATACCGGACTCGCTGCCGATTGCGATCTGGAGACAGACCGCGGGATCATCGTTGACGATCATTTGGCAACCAGCGATCCAGATATTTTTGCACTTGGTGAGTGCGTGCAGCACTGCGGCGTTTGTTACGGCCTCGTCGCGCCGCTTTACGAAATGGCAAAAACCCTGGCGGGTGGGCTGGCAGGCGAAACCACGAGCTATTCCGGTTCTCTTACTTCCACAAAACTGAAAGTCACAGGGATCAATCTTTTCTCCGCCGGCGATTTTGCAGACGGTGACAATCGTGAAGAAGTTGTGTTGCGGGATGCCGCGGCGGGCGTCTATCGGCGGCTGGTCCTTGAGGAGGACAAACTGGTGGGCGCGGTTCTCTATGGTGACGTCACAGACGGGTCTTGGTTCTTCGATCTCATTAAGAATGGCGCCGATGTCGATGAGATGAGGGACACGCTTATCTTTGGACAGGCCTTTGCGGGGAGTACCCCCCTGGACCCTATGGTGGCCGTTGCAGTCTTGCCGGATGATGCAGAAATCTGCGGCTGTAACGGCGTATGTAAAGGAACAATTCTCGAGGAAATCGACGCTCAAAAACTCACCGATGTGGAGGGCGTTCGAACTCACACCAAAGCGTCAGCCTCTTGCGGGACCTGCACAGGGCTTGTCGAGCAATTGCTCACACTGTCTCTGGGCGACGCCTTCAGCCCCACAGACAATCCGGCTTTGTGCGGCTGTACGGATTTGAGCCATGGTGATGTACGGCGGCTTATTGTCGCCAAAGAGCTGAAAACGCTTGAAGACGTTATGCAGGAACTGGAATGGAAGACCTCCTGCGGCTGTGCCAAGTGTCGCCCGGCGCTTAATTACTATCTCTTGTCTACCTGGCCGGGAGAATATGAGGATGATGCGCAATCGAGATTTGTGAACGAGCGCCTCCACGCCAATATTCAAAAAGACGGCACGTACTCTGTTGTGCCGCGCATGTGGGGTGGCATTACGAACGCCAACGAGCTGCGTGCGATTGCCGATGTTGCCGACAAATTTTCGGTTCCAACGGTGAAGGTGACGGGCGGTCAGCGTATCGACCTGCTCGGCATCAAAAAAGAAGATCTGCCAGGCGTCTGGTCAGACTTGAACAAAGCGGGGCTCGTCTCCGGCCATGCCTACGGCAAGGCGCTGCGCACTGTGAAGACATGCGTTGGCACCGATTGGTGCCGCTTTGGAACGCAGGACTCCACCGGCTTCGGCATCCGGATTGAACGTTTCATGTGGGGGGCGTGGACACCGGCCAAAGTGAAGATGGCAGTGTCCGGATGTCCGCGAAACTGCTCTGAGGCGACCTGTAAAGATGTGGGCGTCATCTGCGTGGATTCAGGCTATGAGATCCACTTTGCAGGCGCGGCCGGTCTCGACATTAAGGGTACGGAGGTGCTTGGACACGCGACGACGGAAGACGATGCCCTGGAGATGATCGTGGCCCTCGTCCAGCTCTATCGAGAGCAGGGATATTATCTGGAACGCATCTACAAGTGGGCCAAACGCGCCGGCGTTGAGACTATTCAGAAAACCATCGTTGAAGATGCGGGTCAGCGGGCTGCACTCTTCGACCGCTTTGTCTTCTCCCAGAAGTTTTCTCAAACAGACCCTTGGGCAGAAAGAGTGCAGGGCGCAGAAGCGCATGCTTTCAGGCCCCTGGCCGATCTCACCCTTGAGGCTGCGGAATGAATAAAACACCTAAATGGATTGAAATCGGGTCTGTGAACGATGTGCCGCTGCGGGGCGCGCGGTTGATACAAGTGTCCGGTGGCGCGGTGGCGATATTTCGCACGGGCGATGGAAGCGTCTACGCTATTGATGATGCCTGCCCTCATCTGGGTGGCCCTCTGTCTCAGGGCATTGTTCACGACCACCGGGTGACGTGTCCGTTGCACAATCTGGTCATTGATCTCGCCAGCGGAGAGGGCCAGGGGCCGGACGGCGGCTGTGTCCGGACCTATCCCGTTGATGTGAAAGAGGATCGGATACTTCTGGACATCAGCTCGCTCAAGCAAAAGAAGGTTGCATGAGCATGAAGGCAGGAACAGCCGTCAGAACCACCTGTCCCTATTGCGGCGTCGGGTGTGGCGTTCTTGCAAAGCGTCACCCCAACGGAGAGGTGGAGATTGCCGGGGATCCAGATCATCCGGCAAATTTCGGGCGCCTCTGTTCCAAGGGGTCGGCGCTTGGCGACACGTTTTTGATGGATGATCGCCTGTTAACACCCATGCTTCATGGGGCCGCCACAGGCTGGGATAGAGCACTCGACACGGTGGCAGACCGGTTTACAGAAACCGTCCGCGAGTTTGGTTCTGACGCAGTTGCTTTCTATGTATCCGGGCAGCTGCTGACTGAAGACTATTATGTGGCCAACAAGCTCATGAAAGGTTTTATCGGTTCCGGCAATATCGATACCAACTCAAGACTGTGTATGGCGTCCTCTGTGGCCGGCCACAAACGGGCGTTTGGAAGCGACACGGTGCCGGGGGTATATGAGGACCTTGAGAAAGCAGACTTGGTGGTTCTGGTAGGGTCAAACTTTGCCTGGTGCCATCCGGTTCTATTTCAACGGCTGATGTCGGCGAAGAAGGAGCGTGGTGCGCGGGTCATCGTTCTTGACCCAAGGCAGACGGCCACGACCGAAATGGCCGACATGCATCTTCCGTTACACCCCGGTTCCGATGTTGCTCTCTTCAATGGTCTGCTTGGTTTCCTTGCCGACAAAGATGGTCTCGACTCGGCCTACATCGCCGGTCATACGCAAGGTTTTGAGACCGCGTTGGAAAGCGCTGAGACTATGAGCCTCGCAGATGTGTCGAAGGCAACCCACCTCGATCCGATCCGTCTCACTCAGTTTTATCAGGCGTTTTGTGAGACGGAGAAGGTAGTGACCGTCTACTCCCAAGGCGTCAATCAGTCGAGTGCTGGGACGGACAAGGTCAACGCCATCATCAATTGCCATCTGGCGACAGGACGGATTGGACGGGAGGGTATGGGGCCTTTCTCTATTACGGGACAGCCGAACGCCATGGGCGGGCGGGAAGTTGGAGGGCTTGCGAACCAGCTCGCCGCCCATATGAGTTTTGAAGACGAGACCCACCTGGACACTGTGCAACGCTTCTGGAGCGCGCCCAACCTGGCGACGCAACAGGGCCTAAAGGCAGTCGATCTTTTTGATCGCGTCGCGAGTGGCGACATCAAGGCGCTTTGGATCATGGCGACCAATCCCGCGGCAAGCATGCCCAACGCCGACAAAGTGACCCGGGCGATCGACGCCTGTCCCTTTGTCGTTGTGTCGGACGTGACTGGCTCGACAAAGACCGCCGCGCTGGCAAATGTTCTGTTGCCTGCCATGGGATGGGGAGAGAAAGACGGAACAGTCACAAATTCCGAGCGCCGGATATCGCGGCAGCGCCCTTTCATGGACCCAGCGGGAACGTCCAAACCCGATTGGTGGATCATGTCTGAAGTGGCACGGCGGATGGGGTTTGAAGGGTTTGCTTACGAGAACCCCGCAGAGATCTTCCGCGAGCATGCAGCTCTTTCCGCCTTTGAAAATGACGGGTCGCGTGATTTCGACCTGTCTGGGCTAATGGCCCTGAGTGATCAGGAGTATGACGATTTTGAACCAGTCCAATGGCCGGTGACGGAAGGCTCTGAGACGGGGACAAAACGTTTCTTCGCAAATGGTGGCTTCTACACGAAGTCCACAAAGGCGAATTTTATCTCGGTGTCGCACAAACTACCTCCCTCTAAAGTGACGGGGAACTATCCGTTGATCCTCAATACGGGGCGCATTCGGGATCAGTGGCATACCATGACCCGAACAGGACAATCGGCACGGCTCTCCTCTCATATTGCGGAACCCTTCGTTGAGATGCACCCGGATGATGCGGCGTCTTGTGAGGTTGAGACAGGCGATGTTGTGCGGATCCTGAGTGAGCACGCGTCCATTCTCGCCAGAGCCTCTGTGACCGATCGTCAGTCCAAAGGGACTCTTTTCGTGCCCATTCACTGGACAGTGCCGTATGCTACATGTGCGGATGTGGACGCGTTGGTCGGCCCAAACACGGATCCCATCTCCGGCCAGCCAGAGCTGAAGTTTACACCGGTGCGGATAGAGCCTGCCCCCATGCAGTGGCATGCTTTTCTTGTTTCAACGGAAAAACCAGATCTTGATGCTTTTCCTTACTGGGCACTCGCGCGGACCAAGTCCGGCTGGCGTGCGGAAGTTGCGGGAGTAAGTCAAATCGGGTTGAGCGCTGAAACAGCAGAAAGCCTTTTGGCGCCGATCGAGACAGACACAGACTCATTCTCGTATGAAAATGGTGAGAGCGGCAGTCTTATGCGGTGCGAGGCAGATAAGCTTGACGGTGCTGTCTTCTGGTCCTCAAAGCCGGTCGAGGTCGCGCGGGCCTGGCTGGTGGATCAGTTGGGCAGAGAGCAAACGACCGCGTCGCGCTATGCGCTGCTGGCCGGTCGTCCAGGCGCGGACCAGCCGGAAAAAGGGGCCATTGTTTGTTCCTGTTTTGAAGTGGGGGCTAATCAGATCATGGATGCCATGCAAAACGGCGCTCGCACGATTGAGGCCGTTGGATTGGCTTTGAATGCCGGCACAAATTGCGGGTCATGCCGATCAGAGATTGGCCGGCTCCTTGTTGCCGCTGACATGAAGGAGGCGGTGTGAGATGAAACAGATTACGCTCGTGGGGGCGGGGCCAGGTGATCCCGATCTTTTGACCATCAAGGCTCTCCGTGTTTTGCAGCAAGCGGACGTCATCCTGTTTGATGATCTTGTGAGCCGGGAAATTCTGGAAGCGATTGGGCCGGGTCCGACCGCAATTTCTGTTGGCAAGCGGGCCGGGCGTCCTTCCTGGGCTCAAGGGGACATTAATGACCTCATGATCCGCTTGACTACGGAAGGACGGCGGGTCGTCCGGCTCAAATCGGGCGACCCATCCGTGTTTGGCCGCTCAGGGGAAGAAATTGCCGCCCTCACCGCCGCTGGCATCCAGGTGACCGTAGTACCGGGCATTACAACAGCCTCCGCCCTGGCGGCGAGCCTCAACGTATCTCTGACACATCGCGCGTGTGCGCAGTCTTTAAGGTTCGTAACGGCGTGCGGTGCAAAAGGAACACTCCCCCCTGACCTGGATTGGACAGGGCTTGCGCATGAAACGACCACCTTGATTGTTTATATGGGGGGACGCACGGGCGGTGAGCTGGCGAAGCAACTCATCACCCACGGCAGGTCACCAAAGACATCAGTCGTCATTGTCAAAAATGTTTCCCGAGAAGACCAGGTATCCGTCGTAGGAGAGCTGGCGGATTTGGATCAGCTGCTCTCTTCCTGTGATGTCGATGGCCCCGTGACGATTGCCATTGGGGAAGTCTTTCAGGAGCTTTGTCTGCAAGGTCGCGAAACACCGGAAGATGAACCACAAGTTCAAGCCACAATAGGCTGAGTGAGTAGGCCGTCAGTTTGAGATTCCGTTCAGACGATCATTAGGCAGATCAGCGCGCATTCTGGATCTATCGACACTATGCTGCGCAACGCGGTTTTCGTTCCGCATAAAGATAGATTAAGTCGTGGTAGGGCGGAGCATGCGGAGCTCGGTGATCTCGAAGACAGGGCAAACCTTCCTTCATCCCCTCCTCAATATAGAGCCTGGCCGGCTTACCCGAATGTGACATTCATTCCCGTGATAGCCGCCAAAGCGCTGCGGGCCCGAGAAGAAGTCCTATGGCCAACAAAGCAAAGCCTGCATGCCAACCTGTGATTGTTGTGGGGCCTGCCATGTCCAACGCAATGCCAAAGGCGATAGGCGATAGACCGCCAGCAGCAAAGCCAGCCAGCGTGTGGACCGCCATTGTCGCTCCCTCATGCCCTTTCGGAGCATTTTGCACCATGCCTGCTGTGATGGCGCCGGCATCGGCACCGATCAGTCCGGCATAGACCCCGAAGAGGGTCAAAATGAGCCAGACTGGCAGATCAGCGGCGCCTCCGACAATCACCGCAAAGACAGCTGACATGCTCATGATGATAATGAGGGTGCGTCGGCGTCCAAAATGATTGGCGACTTCATTACCAAGTATGGCAATGGGCATTGCGAGCAGTGCGCCGATGGCAGCGATATCTGCTTGCGAAAAGCCTCCAAACCCTGCGAGCCCTTTGTAAGAAGACAGGAATGTCAGATAGGCGACGCCCCAGGTAAAGACGCCAAAACCTTCCCAGTTGTGGGCTGCATAGGCAACGACATAGGCCATCGCATTCTTTGATCGCAGAACGGGGCCAAAGTTTAGCAAAGCGGTTGAGGGCATGTCTCGGGGCAGCGGTGGCTGGGAAACGAAAAAAGCGACGATCACCAATGCGATCACAGAACCGACCGCACCAGTTATGAACACTGCTTGCCATCCCAGGTTCTCGAAAATTGCGCCGCTCACAAAAATGGACAGTCCCGTCGCAAGGCCAAAAGTTGCCGTATAAAAGGCGGCAGCGCGCGTCTGCGCTTTGCCGGTCAGCGCGTCGCTGAGGATCTTAAGTCCCGGTGTAAACATGGCACCAAAAGCAAGTCCGCTGAGAAAACGAAGCGCTACAGCGGAGAAGAAGCCGTCTGCAAAATAGGCGAAAGACAGAGAGCTGAGCGCGGACAAAACAGCGCCAGAAAGCCAGAGAAGTTTCGGCGCAACCCTGTCCGATAGCGGGCCAAATATCGGAACAGAGATAACATAGCCAACGAAGAAAATGCCTCCGATCCATCCGGCCTCGGCAGACGTTAGCATCCACTCTTCAGTAAAGAAGGGCAGGAGAGCTGCAAAGCTTGAGAAGTTCAACTGGCTAGCGAGGAAGGCGATGCTCATTGTCGCCGTTAACTGGAGAGGGGTCATGCTACGGATTTAGCCACTAGTTTTTCTTCCTGCCATTTCAGGAGTGCGGGCAGTATCACCACCGTTCCAATAACGATCCAGAAGAGCGAGATGGTGAGCAAAATGCCCATGCTCGCAGTTCCGGCATGCGGAGAAAGCGAAAGGCTTGAGAAGGCGCCAATTGTTGTTAATGCACTTAATCCCACAGCCCGGGGGGTGCTTGATTCCAATGTGGCGGCAATTGATGCCTCGTTTTGGCGTCGTGTGACGAAATGAATGCCGCTGTCCACGCCTAAACCGAAAATGAGAGGAAGTACAATGACATTGGCGAAGTTAAAGCTCAGTCCGATCAAGCTGGCGGTAGCAACAGTGAAAGACGCTGAAAATGCGAGAGGGATCATCACAAGGAGGGCGTATCTGGGAGACCGGAATATGAACAGAAGAATGATGAAGACCGCGCCGATAGCGTAAGATGCTGCTTCATATAAAGATCGTGTGACGATCCTCCCGACACCTGCCTCGACAGCAGGCCTACCGGTTGCCCGGGGGGCAACCTCGCTAACGGTATCGACAAACCGATTGAGACTTTCAACACCGACGATTTCTTCTCTCGGTTTGACGACGACGCGGACTCTGCCATCCGTCGCCACAAATTGTTGTTGAAGAGCGATAGGGATGTCATTCATTGATACCTGTTCTGCGGAAAGGGAAAGAGCCAGCCTTTCAAGTTGCCGCGTCATTGCTGGCACAATGGCGTCCTCCAGGCTCTGAAACTCTTCCTGGGCACGACTGCTAGCCGTTATCCTGGCGAGTGCATCCGACAAAGTGTGAAGTGAGCTCGCAAATTCACTTCCTTCCGGGTCAGTTAGCAAGACGCGTTTGTTGAATGCTGAGACCGCTTCTTGCACCGAATACTCATTTGTTGAAGTGGATTGTTGGTTTGAGGATTGTCCGATATTCCTAAAAACCGGCCACAGAAAATCAACCGCTTCGCCTACCAGCTCAAGTTTGATTTCCTGATTATTCGGTACAAGGGAATCGAGTGTCTCAACTTCCGATACACCCGGAAGTGACTCCAGTTTGGCCGCCATGGTCATGGCCGCTGTTTGGTCCTTAACGACGATGCTCGACGTGTAGTCTGTCACATCCCCGCTTCGTTGCAGGTCGATCAATGTGCTGACTGACTCGGATTGGCGATCCTTGATGGCGAGAGTTGAAAAATCGAACTTAATCTGGCTGGCTGGAACAAGAGAAATGCAGAGAACGGAGGTAGCACCCAGCAAAATTGCTCTGTGATTTTTTTCAACCATAGTGACCAACCATGAGGGCTGGACAGATAGGGATTGGGGAACCCTTGTCACATTGAGCTTTATGATTGCCGCTGGCAGCACAGTGATTGTTGCCAGAAAAGCAAACCCCATGCCTCCTGCGGCAATGATACCCAACTCGGCCAACCCTTGATAGTCGGTGGGAAGGAAAGACGAGAATCCGATGGCAGAGGACAAGGAACAAAGGGCGAGAGGCTCGATAAGGCTGTTTGAAGTCTCTTCAATGGCCTTTTCACGGCTGACGCCTTTCTTGATCGCCTCAGAGAAACGCAATGAGAAGTGAATTGCATGGTCAATTCCCAGGCCAACAAAAAGCACCGCAAATGCTGCGGACAGCATGTTGAGATGGCCAACAGTGATAGCGGCGAACCCTAATGTCCAAATGAGCCCGGCAATAAGAGTTAGGAAATTGGCCAAGATGAGTTTCGGCGACCTCAAGAACACGCTGAGAACGACTGCCAAAAAAAGAAGGGATACGACCCCTGCAAGTTCGACGCCTTCTCTCACGGCCTCTAGCTCGTCATAGGAGAGGGCAACACGACCGGTTGTTCTGATCGTTATGCGTGGATCATTGCTAAAGGGTGGCGAGGCCGCGATGTTTCGCAACCGTTTTACCGCTGCTCGTCCGGCGCTCGATGAAGCGAGGTCCAGCCGCGGCTGAATGACTATGATATTGCGGAATTTCGCATCGTTTGCTGCAAGAAGTGTGTTGGTCCATTGCAGCGAGGGCACGCTGTTCTGCTCAACCGCTCGTGCGGTCCTGGCAATTTCGGTGGCTAGCCTCGTAAAACCTGGCGGGATGTCATTTTCTTCTTCGAGGGCATCAAGACCCAGATCGAATAGTTTTAAGAGTCCGATGAGACTCGGGTCGGCAGCAATGGTTGTGAGGGCGGGTTGAGCTTCCGCCAGCTTCTCGACAATCTCTTCGAGCTCTTCAATTTCAAGAAATAGAAGCCCGTTCTGCTTGAAGAAGGGATGCTCCTCCGCCAGGAAAACGACAGGAAAAAGCTCTGGCTCGCGGTTAAGCGTGTTTATCAGAGCCTTGGAAGTCTCCTCCAAGGCCGCTGGGTCTTCAGCATCTACAACCAAGAGTATCGTCTGCACCAGTTGCGGAAATGCTTCCTTGAATTCGTCATAGTGAACCCGAAAAGGTTTATCCTGTTCGATGAGTCCGGTTGTGTCAGATGTAAAGCCGAGTTGGGTCAGGCTTAGGTAGCCAGCAAATACGCTCAGCGCGAACGCTGTTGCTAAAACGACTCCAGAGGCGTGTACGGATAATCTGGTAAGCTGCTGCATCAAAAGTTGATCGGTCGGCTTTGTGGTTTTTCCAATATTGCGTATTAAAGTACTACAATAGCCGACCGTTTTCGATGGCGTGCCAATTGGAAGTGCGGGCCTATGGAATCACCTTTTGTTCATTTCGTTTTCGATGAACAAAAGTGGTAGGGAATAGTTCTGGCGAGCAACTCTTTGGGTGTTTGAGGATGAAGGATTTTGTTCAGTTGCGCTGCGGCGGATTTGCGCGGGTGATTGTGGTGTCGCTATCGGTTCTAGCAATGGTCACGGGACAGACGATAGCGACATTTGCCAATGATGTGCCGCCTGGTGTTCAGCCTGCGTATCAAGCCCAGGCGGTGGTTGAGGGCTTTTCGCGAGCCTTGATCGGTGACGAACAAAGGGGGGGTGCAACGTACAAGGAGCGGTTCGACCTTTTGCTGCCAGTGTTCCAAAACTCTTTTGCACTGGACTTCCTGGCCCGCGCCACAGTTGGAAGGCGCACTTGGTCACAGTGGTCGGATACGGAGCAGGCAGACTATCGGGAAGTTCTGGCCCGTTTCTTGACTGGCACAATGGTTCGCAGGATCAAAGCTGGGGAGGGGTACCAGTTTACTCTTAAAGGGGTTGAGGCAGGGCCGCGCAGTAGTCTCATCGTTCGCACGGTGTTGAAACGCGACCGCAGGGATGACGTTGAGCTGGACTATCGTCTCGATCAGATTGGTGGTCGATGGTTGATTTCTGATGTGTTTGCTGAATCTGCGGTGAGCGAGGTGGCCCTTCGCAGAGCAGAGTTTTCCGGCACAATTCGCAGTGGCGGTCAGAAGGGGTTGATTGAGGCATTGGAAGAGAAGATTTCAGCATTCGAAAGAGATGGCTGACCAAGGATCCTCGACATGAAAAACACAGATCACCTTTCAGATCGTGTCACTGACCTCGTTGCCGAGAGCGCCGGGCGGCGGACAGAACTCCGCCGTTATTTTGTCATCTGCTATCATCGGGGGGGATCAAGGCACAAACAATTCAGTCGCGCTATTCAGAGTCTGTGTGAGAGCGGTGCCGAAGTAACCATTCGATATTGTGACTCAGGCGTCCACGCACGACAGTTAGCGCGCACTGCTGATGTGAGCGGCTATGACGCAATCCTCGCAGCCGGGGGAGATGGACTCGTCAATGACGTTGTGACCGGATTGGCGCAGCGGAAGGGTGAGGCAATTCCTCTTTTTGGCGTGTTGCCTGTGGGCACGGGCAATGCCTTCGCACAGGAGCTTGGCTTTCGTGGCAGGGCGCTTGCGTCCCTACCGAAGCAGCTTGTTTCTCTGCGCCCGCGAAAAATCTACTTTGGCCGTGTATCTGGAGCGAAAATATTCACGTTGATTTCCGTTGTCGGCTTTGGTCCTCAGATGATGGAAAAGCTCTCCGACCGGCTCAAAAAACATATCGGCAATGGGGCATATGTGCTTGCGGCACTTGTCACGCTATTAACCTATAAAAGCCATCGCTACCGGGTAGAGCTTAACGGTGAACATTACAGCGCCTATACCGTCTTAGTGGTCAATGCATGTCTTTCAGACGGGCCAATTCCGCTTGTCCGGGGGGCATCACTAAGGGAGCCCAAGCTTCATGTCTGTCTTGTTGAACGTCCAGGGAGACTGTTCCTGACCCGGTTGCTGTGGAGCCTTGTGAGAGGGAAGCTGAGCAGTTGCGATGGATTTCGGATCGTCGAATGTACGAACTGCCGGATATCCGGTTCCGAAGCGGCGAATAGCGCCGATCCTGTCATGATCGATGGGGATAACTTGGCCTCACTACCGGCTGAGTTCAGTATCGAAGAAACGCCTCTCATGGTTCTTGGATTCCCTGAAGGTAATTTGACACATCTCTCCAGATAACACCCCGCACAACGGGTATCCCGGCGATGCCGTCGCGACAGACGTTCACATCTCTGTTGATGGTTCGGAGGACAGTGTGGCAGCCAGTTTGATATAACTGTCAGCATGACCAACCAGGAGGTTGAGGGATTCATTATCCGATATGTCCTGGGCTCCTGAAGAACAATAAGGCGGAAATGTCCATGTCAGCGACACCAGAGCTCACCACGTTTGAAAAGATGAAAATCCAGATGGAGTTTGCGGTCCCGCTCCTCCGGGATCTCCAGGAAGTGATGGGAAAAGAAGCTGTACTCGATGCACTGCAAAAGCGGACGGAGATGCATGTTCAAAGAGCCAAGTCTCAGGCACCTGGAACGATGGACAAAATGATCCAGGAGCTTTCAGTTTTCTCAGAAGGTGAAAATGTTCTTGAGATGGAACCGAAAGCGGCTACAGACGAGGTTTTTGAGTTCGACGTCAACAGGTGCAGCTACAAAAACATGATGGAAGAGTTGGGTGCCCTGGATCTGGGGTCTCTCCTGATCTGTAGTCTGGACTACACAATCGCCGCCGCGAACGGTGTCCAGCTGGATCGCTCAGAGACCATAATGACGGGCGCGAAGCGGTGTGATTTCAGGTTTTGCCGCAAAGCGTGAAGCCTGCATTGTCAGGTCCCATGGCCTCACGGGGTGGCGGGGTACTACCCTGTCTCCAGAACATTGATGCCTTTGTTGAAAGGGGCCTGCCTCTCTGCGTCATAGCCTGAAGAAGCTTTGATCGACGCGTCCCAGATCAGAGAATATTGATCCTGTGACAGCAGTGACCGAACCTTCTGCTGATCACCTTCCTCAAGGCTTGCAAATTCTTCGCGCAAACGTTCAAGGCAATAGACTCGGTATCGGGAGACAGGCATCTTTTCATACGTACAACCCTGCACATTCATTTCGAACTGCTTCTGCCTCTGACCATAGGCGAGCGCGTTCTCCTTAAGCTGCACCATATGAGTTTCGGCGATCTCCTTGAGCAAGGGGGCTGAATCGCTGGGCGCAGTATTAAGCAGCGATGTTTCTCCCGCGGTTGAGTGGGCGTTCCAGACCCGGGCAACCCACTCCGCAATGGCCGGCCAATCATTCCTCATAATCGCCGCGGGGGTGGGGTCCTGCCCGAAATGTCTGAGCATTGGGCCCATCATGCCGATGTCGGCAATGGAGGGCGTATCGCCCAACAGATAGGGACGCGTCTCCAGCATGGAGAGCATGCCCTTCATGGCGTTGAAAAAACCGGCTTCCACATGATCCCAGGTCTCCCGGGTCACACCGTCGCGCTTGACGAAGCGCGTATGCTGCCGCCGCTTCACCATGTACCGGCGAATAAAGCGGGGCAGAAGCAGATGTGTTGTGACCTCGTCCGCGAGGATGCGGGACAGCAATTCCCGGTCATGGTCATAGCTCCACCTGTAATGCATGGCGGACCGCCAGAGCCACTCATCGCCATAATCTTCGATGAGGAGGGCGATAAACCGCACGACCGGATTACTCGGCATGACGGGGCGCTCAGGGTATTCCCGTTCTAGCTGCTGGATGATGGGAGTGCTGTCAGACATCCACCGGCCATCGTCGCGCTCTACGATCGGCACTTGAATGGCGCCTGCGCGTTCACGAATGTATTTCTGTTTCGCGAACGGATGCTCCATCTCATAGTCGATGCCTTTGTAGCGAAGATAGGCTTCGAGCTTGCCGGTGTAATAGGAAACAGAAACGCCCCAGACTTTCATGTTTTTCCCTCCTTGAGCGGGCCTCCATCTCGGGAGACCCGTTGACAGTAGCGAGGGGACGAAGGCTAGAATGCTAAAAAGTTACATTTGAAGCCGAATTATGAAAGTCCTTCGCCCGAAAACCAAAACGCTCAGGGATTTGCTGCCCAAAGAAGTTTTGGACCGTCTGCTCTCTGCAGGGTCGACGAGACGATATGCGGACGGTCAGGTCATTCAGGACCGCGGCGACAGGCGTGCAGGGCTGACAATCGTCAAAGCGGGTGAGGTTGTTGCGGGTAATGTTGGGCGGGACGGGTCGTTTCTCACCTCCGCCCTGTTGCGTTCAGGCGAAACTTTTGGGGAGCAGACTCTGTTCTCCGATCTGCGCCGTACCCATACCTTGTGGGCGCACGGCTCGGCGGAAATCACGTTCGTGACGGGGAAGACCTTTTTTCGTCTATATGACGAAGAGCCGTCGATCGGTCGGGCACTGCTCACACTGACCGTGCAGCGAAACTATGAAATGATCGATTTCATCGACTCTCAGCGGCGCTTTTCTCTGAAAGCCAGGATTGCACGTTTGCTGCTGGCCACAGCGGTCTCTGACGGAAGCAGTTTTGGCGTCGATTGCCGCCAGGAAGATCTGGCCTTCATGTTGGGTGTCTCACGGGTTGCCGCGGGTAAGGCGCTGAAGAAACTAGAAAGAGATGGCCTGGTCGTGTTGGGCTATGGCCGGATCGACATTATCGACATGGATGCCTTGCGTGCAATGATCAGGCAAGAAGACCAGTTCTTTCCGGTCGAAAATGACTGACCTAGGCATCCTTTTTTCGGGTTTCTCCGTTCCTATATCGGTGTACGGTACGCGCGAAATAGCGTCGCCACCCACCTTGAACAAAGAACTGGATAAAACGTGACCAACTACACTGATAAAACCGTCTGGATCACTGGTGCTTCATCGGGGATCGGCGAAGCCCTTGCAAAAACTTTTGCATCGAAGGGTGCAAATATCATTCTATCGGGGCGACGGGTCGATGCGCTACAGGCTGTTGCCGATGGTTTGCCGACAGAAACACTCGTCCTTCCGTTTGAAGTGACGGACTATGCGGCGCTTGAAGGCGTCGTTGCAAAAGCCTGGGACTGGAAGGGCCGTGTCGACATACTTGCCAATAATGCGGGGGTGAGTCAGCGCAGCCTGGCCATTCACACCGCGCCGCAGGTCTATACAGATCTGTTGAACATCGATCTCATTGCACCGATCTGGCTGACACAGCTCCAATTGCCGCGGATGGTCGAGGCAGGTGGGGCTCACATCATCGCCATCAGCTCTGTTGCTGGACGCATTGGTGCGCCGTTGCGCACCGCCTATTCGGCGGCGAAGCATGGTCTGATCGGGTATATGGATGCGCTCCGCACAGAAGTGTCGGGCCGTCATAATATCAACGTCACCAATGTCTTACCCGGGTCTGTCGCGACCAATGTATCGCGCAACGCGTTTACTGCCGACGGTTCAACCCGGGGCAAGTCTGACGCGGCGATCGACGGTGGGGATGACCCGATGGATTGCGCTAAGGCAATCATGGACGCGGTTGACAACAATGTGCCGGAATTGATTTTTGCCAGCGGTGTTGAACTCGATCTGGCAAAGCTGCGTCATTCCGATCCTGAAAAACTGTTTGAGATGGGTGCGCAGATTGGCACGCAAATCGCGGATCAATATGAGGCCGGCGACGATTCGTGATGTGCGTTTCTAGACTCTCGTTGATGTGTCGAGATTGAGACCGTCGACAATCTCCTCAAAGACTTGCAGTTCTTTCTCAAAATGCTGAACAGAGTTCTGCTGCGAGATTGGCTGGCTCATGTCTTTGAAATCGAAGAAACCCAGTTCATCCCGGTTCGAAGACTTCGTGTCGATCGCCAGGTAGAGGGAGCTACGTTCGAAGGCTGCCTGGATTTCTGCACCGGGGAAGACGGTTCGAATATGAAGCAGGCGTTGCATGAAGGTGGGGGTGAGCAGGTAGCGTGCCTCCACCTGATCGCTGCTATAGACCTGAAACTGTTTTTCAAACACAGGATCTTCGAGCATCACCCGCTCACCTTTTTGAGAGAAGCCTGCGGCCCAGTTGAAGAAACCGGAATCGGTGAGAACGACCGTCGATCCACTAAAGTCTTTCGGAAAATTGAACCGC
This sequence comes from Parvibaculaceae bacterium, assembly GCA_965248405.1. Taxonomy (GTDB): domain Bacteria; phylum Pseudomonadota; class Alphaproteobacteria; order Parvibaculales; family Parvibaculaceae; genus Mf105b01. The sequence goes on from OZ252104.1 coordinate 108,131, forward strand.
GCAAAAAGGCCCGAAAAGACAGTCCGTTCAGAACTGGAATTCTTGTTCTTTGTGCGCATCTTGGCGAGCGCTTCAAACAGTTCGAATTCGACCCCGTTTAGCTCACCTGTAAACAGATCTTCGACGTCTAGTTTGTTATACGACCGCAAAAGGTCGAGATCTCTATAGATTTGGACGGAACTCTCCGGCGGGCCGTCAGCATTGAAATGCCAGCCGCGTGCATCCGCCATGTGTGACAGGATATCTGTCTTCATTCGTTCTTTGAGTTCGAAGAGTTTGAACTCGGCAACCATGTAAGTGAGGACAGCCCCAACGAGCGCGGCAATCATTCCTTCCGGACCGAAGATCATTGTCGCAATGATGGCAGCGACGGCGACGATGGGCACACCAAACAGCCAGGCCTTCCGCCGCCAGCTCAGGGCCTTTAGCCGTTCTTGCTCCAGCTCATCGAACAGATGCGGATCGAAACTGTATGGGCTCATGACATGTGCCTGAGGATTTCAGGGGTCGGGGTCGTCTGCGATCAACCGGACAGAATGTCACCCGCATCGACTGGTTTGCGCTCGGCCTCGTCGATCTCGAAGAAAGGCATGGGCTTAACACCGGCAAGGGCCGCGACAGTCGATGAAGGCCAGATTTCCACGGCATTTTGTAGATCTTCGACGGCGGAGTTGTAGAACCGGCGTGCAGCTGAGATATGTCCTTCAACCTCCTCATAGGTTTCCTGTGCGGTCTTCATGGCTTCAACAAACCGGGGTTCCGGGTAGTTCTCCGCCACAGCAAACAGTTGGCGCATGCTCTGGGCCAGACCGGATTCAGCTTGCAGACGGCTTTTCACGGCATCCGGATTGTCGCTGTCAGTGGGCGTCTCTGTTGCTGTTCGCAGCCTCGTGACTTCTTCAATGAGAGACATTTCCTGCGTCATCGTCTCTTTGGCGATCTTGAGCACGTTGGGGATCAGGTCATGTCGCTTTTTCAGCTGGACATCGATGGAGGCAAATGCGCTACGGGCACGGTTTCGCTTCTGAATCACCGAGACGTACAAGAAGTAAGCAATCGCCGTAATAAGACCGATAACGATCAGAAGCACCCATGTACTGTCCATCTTTAACTCTCCATGACTCTGGTTTGGGCTAGTCTATCAGACCAAAGGTGTATTCTCCCCAGTCTTGACGAACATCTCACCAAACTCAAGCAGAACAGGCGTTCCGGCACCTACTCCTGTGCGACACGATATGTTTCGACCTGTCGGAGGACGCGCATAAAGTTTCCGCCCCAGATTTTTTGGATGTCTTCCGCTGAATAGCCCGCACGAACGAGGGCAATGGTGAGATTCAGCGCTTCACCGGCATCCGCGAAGCCCTCAATGCTGCTGCCGTGATTGAAATCGTTCCCGATGCCGACATGGTCAATGCCGATACGCTCTACGATATAGTTGATATGGGCGACCATGTCGGAGACGTGTCCGCGTCCAATGGTTGAACGCATCTCAACCAGAAAGGCGCGCTGAGCGGCGGGGTCCTCCAACTCCCAATAAAGTTCATAAGGGTATGAATATTCTTCTGGCAGTCCCGCTTTGACGCGAACGGCACGCACCGCCTCAAGCAAATCGGGGTTTGAGAGAGCGACAAGATAGGCGCCAAAGGCCGCGACATGGATGACGCCACCTTTTTCTCCGATCAAATCAATCTCTTCGTCTGACAGATTGCGGGTCACGTTTGAAATGGCCCGGACGTTGGAATGGCTGGCGATCACCGGTGTCTGGGACAAGGAAATGGCCTGCAGTGCGGCGGCCTTCGACATTTGAGATATGTCGACCACGCCACCCAGTGCATTGATCCTCTCAATTGCGGCGACACCTAAGGGAGACAATCCGCCATGCTCTTCTGTTGGTTCATATGACCGGGTTGCACCGTCATAGAGGGGGCGTGAGGAATCTGCGAAATCATTGTGGCCGAGGTGAGTGAGTCCAAACACCCGAATGCCCGCATCATAGAAATAGTCGAGTGCGGCCACGTCTCCTTGCAGCGAGCGTGCATTCTGAAACCCTAAAAGGATGGCAGGAGTGCCCGCAGCTTTGGCCGCCTCAATCTCATCGGCGGTGGTGGCGAGGACAACGTTGCCACCTGAGCCGCTGACCAGCTTAAGAGCCGCCGCGAGTTTCTCATCAGCGATTGCGCGCGCTTCGGCCTTTCCCTCCGGCGTGCGCGGGCCTGGTCCGACAGCCACCGCCATCACAACAGCGCTGACACCGCCCGCGTCGAGCTTCTCAGGGCTGACCTTCGAGACCCCGCCTTCTCCGAGGTAGCTGAGTGACGTCGATGGAATGACAATGTCAGCATGAGCGTCGATCACAATGGCGGATGCATGGATTGCTTCTGCCTTCGTCATAACGTCTTTATCTGAAAGGGCAGTCTCTGCCTGTGCGGGAATGGACAAGGCAAGGAGAGCCAGAAGGGCACTCAGCGGGTGTCGAAGCGCAGTGAGACATTTCGCGAAACTAATCATAGTGTCCTCCGGTAAGGGCAGCCGGTCATGCCGACTGCCGAACTTTTAGCCTCCAGTTTAGAGAGTGTTGTCCAAATGCAAAGCCAACTCGAACAACAAGAACGCGTGCCGGTAAGATTCAGGTGTCGGATTGGCAGGCGCCTCAAGGGCCTGATTTAACGCAGCGGCGGTGGGCCCTTCTGCACAGGCCTAAACATATCCTCAGACAGTGATATGATGGCGCAAAAGAAACTGCGTATCGACGACACCGGAAGGGGCGAATAATGACCGCAACAGCTGACCTGGATGGCTTCCGCACGGAAGTTGCCGAGTGGGTGCAGAGCAATTTTCCAGATGCTCTGAAAAATTTTGACTTGAGCGCTGATAGTCCCAGTCAAAAAGGAGTAAGTGAGGCGTTTGACGCGTGGCGCAAGAAACTGGCCGACAAGGGCTGGGGCACGCCGACATGGCCGACGGAATATGGCGGTGCGGGACTGAGTGACCCGCAAGCCAAGGTCATTCGACAGGAAATCGCGAAAGCTGGGGCCTTCAACCCTATTTCGCCAATGTCAGGCATGGGGGTCACCATGGTGGGCCCAACCATCCTGGAGTATGGAACCGACGAGCAGAAAGCCAAACATCTGCCCGGTATCGCGAGCGGTGAAGTTCGCTGGTGTCTTGGCCTGTCTGAACCCAATGCAGGCTCTGACCTTGCCTCCTTGAGCACCAAGGCGGTTGATGAAGGTGACGCATTTATTCTCAACGGACAGAAAATCTGGACGTCCGGCGCGCATATCTCGCAATGGTGCGGTGCAGTGGTGCGCACGGATCCGAAGGCGAAGAAGCGTGATGGCATCAGCTTTGTGATGCTGCCGATGGATCAGAAAGGCATCGAGACGCGTCTCATCAAACTGATCTCCGGTGCGTCGCCTTTCTGCGAAACCTTCTTCAATGATGCGCGCGCCGAGAAAAGCGACTTGCTTGGGGACCTCAATGACGGGTGGAGTGTGGTGAAACGCCTCCTGCAGCACGAACGCCAAAGCCAGACATCAGCGCCGGGTGCGCCAAAGGTTGATGAAGAACCTTTGCAGGAACAAGCAAAACGGTATGTGGGTACGTTGGAAGATGGCACCCTTGCCGATCCGGACTTGCGCCTGCGCGTGGTTCACAATCTGATGGATGCAGAAGCGCACAAGTTGACGGTTCGCCGCATCACCGCCGAAGCAAAAGGCCAGGTGAAAGTAAGTGCCGCCGCATCAATCCTCAAAAACTCCATGACGAAGGTGGCGCAAACCAAAGCCGAACTGACGATGGAGATGATGGGCAATCAGGGCATTGGTTGGGAAGGTGAGCAATTCACCGAGGATGAGCTGCGCAGCGTCCGTGACTGGCTGATGGGCAAGGCCATGTCGATCTATGGCGGTTCGGCTGAAATTCAAAACAACATCATCTCCAAAAACATTCTGGGCCTCCCAGAAACAACACAACAAGGCTGAGAGGACTCGGAGCAGAATTATGGCAGCACTTACAGAAGAACAAACGCTACTTAAAGATCAGGCAGCCTCCTGGGCGAGCGCGGAAGCACCGGTCTCAAAGTTCCGCGCCATGCGGGACGGCGGCAAAGAAGCCGGGTTCGATGAGGCGACCTGGGCGGCGATCGTCGAGATGGGCTGGACCGGTATCCTGGTGCCGGAAGAGTATGGCGGGTCTGATCTCGGATATCTCACATTTGGTGTGGTCCTGGAGGAGCTGGGCAAGCATTTGGCGGCCTCACCGCTCTTCGCCTCAGCTTATGTCGGCGCTACCGCTCTCCTGTTGGCGGGAACGGACGCACAGAAGTCGGACCATCTGCCTCGCATCGTCGATGGCAGTGAGATCGTCACCTTGGCGGTTGACGAGGGACCGCGCCATGCACCGGCACGAACGGCTCTTGCAGCGAAAGCAGAAGGTGACGGCTATGTCCTGACAGGATCGAAAACCCTCGTTCTTGAAGGCATGTCCGCCACGCACTTTATTGTTGTGGCACGTTCGACCGGTAAGGCGGGCGATGCAGAGGGCCTCTCTCTCTTCATCGTTCCTGCTGATGCGGCTGGTCTCACGCGCACACAGGTGAAAACCATGGACAGTCGTGGATATGCGGAGCTGCAACTTGATGGCGTTGAAGTGCCTGCAACGGCGCTAATGGGCCCTGCCGGTCAGGCGGGCGAAGTCTTGGAGGAGGTCCTTGATCGTGCCCGCGCAGGCGTCGGTGCTGAGATGCTCGGCGTTGGGGCACAAGCTTTCGAAATGACTCTGGAATATCTCAAGACACGTAAACAGTTCGGTGCGGTCATTGGGTCCTTCCAGGCATTGGGGCATAGAGCGGCTGAACTCTTCGCATCCATGGAGCTTGCTCGGTCCTGTGGTGAAGCGGCGCTTCAGGAGATCGATGCGCAAAGCAACAGCGTTGCGAAAGCGTGCTCGCTCTCCAAAGCAAAGGTGGGGGATTATCTTCACACCATGTCCAACCAGCTCATTCAGATTCATGGCGGTATCGGCATGACGGATGAGTTTGATGCGGGGCTCTATCTGAAGCGGTCGAGAGTTCTGGAAAACCTCTATGGGAACCAGGCCTTCCACCGGGACCGTTATGCCCGTCTGCTCGGTTTCTGAGCAGAACTGAAAACATGAGGATTGGTTAGGCCGCTTCTCGTCGGAAGCGGCCTAAATTATGCGCCGTCGATAACAAAAAGGCGCCGCGCAGAGGCCTTCAACCGGTCCGCATAGTCCTGCCGCGACCAGCCGCATTCCACTGTGAACTGCTCCCAGTTTCTGAGAGAGAGCAGTGTCCACAAGACATCGGTTGCTTCTTTCGGCGGAAGGAGTGGGGACAGAGTCTTGTCACGCGCAAGGGCCAGGATGGCTGCCTCGCATCCCTCCCGCATGTCCTGCATGCGCTTGTCCCAGGCTGCAGCCGCTTCCGGATCCGTGTCGCGCATGGCGAGAAGCGCTTTTCCGATGCCATAGATTTCAGGCAAAAAACCGGCCCACGCGTCAATAAAGGCGTCTAGCCGCTCAATCCCTGTTTTTGCTGTCCGGCTGGGGACCAGCCGGTCATCGCCGCCGTGGAGCTCATCCACATAGTGGGTTGTTGCGATTAAGAGATCGCCCCGGGTGCGAAAATGAAGATACAGCGCCTGCCGTGTGATGCCGACTTTGGCGGCAATATCCGACATGCGAACGCTGTTTCCCTGGCCGGATTCCAGCAATTCCAGGCTTGCGGCCAGGATTTTTTCCCGTGTTGATTGTGGTGGACTTGACATGGTGTCTAGTAGCACCCACTTGTCATTGTGTCAATTTACACTGTGTCAAGTAAGGAGCGAACTCATGAAGATCATCATTTTTGGAGCGACCGGCTCAATCGGCCGCCACCTGGTTGAGCAAGCGCTGATTCAGGGCCAGGAAGTAACGGCGTTTTTGCGGGATGCATCAAAGTTCGACCGAACCCATCAGAACCTGAAGCTGGTTGAAGGCGACGTTCTGGATGCGGAGGCCGTCACCGCCGCGGTCAAAGGTCACGATGCCGTGCTGGTGGCGCTAGGCGCCGGGCGCAAAGGGGGAGTCCGCGCTCAAGGAACAAAAAACATCATCGATGCCATGGAGCGCCACAATGTTCGGCGTCTTGTGTCTCAGACGACCCTGGGCGCGGGCGACAGCCATGGCCATCTCAATTTCTTTTGGAAACACATCATGTTTGGCTGGTTGTTGAAACAGGCTATGGCAGACCATGAAGAGCAGGAAGCCTTCATCCGACAAAGCGCTCTTGACTGGATCACCGTGCGACCGGCTGCCTTCACCGATGGGCCGGCGACGGGCGACTACAAACTGGGCTTTCCACAATCGGAAAAAGGTTTGTCGCTCAAAATTTCCCGGGCGGATGTGGCAAGTGTGATGCTCAAGCAGATCACCGCTGACACTTATCTGCGGCAATCCCCCAGTCTTTCCTACTAGCTCGCACGGTGAGAAGAAGGCGTCATGTTTCAGCCTCAACTCGTTCTCTGCTGCTCGAATGCTTTATGCTATGTAACACCGGCGAGAAGCACGACATGGATGGAAGAAGGTCGCGCCGCCGGGGAGTGATGCATGCAAAAAGACCAATATGGTAATCCGCTGACGACCGGGTCCGCAAAGGCGCGTGATGCCTATGTGCGTGGACTGGAGTGTAATATGGCGGCGGTGCCGGGCGCCGAAGAAGCGTTCCAGGAAGCCGTCAGTGAAGATGAAGGTTTTGCGCTGGCGCATCTCGCTATTGCCCGCAACCGTCAGGTAGAAGGGCGCGGCGTGAGCTGGCGCGAACCTTACGCAAAAGCCAAGGCTCATGAGAATGGTTTGAGCACCCGGGAGCAAGGACATCTCGCGATTATCGGATCGCTCCTCGAAGGCAAAAGTGAGGGTGTTTATGAACAAGCTCACGCGCACCTGCGGGAATTTCCACGGGACGTGCTGGTAGCGCAGGCTTGCCTCGGTGTTTTCAGCCTGATCGGGTTCGGTGGACAGCCCGGACGCGAAGCGGAAAACCTGGCCCTGTCTGCTTTTCTGGCGCCGCACTATGGCGACGATTGGTGGTTTCTATCGACCCATTCCTTTTCGCAGATGGAAGCAGGACAGCTTGGGCCAGCGGCGAAGTCACTTGAGCTGTCGCTCGCGATCAACCCAAGAAACGCCAACGGGTCCCACCACAAAGCCCATCTCCATTATGAAATGGGCGAAACGAAAGAGGGTCTCGCTTACCTTAAAGACTGGATCAAAGACTATGATCCGCAAGGTCTGATGCACTGTCACCTTTCCTGGCACATTGCTCTTTGGGCTTTGGCAGAGGGCGACGTTGAGACCATGTGGAAAATGGCAGACACCGCTATCGATCCGGAGGTCGGCTCTGGCCCGGCTCTCAATATCGTAACGGACATGCCCGCCCTTCTTTTCCGGGCAGAACTTGGCGGAGTTGAAGTGGCACCCGAACGCTGGCAGGCGATCAGCGACTACGCCACCTCCCGTTTCCCTAAACCACGGCTTGGTTTCGCTGATGTGCACGCAGCGCTTGCGCATGCGATGGCTGGCAACGCCGAAGGTGTCGCAACCGTAATTGAAAGAGCAAACGGGCCTGCGGAAGGTCTCGTGCGCGGGCTTGCAGAGGCGTTTCGGGCTTTCGCCAAACAGGACTGGGCGCTCTCGGCTCAATGTCTTACCAACGCCATGTCAGACCATGCACGGATCGGTGGCAGCCGCGCCCAGCGCGACCTTCTTGAGCTTGCGATGGCAACCGCCCTGGCGCGACAGGGAAAAGGTGAAGAGGCAGCGCGGTTCCTCAGCTGTCGCAGGCCACTCGCGCTTGGCACAGCAACCGCCGCAATCTGAAATTAAAAACGACAAGAACAGGTACCATCAGGATGACAGAGACTATTTCAGACGCCGCCCGGGACATAGGAGACCGCGTGGAAACCTTCGTACGCATGGAAATCGCGCCTTATGAAAAAGACCCGCGCGCAGGTTCCCATGGACCGACCGAAGAGCTTGTGCAGGAGATGCGCGAGAAGGCGCGCAAGGCTGGCATCATGACTCCCCATATAAGAGAAGATGGCGGCCATTTCAGTCAGCTTGAGACAGCTTACATTCTCAAAAAGTCGGGCCTCTCACCGCTCGGGCCTGTGGCCTGTAACACAATGGCGCCGGATGAAGGCAACATGTTCCTTCTTGGCAAGGCCGGGAGTGAAGAGCAGAAAGCACGGTTCCTTGCGCCTCTGGTGAGCGGCGAAGCAAGATCGGCTTTCTTCATGACAGAACCCTCGGCTGAGGGGGGCGCGGGGTCGGACCCGTCCATGATGCAGACGGAAGCAAAGCCTGACGGCAATCACTGGGTGATCAACGGCAAGAAGACCTACATAACCGGGGCTGAGGGCGCCAAGGTCGGCATCGTCATGGCAAATTCGGAACAGGGTGCCTGCATGTTTCTGGTCGACCTGCCGGACCCGGCGATCAAGATCACACGGGTGTTGGAGACGATTGACAGTTCCATGCCGGGCGGACACGCAGAAATCACCATCGATAATCTGCGTGTTCCGGCAGATCAGATGCTGGGCGAGCCGGGACAGGGCTTTCGTTTCGCGCAGGTGCGATTGGCCCCAGCCAGACTCTCCCACTGTATGCGCTGGTACGGTGTCGCCGTCCGTGCTCAGGAGATCGCCACCGAATATGCCTGCCGCCGGGAAGCATTCGGTAAACTCCTGATCGATCATGAAGGGGTGGGCTTCATGCTGGCGGAAAACCAGATCGACCTCAAACAGTCGGAACTGATGATCGACTGGTGTGCGGCAACCCTCGACCGTGGCGAAGACGGCAATGTTGAGAGCTCCATGACCAAGGTATCAGTGTCGGAAGCGCTTTTCCGAGTCGCAGACCGCTGCGTTCAGGTGATGGGTGGTATGGGCGTGACGGGGGATACGATTGTCGAACAATTGTTCCGCGAAGTGCGCGCCTTCCGCATCTATGACGGGCCAACGGAAGTGCATAAATGGTCGCTCGCCAAAAAGATCAAGAAAAAGGCACTCGCGTCTTAAGTTGGCATCTTAAGGTCACCGAAGCATTCAGGGGCGCCCAATGAGCGCCCCTGAGTTGTTTCTAGCTGTAGCGGTAAGGCCGCCCGGCTTTTTGCATGTCCGCATTATACTTTTTGAAGATTTCGACAACCTTCGCCTTGGTTGCGGACTCGGCAGCAATTTCATCCCAGAAGACGAGAGCGGCGGCCTCGACCGTGGCCCATTCTTCATCTGGAATGGAGGTAAGCTGCATTTTGGTGCCGTTGACGCGCAGCGCTGCTTCACCGCCCCAGTACCACCATTGGCGATAATAGTGGGAGCTGTCCATCGTCACCTTGAGCAGCTCTTTCAAATGATCCGGCAGCTCGTTATAGCGGTCCATATTCGCAAAGAACGACCCCGCCCAGGCGCCGGAGATGTTGTTGGTCAGGAAATAGTCTGTGACGTCCGCCCAGCCGACTGTGTAGTCCTCCGTAATGCCGGACCAGGCAACACCATCCAACTCGCCGGTCTGCACAGCGACTTCAATATCTTCCCAGGGAAGCGTCACCGGTACGACACCGAACTGACTGAGGAAACGTCCCGCCGTTGGGAAGGTGAAGACACGTTTGCCTTTCAGATCGTCCAGGCTTCGGATCGGCTCTTTGGTGGCAAAGTGACAGGGGTCCCATGCGCCGGCAGAAAGGTGCTTCACACCAACTTTTGAATATTCCTCATCCCAAATTTCATTGAGCCCGTACTGATTGAAAAGGACCGGCACATCGAGTGAATAGCGAGACGCAAACGGGAAATAGCCGCCAAAGACGGTGACTTCCGTCGGCGATGCCATGGAGTCATCGTCCGATTGAACGGCGTCAATGGTTCCGTTCTGCATGGCGCGAAAAAGCTCACCGGTGGGCACGAGCTGATCAGCAAAGAAGAGTTCGATCTGCATCTCGTCGCCGGCGATTTTATTAAAGCTGTCAATGGCCGGCTTGATTACATGCTCCGCAAGCGCAGGCCCGGCATAGGTCTGCATACGCCAACGGATGGTTGTGTCTGCGTGAACCGCGGGCGCCGCCAATGTTGCGGCGCCGGCAACGCCGGCGGTGGTCAGGAACTTACGTCTGGTCGTCATATCTCGTCTCCTTGTTAGTCAATTAAGTACTCGGGCGGCGATACGCGTGTGCAGCTTTCTATGTAGTTCTGCCTATTTTCCGTAGACAACCTCCGGTAACCAGAGCGCAATCTGCGGAAAGACCATAATCAGGGTCAGTGCAAATAACATCACCACAACAAAGGGAAGGATGGAACCATAAATATCGCGCAGGCTGATTTCCGGCGGTGCCATGGCACGCATTAGAAACAAATTGTAGCCAAAGGGTGGTGTCATATAAGCGATCTGGGTCGTGATCGTGTAGAGAATGCCGTACCAAACGAGATCAAATCCAAGCGCGCCCACGAGCGGAACATAAAGCGGTGCGACAATGACCAGCATTGCCGTGTCATCCAAAAAAGTTCCCATCAGGAGAAAACTGAGTTGCATTAGGATCAGGATCATCCAGGGATTGAGACCCAGCTGCTCTGTAAACAGATTGTCGATGGCACGGACCGCGCCAAGACCGTCGAAGACAGCGCCAAACCCCATGGCCGCCAGAATGATCCACATGAACATGCAGGAGATCGCGAGTGTCTGACGCACGGAGGTTTCGAAGACAGCGCGGGTCATACGCCGTTTGATGACCGCCGCGAAGAAGGCCGTAAGGGCGCCGATGGCAGAACTTTCAACCAGAGACGTCCAGCCATTGACGAAGGGAATCATCATCGCGGCAAAAATACCGACTGGGAGCAGGCCGGCGCGAAGCAGCTTTAGTTTTTCACCGAGGGGAACATTTCTTTCTTCTTCCGGAAGGGCAGGGCCCAGCGCCGGATTAACCCGGCATCTGAAATAGATATAGGCAATAAACATTGCGGCCATCATGAGGCCGGGCAGGACTCCGGCGAGCCAGAGTTGCCCGACAGGTTGCCGCGCGATCATGGCGTAGAGGACCAGTACGACTGACGGCGGCACAAGAATGCCGAGCGACGACCCCGCCTGGACAACACCAGTCACCATCCGCTTGTCATATCCGCGGCGCAGCAGTTCCGGCAGGGCGATGGTGGCGCCAATCGCCATGCCTGCGACGGACAGACCGTTCATCGCGGAGATGAGGACCATGAGGCTGATTGTGCCGATGGCGAGCCCCCCATTGATAGGGCCCATCCAGACATGGAACATCCGGTAGAGATCATCCGCAATTCTGGACTCAGACAGCACATAGCCCATGAAAATGAACATGGGCAGGGTGAGAAGCGGATACCATTTCATCAGTTTCATGGCCGATGAGAATGGGATCAGCGATCCGCCGGTGCCCCAGAGAGTGAGGGCCGCAATAGCAGCAACCGCACCGATGGCGCCGAAGACGCGCTGGCCCGTCATGAGCATGAGCATCATGGAGGAGAACATTAAAATCGCGATCAGCTCATAAGACATCAGAGCTCTACCTCTCTGATTTTTGCGATGTCCTTACAAAGCTCTGAGATCGCTTGAAGCAACATCAGAAAAAAACCGATGGTCATGATCGTTTTGATGGGCCACAGGTAGGGTCGCCAGGCTGTCGGGTTGCGTTCGCCATACTGAAACGAATAGCTGGTGCTATCGACCGCACCATAGAGCAACACACCGAGATAGAAGATCAGCAGAAGAACGGTGAAACTGTCGAACCAGGCTTTCTTCCGAACAGACCAGTTGCCGTAAAAAAGATCCATCCGCACATTGGAACCAAGCTGAATGGAATAGGGACCGCCCATAATGTAGTAGGCGACCATGGCGAACTGTGCGACTTCAAGTGTCCAAAGGGACGGCAGGAAGAATGTTTTGGAAATGGACGACCAGAGCAGGATGCCCATCATGACAAAAATGCCATACATCATCACGCGCCCGATGCGGTAGTTGATGGCGTCGACTGTGCGCACATAAACGCTCACAAATCGGGGCATTGCGTATCCTTCAATGTCACTACGGTGACATGGTGATACGTCTTTGTCTGTTTCACAAGAGGGGAGGCGGTCCGCTCTGCAATTCTATTGGTCGTAGATTGCGGCGTTCCATATGTCGGCGGAGGTTTTGCCTATTGCGGCAGCATCATCCGGCTCAGCGCTGAGCATATTGTCGTTTGCGAGGGCATTATTCATCAGGATGAGCGCCCGGGCTGTGCGATCCGGGTCCGAGACGGTGGATCGTCCAAGCATAATCTGTTGGCGAATAAAGCGGGCTGTCTTTGCAATAAAATAGTCAACGACACGTTCCCGCCACGCGCTATAGGCCTGGGAATTATTATTTGATGCTCCTTCTAGCGCCAACATCGCCGTGCGGTGTGCTTCCATGGTCACGAACATGTCGGTGAGGTGGGCATGCGTGTCTTGGAGGTAATTGTCTGTTCCGCCACCGGAGAGCCAGTCGTCAACGGTCGCGCGGATTTCGTCTTCGAACAGGTTCAGAAACCCCAGGGCCAGCTCATCGACACTTTTGAAATAATGATAGAAGGAGGAGCGAGTCATGTCCGTGTGCCGCATGATGACATCGACCGTGAGAGACCCGAAATCCACATCTGCCAGCGCCGTGATGGTCGCGTTGATAATCTCTTCGCGGGCCATGTCCGGTGTGCGGCGGCGTCTCTGGGGCTTGCGGGCCATTTTTGGCTTATTTCCTCAGGTATTCAGGCGGCACCTTAGTCTAAAAGCCTTATTGACAGACCGTCAATAGTGGATCATCCTTTCTGTTGTATCGTGGGGACAGAAGCGATGACGGAGGACGCCGCTATGAACGTGCACGTAAACGAATTGTCTGGTGAAGAGGGAGTGAGCTGGGCAAAGGCCGGGACGCAACCGTCCATCGCCATCATTGGGGCCGGCATGTCAGGTATCGCCGCCGTCGTGAAGCTGCGTCAGGCAGGATATACCGACCTCACAGTATACGAAAAGACCGACAAAGTCGGTGGCACTTGGCGCGAAAATCAATATCCCGGTCTCTCCTGTGATGTCCCCTCGCGCTGGTATTCATTCTCTTTCGCTCTGAACCCGGACTGGACGCACCGCTTTTCCTACGGTCCGGAAATTCAGGCCTATATGGAAAAGACCGCGAAGGACTTTGGTGTCACGGACATTGTGAAGTTCAACACGCCGGTGACGGACCTGACCTATGAAGGACCTCAATGGCGTTTGACCACTGGTGCCGGCGATGTTGAGCATTTCGATATCGTGATCTCTGCGACGGGTGTTCTGCACAAGCCTTCCTTTCCAAAGATTGAAGGGCTGGACGATTTCAAAGGCGACATGTTCCACACCGCCCGGTGGGATCACTCCGTGCCTTTGGAAGGACGGAAAGTCGGTATCATTGGGACAGGGTCAACAGCGGCACAGATCATCGGCGCCATCACCGATAAGGTGGGCACCATGAATGTGTTTCAGCGCACGCCGCAGTGGATGATCCCTCTGCCGCAGCGGGAATATTGGGACATCACTAAATGGCTGATGCGCACATTCCCCGCACTTCAGAAACTCACCTACAATTTCTATTTCAAAACGATGGTGAAGCATTTCGGTCAGGCCACTGTTGGGAACAAGAAAGAACTCGATAAGATTCAGGATGCCTGCTCCAAGCATCTGGAAGATGCGGTGAAGGATCCTGAGCTTCGCAAAAAACTGACCCCGGACTATCAGGCAGCCTGTAAACGCCTCATCTTCTGCTCGGACTTTTATCCGGCCATCACCAGCGACAATGCCAATCTCATTACAGAAGGGATTGAGCGGATCGTGCCTGAGGGCATTAAGACGGTCGACGGTAAAACTCATGAGCTCGACGTGCTGGTGCTTGCAACCGGGTTCGATGCAGCGGCCTTCATCCTTCCGACCAAGGTGACCGGCGAGAATGGCCGTGATCTGGGTGACACGTGGGACGGCTCGCCCCGCGCGCACCGTGCCGTTGGAATTCCAGGCTTCCCGAACTTCTGGATGCTGGAAGGACCGACGGGGCCTGTCGGCAATCTCTCACTCATCACCATCACAGAGCACCAGGTGGACTATGTAATTTCGATGCTCGATAAAATGCGGGATGAAGGTCTTGAGGCTATCGCGCCAAAGCAAACGGCTTTTGAGAAATACAATGCGGAAATGCAGGCACGCGTTCCCACAACGGTCTGGGCGAGCGGCGGATGCGACAGCTGGTACTTTGACAAGTCCGGCGTCCCGAACCTCTACCCGTTCTCGCCAGACAAATATCTGAATGATATGCACGATCCCGACTTCTCAGAATATCGATTGATCGCGGATACCAAAGAGGCAAATGAGATGCAGGCGGCTGAGTAAAAATCCGTCCTTCTCGTGACCTCTCTGACACTTCGAAATTCAGACCTTGAATTGATGATCTCGCCTCTGCATGGAGGCGGGATCATTTCGTTTGAAGCATTTGGGGAGCCGGTGCTGAAGCCCGCACCTGATCCGGTTGAGAGCCCGACGGACCCTGCTGCCTTTGTTCTTCTGCCCTTCTGCAATCGCATTGCGTGGGGGCGGGCAAAATTTGACGATAAGACTATTGAGTTGGCACCGCCAATGACTGGAGAACGCCACGCGCTGCACGGGGAAGGGTGGATATCAGAATGGACTGTTGAAGCACTGGGGGAGACCACCGCCAGGCTTTGCCTCAGTCATGAACCGGGCGAGGGCAAATGGCCGTGGGCATTTGAGGCGACACAAATCTATGACCTTGTCGGAAACTGCCTGACACATCGGGTCGGAATTCAAAACACATCCGGAGAGCCTATGCCGGTGGGCCTGGGCTTTCATCCCTATTTCCCGCGCGGGGCAGGCGACGGGTTTGAGGCCCGTGTCGATGGGAGATGGCGGGTCGGCGATGACTTGCTGCCGACGACACATGAAGAAGTCGCGCCAGAGGCTTATTGGCCAGGCGGTGAGCTTGGGGCCGACATATCCCTCGACCATTGTTTCACCGGCTGGGATGGTGAGCTCACGATCACCCGGAAATCCCTCCGGATCAGCCTGACAGCATCGCAAAACCTCGGTTTGCTTCATATCTACGCGCCGTCGAAAGAGGATTTTGTCTGCGCAGAACCCGTGTCGCATATGCCCGACGCTCTGAACGGGCCTCGCGATTCTGCTGTCGCCGATAAAATGCAGGTGTTGCAGCCAGGGGAAAAACTGGAAGCGTCGCTCAGCTACCTCATAGAAAAACGGACCTGATGCTGTCTCATTTTGGTGGGTTAGATGGACCGTCAGATTCATAGGTTCGCATCTGCCGGTAAACGTGTACCTTGTCAGACATAAAGCCAATAGAACGACGCAAATGTCCTGAACAGGGAGAGATACATGTCAGAAGTCGATGCAGATCTATTTCAACTCGCCATGTCCGAAGAGGCCCGGCCTCTTATGGATGCGGTGAAAAAGCACATCGCCGAGAATGTCGATCCAATCACCGAAGAGTTCATCAGGCTCAATGATGAGAAGGAAGACCGTTGGAGCTGGCATCCGCGGCAACTGGAGCTTCTGGAAGGCGCCAAGGACAAAGCGAAAGAAGCAGGCCTCTGGAACTTCTTCCTGCCTGACGATGAGTCCGGCGCGGGTCTGAGCAATCTGGACTATGCCTACATTGCGGCAGAGCTTGGCAAGTCACCACTCGCGTCCGAGTCGCTGAACTGCAGTGCGCCCGATACCGGTAACATGGAAGTGCTGGAGCGGGTGGGCACCCAGGAGCAAAAGGATAAGTGGCTGAAACCGCTCCTTAATGGTGAAATCCGGTCTGCTTATGCCATGACCGAGCCGGGCCTCCCATCGTCGGACGCGAAGAATATCAGTACAAGCGCAGTGCTGGAGGGTGATGAATGGGTGATCAATGGCGAGAAATTTTACATCTCAGGCGCCGGTGATCCCCGCTGTAAGGTCATGATCACCATGGTGAAGACCAGCCCCGATGCGGCTCCAAGCAAACAGCAGTCGCAGATTCTGGTGCCCATGGATACGCCGGGTGTTGAGGTCCTGGAAGGCATGCAAGTGTTCGGCGAAGACCATGCGCCGCGCGGGCACATGCACATCAAATTCACTAATGTCCGTGTGCCCAAGGAGAATATTCTCTTAGGGGAAGGGCGTGGCTTTGAGATCTCTCAGGTGCGTCTGGGCCCGGGCCGGATCCATCACTGCATGCGCTCGATCGGCAAAGCGGAAAAAGCGCTGGAGCTGATGGTGAAACGGGCAGGCACCCGGGAGGCGTTCGGCAAACCCATCGCGAAACTCGGCAAGAATGTCGAGGTAATCTCCCGCGCCCGGATTGAGATCAACGCTATGCGTCTTGCTGTCTTGCAGGCAGCCAAAGCAATGGATGTGCTGGGCAATAAGGAAGCCCGCGTCTATGTGAGTGCCGTGAAGGCTATGGTGCCGGAGAAAGTCTGTCTCATCATCGATCAGGCGATCCAGATGCACGGCGCAGCCGGTATTTCCCAATGGACGCCACTGGCTGGCCTCTACACAGACATGCGACATCTTCGCTTTGCTGATGGTCCGGATGAAGTGCACCACATGGTCGTCGGGCGCGCAGAGCTGCAGAAATACGATCTGTGGTGAGCGGCCTGACGGCCAGGCAATAAGCCTGGATTTGGGTTAACCCCTTTTGAAACCCCTTACGCGCTTCTGGCGGGTGAGGGGTTTTTTAACGTGACCTGCCTAGTTTTGGAGGCTGAACGGCAAATGTATCAGCGCTGATACAATTTCGCGGAAGAAACGGGGATAATGGGACACGTTGGCCCAGTTCAGCACCTAATCTTCTGTTGCTTGCTTCGAACTGGGAGAAAATCGATATGCTTGCATCTCGGCGCCAAGTATTGATGGGCGCAGCAGCAACATCTGTACTAGCGACAGCTGGTTGCGTGGGATCCTTTGGGTCCTCGTCTTCATACCTCACTCAGATCCTCGAACCTGCAAATCAGAATACGGTTTTTCATTGGACCGATATTGTGTTGCAGCAGGTACGGGATCAACGCGTACCGCCGCCGCGCGCGGCCTACAACTTTTCATTACCTATGGCGGCAGGGTTCCTTGCAGCGAATGGGATCGTACAGGCTTATGACGAACCCTTTGGTGTCGGGGCCGGTCCGGTGGGAGCAGACCCTGAAGTTGCCTATGGCGTTGCGTTCGCAATTGCTGCAGCTGAAGCTTTCCAACAGCCATTCATCTTCGAACGCCGGGCCTTCCTCAGTCAGTTTCCAGATGGTGAGGCAAAACAGCGTGGCGTTGAGTGGGGCGAGCGTGTCGGCGGTTACATTGTTGACATGCGAACCGACGATGGGTCCGAGCCCAGTGAGGCGAATTTCTATTTGGGCCGGTATCAGCGGCGCCCGGATGAACTCCGTTGGAGTCCGACCGCACCATTTTATTCTGCCTCACCCGGGCCGGCATTTGACTCATTTGCTCGGGGCCTTTTTCCAGGACAGGGAAAAATCAAACCCTGGACCATGACATCAGGGGCGCAGTTTCGTGCGATCGATTTCTATGACCCCAAAAGTCCGGAATTCGCCCACGAGTTTGCCACCATCAAAGCACTGGGTGGTGCTGACAGTACAATACGGACGAAAGATCAATCTCAGATCGCCCTTTTTTGGGAAGATGGGCCGTGGGGCATCACCCCGCCCGGTCATTTCATCTATATCGGTATTCAACTGCTGCAAGACAAAGGTCTGAGCTTTATCGAACTGGCGAGAGCCTTTGCGCTTATGGGTATGACCCAGTGCGATGCGTCGATCAGTGCGTGGGACAGCAAGTATCATCACGACATCGTACGGCCTGAAAGCGCCATACGATTGAGAGCGCCAAACTTCCATAACCCGGACCCCCGGGTTGTGGCGCAGTCGGATTGGCAGAGCTACATCCCGACACCTGAGTTTCCGTCATATACGTCTGGTCACTCGACCTTCGGTGCGGCTGGCGCCGAGATGATTGCCCATTTTCTGGGCCGCGATAAGGTGACGTTCTCGGGAAGGTCGCCCGACCAGGTTCTCTGGCCGGAACTCACCGGTGTCACCCGAAGGTGGACGAGCCTAAGTCAGGCCGCAGATGAGAACGGGCTTTCCCGGCTATATGGGGGCGTTCACTGGGAACTTGATCATGTTCAGGCCATGAAGGCAGGGCGGGCGATTGCGCGTCAGGCTTATCAAACGCTGTTTGTGAAGAGGGCTTGAGTCATGACGAGAAACACGAAGACTTGGCTTCTGTCCTCCATTTCGACAGCCGCTGTGCTGGGATTGGCAACAGCCGCATCCGCTGACAGCGTCTCATTGAACTATGAACGCCTCTCTTTCTTCGAAGAGCCTCTGGCGACGGAGGTCGGAGACGCGACGCTTGAACTTAGAGGGACCGTTGATCTGCCGGTGTCCGTCGGTCTGGAAGGTGATTCCAGAGAAGACTACAACTTCACAGGCAACTTTCAGGTAAGCGCCGAGACACAGACGGCCAATCATCTGACAATAGGTGCGGCCTATTTCGGTCAATATGCAACAGAAGACACTGACGATCACTATACAGACAATGTGGCGGGGTATGTCGGTGGCGTCTGGGGCACACTCATTGGCGGCAACGTCTCTGGTATTGTTCGTGAAGAGACCAGACGCCAACGGGGTGCCGGCAATGCCGAGTTGGCATTTGATGCCACCTACGGCACACTTGATGATATGGGCGGGTCCTATGTCGGCCGCTATGGTCCGGTCGTCCTGAACGGCACCGTTGATGAAGATGCGAACGTGGATGTCGGTTTCATGTTCCAGCGGCCCCTGGGTAACAAGGATTACCGGTTCACCGGTCGCTATTCCGAAGGAACCTATACCTCCGCCGATGGATCGACTGTTTTTGATACTCAGGCCGTGGGTGCGGTTGCCGAATTTGTCTATGGCAGCTCTACCTTCGACCTTGGCGTCGGATATGAGGACTTCGCAGCAACAGCTGTAGACGTCGACCGCTGGTATGTGTCGACGGGCGCTCAGACGAAAATGGGCGTCACGACCCTCTCTCTGGAAGGTCACTATGGCGAAGTCGAAGGCCAGGAAGAAGTCGCGGCCGCCTTTGGTGCAGCCTATGACATTGCCCGCGGCTTGTCGGTCAATCTCGGCGTCAACTATGGCTATGCCCCCATCACAGTGAGTGGGATCAGCTTTAACGATGCACAGGAAACAAAGGGTATCGTGTCTTTGCGATATAGTTTCTAAGATAGACCCGTCGGCGCGGGGCCATTGCTTGCCGGTCCCTGCCGACGGAATTGAAGACTCGACAAAGATAGGGGTTGTCGACGAATGGAGCGGTTCGCTCGCATTCTGGTTGTGGATGATCAGCCGGATATCCGTGAGGCACTCGGCGCTCATTTGGAGCGAAGCGGGTTCTCCGTCATGCTTGCCGACAGCGCCCGTGCTGCGCGGTCATTGATTAAGTCAGACCCAGTCGATCTCGTTGTGCTGGATATCATGATGCCGGGTGAGGACGGGCTGAGCCTCTGTCGGCATTTGCGCGAAACAGGTGGAGTGCCGGTCATCCTTCTGACAGCGCTGACCGACGACACGGATCGCATTGTGGGGCTCGAACTTGGTGCGGACGATTACGTGACCAAACCCTTCAATCCCCGGGAGCTTGTCGCGCGGATCAAGGCGGTTCTTCGGCGCACGCAAAGTCCGGGCGAGCCAGCGCCCACGTCACACCTCAAACATTTTGGTACATGGGCGCTGAACCTGCATAAGGGTGAATTGATGGATCAGGACGGTATTATCGTTCCATTGAGTGCGGGTGAGATACAGTTGCTCAATGTCTTTCTCGACAATCGCGACAGCGTTCTCACGCGCGACCAGCTGATCGATCTGACTAAAGGACGAGATGCGCTTCCGTTTGAGCGAAGCGTTGACAATATGATCAGCAGGCTGCGCCGGAAAATAGAACCCAACCCAAAAGAACCCGTCTACATCCGAACCGTATGGGGCGGCGGCTATCGGTTTGTAACGCAGTCTGAAACACCGTGATCAACCGCCTCATCAGTTTGCTGAGGCTGCGAACACTATCAGGGCAATTGATTGCCTTGTTTGTGCTCGTCCTTCTTATCTCTCAGATTATCAATATTTTTCTCATCGTTGGTGAGCGTCGCCTGCAGGCGCGGAGCACGCTTTATACCGCTTCTATTGAAAAGATGGCGGAGAGAACGGCGCGGGTGTTATCGAACCAGGAGCAAAGACTTGCTCCTATGCCAGGGAGGGGCCCAGCTGCCCCGATCCGCATAGAGGTCAGGTCGGACAGCGCCGTTGACCGCCTTATTGGGGCTGAATGCCTCTCCTCCTACGAGAACCAGCTGGCCGATATGCTGAGGAGTCGGAGTGTTGCGTTTGGTCAGGTGCATGTCTGCCGCGGAGACAGGTTGCACCCCGTGAAACCTCAATTGCAGCCGCCCGGTTTTGAACGTCCTGGCAGCAGCGCGCATGGCTTGAGGCTGCCTCCACCCCATGGGGCACCGCCCCCCGACCCGAGAGGCCCTCCGGCCCCTGGTTTTGAGAGCCTGGTGATGTCGGTGCAATTGCTGGATGGGCGATGGGTCAATGGCATAACCGGCCACTACCCTCTGGAAAACATGACTCCGCGCGTGTTTCTGGCAACGGGCGGTATGATTCTGATGACCGTTCTGATTGTTGTCTTCTTTGCCAAACGGATCACCCGCCCGCTGACCGATCTGGCCGATGCTGCAGATCAGTTGGGCCGGGGCGGGCAGGGACCAGCTTTGAAAGAAGAGGGGCCAACTGATCTCCGTTCGGCAATTGTTGCTTTCAATGCCATGCAGGAAAGGCTGACGCGGATGATCGAGACCCAAAGAACAATGCTCCGCTCCGTCGGCCACGACCTCAGAACGCCGCTGACCTCATTGCGCATTCGCGCGGAAGCGATGGAGCCGGAAGCCGAGCGTACGAAGGTAATCGCCACGCTTGATGAAATGAAGGCCATGATGGAAGAGATCCTGACCTGGGCAGAGGATGCGTCAGGCATGGAAGAGCTGCACCGGGTGGACCTGAACGCCTTGCTGTCCAGCCTGAGTGATGACTACCAGGATGCAGGTCAGAAAGTGACATATGAAGAGGGTGATGCCGTCATCGTTCTGTGCCGACGGGTCTCGCTCCGCAGGGCGCTTCAAAATCTCATCGACAATGGGCTGAAATATGGGAGTGAAGTCTCCATCTCTTTGACAGAGGAGGGCAAGCTTGTCCGCCTCTGCATTGATGATGAAGGACCCGGCATCCCGCCCCATGAACTCGACGAAGTTCTGAAACCCTTCGTTCGCCTCGAAGCATCGCGCAATAAAGAAACGGGCGGCGCGGGCTTAGGCTTGTCAATTGCGCAGTCGATCATCCATGCCCATGGCTCGGAACTGGAATTGCAAAACCGGACATCGGGTGGATTACGCGCGTCCTTCACCTTGCCGCGGGAAATCTAGCCCGGTGTAACACTTAGTGTTCCGTCATCATTTCATCCGCGGAAGTGCGATGCCTCTAAGGCTGAGTTTTGTGTATGGCTAAAGCCCGTGGGAGTCTTCCAAAGCTTGAGACAGTTTAAGCAGAAGGGGGACACGTCGCTCCCCGATCCGAGCCGCAATGGCGGAGATTTCAGACCGGCTGCGCGCCGTCTCCGTATTATCCATCACCTCTGAATGGAAACCCTCAAGAAAGAAACTGGGTGGTACGTCGAGTGCGCCTGCGGCTTCCGCAACAAGCCGCAGACTAAGGCCCGCAGCTCCGGCTTCCATCTCGGCCAGATGCGCTTTAGTGACGGACAAAAGTGACGCCAGCTCAAGGAGAGAGTACCCCTTGGCCTTGCGGGCGTGAGTCAGCCGGGAGCCGACATGTTCTTCAATTGTCGAAGCCATATTGGGTCTCCGAGGTAATCGTGGCTACACAATAAATGGGGGGAAATCTGCCGCTTTCTACCATGTGAAGGGGGTGTGATCGTTCACGAGACCCTCGCTTCCAATGACAATTTCTTGTGTGGTGCGCGAGGGGCAGCCACCGGGCCTGCAGAATAGGAATATTGTCTTGGAGATTCTGGAAAAGGGCTGTCTCCAGCCATTTCTGGAGGGATCAATTTGGTGATAATTTGTCAGATTTTGCTGATTTTTGACCTATCTCATGTTACCTGACGTTTTGTCAGTCCAATATCTGCACAAATAGAAATAACCAAAAAGAGGAAGCACGAGAATGGCCGATACACAAACGCTGGAAAGACCAGCCGATCAGAAAACAGAGCATTTCGACGTCCTGATTGTCGGTGCTGGTATCTCAGGTGTGGGCGCAGCCTATCACTTAAAGGAACAGTGCCCCGAAAAGAGCTTTGTGGTGTTGGAGAGTCTCGACAGCTTCGGTGGCACCTGGCACATGCACCGCTATCCGGGTATTCGCTCAGATAGTGATCTCTACACTTTTGGCTACAGGTTCAAGCCTTGGACCGGCGCACCCATCGCCACTGCGGAAGAAATTCTCTCCTATATGGGCGAGGTGATCGACGAAAACGGTCTTGATGAGTACATCCGCTACGGACACAAGATCACATCCGCCAACTGGTGCTCTAAAGAGCAACTCTACAAGCTGGAAGGGGTGCGTTCAGATACGGGCGAGACCGTTCACTTCACAGCGAACTTCCTTTGGATGTGTCAGGGATATTATCGCCACTCGGAAGGTTACACCCCTGAGTGGGAAGGCATGGATGATTTTGACGGGCAGATTGTTCACCCGCAAACCTGGCCGGAAGACCTGGACTATAAAGGCAAGAATGTTCTTGTTATCGGGTCTGGTGCGACGGCGGCAACTCTCGTTCCGGCAATCGCAGGCGATTGCAACCACGTAACCTTGTTGCAGCGATCGCCGACATACTTCATCCCAGGGCGCAATGAGAATGAAGTTGCAGACATGCTGAGGCTCCTGGATATTGATGAAAGCTGGATCCACGAGATCACGCGGAAAGCCATCTTGTTCCAGCAGGCCGACTTCACCCGTCGGGCGTTTGAAGAACCAGATGCGGTGAAAGAAGAACTTCTTGAGGGCGTGCGGGAATATCTTGGTCCTGACTTTGACATGGACACCCACTTCACCCCGAAATACCTCCCCTGGCGGCAGCGCATTGCCTTCGTGCCGGACGGGGACATATTCGAAGGAATTAAATCGGGTAAAGCGTCCATCGTGACGGACGAGATCGACCGGTTCACGAAGAAGGGCATCCTTCTCAAGTCCGGCAAAGAGCTGGAAGCAGATATCATTGTGACAGCGACCGGCTTCAACCTGTCGGTGCTCGGCGATATTGATTTCAGCATTGACGATAAGCCGCTCGATTTCGCAAACACGGTCACCTATCGCGGCATGATGTTCACCGGCGTGCCTAATCTCGTCTGGGTCTTCGGCTACTTCCGTGCGAGCTGGACCTTGAGGGTGGATCTCTTGGGAGACTTTGTTGCTCGGCTTCTCAACCATATGAAGGCAAAAGGCGTGAAGAGTGTCGTGCCGGCTTTGCGGGAAGAAGACGAAGACATGGAGCTTCTGCCGTGGATGGATCCGGAAAACTTCAACCCAGGCTATCTCATGCGATCCCAGCATCTGCTTCCCAAGCGGGGCGACAAGCCGGACTGGCAGCACACGCAAGACTATTGGGCGGAAAAAGATGAGTTGCCTGAGATAGATTTGGACGATCCGATCTTCGTGTACAAATAAAGACACCCGCAATCTCACAAAGACCTATATGAGATTAGGGTCTATCCGGTTTACCCTCCTCCGTGGAACGAATCGCGGGGGAGGGTTTTTTCGTGGACGAAGAAAAGAACGGATCAGGAGCCGGGAGCACCGTCTATCATCATGAAGGCGGTAATCTGCCCTCCCATGGCCAGCACGACGAAGAAACACTCAAAGAGGACGTCGTGCGGCGCTATTGGCGCGCAAACCTGAGGCTCTTGGGCGGCCTGCTGGTGATCTGGTTTGTCGTGTCTTTCGGTTTTTCCATTCTGTTTGTCGATATTCTGAACGAAGTCCCCCTCTTCGGATTCAAACTTGGATTCTGGTGGGCACAGCAGGGCGCTATTTATGTCTTCGTCGCGCTGATCTTTGTCTATGTCGTCTTGATGAAACGCCTTGAGCGACGCTTTGGCGTCGATGACGACTAGGAGGGAACCATGAGCACAGCAATGTTGACCTACCTCTTTGTCGGCGCTTCATTTGCGCTTTATATCGGGATTGCCATCTGGTCGCGGGCCGGATCAACCAAAGACTTCTACGTCGCCGGCGGCGGTGTGCACCCGGTCGCCAATGGAATGGCGACGGCTGCGGACTGGATGAGCGCCGCGTCATTTATCTCCATGGCAGGCATCATCGCTTTTCTGGGCTATGACGGGTCGGTCTATCTTCTGGGATGGACAGGAGGCTACGTGTTGCTCGCTCTTCTGCTCGCGCCTTATCTGCGGAAGTTCGGGCAGTTCACCGTTCCGGACTTCATCGGGGAGCGCTACTACTCGAAAGCGGCCCGCGTGGTGGCGGTGATCTGTTTGATCTTCATTTCTTTCACCTATGTTGCGGGGCAGATGCGCGGTGTGGGGATTGTTTTCTCGCGCTTCCTGGAAGTGGATATCACCGTGGGCGTGATCGTCGGCATGGGTGTTGTCTTCGTCTATGCGGTGCTGGGCGGCATGAAGGGCATTACCTATACGCAGGTTGCGCAATATTGCGTCCTGATCTTCGCCTATATGGTGCCCGCAATCTTTATCTCGATCCTGATTACAGGCAATCCGGTACCGCAATTGGGACTTGGTGCCACCGTCGCCGATGGATCGGGCCTGTCCGTTTTGGCAAAACTGGATAAGACGCTTTTGGACTTGGGCTTCACCCCCTATACGGAAGGCTCAAAAGCAACGATCGATGTGTTTGCCATCACCATGGCACTGATGGTGGGTACAGCCGGACTCCCCCATGTGATCGTCCGCTTCTTCACCGTGCCCAAAGTATCAGACGCACGTTTGTCCGCAGGCTATGCGCTCATCTTCATTGCGCTTCTTTACACGACCGCACCTGCGGTCGCAGCTTTTGCGCGTCTCAATTTCGTCGATACGATCAATAACACAAGCTATGCCGAAGCGCCGGGCTGGTTCAAAAACTGGGAAGAGATCGGGCTCATCGGTTGGGTAGATAAGAACGAAGATGGTGTCATTCAGTATTCCGCGGGTGCGGCGTTCGCCGGTAGCCCGAGTTACAGCGGTGAAAATGGGGCAAATGGTGAGCGAAGCCTGACCAATGCGCCGACCGATAGTGCGAATGAAGTCTACGCCGACAGAGATATCTTCGTGCTCGCTAATCCTGAGATCGCAAGCCTGCCCGGATGGGTGATCGCCCTCGTGGCTGCAGGCGGATTGGCCGCAGCGCTCTCCACAGCGGCGGGTCTCCTGCTTGTTGTGTCCACGTCCATCTCGCACGATCTTCTGAAGAAGACACTGATGCCCGATATCACGGAGCGTCAGGAGTTGCTTTATGCCCGAATTGCCGCGGCAGTAGCCATCGGCGTGGCGGGATATCTGGGCATCAATCCGCCAGGCTTTGTGGCACAAGTGGTGGCCTTCGCCTTCGGCCTTGCCGCAGCCTCTCTGTTCCCGGCAATTCTGCTCGGCATCTTCGTGAAGAGGATGAACAAGGAGGGTGTGATTGCGGGCATGTTGAGCGGCCTCTTGTTCACCTTCGCCTATATCGTGTTCTTCAAATTCGTGTCGCCGGAGCTCAACAGTTCAGAAAACTGGCTCTTTGGTATTTCTCCAGAGGGCATTGGAACTATCGGCATGCTGTTGAACTTCGCTGTCGCCTTTGGCGTCAGTCGCCTGACCAGCGCCCCGCCCGAATATGTGCAGGATCTGGTTGACGACATCCGGGTTCCGACTGGCGCTGGGGTGGCCCACAGACACTGATATGCTGGAAACCGAGCATGGTTAACCGGGGGCGGGCCGGATGCCCGGCCTGGGGTCGGGGAGGTTGCATTCTTTTGCTGATATAGGCCTGTTGCGGCCATAATTTCCCTGCTATGAGAGGCCAATTGGCCGCTCTGGCGGCGCCGCACGAAGGAAGAAGAATGGGCAAGTCGGCACTGATTACCGGCATTTCGGGACAGGATGGGGCGTATCTGGCGCGCCTGCTCGCGGACAAAGGGTACAAGGTCTATGGAGCGCAGCGCCGCGGTGCGAGCCTCAATACTGCGCGTCTAGAGGAACTGAACGTCCTCGACGACATTGAAATCGTTCCTTTCGAGTTGTTGGAATATGCCAACATTTCGAGTGTTCTGAACAAGATTGCGCCGGATGAAGTTTACAATCTGGCTGCTCAGAGTTTTGTAGGAACTTCTTTCGATCAGCCACTCTATACAGGCGATGTGGACGGAATGGGCGTCCTGCGCATGTTAGAGATCTTGCGCAACATGGGAAGCGAGGCGCGTTTCTACCAGGCCTCGACATCTGAGATGTTCGGGAAGGTGAAGGAGACGCCCCAGAATGAAGACACGCCCTTCCATCCACGAAGCCCCTATGCGGTCGCCAAGCTCTATGCCCATTGGATTGTGGTGAACTACCGTGAGAGCTACGACATGTTCGCGACGTCGGGCATCCTGTTCAATCACGAGTCACCCTTGCGAGGCTCTGAGTTCGTGACCAGGAAAGTGACCCTTGCTTTGGCACGCATTGTCCAGGGTGAACAGGACGTGCTGAGTGTCGGCAATGTCGAAGCGGAGCGCGACTGGGGTTTTGCGGGCGACTATGTTGAAGGCATGTGGCGCATGCTTCAGCAAGACAAGGCGGACGACTATGTTCTGGCGACGGGACGCACGACCAAAGTCCGCGACTTCATCACAGCGTCTGCAAAGGCGCTGGACGTTGACCTTGAGTGGGATGGTGAAGGTGAACAAACAACGGCAACCGACAAAAAGACCGGCAAGGTAATTGTTCGGGTGGACCCACAGTTCTTCCGGCCGGCAGAGGTCGACCTGTTGCTGGGCAATGCGTCCAAGGCCAAGGAGAAGCTCGGTTGGGAGCCGACCGTGCAACTGGAAGATCTGACAGAAATGATGGTGAAAGCGGACTATGACCGCGTCAAAACGGGGTCCCTAAAGTTCTGAGAAAATCAGGTGCTTGAGGGATGTAAGTGTCGCTCACCAAAAAAAGGCTGCCCCGCAAGGGACAGCCTTTTGTTTTTGGTAGCCTATATGAAACGGGTGGGCCCGCTCAAGCAGCCCTTTTTTCCGTTTCAGGTTTAGCATCTGCACCCGTTGCCCGGGAGAAGGTCATGACACCATCTTCTACCTTGCCGTACCCAAGCGTCACAATATCAAGCGCATAGTTCTGGTGTTGTTTCCAGGGGGCCTGCGCACCCTGTTTGGGCAGAATATGCTGAGCGCGCTGAATGTAGCCGGAGGAAAGGTTCAGCCACGGTTCTTCTTCCATGCTGTCATCCTCAAGGATTGGCATGCATTGCTGTGTGCCCGTCTTGTCCATGTGGTTGATAAGACGCGCAACATAGCCGCAGGTCAGGTCGCATTTGAGCGTCCAGGATGCATTCGTATAGCCGAAGGATGAGGCAAGGTTCGGCACGTTGGAATACATGATGCCTTTATAGCTGAGCGTGTCGGCGAAGTTCACCGGCTTGCCATCAACGCTGACTGTCATGCCGCCCAGCACCTCGAGCTTCAGACCGGTTGCCGAGACTACGAGGTCGGCTTCCAGCTCCTCGCCCGACGCCAACTTGATGCCCGTTTCTGTGAATGTCTCGATCGTGTCGGTGACAACCGATGCGGTACCGGCATTGATCGCATCGAACATGTCACCGTTTGGCACGAGGCAGAGACGCTGGTCCCAGGGGTTGTACTTTGGTGTGAAGTGCTTATCCACGTCATAGTTGGGCCCGAGAGCTTCGCGGACCTGGTTGAGCAGCATCTCCTTGACCTTGCCGGGACTTCTTTTGCACATCTGGAAGAAATACATGCCGAGCAGGATGTTTTTCCAACGTGTCAGCCCATAGGCAAGTTTGGCAGGCAGGTTGCGCCGGAAGAAGTTTGCAATGGCGTCCTGCGATGGGCGCGATGCCATATAAGTTGGCGAGCGCTGGAGCATGGTTACATGCTTTGCTTCACCCGCCATTTCAGGGATGAGTGTAACGGCGGTGGCGCCCGATCCAATAACGACAACATTCTTGTCTTTATAGACAATGTCGTCGGTCCACTTCTGCGGGTGTACGAACCGGCCTTTATAGTTTTCGACCCCAGGGAAGTCAGGCGTATAGCCTTCCTTGTAGCTGTAATAGCCGGAGCACATGAACAGGAAGTTGCAGCTCATCTGGATCATCTCGCCTTCGCGCTCAATATCCAGCGTCCATTGACCGTCTGCCGTCGACCACTCGGCATTTTTCACCATGTGGTTGTAGCGGATCTTCTTGTCGATCCCGTTTTCAGCTGCCGTCTCGTGCAGATATTTCAGGATGGAGGGGCCATCGGCAATTGCTTCCGCATCGCGCCAGGGTTTGAAGGAATAACCCAGCGTGTACATGTCGGAGTCCGACCGGATCCCGGGATACTTGAACAGGTCCCAGGTGCCACCCATCGTGTGACGACCTTCTAAAATGACATAGTCCTTGTTCGGGCAATCTTTTTGCAGGTGATAACCTGCGCCAATTCCCGAAATACCCGCACCGACTACCACAACATCAACATGTTCCATTCGCGTGCATTCCTGTAAAATGACAAATTATCAGTTTGAGAGACCTTAGCACAGACTCCGGGGGCAAGCGCAAGAGCTCAAAAACGGCTGAAAAGGTTGGTTTTTGAGCTTTTGGCTAACCAAAGAGCGTCATGAAAACGCGATTCGACCGCCAAGTTGGGGTTGGGTTTGATCGCTTGAGCGGGCGGTGCACCTGGCGGCGGACCGCTGCCGCTACGGAAGCTTGGGCCTTCGGGCAAGCGTTTGAATTGTCCTATCGCTTGTGATGATATCCGACCGCGTCGCGCCAGGTGACGGTGACCAACAGGGAGTAAGGGCCTAATGAAACTCTATCACTGCAAAGGGGCGCGATCCGTTCGGCCACTCTGGACATTGGAGGAGATGGGCCTTGAGTACGAGCTTGAGTCCATGCAGTTTCCGCCTCGCTTTCTGCGCGAAGGCTATACCGACCTGAACCCTATCGGCACCGTTCCCTATTTCGTCGATGGTGATGTGGAGATGACGGAGTCTGCAGGGATTTCGCAATATCTGGTTGATGTGCATGGACCGTCTGATCTTGGTCTGAAACCGGGCGATGAAGATTATGGGATTTACCTCAATTGGCTTCACCGAAGCGATGCGACGCTGACTTTCCCGCAGACCATCTTGCTTCGTTACACGCAGCTGGAACCAGAAGAGCGCCGGATCAAACAGGCGGCGGATGATTATACGCAATGGTTCTTTTCGAGGTTGAAATCCGTCGAGCGCGCAACGGAAGACCGTGAATATCTGTGTGCAGGCCGCTTCACCATCGCCGATATTTGTGTGGGCTATGCCCTCTATCTTGCAGACACGTTAGGCCTGCGCGATGGCTTCAAACCGAACACGGAAAAATACTATGCGCGTCTGACGGAGCGCCCGGCGTTCCAACGCGCAATTGAGCTTTAGAATAGCAAGGACCCCCATGAGCACGATCAGCGAAAAAGAATTAAGCGACTTTCGCAGCGATGCAGCTGCCTGGTTTGCAGAAAACACAGTTGCGGACCCGGGCTTCATGCTCCCGCTCACCTTCATGGAAGTAGGCACGGACCAGCAATTCGAATTCCTGCGCGAGTGGCAGAACAGAGTCTATGAGGCGGGCTATCTGGGCGCTGCCTGGCCGAAAGAATATGGCGGCGGCGGGCTGGATCAGAAGTTCCAGACAATTGCGACGGAAGAAATGGCCAAAGCCAATGGGCCTATCATGCTGAATGCGATCGGTCTTAACTGGGCCGGTCCGCTCATTCTGGATATGGGCACAGAAGAAGAGCGGAAGCGGTACATTAAAGGCATTCTGTCGGCCGAAGACATCTGGTGTCAGGGCTTTTCGGAGCCGGAGAACGGGTCTGACCTCGGTAACGCGCAGACAAAAGCTGTAAAAGACGGCGACGACTGGGTGTTGAACGGCTCCAAGATCTGGACCACCCAGGGCAACTACGCCAAATACATGATCTTGTTGGCACGCACCAACCCGGACGCGCCGAACAAATATGCGGGCTTAAGTTTCTTCCTGTCGCCCATGCGGGTTGACGGTGTTGAAACGGTGCCGATCCGCAAGCTCACCGGCGAATATGGGTTTACCCAAACCTTCTTTACCGATGCGCGCATACCGGGCGACAGCCTGATGGGCAAGGAAGGAGAAGGGTGGCTCGTTGCGATGCGCACGCTGGAATATGAGCGCGGCGTGAAGGGCGGGCAGGCCGGCGGTTATGTGATGCGCGCGTCCGACCCGTTCGAAATCGTGGACTTGGCTCGGAAAGCAACGCGGGGGGGCAAACCTGCGCTGGAAGACCCCGTGATCAAGGATCAGCTCATCCAACTGATGATTGAAGCGCGCTCACTGCAGCTCAACTCCAAGCGCGGGCACATTCAACCACTGGTACAGGACAAGCCGGCTTCGCTCGCGCTTTCAAGCAAACTGATGGCGACAGAGTTTATGCGCCGCTTGAACGAGTTTGCGATCACCCTCCAGGGCCAACGCGGTGCTTATTATGTTGGTGAGCCTGACGCCTACGATAAAGGGCTGTGGCAGCGCGCCTATCTGAATTCGTTTTCAGCAACCATCGGTGGCGGTACGTCGCAAATTCAGCGCAACATTATTGGCGAGCATGTTCTCGGCCTTCCAAAGAGCTGATCGATTTAGGGAAGAAGAAAATGTCAAAAAAGGCAACCATCGGTTTCAGCGAAGAACAGGCACAGTTGCTTGAGGTGGCGACAAGCTTCTGCCGCGATAAATCACCAATTGAAAAAGTTCGGTCCTTGCTGGAAGACGAACGCGGCTTTGACGAAGCGATCTGGACGGAGATGGCCGAACTGGGCTGGCTCGCAATTGCGGTGCCGGAAGAGTTTGGTGGTATCGGTCTGGGGCTCGCCGAAGTCGTGCCAGTGGTTGAGCAGATGGGCCGCACCATGATGGCAGGACCGTTTGTGAGTACGACTCTTGCCGCACAGGCATTTCTTGTCGGTGGAACGGATGAGCAGAAGCAGAAATATCTGCCCGACCTTTGCGCTGGTACAAAGGCAGCCCTGGCGCTGAGTGAACCCCACGGTGACTGGGATCTTGCGCATGTCGAGTGCACCGCCGAGCGGGTGGGAGACACACTGAAACTCTCAGGCCGCAAGACATTTGTAGAGAATGCCGACGCCGCCGATCTTTTGCTTGTATCTGTGTCGCTTGACGGAGCCCCAGCGCTTCTGGTCGTGGAACGCAGTGCGCTGCCCGACGGTGCGCTGCGCCGCGAGGTTGTGATTGATGAGACCCGCCGGTCGTACCAAGTCACGCTTGACGGTGTCGACGTCTCCGCTGACGCGCTGCTGGATCCATCGTCAACCGCGGCAGCACTCACCCATGTTGACCTGTGTGCGTCGCTTCTGCTTTCAGCGGAAATGTGTGGGGCGGCAGCGAGCTGTATCGACTACACGGTCGACTATCTCCAAACCCGCAAACAGTTCGGCAAAAAGATCGGGTCTTATCAGGCGCTGAAGCATCCGATCGTCGATGCCCATGTGGGATATGAGCAGGCGCGCTCCCATCTGTACTGCGCGGCGTTCAACTTTACCCAGCAGGGCGAAGGGGAAGTCGCTACCCGTATCGCAAAGGCAGAGGCGGGGGATGCCTTGTCCTTTGCAGCTGACCGGGCCATTCAGTTTCACGGTGGCTTCGGCTTTACCCACGATTGCGATGCACAGCTCTACAGGCGGCGCTCGCTCTGGTGCGAAAACCAGCATGGCGACGCGGTTTACCAGCGCGCCAAACTTGCCGAGCTGCTTCTTTAGCCGCACCTCCTCCCTTTGACGTAGCGTCCGTGGACTTGTTCAGGTGCTGGCAGCAAGCTGCACGAATTTGCACGTGAATCATGGTTGCCGAACGAGGCTCATTGGTCCATTTCTATGAGGATTGGGCGCTAATCAGGGGCGCGACGCGTGTTTCCAGCTGAAGTCGCAGGACTTCAGCGTCTGGAAACACGGCAATAGAAGACTGGAACGGCTTGTCTGCAAATTATCGCAGATGAGCCGGTCTAAGGGAGGAAAACCATGTCCGGCACTGACCGCTATCCACATCTGTTCGCACCGCTTGATCTGGGATTTACGAAGATCAAGAACCGCGCCCTCATGGGCTCCATGCATACCGGATTGGAGGAGCGCGAAGACGGTCATCTACGCATGGCAGAGTTTTTTGCGGAACGCGCGCGCGGTGGCGTCGGCATGATCATCACCGGCGGTATCTCACCGAATGAAGAAGGTGGACTCGGCGCGAAACTCTCAACATCGGAAGAGGCCGCCCGGCACAAGGTCATCACCGATGCGGTGCACGCAGCCGATCCGGATGCCAAAATCTGCATGCAAATTCTGCATACAGGCCCCCTGGCTCCTCACGATAAGTGTGTTGCGCCATCACCCGTCCGCTCCCGTATTGCGCGCTTCGTGCCAAACGAGCTTGATGAAGCTGGGATCGAGAAACAGATCGCGGACCACGCGAACTGTGCGGCGCGGGCGAAAGAGGCCGGATATGATGGTGTCGAAGTCATTGGCTCCGCGGGCTATCTGCTTTCTACTTTCCTTGTGGAAAAAACCAATCTGCGTACCGACCAGTGGGGCGGGTCTTATGAAAACCGCATGCGTTTCCCGCTCGAAGTCGTTCGTCGCATTCGCGCAACCGTAGGCGATGACTTTATTCTGATTTTCCGGATCGCCGCCATGGACATGCTTCAGGGCGGCATGTCCTGGGAAGAAATCGTGCTGCTCGCGAAAGAGCTGGAGAAAGCGGGTGTCAGCATTATCTCCACCCACTTTACCTGGCATGAAAGCGCGGTGCCGACCATTGCCACCATGGTGCCGCGTGCTGCCTTCACAAGCGTGACTGGCCGCCTGCGGAAGGAAGTGAATGTGCCCTGCATCACCTCAAACCGCATCAACATGCCCGATGTCGCTGAGCAGGTACTGGCGAACGGAGATGCGGATATTGTCTCCATGGCGCGGCCCATGCTGGCCGACGCGGAGCTTGTCAAAAAGGCAGAAGAAGGCCGCGAGGACGAGATCAATACCTGCATCGGCTGTAACCAAGCCTGCCTCGATCATACGTTTGGCGGCAATCAGGAAGTATCATGCCTGGTCAATCCGCGCGCTTGCCACGAAACCATTCTGAAATATGAGCCGGCGTCGGCACAGAAGCGCATTGCGATCGTGGGCGCAGGTCCCGCGGGGCTCGGCTATGCGACCGTCGCGGCGGAGCGGGGGCACAAAGTCACGCTCTATGATGCGGCTTCTGAGATTGGCGGCCAGTTCAATCTGGCGAAACGCATTCCCGGCAAGGAAGAGTTCTATGAGACTCTGCGCTACTTCAACAAAATGATTGAGGTGCATGACATTGACCTGCGCCTCAACACGCGCGTCTCAGCGGGCATGTTGCAGAACGAGAACTTCGACGAAATTGTCGTCGCGACGGGTATTGAACCGCGCACGCCAGACATTGAGGGGATCGATCACGCGAAAGTGGTCCGCTACATGGATGTCATCAACGGCAAAGCAAAGGTCGGCAAAAAGGTTGCGATCATGGGCGCGGGCGGCATCGGCTTCGATGTTGCGGAACTCATCACCCATGAGGGTAAGTCCTCCGCACTGGATATTGATCTCTTCGCCAAAGAATGGGGCGTTGACTTCGAGAACCATCCGCGCGGCGGCGTGACAGGCGTTGAGCCGGTGATCACGAAAGCCGACCGTGAGGTGATGCTTCTACAGCGTAAGACGTCTTCCGTCGGTCGCGGGCTCGGTAAGACGACCGGCTGGACTCATCGTCTGACCCTCGCACGCCGCGGCGTCAAAATGATGAACGGTGTGGAATATCTCCGCATCGACGATGACGGACTGCACGTACTCATTCACAACGAACCGCAGACACTGGATGTGGACACGGTGATCATTTGTGCTGGTCAGGAGCCGCTTCGGACGCTTTATGACGAATTGGAAGCCTCCGGCGCGAAAGTAAGTCTGGTAGGTGGTGCTTACGAAGCCATGGAGCTCGATGCGAAGCGCGCGATTAATCAGGCGAGCTATCTCGCAGCAGCGGTTTAGCTCTGTTCACACTTGAGTTAGGGGGACTTGAATAGTCAAGGACCCCATGTGACCCTCTTTGCTGTATCAGGGAGGGGACACACATGCGTCTGGCAATAGTGACAATTGGCGGTCTGTTGGGGATGGTGCTCGTGGCGTCTGTCGCCGCAATATCGTTGCGGGCGGAGGCAGACATGCCCGCACCTGTTGATGCGGCTCCTCTCGTCGCCAAAGCAAATGCCTATGATGTAACGATCCATCGGGATCAGTTTGGCATTCCACACATATATGGGAAGACCGATCCGGACGTGGCGTTCGGGCTCGCCTTTGCCCATGCAGAAGATGATTTTGCAACCATTCAGGAAGTGGCTATTGCCGCCAGAGGTCAGCTCGCCGCGATAAAGGGCGTGGACGCCGCGGTCACCGACTATCTGGTGCATCTGCTGCGTGTGTGGGAAACGGTCGACGCAAAGTACAACACGGACATTTCGTCAGAGGGCCGTGCACTGGCCGAAGCCTATGCGGATGGGGTGAACTATTATGCGGCGCTCAATCCGGGTGAGGTTGAGCCTGGGCTTTTACCGTTGACCGGAAAAGATGTCGTTGCAGGCTTCACCTTCAAAGCACCCTTCTTCTACGGACTGCAAAATCACTTCCTCGAACTTTTTGAGCCGGAGCGGAAGCGCGAACTCTCACTCGGACCGGAGAACGCGTTTCTCCTGACGGACGAAGCATTCGCTCATGCAGGGTCAAATGGCTTTGCGGTGGCGCCGTCGCGCTCAGCAGATGGGAAGACGCGTCTCCTTATCAATTCCCATCAGCCCTATAAAGGTCCGGTCGCCTGGTACGAAACGCGCCTGAAAAGTGAGGAAGGATGGGACGCGGTGGGCGGCGTCTTCCCGGGATCGCCGCTCATGCTTCATGGCCACAATCGCCGGGTCGGTTGGGCCTCCACGGTGAACAAACCGGACCTGGTGGACATCTATGTGCTCTCCGTGAACCCGGACAATCCGGATCAATATCTGCTGGACGGGGAATGGCGCACGTTTGAAAAGACAAGTGTCGATATCAAAGTCCGGCTCTGGGGACCTTTCTGGTGGACCGTAACGCGTGACGTTGAATATTCAGAGCATGGGCCTGTCATCCGTCAGGAGCACGGAACCTACGCAGTCCGCTATGTGGGTATGGGCGAAGTCCGCAATATTGACCAGCGTCTTGCCATGAACAAGGCGGGCTCCCTTGATGAATGGTTGGCCGCGATGGCAATCCAGGCGCTCCCGTCCATCAATTATGTCTACGCGGACGCCGACGGAAACATTGCGCTTCTCTACAACGGCCAGATGCCTAAACGGGTCGAGGGTTTTGACTGGCAAAAGTACCTGCCGGGCGATCGATCAGATCTGATCTGGACGGAATATCTACCCTTCGATCAGGTACCGCTTCTGCTCAACCCTAAGGCTGGCTTCATTGCAGAAGCAAATAGCACACCTTATCGAGCAACCGCTCCTGAAGACGATTTGAAACCGGAAGATTTTTCATCGACGCTTGGCATTGAAACACAGATGACAAACCGAGCCTTTCGTGCGTTAGAACTGCTGGGATCTGACACTTCCATCACGGGGCAAGCGTTTCGCACCTATAAGTACGATCATGCCTATTCGGTTGAGTCTGAGCTCGCGCAAATGATTGCGGAGGTGCTTGATGCGGATGCAGGCCGCGATGAAGATCTGAAGGCGGCTCAGACCATCCTTCGCGCGTGGGATCGGAAGACGGACTATGAAAGCCGCGGCGCGGCACTGGGCGTATTGATGGGGGAGCCGGTGGTCCGCGCGCGTCTGAGTGGCAAGGAACCTCCAACGCCGATGGACAGCTTGCAAAACGCGATTGCCCACCTGAAAGAGCATTTCGGTCGTCTCGATCCAAAATGGGGGGAGGTCAACCGCATCATTCGCGGGGCCGTTGATCTGCCCATACAGGGCGGGCCCGATATTCTGCGCGCCGTGTACGGCCGTAAGTCTGACGATGACGGGCGGCTCGGTGCCGAAGGGGGCGATACCTACATCATGTTTGTCGAGTGGGACGAAGAGGGCAATGTCTCCTCAGAAAGCATCCATCAGTTTGGTTCCGCGACAATTGATGAGGCCTCTCCGCACTTCGCCGATCAGGTCCCTATTTTTGCTGAAGAAGAAACAACGCCTGTCTTGCTGGACTGGGACGCTTTTGAACCCACGATCGTGGAGAGCTATCGCCCGGGTGCCCGCAACACAGGATCAAGCAACCCAGGATGAGTTGCTGACAGGAGTACCTCAATCTGATTGAGTTGCGCCCATGACCGATGTGTTTCACTCGACGGAAGAATTTTCAGCGCAGTTTGACAAGCTGCTGGCCTGGCGCAGAGATGTGCGCCGGTTCAAGACAGACCCTTTAGAGCCGGGCGTTCTTGAGGAGCTGATCGACCGTGCCTGTCTTGCGCCGAGTGTGGGCAATGCCCAGCCCTGGCGCTTTGTCTCAATTGAGAGCCCTGAGCATCGCGCATCCGTCATAGCGAGCTTTGAGCTTGCGAATGCGGAAGCGGCGAAACTCTATGGAGATGAGAAGGCACGGCTCTATGCGGAGCTGAAGCTGGCAGGCTTGAAAGAAGCACCGGGTCATCTCGCGGTGTTTTCTGATTGCGGTACGGAGCGCGGCGATGGTCTTGGGCGGCAAACCATGCCGGAGACGCTTCTCTATTCCACCATCTGCGCGATACACACGCTGTGGCTGGCCGCCAGAGTAAGGGGCGTTGGCGTTGGGTGGGTCTCGATTCTCGACCCAAAAGAGATCACACGCACATTAAATATGCCTGCCGACTGGAAATTTGTGGCCTATCTCTGTCTCGGCTATCCCATTGAAAATCATGATGATCCTGAGCTGGTCCGCTATGGATGGCAGGACCGGATAGACCCTTCGGAGGTCTTTTTCCGCCGGTAAGATGGGCGCTCCCGCCTTGCCGCCATCAGGCCGATGCGCTACACCCACCCGTAATGGTGCCCCGGAGTTCGGGGGTAAAAGGGAATCCGGTGAAAACCCGGAACTGTACCCGCAACTGTAAGTGGGAAGTTTTCTGCCCTTGTACATGTCACTGAAGCGCAAAGCGCTTTGGGAAGACTGGCAGAAAACGTCGATCCACAAGTCAGGAAACCTGCCATTGCGTCGTCCGTCCCCGGACCGGGTCATGTCCATGGGAGCGGTTCTCGCAGTGACGACAATGTTTGGATGAAGGACGGTTGAAGCCGTGTTCCACACATTGTTGTGGATCGCCGCGTCAATGTCCTTCTTGAAAAGGGGACATTGAAATGTCATTGCTGAAGAAACTTCTTTTAACAACTGTGCCTGTTTGGGCTGTTGCTCAAGCTGCGCTCGCCGCCGATCAGGCGCCGGAAATCGTCGTGACCGCGACACGGACGGAAATCGCG
Source organism: Parvibaculaceae bacterium (assembly GCA_965248405.1). GTDB lineage: Bacteria > Pseudomonadota > Alphaproteobacteria > Parvibaculales > Parvibaculaceae > Mf105b01. The sequence goes on from OZ252104.1 coordinate 146,023, forward strand.
ACGTCACAGGTCGGCAGCTCCATCTCGGTTCTGACGGCGGATGAGATCGAAGAGCGTCAATATGCTTTTACGGTAGATGCAATCCGCTCATTGCCGGGCGTCACGATCAATCAAAATGGCCCATTCGGCGGGACAGCCTCTGTCCGCATCCGGGGCGCCTCTTCTGATCAGACGCTGGTGCTGGTTGACGGCGTGATCGTCAATGATCCGTCAAGCCCCGGTGCTGGGTTCAACTTCGCCAATCTCGATCCCAACGACATTGAACGCATTGAACTATTGAGAGGGCCTCAGAGTACGCTTTACGGGTCCCAGGCGATCGGCGGTGTTGTGAACATCATCACCAAGCGGGCGGAAGAACCTTTTGCGTATAGTGCCTTTGCCGAGGCGGGCTCGTTCGACACACTCCGTTCTGGTGGCACTGTGTCCGGTAAACTGGATGAGACGGACTACAGATTTTCGTTGAGCGGCATCCGCACAAATGGCATTTCCAAAGCGGATGAAAATGACGGCAATACGGAAGAAGACGGGTACGATAACTACACGTTCAGCGGCAATGTTGGGTCAAACCTAACCGAGACACTGCGCGCAGAAGGCGGTATCCGCTACTCAGACAGCCGGAACGAGTTTGACGCCGGCGGCGGCGTCGGCGGGGATGGGGACCGCGTGGGACATACGCGGGAGTTCCAGGCAAATGCATCCCTTCATCTCAGCACCTTCTCAGGCCAGCTGCAGAACAGCTTAACTGGCAGCTATGCTCTGATCGACCGTGACAATGAGTCAAATGGCGTGCGTTCCTTCAGCGCGACAGGCAAGCGGACATCACTGGAATATCTGGGAACAGTGACAATGTCGGATGTCTGGAACGCCATTGTTGGCCTGAAAACAGAAGACACAGAAATCAGAGGGTCGTCGTCGATTCGGACAGATAGTGTGTTCGGCCAGGTTCAGGTGCTCCCAGTTGAGGGCCTGTCCCTCATTGGCGGCCTGCGCCATGACGATCATGAACAGACGGGTGGTGTCACGACGTACCGTTTCACTGGCGCCTACGACTTGGCTGAAACCGGCACTGTGTTTCGTGGTTCTTGGGGAGAAGGGTTCAAGTCTCCCACCCCATTCCAGCTGACTTTCTTCTGCTGTGGCGCAACAGGGCCCAACACCAACCTGAAACCGGAAGAATCGCGCGGCTGGGACGTTGGTATTGAGCAGGAGCTTTTCGACGGCAAAGCCGACATTCAGGTGAATTACTTCCAGCAGGATATCGAAAATCAGATTGATTTCTCATTTGGCGCCGGGGGGTATCTGAATATCGATCAGGTTGAAACAGAAGGCTGGGAATTTATCGCATCGGCGCGTCCTGCACCGTGGATTGACCTGAACGCGAATTTCACTCACCAGTCAGCGATTGATGTGTCCACAGGCAGTCAACTTGTGCGCACACCGGCGAACACTGCGACCCTCAATGTCACAACCTACCCGACAGAGGTGCTGGCTGTTGGCGGTTCTGTCACCTGGAACGACGATGAAACAGACCGCAATGGCCTGGTACAAGACTGGTTCCGGGTTGATGTTCGAAGTTCCTATCAGTTGAATGATGAAGTGGAACTCTTTGGTCGCGTCGAAAACCTGTTTGATGAACAATACCAGGACATTCTGGGCTTTGGCACGCCAGGTATTTCCGGGTTCTTCGGCGTTCGGGTCAGAGGATGATTAAACGGGCATTCGCAATAGGTTTGGGTCTCCTGGTCTGTGGAACTTCCACAGGCCAGGCGGCCGATCTGTCGATTGCCTCTCTTGATTTTTGCGCCGACCAATATGTGTTGGCTCTCGCGGATACCGATCAGATCGTCGGCGTGTCGCCGCACGCGGAGACGGAGTTTTCCTACCTCGCGGAAAAAGCGGTCGGCATCCCGAAAATTCGCCCGACTGCAGAAGAGATACTTCTCCTTCAACCGGACATTGTCGTGCGTCTGTGGGGCGGTGGCTTTGGTGCCGCGGAGACGCTGGAGCGGTATGGGATCCCGGTGGTACAGGTCTCTTTGGCGGTGACCTTGGAAGAAACCAAACGGAATCTCCTGACCGTCGGAGAAGCCCTCGGGCGCCTGGACCGTGCGGAAGCCCTCGTGGCTGATCTGGATAGAAGGATCTCGGAAATCACAGGGATCCCGGAGAAAGAGCGACCGGACGCGCTCTATATAACGCCGTCGGGCACAACGACAGGGCGGGGAACTTTCGTCCATGAGATGATGCAGACGGCCGGTGTCAACAATGTGTCGGCGGAACTTGGTACATCCCCCTGGCATCCGGTCAACCTGGAAGCCTTGGCTCTGAGCCCGCCCGATATGATCGTCGCTGGTTTTTTCGACTTGGTATCCGGCAAGCTGAGCAACTGGTCCTTGTCGCGCCACGAGTTTCTGAGACGTCAGCACGAGGTAAGACCCGTCGCTCGCATTCCGAGCAGAGAGGTCGCCTGTGCGGCCTGGTTTGTGGTGGACGCGATTGAAGGGATCGCTGAGACCCGCGAACGCGCCATGTCTGGACCGGTGGAGCCGTGAATGGCTGTCGCGCTTGATACACCATGGGTGCTTCTGGGTGCTGCCGCCCTTGAGGGCCTGATCGGATATCCGCCGATCCTCTGGCGGCGTATTGGGCATCCCGTTTCCTGGATGGGGCGGTTTCTGCGTTTTGGAGAGTCTCTGCTCAACTCTCATGGTCGTCATTCCATACGCGATGTATTCATGGGTGCGGGGTGGCTCGCAATAGGGTGTGTATTTGTTGGTGGGACCACTTGGGTCCTTTCAGATGCTCTCCGCCAGATCGCCTACGGCTGGATCGCCGAAGTCCTCCTCATCGCAACACTCGTTGCAGGCCGATCTCTCTATACTCATGTGCGCGAGGTTCATACCGCATTAGCCGCCACCAACCTCGAAGACGCACGTCAAAAGGTCTCGCTTATCGTGGGCCGGAACACAGATGAATTGGACGAAGCGGCGATCTCACGCGCCGCCGTTGAAAGTCTCGCGGAGAACGCATCTGACGGTGTCATTGCACCCCTCTTTTGGGGGCTTGTTGCGGGCCTGCCGGGGATCGCCGTCTACAAGCTGGTCAATACGGCTGACAGCATGTGGGGGCACCGGAATGCTCAATATGAGTGGTTCGGCAAAGGAGCCGCGCGCCTGGATGATCTGCTGAACCTCGTTCCAGCCAGGCTAACCGGGCTCTTGTTCTGTCTGAGTGCGATGAAAACCGGTCGGGGTGTTGCGGTCTTTCGCGTCATGAAACGCGATGCGCGCAAACACCTGTCGCCCAATGCGGGCTGGCCGGAAGCCGCCATGGCGGGTGCATTGGACCGTCGACTGGGTGGCCCGCGCACCTACCAAGGTGAAGAAACAGACGGCGTTTGGCTGGGTGACGGGTCAGCGGAACTCAATGCGGAGGACATCCGCACCGCGCTCAATCTCTACCTCGCAATGCTCGTAAGCGCCGCTTTAGTGCTTTTCGGTACTGGGGTGCTTGGAGTGTGGGCTCGATGAGTGCTTTGATTCATGGCGGTGACCTTGAAGCCTTTGGCGAGCGCCACCCCGAAGCACCCCGGCCTTTGATCGACTTGAGCACGGGGATCAATCCTGTGCCTTTCGAGCCAACGCTCGACAATGGGTGGATGTATAGGCTGCCGGGAGACTCAGATGAGCACGCGTGTCGCACCGCTTTTGCGACTTACACTGGTGTCGATGAGGCGTTTGTTCATGTCATGCCGGGCACGCAGGCCATCATCTCAAGTCTGCCCCATCTCATCGAACCAAAGAAGGTGGCGGTTCTCTCGCCAACTTACGGCGAGCATGAAGCGGCGTGGCGCGCTGCGGGGCATGCTGTTTCGACCTTTCCAGCGGGAGAGATACTGAAGGCTGACGCAGACATTATTGTCGTGACCAATCCGAATAATCCGGACGGCCATGTGTTTAGAACCGGTGATCTTGCCGAGTGCCAGGCGCGCCAGAAAGCACGCGGTGGCTGGTTAATCGTCGATGAAGCCTTTGTTGATTGTGCGCCCGGCTTGAGTGTCGCGGCAAGGATTCAGACGAGTGGCTTGATGGTTCTCAGATCGTTCGGAAAATTCTTTGGCCTTGCAGGGCTTCGGCTTGGCTGTCTGATTGCGCCGGTAGATTGGGGCGCAGCGTTCACGGAACGTCTTGGGCCCTGGCGGGTCAGCACGCCAGCACTTCGTATTGCCGCCGAAGCCTATGGCGATGAGGTCTGGATTGAGGAAACCCGTCACACGCTTGACCGTCAGATGGAGCGGTTGCGGAAGATGACTGTCCCGGCCCTTGGTCGCGAGATCGGGCAGACGCCGCTCTTTATCCTCCTCAACACTGAACATGCCGGTGCAGCATCGGCACATCTCGCCGCCCACGGAATTTTCGTTCGGACATTCCCGAATATGCCAAACTGGCTTCGCTTAGGCCTGCCGGGGGAACCATGGGCATGGGGTCGTCTCGAAACAGCTTTGACAGAATGGAAACACCAACAATGACTGCGAATGATGAGAATGCTGCCCATGCGGAAGAAATGAAAAAGGTGCAATCCGCCCATCGCGAAAAAATGTCGGAAAAGAAAGAGGCCGACCGCGGGCTGTTTTTGATCCTGACCGGTGATGGTAAGGGCAAGTCCAGTTCGGCCTTTGGATCAATCATCCGGGCGCTTGGCTGGGGCCATGCTGTCGGCGTCGTACAATATGTGAAGGGAAACTGGAAAACCGGCGAACGTCAGTTTTTCGAGAAATACCCAGATCTCGTCACCTGGCATACAATGGGTCAGGGCTTTACCTGGGATACGCAGGATCGCGAAAAGGACATTGAGGCTGCGCGTGCCGCATGGGATGTGTCTGCCAAAATGCTGGCATCCGGCGAGTATGATCTGGTTGTGTTGGACGAGCTGAATATTGTGCTGCGCTACGATTATTTGCCTGTAGACGAAGTTCTTGAAGGCCTCATAAACCGCCATCCGCGAACAAGCGTCATGGTGACGGGCAGGGACGCTAAAGAGGAACTTCGTGACAAGGCGGATCTCATCACGGAGATGACACCGATACGGCATCCGTTCGAGGCGGGGATTAAGGCTAAGCGGGGCATCGACTATTGATGTTCCTCCGTTCGACATATGGTGCGACCTTCCTTCTGGCAGCTCTTCTGGTGAGCGTCATGGCTGCCAGCCTCTTCTTGGGCTATGCCCCCCTGGGTGTGGGCGAGGTCTTTCAAGGACTGGTCGGCCTGGGTGACGAACGCTACGTCTTCATCGTACAGGACATTCGTGCGCCCCGCATTGTGCTGGGCGCCATGGTCGGGGGCTCTCTGGGTCTTGCCGGTGCCGCCCTTCAGGGCCTCCTCAGAAACCCACTCGCGGACCCCAGTGTCATTGGTGTGTCCTCAAGCGCAGGCCTTGGTGCCGTGGTTGCCATCTATTATGGCTTTGCCACTTCTTCCGCGATCATGGTTCCTGTATTCGCTATCGGTTTTGCCATCGCTGCCATGTTGATCCTTGTCTGGCTGGCGGGGAAAGATGCAAGCATTCTCACCCTGATCCTGGCGGGCGTCGCGACCTCAAGTCTTGCAACGGCTTTGACGTCCCTCGCGATGAACCTCTCGCCCAATCCCTTTTCCCTAAATGACATTATTCTCTGGTTGCTGGGGTCGCTTGCCAATCGAAGTTTTACGGAAATCTGGATTGCCGGACCTTTTATGGTGGCGGGGTGGGTGCTTCTCCTGGCAACGGCACGCGCGCTTCCCTCTCTCAGCCTTGGGGAAGACGCAGCTGCCTCTCTTGGGGTCAATTTGCGCAGAGTACGCTTGCAGACTGTCTTTGGGGCGGCGCTCGCGGTAGGTGGCGGTGTCGCCGTCAGCGGCGCCATCGGTTTTGTGGGTCTGGTGGCACCTCATCTTGTGCGCCCCCTTGTGGGGTATGATCCCGGGCGGCTGCTGCTTCCCAGTGCGCTGACGGGTGCGCTCCTTCTTGTCCTGGCCGACATTGGTGTCCGCACGATCCCCGGCGATGCGGAACTGAAGCTGGGCGTGGTCACCGCGCTCTTGGGCGCTCCCTTCTTCCTGTGGCTTATCATCTACACACGGCGGTCCATGCGATGATTGCAGCGAAAAATATATCTGTGTCGCTGGGCGACCATGCCGCTGTTCGTGAGGCGTCCATCGAGATCAATCCCGGAGAGGTAGTAGGGTTCGTAGGTCCCAACGGGGCGGGCAAGACCAGTCTTCTTCGATCATTGCTGCGCCTGGTGCCTGTGGATGCAGGGTCCGTGACGCTCAAAGGATCAGATATCACCATGGATGCCCCGCACAAACATGCGACATCCATCGCCTACCTGCCCCAGGGCCAGAATATCGCCTGGCCCTTAACCGCCCGCAGGCTGGTCGCCCTCGGGCGGGTGCCTCATCGCTCCACCTGGGAAACGCTTAAGCCCCAGGATGAACAGGTAATTGAAAAAGCCCTGCTAGCGGCGGATGCCAAATCTTTTGCAGACCGGCCCGTGACGGAATTGTCGGGCGGCGAGCGAAGCCGGGTGCTTCTTGCGCGCGCGCTGGCGGTTGAGTCGCCGGTTCTGCTCGTCGATGAACCAACCGCCTCTCTCGACCCTTACCATCAACTGACGACCATGGAGGCGCTTAAAGCATCGGCCGCAGGCGGAACGGCGATAGGTGTCGTTCTGCACGATCTCAATCTTGCGGGCCGTTTCTGCGACCGCCTTTACCTGATGAACGAGGGGGCGATTGTGGCTGAGGGAACGCCCGGCCAGGTCTTGAGCGACGAGAACCTGGCGACGGTCTACCGTGTCGGGGTCCGGCGCGACGATCGCGGTGACGTGGTGGTCGACCGGCGCTTAAGTGATATGCGATGACAAAAGCGCTCATGCTCCAGGGCACAGGCTCGGATGTCGGAAAATCTGTGCTGGTGGCAGGGCTTGCGCGCGCAGCTGTAAACCGTGGACTTAAGGTCCGCCCGTTCAAACCGCAAAACATGTCGAACAATGCTGCCGTCACGGTCGAGGGTGGCGAGATCGGTCGGGCGCAATGGCTGCAGGCGTGGGCCTGCCGTATTCCGCCGTCAGTCCATATGAACCCGGTGCTTCTAAAGCCTCAAAGCGATGTCGGCGCGCAGATTGTGGTGCAGGGCAAAGTCTGGGGGACCGCAGAGGCACGCGATTATCAGGCGCGCAAACAGAAACTGCTCGCAGCCGTCCTCGAAAGCTTTGACACCCTGAAAAGTGAAGCTGATCTGATCCTGGTGGAGGGGGCAGGCAGTCCCGCAGAAACCAATCTGCGTGCCGGCGACATTGCCAATATGGGCTTTGCGACGGTCACGGACACGCCTGTTGTTCTTATTGGAGATATTGATCGCGGCGGGGTGATCGCAAGCCTTGTTGGCACCCATGCCGTTCTGGACCCGCAGGACCGGGCGATGATCAAAGGCTTTCTGATCAACAAATTCAGAGGGGACGTGTCTCTCTTTGACGATGGTTTGCGGGAAATCGTGGAGCGCACGGGGTGGCCGAGTTTTGGTGTGTTGCCCTGGGTCCATGCCGTGGCTGACCTGCCTGCGGAAGATGCCGTCGTGCTTGAACGCGGCACCGCCCGCCGAGACGGCAAACTCAAAATTGCCGTCCTCATGCTCTCGCGCATCTCGAACTTCGATGATGTGGATCCCTTGGCACAGGAGGAAAGTGTCGACCTCCAGTTCGTGCCACCTGGCAGACCTCTTCCAGGAGACGCAAAACTGGTGATCCTGCCCGGGACCAAATCCACCATTGCGGATCTGGAATTCTTCCGTGCGCAAGGCTGGGACATTGACCTTCATGCGCATATCCGGCGCGGCGGATGGGTTCTGGGGCTCTGCGGTGGGTTTCAGATGCTGGGGACACAGGTCGACGATCCGGATGGGATCGAAGGAACGGTGCGACAGGCATTGGGGCTCGGTCTTCTTGATCTGAAAACCAGAATGCGAGCAGAAAAACAGGTGCGCACTGTCACGGGAACAGCGATGCGGTCAGGCGCCCCTTTTTCCGGATACGAAATTCACATTGGCGAAACCCATGGGGCCGATGAGGCCCGTCCCCTGCTTGAGATAGGCGGCGCGCCTCACGGAGCCGTCAGCGAAGACGGTCGCATCATGGGCGCCTATGTGCACGGGCTTTTTGAGAGCGGGGCCTTTCGCAAAGACTTTCTGCACCGTCTGGGTGCCAAGAGTGATGGTGAAAACCATGACCAAAAAGTCGATCGTGCGTTGGACCGGCTGGCGGATGCCATGGAAGAGGTTCTTGATATTGACGGGCTTCTTAGTCTTGCGGCGGTGCCTTCAAAATAAGGGGCAGCCCCGCCATCACCGTAAGGACGGCGTCTATCTCTGCGGCGAGCGCCTGGTGCAGCCACCCGGCCTCGTCCCGGAACTGCCGTGCAAGTGCATTGTCGGGCACGATGCCCTGACCCACTTCGTTTGAAATGAACACGAGCCGGGCTGGGCAGGTCTTGGTGGCTTTTAAGAGGTCAGAGGTTGCCGACGCGATGTCCGCTTCTGCCTCCATCAAATTGCCAAGCCAAAGCGTCAGACAATCAATCAGAACGACATCCTTTGTACCCACCTGATGGCGCAAAATGCCAGGCAGGTCCAAGGGCTCTTCAATCAACCGCCAGCTTTCACCCCGTCGGTCCTGATGATGGGCGATCCGCGCCGCCATTTCATCGTCGCGGGCTTCTGCTGTTGCGACATAGACAAAGTCACCGCTGGTCTCCATGACGAGGTTTTCGCCATAGCGGCTTTTGCCGGAACGGGCACCCCCGAGGATGAGAGCGGCAAAGGGGCCTGTGTCAGGCAGATGAAACGCGTTTGTCATGGGCGACGCCTCACAGGAAAATCACACACGCCAGAAGCAGCAGGCTCTCTGACACTTCAATGCCGGCACCCAGGGCATCGCCGGTCTGACCCTTCAACCGTACCTGGAGATAGGCTGCCCATATAAGAAGCACGAACGGAGCCGCCAGAAAGGCGGGTGCGGCCCACGCACTGATAAGAAGAGCCGCCGCCCATGCCCAGGGTGTGAGGGGGTTGATCTCCCAGGAAAACCGTTCGCCCATACCTTCTAAATCAAGACCCTCTTTGGCCGATGGTGGGCGAAGGACCGGCAGGAAGTGCGCCCAGAACACCGGCCCAAGCCGGGCCCAGGCGCAAAGCGGGATCAGGAGCCAGTAAAACCCGTGTTCCGCGAGCACCATGAGCAGCACAAGCTTCACCGCTAACTGCACGATCAGGGTAACGACCCCAAAAGTGCCAATATGCGGGTCCTTCAGAACCTCATGGAAACGCGTCTCATCGCTATGGGCGGCGCCCAACGCATCCGCCAGGTCGGAGAGCCCATCAAGATGGAGCGCTCCTGTGATAAAGGCCCAGGCGCCAAGCGTCAGTACTGCTCCCACCCAAGGATCGATGGCCGTCCCGGCCCACAGCACCAGGGCAAGCAGAAAACCGACCAAGAGACCGACCGCCGGGAAGAAACCGGAGGCACGGCTGAGCGCTGCCGGTTCGAAGTCGCGGATTTGGGGTGTTGGCAGGCGCGTCAAAAACTGCACGGCGAGAATGAAAGAGGTAAGGGCTGTGCTCATGGCTCCCCCCTCAACGCGGTCAGCTGCAGATCGAACGTGTCGCCACCCTCACCATGATGAATGGTGAGCTCAAGGGCACTCGCGGTTGGAAGCGCCACCTTCCAGGCAGACGTGAAGGGCAGGCCCAGCTGCGTGACAAGCAGGGACCGCATGACACCGGCATGGGTTACTAGAAGAAGGCGCTCGCTTTTTGCAGTGAGGGCAATCTCTTCAAAGGCGTCAGCCGTGCGGGCGCAAAAGAGGTCCCAGGGTTCGCCACCGGGCGCCGGATGGGCCGTTGGGTCTTCCCAGAAAGCTTTGAGGGCTTGGCTGTCAGCGTTCCACACTTCTTTCGTGGACTTTGCCTCCCATTCGCCAAAGTGCATTTCTCTCAAGCGATCGTCCAGAGTGAGAGGAAGTGAGAGACTCTCCGCAAAGGCGCGGCATCGTTTAAGCGGTGATGTTATGATCCGGTCCCAGTTTCTGTCTTTTGTGCGGTTGGTCAAATCAGTCCAGCCTGCTTCTGTGAGCTCCGGATCGGAGCTGCCACAAAACAGGCCCGTAAGCGGCGTGTCGCCGTGCCGCAAAATCGTAATGTGTGAGGGCTGGGTCATGTGATGGACGATACGCCAGCGCTGTCAAACGTCGCCATCTCATTATGGAGAGAGCAGGCAAGCCGCAAAAGAGGGAGGGCGAGCGCCGCGCCGCTTCCTTCGCCGAGGCGAAGTCCCAGATCGAAAAGCGGATCGGCCTCAAGTGCGGAAAGCACGCGGGCGTGCCCGCTTTCGGCGGACCGGTGGGAGAAAAGAAGCCAGGGACGAATTGACGGGTTTGCTTTGACGGCGGCGAGCATGGCGGATGAACAGATAAACCCGTCGACAAGCACAGGCACGCGGGCCTGCGCGGCGGTAACCGCAGCGCCTGCCAGAGCGGCAATTTCATGACCGCCCACTTTACGAAGGACCTCGCTGGCGTTGGCATTCCCGCGATCCAATTTGTGAAAGGCGAGGCTTTCGGCAATGATGCTCGTTTTGTGCGAGATCCCCTCCGCATCAAGACCGGTTCCAGCCCCTGCCAGCGCGGCCACATTCCCGTCGGTGAGCGCGGCCGCCACAGCACTTGCGGCGCTGGTATTGCCGATGCCCATCTCGCCCAGGATGAGAAGGTCTGCGCCTTCCCCGATAGCACGAGCGGCGGCGTTTCGACCGGCACCCAGCGCGTGAAACAGTTCGTCTTCCTTCATGGCGTCGCCGCGGCGAAAATTGTCGGTGCCATGAGTGACCTTGTCTGTGTGAATGCCGTCCGGTGCCTCTGTCGTAAGTGTGCCCACGTCGACAACCTGAAGCTCGGCCCCCTGTTCGCGAGCCAGAATAGAAATGGCTGCGCCCCCTGACACGAAGTTTGCGAGCATCTGGCCGGTCACCTCGGACGGATAGGCGGAGACGCCTTCTTCCGTGATGCCATGGTCTCCGGCAAAGATCAGGATATGAGGGGTGGTGACTGAGGGCCGGTCCGTATTGCCGAGGGCGGCAAGCCGGATCGCAACGTCTTCAAGCTGGCCGAGTGATCCTGCAGGTTTGGTGAGCCTGGATTGGCGTGTCTGCGCTCGGGCTTCTGCTGCCGCATCTGGCGGCGGCGGGGCGCTGGTCACCCAATTTGGAAATTCACTCATAACCCGCTTTCAAAACTGCTTATTGCGAGCTCTTTGTAGCAGAAATAGGCCGGGTTTTGAGGCGCGTCGATAGATTTAGCGCCAGCCTGCGCGGTCATAAATCCTGATCGCAAGCGATTGGTTTTCCCCCAGCGCAGAGGCGTTGATCTCATCCTCCTTGAAGGTCCCCAGTGCGGTGACCGGTCCTTCCGCATCGACACTCGCAACAGCCGGATATTCATTATTGCCGTCGGCCAGCACTTTCTGGGCCCAATCGCTGGTCAGGAACTCAAGAAAGCGAATGGCATTGTCCTTGTTCGGGGCATGGGCCAGCAATCCGGCACCGGAAATATTCACATGCGTGCCCCGACTCTCCTGCTCAGGAAAAATCACGCCGATCTTGTCAGCAATGGCGCGGTCCGCCTCATCTTCTGAGCGCATCAACCGGGCAACGTAGTAGGTGTTGGCCACGCCGACGCGGCATTCGCCGGCAGCGACCGCACGAATCTGTGCCGTGTCATTCCCCTGCGGTGCGCGGGCGAAATTGGCGACAACCCCTTCAGTCCAGGCCTCAGCCGCTTCAGTTCCGTCATGGGCGACAATCGAGGCGAGCAGCGAGATATTGTAGATATTGCTGGAGGACCGCACGCAGACCTCGCCCGCCAATGCGGAATCCGCGAGCGCCGCGTAGCTTGTCAGGCCCTCAGGTGCACCAGCCTCTTTGTTGTAAATAAACACCCGGGCCCGTTTGGAGATCCCGAACCACAAGCCGTCAGGATGCCGGAGGTGGGCGGGGATGCGCTCGGCGATAAGGGGCGATGTGACAGGCGCGAACAGTCCGGCTTCTTCTGCGCGCCAGAGGCGGCCGGCATCAACGGTCAGCAGCACGTCCCCAGGGCTGAATTCGCCTTCTTGTTTAAGGCGCGCCAACAGCTCTTCGCTCTTTCCTTCAATGAGGTTGAGTTTGATACCCGTCTCTTCCGTGAAGCGCTCATAGAGCATCAGGTCGGTGTCGTAGTGCCGGGCGGAATAGATGTTGAGTTCTTCTGCAGCCCGACTGCCGGAAGCAGCAAAAAGGACCAGAAATACGCCAAAAACAGGGATCAGGGCTTTGCCGAAGGCTTTGGACACGGGGCGCCAACTTTCTTAAGAATGACTATCAACAGGGAGAAATGTAGGGCTGGCAACCCGTCAAAACAAGCAATATTGCAGGGTCTGGGTCAGTTCGCCGCGGGAAACAAAAACACGCCCGTTCCCTCAAACGAGGCGCGAACCGGCGTGCCGACGTCAAATTCCGAGGCATCCACCATGTGAACTCTGAGTGGCGGTTCGCTCGCCTCGTCGCCACCGACAAGCACAAGCCAGTGGCTTCCGCGAAACCGTGTATCGAGAACGCGTATGGGGCCGTTCGCAGGGTCCGGCTCCAATATCACACTGCGCGGTCGGACAACCAGCTCGGCAAAGCTGCCCTCGGGCAGAGCGTCACTTGGTGTCTCAAGAGGGACGGCGCCATAGGCGAATTGGGCTTCAGCATCGCGCACTGTTACTTTGAAGGATTGGGCATCGCCAAAGAGGGAGGCGACCAGAGACGTTGCCGGGGCGTTGTAGAGCTCAATGGGGCGGTCGCATTGCAAAATGCGGCCGTCATCCATCACCGCAATCTTGTCGGCCATATCAAGCGCTTCTTCCGGGTCATGGGTCACCATGATCGTGACGGCGCCTGATTGTTTGAGCGCAAGGCGTGCATGCTCGCGCAGCTGCCGCCGCCTCGTGACGTCGATACTGGCAAAGGGTTCATCAAGCAGAATGACCGACGGCGCCGGTGCCAGCGCCCGGGCAAGGGCGACCCGCTGTTGCTGTCCGCCAGAGAGCGTATGGGGATAGCGCTCCCCGAGACCGTCCAGACCCACATCGGCAAGCGTGCGCTCAACAATGCCATTGCGGTCAGGTGTGGCACGCGGCAGACCGAAGGCCACATTCTCCGCAATCGTCATATGAGGAAAAAGCGCGTGGTCCTGAAATACCATCCCGATCTGGCGGTCCTCTGCCCGCACATCATGGCCGGGTTTGGAAAGGGTCTTGCCGTTAAGGATGACGGATCCGGCCTGAAGGGCTTCAAGACCCGCAGCCAGTCGTAGCAGGGTGGTTTTTCCGCTGCCGGACGCGCCCAGCAGGCAGAGGATTTCTCCGGCCGCTGCCGACAGGCTGATATCAGACAGCACCTGTTCGCTGCCATAGGCATGGGCGATATTGCTGAAATCCAGGGGCATGCGGGGTTTTTTGGCTCGATTGAGGTTAGAATTGCGACTGAGGCGCAAAATTACTTTGCGCGATCGAGCGCTATTTGTATCAAGTGTGGAATGTCAGTCACCCAAAAAGATCATGCCGAGCCAGGAAGCGCCGCCGAAGGACGTCAGCGATTTGCTTTGACACTCGGCTGGCCGCTCGCCACCGCCCTTGTGGCGCTTTTCGTCGCCGCGCCGATTCTGGCAGTGTTGTGGAGCCTGACACAGACCAGTGGTGATGCCTGGGTGCATCTTGGGTCGACGGTTCTGCCCGGCTATGTGGGCAATACCCTGTTGCTGATGCTGCTGGTCGGCGTGATGAGCATCCTGCTGGGTGTCGGGAGTGCCTGGCTGGTCGTCTCTTTCGAGTTTCCCGGACAACGCATCTTGAGCTGGGCGCTGGTTCTGCCGCTCGCTATGCCCGGTTACATCATTGCCTATGTTTATACAGACCTGCTGGAATTTGCGGGGCCGGTCCAGTCTCTGCTGCGGGATGTCACCGGCTGGGGCGCGGCGGACTATTCCTTTCCGCCGATCCGCTCCTTAGGCGGTGCAGCGCTCATGTTGAGTCTCGTGCTCTACCCTTATGTCTACCTGCTCACCCGGACATCCTTTCAGCGTCAATCTGTTGCGCTGGTAGAAGCCACCCGGGTGCTGGGCGTGTCACCAACTCAAGCTTTCCTGCGCGTCGCTCTCCCGTGTGCGCGGCCCGCGATTGCCGGCGGCGTTGCCCTCGCGCTGATGGAAACAATTGCGGACTATGGAGTCGCCGACTATTTCGGCGTGTCGACACTCACAGCAGGCATTTTCCGCACCTGGCTCGGCATGGGGGAGCCGGTCGCCGCCGCACAGATTGCCGCTGTCCTGTTTCTTTTTGCAGGCGCCCTCGTTCTGTTGGAACGTTTGAACCGTCAGGGAACGGTGGCGAACCCCCTCGGGCGCGATGTCGCCGCGGCCCGGATCGTGCTCCCGCCGCTCAAAAGCCTTGCAGCTTTTCTCGCCTGCGCACTGCCGGTGGCCCTCGGTTTTCTCGTGCCCGCCTTTGTGCTGGTTCGCTACGCCATCAATGTGGGCGACCCGTTATTAGGATCGCAGTTTCTGTCTTTTGCCGGGAACTCGCTCACCGTCGCGGCAGCCGCGGCGCTCATCGCCACCGGGATCGCGCTTTTTCTTGCCTATGCGGAGCGCCGAGATGCGTCCATCACGAACCAGCTTCTCATTCGCCTGGCCACCCTCGGCTATGCGCTGCCAGGCGCGATGATTGCCATCGGCATTCTTTCTCTCGCAGGCACGCTTGATACAAGGCTCGCTATCTTTATGCGCGATGTATTGGGCATGGAGCCCAAGCTTCTCCTGACGGGGACCATTGCCGGTCTTCTCTTCGCCTATGTTGCCCGTTTTCTGACCGCGGCTTTCAACAGCACGCAGGCGGGACTCGAAAAAATCCATAGAACTTTAGATGATGCCGCCCGCATGTTGGGTGCCGGGCCCGGCCGCGTGTTGAGGGCCGTCCATATGCCGCTGCTGCGCGGTCCGCTGCTCGCGGGCTTCCTGCTGGTCTTTATCGACGTGATGAAGGAACTGCCTGCAACGCTCCTGCTGCGTCCGTTTAACTTTGAAACTCTGGCAACAAGAACCTACAGGCTGGCCTCCGACGAGCGTCTGGCGGAAGCATCGACCGCCGCGCTGCTCATCGTGGCCTTAGGTCTCATCCCCACCGTCATGTTGAGCGTGTCGATTGCACGCTCAACATTCCGGCGGTAACAGGCCCCTCTATTCGGTCACAAGGTCTGCCTTCAAATGTTTCCCGGCCACATAATAGTGGAACGCGGCCCACAGGTTGACGAAGGTGAAGATCACCAGACTGTAGCGAAGTGCTTCCTGTCCATAGGTGGGCTCAAGCAGGTCCGTGACAACGCCCACAAGTGTCGGCCCCAGTCCAAGACCAATAATGTTGATGATGAAAAGCAAGATACCCGCCGCAACCGCGCGCATCTTGAGCTCAACCAACCCTTGGGTCTGACTGAAGGTCGTGGCCTGATAAAAATTACCAAGAAAGATCGGAATGATCATCGCGATAAAGGCAATGGTGGCCGTGACCGCAAGATAGGCATAGACGCTGAACGGAATGGAAATGACCAGCGCCACGGCCGTTGTCCAGAGATACCAGCGCGTATCCTTAGCGCCAAACTTGTCGGCGAAATAACCGCCCAGCGCGATGCCGAGCCCGCCCGGAATACCGAGGATGAGGCCGAACCAGGTGCCGATTTCACCGGTGCCGAGCCCGAAGGAGCGAATGAGGAAGGTGGGCACCCAGGTCACGACGCCATAGCCCACAAAAGCAGTGAGCGCTGCCGCGAATGCCAGATGGCGGAATGAGGGCTTCTTCCAGAGATAGGCGAGCGTCTGCCCAATGGAAGGCTGTTCGGCGGAGGCGACACGGCCTTCAGCCATCCCCCGTTCCGGTTCCTGGATCGCAAAGCGCACAATGACCGCCAGAATGATGCCTGGAATACCGACAACAAAAAACGCCATGCGCCATCCGAAAAACTCATTGATCCAGCCGCCGGCGAACAGGCCGAACATGATGCCGACCGGAATGCCCAGCGAATAAATGCCAAGGGCAGTTGCGCGGCTTTCTGCCGGGAAATAGTCGGCGATCATGGAGTGGGCAGGGGGGCTGCATCCGGCTTCTCCGACGCCAACCCCAATCCGCGCAATCAGCAGATGCCAGAAATTCATGGCGAGCCCGGAAATGGCGGTCATAAAACTCCAGACACCAAGCGCCAGCGCAATCAGATTCCGGCGGTTGCCGCGGTCGGCATAGCGCGCAATGGGAATGCCAAGCGTCGCGTAGAACAGCGCGAAGGCGAAGCCGGTAAGCAGGCCCATCTGCGTATCGTTGAGTCCGAGCTCAAGCTTGATGGGCTCAATCAGGATCGACAGGATCTGCCGATCGATAAAGTTGAATGTGTAAACGACGACCAAGAGACCGAGCGCCAGATGGCGTCCGGCATGGGTCCGTCCCTGGACGGTTGCGTCGACCATACCTCTCCCCCCCGAGAATTTTGATTTGCTCACCCTATCAGTTTTTCAGGTGGGGAAAAGAGCAAGCTCAGGCGGTTTGGAGATATTTCGGCGGTGCGATCCGTTCCAGAAGTGCGGCCAGCGCAGGCAGTCCGACAATGGCGCAAACCATATTGGCAATGAACATGAAGGCCAGAAGCGCTCCCATGTCCGCCTGGAATTGCAGCGGCGAAAAGATCCAGGTGCCAACGCCGCCAGCGAGCATGATGGAGGCGTAGACAACGGCCATGCCGGTGCTCAAAAGCGCGCCATGATAGGCATCGGCGATGGCAAAGCCTTCGCGCTGGAATGTCCGGATCTGACTGTAGAGATAAAATGCGTAGTCAACCCCGATGCCCGTGGCCAATACCAGCACAGGCAGTGTGGTGACTTTGAGACCGATGCCGAACACAACCATAAAGACATAGCCGAGCGAGGTCGCGAGCAGGAGCGGCACACAGCAACAGATGATCGCGCGCCAATCCACATAAGCGATGAGCACCAGAACGACGATGGTGAGAAATACATAAATCAGAAGCGGCGCTTCAGAGGCTTCCACCACCTGATTGGTGGCCGCAATGACGCTGACGCCCCCCAGACCGATGCGGGCATTTACGCCGTCGAGCGGGTGTTTCTCCGCATAAGTCATGATCTCCCCGATCAGGCGATCAATGGTCTCGGCCTTATGGTCCACCGTATAGATAAAGAGCGGCAGGATCGTACAGGCATCGTTGAGCAGTCCAAGGGCCGGATCAACCTGAGCCGTGGCTGAAATGAGCTGCCGCTCCGTTGCAGGAAGGTTCCGCCATTTCAAATTGCCAAGTGCGGCGATGGATGAGGCAATGCGCGCTGTGGAGGCCAGGGAGTCGACTTTCAGAACCCCGTCAATGGACGAGAGGTCCCGGGTCATGGCGTCCAGATATTTCATGTAGCCCGGGTTGATGCAGGCGTCTTGCGGTGTCTCCAGGACAAGAACCAGCACATCGGTTCCTACATCGAAATTCTCCGTGATGAAAGCCGTGTCCTGATTGTACTTGGAGTCCGGGCGGAGTTCCGATGCCGCAGGCGTTAGGTCGCCCACATGCCGGTACTGCGCCCCAATGGCGGATCCAACCAGCACGACAATCAATCCCCCGGCAATAAGCGGGGCCGTCCCGGGTTTTGCCACCCCTGCAATCCAGGTCATGATCCGCTCGCGGAAAACACGGGCCTTGATGAAAAGCCGAACCTGTTTTTCATCCCGGCGGAAATAGGACGCCAGCAACGGCAACATAATGAGATTGGAAATGATTTTAAGGCCGACGCCGATTGTTGCGATGATCGCGATGTCGCGCACCACCCCGACCGGGATGAGGTACAGCGTGATGAAACCAACCAGGTCCGTGATGAGGGCCATGGACCCCGGCACCAGGAGCCGCCGGAAGGTCTGTTTTGCAGCACCCAGCCCGTCGGAGCCTTTTGCAATCTGAGTGGCGATCAGATTGACCTGCTGCATGCCGTGGCTGACGCCAATGGCATAGACCAGGAAGGGCACCAGAATGGCGAGAGGGTCGAGCCCCATGCCGATCAGATTGAGCACACCCAATTGCCAGACAACAGATACAAGTGAGCTGCCGATGGCCAGTGCTGTCAGGATGAAAGACCGGACATAAGCAAAGACCGCAATGCCCGTGATGACAAAGGCGAGCAGGAAGAAGCTTGTCGCGATAATGGCGCCTTCTGCGACGTCGCCGATAAATTTCGGAAAGCCGATGATGGCCACATCGCTCACATCATCGCTGAAGGGGGCTCTGATCTTGGACTCCAGCAGACCGGCCACATCAAGGGCAGTTGATTGAGCGCTCTCAATGTCTCCCGACGTGCCGCCCGGCGCTTTGATCTCGAAAGCGACCAGAACGGATTTCTCATCTTCGGAGACAAGAGCGCCGATCCAATCGCCGGCAATCGTGCGCGCGCGGATCGCGGCAATGTCTTGTTCCGTGAGGTTTTCAGGCGTGATCGTGCCGGGGATCAGGTCTTCCATCTGGAAGCCATATTCGTCGATGGTCAGCGCGCGGGTCGTCGGATACCAGAGGGAATAGAGCCGCGAGCGGTCGACGCCTGGGAGGTAGGAAATTTCCTCTGTGATCGTGTGTAGGCGGCTCAGTATTTCCTTGTTCCATATCGTGCCGTCGTGAGCCTTGAGCGCCACGAGAACCAGATTGGCCCCGGGCATTTCCTGCTGATACTCAAAATAGGTCTGCAGATAGGGATGTTCCGTGGGAACCTGTTTGAGAAACCCCGCTTCCAGTTTGAGGCCGGTCGCGAAATACCCCGTGATGATCGTGAAAACCGCCATCAGGATGAGAATTGCGAACCGGAACCGGAAAATAAATTCTTCGAACGCCCTAACCATCAACTTCCCCCACCCGTCAGCTTCCCCAAAAAAGCTGGTCACCCCTACGCCTATCGCGGCGGATCAAGTCGGGAGGATGACAGTAACGGACGCGGCCAGCAAGAGGGTGCGTGACAGATGGCCGTGAGATTTAATTTGCCCTTTCCCAATTGCGCTGAGGGGAGCATGTGTGAACAATCGGCCTCACGTGTTTGTTTAGGGTCAGAAGGTTTGATGGGGGATGGGGCATGCTCAAAGGTTTTAAGAAAGCCGCATTGAAGGCTATTGGTGCGACTAAGAAAGAGCATTCGGCTCAGCAGGGCTTTGACCGGACGGTTGTCGCCGCCGCAACCCTCATGGTGGAGCTTGCCCACCTTGACACTGACTTTGACGAGAATGAGCGCAATCATATCATCGGCATCATTCGCAACCGTTTGGATCTGGAGCCTGACCAGATCGAAGAGCTGCTGTCCGTCGCTGAGGAGCGGCATGAAGAGGCCTATGCGAATTGGATTTTCACAAAAACCATCAAAGAGAATTTTGATCTGGCCGAACGTAGTGAACTTATGACCTACCTGTGGGAGATCGCGTTTGCCGACGGTAAATTGCATGATCTCGAAGCGGATCTGCTCTTGCGGATCGGACAGGCCATCGACTTGCCGGAACATGAGCGGATCAAGGCGCTGCTGCGCATCACCGCACGCCTGAACGCGTCTTAAAAATTTGGGATGCCCTACTTTCCAGGATACTTGGTTTCCAAGATACCCGGCAGCAGCGTATCGAGAAGAGCGTCCGACGACCCCCAGTCATAATAGCTGATCGTCACCTTATTATGGGCGATGCCATCAAGGGCGCAAATGAGGGCGTTGAGCTTAAGGGGGGTGAGCTCCTGTGCGGCAGGCGCGCTGGCGGCAGCGATCAGCTCCGCGAAAACCGCATAACGGTCAACGATGGAGCTGTCATCCAGAAAAAGACCGACATCTGACTGGGATACGCTGTCGGACATGAACACCAGGTCATAGCGGTCATCGTTGGTTTCCCAATAGTCGATATAGCAGAGGCAAGCGGCCTTTAGGCGCGCGTGAGGCGAGGCGTCCGATTTTGCAATGGCGTCGATCTGATCAAAGAGATCGACAAAAAACTTCTCCCAGATGTGCTGCAGAATATCCCTTTTGGCACCGAAATAGGCATAGAGGGTTTTCGGCGTGACCCCTGCCTCTTTTGCCAGACGCCGCATCGAGACGGCGGCCACGCCTTCATTCTGAAACAGGTCTCCGGCAATAGCCGCAATCCGTGCTCGCTCGCGTTCTGTGTCTGCCTCGGTCTTGGGCGGGCGGCCCCGCCGCTTTGTCTCCGCCACGTGAACCTCTTGAAATCAGGAATCGGCAAATTAAATATAACGCGTATTACTTAAATGGTAAAGGAAACATCATGAGCCTGTCCTCTCTTTGGGTTTTCAGAATTGTCCTGTTCCTGGGCGGGGCCTTCATCATTGCGACAGGTCTGGATAGCGGTCTGGGGGGCATGCGGACCTTGGGGTGGTTGGGGTCTAACGACTTTGTCGCGATCACGGATCCGGTGGCATTCGCCATTCAGGACAACCACTCAAAGTTCTTAGGGGGTCTCTGGTTGGGCTTTGGTCTGGTTCTGTGGGCGGGTGTCTGGAACCCCGTCCGCTTCGCCCAGGCATTGCAGGTTGCATTTGGGCTGATCTTTCTGGGGGGGCTGATGCGCGTCGCTTCCGGCAATCCTGAAATCGTCTTAAGCGCGGACGTGCTTGGATCTTGGCTGGCCGAACTGGTCGGCATGCCTCTGCTGTTGCTTTGGTTGAAACGGTTGTTACGGGCGGAACTGGAAGAAAGAGGCTAATCCTTTGGTCCCGTACTACGGACCCAAAGTGTGTTTGGTCTGATCGAAAAAAAGGCCACTTTCCTCGGGCTGCACGCGCCGGAAAAGTGGCCGATTTCAGTGTCTGTTTTTATAGAGACTAGCTTGCGAGCTTCACGTCCATGGTGGTTCGCAGCTCTTTTTTGAGGAACTTGCCGCTGGCATTGCGCGGCAGGTTTTCTTCCTGCATCCAGATGTAGCGTGGAATTTTGTACGCGGCGAGCTTCTCTTTGCAGAAGGCGCGAAGCTCTTCCGCCGAGACGGACTTACCCTTGGCGGGCACGATAACGGCGCCGACCTCTTCACCAAGACGATCATCCGGCACACCAAAGACAACGCACTCCGCAACAGCATCATGCTCAAAAATGGCGCTTTCCACTTCGGAGCAGAACACGTTCTCGCCACCGCGCAGTACCATGTCTTTGGCCCGGTCGACAATGAAGATGAAGCCATCTTCATCAATCTTCACAATATCGCCCGTACGCAGCCAGCCATCCTGAATGGCCTCCGCTGTGGCTTCCTCGCGGTTGAGATAGCCTTTAATGACCGGCGCTCCACGCACGCAGAGTTCACCAGCTTCGCCTGGTTTTACCTCGTCGCCATTGGCGTCGATGCACTTGGTTTCAAAAACCGGCATGGCGCGTCCGGCACTGGCTGGCTTGTCGACGAAATAGTCGGCACCGACAGACGTGATGATGCCGCAGGTTTCGGTCATGCCGTAGCCGGTGGAAGGCCGGGCGTTTTCGACAGTGTTATCGAGCTTGCCAACAAGGTCCGGCTGCAGCTGAGCACCGCCGCCGCCGATCGACAATAGAGTGGATGTGTCGGTCGTCGCAAAGTCCGGGTGCGCGATCACTTCGCGCGACATAACGGGGACGCCGCTCAAGTGTGTAATCTTTTCTGCTTCGATCAGGCGGAGCGCTTCACCGGCATCCCAGCGATACATGTGCACCAGCTTGCCGCCGCTGACCGTCGCCGCGTGCGCCACACAATTGTTAGCGGTCACATGGAAAAGCGGCGTTGCCACCAGAGCGGTCATCACCTGAGGTTCAGCGCTCTGCAGTTCCTTGACGGCGTTCTCGCCTTCTACCATGGCAAGGGCCAGACCCTGGCACTGAGCGGAGAAGGCAATGTTCATGATATTGTTGACGCAGCCGCGATGAGTAAGCTGTGCGCCCTTCGGCCGCCCCGTCGTGCCCGACGTGTAGAAGATGCAGGCATCATCATCCGGTGCGATGGTCACGTCAGGCATGTTAGGCGCCGTCGCCTTCACGTCTGACCAGGGAGTTACCCCTTCAATGCCTTGCAGCTGCTCGGGAAGACGGACGCCGGCAATTTTCATGTCCGGGAACGCATCGCGCACTTCGAGAAACCGTTCCAGACGCTCACCGTCGGCAATCAGAACCTTTGGTGCAGAATCCTCAAGGCCATACTGCATTTCATCGGGCACCCACCAGGCATTCATGCCGACCGCAACGGCGCCTATGGAAACGATGGCCCAGTAAGCCAGCATCCACTCCGGATAGTTCCGCATCGCAATCGCAACGCGGTCATGCTGGCCAACACCCTGCGCCGTCAGCCAGGCAGCGATGGAGGCCACCTCATTGTGGGCGTCCGTAAAGGTCCACCGCTCGTCCTGATAGACAAGATGGTCTTTGTCGCCATGTGCGGCGGTGAGCAGCCAGATATCCCGCAGGCTTGCTGGCGCATGTTTGAATGTTTTGATGGTACGTCCGAGCGCTTCGACAGTGTCGACTTCGAACATTTGACCCGGCTGCGTCAGCTCAGTCCACGCAGCATCCAATTCTTTATACATAGGCTGGAAACCTCCCCAGGTTTTCGTTTTCCCATCGATACCCGGAATTGCGAGCAAAAACAATGAGATCGCGAAAAAGAGAGGGTCACAAAGTCGAAAACGACGGACTTCATGACCCATCTCTCAATTTGTCCGAGCCTTATCTTCAATCAGATAGGGCAAACTCCTGCAAAAGAACCCCACCGTCATACTGCTTGGTTAGGGTTAACCGCGGCGCGAGCGGCGCGATATGGGATCCGAACAATCGGACGCCGGATCCATAAAAGACCGGCGCCCGCTTCAGCCGGAGCAGGTCAATCCGGCCCTCCGAGAGAAGCCATCCGGCAAAATCACCACCCCCACACAAATAGATGGGACCGGGACTGGTGGTCTTTATCTCATCAATCCGCTGCGGCTGGGCATCGCGGACGACCTCCACATCCGCGTCTTCCGGCAGATGAAGGGTCTTGGAGAAGATATGCGATGTCATTGTCGGATAGGGGTTGGCGCCGGGAGGGAGCCCGTGCGCATAGCCGAACTCGTAAGTTCGGCGTCCCATAAGCGCATGAGAATAGGTCGCCATCCGTTCAAGATAGTCGTCTACGACAGGACCTGAATGAGGGAAAAGAGACACGTCGTCCGACGCGCCACAAATGAAACCGTCTGCCGAAACGGCGACGTCATAAATAATAGGCTGCATGAAAGCTCCAATGGAACAAGTCGTCAGAAAGGGCACGCGACCTAGCCTCAAGCCGCGGCGGAAAAAGTCTTGCTGATTACTTGATCACTGTCAGAGCACTCCTTGGTGGAGGTTCAGTCTAACACGAACACGCTGAAGAGGAAGGTCTAGCTTTAAGCTTCGCGAACGCCGTCCGTCGTCCAATAGCGGATTTTATCGAGCAATTGGTCGATGGCGACAGGTTTGGCCAGATAATCGTTCATGCCGGCATCTAAACACCGCTCGCGGTCGCCTGCCATAGCGCTCGCTGTGATTGCGATGATGGGTACACTGGCAATATCGCCGCCGAGTTTGCGTATGCGTTTCGTCGCCTCAATACCATCCATGTGAACCATCTGCACATCCATGAGCACAAGATCGTAGGGAAGCGATCGGGCGGCGCTCACGGCTTCGCGACCATCGCCAACCGTATCGACGGTGACCGGGTGCTTTTCAAGAGCGCTTTGAATGAACTTCAGGTTGGTTGGATTGTCATCTGCTAAGAGGATGCGGCAGCCTGAACCGTCGCCAGAAGGCTTCTTGGGTGCCGGTGCTTTCTTTTCAACCTTTTTGGGGGGCTTGGCCTTCACGGGCAGCTCTTCGAAGAAACGGTTGAGCGTATTGATGAGACGGCGCTGGCTGATGGGTTTTGGTGCGATCGCTTCAAAGCCCCACTCTTCCGCCTGGCTCGCCGTTGCAATGCCGGAGGATGAGAGGATCAGCTTGACGGGGCGAATGTCACTGTCCTCGCGGATTTGAGCAGCAAGCTGCACGCCGTCCATGCCGGGCATCATATGGTCGATAATGATGGTCTCAAATGGTTTGCCTTTGTCCTGGGCCGCAAGGATGGCCTCTCGGACAGCAAGCGGATCATCAACCGTTTCGACGCGGCAACCGTAAGCCGCCAGCATCAGTCCAATGACGCGCAGGTTGACCTGATTGTCGTCCACAACGAGCAACCGCCGCCCGCGGAGCGTCTGGGCGTCGCTGGAATCAAGATAGCGCTCGTCGCCATCATCGGCATCCAGAACGATCCGTGCTCTAAACGTGCTGCCTTTTCCGAATTCGCTTTGGACCTCCAGCGTGCCGTCCATCAATTCAACAAGGTCGCGGCAAATGGAAAGACCGAGCCCTGTCCCTCCAAACTCGCGGGTAGTGGACACATCGGCTTGGGTAAACCGGTCAAACAGATGGTCCTGTTGCTCGGACGAGATGCCCATGCCGGTATCGCTGACACTGAACAGGATAGCGACTTTATCGCCGGGCAGCCGGTCCTCCAGACGAACCTCAAGCGAAATACCACCCTCTTCGGTGAACTTGATTGCATTCCCGATAAGGTTGACCAGGATCTGGCGGATACGTCCCTGATCCCCGATAAGGGCAACAGGGATGTTGGGATCGACATAGGAGGCTATCTCCAGGTCTTTCGACTGCGCGCGGACCGACATCAAGGCCATGACACTGCGAATTAGCCGTTCGATGTTGACTTCTGTTTCGTCGAGATCAAGTGCCCCGGCTTCGATCTTCGAGACGTCGAGGACGTCGTTCAGGATGGACAGAAGGGATTCACCGCTTTCAGCGATCGTTTCAACATAGTCCGACTGCCGCTCGTCGAGATCTGTGTCTTTGATGAGGCTTGCAAAGCCCAAGACCGCGTTAAGCGGTGTTCGGATCTCGTGACTCATATTGGCGAGGAATTGCGATTTGGCGCGTGACGCAGCCTCTGCCTCTTTCTTCGCGTCTTTGAGTTCCTGCTGGCGTACCAGCTCGTCCGTCATATCGATGGAGGTGCCCACCCAACGGCCACCACTCATCGGCCTGTGGGTGATGAGGAGCGTTCTCCCATCTGGCATTGCTGTTTTCAGAGGCTCGCCCTTATTGAGCAACTCGACGGCGGCCTCTGCGAGTTCCTCAAGGCCATCTTCTTCGGCATATTTGGTAATGCTGCGCAGCGACGCGAGCATACCATCTTTGAAACTGCCACCGGATTCGATGACCGCATACCATTCTTTAAAGTCGGAGCGGGCCTGCGCATTTGCATAAAGCACGCGAAATTCGCTGTCATAGACGGCGAAGCCATCATCCAGCGCCTCAATAGCTTCCGAAAAGAGAGCCTCAATATCGCTGGCGCTTTGTTTCGCAACTGCGTTGACCATCGCAATCCCCCGAGAATTCAGGGGTATATTTAGTCAGTACAAGGTTAAAAAAGGTAAAACCACGCCTTTGTTTAGGGTGGCGGGAGGGCTCTCTAGGCCAAAGGAGCTCAGTTACCTTGCGTCATGGGCGCTTTCACATCCTCCCCAGCCTGAGGAACAAGAACGCAGATGGCCTCTGCCTGCCAGTGGCAGCGCCTGACAGGGAGGCTGTCTGACGGCTTGTCGGAGTGTTGGCGGGGATGTCAGTATGACTAGAAAACGATACCCGTTTCTGGAAGGCGCGACCTTGACCTACGTTCAATTCCAATTGCCGACATCTCCAAACGATCAGTGTCCAGTGGTTCATCGTTGGCGAGGGACGGATGAGCCGCGTGCCATACTCGTGATTGCGCATGGCATGGGGGAGCATGCACTCCGCTATGCGCGTCTGGCAGAGGCGATGATCGCTGCAGGTTTTGTTGTTTATGCCAATGATCATCGCGGCCACGGCGGGACCGTGCCGGACGCATCTAAGCTTGGCGAGTATGGAGAGGCGGGCTGGCGCGGTTTGGTTGACGATGAGAAAGCAGTGATCGCAAAGGCAAAGGAGGACTTTCCCGGATTGCCCTTGGTGCTCATGGGGCACTCCATGGGGTCCATGGTGGTGCAGCATCTTCTGACGGAAGCGAGCGATAGTGTGGACGCCGCCGCGCTGAGTGGCACGACAGCCGTTGATGTGATGGCTGCCGCCGTTGCCGACCCGGACGCCAATGTTTTTGAAACACTGAACGCTGCTTTTGCGCCCACCCGCACCGAGTCTGACTGGCTGAGCCGCGATGAAGCGGAAGTCGACAAATATGTCGCCGATCCGCTCTGTGGATTTACGGTCTCTGACGCGTCGTCCGCCTCACTCGGAGAAGCCGGTATTGTTTATTCAACACCGGAAGCAATCGCGAAGGTCCGCAAGGACCTGCCTCTCTATATCTTCTCCGGTGACCTCGATCCGGTGGGACTGAACGGCGAACTGGTCCGCCTTGTTGCAGAGCGATATCGCGATGCGGGGATTCGGAATTTAGATCTAAAGCTCTATAAAAATGCCCGTCACGAACTGTTCAATGAGACGAATCGGGACGAAGTGACCGCTGATTTTGTGGCCTGGGCCCAAAAATCTGTCGGGTTAGGCTGAGATTTCTATTTTCAGGCGCCAGGGCTGGTAAATCCCGGAAATCTCACCATTTCTAGTGGGTATTTGGTCCTGAAGTCGGACCGAAAGGCCGTGAAACAGGCAAATTGATTAACATATTTGACGTGTAATTTATGGACCACATGTCAATTGGGGCTAGAATGGGCTTTATTCGCACTGCACAATAGTTGCAGTTGTAAACAGTCGGAGGCTCCTTCCAGATGAAGAACGCGCAAAAGAGGATGGATGACGCCACCACTTACGCAGAGTGGAAAGAAGCGGCCCACGAGCACGACGTGTTGTCGGGCGCAGAAGACTGGAAACGTCAGGAGCACACGCGGCGTTACGACTATGCGACCATCCGCGAGCGTCTTCGCGAAATCCGCAAAGCCCGGGACACGGGTGACGACCGCGCACTTCTATTTGCCCTGAACGAAGGCATTCACGGCAATCTGGGCGGTATGGGCAAGCCCTCGCTCTACACCCGTTCGAAGGTCGGAACCAAACGCCTCATCACCGATTATGTGGAAGAGGTTACGCGGTCTCTTATTCATATTTCGAAAGTGCGCTCCAACGTCATCACCAAGGCGGAGAAGCTCGACTTCTTCCACCGGGCAAGCCATTGCTTCGGTCGCTCTGCCCTGATGTTGAGCGGAGCCGGTGCGCTTGGCCCTTTCCACATTGGTGTGATCAAAACCCTGGCGCAGGAAGGCTTGCTGCCGCGCGTGATTTCCGGATCAAGTGCAGGCGCTCTCACCGCAGCCGTTATCGGAACCCATTCTGATGAAGAGCTTGTCCCCTTCTTCGAAGCAGACATTGAACTGGAAGCCACAATCGAAGAAGCCCATGTGACCTCTGTCCTGGGCTGGCGTGACCGCATCCAGACAGAAGATCTGCGTGAGATGGTGGAAGCCTGGATTCCTGACCTCACCTTTGCCGAAGCCTTTCAGCTGACCGGCCGTCACATCAATGTGTCAGTCGCGCCCACCAAGAAGATGCAGGCCTCGCGGCTGTTGAATGCCATCACCTCGCCCAACGTGCTGGTGCGCGAAGCGGTGATGGCCTCATGTGCCGTACCGGGTGTATTTCCGCCCGTCATGCTGATGGCACGGGACGCGGATGGTGAAAAGCAACCTTATCTCTCCGACATGCGCTGGATCGACGGGTCTGTCACCGATGACATGCCGGCAAAACGCCTGGCGCGGCTTTATGGGGTGAACCATTTTATTGCCAGCCAGACCAATCCGGTCATTCTCTGGACCATTCAAAATCCGAATGGAGAGAACGATTTCTTCGGCCATCTCTGGAACATGGGCAGCCGGGCCACCAAAGAATGGTTCCGCGCCACCCGCAATTTCACGGACCAGATGACCCGCAGCCTGCCGGCCGTGAATTCAGCGATCAACATGTTCCATTCGGTGGCCCTGCAGGAATATACCGCTGACATCAACATTATCCCGCGGCGGCGCTTCTGGGACCCGCGCAAACTGCTGGCCCCGCTGGATCGTGAAGAGATGGAATATCTCATCGCGGAAGGCGAAGCAGCGACCTGGCCGCAGGTCGAGATGATCCGCAACTGCAGCATGATCAGTCATACGCTGGACAATCTGCTGGAGGAAATCGAAGGCGATGTCGTGGGCCTCTATCGGCCAACAGCAACCCCGGTCGGCACAAAGGCAGCTTAAAGCCTAGCCAGGGTCCGCTTCCGATCCGGCGGTGATGCGCAGCAGACCGCGGAAGGCGCGTTGCGGCGTTGAGCCGTTCTGCACCACATTGAAGACTTCCTCTGCGATCGGCATGGTGACGCCAGCCTCTTCGGCAATCTTCATCACCACCGGCGCGCTTTTCACACCTTCGGCGACCATGTGCATTTCATTGATGATCTGTTCCAGCGACTGACCTTTGCCGAGCCGCTCGCCCACATGGCGGTTCCGGCTTTGCGGACTGGTGCAGGTGGCGACCAGGTCCCCCATGCCCGCAAGTCCGGCGAACGTTTCCGCCCGCCCGCCAAGTGCTTCGCCCAACCGGGTGAGTTCCGCAAGACCGCGGGTGATAACGGCGGCACGGGTATTGTCGCCCGCGCCGAGGCCATCCCCCATGCCGACCGCAATCGCGATGATGTTTTTCAAGGCTCCACCCAGTTCGCATCCGATCAGGTCATTATTGGTATAGACGCGAAAAAGCCCGGACTGAAAAACAGAGCGGAGAGAATTACAGACCGTTTCATCTTCCATGGCCAGCACACTGGCGGCAGCCGATCCGGCCATAATCTCGCGGGCAAGGTTGGGGCCGGTGAGCACACCCGGTGGATGCCCGGGCAGCACTTCAGAGATGATTTGCGTCATGCGGAGCGACGTACCTTGTTCCAGACCTTTCGACAGGCTGATCACTGGCACCCAGGGACGAATATAGGGTTTTGCATCCTCCAGCACTTTCCTGAATTGCTGGGAGGGGATCCCCATGACAATCACATCGGCCTGAGAAACGGCTTCCTCCAGGGAGGTGGTTGCCGTCAGCGTTTCCGGCAGTTTTGCATCGGGCAGGTATTTCTTATTGGTGTTGAGAACATTAACTTCCGTTGCCGCATCCGGGTTTCTGAGCCAGAGCTTTGTCTCCGCATTGCGTGCCACGAGGGCGGCGACCGTGGTGCCCCAGGACCCGCCCCCAAGCACGCCGACTTTGAGATGCATGGGGTTGTTGCGCTCTTGGCGGTTGCGGATCTGGTCGTTCATATGGATGGCGTCCCCCGTATGCCTAATTGTTTTTAAGGATGTTAAGCGTAAGTCACGGGCTCTGCCAACCGAGGGAAGGTGCCGGGTGGCGGAAAAATGTCGTTAATACGGGAAGTTGCACTGGCGTAAGGCAAGTCTCTCTGTGTACGATTAAAGGCAAGACAGGCAAGCGATTGACGAAATGTCAGTTGTGGGGAGCGGATCTTGTGAGCGCATTTCCAGCTGAGAGGTTCGGCGTCAGGAAATGCGACAAAATTGAGAACTGGAATGGGTTTCGTGTGTCCACCGAAACGGAAACCGTTCTGGTGACAACAAGAACACGCCTGAAGGAAGGGCTCCATGCGGCGAATATCAAATACTGACGCGTCTTTTTTCTACGCAGACACGCAACGCACACCGAGCGTGGTGGGCGGCCTGATGATCTACGATCAATCAACCGCAGGTCGTGGGAAGGTACGCTTCAAGGAAATCCTGTCCTGGATTGAAGACCGCCTCCATCTGTGGGCACCGTTCAAGCAGCGTCTGGTACGGGTGCCGTTCGATCTCGATCTGCCTTACCTGGCGGACGACCCCAATTTTGATGTGGAGTTTCACGTCCGCCATCTATCTCTGCCAAAGCCGGGAGACTGGCGGCAGCTGTGCATTCTCGCCTCGCGTCTTTATTCGCGCCCCCTCGATATGAACCGTCCACTTTGGGAGGTGAATGTCATTGAAGGGCTCGACAAGGTTGAAGGCCTGCCAAAAGGCAGCTTCGCCGTATTGGTAAAGCTCCATCACATGGTCGTTGACGGCATGGGCACCGTGTCGCTCCTGCAGGCACTTCATTCTGAAACCAAACTCGCAACGCCGCCGCGCCCGCCCTTACAGGAAGCGGGAAGCGTCAAGCCGCTCCCAAGTGACATGGCGATGATCACCAAATCGCTTCCGTCTCTAATCCGCCAGCCTTTGACGACAGCGCAGTCGGCCCTGTCCCTGGTGCAAGGGGAGTTGAAGGCCCGGCGCTTGAAGTCCGAGAACAATGTGGCAAGTGCGCCGTCTGCGCCCATGACCCGTTTCAACAAGGAAGTCTCTCCCTACCGCGTCTTTGAAGCGGTGGATTTCCAGCTCGACGACTTCCGCAGCATCAAAAAGTTGGTGGAGCGGGCATCCGTGAACGATGTGGCAATTGCCATCTGTGGGGGCGCCATGCGTCGTTATCTCACAGAAACAAACGAACTGCCGGACGAGTCGCTGGTCGCCATGTGCCCGATTTCTGTTCGGACGGGCCCGGCGGGGATGGAGGCCGGAAACCAGATCACGGACATGACCGTTGCGATGGGGACCGACATCGCGGATCCGTTACAGCGCCTTCAGGCAGTGAAGATGCGCACGGACGATGCGAAGCAGCTGGCCCAGACGCGCGGCTCCGACATGCTTGAGAGCGTTATGGGGCTTGTGAGCCCGGCAACCGCGTCCTGGTTCTTCCGCTCTGCGGAAGGCATGAAATGGATTTCCCGTATCAAGCCGGTCTGCAATACATTCGTGTCGAACGTACCAGGCATTCCGTATGACATGTATTTTTCCGGCGCCAAACTGGTCCGCTCATACGGGCTGGCACCGCTGGGTGATGGGATGGGGATCTTCCACGCCATTACCGGTTATCAGGATCAATTGTCCGTCTGTGTAACGGCAGACCGGGAAATGCTGCCGGACCCGGCATTCTATGCCGAATGCGTGCAGGCATCATTTGATGAGTACAAAGCGTTGGTTGAAGACGACGATGGGGAAGATCAAACGGTCGTCTATCTGGAATAGGGAGAGCGGTTCCGCGAAATGGGACCTGGAGGAGAAAGCGTGTCGGAAAACGTCGTAGTGCAGATGCCGGAAAGGGAAGCGGAAACCGTTTTCCTGGTGGAGGCCGGCAGCTCATTTGAGCTCAATTGCATTCGCAAGTGGATCGAAGAACATCCACGTCATTCTGAGAGTGATGCGAAACTCGTCGTGATCGGCGACGCGCGCAATGGCGGCCACAAAGAACTGAAAACCCTCATGGATGGCGGTGATATCGCGGGTGACCCGTGGCTGCAGCCGCTGCGGGTTATCTGGAAACCCAGCGAAGACGTGCGCCATGGCAAGTCCTTTGTGAATACCTGGCTTGCAACCGTTTTCGAAAAACCGGGGCGGATCCGGCAGAAACTGATGGGCGGCTCCGCACCGGACCGCCTGCGGGTGGCAGAAGGTCAGGGCGCTTTTTTAAGCTCGGTTCGTGAGCGCTTTGACGAAACCTGGGGCGCGGAAGGGGTGCGCACAACGCGCTTGCCGGAATTCGTTGTTCGTCAGGCCGTGATTGCCCTTGATCGCGCGGAACGCAGCATTCGTGGGGCACGGTACAAGGTGGCGCGTTTGTTGATGGGCGATGTTGTGTCCAGCCCGTCTTTCCAGCGCGACCTTGGTGCTCTGGCCGGCACGCTCGGGAGGTCGCTGTCCGAAGTCGAGACGGAGACGAAGACTTATCTGGATGAGATGAGTGCGCGTCAGACGCCAGTCTCCCTGGATATTGCGATGGGGCTCTATCGTCGGGCCTGCCGCAGCCACCATGATTCAAACATAGACTACGACCCGGAAGAACTGGAGCAGCTGCGCCAGTGGATGGAAGAAGGCCCGGTGGTTCTGCTGGTGACCCACAAGTCCATGCTGGACACCATGGCCGTCTCCACCGTCCTGTTTGATCACAACATTCCGGTGCCGCTGACTTTTGGGGGGATCAACCTCAACACGTTTGGGATCGGCCGGTTGGCCGCCAATGCGGGCATCATCTTTCTGCGCCGGGCATTCCAGGATAACGACATCTACAAAACCACCTTCCGTCGCTATGTGGACTATCTTGTCGAAAAACGCTTTTCGCTTATGTGGGCGCTGGAAGGCACAAGGTCCCGAACGGGCAAGCTTCTGCCGCCGCGCTACGGCCTGATGAATTATGTGGTCGAGAGCATCTTAAGAACCAAGACCCACGGGCTGCGCTTTGTACCTGTGTCCGTGAGCTACGATCAGATCACCGAAGTCGATGATTATGTCATCGAGCAAAAAGGGCAGGACAAAAAGCCGGAAGGCGCAAACTGGTTCTTGAGGTTCATCACCGGTAAAGGCTCCGATCACAAAATCTATGTCCGCTTTGGCGAGCCTGTCACCGCACTGGATGTTCTGCCGGGGGAAAGCCTCAACGAGGATCTGCCGGGCCCGGAGAAGAAGAAGCTGGTGGAACAGATTGCGATCCGCTCTGCCGTCCGGTTGAACGATGCATCACCCATCAATCTGACATCACTGCTGACGCTGATCCTGCTGGCGAACGGCCCGCGGGCGAGAACCCTGGAAGGGCTCACCCGAACTGTTTGTTCCTGGATGGACCTGGTGGACAGCCGGGGCATTCCGGTCGTGGGCGGCAATGACAAGCTCCGCACTCCAAGCCAGATTGAGGCGACGCTGACATCTTTAGAAGAGAACGGTGTTGTTACCCGCCATGATTCAGGGCTGGGTGCCGTGTTCCACATCGCAGCCGGCCAGTATCACAAGGCCGCTTACTACCGGAACACCGCAATCCACTTCTTCGTCACAGACGCCATCATCGAGCTGGCTCTGCTTCATGCAGCGGAACAAAAGGATACGGAGATGGCCTTCTGGCGTGAGGCGCTGGCACTTCGTGATCTCTTGAAGTTCGAGTTCTATTTTGCGACCCGCGAAGACTTCCTGAAGGAAGTGCGCGAAAAAATGGCTGAACGCGATCCGGACTGGCAGGCCCGCCTGCAGGAAGGCGAAGCATCTGCCCGCTCGCTTCTGGAGGCCCGCGAGCCTGTTGTCTCGCAAGGGGTATTGAGGTCCTTTATTGATGCCTATCAGGTACTTGCGGATGCGCTGGTGCAGCGCGGCGGCCAACCGATTGAAAACAAAAAGGAATTCCTGCAGCTCTGCATGACATATGGGGCTCAGGCCCATCTGCTGCAACGGGTTTTCTCTGAGGAGTCCCTTTCAAAAACCCTTTACGAAACTGCGTATAAGCTGGCGGATCACCGAGGTCTGATTGCGGAGAGCAGTGAGACCTTGACCAATGACCGCAAGATATTCGCCGACCAGGTGCGTTCTGTGAGCCGCCGCCTTGAAATTCTGTTGGGGCTATCCATCAGTCGCCAGACGGATTAGCCCAGATGGACCAGCCCGAAACGGGTAGTGACCGACCAAAGGACCGTACGAATGCCAAGCTATCGTTTTCTGATCGATGAAGTGGAAAAAGGGCCATCCGGGTCGCACATCGCCGCTTTTTTCGACATGGACCGAACCTTGATCTACGGCTTCTCAGCCCAGGACCTGTTCGTCGAACAGATCACCAGTGGCGAGCTGTCGCTGGATGGCGTTGTGGACCAGGCATCTCAGGCGATCCAGTTTGCCCGGGGTAAAATCGATTTTGCGGAAATGGTCACCAACACCGCGAAACATTTGCGGGGCCAGGTCGACAGCCGGAATTATGAGTTCGGGCGCCGGGTATTCGAGAAGCGCGTTGCGTCACGCATTTATCCGGAAGCAAGGCTCCTCATTGATGCACATCTGAAAAAAGGGCACGTGGTGGTGATCGTGTCTGCAGCGACGCCCTATCAGGTGGAGCCTGTGGCAAATGATCTGGGAGTCCACAGCTTCCTGTGCACACATCTTGAGGTCAAAAACGGTATCTGCACCGGCAAAGTGTTGGAACCGGCCTGCTATGGCGAAGGTAAGGCAATCGCGGTGCGCAATTTTGTGGCCGACCGACATGTAGATCTGGATGAAAGCTATTTTTATAGCGACGGCAATGAGGATCTGCCGCTTTTGGAGATTGTCGGGAACCCCCGGCCGCTGAACCCGGACAAAAAACTGACATCGATCGCCAAATCCCGCGATTGGCACATCACCAGGTTTGAAGGGCGCGGGCGGACCAGCGCCAAAGATGTGGCGCGCACCGGCCTTGCCTATTTGAGTGCCGCACCCGCGGCCGCCGCCGCTCTGTCTGCCTATTCCCTCAACGGCTCGGCGCGCCAGGCGCGGAACATTTTCCAGGGCCTGTGGGGTGAGCTTTCCTCCGCCTCCATCGGTCTCGATCTCGATGTGAAAGGCCGGGAGCATTTATGGTCCCACCGCCCGGCGGTGTTTATGGCGAACCACCAGAGTGCGGTGGATGCCATTGCCGTGCTGAAATTGGTGCAAAGCGACTTCACGGCGATTGCAAAGAAGGAAGTGCGCTCTCAGCCGGTGATCGGCCAGGTATCAGAAGCGATGGGCACCATCTTTGTGGACCGTTCTGACAACAAGGCGGCCCGCGAGGCGCTGCAACCGGCGGTGACGGCACTTAAGAACGGCACCTCAATCATCATCTTCCCGGAAGGGACAAGAAGCCCCACAAACAAACTTTCCAAGTTCAAAAAGGGTGGCTTCCATCTCGCCATGCAGGCGGGCGTCCCCATAGTGCCCATCGTTCTGCACAACACGACAGATGCGATGCCCAAGACAGCGTTTATTGCGCGTCCGGCAACGGTTCACGTGACAGTGTTGCCGCCCGTTGAGACCAAGGACTGGGAGATCGAAGACCTCGACGAGAACATTGACCGGGTCCGCAAGCAATTCCTGAAAGAGCTCGATCAGGACAGTATCGATGTCTCAACGGACGTTATCCGACTGGCGCAGTCAGGCAATAAACCGAAGGCGCCTGTTGAGGACGAGGGCAGTAAACCCAAAAAGAAAAAGGGTTAGAGGCTTCTTGTCAGCCGTTGGATTTATCCCCGGGCAGATGGTCTGAAACCCTCGCTTTCTCTAAGTAAGAAATATCGAAAAGCCCTACTTTTCCTCGGCTTGTTTCTGTGGGTTCACATCCCATTTCTTTAAGAGAAACAAGAACAAGAGGGCTCTCGTGGGCGGCGCTGTACTATCTAAGATTCAGGAATTTCTAAAACTAGAAGCCGCCGGGGGCATCGTCTTGATGGCAGCTGCCGTCCTGGCACTGATCATCGCGAACTCAGTTCTCGCCGGATATTACGACGCCTTCCTGGCCACGCCTGTCGCTGTAGAGTTTGGCGCGCTGAAGATCGCAAAACCCCTCCTGCTGTGGGTGAATGATGGTCTGATGGCCATCTTTTTTCTGCTGGTCGGTCTCGAAATCAAACGGGAGTTTCTGCAAGGCGAGCTGTCGTCGCGTGATCAGGCGGCTTTGCCGTTTTTTGCTGCTGTTGGAGGCATGGCGCTTCCGGCACTGGTCTATGTTTTCTTCACCTGGGGTGATCCGGTCCACACACGCGGTTGGGCAATCCCGGCGGCAACCGACATTGCTTTTGCCCTGGGCATTCTTTCGCTGATCGGCGCCCGGGCACCGCTTTCGCTCAAAGTGCTTCTCACTGCGATAGCCATTATCGATGACCTGGGGGCGATCATCATCATCGCTCTGTTTTACACGGAGAACCTCTCGCTTCTCTCATTGGCGCTGGCAACCATCGGCCTGTTTGGCCTCGCAGCGCTCAACTTTGCGAATGTGAGACGGCTCGCGCCTTACATCATCGTTGGTGTGTTCCTCTGGGTCTGTGTTCTGAAGTCGGGAGTCCATGCCACGCTGGCGGGTGTCGCCATCGCGATGGCGCTGCCACTGCGCGGCGACCCGACGGGGGACGAACATGGTGAGCCGCCTTTGCTGCGGTTGGAGCATTCTCTGCTTCCCTGGGTGGCGTTTGGCATCATGCCACTCTTCGGGTTTGCGAACGCCGGCGTTTCTTTCGCCGGCATGGGGCTCGACAGTTTTGCGCACCCTGTTACTGCGGGCATCATTGCAGGACTTGTGCTGGGCAAGATGGCGGGTGTCTTTGGCTTCGCCTGGATTGCGGTGAAAACCGGCATCGCCAAAATGCCCTTTGGCGCCAACTGGATGCAGATTTATGGCATCGCCTGTCTCTGTGGGGTGGGCTTCACCATGAGTCTGTTTATCGGCACCCTGGCCTTTGAAGACCCAGCCTATGCAGCAACAGTGCGGCTGGGCGTTCTCAGCGGATCACTGATCTCGGGTGTGATCGGGTTTGTCTGTCTGCGCTTCCTGTCCGGTGCGCCGGTGGCTGTCGCGCCCGCGAGATAGGCGGTGAAGGAGCGGGCGAACGCCTAGAAGTGTTCGTCGCGAATGACCTCGACGTCTGAGGCGTAGAGCACACCAATCGCATCGCCAATGGCGTCCTTGATGGCGGTCATCACGGCGCCAGCGATGGAGCTGTCGACAACGCAGATCACCATCACATTTTCAAAGGCACCACTCAGGCCGCTGCCTCGGCGGTCTCCATGAGTGCCGCTGCCTTGGAGGTTCGGCAGAACCGTATGGCCTTTCGCACCAGCGTTCTTAGCAGCCTCCACGACCCGCGGCGCGTAAATGGCTTCCACGACCACTTCAATTTTCTTCTTTGTGAACATCTGCATGATCGTCTCCCGTTAGCTGTAGAGTGAGGCAATCACCGCTGCGTAGAGCGGGATGCCGATCAGCACATTGAAGGGGAAGGTAACCCCTAAAGAGAGGGGGATGAAGATACCTGGGTCCGCTTTGGGCAATGCCAAGCGGATGGCGGCAGGCACCGCAATGTAGGACGCGCTGGCCGCGAGCACAGCGAGCAGCGTCGCCCCACCCGCCGACAGGCCGACAGCCATCCCGGTGGCACCGCCAAGCACGGCGCCAATAAGGGGCATGTATATGCCGAACGCGATTGCTGAGGGGCTAAGCGAAGAGGCTGTACGCAGGCGGTGGGCCGCCACAAGTCCCATATCCAGCAGGAACAGGCAGAGCACGCCCTGGAATGGATCGACAAAGAACGGCGCCACAGTCTCTAATCCCTGTTCGCCTGTCGCCCAGCCGATGACAAAACCGCCGAGGAGCAACATGATCGATCCGTTGAAGAGAATTTCGCGGATCATTTCGGGCTGAAAGAGTGGGGGCTTTGTGCCACCCTCAGCGCTTTTCTTTCGCGCGAGCAGGAGGCCGGACACAATCGCCGGTGTCTCCATCAGGGCAACCATGGCGATGATGTAAGCCTCGTAGGTGACGTCGAGACTTGTCAGGAACTGCGTCGCAGTTACGAAAGTCACAATGCTGACGGACCCGTAATGCGCTGAGACTGCGGCGGAATCAATGGTCGAAAACCGGGTCGTGAGCCGCAGAAGGAAGAAGGCGATATAGGGGATCAGGAAACTCAAGAGAACCGCCGCGATGAGACCCGGCAGGATCGACATTCCTGCATCTGATGATGCGAGGCTCGCTCCCCCTTTGAGCCCAATGGCAAGCATGAGGTAAATGGAGAGACCTTTTGCGATCGCTTCGGGAATTTCGAGGTCACTTCGGAGAAATCCGGCGAGTCCGCCCAGGAGAAAAGCCAGGATTGCAGGTGAAATCAGATTGCTGGTCGCAACTGCGAGCACGTCAGCCATAAACGCAGACCCCTTTCTTGCGTAGATGCCCTCTTAAGTAGAAGTCATCCGCCACTATGTCACGGGCAACATAGTCAGTTTCCACTGACAAACAACGCCAGCAAAAAAAAGGGTATTTCTGCAGCTGCAGAAATACCCTTGGGCAGTAGTCCCGTGGTAGTCGTGTGCGGCAGGCCTGCGCCTGCGGCGTTCCTATATTCCGATAAAAGGTTGTGCGATACGTGCCCCAAGGCTCTTGAATTTGAGAGGCGCATCCGTGATGGCGAGGCAGATACAATCTTCGCCCGGTCCGGCAACGGGCATGTGTTCAACGCTATCGTCAGCTGATTCCACATCACCCCGCAGAAACTCCCCCTGATGCGTCGTGAAAGATCCCATCAGAACGAGAGTCATTTCTTCTCCCCGGTGGCCATGCGCAGGGACAGGTTGTCCGGCAGGCACTTTCAGGAGGCGGGCCTTGCCTTCGCCATTCCGCAGCGTAATCGGAATGTGATAGGCGCCTTTGCCGAGACGTTTCCAGTTCAAGGCGTGAAGGTCACCACCGACATAGGACTTCAAAGGCTCCGGAAGCACAGAGGGAACCTCAATTTTCTTTTCATCTGCGGCAATGAGCGCCTCTTCCGGCTCTGCGGAGTCAAGCTTGCTCATCAAACTGTCAAAGGCGTCTTCACTCAGATCGACCGGTGCAAGGTCATCCAACAGCGCGCCGCCCAGCTCTTCAAGCTCTGCGGCAGCCTTCCGGCAGGCAGGGCAAAGCGCCAGGTGGGTCGCGACTAAAAGGCTCCAGGCCTCAGGCAGGCTGCCGGACGCATAGGAGACAAGGATCTCGTCTGGAATGTGATGGCGAATAGTCATAACGGCTGTCCGTCGGTAGAAGGTAGTTTGTTTTCGTTTAAAGTGGTGCGGAGCTTGCCCAAGGCAAGTCTCAGTCTCGATTTCACGGTGCCGAGCGGGATGTCCAGATGCTCGGCGATCCGTCCATGAGACATGTCTTCAAAGAACGACAATTTCAAAATTGCCTTTTGGTCTTCAGAGAGATGTTTCATGGCCTCAAGCAGTTGCTGTTCCGATTGTTTCTGCTCAATAACGCTGTCTGCGGCTTCTTCCGGTTCGGGGATCAGGCTGGGATCATTCGGGTCCAGCTCTGGACGGTTTTCGCGCCTGAAGGCATCGATGCGCTGGTTCCGGGCAATTCGGAAGATCCAGGTAGAAGGGGCCGATTTTGAGGCGTCAAACTGGCTGGCTTTTCGCCAGACTTTAATCATTGTTTCCTGAGTGAGTTCTTCTGCCTGACCTGCTTGGCACCCAAGCCGCATGACGTAGGCTTTCACACGGGGCCCGAAATAGGAGAACAGCGACTGGAACGCCTTCTTGTCCTGATGAGCCCCCACCGCCTGCAAACAGGCAGCATGATCGTTCATATCAAGCTCTTCGACCAGCGCGTCGGCCATATTTGAGTCAGGGCCTCCTGAATGCGGGCGTGCATCGGAATTGAAAACCACGAGGCGCAGGCCACTGCGCCCGGAGCGGTTCGGGCCGGATGCAGATATATTGTCATGCATGCTCATACTAGTGCTTACGTACCAGGTTGACCATTGGATCACTCGCGGATCGACAGGAATTTGCGTCTTTTTTCCTGATCTAACCTCGCGTTTCAGCCGTATTTAGATAAACACACAGAAAAAGGCTGGTCTTTTGCCCTACGAAGCACACCTCCCAAAAACACGAAGAAAAATCGCCATCATCGGGTCGGGAATCGCCGGCATGTCCGCCGCCTGGCTGTTGCACAGGGACAATGACATCACCGTCTTCGAGGCGGACGACCATATTGGCGGACATTCCAACACGGTTGATGCGGGCCAGGGCGAAAAGCCTCTTCCTGTGGACACGGGTTTCATTGTTTATAATGAACAGAACTATCCGAACCTCGTGGCCCTGTTCGATCATCTGAACGTGCCGACCAAGCCGTCGGATATGTCCTTTGCTGCGTCCATTGACCAGGGCCGGTTTGAATATTGCGGGACCGGCTTGAGTGGTCTCCTCGCCCAGCGCAGCAATCTGGTGAATCCCCGCTTCTGGGCGATGATGTCCGACATTGTTCGCTTTTACAAAACGGCTCCAACACTGGAGGGCGATGCCTCCACAGCAGAGCTCTCCCTGGGAGACTATCTGCGCGAGCACAAGTATTCCGACGCCTTCATTCGGGACCACATCCTGCCGATGGGTGCGGCGATCTGGTCGACCACCGTCAATGACATGCTGGACTATCCTCTGGCGACATTTGTGCGGTTCTTTGAGAGCCATGGATTGCTCAAGTTCAAGGACCGGCCGAAATGGCGCACGGTCGATGGGGGCAGCCGCGAATATGTCACACGCCTAACGGCGTCCTACAGAGACAGGATCAGGCGGGAAGGTGTGGTGGCCGTCACGCGGACGCTCCAGGGCGTTGAGGTGATGACGACCGCTGGCGGTCAGCATGTGTTTGACGATGTGGTTCTGGCGACCCATGCAGATGACGCCCTGACGCTTCTCTCCAACCCCAGCCAGGGAGAACAGCGGCTCTTGAGCGCCTTCCAGTACACGGACAATGACACGTATCTCCACACGGACGAGCGGCTGATGCCGAAGCGGCGCCGTGTCTGGTCAAGCTGGAACTATATAGATGATGGGGCCGCGGAAGCAGGCGAACAACTTACGCTCTCCTACTGGATGAACCGGC
This sequence comes from Parvibaculaceae bacterium, assembly GCA_965248405.1. Classification (GTDB taxonomy): domain Bacteria; phylum Pseudomonadota; class Alphaproteobacteria; order Parvibaculales; family Parvibaculaceae; genus Mf105b01. The sequence continues at coordinate 186,648 of OZ252104.1, forward strand.
TTCAGTCGATCGATAATAAGCATCCACTCTTCGTGACCCTCAATCCCCATGTAGCGCCAAGAGAAGACAAGATCATTCGGAAATTCTCCTATCAGCATCCGCTGTTCAACCGCGCCGCCATTAATGCGCAGAAGGAGCTTTGGCAGCTGCAGGGCCGAGACCGTATCTGGTTCTGTGGATCCTATTTTGGCTACGGGTTTCACGAGGACGCGCTGGAAGCGGGCCTTGCTGTCGCAGAACAATTGTCTGGCACGCTGCGGCCCTGGAACGTGGGTTCCAACAGCTCCCGCGTTCGCACGGAGGTGGCGCTGCCCCTGGCAGCCGACTAAGTCTCATGTTTTCCAGTCTCTACAAAGGATATGTGGATCACGCGCGGCGGCGGCCCAAACGGCACAAGCTCCGCTACCGGGTCTTCTCTCTGCTCCTTGATCTGGATGAGTTGAACGAGATCAATCAGACCAGCCGTGTCTTTGGTGTCAACCGCAGGGCGCTTTTATCATTCTGGGAAAGGGATCATGGAGAGGGAGCAGAGACCGGCCTAAAAGGCTGGGTCGCGTCCCATGTGGAGAAGGCAGGCTTCAGCGCGGGCGATATGTCCGTGCGCGTGCTGTGTTATCCGCGCATCCTTGGGTATGTCTTCAATCCATTGACGGTTTACTATTGTTACGACGCCAAGGGCGATCTGATGGTCACGCTGCACGAAGTGCACAATACCTTTGATGAGAAGCATATTTATGTGCTGCCGGCTTTTGTCGATGGGCGGGGGCACGTGCGTCAACAGACCGAGAAACGCATGTATGTATCTCCCTTCACAGAGATGGAGGGGCAGTACCAGTTTGATCTGCGTCCCCCGGGGGAAGACATTCGTGTCTTCATCGGATTGAGCGACGCAGAAGGCCCCCTCCTGTCAGCCTCGTTTGAAGGGGAGCGTGAGGCGTGGAGCGACAGAGCCTTGCTCCTAACGTTCCTGCAATATCCCCTGATGACGCTTAAAGTCACCATCGGGATCCACTACGAAGCTTTGAAGCTCTGGTGGAAGAAGGTGCCGATCATCCGTCACGCGCCCGCGGCAGAGCGCATCGCGGCGACCCACGACACGGTTAAGATTACGCCAACTGCAGCGGACTAAAGACAGTTCTTGTTCAATCGTTTTTATGCAGCGATCGCGATCTTGTTTCGGATGGAAGATAGCGCCCAGCCGATCACCGGGAAGTGCTCATAAAATTCCCGCGCCGCATCCCAATGATCAAAGTGAGAAACGACCTGGCCATTGGCGTTGAACTGAATGCGGCTCATCCCTTCAAACGACCAGGGTTTTTTCCGCAGCGTCGAACGCAGACGCCAGTAGAGCATGCCGGTATCGCCTTCGGGCGCGCTGGAGATGGCGCTGTGAAGGATGTCAAAACGAACATCACCGACCGTGTCAAACATGTGGGTAAAGATCTCCGCCATCTTGTCCGCACCGATGACCTCATTGAAAGGGTCCCGGAAATGCACATCGGGCATCACAAAGTCGGGGAGGGTCTCGAGACTCTCCCGGCTAAGCGACCCCATAAAGCGGGCATATTCTTCAAGCGGAGCGGTCATGTGGTAATCATCCGTGACGTTACTGAAAACAAAAGTCGGTTTGGCAGATGCCGTAAAAGTTTCATGAGAAAGGCAAAGGGACGCGGGAACACGATCTCGAACTTGCCTGCCTGCAGCCCGCGATAGATGGTGGTCGCAGCCTCTTCAGCGGTCACCAGGAACGGCATCGGAAATTCGTTCTGATCCGTAAGCGGGGTCTCAACAAAACCTGGATTGATGAGTGTGAGAGACACACCTTCCCGGTCGAGTTCCGGCTTCATGGCCTCAACCATATTGATGAGTGCGGCCTTCGTGGCGCCATAAGCGGCCGACGTCGGCAATCCGCGATATCCAGCGACAGAAGACACGACGGCGATTTGGCCGGCCTTCCTTCCTCGGAAAACGGGAAGAAGCGCACCAAGGCCATTCACCGTTCCCATAAGGTTTGTTTCAACGAGATGGCGTACCGTGTCGACGGAGAACTCAGACGCGGGCATAGGCGCATGCGTCCCCGCATTGAGCACGGCGAGGCTCACGGGGCCCAGGTCCCGCTCAATCTGCGCGAGCACGCTCTTATTGGCCGCGACATCGACAATATCCAGAGGGTAGCCGTGGATCGTGCCCATTGAATTGCTGGACGCAACTTCCTCCGCAAGGCTTTCCAGGTCCGTGACCGTCCGGGCGCTGGCGGCGACTGTCCAGCCGTCTGCTGCCATTTTCAGCGCGAGGGCCCGCCCGATGCCCTTGCCGGCACCGGTGATCCAGACAGTTTTGGGCGTGCCACTCATCGGGCCGCCTCAAGGGAGGCTGTTGCCACACATTGACGGCAGCGAAGTTCGATCAAGGATCCATCGTCCCCGGGAAACTGCATGGCGACCCAGCGACCGTCGGCGTCGTACCAGACTTCGTTTTGAATGGCGCCTTCATACTTGTAACGGGTGGCCTCAACCATCCCGGCGTTGGTGGTGACACGTTCTGTCCTCAAGGGAACCAGGCGTACCTCATTCACCTTGCCTGTAATCGTGTTCATCAGTTGAGTGCTGCCGATGACCCCGGCGTTCCAGTGATTGGTCGGATAAATGCCCATCCGGGCCGATTGTGTGCCGTTGGGTCCGTCGATCACCAATGCATCGTCTGATGCCTGTGCCTCAACCTCCGTCACATCGCCATTGCGATTGGTGGTGGCACTTAAGGCAACAAGCTGACCATCACTCCAAAGCGCTTCTGACTCGTATTGCAGCTCAAACAGTTTGACGAACAGGAGGCCGATTTCGAGTTCGAAATTGGTCGTCACCTTCAGGCCGTCTGCCTCATCCCGGAACGTCACATTGTGAGAACCGATGCGGGTATCGTTGCGGTAAATGTCGAACGCGATAGCATCCCCGTAAAGTGCCCGCGCCTGCTCGGTCATATCTGGCGTCGATGCGCTCGCGTGAGGGGACACGCTTAGGGCAGATAGACAAACCGCCAGGGTGAGCGGTTTAACAAGCAGGCGCGGGACGGGGACTGAAAGCCGCATAAAGGTCTCCCTGAAACTCGGTGCTGTGAAATCCGGTGTTTATAGGTATACGCAGCCGATCGGAGATTGGATCAGCCTAAAACCTCAAGGTTTTTCGGCCTTTATCGACTGAAAGGCGTCCAGCGCGCGGGCTCTTGCCTCTTGTCTGTCGACGATCGGGAGAGGGTAGTCCCGGCCGAGCTCCAGGCCGGCTTCTGCCAGGACAGCGGCAGGGGCTTCCCAGGGTTTGTGAAGATATTTCTTCGGCAGCTTGGCAAGCTCCGGCACGAACCGGGTGACGTAGGTTCCATCCGCATCGAATTTCTCACCCTGCAAAATAGGGTTGAAAATACGGAAATAGGGCGCGGCGTCTGCGCCACAGCCCGCGGCCCATTGCCAGCTCGCGGTATTGCTCGCCGGGTCTGCATCTACCAGCGTGTCCCAGAACCAGGCTTCGCCTTCGTGCCAGTGGATCAGGAGTTCCTTCACCAGAAAAGAGGCGACGATCATGCGCACGCGGTTGTGCATCCACCCTGTTTGCCAGAGCTGCCGCATGCCCGCATCCACAATGGGAAAGCCAGTCTGCCCTTTTTGCCAGGCGGTGAGATCGGCGCTTGGGCCGCGCTGCCAGGGGAAACCATCAAAAGCTGGGCGCAACGGTTCTGTCGGCAGTGACGGGAAATGGTGCAGCAGGTGATAGGAAAAATCGCGCCAGCCCAGCTCACGCAGGAACCACTCCCCGTCGCGGGCAAGCGCCGGGTCCCGGGCCATCGCTTCATGTGTGCGGTGCCAGATGGTGCGCGGACTGATTTCGCCAAAGCGCAAATGCGCAGAAAGCTTTGACGTGCCGGGCGTATGGCCCGGATGGTCACGCATGTCCTTGTAGGTTTTGAGCCCGTCAGCGAGATACGCGTCAAGCGTCTTCAGAGCTTGGGCTTCGCCGGGGGTAAATGCCTCCGCGAGGCTCGGGGTCCAGTCAAAACCGGTGGGCAGGAGGTCCAGCTCCTCCAGATTGAGGGAGGCAGGCTGCTGGGGGACAGGCGTTAGAGCATCGCATCGCGCCAGCGGACCAAAGGCCGCCTGCTTCAGGCAGGTGCGCCAGAAGGGGGAAAACACCGTATAGGGTTTGTCCTGTTGGGTGCGGACCGTCTCCGGTGGAAAGAGCACTTGTCCTGCAAATCGTTTGATCTCCACATCCGACTTGAGACCCCAATCGTTGAGCGCCGCCTCCGCCCGCTGAACGGAAGGGTCATACCCGTGTTGCAAGAACACACGCTCTGCGCCCGTCTCCTCAACAAGCGCCGCCACCACATCGATCAGGTCACCTTTGCGAAGAATCAGCGGCGCACCAAGTTTTTGAAGGTCCCGCACCAGCGAGTGAAGGGAGTGATGCAGCCACCATCTGGACGCACCGCCGAGCGATCGTCCGAATGCCTCATCCAGCACAAACACAGGCAGCACGGGCCCCGCGTCCGCGCCTGCCGTGAGGGCGGGATTGTCCCCGATCCGGAGATTGCTGTGAAAGAGAACAAGTGTCGGGCTCATGATGGGATGCGTTCAGGGACAATGAAGGGTAGGGTGCGGCCAACTATATAGACCGCCTGCCGGGCCTGACCACCGGGGGCACACCAGTATCGGAGGAAGACATGAGCGACGCACCAAAAATGAGTGACCAGATTGCGGGCCAGGGCGGCATGATCCCGGCTCACGGTCTGACAGAAGCCATTCACATCGGCGAAAGCGATCTGCCCTTCGTAGATCTGGGCGATGGCAGCAAGTTGCAGCTGCTTCAGGTGGATCTCAATCAGGGCCTCTGGGTTGTGCGTACAAAGTTTGCGCCGGGCTACAAGGTCGACAAGCATTATCACACAGGGTCCGTCTTTGCGGTGACGCTGGAGGGTAGCTGGTACTACAAAGAATATCCGGACTATGTGAACACCAAAGGCTCCTACCTCTATGAGCCTGCCCATTCCGTTCACACGCTCACCGTGTCAGAGGACAATGAAGGAGACACGGATGTCTGGTTTGCCATTTACGGCGCCAACGTCAATGTGGATGACGAGGGCAATGTGATCGGCATCGTCGATGCGCAAAGCATCCTTGCCGCCTATCGGGCTCTCTGTGAAGCTCAGGGTCTTTCTTCTGAAAAAGTCATTGTGCTCGGCGCGCCGAGTTAAAGAAGCTAGCCTGCCGGGGCGGTGGCGGCGTCATGGGCCATCTCAAGCAGATTGAGAAGGCCGAATGCCGCTGCTTCCGCAGCTTTCGGCGGCAGCGAATGATCGCCAATCCCGGAAAAAAATTCATTGGCCTCTGTGAGGCAGAGAATCGCATAGGCGGTTTCCCGGCATCGTGCCGGGGCCGCCTTGGGGTAGGCCGTAGCAATCGTCTCGGCGATTTTGGTGATGGAGCGTTCATACCATCCCCAGACAATGCTGCGGACCTTTGGGTCGCGTTCAGCCAATCCCCATATCTCGCGTCCGATAACATCATTGCCAGGGATCCGCTTGTACCGGTCACTGCAAAGAAACTGGATGAGGCTTTTAAGTTCCGCCTGAGGGATCGCGCCTGAAATGGCCTCGTCGACTTGTGTTGCGAGCTTTTCCCCAACCCGCATGATAAAGGCGAGCACCAGCTGTTCGCGATTGCCGAAATAGTGGCTGACCATCTGGAGCGAGAGGCCTGACTGGTCCGCAATACGGCGCATGGAGGCCTGCCCGATCCCGTGCTCGCGCACACAAATCTCCATGGCATCCAAGATCTGGTCGCGCCGCTCAGGCGCTTTACTCGGTCGACCCACCATGAGCTTCTTCCAAATGTCCAATCAGGGCGTCGCGCGTGGTGAAAACATCATCGAGCCGAACAGCGCGCATCTGCTCGACCTCGGCCTCTGTATAGTCGGCAAACGAGGCCACTGTCTCGGGGTCCGTAAAGTTTTTCACCATCCAGTTGAGTGTGCCCGCAAGCCGGTCGTTGGACAGGGTCGACATGGCGGAACCTGGAACCTGAACAAGGAACGCCCGTCCACCTTCTACCGAGAGAAGCAATGGAATCGTGGCTCTCATATCTGGGACCTTGCCGGGAAAACCACTACCGTCGGGAACATGACAACCCTGACAGTGGATCATGTAGTCCGCGCGGGCCCGTGCGTCGCTGGCAAGCGCCGCGGCCGAGAGGGTTACGCCGATCAACCCGCTTAAGGCCCCGAGCCACATTGTCCTGATCCACATTGTCCTACGCGTCGTCATCGACACCGATGATGATCGCAGTGGAGCAGTTATAGATAATGTCGGCGCTGCCACCGGCACACCAGTTGATATTGTTGGCGGCCTGGGGGAGGTACATAGGCTTATCGCCCTCATTGCGCACACATCCGCATCGCCCACATCCGCTTCTGCCGCAGCAATCATTGTAGGAAATGATGTAGTGCTTGTTGTCGCCGGGGTTAAGGCACGTCCCGACCCAGGTGATAGGGGACATGATCGTTCCGGGCGGGCAGGAAGTGTGGGTGCCGCCACAACAGCTGCACAGATAACCGTCAATGGCACAGTAGCGCCAATAGTCGCAGCTCTCCCGGTCGCCGGGATCGTTGGCGACTTCTTCTCCGCGGACGCGGGAGACCGGGAGCAGGGGAAATGCTGCCGCACCAGCCAGTATGGTCCCGAGGCCGGCAATCACGCTCCGTCTTGAAGAAAGGCGCGCTGCAGTCCGTGCGGTGTTTTCGACGAGTGAATCAAACCAGGTCATGTCTTCTCAAGCCCCGCGTTTAGGCGCGCTGCTGCTCCCGTTCCATATAGTCTTGAATGGAGGCAATGCCCCGTGTCTTTGCTTCAAACAGGCTCTCAATATGTTCCCGCGTGTTCGTGAGACCGTGGGCGACCATTGTGCCGCGCTCGTCAATCAATGCCGCGTAGGGAAGCTTGCTCACACCGATGGCAAGACCGAGCTCGGAAGATAGGATGTAGGGATAGTCTTCCAGGCCTTGGGCTTTCAGGAATGAAAGATGTTCTGAACGCTCCCCGTCGCTCGCCAGTACCACATCAAGCCAGGAGGCTTCACGGGCCCGGACCGACGCGATCACGGGCAGAAGGGATTTACAAACCGGGCACTCCGGCGACAGGAAAAAGAAGAGCGTCGCTTTCTGTGCCTTGGTTCCTGCACCAACCTCTACCTGTCCGCCCGTGAGTGAGGAAAAGGAGAAAGGGGGCATCGCATCGCCTGCTTTCAAACCCTTGGCAACTGTCAACGCGCCGACGGGCCCCATGCGCTCATGCAGCAGGCCGATCTGCCGGGTCAGGGCAAGCACCGTGATGCCCAATGCCAGGATGGCAAGCCAGCTCACAACATTGGAGATAATCAAAGCATCGATCATGGGTGGGTTCCTTCGTGATCGAGAAGCGCTGCGTTCCGCAGCAAATGTTCTGCAGTCGCATAAACCAGCAGCAGAATAAGAACAGCAAAGCCCGTGGTCGCATAGTCGAACCAGGAGAGAGTTCGGCTTGCCACTGGAAGGAGGAGGGACGCCGTGACAGCGGCCAGCACGGCATTTCGGGTGACGAGACCCCAGTGGATCTTCTGGTCCGCGCCAATGCCGCCACAACCGCACTCAAGTTCGCTCCGGCCCTGGAGGAGGTTTGCGGCCATCGCACCGCCATAGACGCACCAAAGAGCGAGAGCCATGAGCACGGGCAGGGCGGATGCGGGGAAGATTAGAAGCGATAGCGCGATCAGAATCTCAGCAACCGGAATTGCTCGGGAGACAGGTCTCTCCAGTGTTTCCCCCAATAGCCGGTAGCCAGCGACCGCCTGCCAAAACCCTATCGGGTCGCGGAGCTTGTGCCAGGCCGCCGCGAACAGAAGGACGGTGAGGGCGCCGCGGAGGGCGATATCTAAAACGGGATCAAGCATGGGCATCACCAGGGCTGGATCATGCTGGGGAGGTTGCCAAGCTTCGGCACAGTCCGCTGATATTCCCCGTCCCGGGCATCATAGACATCCAGCCCAAACTGCACTGTTTCGATGAGGGGGGCTTCGCCTTCGGTCAGATAGACCCAGACCTGTGCCAAGAACGGCATGGGGATGTGAGCGCCGATTCCGTAGAGCAGGGGCTCATCGTCCTGCGACACAGCGATGGAGATGGTGCGCTCCTGCAAGGCATAAGCCTCCATCTTTTCGCGGGTCTCAAGGTCGAACACCCAGATATGGGTGCCGGGGTCCTCAAACGTCTCCGGCGGTCCCTGATGGGTCAGCAGATAAAGCTGTCCGGAGGTTTCATGAAGAGCCAGATGCTGGAATCCGCTGATTGACCACGCGTCCTCGCGCTCATCCTCCGTGATGAGGGGCCAGGTGCCCGCAAGGCGGACACCGTCGGCATCCATTTCGAATTCATAGGCATCGCCCGCGAGCGACACGAAATACCAGTGATCGCTGTGACGCACGCCGGAAATGCTGATCGGGTCTTCAAACGGGTCGAACAGGGCGTCAGACCGGCTTTTGTTCACCACAGCACTGCTTTCATCAAACGTGTAAGTCAGAAACGACCCGTCGCCGCACAGCAGATGAAAGCTGCGCGCACCGCCAGCATAGATATTGGGGCATCCCGGTGTATCAATCTCTGTAATGAATTCGCCCCGTTCCAGATCAACAAGGGTGAGGGAAACCGCGGGGGTAAAATTCATTTGCGCGAACAGAGTCTGGTCATCGCTGAGCGCGGATGTGCCCTGCATCTTGACGACACTTGCGCGCTTCGGCGGGATCGAGACCTCTGAGAGAATCTCAAAAGTGGTGGCGTCATAGGTAACAAGCACGTCCGACCGCTCGCCCCTGGTGGTCCGGCTGAAATGGGTCTCTGCTGCGATGATCCGCTTGCCGTCTGAAGGAAGTTCGATGCCCGTGGTCCAATAACCGAGATCCAGCATGGAAAGGAACTTGCCCGTGTCCGGGTCAATCAGATAGCCCCGGCCATGAGCCTGATAAGGCATGTTCATGTCGGTGACCCAAACCAGACGCTCGTGGTTTTGCCGGGCAAAGGTCACCACCTCACCCATAGGCTCTTCTGGCAGGTCCGCCGCGCCGGCGCTGCCGAGTGGGAGGCCTAAAACCCCTGCCAATAGAAATGCCGAGATGAAGTGAGTTGGTCGTTTGCGCATAACGCTAAGCCCCTGGATCGCGATACCACCACGAATAACGCGGCTATTTTAATTTGTCAAACGGTTGTATGATAAATAGGTGTGCTTGCATTCTCGTAGACGGGCTGGCTCACTGAAGAAACAACAAAAAGGGGAGAAAAAGCGCATGCTCACAAATATCGACAGGGTTCAGATCGTCACAGACAGTCGCTCAGAGGCGGCCAAAGGGTGGGTGGATCTCTTGGGCGCAGAGCATGTGCGGGATGACAAAGTGGCATGTCTGGGGGCGCTCCGGTCGGTCTACCAGGTGGGGCGCTCTGAAGTGGAGTTCCTTGAGGCAGATGGGACCGGCGCTATAGACGCCAGTCTGAAGGCCCGCGGACGACCTCATCTTTTTGCCGCGGGTGTCGCGACACCTGATCTGGAGGCGTTGCTCGCGCATATTGAAACAACCAGCGCCGCTCTCATCAAAGAAGGTGGCCAGGGATATGTGACATTTAGCGAAGCGGGGCAGAATGATCTGCGCTTCGTTGTGAGCCAGCGGGTCGAGCGCGACCCTGTTGGTCTGATTGACCACCTGTACGAAGCAACCATCCTTGAAGACCCCTATCAGCCACTGATTGATCAGATCACAGATCTTTTTAGCCTGAACGCAGATCACTACAGCCGTATCACCTCAGAGCATTTCAAGTATGACGGCTATCTAACGCTGTTTCATCCAGACGAACTCGATCGGTTTGAAATCATTACCCCCACCTCGCCGGAGACAACCATGGGGCGCTTCTATGGCCGCCAGGGCCGGTCCTTCTACATGTCTTTTGCCGAGACGCCGCACATTCTGGAGATTGAAGCCAGGGCGAAGGAGAGAGGCGCTGGGCTGACCATTGATCGGCCGGAGGGGCGGCCGGAGAGCGAGATGGCAGACCAGATGTGGCTCCATCCGCCAGCCCTAGGCGGCATGATGCTGGGGCTTTCACGCCCCTCGCGGGCGTGGCATTGGTCCGGCCGTCCTGACCGCGTTATCCAGCTCTAGCGAAGACAGGTAAGATGTTGTTTTTATTGACGAAAAACGGCTGCTAGGACTGAAATACCCACTTCCGGGGGCTTGAAACAGGTCACCCGATTTCCCACATTGATTACACGGCGGGGCCCATTGGGACCGCCAAATGAATGTCTGACAGAGCGCCCGGACTGGGGCTCTGTTTCTGACAAGTTGCTTGTGAAAGGACTTTGACTATGACGCGAATGGCGCGTTTCGACAGTCCCTTTTTGTTGGGATTTGATCAGGTAGAACGTCTCCTTGATAGGGTCGCGCGCACAGGCGCGGACGGCTACCCCCCATACAATGTGGAAGAAGTGCAAACCGATAAAGGCGGACAGCTGAAGATTACGCTCGCCGTCGCAGGTTTTGCAGCCGAAGACCTCTCTGTGACGCTGGAAGCCAATCAACTGGTTATCCGTGGTGGACAGTCGGATGATGAGGACCGCAACTTTCTTCATCGAGGCATTGCAGCCAGGCAGTTTCAGCGCGCCTTTGTGTTGGCAGACGGAATTGAGATTCTTGGCGCTGACTTGGAGAACGGACTTCTGACCATTTCTCTGGAACAGAAGGTGCCTGAAGAAATCGTCCAGCAGATAGAGATTAAGAGCAAGGGATCCTGAACCGAGAAAGGTTGAGGATCGCCAACTCGCCAGGGCAGACTTGCTTAGAGCAGGCTGTGCCGCGTAAGGAGCGAAAACATGTTCGATCAGACAGAAGAAAACACAGCACCAGCTCAATTGATCCCCGCGGGAGAAATCACGCCGGACGTGCTTGCCGAGATTGGTATGCAGACGCATGTCTATGCGCGCCCAATCCAGGCCAAAGAGATTCTCGAGGAATTGCGGGGACAGCTGGATGTCCCGCCGGAGACCTGGCTCTATTCAGTGCACGCAGCCAATGGGGTCCGCGTGGCCATCGTCGACAGCCGGGAAGCTGCCTTCCAGGGTGCCGCCGCCTATGGCTATCAGGCGCTCAGTGTTCACTAAATTCAGACGAAGCGTCTAGGCCGCGTTTGAGGAAGCGGGTTCGGTGAGCAGGGCATAAAGGGCTGCTGCATCATCCGTTGCACGGAGCTTTTCCACCATCGACTGGTTGCGCAAAAGGCGCGAAACTCTTGCGAGCGCTTTCAGGTGATCCGCGCCGGCGGACTCTGGCGCAAGTAGCAGGAAAATCAGGTCGACCGGCTGGTCGTCAACGGACTCGAACTGGATCGGCGTTTCAAGCCGGGCAAACAACCCGTGAAGCTGGGTAAGCTCATTGAGTTTGCCGTGAGGAATGGCGATCCCTTGTCCGACACCGGTTGAGCCCAGACGTTCGCGCTCGAGCAGGGTTTCGAAGATGGCGCGTTCCGGCAGGCCGCACACAGCTGCAGCTTTCGCTGAAAGCTCCTGCAGGGCCTGTTTTTTACTCGTGACCTTAAGGTGTGCCGTGACACCCTCCGGGGTCAAAAGTTCATCCAGATCCATGATCCGTTTCCTGTTCACTATGCCCACCGGGGCTGTCGAGACCCTGGTCGGAGCTTTCTGATAAGCGCCGCGCCGAAATGGCGTTACTTGCGCCGAGCGTCCTGCCCGGGGCCGGAGCCCTTTAAGCCTTTTTCGAATCGCTAGCGGCATCAATCCAACCAACATTGCCGTCAGGGCGGCGGTAAACGAGGTTGAGCCCTCCATCCCCGTTTCGGAACATCACCAGCGGTGCTTCTGTAATATCGAGCTGCATGACGGCGTCGCTCACAGACAAGACCGGAACAGCTGTGGTGCCTTCTGCGATGATGATGGGCGCATCATCGCCTTCTGTGACTTCTTCTTCTCCGTCACTGGGAGCAATCACGAAAGACGGTACATCCAACACGGGGAGGTCGGCCTTCGGGCTGTTGTGGTGGTTCTTCAGGCGGCGCTTGTACCGGCGCAGGCGCTTTTCAAGCTTTTCGACTGCGTCATCGAAGCTTGCATAGACATCTCCGGCCTGTCCGTGTGCCTGAAGTGTCATGCCGGAACTCAGATGGACTGAGCAGTCGGAGCGAAACTCATGCCCATCTTTTGCGAAGGTCACCTGTCCATCTACAGGGCGATCAAAATACTTGCCCACACTGGCGCTCAACTGATCCTGCACATGAGTCCGCAGCGCGTCGCCGACATCGAGATGAATTCCAGTAATTTGAACCTGCATCAAGGACCTTTCCGAGGGCCGTTAAAATCTGAGAGACACGGCTGAATGATAAAACGCCGAGTTTTTTCTGCCACTATCTAATAATCAAATGCCGCTATCTGATCTGCCTCGAGCATGCGTCCCGAGGGATGGAAATACGGAGGTCGCTCTCGCGTCACCGGCCCTTTATCACTGCTCGGGCTCGGGAAAAATTGGTCCCGGCGGCGCGAGCGGGACGGAAACTAGTAGCCCACCCCGACCCTGTCAACTCACTCAATTGATGTTCTAAATTGTACTTCAAAAACAGTGTGTTAGGGCAAAATTTCGCGAAAATTTTTGGCTCAGAAATCGGTTGAAATCACTTGACGGCGAGACCAAAAAGCCGTCACACCATCGCGCGTTTTTCACGCCGCCGCTGGACGGATGAGGGGATTTGCATCGCCTCTCGATACTTCGCCACCGTTCGCCGGGCGATCTCAATTCCATTCGCGCGCAACTGTTCGACAATCGCGTCATCGGACAAGACCGCGTCGACAGTCTCTGCATCGATCAGTGTTTTAATGCGGTGCCGGACCGCCTCAGCTGAATGCGCGTCGCCGCCGGTTGCAGAGGCAATGGACGAGGTGAAGAAATATTTCAGCTCAAAGATGCCGCGCGGCGTCGCCATGTACTTGTTTGAGGTGACGCGGCTGACTGTCGATTCATGCATCGAAATCGCATCCGCGACCATCTTCAGGTTAAGCGGGCGCAGGTGGGACACGCCATAAACCAAAAACGCATCCTGTTGCCGGACAATTTCGGTTGCGACTTTGAGGATGGTGCGCGCCCGCTGGTCAAGGCTCTTCACCAGCCAGTTGGCATCTGCCAGACAATCTGAGAGATAGGTTTTCGCCTCAGTATCGGAGCCAGATGCAGCAATGACCTCTGTATAATATTGCTTATTGACCAGGACCCGCGGCAGCGTGGCCGTGTTGAGTTCAATGGCCCAGCCACCGTCCGATTTTGGACGGATGAAAATGTCGGGCACGACCGGGGTGACCGGTTCGTCGCCAAACACATTCCCGGGTTTTGGGTTGCAACCGCGAATATCCTCAATGAGACAGGACAGATCATCTTGTTCGATCTGACAGGCTTTCATGAGTTTGGCGAGATCACGTTTGGCGAACAAATCGATATTGTCGAGAAAGCGCTCCATGACCGGGTCAAGCCGGTCCTTTTCCGCAAGCTGTAGCCGCAAACACTCGCGAAGATCACGGGCACAAACGCCAATCGGGTCAAATGTTTGGAGGACGCCCAGAACGGCTTCAACATCTTCAATGTCGACGCCCAATCGATCCGCTACGGATTCAAGACTGTCAGTCAGGTAACCGGATTCGTCGACCAGGTCGATGAGATAGGCACCGATGAGCCGGTCCGTCGGGTTTTTGAGCGCCACGACCATCTGATCGTTGAGATGTTCGACGAGCGTCTCCGCCCGCGTGAGGGATCCTTCAAGTTCCCCATCGCCCTCAAAGCTGCCGCCGCCCTGGCTGCTTGTGGACTGCCAGTCAGAACTGGACATGCCAGGCGTCTCTGTCTCTGCGGCGGGCGCGTCCGCAACACTCTGATCCGCATAGACATTGTCATAGTCCGTGTCCATGTCGCCATCAGCTGCCGGTGGTGCATTGTCCTCCGAGAGCGCGAGTGTGGAGGCATCGCCGACATCACCGCCAAGGTCACCCGCATCGGTACTGTCGCCGCCATCCACGCTGCCGGCTCCGTCCGCGAAATCGATATCGAACTCTTCCTTGTGCGGGGTTTCGCCTTCAGTCGGTTCAATCAGGCCAGGCTGATCGTCATCACGGGCTTCGTCCAGGAGCGGATTTTTTTCCAGCTCCTGCTCGACATAGTCTGCGAGTTCCAGATTGTTTAATTGCAGCAGCTTGATCGCCTGCTGCAGCTGCGGCGTCATTACAAGCGACTGGCCTTGTCGGAGCTCTATCCGTGGGTTGAGTGCCATGTCGCATGTCGGTTCGCCTTCTGATCAAAATCAGAGACTAAACCTATCCCCCAGATAAAGACGGCGGACATCTTCGTTGCCCACGATTTCCGATGGATGTCCTTCCATCAGAACCTGTCCGTCGTGAATGATGACAGCGCGATCAATGAGTTCGAGTGTCTCGCGCACGTTATGGTCGGTAATCAAAACGCCAATGCCGCGATCTTTTAGATGCGCGACCAGATCTCGAATGTCACCGATAGCGATTGGGTCAATGCCGGCAAACGGTTCGTCGAGCAGCATGAATGAGGGCTGTGTCGCCAGCGCGCGCGCGATCTCGACGCGGCGTCTCTCACCGCCGGAAAGGGCGATGGAAGGGGTGCGCCGAAGATGTGTAATGGAGAACTCGGCCAGCAGATCGTCGAGCTGCGCTTCGCGGCGATCGCGATCCGGCTCCACAACTTCCAGAACGGCGCGGATGTTTTCTTCGACCGACAATCCCCGGAAGATGGAGGCTTCCTGCGGCAGGTAGCCAATGCCAAGGCGCGCGCGGCGGTACATGGGCAGGTCTGTTACATTGCGCCGATCAAGGCCAATATTCCCGTAATCCGGTGAGATGAGGCCGGTGATCATATAGAAAGTTGTGGTTTTCCCGGCTCCATTTGGCCCCAGAAGACCGACAGCTTCGCCGCGTTGAACCGAAAAACTGACGCCGCGTACCACGGGGCGTCGGCGGAAGCTTTTGCCGATCTTATCGACGACCAGGCCTTCATTGCTGGTCACCAGGCGCGGGCCACCCTCCGCGTCGAAAGCGGTCGGTGCGGTGCCTGAATCACCTATAGATGTGTCGATACGATCGGTCATGTGCCCCCATCAAAGCGTTGTTGGCATTAAAATTGTATGAAAGTGGAAATTAACCAAGCAAAATTACTGCTGCGGCGCCTGAAAAAGGCCTCTTACCCGCCCAGAACCGGGATTTTCAGTGTCTGTGGTGGTGACTCCGCCTTCGACCCTGGCTTGGCCACTGTTAAGATCGATATTGAGCCGCTGGCCCCGAATGACATTTTCACCCTGCCGCAGGACAACAGCGTCCCCCATGGTGATGGTTTCATCCGCGACCATGTAAAGTGCCCAGTCGCCTGAGGCGGACTGATCATCCTCGGACATGACGTGGACATTCGATTTCGCATCAATCCGGGTGATCTCAGTACCGCCGGTCCCATCATCGCTCGAAGATGCCCCCTCTGCCTTCTGTGCATAAGTGACAATCAGCCGGTCGGCACGAAGGCGGATGGCGCCCTGGATGGCGACCACATTGCCGATAAAGGTAGCTGTCTGCGCATTCTGCTCAACCTCAAGCGTGTCCGCCTCAATCTCAATGGGGGCATCAGGGTCGGTCTTAAAGCCAACAGGGCTGTCTCCCTCTTCAGCTTGCGCGCTGAAGGGCGAGAAGAGGAGGGCGATTCCCGCCACGATCATCAGTTTTCCTAGTCGGCTAACCACGCCTTCACTCCTGAACAAATTCACGACCGGCTATTCGGTCTTGTAATACACAACGACACGTACCCCGCCAGTGAATACGATTTTGTCACCATTATTTGATGTTTCCACACCGTTGGCGTTGAGTGTACCGACCGGTCCCTGGCCATACACCGGCTGATCGCTGACGAGCGATCCTGCTCTGAAATCCATGTCTGCTGACTGGGCGTGAAACTCATACCCGTTCGCAGAGAAGACACTGATATCTTCCCGCAGGTTGAGCTTTTCAGCCTCTGTTTGCAGAGTCCCGAAGCGCGAGGTGACCGACAGCCAGTTGCCGTCTTCGTCCAGCATCAAATCAGCTTCAATATTCTCCAAAAAAATCTTTTCCGGATTATCGACCTCTTGGGTCGCGGTATCCGCGGTGACGACATAAGGACGCCCGCGCTTGTCGACGCCCGTAATGCGAGGGCTCACCATCCGCAGATCGTCATTCAGCCTGCTCACCTCGCGGAACGTCACGGGGATATCCTGTCTTGAATTAAAGGTCGTTGAGGAGACAAAGACGCTGATCACCAATATCAACGCCAAGGCAGGCAGGACGATCTTCATGCCAAGAACGAATGCGCTGTACCGGCTGCGCTCGTCGTCCGCCTCTAGGGCGTCATGGGGGCCGCTATCCGATGATCCAAATTGGTGGACAGATTGGCCTGGTGGCGATTGCACGCTCATCGGCATCCTTTGTAACGCGTATAGTACCCCTAGCCGGGCTAAGTATGCGCTCGCAGTGGAAGGGGGGTCAACCGCGGCCTTCTCAGCGGAGCAAACTGCTGTCAGTGTGAGAAAATGTCCTCATCCGGCCATCCGGCGAGATCCAGCGACGCCCGCACAGGCAAAAAGGCAAAACAGGCCTTGGCATATTCCATCCGGCCTTCCCGTTCCAGCATCTCGTCCAACACAGATTTCAGTTTATGCAGGTGAAGCACATCGGAAGCCGCGTAGGACAGCTGGGCGTCAGAAAGTGTCTCTGCCCCCCAGTCTGAGCTCTGTTGCTGTTTGGAAATTTCCACGCCAGCGAGTTCACGGCACAGATCTTTCAGACCATGACGGTCTGTATAGGTGCGGACCAGTTTGGACGCGATCTTTGTGCAATAGATCGGGGTGGTGACCACGCCCAGATATTGCTGCATCACCGCCACATCAAAGCGGGCATAGTGAAAAATCTTAGTGATATCCGGGTTCGCCATCAAAGCCCGGAGATTTGGGGCGTCGTAGCGCGCTCTATCCAGCTGCACGATATGCGCATTCCCATCTCCACCAGACAGTTGCACCAGACACAGCTTGTCACGGGGGATCTGCAGTCCCAAGGTCTCGCTATCGACAGCAACAGAGCTGCCAAAATCAAGGTCTGCTGGAAGGTCGCCTTTATGGAGTGTAATGCTCATGCTGGCTCTCGTATCGCTGTACGGGCCAGCCTCGATGTGGCCCGATGTGCAACAAACGCCCATACTGCAGCAATGCATTACTGCGTTTGAAAATTTGGTGCCCCAAAACGGAGAAGGCTCAGACAACTCCGGTCTCAAGGATACAATTTTAAGTCTCGGCGTTTCGCTTCGCGAAAAGCCTGTGGTGCCCAGGAGAAGACTCGAACTTCCACGCCCTTGCGGGCACTAGCACCTGAAGCTAGCGCGTCTACCAATTCCGCCACCTGGGCCCAAGGTGCGGAGACTTATCTGCCACACCTCGGTTTGTCAATCATACAGCACCGTTTCTTGGCAGGACAGAGCGGTTTTTAGTCGGTCCGGACCTTCAGCCAGCTGCAGGTTCTGCGGCAACCGGCCTCTGTACGCTTGAGCCAAGCTGCGCTATCAAGGCGTACCGGCGGGCTCAGGCACTCGGATGTTTCGAGGGGAAACAAGTGAGATCATCTGCGAGTCGGTCGAATGCCAGGTTATTTTGAGAGGGACAGCAGCATGTCAGCGGGCACAACAGGATCAGGGCTTAAAGCAGGAGATCTCGTCACAGTTTTTGGCGGCTCCGGATTTGTTGGGCGCTACCTGGTACGGGCGCTGGCTGAGCAAGGGTACAGAGTCCGGGTCGCAGTGCGCCGCCCCAATCAGGCGCTTTTCCTTAAACCCATGGGCGATGTGGGCCAGGTTCAACCTGTGCAGGCGAATATCCGTGACCCTCGGTCTTGTGCCGCGGCCATGGAAGGGGCGAGCGCAGTCGTCAATCTGGTGGGCGTGCTTTATGAGAGCGGTGCTCAGAAATTTGATTCTGTGCACGCTGAGGGCGCCAAGCTGTTGAGCGACCTCGCGGCGAAAGCAGGCATCAACAATTTTGTTCAGATGTCGGCAATCGGAGCTGACGCTGACAGTACATCCAGCTACGCACGTTCCAAGGCAGCGGGTGAGGCAGCGGTCCTGGCAGCGATACCTGATGCCACAATTGTGCGCCCTTCGATTATTTTTGGACCGGAAGACCAATTCTTCAACCGCTTTGCCGCTATGGCGCGGTCGGCACCCGCACTGCCTTTGATCGGCGGTGGGGACACGAAATATCAACCGGTCTATGTGAAAGATGTGGCTGCAGCAATCAGAATTGCGTTGGAAGACCCACGGTGGAACGGCCAGGTGCTTGAGCTTGGCGGACCAGAGGTTGCCAGTTTCGCAGAACTCATGCAGCTCACGCTCAAGGAGATTGGGCGCTCTCGGCCGCTGGTGAAGCTTCCCTATTTTGTCGCGAAAACGATGGCGTCTGTGTTGCAGATCCTGCCTGCCCCTGTGTTGACGACGGATCAGGTCGAATTGCTGAAGCACGACAATGTTGTGAGTGACGGGGCGCTGGGATTGTCAGACTTGGGTATTGAGGCGTCCGCCATGTCCGCAATCCTGCCGGCTTACCTCTATCGCTTCCGGCGCACAGGCCAATTCGCCGACGGTGTGCCGAACGGCGCCTGATTTAGAGCGGTTTCAGGAAAAGTGTGTGCGGTTTTCCGTCCGGAACGATGGCGAATTGGGCTCTATAAGTAGAGCCAGCCAAGAAGTCCGACGCCGAGCACGACCCGGTACACCACGAAGGGTGTCAGTGTCATGTGTGCCATCATTTTGAGAAATAAATGAATGGCCGCGAGCGCGACGGCGAAGGACAGGAGGGCTGCGATCCCCATATCGAGCCCCAGGCTGATATTTCCTTCTTCAATAACCTTGATGCTGCTGGCCACAGCGCCGCCTAGGATGGTGGGGATGGAAAGCAGCATGGAAAACCGCGCAGCATCTTCCCGCTCAAAGCCCAGCAATCGAGCCGCCGATATCGTGACACCGGCACGGCTGGCGCCGGGAATAAGGGCAAGCACTTGAGCAGTGCCAATCATCATCGCACCGCTCCAATTCATCTGTTCAAGACGTCGTGTTGTTGTGCCGGCCCTATCTGCGATCCAGAGAATGCCGGCGAAGAGAAGATTGGCCCAGGCAACTATGGCGGCGGTGCGGAGCAGATCGACATATCCGGTTGAGAGGAGAAAATATCCCGCGATGACGACAGGGATCGTGGCGCCCACAATGTAGAGCGCCATGCGGCCATCATCTGTGAGCTGCCCACGAAGCAGATCCAGACCGCCCAGGGTCATGGCCCAAACATCCTGCCGGAAATAAAGCAGTACCGCCCCCAGCGTTCCTGCATGAACAGCAACGTCGAGCAGGACGCCCTGATCGGCCCAGCCCGTCAGCTCGTGAACCAGACTAAGATGGCCGGAAGAGCTGATGGGGAGAAATTCAGTAATGCCCTGAATAAGCGCAAGAAGGATCAATTGTTCCAGGGACATGAATGGTAGCGAGCTCCTACAAGGTGCAGAAGTGTTATAATATTTGGCCACATATTTCCATCGCCCTAAGAGCATGGCAGCGGATTTAATGGAGCAGTGTCATGAAGATTGGAGTTCTGGCTGAAAGAGCAGGGCTGTCGACAAAAACCATCCGCTATTACGAGAAGGTGGGTCTAATCAATCCGCCACCGCGCACCGAAGGCGGATACCGCTCCTATGCGGATGAAGATATCGATATTTTACGATTTGTCGCGCGTGCCCGGGGACTTGGTTTCTCCGTGAAGGAATGCAAAGCCCTGTTGACGCTCTATAGTGACAAATCGCGTGCCTCCGCAGATGTCAAAGCCCTCGCACTTGCTCACATTGAAGAGGTAGACCGGAAGATCAAAGAGTTGCAATCGATCCGCCAAACGCTCGGCGAGCTTGCCACCAAGTGTCATGGCGATGACCGTCCGGATTGTCCAATAATTGAAGAGTTGTCGAGCATGGGCGAAGCAGGTTAAGGGTGGGATGTTCGATTCAACCCAACCGGTGCCCTAATATTGCCCATCAATTCGTGCATATTAGCGCTTTTGTACACTGAGCCTTATGCCCCAACTCTATCACCTGCCTGTATCCCCAGCCTGCCGGACGGTTCGACTGCTTCTGGGGGAGAAGGGAATTGAACCGGCTCTCCTCGAAGAGCGTGCCTGGGAACGCAGGGAAGATTTTTTGCGTCTAAACCCCGCCGGCGAAATTCCTGTGCTGGTAGAAGAGGACGGCCTTGTCGTGCCAGGCTTCTGGCCGCTGGTTGAATATCTGGATGAGAAATATCCCGACCCGTCGCTCTTGCCGAAGGGTGCGGCAGAGCGCGTTGAGGCACGGCGTGTTGCCGACTGGTTCGCCACCAAATTTGCCGCTGAAGTCTCAGAGCCGCTGATCTATGAAAAAGTAACCAAGCGTTTCCTTAGTGTGTCGTCTGGCGGAGGTGGCCCGGAAATGGCTGTCGTGCGCGCAGCTCTCCACAATATTCGCTATCACCTGGATTATGTTTGCTACCTCATGGAAAGCCGCACCTGGCTCGCGGGCGATGAGATTAGTATTGCCGATATGGTCGCCGCGGCGCATTTCTCCTGCCTTGACTATGTGGGTGATGTGCCCTGGCGGCAGTATGAGGGCGCTAAGGAATGGTATGTGCGCATTAAGTCGCGTCCGGCATTCCGCACACTCCTGGCCGATCATGTGGCAGGCATGCCGCCGCCCCGCGCTTACGCAGACCTGGACTTCTAGGGCCCATGTCGACGACGCAACATATAGACGTCGCGACTCTTAAGGCGAACATCAGGGCGCAAGCAAAAGCGGCTGGTTTTGATGATGTGGGGTTTTCTCCGGCACACCTGGATGATGAGACCCAACAAAACTTCCAGAGATGGGTGGATGAGGGCGCTCATGGCGACATGGCGTGGATGGAGGAGACACGGGAGCGCCGCGCGTCTCCTGAAGCGCTCTGGCCCGATGTCAAAAGCGTCATTGTTTTGGCAATGAACTACGGACCGGAGGATGATCCACTCAAAACTCTGGGGCAGCCGGACAAGGCAAACATCTCTGTCTATGCGCGGAACCGCGACTATCATGATCTCGTCAAAAAACGGCTGAAGCGGATTGCGCGCTGGCTGGTTGAGGAGACGGGGTGTGAGCTCAAGGTCTTTGTCGACACGGCACCCATTCTTGAAAAGCCCGTGGCAGCAGGGTCTTCTCTCGGGTGGCAGGGCAAACACACCAATCTGGTGTCGAACGAGCTGGGGAGCTGGTTCTTTATCGGGTCGATTTTTACCACCCTCAGTCTTTCGCCAGACGAGCGACATGCAGACCAGTGTGGTTCCTGTCACGCTTGCCTTGACGCCTGCCCAACAAACGCTTTTCCGGCCCCCTATCAATTGGATGCCAGGCGGTGCATCTCCTATCTGACCATTGAGCATAAGGGGCACATTGCGCCCGAATTCCGGCAACCCATGGGCAACCGGATTTATGGCTGCGATGATTGCCTGGCTGCCTGCCCTTGGAACAAGTTTGCACAGACAGCGTCGGAGATGACGCTGCAGCCGCGTGAAGACCTCAAGGCACCGCGCCTTACAGAACTCTTGACCCTCGATGATGCCAGGTTCCGCAGCCTGTTTGCGGGATCGCCGATCAAGAGAATCGGCCGCGACCGGTTTCTGCGGAATGTTCTGATCGCTGCAGGAAACTCAGGCGATAAGGCCCTCGTGCCCAAGATCGCGGAACATCTTGGGGATGAGTCGGAACTGGTCCGTGCGATGGCAGTTTGGGCTTTGGGACAGCTGGCAGCGCCGGATGATCTTGAACGCTTCAGGAAGGACCATGGTGCCAACGACGCAGATGACGCGGTCAGGGCTGAGTGGGCGCGCCTGCCGTCACCTCAGAGATAAACCCGCTTGCAGCCGTTGCGGCGGGCCCGGCTGATCCGTCCGCCCGTCGGTCTGCGGCGACAATCATCTGCCAGTCCTCGAGAGCCCCGGCCTCATTCCCCATTTCATAACGAATGAGTCCACGCTCCAGCCGGGCGGCAACCTCGTCGACACCATTGGCTATGGCAGCATCAATGTCGGCAGCGGCGGCCTCCAGCTGATTGTTCTGGCGATGGAGGCGGCCGCGAAGCAGATACGCAGCACCAAAGGATGGTTTGGCGGCGATTGCTAAATTGATGTCTTGAAGGGCCGGCGTGATTTGTTTCTCCAGCTCATAGCCCCGGGCGCGGCCGAACAGGAGCTCCGGGTCTTCGGGCACAAATGTCATGGCCTGTGTGAAGGCGTTTGCGGCCTGCGTGCCATCATTTGCCATCAGCCAGGCGTCACCGGCTTGTTGGTGGAGCAAGGCCCGTTCCACATCTTCCATGTTCTGGCCTTCCACAGCTGCGCGGGTGAACCGATCAGCTGCAGCGTCAAAGAGCCTCAATCCGACAAGTGCAAGCCCCGCGCAATGAGAAGCACCGCCGCTGAGGTCCGTTTCACTCCAGTTAAGCGCTGCGTCATAAGCCGCATCAGGGTCGACACGGGCGAGCCGAACGCACTCATTGTAGGTTACGGGTTGCGCGTAGGATGTTGTTGAAATGCTCAGAGCCGCTGCGCAGCAAACAAGGGCAACGACAACCGATGGTCCGGTTATGATCTGTGTGATAGGCATGGTGCGCGTAAGGTTCAACATGTGCCTTAAAGAAGCAATAGCGAAATTCTGGCGATAAGGACGTAAGCGTGGCCGACAAGCACCTTCTTGCATTCGGATTCGGATCGACAGCATCTGTGCTGGCGCCCCGCCTGCTCAAAAAAGGCTGGCGTGTCTCAGGGACCTGTCGTTCAGCAGAAAAAGCGGAAGCGATCAGAGCGGCTGGGGTCCGACCCTTTCTGTTCGGTGACGATGTTGATCTGGCACCCGCTGCCCTGGAGGGCGTGACCCATCTTCTCATCTCCATACCGCCAGGAGTGGAGGGGGACCCGGTGTTAAGCGCTTTGCGAGAAGAAATTGCGGCACATCGGCAAAACCTCGAATGGATCGGCTATCTCTCCACGACAGGTGTCTATGGAGACAGAGGAGGCGCGCTGGTCGATGAAACAATGGCGATGGCGCCCACAAGCGATCGCGGGCGCCGCCGTCAGACCGCGGAAGAAGGGTGGTTCGCTTTGGGGCGCGACATCGGCGTGCCGGTTCAGACATTTCGTCTCGCAGGCATATATGGCCCCGGGCGTAATCAGATTATCTCGCTGCGCACAGGCAAAGCACGGCGTGTTGTGAAACCGGGACATGTTTTTTCCCGCATCCACGTTGAAGATATTGCCACGGTGCTGGAGGCATCAATGGCAAAGCCCAATCCGGGGGCGGCCTATAATGTGTGTGACGACGAAGCGGCCCCACCCCAGGACGTCGTGGCCTATGCCGCCGATCTGATAGGCGTGTCCCCGCCGCCGGAGGTGGCGTTTGATGAGGCGGACCTGAGCCCCATGGCCAAGAGTTTTTATGCGGAATCGAAGCGTGTTTCCAACAAACGCATCAAGCAGGAGTTGGGCGTGGAATTGCGATTCCCGACTTACCGCGAGGGCCTCCGCGCCCTTGCCGATGCGGGCGATTAATTGCCCCAGATCAAGGCGAGGGTGCGGCATGAGGTCTAGACTCTTTCTTAAATGAAAGAAGGAGGTCGGTCATGTCCCATCATTACCACGCAGTTGTTTGGATTGATCATCACGAAGCCCGGATCATAGAGATCGGAGAAGGGGAAGTGGACGAAGTCCACGTAAAACCACACCACCCGATCAAACATCTACACACCAAGGCGGGGTCAAGCTCCAGTTGGCGTGCGCCGGAAGATGCAAAATTTTACAAGTCCGTGGCTGAGAGATTGGCGCCGGTACAGGAAATTCTCATTGTCGGCCCGGCCAACGCCAAGACGGTCTTTATGAAATATCTTCACAAGAAGAATCCGGCGATCGCCGACAAGGTGATTGGTGTGGAGAGCATTGACCACCCAACCGATGGTCAGTTGGTGCACTACGCAAAAGCCTATTTCAAAAAGGCGGACCGCATGCTGCCGCAGTTGGACTAAGGTCAACTGCCTTCGAGATCGGCAAGGAGTTGATCCAATGTCTCGGTCAGACGGCCAATATCGTCTGGCTCAGACAAGCGGTGGTCGCCGCTTTTGGTGAGTGAGATCGTGACATCATCACTCGCCAGTGTTTCGGCAAGCAACATGGCGTGTCGCCAGGGCACGTCTTCGTCAGCCATGCCCTGTAGAATACGGACGGGTAGGGTGAGCGGTATTGTGTCCCCCAACAATAAGTGATGGCGACCGTCTTCAATCAGGCTGTAGCTGATTTCATAAGGCTCGTCATAGTCGGAGGGCTGTCGGTAGATGCCGTCGGTTTTGAGTATGGTGCGGACTTCTTCATTAAATCCCTCCCACATCAGGGCTTCGGTGAAGTCCGGCGCAGGCGCGATCAAAACGAGGGCTTTCACCTGATCGGGCCGGGCCAGAGCTGTCAAAAGCGCAATCCAGGCGCCCATACTGGAGCCAACAAGAATTTGCGGGCCATGAGCGAGCTCATCCAGCACAGCCAGGGCATCATCGCGCCAACGGGTTATTGTCCCGTCGGTGAAAGTTCCGCTGGATTGGCCATGACCGAAATAATCGAACCTCGTGTAAGAACGATTTGACCCTGCGGCCCACTCAGAAAGGGCTGTCGCTTTTGTCCCCGTCATGTCGGATTTAAAACCGCCAAGCCAGGTAACGCCCACACGTCCAGCTGGGGCATTGTCCTGCATATAGGCGATTTTTTCGCCGTGCCCGCGGGGGAGAAACGAAACTTGGGTCTGGGTGGTCATGAGCGCATCCTGTAAAATGAGCGTCGCAATATCTAAGTAGACAGCGAAAGCTTGTGTCAGAGACCTTCATTGCCTAACCAATGATATTGCGCAATCTGAGATATCGATCAAACGTGAGAGAAGCCCCTAATTGACCATCAAACTGGTGCAACCTTCCAAGCCAACTGTCCTGCAGGTGATCCCTTCGCTCGGAACCGGCGGTGCTGAACGCACAACCATCGACATAGCGCGTGCGCTGATGGCGGATGGGTGCCGTGCTCTGGTGGCAAGCCGGGGGGGAAGGTTGGTCCGCGAGCTGGACCAGATGGGTGCGGAGCATATTGAACTGCCGGTCCATTCGAAAAACCCGGTGGTGATGGGGCTCAATGTAGAGCGCCTCACACGCGTGATTGAAAAAGAGAATGTGGATATTGTCCACGCGCGCAGCCGGGCGCCGGCATGGAGTGCTCTTGCGGCGGCGCGGCGGACCAAACGTCCTTTTGTCACGACCTATCACAGCAAGGTGCACGAGCGCCCACGTCTCAAAGTCTTCTACAATTCGGTGATGACACGCGGCGCTGTCGTTATTGCGAATTCAGAATATACGGCCGAGCGTATCCGGAAGTTTCACGGGCGAACGGGCGCCAAGATCGTGACCATTCCCAGGGGCACGGACATGAAAGAGTTCGACCCGACCGGTCCGGCGGTAAAGCGTGGGCAGGCGCTTCGCGAAAAATGGGGCGCGGGCAGCGGCGATACACTCTTCGTGCTGGCGGGGCGCCTTACCCGGTGGAAAGGGCAATTGCTCGCAACGGAGGCTTTGGGGCGCATGAACGCGCGTATGGGGTCCGCGGCAGCCGGGGCCAAGCTGATCCTTGTGGGCGACGCGCAAGGGCGCACGGATTATGAAGATGAGATCAAAGCAGCGATTGACGCTCATGACCCTGCTTTAAGGGTGAAGCTCGTTGGCCATTGCGACGATATGCCGGCCGCCTGCAGCGCAGCGGATATTGTCCTGGCACCTTCCCTTGATCCGGAGCCCTTTGGCCGCAGTGCCGTGGAGGCCCAGGCGATGGCACGCCCGGTGATTGTGGCGGACCATGGCGGGGCGAAAGACACGGTGCTTGATGCCTCCGATGCGGGGGGGGCGGCGGCAGCAACCGGATGGCGGGTGACCCCCGGAGATGCAGAGGCGCTGGCGGCGGCCATGGCCTCCGCGCTCACCGCAAACAGCGCCGATCGTCAGGCGATGGGCGTCCGGGGCCGCGCCTTCGTGGAGGACCAGTTCTCCGTGCAAGCCATGACCGAACGCACCCTCGCTGTTTACAGAGATCTTCTGGCAGAATGACGGATCGCACGATCCTGATCATCCATCTGAACAACACCGCGGGTGTGGAGAATATTCGTGCATTTATAAAGGACACCCTCGCTGAGGGGACGGGCGTAACCGTTCTCGCGTCCGCGGAAACGGCAAAGAATTACGCGGATTTGCCTGTATCTGTCTGGCCGGATGGGGTCCCGCGCGGGGCCTTCAGGCTCCTCGCCCTGGTCCGGCGCATCTCTTGGGGCCAATTTGCCGCCATCTATGACTTTGACGACTCCCTGCGCACCCGGGCCTATCGCTGGTGCATCCGCCCATGTCCCGTCTGGCATATACTCTCCCCCCTGGCACGTGTCTCTGGAGGCACAGCGGACACGAGTTAAGCACCTGTAAACACAAAGCTTCTTGACTCCCACGGTGAGCGTCGTAAACCTTGGGACATATCCCGTGCCGGAATGGTTTCCGGCGCGACCCATAGCTATAGGAGGGTTTCATAGCCCGTAGAGCCGTATTCGCGCAGCCAACGAAAGAAGGACCGCGCGCCAACCGAGACATTACCGTACCCAAAGTCATGCTGATTGACGGAGAGGGTGAAAAACGTGGTGTCGTCTCGATTGAAGATGCACTAGCCGCCGCCGACGAGTCTGGCCTGGACCTTGTAGAGGTCTCGCCGAACGCTGACCCGCCTGTGTGCAAGCTTCTCGACCTTGGGAAATACAAGTACCAGGCACAGAAGAAAGCAGCCGAGGCGCGGAAGAAGCAGAAGACTGTCGAAGTCAAAGAAATCAAAATGCGTCCCAACATCGACACGCATGACTATGACGTGAAGATGAAGAACATGCTGCGCTTCTTCGGAGAAGGCGACAAGGTCAAGGTGACCCTTCGCTTCCGGGGCCGTGAAATGGCGCACCAGGATCTGGGCATGAAAGTGCTGAACCGGGTCCGTGAGGATTTGGAAGAGGTTGCGAAAGTAGAGCTCTATCCAAAAATGGAAGGCCGCCAGATGATTATGGTCCTGGCGCCGCGCTAAACAGTACAGAAAATCGATTAAACAAACGGGCTCTGTTTCAGGGCCCGTTTTTTGTTGGCTAGGTCATGTGCTCAAACAAAGGCTTCACGATTCCGTCCGCGTAAACGCCGAGCGAGGCGCTCAGTATATTCCTGGAACCAAACGATAGCGCACGCTCCGTGCATAGTCTCGATAACCTGGCAGCTCTTCCTGCAGTGCCTGGTCTTCCAGCGCGGTCCTGATCACCGTGACGACCAATGCCACCGCTGCGGGAATAAGCGCCCAGACGGAGCCTAAGGCCAGCACAATGCCCAGCAGCGGCAGAAGGTTTCCTGCATAACCCGGATGCCGCACAACTTGGTAGGGGCCACTGTCACACACCACATGCCCGCGATCCGGTTCAATGCGCACCATGCTCCAAAAAAAACGGTTTTCGGCAAATGCCCACGCGCCGAAAGCGTATCCAATCGAGATCAAGATGAAGCCGGTTGCGATAAGCCAGGCCGGAAATTCAGGGGACCAGCCAAAGCGGTGATCTAACCCAGCAACAATGACCATAGGGTACCCAATACTCAGAGCCATCAGCGGAGCAAGCACCTTGTCCCAAGCTTTCGCACTCTGGATGTTCTCAGTGTTCTGTCGTTCTGCCGTTAAGCCCGGATGCCGCTGTTCTGCCCAGATGCGTCCGCCGATACCTGTGGCAACGATCAAGAACGAATAGACCCATGCCTGCCACCAATCGAGATCGCCTCCACACGCTAACAAAGCCAGCGGGATGGAGAGATACACTGCAACTATGCGAAACCATTGGCGCGCAGACATCTCTTGAACCTCCTTATGACCATTTGTCTTCGATGACATGCCTTTCCCTCAAAGTCAGGCGGCTGCGATTAAGCACCTAGTTTCCCGGTAGTTCAGCATTCAGCCGATCCAGCCGGTCGGTGAGAATGGCGTCGATCTGAAGGTCAGTAAGGCGTTTCATGTCATCGGGCATGTCGACCGTCCAGGCCGAAATGGTGAGGCCAAGTTCTTGTGCAAGGGGAGCCGTCGCCTCATCAATATCGCCATGCCAGGCGAACCAGCCGTCGGAGGGTCCAGCCGCAATCGCGCGCAACACGCGTTCACCGAAACTTGCCCCCTCCTGGTTCCGCCAGTCAAATCCGCCGAAGAAATCAGCACCCTTTGCAGAGGCAGCCCGAAGGGCGGCTGCACCTTCGCTGTCATTGGCAATGGATTTATCTTCCGGATCAAAGGAATAGAAGGGAAGTGTTGTGAAGGCGTTGCGAATGTGGGGCGCTAGTCTTTTCGCCTGTGCCAAGGCCCGCCAGTCAAAAGAGACAAAGACGGTCTGGGCGGCGAAATCCTTTTGTTCCACAAGGTCGACAACGGTGTTCGCAAGCGTCACAGGATCGGACGATTGGGTCAGGTCCATCAAATCTGTTTTGAGTTCCGTATAGACCACGAAATCGGGGCCCGCCTTTTCCTTCACCAGATCAATCACGGCGGCAAGCGAGGGGATGCGCTCCCCATCCAACGGCGTTTGTTCCGGATAGCGTGACGAGTAGCGTGCGTCGGGTTTCAGCCGTCCCACGTCATAGGTCTGCAGCTCTTCAAAAGTGAGGTCCTTGATGAGCGGCGTGGGTTTGGTGAGCCAGGCGCCGTCAGGTGCCCGCGCGATCGACGGTTTCAGCGCTTCGTCATGATGGACAACGGGGATGCCGTCTTTCGACAGATGCACGTCCAGTTCAATGCCCTCTGCCCCGTCAGCGATGGCACGCTCAAAGGCTCCCATCGTGTTTTCCGGCCAAAGTCCGGTGCTGCCGCGGTGGGCAATCTTAAGGGGTTGGCCTGAAGGTGTAGGCATGAAAGAGCGCTCCTGTGAGAAGAAGATAAGACGAGCTTGCCAAGGTTAGACGACATCTTCGCGAAGCGCTTCTGCGCCCGCAAGTCCTCAGGTTATCGCTGCGTCATTTGCGGGAAATGCCTTCTTACATTGTGCCCGTGCCTGAAGGTGACATAATGGTGTTATTCAAATTCAGATGAGGGGCAGAGCTGCCCGGGAGGACTCGCATGAAGTTTGGCGTTTTTTATGAGTTGCAATTGCCCAAGCCCTGGAACGAAGGCGACGAACACAGGCTGTTCCATGAGGCGCTGAACCAGGTCATCCTCGCCGACAGACTGGGCTACGACTATGCTTGGGAAGTAGAGCATCACTTCCTGGACGAATATTCGCACTCAAGTGCGCCGGAAGTCTTCCTGGCGGCAGCAGCCACGCAGACAAAAAATATCCGCCTCGGCCATGGTATCCGCCAGGTCATCCCCAACTACAACCACCCGGCCCGCACCGCAGAAGGTCTGGCGACCCTCGACATCATGTCGAATGGCCGCGTGGAGTTCGGCATTGGTGAGGGGGCGACGCGTCTGGAGCTTGGCGGCTTTGACATCAACCCCAAAGAGAAACGCGCCATGGCCCTGGAGGCTGCGGAGCAAATCGCCAACATGATGGTGCTTGATCCCTATCCTGGCTTTGAAGGTAAAAGCTTCTCCATGCCGTGCCGCAATGTGCTGCCAAAGCCCATGCAGACGCCGCATCCGCCCATGTGGATGGCGTGCACCAACCGCGACACCATCAAGATTGCCGCCTCCCTCGGCGTCGGCGCGCTTGCTTTCTCCTTTGTCGATCCGGAAGAGGCAAAAGCCTGGGCCGACATTTATTACGGCATCATCAAGTCAGATGAGTGCACACCGATCGGTCATTCCGTGAACGCGAACATCGCCATGGTCTCCAGCTTCTCGGTTCATGAAGACCGGGCGGAAGCCATCAGGCGCGGCGCGGAAGGGTTCGAGTTCTTTGGCTATGCGCTCGCTGCCATGGTAACCCAGGATCAGAAGCCGGGCCGCACCAACATGTGGGGCGAGTTCATCAAGCAGCGCGGCGACAAGACCGAGCAGATGATCAAGGACTCCCAAAGCCTCATGACCCAGCCGGCGGGCATCGGCACGCCGGACGATATGATTGAACATCTGAAAGCCTTCCAGGAGTCGGGCGTGGACCAGGTGATCTTCATGCAGCAGGCCGGCCGAAACAAACATGAACATATTTGCGAGTCGCTGGAGCTCTTCGCCGACCGGGTGATGCCGGAGTTCAAAAAGGATGTGGCCGAGCGCGAAGCCAAAAAGGCGGAAGAACTGGCACCCTACATTGAAGCCGCTCTCACCCGGAAACAGTGGATGGAGCCTCTCAAGGACGAGGACATTCCCTATATCCGCGCTGCCGTCTCCTCACCCCAGGTGAACAAGACCACGGCGGCGGAGTGAACTCAATACAGGAGGCTCTCGGGTTTGCGTTCAACTGTACGCGCACCGAACGCCACGCTGGTACCTGCACAACCAGCGTGGCGCCGACGAGTCTATGGGCAGCCTTTTGGGTGCGACTTAGAGCGGACTAAAGCTCAGCAATGAAGTCAATAGATCCACCTCCGGCTCCAGAGTCGCCGGACATAATGGTGGCATTCCCGGCGACAAGGCCGCTGGCATTATTGAAATTAACTTGATATGCGCTCGTCGTTGAGGCGATCGCGGTGATGTTTGCCGAAGGGGTTTGGCCGGTTGCGTTGCTCACTTGAATGTTGCCATTGGCCACCTCATTTGGCGGCACTCGCATATTGGTGGGCAGGTGCCCGATAACCGCGCCTGTCGTTGCGCTGGAGCACTGACCGGACATGACCCCTTCTCCGCTGGGCGACATAATCAGACGGAAGAAGTAGCGCTGGCACAGATCCCGCTCGATTCCCGCTGGCCGTAACTCAAACGATGTCGGCGTTGTGCCGAGCTCAAGTTGCGGAAGACTGAATGTACCATTGGTGAATTGCACGGTCGCAACGGTGCCGCCGGTTAAATCAACGGTGTCGCCAGACGCTTTTGCGACCCCGTCTACCGTACAAGACGCGGTGCCTGTGAATGAGATCACATAAGTGCCTGTGAGGATGCTGTCGCCCTCGACCAGTTGCTCAACACCGCCGGATGGCGCGGTGAAGGTTTTTGTACCCTCATTCTCCGTCCAGGTGAGGCTCTGCCCCTGGGTAACCACCCGCCACCTGTCAACTGTGTATTGGTTAGCGACAGTCGTCGCTTGGCCACTGACATATTCGCGCTGGTTTATCTGACCACGAGCGTTGATCAATAGATTTCTGGCTGCACTTCCGCTTGTGGTACTGCCACCTCCGTTGCCGCCGCCGCTGCTTCCGCTCCCGCATGTAACGGTGACTGTCGTTGTGCAATCGTTCGTCATTTTTAACCTCCTGTTTAGCTCCTCGGAGAACACCGAATGAGCGTTTCACTGACAACACGGCAAGGTTAGGTGGGCCGCACTGGGGGGAGGATTTCTTGGTGAAGACAAAAATGTACGTCAACGGGATTGGCGGGATTCTGGGCTTAGGCTTTGCTGCAACAGGTCTTCGCTGGATCTTATCCCCGCCCAACCCTTGCTTTTGGCCCAAAACCCCGTATAACTCGCCCCCTTCAGACCCGTCCGGCTCATCTAGGGCATGCCGAGGGGGGTCAAAATGCCAGAAACGCTAGGGTTTCCCTTGGTTTTCGAGACCCAAGCCAGAATATTAAGGAGAGCAAAATGCCCAAGCTGAAGACCAAGTCGAGCGTAAAAAAGCGCTTCAAGCTGACAGCTTCCGGAAAAGTGCGCCATCCGCAGTCCGGCAAGCAGCACGGCATGATCAAACGTACGAACAAACAAATCCGCAATCAGCGGGGCACGGCCATTCTGTCCGACCCGGATGCGCGGATTATTAAAAAGATGATGCCGTACGGCTAAGGAGCGAGATCAATGTCACGTGTAAAAAGAGGCGTCACCACCCATGCCCGTCACCGTAAGGTGATCAAAAAGGCGAAGGGGTATTACGGCCGCCGTAAAAATACCTTCCGCGTTGCCAACCAGGCTGTCGAAAAAGCCGGTCAATACGCCTATCGCGACCGCAAAGCCAAGAAGCGGAGCTTCCGCGCTCTTTGGATCCAGCGGATCAACGCCGCGAGCCGCGCCCACGGGCTTACCTATGGCCGATTTATCAACGGTCTCGGGCGCGCTGGCATCGAGGTCGACCGGAAAGTTCTGGCTGATCTTGCCGTCCACGAGCCGGAGGCCTTCAAGTCTTTGGTCGACCAGGCGGAAGCGGCACTTCAATAAGGTGAGGTTTCCGGCGGAAATCTGAACAGACAACGCCGGACCCCAAATTGAACGTCCAACATTCGAGAACCCCGCAGCTTCTCTTGGGCCGCCTCAATAAAAGGCAGCTGGAGAATTCGTGCGGGGTTTTTGCGTTTAAACCGTTCCTGTATCAAGGACGGTGAGATTCTAAAGCACTTCCAGGAAAAGTGGCCAAATCAGACTTGGCGGTTTTCCGTCCGGAAGTGCGACAGGATAAAGGATCGGGAAAAGCCCGACTTGAGGAAATATGAGCGATCTAGAAAAGATTGAGGCGGACGTTCTGGCAGCCGTTAAGGCCACGGGAACCGAAAAAGACCTGGAAGAGGTGCGTGTGGGCGCCCTCGGCAAGAAGGGCAGCATTTCCGAGCTCATGAAGGGGCTCGGCAAAATGACCCCGGAAGAGCGGAAGGAAATGGGTCCCGCTCTGAACGGCCTGAAGACCCGGGTGGGCGATGCCATTGCCGCCCGGAAAGCCGAGCTTCATGAAGCTGCCCTGGAACAGCGCCTCGCCACCGAGAAGGTCGATGTGAGCCTGCCGGTACGCCAGACACCGATCGAGCAGGGCCGCATTCACCCGCTCACCCAAACCATGGACGAGATTACCGCCATCTTCTGCGATCTGGGCTTTGCCGTTGAAGAAGGTCCGGACATCGAGACCGACTATTACAATTTCGAGGCATTGAATTTCCCCGAAGGCCACCCGGCGCGCGAAATGCACGACACCTTCTATTTCCATGAACGCGAAGATGGGAGCCGCCCGCTGCTTCGCACGCACACGAGCCCTGTGCAGGTGCGAACCATGGAGAAGGGGGAGCCTCCTTTCCGCTTCATCGCGCCGGGCCGTACCTTTCGCTGTGACAGCGATCAGACCCACACGCCCCAGTTCCACCAGGTCGAAGGCTTGGTCGTGGACCGCGACACCCATATGGGCCATTTGAAGTGGACACTGGAAGAATTCCTGCGCGCCTATTTCGAAACCGAGGGCGTGGAAATCCGCTTCCGCCCGAGTTTCTTCCCTTTCACGGAACCCTCCATGGAAGTGGATGTGCGCTGCGCGCGTCTCGGCAATGAAATCCGCATTGGTGAAGGGGATGATTGGCTGGAAATTCTGGGCTGCGGCATGGTGCACCCCAACGTGCTGAAGTCGGCGGACATTGATCCGGACGCGTTTCAGGGCTTCGCCTTCGGCGTCGGCATCGACCGGCTGGCCATGCTGAAATACGGCATCCCGGATCTGCGGGCCTTCTTCGAGACTGACCTCCGTTGGCTCCGCCATTACGGGTTCGCCGCCTTGGATGTCCCAACTTTGGCAGGAGGGCTCAGCTCATGAAGTTCACCCTCTCCTGGTTGAAAGACCATCTCGACACAGACGCGACGCTGGAACAGATCGTCGACAAGCTCACCATGATCGGCCTTGAGGTCGAAGAGGTGGTGGACCCGGCGGCAGCGCTCGCCCCGTTTGCGGTCGCGCGTATTGTGGAGGCAGGCCCTCATCCGGACGCTGACAAGCTGAAGCTCTGCAAAGTAGAAGCCATGATCGAGGGCAAGACGGAGATGCTGCAGGTCGTCTGCGGCGCCCCCAATGCCAAGACAGGTTTGCTCGGCATTTTTGCCCCGTCCGGCGCTACGATCCCGGCGAACGGCATGGTACTGAAGCCCACGAAAATCCGTGGCGTTGAGTCCAACGGCATGATGTGTTCCGAACGCGAGCTGGAACTCTCCGACGAGCACACCGGCATCATTGAGCTCGACGGTGATTTTGCTGTCGGCACGCCGGCGTCAGAAGCGCTCGGCAAAACCGATCCTATGATTGAGATCGGCATCACACCCAACCGTCCTGATTGCCTGGGCGTTTATGGCATTGCGCGCGATCTCGCCGCAGCGGGTCTCGGCACATTGAAAGAAAATCCGGTCCCAGAGGTGTCAGGCAGCTTTGACAGTTCTGTCGGCATTGAACTCGCCTTCGACGACAAGAGTAAAGATGCGTGTCCTGCCTTTGCTGGGCGCCTGGTGAAGGGGGTAAAGAATGGCCCGAGCCCGGCCTGGATGCAGGAGCGCCTGATGGCCATCGGCCTGCGGCCCATCAATGCCCTGGTCGATATCACCAACTATCTGTCTTACGACCAGGCACGGCCCCTGCACGTCTATGATGTAGCGAAACTCAAGGGCAATGTGCGCGCACGCCTGGGCAAGGGCGAAACCTTCCTGGCACTTGACGGCAAAGAATATAAAGCTGATGAGACCATGACTGTGATCGCGGACGACGCACGCGTGCTGGGCTTTGGCGGCATTATGGGGGGGGAGACAAGCGGTTCGACGGAAACAACGACGGACGTTTTCATTGAAAGCGCTTATTTCGATCCTCGTAGAACGGCCTCTACAGGCCGAAAAACGGGCATCGTCTCCGATGCGCGCTACCGCTTTGAGCGCGGGATCGATCCGGTCTCAACACTTCCCGGTGTCGATCGCGCGGCGGCTTTGGTGATGGAGCTCTGCGGTGGTGAAGCGTCCAATCTGGTTGTTGCAGGCGAAACGCCGGACCATTCCCATGTGATCTCGTTTGATCCAACGCGTGTGTCGCGGCTGACAGGGCTCAAACTTGAGAATGCGGAGATCAAAAAAATCTTGGGCGACCTCGGTTTCACCGTGACACCGGGCAAAGGCGGGCGTCTCGACGTGACGCCACCGAGCTGGCGTCCGGATGTCTTCGGCGAAGCGGACCTGGTGGAAGAAGTTGTCCGCATTCACGGACTCGATGAAGTCACCTCTACGCCGCTGCCGAAAGGCCATGCGGTGGCGGATCCGGTTTTGAACCTGTCACAAAAGCGCCTGCGTAACGCGAAGCGGGTGCTCGCATCGCGCGGCTTCGTGGAAGCTGTGAACTGGTCTTTCATTCCGAAGGCACAGGCGCAACTCTTCGGCGGCGGAGAAAATGCCGTCGCGCCGCTGGAACTGGCGAACCCGATTTCGAGTGACATGAGCCATATGCGCCCGGCCATTCTTCCCGGGCTCATTGCTGCCGCTGGCCGGAACATGGCGCGTGGCGCTCAGGACGTGATGTTGTTCGAAGTAGCGCAGCAATATGAGGGCGACCAGCCGGACGATCAGATCAATGTCGCAACCGGCATTCGCCAGGGCACGGCAGGCATATCAGGCGCAGGACGCCATTGGCAGGGCGCAGCCAAGTCGGTTGATGTGTTCGACGCCAAGTCAGACGCAGCAGCATTGCTCGCAAGCCTTGGAGCGAAGGTCGACAATCTTCAGGTCGCCGCCGATGCACCAGCCTGGTATCACCCGGGCCGCTCCGGTGTCTTCCGGATGGGGCCAAAAAATGTGCTCGCCCGGTTTGGTGAAATTCATCCGAAAATTCTGGATGCCTTGGATGTCGCCGGACCCATTGTAGCCTTTGAAGTGATGATCGATGCGATCCCGAAGCCGAAGACGAAACCCACAAAAACCAAGCCAGGCCTGACCATCCCGGATCTTCAGCCGGTGCGTCGTGACTTTGCCTTCATCGTTGTGAAAGACCAGGCCGCAGACGCGCTCATACGCGCCGCAGCGGGGGCGGACAAAAAGCTCATCACGGGCGTGACGCTCTTTGATGCATTTGAAGGTGGAAGTTTGGGCGCCGACGAAAAATCACTCGCGATCGAAGTGACGTTGCAACCACAGGACAAAACCCTGACGGATAAAGAGCTTGAGGCCGTAAGCGAGAAGATTGTGGCCGCTGTTGAAAAAGCAACCGGTGGGAAACTCCGCGGCTAAGTCTGCCTAAGAGGAAAATGAGGATATGTGCGCGTTCGCCCGTCATCGGGCGAGCGCATGTTGTTACTCGTTTGTGTCAAGCGCGGGCGGCTTTGAGTAATCCGTTGTCGCGGGCCCATCGATCTCACGGATAACACCATATTCGTCTGTCTCAGGCTCTTCTTCCTCGTAGGACAGGTTGAAGGTCGTCCCGCCGGTATTGGTATCGCGCTGGAATTTCTCATCCATCGCACCTGGTCGGATGGACTGATACTCCTCTTCAACAATGTAATTGTCTGATTGAGTGGACAGATCGATTTTTGGGCCGGCCTCGTCAGCAAATGCAGCCGAAGACAAGCAAGAAAGGCTCACGGCCAGGGGCAGAATAACGCGCATCATAACTCCAAATAACTAGGTCGGAGGCGAATGTATCGCTGCATGCCCGGGCGTCCAAGAGAATGTTTTGATGGAATTGGTTCGAATGCAACCGGAGGAATTGGAACTGAGCGGCGGGAGCCTGACCTGACATGCTTCAGATATCAGTCAGGGAGATGTACAAATGAAACTCTACTCCGGCCCGCTCAGCATGTTTGGCGCAAAAGCGGAAATTGCAGCCCATGAAAAGGGCATCGACTTTGAGTTGGAATTCGTTCCCTTCTCTCTTCGCGAGCTTTACTCGCCGAAACATGGAATCGTGACACGGATCAACCCCAAGGAACAGGTGCCGGTTCTGGTGGATGATGATCTGGAGATTTTCGATTCCACCCAGATCTTCGAATATCTGGAAGATGTATGTCCGAAGCCCGCGCTTTGGCCGTCAGGCAAAAAGGAACGAGCAAGGGCGCGGCTGGCGGAGCTCTCCTCCGATGAAATCTTCTTCCCCAACGTTGTCTGCCTGATGCCCGCCGGGTCTGCGCGTGTGGGGCCGGACGGCGTTGCAGTGGCAAGAGTAGCGATCCAAGCTTACTACGCGAAAGCAGAAAACGCCCTAGAGACGGACTATCTGACAGGCGCCTACACCTATGCCGACATCGCTTTCTACATGGCCGCCTTTTTTGCCGGGTTTCTGGGTGAAGCAATCCCCGATGGCTGTTCACGCCTCAAAGCCTGGCAGGCACGCGTTGGAACCCGGCCCGCGGTGCGGAAGGTGACGGAGCCTATGACGGCCTTCCTGCAAAGTCATGGGATCGAGGCCGCCTGATTTCAGACATTTCCTTTCCTCCGTTACCGCTTTAAAACAAACGGAACGGAGGGGACATGCCGACATCAACATCAACAGCCGGAAACCGCTTAAGGCGATTTGTCGACCGTCAGCTCACCATCGACTCCTGGGACCACCCGGGTCTGTCGCCGACCAATTGGGTATTGATTGTTCTGATCTTTTCCAGCGTGGTTTTGTTCACGCTTGAAACAGAGCCCGCGCTCGCGGGGAACTGGTCTGAGGCTCTCAACAGAGCCAACCTTTTTATTCTCTGCATATTTGGGATTGAGTTTGTTCTGCGCATTTGGGCCGCAGGTGAAACACGAGGTGTGCAAGGTCTTGTCGAGCGCAGCCGGTATGCCGGCCGCTTCTGGCTGATCATCGATTTTCTGGCCTTCGCCCCTGAACTGTTCATTGTGGCGCTTGTGTCGGCGGGTATTGAGATTCCCATCTCGGTTGAGGGCCTTAAAGCCATCCGGTTGATGCGGCTTCTGAAACTGGCGCGCTTTGTACCGGCTGCCCAGATGCTGGTGGATGTCGTCGAGTCTGTGTGGCGTCAATTGCTGATCAGCTTCTTATTGTCGATCACATCTGTCTATTTCGCTGCCGTGGCCATCTACTATGCGGAAGGTGCGACCAATCCGGAGCATTTCGGGTCGATAACCCGGTCGCTTTGGTGGGCCGTGGTAACACTGACCACCGTCGGGTACGGAGACGCCTTCCCCGTGACGGGGATGGGGAAACTATTGGCAGGCTTCATCGCGCTTATTGGCATTGGGATCATTGCCCTTCCATCGGGTATTATTGCTGGCGCCTTCATGGAGCGGCTGGAAGCCGACCGCCGAGCCAAACTGGAAAACAAAGAAAACGGGTAGGAGTAGGGCGGATGGAACTGAAAACGATAAAGATCGAACGTGAAGGTCAGATCGCGACGGTTCTTTTGTCGCGACCGCATCGCCGCAATGCCTGGACAGGCCGGATGCATACCGAATACCGCCATGTCCTAAGCGAGCTTGATCAGGACGAGACCGTACGCGTGATCGTCGTCACAGGCGATCCGGAGGGAAAAGCTTTTTGTGCAGGCGCTGACACGGCGGCCCTGGAGGGCCACTCAGAAAAAGGACGCTATGACAGCGGCACCACCGACGATATTGCCCGGCCGGGCTTTGGGGTTCGCGACGAGTTTGACGCGACCTTTGCCTATCATTTTGGTCTGACCAAACCTGTGATCGCCGCGATCAATGGGGCAGCCGCCGGGATCGGCCTGGTGCTGGCTGCCTTCGCTGACATACGCTTTGCGGTGAAAGGGGCCAAGTTCACAACCGCTCATGGCCGGTTCAATTTTCCAGCAGAGTTTGGGCTCTCCTGGGTTTTGCCGCGGATCATCGGTCTTACCCATGCCAATGATCTCCTCTTGTCATCGCGGGTCTTTCTGGCGGAAGAGGCCATGGAGATAGGCTTCCTGAACAAGTGCTTGGAGCCGGAGGCGTTGATGCCTGCGGTTTATGATTATGCGGAGGTGCTCACCCAGTCCGCCCCAGGCTCTCTTAGAGAGACGAAGTGGCAGATCTATTCAGATCAGCACAGGAGCGCTCGTACCTCCGTGGAGGAGGCTGAGCGCCTGCTTGAGGCCATGGCGCAGCACCAGGACTATAAAGAAGGGATCAAGGCCTGGATGGACAAACGGGCCGCCAACTGGGTTGGCGGCCGCAATTAAGGGACTAAATGCCCTTGGTCTTGTTTTTGGTTTCTTCTGCCCAAGTGGTGAATACGCTAATGATCTTGTGCAATCCATCAGCGCCCCCACCAAGCAGGGCACCAGTGATGACAACATCAACAGCCACAAAAAACTTGCCATTTAAACTAACGGTCTCAGCCAGGAGGGGCTCAAGCG
Source organism: Parvibaculaceae bacterium (assembly GCA_965248405.1). GTDB lineage: Bacteria > Pseudomonadota > Alphaproteobacteria > Parvibaculales > Parvibaculaceae > Mf105b01. The sequence goes on from OZ252104.1 coordinate 226,040, forward strand.
CACGGGCCCCTATGCAGGCAACAAGCAAACCAAGCGAAACATTGATGGTGAGAGAATAACTGGCCGTCACAGCACGGTAGTCAGCAAGATCCTGTGCAGCAGTTCGTGATGCTTGTGTCTGCAACTGGATTGCATCATTTGCCGCGTTGATCTCGGCAGGTGTGCCCTGTCTTTTGCCAGAGGCGATGTCTGCCAGAATTTGTTTGTTTTCGTCGATTTCCTTGTTGAGGTCCCTCACGGCTGACGTCAGCCGTTCCCGCTCCGGGCGTCGCCATACGCTGAGATAAACCTCTGCTGATCTTTCAATAAACAAAGCGATGGCAACCAAACTCAAAACAAGAGATGTGAAGGTTTCAGCAGTGATGTTCGCCTTGAATTTCGAAAGCTCTATGACATCGAAAAAAGCTAAGACACCTATGAGGATGGCTAAAAGGACAGCCAAAACACTGGGAACTGACGTGTTGCTCATTTGTCTAACCTCCCTAAAGTGAAATTAAAGTTTCACAGGGTGGTAAACCTGAGTCAAATCCGGGCCTATTCTGTGGATTTCAGAGTGGCTGTTTGGGCGCAGCGATGATATATCCGCGCCCATGACAGACCTCGCCCATATCCGTAATTTTTCCATCATCGCGCATATTGACCACGGCAAGTCCACGCTGGCTGACCGGTTGATCCAGACCTGTGGAGGTTTGAGCGAGCGCGAAATGAAGGAACAGGTGCTCGACAATATGGAGATCGAGCGCGAGCGGGGCATCACCATCAAGGCGCAAACGGTGCGTCTCGACTACAAAGCCGCTGACGGTATCACCTATGAACTTAATCTCATTGACACGCCGGGCCATGTGGATTTCGCCTATGAGGTGAACCGGTCTCTGGCAGCCTGCGAAGGCTCTCTTCTGGTGGTGGATGCGAGCCAGGGTGTTGAGGCTCAGACGCTGGCAAACGTCTATACAGCCATCGAAGTTGATCATGAGATCGTACCCGTTCTGAACAAGATCGATCTGCCCGCGGCGGAGCCGGACCGGGTGCGCCAGCAGATTGAAGATGTCATCGGACTGGATGCGAGCGACGCCGTTGAGATCTCAGCCAAATCGGGTCTCGGCATTGACGATGTGCTGGAAGCGATTGTTACCAAGCTCCCACCACCCGAAGGCGATCGCTCAGCCCCGCTCAAAGCCATGCTGGTCGACAGCTGGTATGACGCTTATCTGGGCGTCGTGGTGCTCGTGCGTGTGGTGGATGGCGAGCTCAAAAAGGGCCAGCGCATCAAAATGATGTCCACCGGCGGGGTCTACCCGGTGGATCAGGTGGGCATCTTCCGCCCAAAGAAAGAAAACCTCACATCGCTGAAAGCCGGCGAAATTGGCTTCTTCACCGCCTCCATCAAGGAAGTGGCGGACACGGCGGTGGGCGACACCATCACCGATGAAAAACAGCCCTGCGATGCACCGCTTGGTGGCTTTCAGCCAGCTCAGCCGGTGGTTTTCTGTGGCCTCTTTCCGGTGGATGCGGCGCAATTTGAGGATCTCCGCGATGCCATGGCGAAGCTCCGTCTCAATGATGCCAGTTTCGAATATGAGATGGAAACCAGCGCTGCCTTGGGCTTTGGGTTCCGCTGCGGGTTCTTGGGACTCCTCCATTTGGAGATTGTGCGTGAGCGGATTGAGCGGGAATTCAATATCGATCTCATTACGACCGCGCCGAGTGTGATCTACCATCTCCATATGACCGATGGGTCGATGGAGGAGATGCACAATCCGGCCGACATGCCTGATGTCATGAAGATCGATCACATTGAAGAACCCTGGATCAAGGCAACGATCCTGGTGCCGGATGAGTATCTGGGGGCGGTGCTCAAGCTCTGTGAGGATCGCCGGGGCTCGCAGATCGATCTCACCTATGCGGGCACCCGCGCCATGGTGGTTTACCGCCTGCCGCTCAACGAGGTTGTCATCGACTTCTACGACCGGTTGAAATCCGTCACCCGCGGCTATGCCAGCTTTGACTATCAGATCGAGTCCTATGAAGAGGGTGATCTCGTCAAAATGTCGATCCTGGTGAATGAAGAGCCGGTTGATGCTTTGGCGACCATCGTCCACCGCTCGCGGGCGGAACAACGTGGCCGGGCCATGTGCGAAAAGCTTAAAGAGCTGATCCCACGCCATCTCTTTAAGGTGCCCATCCAGGCGGCCCTCGGCGGCCGCATTGTCGCCCGTGAAACGATTGCTGCCATGCGCAAAGACGTAACGGCCAAATGCTATGGCGGGGACGTCAGCCGGAAGCGTAAGCTTTTGGACAAGCAGAAAGAGGGTAAGAAAAAGATGCGCCAGTTCGGCCGCGTCGACATCCCTCAGGAAGCCTTTATCGCAGCCCTCAAGATGGACGAGAACTAAGCGCTTTCAGGCCTGGATAGGCGCCCAGAAGGATGCTCAGCAGCCCCAGCAGCACGACTGCGGGAAGTTTCAGGAGCGCGATAATCGTCGGGTCCCATAGACTTGGAGAGATATAGCGCTGGGTAACTGCCTGCATCAGATTGAGGCTGTCCGGGGACAGGGCGAACCAGAGCTCGCCGCCTGTGTGGAAGAAGCCGCTGCGCGCCGGTGGGCCCGCCAGGTCATACAGACCCGCGCCTAAGGTTGCCAGCGCAAAACTGGCTGAAAGTACTAGTAGAAGAAGCCGCAAGACAAAATTCCAAGAAAATAAGTGCATAACGAAGCAATGCTCGAGAGCATGCTCCGTTATGCAGGCGTCCTACAATGCGAAAACTTCCCCCAAAGTGTTCGCCGGGCCACCTAGTTCAGGAATGGATTAGTCGCGACGGCGGAAGAGGAAGGCGATCAGGATACCAATCACGCCAAACACAGCCCAGGATGGGAATGTGAGCAGTGATGTAAACCCTGGATCGGCAACCACGCCTGGCAGTGTTTCAGCAGCCCAAGCGTTGGTAGCTTCCAATGTCGCAGGATGAAGCAAAGTCCATAACTCGCCCAAGGAGCGGATTTTTACTTCCCCGGCTTCGAGCGTCTGTATGCCATCTGCACCCAAAACCATGAGCGCTGCAGCAATAAAGATAAGTCCGATTAGCCTGAAAATGATCATTATTCTTTGGCCCCCCAGCCATTTACTCGCCGCGACATGTCGCGACTTAACGAAACGGTAACTGTTAGGGCGACAAACGACAAGATGCCGCAGTGCGATGTTTTCACGACGGACACGCGCTGAGGTGTTGATTCAAGAGAACCGTGGGGTATATTGCGCGCCAAATCAGGTGGTTAAGAAGCCGCTGACTGCGGAGAGGTGGCCGAGTGGCTGAAGGCGCACGCTTGGAAAGCGTGTAGGCGGTAATCCCGTCTCGAGGGTTCGAATCCCTCTCTCTCCGCCATCATTTTCCTTCAGATTCAATCACTTACATTTATGTCAGGCGGTATGACTGAATTTGACCGTGACCGCCTGTCCGCCTTTATAAAACGTCGCGTTTTTGTTGGGTCAGGGGGGGCGGTTGCATCTTCTCGGGTCTGGAATCTGAGCCATCAGACCTGCTGCGACATGTTTGCATCACCTAAATGAGAAACATGGTTAATCGATTGCGAAGGCGCTCGGTCAGCTTGTTCTGCCGACTGCTGAGGTTCTGCGGGGGCGCAGAAAATACTGGTTTGAGAAGGTGATGCCACCGGTCAGATACTGCCCGATTGGCGACGTGTAGGTGTAGGTCGCCTCTGCCACGATAACGCTGGACCCTGCCGTGGTGAGACCGGGCGGTAGCGTGTAGGGAGAGCCGGGGGCGTAGGCGGTGCCGTTCAGCGCATCGCTCCAATCGATGGTTGTAACATTGTTCTCGTCCGCCACGACGCTGGCCACAACGACGGTGAGGGTCGTGGCACCGAACGGCTCCATGATAGTTGTGCTGGCGTCGAAAATGTCGTCCATCTGATTGTTATCAATCAGGATGGCCTGAGCGACGAGGTCCGCGACCGCGCTGCCGGTTTTGTTTAGCTTTCTGTCGGCAATGAGCGCATTGCTGAGCTCTACAACGCCGAAATAAATCGAGAGCATCACGGGTAGGATGAGAGCGAACTCAACCGATGAGGCTCCATCCTCTTTTCTGAAGAGCGTTTGTCCAAAAGTACGGAGGGTCTGGAAAACGTGGGTCATGATCACGCGCCTCATGGAAGGATCTCGGAGAAGGGCTCGTTTCGGAATACCGAACTCGCTGCAATCAGGTGATTGCCGCCGGACATATTATCAAGACCGATCCCGATTGGTGTGATGATATCCCAGACATAAAAGGCCCGAACCAGCACCACATCGCCAGCATCGCCAATGTTATATTGGAAGTTGTTTGAGAGGTTCCCATTCTCATCGAGCGGGTCTGCTGAATTTACCGCACCGAATTCTTCAAACGTCCGAACATCTACAACGAGCCTCTCGTCGCAATCGAAGAAGAGCGGGCTCTTTGAACAGACTTCTGTTTTAAATTGCTCCGCCGTCATACCGCTCTCATGCGCAATACCGGTTCGGACCATCCGCGCGGCGTCTTCCATGGCGCCTTCCATGGCAATGGATGCGAAGAAAACAAGGGCTGTTTCAATGACTGCAAAGAGGACTGCGAAGAAGGGGATGCCAATGAGCCCCATCTCAATCGCTACGCTTCCGTCTTCATTATGCCTGAAGGACTTTCGGAACGGAGGTAACCACCGTTTCCTTTGAAGTCCCGCTCCTGTGCCCTGATGTGTCACGGGGTGCCTCGTGCCATTTGAATATTCCTTCCCGGTTCAGGAAGGCATTTCGCAATGATCAGGAATATAGAAAAAGCTTTTCCGGAGCGTCAGTTTTGGTGAGGCAATTTGAACTAAGTAAGAGGCAAAATTGCCTCAAATTTTATCCTCTCGGTTGAGTGCCCCTTAATACCGACGACCTAGTCTGGTGTTGGTTTTAATCCCGGCACGGGAGTGTTCCAGTAGCGGAACAGCGACAGATATGGATCAAATCGGTAATCGAATAGCGCTTGGTGCGTTAAGGTTTCTGGCGGTTATTGGCGAGTACCGGCGCAATCGGCAGGGTAATGTGGCCATCATTTTTGCGTTGGCCCTCATGCCGATTATGGCTGCCGCCGGAGTTGGCGTCGACCTGTCACGCGCCTATCTTGTAAGGGCACATTTGACCCAGGCATTGGATGCAGCTGGTCTTGCTGTTGCTGGGTCCCCCGGCGTTTCGGAAGAGCAACTCAAAACGCTGGCGCAAGATTTCTTCAACGCGAACTACCCGAATACGGAAATTGGTGTTCCGGGTGAGCTTCAACTCACTCTCGGCAACAATGTTGTCACCTTGTCTGCGACTGCGACACTACCGACGGCCCTCTTAGGTGTCTTCGGCATCGACGAGCTCGACGTCGGCAGTGAAGTGGAAGTGACAAGAGAGAATAAGGCGCTTGAGATTGTCATGGTGTTGGATAACACCGGCTCCATGGGATCAAGCGGTAAGCTTGATGCAATGAAGGATGCCGCGACTTCTCTGGTAAACATCCTATTCGGGGACAATCCCGACTTGGAGAAATTGCACATTGGCCTTGTCCCTTTCGCTGCCGGCGTAAATGTCGGAACCGACTTTCCGACGACGGCGCTGGACATGACTGGCGCGTCAAGCATTCATGACGAGAATTTCGACTTCTCTACAGATCCCAACGTCGACACGCTTTGGGATCTTTACGGTCAGATCAATAACCGCTCCTGGGAAGGCTGTGTCCAGACGCGCCCGGAACCCCTGGACGAATTGGATACGCCGCCAACCGCGGGTACGCCGGACACGTTCTGGGTGCCGTGGTTTGCGCCGGACGAGCGCAATAGAAACAGGTATGTGAACAACTATCTGTCCGACGTTGTCAGCGGAAGCGATGCTGTTCGGCAACGTGATATTGGGAAGTATGACGGCGCCTGGGTGAACTCCAGCAGCAGAGGGCCAGATGCGGGCTGCACGATGCGTCCAATTACGCGCCTAACAAACGACAAAGAACTTCTCATCGACAATATTGATGCGATGAATGCCAGCGGTGTCACCCATATCCCAGTAGGTCTGTCTTGGGGATGGCGCGTGGTGTCGCCGGGCGAACCGTTCACTGAAGGCCGTCCTTATGATGATGACTCTGTCGACAAGGCAATTGTACTGCTGACCGATGGATCAAACGTCCTTGGTCGATTGAACAATGATCTCAATCGTTCGCGTTACACGGCTTATGGCTACATAAGTCAAGGCCGGCTTGGTACGACAAACGCGTGGGATGCCGAGGCACGTCTTGACCCGAAAACTGCGGAAGTGTGTCAGAACATTAAGGATGAAGGTATTCGGCTATACACGATTACCTTCAAGGTGTCAGACTCTGACACGCAAGCACTCATGGAAGAGTGTGCGACAAGTCCTGCCCTCTATTTTGACTCGCCGAGCAATGAGGAACTGCAGTCTGTCTTCCAGGCTATTGCGCGAGACCTATCAAACTTGCGCCTGAGCAAATAGGAACGGGCCGGAGACACAAAAAGAAAAAGGGGCTTCCAGATGAGGAGCCCCTTTTTTGTCCGGATTAGATAAGACTTCTATTCGCTATCCCCAGCAGCCGCAGCATCCCCGTAGGCAGTAACACCGGTGGTCGTTGTGAGCAAAGTGTCAGTCGCGCTCGTATCATCAGCAGGGTCGACAACCCGAACGCACCGAGGAGCACATGAGTAAGACATCTGTCCAGCTCCTCGATTGACGATCATGTTCGTGCCCTGTGATGTGGTTACCCTGACATCAAGATTGGCAATCTGCCGACCCGTCGCGTCGAGCGCGATAAGATTTGTAAGGCCATAGGTCTTTCCGAAGACAACCAGCGTCATGTCATTGCTAAGGGAGACATCGGCAATTGCGGGGTTGCCAACAATGATGGTTGAGGCAGCCTGCTTCAGCGTATGGAGGCGCGAATGGTTGACTTCGACACTGAGGTCAGCCGCCGAAGCTGGAAAAGCCAACAAACTTCCGGCCAACGTGGCGACATAGGAGAGAGTGCGAAGTGGCCGCTTCGGAGCGTGCGTCATCTGTGTCGATCCCTTTCGCTGCGACGGTAATATCGCAGGGTGGTTTAAACAGACCCCGACCATAGGCCTCAAAGACTAAACGCTTTGCAAATGAAACGGTTTGCCGAAAAATCGTATGGTTGGAACCGCCGCATTTGTCGTCTCTACCACCGGCAAACAAGCGCGCCCGGTCCTGTTGAAGTGTTCCTGAAACGGGCTCCTCTACGGTCACCAATTTTTAACTAACCTATTCGAGCGGACGCCCTGGAAAGCAAGAAAATGCTTTGAATATTGAAGTAAAAGTCTTTCTTATTTTGGGTGAATATGTATTTAGTAAATCTGGTGAAATAAAAAACAGCGATAGGGTGGTTTTTGATCTTCTGATTAACTTAGGGGTAACGCGCCCCAGATAGTGTGGTCTAGCTCAAGGATGTCTGTCCAAGGACAGCGGGTTTGGGCTGGTGCTGTACTAAGAGTATTTATGAGGATCTAGTTATGACTAAATTTATGAAGCGCTTCATGGACAATGAGTCCGGTGCGACAGCCATCGAATATGGCCTGATTGCTGCTGGCATCTCCGTTGCTATCGTTGGTGTTGTTGGCACAATCGGTGCTGACATTCTGGCGATCTTCAACTTCATCGACACGGCACTCGTCGCACCAGGCGGCTAACTCCGTAGACAAGCGGCCCGTAACTTTTGGGCGCTTAGCGAGATTGCCAAACGAAGACCGTCGGCCGCATTGCGTGCTGGCGGTCTTTTTTGTTGAAGCGGGCACAGGACCCCACACGGAAAATCGCATCGTCTTTACGTCGTGTTTACACCCGTCGCGACATGCTCTCTTCCAGACGCAAATAGCCCAAAGTACTTGTTTTCATTAAACTTTTAGGATCTGACGTGCTGCAGACCACTGTCCTCACCATCTTTCCGGCGCTGCTTATTGTTGCGGCGGTGAGTGACCTTTTGACCTTTCGAATTCCCAATTGGGTGTCGCTGGCCTTGGTGGGACTTTTTGTTGTGGTCGTTCCCTTCTCCGGGCTGAGTTGGTTGATCGTCGCCAGCCACCTGGCACTGGGCGTCACCCTTCTATTTATTGGCATGGCCATGTTCGCCATGAACCTCTTGGGCGGCGGAGACGCAAAACTCCTCGCTGCAATTGGCCTGTGGGTGGGATGGATTACGCTGCCGGTCTACTTGATCTGGGCGGCGATCATTGGCGGCCTGCTTGCCCTCTCATTGCTCATGTTCCGGCGTTTGCCATTGGCGACACCATTGCGGGAAATGCCGTGGGTATCGCGGCTGCACGATACACAGGCCGGTATCCCTTACGGGATCGCACTTGCTGCCGGGGCACTCCTGGCGCTTCCGCAAACAGTTTGGTTCGCTCTCTCAGCGACGCCCATCTGATCAGAAATCCAAAGGAAAAGTCATGAAACAGACCGCACATGCCGGGCTCTGGCCCATGAAAAAGGCGCAGCAAAATTAACTATAAGTTGATCGAAAAGTCGTTTGATAGAGGCGGGACGATCTTTCTCAGCCGGAAATCAAGGTGGTGATCCTGTGAACGCGATGAGAATTGGAATATTGGCATTAGCGCTGGTTGCTGCGGGACTAGCGGCTTTCTTGGCGCGCTCACTTGTATCTAACGATGCGCCCCAGGTTGTCGTGCCACAAATCATTGAACAGCCGATGGCAGAGGTGCTGGTGGCGGCGGATGATCTTGCTTTGGGTCAACGTGTAGGGAAAGGCGACCTGGTCTGGCAGCCTTGGCCGGAAGATGCTGTCTCCAGTTCATTTGTGACGCAGGATGTGCAGCCAAATGCGCTTGAGGTTTTTGGCGGCGCAATCGCGCGCAGTCCCGTACTTGCCGGGGAGCCCATTACTGCCGGAAAACTCGTCAGCTTTGAAAATGCGGGCTTTATGTCAGCCCTTCTGTCTGCGGGCATGCGGGCCGTTTCAACAAAGATTTCGCCAGAGACGGGCGCAGGGGGCTTCATCCTACCGAATGACAGGGTTGATGTGATTATGACAATGCGCCTTCGTGGAGGGGCAGCAGAGGAAGGTGGAAGCACCGGTGGATACCGGAGTGAGACCATTCTTCGCAACGTGCGCGTGCTGGCCATTGATCAGACATTCAAAGAGGTGGAAGGCGAACAGGTCGTTGTCGGTAAGACAGCCACACTGGAAATGTTGCCGTCGCAGGCAGAGAGCTTCGCTCTTGCAGCAGCTCAAGGAGACCTCTCGCTGGCGCTACGGCCATTGGCGGACAGTGCCCGTGCGGACCAGGTGCCGACGGGGGCCTCAAGCGAACAATCCAGCCGCAACGGAAACGGCCATGGCGCCTCCGTGCGCATTCTCCGCTACGGAGCGGAATCAAGAGTGACAACGGTATCAGGGAGAGGGAAATGACCTGGATGGCAGCGTATCGCTATCGCTTCCCGTCGCCGGTGAAGCTCCGGAAGGTGTCAGCATTCATGTTCATTGGATTGCTGTTTGTGGCATCAGGTTTAACGACCAACAGCAAGGTTATGGCAGCCGGTGATGCTCAACTTGTGCGGATCTCTGAGGGAGGAACCAGCACCGCGTCCCGCACGCTGACTCTCGGGTTGAATAAGGCCGCAATTATTGAGCTGCCTGTAGATGCAAAAGATGTGCTGGTCTCCAATCCGGCAATTGTCGACGCTGTCGTGCGGACCGCACGCAGGACCTACGTCATCGGTATGGAGATTGGGCAGACAAACGCCTTCTTCTTTAATGCGCGGGGCGACCAGATTCTGAACCTCGAAATCCGGGTGGAGCGGGATCTTGCGGGCCTCTCCAATATGATCGCCCGTTTCTTGCCCAACGCTCGCGTAAAAGTTGATGCTGTGAATGACAATATCGTTCTGTCCGGCCGTGTGCCGAACGCAGCTCAGGCGACACAGGCACGTGATCTTGCGGCACGATTTGCCGGTGATCCGGAGCAGGTTCTCAACATGCTCGCTATTGAAGGCAAGGAGCAGGTCAACCTGCGGGTGACAGTTGCAGAAATGCAGCGGAGCCTGATCAAGCAGCTGGGTGTGGATCTCAGCAGTTCGGTCGACTTTGGAAGTCTGGCACTAAGCCTCGCCACAGCAAACTCACTCTCCCTTCAAGGGGGCTCACTTGGTGGTTTGACAACGGCACCGAACGGCCTTCCGGCCACTGGCGGGTCCGACATTACAGGCGCACTGACAGCGCTTGAACGGGCAGGACTTCTTCGCACGCTTGCGGAACCAAATCTCACCGCCATCTCCGGTGAATCAGCGAGCTTCTTGGCAGGCGGGGAATTTCCCGTACCAACGTCGCAGGACAGGAATGGCAACGTGATTTTGGAATTCAAACCATTTGGCGTTGGACTTGGGTTTAAGCCTGTGGTGCTGGGAGAAGGCCGTATCAGTCTTCAGATTTCCACCGAGGTCAGTGAGCTGACGAGTGAGGGGTCTTTCGTGTTTGAAGGGGTCAGCGTCACAGACGCCAATGGCAACATCATTCGCCAGGAAGGCGTCACAGTTCCGGCCCTGCGCGTACGTCGAGCGGAGACCACCGTTGAGCTTCCAAGTGGTGGGTCCATGGTGATGGCAGGACTTCTGTCCGAGACGACGAAACAGAACATTGATGGCGTACCGGGCATTAAAGACGTGCCGGTTCTGGGTTCTCTCTTCCGAAGCAGAGACTTTCAAGACAATGAAACCGAACTTGTCGTGATTGTGACACCCTATCTCGTGGATGCGACGAGCCGCGACAAACTCGTCTTGCCAACGGATGGATATGCGCCGCCATCTGACCTGGACACGATCTTGATGGGCCGCCTCAACGCCACCTATGGCGTTGCCGGTGACAAAGGCGCAGATGGTGCACTCCAGGGCCCTGTGGGCTTTGTGGTGGATTGAGGGAAAGGAGAGAGACATGATGAGACTGATCCTGACCTTGACAGCAGCTTTTTGGCTTACGGCATGTGGCGGCTTTAACGGTCGCGAAGACGCTCTATTTGACGTGCGCCATCAGCATCCAATCAGCGTGGATCCGCAAGTTGTGACACTTCAGATGGATGTACCGCAGGACAAGATTGCCCTGTCGGTAGCGGATAAAGCCGCGATTGATGCATTTGTGAGCACCTACAAAGCCCGTGGGCATGGTGCTTTGACGATTGCGGCACCTAGCGGGTCGCCCAATGAGGCGGCGGCTGTTTCCATTGTTGCAGAAACGCGTGCGGTGCTGGCTGATGCGGGGCTGCCACAGGCGGCGGTCGGATATGCCGCCTATCGGGCTTCCTCTGCGAACAAAAACGCCCCCGTCATTTTGAGCTATCGCCGGTATGTAGCGAGCGCCAGCCCGTGCGGCAATTGGACAAATGACTACGCGTTTGCGCCGAACAACAAACGCAGCCCCAATTTTGGTTGTGCCACGCAGAGTAATCTTGCGGCAATGGTCGCCGATCCGGCGGATCTGATGGGACCGCGTGAATGGGACCCTGCCTATACACCACGGCGGGATCAAGTAATCGAAAGTTTCCGTTTAGGCGAGGTGACGGAAGCCGACGAGTCCGGTAATGCCTCGGGATCTGTGAGCGAAGTATCTGATGACTAACGCAGAACAAATTCTACCAGACGATCCGGTCTTTGAAGATGATGAGGGTGACGACGAATTTGTCACCCAATCGGTCGTCAAGCCGGTCCCCAGAATCTCGATTGAGGTTTTCTGTGAACAGCCTGATACGGGTGTGGTTATCCAACGCGCGGCAGAAGACCGGCGGCTGGCCAAAGCTCATGTGACAGTTCACATGGGGGGCATTCCTGCAGCGGTTAAGTATTACAAAGACACAGGCACCCCCAGTCTAATCATTGTGGAAACCGTTGAAGGGGGCGAAACGCTCTTCAAACAGTTGGGTGCCTTGGCAGAAGTCTGTGATGCCGGCACGAAGGTGGTGATCGTTGGCCACCTCAACGATATCACGCTCTACAGAGAGATGATCCGCCAGGGTGTAAATGAATATCTGGTGGCGCCACTCTCTCCAATCCAGATTGTTGACTCTGTCGCCCGGCTCTATGCAGACCCGGATGCGCCGCCGATCGGCCGCTCCATTGTTTTCCTTGGGGCACGTGGCGGCGTGGGCTCCAGTACGCTCGCGCACAATGTGAGCTGGTGTATTGCCGAAGAAATGCGGGAAGATGTCACGCTGATCGACATGGATCTGCCATTTGGGACAGCCGGTCTTGATTTCAACCAGGACCCCGTACAGGGCGTGGCGGAGGCGTTGATGCAGCCGGAACGTCTTGATGACGTTCTGCTCGACCGGTTGCTTGTGAAATGCACTGATCGTCTGTCGATCTTTGGCGCGCCCGGCACATTGGATCGTGATGAAGATCTGCTTCCGGAAGCCTGTGAGTCGGTTATTGAAACGGTCAGAGAAACCTGCCCATGCGTTGTTGTGGACATGCCTCATGTGTGGAACCGCTGGTCGCGTCAGACACTGCTCAACGCCGATGAAATCATCATCACGGCGACACCGGACCTTGCGAGCCTCAGAAATACGAAGAACTTCCTTGATTTGATCAAGAAGCAGCGGACCAATGACGCCGCCCCTCATGTGGTGCTCAATCAGGTAAGCATGCCCAAGCGGCCGGAAATTCCTGCGGACGATTTTGCGGAAGCAATTGAGCAGGAACCGACTCTGCTCTTGCCATTCAATCCCGTTCTGTTCGGCACGGCATCCAATAATGGGCAGATGCTTCAGGAAATCGACCCTAAAAACAAAACAACCGCAGCGGTACGGCACTTGTCGACTTTGGTAACAGGCCGTCACGCCATGGTTGAAAAGAAAAAAGGCTTCCTTTCCTCTTTGCTCGGCGGAAAGAAGGGATAATCCATGTTTGGCCGGCGAGATTCCGCAAACGGGCGATCGCCTTCTGCGCCCGCAGGAGGAAAGGCGCCGCCACCTCCTCCTGCGAGGTCGGCTGCTCCCAAGCCTAAACCGGCTGCGGAGGAGCCCGCCAAACCGACGGTTTCTGCGCCGACGCCTACAGCGCCGCAACCTGCGCCAGCACATGTGGGCGCTGACGTTCGGTCACCCGAATATTTTCAGACAAAGACAACGATCTTCAATGCGCTGATCGATACGATCGACCTCACTCAGCTTGCCCAGCTTGATACTGAGAGCGCGCGTGAGGAAATTCGCGACATTGTGAGCGAAATCATCGCGATCAAAAATGTCGTCATGTCTATCTCGGAGCAGGAGGATCTGCTTCAGGACATCTGTAACGATGTTTTGGGTTACGGACCGCTGGAACCGCTGCTGGCCCGTGACGATATCGCAGACATTATGGTCAATGGGGCGGGCCTCACCTTTATCGAGGTGGATGGCCGCGTTGAGCCGACAAATGTCAAATTTCGCGACAATTCCCAGCTTCTCAATATCTGCCAGCGCATCGTGAGCCAGGTGGGCAGGCGTGTTGATGAATCCAGCCCGATTTGTGATGCCCGTCTTGCGGATGGCAGTCGCGTGAATGTCATTGCGCCGCCGCTGGCGCTGGATGGCCCAACACTCACCATCCGTAAGTTCCGCAAAGACAAGCTGACAATGAACAACCTGGTGGATTTCAAGTCCATCTCGCCGGAAGGGGCAGATGTGTTGGCCGTGATCGGCAATGTCCGCTGCAACGTCCTCATCTCTGGAGGGACGGGCTCGGGTAAGACCACTCTGCTCAATTGCATGACCGGTTTTATCGACACAGACGAGCGCATTATCACGTGTGAAGATGCGGCGGAACTTCAACTCCAGCAGCCACATGTGGTCCGGCTCGAAACCCGCCCGCCCAACCTTGAGGGGCAGGGTGAGGTCACCATGCGTGATCTTGTGAAAAACTGTCTGCGTATGCGCCCAGAGCGGATCATCGTGGGGGAGGTGCGTGGACCTGAGGCTTTCGACCTGCTGCAGGCGATGAATACAGGTCATGACGGCTCCATGGGAACGCTTCACGCCAACTCTCCGCGCGAAGCTCTCTCGCGGCTTGAAAGCATGATCACCATGGGCGGATTCTCTCTCCCGTCGAAAACGATCCGGGAGATGATTGTTGGCTCTGTCGATGTGATTATTCAAGCTGCGCGTCTTCGCGATGGATCAAGGCGCATCACTCATGTGACCGAAGTGTTGGGAACAGAAGGCGATGTGATTACCACACAGGATCTCTTCATCTATGACATGGAAGGTGAAGACGACCAGGGCAAGATTATTGGTCGGCACAAATCAACCGGCATTGCGCGCCCTGCTTTCTGGGATAAGGCTCGCTACTACAATCAGCATCATAAACTTTCTCAGGCGCTGGATCGGGCGCAGGATTGAGGCAGCTGATGGACGAGACAACTCTTATCATCGTAGGTGTTGCGGTATTGGTGGCGGTCTGTATCGGTGCTGTGGGCTTTGTTTTTGCGGGCGCGAAAGGCAATAAATCCAGTCAACGCATGGCAAGGGTTGCCCGTACTGACAGGCGCAGCGCCAAGGCGGATGGAAAAGAGGACGCGCAGTCTGACAATTCCGGGCCACGCCGCAAACAGGTGCAGGAAACCCTGAAAGAAATCGAAGCGAAGCAAAAGGCTGAAAAAGAGAAGCTGACAATCCGCCTGCGGCTTCAACGTGCGGGGCTCGAAATCACACCCAAAACCTTTTACATCGCAAGCGGTGTGACGGGCCTCATTGTGGGCATTGTCATCATGCTTTCAGGTTTTCCAGTCGGTGCCGCGGTGCTGGGTGGCTTTGCCGGAGGGTTTGGGGTTCCCCGCTGGCTTGTCAATTTTATGACCAAACGCCGCCAGAAGGCGTTTATCGAGGAATTTGCCAATTCGTTGGATGTCATCGTGCGTGGCGTGAAAGCGGGCCTTCCAATCAATGATTGCCTAAAGATCATCGCAAATGAGAGTCCGGAACCCGTCGGCAGTGAGTTCCGCGAACTGGTCGATGGGCAGGCGATGGGCGTGACCATTGAACAGGGTCTGCAAAAGGTTTACGAGCGCATTCCGCTGGCGGAAGTAAATTTCTTCATGATTGTCCTCGCAATTCAGCAGCAAGCGGGTGGGAACCTGTCGGAGGCCCTCGGTAATCTAGCCAATGTCCTGCGTGACCGGAAAAAGATGCGCGCGAAAATTCAAGCCATGTCGCAGGAGGCAAAGGCGTCAGCCGGGATTATTGGGTCCCTGCCTCCCGGTGTCATGGCGCTGATCTATCTGACAACGCCGGATTACATCAGCCTTCTTTTTACGACGACAGCTGGCAACATAATCATTGTTGGCAGCCTGATGTGGATGGGTATCGGCATCCTTGTCATGCGTAAAATGGTCAACTTTAACTTCTAGAACGGGAGTCGATGAATGTTTGCAGTCATTGAGAGCCTGTTCAGCATGGAAAACATGGTGATGCTGCTGACAGCGGTCGCCGCCTTTGCAACTGTTCTTACTCTTGCGACACCGATGTTTTCAACGGACAAGCTATCGACGCGGATGAAATCCGTATCGAGCGAACGTGAAGCATTGCGACGTGCGCACCGTGAGCAGCTAGAGCGCGAAAGAGAAGGCAAAAAGCTTCGGCAGGACCCGCGAACTTTCATCAAGCAGTTTGTGGACAGACTGAACCTGATGGAGCTGATGGAAAGCGATGCCATTCGCGGTAAGCTGAAGAAGGCGGGGTTCCGAGGCCAGGCACCTGTTTACTCGTTCATGTTCTTCCGCTTCTTCATGCCGATCATTCTGTTCGTCGTAACCATCTTCTATCTCTTCTTTGCCAATTCATTTGGGCTCGAACCTCTGGCACGGGTCGCGGCGTCATTTGGTGCGGCCTTCATTGGCTTCTATCTGCCGAATGTCTTCGTGGAGAACATGATTGCGCGCAGGCAGGAATCGATCAAAAAAGCTTTTCCCGATGCACTTGATCTGCTGTTGATCTGTGTGGAGTCCGGGATGTCCGTTGAAGCGGCATTTCACAAGGTCGCCTCGGAAGTAGGGACGCAGTCCGTTGAGCTGGCGGAAGAACTGAGCCTGACAACGGCCGAACTCTCCTACCTTCAAGATCGGCGGATGGCCTATGAAAACCTGGCTACCAGAACCGGTCTGGATGGCGTGAAGGCGGTCACGATGAGCCTGATCCAGGCTGAGCGGTACGGGACACCTTTAGGGACTGCCCTTCGGGTGATGGCGCAGGAAAATCGCGATATGCGTATGGCAGCGGCGGAGAAGAAGGCCGCTGGCCTGCCGCCTAAACTGACGGTGCCGATGATCGCTTTCTTTTTGCCGGTTCTCTTCTTTGTGATCCTGGGCCCGGCAGTCATCAATTTCTATCAGTAAAGCTTGGGTAACAGCTGCGCGCGTAAAAAGGAGCCGCAGATGGGTTCACAACTGCGGCTCGGGACACTGTGTGTTTCTGGCGAGGGGTGACGCCGCTTAAGGTGCGGTGCCGATTGCCTGCCACGATGTGTCAACAGGTGCATCAAGCGCTTCCATCTCTTGCCAAAGCGCGGGCTGCGCCAGCATTGAGCGGATCGTTGTGATGTTGTTGGACGCGAGGCTCGGTGGCAGGTCTGCCCGGGCAAGGCGCTCAGCTTCTTCGAAATCACCTTTTAGGCCAAGGACCAAAGATAGGTTTTGGCGGGCATGCGCACCAGCTGACGGGTTGGCGACTGCGCGGCGAAGAGTCGCCTCCGCGGCAGGCAGATCGCCGGAAAGAGCATGAGAAAGGCCAAGGTTTGTCAGAATCGTGGGATGGTCAGGGGCAAGGCGCAGAGCAGAGTTATATTGCTCCTTCGCGCGATCATGCTCGCCCATTTCGTCATATGCGACACCAGCGGCCGAAAAAATTGTCCAGTCCGTCGGGCTCAAAACCGCTGCTTTTGCCAGGAGAGCGGAAGCCTGATCGGGCTTGCCACTTGCGGCAAGCGTTTTGCCATACTCGGCGAGGACCGCCGGATCGTTGGGGTGGAGGGCACTGGCCTGCTGGAGGACGCTAAGCGCTTGCATGTGGGAACCCAGATGCCGGAGCCCACGCGCATAGCGGGCGGCTGCCTCGGCATTTCGTGGATCCTGCTCGTAAATGCCGCCCCAATAGGCGGCAGAAGCGACGAAATCTCTCGGTTCAGACAGATGTACCGGAAGATCAGCAGCCGCACCCAATCCAGGGCGCTGTGTTTCTGCATTTGTCACGCAGCCGCCCAACATCAAAGCGCCAAGCGCCGTGCCAAGAACGGATCGCGTCAACCGGGACTGTGAACGAAGGAACATTGGATAAGCCATTGGTTTCCACATCTCATAGCAAATCGGTGAGCGCATACATTTGCCCACGCTCTATCCTCGCCCACAGGTCTCAAGAAAGGCTTAAGTATAAACTTGGTCTCAAATTGCCCGTAGGTCTTTCAGGGGGCGCATGCTTGTTTGTATAGTGGGCCATGGCGTCAGATCGTTTTTCAAGTTTCCTTTTAACAATCCGTAAAGGAATAGACCGCGTGGGCTTTGACCGGGTCCTGCTCCTGGTGCTGGGCGTTGCGGTTTTGGTTCTTCTGACTCTGGGCATGGGCAAGAGTTTGACTGGATGGGACGACAATGATGCGCGCGTCACCTTTTTCCAGATCGGAACCGGGTCGACGGGCGGTACCTATTTTCCCATGGGCGAAGCCCTTGCGGCGGTGATCAGCCGGCCACCTGGCTCCGATCCCTGCATTCCAGGCAGCCGGTGTGGAGTCCCCGGCCTTGTGGCCATCTCCAAAGGGTCGGCGGGGTCGGTGGCGAATGCAAGAGCCGTGGCGGATGGTCTTTTGGATTCAGCTCTGGTGCAGGCCAATGTCCTTGAGGATGCCTATTATGGAAGGGGGGCTTTCGAGGGGGAGAGTCCACGCGAAAACCTGCGTGTGATCGCGAACCTTTATGTCGAAGCCATCCACCTGGTGACAGCACGAGGACTCGACATCAAAGGTGTTGAAGACCTGAAAGGCCTCCGTGTGTCCATTGGATCAGAAGGATCAGGCACTCGGGCCGATGCGATCACGATCCTCAAAGCCTTTGGCGTGTCCCTTACGGATATTGAGCCTGTAAGTGCCGACGCGTCGCGCTCCGCGGAGATGATTCTGTCCGGCAATCTGGACGCATATTTTCTTGTAGCCGGGGCACCGGCGAGATCGATTGAGGACCTGGCCGTGAGAGGCGCGATTGATATCGTGCCGATAGAAGGGGAGCCCGCAGATCGTCTGCGGATCGATCGAACCTTCTACAGCAATTTTGTCATCCCCGAGAATACCTATCGATTTGTGGGGGATGTGAAGACCATTGGGATCGGAGCGCTCTGGATCACAAGGGCAACAGCCGACACCGATCTGGTTCACGCGATCACCCGTGCCCTTTTTGATGATCGAAACAGAGAAACGCTGATTACCGCCAACGCCAACGGCCGCCACGTCAACCCCGACGCCGCTGTCCGCGGTGTCCCGATCCTTCTGCACCCCGGTGCGGAGCTTTTCTACTTTGAGAAAGGCATCCTTGAACGCTGAGCTGTCTCAGTTCGCTTGCTGGGTGTCATCCCGGACAACGGCCTGGGCGACGATCGCGGTCTCACCGTTGAATGTGATCGCAGGGGAGCCATGTAAGCGGTAGCCGTCTTCAAGCGCCTTCGACACACGTTCGCAGAACGCGTGATCGTCAGGACCGGTGAGCAGTCTGTATTTCAGATCGGACATGAGGATTCCTTGTTGAGGGTAAGGATTAGGTCAGGCCAGCACTGGGCCAGCACTGGGCCAGCGCTGGGATTGCAGGCCAATGAGACCCTCTATACTGTTTGCGGGCGTTTGAGCAAATTCAAAAGAGGTCGCGCCCGTGGAAGATGTATTTGTAACCGATAAAGACGCCGCTGCCTTACCGGTCTGGCCGGTACGGTCTGACGATGTTCAGGCGTGGTGCGATGCCCATGCGGGCTCGGGCGCTGCATGGGTTGGCACTGCGGGCTTCACAGGGGAAACTGGCCGGGTTTTGATGCTGCCGGATGAATCCGGGAGCCTTGCCGGCGCCCTATTGGGACTTGGCAAAGCAGACGATCCCTTCATCTTTGCCGCCCTCTCTGAAAACCTGCCTGCAGGGACCTACCGGCTTGCCGGGATGGAAGGGCTCGACAATTCTCAGGCGGCACTGGGATGGGCGCTGGGAACCTACAGCTTCAACAAGTACAAGACCCGGGACCGGGATTTACCCAAACTTGTGCTGCCGGAAATGGTTGATCTGGAAGAACTCACAGACATTGTGGATGCGGTCTTTCTCACCCGTGATCTGGTCAATACACCGACAAGTGATCTGGGGCCGGCGGAGCTGGAAGCAGCGGTCCGTCAGGTGACAGACGGGTTTGGTGTTTCCTGCTCTGTGATCACCGGCGATGACTTGCTGGCCCAAAACTATCCTATGGTGCACGCCGTCGGACGAGCTGCTGCGGAAGGGGCTGCGCCACGCCTGATTGATTTCTCCTGGGGAGAGGAGGACGCGCCAAAGGTAACGCTGGTGGGCAAAGGTGTCTGCTTTGATACGGGCGGGCTCAATCTGAAGCCCGGCAATTCTATGGCGCTTATGAAAAAGGACATGGGGGGAGCTGCCCATGTTCTGGCACTCGCTCAACTTATTATGCGCGCGAACCTGAATGTGCGTCTACGCGTACTGATCCCGGCCGTAGAAAATGCTGTTGCGGGCAATGCTTTTCGTCCGGGTGATGTGCTCGACAGCCGCAAGGGCCTCAGCGTGGAGATCGGCAATACGGATGCAGAGGGCCGCCTCATTCTGGCGGATGCGCTGGCAGAAGCCGATAGCGAGGAACCGGATCTCCTGATTGACATGGCAACCCTCACCGGTGCGGCCCGCGTGGCATTGGGTCCTGACCTCCCGCCTTTCTATACAAATGATGAGGAATTCGCGGCGCGCTTGAGCGAAGAAGCTGAACAAAACGCCGATCCACTCTGGCGTATGCCCTTATGGCCCGCCTATGACGGATGGCTCAGCAGTAAGATCGCTGACGTCAATCACATCTCCGAGGGCGGGTTTGCAGGCTCCATTACGGCAGCGCTCTTTCTTGCGCGTTTCGTCGAGAAAGCGAAAACCTATGTGCATTTTGATGTCTTTGCCTGGAGCCCGCGCGCCAAGCCCGGCAGACCGGTTGGCGGCGAGGCGCAGGGCATTCGGGCTCTCTTTGCTTATCTCAAAAAGACTTACGGCACGCGTTAACCTACTTGGCGGCAGGCCCGCAGGCGGGGTAGACTGATCCGGCTCCGAAATGGAATTTGAGTCCCGATGCTGACCTGGAAGCCCGATGGATCTTAAGCCGCTTGATGCGCTGAAGCTGTGGCACGATGTGGTGCTGGATACAGTGCGCCGGGACGTGCCGGACCTCTCAGCGCGTCAGCTGGCTATTCTGCTCACCGTTTATCTGGAGCCGCCACCCCATACGGTAAGAGGGTTAGCCGCCAAGCTCGACGTTTCAAAGCCCGCCATTACCCGTGCACTCGATACGATGGGGCAGAAAGACCTGCTGAAGCGGAAACGCGACGACACAGACAAACGCAACGTGTTGGTTCAAAGAACTGTCGCGGGATCGGTCTATTTGAGTGAGCTCTCTGACACGATTATAGCCAAGGCAAAGGATCACCTGGCGTGACGAACAAGAATGGCCTGGACAAGCGGCTGAATCCCTATCGGCCGGATCTCGCAGCGGCCTATTTGCGCGGTGAGGTGGACGCCGACCGGTTTGTTGAGAGCGAAGATTTTCAGGTTGTGGCGCCGCGCGCGCCGCTGCTGCGCCGGGCGGAACACGCCGCGCCGATGGACACAGAACTGCTCTTTGGCGAAACCTTCCGCGTCTATGAAACAGAAGAGGATTGGTGCTGGGGGCAATCGGCACAGGACGATTATGTGGGCTATATCGCTACGAGCCTCCTTCAACCGCCAAAAGGGGCTGTAACCCATCGTGTCGTGGCTCTCAGAACCTTCATCTATCCGGAAGCGGATATTAAATCGCGGCCCGCGACGCCGTTGTCCATGAATGCAAAGCTGGTCGTAACAGGGGCAACGGGAAAATTTGTTGAACTGGCCGGTGGAGGGTATGTCGTGTCATCGCACCTCTCCAAGATCGATAGTTTTGCGTCTGACTATGTTTCTGTCGCTGAAGAGTTTCTGGGCGTGCCTTACCTTTGGGGTGGGCGCGATGCCCGCGGACTGGACTGCTCCGGCCTTGTTCAGATGAGCATGGAGCGGTGCGGTATTGCCTGTTTGCGGGACACGGACCTACAAGAAGCAACGCTCGGCAGTGCTCTGGATAATCCGCGGGACCTGTCCCAACTGCAAAGGGGCGACCTCGTCTTCTGGCGCGGGCATGTCGGCATCATGGTGGACGGCGAAACTCTGCTGCATGCCAACGCCACGCATATGCGTACGGTGAAAGAGCCAATCGCAGAAGCGGTCGCCCGCATCGATAAGAGCGATGGGCCGGTTACCAGTATCAAAAGGCTTTAACGCTCACGCTGAGGCTTCTCCCGGACCGGTTTCGAGATCGAAGGCGGCGGCCATCAAAGTCTTCGTATAGTCGGTCTCCGGTGCATCGAAGATTTTGTCGGCGGGGCCCTGTTCCACCACTTTGCCCGCCCGCATGACGATTACCTGATCGGCGAGCGCCCGCACCACCTTTAGATCGTGGCTGATGAAAAGGTAGGCCAGATTGTATTTCTTCTGCAGCGTGCGCAGCAGATCGACAATCTGCGCCTGGACCGACATATCAAGCGCGCTTGTGGGTTCATCCAGCATCACGAATTTCGGTTGCAGCACCATGGCGCGGGCGATGGCGATGCGTTGGCGCTGACCGCCGGAAAACTCATGGGGGTAGCGATCCTGCATTGCGGGATCAATGCCCACTTCCTGAAGGGCAGAGGACACACGTGCGCGCCGTTCTGTCGCCGACAGGCCGCGGTTTTGAACGATCAGACCTTCTTCGACGATTTGCGAGATGGAGAGGCGGGGAGAGAGAGACCCGAACGGATCCTGAAACACGATCTGCATATGTTCGCGAAGCGGGCGCACCTGATTTTCTGTGAAGCCATCAATCTGACCCCCTTCAAACCGGATGGGGCCGTCGCTGGATATGAGCCGAAGGAGCGCGAGGCCAAGAGTCGTTTTGCCGGACCCTGACTCTCCCACAATGCCCACCGTCTGGCCTTCCTGAACGCGGACACTAATACCGTCCACCGCCTTCACATGATCGACCGTCTTGCGCAGCAGTCCCTTCTTGATGGGGAACCAGACTTTAAGATCATCTGCTTCCATCACCACCGGCGCATCACTGCGGGGCGCTTCGGGCCGTCCCTTTGGCTCCGCCGCCAACAGGTGCTTGGTGTAGTCATGTTGCGGGGCGGAGAAGATCTTCTGCGTCTTCCCCGTCTCAACAACCTCGCCGCCGGTCATCACATAAGTCCGGTCCGCCATTTTGCGCACAATACCCAGATCATGGGTGATAAGCAGCATGGCCATGCCCATCTCCCGCTGCAGCTCTTTGAGCAGGGCCAGGATCTGGGCCTGTACTGTCACATCGAGCGCGGTGGTAGGTTCATCAGCGATAAGAAGATCTGGCTCATTGGCAAGCGCCATGGCGATCATGACCCTTTGCCGCTGACCGCCGGACAGCTGATGCGGATAAGCGCCAAGCCGTCCCTCCGCGTCGCGAATGCCGACTTTTTCAAGAAGCGTCAGCACTTCTGCCCGGGCGGCCTCATTGCTGAGGCCCTTATGCCGGATGAGCACCTCACCTACCTGCCGCTCAATCGTATGGAGCGGATTGAGAGAGGTCATGGGCTCCTGAAACACCATGGAGATCTGATTTCCGCGCACAGAGCGAAGCGCACTCTCGTCCGTACTCATCAGGTTCGCGCCACGAAAGCGGATCGTGCCTTGCGGGTGCGACGCCTGCGGATAGGGAAGCAGTTTCAGGATTGAAAGGGCCGTGACGGATTTGCCAGAGCCGGACTCGCCCACCAGGGCCACGGTCTCCCCGGCATTGATGGTAAGAGACACGCCCTTCACCGCATGAGTGACTTCCTCCCCTTGGCGGAAACCCACATGGAGATTATCAATCTCAATAAGCGGCGTCTTTGTCGCTGTGTCCGTCATGCGCCCATCTGTCATGTCAGAGTCTTTCTGGGATCAAAAGCGTCCCGCACCGCTTCACCGATAAAGATGAGCAGGCTCAACATGATCGCGATGGTGAAAAAACCGGAGAAGCCGAGCCATGGCGCCTGCAGGTTTGCTTTGCCTTGGGCCAGAAGCTCACCGAGCGACGGCGAGCCTGGAGGCAGACCGAATCCCAAAAAGTCGAGAGAGGTGAGAGTCGTTATGGAAGCGTTCAGGATGAACGGCATGAAGGTAAGTGTGGCGACCATCGCATTAGG
Organism: Parvibaculaceae bacterium; assembly: GCA_965248405.1. Taxonomy (GTDB): domain Bacteria; phylum Pseudomonadota; class Alphaproteobacteria; order Parvibaculales; family Parvibaculaceae; genus Mf105b01. The sequence continues at coordinate 249,536 of OZ252104.1, forward strand.
CAGCAGGTGTTTGTAGATGATGGTGCCGTTGGAAACCCCAAGCGCGCGCGCCGCATTCACATATTCGAAGTTGCGTCCGCGGAGGAACTCTGCGCGCACCACGCCCACAAGGGCGACCCAACTGAACAGCAACAGGATACACAGCAGGATCCAGAAATTCGGCTCGATGATCGCGGCAATGATGATCAGAAGGTAGAGCTGCGGCACGCTTGTCCAGATTTCGATGAACCGCTGAAAAATGAGATCAAGCCAGCCCCCGAAATAGCCCTGAACTGCACCGGCGGCGACCCCGATAATGGAAGAGAAGAAGGTGAGCGTGAGGCCAAAGAGCACAGAGATGCGAAACCCATAGATGAGACGGGCCACCACATCGCGGCCCTGATCATCCGTGCCGAGCCAGTTCTCCGCACTGGGGGGCGCCGGGGCAGGCACCGGCAGATTGCGGTTGATCGTATCGTAGCTGTAGCGGATGAGCGGCCAGATCATGATGCCGTCCGCCTCTGCAATGAGATCCTGAACAAAGGGGTCGCGATAGTCCGCTTCGGTCGCGAAGTCACCACCGAACGTGGTCTCCGCATAGGTGTTGAAGGTCGGGAAATAGATCGAGCCGTCATAGGTGAGCAAGAGCGGCTTGTCGTTGGCAATCAGCGGTGCAAACAGCGTCACGAAGAACAGGACCAGGAAGATCCGAAGGGACCAGAAACCGCGCCGGTTGGCTTTGAAGTTCCGCCAGCGCCGCTCATTAAGCGGTGTCATCTGGGGCAGATTGATGTTGAAGCGCGCGAGCAGAGAGCGAAGCATCAGACCTCCCGCGTTTCAAAATCGATACGGGGATCAATCCACGTATAGGTCAAGTCGCTGATCAACGTGATCACCAGTCCCAGCAGCCCGAATATGTAGAGCGTGCCAAACACGACCGGATAGTCCCGATTGATAATGCTCTCAAACGACAGAAGTCCCAGCCCGTCGAGTGAGAAGATGGTCTCGATGAGCAGGGAGCCCGTGAAGAAGACGCCGACAAAGGCCCCGGGGAAGCCTGCAATTACGATCAGCATGGCATTGCGAAACACATGGCCATAAAGAACTTCACGCTCGGTCAAGCCCTTTGCCCGCGCGGTCACCACATATTGCTTCTTGATTTCGTCCAAAAAGGAATTCTTGGTGAGCAGCGTTGTGGTCGCAAAGCCGCTGATTACCATCGCGGTGATCGGAAGCGCCAGGTGCCACATATAGTCGGTGACTTTGCCGAAGAATGAGAGCTCTTCCCAATTGTCAGAGGTGAGGCCCCGCAAAGGAAAGACATCAAAATAGGATCCGCCTGCAAAAAGCACGATCAGTACAACCGCGAACAAGAAGCCCGGGATCGCGTAGCCCACGATAATCACCGCACTCGTCCAGACATCCAGGCTGGAACCGTCACGCACCGCCTTCATGACGCCTAAGGGAATGGAGATGAGGTACGTGATCAGCGTCGTCCAGAGACCGAGCGAGATGGACACGGGCATTTTTTCGATGATCAGATCGACAACCTGCACGTCCCTGAAATAGCTCTCCCCAAATTCAAAGCGCGCATAGTTCCACACCATCAGGCCAAAGCGCTCATAGACCGGCTTATCGAACCCAAACTGTTTCTCGAGGCTTGCAATGAATTCGGGATCAAGACCCTGGGCACCACGATACTTGGCGGTGACATCGCTCGCTGCTGCGCCCCCGCCGCCGGAAAAATCACTCCCGGCAGTACCGCCCACCCGCGCGGTGGCGGACACTTCCGTCCCCTGGATTTGCGCAATGATCCGCTCAATCGGACCGCCAGGCGCAAACTGCACAATGGTGAAACTCACCAGCATGATGCCCAGGATCGTGGGGATCATCAGAAGAAGCCGTCGGATGATATAGGCGGCCATAGTCTAGGTCCGGTCTTGTTGGGATGCGGACGGAACTGCCCGCTGATGAGGCCGTGAGTCTATCTGAATCGTCCCGTCGTCCCAAGCCACGATCAGCGTCTCACAATCATTTTGAGATGACAGGGAGTTTACTCTTGCTCTGCTTGGGGCGCGTTTTGCGCTTTCGCGGGATCAATCCACCAGGTGTCGAGAATGCCGCGTTTATCAGTAACGCCACTTCCCCGTGAATAGCGGGGGGCTTTCTCCGGACGGGCAAACACATCCCAAAAGGCAAGCGTGTGGGAGGCTTTGTACCAGTGCGGGACCCAGTAAAACCCTGCGCGCAAAACCCGGTCGGTGGCCCGTGCCGCCACAATCTGGTCTTCGCGGCTCTCCGCATTGATGATCCTGTCCATCAGCGCATCAATCACGGGGCTGTTTATGCCGGAGAGGTTCAGGCTTCCGGACGTCTCGGCTGCTTGTGAACTCCAGTAATTGCTGAGCTCGACACCGGGAGTGGCAGACATGGAAAAACGCCGGGACATGACGTCAAAGTCGAAAACCTTCACCCGTTCCTGATATTCGGCGGAATTGACGGGCTTGATGCTGGTTTCAATGCCGAGCTGAACAAGGTTGGCCTGGAATGCAGAAATCACCCGCTCAAATGTAGGGGCATCGTTCAGAAACTCGACGGTCAGAATGTCGCCAGCAGCGTTCCGGCGCTTGCCGTCCTGAATGGTCCACCCGGCCGCGTCGAGCAGTTTGGACGCCTGCAAGAGAAGCCGGCGGTCTTTCCCCGACCCGTCAGAAACGGGCGGCTCGATCGCTTCTTCAAACACGCGGGCAGGAAGCTGATCCCGGAAGGGCTCAAGCAGGTCCAGCTCAGCCGCACTCGGCAGTCCTTGAGCGCGCATGTCCGAATTTTCGAAATAGCTGCCGCTCCGCTGATAGAGATTGAAAAAATGATTGCGGTTGGTCCATTCGAAATCAAAAGCGAGCCCAAGCGCTTCGCGAACCCGTGGATCAGAGAACTGGTCCCGGCGGGTATTGAGAAACCAGCCTTGCGCGCCCGATGGTGTTTCATCCTGCATTGTAAGGAGCACGACCCGACCGTCTTCCACTGCTGGGAAGTTATATTCGGTTGCCCAGGTTTTTGAGGTGAACTCTTCGCGAAGAAGATATTCCCCGGCCTTGAAGGCTTCGAACTGCGCGGTGCGATCCCGATAGAACTCATAGCGGACCGTATCGAAATTCCAGCGGCCCACATTCACATTGAGGTCGCGCGCCCAATAATTCTCGACACGCTCGTAAGTGACATAGCGCCCCTGTTCGAAACCTTTCACCCGGTAGGGGCCGCTGCCCAGCGGCGCATCGAGTGTTGTGGAGTCAAATTCGTTGGCTGTGTAATAGGCCTTGGAGAATATCGGCAGGCCGGCGATGAGGAGCGCCAAATCACGGGTCTGATTGCCCGTAAAGGTGACCTTGAGCGTATGTGCATCCAGAGCTTCGGCGTCTGCCAATTCCCGGATGGTCAGCGAAATCAGTGGATGGCCTTGCTCTTTCAACAGCAGCAGGGAGAAGGCCACATCCTCCGCGGTAAGGGCGCTACCGTCATGAAACCGCGCTTCGGGACGGAGTGCGAAGATTATGCTGTTGCCATCGTCGGCCACGTCTGCCGTTTTCGCGACCAGTCCATAGACCGCATCCGGCTCGTCCCCGGACCGAGTCATGAGCGTGTCGAAGGTGAGCTCCGCCCCCATCGCGCCATTTCCTTTCAGGATATAGCTGTTAAGGCTGTCAAAGGTCAGCGGCGATTGGTTGAGGATCCAGCTGGGCCCGACCTGACTGAAGGTGCCGCCCTTCGGGGCATCCGGATTGACATAAGAGAAGTGCGAAAAACCTTCCTCATAGAGAAGGTCGCCAAAGATGGACATGCCATGGCGCGGCTCGGCCTGCCCGCTCCCCCAGGATAACGCAAGGCTCATCGCTGCGACGGCAGCTCCCGCCCCAATGCGCCGCATCAGTTCGGGGCCTCGTCGCTTACGTGCCACCAGATGGTGGGGAATCCGGGATTGAAGGCAGGCGTCGGGTCCGGATGTGCGATCTGGGACCAGACGGCAGCGCGGGTGAAAGGAATATGCCATTGCGGCACCATATAGTGGCGCCACTGCAGCACCCGGTCGAGCGCCTGGCTTGCGGTCACGAGGGCTTCACGGTCCTTGGCAAGAATAATTTCATCAATCAGGGCCTCGACGACGGGATCGCAAATCCCGATCACGTTGCGGCTGCCATTCCGTTCTGCAGCTTCGCATCCCCAGAATTCCCGCTGCTCATTGCCGGGAGAGAGGGATTGGCCCGCACTGTGAATGATCATGTCGAAATCGAAACTGTCCAGACGGTTTTGATATTGCGACGTGTCGACAATGCGAATGCTGCCATTGATGCCGAGTTTCTTCAGAGCCTGTAGATAGGGCTGGACGACCCGTTCGAACGTGGGCGAGACCAGCAGGAACTCAATCTCGAATGTGTCGCCGCTCTCATTATTGACCAACACGCCCTGTTCGTTGACGGACCATCCCGCTTCGCGCAGCAGTTTGGTGGCCGCTCTCAAGTTGCGCCGATTGTCGCCGCTGCCATCCGTCGTGGGGACCACAAAGGCTTCAGTGAAAAGGGCGGCTGGCAACTGATCGCTAAACGGTTCCAGCAGCGCAAGTTCTGCACCCTCAGGAACGCCGCTTGCAGCAAGCTCTGAGTTTTCGAAATAGCTGTCCGTCCGGGTGTATTGATCATAGAAGAGGGACTTGTTGGCCCACTCAAAATCAAAGGCGAGGCCGATCGCTTCACGTACGCGCACATCCGCAAATTTGGCGCGGCGCAGGTTCATGGCAAAGCCCTGCATCGGCTCAGGGTTTGACGTGTAAAGCTGCTGTTTGCGTACCCGTCCGTCCCGCGCGGCCGGGAAGTCATAGGCCGTCGCCCAATCCTTCGCAGAGTTTTCAAAACGCACGTCGATCTGGCCGCCTTTGAAGGCTTCAAGCGCAATCGTGCTGTCGCCGAAATAGGTGAAACGGATCTTGTCGAAATTATAGGCGCCGACATTCACGTTAAGGCCCGCGGCCCAATAATCCGGAACCCGTTCATAGGTAATGGACGTAGGCGCGTCGACTTCTGCAACCCGATAGGGGCCACTGCCGAGCGGTGGTTCCAAAGTGGTTGCACTGAAGTCCCGCGTTTCCCAATAATGTTTGGGCAGGACGGGCAATTGCCCGACGATCAGAGGCAGCTCGCGATTGCCGGAGACGGAAAAGTTGAAACGCACCTCAAGGGGCGAGAGTTTCTCAACGCTTTCAACATCGGCGTAATACGCATTATAGAAGGGAAGGTTCGTGGTCAGTGTTTCCAGGGACCAGATCACATCCTCGGGCGTCACCCGCTTCCCGTCATGCCACTTTGCTGCCGGGCGCAGTTTGAATGTGACGGAGGAATAGTCATCCGGGTGGGAAACAGTTTCCGCCAACAGACCATACTCGCTCGCCGCCTCGTCCATTGAGCTCACCATCAGCGTGTCATAGAGGAAGGTCGAGATGCCTGCTGCCGCCCGCCCTTTCACAATGAACGGGTTGAGACTGTCAAAGCTGCCAATGCTGGCATAGCGAAGCGTGCCGCCTTTCGGCGCTTCCGGGTTCACATAGTCAAAATGGTCAAAACCGGCAGGATATTTGAGGGACCCAAAAAGAGAGAGACCGTGACGCTCCGCATCTTCTGCGAAGGCGACACCCGCGCCGAGCAACAAAGCCAAACCCGCACCCGCAAACCGTTCAACCCAGGCCAAACTTACTTCTCCAACTCAATGTCCACGACAACCTCCTCATTCCAGGGGAGGAATGTGGCGAGACTGCGATCTCAATGCGGGGGAGGTTAGCATGAAAAAAGGCGCTAATCCTTGCCAAACTCGGCAGGACGAGCGCCTCTTAAAAAACTTTAATGTGCCTTATTCAGCTGCAGGCAGCGGCACATTGGAGCCCAGCGAATTCAGATAGGCAATGATGTTTGCCCGGTCATTGGGCTTGCGCAGACCTGCGAAGGACATGGACGTACCAGGTGCGTAGCGGCTGGGCTTTTCAAGAAACGCGTCCATGGTCTCAAAGTCCCATGTGCCGCCCATGCCGGACAGCGCGCCGGAATAGTTGAAGCCGTCAACCTGAGCTTTCGCCCGGCTGATAATCCCATAGAGGTTCGGGCCGACCTTATTGGCGCCGCCCTCATCAAACGTATGACAGGCGGCACATTTCTTTGCGACCTTTTCGCCTTTGCCAATGTCAGCACTGGCAAGAAGAGTAGCAAGGCTTGGGCCTTCATCGGCCACGGCGCCCGTGTCACCGCCTGTGGGTGCGCTGCCGCCAGCGACTTCAACAGGATAGGAGGCGGGGTTTGCCGCTTCTGGCGAGAACATCACAGTGGACAGCTCCCGTACGCCCATTAGAAGCAGGACTGAAAAGAGAAGTGCACCTGCGATTTTGTTGAATTCAAAACTATCCATGGAAAAGCGGCTCCGGCCTTAAAAAGTCTCCAGGAAGGGTCTCGGCGATCACAAACAGGCCCGCAGAGCCCCCACCCGCTGGTTGGCGCGGAGATTACCCGCTTCCGTGAGGCCCCTGCAACCCGTATAACAGCCGAAAAGCATGCGGCGCTCTGCCGCCCTTTTAGAGCATGTTTCGGGCGGGCAGACCGTTCGGACGGGTTTTGAGAGGCCGAATCGCTCCGTTTTTACCCTTTCTGACCGGATTTCATGGCTACTTCCCCGATTATCCTCATTCCTGCCCGCCTGGCATCCACCCGACTGCCCAACAAGCCCCTCGCAGACATTGCGGGTGCCCCCATGATCGTTCAGGTGATGCGGCGCTCAGAAGAAGCGGGCATTGGCCGTGTCGTGATCGCCGCGGCGGAAAAGGAGATTGTGGATGCCGTCGAAGCAGCCGGGGGTGAGGCCGTTCTGACGGACCCGGATCTACCATCGGGGTCAGACCGGGTGTTTGAGGCCTTGAAAGCAGTCGACCCTGACGAGACCCATGATGTGATTCTTAATGTTCAGGGGGACCTGCCCACCCTTGATCCGACGATCATCAAAGCTGCACTGGACGTTCTGGAAACCACGCCCGCGGACATCTCGACCCTGGTGGCTGAAATCGCCGATGAAACGGAAAAGACCAATCCGAATGTCGTAAAGGCTGTTCTGTCGATGGAGGAGGGCGCGAGGGCAGGCCGCGCACTTTACTTCACGCGGGCCACGGCCCCGGCGAACGAAGGCCCGCTTTATCACCATATCGGGCTTTACGGCTATCGCCGCGAGGCCCTGGCCCGGTTCGTGGCGCTGCCGCCGTCACCCTTGGAGGTGCGCGAGAAACTGGAGCAGCTGCGCGCGTTGGAAGCGGGCATGCGCATTGACGCGGCCCTCGTTGACACGGTTCCGCTCGGTGTCGATACTCCTGCCGACTTGGAAAAAGCACGCGCGGAACTGTCCGTCTAGCGGCGTTATAGAAGGGCGGCTTGCGCCGCTAAACTCATGGGTCAGACTGCGTCTCCTGAAAACACCATCGCCTTCCAGGGCGAATTGGGTGCCAACTCTCATATCGCCTGTCAGCAAGCCTATCCGGATATGGATGTGCTGCCCTGTGACACGTTTGAAGACGCATTCGCAGCCCTGACGGAAGGCCGCGCCCGCCTTGCCATGATTGCGATTGAAAATTCGCTCGCAGGCCGCGTGGCGGATGTTCACCATCTGCTCCCGCAGTCAAACGCCTATGTGATCGGCGAACACTTTCTGCCCATCCGTCATCAGCTGCTGGGTGTGAAGGGGGCAAGCCTTGAGGGGCTTAAGACGGTTCAATCGCACGTCATGGCGCTGGGGCAATGCCGCACGCTCATTCGCGACATGAAGGTGAAAGCAATTGTCGGTGCGGACACAGCCGGGTCGGCACGCCAGATTGCAGAGGCGGGTGACTCCTCACGTGCGGCCATCGCGACCAAGCTCGCGGCTGAAGTTTATGGGCTGGATATCCTGAAGGAAGATATTGAAGACGCAGCCCACAACACGACCCGCTTCCTGATCATGGCGACAGAGCCCGATGATGCAGAACCGGAAGACGAGCCGGTGATCACCAGCTTCATCTTCCGTGTGCGCAACGTGCCCGCCGCGCTCTACAAGGCCATGGGCGGTTTCGCCACCAATGGCGTCAACATGACCAAGCTGGAAAGCTACCAGCTAGGCGGTTCGTTCAATGCGACGCAATTCTATGCAGACGTGGAAGGACACCCATCGTCGCGCAATGTGCGCTTGGCGCTGGAAGAGCTTGAGTTCTTCTGTTCAGAACTCAAGATCCTCGGCGTCTACAAGGCAAGCCCTTTCCGCGCGGACATGCCTCCGAGCGACTAGCACATTCCGAAAAGCGTAAGACGGTTTTCGGACAAAATGCGCGATCCGACTTCCCTTACCAGCCCTCAACGAACGCTTTCACCAGATGGTGGGCGATAGCAAAGGCTGGCGGCACGAAAAAGCCGTCTGCTTTGCCATCAAGGGCGGCAGCCAGTTCGTCCCGTGTAAACCAGCGCCCTTCTGACAGTTCGATCCCGTCAATCTCAAACTCTTCGCTGGTCGCTTCCGCGATACAGCCAATCATCAGGCTCGACGGGAACGGCCAGGGCTGGGTGGAGTGATAGCGAACCGAATTGATCGAGATCTTCGCTTCCTCGTCGAGTTCGCGGGCAACCGCTTCCTCGATACTTTCACCGGGCTCCACAAAGCCGGCAGCGGCGGAGAACATGCCTTTCGGGAAGATTTTCTGGCGCCCAAGAAAAGCCTTGTCGCCATGAGTGGCCAGCATGATGACCACCGGGTCCGTGCGTGGAAAATGCTCGGCGTTACAGGATGGGCAGGTCCGTTTGTATCCTGCCTCCGCAATGTTGGTGGCGGTGCCACACACAGCGCAATGGCCGTGGCGCGCATGCCAGTCGATCATGGCCTTGGCTTGCGCCAGGATTGCCAACTCCGTGTTAGGAAGCCCGCCCATCATGCCGATGGCCCGCAGGTCCTCAAACCCGCCCATGCCCTTGAAGGGGCCTTCTGCTTCCGGGTCATTCAGGCTCGATACATCGTGAGCGAAAAGCGCTTTGCCGCGGCGGTTAATTCCAAGAAAAATGGTCGTGCCTCTGGGGTTTGCAGACTGCACCATATTAACCGGCAGCCAGCCCACATCTTTTCCGGCCCCGGGCTGCTCTTCCGGCAGAATGAGCGGTTGCAGCTTCCATAGAGGCACCGCGAGGCTTGAACTGTCGGCCAGCTTCTCCGCAATCCACTCCGGATTGGTTCGGCGGTGTCCCGCCCGGTCGAGCGGATTATTGGCAAAAATGTTGGGATTGGCCTCGAGTGCCATGGGCCTGCCTCCGATTTGGGGATTTTTTTGTTCTAGTGGGCGGCAAGGTGGCATGGGGCCGGGAGCATTTTCAAGAAAACTGTTAGCGGTTTTCTGTCCGAAAATGCGTAAACAGGAAACAAGAGCCATATTCCGCCTTAAGGCGGTCAATCCCTAAATGGCTCTGAGAAATGCAAAACCCTGCAGATAAAGGGTCCAATTGCCACGCAATTCTTGCCATTTCCCCCGCGAACCCTGATATAGTGCCCTCGGGAGGTTGGCGGTGGACGAGTTTCTCGCCAACCCGGTCAGGTCCGGAAGGAAGCAGCCGTAACGAGCCCTACTCGGGTCTCTGTTCCAGCCTCCCACTTAGGAGTTCAGCCCATGCGTCGGAGATGAAGGCGAAAAGCCCCCTCGGGCGTGAGGCATGCCAACCGGGGAGCGGCAAACCGCCAGATGGATGACGTCGCTGACAGCGCACCAGATGTTTCGGGCGAGCCCGGATTCGATCTAGGGGATGAAGGCGGAGTAGCACCGGCGGCGGACACTGGGTACCGCGTTCTAGCCCGTAAATATCGACCTACAACTTTTGACGACCTAGTCGGTCAGGAAGCTATGGTGCGGACCCTCTCAAACGCCTTTGAGAGCGGCCGGATCGCCCATGCTTTTATGCTGACCGGCGTGCGCGGGGTGGGCAAGACGACGACCGCCCGCATCCTCGCGCGCGCACTCAACTACACCAAGGCCGACGGCGACAAGCCCACCATTGAGCTGCACGATTTTGGAGAACATTGCGAAGCCATTATGGAATCGCGCCACCAGGACGTGCTGGAAATGGATGCGGCCTCGCGGACCGGCATTGACGACATTCGCGAGATCATCGAAAGCGTGCGCTACAATCCGGTTAGTGCCCGCTACAAAGTCTACATCATTGACGAGGTGCACATGCTCTCCAAAGCAGCCTTTAACGGGTTGCTGAAAACGCTGGAAGAGCCACCGGAGCATGTGAAATTCATCTTCGCGACGACCGAGATTCGCAAAGTGCCCGTCACGGTGCTGTCCCGCTGCCAGCGCTTCGACCTGCGCCGTTTGAGCGCGGAAGAGCTGATGGGTCTCTTGAAAAAAGTCGCCGACAAGGAAGATGTGGCGATCGAAGAAGCGGCCCTTGGGCTTCTCGCCCGCGCGGCGGAAGGTTCTGCCCGCGATGGCCTCTCGCTGTTGGATCAGGGCATTGCCCATGGGGGCGGCACGATCAAAGAAGAAGATGTGCGCGACATGCTGGGTCTGGCGGACCGGGCCCGGGTCTTCGATCTGTTTGATCTGGTGATGAAGGGCGAAATCGCGCCAGCACTTACAGAACTGCGCGACCAGTATGATGCAGGGGCCGACCCGGCGGTGGTCCTGTCCGACCTGGCAGAGCTCACCCACTGGCTGACCCGTCTGAAACTTGCAGAGAGTGCCGCAGACGACATGACGGTCACGGAAACGGAACGTGTCCGTGGTCAGGAAATGGCAAAGGCGCTGCCTGTACGTGTTTTATCCCGCACGTGGCAAATGCTCCTTAAAGGCATTGGCGAAGTGCAAAGTGCGGCGAAGCCCATCGCGGCGGCGGAGATGATCCTTGTGCGCCTGGCCTATGTGGCGGATCAGCCTTCACCTGAAGAGCTCGTGGCCAAGCTGAAAGATCAGCCCGCCGGCGCTAGCAGTGGCGCGCCGACAATGGGTGGCGCCCCGAACGGCGGTGGAGCCGCCAGGGCAAGCATGGGTGGGGCGGCACAGGCAATCGGCCAGCCTCAAACCAGTGCGCAGCCAAGCCCGCAAGGGCAGCCCGCGTCTGCCCGAGCGCCAGAGTTTCGGTCCTACGCGGATGTCATCGCCTATGCGCAATCGCAGCGTGATATCAGGCTGGCCCACCTCATGGAGTCCGGTCTGCGTCTGGTGCATTTCGAGAAGGGCCGGATTGAAGTCAATGTTGTCCATGGCGACAATTCCGTTGCAAGTCAGCTTGCGGAAAAACTGCGCCAGTGGACAGGCGAGCGGTGGCTGGTCTCCATTTCCAAGGCGGAAGGGGCACCGACGCTGCGTCAGCAGAAAGAAACCCGCCGGAACGAACTTCACATGGAAGTGCAGGACGATCCGTTGGTGAAAGCGACACTCGAAGCTTTCCCGGGGGCTAAGATCAAGAATGTTGTGGAGCCGGAGCTTCTGGGTCCAGCGCCTGCGGAAGGCGAGAGTACAAAAGACGAGGACGCGGATTGAAAAACCTGACCGACATGATGAAGCAAGCGCGGGAGCTGCAATCGAAGCTCGCCGACACGCAGGCTGAACTTGAAAACGCCGAGGTTGAGGGATCAAGTGGCGCGGGGCTCGTGAAGGTGACTCTGTCCGGCAAAGGCACCATGAAGCGGTTGCATGTGGATCCAAGCCTCATGAAACCGGATGAGGCGGAAATTCTGGAAGATCTGATCGTCGCGGCCTTCAATGACGGAAAAGCCAAAGCCGAAGCTTTGGTGGCCGAACGCATGAAAGAACTGACCGGCGGACTGCCGCTGCCCCCGGGCATGAATTTCGGACTTTAATAATGAGCACTTTGTCTGGTCCGGAGATTGAGCGGTTGATCCAGCTGCTCGGCAAACTGCCCGGGCTGGGCCCGCGGTCCGCGCGCCGCGCTGTCCTGCACCTTGTGAAGAAAAAGCAGACCCTACTGGAACCCTTGGCGACAGCCATGGCGGACGCCGCAGAGAAAGCGGTGATCTGTACAACCTGCGGAAATGTGGACACGCAAGACCCCTGCATGATTTGTGTGGACCCGCGGCGCGAACCGAAAAGCCTCTGTGTGGTGGAAGATGTGGGCGACCTCTGGGCGCTGGAGCGGGCCGGAGCGCACAAGGGCCGCTACCATGTGCTGGGCGGAACCCTGTCGGCCCTTGATGGCATCGGCCCTGAAGACCTCAACATCGGCTCGCTTCTGGAGAGGGCTTCAAGCGATGAGATCACCGAAGTGATCCTCGCCACCAATGCGACCGTCGACGGGCAGACGACGGCCCACTACATCACTGACCGTCTGGCGAGCGCCGGTGTTTCCGTAACCCGCCTGGCTCACGGTGTGCCGGTAGGCGGTGAGTTGGACTATCTCGACGATGGCACGCTTGCGGCTGCCATGAAATCCCGCCGCCCTGTTTGAGGTTGCCTAGACGGTTTTGTCGACGGCGATGCCCTTCATCTGTTCCAGGCGCATCTCACGCAAATAGAGAAACATGGGCAGCCCGCACGACACGCCGATGAGACATGTGCCGATAATGGGCATCCAGAGGCGGCCCATGGCAAGTCGCCTCCCTTCAATCAAAATGAACGGAACAAGCACGAGGGCGGAGACGATCACGTCCCATCCGAAAAAGCCGCTGATCCGGTTGGCGAACAGCTCCGCAAAAAAGAGCGGAATATCGAGCCCGTGCGCCGACAGCCAGGGCAGGAATTGCGATAGCGGCAGAAGCGTGCCTGCCACCATCGCCCCGAAATAGAACCAGCGCAGCATTAGTCAGTCCGCGCTTTGTGGGGTAGCGGCTCGTTTCTCCCAATAGGTCTTCGTGGCTTTAAAGACCATGGGGCCAAGAATGATGAGACCAATCAGGTTCGGGATCGCCATCATCGCGTTGAGCGTGTCGGCCAGTAGCCAGATGAATCCGAGATTGACCGTGGCGCCTACAGGGATTGCCACAATCCAGATCACCCGATAGGGCAGGATCGCGAGATCGCCAAAGAGATATTGCACGGACCGTTCGCCATAATAGGACCACCCGAGAATGGTGGTGAAGGCGAAGACAGAAAGCGCGATGGAGACAATCTCTGCTCCTCCGGGAAGCGCATTCGCAAAGCTCGCGCTGGTGAGCGCCGCGCCGGTCTCCCCTGAGGTCCACAAGCCTGTGGTGATGATCACGAGACCGGTCATGGTACAGACAATGATCGTGTCGATGAACGTGCCAAGCATCGCAATGTGGCCCTGACGCACAGGGTCATTGGTCTTCGCAGCCGCATGGGCGATGGCGGCGGAGCCAAGACCTGCCTCGTTGGAGAAGACCCCGCGCGCAATCCCAAAGCGAATGGCGGCGGCGACCGTAGCACCGGCAAAACCGCCAACGGCGGAAGCCGGTTCAAAGGCGTGATGAATGATGAGCGCAAAAGCGTCAGGGATCTCCGACGCGTTGATCGCGAGGATGATGAGGGCGGAACCCACATAGAGCACGATCATTAAGGGCACGAGCGCACCCGCCACATCCGCGATGCGGCGAATGCCGCCCAGAAGCACGGCGGCAACAATGAGCATCATCACAATGCCTGTCGCGATATGGGGCACGCCGAAGCTGGAGCTCATCGCGTCCGCGACGGAGTTTGCCTGCACCCCGTTTCCGATCCCGAAGGCGGCGACAGCGGCGAACAAAGCAAAGAGGGGGGCGAGCGTCTTCCCAAGGGTTGGGTATTTCTCACCCACCCCGTTTTTCAGATAATACATCGGGCCGCCCACATGATTGCCCTTGGCGTCCGTCTCCCGGTAGGTGACGGCACAAACCGCTTCCGCATATTTGGTTGCCATGCCAATAAGGGCGATGAGCCACATGTAGAAAAGGGCGCCCGGTCCACCGAGGAAAATGGCTGTCGCAACACCAGCAATGTTCCCGGTGCCCACTGTGGCGGAGAGCGCGGTCATCAGCGCTTTAAAGGGAGGAATGTCGCCCGCGCCCTGAGTTGCAGGGGAGAGCAGCAGCTTGAACCCGTGAGCGAGTTTGCGAAGTGGCATAAACAGCAGCCCCGCCATCAGGAAGACACCCGTTGCGCCAATCAGGATAAGCATCGGCACACCCCAAACGATGCTGTTCACCTCGCCGACAAAGCTCTCGATCATTTCCATGTGCCGTCCCCCAAATTTGACTTCAGATGTTTCTATTCACCGGCAAGCAGGTCCGGTTGGTTCCCAGATGTTCCAGATTTTAATCTCGTTTCAGACGGCGGGGATAAGTCGGTCGGATCTTCCAGCTCGACTTCCTTGATTTTCTCGCCTTTCCGCGTGATTTTCGACGTCGATGTCTCGATGTCGCGGATATCCTTCTCCGCTTGTGCGAAATGCCCTTTGAGCTTGTCGACACGTGTCTCCAGACGCCCGACATCGTCCAGAAGTTTCCCCACCTCTGCCTGAATGACATGAGCCTGTTCGCGCATCTGCGCGTCTTTCAGCACCGCGCGGACCGTGTTGAGTGTCGCCATCAAAGTGGTGGGCGACACAATCCAGACCCGCGCCTTGTAGCCCTGATCCACGACATCCGCGAAGCGCGCATGAAGCTCTGCATAAACCGCTTCCGAGGGCAGGAACATCAGCGCCGACTCCGCCGTTTCGCCCGGAATGATGTATTTCTCTGAAATGTCTTTGATGTGCTTCTGCACATCCGCTTTCAATTGACGGGCAGCAAGTGTTTTTGCGTTCTCGTCCGGGGCTTCCACCAATCGGCGATAGCTGTCGAGGGGGAACTTGCTGTCCACGGCAATGGAACCCGGCGGGTTCGGCAGCTTGATCAGACAGTCCGGACGGCTTTTGTTGGAAAGCGGTGTCTGGAACGAATAGGCAGACGGCGGCAGGGCGCTTGTCACCAGATCATTCAACTGGATTTCCCCAAACGCGCCACGGGCCTGTTTGTTGCCCAGCACTTCTTGAAGGCCGACGACTTCGGTTGTCAGCCCGTCCAGTTTCTTCTGCGCTTCGTCGATCCGCACAAGCCGCTCATTGAGTGCGCCCAATTGTTCGCCCAACTGCTCGCGGTTTTTGAGCGACGTTTCGGAAAGGTTTTTGCTGACCTGTTCCAGACGCTCGTTCAGTGTCTGATTGGTCTTCTGCGTGCTCTCCGAGAGGTTCTGATTGAGCCGTTGGCTAACCGCGTCCAGCCGCTCATTAAGGGCCTGATTGAGCGTTTGCTGGCTGGTTGTCTGCCCTTCCTGAAGGGTCGCTAACCGCCCGGCGAGCTGGTTCTGCATATCGGCAAGTTGAGCCAGTTGCTGCTCGACGGGGTCAGGACCTGTCGGTTTTTCCTCCTGTCTGGGTTTTTGCAGCCGTAGCACCAAAAGCGCCGTCACAACCACCGTAGTGACCACCGCTGAAACCAGATAGGGAAGAAAAGAGGCGTCCATCGAATCTCACTTTTTGTGCCAAGCGCCAACTATACCCCAATTCAGGGAGGGCGCGGCGAGCAAGAATTTGGCTTGATGTAGGGTCAAAGAGCACCAAGTCCCGGCAAAAACCATGTTCAGACACCGTTTTCCGGGATTTTCGGGTAATGCTTGACGGCAGATCGTGAGCAGCCTATCTCGTGCCCATGACCATTCGACCGATCATCACAGCCCCAGACAGACGCCTGAAGCAGGTGTCCACCCCTGTTGAAAAGGTGGATGATGAGCTGCGCGCCCTCATGGATGACATGCTGGAAACCATGTATGACGCGCCGGGCATTGGTCTGGCGGCGATCCAGATCGGTGTCCCCAAACGGGTGATTGTGATGGATCTGGCGCGCGAAGACGAGGAGCCGGAGCCCCGCTACTTCGTCAATCCAGAGATCATCTGGACCGACGATAGTGAGACACGGGTCTATCAAGAGGGCTGCCTCTCGGTGCCTGAATTTTACGAGGAGATAGAGCGTCCGGCGAAATGCCGTGTTCGCTTTCTCGACTATCAGGGCGAAATTCGCGAGCTCGACTGTGACGAAATGCTGGCCACCTGTCTCCAGCATGAGATGGATCATCTGGAAGGCGTGCTCTTCATTGACCATCTGTCCAAACTGAAGCGCGACCGGGTTCTGAAAAAGCTCCTGAAAGAACGCCGTCTCAAAGAAAAAGAACTGGCCTGATCAGGCTCAAACGCGCAGTTTTAGATCATGACAAGTCCCAAACCTCTTCGCATCGCGTTCATGGGGACGCCCGACTTTTCCGTCGGCGTCCTGGCGGCACTCGTTGATGCCGGCCATGACCTTGTCGCAGTCTATTCGCAGCCGCCACGCAAGGCGGGGCGGGGCATGGATCTGAAAAAGTCGCCTGTGCATGAATTTGCAGAGGAACGAGGGTTGGAGGTCCGGACCCCGAAAAGCTTGAAGGGAGAAGAGGAACAGCAAGCCTTCGCTGACCTGAACCTCGATGTCGCTATTGTCGTGGCCTATGGACTGTTGCTGCCGGCGCCCATCCTGGAAGCGCCGCGGCTTGGCTGTCTCAATCTCCACGCGTCCCTCCTGCCGCGCTGGCGGGGTGCCGCCCCCATTCAGCGGGCCATTATGGCGGGTGACGCGGAGACGGGCGTTATGGTGATGCAGATGGACGAAGGGCTCGACACGGGCCCCGTGCTTGGCACCGCGCGTTTGGCGATAAGAGAAGACATGACGGCATCGCTTCTCCATGACGAGCTCGCCAAAATCGGGGCGCCCTTGATGGTGGAGACCCTGGCAGCGCTGGCAGAGGGCAAGATCACGCCAGCGGCGCAGGCACAAGGCGGCGTGACCTACGCCAAGAAAATCGACAAGGCGGAGGCGCGGATCGATTGGGCGCGGTCCGCAAAAGAATTGGATTGTCACATTCGGGGCCTCTCACCCTTCCCGGGCGCCTATTTTGAGATCACGCGCAAGGGAAAGCCGGAGCGGGTGAAGGTCTTGCGTGCGGAACCCGTCTCGGGCGCGGGCGAGCCCGGAACGGCGCTGGATGAGGCGCTCACCATTGCCTGTGGCGAGGGGGCGCTGCGTTTGATCGAGGTTCAGCGGGCCGGCAAGGGTCGCACAAGTGCCGAAGATTTCCTTCGCGGCTTTCCGCTTGCCAAGGGTGAAAGTGTTTCCTGATGCCCCGCTACAAACTCACCATTGAATATGATGGCGGCCCTTATAATGGCTGGCAGTCGCAAACCAATGGTGTGGCCGTTCAGGACGAGGTGACAAAGGCGGTCCGCGCCTATAGCGGCGAAGAGGCAGATATCTTTGCCGCAGGGCGCACGGATACGGGCGTCCATGCTTTGGGTCAGGTGGTGCATCTGGATCTGGAACGCGGCGACAGGGCCGACAAGGTGAAGGATGCTGTGAATTACCATCTGAAGCCTGCACCCATCGCGGTGGTCGAGGCGGCGATCGTGGCAGATGATTTTCATGCGCGCTTTGATGCGACCAGGCGTCACTACCTCTATCGCATTATCAATCGCCGGGCGCCGCTCACTCTGGATCGTGGACAGGCCTGGGCGGTGCCGGTGCCATTGGATGCCGAAGCCATGCACGAAGCGGCTCAGGCGCTCATCGGCAAACATGATTTCACGACCTTCCGGTCCGTTCACTGCCAGGCAAAGTCGCCGGAGCGGACCATGGATGAGGTCACCGTGTCGCGCTACGGGGAGGAGATTGAAATCATCTGTCGCGCAAGGTCCTTCCTGCACAATCAGGTACGCTCCATTGTCGGGTCGCTCAAATATGTGGGCGAGGGCAAATGGCGCCCGAGAGAGATGGCCGCCGCCTTAAAGGCAGCTGACCGGGCCCGCTGCGGGCCTGTGGCCCCGCCAGATGGGCTTTACCTGACCGCCGTCGACTACGACTGAAAGTGTTTTGCTAGGAAAGCTGGAGATCAACCAGCTCGACGGCGTCCGCATCGATCGTCGACCCGAAGAAAAGACCTCCCACCCGGGCAAAGCGCTCCGGGGCGTCGGTCGCAAAGAAGCGCTCGGTCCCGTCTGACAGATCATCGCTCGCAAGCTCCTGGGCGGCGAGTGCTTCAACAACGGCTTCAGCCGTCGTGGCCGCGCTGTCGACCAATGTCACACCGTCACCAAGCACGTTTGCAATGGCGGGCGCCAGAACTGGAAAGTGTGTGCATCCCAGTACCAGCGTATCCGGCGCGGTGGTGGAATCTTCGAACAACGGCGTCAGGTATCGCTCCGCCGCAGCCTCCGCGATTGCGTCGCTGCCCCAGCCTTCTTCTGCCAACGCCACAAAGAGTGCGCAGGCCTGTTGGCGGACGGCCACGTCTGGTGCAAGCGCCTGGATTGCGCGCGCATAAGCGCCGCCCTTCACCGTGCTCTCTGTTGCGAGCACGCCGACCCGGTTTTTCTTGGTGGCTGCGACACCGGCACGGGCGCCGGGTTCAACCACGCCGATGACGGGAAGCGGTGCATGTTGGCTCGCCAAAGGCTCCAGAGCGACAGCACTTGCTGTGTTGCAGGCAATCACAACCATCTTGACGTCGTGGCGCAGCAATTGTTGTGTGGCCTGTAGCGCATAGGCGGTGACAGTGTCGGCGCTTTTGGTGCCGTAGGGCAGGCGGGCCGTATCGCCCAGATAAATCAGGTCTTCTTGGGGCAGTGCATCGCGGAGCGCACGCAGAACCGTGAGCCCGCCCATGCCTGAATCGAAGACACCAATCGCCCGCGTGTCGCTCATCGGAAGGTCCTCATCTATTGGGGCCCAACACCGAGAAAGGAACTGGCGACCAGGTTGATCAGAAAACCAAGGGCCAGTTCAAAGGCGACAATGCCGGCGGCGAGCGCCGGCGTCGTGCGAAAAACAGTGACGGCGATTTGCCAGCGATAGAGCAGGGCAGTGACGAACACCAGTAGAATGAGGAAAGCTGCCGTCTCGATAGATGCGATGCCGAAGCTGTAAAGTACATAGGGAGGCGCCAGCAGTACGGCCACCAACACCGACGACCAGTTGTACACAATGATGTAGGGGGCAAAATTCTGCGTCAGGCTCAGTGTCCGGCAGAGAAAAACCATTGAGACCGGGTAGAGCACCCAGAACGCGACGTAGGACAGAAGCTCAATCGTGGTATAGCCAAGCAGAGTGTTGGTCACCACTACCTCTGCTTCTCCGATCATGCGCCATTCGGCGCTGATAAAGACCAGATAGAAGGGCATGGCAAAAATGAAGGCGGCGAAAGACCGCCAGAACGCATCGGCACTAAAGTCGAAATGCGACAAGGCTGTTGGGTCTCGCCTGGCTATCTTCCAGGCACCAATCAGCGCATTGATGATTTCTGTGCTTGTCGGCATGTGCTCTAGCTGAAATAGCCTCTGAGAACAGTTTCGTAGATATCGGTCAGGGCGACAATATCGTCGACCCGCGCATGCTCATCCACCTTGTGCATGGACTGGCTGACGAGACCGAACTCGACCACCCGCGCATAGTTTTTGATGAACCGTGCATCGGACGTACCACCGCTGGTGGACAGTTCCGGTGTCTGGCCGGTTGCCTTTGTCGTTGCCTCAGAGATCAGACTGCTGAGCTTGCCCGGCGCAGTCAGGAACGCGTCTCCGCTTGCGATCATCTTAAGGTCGTAGGTCCCACCCATATCAGCCGTGACGGCATCCAGATGGGCGCGGACACGCGCTTCCAGCTCGTCGGCTGTATGCAGATCGTTGAAACGAATGTTGAAACGGGCTTTGGCTGCAGCCGGAATGACATTGGTTGCGTCATTGTCAACCGTGACCTGCGTAATCTCCAGGTTTGACGGCTGGAAATGTTCCGTGCCTTCATCCAGCACATCCTCAGAGAGGCGTTGAAGCATCTCAACCAGGCGCGGCGTTGGATTGTCTGCGAGGTGCGGATAGGCGACATGGCCTTGTGCGCCATAGGCGGTGATCCAGCCATTCGTACTGCCCCGGCGCCCGATCTTGATCATATCGCCGAGCACCTGCGGATTGGTGGGTTCGCCCACCAGGCAATCATCAATGACCTCGCCCTGGGTGTCCAGCCACTCCAGCACTTTCCGCGTGCCGTTGATCGCAGGGCCTTCTTCATCCCCTGTGATCAGAAAACTGATGGATCCCTTAACTGAGCCTTCGGCAACAAGCCGTGACACCGCGGCGGCAAAAGCCGCAATTGAGCCCTTCATGTCGGTCGCGCCGCGGCCCAACAGAAGCCCGTCTTGGATCACGGCCTCAAAGGGATCGACGCTCCAAGCTTTGGCATCGCCCACAGGCACAACATCCGTGTGACCGGCGAAGCAGAAATTGGGGGCGGTCGCGCCAAGCCGTGCATAAAGATTGTCGACGTCAGGCGTGCCTTCGTCGCTAAAGGGCAGGCGGGTGCATTGAAAGCCCAGTGCCGTGAGCTGTTTTTCCAGCAGGTCGAGCGCGCCGCCCTCAACAGGGGTGACGCTCTGACAGCGGATCAGGTCTTGCGCGAGCGCAACGGGGTCAATCAGGCTTTGGGCCGTGGGGGCATTTGTTTCCATGCCCCCGGT
Source organism: Parvibaculaceae bacterium (assembly GCA_965248405.1). Lineage (GTDB taxonomy): Bacteria > Pseudomonadota > Alphaproteobacteria > Parvibaculales > Parvibaculaceae > Mf105b01. Next base: position 270,069 of record OZ252104.1, read on the forward strand.
TTACCCGCTTGAGCCCAGAGAGGTCAAACAAGCCGCTTAGACCGAGAGGCACTTGACGTCGCGTAGGCCTCAGTCTCTCAGGAGCTCGTTAACGGAGGTCTTGGAGCGGGTACGCTCATCCACCGTCTTAACGATAACGGCACAGGCAAGGCTCGGGCCAGGGGTGCCATCCGGCAGAGGCTTGCCCGGAAGGGCGCCAGGAACAACAACCGAGTAAGGCGGCACATAACCTACATGTACTTCGCCTGTGTCCCGGTTCACGACTTTGGTCGTGGACGTAATAAACACGCCCATGGAGAGGACTGCGCCAGTGCCAACGATCACGCCTTCGGCAACCTCGGAGCGGGCCCCGATGAAACAATTGTCTTCGATAATCACTGGACCGGCCTGGAGGGGTTCAAGCACGCCGCCAATACCGGCGCCGCCAGAAATATGAACGTTTTTGCCGATTTGGGCGCAGGACCCGACCGTCGCCCACGTATCGACCATGGTGCCGCTGTCAACGCGGGCGCCCAGATTGACGAAAGAGGGCATCAGCACGGCGCCGGGTGCGATATAGGCTGACCGGCGGACAATCGCGCCAGGGACTGCACGGAAGCCAGCTGCGGAGAATTCCTGCGGGCCCCAGCCTTCGAATTTCGACGGCACCTTGTCCCACCAATTGGTGCCATTGCCAGGGCCGCCGGCAATGGTTTCCATGTCATTCAGGCGGAAGGACAGGAGCACGGCTTTTTTCAGCCATTGATTGACCACCCAGCCACTCTCGCCCTTTTCCGCGACCCGGGCTTCCCCATTGTCCAGGAGCGTCAGCGCTTCTTCGACAGCGTCGCGGACGTCGCCGGTCGTCTTCGTGTCGATGGCGTCCACATTATCGAAAGCTGCGTCGATGATGGTTTGAAGCTCTGCTGGGGTCATCTTGAGGAATCCTTGTAAATCGGCGGCGTATGGGCGTTTTGAGACGCCGCGGCACCATAGCGGGGGGTGGGCCTATGTCAACAGAAGGCCTGGGTCAACTAGAGGGGGTCAACAGAGGGGGCAGACTAGAGGCTCTGCAGAAAATCCGTCAGATCATCGGTGACATGGTGGACATGATCGCCGTCAGAACCTTCGTGGGACATTTGCTGGTGTCTTTCCGGCCCTGGCTCGCCGGGACGTACCCAGACGGTCGTCATACCAAGCTCGTGAGGGGCCAGCAGGTTCCGAGCGATATCCTCGAACATGGCGGAGCGTGTCGGGTCAATGCCGGTGCCTGCCACAAAGCGCGCATAGGCTTGGGGGGCGGGCTTCGGCGTATAGTCGACGGAGACAATGTCATACACCTCATCGAAGTGATGGGTGATCCCAAGCTGCTCCGTCACGTTTTCCGCGTGGGCGGCAGTGCCATTGGTGAAAATGACTTTGCGTCCCGGCAGGCGGTCAATCGCCTGATTGAGGTCGTCCGCCGGTGCGATATGGCTCACGTCGATCTGGTGCACATAATCGAGAAACGCTTTTGGCGCGAGGTCATGTACCTTCATCAGGCCGTTCAACGTCGTGCCATGCTCAACATAATAGTGTTTCTGCAGGCGCCGGGCCTCTTCGGGATCAACGTTTAAATAGTCTGAAATGAAGTCCCGCATCCGGACATCGACCTGAGAAAACAGATCGCACTCCGGTGGATAGAGCGTGTTGTCCAGATCAAAAACCCAAGTCTCAATGTGGTGAAAATCAGGGTTTTTCAGAGTCTGGCTGGGTTCATCGGGCATGTCATCGGCACTCACTTATCTGAGGCGCACTCTGCCGTCACGTTCACCAATTGGCAACCAACTTAAAGCGCTGCTTAAAGGCCCATTAAGAGGCAATTGGTAGATTCGACGCTTGTTTCCTTGAGTTTGAAGGTCCTCGGATTGATGTCGACTGTGCTGAGTGAAGTATCTGCGCCAGAGTCTGTTTCTGAGTCTGTTGATGAAGTTGCATCAATTGAACCTTATGCGCTTTTGCGGCGTTTCCGGGGGCCGGGCCTGTTGCTGGGACAGGACGGCAACGTGCTGTCCAAAAACGATGCGGGAGACGATCTCATGTGCCTTGCCAGTGTCTCGGCGGTTGACCAGACACAGAGTGAACACGGCGAGACGGTGAATGCGTTCCTGGACGTTGGGCATTCAGGCGTGCCGCTGTGCAAGCGGGTCGTTGTGCCATCGCAGACGCCGGGTGACAGCAACATGACCTATGATGTCACCGCATTTCCTGTGAGCTTATCGACAGGGACGGGTGTTTTGCTGCTGGCGCGTGATGTTTCGCTAGAGGGAAATCTGGTGGAGGCGCTGGTGAGTTCCCGCGCGCTCTACCGGGACCTTGCGGATTGCTCAGGGGATTTTGTCTGGGAGGTCGATACGTCCTCAAAGTTTTCCTTTGTGAGTCCTCAGGGCATTGTCGGTTACCTACCCTTGGCGTTGAACGGAGCATCGCCTGCAGGTCTCGCCATGGATCCCCATGAAGCAAGCCATCTTGTCGCTCTGTTTGCGGCTCGTGAGCCGATAACGGAAGCCGAGGTTTGGATCCGGGGTGAAGATGGAAACGCGGCATGTCTCATCGCCTCCGTACGGCCGATGGCCGATGAGACAGGGCAATGGTGCGGTGCCCGCGGTGTCGCACGGGACGTGACCGCCGAACGCCGTCGGGCCAGGGAGCTCGACGAACAGCGTGAAGACGATGCCCTCATCTCCGCAATTGCGAGGGCCATCCAGCAGGAGATGCGTCCGCATGACATGTTACGTGCGGCCGCCCGCGTGCTGGTCACGTCATTTCAAGCAGCCGCAGCCTGGATTGTTCCTTTGCGCGCTGACGGGACACCTTTAAAACCCGCCGCACGACATATCGACTCCACCATGGCGACGGATCTGCCGGACCCGGATTTTGGCAATCTGATAAACACAGCCATCCCCTCCGATGAACAGGCTCAAGCCTACCAGATCTGGCGCGAGGGTCCTTTCCTCTGCCTGCTGACACATCACTGGGACGTTATGAACGGGTTTGTCGTGCTTCTAGATACGGCGGGCAGGGCCGAGGCCATGCTCGCTCATGCAGCAGACCATCTGTCAAACGCCATCGAGCAGGCAAGGCAGCTTCGAGAGCTGGACCGGCTCTCGCGTACCGATGAATTAACAGGCCTTCTGAACAGACGGGCCTTCATTGCCGGTGTTGGTGAAAGCCTAAGCCTTCACACAGGTGCGGACAGTGCGGGCAATCTGATGTTCATCGATATGGACAATTTCAAAGCGGTCAACGACACCTATGGGCATCCTGCTGGGGATGCATTGTTGAAATCACTTTCTTCATTGATGCTTGACGCCATATCCGACCTTCCCACTGGAGGCCATCTTGCGGCGAGACTGGGCGGCGATGAATTCGCCATGTGGATTGGCGCTGAGGGTGATGCGCCAGGTGCCGTGGCAGCCCTGTCTGCCGAACGGCTGGTCCGCGCGTTCAATCTTGTCGCCGCGGAATTTGATGACGATGTTCAGCCGGGACTGTCGATTGGGATTGCCGGCGCGAAACCGGCGGAAAGCCTGCAGGAACTTATGGCCCGTGCCGACCAGACGCTTTACGAGGTGAAGAGGTCAGGCAAGGGAACCTGGAAAATGGCGGTCCAGGAAGAGGGTAGCCTTTCGAACCTTCGGGGAGAAGACAGGAAGACGGTGGCGCGTGAACCCTCGCGCAACGATGGGACAAATGGGGCACTCTCCGAGGAGGCGTCATGAAAAACCTGTTGAAAAAGATCTTTACCTGGCGCCGCCTGCCACGTGACCTGAGTTATGAGGACGCGCGCGCGATCCTTGAGAAGCATAATCGGGCAGCGAGGCGCGAACTCGCATCGCGGACGGATGCGCCCCGTGAGGTCCTCTACTATCTGTCAGAAGACGAAATGCTGGATGTTCGCGTGGCAGTGGCGGCGAACCCGTCAACGCCCATCCAAGCCAGTGAGATTCTGGCCGATGATCCGGAGGAGCTTGTTCGCGTGGAACTGGCCCGGCGGATCTCCCGGTTGGTTCCAGGCGCTGACGAAACCATGCAGGAAGACCTGCTTGAGCGTGTGATTACTCTGGTTGAGAAGCTGGCGGCTGACAAGCTTCCCCGTGTGCGCGCCATTGTGGCGGAAGAGATCAAAGCAACCACCAATGTACCAGCGCGCATCATCAAAAAGCTGGCGAAGGATGCAGAGATCAGCGTAGCGGCACCGGTGCTGGAATATTCGCCACTCTTGTCAGACGCAGATTTGATGGAACTCATCGCGGGCAGTGCCGTGGATGGGGCTGCAGAAGCGATAGCGCGGCGTGAAAATGTCGGTGAAGAGATAGTTGAGAAAGTCGCCCGCTCGCTGGACATTCCAGCGGTGACCGCTCTTCTTGCCAACCCGAACGTGCAGATCAGGGAGGACACGCTCGACCTCCTGATAACCAAAGCCATCGATATCGAGGCGCTTCATGAGCCGTTGGTGATGCGCCCCAATCTCTCGATCCGCGCCATTCGCAGGATTGCAAGCTTTGTTGCCCGCTCCCTTCTGGAGGATTTATTGGCGCGTGAGGGCCTGGACGAAGAAACGCAGAAGCAGCTCAGAGACCGTGTCATGGAACGCGTTGAAGGTGAGGATGGCACCGAAAAACTTGATGCAACCCTCGCCTCTGTGCGCAAAACTTATGAAGCCGGCAAACTCGACAATGCGGCGGTGACCACTCTTGCTGACACCGGACAAAAAGACTGTCTGAGCATGGCGCTCTCTTTGCTGATCGAGGTACCGGTCAAAAAAGTCACCGAGATCATGGATGCCAAATCACCGGAAGCGATCACGGCCGTCTGTTGGAAGGCGGATCTCAGCATGCGAACGGCGCTCGCGGTTCAAAAAGCCATGCATATCAAACATACCGATCTTCTCTTGCCGAAGAACGGATTTGAATATCCGCTTGATGGTCAGAAAATGAATCTGCAACTGGCCTTCTTCGAACTGGAGCCTAAAGGATAAGCGTGAGGCGAAAAGCTTAAGGGTCAGCTTCTATTTCAGTGTTTCTGTCCAAACAAGCGCTTCACGAGTGTCGATCCGCTTAAAGCCGGTATCGTCAAACCCGCGTTCAGCGCATTCATTGCGTCCTTCGATCTCAAAGCGCGTTCCCTTGGTACAGAATGTGTGATTGCCTGCCCAGACCAAATCCTGTCCGGCGCGACGGGCCACCAGGCCGCCGCTATCAACAGCTTCCGCATAGGTATAGTAATACTGTTCTTTGAGTTCGCCTTTGATGGCCTTTTCGCAGCGATCCGGCTCGATCCGTATCCAGCCGCTGGAAGAGAAGTCTTCACCACTCTCATAGCCGACGGCCGCCCACACAAGAAAATCTGTCGTGTTGCAGATCGACAGGCCCGTCGCAGCCTGACGCTGATCGGCACTTTCGATAAGCGCATTAAAGAGAGCTTCGGTGATTTTGCCGTCGGCACGCAGATTGATCGATTTTTGGAAATTGCTGATCGCGGTCGTGGTGCGCCGGCCGCTAAGGCCATCGATCTGTGAAATGGCGGCGCCTGTGTCGCGAAGCAGCCTCTGTGCCCCGGCAATCTCCGCACGGTTCAGCGTGTAATTGGTGGGTTCTGAGAAGGTGGTGGTCCACTTGTCACCCGTCCGCGTTTCAACGCGCGTGAAGTCGAACCCATCGAACCCGCGTGTCGCGCAATTGGTCCGGTCATTCACAAGAAAGTCGCCGGGTGCCGTGCAGAACCGGTCTGATCCGCTGAAATATTTCGTGCCGCCTTCATGAGCATCGATGGATTTTGCAAACACATAATATTCTTCCCGTTCGATGCGGCCGGGAAGAACCGCGTTGCAAGCACCGGGCAGGATGCGAAACCACCCCTGGCTTTGCCATCCGTCGTCGGTTTCATAGCCGATTGCCGCGTCCAGCACATAGGTGGTGGTGTTGCAAAAGCGGTATTCTGCTTGGGCCGGTGATGCGAAGAGGAAAAACGCAAAGCACAAAAAAGCCGCTGCGAGCCCGTATCTCTGAACGGACCACTCTCTGCCACCGCTTGCTTTATTCATATGCTTTGACCCAACACGCTCGCCCCCCGGCCAAGCCCCTTGAGGGTGACAATAGCATTCTGGCGGGGCCTGCCAAGTGGTCTCAAGCTCCGCTTACGCGTTGCCGCCCTACGGTTATGAATCGTCTTTGATGAGGGTTCCGACGCCATGTTCGGTAAAGAGTTCCAAGAGCACGGCGTGCGGCACTCGCCCGTCCAGAATGACAACGGCTTCAACACCCTCATTCACCGCGTCAATGCAGGTCTCCAGCTTGGGGATCATGCCCCCGGAAATGGTACCGTCCAGCATTAAGGCCTTGGCTTCGGCAATTGTAAGGCCTGTGACAAGCGTTCCCGACTTATCCAGAACGCCGCTCACATCGGTGAGGAGAAGAAGCCGCTTGGCACTGGTCGCCGCGGCGATGGCGCCTGCCGCCGTGTCGGCATTGATGTTGTAGGTGTCGCCTGCCTCAGAGACGCCAAGTGGCGCAATGACGGGAATGATGTCCGACGCAATCATGGTCTCCAGAATTTCCGGATTAACCTTTTTCGGTTCCCCGACAAACCCGAGGTCGACCACTTTTTCCACATTGGACTCTGGATCGTGCTTTTGCGCGACCTTGCTCGCAATCAGAAGGTTGCCGTCTTTACCCGACAGGCCAACAGCCCGTCCACCTGCCTGATTGAGCGCGCCGACGATCTGCTTGTTGATCGAGCCCGCGAGCACCATCTCGACAACTTCGACGGTGTTCTTGTCGGTCACCCTGAGCCCGTCGGAAAACGTGCTTTCAATGTTGAGTTTCTTCAGCATGGCGCCGATTTGCGGTCCGCCGCCATGGACCACAATCGGGTTAATGCCGGACTGTTTGAGCAAAACAATGTCGCGGGCAAACTGAGCCGACAGCTCGGCGTCACCCATCGCATGGCCGCCATATTTGACCACAATCGTACGCTTGTCATAGCGCTGCATGTAGGGAAGCGCTTCAGACAGGATTTTGGCCCGGTCGATGCCGGTCTCTGGGTCGTTTTCTTGGTCGATCATCGTTTTTGATGACGCGCCTGTTTTCACAGATGCGCCGCTGTCCCCTGCATTGTGAGCCTGGGCTGTCACCCAAGCCTTACTGGCCAGCTTTATATCCCATGGGACCAAGCTCGGCCAGTTCAGCAATATGGGCCCTGAGTTCGGGAATACCTGTGCCTTTTTCGGATGAAGTCACCGCAATGTCGGGATAGGCCGCAACATGCTTGCGGAGCTGAGCCTTCGTCTCCTCGAGCCGTTTTTCAATCTGACCCTTTTTGAGCTTATCCGCTTTGGTGAGAACGATGAGATAGGAGACCGCGGCCTTGTCCAGCATGGCCATGACCTCTTCATCATTCTTTTTGATGCCGTGGCGGGCATCGATCAGCAGCAGCACCCGGCGCAGCGTCGCCCGGCCCTGCAGGTAGGTCATCACCAGATCGGTCCAGCTGGCGATCCGGTCCTTGGATTCCCGCGCATACCCATAGCCGGGCAGGTCGACCAGAAACAGGCCTTCGCGACCCGGCTGGCCGAGAGTGAAATAGTTCACTTCTTGGGTGCGTCCTGGCGTGTTGGAGGTGCGGGCAAGCGTCTTACGGCCGGTCATGGCGTTCACAAGGCTCGACTTGCCCACATTGGACCGGCCTGCAAAGGCGATCTCAGGCAACGGATCGTTGGGCAGGCCGTCCAGGTTAACCACACCCTTCACGAAAGTGCAGGGTTGGGCGAAGAGCCAATGCCCCTTTGCGAGCCTTGCCTTTTCTTGCCCGGTGTTGTCGTCCATTGCTGTCTAAGTTTCGTCTTTGGTGGCCGAGCGCTTGAAGAGTTTCTCCAGTCCTAGGTTTGAGAAAAGCTCAATCGGCACGCCCTGGCGGCGCATGATGACGCCCTGCTGAAGAACGGACAGCAAATTGTTCCATGCCCAGTAGATGACGAGACCGGCAGGGAAGCTTGCCAGGATGAAGACGAACAGGACCGGCATCCAGGTAAAGATCATCTGCTGTGTGGGGTCCGCAGGGGCCGGGTTCATGCGCTGTTGAACGAACATGGTGATGCCCATGAGAAGCGGCCAGACGCCGACCATCAGAAGCGAGGGCGGGTCCCACGGGATCAGCCCAAACAGGTTGAACATGGTTGTGGGGTCGGGTGCGGAGAGGTCCTGGATCCAGCCATAAAAGGGCGCATGGCGCATTTCGATGGTGACAAACAGCACCTTGTAGAGCGCAAAGAACACGGGGATCTGGATCAGGACAGGCAGACAACCGGCAAGCGGGTTCACCTTTTCCCTCTTATAGAGCTCCATGATCTCTTGCTGCTGTTTCATCTTGTCATCAGCATATTGATCCCGCAGCTTCTCCATGTCCGGCTGCAGCTTCTTCATTTTGCTCATCGCTTCGTAGGAGCGGTTGGCGAGCGGGAAGAAAACAAGCTTGATGAGGACCGTGACAATCAGGATCGCGATCCCGAAATTGCCGACCAGGCCATAGACATAATCAAGGCCAAGGAAGAGCGGCTTGGTGAGGAAGTAGAACCAGCCCCAGTCAATCAAGAGTTCGAAGCGGAAAATGCCTTCAGCGTCATAACTGTCGATCATGTCGACCACTTTGGCACCTGCATAAAGCCGCGCTGTGTGGTTGAGGCTTGCGCCCGGCGCCGCTGTCAGGCCGTCAACGACAAGATAGTCCGTCTGATAGACGTCCTTGCGCGGGTTCGGACCTTCGGAGAAACGGGCATCAAAATTGGCGCCCTGTTCAGGGATCAGAACCGTCGCCCAATATTTGTCTGTGATGCCAAGCCAGCCTTCATTGGCTGTGTATTTGATTTCGCGGTCTTCAAGGATTTCGTCATAGTCGATTTCGACAAGACCTTCCTCTTCACCCAGAACGCCGATCATGCCTTCGTGCAGAATGAAGAAGCCTTCAATCTCAGGCGTGCCGGTGCGGGAGACCAGGCCATACGGATAGAGGGTAACCGGCTTGCCACTATTGTTGGTGACATTCTGATCGACGGTGAACATGTAGTTCTCGTCGATCGTGATGGTGCGGTTGAAGACGAGACCCTCGCCATTATCATAAGTAAGGGTAACAGAGCCGTTCGCGGCGAGAGACGCGCCAGCAGGGGCTGTCCAAACTGTCTCGCGGGTCGGCAGCTTAAGGCCTGCTGAGGCGGGCGCAGACCATCCGAATTCAGCAAAATAGGGGGAGATCGAATTGGCAGGCGAGAAGAGCACGATCTCCGGTGAGTCGGGATCGACCGTCTCCCGGTAGGTGTGCAGCTGCAAATCGTCGATACGGGCACCTGTCAGAGAGATGGAACCAGCGACAAGCTCTGTGTTGATCTGAACACGCTCGCTTTGGGTGAGGGCGAGGTCGCGGGGCAGGCCCGTCAGCAGCGTTCCTTCGCCCAGATCGGCAGGGCTGTTGGGGCGGCTTTCAAGGATCTGCGGGATTGCCGATTCAGCGGCGGCTTCCTGCTCCGCAGTGATTTCCGCCTGGGCAGCGCGCTCAGCTTCTATCTGCGGCTCAATAAAGAAGTACTGCCATGCCGCAAGCACGGCCATCGACAAGACGGCGGCAAGAAGTAAATTCTTATTGTCAGACATGAACTGAGATCACCCTTGTTTCTGAGATGCCTGTCGCCGTTTGTCTGTGTTGGCGCGTGTCTTCTGCGCGTGCACTTTGGCGAGAGCCGTTTCGAGATCTCTTGTGAGATCGCGATAGGAGCGAGAAATAGTTCCCGCGCGTCCGATTAGGACGTAGTCGTAACCCGGACGGGCGGCAAGTGCCAGCACGTCTGATGCGACAGAACGCAACCGGCGTTTGGCCCGGTTTCGGATATGGGCTTTGCCCACTTTTTTTGTGACGGTAAAGCCCACTCGTGCTGCTGCTAGGGGCTCGGATTGGGCCTGAGCCTGAAGCACAAGCCCTGGAGCCGCCCATTTGCGGCCTTTGGCAGCTTTTAGGAAATCGCGGCGGGCCTTGAGGCGCTCCATCATCGGGTCCTCTGGGGGTTTTCTGCGACCAGGGACCCTCTTACGAGGAGGGTCATCTCGCCCAAAAGGGAGAGGAATTAAGCAGAAAGCTTCTTACGGCCTTTGGACCGGCGCGCAGCAAGGATCGCACGGCCAGCTTTTGTCGCCTTACGGGCGCGGAAACCATGACGGCGTTTGCGAACGAGCGCACTTGGTTGATATGTCCGTTTCACGGGTCTTCTCCGACTAGGGCGTCACTCCCAGAGCGTCTCTGGTGGGCCCCCATAACAATAGAAGCCGCGGGCGGATGCCCAACGGCCAGACTGGCCGCGTGTATAAGCAATGGCAGGGGCCAAGTCAACGACCCTTCGGGCCGTTTGTGAGGTAAAGTCCGCAGAAATCAGCCGATTTTGCGCACAAATCGCCTTGAGAGCCCGAAAAACAGCAGATTCCGGCCCTCAGGCACCGATCACACGTCCCTCACCCCGGCTAACGCTCTCTCACAAGCCGGTGACTTTTGCGGGTTTTTTCGCTCCGGCCACCTACTTTTCGCTACACACAAGTTATTGCGTGGGCGTGCCCCGGTATGCAGGCCAGCCTCGCGCAAGAAGGAGGCGACATGGTCCTGACAGTGACGGAGCGGCATTATCAACGCTTAGGCGGCCGGAGCAGGCGTTCAAGACGGTCCAGACCCATTGGGTTGTTCTTTCTAGGGTTAATCGCCCTAGGTTGGCTTTTGATCGGCGCGACCCAGGTTCCGGCGGCCGATGCCTGGACCAGATGGAGCGCTTTTGAGGAGAGCTCGACCATGACCATCGATCATTCCGACTGGCAGGCCCTTTTGGATGCCTATCTTGTTCCTGGCGAAAATGGTGACCCCAACAAGGTCGATTACGCGCGCCTGGCGGATAGCGAGGAAGATCGCGACAAGCTGGAGCTCTACATCACCAGCCTGGAAGCCGTTGACGTGGACGCGCTCAACAAGAATGAGCAATTCGCTTTCTGGGCCAACCTCTATAACGCGGCGACCGTGCGTGTGATCCTCGATCATTATCCGGTCAGTTCCATTCGCAAGATCAATATCTCGCCGGGATTTTTCTCAACCGGCCCTTGGGGCGCAAAACTCGTGAGCGTGGATGGCGAGCGCCTGACGCTGGACGATATCGAACACCGTATCTTGCGCCCGATCTGGAAGGACCCCCGTGTTCATTACGCTGTGAATTGCGCCTCCATCGGATGTCCCAACCTGCCGATAAAACCGTTCACCGGGAAAACTCTTGAGGCTGACCTGGAAGCTGCGGCTCGCGCCTATATCAACAGCCCGCGTGGCGCGCGCTTCGAGGGCGGTTCCTTGAGAGTGTCCAAGATTTATGATTGGTACTCGGAGGATTTTGGAAAGGGTACCGCGAACCTCATTGCGCATCTGCGGTCCTACGCCGAAGGTGACCTTGCGGAGAAACTTGAAAACACGACACGCGTCCAGGGATACGACTATGATTGGTCCTTGAACGACGCGTCAGGCTCGTGAAGCCTGCTGGGAGGAACTGAAATGAGTGACGAACGTTCGGATACAAAACAGTCAGGCATTAGTGTCGGCAGGCTCTTGCCCTTGGCAGTGCTGGTCGCAGGGCTTGGTGCTTTCTTCGCCCTGGACCTCGGGCAATATGTGACGCTGGATGCACTGAAAGAGAACCGGGAGGTTCTGCAGACCTTTGTCGCAGAAAACACTGCGCTTGCCTTTACAGTCTATATGGCGATTTACACGGTGATGGTTGCTTTCTCGCTGCCAGGCGCGTTGATTGCAACGCTCACCGGTGGCTTTTTGTTCGGAACGATTTTTGGGGGTCTGGCAACAGTGGTAGCCGCAACACTTGGTGCGACAATCGTCTTCCTGATTGCCAAGACCGCCCTTGGCGACACTCTTCGAGCGAAAGCCGGTCCGGGTATCCAAAAAATGGAAGCGGGTTTTCAGAAGAACGCCTTTTCCTATCTCATGGTGCTGCGCTTGGTGCCTCTCTTCCCCTTCTTTCTGGTGAACCTGGCGCCCGCCTTCTTAGGCGTGAAACTGCGCACCTTTGTTGTGGCGACTTTCTTCGGCATCATTCCGGGCACTTTCGTCTTCGCCAGTGTCGGCAACGGTCTGGGCGCGATCTTCGACGAGGGCGGTGAACCAAATCTGGGCATCATCTTTCAGCCGGAAGTTCTGGGGCCGATCCTGGCGCTCGCAGTCCTGTCGATGGTGCCCGTCATCTACAAACGTTTTTCAAAAGAAGAATCTTAACTAGAGCGCAATCAAGAAAAGTGTGGGGCGGTTTTCTGCCAAAGACTTTGGTGGGTGCGCGGTAAGACAAAAGGCCCCCTCTATCTGGGAGTGTGAGGAAACATCATGAGCAATGTGATTGAAGCGGACATTTGTGTCATCGGTGGTGGGTCTGGCGGCCTGTCCGTCGCAGCGGGCGCGGTCCAGATGGGGGCAAAGGTTGTTCTTGTCGAAAAAGGGAAAATGGGTGGCGATTGCCTGAACTATGGCTGCGTGCCCTCCAAGGCGCTGATCGCTGCGGCAAAGCATGCCCATGCGATGGGTGATGGCGAAGCTTTTGGTGTGAAGCCACAGCCCGCGGAAGTTGATTTTGGCCGGGTCCACGATCATGTGCACGAGGTCATTGCAGGCATTGCGCCGGTAGACAGTGTGGAACGGTTCGAAGGCTTAGGTGTCACGGTCATTCAGGCGGCGGCACGCTTTGCCAGCCCGCAGACGGTACAGGCAGGCGACAAGACCATCAAAGCTCGCCGTTTTGTGATCGCGACCGGGTCCTCTCCCGCGGTGCCTCCAATCCCCGGCCTCGACACGGTGCCCTTCCTCACCAACGAAACCATGTTCGATCTGAAGGAACGCCCGGAACATCTGATCATTGTGGGCGGCGGACCGATTGGCATGGAATTGGCTCAAGCGCATCGCCGTCTTGGGGCCAAGGTGACTGTCCTTGAAGGCCTGAAGGCGCTGGGCAAAGACGATCCTGAACTCACCGCCCTGGTGCTCGATGCCATTCGGGAAGATGGCGTGGATATTCGTGAAGGCGCGAAAGTGACCTCCGTCGCAAAGGAAGGCGAGGGGGTGCGCGTTACGATCGAAACAGAGGCCGGCGAAGAAACCGTGTCCGGCTCACACTTGCTGATGGCTGTTGGCCGGCGTCCCAATGTCGATGGGTTGGACCTTGAAAACGCGGGCGTCAAGTTTGAGCGGACCGGCATCACCGTCGACGCCCGCCTCAGAACCTCGAATAAAAAAATCTTTGCGATTGGAGATGTTGCTGGCGGTCTCCAGTTCACCCATGTGGCCGGATATCACGCAGGCATCGTGATCCGGAACATTCTGTTCCGCATTCCGGCCAAAGCAGATCATTCTTCCATTCCATGGGCGACCTATACCGATCCGGAATTGGCCCATGTGGGCGAGACGGAAGAAGAAGCCCGCAAAAAACACGGCAAGGTTGAAGTGCTGCGCTGGCCGCTTGCGGAGAACGACCGGGCACAGGCCGAACGGCGCACCCGCGGATTGGTGAAAGTTGTCACCGACAGCCATGGGCGCATCCTGGGTGCCAGTATCGTGGGTCCTCATGCGGGGGACCTGTTGCAGCCCTGGGTGCTGGCTAAATCACAGGGCCTCAAGATCGGGGCCATGGCCGGTGCCGTCGCGCCGTACCCGACTTTGACGGAAATCAGCAAGCGCGCAGCCGGATCCTATTACACGCCGACGCTCTTCAGCTGGAAAACCAGAGCAATTGTGAAGTTCCTCGGCCTGTTCGGATAGGGTGCCTTTCCGCTATACTCATGGGCAGCGCACCTACAAAGCGCGACGGAAAACAGGCGGAAGATGGATCGCGAGACCAGCGATGTAAGCAATGCAGATAAGGGGGGCGGGCCGTCATCAGTCGCGGCGCCGGTAACCCGTCTTGTGGCGCCCTTGCGCCGAAGCCTCTCGGCTCAACTCCTGGTTCTGACAGTTCTGTTTGTGATGCTGGCGGAAGTGCTGATTTATGTGCCGTCGCTCTCCAACTTTCGGGACAGCTGGATCAAACAGCGCCTGGCGCGGGCGCAAATTGCGACCCTCGCTCTGGAGGCAACGCCGGACAATATGGTGGCGGCCACGCTCAGGGATGAGCTCCTCACAAATGCAGAAGCCTACGCTGTTGTCCTGCACAGAAATGCCGCCCGCCGTCTGATCCTGCGCGATGATATGCCACCAGCGATTGATGCGACATACGATCTGCGGGACGCCACTTTCCTTGACTTGATCATGGATATGATTGATTGCCTGATGGCAGAGGACGGGCGGATCATCCGCGTGATTGGCGAGCCTCGTTTCGAAGGTGGAGACTTCATCGAAATCGTCTTTGATGAAACGCCGATGAGGCAGGCGATGCTCGACTTTTCAACGAATATTCTGAACCTGTCGATTCTGATTTCCATCATCACGGCATCGCTCGTCTTCTTTTCACTCAACTTCTTTTTGGTCCGGCCCATGCGCCGCATCACCGAAAACATGGTTGCTTTCAGCGAAAAGCCGGATGACGCATCGCGCGTCATCGAACCCACAGACCGGCTGGATGAGATTGGTGTCGCAGAGCGTGAACTGGCTGATCTGCAGACGCAGGTTCGATCCACGTTGAATCAGCAGGCGCGTCTGGCGTCGCTCGGAACGGCGATCAGTAAGATCAATCATGACCTGCGCAATATTTTGGCGAGTACGCAACTTATCTCTGATCGATTGGGTGGTGTAGATGATCCGACGGTACAGAGCTTGGCGCCGCGCCTCTTTGCTTCCATCGACCGGGCCATTCAGCTGTGCACCAACACATTGAAATTCGGGAGCAGCGAAGAAGCTCCGCCCGACCGTCGTGCCGTTCCCTTGAAAGAGGTGGCGACAGACGCGATGGAAGCGATTGGTCTCGAGGAAGACAGCCCGATCGTGATCCGCGTAGATGTGGCGGATGGGCTGGATGTCGACGCCGATCCTGATCACCTGTTCCGTGTTCTCCTCAATCTGGGGAGAAACGCCGCTCAAGCAATGGAGGCGGGCGGCGAGATTTTTGTGACGGCGGTCAATGATGCGGAAGCGGTGACAATCGAACTGACGGATACCGGGCCGGGCATTCCCGACGCTGCTCGCGAACGCCTTTTCCAACCTTTCGGTGGGACGACGCGTCAGGGAGGCACGGGTCTCGGACTGGCCATCTCAGCGGATCTGGTTCGGGCTCACGGCGGTACGCTGGAACTGGTCGAAACGGGTCCTGACGGCACGCGGTTTAGGGTTTGGATTCCCCACCGCAAGGAATTTATCCGCGCGGCACAATAGAGCGCATTTAGATTGAGTCTTGAGTGAGTTCCGTCCGGACGTGTGTTTGCCAAATGCGTTTCTGAGAGGCTGCAATGCTCGTTGGCGCTGGGCGCCAGACCTGGAAGGTGAACGATGGAACATTTTAAAGATGGATCGCGCCTGCTTGTCGCTGACATTGGCGGCACCTATGCGCGTTTTTCCTACGCAGATGCATCACTCGGTGTGGCCTCGTTGACACCGCCCTTCGTTCTGGAGACGGAGGACTTTGCAACCTTTGAGGATGTGTTGCAGGAAGTGTTGGATGAGTCAGGGCGTCCGCAAATAAACGCGGCAGCGATCTGTGGTGCCGGTCCGGTAGTGATGTCGGAGGGCTCTGCGTCAATTGATATGACCAATTGCCCCTGGCAGCTAACGGAAACGGCCATGACCGAGCGGCTGGGAACTGAAAATGTGCAACTGGTGAACGATTTTGCCGCCATCGCCCACGCGCTTCCCCTGTTTGACGACGAAGAGTTGCTCCAGATTGGAACAGGTGAGCCCGACAAGGCCGGGCCGCTTGCAGTGCTGGGCGCCGGCACCGGTCTGGGCGTTGCCGGTCTTGTGCCCGACGGCGACGGACAATACGCGTTGATCGACGGGGAGGGCGGCCACGCCGATATCGCCCCGGCAAACACCCGAGAGATCGCCATCTACGAGCGGTTGCTTCGACGTTTTGGACATGTAAATGCGGAAACCATTCTGTCCGGCAGCGGCTTGGAGGCGCTCCACGACGTGTTGTGCGACATGGAAGGGCTGACATGTGAACCCGTGAGCGCGGCTGAAATTGCCGCGAGAGCCGCAACCGGCGGCGAGCCGGTGAGTGCGGAGGCAGTCCATTGCTTCACCAGCTGGCTGGGGGCTGCCGCTGCGAACGTTGCTCTCACCATTGGCGCAACCGGTGGTGTTTACATTGCAGGCGGCATCGTTCCGCGCTGGGGCGGCTTGTTTGAAACAGCGCGCTTCCGGTCGCGTTTCGAAGACCGCGGCAAGATGAGTGGGTACATGAAACCGATCCCAACCTATCTCGTGGTTGCACCTGATCCGGCGCTTAAAGGTCTGGCCAAGATCGCCTCAGGTTTATTGACGTAAGCGTTTCCAGGATAAGTGTATTCGGTTATCCGTCCGGAGACGCCTTCAAAAATTCTAAAGCGTCCCGCCAAGGACAACACCCTCGCGGCGAGGATCGGCCCCGCCTTCAAGACCGCCTTCTAACCGCCGGATGCCGTGCAAGCCGCTCGTGATTTCCTTCACGATCACTTCATGGCCCAGCTGTTCCAATTCGTCTTTTAGGTTCGCAAGAGCGGTTCCTTCTTCAATCTCAAGAGGACCGTTTCGGTTCACATGACGGGGCTGATTGATCGCCTCCTGCATGGGCAGGTGATGGTCGAGAAGTCCCACCAATGTCTGGGTCACATAGGCGATGATGCGACTGCCACCGGGCGAGCCGACGGCCAGATGAAAGTCGCCTCTCGCATCAAGCACCATGCTGGGGGTCATGGAGGAGCGGGGACGCTTTCCCGGTGCGACGGCATTGGCGACGGGTTTGCCGTCAATCACCGGGCGAAAAGAGAAATCTGTGAGTTGGTTGTTGATGAAGAAACCGCCTGCCATCAGGTGGCTGCCAAAGGGGGCTTCTATAGATGTTGTCATGGACACCACATTCCCGTGTCCATCGACGATGCTGAAATGACTGGTGGAGGGCCGGGACCGGGACTCGTTTGGTGCGTAAAGAGAGCCAAGGTCACCTGAAGCCTCCGGCGTTCCAGCAACAGCTTCTCCAATGCTGCCGGACATATCGATCAGGCGCGCCCGCGTCGCGAGATAGTCTTTGTTGAGCAGTGCAGCAACAGGCACATCGACAAAATCCGTGTCGCCGATATAGAGATCGCGGTCGGCATAGGCGAGGCGGCTGGCTTCTGTGATGAGGTGCACAGCCTCCAGAGAACCCGGTTTGAGCGCGCCCATATCGAACGATTCGAGAATACCGAGTATCTGCAGACTGGTGAGACCACCTGACGTGGATGGCGGCATGCCGCAGACAGTGTACGCGCGATAGGCGAGACAGATCGGGTCTCGCTTAACGGGTTCATAAGCAGCCATATCCGCCAGGCTCAAGGTGCCCGGGCGTTGAGGTGCGTTTTGAGACGCGGCAACAATCGCTTCTGCAATCTCGCCTTTGTAGAAAACATCCGGACCCTGCTCGGCAATGAGCCGCAGGCTCCGCGCATATTCGGGGTTTTTGAGGCGTGTCCCGACAGCGAGTGGCACGGCAGTCCCGTCCTCATCTTCTGTGAAAAAATAAGAGCGGGACCAGGGCAGGCGCGGCAGCGCAGGCGACCAGGCGATCAGCTTGTTAAGCCGCGGCGTGACAAGAAAGCCCTCTTCTGCGAGCCGGATGGCCGGTCGAAACAGGTCCGCCCAGGGGAGAATTCCATGCTCTTCATGCGCAAGGTGCAGCATGGCAATGGCGCCTGGCACCCCATTGGATTGGCCGGAAACCACAGCATCGAAAAAAGAAAGCGGTTCACCCGTCTCATCAAGAAAGAGTTGCGGCGTTGCTCCGGCGGGTGCTGTTTCGCGCCCGTCATAGGCTTCGAGCAGCCTGTCGCGTCCATCCCAGTGCAACATGTAGGCACCACCACCTATGCCGGAGGATTGCGGCTCCACGAGCGTGAGGACCAGTTGCACGGCAATTGCAGCATCAACCGCGGAGCCTCCGGCTGCGAGGATTTCCTGACCAGCTTTGCTGGCCTCAGGGTGCGCAGATGACACCATGTATTCGCCAGTGCCAGCGCGTCCTGCGTGCAGCTGTTCAGAATGGCTCCACCAAATCCCAAGCGGGGTAGAGATCACGGCAATACCAAGCAGCACGATCAGGGCACGGGAAAAACTCATAACATCCTCCATGTGAGGGAAGCTCCCTCAGCGATTGTGCAGCAGTCTAGCCGGAAAAACTGAGACTGTCGGTGAGTGATTGACCCGGCTCTGCCGTGTCGCTAGCGTCCGCTCCAAAAGGAGCATCCATCCGGTGTTCCCAGTTCGCGAGGAGAGCCACATCATGTCATCCCCCAAAACTGGCCCCCAAACCGGCCCCCGTAATTTGATTACGGATGTCGATGGTATCAAGGTCGGCCAGGCAGAAGATGTGGGCGCACGCACCGGCGTGACGGTGATCCTGCCTGACGCGCCGGTGACGGCAGCTGTCAGTGTCATGGGCGGCGCGCCCGGTACGCGCGAGACAGATGCGCTGGACCCGACAAGGCTCCTGGGCGGTGTCATTGATGCGGTGACTTTGTCCGGCGGGTCCGTCTATGGGCTTGATGCGGGGTCGGGCGTGACGGCGTGGCTCGGCGCGCGCGGGCGTGGTTTCGAGATCGGCGGAAGTGATGTGCGGGCACCCATTGTACCCGGTGCGATCCTTTTTGACTTGTCAAATGGTGGCGACAAGGGGTGGGGGGAAGAACCGCCCTATCGTCGCTTGGGCGCCGAGGCTGCTGCTGCGGCGTCGGAGAGTTTCGACCTTGGGAATGCAGGCGCCGGCTTTGGGGCCAGAGCCGGCAGCATTAAGGGTGGCACCGGCTCTGCCTCGCTTGTGTCTGACAATGGATTGCAGATCGGCGCGCTGATGGCGGTCAACGCCTATGGATCGGCAATTGTGCCGGGGACCCACTCTTTTTGGGCCGCCCCGTTTGAGCGGGAGGGGGAGTTCGGCAATGTGCCGCCTCAGAGCCTACCGGCAGACGCAGAGTGGCTTGACGGCACCAAAGCGGGGGAGGCAGGTCTCCGCAAGAACACCACCATCGGCATTGTGGCCACAAATGCGGACCTGAGTGCAGCGGAATGCAACCGTGTCGCGGTTATGGCCCATGACGGTCTGGCCCGTGCGCTCAGGCCTGCTCACGCCCCGGTGGATGGGGATGCGATCTTTGTCATTGCAACAGGGGCATATGCCCTGGGCGACGAGATGCGCGTGCGTCACCTCTCAGAGCTCGGTACCTATGCAGGTGACTGCGTGGCGCGTGCTATTGCCCGTGGCGTCTATGAAGCAGAATCGCTTGGCGAGATGATGGGCTACAAAGACGCAGCGAAATAAAAAAGCCCCGCTCCAAGGAGCAGGGCTTCAAATTCGTCTTGGTCGCTTTGTTAGCGAACGTAGATGCGTACTTCATTGGAAGAAACGCCAGCGCTTGTGGTCGCTGACAGTTCTACCCGGTCAGGAGGGAGGCCCATGTCGCTCATGGACCGGAAGACGCGCTCGGCGTTCTCGCGAGACTGGGACTGCGCCAGCTGAACATTGGCGGCCGTTCCGCCGGCCGGAGAGACGGCAAGAACCGTGAACTCAGCACCGGGGCGCAGCTCAAGAGCCTGAGAGAGCGCTGTATAAAGCGAACGCTCATATTCAACGCCCGGCCGGTCAAATCGAATGGTGACCAGCGGCGGTGTGCCGGGAAGTTCGCCTGCTGCGCGCGGTGCCGCCGCAAGGCTCGGCGCGGCTGAAGGTGTTTGAGAGACGGAAAGGCCACCACCGTAAATCTGGCCACGCTTGATCGCATTGGACAGAGTGTTGAGCGCAGCGCGTTCATTCGCGAGATACGTCGTCTGACGGGCGGTATCTTCGCGCAGTTCGGTCAGCAGGCTGTTGATCACAACGATCGTCTGCTTGGTATTGTCCTGAAGCGTCTCCAGCTGAACATGGTCTTCGTCCACCGCGCCGGACAGGCCGAAAGTTGCCTGGATCGTGTCGAGCAGATAGGTGGCCGTAGAGGCATCGCCCGCAATGGCTGTGGAGAGCGCCGTCATATTGTTGATGTCGCGGGCCATCTGGTCGAGCTCAGCCTGGGTCTGGTTCCAGGCGGCGACCAGGTTCGGGTTGCCCGGTGTGGTGCCGACCTGCAGTCTGGCCTCAATACCGGCTTTGCTGGCGTGATAAGCGCTGGCATGTGTGCTGGTTTGAGCGCGAATGGTCTCCAACTCTGCGGAACGGGTGTTCATGGCGCTTTGCAGACGCCCCAGATCGCCGCGAAGTTGGGTCACACGGGCGCCAACCGGGGTTCCGGTGGCTGCACCCGGCGTGACGGACAGGCCCGCGGCCGTTGTGGTGCCAAGGGCAGGAGCCGCATCAGCCCCCGTTTGAGCTTCGTCGCCCGCGACGGTCGGCCAGATGACCTCGTCGGCAAAGGCACAGCCGCCGAGTGCGAGCACCGCACTGAGGGCCAGAAGGCGAAGGCTTTTAGGTCCAATCTGACTCGACATGATTTCTTAGATCCACATCCGTTATATGGCCGGTTTCTGAGGGAAATCCTCAGGAAATCAGCAGTTCGGCGGCTTGGCAGCCGCACCCGTTGTTCAAGAGACACCCAACTTTTGACTGGATTTCGGGAATTCAGGTCGGTCTTTCG
The DNA here is from genome assembly GCA_965248405.1 of Parvibaculaceae bacterium. GTDB lineage: Bacteria > Pseudomonadota > Alphaproteobacteria > Parvibaculales > Parvibaculaceae > Mf105b01. The sequence goes on from OZ252104.1 coordinate 290,876, forward strand.
AGCCGATCACACCCCTCCAATGCTCAGCCATCAATTGGCCTCGATGCCCCTTTCTAGCCGCCGCGCGACAAGCCTACTGTCATGCCGCGCGCATGACGGCATTTCGCGGATGCGAAAGCAATTTAACCAAAGGGATTCTAGGCCACAAGTCCTTATGGCGAAAGCAAGAAGTTTGATTTTCCGCGCTTTTGGGCCACCTGGAGCCGTGTTTGGGCGAACAAAAAATGTATTCAGGCGCCTCACCTGTAATAAATCCAATTTTCCTCAAAAGGGCGGGTCTCTGCGGGTTGCCTTTAAATGGGGATCGCTATAAGAGTGTCGCTCTCTGAGGGCAGCAACGCTTTCAGGCTCGGATGGCGGCCTTTGGCGCTGCAGCCGAATGCGCACCGGTAGCTCAGCTGGATAGAGTACTTGACTACGAATCAAGGGGTCGGGAGTTCGAATCTTCCCCGGTGCGCCAATCTTTTCAACGGCTTATTGGCACGTTGATCAATATCGCTTCTGAGCAAAGTAGATCCAGGTACCACATAGGAACCAACTGATATTATCAGGTGCCAGTTGTTCACTTGCTGTCCTGTGCTGTTGTGGTTCTCCTGATGGTAGAACACCGTCAGAATCGACGGTCTACAGAGAGTTCCAATCTTGAGAGAAATGTCGGACCATTGGGTCGAAGATTCGGACCGGAGGCGTATTGTAGATGTATTTTTTGGACCTGTTTGCAGGCGCGGGTGGGCTATCGACTGGCTTGGAGATGGCGGGCTTCAGAAGTCTCTATGCGAATGAGATTTCACCGATTTATGCGACCACACTCGCGCAATCTCATCCAGACACCTTTGTTGAAACAGGCGACATTCAGGCAGTGGACGCGAAGAGTGTGCGGCGTACTCTACAGTTGGCCAAGGGGGAATTGCATCTAATGGCCGGTGGTCCACCCTGTCAGGGCTTTAGCGTAAATGCTCCTGTTCGGTCGTTGGAGGATCAGCGTAACCATCTGTTTCGTGACTATCTCCGTTTCGTTGAAGAGTTCGAGCCTCAGACCATTCTCATCGAAAATGTACCGGGAATGATTTCTTTTGAAAGAGGAGAGACCGTCTCCGAGATCCTGGATTCACTCAATGGGTTGGGCTACCGATCAGCCGTGCGGGTTCTGTTTGCACCACACTTTGGTATTCCGCAGATGAGGTGGCGTACAATCATTGTTGGAAACAGAGGAAATGTAGACCCTACCCTCATGTTTCCAGTTCCAACTCACAGAGCTCATGGGCGGGCCAATTTCACGACAAGGTATAGGGGCCAGAGTCTAATTCTATCTCCCGAGCAAGTGATCGAATTTGCTGACAATGCTCACGTATCAGTCTGGGAAGCCATTGGTGATCTGCCCTCGATCGAAAATGGCGGAGGGGATGATGAGATGGCGTATGCAGTTGATCCTTTAACAAGTTACCAAGAAAAATCTCGACTTCGACACGACGTCGAGGCCTCAGGCGGAAAGGATTCTACCTTAAGAAATCATCGGTGCGCCAGACTTGGAAAAGCCAATTTGGAACGACTCCCACATATCCCACAGGGAGGATCTTGGAGAGATATTCCGTTCGACCTTCTTCCCCTTGGCATGAAGAGGGCAAGGCGTTCGGACCACACTAAACGATATGGACGGCTTCACCCAGATGAGCTGGGAAGTACTATTTTGACCAAGTGTGATCCGCACTGGGGTACATACATACACCCATTTCAGGAAAGAGTACTCAGCGTCCGAGAAGCGGCGCGAATACAGTCATTTCCAGACCACGTTGTGTTCTGCGGGAGTATCACAGAGCAGTACGAACAAGTGGGGAATGCCGTACCACCTCTATTAGGTCAAGCTATTGGCAAACGTATCGCTCAGTGCATTGAGGTGATGAGTTCGTCCGATAGATTGTACGAACTGCTAGAGTCCCCTTGGCTTGAGAGGCAAACATCACTCGCGGTGTAGTTCAGAGAAGCATTGTCAAGCAGTTCGTGGAGATTGGGGCGCTGGCTGAAGACAACACTGGACATCTAATGCTTCGCGGCAGCTGCGCTTGGGTTCGCGAAAGCTGAGCCTCATTCTGTTTCGTTTGACTCTGACAAACTGAGTTCTCTGGACTCCGGAATAGGTTCCTTCTAGCCTGCATAGCAATACAAACGTTTTGTTTTACAGAGAATTTGCCTAGGGGGAGATGATGCCCAAAAAAGCGATTAGTCAGATAAGTCTTGTCGACATCAACGCCGCGGAGTTTTCTTTAGAGCCTGTCAAGAAACTCCCGATCTTGACTACTAAAGCGGAAAGATATGGGGACATACTCAATCTCGATGGACACCTAGTCGACACCATCGAATCACGGGGGGACTACAACAACAAATATGACCGAAAGGCGGAACAGTTTCAGGTCGATGCAAAGCGTAGATATGTAACTGCTGACCGACATTTCTATTCAGAGACAGGCGGCAACATGAAAATCCATAGTGGTCGTCGCACGGTTCGTCATCAGGCCGAGTTATTCATCAAACACAAGTGGCATGGTCAAGGAAACCCTGCGTCATGGCCTGGGTGCTCGTTGCACAATTGGGGTCTCGCTGCGGATATGATCAGGACAGATGAAAAAAACGTCATTGCTGCGATGAAAAAAGGTGGCTGGGCACAGACAGTGGCGGATGAGGGGTGGCATTTTGAATGCACTTCGGCATCTGGATACGGTCAGGCACAGAAGAAAATAGCAGCGTTTCGGGTCAAGGATAAAGGTCTTGCCTACAAGTGGTCAGAACAAGTTGCGTACTTCTACATCAAGACGAAAGACTACAACGTGCGAGCGCCCGCCTTTAACGCGCGCCTAGAAAAGCATAGGCAAAGTGCGCAAGCCCTCAAGATTGACATTGATCGTTTCAATGCTGATGTCTCGAAACTGAAGTCCCGTATGTCCACATACAATTCAGAGGTGCGCCGCTATAACCGTGAGCTCCAAAGGGCGAGGAATCTTGTTGATGAGATAAATTCAATGCCCAGCGGCCCTGCAAGAAATCAGAAGATCCGTGAGTTTCGACAATTGGAAGCCTGGCTGAATGGGGAAGAAAGTAGGTTGACGGCAGAGGGAAATTCCATAGATCGCGAGAACAACCGATTGTCTCGGGCGAGTAGTGCATTGAATAACAGGATTGCCGCGTTCAAATCAGAGGACGCTTGGATTTCAAAGGAACATAATGAGCTCACCAAAAAAGCATCTGAGATCGAACAACACGCAAACAGAGCCTCGAGTTTACTGACTCAAATCGAAAAAGCTGTCCCCCGATAGGTCATAGGTTGCACCACGCCTAGTTGCCGCAGGACAACCTAATGATTTTGTGGTTTAGCCAACAAAAAACAGGATCTTGTCATAGTAGTTTGCTCATAATCCTGTCCAACTCTCTGGATGAACTCGTTCCCGTGCGGGATATGAAGGCCTGCGCAACGTCAACGAGTTTGTGGTTCCGGCATCTGACAAGCTCTAGAGATCGGATAGCGCCAAATTCGACTCGCGAACCGATTTCGTAACTGAGAATGGTCAATGACCTGGAACTTGGTTCTGGCTGTTCATCCATATCACCAAGCAATTCGTCAAATTTTTCGTACACGAGTTCCGGTACTATAAAAAAGAATCCAGAACAATTTTCTGTCCCGGAATAGATGTTGCCTTTGCGGATGATTTGCGGGATTAGGCGTTTGTGTACATTCGCCCAGTTGAGGCCATGCCTGGAAGGTGCAACTTCGGTAATCTCTTCGCCCTGTCTGAGGGACGAGTACGATTTCCAGTTGTCTCTATAGTTTCCGGTTATGTCGATGCTTTGGACCTCAATTCCAATGTAGTCATGTGGTTGTAGGTTACCGTCCTTGGCGGTGTACCGTTGAATCACCCAGTCCATGCTCATTTTGCCGTTCGAATTGACGGAGACCTCGCGACCGGAGTTCTGACCAAAGGCAACGGCGACCTCGTCTTGGTTTAGTGCCTTCTTCTTAAGTTCAGCATTGTTGCCCCCAGCGATCAAAGGAATGTTTGGCCAGACTTTGTGGGCGGCATCCTTCAGGACCTTATGGTTGTCAGCGTAAAGACGCTTTGGGCAGATAATTATCTCTCGTCGTTGTTTGCCATGCCCTGGGGCAGTGACTGAGCAAGTCCCGTACACCACAGATTGATCATGGTTCATCTTTGTGCAAGTTGTTCCAACGAATGGACAGGTCTTTTCTTCGAATGCCTTCGCGGATTTTCTCGATAGGTCGTCGGGTGCGTATCCGAACAATTCAACGATGTCATTTCCAATTGAACGCATGCGATCCCTGGCCCTCTTGAACAAAGGATGGCAGAGGCACGCACATAAGGCAAATTTGGCATTTTTGGATCCGCGGGTTTCGTGTATTTGACAGGTTTCAGCAAGCAATAACGATTGACGAGGATGTTCGGTCAATCGCTCAGTCACTGAGCGGATGAGTGCAACTGTGTTTGGGAGAATTATCCTGCTTTCGTTTGCATAATAGCGGGGATAGCTGAAAGAGAGGTGCGTTTGCCAGATGTCCCTTAGCCGGAAAGTAATGGTCTGAGCCGAAACCCGGAATTGGGTCTGCGTCAAAGCCTATGCTTTCCCCGTTTCTCTATGAACTGTACAGTTTGTCCTGTCTGGATTTAGCCGCGGTACGTTGGTGATCCGGATGCCCTGCAACTAAGCGCGAATATGCACCTGTTGGAGCATGGGTTTGATCGAAAGAGGGATGGGAGAGTCTGGTGAAAACAGATGGTGAGATTCTTGAAGACAACGTGATCCAACCTGCAGAGCTGCTTCCTGATCACCCAAGTGACCAGGACGAATTTGAGAGCGGGGGACATGTACGTTCCGCAAAAGCGTTGGCGGCGTCTCTTGCACAACTCAAGGACCGTGATGGTGCGATTGGACTTGATGGCAAATGGGGAGCAGGAAAGTCAACCGTAATCAGGTTGGCGAATGAAGCCCTCAAGGAAGTCGATGAAGGGGAGAATATTCATCACATTTTCTCTTTTGATCTGTGGGCCCATCAGTCCGATGATTTTCGGAGAGCTTTTCTTGAGGAACTGATTGACTGGCTTGATCGGGACCACTTGACCGTAAGGCAGGCAAAAGATTTTCGTGATAAAATCAGGGACCGTACAAAAACGATAAAATACGACGTAGATCGCGCTTACTCCTGGACTGGAGCGATTTTTATTCTGGCGGCTCCGTTGTTTCCTCTTGTTCTTGCGTGGCTCAGTCCTTTTGCGTTTTCTTCGACAGTGTCTGAGACTTTTGGGTCTTCAGCCTTTGCGGCAGCGCTAACTGCACTTGGGGCGTTGTACGTTCTGTTATTTGCTCGCGTTGCCTATCTGCGTCTCTGTAGCAACGAGGAAGATCACAAAGAAAGCTTTCCAGACGCTTTGTCTGCGGCACTAGGAGTTTTCACAAGAGACGAGGAAACTCGGACCGAGGAACAAAGCATTAGGGAGGAAGATCCAACAACGCTTGAGTTCCAGAAACTGTTTCGAAGCATATTGTCCACGGTGCAAAAATCCGGAAAGCGCCTTGTTCTTGTTTTTGACAATATCGATAGGCTTCCGCCGGCTAAGGTTGTTGAGGTATGGGCGGAAATGCGATCTGTTTTTTCGCAGTCATCGGTTTCGAGCACTGGCGCGCACGCGACAGTTACTGCGGTCGTTCCTTATGACTCTGATTTGATAGCGGAGGCATTTGACCAAAGCCAGCGAACAACCGGGAGCGACGGTTCCCAGTCGACATCGCAGGGGCGCGACCTGCTTGCAAAAACGTTCAACCTGACGATAAGGGTCTCCCCGCCGCTTTCGCTTGACTGGCGCAAGTTTCTTGACCTGAAGATCGACAGAGCTTTTGAGCATGGCATTTCGGAGGATACAAAATGGCGCCTTTATCGGATGCTCGATCTGTATTGTCAGGACAATGAGATGTTTCCCACGCCGCGTATGATCATCACGTTTGTGAATTCTATCGGTAGTTTGTGGAACCAATGGGGCAGAGAAATCCCGATAGAGTCGATGGGCTTGTACATATTGTTTGGACGAGCGGTGGAAGCAGTTCCCGACGCCTTAACGGGTGATGTTCCGATCGATCAAAAGTTTCTTCAGGTTGCTCAACAACGGGAGTGGAAACGTCATTTTGCTGCAATTCAGTTCAATGTGAGCACTGAAATTTCCTACCAGGTACTGGCTGGGGGCGATGTAAAGCGTGCTCTGGAAAGAGAAGAAAAGAAAAGATTGGAAGCTCTTGCAGAGCAGGAGTTTTTTGAAGACGTACTCGTTGGTGTCCTAACAGAATCAGCTGGCGACTGGGTGCGCGAAGGTTTGAAGGGATTGGCGCCAGTAGTTAGAGGGCTTGAACATGTGAATCGTGATGGAGAGGCGTTTAAGAATGCTTGGGGGTTGTTGATCAACGCAACGGTCAGTTTGGATCAATTTGACGTTCAAGAGGAAGACGATTGTGAATCGTTGGCGACATTGGTTTCACATGCTTCCAATTCTTCTGTTAGGCGTTTTTCTCAGATTTTGATCTCAAAAGCGAACGATGGTCTACCCAAAAAGGATGAGAGGAACAGGCTCCATGGAAAGTACTGGGCAGAATTCTTCGATAAAATCTTGGCGAAATCACCCAAGCCGAACCGAGCGTGGATTTCAAAGGCAAATTATGTTCCTGCAGGGGCAGAGTTCAATCTTGGCGTGGCGATTATGTGCGCCAAGTGTCGTCACCTTGATTATGATTCATTGCGCTTACTTGAAAAACCCGAAACGTTGGCCGACAAGCTCGTACAAAGTGCTGCGGAGCACCCAACAGACCTTGCGATTATTGCAACCTCAAAGGTGGAATTCTTCACGGACGAATGCCGAGTTGGATGTGTTGACGCGATTGCCACGAGTTTGCGCTCCTCCGATTGCAGTTTGGAGTTGCTCGAGGGATCGATTGGAGCACTGGTCCGCATAAGGGCCACGGCAACATCTCGCACTAATATTAAATCAAGCATATCCGGTTTGTTAGGGGACGGAACGTTAGTTTGGTATTTTGACAAAGCTTGGTCTGAGGGCCGAATGCAGCTTGCTGGACAGATTCTGTTTCTAATTTCTGAGCATGTGGATGTCGGAACCACACCTCCGCGTGTCACCAATCACGGTGTCTTCGGTGATCTAAATAGTGCCTATAGTACACTTGAAAGTGTTCACGAGCTTGACGAGTTTCCCGAAGAGCTTGTTGTCGAAATTTCGAAAGAAGTTATTGCCGCCAACGAGTTTACTGAGTGGGCAAAACGGGCATTGGCCGACAAGGTTGATGGTATTTACCAGGCGATATTCCGAAACATTGTTGTGTTAGGAGGCTATGACGAAGTCGCGCTTGATCACACAGTGGTCAACTATCCGAAGTTCCATGAGATATTAGGAGACGATTCTGCTCACCTATTGAATGAACTCGGACATTGGGGTGAAAGCATTAAGGATGATTTTGCCTTAGAGCGCATACTGGACGTCCCGCTCCTCTTGCTCGAGCATATCGAAAAGTTCGGCGTATCGGAGCTCAAAATCTTTTCGAGTCTGTTGCGTGAATACTTTGGCGGGTTGGACACTGAAAGCTGGGGCGACCTGTTTCGCGAGAAAGAACCTGGTTTGACACTCTTGATATATCTGATTCAGAAACAAGAGTTTATTCCGCCGACTGGTGCCTACCGGTCCTCTCTTAAGGGGTTCATGTTGGACATTGCGTGCGGTGATATCAAACCACCACCTTTCGAGATCTCCTGGGATGCACTCGTCGATGGGTTGCCGAATGCGACGAAAGAGAAGTATTTCGATGACTTGCTGATAGATCTTGGAAGGATGCCTTTGCCGGAAGGCATCTCCAGTTTAGTCGAGGCCTTCCCGACAGTAACTCGGCAGATTCCGTTCACAAATCATGCGGATATTGCAATTGACCACATATTCGTCCCATTGGTTTTTTCCGCTGACGTATCGAATGATGAGTTTTTGAGCGATACCTCAGAGCAAGTTCGTAAATGCCTGGCGCTGGCCTCCAAAGAAGTTCAACTGCGATTGTTGGATGCAATCGGTGTTTTGGAGCGGTCTGAGGAGACCGAGAAAGTCGAGTGGGCAAAAGGTCTTCGGAAGCGTTTTGATCTTCCCGATGAAGACAATGACGCACAAAGTGTTGAGCCAGACTCAGGGAAACCCGTCGCAGATTGATATTTTTTGCAGTCCTGAGTCTCAGCTTATGGGTTCATTTCTTAGTCAGAACAGAACCTATCTCTAAGAGGGTCTCCAATTGGCTAGTCGTCATCGATCTGCCGAGTGATATCAACCTAGACTGCTGGGCGTCGGTTTTTGATCCTTCCAAATTGGCGGTGTCCGTCCAGCCCAGGAGGTCGTTCGGAGATACATCCAGGACCTCACAGATGACCATCAGGGTGTCCAGGTTGGGTTCCCTGTATCCGGTTGCATAGTGACCGTACCTCCTCACAGGGAGGCCTGTACGCCGCGCGATTTCTGCATCGGTCAATCCGAGTTCTTTTGCCCTTTTTTTCAGGTTTTTCGAGAGTTCACTCATGCACCATTTTTGGCGCATCCAAACAGGTACCACCATGTCCGAAAAGGAGTTATAATCAGGAACAATAAGGACCTGTCGGGGGTTTGGGTGGGATTCGTGGAATCCATATCAGGCGGAGTGGTCACAAACGGGAAAGGCTTTTTCATGACTGACAGACAAGGGGTGGATCAGAGAGCGGCCCGTGAAGCACGGTCATGGAAGATTGTCACCACGACGGGTGTGGTCGGCGTCCTTCTGTTCCTCACCGGTTACCTGCCACTAGCCATTTTGGGGTTTTGCCTTTTATTGGTCGCGGTCTTGGGGATTGTGATCATTCCATTGGCCAATATGCGCAGACGTATCGAGGCGAAAATGGACAGGATCAAGAGAGGCTCTGAACCAGACGTACCGATCTGGGGCGGGTCCAACATGGGCGCGGTCCTGTTTCAGGATCGTATCGACCTGTTCTTGGCCAGGTATCCCGAGGCCTCGGGGCAATTTGATCTTCGGGAGATAAAAAGGCACCCACTAAAAAGCAAGCGTGGCGAACTGGCGTATGTGCACAGCTACTACAAGACGTTGCGAACTCTTCCTCTCTGGATGAGTTTTCTGGGGTGGACTCGGTCTGATGACGACATCCTTCCGGCGCGAATTGTCAGTCGATTGGTCAAGGACGGTGTTGTGTTTTACCTGAACCGAACTGATGGTCATCCTGATGGGGTAGTTGTTGTGGATGAAGTCGCTCCAGGGTGGCGGTCGAAGTCACTTGTCTATGACGTGAGGGAGGTCGTTGACCGTGACGGAGACCTCTCCAAGCTGGAGCCAATCGATCAGGATCCACCGGATCATATGTTTAAGGGTACGGCTCGGGTCTAACGTGCGTCAGTTGTTCATTGTAGTTGATTGACTCTGGGCACTTTGACTCTCCTACCACCCTTCATTCTTGTCGTCTTCGTGCCACCACCTCTCACTGGGCGCCCAACCCGTGTGTCCGTCGGGTCCACGATTTCCGTTGAGAATCGATCGATAGCGTTTGAGTTCTTTGGGTGACAATCGATCAAGACGGTCTCTCTTGATCTGCCGAAGATTTCGTCTGCGTTCTTCGTCGCGTTTTTTCTTGAGAATGAGAAGCGAGCGTTCTGCCATATCCATCATGCCTTCCTTTCAGTGTCTTTACGGTTTTGCGATCTAGCGCCCATACACACGTCAAACTTCAGGCCGGTCGTTTTGGTCCGGGCAAAAAACTCTAAATGGTTGAGCAGTGAGGTGTCGGTGTATTTCATTTCAAACTTGGTCTGATAGCGGGCGAGGTTTGCCAGTGCCCGTTCTTTGGACTGACGTGGGTTCAAGCCCTTGATCAAGACCTGGTAGGGCAGTCTGTATTTCGTCTTGTAGTAGTTGACGAGTTCTTCCCGTCTCACGTAACGACCGTCAATTTTTGCGCTCACCACTGCGTGTAGGTGGCAAACGTCAACCGGTGAAAACCGAAGGGACAGATCCACGGAGGGGTCATGATAGGGGAGTGAGTTTTTCGCACCGGAAGCAATTCTCTGGGCTTCCCACGCTTGCATGAATATGTCTCGTTGACGATGTCCTTCACGATAGGGTGAGTTGGCAAACTCAAAAAATCCCATTTGACGGACGTCCCTGAAGGGGGACCGGGTCCACCGTTTCTTTTCCTGTTGTCGATACCGGGCGAGATCTGTTCGGGCATCGTGGTCACTGGTGTGGATCGACGGGGGTACACTGAGGGCAACCAGCGGACCTGGACGTAGATCGAGGAGAACAGTGACCCAGAAGATGGATTCCCTTGGAGTGTTCTCGAAGACCTTAAGGAGTTTTTGTTCCTGTTGTCTTTGACGGTGAAGGCGGCAGTCAAAACAAAAGGGGTGATGACAACGCATAGGTCTGGGGCTTTGTGACCGGGTGCCGGGGTTGAGTTCTCCACACCTGACGATCCTATCGATTACAGGGTTGATCCCTGGTCTGAGGGTGGTCTTTAGGGACCTAAGTCGGTCAAGTTGGTACCCTTCTTCTCGTGTTCGGTACCGGTACCTAAACAGACCGACGAGACCGGTTTCTTTGATGACAAAGGGGATCATGAGCACTCTCCCTCATCGTCTGTACCCTTCAGTGTGTCTCTAACTGATGGTGTTTTGGCGGTATTTTTCGTGGTTGATGTTGTGCGGGTCGACCGTATGAACTGGTCTACATCTGACCTGAGGTACCGGACACAGGATCCTAGATAGACATAGGGTGGACCATCGCCTCTCCACCTCATCTTGTCCCACAGGCTTTTTGAAGTGCGGGTCATCTTGGCGACCTCTTTGGTCGTCATGTACTCGTTATTGGTGTGTTTCTCCCCCACCCACACCGGGTGGTTGTCGGTCATTTCGGTTCCTCCAGTCTCTCACTGCACAAATCCCCGGTGACAGGCCTTCAAGTGTAGAAAGGGTCGCCGGGAGGCATGTACAAAGCATCCACGGTCTCCCGTCAAGAAGAAAATTGCGATAGTAAAGAAAAAAATCGGGTAATACTTCCGGCGTTCAGTAAAATATTCCTCTGGGGAATATTTTTTGGAAGTTTTTGGCGGATTTATAGGGTTTTTGCACTCTTGGTTACTTGAGGTCAGAGGTCAGGATCTGTCCTATCATGTCGACACCTTCGTCCAAGGAAGGGTCAGACAGGTGGGCGTATCGACTGGTTGTAGAGGCATGCTTGTGGCCCAAGAGTTTGCCCACGACTGAGAGAGGGACTCCATTGGACACGCCAATTGACGCAAACGTGTGTCGCAGGTCATGGATCCGAACATCTTGCAGGTCGGCTTCTCGCCTCACACGAAGCCAGAATTTGTTGACGTTGACGAGGTGAGCGCCTTCTTTGGCGCCAATCAACACATGGGGGTTGGATTTGACTTTAGGCAAAGTGGCGAGCAGATCCCTCGCGGGATCACTTAGGGCAATGGCCCGCTTGCCCGTCTTACTATCGGGTAGATGTAAGCGCCCTCTCTTAAGGTCAACGTCTGACCACCGAAGCTTCAGCAGCTCGTTTTTTCGGGCTCCCGTCATCAGGGCAAGACGCACAAACGCCACTGCATAGAGGTTTTTTTCTTGATGGCGCGCCAACACCTTGTTGAGGCGGCGGATCTCATGCGTGTCTAAGGAGCGTTCACGCGCCTTTTCCGGATATGGTTTGATATGGCGGCATGGATTCGTGCCATCGTCACGATATCCCCACTCCTCAGCCCGGTTGAACAGATTTGATACGGCCGCCAAGACACGGTTGGCCTGATAAGGGGTGCCAGCAAGGTTTGCGTGCAACCTTGAGATATCGGCACGGGTCACGTTTGTGACTTTCAACCTGCCAAGATCGGGGACAACCAGCCTGTCATAAAAATCTCGAGCTGCGTCCTGTGTTGCCGGTTTCATGTGAGATGGCGCGTATCGGTCCATGAATTCTTCGACCAAGTCTGCCACTGTTTGAGACTTCGACCGAATCTGACGCATCTCAAGGGGGTCGTGTCCGTTTCTCGCCTGGGACAACCATTCTTGTGCCATCTGGCGGGCTTGTTCGCAGGTGATCGTGCCGTGAACCCCTAATGTCGGCTTGCGTTGCCTTCCCGAGCTCCCGCCGCCAACCCGATACTTGACGAAATAGCTTCTTCGGCCCCTGGGCGTGACTTTCAGCCCGAAGCCGATGACCTTGGTGTCCCAAATGATCTTGTCACGATTTCCGACGGGCACGCCCTCGACGGATTTTTTGGTCAATTTGATCTTCATTGATCTTCCAAAATAGGTACCAGATAGGGATCAAGGGAAATCCAACCCTGTCCTATCTCATCATACCAAATTTGGAAAAATGGCTAAAAACATAGGGAGATAGATTGTCGGTCCAACGCCGTCCCACCAGGTGATTTCGGGATTACTTGACTACGAATCAAGGGGTCGGGAGTTCGAATCTTCCCCGGTGCGCCATTCTTCTCTAAATCAGTGACATAACCATCAGCCCGAGTGATCCGACGGCGCCGAAGGCAGGGATGACGATGATCCATACAGATGGGACGCGTGACATGTTCCATCCTGCTTCTCTAAGAGTGATGGCGATCAGCGCGCTGTTCACGAGCGTGAAGACGACCAAAGTGATTTGAGAGGTTGTTTCCGCAAGCCGTGCGAGAGGAAAGACGAGGGCGAGTGCCAGGATCACGGCGGCCACGAGCAGCGTTGATTTTACCGGCGTGTGGGTCCGTGGATGTACGTACGACAGAAAGCGGGGCAACTCGGCCTGACGGGACAGACCATAAAGAACCCGGGACGCCATAATAATCTGAATGAGGATGCCATTGAGCGCTGCCATCACCCCGATGCTGGAAAGAATGTCGGGAGAAATGAATCCTGTGCGTTCCGCAACGAGGGATATGGGCGCGCCGCTACTCCCCAGAGTCTCTTGATCGACCAGTGAAACGGCAATGGTGCTCACGAGAAAATAGAGCGCCATGGTCACCAGAAGTGTCATCGCTATTGCAGGCGGGAAGATCTTTTCGGGCTTCTTCACCTCTTCCGCCACATTCACCATGTCTTCAAAACCGATGAACGCGTAGAAGGCAAGAACCGCCGAGGCGCCGATCAGCCCGACCGCTTCCAGATTGAATGTTGATAGGGACGTGGTCAGGGTCGCCCAAATGGCGGGCGTGTCGGCAAGGAATCCGCCGACGATAATGGTGAGCAGCCCGCCGACTTCAACCAAAGTGAAGAACGCCGCCGCCATGACGGACTCGCGAATTCCCAGAATGGCAACGCCGGTAAAGACGGCAATAATCCCCGTTATTAAGATGGGCTGCGGGATGGAGATGAATTCTTGAACATAGCCGACACTGCCAACGGATATTGTTGCAGATGAAACAATGCCTGCAGAGACAACCAATAGGCCGACCAGGATGGCGAGCCATTTGATGCCAAACCCTTCTTCTACATAGCGTGCGCTGCCGGCACTCACGGGGAAGCGGATAACGAGCTTTGAAAAAGAATAAGTGGTGGGAGCGATCAGAAGGGACGCGAGCAAAAACGAGTAAGGTGCAAAGACGCCTGCCTGATGACCAATCTTTCCGATGAGAACATAGATGCCAGCACCGACGGTGACGCCAAGGCCATAGAGCACAAGCAGCGGGAGGGTGATGCGTCGCGCGAGCTGGGGGCGCGAAGGCGCCCCAGAATGATCATCAGTGCGATCAGAAGATATGGATTGGTCGCTCACCCTGAACTCCCTGAAACAAGACCACCCCGTTTCGGTGCGGAGTGTGCGGGCTCGAAAACCGTCTGTCAAAAAGGGGTATTTGAAGACGGAAAGGCCCGAAGAAAAGACGGGGAAAAGACAGAAAAAAGACGGCGAAAAGAAGTGTATCTGGTCGAGAAAACAACCCCGTCATGCTATAAGAATGACTTCAAAATAGACGCCGCAAAAGGTGCTTTCATGACCCGATTTCTCCGCGATCCTCTCTTCCATTTTATTGCCGTCGGCCTGGCCTTGTTCTTCCTGTTTTCCGCGCTGGGAAAGGCGGAAAGTGAGGCAGACAGCAGCGAAATCCGCGTCGACCGCGACACCATGCTGACCTTCATCCAGTACCGGACTCGCAGTTTTGATCGCCAAATGGCGGAACAGCGTTTGGACGCGCTGAGTGCGGAAGATCTGAACCGCTTGGTTGAGGAGTATGTACGCGAAGAAGTTCTGTATCGCGAAGGATTGGGGCTTGGTCTTGATGCAGATGACTATGTCATCCGCCGACGGCTTATCCAGAAGGTGGAGTTCCTGGCCGAAGGGTTTGCTGGTGCAGCCGTTGAGCTGACCGAGCAGGATTTGCAGACCTATTTTGACGAGAACAAACAAGACTATTTCGTGGCGCCCTCAATCACGTTCACCCATGTCTTTTTTGATCGGGCGAAACACGGGGATGGCGCCATTGCTCTTGCTGAGGGTGCACTCGAACGGTTGAATGAAGAGCAGGTCCCGTTCGCGGGTGCGCCGGGGCAGGGAGATCGCTTTCCTTTCCACGTGAATTATGTGGAGCGCACCTACGATTTTGTAGCCAGCCACTTCGGGCCGGAAATGGCAGAGGGGCTTTTCGCCCTCGAAGCGGAAGATGGTCTTTGGCAGGGTGTGTTCAAGTCGCCCTACGGCGCCCACCTTGTGATGGTGACCTCTGTTTCCCCCGGGCGGAATGCGGTGTTCGAAGATGTGACGGCCCGAGTGACGGAGGATGCCCGCCGCGCCAGACTTGAGGCGGACAAAGAAGCGGCGATCGAGAAGATCACCGAGGAGTATGACATTGAGATTGATGTTGCCCGCGGAGCGGCCGAATGAGCCGATTTATCGTTGTACTCGCCAGCCTGTGGGTAGTATTGAGCGTGCCTGCGTTCGCGCATGAAGGCAGACCGCTTTTCATAGAGATAGAGGAGAAAGACACAGGCGCTGTCTTTTTAAAGTGGCGCGTGCCGTCGACGATTGATCCGGGCAATGCGCCGCGAATTGCGCTGCCTGCTGCATGCGCGCGGGTCCAATCGCCCGACACTGCTGCCAGTCCCACCCTTAACATCGGTCAGGGTCTCTTTGATTGTGCTGCGCTCGACGGGCCGCTCTCCATCTCCATCACTTATCCACGTGGGAACCCAATTGTGTCCTCCCTGGTTCGGGTTCTTCGTCCCTCAGGTGAGGTGCAGGTCATTCGAAATGGCCCGGACGTCGTTCAGGTCGAGATACCAAACGCTGAAGATGCCGGGAGCATCGTCACGGAATATTTGATCCTGGGCATCGAGCATATCCTGACCGGCTATGATCACCTTCTCTTCGTGGCATGCCTGCTCCTGTTGGCGGGAAGTGCAAAGCGGGTGCTGCTCATCGTCACCGGCTTTACCCTGGCGCACTCTGTGACGCTGGCGCTTGCGGCGCTGGATATTGTGAGCGTGCCCATTGCACCGCTGGAGGCGGTCATTGCGCTCTCGATTGTCTTTGTGGCGGCCGAGCTGGCGCGTCCATCTCGTGAAACGCTCACCTGGAGATATCCTATTCTGATCTCCAGCGGCTTCGGACTGCTTCACGGATTTGGCTTTGCGGCGGTCCTCGGCGAAATCGGTCTTCCGCAAACAGAGGTGCCGCTTGCTCTTCTGTTCTTCAACCTAGGGGTGGAAGTCGGGCAGATCGCCTTCATCCTCTTCCTGGTTGCGGTGACCTTTATCCTGCTCCGCGGGCTTGCGTTCGTGAAAGAAGAGTTCAAAAGCTGGGGCTTGGATGAGGTGACAAAACCGACGGCCTACCTGGTGGGAAGCCTCGCTGCATTGTGGACGGTGGAACGGTTCATTGCCGTCGTCGCTTAACCAGTGGCGCCTAACCGTCTCGCATAGAAAAGGGCAGCTTCAGCTGCCCTTTAGTTTAGCCATCTAATTTAAGATCAAGGCTTGTACCAGATCGCTGATGAATAAGCGCGTTCCTGGATGGTGGCTGGATGTCCGGTCTCTTCCACGTCGATCCCGAGGGCGATGGCATCGAACAGAGAATGCCGCGGCGTGGGGATTTCAAGGACCCGCACATAATAGAAGGCATTCTGGCTCGCATCGAAGTCCGGGTCTTCCCAGACAGCCGATAGCTCTGCTGCGCCAATGCTGTTCTCATAGTGCCCGGTTGCGAGGTCAACCGTATTGCCAACAGGTGGGATATTGCCCTCCGCGTTAGCAACGCGTCCGTCTGACCAGACGACATTGTAGACGCGCTCCTGCGTTTCGCCATCAGCTCCAAGCCAGCCTTTGACAATCTGCACACGGTCCAGATTACCGGACCGTGGGTCTTTGGTCGCGCGGATAAGGAACTTGGGCGCTTCGCCGGACGGGGCACCGGTCAGGTCGCCTCCCATGGGCACGCCACCGGCATACCCAATGTCGGCAATGTCAGATGCGTCAGCTGCGGCAGCGTCATAGTTCCAGCCGCCGAAAAAGCGAACGGCAATGCGTGGACCGGTGGTGCCGTAGACTTCGCGGCGCTTGAAGGCGGCGAAGATGGACTCGCGGGTGTTTTCTTCTGCCCAGACAGCCGCAAGACCGGACGCCGACATAGCCCAACCATTGGGACCGCCACCATCTGCGCCCTGCCGCCGGAAGCCGCGCTTGCCGGCAGGGATTGTGTCACGGGGGAACTTGCCCCAGAAGTTGGGCTCTTCCGCTGATGCAAGGCCGGTATGACTGTCTGTCGACCCGATAACACCAAAGGCAAACGGGTTCACGCCGATATTGTTTTCGATTTCGAGGCCGTTCAGAAGCGCGGAGCGTACATAGTCGCCTTCTGCTACCTGATAGGCAGGCGCATTTTGCTGAATGTAATGGCCGTAGGTCGCAAAGTCTGCGAACTCGTCATCCGGAGAGAGCGACGGGTGGGTTTCACTGTCCCCTTTGAACTGGGTGATCTCGACAACCGGTTCCCACTCCATGCGCATGCGCGCCATCTCTGCTGTGATGGGCTCGCTCCGCAGGTTTGTTTCAGAGAACATGTAGCCTTTGGAAATGTTTGAGTTATGCGGAATGGCAACGAACTCAGCGCCCGTGCGTTCTGAGGTTTCCTCGAGCCAGCTCCAAAGGTCTTCTGGATAATTACTGTCGGCGGTGGAGAAAGGCTGAAACTGTTCAGCAACATCCGCACCCTGTGGTGTGAAAACAACGCGGTGCATGTTGGCGCCAGCAGGAATGGAACTCCACTCCCACCCGATGAAGGAGGAGAACTTGCCGGGCTCATAATGACTGTCAGTAATTGCGATCGTTTCCTGCCAGCTGGTGCGGGCCATTGTCCGCCATCCGGGGATGCCGGCCCCTGGTGGGGCGGCTGCGGCATCCTCCACGGACATGGGCTCTGGCAGGAAAGACGAAAAGGCGGCCATGCCTTCATCATTCTCAACAACGCCGCGCAGCCAACGCTGCACATACCAGGCGCGGGCTTGGTCGACGAGACCCATATCGTCAGTCGGGATGCCCTTGTCGACAATATGGCGGACGCCACCGAGCATCACCGCATGGTCGGCAATGACCAGGAAGTCGAGCGGTGTTTCGATCTGGACACGGCCCTGGTGACCTGGGTTCAAAACCGGCAGACCTTTCGCATAGCGGTAGGCCGTATCGGGGTCGGCGGTCATGTTCCGGTTGAGATAGGCATCAAACGAATAGGACGTGTGAAGATGCGTGTCGCCCCAGAGCAAAGTCCTGTCTGAGGCATGGGCCGCAGGGTTCACAAACGCCAGAGCGAACGCTGCCACTGTCCCCAAAAGGCTTGCCTTGAAATGTTTCGCCACCATGAGACGTCCCCCGCTTTTCGCCACGTCACCCATCTACGTCACCCACGTAGATCGTGAGTTTCAATTCTTAAGCGATGGAGGTCGAGGCGGCAGGGACTGATTTATAGAATTCCGCTCTGCGGAATGTGCATCAAGCCCCTTTGAGGAGCGCCAGCACGCCGGCCAGCTGAACCTCGACAATATCGGCCACTTCCAGCTTCTGGACCTCTTTCATGCGGCTCCAAGCTTCGTAGCAGGCGATTTGATCGGCTGCGTGCTGCAACTCAGGGGAGAGCTCTTTCAGTTCGGGCAGGTTATCAAGCAAAAAGGCCCGCTGGATCTCTGCGAAGGCTTCATAGGAGAGCGCCAGATAAGGGGACTTCCACTTCCGGGCGATGGTGCAGGACATGAAGGGATGAACGGTGTCAAAGATATGGGATCGCCTTTCGATCAGCTTGCGGGCGCGTTCCTGAAGGTCACCAGTGAGCCGCTCCAGGTCGAATTGTGGCACCACCCGTTCCTTGATGACGCTATCCATCTCCTGGAACAACGTCTCCATATCCTCATAGTGGCGGAAGACCGTGCGCAGACCGACCTGCGCGCGTTCAGCCACTTCTTCGCTGGTTGGCGAGATATTGCCCTCGCCGATAAGGGCAACCATGGCGTCGACAATTGCCGCGCGCGTCCGGGTACTCCTGTTGAGCCGACCATCAACTTGTTGTGTTGTTTTATCTTGCGCGATGGACACCTGAGGCTCTCCTGTCTTCAATCTAACTGGACGAGGGTAACTAATGGCACATATAGTGTCAAAATTAGTCGTACTCGTAAGGCCGTTGATAGCAGAAGGAGCGGGAAAATGGATGTCGTAAATGCCATGCGCCCAAACGAAGCACAGATCAAGGAATGGACCAGCGGGTCGGTTGAAGGGCCGATTGTGATGGTCAACCTGCTCAAGTTTTATGAGAAGGCGCAATATGCAGATGGACGAGACCCAGATATCAGCGGCGCCGAAGCCTACCAGCGCTATGGAGTGGAAGTATCCAAACTCGTCGAAGCATTGGGCGGCAAAATGATCTATGGCGGCGCGGTGACACTCACGCTTATCGGTGAAGTGGCAGACGATTGGGATGTGATTGCCTGCGTTCAATATCCCTCGCGGCAGGCCATGCTTGAAATGACCATGTCCGATGCGTACCGCGAAATCGAAGTCCATCGTGACGCCGGGTTGGCAGGGCAGTTGAACATTGAAACAGTGTCCGGGTTCGTTTGATTGGTCCTTTTGGCCAGGCACTTACAAGGCACCGACCTGACACCTAAATGTGATGGGCTGAACGCGCGCATCGCGCTAGGCTCATGAGATTGATAACAGACTGTTCCCAAAACTTAGCAGAACAGCGCCAGTGGAGGCTTTAAATGGCCCTGACTTTTTACGACTACACTCCCGCCCCCAGTCCGCGACGCGCTCGCATTTTTATGGCGGAAAAAGGCGTCACAGCTGAAACCATTCAGATTGATATGGCAAAGGCGGAGCAGCTGACTGACGAATTCAAGGCAATCAATCCGGCCTGCACGATTCCCGTGCTGAAACTGGAAGATGGCACGACCTTCACAGAGAATGATGGCATCGCCGCATACCTCGAAGCAGCTTATCCCGAGCCACCTCTTTTGGGTGTCACGCCTGTCGAGAAAGGCCTGGTGGCGAACTGGCAGTCGCGCATGCTGATGGAGGGTCTCTCCGCAGTTGCAGAAACGCTTCGCAATTCTTCGCCGGGTATGAAGGACAGGGCAACGACAGGTCCTGTCAATTATGCGCAGATTCCGGAACTCGCCGAACGGGGCCGCGCGCGGTTGACGGTGTTTATGGACACGCTCAACACCCGCCTGAAAGACCGCGAATTTGTTGCCATCGATACCTATAGCTATGCGGACATCACGGCCCAGGTCGTTGTTGACTTCGCCAAATGGGTGAAGGTGACACCGACGGATGCGCATACCGATCTTACGCGGTGGCATGCGGCTGTCTCTGCCCGGCCCAGCGCATCAGCATAAAGAGCATTGGCGTAAAGCGCGTCGGCTTAGGCGGGAAGCTGGATCTCTTCCGGTCGCTTGCCGTCCAGGTACCAATCAAGGATGTGGGCATTTTCCTCGCGGGGGTATGTGTGGCTAAGGTCCGCAATCTCCCGGTAGAAGATGTCCGCACCGCCGCCTGCCAGCGCCCGATAGGCAGTACGCGCAATGTCGACCGGGAACATCCAGTCCTTCGCCCCGTGGGTCAGATAAATTGGCAGACCTTTCAGCCGTTCGCCCTCAACGACTTCCAGCAGGAAGGGATGGAAGCTCGCTGAGATCGGCGCGAGATGGGTGAACTTGGAATCGGTTTGCAGCCCTTGAACATAGGTGAAGGTGCCGCCGTCGCTCATGCCGGTGAGCAGCAGTTTACTCGTATCCACTGACCAGTTCTCAGTGACATGCGCCAGCATGCGCTCAAGATTCGGGCTGTCTTCATCCGGACCCATGAGCGACCATGTGGCGTCCATTGAGCTGGGACTCAGGAGGATGACCCCGCGGCTGCGCGCCGATCTGATCCATGACCAAAGAAAATCGCGGCCATGACCGCTGCCACCATGCAGCGCGACCATGAGGGGGTAAGATTTCGCGGGGTCATAGTCTTCGGGCACATAGAGAGAGAATCCGCCGCGTTCCTTTTTTTCATTGCCGAAATGATGCACGCCGACGCTCGCACCGTCTGAGCGTTCAGCTGCAAGAGCCTGCAACAACTCCGTATCCTCTCTCTGCTCATCCTCCAGGAAGAACCGGCTGACAGGCGGGAGAACCGATGCCACAGGATAAAGAGCTTCAAGTGCGCGGGATGAATGTCGAAGAGCCCGGAAGACCATCATGATGGCATTGGGGTCGTCGATGGCCGCCCGTAGTTCTTCATAAGCACAGACGACAGAGGTTGAGGCTGCGATAAGCCGGTCCCGAAAAGCGTGAAAGTCTTCCGGCCAATCCGCGGCTTCGAACGCGGTGAGGGCATCTCGAACCCCTTTGTCCAGCGCCCCCACATGCTTGACCACTTCTTCAAGGCGGGGCGGGTGCAGGTGGCGCCCGATGAACATCAGTCCTTCGAGAGAATGAAGCAGTGGCGGGACCAACTCTGTGATCGCGTCAGACAATTGATCAGTGTTTTGGGTCATGGGGGCTCAGCAGAAATTCGGAATGTCGTCAGTGTGTCATTCCTTGAGCGGGACGTCTATGAACGGGCTTCTTGCAGAAGGGGTCAGGACACTGTTTCTTCGGTTTCCGCCTCAATGCTCGGTACATCGCCCCATTCCGCTGTAAGCCCCCCCATCAGAGCATCTATGGTTGGTTCGCCCAGGCGCTCGACCAGCGTTGATTCCAGCTTTGACATGATATTGGCGGCGGCGATGTGAACAGGTCGGCCTTCGCGCGAAAACCGGATCAGCTTACACCGCTTGTCCGCGGGGTCCGGGGCGAGCTCAATCAATTGCTTCTCTTCAAGCTCCCGTACAGCTGAATTGATGGACTGGCGGGTGACGCCAAGGGTGCGGGCAAGGTCGCTCGGGCGTTGAATGCCAGAGGCCACGTAGACCAGTACCATGGACTCAAGGCGCCGGACGCTTGGAAGTCCTTGTGCCTGCAGGCTTTGCTGCAGCCCTCGGTCGAGCCACATGAAGCCTTCCAGAAGCCCGGTCATCAGACCTCGCCCAACGGGAACTTTCTGTTTTTGCCGTTGCGTCATATCACCCCTCGCGCGGCTCGCTTGAACAAAATGTAAGTTTATCTTACAAATACTGCAAAACATTATGAGGGAGCGAGCGATGCCCAGACTGGCGGAAGTGGCGAAAGCCGATGCAGATCCATTCGTGGACCAGATTTACCAAATCTTGTTTCAAGACCGTGATCCGGTCGAGAATCCAGGCACAGCGACCGGCACCCCCGGTAACTGGTGGACTGTCTTCGCACTTGTGCCCGATTGCTTCAAGCACGCGGTTGAAGGCTTTCAGTTCTATCGGGACCCCAATCGTAAGCTCAGCCCCAAATTGCGGGAGCTGGGACAAACCCGCGCAGGCTATGTGCGCGGCTCGCAATTTGTATTTTCCCAGCACTGCAAGTCCTGCCGCGACGTGGGCTTCTCCGAAGAGCAGATCGAGGCGTTGCCCCATTGGCATGTAGCGGATTGTTTTTCGGAAGTTGAGCGCGCTGTCCTCGCCTATACCGATGAAATGATCATGGATAATGGCCGTGTGTCTGACGGTACGTTTGCAGCCCTGAAGAAGCACCTGAGCGATGAAGAGATTTTGGAGCTCACTTACATCACCGCCATGTACGAGATGCACGCCATCATGAGCCGGGCACTCAGGCTGGAATATGACGATGTGGACGAGCGCGTGGTCGAAGTTCCAATGCCGGATGGCGACGGCTCGGCGGACGTTATGAGCATGGTCGATACAGACAAATAAACGGAGGAGAGAGCAAATGGGATATCACCACTTGGCGCTCGGCGCGCGCGACATGAAGGCAATTCATGAGTTTTATGAAGGCGTGATGGGGTTCGACCTGGTGAAGGTTGAAGTCGCTCCAGTTCAGGAGGGCGGTTGGGCGAAGCACTTTTTCTACCGCATGGAAGATGACAGCAAGTTCATCGCTTTTTGGGAAATGCATGACGTGCCCGGGACGGAGAACTTTGAAACCAATCTGTCCAAGGCCGCTGGTGTGCCCGACCAGATCAACCACATTTCTTTTGATGTGGCAGATGTGGATGAACTCAACAAACGCATGAAGCAATGGTTGGATGCCGGCTATGATGTGTTGGAACTCGACCATGTATGGTGCCGGTCCATCTATACCAAAGACCCGAATGACAATTTCGTAGAGTTCTGCCTCACGACGGGAGAATTCACGAAAGAAGATCGGGAGTTCGCATTGGCTCAGCTCACAGCGACTGAACCGCAATTTTCCAAACCTCCGGTGAAGGTGGAAATACACGAGGCAGCGAAAGTGGCCGCTGAATAGGCACTCGGTGACAGGACGGGAGAAACGAAAATGGGGGCCACTGGCCCCCTTTTTTGTACGCTTTCTTTGTGCCCATTGACCTGCGCGTTTTCTTGAGGCCTCATCACGCGCAAACATAAAGGGATGGGCTCAATCAGACCGCCCTCTATCGCCCGTATATGTCCGGG
Source organism: Parvibaculaceae bacterium (assembly GCA_965248405.1). Classification (GTDB taxonomy): domain Bacteria; phylum Pseudomonadota; class Alphaproteobacteria; order Parvibaculales; family Parvibaculaceae; genus Mf105b01. Next base: position 313,970 of record OZ252104.1, read on the forward strand.
CAGAAGAAAGAAGCGCGCACATGCTTACAGGATTTCTCGTCTTTCTCGGCCTCTTCCTCCTTGTCGGCTTCCTTTCCAGCCGCCGGAGTGATGGATCGACGGGAGATTATTATCTCGCCGGTCGGTCTGTCTCTCCCATCTTGGTAGGTCTGTCGGCAGTCGCCACGAACAATAGCGGCTACATGTTCATTGGCATTATGGGCTTCACCTATGTGTCAGGCTTGAGTGTCATCTGGCTGGGCGTCGGATTGATCCTGGGGGACTATCTGACATCCCTCTTTGTGCATCGACGGCTTCGGAAAGTGTCCCAGACCCGTGAGGCGCTGACCTTTTCAGGGGCCTTGGCCACATGGCAGGGCGAAGAGATGCGCTGGCTGCGCCTGGCGGCGGCGCTAATGACTCTCATCTTTCTCGGAGCCTATGCGGCAGCGCAGCTGAGCGCAGGCGGCAAGGCACTGGAAGTTCTGCTTGATTGGCCGGTGGAGTGGGGTGCCGTTATCGCCGCAGTGATGGTGGCAAGCTATTGCATGGTTGGCGGGTTTCGCGCGTCAATCTGGACCGACGCGGCACAGTCCACCGTCATGTATGTCGCGATGGTATTGCTCATGGTTGTGGCGCTCGCGTCCTTTGGGGGCGTCAGTGCGTCTTACGCAGCGCTTACAGAAATTCCGGACTATCTCAATTGGTTTGCTACGGGCGATCTGTTGGTCCCCGGCGCCTTTGGTGCGCTTCTGTTCGTTGTGGGATGGATGTTTGCGGGTGCGTGCGTCATTGGCCAGCCGCACATCATGATCCGTTTTATGGCGCTTGAAGATCAGGATCGGATGGGCACAGCGCGCGCTTGGTACTACGGTTTTTATGCAAGCTTCTTTGCCATTGCCATCATCGTTGGCCTGATGACGCGCCTGCATCTGGGCGATATTGGCTCGATGGACCCGGAACTCGTGCTACCAGTCATGGCCGTGGAATTGCTGCCTGCCTTTCTGGTGGGTCTCATCCTGGCGGGCATTTTTGCAGCCACCATGTCGACAGCAGACTCACTGCTGCTGAGTTGTGCGGCGACCGTCACCCATGATCTGTTGCCCTCTAACCTCGAACGCCCAGTGCTGTTGCGCGGCGCGACCGTCGCCATGACAGCCTTTGCATTGGCCATCGCCTTGTCCGGCAATCAAAGCGTGTTCTCGCTGGTTATTCTTGCCTGGTCGGTTCTGGGGGCAAGCTTTGGTCCGCTGCTTATCCTTCTGGCGTTGCGCCGTCCCGTAAGTGAATTCCAGGCGATTGGGATGATCGTTGCCGGCTGCGCAGCGGTGCTTGTCTGGCGGCACTACGGGCTGCAGGGCGCTGTCTTCGAAGGCCTGCCGGGCATGGCCGCAGCCTTTGCTTTCTACCTGGCTTCGCGACCCTTCGTCGCAAAGCGGGAAACCGTTTCGGCCGGTGCAGATTGATCATCTAGAATAAAGCGAGTGAGACGGTTTGTCAGACTGTCTCGAGGAAATCCTGAGGGTGACAGGGCATTAAAATGCCAGGGACAACAGACATATTGATTGCGGGAGCAGGCATTGGCGGTCTTACCGCGGCCCTTGCCTGCGCCAAGCAAGGCATGAATGTCTCCGTATTTGAGCGCACGCCGGAACTCGGTGAAGTGGGCGCCGGGCTTCAGATCGCCGCCAATGGCACCCACGTTCTGGAAGAGCTGGGCTTGGGCGACGTACTCCAAAGCATCGGGTTTAGGCCTGAAGCGGCGACATTGCGTCTGGGGCAGTCCGGCAAGGTCGTCTTCTCAAATCCTTTGGGCGAAGCAGCCCGCGCGCGCTATGGCGCTTGGTACTATCACGTCCACCGGGCGGACCTGCATCGGATATTGGCGGAGGCCGTGGACGCCAACCCGAATATCGATATGCATCTGGGAAGAGGGATTGAGGGTTTCACGCAAACTGAAGCAGCCGTCGCGGTGAGCCTGTCTGATGGAGAAACCGTGACCGGCGCAGCCCTCATCGGCGCAGACGGTATTCACTCGGTCGTGCGCGAAGGCCTATTTGGCAAGGATGAACCGCGCTTCACGGGCAATGTCGCTTGGCGTCTTCTTGTACCGACAAAGAACCTGCCTAAGGGTCTCATTCCGCCCCATGCCACGGTGTGGACTGGCCCTAGGGGACATGTCGTTACCTATTACGTTCGCGACGGTGACCTCGTGAACTTTGTGGGGGTGGTCGAGCGGGAAGACTGGCAGGTGGAAGGCTGGCTTGAAAGTGGCGACATTGGCGAATTGAAACAGGATTTTGCGCCTTGGTGTTCAACCGTCCATCAACTAATTGACGCCGCTGATGAAGACAGCTGTTTTAAATGGGCGCTGTTTGACCGTGACCCCTTGCCCAAATGGTCAAAGGGACGCGTGACTTTGCTGGGCGATGCGTGCCATCCCATGCTGCCCTTCATGGCGCAGGGTGCCTGTATGGCGATTGAGGATGCCTGGGTGCTTGCCAATGAGTTGGCGAATACGCCAGAGCCGGCTCAGGCCTTCCTTTATTATGAGGTAAAGCGGAAACAGCGTACCGCCCGCGTTCAGATGGCAGCACGTGCCAATGCCAAAAGGTTCCACAAAGGTGAGCCAATAGAGCAGTTGGCGACCTATGGACCGATGTGGCTGGCCGCGCGGGTCATGCCCGATCTCCTCAACAAGCCGTTCGATTGGATTTATGAGCTGGATGTTACGCAGCCCTAATTGAACCAGAAGTGGAGCCCGGCCCGGAGGGTTAGCGAGTCTTCTTCCTCTCCTGCCCGTCGCAGCTCTCCACGTGTCGCACCAAGGCCGCTTTCATAATTGAGCTCAAGATAGGGCGCGATCTCTCGTCGGATTTCATAAGCGAGTTGCAGTCCGGTCTCCAGCGTCGCAATTCCTCGCGCCCGGCGCCGCTCGTCTACGTCCTGCAAAAACACTTCTGTTTCTGCGAATGGGGTGAGGCGGAGACGCTGAGTGAGATGAATGTCCCAGTCTCCTTCGAGGCGGAGATGGGCGTCTCCATCCTCACTTACAAACAGCGCGAGGTCTGTCTCGATGAATTGTGGCGCAAGCCCATGGAGACCAAGCACTGCATATGTGAGGGAAGTTGGTCGAGTGTCATGACGGATCCCCGCTTGTGCATCCCAGAAGGCATCGAGCATATGAGACACAAGCAACTGAAACTCAGCCCCTTCAAGCGTCCCGTCTTCCCACTCCCCTTCGCCTTTTATCCAGACCTTATTCGTATCCCCGCCATACCAGCCCTCTACATCCCAGGTGATGAGGCGCTCCGCCTCTCCCCAGTTGCTGGCATCAATATCAGCTTCGACATGCTTGAACAGACGGTCCATATCAGCAGCCTGACCCGTCGTCGCTGGCAGGCAGATAAGAGCGGCGTAGAGGAAGGCGCGCATCATTGACTGAGCTCCGCATTCACCCGGGACACAACGACCTTGGTCATCATGCCAGAGGCCATGTGATAGAGCAGGTGGCAGTGGAAGGCCCATTCTCCCGGCTCATCGGCGGTGAAGATGACGGAGTAGCGCCGCCCCGGTCCAACATTGACAATATGTTTGCGGGGGCGTGTCGCCGGCGGCTGACCATTCTCCAATTCAACGAACATGCCATGAAGGTGCATGGGATGGTTCATCATCGTGTCATTGACATAGGTAATGCGAACACGCTGGCCATAGTCCAGATAGATCGGTGTGGCTTCTGAAAATTTCTCACCGTTTAGCGTCCAGATATAGCGCTCCATATTGCCACCAAGCGTGAGGGTGAGTTCCTGATCGGGTGCGCGAAGGTCGTCATTGGGCTCCAATGCCACCAGGTCCTGGTAGGTAAGCACCCGGGCTCCGGCTGGCGCATCGACGGGAGGAACATGTTCATGTTCACGGGTCACACGCGGCGGGCTCATCGGCATGGAATGCCCCATTGCTGCGTGGTCCATCATTGAGTGATCCATTATGCTATGATCCATCTGCGATGCCGCTGTGTCTGCACCGTGCTCGGCATGCCCCATGGCGCGATGGCTTTCGCCCATGTCATTCATCGACAAGAGACCTCGTGGACGCTGTGAGGGCACGTCCGGCGCAGTGTGAGGGGTGCTCCCCAGGGTTCCGATTACAAAACCGGACCGGTCCAGGGCTTCTGCCACGATCTGGTATGTCCTATCTTTTTCGGGTTCCACGATCACATCGTAAGTTTCAGCGACAGCAATCCGAAACTCATCGACCGGTACCGGCACCACTGCTTGCCCGTCTGCCTCAACCACATTCATCTTGAGACCGGGTATGCGAACGTCGAAATAGCTCATTGCACCAGCATTGATGAAGCGCAGGCGCACCCGTTCGCCAGCTTTCATCTCGCCGAACCATGGGGTGTCGACTGTCTGGCCGTTCAGGAGATATGTGTACCCGCTGACATCCGAGAGGTCGGTCGGGGTCATGCGCATGTTGCCCCAGTCCAGTCGCTCACGCGCCGCTGTGCCAAGGCCCTTATCAGCCGCAAAGTCGAAAAAGTCGCCAAGTGTCCGCTGCGCGTAATTGTAGTAGTCGCTCATCGACTTGAGGTTCGCGTGTACGTCCGCAGGATCTGTATCGAGCCAGTCTGACAGCACGATCGTATGCTCGCGATCAAAGGGCGCCGGTTCCGGCTCGTTCGGTTCAATAATGAGGGGCCCGTAGACCCCCTGTTGTTCCTGATAGGCAGAATGAGAGTGATACCAATAGGTCCCCGTCTGCCGAATGGGAAAACGATAGGTGAAGGTTTCGCCCGGCGGAATGCCGTCAAAGCTGATACCGGGCACACCGTCCATCTCAGGCGGAACCAGAAGCCCGTGCCAATGGATGGATGACATCACGTCCAGCATGTTAGTGACATGAATGATCACGTCTTCGCCGTCTTTGAAGCGAAGCTCGGGCCCGGGTACCTGCCCGTTGACGGCCAGGGCTTTGGTCTCGGTATCTGTGAAATTGACGTCAATTTCGCCGATGGTGAGAGAATATTCGCCGGCATTTGAGGGGAGGGCGGCTACTGACGCTGCGAACAGTATGAGAAAAAGGCGAGTGATCACGAGGCTTCACCAAGTTTAAGGACAATCAGCCATTCAACTGTGAGCCTTCCCCTTGGGGGAAGGTCAAGCAGGCGTTGATTGCAAAAGATTTAGGTCGGCCCTCAAAAAGCGGACTTGAGCTTACCCTAAGGGGAAGGTGGAGAATGCCGGAAAATCAACGACCCGGTACCCGTTCCATGTCTCATTGCACAATCGCCGACACTCAAGAAGCCACAGCGACAGACCCTGTCTGCGGCATGGATGTGGTATGCGAAACTGCCCGCCACACGCATAGGCATGAAGGGCAGGACTACTATTTCTGTGGCGCATCCTGCCGGGAAAAGTTCGCAGACGACCCTGAAGGTTATCTGAGCGGCGAGGCACAAAAGGCAGCAGAGGAAGCCGCAAAAGAGGCCGCTGCCTCTGGAGCGCTCTTTACTTGCCCGATGCATCCGGAAATCGTGACAGAGGGGCCGGACAGCTGCCCCTTGTGCGGCATGGCGCTGGAGCCCCAAACCGTGTCTCTTGATGATGGGCCCAATCCGGAGCTTGTTGATTTCAGCCGTCGTTTCTGGGTCGGGCTCGTCTTCGCTCTGCCACTTCTAGTCTTTGAAATGGGGAGCCATCTCTTCGGGGTGACGGTGCCTTTCTCCGACAGCATGTGGGCTTGGGGTCAGTTTGCTCTGGCGACACCGGTCGTTCTCTGGTGCGGCTATCCCTTCTTCGAGAGGGGTGTTCAATCGCTTCGAACCGGCAATCTCAACATGTTCACTCTCATCGCTCTTGGAACGGGGGCCGCCTATGCCTATTCCTCCATGGCGACCCTGGCACCGGACCTCTTTCCTGAAGGCTTTCGGGAAGGCGGGAAAGTAGCGGTCTATTTTGAAGCAGCCGCTACCATTATCGTCCTTGTGCTGCTCGGCCAGATACTGGAATTGCGGGCACGTGAAGCGACGGGCAAGGCCCTGAAAGCCCTTCTGGACATGACACCGCCAACGGCACTCAAGCTCACCAACGAAGCAGGCAATGAAGTCATCACAGAGGTTGACCTGGCGGAGGTGAACATTGGCGACCGGCTGCGCGTCCTGCCCGGCGCGAAAGTCCCCGTTGATGGGGTCGTTGAAAGTGGCGAAAGTCATATTGATGAAGCGATGATTACCGGTGAGCCCGATCTGATCGCCAAGGCGCCGGGAGACAGAGTGGTTGCGGGTACTGTCAACGGTGCCGGAACGCTGGTTATGCAGGCCGAAAAAGTCGGCGCGGAAACGCTGCTGGCGCGCATTGTTCAGCGGGTGGCCGAGGCCCAGCGAAGCCGGCCGCCGGTTCAGGCTCTCGTTGATAGGGTGGCCGCCTGGTTCGTCCCCACCGTCGCCGCCGTGTCTGTGCTGGCATTTGTTGCGTGGGTTCTTTTGGGCCCGGAGCCTGTGTTCGCACATGCGCTCATCGCGTCGGTGTCGGTCCTCATTATTGCTTGTCCCTGCGCTCTGGGACTTGCGACGCCCATGTCGATCATGGTGGCGACGGGGCGTGCGGCCACCCACGGCATTCTGGTACGTGATGCGGCGGCTCTCGAGGAACTCACCAGGGTGGATCTGCTGGTATTCGACAAGACGGGAACCCTCACTGAGGGCAAACCCCGTGTAACCGATGTGAACTTGCTGAACGGGTTTGAAGAGAAAACCTTTCTGTCTTTGATCGGGAGCCTTGAGCAGGCAAGCGAGCATCCACTCGCCGATGCAATCATCCAGAAAGCGGACGCCCTCGGCGCATCGTTGGGTACGCCGGAGCAAATCGAAATCAGTCCGGGTCTGGGTATCACCGGGCGGGTGGGCACGCAGACCGTCACGGTCGGCAACCGGGCCTTCCTGTACCAGAAAGGGATAGACCTTCCCTTGGTGGAAGCAGATACCACCACGCAGATCTACGGAGCCGTCGATGGCTTGGTAGCCGGGTACCTTTCCATTGAAGATCCGATCAAATCGACAGCTAAGGCCACGCTTGCCGACCTCCGGGCGGAGGGCCTTGAGCTTGTGATGCTGACCGGTGACGCGGAGGGACCAGCCAATAAAGTTGCCCAGGCACTTGGCATCGACACGGTGATTGCCGCTGTTTTGCCGGACAGGAAGGCGTCTGAAATAGAACGTTTGGGGTCGCACAGGCAAGTCGCCATGGTGGGCGATGGAATTAATGATGGACCGGCCCTGGCCTTGGCAGATGTCGGCATCGCCATGGGGACGGGAACCGACCTCGCCATGGAAACGGCAGGCCTTACGCTCATAGGAGGGGATCTGTCCGCGCTGGTGAGAGCCAGAAAGCTTGCCAAACAGACCGCCACGAACATCCGCCAGAATATCCTGTTTGCATTTGGTTATAACGCCCTGGGTGTGCCGCTGGCGGCGGGTGTGCTCTACCCGGTGCTGGGCGTGCAGTTAAGCCCCATCATTGCGGCGGCGGCTATGGCCGCCAGCTCTGTCAGCGTCGTCGTCAATGCGCTTCGGCTCAGAACAGCTACTCTCTAGCAGCCACCTCTTTGAACCAACCAAGACCGCCGGATTTTTACACTTTCTTAGCCATGATTTAACCAATCAGCGCTCACAATAACGCCTAGTTTAGGCTGCGGCCTGAACCAGTCTTTGATGAGCGCGGCAGAAGAGATGGCGTCCGACAGCCAAATGACCGAGTCTGAATTCTTGTACCGGTTTCGGTCAGGCCTTGTTGCTGCCTGGGTCATGCCGCTCGCGATCACATTTTTTGTTGTGAGTTTCCTCGGTGGCTATTCACTGGGGCAATTGATGCAGACGCTCCAACACCTGGTGAGCGTCTATGCGGTGATTGGCATCGCACTGAGCTACGCTGCACACAACAGGTACATGTGCCAGACAGTAGCACTCGCAAGCACTGGCGAGGCGCCGGAGCTTGAAGAAGCTGAGCGTCGTGTAGCGCGCTTTCCCTATATCTTCGCGGGACTCTACCTTCCTTATGCGGCGGCAGCACCGCTGGTTGTCAATTTCAGCCTTGGTCAGCAGTTAGGTCAGAGCATTTCGCTCAGCGATCATCTGTTCGCCATCATGGGCGTTGCTGCGCCTGCGTCGATTGCGATGCTGGTGGCCCTCTACGTGTTTGCAGATTTGGTCGGCCAGTTCTTCGGTCCCCGTGGTTTCAAGACGCATTTTTTGTCTCTCAGGGTGAAGGTTTTCGCCTTAGGTGTGGTCTTGCCAATGACGGCAAGCTCCATCCTCATTCTTTATGTCGAAAAAGCGCATGGCGGCGCGGGTCCGGGGATCTTTCTTGTCTGGTTAGGACTGATTGCCGCAACATTGCCGGTCGCCTATTTCGCACTGAGGAACTTCCGGAAAGGGATCGATCCGCTTTGGGAGCTTCGGGCCCAGACGCTCACAGTTTTTGATGATCTGGATACGATCATTGAACCGGTTCCGGTCACATTGGATGAGTTTGGAGACGTAACTAGAGACTGGGTATCGCTGACCCGCCGCATGACCGGCTACTGGCGGGAGCTTCACAGGACAACCGAACATTTCCAAACCCTCATCAATGCCATCGAAGAAGCCATTGCGATTGTCGACTTTGACATGAAGGCTGTCTTCTTAGGCCCAGGCTTTGGCGAATGGTTTGATGACCGTCCCTCGGAGTTTATCGGTTACAAGATTTCCGACCTCGTTCATGATGATGATGTGGATCGTTTTCTGGAACTGGCGGCAGAGGCCATTGAGACCCCTGATCACCGGCCGGAAGGACAGTTCCGTCTGCGGCATCCGGATGGTACCTATCATCGTGCACTCTGCTCCTGGCGTCATATTCATCTGATTTCCGGCGAACCGTCGCTCTTCTTGAGCCTGCGGGATGTTTCTCAGCAACTGACGGCGCAAGAACGTCTAAGGGCCGGCGAGATCCGGCTCCGAACGATGATGCAGAGTGTAGCGGACGGTATCCTGTCCACCGACGACAATGGCATCATCCAGTCAGTCAACCCTGCAGCCTCAAGGCTATTTGGATATGAGGGAGACGAGCTGATTGGCTCAAGCGTCGGCATTCTTCTGCCGTCTTATCTTACGTTGGCGCTGCAGCACACCTCTCCCGGAGGCGGCACCGCGGATGGCCTTGGCCGGTTGGTCGGAAAAGGCGGGCAGGAAATGCGCGGCCAGCGCAGGAGCGGGGAGACGTTCCCTATCGAGCTATCCGTCACTGAAATGCGCATCGCGGACGAGCACTATTACGTCAGTGTGGTCCGTGACATTACGGAGCAAAAGGCATCCGAAGCTGACCTCAGGGCAGCGCTGCACGATGCCGAAGCGGCCAACAGAACAAAGTCACTGTTTCTTGCGAACATGAGCCACGAGCTCAGAACGCCGCTTAACGCGGTTATCGGATTTTCGGAAGTGATGCAGCAGGAGATGTTCGGTCCGCTCGACAATGAGCGATATGTTGAATATGTCGGCAGCATTCACGACTCCAGCCGGCATCTTCTCTCAGTCATCAACGACATTCTGGATATTTCGCGGATCGAATCCGGGGAGATGGAACTGGATGACGAATGGCTGGAAATGGATGAAGTGCTCGAATGGGCGATAGACCGGGCAGCACCTTCTGAAACAGCGTCGCAACATGCACAGGTCTATCTGGGAGATATTGCGGGCCTGCCGGAAATCAGAGCAGACAGACGGGCCCTCAGGCAGGTTGTCATCAATCTCCTGTCAAACGCGATCAAATTCACCCCCGCTGACGGGCGTATTGACCTATCGGCCCATGTGGATGATGCGGCGGGCATTTCGATTGTCGTGAAAGATACAGGCATCGGCATCCCCGCGGATCAGGTCGACAAGATGACCCAGCCCTTCACCCAATCAGACAATTCACTCGCTCGGCGGTTTGAAGGAACCGGCCTTGGCCTGGCCATCACCAAATCATTGGTTGAAGCTCATCAGGGCCACCTTGAAATCGAAAGCACCGAAGGGATAGGCACGACAATTACGGTTCGCCTGCCCGCAGAGCGGATTTCAACAGGCGCGGCGTCGACGCACTACGAGGCAGGACGCGCCTAGTCTTTCAGAAAGCCTTTCACAAGATCGAGAAATTCCGGCAGCTGGTCATGATGGACCCAGTGGCCGGCATTTTCGATATTGATCACCGTCGCATTCTGGAAGTGATCTGCACGCCCATCTTTCAGCGGATCGCTCGCCCAACTTTCCGTGCCCCGGATCAGCAAAGTGGGACAGGTGATGCGGGACCAGAAATGTTGGGACTCTTCCGGTGTAAAACCGGTGGGTGAAAAGGCCCGCACATAATTATCGAACTTCCAGCTATAGGTCCCGTCTTCATTTTGACTGACCCCATGCACCGTTAGATGACGCGCATGTTCCGGCGACAGGTGTGGATTCTCCTCCTGCATCCGCGTGAAAGCATCCAGGATGCTGTCATAACGGCGCGGTTGCCGGCTGGAAAGTTTTCGCATCTGATCCACCCATTGAGCAGTGCGTTCGTGGATGGGTGTTTTCTCGCGCTCTTCGATCATTTTGGGCGATGGGCCCAGACCTTCAATGACCACGAGCTTTTTAACGGTTTCCGGGTAGAGGCCCGCATAGCGCAGAGCAACAGCGCCCCCCATGGAATGGGCGACAATGGTGACCGGGTTCAGTTTTTTCTGATGAATCAGTTGGGCGATGTCATAGACAAAGTCCGTGAGATCATAAGTCCCGCCGATCATCCATTGGCTGTCGCCATGTCCACGCAGATCAGGCGCGATAATGTGATGCGTATCTCGAAAGGCTTGCGCGACCCAATCCCAATTTCGGCAATGATCGCGTCCCCCATGGATCATCAGAAGCGGTTCCGCCTCCTCGTTGCCCCAATCCACATAGTGCAGCCGCAGCCGCTGAGAAAAATAGGTATGAGAGGTGGGGCCGGGGCCGGTGAGCGCATGGGTCGCTGCCATTCGAACATGTCCTTGAGATAGTCATTTCGCCGGCAGTCTACGTGATCCATGCGTGTGCGGCAAAGCCGCATATCCTTAAGCAGCCGGCAGGGTCAGTGTCACAATCAAACCGCCTTCGGCACCGTTTTCGAGATGCACGTCACCGCCATGGCGCCGGGCAATGGTGCGCGCGATGGCGAGCCCGAGACCATTTCCACCTGTCTCCCGATTGCGTGACCCTTCCACGCGAAAAAAAGGTTGAAACACTTGTTCGTGTAACTCGGTCGGGATGCCGGGGCCTTTGTCCGAGACGGTCAGCACAATGCCGTCTGGTCTGGAGGAGAGGTGAACGTCGGCCTCTGACCCGTAAGCGATCGCATTTCGAATGAGGTTGGTTATAGCGCGCCGCATTTCATTCGGACCACACCGATACGCGAGGGACAAAGGTCCCTGATAACGTGCGGGCCCATCCGTTTGCGTGAGGTCCTCCGTCAAGCCTTTGGTGAGATCTGCAAGATCAATAAGCCGCCGTTCTTCGACTTCTGTTTCGCCTCGTGCGAAGGCGAGCCCTGCATCAAGCATGGCCTGCATTTCTTCAATGTCTGCTTCGGCTTTCGCTTGTTGTTCAGGATCTTCGATGAACTCTGCCCGAAGCCGCAGGCGGGTGAGCACGGTGCGCAAATCGTGGGCGATGGCCGCCAGCATAAGCGACCGGTCGTCGATCATACGCTGCACCCGCGTTTGCATTTTGTTGAACGCTTTGGATGCGCGTCTCAGTTCCCGCGACCCGGTGACTGGGAGCGGTTCGACATTAATGTCCTTGCCCAATCGCTCAGCAGCGGTTGCAAATGTTCGCAAGGGACGGGCGAGACGGTTACTGAACCAGATGATGGCGACGGCGACCAGCAGCCAGAAGATCCAGGGGCCGATGCCGGAAGAGGGTTGCTGGAACATGCCAAAGGCGCGGATGGGAAATTCAAACACGACCCAATTGCCGTCCAGAAGTTGCACGGAGAGTGTGATGATCCCATCCCAATCCCAATTGCCGCGATACCCAATGCGCACATCCCGGTCTTTCAGCGGGCCCAGAAGCTCGCGGGCTTCCTCCTCGAAATTCTCGCTCATACCGGGGCGCAGGCGATGACCGGTATCGGGCACACTGCTTTGCACATGGACGCGGAGAAAAATCCCCGTGAGCGCTTCTGTCAGGCCTTCCCGCTCGTCCGGTGTGGCTTTGTCCAGAAGTCGCGTGACAGCGATGACCTGTTCTGCCGCCACTTCTTCCGGTTCATCAAATTCCCACCGGTCATTATCGCCGAATATCCAGCCCACCAGCTGCACGACGAAGAGAATGCCGACGACCATGAGAATGATACGGCCCGCGAGACCGCCGGGCATAAAGCGGTTCGCGTTCCGGCGAAACTTGCGTCGAAACTCTCGCGCCTCGCGGTATCGCTCCCGTTTGCGATGGTGCCGGGAACGGCGATTTCTGTGACGGGGGCGGGTCATGCACGGGTGACCTCAGCGGTAAACATGTAGCCGCCACCGCGAATGGTTTTGATGGTTTTGGGTGTCTTATGATCTTCTTCGATCTTGCGGCGAAGCCGCGAGAGCTGCACATCAATGCTGCGATCAAACGGCATGGCCTCCCGGCCTTTGGTAATGTCCAGCAACTGGTCCCTAGAGAGAACCCGGTTGGGGCGCTCGACAAAGGCAATCAGCAGATCGAACTCCCCGGACGTCAGCTCGACATTCTGTCCGGCAGGGCTGGTGAGTGCCCGGGATCGCGGATCCAGCTGCCAGCCGTCAAACTGGAAGTGCGTGTCGGCGACCGGTTCATCCTTTTGAGGTTCTGCCCGGCGCAAGATCGCCCGAATACGGGCCAGCAGTTCACGCGGGTTGAACGGTTTGGGGAGGTAATCGTCGGCGCCGATCTCCAGACCGATAATGCGGTCGGTATCTTCTCCCATGGCGGTGAGCATGATGACCGGCAGGTCGGAAGTGGCACGGATCCGGCGGCAGACGCTGAGGCCATCCTCGCCCGGCATCATCACGTCAAGGACCACGAGATCGAACTTGCCAGCTTCAAGGGCGGCCATACAGGAAACGGCATCCTCCGCCAGGGTGACACGAAAGCCGTGTTTGGCGAGAAAGCGTTTGACGAGATCGCGGATTTCCCGGTCATCATCAACGACCAGAAGGTGGGGTAAACTGCTCATGCTCCAAATTTAGTCCATTCTGGGGGGCCTCGCCCCTGATTTTTGTAACGACCGGTAACAGCGGCCTTAACAACTGAGGTTCTGTTACAATCCGTTACACTTCGATACGTCCCGGAGAGGATAAACGGCGCGGAATGCACCAGATTGGTAGGGCAAACAACAAGCCCCGATCCTGGAGAAGCACCATGTCCCACAGACCCGCCCCCCTCATTCAAAGCATGAAGGTCAATACGTTCGTGGCAGGCGTGTTCGCGCTTGTCGTCTCTGTCCTGGCGCTTGTCGCCCCCGCGAATGCGGAGGATGCAACGGTCCAGAATGCGTCCTGGTTTGGCTGGGGAGAAAGAACCGCTGCATCCCGCTGTGAGCGCCGTGTCGACCATTTTGTTGAAGAAATGATGGAACATGCGGAAGAAGAGGTGGAGTTCACCTCAACCCAGCAAGCCGCCTGGGACGATCTGATTGCTGCCGTTCGTAAAGGAGGCGATGACATCACTTCCTTCTGTGGCAAAGTTGATGAAGCCCACAGCGCTGACCGCGCGCCGGCACCGGAGCGTCTTGCCATGGCTGAAGAAGCCGTCGCAGTCGGCCTGAAAACCATCCAGACCATCCGGCCGGCATTTGACGCTTTCTACAACACACTCGATGCAGAGCAGAAAGAACTGCTGGACGGTGCTGCCAATCACCGTCGTCGCGGTTGGTGGCACTAAACTCGAAAAACTCGAGCGATTGAGATGCCATCAAAAGCCGGCGGGGCTGATCACCCGCCGGCTTTTCTGGTTGTCAGGCAGAAGCGCGGAGGTGCCGAACGAGCCCCAGCACCACCACGGCGAAGAGGACGTGGACGGCAATCACCGGTGGCCAACCGAACAGATAGATAATGTCATTGGCAAGACCGGGCTTGAAAGGTCCACCGCCAAAGGCAAGGCCGCGTGTCCCGGCAAAGGCGTTGGCCATAGCGGGGAGCGTGAAGAGCCAGCCATTAATGAGTGCGGACCAGAAGAAGACTGTGAACTCTTTCTGGCTGAGTCTCATAAACTGGCCAGCGAAGGCAAATGCCATCAGGAGTAACCCATGGGTAATCGCTTCCATGTGCCCCATGCGAAACCCGCGGGAGTCGCCCGGAATGTCTACCTCGATTTGAATGGGCAGAGGCCAGAGCACTATCTCCCCAAGCAGGTGGAAAAACCATGCCCACCCGAAGATGATGCCGACAATGAAGAGGCCAGCACCGTTCAGGAGCAGCAGCGTCTGCATGCGTGGCGTGATGGTTGAATGGTCTGCTTGCGACATGGGTCCCCCTTAAACGTGCACGATTGAAACAGGCTGTGGCTCGTGTAGCCGCGTCGTGTCGAGATTGGCGGCGCCGTCAGGCGCCATATCGAACAATTCCGCCCAGGCGAGACCCCAGGTCGGGTCAGCGACCTGCGATGGGTGATAGGTTGGCTTAAAAATTTTTGCCATCTTGGGCAGGAGCTTCCGGAAAATGCGCCCCAGCATCTTGGCCATGCGCCAGCGGGTGGCGATCTTGTTCCAGAGGCCATCTTCCCGGAGCAGCGCGCGATAGCCTTGGCCTGTTCGCCACATGATATGGCCGGTCGCATAGATAAGTCCCAAAATGCGCCAGAGATAGCTACCTTCCACATGATCGAACACATCGAACGCTACATTCTTATGTTCGATTTCTTCGACGAAGTGCCACAGGACCAACGAGGCGACGGCGGTGTCGCTATTGCCGAATAGGAACGCGCGGTCTTCGATGAGCATGTGCCCGATGGCGAGCGCCATGGATTCAAACCCTTCCGCATAGGCCAGGTTGAACTTGAGCGACTTCTTGTCACCCAGATCCTTGTAGTCCTTTGCGAGCATGGCTTCGAGGTCGCGCGTCGCGGCATAGCCGGCGTCACTCAACGTATCGTTGAACTTCTTATGTTGGCGGAAGTGGGTCGCCTCCTGCGCGCAGTAAAGGTCGAGTTCTTTCTGCAACTTGGGGTCGGTGATCTTGTCCCGTGCCTGACGCATTGTCTTGATGAGGTACGGCTCGAGATAGGGCATCGCGAGCGATGCCGCATTCACGATATGAGAAAATTCTGGGCTGCCCGGGTTCCAGTGGCCCGCACGTTTTTTTGGGCTCCGTGTCTCATAAGAAAAGGGGACGCGTCTTACCTCCATACGCTCACGCGGGGTACGACCAGTGTCAATTGATAGGTCTGCCATGGTGATCTCACCATCCAAATTAGAGGAAAAACTCTAATTAGAGTATTTCCTCTAATTGCGACATTGTCAACCCTGTTGCGATGCGGGCTCATCTGGTATGAGGGAGGCATGGGCAATAGAGAACGAATAATCGAGGAAACAAGGGCGCTCATGAACGAGCACGGCGCGCAGTCCATTGGCACGACCCAGATTGCCGAAGCGCTCAAAATCAGTCCCGGCAATCTCTATTATCACTTCAAAAACAAGGAAGAGATTGTCCGGATCCTCTTCGATGACGTGGAAAAAGCCCTCCACGAGCTCCTCACGGCGGACATTGAGATTCCGATCAGCGCGGCGCGGTTTGCGGGCTTCTACCTCCGCTCGCTCGAAGTGGTTTGGGAATATCGGTTCTTTTTCGGTGGGCTATTGCAGCTTTTGCGGAAGGATGAGGTGCTGGCCGAGCGCTACCGGAAAGTTCAGGCGGACACCATTGATGGTCTCGAAGCAGTTGCCCGTCAGTTTTACAAAGACGGGAATATGACAAAGCCGAAGGGACGGAATGGGTTTCGCTCAGTCGGGCTCAATACCTGGCTCATCTGGACCAACTGGATCCGCTATAAGCAAACCATGTCGCCCACACAGCTCGTGACTCGGGAAGACCTTGTCGAAGGCGTGACGCAGATCGTTGACGTGCTGACCCCTTATCTTGAACCCGACTTTGAGCGTGCTGCGCGCCGCGTCCTCGCCCGGGAGCTCACCGCTGAATCAAGCGACGGGTGATGTCTCGCCCCGGTCGAACTTCACCACATTCATGGACTTGAGCGTGAGTTTGCCCAAGCCCTCGCCAAACGCCGCCATGTGGGGTGTGGCGAAGTGGGCATCAAGGGCGGCCTGATCTTCCCACTCTTCATAAATGCGAATGCGGGTCGGGTCTTCAAGATCCTGGTAGAACGCATACGCATGGCACCCAGGCTCCGCACGACTTGCGGTACCCATGGGGCCGGCAAGTTCTTTTGCAGCAGCAACACTGCTCTCGTCAATTTCGATAATCCCAGTCACAACAAGCATGCACGTCTCCTCCCATGGCAAACCCAGGACTTATTGGATCGCACGTCCTGCGCGGTCCTCAGTCCGAAGTCTCAACTTAAGGTGCCGAAGACTGAATGCAATGGAGGGCGCCGGATCAGTTGAGCCAGGCTTAGTCTAGATTGAAGCCTGCCCCGTCGGCCTGACGGCGGAACATGAAGGCGTACCGCGTGGGGAAGAGGCGTTGCGCCCAGTCGACCAGCCGCGCATCAAAGCCGATCAGGATGCGTTTTTTATTCTTCTTAATGCCGTTCACGATGGTCTCGGCTGCTTTCGCAGGTGTGGTTCGTGCAATCCTGTCAAAGCCGTCTTTTGCTTCTTCACGTTCCGTAGCTGTGGTGCTTTGCAGGAAGCGGGCGTTGCGGACAATGTTTGTTTTGATGCCGCCCGGGTGAACACTGGAGACTTTGATGTTTGTATCTTCAAATTCCTGCAGCAGAGCTTCCGTAAAGCCGCGGATGGCGAACTTGGCGGAATTATAGGCCGCTTGGGATGGAACCGAGATGAGACCAAAAATGCTCGAGACATTCACAATGTGACCGGCACCTTTTTCCTGCAGCTGCGGGAGAAAAGCCTTGGAGCCATACACCATGCCCCAGAAGTCGATATCCATAACCCATTCAAAATCTTCGTAAGAAAGGTCTTCGACCCGGGCCATCTGCGCGACACCGGCATTGTTGATGACAATGTCGGCCCCGCCATGAGCTGCTGCAATCTCGTCTGCAAAGGCGTAGACGGCTTCTTTGTCGGATACATCGATAATGTGTGTTGAGACATTGCCGCCATTCGCGCGAATGTTTTTTGCGGTTTCTTCTAGGCCCTCGCGATTGACGTCTGTGATCGCGACATGCTTCGCGCCTTCTCGTGAAAGCAGCTCGGCGGTCGCCCGGCCAATGCCGCTGGCGGCCCCCGTCACAATGGCAACTTTCCCGGCGATCTCAGTCATCTTCTTCTCCCTAGAGTCTCGGTCATGTTTTCTGACAATTTGTCATCTGTGATGGTTATAAAGAGTTCTGAGGTGTTTGTCGCCCCCTGCCTTCTGTCAGTCTCATTTCCACAGGCTGAGGGACGGGCTGACGGCGGGTGTCCCGGCAAATGTGATGATCATTGAGATTGTCGCATTAGTTTCATATGAACATTGCACAAGCAGCGGTTTCGCCCCGCAGGTATTTTGGCGGGCGTTAGGGCCGGTTGGGGAGATAGATGGTGGCGGCAGACCAAAACAGAGATGCAGAGCGGGTAAAGCGCAGGCGCCCAGCGCCCGACATTGTGTCCGTTGCCATCGGTCATGCGCGCCTTCTCATTCTGGTCGCTGCGGGTGTTTTTGGGTTTCTCTATGCCTCCGGTCTCACCCCGCTTGCCATGTCCCTGGTGGCGTTTTTCGTGATGGCCTTTGGTGCGTTGGGCCAGGCATACCTTGGCGAAGACCGTCGCCGCCGCGACGTCGCCCGCGCTGTCGCGGACAGCGAGGCCGCTCAGTCTCGCGAGGGCATAGGCAGTGTCGTGCTGGAGCAAATGCTCGACGCCGTCGTGCTGCTGGATGGCGATGGACGCATCATCTATCACAATCGCTCAGCTGAAAGGTTTGTAGGTTTGTCGGCGACAGGCAAGCTTGTGCCATCTGTGTTGCGCGAGCCTCTCTTGCTGGACGCTATTGAGCGGGTGCGCACCGGCGGTGACGCGGAGGAGATTGAATACATCCGCCCGGTTCCCGTGGAACATCACTATCAGGCGGTGATCACGCCTGCCGAGACGGCGGGAAATGATGGAAGCGGCACACCGACATTGCTTGCACTCCATGACGTGACAGATATGAAGCGCGTTGAGCAGATGCGCGTAGACTTCGTTGCCAACGCCAGCCACGAACTCAAAACGCCGCTCGCCTCTCTATCCGGTTTTATCGAAACGCTTCAGGGGCCCGCAAAAGAAGACCTAGATGCGCATGAACGCTTTCTCGGCATCATGAGCGAGCAGACCAGCCGTATGCAGCGTCTGATCGAAGACTTGCTTTCCTTAAGCCGGATTGAACTGCGGGAGCATTTGCCTCCTCGCGGGACCGTCAGCATTGCCGGTCTGGTGAAGGATGTTGTGGATGGCATCGGCCCGATCGCTGAGCGGGATCAGGTGACGATTGACGTGGCGGTGCCCGATGACCTTCCCCTGGTTAAAGGCGATTGGGACGAACTGCATCAGGTCGTGCAGAACCTGGTCGACAATGCTGTGAAATATGGTCAGAGCGGCGGGCGTATCGAAATTTCGGCAGATCGGTTCGACGGTGCCCCCGATTCGCCTGACCCGAATGAAGGCAAACGGGTAGAGCTCAAAGTGCGAGATTTTGGCCCTGGCATCCCGCGCGAGCAGATTCCGCGGCTTACCGAGCGATTCTACCGAACTGACGTGGCCACGAGCCGCGAACGGGGCGGAACGGGGCTGGGGCTCGCCATCGTCAAACACATTCTGAATCGCCATGGCACAGAGCTCAGATGTGACAGCATCGTCGGCGAAGGCGCCACATTTTCTGTGCGTTTCTCGGTGGCGTGAGAAAAAAGCCAATAAAATCAGACAGATAGCCTGTCATATAACTGTTACAGTTTTGTCGTATTCCCTTCGTGGATCGGCCATAGCGTGCCCCACGCATCAGGAAGGACGGGGCTAAGAACCCGGCACCTTTCTGGCTTCGAGGGGGCAGGCGAGGTGGCTTTAACACTCACGCGGCCCGGCTTGATTGGCAGGGATATCCAACGGATTGGAGAAAAACCGTGAAACTTAAAAACCTGGCCCAGAACGTGGCGGTTGCAGCATCTGTTGCCGTTGCGTCTTTCACCATGGCGGGCGTCGCTGAAGCTCGTGACCAAATTCAGATCGTCGGCTCATCGACTGTCTTCCCATTCTCAACGGCAGTGGCCGAGCGTTTCGGTCAGACAACGTCGTTCAACACACCCGTGGTTGAATCCACAGGGTCCGGCGGCGGCATGAAGCTGTTCTGCGCAGGTGTTGGTCTCGAACATCCAGACATCACAAACGCATCGCGCCGGATCAAAGATTCCGAGTTTGGTAAGTGCACAGACAATGGCATTACCATCACCGAAGTGAAGATCGGTTTTGATGGCATCGTTCTCGCAAATTCCAAAGAGGGCGCTGAATTCTACCTCACCACGCGGGACGTTTTCCTGGCGCTTGCCAAGGAAATTCCAGACGGGAATGGTGGCATGGTTGAGAACCCGCACGCCAACTGGTCGGACGTAAACCCACAGTTGCCTGATCTTCGTATCGAAGTGCTTGGTCCTCCTCCAACCTCTGGTACGCGTGACGCCTTCGTTGAGCTTGCTATGGAAGCTGGCGCGAAAACGTTCCCAGAGCTGAAAGCACTGCGCAAAGAAGACAAGAAAGCCTTCAAGGCAATCGCACATGCGATCCGCGAAGATGGAGCCTTTGTCGAAGCGGGCGAAAACGACAACCTGATCGTACAGAAGCTGACGGCAAACCCGAACGCGCTTGGCATTTTTGGTTTCTCTTTCCTTGACCAGAACTCCGACCGCCTGAAGGGCGCTATCGTGGACGGCAATGCACCGACCTTCGACAATATCGCAGGTGGCGCTTATCCGATCTCCCGCTCTCTCTTCTTCTATGTGAAGCAGGAGCATGTCGGAACGGTTCCTGGCATCGAAGAATTCCTCGCTGAATTCACAAGCGAAGGCGCTTGGGGTCCAGATGGGTACCTGATCGACAAAGGTCTGATCCCGCTTCCAGATGCTGACCGCGAAGCAGTCCGCGGTTCCGCAACAAGCCTGGCACCATTGGCCATGTAATTCCCTCAGGCGGGCTGCAAAGCCCGCCTGACCTTCCTAACAACAATCATAAAAGTCATTCTGGCGGGCGAGATGGACACCTCAGTACTGGTAGTGACGATCCTTATCCTGACCCTGTTTGGATATTGGATGGGGCGATCACGAGCTCGCTTGTTGGCAGACGGACACCATTTGTCTGTTCTGCATTCTCTTCCCAGTTATCACGGGTCTTATGTTGCTCTGTGGTGTGGCCTGCCGGCGCTTTTGCTTGTCGCGGTCTGGCTCACATTTGAACCCTCAATCATCGAATATATCGTTATTGAAGCGATCCCGGGTGCCCGGTCTCTGGAGCCAGCGCAGCTGAGCCTGCTGGTCGCCGACATTCGCAACCTGACATCCGGCAATATTGTGAGCCGTGAGGTCGATCCGGCGCTGGCGGCCGCAGGCGAGCACTACAAGTCGCTCAGAACGATCAGCCACACCGCAATGATCCTCATTGCTCTGTGCCTCGCGATCTATGGTCTCTACTTCGCACGCAAGAGCCAGAGCCGTGATTTTCGCGCCCGCAACCGGGTTGAGCAGATCGTGCTCATTGTCATGGTTGTGGCATCAACCATCGCGATCCTCACGACAGTCGGCATTATCCTGTCGCTCATTTTCGAGACGCTGCGCTTCTTTGAAAAAGTGAGTGTGAGTGAATTCCTCTTCGGACTGAACTGGAGCCCGCAGACGGCGCTCCGGGCAGAACAGGTGGGGTCCTCAGGTGCTTTTGGTGCCGTTCCTATCTTCGCCGGGACCTTTATGATCACAGGGCTTGCTATGCTGGTCGCGGTGCCGATTGGGCTTCTGTCTGCGATTTACATGTCTGAATATGCGGGCCCCAAACTGCGCTCAGTCGCGAAGCCGATCCTGGAGGTGCTCGCAGGCATTCCAACGGTTGTCTATGGCTTCTTCGCAGCACTCACTGTAGCTCCCTTCTTTCGCCAGACCGGGGAAGCGGCCGGGCTGGTCGTGTCGTCCGAATCCGCGCTGGCTGCAGGCATGGTCATGGGGGTCATGATCATTCCGTTTGTCTCCTCGCTCTCAGACGATGTCATGAACGCTGTACCGCAATCATTGCGCGACGGCGCTTACGCGCTGGGCGCTACCCAGTCAGAAACCATCAAACAGGTCATTCTGCCAGCAGCCCTGCCAGGGATTGTGGGCGCCGTGTTGCTCGCTATCTCGCGCGCAATCGGAGAAACCATGATCGTGGTGATGGCTGCGGGTCTTGCGGCGAACCTCACGGCAAATCCGCTGGAAGCCGTGACGACCGTGACCGTACAAATCGTTACCCTGCTAGTGGGTGACCAGGAATTCGACAGCGCCAAAACTCTGGCGGCCTTTGCTCTGGGTCTGGTGCTCTTCATCATCACTCTCGGGCTGAACATGATTGCACTCAGTGTTGTCCGGAGGTACCGCGAGAAATATGACTGATATGGCCATCTCCGACACAGCAGAGAAAAAACGGACAGATTTTTCCGAACATCTGCAGAAAAGATACGCAGCCGAGCGGCGTTTTAAGGCCTACGGCTTGGGCGCGATTGCGGTCGCTGTTGCCATTCTTGGAATTCTGCTGGGAACAATCTCTTTTCAGGGAACGCCTGCTTTCTTTCAGACCTACATCCAGGTTGATGTCTATTTTGATGAGGCGGTGATCGACCCCGCCGGCACACGCAATGAGCAAACGTTGCGGACAGCGAACTATCAGGCGCTTGCCAAGCGGGGCATCTACGAATTGTTCCCTGAGGTAACGGAGCGGCGGGAAAAAAGGACGCTGAGCAGGCTTCTGTCCAGCGGGGCTTATCGCAATCTGAGCGAGATGGTCCTTGATGACCCCTCAATCATCGGCACGACACGGTCTGTTTGGTTGGTCACATCGGACGATATCGACACCTTTGTGAAAGGTCAGATTGACCGCGAAACAGTCGAGTCTGACCGTCGTGTGAAAGACAATGAGATTGCCTGGGTCGACGCGCTTGACGCGGACGGCCGGGTAGATCTCCAGTTCAACACGGCTTTCTTTGCAACCGGTGACAGTCGTGAGCCCGAGCTTGCAGGTATTTGGGGTGCCGTCGTGGGCTCCTTCCTGACATTGATCGTGACACTGGCGGTGAGTTTCCCGCTCGGTGTGTCGGCGGCGGTCTACCTGGAAGAGTTTGCGCCCAAAAACCGCTGGACGGATCTCATTGAGGTCAACATCAACAATCTGGCGGCTGTGCCCTCTATCGTCTTTGGGCTCTTGGGACTTGCGGTCTTCTTGAGTTTCTTCGGCATGCCACGCTCAGCCCCGCTGGTGGGTGGCCTTGTGTTGGCCCTCATGACCCTGCCTACGATTATCATCGCGACCCGCGCGGCTCTGAAAGCGGTGCCGCCGTCAATCCGCGAGGCAGCCCTTGGAGTTGGGGCATCGGACCTGCAGGTCGTCACGCATCACGTATTGCCGCTCGCAATGCCCGGCATTTTGACTGGGACCATCATCGGGATGGCGCAGGCGCTCGGTGAAACCGCACCCTTGCTGATGATTGGCATGGTTGCCTTTATCGTGGATGTACCGTCGTCTGTGACAGACCCCTCGACGGTGCTTCCGGTTCAAATCTACATCTGGGCCGACAGCCCGGAACGTGCCTTTGTTGCCAAGACGAGTGCTGCCATCATGGTGCTCCTTGGGTTTCTTATTACAATGAACGCCATCGCGGTAATGTTGCGTAAGCGTTTCGAACGCCGCTGGTAAAGGATCAGATCATGTCGGTCGCTGAAGCCATTAAGTCTGAAACGCCTGCTGAAAAGCCGGAAGAGTTCAACCACAAGATCACTGGGAAAGATGTTTCCGTCTACTACGGCGAAAAACAGGCCTTGTTTGATGTGAACCTTGATATTCGCGAGAAGCAGGTCACGTCGCTCATTGGTCCGTCGGGCTGTGGTAAGTCCACCTTCCTGCGCTGTATCAACCGCATGAATGATGTGATCGACGGCTGCCGGATCGAGGGTGAAATCAAGGTGGACGGGACGGATATCTATCGCTCCGGTCTTGATGTTGTGGAACTCCGGGCACGGGTAGGGATGGTCTTCCAGAAACCCAACCCCTTTCCGAAGTCCATCTACGACAATATTGCCTACGGCCCGCGTATCCACGGGCAGGCAGGCGACTCCGCTGAGCTGGACGAAATCGTCGAGACCAGTCTGCGCAAAGCGGGTCTTTGGGAAGAAGTGAAAGACCGTCTGGACAATCCAGGTACCGGTCTTTCCGGCGGCCAGCAGCAGCGCCTTTGCATTGCGCGCGCAATCGCAGTGAACCCGGAAGTCATTCTGATGGATGAGCCTTGTTCGGCGCTTGACCCCATTGCGACGGCTCGTATTGAGGAGCTGATCGACGAGCTGAGAGAAAAGTTCACCATCGTCATTGTGACGCACTCTATGCAGCAGGCTGCGCGCGTGTCCCAACGCACAGCATTTTTCCACATGGGCGTCCTTGTTGAAGAAGGGGCCACAAGTGACATTTTCACCAAACCTGGCGATGAGCGGACACTCGACTACATCACTGGCCGGTTTGGCTAAGAGCCAATCTGGCTTTGAGGAGGCAGGATCTTGACAGATCACATCGTTACATCCTTTTCGGAAGAGCTTGAGCGGCTCTCCACCAACGTGTCCAAGATGGGCGGCCTCGCTGAGGCTCAATTGCAGAGCGCCATTGACGCGATTACCCGGCGTGACATGAAGCTGGCGGACCGCACCGTTGAACAGGACCAGCAACTGGACGATCTGGAGCTGTTGATCGAAGAAAATGCGGTTGAGCTGATTGCGCTTCGCCAGCCTATGGCGCTTGATTTGCGTGAGGCGATGACGGCTATAAAAATAGCGGCCGATCTGGAGCGCATTGGTGATCTTGCCAAAAACATCTCCAAACGCTCGCTAGTGATTTTCATGGATTATGAAACACCGAACAAATTGGTGCAGGGTCTAAGTCGCATGGGCAAGCTGGCTCTGGGGCAGCTCAAACTTGTCTTGGACGCTTACACCAATCGCGACGTGGACATGGCCAACAAAGTCTGGGTTTCCGACGAAGAGATCGACGAGATGTACAATTCGGTCTTCCGCGAGCTTCTGACCTACATGATGGAAGACCCCCGCACGATCGGCATGTGCACACACTTGCTGTTCGTTGCCAAGAACATCGAACGTATCGGTGACCACGCCACCAATATCGCCGAGACGGTGAGTTACTTGGTGACCGGCGACCGTGTCGTTGGAGAGCGCCCGAAGGGCGATAAAACCAGCACCACATCAGTGGCTGCCGGATTGTAAGTGACGTCTCGAAGTCAATGGGGCGTAAGTTGGCGGTAGATCGCCAAGCAGATACCAGAGGTATAACATGGCCCTTGAAATGGAAATTGATGCAACCCCGTCAGCCGGAGTCGGCTCTACAACACGGCGCACGACAATGAAGCCTACAGTCCTGGTTGTTGAAGACGAAGAAGCGCTCTCCATGCTCCTTCAGTACAATCTTGAGAAGGAAGGGTACAATGTCGTTGCAACGGCAGATGGCGAAGAGGCCGCCATGCTGGTGCGGGAGGTTGAGCCAGACCTTGTGCTTCTCGATTGGATGCTTCCTAGCCTGTCGGGTATCGAGCTGTGTCGCCGCCTGCGCTCAAGATCGGAAACTCGCAACCTGCCAATCGTGATGATCACAGCACGTGGCGAAGAGGCGGACCGCATCCGTGGTTTGGACACCGGCGCAGACGATTACATCACCAAACCTTTCTCCACGACGGAGCTCATGGCCCGCATTCGCGCCGTGTTGCGGCGCATTCGCCCGGCCCTTGCGGAAGATGTCGTCACGTTCGGCGATGTGGTGATGGACCGCTCGTCTCACCGCGTGCGTCGCGGTGAACGCGAAATCCACCTTGGCCCAACCGAATATCGCCTGCTGGAGCATCTGATGCAGCATCCCGGTCGTGTGTTCAGCCGGGCGCAGCTCCTCGATGCTGTATGGGGATCTGACGTCTATGTGGAAGCCCGGACCGTCGATGTGCATATCGGCCGGCTTCGTAAAGCGCTCAATCAAAAGGGGCAGCGCGACCCGATCCGGACAGTCCGCGCGGCGGGCTATGCGCTAGACGAGCAGTTCATGAACTAACAGGCGTGGCCTGGGACCATAGACATCCCCTGACCGAAAAGCTGGTTGGGGCAGGGTGTCAGGCCAAATTGCTCGTAAAACTTCTCTCGCCCCGGCGCTGAGAGGACGGCGATTGTTGCGCCGGTTTCGGCATGGGCGTGGATGTAGTTCATTAGAGCGTCCATAAGCCGTGAGCCGTGTCCTTTACCGCCATGGGCCGGAGAAATGATCACATCGGCAATATAGAAGTATAAAATGCCGTCACCGACCAAGCGTGAAAATCCGATGAGATTCTCTCCTTCGAAAAGGCACACGCCAAAAAGTGACCCTGTAAGACTCTTGGCTGCGGTTTCTTGAGAAATCGTCCCCCAGCCTGCTTCCTCGCGCAGATGGATGTATTGATCGGGAGAAGGGTAGCCAGGCTCTATTCTGAGTTGATTGTTCATATCCCTCACTCATCTGCATTTATGTGCTCGGTCCCATCGACTTCAGATTTAGGGACGCAACGCCCAATAAAAAAGGCCAGCGGATAGCGCTGGCCTTTGGAAGAGTGTGAGATCGGTCGCTTACCCGGCAAACCCGCCTTTGGCACGGGTGCGCTCTGCGCGCCGCCGCGGCTGAACGGGCTGATAAGCCAGTTTGGCGTGCGCTTGACAATAGGGCATGCCAGCCTCCGCCTTATGCCCGCAGAAATGGAAGTCGTCTGTTCCCGGGTCACCAATCGGCCACTTGCAGGTGTGCTCCGTGAGAGTCAAAACCGTCGCCATTTGGCCGGGGGCAATCTCAACCGGTACTTGTGGTTGCGGGTCCGGCTCCGGCATCACCGGCTCTTCTTTGACCTCAACCGGGCGCGGTGCCGAAGGCTGTTGTGGCCGCGGAGCTGCCGCCCGTGGCGTGGATGGCCGTGCGCGCGGAGCCCGGTTGGTGGTGGCCCGGCCCGAGAGGCCCAGCCGGTGAATTTTCCCAATAACCGCGTTACGGGTCACACCGCCAAGTTGCTTGGCTACCTGGCTTGCGCTAAGACCTTCCGCCCAAAGTTTCTTCAGAAGTTCAACACGTTCTTCTGTCCACATGGCTCGCTATCCCCTTGAAATGGCGCCGAAATCGGCCGCCGGCCCCTCAAAAAGCATCTCAGTCTGATCTGCAGAAATGGGATCTGGAACCTCTGAAAAGGTTAACGCCCGCCGCTTGATCTCACTAGATGTCGTGTACATGAGCCCAAAATATACAAAATGCGGGGTGTCCGGCGCAAGATTTGGTTAAAAAATCAGTCTGCTTATCCACAGAAAATCTCATCCAGCAGGTCGCAGACCGGCGATCTGGGGAAAACCCGCCAGCTTTTGGGGAAAACTTCGCCGATTATGGAAAAACTCTGGGTGGGGTCATTGCGGATGTCCGCTCAATCGCCTATCTCCGGTGCCGGGGCGGCTTACCTGGACCATCTGTGATCCATGAGGCGTCACAAAGAAGCGACAGCGGCGTAAGTTGCGATTTGGGGGCGGTCTCATGAGCCAGGATAACTATCTGCCAGAAGGCGCACGGCATTTCGGGTCGTTCAACTGGTTGGGCCTTTGGACGCTTTACCTGAAAGAGGTGAAGCGCTTTGTGAAGGTCATCACACAGACCGTGCTGGCGCCGGTCATCACAACACTTCTTTTCCTGGCGATCTTCTCACTGGCACTGGGGCGGTTGCGGCCGGACGTGAACGGAGTGCCGTTCGCCGAGTTTCTGGCACCCGGTCTCATTATGATGACCATGCTGCAGAACGCGTTCGCGAACACCTCGTCCTCAATCCTGATCTCCAAGGTGCAGGGCAATATTGTCGATGTGCTCATGCCGCCGCTGTCCGCGGGTGAGCTCAACATTGGCTTTGCGATGGCAGGTGTCACCCGTGGGGTCTTTGTCGGCCTGGTCACCGCTATCGGCATGCTTCCCTTCGTCGCGCTTTCTATTGAGCATCTTTGGGCCGTCCTATTCTTTTCTGTCGGGGCATCTCTCATGCTGTCGCTACTCGGCATGCTGGGCGGCATATGGGCGGAGAAGTTCGACCATTTGCAGGCCGTCACCAACTTCATCATCACACCCCTGGCGTTTCTCTCCGGCACCTTCTATTCCGTGAAACAATTGCCGGAATTCGCCTTTATCTTCACCCAGTACAACCCGTTCTTCTATCTGATTGATGGTTTCCGCTACGCCTTCACCGGCGTGTCTGATGGCGACATCATGACCGGTGTTCTGGTGACCATCGGGTGTAATGCCGTGTTGTGGGTGATCTCTGACCGGGTACTCCGACGAGGCTATCGTCTCAAGGCCTAACCTACTGAGAAGTCACATCTATTTCATGTGACTTGCCATTTCAGCCATTTGACAAAAGCCGTCCTTTTGAGGATACTCCGGCGCTTCTCGAACAGCCGCCGGCGCCCGGCGGCTTTTTTCATTGGCGTTCGGGAGCGAACCGATGATCACACTTGTACTGCCGACCTATGGTCGGGCCGACCTCGAATTTGAGAGCGGCGAAGGACCATTTTTGATAACGCCTGCGGGCGAGCGCTACCTCGATTTCGGGGCGGGCATCGCTGTGGCTGCGTTGGGCCATGCCCACCCGCATCTGGTAGACGAGCTGGAAACTCAGGCGAAGAAGCTCTGGCACACATCGAACCTTTACCGCATTCCGGGGCAGGAGCGGCTCGCCGAGCGCCTTGTGGCCGCCACCTTTGCCGATACCGTCTTCTTCACGAATTCCGGTGCCGAAGCGCTGGAATGTTCCATCAAGATGGCGCGCAAATATCATGCGGAAAACGGCGCGCCGGAGCGCGATGAGCTCATCACGTTTGAGGGTGCGTTTCATGGCCGGACCCTGGCGACCATCTCCGCTGGCGGGCAGGAAAAGTACCTCGAAGGCTTCGGGCGGCGCATGCCGGGCTTTGTGCAGGTTCCGATGGGCGATCTGAAGGCCCTGAAAGAAGCAATCGGTCCCAATACGGCAGGCGTTCTGCTCGAACCCATAGAGGGCGAGGGGGGTATCCGGCCATGGGAACTCACCGCTTTGAAGTCCATTCGCGACATCTGCGATGAAGCCGGCATTCTTCTTGTCCTGGATGAGGTCCAAACCGGCGTCGGGCGGACAGGGCACCTATACGCTCATGAGTTGGCCGGGGTCACACCGGACATTATGGCTTCTGCCAAGGGCCTCGGCGGCGGGTTCCCGGTGGGTGCGTGTCTGGCCACAGAAGAGGCCGCCAAAGGCATGACCGCAGGCACGCATGGCTCGACCTTTGGGGGCAACCCTCTCGCTATGGCGGTTGCCAACGGTGTCCTGGACATCGTGCTCGAAGACGGTTTTCTGGAAACTGTCCGGGCGAAAGGCCTGAAGCTGAAGCAGAAACTGGCCATGTTGGCGGACGAACACAGCGACATTATCGAGACGGTGCGCGGTGAAGGCCTGATGCTGGGCTTGAAGTGCAAAGTACCCAACACAGATCTTGTTGCAGCACTTCTTGACCGGAAATTGCTGACGGTGGGGGCCGGCGACAATGTTGTTCGCCTCCTGCCGCCGCTCATCATTGACGACACACATATAGATCAGGCGATGGATGCCCTCGCCGATGCCTGCGGTGCTTTGAGGACCGCGATGGCCCAGAAGGAGGCCGCAAAATGACCGGCGCGCCAAAACACTTTCTCGACCTGGATGAAGTCAGCAAAGACAGCCTGCGGGGCATTATCGATGATGCCCGGGCGCGAAAAGACGCCCGCGCAGGCTTGCCTCAGGGTGTGGCAGATGCAGACAAGCCTCTCGAGGGGCGGCTTCTGGCGATGATTTTTGAGAAACCGTCGACCCGTACCCGCGTGTCCTTTGATGTGGGGATGCGCCAACTGGGTGGTGAGACGCTCTTGCTGAATGGCGCGGAAATGCAATTGGGCCGGGGCGAAACGGTTGCGGACACGGCGCGTGTTCTGTCGCGCTATGTGGATGCGATCATGATCCGCACCACAAGCCACGACAAACTGTTGGAGTTGGCAGAGCATGCAACCGTGCCCGTGATCAATGGTCTGACCGATAAGACTCACCCCTGCCAGCTGATGGCAGATGTCCTGACCTTTGAAGAGCATAAGGGCCCGATCAAAGGAAGGTCTGTGGCCTGGTCCGGGGACGGCAACAATGTGGCGGTCTCTTGGGTCCATGCGGCGGCGCAGTTTGACTTCGACTTGCGCGTCGCGTGTCCGCCAGAACTCTCCTTGCCTGAGGAAACGGTGGCCTGGGCGAAAGATCAGGGCGCGAAGGTGAAAGTGACCACAGACCCTTATGAGGCTGTGGACGGCGTCGATTGCGTTGTCGCCGACACCTGGGTCTCTATGGGTGACCCTGAAGATCTGGTCGCCAGCCGACATAACTCGTTGGCGCCCTATCAGGTGGATGAACGTTTGATGGCTGCGGCCCACAAAGAAGCGATTTTCATGCATTGCCTTCCGGCTCACCGTGGCGAGGAAATGACTGCAGCAGTTATCGATGGCCCTCAATCTGTTGTATTCGATGGGGCGGAAAACCGCCTGCATGCGCAAAAAAGCGTATTGAAATGGTGCCTCTCGTGACAACTGGCGACCAACCTCTCACGACCGAAAACCTGCATCTCGACGACATTGTTCTGCCGTTTCAGATTGAGGGAATAGGCGTTCGCGGTCGGGCAGCGCGCCTTTCAGCGCTTGTGACCGATGTCATGTCGCGCCACGATTATCCGGAACCTGTGTCTGTCCTTCTTGGGGAAGCGCTCACGCTTGTGGCCCTTCTGGGAACGGCGCTGAAATTTGACGGTAAGCTCACGTTGCAAACAAAGACCGATGGACCGGTCTCCATGCTGGTTGCCGACTATGAAACACCAGGCAATATCAGAGGCTATGCCCATCTGGACAGTGAGGCTTTGGAAGCAGCGCTTGAAAAAGGCATTGAGTCGCCGACCGACCTATTGGGGACGGGGTACCTGGCTCTTACCATCGATCAGGGTGCCGACATGGATAGGTATCAGGGGATCGTGCAACTGGATGCGCGAGGGCTGACAGATGCGGCACACGAGTATTTTGCGCAGTCTGAGCAGATTGCGACCCGCATTCGCATGGCCGTTGGTCCACTGTATGAGCGTGGTGAGACGGGCGAAAACGCAAAGGTTACCTGGCGCGCCGGTGCGGTGATGGTCCAGCATCTGGCGGAAGATGGCGGTCTTACCGGTTATCGCGAGCCGGATGACGAACGGCTTCTCACTGAGGAAGAAAAAAACTGGGAGCATGCAGCGATCCTCCTCGATTCGGTGAGCGACTCAGAACTGCTGGACCCGGAAGTGACTGCAGACCGACTCCTCTATCGTCTTTATCATGAGGATGGCGTCCGGGTGTACAGCCCGGCCAGTGTCCAATTTGGATGTCCGTGCTCGCGGGAGCGGATTGAAGGTGTTTTGAAGACTTTTGGGGCTGACGACCTGGATCACATGGTGGAGAATGGCCGCATCGAAGCCAAATGCGAATTCTGCGCGGAAGAATATGTGTTTGATCCGGCTGAACTGAGAGGATAGAGGCACGATGCGCGATTTCTGGATCGCACTTGTCAGCATCATGATCGGGGCGCTGGTTCTGAGTGGTTGCACAAACGCTCCCCCAGCCCCGCCAACAGAAATATCAATTACCTTTCAGCATCGCGCACCCATTGCGCTCAATGTCGCGAAGATTGAGTTTGTCGATCGGTATCAGCCAACGCTGCGACCACCCCATGTAGAACATCTTCACAATGTCACACCCTCCACAGTGACCCGTGCTTGGATCGACGAAAGGTTGGGGGCTGTTGGGGCTCGGGGCCTGATAACCCTTATCGTGGAAGAAGCGGGCGTGATTGAAGAGGCTGTCGCTGTATCTGACGGCTTTGGAGGTCTGTTTCGCGATGAGGTGGACACCCGCCTTGTGGGTGTGATCCGGGCGCGTTTCGATCATATTGATGTCGGGCCTCCAGGCGCATCCCATTCCGTGGACGTAATCGCAGAAGCCAGCGCAGAAATTCTTGAGAGTGCGACGCTCAATGAGCGAGATCTTGCCTATTTCCGTCTTGTGGAGCGGCTTGCGGGCGAGTTTGACCGCGTGCTCACAGCCGAGATCGAGAAATCGCTGACAGCGCTGATCGTTCAATAGGGTCTAGTCGGCGACGTGATCCATCAGCCGGCGCATGAATCGTTCGCAAGCATCGACCTGTGAAAGCAGAACAAATTCGTCCGGCTTGTGTGCCTGAAGAATATTGCCTGGACCGCAGATGACCGTCGGGATATCGGCAAGCTGAAAAAGACCGGCTTCGGTGCCATAAGAAACTGCATGGGTCGCATTCTGTTCTGCGAGCTTTAGGACAAGAGTTTCGCCGGGTGATCCATCTGCCGCCACCAGCGGTGGCACGCGCGCGCCGGCGACCGTTGTGATACTGGCTTCGGGGAAAACCGCCTGCATTTTTGGGAGGAGCTCTGTCTCCGCAAACTGAGTCACGCGATCAATAATTTCATGGGTGTCCTGATCCGGCAGGGCGCGAAACTCCCAATCGAAAGAACAGTCTTTCGGGATGATGTTGAGCGCCGTCCCACCCTGGACAGTGCCCACATGCACGCTTGTGTAAGGTGGCTCAAAACGCCCGGTCGCATCCCCCTTGGCTTTCATCTCATCAGCGATCTTTGAAATGAAGTGGATCATCTCCGCGGCAATCATCACCGCATTGACCCCTTCATTGGTGGCACTCGAATGGGCTTCGAGGCCGCGCACCGTCGTTGTGAAGGCGTCGATACTCTTGTGAGCATTGACGACCATCATGTCCGTTGGTTCCCCCACGATCACAATTTGAGGGCGGGGCAGGTGCCGCACGGCCTGGTCGATCAAAGGACGCACACCCAAGCATCCAATCTCCTCGTCATAGGACAGAGCGAAATGGATCGGAACTGAGAGACCCCGCTCCAGGAAATCCGGCACAAGGGCAAGAGCAATGGCGAAGAAGCTCTTCATGTCGCAGGTACCGCGCCCATAGAGACGGTCGTCCGCTTCGCGAACCGTAAAGGGGTCCGATGTCCAGTCCTGGCCGTCCACCGGCACAACATCCGTGTGGCCCGACAAAACAACCCCGCCCGGTTTGTCGGCGGGACCCAAAGTTGCCAGAAGATTGGCTTTCGTGCCGTCCTCATTCTCAACACGGGAATGGGGCACGCCCCAGCCGTCCATATAGTCTTCCAGGAACGTGATGAGCTGGAGGTTGGAATTTCGGCTGACCGTGTCGAAGCTGATGAGCTTCGCGATCATTTCTTTTGGGGTGTATCGCGTGCCCATGCGTGACGAGCCTCTTTCTTATCCGCGCCAGAAGGTTGGCGTTAAGATGACCAGTACGGTGAAGATTTCAAGGCGTCCGATCAGCATAGTGAAGGACAATGTCCATTTGGCGAGATCTGGCAGGGAAGAGAAATTGCCCGACGGGCCCACGATAGGACCTAGCCCGGGGCCTACATTGGCGATGGCCGTACCGGCAGACGAAACAGCGGTCACAAGATCAAGGCCCATGAGGGTGAGCGCCATCGCCACGATCCCAAACGTCAGTGCAAACAGAAACATGAAACTCATTACCGACGCGGTGACGCTGTCCTGAATGGGTTTGCGATTATAGTGCGGGACGAAGACCCCATTGGGGTGGATGAGACGCTTCACCTGAACAGCCGCGGCTTCGTACACAACCTGAAACCGGAAGATCTTGATCCCACAGGAGGTAGACCCGGCGCAGCCACCGATAAACATGATGAAGAAAAACAGCGTGGTCGCAAAAGGTCCCCAAAGTGAATAGTCCTGCGTGGCATATCCCGTGCCGGTCATGATGGAGATGACATTGAACGCGGCGTAGCGCAGGTCGGTAAGAGCATCGGGCTCAACCAAAGTTGCTTTATCGTAGAAGGTCATCAGAGCCACGAAGATGATCAACACGCCAAAGAAAACCTGGACCTGTGTGTCCTTCCAGAGCGTTTGCGGGCGGCCTCTGATCGCCTGCAGATAGAGGGCGAAGGGCAGACTGCCGACAATCATGGCGCCAATCAGGATCCAGTCAATCTGCGCACTTGCAAAATGACCAACCGACCCGTCTTTGGTTGAAAAGCCGCCGGTGGCGATCGACGTCATGGCATGGTTGATGGCGTCGAAGGCGTCCATATCCGCCATCCAAAGAAAGAGGGCTGTGAGGCCGGTGGCGAAGGCATAAAACGAAATGAGCGAGACCGCGAGTTGCGCGGCGCTTGGCAGGACTTTCTCGGCTGTGTCAAAAGCTTCGACTTTAAACAATTGCATCCCACCAATCTGAAGGATTGGCAGAATGGCGATGGCCATGACAATGATGCCGAGCCCGCCAAGCCATTGCAGCAGGCTTCGCCAAAGCAGGATACCGGGCGGGGCGGTATCGAGCCCAGAAATCACCGTAGAGCCTGTCGTGGTGAGGCCCGACATGGCCTCAAAAAAGGCATCCGCATAAGAGAGCTCCAGGCCCGAGAAAGCGAAGGGCAGGCCTGCGAAGGCGGGGAGAACGGTCCAGGCGGCCACCACGAGCACAAAGGCTTCCCGGATGTTGAGGCTGCCTGCATGGCCCCAGGTCATCAGCGCAAAAGAGACGCCGGTAAAGAGGGTCAGCATCGCCGAACTGGCAAACACGATCCAGTCGTCATTGCCCACAGCAATGTCGACAAGGGCCGGCAGAAACATTGCGGCACCCACCATCGCCAGCAGAATGCCATTGACGAGAAATATTGGTCGTGTGTCGAACAAATTAGGACCACTGCCAGAGTTGGCGCATCCCGTCAGAACAGGGGAAGCGTTAGGCCCCCGTCCTTCGGAAACACTGAGAGCCTTAAATTAGAGCAAATTCTGGAGGCAGCGAAGCTTTGAATGCCCCAATGGTGAGATGGGCTGAAAAGCTAGTGAACCATCCGGTCTGCGTGAGGGCAGTCAAGCGGGAACGGCGGTACGGCAGCATCGAAGGTTTCGCCATGCCGGGTTTCCATCCGGTAGGTCCCGACCATAATGCCCGACGGTGCAGCAAGGGGAGTGCCGCTCGTATACTCGTAAACCTCGCCTGGAAGGATGACGGGTTGTTCGCCCACAACGCCGGTCCCTTTGACCTCGTGTACCTGACCGTGGCTGTCTGAGATCTGCCAGTGGCGCGCCCGGAGCTGAACTGCTTCCCGACCCTCATTGTAGATGAGTACCGTATAGGCCCAGACATAGTAGCCCTGGTCCGGATCAGACTGATCCGCCAGGTAAATAGGTTCTACTTCGATGCGGATAGACCGCGTCGTCTGCTTGTAGAGACCAACCGTTTCCGGGGATTGTGTGCCTGCACTGTTTACAAAATCGGATCTCATTGACACTCTCCTGAGGGGACCCCCAGACTAGACGGAGGCAACCTAACCAGGTGTTACCGAGATATTGCGTTTCGTTCATATGCCTAATGAATTCGAAACAAACAAGACCCGATTGATTAACTATGAGACACTCAAACCCCGCTTGAGGTCATCCACAAGATCTGCAGGGTCTTCAAGACCTACAGAAAGCCGCAGAAGACCGTCAGTTATCCCCAGCTCTGCCCGGGCACCTTCATCGAGTCTCTGGTGGGTCGTTGTGCTTGGATGGGTGATCAGGCTCTTCGAATCACCAAGGTTGTTGGAGATCGAGATGATCTGAAGGGCATTTGCGAATCTGAACGCCGCCTCTTTTCCACCCTCGAGTTCGAAGGCCACAATGTTTCCGCCCAGCTCCATCTGATCCATGGCGAGTTTGTATTGAGGATGGCTTTTGAGGCCGGGATAGATCGTACGCAGAACTTTAGAGCTACCTTCCAATGCCTGTGCTACGCAGCGGGCATTGCGGCAATGTTCCCGCACCCGTAGGTCCAGCGTCTCCAGACTTTTCAGCATAACCCACGCATTAAAGGGGCTGAGCGCCGGTCCTGTCTGCCGCAGAAAATTGGACAGATGGTCGTCAATGAACGGCTGATCCGCAAGCACGATGCCACCGAGGCACCGTCCCTGACCGTCAATATGTTTCGTTGCGGAATAAACCACGACATCTGCGCCATATTCCATCGGCCGCTGGAGAACGGGGGTGGCGAAAACATTGTCTACGACCAGCCGCGCGCCGGCTTTGTGTGCAATATCCGCAACCGCTTGCAGGTCGATGATCTCAAGGGTTGGATTAGACGGTGTTTCCAGAAAGAACACTTTGGTGTTCGGCTGCACTGCAGCTTCCCACTGGGACAAGTCG
This sequence comes from Parvibaculaceae bacterium, assembly GCA_965248405.1. GTDB lineage: Bacteria > Pseudomonadota > Alphaproteobacteria > Parvibaculales > Parvibaculaceae > Mf105b01. The sequence goes on from OZ252104.1 coordinate 349,693, forward strand.
GTTCCTTCAATCAAGGTGCACCCGACGCCAAACCGCGGCAGCAATTCTTCGACAATATACCGGCAGGAGCCAAACAAGGCTTTGGCCGCGACCACATGGTCTCCGGCATTTAGCTGACAGAGCATCGCTGCGGTGACGGCCGCCATGCCGGTCGCTGTCGCCCGGGCATCTTCCGCGCCTTCAAGCGCAATCATCCGCTCTTCGAACATGCGGACCGTCGGGTTGGCAAAGCGGCTATAGATGAAACCGTCATCCTCACCCTTAAACCGGGCTTCTGCAGCCTCAGCGCTTTCATAGACATAGCCGGAGGTCAGAAACATGGCCTCGCTGGTTTCGCCGAACGGGGTGCGCATGGTGCCCCCGTGAACCGCCTGTGTGCGTGCGCGGAGGTGTGTTTTGGCGTCAGATTGGCTCATTTTCTTAACTTCCCAACAAAAAAACCCCGATCGGACGGATCGGGGCTCTGCCTCCCGACCTTTTAGCGAATTATTTTACGTGGCCGCAAGCCGATCGGCTCAAATCACCACGGGATTGAAGAGCATATAAGGGTGTCGATGGCCCGCCGTCAAGTGCCCTTAAGGCTTGGTTCCAGGGCAGCCCGCCCCTATAACGGGGACCCAGCTTGAATTTATGACAGATTCCCGGACACAGATGACCAAATCCGCGAGCGATCTTTTTCCTGACCATGATGGCGCAACGCCAAGCGCCGCCCGTGCAGGCGCGGCACATGCGACAGGCATTCTGCCGGCCCATGCCATTCGGGCACTGATCAAAGATCAGCAGATATGGGGCGTCCGGGAGATTGAAGACAATCAGGTGCAGCCTGCAAGTCTTGATCTGCGCTTGGGTACGACGGCCTACCGGCTCCGGGCGAGTTTTCTGCCCGGTCCAAACTCCAGTGTTATGGAGAAAGTAGAAGCGTTTTCATTTCACAAAATTGACCTGACCGAAGGGGCAGTCCTGGAGACGGGCTGCGTCTATCTTGTGCCATTGATGGAAGCGCTCGCGCTCTCAGAGCGGACAAGTGCCAGCGCCAATCCGAAAAGCTCCACCGGCCGCTTGGATGTCTTCACGCGTCTCATCACCGACCATGGATCGGAGTTCGATCAGGTGGAAGCCGGGTACAAAGGGCACTTGTATTTGGAAATCAGTCCACGGACTTTCTCGGTGCTGGTGCGGGCGGGGTCCCGTCTGTCGCAGATCAGGTTCCGCCGGGGTCAACCGACCCACACTGACATTGAACTACGCACCCTGCATGAACAGGAGCGTCTGGTCGATGATGCCGTCGCGGACATTGATGGTGGACTGGGCCTGAGTGTCGACCTTAAAGGTGACGGCGAGACGGGCCTTATCGGGTACCGCGCCAAACGCCACTCCGGTTTGATCGATATCGATCTGCGCGAGGGATACGAAACGCTGGACTATTGGGAACCGATATATGCGCGCAGCGACGGTGCTCTCGTTCTAGACCCTAATGAGTTCTACATCCTGGCGTCGCGCGAGGCGGTTCATGTGCCCGCGACCCATGCGGCGGAGATGGTGCCCTATAACCCGCTGGTAGGCGAGTTCCGGGTTCACTATGCGGGATTTTTTGATCCGGGGTTCGGGGCACGAGCCGCGGGCGGTTCTGGCAGCCGTGGTGTGCTGGAAGTCCGAAGCCATGACGTCCCCTTTATTCTGGAACATGGGCAGACCATCGGACGATTGCTTTATGAGCGGCTGACGGACACACCGACCGAACTTTATGGCCAGGGGATCGGCTCCTCCTACCAGAAGCAGGGTCTGAAGCTGTCAAAGCACTTCAAAACACCCTAAGCGGATTTGTATACCGGTACCGCGTGAGCGCGCGTGGCGCTGGACTGAAGGAATTCAACGATGAACCTGTCTCACTGCCATAACTTCCAGGATTTCCGGAAGCTTGCCAAAAAACGCCTGCCGGGGCCGATTTTTCACTATATCGATGGCGCAGCCGATGATGAGGTAACCTATTGGCGGAACACGGCGGCCTATGAAGCCTGCGATCTCGTCCCAAGTGTGTTGGCCGGTGTTGAGAATGTCGACATGTCGGTGGAAATCTTTGGCAAGAAGCTCGGCATGCCGGTCTATTGCGCGCCAACGGCGTTGCAACGTCTTTTTCACCACGATGGCGAGCGCGCGGTGGCCCGCGCAGCGGAAAAATATCAGACCATGTTTGGGGTCTCCTCTCTCGGGACGGTGAGCGTGGAAGAGATATCGGAGATGATCGACGCGCCGACCATGTTCCAGTTCTATTTTCACAAAGACCGCGGCTTGAACGACAGCATTTTGGAACGGGCGAAGGCCGCCAAGTTTGATGTGATGGCGCTGACCGTTGACACCATCACAGGGGGCAACCGGGAAAGGGATTTTCGGACAGGGTTCACCTCACCGCCCCGGCTGACGCCTCGCAGTTTGCTGAGTTTTGCCACCCATCCGCGCTGGGCGATCAACTATTTTACCCACGCCAAATTTGAGTTACCGCATTTGCAGGATCATGTAAGCGAGGGAACTGATATCGCGACATCAATCGGCGATTATTTTTCCACCATGCTCGATCAATCCATGAACTGGAAAGACGCGGAAGCGCTCTGCGCCAAATGGGGCGGTCATTTCGCGCTGAAAGGCATCATGAGTGTGGAGGATGCCCGCCGCGCCGTGGACATTGGGTGTACGGGGATTATGGTGTCGAACCATGGTGGGCGCCAGCTCGATGGAGGACGCAGTCCCTTTGATCAGCTCGCAGAGATCGTCGATGCGGTGGGTGACGAAATTGATGTGATCTGCGAAGGCGGTATTCAGCGTGGCACCCATGTTCTGAAAGCGCTCTCGGCTGGGGCCAAAGCATGCTCAGGCGGCAGGCTCTATCTCTATGCACTGTCTGCGGCGGGGCAGCCGGGGGTTGAACGCGCACTCGGTCTTCTGCGCGAGGAGATTGAACGGGATATGAAATTGATGGGCTGTTCGTCAGTAGATCAGCTTAACCGCAACAATCTCCGGTTCCGTTAGAGGCTTGAGAGCGGCCAAAAGGCCGCTCCCAAGATCCCTGTGACATCCATTACAGATTGTTTGGCCTTATAGGTTGTTTGGATTGCCGTCGTAGATTTTGAAGTTGGTATTACCCACGCCAGGCTCGCCAACCCGGGTGAGCGTGCCATCTTCACCTGCTTCATAATCGAAGCACCCGTTTGAGCGTTCAGAGCCAAGATTCACGCAGAACTTTCCATCCTCGACAGTCCAAGATCCGCCATAGCGCGTCCAATCGCCGGTCTGGTTACACGGGCGTTCTTCGCCGATGATCTTTCCATCTGGTGTGTAAACTTCGCGAAAATCATTCCGGGCAGCGCCACATTCACGGTACTGACCTTCGATCGTGTTGCCGACTACGATGCCAGCTACTTCGTGGCCCTGCATAAAGACATCGGCCATAGCCGGGCCAGACGCGAGAACAAGACTTGCTGCAATCGCAGTGATAAAGGGGGTTTTCATGCGTTCACCTATCGTTTGAGTTGGTTAGTGGCCTCCCAGCACTCTCAGGTCTCATTATTGCGGATGCATGATGCGGCCGCCTTGATCCGTATCAAGAGTGACAAGCAGGAAGGACGTGGCGGGCCGAGCGAACTTAGAGTCCGTTTAGCACCCGCTAGAATCATCAAGCTTGTTGATTGAAAAGAAGAATGAGAAACGCCATATGCATCAGGTGATCCGCGGTGCAGATCACATTGTCGCATCGCCTCTTATTGCAGCGAAGCTGAGTAATCAGGCGCTGCACGAGCCCCCGCCCAGAACGCAAAACTTTGCGCAATGACGATGGTTGAGCGACACGTCTTTGGACGCTTCCGCCAGCGTTGAGCCCAGATCAAACTGAGGGTCGTAGGGAAGAAGGGTACAGGCCGCCACTGTCGGTGCATCCGCTCCTTTATGCTTCACAACCATGCGGCTGGTGGCGCACATCATATCGTTCGGATCGACATTCAAAATCGACCAGCAGGCAGTGGTGATCTCCGGAACTTCTACCTTTTCATCCATCTCTGGGAAAAGCGTGACCGCGAGAGGGTCGGTGGCATCAATTGAAAGGGACTGCGCGGCAAAGAGGGCGGCGTACCCGGCTCTTGACCGTTCCTCGTCCTCACCCCAGCAGGTGCGCCCGGCGATGGTAATCTGTGCATCGAGTGAATTCAGAAAGGCAAGCCCGTCCATTGCCTTGGCAAACGCCCCAGGGCCGCGTTCTTCATCGTGCAGCTTGGCCGTGTGGTGGTCCAGACTTACACGGAAGGTAAGTTTCGGACCATATTCTTTTACAAGTGTCTCAACGCCCTTTTTGACAGTGGGGCGGAGCAGGGGCTGCATGGCATTGGTGAGAACCAGGCAGTCGAACCCACGCGCCAGTGTGGCTTCCAGGATGGAGAGTATGGACGGGTTCATAAAGGGCTCGCCGCCGGTAAACCCAACCTCCCCGGTGCCGAGGTCATTGCGTTCGATCTCATCCAGGTAAGACGTAACGTCAGCTTCAGTCAGATAAACGAGCCGGTCATTCTTGGGACTGGATTCGATATAGCAACTCGCACACTCGATATTGCAGAGCGTGCCCGTGTTGAACCAGAGCGTTTCAAGTTTTGAAAGGCTCACATGTGCGCGCGCTTCCCCTTTCGCGGTAAGCGAGGGATCGGTGAACGGTGCCAGGGCGCGCCCAGCCAAAGGTTGAAGCTGATCATTCATGGTGGGACCCTAGCATTCCGCGCAGCATTTGTGGGCCATCCCACGCTCAACTGACAGAAATTTGATCGTCTGTTAAGACGCGGTTTCAACCACGTTCTCAATGGGAATTTGGATGCACTTTGCCAGGTTGTGAATGCCGCTATAGATCGTATGCGCGACAAAATAGACAGCATCCTCCGGCACTTCTGTCCCTTGAGGTATCTCCATCTTGATGGGCGTGCCTCCCTGATCGACCATCGACATCACGACATGGCCGGTATCGCGGAAACCCTTGCAGTCTCCATCATGATCGCCATTTCCAGCATCGTCTTGCGTTCCCGGCTCACCAACCTCCAGGCCCCAATGAACCATATACATGTCGATCCCTGTTTCATCGACGGCGCGCCCCAGAGTAACCGTGCCCCCGATGGTTTCGGACGGGTCCGTATCCGTAAACGAGATCGATGTCGGTCCGTAATTGACACCGTCTACCCTCGGATAAATGAGGTCCGGTCCCCCGATTTTAATGACGCCATATCCAGCGATCGCGACAATTCCAACTCCGATTAGCCCTTTTGCCCACCAACGCATTGCTCTCTCCCCCAAAAGCCTGACCGCAGGTAGTCCCGCCGTCTGTCTGCTAGTCCGAATTGATATCTTGCGCTTGAGGGGCAGGGAGCGCTAGTAAAAAGGGAATAAGCGGGCGTAGCTCAATGGTAGAGCAGAAGCTTCCCAAGCTTAAGACGGGAGTTCGATTCTCCTCGCCCGCTCCAACTGGTAAATGAGGGGGGAAACTCATGGATACCACGATTCTCACACCGGTTCTGATTCTGGTCAGCTGGACGCTTGTCGTTTGGATTTGGATGTATGCACGGCGCATACCGGCAATGAATGCGGCAAATCTGGATCCGCAGCAGGCGCAACACCCAGGTGCGTTGTCAAAGCTACTTCCGTCAGAAGCACAAAGGGTCGCCGACAATTACAATCACCTGCACGAACAGCCGACCATCTTTTATGCCTTGATCGTGTATAGCCATCTGGTGGGGGTCGCAGACCCTGTGAACATCTGGTTGGCATGGGCCTATGTCGGATTGCGGATTGTTCACTCGCTGGTGCAGAACACGGCCAACATTGTCGTGATCCGCTTCTCGGTGTTCGCTCTGTCGACTCTCGCCTTGATTGTGATCGCGGTGCGGAACCTGCTGGCCCTGGGTTAGACTTTTAGGGGCTAGATCTCTACGGGCTGGTCTCGGCGTTCTTCACCGTCGGACCGCCCACCGCCCCGGCGCCTCCGCCGGTCGGGCCCGGTAAAGCCGTCTGACTTGATGAAGTCGCGGCTGTGTTTGATGGCATATTGAATGCGATCAAAAAGCATCTGTGCGGATACGGGTTTGCAAAGAACTTCTGTGGCACCCGCATCGCGGGCTGCGGCGATGGACTCAACGCTGGGGTGAGCGATCAGAACAATGATCGGCAGTTCGGCATTAGGAATGCCTTTACCTGTGCGGACATGGCGGGTGAAGCCTAAGCCGTCCACTGGCTTCATTGCGCTATCAACAATGGCGAAATCGACCTCAGACGCATGGAGGAGTTCAACGGCTTCATCGCCATTCTGGGCTTCAGCCAGCTCCTTGATCTCAAACGCCTTCAACTGTTGCCGTAAAACAGTCAACATGTAGCGGTTTTCTTCAGCAATAAGAAACCGCAGGTTTGAGAGGTCTACATCGCCCGTCGATGAGGTACCCATTTGCGTCAATTCTCCAAGACAATCGCCGCAAGCGTAAATAGAAAAACTTACCTGGATATTAGTGTTTTACCGTTCAACTGGGCGGACCTTCTCCCTCTTCTGCGCGTCTTTCGTCCCCGGTGTGAGGCTTCGGTCTCTGTCGCCGCCTGTCGGGTCCCGTATATTGCGGGGTCTTAATGAAGCGTCGGTTGATTTGAAGAAGGGCTTGAATGCGCTGGTAGAGTTGTTTGGCTGAAATAGGTTTGCGAACAACGTCGCTTGCCCCTGCGTCCCGTGCTTCTTGGATGCGAGCACGTTCCGTATGCGCGGTGAGCAGCAGGATGGGCAGTTCAGGATCGTAGCTATCATTGGCGGTGCGGATGAGGCGGATAAAATCAAGGCCATCCAGCGGCTCCATCAGGTAGTCAACAATGGCAAGGTCAATTGGGGAGGTCCGCACAATTTCAAATGCGTCGGCGGCGTCACGGGCGTCGTGAACAGTGCCTGCGCCCAGCGCGCGCAGCAATTCCCGCAGAATGGAAATCATGTGATGATTGTCATCGACGACCAGAAACGAGAGGGGCGCAAGGTCGAGATCACGCATGGGACGGCCTTCTAACACGGGTCTCCTCGCCATTCACACAGCGCTAAGAGACGGAAAGCCACCCGTTTTGTAAGTGTATTTCGGGAGGTGTTAATCGAAAGTTTATAGCGAGCTATCCCCGGCCAGAGAGCCTACGTCGCGCGCGGGCCGCATAGGCAGGCATGAAGGTGCTGATACCATGCGTGGTCTTCTCCCAATGGTGGGGCCTGGAGAAAAGCTGATAGAGGGCTTTATATGCGCCGGTTGAGATGAGGAGCCAATAAGCAGGCATTGTGAGGACACGTCTGCTGAGGCCCGTTAGACCACGCGCCTGGGCGCCAACCAGCCCTGCGAGCATGGCCGCGCCGAAGCCGATAAACAGAACACTGAAATTGAGGACACCCATAACGACCGGTCCGACGCCTGACGATGGCGCAAATCCCCCGACAAAGATCCAGAGCAGGAGAAGATAGAACAAGGGATGGGCGAGAGCGGAGAGCAGGAAGCCGCCTGTCACGATCTGGAGTACAAGAAATCCGGTAGGCCCTAGTGCTGCATAGGTCCTCAAGGGGGAGCGCATACGAACAATATAGGTCTGCATCCAGCCTTTGAGCCATCGTGACCGTTGCCGTATCCAATTGGGGAGGCGGCAGTTCGCTTCTTCCAGCGTTGCCGTTGAAATAACATCTGTCGCGTATCCATGCTCATGGAGCCGGAAGCCCAGATCCGCATCCTCGGTGACGTTATAGGGGTCCCACGCCCCAACCTTCCTCAATACAAAGGTTCGGAAGTGCGTTGAGGTGCCGCCCAGCGGGAAGGGCAGGTGAAATCGCGCCAGGGCGGGAAGCAGAAGATCGAAAAGAGAGGCATACTCAATGGCGAAGTGCCGTGTGAGCCAATTCTCATTCCAATTATAGTAGGCGAGGGGAGCTTGCACGCATGCGAGGCTGGGACCACCGGACCGGAATGCCTGTACCGCTTCACGCAACTGTTCAGGTCCAGGAATGTCTTCTGCGTCATACACAACGAGGAACTCGCCGCGCGCGAAAGAGAGAGCATAGTTACAGGCTTTTGGTTTCGTCAGAGGATGCGATGTCGGAACCAGGATGAGTTCGACATTGCCCGGCAGGTTGAGAGCGCGGGCCGCATTGATTGTTTCCTGGTCCGTTCCCTCCAAAACAAGTTTGATATCTAGCTTTGCAGGTGGATAGTCCAGCTGTTGGATCGCATTCATCAGGATAGGAAGCACGTCCGCTTCGCGCAGGAGCGGTACCATAATCGTGTAAAGAGGCAGGTCAGCATCTCCAATGCGGTGCACGTCCTCCTTACGGTCGGAGAGGGACTGCCGGCCAATTTCGACGGACAACAGCCTCAGACATGCAAGAGAAACAAAGGCGATGATGGTTGCAATGTTGAGCGACAGGAGCGCAGCCCTGGGAAACAGAAGAGACAGCACCAGCACCAGGCAGAAGCTAAAGATGCAGGCGGCTTTTGTCTTTGAAGACAACAAGTGTTGCGCCGATGCATGAGGATGGTTGTCGCTGAGCGAAAATTGAGCTCCGTGCGTGAGGTTTTCACCGAATACAGACTGCACGGTTCGCAGAATGTCGAGCGGTGCTGTTTGGTACAGCAAAAAGGGACCAGCCCCCTTTTCTTTCAACGCAGCAGATGCTTTGTCCAGATCAACGGCGACATAGGTCGGAGTCGACCCCTTTTTCTTCCAGGGAAGGCACTGATTCTGAAGGTAGAAGGGAAGGTCTCGAGCCTTTAACAACTGGAAGTCAGGAGGGGTCAGCAACAGGTTGACGAAGGGAACGCCGCGCTGCTCTGCCAACGCTCTATAGACATCAAATGCTCGAACATCCCCATGGCTGATGAGTTCATCGCCGAGCAGTTCACCGGATTGAGCCTGGCGCACGGCAGCCTGCGAAAGCTGATATGCTGAAACAGCTCCTCTTTCCAAAAGCATCCTGCCAATAAGCGGACGATGAAGCTGGAAGGCAGGTGCTGTTTCTTCAAACCCGCTCGCGGGTAGGTTCAGACCGCCGATTGTGTCGGAGCTCTCACCATCTCCCGTCACCTGTGCACCCCCCCCCAAAGGAAACCAGGTGTTTTATGATAAAACGCAAAATAACCATTGCAATACAAGGATTTAGATAGGTCTGCTCTCGACTGCACCCTTAGGTTGAACCCGGCCCATTAACGCTGAGCCCGATTTGATGAGACGGTCACTAGACCCTTGGGAGAGCGTTCGGCATTCTCCGCTCATGCGCTGGCTTCTTCTCATAAATCTTCTTGCCGTGGTCCTCTTAAGCGGGGCCGTGGCGATCGTCATTGAAGGGACACAGATCGGAACAGCGTCGTCCAGTCGGGACGGAAGGGTGGTGCAGGATGTCGGATCGCCTAAACCCGACACTCAAAAGCCGATTACTGAAGGTGAAACGAGCGCCCTGACAGGCACAGACGAAACCGTATCAAGCGGGTCGGGAACAGCGCCCCGTATGACAGACGACAAGCTTGAACCACCGCAAGCTTTGACGGCTGAGCAACCATTGGGTCAGATGACGGACGACGACAGTCTTGTGGCTGTGCCGGATGCGCCGATCCCGCTCCCGGCGCCCAGAGAGCTTGCGGTAATCGATCTGGAAAAGGAAGAGATCGAGAGCCCAGGTCCACCGGCTGCGGACAATGATCGCTCAGAGGTGGACATTGATCTTCCACCGCTAAAGGTCGCCACAGAGGGTGATTTCGCACCATTTAATTTTATAGATGACGAGGGAGAGCCAGCGGGGTTCGACATTGATGTTGCGAAAGAACTCTGCCGACGCCTAGAGAGGCAATGTGTCTTTGAGGTGCGTGCGTGGACAGATCTGGTGCCCTCTTTGCGCGCGGGCAATGTCGACCTCATCGCAGCATCCATGCGTATCCCCTCAAGCCGCCCAGCGGGCGTGAGCTTCTCCAATCCTTACTACGGGTCGCGCGGACGGTTTGTGACATCAAAGGGCACAGGGATTACAGGTCCCGGCTTGCTCCGCGCGGCGGGGTCGCAGATTGCAGTGCAGGAGGCGAGCATTCATGAAGCCTACCTGAAAGAGCAATATTCAGGGGTCGAGCTTGTGGCTACAAAGTCGCTTGCAGCAGCGTTGCAACTTGTGTCTGAAGGCCAAGTGGAGGCTGCGTTTGGAGACAATGCAGCATTGCTGCAATGGACGAAGAGCCAAACCTGTTGCGTGACCCTTGGGGAGCCGATCAGCGATGCGACCTATTTTGGTGAGGGTATCGGTCTTGTTGTTCGGGAAGAAGATCAACAACTGGTAGAGCTCTTGAACAGACATCTCCAGGAAATGGTGTCAGATGGGACAAGCGCAACTCTGTCAGAACGCTACTTCAACGGATCCATCTATTAGCCTTAAGCGTTTTTCATTAGCTCGCGTGGCTTGCCATAAAAGCAGGCGCGGCCCGCTCCTTCTTTGATATCGCGCCAGGTGTCCACATCAAATTCGAAAACGGCAAGAGCGCCCGTTGGAAAATGATCAGCCATAAGGGCCGACATGTCGTTGCTCGCAGCATCTGCCAGAGCAACAGCAAGCATTTCGAGGCCGGGATTGTGAGCAACGATAAGAACTGTTTCGTCGTTGTCATCGAGTTGTTGAACGGCGTTTAGCAGTGTTTTCGGCATGGCCATGTAAAGGTCATCGCGATAGTCGACCGCACAACTTCCTTCCAGCTTCTCGGCCAGTGGTTTAATGGTTGAGCGCGCCCGTACAGCCGTTGAACATAATGCGTGATCGGGAGTCCATCCTTGATCGACAATGAATCCGGCCAGAAAAGCAGCGGACTTGACCCCGCGTTTGTTGAGTGTGCGCTCGGAGTCCTCTTTTTCCGGCTGGTTCCAGTCGGACTTGGCATGACGCATAAGACACAGACGTTTCATGCGCTGTCTTTCTTTGGCAAAGGGCGGAAGGGCAAAATCAGGCTCCAGATAGCTTGGGTCGGTGAACTGTCGCGATACTCTCGAAGGCCGATTTCCATATCCTGGTGTCCCTTTTCAGGCTGTGCCTGATAGGTACCAAACAGGCGGTCCCATATGGAGAAATTAAATCCAAAATTGCTATCCGTTTCCGTTTGAATGACAGAGTGATGAACCCGGTGCATGTCTGGTGTGACAAATACCTGGCGGATTAAGCTGTCGAGTGATTTTGGAATGCGCACATTGCCATGATTGAAGAGTGCCGTCGCATTAAGTGCAATCTCAAAAATAATAACAGCTGCTGCGGGCGCTCCAAGCAGCACGACGGCAACGATCTTAATGACCATACTCAGCAAGATCTCTATTGGGTGGAACCGGATTGCTGTTGAGGTATCAATATCTGGGTCGGTGTGATGGACCTGATGTACCCGCCAGAACAAAGGTACACGGTGAAACAGCACATGCTGGCCATAGATCAGGAGATCGAGTGCCACGAATGCAATGATCCCGGCAACAAGCGGCGCAACCTTAAAATGATTGAGCAGACCGATTGACTGGCCGTCAGCCCATAAGGCAGCGCCGACGGCTAGAACCGGAACCAGTGTGCGCAGAAGCAAACCATTCACGACGCTGATGCCGAGATTGGTGACCCAGCGCCTTGCCTTGGAAAATGCGGACGGACGTCTTGGTGCAATACTCTCCCAAAGCCCCATGGCGGCAAGCACGCCTAGGAATACGCCCAGACGCAGAGTCGGTTCAATACTCAAGAGACCCTCTTCGCTGAGCAGAACATCCTCCATCGCTTGCGTCCCTCATTTGGGCAGAACTGTCTCAAGCGTCGCGCTTACAGGGTGGCGTGGCGGGCACGGGCGCCGCGCTCAATAGCGGCGGCTGAAAGTTTCTCAATGCCAAGCGTATCGCGCAGGATCTGAAGCAGGCGCAGCTCTTCTTGACCGACAGCGAGGTCGGCCGCCGCAACATCGACAGCCAGCGCATAGGCTGTTTCATACATATGGGGCGGCAGGGCGTCACGGGCGAGACCGAATACCGCATCAAGACCGCCATCTTCAGCGAGGATGGACGCACATTCTTCCGCGATCCCCAAAAGGCGGTCTGCATTGAAGTCTTTGAAGACCGGCAGATTGGTGACGATATTGCCGATTTTCCGAGTTTCATTGTCACTGATGGCCGCATCCACGGCGGACATCGTCACCATGACGTAGATAAGGGCGGTATGGGGATTGATCGTCTGGGACATAAATGAAACCTATTTCTTGAGCATTTCCGGCATTGGTGACGGAGGTCACGATCCAAAATGCGGCTGATCTAAAACAAGAACCCGGTCTTGATCCTGTCAAAACCGATGGGGTCGCGCAAAGCGCGGCCACACCTGGCAGAAGGGCAAGGCCCCGCAACTTAGAAAGCAGAGCGCAGAAGAGCAAGACCTGAGAACACCGCGGAAAATCAGGACTTTGTGAGGAATTTCCGCATTTCAGCAATCGTTTCAGCAAGACTCAAGCGTTCAATGGGTGTTTCCGGCGGAAAGGCGCTTGTCAGGCGTGTCGGCAGCCGATTGTCTAGGAGTACAAATACGCCCTTGTCCGTTCCCGTACGCACCAGGCGTCCAAAGGCCTGCTGAAGCCGCAACCGGGTGATCATGTCCGTATACCGGCCCCCACCAAAGGCGGCACGCCGGGCCTTGTAGAGAATGTCGGGACGGGGCCAGGGAGTGCGGTCAAGCACAATGAGTCGCAGCGATGCGCCGGGCACATCGACACCATCCCGGACCGCGTCGGTTCCAAGAAGGCAGGATTTTTCTTCTGCCCGGAAGATGTCGACCAAGGTGCCTGTATCGATGGCGTCAATATGTTGGGCGTAGAGAGGCAGCCCCGCTGTTTCCAAAGGCTCAACCAGTTTGGCATAGACGGCCCGCAGCCGGTTGACGGCAGTGAACAGGCCGAGGCCGCCTCCACCAGCGTTCAGGAACAGATCGCGATAGGCGCTCGCCACCTGATCGGAACTGTCCCGCGCGACATCCTGCACCACAAAAATGCGGGATTGCGCCTCATAGTCGAAGGGAGAAGTGAAGTGCGCCCGTTCCACAGGCGTGGGTAGATGAACCACACCCGTGCGAACCTCTGCGGTCTGCCACCCTTGATTCTCCTCTTCATCCGGCGCCGCGCGGTCTCTAAGCGTCGCAGAGGTAATGAGACCTCCATGGAGAGGCTGCAGCACAGCTTCCGCGAAAGGTTCACTGGGATCGACCCAGTGCCGGTGCAGGCCGACATCAAAATCAGTTCCGCCGATCCGCTCAATGGAGGTCCAGTCGACAAAGGCGTCTTTCGGCTCGCTCGCAAGATCAGACAGCATCATGCGCCAGGCCGGCAGGGTTGCCCGCCCGCGACGGTCAAGGCCGCGGATCGCGGCATCCATCCGCACCTTGGTCGAGGTGTCGAGGGTCTCGTTATGCGTGTCCATCAGACGCCGAAGACAATCGGAGAGAGCACTAAAGGACCGTCCCAGAGCGGCCAGCGCCACATCAAGGGCAGCAGCGGCATCGCTCAAATCTTCATTGACTGGCCGAAGGTCGGCTTCAAGAGAGTAGGGACTATCGGGATAGTCAGATCGGGCCAGCACATCATGGCGAACCGCAGCCAAAAACGCCTCCGCCGGGCCTTTGCCCGCGTCAGATCCCAGGCGGGAGAGCCAGCCCGGTGACGGAAGGGCCGCCGCCGCTCTCGTGGCAGCATCCAAGAGGCTTTCGCCTTCCTCATCACCGGCCAGCAGGTCGCTTACCCGGTCTTGCAGACCGCGACTGCGTCGGCGGCGCCCATCTTCCGGGCCTCTGGTCCATCGTCTGAGTTCCGACATTTCCCGACCACTTAAGAAAGAAGAAAAAGCACTATCGGCAGCGTCAAACAGGTGATGCCCCTCGTCGAACACAATATGGCGCCGCGCATACAGGTTCATCGGTTCATCATCTTCAGCCCCGCCCGCTGTTTCTTCGCTGGCGGGCGCTGCTTGTGGACCTGCAAGTGTGTGATCGAGCGCCGCCTGAATCATGATGAGGGCATGATTAGCGACGACGATCTGCGCGCGCCGCGCTTTGCGGACGGCCTTTTCGATGAAGCATTTTTTGTAGTGGGCGCAGGCAGAGTAGGAGCATTCGCCCCGCCGGTCGGTCAGCCCCGCGGCAACACCCTCAGCGCCCATGGCGCCTGGAAGCCAGGCCGGAAAGTCCCCGCCCACCATATCGCCGTCCCGGCTATAGCGCGCCCACCGGGCGATGAGGATCGCGGCAGCCCCCTGCGGTCCGGTCAGTAACCCGCCAGCGGCTTCTTCAAGGTTGAGCAGGCAGAGGTAGTTTTCGCGGCCTTTGCGAATGACGCTTTTCTCTTCCTTCTCCCGCGGGTCGGGGTAAAGGCGATTGAGCTCCTGATCGAGCTGGCGCTGCAGGTTCTTGGTGTAGGTGGAAAGCCAGACAGTACCATCATTCTGCTCCGCCCATAGGCTCGCCGGTGCAATGTATCCGAGCGTCTTGCCCGTCCCGGTGCCCGCTTCTGCGAGCAACAATTGAGGAACACCTGCCGTCTCCCGTGGGAGGAAGGCCTTGGAGACCGTCGCTGTGTAGGATGCCTGCTGGTCTCTCTGTTCAGCGTCATCTCCTGTAAGAAACCGCAGACGCTCCCGTGCGGCATCGGGATCCACCGGCTGTGCACTTGGGGGTGGCGGGGGCGGCTGCTCCTCCCACTCTTCCAGCCGGGACCAGATGTCGAGACGCGCCCGCGCCGCGCTGACGGAGTTTGGAGCTAAGTCTCCGAGGGCATTGAGCACCAGAGAGGCCCACGGCCACCCTGCGTCACCCAGCGCTTTTGCCATGCGGATGGCCTCGTCCCGGTCTGGATAAGACGGGTTCTGCAGCTCGCCCAAGAGTGCTTTGGCGATAAGATGAAGCGAGAGCGCGGCTTCCTCCGGGTCTGCAGGGGCGCTCAGCCCGACCCGTTGAGTAAGCCCCGCAGGGGTCGGCACGCAAAACTGTGCGGGTCGAACAAAGGCAAACAGTTCCAGAACATCATAGAGGCCGGGATAAAGGCTTTTGCCATTTGCGGCGCCTCGCCGTCCGGCCGCACCGGCCGCGCGCCGCGCCGTAAACCGGCGATGGCACACGAGGAGCGGCTGCTCAGTGAGAGCCGAGATGGCTTCCTCGCCGCTCCATTCAACCACTTCCCCGTCATCGGACACGCCAATCGCCCCGCCGCCTGGTAGGGGCACGGTAGCGATGAGTGTCGCGGACGCGTCTTCTTGAGGGTTAGAATCGGGGGCAGGAAAATCAGACATCGGCGGCAGTATAGCGGAGCCGAAAAAAGGGGTGAGTCTTATCCTGCGAGGGCGGGATAGGCGCGGGTAAGGGCGTTAGCGCCTGACTGGAATTTCGCCCCTAACTGGCTGACCCGATCTGCGATCATCTCGTCGCTTTTCTCCTGTCGCAGGTCGGCTAGGAGGTGAGAAGCACTCCCCGACACGCCGGTCAGTCCGATCGCGTGGGCCTCTGCGGCGAGACTCTCGGCAATTGACGGCAGCGCGCTCAGGTCTCCTCGTCCGACAGCCTCGCTCAACCCTCTTTGCAGGTCTGCTATTGTATGAATGGCCTCGCCCAGATGATCGGCGATCCGGGCTGTTCCAAGATCCTGCTCCAGCTCATAGATCCGGTCGAAATCGAGTACCTGGCCATTATTTCGTGCCATGCGTTTGGACCCGGCTGATTGTCCCAACCGCTGTCCAGTCTGCTGATTGGCATCCGGGGGCAATACAAACCAGGCGGTGAACCCGCCGCCAATCATACTGTCGGCGCCGGCGCGCCCACCCATCAGACGCACCAGCCGGTCGCAGATAGTCAGATTGACATCCCGCCGCTTAAGTGGTGCATGTTCGCTTTCGCTGTCCAGTGGAGCAAAGAGACGTGCCGCATCTTCCGGTGGCATACCGGCACCCGTGTCTGTGACGGAAAATCTAACACCGACATCGTCTTGAACGTCTACCGGCGAGAGACGCACGATCACGCCGCCCACCTCTGTCGTGCGAAGAGCACGGACGATTAGATTAACCAGGGCCTGTTTGACCCTGTCTGGGTCGGTGTGAATGGTCTTGGGCGTGCCGGGCAACTCATCGACCTCAATCGATAGATTGCGCGAAGACGCATCATGGCGTGTTACATGAACAGCAGCTTGGGCAATCTCTATTGGAGACATGTCCGTCGGCCGTAATTTGATAGAGAGCGCCTCCATCTCGGTGAGATCCGACAGGTCATCGACAAGTCGGTTCAGCAGACGGCTGGATTCCTCGACGCCGCGCGCGTAGCTGCGTTGTTTTTCATCTAAGTCCGTCGCTTCCAACATGTGGGCGAGACCGGAAAGGCTGGCGAGGGGTGATCGGATTTCATGGGTCACCATGGAAAGGAAATCTTGCCGTGAGCGCGCCGCTTTTCGTGCGACTGAATAAGCGGCTTCTGCGTCCTTGGCCTTCTTTTCCGCTTCCGCTTTCGCGTCAGCCAGACCAACAACAAGTTCTTCGTTCTGCATCTGGAGAGCGATCGATCTAATGCTGGTGGTATGCAGTTTTTTGGTCGCAGAACACAGCGCAACCCACAGGAGTGAGCTGAGGGCCGCCATAAACTGGCCCTCCCAATCTGCGGTCAGAATGAGCGTCGCCACGCCGGGTAGGGCGGCGGATGCCGTATATGCGATCATCGCACTTGGATAGACATGACGCGATATCACAGTGTTAAGGCAAAGACCGGCAATAACCACACCGAGTATGACCTGCGATGTAAAGGGAGCTCCGGGCAGCCATAGGACCCCGGCGGCTCCCCACGCACCACCTGAAATGAAACAGATCAAAGTGTAGCGGTTGCCCCACTGCCTGGCTGGTATCTGCTGGTCTTTATCAGCGTGATATTTTGCCCTCAGCCAGTTGAACGCGAACTGCGAGGTGGTCAGAAAGCCAAGCGGCACCAGCAATTCGACAACTGTCGCTGTGCCGATAAAAGGCAGCCAAACAGCAAACAACGCAATGAAAATGATAATGCTGCCAGACTTACCGAGATCGAAAAGGCGACGAACCTGCTCGGCGACAATGCGGGGGTCGATCTCTGACGGCTGGCCGTCGGCAGTCTCCGTAGATGTGTCGCGATCCACGGACTTGCTGAACTTGGATTCATCGGCGGACCAACTCACACCGCCACTCCTTTTCCGGCACTTAGCCTGGTAGCAACCTCTCTCGCGTCCGGCAGAGGTTACGTTGACTGAAACCAGCCGAAAGCCTAGTTTCCGGGGCTTTAAAAACCTTTAAGTTAAAATTGAGGTCATCATGTCCAGCGATCCGTCAGCGGCGCCAATTGCCGCCAGTTTGGCAGAACTCCAAGATCTCGGTCGGTCCGCCAAGGCCTGGCCGTTCGAGGAAGCTCGCAAACTGGTGAAACGGCTGGAAAAGAGTGGGGGCCACAAGGGTGAAGTCCTGTTTGAGACGGGCTATGGCCCCAGTGGACTGCCCCATATTGGGACATTTGGCGAGGTCGCCCGCACGACCATGGTGCGCCATGCCTTTCAGATCTTGATGCCGGATGTGCCCACCAGGCTGCTGTGCTTCTCAGATGACATGGATGGTCTGCGCAAAGTGCCGGACAATGTCCCCAACAAGGAGATGCTGACTGAGCACCTGAACCGGCCCCTCACCAAGGTGCCGGATCCCTTTGGGACTCATGACAGTTTCGGAGCCCACAACAACGCGCGGCTGCAGGCTTTTCTTGATAGCTATGGCTTTGAGTATGAATTCGCGTCCTCGACCGATTATTACGCGTCTGGACGCTTCGATGAGACGCTTTTGAAGGTGTTGGAGAAGTTCGACGATATTCTCGACATCATGCTGCCAACCCTGCGGCAGGAACGTCGGGGCACCTATTCACCCGTCTTGCCCATCTCACCAGTGACCGGGGAAGTGCTCTATGTACCGCTGCTCGAGCGGAACGTGTCAAAAGGGACAGTTGTCTTTGAAGACCCTGCCAATGGAGAGAAGACGGAAATCCCCATCACCGGCGGCCATTGCAAATTGCAGTGGAAGGCGGACTGGGCCATGCGTTGGGCTGCTCTTAAAGTCGACTATGAAATGGCCGGCAAGGACCTGATCGACAGTGTAAAACTGTCGAACAAGATCACACGCGTTCTGGGCGAACAGCCACCGGAAGGGTTCAATTATGAACTTTTCCTGGATGAAAACGGGGAGAAGATCTCAAAGTCCCGTGGCAATGGTCTCACCATTGATGAATGGCTGCGCTACGCGAGCCCGGAAAGCCTGTCGCTCTTCATGTACCAGGCCCCGCGCAAGGCGAAGCGCCTCTATTTTGATGTGATTCCGAAGAATGTGGACGAATATCTGTCCCACCTGTCCGGTTTTCCAGGTCAGGAACCCAAGGCACAGATCGGAAATCCCGTCTGGCACATTCACAGCTCAAACCCGCCCGTCTCCGACGTGCCGATTAGCTATTCGCTGCTGCTCAACCTGGTGAGTGCCAGTCATTCGGAAGACCCTGCGGTTCTTTGGGGCTTTATTCAGAACTATGCGCCGGACGCGACACCTGAAAACCATCCGAAACTGAATGATCTTGTGGGATACGCCATCAACTATTTCCATGATTTCGTGAAGCCCAATAAATCCTACCGCGCTATGACAGAAGCCGAGCGGCCGGCATTCGAAGCGCTTGCCGCCAAGCTTGACGCGGCAGACCCGCACGCATCTGGTGAGGATTTGCAGACAGAGGTTTATGAGGTGGGCAAAACCCATGACTTCGAAAACCTGCGGGACTGGTTCAAGGCGCTCTATGAGGTTTTGCTGGGCGAAAGCCAGGGGCCGCGCTTTGGCTCCTTCATCGCACTGTACGGCGTGAAAGAGACCGCAACCCTGATCCGGCGCGCATTGGCGGGGGAAGACCTGTCAGAGGCATAAAGCCGCTGACGCTTTATTGAAAGCGAGAGCGTTGAGATGATGGGGCGAAAGCCCCATGATCGCCCCCATGTTTGCTCGCTTGAGACATGTCCTAATGGCCGGCAGTGTCACGCTGCTGCTCGCTGCCTGTGCAAATCTCCCAGAAGAGGGGGACCGTTTGGCCGGGTGCCGCTTCCTCATCGACCGTGTCGATCAACGCGTTGCCGACATGGAGGTAGGAGATGCTGAGGCCGCGCCCATCGACGGTTTTCCCTATCTTCGGGTCAATCGTTTCCTGACAAGTTTTCGAAACGACGTGGACGCAGAACCCAGGTTCGAAGAATGGGTGCGCCGTCTACGCGCGCTCGACGACCAAGGGCGTCGCGTCGAACTGCAGAACCTGGGTGCAGCCAACATCAGCTCGACCGTCGATGAGTGTGCCGTGATGCTTCTGGAGAATGATCTCAAACAGGCGGGTTTCAAAGAGCGCCTGACGGCGGCCGCGTACACCCCCAGCCACTATAATGATTGGATCCGCGCAGCCGGTCTCTATCCACTGACCCATATCGGTGTGGCGCTGGGGTTTGAGCGCTGGAAGGCTGACAAAATGCCCCCATTTGCCGAAGACCCGTCTACCTGGAGCGCTACGGAGACACGATATACGTTGGCGGGGCGCTCCGACCTGTCTGCAGCTGATGTCGCGGCTCTGATTGATCTCTCGGCGCAAAACGCACTCGATGTTCCTGATATTGAGGGCTCCGTCTTTATGCGCATCGCCGAGAGATATGCGCCTGTCTTCGCTGTGGAAGAAACATCTGGTGCGGACCGGATCGGGCGTCCCTATTGGAATGCCAGTGCGGAAGCGCCCCAAACGGACGATGATGACCCCACGCTCTATGTGCGGCTGGCGCATACCAGGATGGACGGGGAGGTGTTGCCGCAATTGGTGTACACGGTCTGGTTTCCGGCTCGCCCAAAGGAAGGGCCCTTCGATATCTTAGGCGGGGCGCTGGACGGTCTTGTCTGGCGTCTGACGTTGGACCGCGAGGGGCGCCCGCTCATTTATGACAGTTTTCACAGCTGCGGCTGTTATCACCTGTTTTTTCCGACGGAGTTGGTTCAGCGAGTGCCTGTTGAAGAAGATGCGGACCTGCGCGAAGAGCCGTTGACTCCAATGCAGGCGCCAAAGCTGCATGAGGGCGAAAGGGTCGTCCTTCACTTGGGCACGGGCAGTCATTATCTGCGCGGCCTTTCAGCGACGTCCGCTTGGGGTGACACAACACCATTGCGGATCGTCGATGAGCAGGCATCACCCGACTTCGGGCTTCGCTCTCTTGAAATGAGCGACCAGACACGCCGGTCCCTGTTCCGCCCAGACGGGGTTGTGAGCGGGACCGAAAGAACAGAGCGCTTCATCCTTTGGCCCATGGGGATTGCGAGTCCCGGAGCGATGCGTCAGTGGGGCACCCATGCAACGGCCTTTGTCGGAACGCGGCATGCAGATGATCCCTTCCTATTCGACGAGGCCTTCGAGCGATGAAGATGTTCATGCGTACAGTCGTTGGCCTGGCGCTGACCCTGGCTGTCATCAGTAGTGCAGGCGCGGTGTCGGATTTGGCAACGGCACGGGCGACCTTCGCAGCGGGGGACTTCCCAAAAGCTGCTGAAGAAGCACGCGCCACCAATACGGCGGAAGGGTTTGCCTTTGCGGCCCGGTCGGCGTTGGTACATGCGGATCTGGTGGCATCGCCCGAGGGCCGGTTGAGGTTTATCGAGCAGGCGGAAGAAGATGCGCGGGCGGCCATTGCGGCGGCGCCGGATTTTGCTGAAGGTCATCTTCAACTGGCCGTGGCGCTGGGCTTCAAGGCGCGTTCTGAAGGACGGTTCACCGCACATGCTGAAGGATATGCCGATCAGGCCCGAGCGCATCTGGAGTATGTTGCTGTTCGTGAGCCGGACAATCCCTGGATGCATGCATTGCTTGGCGGCTGGCACCTCGAGATATCGGAGGCCGGTGGATTTTTAGGACGCGCGTTTTATGGAGCGGAAGTGGAGGCAGGCATCGCGTCCTATGATCGTGCGCTCGCCTTAAGGCCGGACGACCTGATCATTGCCTATCAATGCGCTCTGCAACTTGTGGCATTGGACGAACAGCCCTTCCGGGCTCGAGCGACGACCCTGCTGCACGAGGCACGCTTACCGGAAACCCCAAATGCGCTGGAGATGCTGACGTTCAAAAGAATGCAGGATCTGAAACAGGCATTGGCCACCGGCAATGAGGCGGTGATTGACCGGGTTGTGCGGGTGCAAAAGGGGGAGCGTGTGTCAGACGCGGCGCCCACACGCCATCAGATAAGGCCGCCTATTGGCTTGCCCAAATGATCTTCGCCATAAAGATGACCTCGGAAACATCAAGCGTGCGATTGTCATAATCGGGATTGAGGGATGTGAGTTCGATCGATGTCGGCGATTGTTTGGTCAGAAGTTTCGCGAGCACTTCGCCTTCCCGCGTTTTAACAACAACGCGGTCACCCTTTCGAACGGAGGCTGCGGGAGAGACAATCACCCGGTCCCCATGCCGGTAAAGCGGCACCATGCTGTCCCCGCTGATTTCCAGCGCATAGGCGTTGGGATCGCCCACATCGGAAAAGCTGATTTCGTCAAAGCCGCCACCGACGGGAAATCCGGCATCGTCGAAAAAGCCGCCGTCGCCGGCCTGTGCCATGCCGATGACCGGGATGAGCGAGAGCGGGGCGGTGCGTTGGCTGCTGGACCCGGCGAGTGCTGAAAACTCGTCCAGAGTGGCCCCCGTGGCTTCAAGGATTTTGGACAGGCTTTCAGTACTGGGCCAGCGAAGCCGGCCCGACGCTGTGCGCCGCTTGGACTTGTTGAAAGTCGTGGGGTCAAGCCCCGCCAGACGCGCGAGCCCAGACGGCGAATGCCCATACCGGTCTGCCAGTGTGTCGATGGCCGCCCATACGGACCCGTGGGAAAGAGTGTTTGTCATGGGGCAACTGTAATAGGAATACAAGCCTATTTCCAGCGCTGCGTTCTGCGACTTGTGAGGGCCTTGGCGGCGGACTAAAGTGCCGCGCAAAGCGAGGGAAACTGCCGGATTCGGCGGAAACGAGACGCGAAAGAAGGCTACGGGTGAGCGCCAGCGAGATCTACAAGATTATTGGAAGAGAAGAATGGGCTGTGGCCGAGGCCGCTGGCGTCTTCAACGGGGCGGCGATCGACCTGCAGGACGGCTACATCCATTTCTCAACAGCCGCGCAGGCGCCGGAGACGGCGGCGCTCCATTTCACCGGTGAGGCAGGCCTTGTTCTGGTCAGCGTGTCGACTGCAGGTTTGGGCGATGGCCTCAAATGGGAAGCGTCGCGCGGTGGCGACCTGTTCCCCCATCTTTATGGATCGTTGGAGATGAGCCATGTTGCCCGGGTGGATGATCTACCATTAGGCCCTGATGGCACACATCAGTTTCCCGCTCATGTCATGAGCGCAGGAGGGGAAGCATGAGCCTCTCAACCCTGGCCTTGCCCTTCCTGCGGCTGATGGACCCCGAGCAGGCCCACCAGGCGACCTTGCTGGCGCTGAAAACAGGCTTGGGACCCTGTGGTAAAAAAGATCCGGAAGCGCTGGGCATAGACTTATTGGGCATGCACTTTCCCAATCCGTTGGGCATCGCGGCAGGCTTCGACAAGAACGGTGAGGTGCCGGACGCCATGCTGAAGCTGGGCTTCGGCTTTGCGGAAGTGGGCACAACCACACCGCGGCCTCAATCGGGGAATCCCAAGCCCCGCATCTTCCGGCTCAATCAGGAACGCGCCGTCATCAACCGTCTTGGCTTCAATAATGAAGGCCATGAAGCAATGGAAGCGCGGCTGAAAAAACGCGCGCATAAAGGCGGCGTTGTCGGGGTCAATTTAGGTGCCAACAAGGATACGGAAGACAAAGCCGCCGATTATGTGATCGGGGTGAAGCGTTTCGAAGCGCTCGCAAGTTACTTCACGGTCAATGTGTCGTCGCCCAACACGCCGGGCCTGAGGGGGTTGCAGAGCCGGGCGGAGCTGGAAGATCTGCTGGGCCGGGTGCTTGAGGCACGCCAGAGCCAAACGCCTGTGCTGCTTAAAATCGCGCCCGATCTTGTCTATGAAGAGCGGGAAGACATTGCTGCCGTTGTGCTGGAGAGCGGCGTTGACGGCCTCATTGTGTCCAACACGACGATTGCCCGCGATGGTCTCGTTTCCGGCCGACATGCCGGTGAAACCGGGGGGCTCTCCGGCGCCCCGCTGATGGACATGGCAACCGACGTTCTGGCGGACATGCGCCGCCTCACCAAAGGCAAGGTGCCCTTGGTCGGTGTCGGCGGCGTGTCATCTGGCACAGACGCCTACAAAAAAATCAGAGCGGGGGCCTCCCTTGTGCAGCTGTATACAGCGCTCACATTTCAGGGTGCCGATCTTGTGACCGGAATTAAACGGGATCTCGTCGCCAACCTGAAGCGCGACGGGTATAAACGTGTGCAAGATGCCGTCGGCGTTGATGTTGGCGTTTAGATTGAAAGAAAGAGAAAAAATGAGTGTCACCATCTATCACAATCCCCGTTGTTCAAAGTCACGTGCAACCCTTGCAATGATTGAAGAGAAGGGGATTGCGCCTCAGATCATCGAGTACCTGAAAGAGGGTCCCGACGCCGAAACCCTGACGCGTGTTCTGGACATGCTCGGGAAAAGCCCTAGGGACATTCTCAGAAAAGGCGAAGATGCTTACAAGGAGCTCGGCCTCTCTGACGCGTCAAAGTCTGACGAGGAGCTGATTGCCGCAATGGTCGCGCACCCGGTTCTTATCGAGCGGCCGATTGTCCTTTCGGGCGACAAGGCGGCTTTGGGACGCCCGCCTGAACAGGTGCTCGACATTCTCTGAACCAATCAGCTAAGGGCGCTTGTCAGCCTTGGATAGTAGCGGCCAAGGGCGATCGCCCGTGTGATATTGAAGAGTGCGAGCGCTGCCCAAAGCCCGTGATTGCCAAACGGCAAAAGCAGATACCAGAAGAGAAAGAAAGCGCCTGTCGATACAAAGGAGGCGTTGCGCATTTCCCGCGCGCGAGTGGCACCGATAAAAATGCCGTCCAACTGGAAACAGGCGACGGAGATAAACGGCATGAACGCGGCCCAGGGCAGATAGTGCCGGGCGGTCTCTCTCACGTCCGGACTGGTGGTCAGGAAATCAATCCAGAAACCGCCGAACAATAAAAACCCAACGCTCAGCAGGAGTGAAAGGGCAAGAGCCCATAGGCTGGTAAGACGCACGGATGCGGAAAACTGTGCGCGGTTCTTTGCCCCGACCGCCGAGCCCACAAGGGCTTCCGCGCCAAAGGCAAACCCGTCCAGAAAGAACGCGCTGAAGGACACGAATTGCATCAGCACTGCGTTGACGGCGAGGGTTGTATCGCCCTGGCGCGCCCCCTCCATGGTGAAAAAACTGAAGGCGAGGAGGAGCACCAGCGTGCGGATCATGATGTCGCGATTGACAGAAAGCGTGGCGGAGATTTTCTCCCAGGCACTGATCGCAGTCCAGGACCAGCGGCCCGCATAGTGCCTGAGCTGCAGGGCGGCGATCCCCAGGCCCAGGAAAGCGGTCGCGATTTCGGCGATCACGGTGCCTGCTGCGATACCTGCGACGCCCCAGCCGAAACCGAGGACAAAGAGAGCATCCAGGCTCGCGTTCACCCCATTTAGAAATATTTGCAGTACCATGGCGAGCCGCGTTTGCTGCATGCCTACAAGCCAGCCCAAAACCGCATAGTTCGCGAGCGTGAAGGGGGCGCTCCACATGCGAATGGCGAAATAGGTCTGGGCTTCTTGTTCAACCGCCTCACTACCTTGCACAAGCTGAAAGGCAACCCAGTTGAGCTGCACCTGGAGCAGCAACAAACCCGCACCGGCGCCACCGGCAATAAGAAGCGCGCGCCCCAAGGTGGCGCGGATTTCCCCCGCATCGTTTGCGCCATAGGCTTGAGCCGTGAGCCCGGTGGTGCCCATGCGAAGGAAGCCAAAGGCCCAAAAGAGGAAGCTGAAAATGAGGGCACCAACCGCCACCGCGCCAATGAGCGAAGCGTCCCCCAGCCGGCCGATCACTGCTGTGTCCACAATCCCCAGGAGAGGCGTGGAGAGCCCCATTAGGATAATGGGGGTGACAAGCGTCAGCACTCCCTTGTGGGTGATTGGGGTGTCGGGATGGTTTGCCACGAAAGGGTTTACGCCTCTTCAGGCGGTTTCAGCAGGAAATGTCCATGCGCCGCCGCAATCGCTTTCGTGTGTTCGTCCTGCCAGGCTTCGACATGAACATTCGCCACGCGCCGTCCATGTTTGGTGATCCGTGCCCGGGCAAACGTATCTTGCGGTTTACCGGAGCGGAGATAGTCGATGGTGAGGTCAATCGGTTTGGGTAAAACCTCACCACCTGTTTCATAAGCGAGCTGCAGGATGGCCGTGGTTTCCAGAAAGGAGCCGATGACACCGCCATGAAGAGCGGGGAGAACCGGATTGCCGATAATTTTCTGGTCGAACCGGAGGACGGTGGTGATCTCCGTCCCTTTCTGATCAACTTCCATGCCGATAAATTTCGCGTAAGGGATCGCCTCAATCAGCGCGTTGAGATCCACCTTGGTGCCGGCTTCGCGTGCCTGTTTCAGAAGCTCCATGACTTATCCCTCCGCCTTTGCGATGAGGCCCTTTTCGACGGCTTCACCGGGGGACATGGACCGATTGGCGGCGAGCATAAACGCCCCGACCGATGTCGCGATGGGATCTTCAACATCATCGTGATAGGCCGTACCGCGCACAAAGGCGATGTTCCTCGTGACCTTGTAACAATGGGCGTGGGTCGTGAGGTCCAGCTTAGGTGTAGCGGGCTTCATGTAATCGATGCGGAGATCCAGCGTGGCAATGGCCATTCGTTCCGGCAGAGAGAGCTGCACCGCGACGCCGGATATATTGTCGAGGGCAGATGTGATCACCCCGCCATGAATGACGCCCGTGTCCGGATTGCCGATGAGTTTCTCGTCATAGGGAACACGCATCCAGGCTTCGCCTTCTTTCGCATCGAGAATTTCCATGCCGATGGCTTTGGCGAAGGGGACATGAGCGATCAGAACATCCCGCATGATCTCGAGGTTTTCTTTGATTGTTTGTTCGTCCATCGGCTTGTCTGTCCTGTTGTTCTTTGTTGCAGATAGCTAGGCGCTTCTGCGCCCCTGCGTCAAGGAAGCCAACACGCGACAAAACTAGACCACGGTCTAGCCATCTCTATAATCGGCAATATTGATATTCCAAATGGTGGGTAGAGGCATGGGTAATCTTCCAAGAGCTTGCATCATCGGAGCAGGCTGTAGCGGTTTTTCAACAGCCAAAGCGCTTCAGGACAAAGGTATTCCCTTCGACATATTTGAACTGTCCGACACAATCGGCGGCAATTGGGCCTTTGGAAACAGGAACGGCATGTCAGCCTGCTATTCCTCTCTCCATATCGATACGTCCAAATATCGGATGCAATTCGAGGATTTTCCGATCCCCGACGATTACCCGGATTTTCCGCATCACTCCCAGGTGCTGGACTATTTCAACGCCTATCTCGATCATTTCGGCCTGCGCGAAAAGATAACCTTCAACACCGCGGTCACCCACGTCGACCGCCTGGAGGACGGAACCTGGAAGGTGACGCTTGATCGCTCAGGGGCAGGCGGCCCGTCGCAGGATGTGGACTATTACGACGTGCTGTTTGTGTGCAATGGCCATCACTGGTCGCCGCGCTGGCCAACGCCTGCCTTTGAAGGCCAGTTTGATGGCGTTCAAATGCATGCGCATTCCTATCTTTCACCGTTTGAGCCCCATGAGTGTCGCGACAAGAATATTGTGGTTGTCGGCATGGGCAACAGTGCGATGGATATTGCGTCCGAACTGAGCCAAAAGCCCATCGCCAAGAACCTTTGGGTGGCGGCGCGCCGCGGCGTGTATGTCATGCCGAAATATATTGGAGGCCAAGTGGCCGACAAAGCGTCTCTGCCCACCTGGATCCCCCTATGGGCGCAGCGCAAGCTTGCCGCCATGGCCATCAAACGTGCGGTGGGCAATATGGAGGATTATGGTCTGCCGAAACCAGACCATGCCCCCCTTGAGGGCCACCCGTCCGTGTCAGGCGAGTTCCTGACGCGTGTGGGGTGCGGCGACATCAAAATGAAACCCAACATTGAGCGCTTCGAAGGCAGCCGGGTGCGGTTCACCGACGGCACGACCGAGGAGGTGGACATCATCGTCTATGCCACCGGCTATAATGTTGAGTTCCCGTTTTTTGATCCTGAATTTCTCTCGGCAAAAGACAATCACCTGCCGCTATTCAAAAGAGCGATCCGCCCCGACTTGCCGAATCTTTTCTTCATGGGTCTTGCCCAACCACTGCCGACGCTCATCAACTTCGCAGAGCAACAGGCAAAGTGGCTCGCGGCCTATCTGACGGGTGAATATGCACTTCCTTCAGAGACGGACATGGAATCGGCCATCACCGCCGACGAGAAGATGTATTTAGGCCATTTCTACGAGTCGCCACGGCACAAGATGCAAGTCGATTTCAACCGCTACGTGAGCGACCTCAAGAAAGAATGGAAAAAAGGGGCAAAAAGGGCCAACCGAAAGGGCAATCCACTACCGATTCCCGCCAGGGCGGCAAGTAGAGAAGCTGCTTAACTTGCTCTTTTCCTTCGTTTCGCCGTCAAACCGATCCTGATAGACTGTTAGCTGTCGGTCGATCAGGGCCGACAGAAGAAGACAAGGTACGACAGGAATATATGTCGGATACGATCGAAAAAACTGCAAACCCTGCACCCGACACGGCGGCAAAGCCGTTGGGCAAACGGGAGCGGACAAAAGCAAACAATCGCGAAGCGATTCTGGCTGCGGCAACAGAAGTTTTCGCGGAGCTGGGATATGGCGCAACGACCGTGCGCGACATTATTCGCCAGACCGGTCTCGCGTCGGGCACGTTCTACAATTACTTCAAAAGTAAGGAAGAAGTTTTCGAAGCGCTGATGGATGATAGCATGATGCGCATCCGGCCGCGATTGCGGGCAGAGCGTATTCGCTCGCGAACCTTTGAGGAATACATCCACAATGCGCTGCGCGCCTATTTTGAGTTCCTTGTCGCTGACCAAGGCGCCCACCGGGTGATGCGCCGGAACACAGGCGCGCTTCGGGTCCGCATGGACACACCGGAAATCATTGCGGGATTTGAAGAGATCCGAACCTATATCGAGGAAGACATTGCCGCGGGCAAACTGCGCAATGTCGATGCGGAATATCTGACCGCGGCTGCCATCGGTCTTGCGCAGGAAATCGGTGAGAAGATGATGCTCCGCGACAATCCCGATCCTCAGGCGGCGGCTGAGTTCGCGGCCAATCTGATCCTGACCGGTGTGCCGGGACTTGCTCTTAAAGAATAAATCACAGGGACAAAGAACATGGGCCTTCAGAAGCTGATTGTCCGGGCGTTGATGAAACTTCCGGAGAGCTGGATCTTGAAACTGGCGGGCGGCGAGCCGGTCGTCATCGATGGGCGCACCATGGACCCGCGTGTGCAGTTGTTGGCGGCGCAGGGCGCAAAAGCACCGTCAATGACAACGCTTCCCGTTGAAGAAGCACGCAAAAATGCGGACGATGGTCTGGCGATGCTTGACGGCAAACCACGCCGCACCGTGGCGGTTCTCAACCGCACCATTCCAGGACCGGGCGGCGAACTCCATGTCCGTGTCTATACGCCAGCTGGGGCAACCGGCCCGTTGCCGGGCATTGTCTACTACCATATGGGCGGCTGCGTGATTGGCGGCCTGGAGACCTGCAACACCTTCTGTTCCATCCTCGCAGATGATTGCCGGGCGATTGTGGTCTCCGTTGATTACCGCTTGGCCCCGGAACACAAGTTCCCGGCTCCCATGGAGGATGCCATCGCAGCCTATCAATGGGTGTGGGACAATGCGGCGGCTCTGGGCATTGACAACACGCGATTGGGTGTCGGGGGCGATAGCGCAGGCGGCTGGCTTTCCGCTGTTGTCTGTCAGCATCGGAAAAAAGAAGGCCAGCCCCAGCCCAAGGCACAGCTTCTGATTTACCCCGCGACAGACATCACCGCAGAAGGTGGTTCCCGCGAAAGCTGCAAAGATGTCTATCCGCTGACAGCCGAGATTATGGACTGGTTCATGGACCAGGTGATGAACAGCCCGGAAGAAAAGAACGACCTGCGGGCATCACCTGCAAAATCTGATGACGTGTCAGGTCTGGCCCCAGCCATCATCACGACAGCGGGTTTTGACGTGTTGCGGGATCAAGGGGAGGCCTACGCCAATCAGCTGCGTGCCGCGGGCGTGCCCGTGACCTACCGTTGCTATGACAGCCTGTGTCACGCTTATACGGCGTTCTCCGGAACGGTCCCGGCAGCAAAAACCGCGTGCGAGGAAATCGCCCGCGACATGGCCCGGGCCCTGGGTTAGGGGACTTGGGATAAGCCCTGGGATAAGGGCCACATACACAGAGCATTATCGGGGGGATCATGCTTGGAACGGTGATCAGCGGTGAGCGCCGCCTTGGCGGGGCTGCCTTGGAAGAACGCGTCAAAAAGGCGGCGAGTGGCTTCCTGTCCCTAGGGCTGCAAGAAGGTGACCGGGTCGCCATCCTGATGCGGAACGACATCGCCTTTCTGGAAGCGACCTTTGCCTGCGGGGAACTGGGCCTCTATCCGGTTCCGGTCAATTGGCACTTCTCTCCCGATGAGACCGCCTATGTGTTGAACGATTCAGGAGCAAAGGCACTGGTGATCCATGCCGATCTGCTGCCTGCAGTGGCGCACAGCCTGCCGAACGGGATCGAGTGTGTTGTCGTCGAAACACCCCCAGAAGTGCAAAACGCCTACGGTCTAGCACCTGAGGCGTGCACTGTTCAGAGTGGCGAACTGAATTGGGATAGATGGCTGGAGGAACAGAAGCCTTATGCCGGTGCGCCTAAGGCGGCGCCTGCCAGCATGATTTATACATCCGGCACGACAGGTCATCCCAAAGGCGTGCGGCGTCTCCCGCCTAAAGAAGACCAAACAGCCGCGACGCTCGAAGCCCGGAAATATGTTTTCGATTTTGATCCCGCCATGCGCGCGGTGATGACCGGCCCGCTCTATCATTCCGCGCCCAATCTCTATTCGACCTTCTCTGTGCGGATAGGTGGAACTTTGTTCCTGCAACCGCGCTTTGATGCGGAAGAGACGCTTGCCCTGATTGAGAGGGAAAAGCTCACCCACGGGCATCTGGTCCCGACCATGTTTGTGCGGCTCCTGCGTTTGCCCCAAGAGGTCCGTGCGAAATATGACTTAAGCTCACTCGTGCGCGTGATGCATGGCGCGGCCCCCTGTTCTGAAGCGGTGAAGAGGCAGATGATCGACTGGTGGGGACCGGTGATCCACGAATATTACGGGGGCACGGAGACAGGCGCTGCCGTGCATTGTTCTTCCGAGGAATGGTTGGCGCATCCCGGCACTGTCGGGAAAGCCATTCCAGGCGCGACAGTGAAGGTGCTGGATGAGCAAGGTGAGGAACTTCCGGCGGGGGAGGTCGGCGAGATTTTTCTTCGCCTCTGGTCATTCCCCGATTTCACTTACCACAATAAGGATGTCGCCCGCGGAGAGTGCGAACGCGACGGACTGATCACCTGTGGCGATGTAGGCTGTTTGGATGAAGACGGATTTCTGTATCTGCGCGATCGTAAACGGGACATGGTGATATCAGGCGGGGTCAACATTTACCCCGTCGAGATCGAACACGAACTCATCCAGATGCCAGGGGTGCAGGACTGTGCCGTGTTTGGCATTCCGAATGAAGAATTTGGCGAAAGCCTGGCGGCGGCCATTCAACCCATGGCCGGAGCGTCGCTGCGAGAAGAAGACGTCACCGCATGGCTGGCCCCGCGCATCGCAAAATACAAGCTGCCGCATGTCGTGACATTCCATGAGGCGCTGCCGCGGGAAGAGACAGGAAAAATCTTTAAGCGCAAACTCCGGGACCCTTATTGGAAGGGTGCGGGCCGCGCAATCTGATCTGACCTATTCTCCGAAGGCACCGACCCACATGGTGGAGAAGATGTCGGCACTGGGTTCAGGGCGATTGGAAAAACGCACAGGCGGCGCAATGAGTTCATTATTGCCGTTGAACGTGCCCACAATGCCCCAAAGCGCGGAGAGTTCCGTCTCCGCAAAACCCAGATAGCGCAGGTCATGAGCTTCGACGCGGGTATGCCCGTTCGGAAGTTCTTCCACGCGCCAGGCAACCTCGCCCATGGCAAAGCGCTCCAAGATCCGATACTCCATCGTGCGCGACAGGTGGTTGATAAGCTCGCTTTCCGCTTTGGGATAGGTCCGCCACTCAATAGGCTTGTCTGTGAGCGGTGAATAGAAACCGACACGAATGGCATCATCTGTTTCCGCCGTCATGCGGCGGAACCAGGGCTGGAAGAGGGTCGGATAGGACGACACTTCGGCGGTCTCAATCCCGTGGGCAGAGAGGCTTTCCTGTGCGGCGATCTTTGTTCCTTCATTGATGCCCCAGGCATAGATCTGCCAGCCGACGCTCATGACAATAGCGGCGCCGGCTATGTGCGGGGACCAACCGGGCTTGCCGAAACTGCCACGCCGGACCAGCCATCCGCCAATAAGGGCCAAGACAAGGATCCCCGTATAGACCGGGTCAATGATCGACATGGCGTTGACGGCAAAACGCTGGTCAGAGAAGGGTGCGAGCAGTTGGGTCCCGTAGGGCGTGAGGAGATCGAGAAACGGATGGGTGAGAAAGGCCAGAACAGAGAGCCAGACCCAGGCGCTCAGTGCCTGGGCGTCGGACAGGGCGGCAGGAAACTTTCCAGGCGTTCGCTCCGTTCGCCACTGATACATCTTCCAGATAGCGACACCGACAAGGGGCCCAACGATGGGCCCAAAAAAAACAGAATGGGTAATTCCGCGATGATGCACCCACTCGCTGAAGGGGTCTGACAGGCTGCCAAAAACGTCGAGATCAGGAACGGTCGCCAAGGCGGCCCCGGCGGCAATAGCCCGCCATCCGAGCTTGGACTGGAAACCGACCTGGCCGACCACGGCACCAAACACAGCCTGTGTCACTGTATCCACGAGCAATCTCCTCCTCGGGGCTCACGACAGCGCCCTTCGCGCTCTCCCAAAATACCGGTAATCTCCGGCGCATTGATATTGATAAATAGGAGAAAAAACCATGCGGGCAATGCGTGTGCAGGAATTGTCGGACGATATTGGCTCGATAGAGCTGGTTGACGTGGATTTGCCTCCGCCAGGGGAGGGCGAAGTACGGCTGAAACTCATGGCTTGTTCGATCAATTTCCCCGATCTCCTGATGATCCAAGGGAAATACCAGTTCAAGCCGGAACTCCCCTTTTCTCCGGGTATGGAAGGCTCAGGCATCGTGACCGAGCTGGGCCCGGGCGTTGAAGGCATCGCTGTCGGCGATGAAGTTGTTGCAGGCCTCCGAATTGGGGGTTTTGCGGAAGAGGTGAATGCATCCGCTGCTGCCTGCCGTCCGATCCCCAAGGGCATGGATTTCGTCAAAGCCGCCGCCTATCCGGCTGCCTATCTCACCGCCTATGTGGCGCTTGTTGTGCGCGGAAATTTGAAAGCCGGGGAAACATTGCTGGTCCATGGCAGCACCGGGGGGGTCGGCTTGGCAGCGGTAGATGTTGGCAAGCTCTTGGGCGCGACCGTTATTGCGACGTCTGCGTCAGATGAGAAGCTCAAAACCGTAAAAGAGCGGGGGGCAGACCACGTCCTGAATGTGAGCGAGGGCTTTCGGGAGAAAGTCAAAGAGCTGACCGACGGAAAAGGTGCGGACGTGATTTACGATCCGGTGGGCGGGGATGTGTTTGACGAGTCCGTGCGCTGCATTGCCTGGAATGGCCGTCTGCTGATCATCGGTTTTACAAGTGGTCGCATCCCGACCGTCCCGGTCAACATGCCGTTGATCAAAGGGTTCTCCGTGGTGGGCGTCCGGGCCGGTGAATATGGCCGCCGCGACCCGGAAACAGGGAAAGAGAACATACAGACCATCGACGGATGGGCGAGCGAGGGGAAAATCGATCCTTACGTGTGCGCAACCTTCCCTTTAGAACAGGCCGTGGACGCCATGCGCATGTTGCAGGATCGGCAGGCAGTGGGCAAAGTGGTCCTCACCATGAACGAGGAGTGAGCGAAATGCGTATGAAATACGGACTGGTGGCTGCATCTCTTTTGGTAATGACAAGTGCTTGTGGCGCAGAAGAAGGCGCATCACTGAAACTCACAGAGAATGGATTGGGCGGTCTCGGAGGTGGAACAGCCTTTTCTGTTGAAGGCGTCTCGGAAGCTCTGCCGGGCTATACTGTGACTGCTGAGAATTATTACGCTGAAGGCGATCCCTATCCCATGATTGTGGTGCGCGATGGGGGTGAGATTCTCGCCGAAGTCCTGCCGCGTTTTGAGATGGAAGAACTGGTCGGCGGCATCGTCGTGAAAACTGACAGCATCACGTTTGACGACAGGGTCTCACTGGGAATGAAGTACGGAGATATCAGTGTCACACCACAGGAATGTGTCGCCGGGCTGGAGGAGCGCTCAGGCCTTGCCTTGTGCCGTGATGGCAAGGTGCCGCATATCGGCCTCATCTTTGGGGGAGATTATGCAGGTCCTGACGGGGAACTGCCGCCAGCAGACGTCCTGAACACTTTCACGGTTCAGGAAATCACCTGGTCCGCGGGCGTGCTTTGATTAGTTGGAGGCACCTTTGTCCTTACTGTCAAAGAAAACAGCCCAGACCCTTATGACGATCCAGATCGGCACGACGATGATCGCGCCGATCACAAAATAACCCCAGGCTGAACCGAGAAACTCGAACCCGAGATTCCAGACGTCCACGACGGTGTCCAGAAAGCTTGTCCAGAAGCCATAAGGCTCAATCCCGAATATGACGAGCACGATACCGACCAGAAAGGAAACGATGGCGAGCTTGAGGATCGTCGGAATTACCGGTCCGCCGAAATATTTTTCCATGTCGCCACCTTCATTCTTGTTATCGAGGGTCCATGTCGCCAAGGAAATATGGCGACAGCGTGGCTCTAGGCTTAGGGGTGACCTGGATGCCCGCCCGGGCGCCTGCTTGGAGCCACCCCAGCCTGATCAAGCCCCGTGTTGATAGACCGTACGCGTTGGGAACGGAATGTCTACGCCTTCTGCGTCGAACGCCTCTTTGATCTTCTTGGTAAGATCAAATTTTACACCCCAATAGTCACCGGATGCGCACCAGACCCGAGTGGTGATGTCGACGGATGAGTCACCCAGATTGCCGACGACGACAACAGGCTCTGGCGCCGTGTGACACCGGTCGTCTGCTGCGATCGCTGCCTTGATGATGCTCATGGCTTTGTCGATATCGGCGTCATAGGCAATGCCGTAGACCATGTCGACGCGCCGCGTTGGGTGGGCCGAATAGTTCTTTAATGGAGCGCCCCAAACCGCGGAGTTCGGGAGAATGATCTGAACATTGTCGCCTGTCGCCATCTCTGTGGTGAAGAGTGTGAGATCCTTCACCGTACCTGACATGCCGTTCAGCTCGACAAAGTGGCCGACGCGGAAAGGGCGGAATACCAGCAGCATCACACCAGCCGCAACGTTAGACAGAGTGCCTTGTAGCGCCAGGCCAATGGCCAAACTGGCCGCGCCCAATACGGCGATAAGGCTGGTCGTTTCAACACCGAACTGGCCAAGGACAGCCAGGACCGTTGCGATAATGACCAGATAGCGGACGATGGACCCGAAAAAGCCCTTGAGCATTTCATCTGAGTTGAGAGGTTTGTCGAGCGCCTTGACCGTAAAGGCGCGGGCGCGCCCGGCGATCCAGAACCCCAAAATGAGAATAAGGACGGCACCAATAATGCTGAGACCATGCTCAACGATCAGTGGCAGAAGAGTGTCGGCGTTTTCCCGCATGCCTTCCGGCAGCGATGCAGTGAGTGATTCAGGCATTCATGTCCCCAATTACGTAAAATATAGAACTTTAGGTCCCCCGGCTCTAAGCGCGCATCTTGGCCAAGAATGATGAATTCCGCCAGCCAAAAGAGTAGGCAGATGGGTATAGTTCCCCCCATGGATGCCGAAGACACATTGCAGACTGATCTGATGGCGGGAGCCATGGGGCTGCCGGCAGTTTTTGATGGCTGGTTCAGGGGCCGCGGCTGGCAGGCGCGGCCGCACCAGCTTGAATTGATGCGTTTGGGGCTTCAGGGGCAGTCATCTCTGCTCGTCGCTCCGACCGGCGGCGGCAAAACCCTTGGGGGCTTCCTGGCATCCCTCGTTGAGCTTGAGGAAAGAGGCCCGCGGGAGCCTGGCAGCGCGGGGAAAGGACTCCACACCCTCTATATCTCGCCTCTCAAAGCCCTTGCGGTTGACGTGAAGCGCAATCTGGAAATGCCGATCGCAGAAATGGACCTGCCCATTTCGTTGGAGACCCGCACCGGTGACACGCCGCAGAACCGGCGATTGCGCCAGCGCCATGAACCGCCGGACATCTTAATGACCACGCCGGAGCAGTTGGCACTGCTTCTCTCCTATGCCGATGCGGAGCGTATGTTTCGCAGCCTGAAATGCGTCATCCTGGATGAGCTCCATGCGATGGTGAATACAAAGCGCGGCGATCTGCTGGCGCTCGATCTTGCGCGTCTTTCAGCCCTGGCGCCGCGGCATCGGCGGGTCGGCCTTTCAGCAACGGTTGCTGACCCGGATCAGCTACGGCGGTTTCTCATCCCGCAAACGGAAAAACAACCGCGTATGGCGGAACTCGTGCGGGGCGAGGCGGGCGCCACACCGGATGTATCGGTCCTGGTGCCCGAAGAACGTGTCCCCTGGTCCGGCCATTCCGCAAAGCACGCGATAGATGCGGTCTATGGGATCATCTGCGAGAACAAGACCGTGCTGGTCTTCGTGAACACCAGAAGCCAGGCCGAGTTTGTGTTTCAGGAACTCTGGCGTGCAAACGATGAGGCGCTTCCCATCGCGCTTCATCACGGATCCCTGTCGGCGGAGCAACGTCGCAAGGTCGAGGCCGCGATGACCGCAGGAAGTCTCAGGGCGATTGTGTGTACCTCCACCCTCGATCTGGGCATCGACTGGGGAGATGTGGATCTTGTGATCAATATGGGGGCCCCAAAAGGCGCAAGCCGACTCTTGCAGCGCATCGGTCGCGCCAACCACCGGCTGGATGACCCAAGCCGCGCGCTTCTGGTACCAGCTAATCGTTTTGAAGTGCTGGAATGCGAAGCCGCCCGCACCGCAGCGATCGCAGGCGTCCACGACGGCATGACGGAGAAAAGGGGCAGCCTCGATGTGTTGGCGCAGCACATTTTCGGAACCGCGTGCAGTGGCCCGTTTGATACGGACCTGTTTTACGAAGAGGTCCGGAGCGCTGCACCCTATGCCGCACTTGAGCGAACCACATTTGACCGGGTGGTCGATTTTGTGAGCACCGGCGGCTATGCCCTCAAGACCTATGACCGCTATCGCCGCCTGCGCCCGGTGGACCCAAACGGCAATGACCATCGCCTGCGCTTGGCCCACCCACGACTCGCGCAACAATACCGGATGAATGTAGGCACCATTGTCGAGGCTCCCATGCTTGATGTGCGCTTGGTGCGCAGGCGTCCGGCAGCAGGCGCCTCGCTCGGCCGTGGTGGCCGGCGTTTGGGACAGATCGAAGAATATTTCATCGAACAATTGGTACCGGGCGACACCTTCCTTTTTGCGGGAAAAGTGTTGCGCTTTGAAGGTCTTGTCGAGACGGAGGCGGTGGTCACCAGCACCAAGGACGAGAACCCGGCCATTCCCGCTTATTATGGTGGCAAGTTCCCTCTGTCCACTTACTTGGCATCTCAGGTTCGCCACATGCTGGCGACGCCGGCGGACTGGCACAAACTACCGGACCAGGTCTCCGAATGGCTGCGCATTCAACAATGGCGCTCTGTCCTGCCTAAGGAAGGCGGGCTGTTGGTGGAAACCTTCCCCCGCGGCGACCGCTTTTACATGGTCTGCTACCCGTTTGAAGGACGCCTTGCCCATCAGACCCTCGGTATGCTGCTCACCAGACGCCTCGACCGGACGGGTGCCAGGCCCCTCGGTTTCATTGCCAGCGAATATGCGCTCGCGATCTGGGGCTTAAGAGACATGGGGATGCTGGTCGAGCGGGGACAGATGTCACTGGAGGGCCTCTTCGCGGAAGACATGTTGGGAGACGATCTGGAAGCCTGGCTTGCAGAGTCGAACCTGATGAAACGTACCTTTAGGAACTGCGCAATCATTGCGGGGCTTATTGAGCGCCGCTTCCCGGGAAAAGAGAAATCCGGACGACAAGTCACCTTTTCCTCTGACCTCATCTACGACGTATTGAGAGAACATGAGCCTGACCATGTCCTGTTGCAGGCAACGCATGATGACGCCGCGGCGGGGCTTTTGGATGTGGCGCGTGTCTCTGACATGCTCGCACGAATCAAGGGTAAGATAGAGTTGAAACGCCTTGAGCGCGTCTCCCCCCTGGCCGTGCCGGTCCTGCTTGATATCAGCAAAGAGGCGGTCTATGGGGATGCCAACGAAGCGCTGCTGGCTGAAGCGGCCGACGATCTGATTGAGGAAGCAACCCGTCTTGTATGACACACCTGACAGAGTGGATCTCACGGAAACGAGCCTCAAGGTCTGTGGTGAAAGTCTTCAACCGCTCGTTGAAGGGGCGCTTTACTGGCCGTCGGAAGACTGTCTGATCGTTGCGGACCTGCACTTTGAAAAAGGCTCATCCTATGCTGCCCGAGGTGTGCATCTGCCCCCTTATGATACCTCAGCGACACTCACCCGGCTTGAGGAACTGGTCGCACGGCTAAAGCCCTCTTCCGTGATTGCGCTTGGAGACAGCTTTCATGATCGCGACGCGCGGGCGCGGATCGCACCTGCAGACGCGGCGCGGATCAGGAACCTGACCAATGCGTGCGCCTGGACCTGGATTACGGGCAATCACGACCCTTTGCCGGAAGGGTTTGGCGGCACAATCGCAGAGGAAGTGCAGAGAGGGACCCTTACCTTTCGCCACGAACCGGCGCCCGCCCCAGCAATCGGCGAAGTGGCCGGCCATCTTCACCCTTGCGCCGTCGTGCGTGTCAGGGGGCGCCGCTTGCGGCGGCGATGCTTTGCGAGCGATGGAACACGCCTCATCCTGCCGGCGTTCGGTGCCTATACGGGCGGCCTCAATGTCTGTGATGAGGCCTATCATCCTCTTTTTGCAGGACGCGAGTTCCATGCCTGGATGATGGGACGGGATCAGATTGTACCCGTTGCCGCCAATCGCCTTCTCGCCGACAGGGCCCCTTAAACCAGAAGCAACCGTATAATGCTTGCCAGCAGCGCGGCGCACACGAAAAAGGTGAGTTGCAACCGGAGCGGTTGATACCAGTCCGGCGCCTCTCCGGACCGGACCGCGCGGAGATCAGACACTGCCTGAGCGATGAAGAACAGCAGGAAGACGGTAAGAGCTGCAGGCGCAGGCCCGAAAAGGGCAATCCATGCGACGACGGCTGGCACAACAGAGAGAGCCAGTTCCTTTGCAAGCCCTTCCGGTGCGCGGCGTTTGAAATGGCCGAGCCGCTGCATGGCCGTGCCCCAGCGGATGCCGCCAAGGAACGAGAGAATAATCGCAGAATAAACAAGCTGTGCCTGAAGCGCTGTCTGCCCCATATCGTCAGGCCACATGGTCCAGAAGACTACGCCCGTTCCCACGAACGGGATGACGCCGCCAAAGCCAAGAAGCTGGGCACTGCGTGGAATAATGGGGGCGGGTTTGCCGCTCATCCGAGTTCCGCGAGCCATGGCGCGACCTCTATCATATAAATCGCGATCGTCTCCAGCGTACCGAAGGCGATCAAGAGGCCGGTGCCGATTAGGAGAACGCCTGCCGCAATTTCGACTTTCGGAAGATGGCGTCTGAACCCGGCAGAGAAGCGGAGGAACGCCTGAACCGCGACAGCTGCCGCGATAAAGGGAATACCCAACCCTGCGGAATAGACGCTGAGGAGCGCTACGCCATAGCCGAGACTTTCCTGCGATGCGGCAATGGTGAGAATGGTGGCTAGGATCGGACCAATACAGGGCGTCCAGCCAAAGGCAAAGGCCAGCCCCACAAGATAGGGCATGCCGATCCGGGGCACGAAGCCGCTCGCGGCGTCAGGCGTGAAGCTTGGCAAAAAACGCACATCCCGATTGAGAAGGGCAAAACGGAAGAGCCCCACATAGTGGAGGCCCAGAATGATGATGAGGGTCCCGGCGATCTGCCCGAGGACCACTTTATGTGCGAGGAGGAACGGACTGATCGCACCGGCAGACGCGCCCAGCATAATAAAGACTGTTGAAAAGCCCGCAACAAAGGCAATCGATCCTATAAGGACACGCCGCGCAATAGTGTTGGCGGGCTTGTCTATCTCTTCGGTCAATTCATCGAGAGAGGCGCCCGCCACGAAGGAAAGATAAGCGGGAACAAGAGGCAGCACGCACGGTGACAGGAAACTTATGATCCCGCCGATAAGTGCCGCCGCAAAGCCTGCGTCAACGCCGTCCATTCTCTTGCCAACTCCCGTGCCTTATCCAGTCTTCATTGCTGGTCTTGGGTGGCACAGTTTGCGGCATAGCTCAAGGAACGCAAGTTCACTTGGCGGTGAGGGTTAATCACGGAAAACGAGGGCCGCAGCCCAGCCCGCAAAGGTGGCAAACACCACAGCAAATATGCCGTAAAGCAGCGGCTGCTCGTTGGCAAAGGAGTAGATGGCCCGTTCCATGCCGCTTTTCACGATAAAGAGCGGGGTCGACGCTGCATCTGATATCTGGCCGTTCGAAACCAGGTAAACCTTTGCAGTATAAAGGCCATTGGGAACATTCGAGGGAATGTCGACTGTGGCCCGGAACAAGGCACGGCCCAGAAAGGCGACGCCGCTGGGCTCGGCGCGGTAGAGGTTCTGGTTCTGTTTATTCCGTAGGAGCGCCTGCGAGAAAACTTTGCGTTCGTTATCCGCCAGAGGTGTTTCAGTGCCTGTAGGGCTGAGGCCGGTGGCAGCGCCAAGGCCAATATGTCGCAGGCCCAAGCCTTCAATCGTGCGTGTGTCGAGCGAGACGATCCGCGAGAGCGGCCGTGTGCTTGAGATCGCGTAGAAGGAGGGAACGCGCTCGAACCGAACCGCATCATAATTGATCCAGATACCGGCAACCCGGTCTTTCCTACGGACGGTGACCGGGCCTTCGGGGCCCGTGACGACGACGACAATGTCGCGTTCGGTCGTAAGGTCTGTCGGGTCTTCCGCCTCAATCGCGCCAAAGATCAGAATTTCAGTCCCGGTAAAGTTGGACCGAATGGAGATTTGGTGTTCCGAAAGATCTGTCACCAATTGATCCGCGTGGGCGGGCCAAGGTGCGAATACCGACAGAAGGAGGCCCACTAGTATGAGGAATGTGTTTCTCAAGGAGCACCCCCCGACGTCAGAGAGAAAAGCTCGTCAGGTTCAACCACCAGATCAAAGCCGAGGCGCAGTCCGACGAGGAGAACGATCAGGCCAAGCAGAGCTCTTAATTGTTCACCGCGAAGATGCTGTCCGGCCCGGGCGCCGAACTGGGCACCCACAACACCGCCCAATAGCAGTAGAAACGCCAGCAGAATATCGACGGCTTGGTTTTCTACGGCGTGAAGAACGGTGACCAGGGCTGTGACGAAAATGATCTGAAACAGCGATGTGCCTACGACGACATTGGTCGGCATGCGCAACATGTAAATCATCGCGGGCACCATCACGAAGCCGCCGCTCACCCCCATAATGGCGACCAGCATCCCGACAAATATCCCGATCGCAACGGGAGGGATGGCGCTGATATAGAGTTTCGACCGCCGGAACCGCATCTTAAGCGGCAGCCCATGCATCCAGGTATGGTGGGACCGGGTGGCAGACGCGGGGCTGCGGCCCTGCCGGACAGCAATCAGCGCTCTGACACTTTCGTTCAGCATCAGGCTGCCAATCACGCCCAGAAAGAGGACATAGGACAGGGAGATCATCAGATCGACCTGGCCCAGCGCACGGACATAGGCGAACAGATAGACCCCGCCGACAGCACCAATCACGCCGCCGATCAAGAGTACGCCACCCATTTTGAAATCCACCGCACCTCGCCGCCAGTGTGCGACCACGCCAGAGATCGATGAGGCCACGGTTTGATTGGCTTGGGTTGCCACCGCGACGGCGGGCGGAATGCCGGTAAAGATCAGAAGCGGCGTCATGAGGAATCCGCCACCGACGCCGAACATGCCTGACAGAAATCCGACAAGCCCGCCCATCCCCAGAATGAGAAAGATGTTTACGGGAAGCTCGGCGATGGGAAGGTAGATCTGAAACATTCAACCGGCCCATCCAAAGGCCGCAATTTGGCGGGGGTGCGCAACGGGCTGAGCCGGGTCACACCGCCGATGGATCACCGGACGTAGGCTTCCAGCGTGCTGAGAAGCTGTGCGTCCACAGCGCCAGTGACGTTCAATCCAGCCGTGCGTTGGAAATCGCTAATGGCGTCTCGTGTGCGCGGCCCCATCAATCCGTCGGCAGGTCCCGGCTGATAGCCCAAGCTGCGGAGAAGGCGCTGAGCTTTGGCAACCTCTGCGCTGGCTTGTGGGCCGCTGGGCGAGCTGCTGGAACTTGTGAGTGATGCGTTGCTCCAGTTTCCAAGCGATGTCAGGTTTCCATTGGCAATCGGGTCACCGCGCTTCGGTGTCCAGGTTTGAGCCGCAAGCTTTGCATCGACCAGCGTGTTGGCATCCATTTGCTCGGCAATGGCGTCGCGTCGCGCCGCGGCTCCCTCGTCGCCATTGGCGGCGGCAACAGAGAACCATTTAAAGGCTTCCGGCAGGTCTTCGGTGACGCCAAGGCCCCGCTCAAACAGCACGGCCACATTATATTGGCTGTCGGCAAGACCATGATCCGCTGCGGCGAGGAACCATTGTCCGGCTTTGGCAAAGTCTTGGGGCACACCCTTGCCTTCGGCATAGATGACCGCCAGATTGTGCATCGCTTTTACGTTGCCGGCCTGGGCTGCGCTTTCATACCAGCTGCGTGCCTTCTCCATGTTTTGGGGAACGCCGCGGCCCTTCTCAAACAGGGTAGCAAGCCGGTATTGCGCAATGGCCAGATTCTGATTGGCGGCCAACTCAAACCAGTAAGCCGCCTGCCCATAATCCTG
Organism: Parvibaculaceae bacterium; assembly: GCA_965248405.1. GTDB lineage: Bacteria > Pseudomonadota > Alphaproteobacteria > Parvibaculales > Parvibaculaceae > Mf105b01. Next base: position 392,041 of record OZ252104.1, read on the forward strand.
TGGCACGCCGCCGCCGCGTGCATATCGCAAGCCCACCTCATATTGGGCCGCCGGGTTTCCAGCCGCCGCCGCGTTGCGGAGCGCATTGCGTGTACCAGACGGTGTCCCTGGGGGTGCTTGAGTGACGGGCGTCGTGGGTGCCGCAGTGACCGGTGGTAGGTCAGTGCTATTCGGCACGAGGGCCCGTGGTGCCGATGAGGCCGGCTCACGAGGCTCCGGCAAAGGAGTCGGCGCAGGCCGTTCATCAGCTGGGGATGGCGTGGACGCTGGAACAGCAGCCGCATCTGCGGTCCCAGCGTCCTCCGGAATGGCCTCCGGAATAACAGGTGTGTCCTCAAGCGGGGCAATCGTATCTGGCACAATTGCATCGGGGACTTGCGTTAGATCGTCATTTGCGCCCAAGACAGCGCCGTCGGTAAGGGGCTCTTCAAGGATGACGTCAATATCTTCAGCTGGCGCCTCGGGTGTGGAGGGCGAAACCAGCCAGTTGACCAGCGTCAGTACCACGATCAACGCGACGACCGCGCCGCCGACAATGATGGCAAGACGTTTGCCGCGGCCTTCTTCTTGATCTTCAAAGGCTGCATAGCGGTCGGATTGTTCGCCAAAGCCCAGGCTTGCCGTATCTCCTGTCTGGTGAGCAGACTGAGCAGCCCGTCTGGCAGCCGCGATAAAGTCGCGTGCCGCTTTCTTCTCGTTCATGACCGGCGGTTCCGCAGGTGCGGCAATTGGCGGGTCAATCGGCGGAGGCGGCGGAGCGTCCGCTGAAACAGGTGGCGCATCCGGACCGATTTCCGGCGGCGGAGGCACATCGGAAAGCGGTGGCACAGGCGCATCAAGGGACGGCGGTGGCGGTGCATCTGCCATCGGTGCCGGTGGGCCCATGGGGCCCATAGGCCCTATGGGCGCAGGCGGTTCGTCCGCAACCGGCGGCATTGACGGCAGAGGTGGGCCCGAATTCGGGATCGTCACCGGCGACTTCAAAAGATGATCGGGTGCCCGCTCAGCAGCAAAACCGGGTGGGGGCATCGGCGCGCTGGAAAGCGGCGGTGCCGGCATACCCGCAAGGCCTGCTCCGACAGCGATTGTGGGAGAGAGAGGCAGCCCTGAGTTGGATTCGATATTCTCTATGCGCTCATTGACCTGCGCCACCATGGACTGAACGGTTTCGCGGGTCGCCGCATTGCGTTGTTCCGTCGCGTTCAAAGTCTGTGCGAGAGAAGACAGCGCCTGTTCAACCGAACTGGCGGTCTCAAGGGCCCGGGTTTCGCTGTCGGTCACCCGGGAGACGACTTCTTCGAGGCGCCCGTCGAGTTTCTCCATGACTTGCGGAACAATGTCGTCGGCGCGCACCTGGGTCTGTTCAAGCCGCTCTACAAAGGCCGTCAGGCTTCCTTCCAGCGTTTTGATCGCGTGCGCGCTTTGCGCTTCGGATTGATCAATCCGGGTATTCATCTTCTCGATGGCGGACTGCAGCTCTGCCATCTGGGCGCGCTGATTGTCGGAATCGAGCTTATTCGAGACGATCTGAACGGCTTCTTCGACGGCTTGGCGCCGGTTTTGTTCTGCGCCCGCATTGGCTGCATGGATGGCCTGTTCCGTCTCCGCCATCCGCTCTGACAGGTTTTGCAGCGTATTGCCGAGTGCATCGGTCTTGGCGCGTTCCTGATCGAGCTTTTTGGCTTCCTCGGAATTGTCCACCCGCTCCGACAGCTCCCCCAGGAGATGACGCATTTCGGCGTATTTCTGCTCGCTCTGATGGTCAACCGTTTCCAGATGGTCGACCACGGCGTTCATGGTTTTCTCAAGCGTCTGAAACGCAAGTCGGTCGCCCGTGTTCTTGGCAAAGGGCAGGCGCGCTTTCTCCGCCGCTTCAAGACGGTCGGTCAGTTGTTGAACCTTGCGCTCCATACTGGAGTCAGACGTGCCGATACCGCCCGCGGCGATCAATTGCTCTGAGGACTCAATGCGGTTGGCAAGTGACTCCAGAGACGTTTCAAGAAGCCGCTCGTTAGAGTCGATCCGGTGAACCAGATCACGCACCGCTTCTGTTACAGGCGAAAGGTCTACCTGAGGCTGCGCAGGCGCGCCGGTATAGGCGGCCGACTGCATATTGGGTTGCATGTAAGGGGCACCAGCGGGGGGCTGAGGCTGGCTCGAGGCCGCGTCCAGATTGCCGTAATTTTGAATGGCGGCATTGATGTCATCCGTGCCGCTTTCCATGATTACCTGATTGAGCCAGGCTCCCAGCGTCACGCCTGCCCGGCGAGCAGCCTGTTTGGCTGCTTCTCTGGCTTCGGGCTCAATGCCCTTAACGCTCCAAGGAACCCCCGGTCTCATCGAATCACTATGCCCGTTAACGATTCTGGACTGTATCGACCACGTGATTCTGTGTAAACCCGGCGCCTATCCACAATATCTGGATTCTGTGCGCTATTTCCGCGGGTTAGGCGGTGCGAGGTGCCACGAACGCGTAACCGATCTTGCTAAAGCCTTATCAAGACGGTTTTTGGTAAACGCTGAGTTAACTTTTGAAGGCGTCAGGGCTGATTTTTGAGTCTCAGCCTCAACATTTCGCGCTCCGATGCATCGGCATAGGCGACCGCTTTCTGTCGGTAAGCATCATAGGATGCATGGATGCGCCTGCAGAGGTCATTGGCTGTCGACAATTCCATCAGAACGTCTTCAGAAGATGATCTAAGCGCATCAACTACATCTTCTGGCCAGGTGTGCACGGTGACGCCGAGTTCGTCCAGCGTTGCGAACGCCTGCGCATTGTAGAAAGCAAACTCCCCAAGGCTTTCAAGTGCGGCAGCGCTCGCCGCTTCTCTGACAATCGCCTGCAGGTCCGCAGGCAGCGCCTCAAAAGCTTCCAAATTCACCAGGCATTCGAGCGCCGGTCCTGGCTCGTGAAACGCGGGGAGGTAGTAATGCTTGGCGACATCTGAAAGGCCGAAGGCGAGGTCGTTCCAGGGGCCGACCCATTCGGCAGCATCTATGGCGCCTGACTTCATCGCGCCAAAAATCTCGCCAGGAGGCATCAGGGTGACGGACACGCCGAGCCGTCTCAGGACTTCACCGCCAAGGCCGGCAATGCGCATTTTCAGACCTTGAAGGTCGTCGAGTGTCTCCAGGGGCTCTCGGAACCAGCCGCCCGCCTGCACGCCACTGGATCCGGCAAAGAACCCGCGAATCCCAAAAGGCGCGTAGGTTTCATCCCATAGCGCCTGCCCGCCGCCAAAATTGAGCCAGCCAATGCGCTCATGGGCGGTGAGGCCGAACGGAAGACCGGTGAAATAATTGAAAGCAGGGTCTTTGCCCGACCAGAAATGTGACGCGCCATGTCCCATCTCTGCCGTGCCGGAAGACACCGCATCAAACACTTCAAAAGGGGGCACCAGTTCGCCCGCACCATAAACCGAGACTGTCAGGCGGCCGCCACTCATCTCATTGATTTTGGCCGCAAGCCGGTCTGCAGACGTGCCAACGCCGGGCGCGCCCTTCGGCCATGAGGTGACCATCTTCCATTGATGCGCGTCGGCGCCCCGCGCGGGACTGGAGCCAAGCGCCGCACCCGCGCCAGCTGCACCGGCAAGGAGGGTTCGGCGGCTGGGCTTGGCCGATGCTGAAGGGAGGTCGGGTTTAGGACGGGTCACCAAACACCTGAACGACATAGAGTGTGCTGCCGCTTTGCGCGACGCCAACACCGGTTGTAGAAAACCGTCCGCTTTCTAGCAGGGAGCGGTGCTGTGGACTGTTAAGCCATCCCTGTAAGATGAAGGCGGCCATCTGGTCGTCCGAATTGCCCTGCCGTTCAGCCCCCATCCAGATATTCTCGCCGATACGGCCACGAAAATTCTCGTCAATGGCGAGGACCCGGTCGAGCGGGCCCTGTCCCTCCGGGTTGTGATGGCTGCGATATTGGCGAATGGCCATGTCGCTCGCGTGGACGGCAGCGGCGCGTTGGAGTGTGCTGTCGACGGTGAGTGCACCTGCCGTTCTGTAATTGTTGACGGCCCGCACAACGGCCCGGCCCAGCGGCGTGTCGCTCACCGCTGAGCTGGCTGCTTGTTGCGGCAACCCGACATTCCGAAGCGGCGCAGGTTCGCCTGGTCGCCCAGTCGAACATGCCGTCAAGAAGACGCAGACAAGAAACAGACTGGATATTGCAGGCAATCGACGCATTTTTTTGCTCCCGTTTGAGGGCGCAGCTTAAACAGCGCGCGGGCGGGGGAGCAACAAGACTGAGTAAAAAGCGCGGATACACTATTTCCCTTAACGTCAACGGAAAGGCTTGACGTTGACGTAAGCGTAAAATAGACTGCGGTCTATTAAAAATAAATCGCAGAAAACTGCGAAATTGATCCTCAATGCCACCGGGAGTTTTCAAATATGCAACAGATGAGCACACCAGAATCCGCCGCCGCAGGCACTTATAAAAACGCCGCAGCGAAAGGCGCAGAGGGTGATGCCACCTTCTCCATCACCCAGCTTGCAGATGAGTTCAACGTCACAACCCGCGCGATCCGTTTTTACGAAGACAAGGATCTTCTCCACCCGTCACGTCAGGGTCAGACTCGCGTGTACCGTCCACGGGACCGTGCCCGCCTGGCCCTGATCGTACGTGGAAAGGCAGTGGGTTTCTCTCTCGGAGAGATCAAAGAGCTTATCGACCTGTACGACACCTATGGAGATGAGCGTCAGTACCTGATCGCGCTCGAAAAATTTCGCGAACAGATTTCCAACCTTGAGCAGCAAAAAAATGACATCGATGTTCAGATCGACCTGCTTCAGGAAGGCTGTGACCGGATGCTTCAGCTGGCAAAGCAGGCCGACGGCGAAGCGTAACGCTTGAAATCACCATCGCGTGGGTTTCACGCGATGGTCTCTTCTAGATAATGCAGCGGCAAGCTGTTGAGGCACGAAGGCGGCGGATGAATGCCCGCCGGTTTCGCTGACTTCACGTGGACCCGCGTTTTCAATTTTGTCCCCCAATTTCAAGTTTGAAATCCCAAGCTTGAATTCCAAGAGGGGACTGGGGAGTTTAAATCACATGTCGGTATTGCAAGTCGAAAAGCCAGCCTGGATGACGGAAGATGTAGAGATCTTCGCTGACGCCGTTGGCAAGTTCTGCGAGAAAGAACTCGCGCCTCACGTCGACAGTTGGGAAAAGAACGAAATCGTCGATCGTGATATTTGGTACAAGGCAGGCGAAGCAGGCATTCTGTGCGCTTCTGTCCCAGAAGAATATGGTGGGGCGGGGGGCACATTCGCTCATGAAGCCATGCTGATAGACCAGTTCGGCAAGAAGGGCATTACAGGCTTTGGCGCATCGCTCCACAACGCCATCATTGCTCCTTACATTGTGCATTATGGTTCGGAAGAGCAAAAACAGCGCTGGTTGCCGAAAATGGCGACAGGTGAGTTGGTCGGCGCCATTGCCATGACGGAGCCTGGAACCGGGTCTGACCTGCAGAACATCAAGACGACGGCCAAGCTGGAAGGCAATGAATATGTGATCAATGGGTCAAAGACCTTTATCACCAATGGCCAGCAAGCAAACCTGATCATCGTTGTGTCGAAGACGGACCCAAAAGCAGGCGCAAAGGGAACGTCACTGATCGTTGTTGAAACGGATGAAGTTGAAGGGTTCCGCCGAGGGCGCAATCTCGACAAGATCGGTCAGAAGAGTCAGGACACATCAGAACTGTTCTTCGATAATGTCCGTGTACCAACTTCTAACCTGTTGGGGACCGAAGAAGGGCAGGGCTTCATTCAACTGATGCAGCAGCTCGCGTCCGAGCGGTTGCAGATCGGCCTTCAGGGTGTCGCCATGATGGAAGCAGCTCTGCAGCACACAGTCGACTATGTGAAAGAACGCAAAGCCTTTGGTCAGGCGGTTATGGATTTCCAGAACACCCAGTTCAAACTGGCAGAAGCGAAAACCAAGACAACGGTTGCCCGCGTGTTTACGGACCACTGCACCGGCCTTCTCTTGGAGGACAAGTTGGATGCGGCGACGGCCTCCATGGCGAAGTACTGGGTGTCTGATATGCAGTGCGAAGTCGTTGATGAATGCCTGCAGCTGCATGGCGGATACGGCTATATGAATGAGTATCCGATCGCCCGTATGTATCGGGACGCCCGTGTCCAAAAGATCTACGGTGGCACGAACGAAATCATGAAAGTCTTGATTTCTCGGACCCTCTAGGTCTGGCCAGGCACACATCAGAAAGCGCAGAGCTCCGCCGGATTTTTCGGCGGAGCTTTTCTTTTCTGGACACGCCCCATACCAAATGTGACAGTCTTAAGTATGGGGTACCTGTTACTGGGAAAGGTAGGAGGGGATGAGTGATTGGGTAAAGCTGTTTGTGGCAGCGCTCGCATTGATGACACTTCCGTTTGTTGGTCTGTCAGGGACAGCCATGGCGGACGAGATCGACGATCTTGAAGCGGAGCTGGACGAAATAGAGGCGGAAGAAGATCTTGAAGATGAGCTCGACGAAATCGAGGAGGACCTCGAAGACGAGCTTGATGAGATCGAAGAAGACTTCGAAGACGAAATGGACGAAATCGAAGATGAGATGGATGACTATTGATCCAGCGGGAAACGGCTAGATCGGAATGATCTCAAGACCTCCGGGGACCGGCGTCCGTGGAGGTCTTTTCATGCCGGTACTCAAGATCAGCGTCGTCATAGACTTTGGAAGTCTCATTTTATTTCATTCAAACTGTTGCAAATGCGCACTCGACGAATAGACTAGTGATCACTATTGCTAATGGACTGAGTTTTCAGTTGGCATACGGCAAGACCTAATCGGGGGAATAGGTCTTCTCGTGTGAGGCGCGCTTCGCAGCAGCGCCAAGAACCCTCGCTAGGTAACTGGCGAGGGTTTTTCTATTTCCAACTATCTTCAAGGGCTCTGCTCCAGGGGAGCGGCGGACCATTGTCAAATACCTGTCATGAACCGGTTTTACTCTGGTCGTCGAAAATGCCTTCGACGACACTGCAGAGTGAGAGAATAAAATGCCGACCGGAACTGTGAAATGGTTCAACTCAACAAAAGGATTTGGGTTCATTGAGCCGGAAGAAGGCGGCAAAGATGCTTTCGTTCACATCACGGCTGTTCAACGTGCTGGTCTCACGACACTCAAGGATGGGCAGCGGGTCAGCTACGAACTTGCCGAAGCTGACAATGGGCGTATGGCCGCTCAGGACATCACACTCGAACGGTGAGCTGCATCAAATGGCAGCAGGGTAAGCGCGCTCCGAGACGGGAGTAAGGTTCGCTTGGCCTAGGCCTGTAGGCGCATGTGATAGAGTTCCGCCGCCGAAAACAAAAAGCGGAATGCAGATGGCCAGCATCGACTATTACTTCTCTACGCTCTCAACATGGAGTTATGTCGGATCGCGAGCTTTCCACGATCTTGCGAAACGGCACGATGTGGCCGTGCATCACAAGCCAACTAATCTTCTCACTCTGTTCGAAGCAGCCGGTGGTTTGCCCGCAGGCCAGCGGCCTCCCCAACGGCAGGCTTGGCGCAAGATCGAGATGGAACGATGGAGCAAGAAACGTGGGCTGCGCATGAATCTCGATCCAGCCTTTTGGCCGGTAAATCCAAGACTGGCAGACGGCGCTGTCATAGCCGCAATCCAAGAAGCCGGCGAAGAAGCAGCTGGACAACTCGCAGATGCGCTAATGCGCGCCCTCTGGGAGCAAGAACGCAACATCGCAGACGCTGACACTATCGCTAGGGTCGCACAGGAGTGCGGTCTCCCTGGACCATCACTCGTTGACGCAGCGTCGCACTCAGATATCTCCGATGTCATAAAACTAAATACACAAACCGCAATTGAGCGGGGTCTGTTTGGCGCACCGTCATACTGCCTTGGCGATGAGTTTTTCTGGGGTCAGGACAGACTCGATATGTTGGAAGATGCACTCAAAGACTCTGCCTGACAGCCTCGCATTACGCATCAACGCCCGCTAAACTTCTCCCAATAAAACATATCCTGGGGAGGAGCAGATGACGTACGAACAGATCATCTATGAGACCAAGGGCACAATTGCGCTCATCACCTTGAACCGTCCGGACAGGCTCAACGCCTGGACGCCGCAGATGATGGAAGAACTGGCTCATGCGATCGAAACCGCGAACAATAACAGGAGCATTGGTTCGATTGTTATGACCGGAGCGGGACGTGGTTTCTGCGCAGGCGCCGACATTGAAGGCACGTTCAAAAAGCGCATTGATGGCAATGATCCGGGGAACGATACAGCCGGCGGGTCCGGTGGCGTACCTGCGACGGTCGACTGGATAAAGCTTGTCAGGGAATCGAAGCCTCTCATTGCAGCCGTGAATGGACCTGCGGTGGGTATTGGCGTCACCATGATCCTGCCTTTTGATGTGATAGTGACATCAGACGCAGCGAAGTTCGGTTTGGTCTTTGTGAAAATGGGGATCGTGCCGGAGCTCGCGTCCAGTCACTTCCTCATCTCGCGCATGGGCTGGGGCAAGGCGAGTGAGATGATGCTCTCTGCCCGCCTCTATTCCGGGCAGGAAGCGGCAGACCTTGGACTGGCAGAACATTGTGTTTCGGCCAATGAGCTGATGGACAAGGCAATTGCCATCGGTGAGCAGATCGCGACCAATCCGGACACGCAGCTTCGTATGACCAAGAAGCTGCTGACGGAAAATGCAGTAACGACCGATCTCGATGCGGCGCAGAAGCTTGAAACCAAGTTCCTGCATGAGTGCTGGGAAACACCGGAACATGAAGAGGCGGTGAACGCGTTCCTCGAGAAGCGACCCGCCAACTTTCGATAAACCGACCGCATAACTCTGAACCGGAAGGCCAGGTCCATGGCAGATGTCGAGGTAGAGGTTGAGCGGGGCCGCATGCGCCTCACGCTTAACCGACCAGAGAAACGAAACGCCTTGTCCTATGAGGTGCAGCGTCTGTTGAGCGAAGCCCTGTGGGATGCGGATAATGATCGCGATGTGCATTCCGTCATCCTGCGCGGTGCAGGACAGGATTTCTGCGCAGGCTATGATCTTGCAGGGGCGGCACCCCGCGATCCGGATCGGAACCTGAGGGGCGCCTCAAGCATTGATGATGATATCTGGCAGCTTGAGCGGCAGCAGCGGTTCCGCATGGCCATTTTCGACATGCACAAGCCCGTCATTGCGCAGGTTCACGGGCGCTGTCTTGCGGGCGGCACCGACATCGCGTTCTTAAGCGATATGGTGATTGCCGCAGATGATGCGGTCATCGCTTTTCCCCCGGCGCGGGATTTGGGGTCTCTGCCTAACCAAATGTGGCTCTATCACTGCGGGCCGCAATGGGCGAAACGGCTTTTGCTGACCGGTGACAGCATTACCGGCACCGAAGCACAGGAGATTGGTCTGGTGATGAAGTCCGTGCCTGTGGGCATGTTGGAGGCAGAAGTGGAGGGCCTGGCAGACCGGCTTGCCATGATCGACCCCGATCTGCTGACGACACAAAAACGTGTCGTCAATCTGGGTCTTGAGCTCATGGGTGCCCGAACACTTCAACGGTTGGCGTGCGAAAATGATGCGCGCGGCCACCGCGCGAAGGCGGCGGACACGTTCCGGAAAAATGCAGCCGAAAAAGGGTTGAAACAAGCGTTCCAAGAACGCGACGGAAAATTTGGTGATGGACGCGTGCGGGTGAACGGGCCTGAAACGCGGGATGCCAAGGGCAATTTGATAGAGGACTAAACAATGACAACAACAACGCCGCACGAAGTAGAACGGGTTCCGATCTTTTTGCACTGGCAGGAAAAATCGGCCTTCAAGGAGACCTATGCAGGAGCGCTCGATACCATCGTTGTTGAGGGGCAGTACCTGAAGCCGAAGGATGTGGACTCAGACACGGTCCTCATCTTCATGCACCCAACGGGAACCATGAACCTGCTGCCCATGCCGAACGCGCTCGCCGCCGCCGGGGTTCACTGCCTGTGCTGTGGCAGCCGCTACCCGCACAATGATACGGCGCTCATTATGGAGAAGGTCATTCTCGATCTCGGCCACTACATCAGATATGCCAAGGAAAAACTGGGCTTCAAGAAAGTGATCCTTGCGGGTTGGTCCGGGGGCGGATCGCTTTCCATGTTCTATCAATCCCAGGCTGAGAAGCCGACCATCACGGCGACACCCGCAGGCGATCCCGTGGACGTTGTGGGCGCAGATCTCATTCCGGCCGATGCGGTGCTTCAACTGGCGGCCCATGTGAGCCGGGCAATTACACTCACGGAGTGGCTGGACGCCTCCATCCTGGATGAAAACGACCTCACAAAACGGGATGTGGAGCTCAACCTTTATGATCCGGAAAACCCGAACCAGCCGCCCTACACAGATGCCTATATTGAGCGGTATAGGGCGGCCCAGGTGGCGCGCTCCCAGCGGATTGATGCGTTCGTGTGGAACAAGCTGGACGAGCAAAAAAGGGCCGGCCTTCCCAATGAGGAGTTTGGGTTCGTTGTCCACGGCACCATGGCCGACCCGCGCTGGCTTGACTTGAACGTCGATCCGAACGACCGGAAAGGCCCCAACTGGTGCTATATGGGCGAACCGAAGACCGTGAATATGATGCCCGCAGGGCTTGCTCGTTTCTGCTCCCTCCGGGCCTGGCTCTCGCAATGGTCCATTGAGCATTCCCGTGCCAAGGGACCGGAATGTGCGGGTGACATCAGCGTTCCCGTCCTCGTCATTGAAAACAGCGCGGATGACGGTTGCACACCAAGTCACGCAAAGCGCCTGTTAGCGGGTGTACAGCATGACGACAAAGAGTTTCATGTGATTGAGGGCGCGACCCACTATTATATCGGCCAGCCGGATAAGATGGCGCAGGCAGTGGGTGTGGTAACTGACTGGCTGAAGAAAAAATCTTTGTTGGAAGCCTGAAGGTAGCGTTCACGTGAATGATATGAGCCCCCCCAAAGCCGCGAGCGTGGCGGAACCTGTTCGCCGAAGTTTTGAACGCGCGGAAGGGGCGCAATCCTATCTTGAATGGGAAACAGGCAAAGGCCTGCCGCCGCTCCACTTCGCTCATGCCAATGGCTTCAATGGGCTCACCTATCGCCACCTCCTATCGCCGCTTGTGGACCGGTTTCATATCCGTGCGTGGGATGCCCGGGGTCATGGGCAGACGACACTGACTGCCAATCCCCGAACGCAACGCAGCTGGTACCGATATAGCGATGATCTGGTCGCGGTGCTGGAACGGTTTGCCGATGATGCCGGCGGACCAATTCTGCTTGCCGGTCATTCCATGGGTGGCACGACCAGCATCATGGCGGCGGCCCGGCGTCCTGATCTGGTACGGGGTCTCGTGCTGCTTGACCCGGTGATGATCCGCCGCAATCAAGGGCGCCTGCTTCAATGGATGAGAAAGCTCGGCATTGGCCTTGGGCCTCACGACCTGGCGACGGGGGCAGAGCGCCGCCGATCTGTCTTCCCGGACCGCCCCACCATGGTGGAGAAATATACGGGCCGTGGCGCCTTCACGACCTGGCCGGTGGAGATGATTGCGGATTATGTCGAGGGCGGCACACGCGATCTGCCAAGCGGTGAAGCGGAGCTCACCTGCGCACCCGCCTGGGAGGCCGCCAATTTTCGGGGGCATGAACACGACACCTTTGCGGCCCTCCATAAAGTCACATGCCCAATCACATTGGTTTACGCAGGGGTCGGCTCGACCTGTCGGGGGGATGCACCCCAGATCATCGGACGTCAGGACAAGAAGGGCACCATTTTGCGTATCGGGACGGCGACGCACTTTCTGCCGATGGAACATCCTGACATTGCGCGCCGCGAAATTCTCGCGCTGGAAGACAGGGTAAACGCCCAAAAAAGCCCAAAAGGTTAAGGTTTCTCGGTCGCATTCCTGCCTTATTCCCTCGCCATTCTGTGTATGGGTACGGAATTTACTCCGAGGGTTTTTATGAACCGGACTGGGCTCGCTCTTGCGTTAAGCACGTGTCTTTTTATGGGTGGAACAGCACTCGCCAGTGAAGGGCGCTATTCCATGACGGAAACCGATGACGGTTTCCTGCGTCTGGACACCGAGACAGGCGAAGTCTCTCACTGTCGCGAAAAAGCGGGCGGCTTTAGCTGCGAACTGGCGGCGGATGAACGGGCCGCCTATGACGCGGAAATAGCCGCGTTGACCGAACGTCTGGAAAAGCTGGAAGCGAAAACACCCGCGGAGCGCGCAGGTGTGCCGACAGACGAAGAGCTAGACGAAGCGTTTGGTTTCTTTGAAGGTATGGTCAAGCGGTTTGCGCGCGCGGCACGCATGTTCGGAGACGAAATGCAGAAGATGGACGAAGAGCTGCAGCAAAACCCTTTGAATAAAGATGAAGCGAACCCATGACGGCGACTTAAGGACCAGACTAAACCGGAACAAGATAATCAGGAGCATGACATCATGATTGTGAAGTTCGACGAACCAGATCCGAAACGCGCGGAAAAGGAAGCTGAGATCAAAAAGCTCGATGATCGCAGTCTTCGCAAACTCTACAACGACACGAGGGCCGCTGCGAAAGCAGCACGTCGTGCGCTGAACATGGAAGAGCTCTACCGGTTAGTCCGGGGAACAAAGACCATTCAGCGCATCGCAGGGGAACGCGGTATCATCATCCGTCCCATACTGCCACGAACCGTGCGCTCCTAAACCGGCACCGCGTTTAAGAAACGTATTCTGTCGCCAGTGCGGCGCCGATACGCTCATTCATCATCTCGATGGATCCGTCGGTATATCCAGCGATCTTCGCGGCGATAAGGTGGCGGCCCAGCCCGTGCTCCTGCCGTAGCCCATTTGCCCCCATCGCCTGAATGCAGGCCTCGATCAGCGTCACCGCCCGCTCTGTTGCAAATTTTTTCGCCTGCGCCGCCCGGGTGACTGCATCACCCCCATCATTGATCAGAACCCCGGCTGTATGGGTGAGTGTGCGCATGGCTTCCAGTTGCGTTGCAACATCCGCGAGCGACCATTTGAGGCCTTGATGGCGAAGCAGCGGCTGGCCGAAGGCTTTGCGATCCGCGCCATAGGTGACAGCTTTCTCCAATGCATCAGCGACCAAGCCTGCGCACATGGCGGCGACATAGACGCGTGCGCCATTCACGCCCGCCATGGCTGCTTTAAAACCGTCGCCAGGGCCAGCCAGCACATCCTCGTCCGCCACAAAAAACCTGTCGAGTTTGAAGCCGCCGGCACCGATCGCATGGCCGCCTGCCAGCGCGTAAGGGTCTACGCGGGAGAAGCCGGGTTTTGTGGCGTCCACAAGGAACGATCCGACACCCCGCCAGCCCGCGTCTGGATCACCTTCCGGCTTGCACTGGGCATAGGTCACAAAGAGGTTGGCAATCCCCGCATTGGTGATCCAACCCTTTTCGCCGGTGAGCTCCCAGCCTCCGTCGACTTTGACGGCCCGGGTGGTGATACCTGAAAAGTCACTGCCCGCACCGGGCTCGGACAAGGCCGTCGCGGCAAACAGATCGCCGGAGAGAATCCGTGGCACATACTCTTCCACGTGGCGGGGCGTGCCGCCGACCGCGAGCCGCGCCGCAACATTCTGCGTATTGACCAAAGCAAAGATGAAGCCCATGTCGGCCCGTGACATCTCCTCACAAAGGGTCAGCTTTGTGAGGTAGGAGAGACCGAACCCACCGGCGTCAACCGGGGTCTCAAGCCGCATCAGGCCTGCATCGGCTGCCTGCTTTAGGGCGGCGACAGGCTGCTTTTTCTCTGCTTCCCACTTGACGGCGTTCGGTTCAACAACCTCCTCGCGAAACCGGGCGGCGATTGCCAGATATTCCGCAGCGTCCATGTGGTCCCCCTTTTTCTTCCGAGCATTTCCAGCTGAAGTTGCAGCACTTCAGCGTCCGGAAATGCGTCAACACAAAGCGTCAGACGCCCAATCCTGCCACAATAAATGTCTCGAGGCCCGCTTTCATATCAGGCGGAATGGGAATGGCTTTTCGGGCCACCAGATCGAGCGCAATAGCAACCGCTTCCGCCGTAGCGACACATTCTCCGGTTTCTATATCAAAGAGCCAGTGCGCCCAGGTGTAGGTCTTGTCGGTTACTTCTTTAAGGCCGCTTCGAAGGGTCAGGATGTCGCCAGCTTTTGGCGCACCGCGATAGACAAAACGATATTCAAGGGCGGCGCCCCCGGTGGTGCTGTCTTTGGAGCGGTCATCGCCGCGGGTCTTGGCCAGCAGGTTTGGGATGGAGTCGGAGATAATGCCCATATACCGCCGGGTCGCGAGAAAATCCCCGGTCACACACCAGTCTCTTAAAACCTCGCCCTGGAAGGTGTTGATAAGACCCATCTCTTCCGCGTCAGTAAGGCTGGGTGCGGCGCGGGGTGGGGTGAGCTCAAGGCCGCGCGGGGCGCCATGCTTAGGTACCTCGACTTTAAACTTGTCTGCGTTCGCGATCATCGTGTTCGGGATAGCGATCTGAGCGCGGTCTATATCTGAGCGCAAAGCTGCATGGGCATAGAAGGTGGCTGCAACATCCTCTGACACCGTATTCACCATCTCGAAATAACAGGTGAGCCGGTTCGCATCGGCATCGACCACGCCGCCGCGAATGTAGATCGGCGCGCCAGGCCGTTGTTCCCGCAAGAAACGAATGTGATGATCTTCGGCGACGAGCCGCGCACCGGTCTGGGCAATCTCTGCGCGGCCATGACCGAGATGCACACTGAGGGATGCAAGAGCGCTGGTCGCTTTTTCGGAATAGAATTGCACATTCATGTGCCCCATCCCGTCAGTTTCCCAGGTTTGAACCGAACTGCGGTAAAGCTCAACAAAACTCATGAAACGCTCCCATAGGTAAAAGCAAGTAGGTGAATACGGATAGGTAAGGATGTGATGCGGTTAGCCGAGGCGGTCGCTAATTTCCGGCGGCAGATCGACCGCCTTGCGCGTTTCCCGCGAGATGAGAAGTGCCGTGCCTTCTGCGGCGGCGGCGGGTTCACCGGATTCGGCGTCAAACATCCAGTGTCGATAGCGCAAAGTCTTGGCGTCCTGCGCCTCAAGGCCGGTGCGCACAAACAGCGTTTGACCGGCGTTCAGCTCTTCGAAATAGGCAAGGCGCATCTCCACCGTTGCGGTTGCAAGGCCTTTAGCCTTTTGGGCGTGACGGTCAAGGCCTGCGGCAGCCCACATATGCCCCTGGCATTCTGAAAAACGCGCGAGATAGAAACGGGAATTCATATGATCGTTTGCGTCGCATTCCCACCGATTGACGGCAGAGCGATTTGTTTCATGCATACGCTTTGCCTCAGCCCTGGCGAGCGACACGTCCCGGTCTAAGGATCCATCTGGCTGGGAGCGCGGCTGGGCGGCGTCGGGTCGTTCAACCATGATTTTTTCTGCCTGGCTGCGCATGTGATCCGTCCAGGGCACGAGCTTTCGTGCATTGAGGTCAAAATGTCCGACATCGACAACCAGCGTGGCAGAGAGCGTGTCCGTCAATGCGTTGCGGACCTCCTGATAGATCCGCATGGTTTTGCCCTC
The DNA here is from genome assembly GCA_965248405.1 of Parvibaculaceae bacterium. Classification (GTDB taxonomy): domain Bacteria; phylum Pseudomonadota; class Alphaproteobacteria; order Parvibaculales; family Parvibaculaceae; genus Mf105b01. Next base: position 407,596 of record OZ252104.1, read on the forward strand.
AAGCGACAGGACACCTGAGCGCACCGCCACAAGATCACTCGCGAACAGTTCTTTATGAAAGCGGATGTGATGCTCCAGCGCGACATAGGTCGTGCGCTCTGTTTGCTGGTGCTGATAGCCAAGACCCAGAAATGCCTGTTGATGGAAGGCGGCGTCGGATGTTTTGCCCATATAGAACTGGATGTTCATATGGCCCATCTCGTCGCATTCCCATGGATTCACATAGCCGCGATAGGTGTCGATCATCTCCCCCATCTTATCCGACCTTTATCAGGTAGGGCGTGAGTTTGGCGCTTTCTTCTTCGCTTAGGGGCACGGTCTTGCGGGCATCGAGATCAAGGAGCACAGCAGCCGCTTCACTTGTTGCGACAGGGGCGCCCGTCGAGGCGTCAAAAAGAAAGTGTGCGAAGCGCAGGACGCGTCCCATCACCTCAACCATGGCGCTTTTGCAGATAAGAACAGTGCCAGCGCGCACGTCTGCCAGCCGGTCAAGGCGCATTTCAAGAACTACTGTACCACGCCTTGCCTTCAGCATTGTGTCCCGGTCAAAACCCACCTGATGCCAGAGATGGGCAGCCCCATCTGAAAAGCGGCTCATAATGTATTGCTGCCGCAACGAGCCCGTTTCATCGCAATGGTCGGGATGGACGATGCCCTGATAGATCGGGATGAGCTTGGCTGCGGCCTCATCATCAAGCTGAAGGCGGGGCAGGGAAGATGCCCCCGGCACACCGCGGGGTTTGGCTTCGTCAATCAAGCTCTCATAAGGACCACTTGCAAGCTGCGGTGAGAGGTCTGTTTGGCAGGTAAGCGTGGCGGAGAGCGCACCGGTGGCCGCGTTCTGGAGCTCATGAGAGAGGATGAGCCCATCTTCGTGGGTACCGCACGCTCGGCTCGTAACGGAAAAAATGTCACCCGCTCTGAGTTCCCGATGAAACCTCACATGATCGCGTGTCGAACTGACAGGTCCGGTTAGCCTATGAGCAACTGCAAACGCGCGGTTCGCATCAGACGCAGCCGCCACATAGAACTGGACGTTCATGTGGCCCACTTCATCGCAGTTCCATGTATTGACAGTGCTTCGAACGGTTTGAATGGGATCGGTCATAGATACTCTTGGATAAACTTGATGTCGCGCTCCAAAAAAAGTTTGCGACGAATGTTACTCTGTGACCCTGTTGAGAAACTTATCCATGCGGGCCACTGCCGAAGCCGCAAGCTCGCCCGGGAAAGCCACAAAGCCGTGGGCACCGCCGGGATAGACCGCGAGTTCTGCGTCATTGCCGGCTGCCGCCCATCGCGCGTGCATGAACAAGCTGTCGTCAAGCAGCGCATCATCGGTACCAATGCTGAAGAGGGCAGGCGGCATGCCTTTTAGATCCCCAAAGAGGGGTGAGATATCGGGGTCCGCTGCATTCACCCCTTTGGGGAGAAAACACTCATCAAATTTGTGAAGGTCATGGGTGCGCAAGATCAGATAACGATCATCGCCAAAGGCGCGCGCGCTGGGGGTCCAGCGAAGGTCAAATGCACCAAACACCAGATTTGCCCCGGCAAAGCCTGTAAACCCGTGCCGGTCCCGCATGCGAAGAAGAGTGACGGCTGCCAGATGAGCACCGGCACTCTCGCCGCCGACCGTCAGCACATCGGTCCCGAATTCGCTCTTTGCATTTTCGATCAACCACGCAGCGGCTGTTTCGCAATCGTCAGGTCCGGCCGGATAGGGATGCTCCGGGGCAAGGCGGTACTCGACAGAGACGCAGGCGAGCCCGCAATTATCGGCAATGCGCTCCAGCATCGGATCCTGCCCGTCGGCCGACCCAAACACCCATCCACCACCGTGGAAATGAAGATACACACCCTTGGGAGCATCCGGCGCGATGATCCGCAATTCGATCTCTCCGCCTTTGCCCGGAATTGATCGGGTAACGGCGCGATCCGATTTAGGAGCCAGTGGGAAGGCACCTTCGCCGCGGTCGCGTCGGGCCCGGGCTTCCTGAACGCCGATATCCCAATTGTCGTCGGACTTTTCCAGTAGGTCCACCAAGGCGTCATTGATGGCCTTGGTTTCGGCTGACACTGCATCTTCGCCAAATAGAGCCGGATCGTACGGATTCTTGTCCGTCATGGCCTCCCCCATATGTTGTTCTTTTGCCGGGAAGATACCGGAGGGACGGCGGTCCGTCTATTTGCGACTTGATCTCAATCAACGCAAGCCTGTCGGAACTGTTTCACCATGAAAATCCAGAAAGAGGACGAACTTATGGAACCCATGTGCCGCGACAGGATCGCGTCGGCCCGTTTGATGAGAGAATATGGACTGGATAGCGAAGGCGCACAGCGTCTCTTTTCGCTCAAAAGCTGTGCAATGGCATCTGATTGCTGCCATCGGGAGGTCTGTCGTGATCTTCTGGAGACCGTCTGGCAAGTCGGAAACCCGCCAGAAGGATTTTTGTCTCAACCGCTTTAGTCGGTCCGATTAGTGAGCTCTGGGGACGCGCGTGATGTGGTCCGGGAGCGCGCGCGGTGTGACGGACACTGAGCCCTCTCCCATCATGCCCGCGACGAGTTCAATGGTTTCCGGTCCGGCGTTTGCAACGCTGCCTGAGTTAAAGGGCGGCTCAGGTGCGTATTCAATCGCAAGTTGAAGCGCTTTCGCATATTCCTCGCCCGCAATCTGGGCCGTGAGATGGAGACCCATATCGATCCCGGCAGAAACCCCGGCTGCTGTGATGATATCGCCGTGGTCGACCCAACGCTCTGCGACCGGTGTAGCGCCATACCCTTCCAACACATCATAGCGTGCCCAGTGGGTCGTTGCCTTCTTGCCATCCAGAAGACCGGCTGCAGCGAGAATAAGAGACCCTGTGCAGACTGACGCATTGATCTTGGTGGTTTTGGCAATCTTGCGAACCCAGTTCATCTGGTGGGGATCGTTCCGAACGGCTTCATCCGCGAGGCCCCCGGGCACGAGCAGAATATCTGCGCTATCGACTTCATCAATGCTCTTCGGGGCATAAATGTCGATCAGGCCATTATCGTTGGCCACCATGCCTGCTTCTTTCGCGACAAAAGTGACCTCCGCGTCCGGCAGGCGGCTGAGAGACTCAAACGGTCCGATCGCATCAAGCGTGGTGAACCCGTCATAGAGAAAAATCACGATGTGCATGGGACGCACTCCATTTGTTGCTGACACAGTCACCTTACGTGCAACACATATTGGCAGAAATGACATTGGGCGGACAGTTTCTGCCAATATGTGTATACATGTTTTCCTAATCATCAGGTTGGGTAAAGGCAGCGATCGCCAGGACGATAAAGGCCAGCACGACACCGACAATTGCGATTGAGAACAGCGTGAAAGTGAGGGTGTTCCAGTCAATTCCGGTAAAGGCCAGGCCCCGCCCGCCAGTCATCCCCGATACAAAGGAGGCAAGGATGTTGCCCCAACCGGTGGCAATGAGGCCCCAGGTGATGAGAGAGGAACGAGTCTCGCTGAGAGTGAGTTGTTTGGCTGCTGCCGCAACGGCGATCATCAGCATCCCGTTGAGCGTGCCTTCAAGATGTGCCATTCGCCAGGCGCGCAGTGCCTCTGCTTCAACCGCACCGCCTCCTGCGGCGACGGCCTCAATGGCCCATAGGAATGGCACCCCCGCAATAAGTCCTAAAATAAAAACAAGGGCACCATGTCCAATCAGTAAACTGTGATGTCGAGTTGGCATTGTATTCCTCCGGTGATTGTCTAACGTGTCGGCTTAGAAACGAAGGCTGGGGCAAGCAAGCACCAGCCAAGATGGGAGATACTCAAATGATCGGATACGCAACACTTGGATCGAACGACCTGGAAAAAGGCGCCAAGTTTTATGATGATTTCCTCGGCGCGTTTGGTGGCCAGCGTGCGTTCAGCATGGATCGCATCATCTTCTGGAACGACGCAAAGGGCGGCGCCATGCTCTCGCTCTGCATCCCCTACGATGAAAAGACAGCGACGGCGGGCAATGGCAACATGCTGGCACTCTCGGCAGAGTCCAAGGAAGAAGTCGATGCCATGTATGCAAAGGCGATTGAACTGGGTGCAACCGACGAAGGCGAACCTGGTGCACGCACGGACAACTTCTATGGCGCCTACTTCCGCGATTTTGATGGCAACAAAATCTGTTGCTTCGTGTTTACCTAAGGCACGTTTCTTCACTTGAAGATCAGTGGCGGGCGTTCCATCAGAGCGCCCGCTTTTTTGTGGTGACCCCATGGCTAGTAGGCCCCGGCCCACATATCCCAGTCGCGAGAGAGGCCTGGTCCCGCCAGCGCCCAGCTGGGGCGCGCCCCGATCAGCTTGGCGGTGAGGCGCGGAACATGAGTCATCATCCGGCATTGGCTCCAGTTGAGGAAACGGTAGCGATTGAGCGCTTTGTTCATCTCAGGGACCGGATCGCGCCCGCACAACAGAGCCTCAGCAGCGGCAGTCGCCGCCACAGCGGAGCGGACCATGCCATCACCTGTGATGATCGGTGCGCCGCCGGAATAGATGTAGGACAGATCAAGTGTGTCCTTTTGACGGTTCCGGAGACCGCGCCATCGAAGACAGGGTACGGTGGCTTGGCCTTTGGTCTCGTCAATGTCGTGCGGTTCCAGACCGAGCTGGTCGCCCACGCCGACAATCTCGTCCGTCAGCACCTCATATTCGTGTGCTTTATCAAAGCTGCCGGCTTTCGCCACACGATAAAAAATACCGTAGTAAGTCGCGGCCGGTGAGAGGGGATCCTGAAAGGGATAGAGCACTGACATATCGAGCCCGCCATCGCGATGGATGAAAGCGCAGAACGCGTCATGGGCGTCAAGTATACCCCTGGAGGGCCGGGCATTGTCCGTAAAGGGAATTTGTGAGGCGAGAACAAACTCTTTAGGTGCCGGTGCCTCCCAGATTGTTTCCGCATTTTCTAAGGGTTTTGGTTTGGCATTGACGATGAGAGGGCGCTCTCCGGCTGCCAGCGCCCGTAAGGCATGCCAGTCATTTACTTCTTCTTCGACATGAACAACGCCAGCGCGCTTGGCGAGCGCAATAAGAGCGCCGGCAAGCCGGGAGTTGCGTACACCATAAGCAAGCGGTTCGCGCAGTGTGCGGTCTTTCCGAACGCCCTCGCTGGTCATCCAGGTTGTAGGCGAGCGAAGGGAGTAGAGACCATCCTCGACATCGCAAAGAGACACTCGTTGGCGATAGGTAATCGCCTTTGTCCAATCCGGGCCATACATTTCACGCAGCACATCCGCGCGATCAACACCGAGAGCTGCCGCATAATAGTCGATGCTGCGCGCCCGGAGCGTTACGCCATTGATAAGGCGTCTGCTCTCGGCAACAGGCGGTGCCGCAATCACCACCCGCCCGGCAAATTCCGATGCGCGGTTAAGCCGTGCCGCCAGCACAGCAGCGCCAATACCATTGCCACTGATCACCGCACTGTCATAGGCGCACTCAGCCTGGGGACGGGTTACACCCTTCCACGCAGGCAGATAGGCGTCACGGCCTTTGATGGCCAATGTGTCCAGCATGGGCCCCTCCCTCCCGTGCTGTCAGGCGCCAGATTTTCAGCGCCAGACAATCTTTGAACGGAAAGCCTAGGCGCTATTTATTTGACGTCAAGCGCCGCGAGGGGGCACTAGCCCGCCAGCGTGCATTTGCCATTATTGATGACCATGACGTCGCGTTCTTTCACCCGAGCCTGGAAAGAAAGAACGTTCCCGTCCCGCCACGTGTCGACGGTAATGGTCTCACCCGGATAGACAGGCGAGGAGAAACGCACATCAAAGCCGACAATCTGCTTCGGATCATAGTCGCAGACATTGGTGATGATCGCCCGGCAGCAGGTGCCATAGGTGCAGAGCCCGTGAATGATCGGCGCGGGAAAGCCGACGGCCTTCGCAAATTCGGGGTCCGCGTGAAGCGGGTTGCGGTCGCCGGACAGGCGATAGAGAAGCGCCTGGTCCGGTGCGGTCACCGCATCGAACGACTGGTCCGGCGCGCGATCCGGAATGGCATGAGGGACGGGTGCGCCTTCTTTCGGTCCGCCAAAACCACCATCACCGCGCGCAAATGTTGTGGAGAGCATGGTGCAGAGCGCGTCTCCGCTTTCCTTTTCCCGGATGCTGGTTTCGCTCGCAATCACCGCGCCCTTGTCGGCCCCTTTGTCCCATGCGCCGACGACTTTCGTGTCCACCAGAATATCGGCAGCAATCGGAAGGGGCTTATGCATGGTGAGTTTCTGTTCGCCATGCACCACCATGGCGTAATTGATGCCGCTTTTTGCCATGGCACCTGCGCCCCAGGCGATCACGGTGGACATAGTAGGGACGGTGACAAGGTCCTTCTCATAGACAAAGGGAAGTTCTTTTTGGTCCAGCGGGTCGCGGCCAAAGCCAACGCCCAGCGCGTACAGCATGGTCTCCCGGTCGCCATAGGAAAATTCCTGATCCTCTGTTTTCAGGGTCATGAGTTCATCGTAATTGATCGCCATCTGCGCCTCCTGCTTGTCTGTTCTTTGATCACAGCAAAGCAGGCAATGGGGGTGAACTCAAGGATTTCAGATGCCGAGACGAGCGTCTGCGGTCAGCCTTGTGTGCAGAAATGCACATGCGAGGCCGATCAGGATCGGTATACTGCGCCGAATGACGCAGCGATTTACAAGGATAGAAACATGAGCCAGGCCGCCACCAATGAAAACACCAAGCCCTATGAGTGTTTTGAGGTCAGCATTGAAAATCACATCGCTCATGTGGAGCTGGCGCGCCCTCAAGCTGCCAACGCTATGAACAAACCGTTCTGGAATGAGCTGCCTGAGATCATTCGGGACATTGATGAACATGCACGCGCCCGTGTGATTGTCCTCTCCGCACAAGGCAAGCACTTCTCAGCAGGCATGGACCTGTCTGTCTTCGGCTCAGGCCCCGATCAAAGCCACATTGAGGCAGGGCGCCGCCGTGAGCGCATGATGCAGACCGTGCTCATGCTTCAGAAAACCTTTTCATGCCTGGAAGAAGCGCGCATGCCTGTGCTCGCTGCCATCAATGGCGCCTGCGTCGGCGGCGGCATGGATTTCACGAGCGCGGCGGACATGCGCTACTGCACGAAAGACGCTTTCTTCTGCATCGCGGAAATCAATATTGGCATGACTGCCGACGTCGGCACTTTCCCGCGCATGGGCTACGTCATGCCTCAGGGTCTGGTGCGTGAACTGGCCTTCACCGGACGGCGCATGTATGCGGATGAGGCAAAGGCCTGTGGCTTTGTGAATGAGGTTTTTGAAACCCATGAAGACATGATGAAAGCGGTCATGGGCCATGCGGCCGATATTGCCGGTAAGTCTCCGCTCGCCGTGTGGGGCTCAAAAGAAATGCTGAACTATGGACGCGACCATTCCGTGGGCGATGCGTTGAAGCATATTGCAGTCTGGCAGACCGGCATGTTCCAGCCGGGCGACATGATGGAGAGTTTCACCGCACAGCAGGAAAAGCGCGACGCAGAGTTTCAGGAACTCATGCCGATTCCGAAAGACTTCAAGGACCTCTGAGGTCTATCGGGTGCCCAGCACTTTCCAAAGGCTGGTGGCGGACATGACCGGTTCGTCACCAACCGAAATCGCACCTTCGACGAAAAGAATGGATCGTGTCTTGCGTGTGAAACTGGCACGGCACTCGACCAGTTCGCCCAGTTTCGGAAAGCGCAAGAAGCTTACCTGCAAAGAGAGCGTCGCGCAGGGGGCGTGGTCATTGTCCCAATAGGCGGTGCACCCCATGGACGCATCCGCAAAGGTCATAAGCTGGCCTTCATGCGCATGCACCCCATCATGGCCCAGATGCCGTTCGTCGACACGGAATGCAACCACCCGCTGCCCGTTCTCGTTGCGCTCAAAAAGCGGGCCAACGAATTTCTCGAATGGATCGATCAGTTCCTGCGCGAGAAAGCCTTCCGGGACAGCATGGGTCACGATGCGTCTCCAATCCGGTAAACGCCTGTCGCCGTCATCATGAGCTTATCGTCAGCTCTGAGTTCCGCCGATGTAAAGAGCACCGTTCGCGTGCGCCGGGTGATGGTTGCCTGTCCCAAAACCTTAGCCCCCTTGGGGCCCGGCCCGACAAAATCGCAATTGACCGACAAAGGAGCCGTTGGGGCGCCGTCCGCGGTGGCGCGCGCCAACTCTCCCAGCACGCCGGAGGCGAGCGTCATCATCATGCCGCCATGAATATAGCCGTCGCCGTTCAGGTGGTGCTCATCGATTGTGAAGGTGAGTGACGCGCCATCCTCTGACCGCGTGTAGGAAATAGGGCCGACATGGGTCTCAAATGCAGACTGGGAACTCATGGACATGCGTACTCCGTCAAAAGGATTGGGGTCGCTCTTCGTCGGCGTTGACGAGGGGGACCCATTTGGCGCTCTATCTACCCTGTATAACGGCACGGTGAAAGGGGAAGGCACAATGGGCACATCGCTGTGGCAGGCGCGGGGCCATATCGAAACCACGACGGGGGGATTTTCAGTCCATGACATGACGGGCAAAGTTGCTGCCTGGCTCGCAGAGGAAGGCGCGCGCGAAGGACTGTTGAGTGTGCTGGTGCGTCACACTTCAGCCTCGCTGGTCATTATGGAGAATGCGGACCCTGACGTCATGGCCGACCTGATGGATAGCCTGGCGCACCTCGCCCCTGAGGATCCCGCCCGCTACCGCCACGGGACGGAGGGACCGGATGATATGCCTGCGCATATTCGCACCGCGCTCACCCAAACGCATTTGAGCGTGCCGGTCGCCGAAGGCCGAATGGATTTAGGCATCTGGCAGGGCATCTGGTTGCTGGAGCATCGGGCCTACCCCCAAAGACGTACTCTCTCATTGCACTATGTGGGCGAGTAGCGCTTAATTGGGGGAGGTTCTTCAGCCCAGGTTCTTCAGCGATGACGCAATGGAGGTTCCATGTCCCGTCCAACTGATCTCGTACCCCTGCTCAATGTGGCTGATGTCGGCACATCCATTGAGTTCTACGAAGAGCTCGGCTTTGAGGTTGAGCAAAAGGTGGAAGAGGAAGGAGTTGTCATCTGGGCGAACCTTCGTCACGAAGGCGGCGGCGCACTGATGCTGAATGAGAAACATGTCATCACGGTCGCAGACCGTGCAAAGCGTCCGCACTATAGCGACACTGTCTTTTATCTTACCTACCCCTCAGCCCATGAAATGCACGGGCGCCTGTCCGGCAGGGGTATGGAAGTCACAGATATCGAAAAGCAACCCTACGGGATCGAGGAGTTTTATGTCCGCGATCCCGATGGATATGAGATTGCGATCGGAAGTCCCCTCAGCGGCAGCTAAATGCCAGAGTACACCGATGCGAGGATGTCGGTGTCACTATTGCCGACCACATCTTCATCAAGCTCCAGGGCCATCACGCGGGCGGGCACACCATACTCATAAAGAGCGTCATAGACCGCGACCGCCTGATCATCGTCCCCCTGGCTTCTGACGGTGACCGCGACTGCTGAATAGGTCGCGGTTTCATCCGCCAGGGCACCAAGCGCCAGATCGGCCTCTTCGCTCAGCACTGTCGCCTCCCGGGCAAAATAGACCGGCATGGTGAACCGGCCGGCATTGTCGGAATAGGCTTCAGAGAGAGGGGAGTATTCAACAAGGACTGTCACAGCGTCAGGGCCTGCGGTTTCGTCGGCCTGAGCCGGGGTGAGACCGGCGGTGAGTCCCAGGGCGGCGGGGATCATAAGGGCTGCTGTACCCACTGCTGCCAGTTTAAGGGGGGCTGCCAGTTTAAGGGGGTGCCGGTTTGTCATGTTTCTCTCCAGATTCGGTTTCAGCCGCAGGATCAATGTGGAACCTGATTGGGGCCAGCGATGGGAAAGGGCGGGGCAATGCGGCGGCGGAATTGAGGTTTCTTTGCGGCTGGTCCTGGAAAATGGCGGAAAACATAGGGGTTTCCGAGAAAACTGAGAGCAGAGAACGCATCAAACTCCGGTGTTCAAGTGTGAAACAGTGCCGTTCGAATTTGATTCCCATTTGCCCTCAAGGGCAGGTATGGTGCCGCCCAATTGGTCCTTTGGCAGCGTATTCCGTAGCGACATAAATGCGGTTGCGGGCTTATTGGCACGAGACATGTCAAATCGGCACGTGCCAATGGGGGCGAAATAACGTTGCGAAACAGGTTTGCACAACAGGGAGACCTATATGTCTAGAGAAGCAGTTATCGTATCCACCGCTCGTACCGGTCTGGCGAAGTCCGGCCGTGGTGGGTTCAACATCACTCATGGGTCCGCCATGGGTGGCCACGCCATCAAGCACGCAATTGAGCGCGCAGGCATCGAGCCAGGTGACGTCGAAGACGTGATCATGGGCTGTGGGAACCCGGAAGGCGCAACCGGCATGAACGTAGGCCGCCTGTCAGCTCTTGCAGCTGGCTGCCCGGTCACCACATCCGGCACAACCGTCAACCGGTTCTGCTCATCCGGCCTTCAGACCATCGCAATGGCTGCAAACGCTGTCGTTAACAACGACACGCCGATCGCTGTAGGCGCTGGTGTTGAAAGCATCTCGCTCGTGTCGATGGGTGGCATGAACACCAACAACATCACCGAAGAAAGCCTGATGGCTCAGTATCCAGCCCTCTGGATGCCAATGATCGAAACAGCCGACATTGTGGCGGAACGTTACAACGTGTCCCGTGAATATCAGGACGAATACTCTCTTCGCTCGCAGCAGCGCATCGCCGCCGCTCAGGACGCTGGCAAGTTTGACGACGAAATCGTTCCCATGAAGACCAAAATGAAAGTGGTCGACAAGGAAACCAAAGAAGAAAGCATCGTCGATTACACAGTCACCAAAGACGAATGCAACCGTCCACAGACAACACTTGAAGGCCTCTCGAGCCTGCAGCCTGTACGCGGTGAAGGCCAGTACATCACAGCTGGTAACGCCTCACAGCTTTCCGATGGTGCGGCAGCTGTTGTCGTCATGGAAGCAGGTGAAGCTGCCAAGCGCGGTGCTGAGCCACTCGGTGCCTTCCGCGGTTTCGCGGTGGCAGGCTGTGAGCCCGATGAAATGGGCATCGGTCCTGTCTTCGCTGTGCCACGCCTTCTGGAGCGCGCTGGTCTCAAAGTCGACGACATTGACCTTTGGGAACTCAATGAAGCATTTGCATCGCAGTGCCTCTATTCCCGCGACACGCTGGGCATCGACCCTGAGAAGTACAACGTTAATGGCGGCTCCATCGCGATCGGTCACCCGTTCGGCATGACCGGCGCGCGCCTTGTAGGCCACATCCTTCTGGAAGGCCGTCGTCGCAAAGCTGAAGGCCAGAACGTCAAGTGGGGCGTTGTCACCATGTGTATCGGTGGCGGCATGGGCGCAGCAGGTCTCTTCGAGATCTTCTAATCCATCTCCTACGTTCAAGTTTGAAAGGCCGGGTCTTGTGCCCGGCCTTTTGCTATGGTGGTAGACAAAACAAATGAGAGAGCGTGTCCATGCGGTACTTTGATGATTTCGAGGTGGGGGAGCGGTGGCCGATTGAGGCGACCTATGCGATGACAGAAGAGGAGATTGTCTCCTTTGCTGAGAAGTGGGACCCGCAACCCTTTCATGTCGACAAGGACGCCGCCGCCAAGTCCATCTACGGCACGCTTACCGCCTGTGGCTCCCACATTCAAAGTGTGGTGTTGCGGCTGGCACAGGGTCTACCTCATGAGACGGCTGTACTAGGGGCACTCGGATATGACGAGGTCCGCTTTCATAAGCCCGCGAAGCTGGACGATGTATTGTCCCTCACGATTGAATGCATTGATACCAAACCCAGTTCCTCAAAGCCGGACCGGGGTGTCGTGAAAAACCGCCACATCCTGGAAAACCAGGACGGCGAAACGGTTTTCACTCAAACAACGACTCTGCTGATCAAGCGGAAGGTTTAGTTAGCTCTTATCAACGGTCGACATGATTGCATCGGGGTATCTTTCACCGGCAATCGCGTCCCGGGTGAATAGGTCTTCTATCCGGGTAAGGTCGGCAGGGGTGAGATCAACACCTGCGGCCGCGATGTTCTCTTCCAGATAGGTTCGGCGTTTTGTTCCCGGGATTGGAACTATGTCGTCGCCTTTTGCCATCACCCAGGCGAGTGCCACCTGTCCGGCTTTCACGCCTTTGTCCGAAGCGATCTCCTCCAAAGCATGGACGAGCGCCAGGTTGAGATCGAAATTTTCTCCCTGAAATCTGGGAAGACCTTTTCGCATGTCACCTTTACCGAAATCTTCCTGAGCCAGTTTCCCCGTGAGGAAACCACGACCGAGAGGGGAGAAAGGCACAAAGCCGATCCCAAGTTCGCGGCAGGCCGGAAGGACGCCGTCTTCAATCTCGCGGGTCCAGAGAGAATATTCAGACTGAACGGCCGTAATCGGATGGACCTTCTGCGCTCTGCGGATCGTGTTGGCTGAAACTTCCGAAAGACCGAGATATCGGATCTTGCCGGCGGCAACGAGGTCGGACATTGCACCGACCGTGTCCTCAATAGGAACATTGGGATCAAGCCGGTGCATGTAATAGAGATCAATATGATCTGTCCCCAGGCGGGCAAGACTTGCGTCACAGGCCTCCTTCACATGGTCAGGCGTGCAGCAGATGCCTGGTTTGCCATCTTCACCAACGATAAAGGCGAACTTGGTTGCAAGTGAAATCTTGTCGCGATGGGGAGCCAGGACGCGGCCCACCAATTCTTCATTGTGGCCCCGGCCATAGGCATCGGCGGTGTCAAACAGGGTGATGCCCAGTTCGACGGCGCGCAACAAAGTGGCCTCTGCTTCTGCCTGATCGGCATCGCCGTAGGATTGGGACATGCCCATACAGCCCAGCCCTTGGGTTGAAACCGTCAGTGCCGCTTTGTCCCTGCCGAGTATCTTGGTCTGCATGTCACCCTCCCATAATCATCGCGATGACAATTAGATGGGGTCTGCTGCCTGTGAAGCAATCCCTTAGAGGCCCGATGTCCTAGAGGCCCAAAACCAGCTTCGCCATAATATTGCGTTGCACCTCATTCGAGCCGCCATAGATGGAGCCGGCGCGATTGTTGAGATAGGACGGCACGGCAATCATGGCATCAGCGGGACCGATAGGCTCCACATTGGAGCCGGTCATGCGGGCGTCCTTCTGGTCCGGTGTCGCGTAATACTGGATGGCTTCCACTGCGAGCTCGTCAATCTTCTGACGCATCTCTGTGCCGCAGGTTTTCAGCATCGATGAGGCAGGCCCCGGATTCTGCCCTGCAGACATGGCGGAGAGGATCCGGTGTTCGGTGACCTCCAGTGCTTTGATGGCGATCTCCGTGTTGGCGAGTTTCGCTGCGAATGCCGGGTCGTCCATCAGTGTCGTGCCATTACCGCTTGTCTCTTTGGAGGCAAGAGCGCGCACCTTCTGGGCGCCGATCTCGAGACCAGGCGCGGAAGACCCGCCGCGTTCAAACTCGAGAAGATATTTGGCCACGGTCCAGCCGTCATTCTCTTCGCCGACCCGATTGGCGACAGGCACGCGCACATCGTCAAAGAACACCTGATTGACTTCATGGTCGCCCGCCATGGTGATGATGGGCTCGACCTTGATACCCGGCGTATCCATGTCGATCAGAATGAAGGTGATGCCTTGTTGTGGCTTGCCGGACCCGTCTGTGCGCACAAGACAGAACATGCGGTTGGCAAAATGCGCGTGGGTCGTCCAGATCTTGGTGCCGTTGATGACATAATCATCGCCGTCCCGTTCCGCCTTGCATTGCAGGGATGCGAGGTCGGACCCCGACCCCGGCTCCGAATAGCCCTGACACCAATAGTCCTCACCGGAGAGGATGCGCGGGAGATAGAAGTCCTTCTGCTCCTGTGTGCCGTATTTCATTAGGACCGGCCCGCACATGCGAAGGCCCATGGGTGAGAGATGCGGTGTTTCCGCCCGCGCGCACTCGGATGCAAAAATATACTTCTGCATATCGGTCCACCCGGTGCCGCCATATTCCTTCGGCCAGCTGGGTGCGACCCAGCCTTTGGCATGGAGCGCTTTATGCCAGGGCATGTTGTCGTGATATTCGGTGAAAACACTGGTGGTGAGCCGCCCGGCTTCCCGCATGGTCTCGGTCAGCGTTTCGTCCAGAAAGGCACGAACTTCATCGCGAAAGGCTGCATCCTCTGGCGCGAGCGCAAGGTCCATCAGAACTCTCCTTTGATGAGGCGTTTAGAGACCGAGAACGGCTTTCGCCATGATGTTACGTTGAACCTCATTTGATCCGCCAAAGATCGTGTTGGCGCGGCCATTCATATATTTGGGCACCACCATCAATGTATGGTCTGGCCCAACCGGCGCCACGTTGGAGCCCCAGGTCCGTGCTTCCATCACATGGGGGGCGATATAGTGTGAAATGGCTTCAACGCCCAGTTCTGTGATGGTCTGCGTCATGGTGGAGCCGCGCAGTTTGATCATGGAAGCCGCCGCGCCCGGGTTTTGACCTGAGGAAAGCGACGACATGATCCGGTGTTCCGTGAACTCAACCGCGGTCACTTCGACTTCCGCTTCGGCAACCTTGCGGTTGAAAGCAGGGTCATCAATCAAGGCGCCCTCACCATCAGCGGTTTCCTTGGACGCAATGTTTTTCAGGCGATTGAGCGCATTGCGCAGGTTTGCGCCATGGGCAGACCCGCCCCGTTCAAACTCAAGCAGATATTTGGCAACCGTCCAGCCATTATTCTCTGCGCCGATGCGGTTGGCTTTGGGCACGCGCACATCGTCAAAGAAGACCTGGTTCACTTCATGGTCGCCTGAAATGGTGATGATCGGCTCGACCGAAATACCCGGCAGGTCCATCGGGAAGACAATGAAAGAAATACCTTCCTGTCTTTTGCCTTCCGTGCTGGTGCGGACCAGACAGAACATGTGATTGGCAAAGTGTGCGCCCGTCGTCCAGATCTTGGTGCCGTTGATGATGTAGTCATCACCGTCGGAGATGGCCTTCGTCTGCAGCGATGCAAGGTCAGACCCGGAACCAGGCTCTGAATAGCCCTGACACCACCAATGTGTGCCGTCGAGAATTTTGGGAAGATATTTTGCCCGTTGCTCATCGGTGCCATGACCCATGAGCGTTGGACCCACCATGGAAAGCCCCATGGAGCTTAGACCAGGCGCGCCCGCGGCCGCGCATTCGGACGCGAAGATGAATTTCTGCATGACGCTCCATCCGGTACCGCCATACTCCTTCGGCCAGCTAGGGGCAGCCCATCCGCGTTCATTGAGAATTTTCAGCCATTCAACCCGCAAAGGATGATCTGTGAGGATGCCGCTGGTGAGCCGTGCATGGGCTTTCAGCTGGTCGGTCAGTTTCTCATCAAGAAAAGCACGCACTTCATCACGAAAAGCGGCTTCTTCAGGTTTCATTGCCAGATCCATGGATCTCGTCTCCTCCAGTTGCAGTCGGGCCTTGTGGTGGGGCTCTTTGGCCTCTTTTGTCCAGAGTCTACCGCACCTCGGCTAAGACACCAAAGAACAGAAAAAGCGCTGCGCTTTCACCTTCCTGCCGCTGCGTCAAACAGATAGAGTGCCGACAACTTAAAACCGGAGGAAACGTCAAAAATGGATCTAGGACTAAAAGGGAAGCGCGCGGTGATTTTGGGCGGGACGCGAGGCATCGGTCGCGCCATTGCAGACCTGCTGGCAGATGAAGGCGCGAATGTTGCCATCTGCGCACGCAATCAGGATCAGATTGAGGATGCAGTCGCTGCTTTGAAGGGGAAGGGCGTCGGAGCTCATGGCAAATCCGTTGATATCGCGGACGGCGCGGCGTTGCAGACATGGATCGGTGAAGCGGCAAACGATCTTGGCGGCATCGACATTCTCATCTCAAACGCAAGTGCGCTCAGCGCCGGCAATGAAGAGGCAAACTGGAAGGCGGGTTTTGATGTCGACGTGATGGGCGCGCAACGGTCTATTACGGCGGCAATCCCTCACCTAGAAAAATCGGCAGCTGCAGGAGGTGACGCGTCAGTTGTTATCATCTCATCCGTCTCTGCTGCCGAGACGAGTAATCCGAATGCGTATGGTGCGATGAAAGCTGCACTTATTCACATGGCCAAAGGCTTCGCCAAGGAATATGCGGGCAAACATGTCCGCTGCAATGTCGTGTCACCCGGCACGGTCTACTTCAAAGGTGGTGTCTGGCACATGATCGAAGAGAACATGCCGGACGTTTATAAGGATGCCATGGCGAGAAATCCCATGGAGCGGATGGCGACACCGGAAGACATCGCAAACGCAAGTGTCTTCTTAGCGAGTCCGCGCTCAAGCTTTACCACGGGAATCAACATGGTGGTTGACGGCGCTTACACCAACCGCGTGAATTTCTAGACTTGAGGTCGAGATATCAGGAGCTGGACGGCGCGGCGTCGCCGTCCTGTGCCCAGCGGGTCGCTTCGTGACACAATCGGGCGATGACCTGATCGAGCGACGTCGGTGCGATCCCCCTATAAAAGCCGACAATCTCACGAATGATGTCTTGTACGGGCTTATCCGGTGCGCCCTGATAGGGTTTGTTCCGCTCTTCACTCATTCGCTTGATGGCAGTTACGAGAGCGAAACGGAAGTAAGGCGGAAGCGCGCTCTGTCGGTATATTTCGCCGAGCGTCTCTGTTCCCGCGCTGCTGAAGGCGCGTGCGACTTCGTCATATGAGCGGCCGGTCAGGACATGGAAGGCTGCCATGGTGAATTCAAGTGACCCGTCGCATGTCATCCGAAGCAAGAGAGAAGGTGTCAGATCATCATGGCTGTGAAGCGTCTCGGCAAGCCCGGTCAATTCCTCCGGCGTTGCGTTAGTGTCGGAGGTGGCGCGTGAAAGGGCATCTTCGACCGCGGCATTGACGATCGCGTCGGCCATCATCGGCGGAAGCGAGTGTTGCTCGATAAGGGACTGGCGAACAGCTGCACCCACTTCCCGGTCAAAACGGTCGGTCAGAACAATTTTGTGACACCGTGCCACGATAGGTTCAGACAAGTCCTGCCGGGCGGAGACAAGGGTCAGTAACCGTCCGTCCAGGTCTTCACGCGCAAAAAGGCCACCATATCCGTCGTCATCAATCTTGGCGCTGGCATTGGTGAGGACTGACTCAACAGCGCGGCGCTTGCCGATCCTTAACAGAGGACCGGAGACGGAAGTCGGGAGTCCATTTCTTGTGGCAATTTGAACCTGTGCGCTTTCATCGGCAGCACCACTTTCAATGAGATCTGTCAGAAAACCGTCGGAAAGCGCTGGCGAGCGCTGCAATACCGGGCCGGAAACGTCGCAAACGTCCCTGGCCAGCTTCTCGGCAACACTCGGCGGCAAAAAAGGGTAGTCGGCAATTGCGCGGGCAACCGACGCACGCACCTGTTGTTCCGCATCCAGACTGAGGGTCGCCAGTATATCATGCGCGCGCCGCCGTTCCTCTTGCGACAGGTTTGCTTTGGATGTCAGCGCGCCAAGCGCGGAAGCTGCGGCCAGCTTGGCATCCAAGTTACCGGCAGTACCTGCATTTCTTGTCTCTGACTTGCCGTTATCGACCATGGCGCTCCCCTGATCACACTATCTAGATAGCGGGTAGGGCCTTAAGACCTGCTTAATGTTTCGACAAAGAGTCTCGTTTCAAATTCAGCGTCACATAAGTTTCGCACGCAGGGTTAATGAATCTGATTAGGGTCCGCAAATTCAAGATGAGACGCGATGATAGGAAGTTCCACTATGCGCATGATTTCTCTAGCGGCCCTTATGGCGGGGGGCTTGGCAATGACCGGTCCTGCCATTGCGGCAGATGCCCTCAGCTTTAACCATATTGCGACCTATGAAACCGGTGTCTTCGACGAAGGTGCAGCGGAGATCGTCGTTTATTCACCAGAGGTGCAGCGGCTCTATGTGGTCAATGCCGATGCAGGCGAGGTTGATGTCTTGGACATTTCCGACCCCTCAGCGCCGGTTAAAGTCAATACGCTGAATACCAGCGCCTATGGCAAGGGAGCGAACTCCGTTGCTGTCCATGGCACCCTGGTGGCCGTAGCAGTTGTCGGCCAGTCCAAACAGGATGCGGGCAAGCTTGTCTTCTTCGACCTCGATGGTAACGAAAAGGGCGCAGTGACGGTGGGCGCCAATCCGGACATGGTGACGTTCACGCCAGATGGGGCCTACGCGATCGTCGCCAATGAGGGAGAGCCGTCTGAGGACTACACCAACGACCCGGAAGGGACGGTAAGTGTTATCTCCGTTGCAGACATGACAGTGCGCACAGCAACTTTCTCCGGATTTGATACCGTGCCCGATGGCATGCGGATTGTGAAGCCCGGCAGCTCCGTTGCGGCAGATGTTGAACCTGAATATGTGGCTGTGTCGGCCGACGGATCAACGGCCTATGTGACGCTTCAGGAAAATAATGGCATCGCTGTCGTCGACATTGAAACCGCACAGGTCACGAAGCTGCTGGGGCTCGGCTATAAAGACCACTCGGAAGTGCCGTTTGACGCATCGAATAAGGATGGTGGCATCAACATTAAAACCTGGCCTGTGCTGGGCATGTATCAGCCCGATGCCATCGTCGCATACGAGGTTGGCGGTGTGACATATCTCGTCACAGCTAATGAGGGTGACGCAAAGGACTATGATGGCTGGTCCGAAGAAACCCGGGTCGCCAAACTTACGCTGGACCCAACAGCCTTCCCCAATGCGGCGGAGCTTCAGGAAAAGGGAAACTTGGGTCGCCTTAAAACCACCACCAGCATGGGCGATATAGATGGAGATGGTAATCATGAGCTCATCTATGCTTATGGCGCCCGGTCCTTTTCGATCTGGACGACGGAAGGCGAGCAGGTCTTTGACTCAGCCGATGACTTCGAGCGCATCACAGCGGCAAGGCTGGGCCGCGACTTCAACTCCACCAATGACGAGAATGACAGCGGCGACAATCGCTCCGACGATAAAGGGCCCGAACCGGAAGCGATCGCCATTGGAACGATCAACGACCGGATCATTGCCTTCATCGGATTGGAGCGGGTTGGGGGCGTGATGGCCTATGATGTAACAGAGCCTGCGAAAGCTGAGTTCCTCGGCTATCACAATAATCGCGACTTTTCCGGCAATGCAGAAGCCGGCAAAGCTGGCGATCTGGGCCCGGAAGGCATGGCTTTTATCCCGGCGGCACAATCGCCCAATGGCAAAGATCTGCTCGCTGTCGCGAATGAAGTAAGTGGCACAACGTCAATTTTTGAAATCACGTTGAACTAAAGACAAAGCCGTTACTCAAGTCTGTTGAGTAGGAGCGGGGCGGTGCGTATTACCGCCCCGTTTTCATTTGGGCACAAACGCCGAGCCACCGTGCCATTACATTGCGGGCAAAAGCCGCCTGGTCGGCATGATAGCGGGCAATGTCTTTGTGCATCTGATCGATGTGGGGCGTTGGGTCTTCTTTCAGTTCTGCAGCATGGAGACGGGCCCAGTTCAGCAAGGTGGGTTGGTCCAGCTCCAGGTGAAACTGAAGACCCCAATTGATCTCGCCAATCCGGAAGGCCTGGGCCGGACACTCGGGGCGGGTGGATAAGGGCACCGCTTCGTCTGGCAGATCAAACGTGTCTCCATGCCATTGCATAAGGGCAAGGCCTGGCGGGCTGCTCGCAAGCAGCGCATCGTCGCGGGCGGCATCAAGCCAGGTCTGGGGAAGAAAACCCCATTCCGTATGTCCTAAGGGTTTCACTTTGCCGCCATGGGCATCCGCGAGGAGCTGTGCCCCAAAACAGACTCCCATCACCGGCTTTTGTGCCCGGTCAAATGCCCGCATCAACTGGCGCGTAGGGTCAATGAAGGCATGATCCGCTTCATCAAGAATGCTCATGGCGCCGCCCAGTACCACAAGCCCATCAAACCCGTCCGGGGAAGAGGGAACCGAGCCCGGCAGATCGGGATTGTGGCTGATGTTTTTATACGGCACCAGCACGCTTGGGCGGTGGCCCAGCGACTGTGTTTCTTCCAACAGGACGCCCGGCGGGGACCCTTCGTCATTCATGAGGAAGAGAATGCGCATATTCGATGGTCCATTGAACGAGGTTTAAACACAGGCGGCTTATCGACTAATTTCCAATATTGAGTGCCCGGTTCGCAAGACCTACCTTATCACCTGTTGGGGATCATTGATGAGGAACAGGCAATGCACCAACAGATGTTCACCCACATATCTACTCTTTCCGTGGCCCGCCGCCGCCTTGTGGTGACTCTTTTGGCCATTGCATTCATGGGCGGGCAGATGGCTGCAACCGCGCCGGTATTTGGTGCGGGGCTGGCGCCTGTTTCTGACGAAGAGCGGGAACAGAGGTTCGAGGACCTCGCGAGCCGTCTACAGCTGACCGAGGAACAGAAGCCAGCAGTCAAGACCATCCTGACCCGAGATAGAGAGAGCCGTCTGGCGGTGCTGCGTGAAAATGGCGTTGATCTTGAGCGGGGTGACAGACCCAGTCTCTTTACCATGAGAGGCATGCGCTCTGACTTGGCAGCCATCAACAGCAAGACCCGCGCTCAACTGTCGGCACTCTTAAGCGCTGACCAACTGGCAACCTATGATGTGATTGCAGACGAGCGGCGCGCACAAACCCGCGCGCGTCTGGGGTTTTGAAAGGCGAGGCGAACGGACCTGCCAGCTTATGATCCCGCGGACGTCAGAGACCCGCATACCGGTCGGTGGCCCGGATCATGACATCAACGATGCCCGGTTCCGTAGCGGTATGGCCCGCATCCGGCACAATTGAAAGCTCGCCGGTCTCCCAGTTTTTAGAAAGCTCCCACGCCGTAAACATCGGCGTCACAACATCATAGCGCCCCTGGGCGATGACACCGGGAATACCGTTTAGCAGATGGGCGTTGCGGATGAGTTGGTCCTGCGGGTCGAAGAAGCCCTTATTCATAAAGTAGTGGCACTCGATCCGCGCAAACGCCAAGGCAAAATGCGGGTCGTCAAAACGAGCGGCGCGCTCAGGGTCTTCAAGGAGCGACAGCGTGGTTCCCTCCCAGACCGACCAGGCCCGGGCGCAGGCGAGTTTCGCTTCCTCATCATCGCCGGTGAGCCGTTTGTAATAAGCGCACATAAGGTCGCCGCGCTCCGCCTCCGGGATGGGCGCGATGAACTTCTCCCAGGCATCCGGGTAAAGCGCGTCGGTTCCCTCCTGATAGAACCAGTGCAGTTCCCGTGGCCTCAGCGTGAAGATGCCGCGCATCACCAGCTCGGTGACCCGGGTCGGGTGGGTCTCTGCATAGGCCAGCGCCAGGCACGAGCCCCAGGATCCGCCACAGACCTGCCAGGCCTCTATACCTAGATGCGCGCGAAGGTGCTCAATGTCGGCGACCAGGTCCCAGGTCGTATTACCGTCCAGCTCCGCATGAGGACTGGACCGGCCACAACCGCGTTGGTCGAACAAAATGATTCGGTACAAGTCAGGGTTGTGGGTGCGCCGCATCGTAGGGTTGCATCCGCCACCGGGACCCCCGTGGAGGATGACGACCGGCTTGCCTTTTGGGTTGCCGCACTCTTCATAGAACAGCGTATG
The DNA here is from genome assembly GCA_965248405.1 of Parvibaculaceae bacterium. Classification (GTDB taxonomy): domain Bacteria; phylum Pseudomonadota; class Alphaproteobacteria; order Parvibaculales; family Parvibaculaceae; genus Mf105b01. Next base: position 429,201 of record OZ252104.1, read on the forward strand.
GACGGGCGATACGGCAAGCATGCCGGAATTGTAGGGCTCGATTTCAGGATAGAGAGGGCGCCGCTCAGCACCGGTAACGGGGTCAGTTTGAAGCATGATGAGCGAGTGTCCTTAGCGCTGGTGTGTGTAAATAGTTTGGTTGGGTGCGAAACTTTGTGCACGAAAAAACACACAGTGAAAACAGTGCGTTAAGGTTTCATTAACCAAAAAATTTTGAAACCGCGACCACAACCGGTTGACGCGACGAACGCAGCGGATACTATATCTGGACGCGCTGCCCACCGCTGGGGTGACCTTCAAAGTGCAGCGTACTCACAGGATTGAATGCGTTCTGCTCATGTGAAAAGAGCAGCGGGGATTGTGCACATGGGTGCGCAAGCCAGAGACTTTTTGTCTCAAGCAAGGGGTTTTGTATCTGTTTTCGGCGGCGGGAACGGGTCAATTTGGGGGCAGACGATAATGTTGAATGATACGTCTAAATCGGTCGATCTTTCTGAGGTTGAGGCTACCGTTTCGGCGATTATCACAGGCGAGCGTCAGGCTGTTCGCCGGATGAAGGGTGCGGATACCGCGGAACCGGAAATGCCATTTGAAGCAGCAGATCAGACCGTTCAGTTTGAAGGCCGTCCGACCGTGCATGTGGACCGGTCGCGTGACGCCCTGCTGACGGAGTTCGGCAAGGCGACTCTCACCGACCGCTATTTGATGCCGGGCGAAAGCTTCCAGGACCTGTTTGCCCGCGTGGCAAGCTACTATGCGGACAAAGACGATCCGGACCACGCGCAACGTCTCTATGATTACATTTCCAAACTTTGGTTCATGCCAGCGACCCCCGTTCTCTCGAACGGCGGCACCGAGCGCGGCCTGCCCATTTCCTGCTTCCTGAACGAAGCCAATGACACGCTGGAAGGCATTGTCGGCCTCTGGAACGAAAATGTCTGGCTGGCGGCCAAGGGCGGCGGCATCGGCTCCTATTGGGGCAATCTCCGCTCCATCGGCGAAAAAGTCGGCGGCAATGGCAAGACCAGCGGCATCGTGCCTTTCATCCGGGTGATGGACAGCCTCACATTGGCGATCAGCCAGGGCTCGCTCCGTCGCGGATCGGCGGCCTGTTACCTGCCGGTCGATCATCCGGAAGTGGAAGAGTTTATTGAGATCCGCCGTCCGACCGGCGGCGACCCGAACCGTAAGGCGCTCAATCTCCACCATGGCATTCTCATTTCCGACGCCTTCATGCGCGCGGTGGAGAATGACGAGGACTGGGCGCTCTTGTCGCCCAAAGACAAGTCGGTGCAGAAGACCGTGTCCGCCCGTTCCCTTTGGATCCGCATGCTCACCGCGCGGATTGAGACCGGTGAGCCTTACATGATCTTCAAGGACACAGTGAACAATGCGCGTCCTGAGCAGCAGAAGCTTGCGGGCCTTGAGGTGAAGACCTCAAACCTCTGTGCAGAGATCACCCTGCCAACCGGTGTGGATCATCTTGGCAATGCCCGCACGGCTGTGTGCTGCCTGTCGTCGCTCAATGTTGAGAAATTCCAGGAATGGGAAAGCCATCCGCAATTCATCGAAGATGTGATGCGCTTCCTAGACAATGTCATTCAGGACTTTATCGACCGCGCACCGGACGAAATGGCCCAGGCGAAATATTCCGCCATGCGGGAGCGTTCCGTGGGTCTGGGTGTTATGGGCTTCCACTCCTTCCTGCAAGCCAACATGATCCCGTTCGAGGGTGTGATGGCGAAGGTCTGGAACAAGAAGATCTTCAAGCATATTGACGATCAGGCCGATGCGGCGTCCAAGAAACTGGCGGATGAGCGGGGCGCCTGTCCCGATGCTGAGGACTATGGCATCAAGGAGCGCTTCTCCAACAAGTCGGCTGTGGCGCCGACCGCCTCGATCTCCATCATTTGCGGTGGCACCAGCGCGGGCATTGAGCCCATCGCGGCGAACAGCTTCACCCATAAGACGCTGTCGGGCTCCCACAATGTGCGGAATCGGCATCTGACCAAGCTGCTTGAAGAGAAGGGCCGCAATGATGAGGAGACCTGGTCGTCCATCGTAACCAATGGCGGCTCCGTCGACCATCTCGACTTCCTGGACGATCTGGAAAAAGACGTGTTCAAGACCGCCTTCGAAATCGACCAGCGCTGGGTTATCGAGCATGCGGGCGACCGTGCACCCATGATCGACCAGGCGCAAAGCGTGAACCTCTTCGTGCCGGCCAATGTGCACAAGCGTGACCTGCACCAGCTCCACTTCCAGGCCTGGAAGCAGGGCGTGAAGTCGCTCTACTATTGCCGCTCCTTGTCGATCCAGCGGGCTGAAAGCGACAGCTCCCATCAGGCCAAAGAAGCAGAGAAGGCAAGTGGCGCCGCAGAGATTCCACTCAAGACCTTGAGCGAGGTCGCCGTGGAAACAAGGCTCACGCAGAACGAGCAACCGGCTCAGAAGATCAACCCGGCTGAGATGAACGAGTATGACGAGTGTCTCGCCTGCCAGTAAGTTTTCTGGCGCCTAACACCACCTCACCCTTCGAGACACCGCTTCGCGGCCCTCAGGGTGAGGTTTTTTATCTGATGCCTCATCCTGAGGAGGGCCAAAGGCCCGTCTCGAAGGAGGGCGGCAAAGCACGACGGGAAGCCAGGAGGCGGAAGACATGTCATTGCTAGAAGAACGCGCAACCTACAAGCCCTTCCGCTACCCCTGGGCCTATGACGCTTGGCTGACCCAGCAGCGCATTCACTGGCTGCCGGAAGAAGTGCCGCTCGCGGACGATGTAAAGGACTGGGCGAAGGTGCTGACCGATGCGGAACGCAATCTGCTCACCCAGATTTTCCGTTTTTTCGTGCAGGCGGATGTGGAAGTGAACAATTGCTACATGCGCCACTATTCCCGCGTCTTCAAACCGACCGAAGTGCAGATGATGCTGGCCGCTTTCTCCAACATCGAGACGGTCCACATCTCCGCCTATTCCCACCTGCTGGACACGATCGGCATGCCGGAAGTGGAGTACGAGGCCTTCCTCAAATATGAGGAGATGAAGGACAAGTACGACTATATGCAGGAATGGGGCGTGGAGACGAAGGAAGATGTGGCGAAGACGCTCGCGGTCTTCGGCGCTTTCACCGAAGGTGTGCAGCTCTTCGCGAGCTTCGCGATCCTCATGAACTTCCCGCGCTTCAACAAGATGAAGGGCATGGGCCAGATCGTCACCTGGTCAGCGCGTGACGAAACGCTCCACACGGAAAGCGCCATCAAGCTCTTCCGCACCTTCGTGGATGAAAATCCCGAGCTCTGGAACGACAAGCTCCAGAAAGACATCTACAAGGCCTGTGAAACCATCATCACCCACGAGGATGCGTTCATCGATCTGGCGTTTGAGATGGGCGCGGTGGAAGGCCTAAGCGCGGAAGAGGTGAAGAGTTATATCCGCTGGATTGCCAACCGCCGCCTCACCCAGCTTGGTCTCTTGCCAATCTACCGGGTCGACAAAAACCCGCTGCCCTGGATGGACGAAATGCTGAACGGCATTGAGCACACCAACTTCTTCGAAAACCGCGCGACGGAATATTCCAAAGCCTCCACGGAAGGCACTTGGGAAGAAGCGTTTGATTGAGGTGACTTGTTCGCGGGCCTAATCAGGCTCGTAGTCGCCCTTTTTAATATCCTTTTGTGCTTTTCGATAGAAACGTTCGGGCGGTGTTATAGCTTGTGCACGTGATTTTTCCACGCGCCGCATTAACTCAGACAGTTCAGTTTCCAGAGCTTCCTCACCTTTTGCGCTCACTATCTCTGCAGCTTGGCGGAAGCGGCTTTCCAATATTTTATACTCTGCCGCAAGCGCCTCCACTGTTTCAATATGTACATCCAACTTCAGTGCCTTGAAAATTGCAGGAAAAATTCCTGTCAGAAGAGACAAGACAGCCGGAACAAGTATCATGTCTTGAAAGAGCACGAACGAAGCTAGGCTGCCGGTTATTATGGGCAGTATTATGAATGCGGCCCGCCAGCGGCGTAATGATTTCAACCAGTTGAACAAGGTTGTCGATGTATAAAGACAGGAGTTCTCTTGGTGCCTACATTCTTTCTTCAGCTCTTCGATCATGCTCACACCATTTTTGGAATCTGTGGGCCAAACACTTTTTGCCATTCGTCGCCCGCGAGAGCGATTTGATCAAGATGCTCATACGCACAAGCTAATTCCACTCGGCTCAATGCAGTCTGCGCACGAGAGAGCCACTCGTTGTTCAGTAAAATCATCTCATTTGTACCGGGAACAAATACTGGATAGAACGCTTTGGTTACTAGAAAGCGAAAAAAGTCGCGCACGATCCAATCATAATAGAAGAGGCTTCGGTCTCTCCATTGACAGGTTTGAATGTACTCGGTTGCCAACAGCTCAAGAATGAAAGATTTGAGTGGAACGTTGCAGTGTGCTTGCCATGCTTTTAGCATTTTTATGAGCGGGCGCAGGTTCCTATTGCAATTTGTGTCAACGCTCTGAATGACTTCCATCTCAGCAACCGGATCAGTGGTGATGTAACTACCACCGTCGTTTGTGTCACATATCCAATATTGGCCACTGGTCAGCTTGAATGCAGGAATTACTTCAACCGTGATTGTATTGAAAGCGACGAGAACAACTTGGCCATCGCCGCGCATAGTTGTTTGTGGGTAAGTCCCCTGTAGGACGCGTTTGACCTCCTGGAGTAATTCAGACTGCTTGTTTCCTGTATGTTTTTCAAATCGAGCATGCACAGCTGGTGGCAGCTCAAACAACAGGTCAATGTCACGTGGGGGACGCATGCGCGTGAATTTTCCCCACGAACCGACGAGCAACGCATTGTCTTCTGATGGAAATCCAAAGTAGTGCGAGTTTAGGCGCCTTCTAACACCCGATTGCGTATTCAAGCCTCCTTCAATCTGGAGGTCAGTGAGTTTCAATTCCCCCAGAAATTTTCTGAATCTTGGTGTTACTGCTTTCCACATAAGGCTCAGCTGTGTCGGGCTTCGGTCAATAAAGTAGAACTGACTATCTAAAAAATAACAATCACTTTATGAAATCACACAGCCTCACGGTGCGTATCAGGTGGATGATGAGTAAGCGCGTTTCTGGATCGTGTCCGGGCATTAACAGGAGCCTTCATCCAACCGTCCAACACACTCTCTCAACCACGTGAGCTGTTCTTTCGTGATGTCGAAATGCTCGGAGTAGCGGGCGTCCACGTAGGCGCGTTTCAGGAGTTCGAAATTGGCGCGGGCGGCCCGTGTGTCGCGGGGCCAGACGGTGCGGAGGGACGGCTCGAGGTCTTCTGCCAGCGAGCGCAGGAACTTGATATTGTGCGACGCCGGTGAATAGAGCGTCTTCCGCAACAGGACACCCTGATAGTATTGCTCAGCGGCCTGGTGGAGCGAAAAGGCGGTGAGGTTGGCCATGCCTTGCTCCATTTGAAAGTCGGCTGTTCGCAGAAACTCGTTATAGCCGTCAAACTTCTGCGCCCAATATTTCTCCCCCAACTCTCGTGCTTGCTGTTCATCCAACGGGCGCGGGGAGGCAAACTTGATCCCCTGCGCTTGGAAGAGCGCCACCCCGTCCTTCACAATGTCGGAAAAGAAATACTGACCTTGGGCGAGATTGTCGTTCACCTCATCCAGCGTATGCACGATGAGGTTCACTTCCGTCTTGATCCGCGGGTCCGAGAGGAAGCGGTCGTCCGCCTTGTACCAGATGTCGGCCACATCCGTGAGCCGCGCCTGGTTCACCACCACTAGAAGATCAATATCGGAGAAATAACCGCTCGAACGGTCCTCGACAAAATCGCCCCGCGCATAGGAGCCGAACAGGATCACTTTCAAAATCCGCCCGCGCTTTTTCACGTCCGACGTGGCGAGTTTCAGTGCGTCTTCCAGCTCCTCAAACAGGATCGCGGTGATGCGCTCCAGTTCCTGCCGTTTGCGGGGAGATAGATGCTCGAGTGACGTCTTCATGACACTAGCTGTACACGATCAGCGTTTCACTTTGAAGGGTCGGTGCGCTTATTCACGACCGTCACCCCCGGAACAAGTCCGGGCATGACGTCGGAGTGGGAGACAGTAGTTGGGTGTTAAGTCCCAACAATCAAGGCGTGTACCAGATGGGAGACGAGTAGGCGCGTTCCTGGATCGTGGCTGGGCCCTCATACGGCGTGGGCTGTCCGAGTGCGATGGCATCGAGCTGTGAGTGCCGGATGGTCGGGATCTGGATGACCCGCACATAGTAGAAGGCCCGCTCGCTCGCATCGAAGGTGGGGTCAGTCCAGAGCGTGGAGAATTCCGCCGCACCGATGGAATTTTCAACCGTGCCGGTTTCAAGGTTCACCGTGTTTCCCACCGGCGGCAGCTTGCCATCGGCGCCCGGCACCCGCCCGTCGGACCAGGCAACGTCAAACACTTTCTCATGTGACGTGCCGTCCGCGTCCACCCAGCCCTTGATCACCTGCACCCGGTCAAGGTTCGCATCCATTGGGTCCTTGGTTGCGCGGATAAGGAGCTGCACCGGCGTATCACTGGCGGCCGCGCGCAGATCGCCCCCCATGGGAACGCCGCCCGCATAGCCGACGTCTGCCAGGTCCGCCGCATTGGCGTCAGCGGCGTCATAGGTCCAGCCGCCAAACACGCGGAGCGTCATGCGCGGGCCCGTGGTCGCGTAGGTTTCGCGCCGGGTGAAGGCTTCGAAAATGCTTTCGCGCGTATTCTCTTCCGCCCAGACGGCAGCCAGCCCTTGCGCGGAATAGTTCCAGCCGTCAAACGTGTCGACACCCGGTTCATATTCATTCTCTTCATCGGTGGCGTCACCGTGACGCTTGTTTTCCGGGATGGAATCCTTCGCCATCTTGCCCCAGAAATTGGGCTCTTCGGCGGACGCGATGCTGGTATGCGCATCCGTCGAGCCGATGACGCCGAACTGATAGGGGTTTACGCCAATACGCTGTTCAATCTCCAGTCCGCGCCGAAGGCCGGAGCGCATAAAGTCGCCCACGGCTGCCTGATAGTTGGCACCCTGCGGCTTATTCTGCAGATAGAAATTGAACGGCTCAAAGTCGGCAAACTCATCGTCCGGCGACAAAGTGGGGTCGGTCTCCGAGTCCCCCTTGATCTGGGTGACCTCGACAATCGGCTCCCACTCCATACGCGTGCGGGCAAACTCCGCGGTGATGGGCTCGCCATTCAATCGCGTGGCGCTGAACATATAGCCCTTAGAGAGGTTCGAGTTATGTGGGATCGCCATGAAGCGCGCGCCGGTTTCTTCCTGAAGGGCGGCCAGGCCCTCCCAAAGCTGATGCGGGTAAGGCGCTTCGCCGGAGCCGACCGGATCGATGCGCGCTGCCTGCTCCCCATTAAGTGTGGACATAACGACCCGGTGCAGGTTCACCCCATTATTCGTCTGCGTCCATTCCCAGCCAATGAGCGGCGTGAAGACGCCCGGCTCATAATGCGCTTCCGCCGCAGCGACAGACTTCGCCCACATGTTCGCGCTGATTTCAGCTTCCACTTCCGGCGGAATGCCGACAATGCTGGCGACAGAAATATTCTGCATACGACCGCCGGCCACGACCGGGTCTTCCGTGTCGCCGGGCTCAATCACATGGGGCGCGAAACTGCCGACAACGCCGGTAAGGTCGGTGGGCTGGTCAATCGTGTCGCGTAGACGGCCCAGCGCGAAACTCGCAAACCAGCGCCGCCAAAACCAGGCTTCCGACATGTCCGGATTCTGACGGAAGATTTCGCCAATGACCCCGAGGGACTCCGCATGGTCGGCCACGACAAGAAAATCAAGCGGGCGCTGCAACTGAACCCTGACCCGGTTGAACGGATGGATCACCGGCTCCCCTTTGGCTAGGCGGTAGGCCGTGTCTGGATCGGCAGTCCGATTGCCCGCCATAAAGGCATCGGTGGAGTAAGACGAGTGAAGATGGGTATCCCCCCAGAGGAGCTGCGTCTCTGCAGCATTGGTGGCGCTCGTTAGGCTCGTGCTTGCAAGCAGCGCGGTCGCGAAAAGAGTGGTGCGCATGGTGTTTTCCCCCGTCAGCTTCAGTCAGCTTCGTTTTTCGTCTTGGTTCTTGGGGCCCAAGTATAGGGAGGGATGTGGCATGCGTCATGCCACATCTGGCTTATTCCTCAGGGTGGAATTGCATTTCTGGATGGATTTGCCGCAGCTACCGCCGGTAGATCGACATCACCGCACCGTTGCCGGTCGCTTCTGATTTTTTGAGCGATAGCGAGGAGTGCGGCACGCCTTCGTCAAAGAGACGTTTGCCGGACCCGGTGATCACCGGAAATGTCCAGAGACGATACTCATCAACAAGATCATGTTTCAGGAGCGTTTGGATCAGATTGCCACTGCCATGCACCTGGATGAGCGGCCCGTCCTGCTTCTTAAGCAACTCGACCTCATGCACCACATCGCCGGAAAGCACGGTCGTGTTTTGCCAGGAGGGTTCGGTAAGTGTGGACGACGCCACATATTTTGTGGCGCCGTTCATCCGCGCCGCGGCCGGATCATCCGGGTCGGCATCCGGCCAATGGCTGGCGAAAAGCTCATAGGTCTTGCGGCCAAAGAGCATGTCATAGGGCATGGCCATGGCTTCGCGGCCCACCTGTTCCATCACGCCGTCCCAGCATGGTTGAGCCCATCCGCCATGGGTGAACCCGCCAGACGGATCTTCGTCTGGGGAGGAGGGGGCCTGCATGACACCGTCGAGGGTAAGGAAGGTGAGTATCGCCAGTTCTCTCATGCCAGCAGCTTACTTGATCGCATAGACCTTGTAAGCCACGCCCTTGGCGGTGAGTTTGCCAATGCCGACAGCCACAACGTGGTTGAGCCAGGCGTAAGGCCCGTCCATGGCGGCTTCGAAGAGCGGGTTGGTTCGGAAATAATAGGTTGTGGGATCAAGTGCGTCCGCCGCAGCACGGTCACCGAGTGCACCCATCTGTTCCGGTGCCATCACAATGCGGCCGCCATAGTAAGTATAGATATTGTGGCCATCGTCAGTGGTGAGGGCCGCGCGGACATCAATCTTGATGGACCCGTCTGCGCGCACCAACACCCAGTCGCCGCCGGATGCGGGCATTGTGCCCTTCAGGCGCGGGCCTTCAAATGTCCCTCCGGCGACATGAGCTATGCTTCTTGTGCCGTCAGGCACGCCGCCGATCATCAGGTTTGGTTCACGAAGTTCCGCATCAATCTCAAAAAGAAACTCTGTTTCCACGTCGCTCATGTTCGTCTCCCGGTTGCAATATCTAATTTTGGTGTGGCGTGACTTTAGGCAGCTGCAGTCCTCCCTACAACCGTCGGGCCAATGTCAGGAGCGCCAGCCCGCCGCTCCCTAGAGCAAAAGTTGTGAGGGCCACGGGCATCAGACCGTAAGGTGCAAGAAAAGGAGCTACGACGGCAGCGCCTGCGCCGGCAAGGGCGACACATAGGAAGTTCAGAAGCGAGGAGGCGCGGGCACCATGAGTTGGCACAATATCCATGGCTTTCGTGAAACCTGCGCCGCTTCGGATGCCATGACCTGCATCGAAGATGGCGACGAGAAACGCAACGGCGAGCCAGCCGGGCGCATTGGCGAATAGCGCGTAGGTGAGCAGGGCGGCACCACCCACGAGCTGGCAGGCGGCGCCAGCCAGAATGAAATCATCTGTCCTGAAATGGTGAACCAGCAGGCCTGTCCCGTTGGCCCCGAGAATATAGGCCGAGATGATGATCACCTGCGTGAGCAGAAAGGCGCCAGTATCACCGCCCAGATGCGCTGTGATGAGATAGGGCGAACTCAATACGAAGGTGAGCAACCCGGCAAAACCCATGGCCTGGCTGCCAATATAGGCCAGGTACTTTGGGTGGGTGAGAAGCCGTCCATATCCAAGCACCACAGGCCAGAGGTCGATCTCAAGATCAGTCTGATGGCCGGCCGGGCGATCGCCCGGAATGGCAAAGCCGACCGCGGGCACGAGCAGCAGGCCGACCCCGGCAATGAGCCAGAAGACGGACTGCCATCCCCAGGCGGCAATCATCACCGCACCAAGGGCGGGCGCGATCACGGGGATAAGGCCAAAGAGGGATGAGAAGATCGACATGGCGCGGACGCTCTGCGCCTCGTTATAAAGCGAGCGAATGAGCGCAGGCGCTACAGAATTGCCTGCTGCAGCAGCACACCCCTGAAACACGCGCCCAGCGATCAGCATTTCCGGTGTGGTGGCCATCGCACAGACCACTGATGCGGGCACGAAGATGGCCAGACCGCCGAGCAGCACAGCCCGTCTGGAATAGAGGTCTGCGAGCGCGCCGAACACGAGCATGGATATTGCGAAACCGAACGAGAACCCCGCCAGTGTCCATTGGGCTTCCACCACGCTGGCGCCAAGCTGTTCCGGCAGGAGCGGAATGGCAGGCAGATGGAAGTCAAAAGCCGAACCACCAAGCATGGCGGTAGCGAGCACAATGGTAACGATCCAGCCGGTGGATCTCATGTTGGTCTCCATAACAAAAAAGCCCGGCTAATGCCGGGCTCTCGAACAGGTGAGAAAAGGCTTAGCTTCTGTCAGGGCGCACGGGTCACCTTCATCTCCGCAGATGCGGAGTTGGTTTTGGTAAGGCAGACGCTTTGATAGAAGCAGGTCATAATTTCTCCCCACCCGGAACATTCCAGGTGGAACAGGTTTAGTCCCCGCAGGAGATCCCGTCAAACATCTTCTTGGTGGAACCTCGCGTATGCGCGTGGCGAGACAGGGCCGGCCACAGCTGGACGGGAAGGAGGCTAGCTGCTGAAGACAGCGTTTTGGTCCAGCATCCCGTCCTCCAGATGCTCGATCAGATTCTTCAACATCGCGCTTCTGTCGGTGCACTCAGCCGCTCTCTTTTTGGAACGACGGGACAGGGTCTTGGCAAGGCCGGGGTCGTCCGCGAGCTGTTTGGCAAAGCCGGAGATTTGCTTGGCGTTCACCCACCGCTCGTACGTGCCATTGTCGCAGGCCTGGTCCACCACGTCTCCCCATCCTTGAGAGAGGATAGGAAGACCTGCTGTCATGGCTGCAACAGCGGAGGTGGCCCCACCTTGGCGGGGTGGATTGAGATAGCCGTCGCATGCGGCCAGGACCGCCATCTGGTCATCGCGTTGACCCACAAAGCAGGAGCGTTCCTGTAGGAAAGGCATGGAAGAGAGATGCATGTCGGCTATGTCAAACTCCCCCATAAAAACGATAAAAAGCCTTGGCTCGCTTCGGCAGGCTTCATTCAGCATCGCGAGAAACCCGGAAGAAAGTTCGGGTTCGAACTGACTACCAACAAGGCAGAAAGCCGTCGCATTTTTGGGAATGCCCAGAGAGGCCCGCTTGACCGAGGGGAGGGGCGTCTGTGGGGCAAACGCATATTGGTTGCTGAAAAGAACGTCCTCATGAAAGCCCAGGCGGGCAATCATGGTTCTGTCCTGTGTGTGACACACCCGGGGAATGAACAGGAGCTGAGATGCAGCGATCGGAAAGACGCCATCAAATGGAATAGTTGCGACAGTTGTAAAACCTGCACAAAGGTCGGCAACCGGGCTCGACCCGCCAAGGGAAATGATGAGTTCCGGCTTAAGTTGTCGGATCTGTTTGACCAGTTGAAGCGCTGCAGTCACATTCGGCATGTTCGGCGGGCATTGCTTGAAGCTATAGGTCGCATCGCGATAGGTAATCTGCTCTGCCGCGATCAGATCATGCGCATATGGGGCAACCTTTGGGTCGAACATGGGCACGGTCTTGGAGTTCGGCATGTCGGCGGTGTTGACCAGAAGCACCTCCTTGCCCATTGCTCTCAAGGCCCTGATGGTTTCATAGACATCAGCCGTTGGTCCGTGAGGCAATTCCAGAAACTGGTTTGTCAGAACAACAACGCGGTCTGCATTGCGCGCTTCGGGCGGGATCCATTCTCCGACAGCCGTCATACTGTGGGAGCGCCAGATTTGTGAAAGCGACAGATAGAACCGGAAGAGCAACTCAAAGCTCTCAGCATCGACCATCGTTCCTGTACCGTAGAGCGACTGGCGCAAATACCAATAGACTTGGTGAAGCGGTCCGATTTCCAGTTCGCATTGATCGACCATGTTGAGGACCACTTTCAGGTTCTCAAGCTTTGGATTGAGTTTGTAGAGATAGGAAATGAGATAAAGGTCCACCATTGGGGACGAGCCCAGGACTTTGCCGACTTCCTGTACAATCATCTCTGTGAGCGTCGGGTCTTCGCGTTGCCGTTCCAGCGCTTTTTTTAACTCAACATGGGCCATCAAATAGGACGTGAGTTTCGGGTCTCTCTCTTCTGGCAGAGGGACCGTAATTTCTTTCGGCATTTGATGAGTCAGGTTGCGCAAAGCCAGCCCCAATTGTTGGAAAGGGGAAACGTCGAGCTGCGTGAATCCTGTTGAGTCTGGGGTGATACCCATGGCGATACTCATGAAAAACTGACGACTAATTCGATTTGCCGCCTCTCCGGTATCGCACCGGTAATTCTAAAACAGTCTTAAATAAATCCCTCAATTCTGCGGTTTTGCATAAAACGGTCCCATCGGTTTATCTGAAAAACGCCATGTCAGATCATAGGTTTTAGTCTTAAAGGTGAGGAGCTGCGTTAACCAGCTTTCTGCTCTCGGATGAGCGGCAGCAGGACAAAGGCAGCGATGCACATGATGAGCATGATGGCGCCGGCGCTCCACACACCATCATCGAGGAAGGGCGCCACCACACCTGTTCCGGCGGCTGAAAGACCCATCGAAAAGAAAATGATGAGCGATGATGCCCGTGCACCGTAGGCAGGTACAGCGTCGATCGCACGGGAGAAGCCGGCACCACCGCGGAGCCCCAGACCGATACAGTAAGGCAGACCGCCAAGTGCAAAGCCGAACCAGTGAACAGGGAAGAGAAGCGTATAGGAAAGCAACAGGACTGCGCTTGTGATCTGAATATAGTTCCCAATCCAGATGAGTTGGTCTGCTGAGACCCGCTGCATCATCCGTCCCGTCGTGTTGGCGGCAAGGAGAAAAACACTCACCCACATGATTTGGCTGTAGACATATTCCGCTGGACCACCACCCATATGCGTGACGATCAGTGTAGGTGCGGAGAAGACAACCGCGAGCAAGCCACCCAGCGAAAATCCGTGGCTCACCGCATAGCCCATGAACCGTTTGTGCTTGAGCAGGGTGAAGAACCCCATGAGCACCGGCCAGATGCTGGTGTGGTGGCTTTCGGGTCTGTCATCGGGCACCACAACTATGGCTGCAATCAGCAATGGCACGCCGGCAATGACGATCACCCAGAAATTCGCCTCCCAGCCAAACTGCGAAAATATCCAGGCACCCAGAATAGGTGCGAAGGCAGGGATGATGGCGTCGATACCGCCGATGACGGAAATGGCGTGAACCGCCCGGGCTTCGTCGAACAGGGGTTTGATCATGGGCACCGTCAGGGCCGCCGACGCACTTGCGGAAAACCCTTGCGCAAACCGGGCAAGGGCAAGGCTCTCGGCGGTTTGGGCGACGGCGCACCAGAGGGACGCGGGTACAAACACAAAGAGCGACCCGACGAGGACCCAGCGCCGGTTCCACAGGTCACCTGCGGCCCCGAACAGAATCTGTGAGATTGCAAAACCTGCGCTGAAGGTCACAAGCGTAAACTGCACGGCCTCGATGGACGCGCCGAAGATTTCCGGCATGTAAGGCACAGAGGGCAGATAGAGGTCTGTCGCCGCCAGCGCCAGCATGTTGGCGGCGACGATCGTCACAATGATCGCGATGCGGGTAGAGGGAGGAAACTGAGATGACTTGTCCAAGTGAGACATTTGCGTTGCCCTGAAACGAATAAAGCCCGGCAAAACCGGGCTCTAACAGAATAGAAGAGAGTGTGGTTTGCTAATTCGGAGGCGCGCAGGCGCGCATGAACGGCTTGCATGCGCCGACAATGCTTTCGAGGTACGAAATTTGAAAACCACACATGAGATGTCTCACGAAATTCAAATCAGATGCGTGAGACTATGGCGAGCGGGTCGGCCCAAGTCAACAAGCGGAAAATGTCAACAAGTGGAAAATGTCAACAAGCGGAAAGAATCAACCAGCCATTAGATAGACGCCGCGCCCAGACGCGAGAAGCTTGCCCTCCGCATCAAAGATTTTGGTTTCGGCTGTCGAAACTTTGGAACCAAGCTTGATGATGCTGGCCTCCGCCGTCATGTCTCCCGGCCCGGCGGGGCGGTGATAGTCGACACGCAGGTCCACAGTCGCAATGGAAACACTGCCTGTCGTGAGAACCGAATAAAGGCCCAAGAGATCGATCACCGAGGCAAGAATGCCCCCATGGACGGTCGGTGGGTTGGGATTGGAGACCAGCTCTTCTTTCCAGGGCAACGCAACGCACATGCGTCCGTCGTCCACGTCCGTGACTTGAAGACCCAGCCATCGCTGGAAAGGCGACACGTCTATGCGCTGCTGCCAGGTATCAAGCGTTGATTGATCCGCCATTGCTCCCCCCGTTTCCTTGGAGTTTAGATGGCAGCGCCCTGCTTGGCCAATCGCTCGATTAGTTCAACGGCTGTTGCTACACCCTCTTCTTTGGCAAGCGCGTGAGCGACTGTCTCGGCGTGAGAGGCGTAGGACTTGTCTTTCACAAGGCCTCTGAGGACATGAGCCAGTTTATCAGCTGTGAGTTTCTTTTGTGGCAGCGGCGGTGGGCCTACGCCCAGGTCAGCAACCCGGTGCCCCCAAAAGGGCTGATCCCCAAAGTAGGGAGCCACCAATTGCGGTCGGCCCGCGCGGAAGGCGGCAGCTGTAGTGCCTGCGCCGCCATGATGCACGATGGCACTCATGAGTGGAAAGAGCTTGTCATGAGGCGCGCCGTCAATGGCAAAGACCGTATCAGGCAGGTCATCGGCGGTGAGGCCACCCCAGCCGGTGGCGATCACGCCGCGACAGTCCGCCTTTGCGAGCGCTTCGATCACCAGCCGGGCTTTCGCCGCAGGGTCTTTGTCGGTCATGCTGCCAAAGCCCACATAGACAGGAGGCGGGCCCGCATCCAGGAAGGCCTGCAGATCTTCAGGTGGCGTCCACCCGGATGTGTCGTCCAGAAACCAATAGCCAGTGACATGGGCCCAGTCCGGCCAGTCAAGCGGACGCGGGATCACATGCTCTGAAAAGGCATGCAGTACGGGGAGGGCACTGCCTTTAATTTCCCCACCGCGCGCGAAACGCGGCAGCGGCGGGAGATCAAGCGTTCCTGTTCGCCAGGCATTCAACTGTTTGGAGAAGAGAGCCCGCTGCATCCGGATAGCAGCATAGGACCATCTGTTGAACCGCCGCCCCAATCGACCATTTCCAAGCCCCGCAATGGCAAAATCGCCCGTGGGAACAAGGACCGGCTGTAAAGCCGTTTGAATGACCGGGATGTTTTTCGCTTCGCCTAAGTCAGCCGCGACCGGAACTTTGGGGTGGTAAAGAATGAGGTCAGCCCCTTCCGTCGCCTGGGTGCTGCCATCGATGATCTCGGCGGTGACCTTCTGACTGATGTGCCGAAAGTTGCGAATGATCGCAAGCAGACCCCCTGATATCAGATCGCGTCCTTCTGGCGATTGCAGGAGTGCCTGAAGATCGAGACCCCCGGAGACGTAGTCAAACCCAAAGCTTTGAACCCAGTCGGTGAAGTTTTCTGGTCCGCTGATCACCACATCATGGCCGGCAGCACGAAGGCCCAGCGCCAATGCAATATAGGGCTGCACATCACCCCGCGTGCCAAGCGTCAGGATCGCAATCCGCATCTCTGTCTCCCAGTCAGCCAATTCTCTGACTGAAGAAAGTCTGACACTCTTTGACCTATTTGCCCAGAGAGTTTGGAGTGAGTTTGGAGAGAGTTTGGCGAGTTAGAGGCCGAACTCGCTCATCATTACAGGCCTACTCTCATCAATGGATCTGTGCGCGGCGAGCCCCATGGCCACAGCTTTAAGCCCGTCTTCTGCGGAGACTTTCGGCGCGGTGCCTTGCGTGATGGCTTTCTGAAAATCCAGATGCTGGAAATAGCTGGCGCCATGATGATAGCCCGCTTTGAGCACGGCTTCGTCAACGGCCACGTGAATGGTCTGCACATCCTTTGGGGTTCTGGGCGCGAGCGTCACATTGCCATCCGGAATGTGGCATTCGGCTTTGCCGATGTGACCCACTGCGCTCAGTTCTTCCTGATGGCGGGAGCCCTCGGCAAACATGCACAGATCATGCATGGCCCGCACGCCATTGTCGAAATCTACAATGACAAACGCATTGTCGAGAATGTCTGGCGTCTCGCCATCATAGGTTTCATCCAGATGGTTCACATCCTGGCCACCGCTGGCATAGATGCGGACAGGCTCTGCCTGCACCACATGACGCATCATATCGAAATAGTGGCAGCTCTTTTCTACCAGGGTGCCGCCCGTGTTGCGGCTGAAGCGGTTCCAGTCTCCAACCTTCGGTAAGAAAGGAAAGCGGTGTTCACGTATGGCAAACATTTTGAGGGTGCCGACTGTACCGCCGTGCACCTCGGATACAAACCGCGTCACTGGAGGCATGTAGCGATACTCCATACCAACCCAGAACACACCTTTGTGGGACGCTGCCCGTCTGGTCACTTCCTGGGCGTCTTCAAGCGTGGTGCAAAGAGGTTTCTCGCAAAGCACATGAAGGTCCGTTGACCAGATATCTTCCAGCACGGCCGCATGGGTGAAGTTGGGACTGGCGATAACCAGTGCATCCACTTTACCAGACGCCAAGAGGTCGCGATGATCGGTGAAAACATCCACATGGTGGGTACCGTCATTTGCGAGTGTCGACGTCGCCCAATCCCGAGACCCTTCATGAGGGTCCGAAATCGCCGTCACCACGGCATTGTCTGTGATGGCGATGTTCATGATGTGCTCAATGCCCATCATGCCCGTGCCAATGATTCCGTATCGCAAGGGGGATGTCATGTTGAAAGACCTCTTCTGACCAAATCGTCCCGTGACAGCCGGGTCAGACTAGATAAACTAGAGGCCCATGACCGATCTATCTATTACCCCAGAATTCCGGCCCCTCGGCAAGAGCGGTCTCTCCGTTTTCCCCATTGCCTATGGCATGTGGCGCTTTGCGGGAACGAGTGTGAAGGATGCCCACGCGAAGATTGACGCTGCCTTGGAGACAGGCATGACGCTCTTTGACACAGCGGACATTTATGGCGTCGATGGGGGCGGTGCATTTGGCGACGCCGAGATGCTGCTGGGCGATGTGCTGAAAAACACACCAGGCTTACGAGAGAAAATGGTGATCGCGAGCAAAGGCGGCATTGTGCTCGGCGTACCCTACGATTCCAGCGCTGGCTATCTGATCGACGCCTGTGAGGCATCGCTTAAACGGATGGGTGTTGAGCAGATCGATCTGTACCAGATCCATCGCCCGGACATTCTGGCCCATCCGGTGGAGATTGCGGACGCTCTTACCCGGCTCAGGGATCAAGGCAAGATTGCCCATATCGGCATCTCCAACCACACCCCGGCCCAGTTCGACGCTCTTCAGGCGCATCTGGATTTCCCTATTGCGACCAATCAGCCTGAGATTTCCTGCTGGGCGCTGGATCCTATCTTTGATGGAACGCTGGATCAGTGCATGCAGCATGGCGTCGCACCGCTGGCCTGGTCGCCCTTGGCTGGCGGACGTCTTGCGCTGTCAAAAAAGGAAGCGCTGAAAGAGGAAGACGGTGGTTGTCTCGTCGCGACCCAGGCACTCTTGGATGAAGTAGCGGACGAGGCGAGCGTGGCTCGTGAGGCAGTGGCAATCGCTTGGCTGTTGGCGCACCCGGCGGGCATCATTCCCATCATCGGCACACAAAATCTGAAACGCATTGCCGAGGCCACGGACGCATTCAAGGTCTCGTTCACGCGGCAAAGTTGGTACGCCATCTTGCAGGCCTCCATGGGGGAGCAATTGCCATGACAGGACCGATGGAGGTTTCCTGGTTTTCAGCACTCTGCGATGATGATTATGAATATCTGGGCGTGCCGGAAGACCGCTTGAAAAGTTCTCTTGCCCATTGCGGAGAAATTACTCAGGCCGCCGAGAAAGGCGGCTATGACAATATTCTCCTGCCGAGCGGGTATGCGCTTGGTATGGACTCTGTGGCTTTCGCGGGCGCTATGGCGGCGCTGACAAGCAGGATCAAGCTCTTGCTCGCGGTCCGCTGCGGGGAGATGTGGCCGCCGCAGCTCGCCAGACAAATTGCGACCCTGGACCAGATGCTGGGCGGGCGCCTCACCATCAATATCATTTCAAGCGATATGCCGGGCCAGGTGATGGCGTCGCCTGAACGCTATGGGCGGACTTTAGAGGTGATGCAGCTTCTGAAAACACTATTGGATGGTGAGCCCGTCAATCACCAAGGGGAGCATTATCAACTGGAGCTGGAGCCACCCCGCATGGGGACCGTGTCCGGCAAATGTCCGCCCTTCTATTTTGGTGGCCTATCGCCCGCGGCGCGGGATGTGGCTGCAAAGGCCGCCGATGTGTTTCTTATGTGGCCCGATGAAGAATCCAACGTCACAGCTATCCTCGATGACATGAAAAAACGTGCGAGCGAAGCAGGGCGTAGCTTGCGCTGTGGCTACCGGGTTCATGTCATCGTGCGCGAAACAGAAGCCGAGGCGCTTGATTATACCCGCACGCTCATGAGCAAACTTGATGATGCAGAAGGAGAAGCCATCCGCAAAAAGTCTTTGGATGCTGCGTCTGAAGGGGTGCGGCGTCAGGCCGAGATGCGGGACCGCGCCGACAAGGACGGCTTTGCAGAAGATCATCTCTGGACGGGGATCGGTCGGGCCCGCTCCGGCTGCGGGGCGGCCATTGTCGGTAATCCCGATCAGGTGCTTACGAAACTGAAGCGTTATCAGGCGATGGGGCTCGACGCCTTCATTCTCTCCGGCTACCCGCACGCTGCCGAATGTGATCTGTTTGCGCGCTATGTACTTCCAAAGTTGGACCATCAACCTCTCGAGTTTTCTGCATGAGTTTCATTCGAGTTTTTCTTCTTACCGCGTCAGTCATATTGGTTGCATCCCCTGCCTTTGCTACCTGGTCAATTGTTGCAGTCGATCCGGAAACAAGAGAGGTTGGAATAGCAGCTGCCAGCTGCTCTACCGGCGTGCGGTTGATCGCGGGTCTGGTGCCGGGAAAAGGGGCGGTTGCCTCACAAGCGGCAACAAGTTTTCTCGGGCGAGATGTTGCGATGGAGATGATTGAGGAAGGGGAGCGTGCAGACATTATTGTGCGCAAACTCGCCGAGGATGACCTTTATGCGAGTCCGATCCGGATCGGACTGCAATGGTTGCAGTATGGGTTGGTGACTCTGAACCCGTCACCAAAAGCAGGCACGCTCACGGGCTATTCGGTTCCCAACGATTGGGGGGCTGTGCGTGGGGATGACTATTCAGTCCAGGGCAACACGCTTCGCACGGGGGTCGTCGATGCAGTGGCGACCGCATGGCAATTGGACACGGTGGGGTCCTGCCGCAGACCCTTGGCGGAGCGGTTGCTCAGGGCCTTGGAGGCGGGGCGGGATGCAGGCGGTGACAACCGCTGCCCGGTAGAGGCGTCTTCTCTGGCCGCAATCCTTTTTGTTGCGAAACCAGAAGATGAGGTGGATGAACCCTCTCTTGTGTTGGAGGCGCCACGTCATTTTTCGGGTGTGGAAATGACCTGGCAGATCCCTTTGGGATTTACGCCAGACCCAAATCTGCCGGAGCCGGTTGCCCACCTGCGCCAGCTGTACGACGCGGAAATACCGGAACCCGCGTGTGGGAAATAGGGGATGGCCTCTGAATGACCGAGAAAGACAAACCCTCACCTCAAGCGCAATCACCATCCTTCCGGCTGGGATTTGAAGATGACGAGCTCCTGAAGCGCGACGAGTTACGGCCCGTCCGTTTGCAACTCGAGCTGCTGAAACCCGATCTCATTCTTGAGGAGTATCAAGTGCGCTCAACCATTGTGGTTTTCGGATCTGCGCGGGTGCCGGACCCCGAAACCGTGGAGGCAGAGTGCAGGGCAGCACGTGAGCGGTTGGAACATGCGCCCGATGACCCAGGTTTGGCAAAAGAACTGAAGCGTGCCGAACGAAAGCGCGACCATTGCCGCTATTATAGTGAAGCGCGCGAGTTTGGCCGGATTGTCTCAGAAGAGGCGCAAACGAACACGCAACTTGATTATGTTATCGCGACAGGCGGCGGACCGGGGATCATGGAAGCGGCGAACCGGGGCGCGGCTGATGCCGGCACCATGTCGGTCGGTTTCAACATAGCGCTCCCACACGAGCAATATCCAAACCCATTCATCTCGCCGGAGCTTTGCTTCCAGTTTCACTATTTCGCCCTTCGCAAAATGCACTTTCTGATGCGGGCAAAAGCGCTGGTGATCTTTCCGGGTGGCTTCGGCACCCTGGATGAATTGTTTGAAACGCTGACCCTCATTCAGACGGCAAAAATCGAACCGATGCCAGTGCTTCTTTTTGGGGAGAGTTACTGGCGGCGTATTGTGAATTTCGAAGTCATGGCGGAAGAAGGCATGATCTCGGAGGATGATCTGAACATCTTTACTTTCGTGGAAAGCGCGGAAGAGGCCTGGAAATATATTGATGCCTTCTACGGGGAGGGCGATGCTGTGCCGCCTCTTATGCGCTCGACCCCTCTTTAACGGTTCGGCCTAAAAACCTTTCGCAAGTTCAACGAGCCGCTGACGCAGCCAGATGAGGCCGGGATCCTCATTCCGGGAGCTGTGCCAGCTTTGGTAGAAAGGCGAATTGGGCAGGTCGAGGGGCACTTGTTTAGTCGCAAGCGGCAGAAATTGCGCAAACCGTTGAGCCATCCGGTTTGGCACGGTTGCCACATGGCGCGTCTCCGCAACGGTAAAAGCCATGGGGACAATGCGGGTGAGTTCGACCGCGAAGTGGCGATGAATGCCGAGATTGCGCACATAACGATCATAGTTGTGAACATAGGAATAGCCTGGGTCGAGCCGGATGTGGCTGGCCGACGCATAATCCTCAAGTGAGGGCCGCTTTTTCTTAGCAAGCGGGTGTTTGGAGCTCATGATCCAGACGATGGTGTCATCAAATAGAATTTCGGACTCAAACCCCGGTCCGTCCAACGGTGCGGCGTCCCAAACGAGATCGACACTATTGTCTTTCAGCTCTTTTTGGCGCGTTGCGCCTGCGGGGGATTGAAGGGAAAAACTGACACCAGGTGCCTCGTTCTCTAAGGCGGCGAGAACCTGGGGCAAGAAGAGTACTTCACAATAATCCCCGATCGCCAAAGTGAAGGATCGATCACTTGTTGCAGGATCAAAGGCAGCTTTTTCAGTGAGCCCTTCCTGCACCAGTTCCAAAGCACGGCGGATCGGGACGGCCAGGGCGGTAGCACGAGGCGTTGGCATCATGCCCTTGCCGGTGCGGATAAAAAGCGGATCGCCCGTGAGGTCCCGAAGCCGGGCGAGAGCATTGGACATGGCGGGTTGTGTCATGCCAACCCGTGCTGCCGCCCGGGTCATATGCCGTTCCACCATGATCGCATCAAAAATGGTCAGCAGATTCAGGTCGATGGAACGCAGATTCACGCAAATGCCCTCTGATAATAAAATTCATTGTATGAATAATACATTATCACCGATTTAAATTGGGAAATATGATGTTGTGGGCTTAGCTTGCTGTCATCAAAGGGAGGAAGCTGATGAAATATGATCTGATCCATGTGACACCGCTCAACCCGGTTATTGGGGCGGAAATCCACGGTGTGGACCTGTCCAAACCGCTGGGAGAGGCGACCTTCAAGGAAATTGAAGCCGCGATGCATGAGTATCTGGTCATCTTCTTCCGGGACCAGGATCTGAGCCCGGACGCTCATATGGATTTTGCTGCGCGGTTCGGTGAGCTGGAACCGCCGCATCCCTTCTTTCCGAAAATCGAAAGCCATCCGCAGATTTCTGTTCTGGAGAATGACGAAGAGCGCCCGCCGGAGACAAACTACTGGCACACAGATGTGACCTGGCGGGAGAAGCCGCCCTTGGGCTCCGTCCTTTTTGGCGCGGACATTCCACCCTGTGGCGGCGATACGCTTTGGGCCAATATGTATGCCGCTTATGACCGGATACCAGATGATCTGAAGACGAAGCTTGAGGGAATGCGCGCCATGCACTCCATCGAAGTGTTCGACGCCTCGGAAAACTATGAGAATGCAAAAGACAAAGAGGCGTTCTCAGAGATACTGAAAAAGTTCCCGCCGCAATCTCATCCGGTGGTCCGGACACATCCCGTCACCGGCCGCAAGGCGCTGTTCGTGAACTCGATCTTCACCCAATATATTGAAGGCATGAACCGCGCCGAAAGCGACGCCGTGCTGCAGACCCTCTTCGACATCGTGAAGCTACCGGAAGTTCAGGTACGTTTTTCCTGGACCAAGGGGGGCGTCGCGGTCTGGGACAACCGCGCGACGCAGCACTACGCGGTGGCCGACTATTGGCCGCGATACCGACGCATGCACCGCATCACGATTAATGGGGATAGGCCAGTTTAATCGACTTCACGTACCTGGATCGATGACGGCGCCGGTTGCCGGGTCAAGTGTGATGACATCAAGGCCGGCCTGTTTCCAGGCCATGATGCCGCCTGCCAGATGTTTTGTCTCGCCGCCAAAAAGCGCTGCGGCCTTGTCAGCCGCCATCGCCGAGCGTTTGCCGGATCCGCATTGGAAAACCACCTTTGCCGGATCGTCGAGCGGCAGGAAAGCCGGGTCGAAAGTCGATAGCGGCATGTTGAGGGCCCCGTGAATGCGCTCCACCGCAAACTCCCTTGGCTCACGCACATCAATCAAAAGCGCTTTATGGTCTTTCAGCAATGCGTGGGTTTCATCCGGCGTGAGGTCCGTTAACATTGTTCATTTCCCTGTATGGTGAAGCGATCTGACTTGTCTTTATATGCCACTCTGATAAATTAGTATTCATGAATATAGAAGTAAAGCCGCATCAGGCAGAAAAAGCAGCCGCGCTTCTGGCGTCTATGAGCAATCCTCATCGGCTTCGCGTGCTGTGCGAGTTGCACGACACGGAACTCACGGTCGGCGAACTTCAGGAGCGGATTGGTATCAGCCAGTCGAACCTGTCTCAGCAACTGGCAAAGCTCCGTGAAGCCAGGTTGGTGAAGACACGGCGCGAGAGCCAGAAGATCTTTTATGCGCTGAGCAGTGACGAAGTCGTACAGATTATCCACGTGCTGCATGAATTATTCTGCGGAGATGCGGGCTAAGCGTCACCTGCGCCCAAGAAATTTCCTGAACTTATCCTCCCCCTTATAGGCGGGGCCTATCCTGATTGCAGATCGGACCTTGGTTGATCATCGAGGGGGCGGCATGTATCGGGAGATGTCCATGGATTGGAAGCAGATTGTTCGCACGGTTGCCCCGACCTTGGCAACGGCTCTCGGAGGGCCAATGGCCGGTGTGGCGGTACGCGGTATTGCCTCAGCGCTCCTGAACAGCGATGACGCGGCTGAGGTTGATGTTGAGAGCGCTGTTCTACAGGCATCACCGACCGACCTTCGTAAGCTAAAACAGGCCGAACTGGTCTTTCGTCAACAGATGAAAGAACTGGAAATTGACCTGGAAGCCCTGCATGTCGCAGACCGTGCAAATGCCCGTGATCGTCAGATCAAAACCGGCGATCAGATGCCGGCTTTCATTGCCTTTGCGGCACTTACCGGGTTCTTCGGCATTTTAACGGCGATGGTTTTTGTTGATCTGCCTGAAGGATCCGAAGCGCCTCTGAACGTCATGCTCGGCGCCCTGGGATCCTTGGTCGTTGCGATCGGCAACTATTATTTCGGGTCCTCCGCGGGCTCGTCCGTGAAGAACGATTTGATCGAGAGTCTGATCAGTTCCCCAAATCCCCCATCAGCTAGAAATTAGGAGAAAGAAGATGGATCAGTTCAATACACATACCCCGAGTCTTGAAAGTCCTGCCTCTCGCGCTGAGGCCGTGACACCGTCAGATAGTGTCGACTTGGCACATGTCTCCAGGGCGGTCTATGTCGGTGGTACCGGCAATCTCACGGTTGCCATGAAAGAGGGAGAAAATGTTGCGTTCAAAAATGTAATTGGGGGGACAGTGATCGCCATCCGTGCGTCGCGGATATTGAGTACAGGAACCACTGCAACAGATATTGTGGCGCTGAGCTAACGATGGGACCTTCATTCAGCTACAATATCGGAGACTTGGGGTGCGTCGGTGAGGGACCAACACCGTTGCAGCGCTTTCTGACGCAGGCCACGGGTGCTGCCTGGGGTGCGGATTTTACAAACAGGTATGGCGAAGACGGGCTCTACTATGTCAAGGGTGCGAGCGTATCAGCGCCTGGTTTTGCCACCACGGTACGGAACACCCCTGTCATTCTCCCCGATGCAAATGGGGTTCTCATGGAGGTTTCGGGTGGCACATTGCCCCGCACTTCGGCAGGGTTGCAGGTCTACCCTGGTACGACAAATAAAGGCACGTCGTACAATGCATCTCCCATAAGTGTGATCGTGGGTACCGACGCCACAAGCTTCAACGCAGATAGTCATTCGGTCAATGTCACAGCGAGTGGTGGTGATGGAAACACGACGTGGGGGATCGTCGATGACAGTGCGATGATCACTGCGGCAGGGCTTGGCGAGGTCAGCAACGGGTTGGTCTACAAAATCGACAATATCGCAGGAATGTCGACGGCAACGATGGTGATTGGTGGCACTGTGGGGAACACGAACAAGCATGCAGTAAGCGTCTATTGGCGTGGAGCGGGTACCATTCGCAATCGTCTATCGACGACACCGGCATCCAATGAGTCGGCTCCGGCGGGCTATGTCAGGCAGGTGAACGTTTACACGCCGGTTAACTCGGACGAGTCTCAAACGATTCAGGCCGTTCCTGGAGCTGTTGTCTATTTTACTCTCACTCAACTTGAGGAGAGGTCTGACGCAACGCCGGTCGTCATTACTGCAGGAGCCTCCACCTCTCGCACTGGCGACATTGTGTCAGCGGTCGAGGGGGCGGGCTCAATCCCGTTCCCAGAGTTCGTGCCGGCCGGTATCATGCTCTATGAATGGCGCACCGCTGGGGCTGGAACTGACCGGATATTAGGGGCATTGCAAGGGTCGCTTTCCGATGACGAGTCCATCCGGCAGAGGATAACGTCGACTGAGCTTTGGCAAAACATCGTGCGCGAAGGAAGTATCACCGTAGCCAACATTCTCGGTGGAGCACCGGTTGATGGTACAGTCCATAAAGCTGCTTTTGGTTTTGGCCCAGGCTTCGCTGCTCTTGTCGTCGACCAGGTACAGATTGGCTCGACGGATACGACCGTTACAATCCCGACAGTGGCGGATTTTCTAATTGGGAGCAGAGGCAGCTCCGAACAGCTCGGCGGCGAGCTGAAAAGCATTTGCTACATTCCCGGCACGCCGAGCCTAGCCCAAATGCAGTCTCTCACGGAGATGTCTGCATTTTAGATGGAAGAGATGGGCTGGATGAAGGTGCTGCAGAGGGGCATCATATTCCAGATAACTGAGACCCCGCGGCGTTTGCTTGTGCATTGTGGCCAACTGCTGCGCGGTGGGTGGTCTTTTGTCACTGAAGGTAGTGCATAGATGAGGATTGAATGGTGCTGCCGGGTGGAATTGAACCACCGGCCTCTCCCTTACCAAGGGAGTGCTCTACCCCTGAGCTACGGCAGCAGCCTTGTCGCGCCATCGCCATCAGCGATGTGCGAAATCGCGGGGAAAGTGCCACAGCGCCCCCCGTGGCGCAAGCGTTCAAAATGCATTCTCTCGCTGACTTAAAAAGCCCCCAAAAATCTGTGCTGGTGGACAGTTGACGGCTCCCGCGGGCACATGGCACATGGAGGTTCTGAATAGCAGTCTGGCCCTTAAGCCCCGGTAAAGGGGGGCTGGCGGGCCTTTCGGGAAACTTCTGTAACAGGTCTATGGTGGTAAGGCATCGGCATGACTGAGGACACAGAGCACAAGACTGAACCAAGCGGCTCTGCGAAGAGCCGTCAGGCCGAATCACGAGGGGACCGGTTGAGCGCCGCCCTTCGGGAAAACCTGAAACGCCGCAAAGCTCAGGCCCGCAGACGAAAGGCTGAGACTCCGTCCGATATGAAAGATGGGTCTTAACTAAATCCACACTTCAGCCTTCCCTTTGCCGCATTCCTGAGAGAGGCTCCGCCAGCTGGGCGCATAGAGGGGGCGTCTTTCTATAGGGTCCCGATGTTTCACCGGACCTGAAAGCTTTAGGGGACAACGAGACCTTCATGGATAGACTACACATCAAGGGCGGCAAACCGCTCTCTGGCACCATTCCCATTAGCGGAGCTAAGAACGCTGCCTTGCCGCTCATGACGGCAGCCCTGCTGACTGATGGCGAAGTGCATTTGGAGAATGTGCCAAGGCTGACAGATGTGCGCACCCTCATTCGCTTGCTCACGGAACTTGGCTGCGAAGCAGAACTCGGCAATGGAAGCGAGGAAAGCTTTGGGAAAAGCCTGAGACTGCAGGCGGAGACCATTACCTCGACGACGGCACCCTACGAATTGGTGAGCCAGATGCGGGCAAGTTTCTGGGTGCTGGGGCCTTTGCTTGGCCGGTTTGGCGAGGCGCGGGTTTCTCTGCCTGGTGGCTGTGCCATCGGCGCCCGTCCTGTCGACATATATATAAAGGGCCTTCAGGCGATGGGGGCCGACATTGATATTGTCGACGGCTATGTCCATGCGACGACCAAAGGCGGGCTCAAGGGCGCAAATTTCCGCTCATCCCTCGTCTCCGTTGGCGCGACCCATACGCTGATGATGGCCGCGACACTGGCGGAGGGCGAAACCGTCCTTGAAAATGCCGCCCGCGAACCGGAAGTTGGAGACCTTGCCAAGTGTCTCACCGCGATGGGGGCGAAAATCGAGGGCGCTGGAACGGAGACAATCCGGATTGAAGGAGTTGCGAAGCTGAAGGGGACCAAGCACCCGGTGCTGGCTGACCGCATTGAAGCAGGCACCTTCGCAATCGCAGCAGCAATGATGGGAGGACCGATCAAGCTAACCGGTCTCGTGCCCGAGACGATTGAGGCAGCCCTTTCCGCCCTGCGGGCAGCTGGCGCCGAAATTGAAGTGGGCGACGACTGGGTCATTGTGAAGCGAACCGGCTCCCGCCTCCGGCCTGTCAATGTTGTGACGGAGGTCTATCCAGGCTTCCCAACTGATCTGCAGGCTCAATTCATGAGCCTGATGACGCTGGCAGACGGGCCGTCGGAGATCGTCGAACGGATTTTCGAGAACCGCTTTATGCACGTTCAGGAACTGGCGCGCTTTGGTGCCGATATCTCACTGCACGGCGACATGGCTCTGGTCCATGGCGTTGAAAGACTGACAGCCGCACCTGTGATGGCAAGCGACTTGCGGGCTTCTGCTGCCCTGATTATTGCGGCATTGGCTGCAGAGGGAGAGACCATCGTCAATCGGGTCTACCATCTGGACAGGGGATTTGAGCGGATTGAGGAAAAGCTGAGTGCCTGTGGCGCAGAAATCTGGCGGGAAAAAGCTTAAAAGTCTGATCTGCTTTAGGGTGCCATTTGGAGGCGTTTCAGTGTAAGAACCGCTCTGAACCCAACCTGAGCTGATGGATATTCACGAGCAACCTCAATGAGCAATCTGAGATTGAAAGCAGAAGACGCTGAAGACCTGCAGGTATTGGCCGCCTATCTGCAGGACGCGGTGGTGCTCGTAAAGGACATCGCTTACCTACCGGCGACACGGCGGTTGGCTCTGGTCGCCAACCGGTTTTGTTGGGAAGATGAAATGGGCATTGAGCCTTCCGGCCGAACTCATAAGCGTGCGCGTACAGGGCTTCATTTCGACAATGTCGAGAAGGTCCGGTCCCGCAACATCGAACAGGACCGCCAGGACGGTGTCTTGAACCTGTTGACCATCGGGTTTGAAGAGGCCACTGCGCCGTCCGGCAGCATTGTGCTCACATTCTCCGGAGACGGTGAGATCCGTATTGACGTTGAGGCTCTAGACGCCCATTTGGCTGATATGGGAAGCTCGTGGGACACACCCAATCTGCCTTCCCACGACCAGACATATAATCCCGAAAGCTGAACCATGACCTATCGGTTGAACACGCGCGATGCCGATTTCGAAATATCCTTCCAGGCTTTTCTCGCTTCGAAGCGTGAAGTGTCGGAAGACGTCAACGCGATTGTCGCGGACATCATCAAGGATGTGCAGACACGCGGCGATGCCGCCGTGATTGACCTCACCTCCAAATTCGACAGGCAGGACCTGACGGCAGCGACCTTGCGTTTTACCCAGGCAGAAATCGACGCGGCCCTGGCTGAATGCGATCCGGAGACCGTCCAGGCGTTGAAGCTAGCAGCCAGCCGCATTGAAGATTTTCACAAAGGGCAGTTGCCCGAAGACCGCCGATATACAGATGACGCAGGCGTGGAACTTGGTGAAAAATGGACGAGCGTGGGTGCAGTCGGGCTCTATGTTCCCGGTGGCACGGCGGCCTATCCAAGTTCCGTTTTGATGAACGCGATCCCAGCTAAGGTTGCCGGTGTGGAACGTATCGTCATCACCGTGCCGACGCCGGACGGTGTGATCAATCCGCTGGTTCTAGCGGCAGCTAAGATCGCAGGTGTGAGCGAGGTTTATCGCATCGGCGGCGCGCAGGCTGTGGCAGCCCTTGCCTATGGGACTGAGACCATTGCGCCAGTCGACAAAATTGTCGGTCCCGGTAACGCGTTTGTGGCGGCAGCAAAGCGCCAGGTCTTTGGTACCGTGGGCATTGATATGATCGCGGGGCCGTCGGAAATTCTGGTGCTGGCGGATGGCGAAAACGATCCCGATTGGATTGCGGCGGATCTGCTGAGCCAGGCGGAGCATGACGCGGTGGCGCAGAGCATTCTGGTGACCGACGACGCGGCTTTTGCGAGCCGGGTCGTGGAAGCAATTGAAGCGCAGCTTGCGATCCTCGACCGGGGTGATATGGCCCGGGCGAGCTGGGAAGAGTTCGGCGCCGTCATTCTGACCGAAAGCCTGGACGCCTCTATTCCACTGGTAGACCGGATTGCGGCGGAGCACCTGGAAATTGCAGTCGCAGATCCGGAGCCTCTTGCTAAGAAAATCCGCAATGCCGGCGCCATGTTCCTAGGCCGCTACACGCCAGAGGCCATCGGGGACTATGTGGCGGGCACAAACCATGTCCTGCCGACGGCCCGCTCGGCCCGATTCTCCTCTGGATTGTCCGTCCATGACTTCGTGAAACGGACCTCGATTGTGAAATGCTCACCAGACGCCTTGGCAGCAATCGGCCCGGCAGCGGTAAAACTGTCGGCGGCAGAGGGGCTTGACGCTCACGGCCGGTCGGTGTCAATTCGGCTCAATCGGTGATCTTAACCTTGATGAGGCAGGGCTCGCATCCGGTCCCTGTTTTAGCTTAGACTATATCCATGGCACATGGATCTGACAGGCAAGGAGCGGCGCAGGTGGCTCATTCGGACGATACGCCCGGTGGCGATCCCTTTCGTCTGATCGACATTACGCTCGATGAGACGACGGTCGTGCGCCGGTCACCCGATATTGAGCATGAGCGCAAGGTCGCCATCTATGACCTGCTGGAAGAAAACTCCTTTCAACCTAACGGGTCCGACGGTGGTCCCTACAAGCTTCATCTGTCCGTACAGGAAAACCGGCTGGTTTTTGATGTGCGGATCAACGAAGACGAAGAGCATGGCAAGGTCATGCTGTCGCTGGCGCCGTTCCGCAAAATTGTAAAAGACTATTTTCTGATCTGCGAAAGCTACTACGACGCCATCAAAACGGCGGCGCCCGCCCAGATTGAAGCCATCGATATGGGGCGGCGCGGGCTCCACAATGAAGGCTCTGAGCTGTTAAAGGCCCGGCTGGATGGAAAGATCGCCGTGGATTTTGACACGGCCCGCAGGCTCTTCACCCTCATCTGTGTTCTTCACATTAAAGGCTGAGCGATGGGCCGGGGTGGACAAGTCACGCGCCCGGGCGCGGTCCTCTTTGCATGTACGTTAAACTCGGTTCGTTCGCCTATGGCGGAAGCCCTGACGAAACATCTGCTTGGCACGGCGATCTTTGTCGATAGTGCAGGTGTCGAATCGGCAGAGCTTGATCCCTTTGTTCTCGAGGTGCTGAGTGAGGTGGGATATGAGCGCAAAGACCATCACGCAAAGCGGTTGGACGAGTTGCAGGATCATGCATTTGATCTGATTGTTGCGCTCACCCCAGAGGCTCGCGCCGAGGCAGAGGCGGTGGTGAGGGGCGAGGCTGTCGATGTTGAGTACTGGGAAGTAGAAGACCCGACCCTCGCAGGCGGCTCGCGGGCCCAGCGTCTGGATGCCTACCGGCGTCTTCGCGATGATCTGATTGTCCGTATCAAGGACCGGTTTGGCTCAGACGTCGCTGAAGCGAGCTGAGAAAGCGCTCAAGACCGCCAAAAACGGCAAAAAACAAGCGATATCAGCCCGAAACACCGCTCAGGCCTTGATTTCCCGGACGCTCTTGCGCATTCTCCCGCAAAATTACCAAAGGGCGACTATGGCGAAGGAAGAACTTCTTGAATTCCCAGGGACAGTAGTGGAACTACTGCCCAACGCGACGTTTCGGGTGCAGCTCGAAAACGATCACGA
Organism: Parvibaculaceae bacterium; assembly: GCA_965248405.1. Taxonomy (GTDB): domain Bacteria; phylum Pseudomonadota; class Alphaproteobacteria; order Parvibaculales; family Parvibaculaceae; genus Mf105b01. Next base: position 459,989 of record OZ252104.1, read on the forward strand.
GATCATTGCGCACACAGCAGGCAAAATGCGTAAAAATCGTATTCGGGTGCTTGCAGGCGACAAGGTGCTTGTCGAAATGACACCCTATGATCTCACCAAAGGCCGCATCACCTACCGCTACAAATAACGTAGTGGGTGGGCAGGGCGCCGCTCATGACTAATCCCGATACATCTATCCGTCGCCCACCTCTGGTGCTGGCGAGCGCGAGCCCGCGCCGTCTTGAACTCCTAAAGCAGGTGGGCCTCGTGCCGGACGCAGTGGTCCCCGCGAAGCTGGATGAAACACCAGGCGAGGATGAGCCGCCGCGTGTTTACGCGGAACGCCTGGCGTCGGAAAAAGCGGCAGCCATCGCTCCGGCCCATGAAGATGGGTTTGTGCTGGCGGCTGACACAGTGGTTGCCTGTGGCCGTAGGATTTTACCCAAGGCCGAGACAGAAGAGGACGCGCGTATGTGCCTCAATCTGCTGTCGGGCCGTGCCCACAGAGTCTATACGGGCATTTCGCTCGTTACAGGCGGTAAGCAGACTACCAAATCTGTTGTGACGCGCGTTAAAGTGGCGCGGCTCAGTGACGCAGAACTGGATGCCTATCTGACGTGCGGAGAATGGCAGGGCAAGGCCGGCGGCTATGCCATTCAGGGACTTGCCGCAGCGTTCATCAGGGGTCTGAATGGCTCCTATTCCAATGTTGTAGGTCTGCCCCTCCACGAGACCGTTAACCTGCTTAAAGGAAGCGGCTTCCCGGTCTACCAAGCATCAAACACATAGGTTAGGATCGATAGGTTCGGGGGAACAACAGACACGCGCGGCATCAGGGGCTCGGGCGTGCGTCATGCCAGGGGGCGGGTCGGAATACATGTCCGAAGAAGTCTTGATCAATGTTGGCCTGGGCGAAATCCGGGTGGCCGTTCTGGAAGAAGGCAAACCTGTTGAGTTCGTTCTGGAGCGCACCAGCGAAGACGACCTGAAAGAGAAAACCGGTCGTGCTGGCCATTCCCTCCTGGGCAATATTTTTTATGGCCGTGTGCAGCGGGTGCTGCCCGGCATGCAGGCGGCCTTTGTGGATGTGGGGCTCCAGCGCGCAGGCTTTCTGGGCGCGCGCGAAGCAAAATGTCTGTGCGAACTGACCGGCCTCGATGAGGGCACCTTGCCGCCGATCTCGTCTTGTGTGACCGAGGGGCAGAGCATTCTGGTGCAGGCAACGAAAGACCCGATTGGCGAAAAGGGCGTGCGCCTGTCCGCCAATGTTACCTTGCCGGGGCGTTTGCTCGTGATGGTGCCGAACCAGTCGGGCGTGGTTATGTCCCGGCGGATCGAAGACGAAGCGGAACGCGAACGTCTTTCCATCGTTGTGTCCAACATTGCGGAAAAACTGAACGCGCTGGGCGTGACCGGTGAGCCCGCAGGCTTCATCGTGCGTACGGCCGCCATCGGTATGGGCGAAGCCGCGTTGGAAGAAGATGCGCGGCGCCTTGCGGCGGATTGGGCGGAGGTGCGTGCGGCAGAAAAGAACGCCTGCCCGCCGGACGTGTTGTTTCATGATCTGGACCCGGTCGCCAAAACCATGCGCGACTATGTGAGCATGGACACGGCCCGCGTGGAGCTTGACGACGCCAAGGCCTATGAAGAGGCGGTGCGCTATTGCAATCGTGCCATGCCTCACATGGCGGAGCGGGTAAGTCTCGTAAACGGGCCGGGTTCTGTCTTTGATGAGCATGATATTGACGGGGTGATCGAACAGGCCCTCGACCCCCGCTTTGAACTGCCGTCAGGTGGGTGGATCACGATTGAGACGACGGAAGCCCTCACCGCCATTGATGTGAATTCCGGGCGCTATACGGCCTCAACGGGTCTTGAAGAAACAAGTGTGCGGACGAATATTGAGGCGGCGCAGGCGATTGTCGATCAGGTGCGGCTGCGGGGCACCGGCGGGCTCATTGTCATTGACTTCATCCACATGAACGATCCTGCAAACATTGAGAAAGTGCTCGATACGCTCAACAAAGGCTTCGAGAAAGACCGTGTGCCGACGCAGGTCTCGCCTATGTCGGAATTCGGCCTTGTGGAGATGACGCGGAAGCGCGTGCGCGAACCGCTGGAGAAACTGCTCACAGAGCCCATCTATGGCGATGGGCGGGCGCGTATTAAGACCCGCGCGACGGTGGCAAACGAATTGCTGCGCGCGATTGAGCGGGTGGCCGCGCGCTATCCCGGCGCGGAGATTTCCGCCCGCGCCGCACCCGGCGTCATCGCCTGGCTGGAAGAAAGTCATGGCCGTCTGGTGCGCGAGCTGGAGAGCCGGGTCGCCGGACCCGTATACCTGGAGCCCATGCCGGGCTTTGACCGTGAGCAGATCGACGTGGGGCCGGCCCGGTAATGACGGCAGCGGGGCAAGATAGGGGGAGCCCAGACAGGGAGAGCCCAGACAGGGAGAATAAGGCAGGCGGGGAAAACGTGACCCCGTTTCGAAGTCCCAGACCCTGTCCCATCTGCAAGAAGAAGGCGGCCCGCGACTATCATCCCTTTTGCTCCAAACATTGCGCAGATGTGGACCTGAACCGCTGGCTCAACGGCTCTTACGCCATCCCTGCGGCGGAAGAGCCGGAAGAATGGTCAGAAGACGATATCCCGCCGGAAGGGGCCTAATTTCGGCCTCTTAAGCGCTGGACAGGACGGGGCACTTCGCCTATAAACCGCGGACTTCTGCGGCAGATATGTCCAGCAGTAGAGCGTTTCCAGGAAAAGTGGCTTCCGGTTTTCCGTCCGGAAACGCGACAGAAATGGTATGCCCAGGTAGCTCAGTTGGTAGAGCATGCGACTGAAAATCGCAGTGTCGGTGGTTCGATCCCGCCCCTGGGCACCACTTTCCTCTTAGCTTTGCAGCGCAAAGCGAGTATTGCCTCCCCACAAAATGATATGTCAAAGCGACAGGCGTTGTTTCGCCAGAAAAGCGCCAAGAGCGTTCTCTCCCAAATTCGAATCCTTGAACGAAATCTGTGTTTCGCAGAACCTTAGTGACCTATTGCTGGGGATTCGGAATGGATACCAATATTGAGGAGAATGCTGCGAACCCTGCCGTATGGCCGCTGGCGGCGGCGGCGCTCATCATCGCGATCCCACTCTTTGAGATTGGTCCGGACTCTCCGCTTTTCTCTTTTGCCTATTGGGGTGGGGGCAATGACTTCAACCGGATGGAGGTCATCCGCAACTTCGCGCTGATTGTCGGTGGTTTTCTCGGTCTGTGGCTCGCCTGGCGCCGGATTGTCCTGATGGACCAACAAACAGAAGTCGCCCTTCAAGACTCTAAACAAAAAGAAATGGACCACGTCGCCGCCCGCTTTGAACGAGCAGTTGAACTTCTTGGCTCCGATGAGCTTAGGTTTCAGCAGTTTGCCGTTTCGCGCATTTTCAATATTGCTGTGGAGTGGCCAGATGAATATTTGGAGGTAGCAGTGAACCTTATTGCTGGGCAATTGAGGATAACGGCTGCCAAGAACCGAAAAAAACGTGATCCCGAGGGTTTTCAAACAGCAGCTGTGAACGAGATGGCAATGTGCCTGTTCGGTCTTATCCATCGGTGTTGGAATGAAGATATCTACTTCGGTGCTCTCGAATTGCAAGGTGTCTGTCTGGAAGACGTAATAATTAAAGGTATAGAAGTACGGCCAGAGACCTTTAAGGATTCCGAGTTTTGCCACGCAGAATTCTATGACTGTTCGTTTGTTGGTCACTTCGAACCTGATAGTCTTAATTGCGGAATGGCCACGTTCACCAATTGTGATTTCACTGGTGCAGATTTCATTGATTGCGATCTCTCGCAGGCGAGCTTCTTTGATTGTGAGGCGGGAACACTCACTTGGGTCGGATGCGATTTGCGGAGCGCCGGTTTTCGGGGGGTGGTTTGGCGACGTGGTGGTGTCGCGTTTTTCCGTTGTCTCATGGACAGGGTTGATTTCGATCCAGAATCCCGATCCTTTGAAGCTACAACTGGAGCTGCAACAGGAAGTCCTGCTTTCGAGGAGTGCTGCGTTAGGAACGCCGAGCATCTGCCGACTGGACTTGGGGACTTCAAACCGGCAATGGATATCGCGCTGACTGGCGAACAAGATGAACGGGGCCACCGCTTTGACGTAGTAGTGCAAGTTGACGATGACCACCCCCTTGGGGTTCTCAACCCTGTTTATCAGGAGTTGATCGCGGGCCGAAAGGAATGAGGACATGCCGCTTAGGAGGTTGAGACGCGCATGTTCCTGAACGTTGATCTGCACCGACGTTTCTCCATGAAAAGCTAAAACTCAGTCGGTGGTGGGGGTGAAGAGGTCTGGCTGCTTGATGATGCCAAGGGCGCCGTCTAGCACATCACCGGACTTCTCATTCGCGGCAATCTGACCCTCAACGTTGCCATGCTCGTCTACCCGTCCGAGTTCATCCAGGAGTGCCAGGCAGACGGGTAGGGCGCGCGCGCGAAGCCCCATTCAACGCTGTTTAATGCTTTGACGGGCAGACCTGGCACACTCAATAGGGTGAAATGTCTCCGTCGCGGATCTGTTCCAGGGTCATGGGCTTCATCTTGCCTGGCGTGTCGTAAGGGCCACCTAAAATCATGCCCGTCGAAATGATAGCCCCCGCTGCCTTCAGATTGGAAGCGACCTGTACGCTCGGCACATATTCAAAGGAGGTAATGAGTCTGGCATCTTTCGCATGGCCTATAAAAGTTTTGGCCTGCGGCAGGAAGTTCACCAAATTGACGTCAGGCGGCATTTGGTAGGCAACGGCGGTTGCCTTCATGGCGACACAGTCGGCAATGGAAAAATGTAAGCTCGGAACTCGAATTGTCAGCGCGCCGACGGCATTTCCCAGCATACAGGCGCGCTGTGCAATAAGAGCCGGGGTTGAGCTATCTGTCAGGCCAATGATCTCCAACATCAACGTCTTTTTGATCACATCTGGAACTTCGCTCACGATTTTCATGATCCTCTCAAAGACGGGAGTCAAAGAAAGAGTGCGATAGTGGAGCTGTGAAAGAAGCAGGGACCTGGTCGATTTTCGATAATGGTCTGCGGCCGTTTTGATTTGTGCCTGCAGAAGGTGCGTGTCAAGCCGTGCAACTTCGGCATCGCTGCTGTCGGCTGGCAACACGTCATGTTCTGTTAGTGCGTCGCCAGTTTCCTTTTCAATAATCGGCAAGAGAGCGTAACCGACGAGAGCCTCTTGCTGCATGTTCCAGATAGGGAAATGGCCGATTTCATAGACCGGCTTGCGGGCCTTGCGCGGTTGCGGTGCGGGTTCTGCTAAGGCACAGGGCGTTGCATCCTCGCCACTCGTTTGGGATGGGCTCGACTCCTCCATGAAGTCGATATCGCCGTCGCAAACCGGGGTTAGCTTCTTCGTCGATTTAAATTTTGGTTTGCCGTTTTTCGCCGGCTCAATTTTACCTACATCAGCTCTGACTTTGATCAGCTTGGTTGCGTCATCGCCCACAAGGACCCGACTGAGAGCGGCAGCGATTTGACCGCTCACCCTGTCTGCCTCAGCAGGATCATCACTACCGAAGATAATCACGTAATGATCTTCTCCGACAGGCAGAACAACATCGTTGGCTGTCAGATACTTTGACGTGATGTTTTCGATGGCACTTCTGATCGTGGAAAGACGGGCGTCCCAGTGTTTTCCAAGTTGTTTTTTGAGACCGGACAGGCCGATGATTTTCATCTGACCTGCCAATTTGCCCGTGGCATCGCTCGGGAGGTCGGCGTTAGAAGCTTTGATCGGATCTTTCGCTACCGGCTTGGCATCTTTGGGTTTGGGGAGGCTCGAGCCCTTGTTTGCGCCAACCGTAGCTGCGCGTCTCTGTTCGCCAGTTATTATCATTCTTATGCCTCGCAGTTGCCCAAATCGGCAAGATGCGCAGTGCCAATCAGTCTAAATCTTAAAGTGGAATAACTGGTCTAATAAAAAGTAAAAATTGCGGTTTCAGAAAAACTTTTTGTCTATCTTCGAGATGAAAAGGACTAGTCCCTCAAGTGTAGAAAACAGGCAAGAGGGAGTTTCGCTTCCTGCACCAGAAGCAGTAGCCACAAGGGAGGTTTCAGAGTCTCGTCTGCTATCGATCAGTCGACCGCCACAGCGAGAACTTGAGGCTAAGCCCGGATGTCTGGATGGGTCCTGACAGGTTTGGCCTTAGTGGGGTGAGGCTTCACCGCTGCGGATTTGTTTCAAGGTTATTGGCTTCATATTGCCCGGCACCTCGAACGGTCCGCCAAGAAATGTGCCCGATGAAATGACGGCACCAGCCTTTTTGAGCGCAGCCAACATATCCACGTTCGGCGGATACTCAAAAGATGTAATCAACTTGGCCGCTTTCGCCTGAGTGATCATGCGCGTCGCTTTAGACAGGAAGTCTTCCTGGTTGATCTTGGCGGGGATCTTGTACGCAACGGCGGTCGCCTTCATGTCAACGCAGTCGGCGACAGGGTAGTCCAGCTGTGGAATCCGAATTGTCAGCGCACCAACCGCACCGCTCAGGCTCCCGGCGCGTTGTGCCACTGTTGAAGGAGGTGTCCCCTCCGGGATCCCGACAATCTCTAGCATCAAGGTATTCTTCAAGGTCTCTGGAATGTCGCTCACGATATTCATGACTTCCTGACGCCCCTGTGTGCATGAGAGCGTCCGAAAATGAAGTTGTGAGAGCAGCAATGATTTGAATGCATTCCTGTGAAGCTCCTTCGCCATCTTGATCTGGGTCTTCAGAAGATGCGTGTCCAGCTTTGTGACGTCTTCGTCTGTTGCGCCTGCAGGTAGAACCGCATGCTCCGTGAGCGAATTGTCATTTCCTTCTTTGACAACAGGAACGAGGCCATACCCGATCAGGATCTCGCGGCGCATGTTCCAAATTGGGTAGTAGGCGATCTTGTAGGTTTTCTCTTTCAGTTTTTCGGTTGGCACCAGGTGCCGTCTCGGCGCGTCTTTTGATTTTGGCTCTTGCCTTTGAGGTGATGGCTGGCTTCGCTTCGCGACGGCGCTGTCCTGCGGTGCTTTGTCCACTGTTTGAAAGGTCAGCTTGCCGTCTGTGGTTTGCTCAATCCTTCCGATCTCTGTCGTCACCCTGATCAGTTTTGAGGCGTCATCACCGATGAGAACCTTGCAAATCGCTGAACTGATCTGACAGCTAATCTCTTCAGCCTCGGCTGCGTTGGCACTGGCGAAAATGATGAGAAAATTCCCATCCTGAACAGGCAGAACAGTATCCTGTTCACTCAGATGTTTGGACGTGATGTTCTCGATCGCGGTTCTGATGGTGTCGCGGTGAGCATCCCAGTTTTCGCCAAGCTTTTTTCTGAGGCCGGAAAGGCCCAAAACCTTCATCTGTCCTGCGAGTTTGCCGATGGCGTCGGCAGGGAGTTTGATGCTTTGTGGATCCCTGGTGTCTTCTTTTGCGGGCGGAGCATCTGCGATGCTGGAGCTCGCTTCTATGCCTGGCACAGCTTGATCGCGTTGTTCTTTGTCGGTGATCATCCACATACCTCGCAGCAGCCGATCTCGACAAGATGCGCAGTGCCAAAGTGATCTACATGCAAAGTGTAACATTCAGTATAACAAAAAGTAAAAAGTTCACCATTGGAGCGTTTTCGTTGCATTGGGCGCAGCAATGATGAAAGCCGCTCTCCGAATGCGATGAATGAAATGCATGCGATAAGACCGCTTTATCTCAGATTCTAAAAAATGAATAAGTAATTCTTTATTGACTCATCCTAGAGAGGAAGTATGTTGGGCTTAATAATGAATATGCTATTCGCTAAATATGAAATCAGAATTCAGAGCGGACCGGACCGGTAGAGTAATGACCCTTTACCCACTGTGCGTCAGGTAGCTTGAGGAGAACATCAACAGATGGATGCAAAGTTCAGCATAGAAAAACTTGTCACCGACTATTTTGATTGTATGTATCAGTCCGATAGCGAGAAGGCGCTTTCCGTCTTCCACCCAAGTGCCCGCATTACCAGCGCAATTGATGATCAAATTGTCGAAATGACGGCGCAGGAATTTGCCGACTTTGTGGGCGCTCAACAGCCTTCGGATGAAGAGAAAGGTGAGCCAAAACGCCTGGAAATTGACTCAATCGTCATTTCCGGGCCGATCGCTGTTGCTCAAGTCAGAGATGATTACATCGGACAATCATTCTTCGACATTCTTTCCCTGGTGAAAGGTCCGGACGGATGGAAAATCTATAACAAGCTCTATCACATAGAGGGTCCTTCACAGCACAAAGCCGACTCGGCCAACGAAACGAGTGCAAGATGAATTTTGAGGAATATCGGTCTTGCGACGGGATTGCGCTCGGAGAGCTCGTCAGGGCGGGAGACGTCAGCGCCACGGAGCTTACAGAGCTCGCGATATCCGCCGCCGGAAAGTACAACCCGGTGCTGAATGCAATTTCCTTCTTTGCATTCGATGAAGCGTTGGAACAGGCAGCACGGATCGATCAGCAGAAGCCTGTAGGTCCGTTCCTTGGTGTGCCGACTTTCATCAAAGATCTGGCGGTAGACCGCAAGGGTTGGCCGCACACCATGGGGTCGAAATTCTTTGAGGAATTGGTGAGCCAACATGATGACACGCTAGTCACTCGTATGGAGAAGGCAGGCCTTACATTTCTCGGAAAAACGCCGACCCCGGAGTTTGGACTGCTTTATGTAACAGGATCTGATGTTCACGGTGATACCCGTAATCCCTGGGATTTGACACGGACCGCAGGCGGGTCCTCCGGCGGTGCGGCAGCACTTGTGGCATCGGGTGTAACGCCCGTTGCACATGGGACGGACGGTGCGGGGTCTATCCGTGCACCTGCCGCCTATTGTGGCCTGGTGGGACATAAACCTTCGCGTGGCCTTGTGCCTACAGGCCCAGTTCGAGGCCGGCTCCTGGGAGGGTTTGCAACAGACGGGTTTCTGTCACGTTCGGTTCGGGACAATGCCGCAATGCTGGATGCTGTACGGGCTCCGGAATCTGGTCCACCCTATATGGCACCTCATTTTGAAGGATCACTGCTCGATGCAGTATCCAAATCGCCAAAAAAACTCAAAATCGCCTTATGGCTGGATTCGTGGAGAGATGACACGGAGACGGACCACGAAACAAGGAAAGCGGTGGCCGCTACCGCAAGGCTTTTGGAAGGTATGGGGCATCATGTCGAGGAAGCTGCGCCTCCTCTGGACTATGAAGCATTGCTTGATGCGATTCTTGTCAATTGGTCGACATTCGCGTCCAGCCTGTCGGAGCGAGTGGGCGGATTTCCGGACGGGAGCGTTGAACCCCTGACCATGAAGCTTGTCGAAAAAGGACGAAGTGTTTCTGGATCAGACCTGATGATGGCCTATGAGACCGTTGATCAGGCGGCTCGTGCAATGGGCAAGTTCCATGAGACCTATGATGTACTCCTTTCACCTGTTCTTGACAGATTGCCCGGGAAGATAGGTGCCTTTGATCGCCACAGTGCGGGAGTTTCGGACTGGCTCAAAATGCCTTTGCTCACTGTCATCACAGGAATGCTGAATGCCACTGGTCAGCCTTCAATGTCCGTCCCGATGAACCTGTCTGAGTCCGGTCTGCCGGTCGGTGTCATGTTGACTGGTGCGATGGGGGCGGATCCACTGCTCTTTCAACTTGCCGGCGCTATAGAGCGCGCAAACCCTTGGGCCGATTGGTCGCCGCCATTGTGGAAAGAGTAAAGTGACCCCGAGCATGCTAAACCAATACAGAAGAGTGAGTCGGCATTGAGGGAATAAGACGCGACAAGTATGGCTCAGTACCTGAAAGAAGATGTGCAATGCAGAATCAGTCAGGCCGCTCTGCGTATTTTTGCACGGGACGGATTCACCAAAGCCCGCATCACGGATATAGCTGAGGACGCTCAGGTTTCGACGGGGAACATTTACCGCTATTTTGAAACCAAGGAAGTGCTGTTTGAGGCGGTTGTGCCCCAGTCCTTTTACAAGGAGCTTCTGCGCAAATCGCGAAATAATGACGCCATCCTGGGCATGCTGCACAAAGATCCGCGGCGGAAACAAGAGTCGGTCGCAGCGACCAACGAGCTGATCTCATTTTGGATCGAAAAACGCCTGGAGACCGTCATCCTGTTGAAAGGAGCGCAGGGGTCACGCTACGAGGGATTTACCGAGTCCTATGTAGACGAACTCATCGCGAAAACACACCAGCTTTTGCATGAGACCAATCGATCCAATCGGGAGGACCTGTTGCCCCATGATTTGTTCGTTCTGCGTCTCATCTATCGAGGCATCCTGCGAAAATTTGTGGAGGTTCTGGAAGCCTTTGACAATGAAGAGGCCATTCGCAAGGCTATAGCATCTCTCTGGACCTATCATACGGCTGGGTTGCTCGAGCTGTGGGCTCAGGAAAACGAGAACACACGGTCCAGATAGCTGGTCGCGAATGGAGGGGTCAGAGTTCGGCTCTAAGCGCCGCGAAGGCATCTCGCGTCTACCTCTTACCGATGTCCCACGCTGCGCCATGCGCCAAACTTTAAGGACGCTGCAATCATCACTGCATAGATGGCCATAGCGACCGCTGCCCCGGCAAAAATTCCCTGCAGGCCCATATCGAAGGAAAAGGCCAAAAGGAAGCCGCCGCCGACTGCGAGGATCACGCGAACAAATGTCGCGATGATTGGCCATTTCATGGTGCCGGCGCCCTGGCTTGCAAAGTAGAGCGAGAGACCCAAGCCCTGGAAGGCGAAGAAAGGCCCTACGATGCGGATATAGGTCTTTGATGCGTCAAACGTCGCGGGGTCATCGGTGAAGACATAAATCCAGGCTTCTGGAAAGAGGGCGAGGGTGAGTCCCACCACCCCGGCAAGTCCTGCGGCAAAAGTACCACCTGTCCAGCCAATTTGTTCAGCACGTTCAATATTGCCTGCGCCGACGCTGAGACCCACCAGAGATGTCATGGCCGCGCCAATACCAAACACCAGGGGAATCAGAAGAAACTCGATCCGCGATCCGATGCCATAGCCCGCGAGTGCAGCCTCGCCAAAGGTTGCTGCCATGGCAGTAAGGCAGAGAATGATCAAGATCGTAAGAAGCGGGGAGAGCGAGGCGGGAAGAGCCACTTTGAAGATGTCTTGAAACAGCTCTTTTGAAAACGCGACGAACCGCACGTCCAGCTGGATGACGCGCCCGGGCCGTCTGAGGATCAGGAGCATGATCAGACTGACGACAAAGCCGCTGACGACGGCAGAGACTGCAGCACCCACAATTCCCATTTGTGGCAGGCCGAACAAGCCAAGCACGAGCGCTCCAGAGAGGGGGACTTGGATCGCCGCGCCTAGGATCATCAGCATGGCGGGGAGTTTCATATCTCCCATACCGCGGAAAATAGCCCCCACGACGCCAATCAGCCAGATGAAGATGCCACCGGCAAACAGCACCAGACAGTAAGCAGCGGACTGCTCCAATATGGCACCAGTGCCGCCAAGGAAACCGAGGAGTGCTCGTCCAAAAAGAAGAAACATAAGAAGGAAGAGTGCACTGCCCATGGCCGCGATGGCGAGCGCATGCCAGATAAGTGTTTGCGCCCGGTTCCGGTCGCCGCCGCCCAGCGCCCGCGCAACTGCGGATGTAACTGCCCCACCAAGAGCACCGCCCGACATGGCTTGCGTGAGCATGAGCAGGGGGAAAGCAAGTGCAATGCTCGCGAGTGCCTGAGTGCCTAATTGTCCGATGAACCAGACCTCTGCCAGGCTAACTGAAGACTGGACGGTAAAAGCCAATGCATTCGGCGTTGCCATCTTCAACAGCAGGGGGGCCGGGGCTGACGTTAGCAAGTGGTGGGTGCGATCGTCCATGTACGCGGAATGCTTTCTACCTGGCTTTGACGATGTCGAAATCGGAAGGTGGTACGTCTCTTATCAAAGTTGCGGACCAAGGCCGAAAGAAATTTCAGGCGACTGCACTCATCCGGAAATGACGTAGGGGCGAGCTGAATCTTATGAACCCCTCAAAGGGATGTTCAAAAGCGTGCTTTTGCTGCAACAAACTCGTGGGCGATACTTTGATCGATTAGGTGCAATGCGCCGGTTCGTTCGGTATCTTGAATTAAATGTAGAGGCAGCCTCGCAGTGGCACCTAGAATTGGAAACAGACCCGCGGTCACAGTTTATGAGTGGTAAAACAGCCCCGGCGACAGAGAAGAAACGCCTTCCACCGGAAGAGCGGCGCGAAATGCTGCTTGAGCGTACCGCCACATTCTTGCGTGAGCACGGCCTGTCTGTTCTGACCATGGACCGTCTTGCTCAATATGCCGGTGTCAGCAAACCCCTCGTTTATAACTATTTCCCCAATCGTATGGCCCTTCTGAAGGCTGTACTTGTCCGGGAAGTGGAGATACGTCTTGAGCTTGACCGAGAGGTCGCGCGACAGGCCACATCATTGGAAGATCTCCTCGAGAGAGCGGCCTGGAACATGCTTACAAACATTCGCGACAGGGGCAACAATGTCCAGCTATTGCTGCAGGAGCCAGAAATAGCCCAGGTTTTGACCGATATGCGCTCGTCTTTTCGCGGTGACTATGTCGGTTTCCTGGCAAAACAACTCAGGTCTGAATTTGACGTGCCACAGGATGTTGCAACAACGGTGGTTGATCTATTGATGGGCATGGGAACAGCTGCTGGCGCACTTTTTGAACGCGAGAAGGGCGACATTCACAAGGTTCACGAAATCCTTGTCACCCTGACAAGGGGCGCACTTGAAGCAGCAGTTCGAAAATATTCGACCAACTGAGCGCAGCAACCCGGCAATCATTACGCCGATCTATTCCGATTGAAATCCACGGCCACCGTTTAATCCCCCGGTATTGGCTGCCGCGACATCGGCCATCTCGCCGGGAGGTTGGGCTGAAAGCGCTTTGCGTGAAGATTCTTATTGACGATTATTATAATAACGTATTTCCTGACCTGGCACGAAACATCGCTGAGACTCAGAACGACGCTTTTCTGGGTGTCAGAATTTCAATTGGTCTATGGGAGGAAGAAGAATGGATGATCGTCCGATATCGGCAGACAGTCATGTGGTTGAAGGGCCAGGCGTTTACGCAGGTCTTGCAGAAAGGTTCGGCGACGAAGCGCCCCGTTTGGTGAGCGAAGAAGGCAAGGGTGATGTTGTCCTTGTTCCCGCACGGGGAGATAGCGGCTTTAATGTCGCGCGCGGCGCGCTTGCGGCAGCACGTCTTGATCGTGACCAACCAATCGGTCGAAAAACCGGACATAAGCCGGATGTCGGCACGATCGAAGATCCTGAGATTCAGGCCTATCTAAGCGGTGGATATGCCGCGATGCGTCCCGGTCTGGTAGACGGTGCCCGTCGGGGTGAAGACCAGGACATTGATGGGTTGGCAGTAGAGATCCTCTATCCCGGCTATTTCTCTATGTTCAGCAACCGCAACACGGAGCTGCTGATTGCGCTCCAAAAAAACTACAATGACTGGCTACACGATCATTGTGCTGCCTCTAATGGGCGCCTCTATGGCTTGGCCGCCTTACCCGTTCAAGACCCGAAGGCGGCGGTCGAAGAGCTCGATCGGGTCATCGCAATGGGATATCGCGGCGTCATCATTCCAAGTAACGCCCCGAAGGGCACGCGTTATTGCGATGACATGTATGACCCCATATGGGCACGCGCCGCGGAGGCCGGGATCCCGGTCTCGGTCCATGTAGGGTGTTTCTCCCATATTCCAAGCTCCGTGAAGGATGCAGCTGCGCGGGATATGATCGCCATGTATTCAGGCACGGCATCCCTCATCCACGAAACGCTTGTTGAATTCATGTGCCGTGGGGTGTGCCAGAGACATCCGACTTTGCAGATTGTTGTCGCTGAATTCAATGCGGGCTGGATCGGCTATTGGCTGGATCGGGTCGATCAGGGTTGGCAGCGTGAAGTTGCGCAAAACCCAACGGGACCGAAATATGAGCCGGTCGCTGAAATTTGGAAGCGTCAGTTCTATGCAACGATCGAAGATGATCAGGCAGCCATCTTGACCAGAGAACTCGTTGGTGAAGATCGGATCATGTGGGGTTCGGACTATCCCCATACGGATTCAACCTGGCCGCATTCGGCCGACGTTCTGAACGAAATGTTTGCGAACCATCCAGCTGATGCGCGGAACAAAATCACCCGCGACAATGTAAAGGCGCTCTACAACCTTTAGAGGCCGGAAGGCACCTTGCTCAATTTGGTTGAGTTCCTCGCACCGCCTCTGCCCTCATCGTTAAAGAGCGCAGAGGCGGCTTCTTGTTCCGCGATGAACGGTGTTGACCGCCTAATATTCATCGCTTGATGGGGCGTTTTGAAGACATGGCCATGACCGATCTCCCGCCGCCGCCTCAGCAAAATGAAATTCTGGAACCAGGCGGGCGGTCCGATGAGGCTCTCAAACTTTTGGCGCTACGCAGGTCCTGCGTAGCGCGCGACCTGTGCGAGCCCGGGCCAACGGCCTCAGAACTCGATGAACTGATCCGCATTGCGGCCCGTGTCCCTGATCACGGAAAATTGGGGCCGTGGCGGTTTTTTATTTTTGAAGGGCAGGCGCGCTATCGGTTTGGCCTGGAGATCGCGCACATTTTTCAAAAGAAAAATTCGGCAGCGAGTGAAGACCGCGTTCTGTTTGAGCGAAACCGTCTCATGCGTGCGCCAACGGTGGTCTGCATCACATCCAACGTGGCGCCCGAGCAAAAACCGCCGGTCTGGGAACAACAATTATCGGCGGGCGCGGCCTGCCAGACCATGCTGATTGCCGCTACCGCCATGGGGTACGGCGCACAGTGGCTCACGGAATGGTACAGCTATGACCGAGACGTCGACAGAGTGCTACGCCTGGGCGACAACGAGCGCGTGGCAGGATTTCTGTATCTGGGAACAGCACCGGGTGAGTCGAAAGAGAGACAAAGAGCAAAATGGGAAGATCGGGTTGTACGCTTCTAAGACGTGACTAACCCTTGTCCCACTTTCAGGCTGCCGCAGGGTCACAAACACGAAAATACACGGCGCTGTACCCGGCAGTGAAATATGTCAACATGCTTCCATCGATAGTCAAAAGAACATGAAAAACGGTGGAGGACCCCATGATCGATTTTGAAATTCCCGAAGACGCGAAAATCATCCGCGAAACTGTGCGCAAATTTGTGCGCGAACACTGCATCCCGGCGGAGGAGAACCTCACTGCGGAGACGTTTGACGAAACGCTCGCCGCTCTTCGGGTGAAAGCGCGGGACGCAGGGCTCTGGTGTCCCTTCATCCCGGAAGAGCATGGCGGTATGGGATTGAAGCCGCTGGCGAACGCACTCGTCCAGATGGAGCTGGGCGAGAGCATTTTGGGGGCTCTCTCCATGAACACCCAGGGGCCGGACGACGCCACCATGCTGACTCTGCTCACTCATGGCACGGACTATCAGAAGGAAAAGTTCCTGAAGCCTCTCCTGAATGGCGAAAAACGTATCTGCTACTCCATGACGGAGAAAGCTGCTGGTGCTGATGCGACGGGTATGCAAACGAGCGCTGTCGCGGACGGCGACAATTATATTCTGAACGGTGAAAAATGGTTCAGCTCTTCGGCGGACGTGGCCGACATTGCGGTGGTCATGGCGAAGACCAATCCGGAAGCACCACGCCATCGTCAGTTCACCACTTTCATCGTGGAACTGCCGAACCCCGGCTACAACATCATCCGGAACATTCCAACCATGCATGGCGAGTCACCGCTCATGGAAAAGATTGGGGCGACCCATTCCGAGATTGAAATCAAGGACCTGGTGGTTCCCAAAGAAAATGTGCTGGGTGGCCTTGGGGGCGGCTTTGAGATGGGACAGCATCGCCTGGCCTACGGCCGTCTGCGACACGGCATGCACAATGTCGCCCGCGCCCAACGCGCGCTGGACCTTGCAGCGAAACACGTGACCAGCCGTGACACGTTCGGCTCCCGCCTGGCAGACCGCCAGGGGGTTCAGTGGATGTTGGCGGACTGCGCAAGCGAGCTATACATGGCGCGGCTCATGCTGCTCCATATCGCCTACAAGGCGGAGAAAGGTATGGACCTACGTCAGGAAAACTCGATCGCCAAGGTCTTCCTCGCCCATATGGTCCACAAAGTTGTGGATACGGCCCTGCAGCTTCATGGGGCGCTGGGATACAGCCACGACACGCCGCTCGCCGCCTGGTATACCTCCATCCGCAGTCAGCGTTTGGTGGATGGGCCGGACGAGGTGCATAAATGGCGCGTTGGCAAGAACGTCATTCGGGCCTACGAGCAATATGGCACCACGGCGTCCGCCGCCGGGGGCGACCTGCTCTAGAGGAAAGCAGAAACATGAGCGCACAGGAAAAGAGCCGGGATCTGCCGGGTTACAAGGTCGACGCAGTTGAAGCCTGGGTCCGGGAAAATGTGTCGGGCTTGACCCCGCCATTTGAGTGGGTCCAGCTGCAGGGAGGGCACTCAAACCTCACCTATCGGTTGAAGGATGTGGACGGCAAGGAAGCCGTCATCCGCCGTCCGCCGGAAGGAGAGCTGCTGCCCAAGGCACATGATATGAGCCGGGAATGGTCGGTCATCTCAGCTCTTGATCCGACACCGGTTCCTGTGGCCTCCCCACTGGGGTTTTGTGAGGACAAGGGCGTGACCGGCGCACTTTTCTATCTCATGTCCTGGGTTGACGGGCATTCGCTCCATGCCGCGCCTCATGCGGAAGAGCATCTGCCGGAAGCGTCGCGCACAAAGGCCGCTCATTCTCTGATTGATGTGCAGGTCGCTCTTCATTCACTAGACCCGGAAGAAATCGGGCTTGGCGGCCTTGGCAAACATGACGGATATATCGCCCGGCAACTGAAAGCCTGGTACGGATCATGGGTTGCCTCAGCGGAATTTTCCAAGCTGGAGGATCAACGGGCGCACGATCTGGAGGCCTTTCTCACAGCGAATATCCCGGATCAGGGCGCACCCCGCGTCGTTCATGGTGACTATGGCATGCATAATGTGCTGTTCGGGGCGGATCACACCGTTGCGGCAGTGATTGATTGGGAGATTTGTACCCTGGGCGATCCAATTGCAGACTTTGCCTACACCCTCAATCAGTTCACCGACCCGTCAGACCTGGAGCCGCCGCCGCCAGAAGCAGTGACCGCCTTGCCGGGCTTCCCATCGCGGACGGAGCTCGCGGCAAGGTATGCAGAGAAGTCGGGCCGTGATTTGTCGCTGCTTGATTATTACATCGCGTTCAATCACTGGAAGACCGCCTGCATTGTCCAGGGTGTTGTCGCGCGTTACCGGGCGGGTCAAAAGTCAACGGAAGGGATCAATCTCGACCTGTTGGATGACCGTGTCTTGCGGTCTCTGACCCGGGCCACGGAAGCAGTTGACCGTTTGAAAGCGGCAGCGTGAAACACCAATAAGAAGAGGTCCTACCCATATGGCAGACCCAAACGAGTTCTATTCGGATGCTCAGCGGAAGCTTCAGGCCGAGCAGGACAGCGAGACCCTTGCGGGCGCAATGGCGGCAACCATCGTCTTTGACGAGCTGCAGGAAGAGCATAGTGCCTTCATTGCCAGCCGGGACTATTTCTTTCTCTCAAGCGTCAATAGCGAGGGCGAACCAACCGTCTCGTATAAGGGCGGGCCCGTTGGACTGGTGCAGGTGCTTGGCCCAAAAAAGCTCGCCTTCCCGAGCTATGACGGCAATGGCATGTTCTATTCCATGGGCAATATCGCTGAAGCGGCGAAAGTCGGTCTGCTCTTTATTGATATGGAGACACCTCATCGCGTGCGTGTGCAGGGGGAGGCTACCGTCAGCAAAGATGCTGAGCTGATGGCGCATTTTCCCGGGGCCAATATGGTGGTGGAAGTCGAGGTTAACTCCGCCTTCGTTAATTGTGCCCGTTACATCCACAAGCACAAGCGGCTGGAGGCATCGAAATACGTGCCCGATAAGAAGGGCGATCAGCCCTTCGCCACTTGGAAGCGGGTCGACCTTCTGCAAGAAGCCTTGCCCGGCAAGGATATTGGGCGAGCAGAAGAAGAAGGTGGTCTCATCACCGTCGAAGAGTATCAGGAGGCTCTCGAAAAGGGAGAGTCCTAGAAGTCCCCACAACAACCTCCCATCTTCGATGGGTCCAAATCAATAGACGGAAATGGTCCTTCTGAGTGGATATGCCACTGGCTAGAACAATGCTGTCTGGTCATGCTGCTCTGTTCTGTAGAAGGATCAATAACGTGCCAAACTCTCTTCTTGAGAATGCGCTTGTCGTAGGCGTAGCAGCCTTCTTCCTTTATGTGGGAGTTAGGGGGCTTGCCGATCCGAGCGGTACGTTGAGCTACTTTTCTGCCGGTACTCTCGGACCGGATATGCGCAATGAAGTTCGTGCTGTGTATGGCGGTTACGGCATTGCAGTTGGCTGCCTTCTTGTGACAACGATTTGGCTCTCTTCCATCAAAACCGGGGCCCGGGCCGGTGTGCTGGTGTCTGTGGGTGGCATGGCTGCGGGGCGCACTGTTTCGTTCGCAATGGAGAGTGCAGAGGGCGGCTTCCCGCTTCTTATCCTGATTGTCGAACTTGTTCTGGTCGTGATGTTGGCCGGCGCTGTCGTCCTTCAGGAAAGGCAGGCGATTCCGTCATGAGTACGTTTGCAGGAACGATCCGTCTCAACGCCCGGACTCATTGATCAATTTCACTCTCTGAAAGCACATAATATGTCGTACCTCAAGCCACTCTTAGTATCGTTTGCTCTACTTCTCGGTTTCCTGATTTCAGCCGGCCAGACACAGACGATAAGCGTTGCGGATGCCGTTAAGGCCTATGGAGAGGCCTGGGCGAGCCGCGATGTGGATCGTATCGTCAGTTTGCACACAGATGCGTCGACCTTCTCACTCCACATCGCTGGCCAAATGCCTGCTGTTGGCAAGGAGAAAATCCGAACTCAGTTTGAGCAGATACTCGCTGCCTCGCCGGACTACGCGTCGAGGCCTTATCAAATGGAGTTGGGTCCAAACTTTGCCGTCATCATGTACAAAGTTCTTTCCGGTCCGACGCATTCCGCGACCTATGGGGGCGAAACCTTTACGCCGGAAGGCGACAATGACTATCAGATCGATGCCATCGATTTAATAATCTTTGAAGATGGTCTCGTGAGCGCCAAGCACACATTCATCGATATGGAAACGGTCCGTGATCATACCACGATTACGCCCTCAGCACCCTGATCGTGCTTCACGCTCTCTTATCCAGTTCGGATAGAGATATTTGCATATCGAACAAACCGTCAACCAGAGCAGCCGCGTCCACGTCACCTTTGTCGGCTCGCTTGCTGAGCCGTTTGATCTCTGTGATCGCCGGTTCTTCGTCGGGGAAGTCGCCGGTCGTTCCCTTTTTTGAGAAGTCCTGGAGTGCTGCAAAGACCCAGGGTGCGCGCGTCTGTTCGTAAGCGCGGGGTAGGAAGTCTTCCCAAATCCTTTGAAGGGGGGCGTCTTGGTTGCGGCGTTCACTCAGCACTTGTTCAAGCGAAGCGACCTGGCGCAATCCCAGTGACATTCCCTGGCTGTATCCCGGGTTGATATGGCAGATGGCATCGCCGATCGGCAGCAACCCGTCAGGAAAGTCGGCGAGCCTGTCATAGCGCCGTCGAAGACTTTTTGGAAACAGATATTGCCGTGGCCCGCTCACGAGTCTCGCCTGCTTTAGCAGGTCGGCGATGTTTGGCTCCGCCAACGTGTCGGCATAGGCGAAGAAGCCATCGCTGTCCTTTGGCGGATGGTCGCCAAGTCGTCCGGCAAACGTCACCAGCCATTCCCCGGTTTCCATGCGGGCGAACGATCCCGCGCGCTTGATGTACTTACCTTTGCGGGGCGATGATATGAGAAACCCCACATCGGTAAACAGGTCTGACCTGTCGGGCTGGAAGAGGGCGGAGCAATAGGCAAAATCGCAGTGGACGGCCTCATCTTGCGGGCGCGGAAGGCCTAGCTTGTCGAGCCAACCAAGTGTCTGGCTCACACGGCCGCTGGCATCAATGACAAGGTCGGCTCGCAATTCTTCATTGTCGGGCGCGACGCAGACGCCCGCAATGGCACCATCTTCGACAATCGGATCGATCACGCGGGTCTGGTATCGGCACGCCACATTGGGCAGTGCGTCAACCTGGGTGCGGATACAATGTTCCAAAAGAGCGCGCGATTGAACTCTGTTGCTGGGTGCGCCTGCGGGGCGTTCCAAGGGCGTCGGCTGAAATCTGGAGAGACGATAGGTCTTCCCGTGAGAGGTAAGGCCGTACCATTCCGACGGACCGGCGGAGAGGCCGCCATGCGCATCCAGCTCCGCCTCAAGTGTGGGGAAGAAACGGCTGAGTATCTCCATACCCCCTGGCAGCAGAACGTGAATATGGCTTCCTTGGGGAACACCTGTCCGAATGTCCGGCGTTGTCGGAATATCATCTGCGTCGAGAACCAGCACCTCTTCAAAATGGTCCGCCAGCATTCGGGCGGTCGTGAGACCGGCAATGCCCGCACCCACAATTATTGCTTTCCCAAACATGTGCCCCCCAAACATCCAAACTAGTTAGAAAAACTAACTGGTGTAATGTTATCCGCAAAGATAGAATGCTGTAAATGGATCAAAGGGTAGATGTTCGATGAAAAAGCAGCGCTCCGGCTGTCCGGTCAATCTGACTGTGGAGATTCTGGGGGACAAATGGACCCTGATGGTGATCCGCGACATCGCGCTGGGAAACCGTCGGCATTTTCGTGAACTCCTCACCAAATCGGAGGAGGGGATCGCCGCCAACATGCTGTCCGACCGGCTCAAGCTGCTGATCGACCATGGCTTGGTCACGCGGTCGGATGACCCATCGCATAAGCAAAAGGTACTCTATAGCCTGACAGAATCCGGGATCGAGCTCGTGCCTGTGCTCGCCCAGATCATCATCTGGGGCCGTCATCACCTGCCGGTCTCAAAGCACCATGATGCAATGGCAAAGGTGATGGAACAGGGCGGTCCAAAGCTTCAGCGCAAACTGATGGCAGATCTGCGGGCAAAACATCTCACTTGATGTCCTCTGTCAGCCTCTCACCAAAGCCCTCCTCGCGTCATCGTCATTTCCCGCTGATGGAACAAAGCCCTAATCTGCCTACACTTTGTCCGAAGGAAGGCCGGGTGTGATGGCGCTGAGAGAGTTGGTCAACGGATATGCTGTGCCCGGCAAAGTGCAGTGGATCGGCGTACGTCCTGAGCGGCGTGCCCCCGTTCTCGCTCTGACGTCTGTTTTGGTCGGTGAAACAGGGATCGAGGGGGATCACCGGATAAAAGCCGGAAAGCGGGCTGTCAGCCTCATTCAATGGGAGCATCTTCCAGTAATTGCGAGCCTCGCAAACCTGCCGGAAGTGAGCCCCGGCGCTTTGAGGCGAAATTTCGTTGTAAGTGGGATCAATCTGCTCGGGCTTCGCAATCGCTCATTTCGCATAGGGAGTGCCGTGCTCACAGGCACGGGGCTCTGCGCACCATGCTCGCGTATGGAAGAAAATCTGGGCAAAGGCGGCTACGCGGCGGTGCGCGGCCATGGTGGGATCACAGCGGATATTGTGTCGCCGGGGCGTGTTGCGCTTGAGGATCAGGTGATCCCTCTGGACTAAGGGTCACGCCTGCTCTGTCGGTCGGATGACGATTTCGCCGACACATACAGAGGATGGTTGGTTGAGCACGTAGAGAATAGCGTCTGCAATGTTCTCCGGTTCGAGAAACTCGAAGTTGAACATCGTTTTTGCGGCTTCTTTTATGGTCTCGTCCTTGATGCTGTCTCCGAGTTCTGTCTTCACGCCGCCTGGGCAAATGACCGTGACGCGGACATTGTGGCTGGTCATTTCCTGACGCAGACCATCGCTCACCGCCCGCACACCGAATTTTGTCGCAGCATAAACGCCCGATGAGGGACGGGCATTGAGTCCGGCAACAGAGGAGACATTGACAATATGTCCGTCCCGCCGCGCAATCATCTGCGGCAGCACCGCATCAATCCCATAAAGAACACCTTTTAGATTGACGTCGATCATCTGATCCCACTCATCCACCCGTGAGGCCTGGAAGAAGGAAAGCGGCATGACGCCCGCATTGTTGATCAGCACATCTGTGTGCCCGAAACGCTCATCTGTGGCCGCGACCAGCGCTTTCAGGTCATCCCTGTTGGTCACGTCTGTGGCGTGGAAGGCGGCAGCCTCACCCAACTCCTCTGCAACTTTCTCCAGCCGGTCTGTCCGCCGCGCTGCCATCATCACCTGATAGCCCTGTTTCACAAGGGCGCGACTGGTTGCCTCGCCGATGCCGCTGGAGGCACCTGTGACGATTGCTGTGCGCGTCATGATCTCACTCCCAAAATTGATAAATAAACGATCGTTCATCTATCGGGAAGATGCAAGACCTTTCCACAGAATGTCAAACGTCTCTCGAACAAGTGCTGGTTTGACTTTCTTTTTGTCGCGCGCCGCGGTTTTAGCGAGCTGAACGGCGGGCGCCATAAGTACCGCCTGAATGGAGGCGATAGGGGCTTTGGCGAGTGTGCCGTCTTTGATGGCCTTCGTCATCACGGCCTCAAGCTTTTTGATCTTTTTTGCAATGCTTGCCTCATTGGTGGCATCAATCAGATGCGCCGCCCCAACTGTTTCTGAAAACAGAAAATCGTTTGGATGGGCGACAACAAAGTCAAAAAGCGCAAACCACATGTTGCGAAGTTTCGCGGTGGAGTCTTGTCCTTCATTGGCCGCGGCAAACATGGTATCAAACCAATCGGTTTTGATGTCCAGATAGGTTTGTTGGATCAATTCTTCCTTATTGGGGAAATAGAGATAGATCGTGCCAGGCGAGACACCGGCCCGCTTTGCGATCTTTGAAACCGACACATTTGCAAGACCACCTTCGATAACGACAGCGATGACCGCGTCGCGAATAGCTTGCCTTTTTTCATCGTCTTTTGGTCGTGCCACGGGAACCTCAACACTGGAACGGGGCGGAGTATGCCATTTTGGCGCGCAAGACCAAAGTCTCCGTGAAAATTGGCTAAATCACTGAAATTCGACAACGAATCTCGCCCAAAACAGCAGCATGTCTGTAGGAGAGCGCATCTAAGGAGCGGCGTTTACGTGAGCTGTGTTGCTCTAAGGTGGTCTTCATTAAGCGCGACGCCAAGTCCAGGCCGATCGGAGAGTGTCACCATCCCATTTTCCTGCATAATTGGATCTCTTAGCATAAAGTCGCGCCGGTCCAGTCCCCAGGTGGGTGGATCGAATGGGAATTCGACGAAGGGTGCGTCGCCAATACCCGCCATGAGATGCAGATTTGCCAGCATGCCGAGGCCATTGGTCCATGTGTGCGGCGTGAACATTACATTCTTCATACATGGCAGGCGGCTGAAACGTGCAAGACCCGTGATGCCGCCCACCAGCGCTGCATCTGGTTGGACAATGTCAAAGGCACCGCCTTCTATCATGGTCTGAAGGCTCGAAAGCTCTCGGGTCATCTCGCCCCCGGCGATGTTCACCGACGTTGCCTCTCTGAGTCGCCGATGGCCCTCCAGGTCAGCGCGATGCAAAGGTTCTTCCATCCAGAAGATATTGAGACGTTCAAGCTCGCGGGCAACTGGCAGGGCTTCATCAAAGGTCCAGAGTGGATCCGTATCCCAGGGCATTTGCCAGCCCTGGTTGCAATCGACCATCAAAGTCAGCCTATCGCCGACCTTCGCGCGCACGGCTTCCAGGCCCTTAATGTCTTCGCGCCAACCGCCGTTTTCGCGGGAGCGGAAGCGAATCTTCATGGCGGGAAACCCCTGTGCAACGAAGCTCTCCGCAAGAGTTGCCAAGTCTTCACGCTGGTGTAGTGCACCGGAGGACGCATAGACGGGGACTGATGGATCTTTGCCGCCGAGTAAACGCCAAACGGGCTCCTCCCTAATTTGGCCTGCCAGGTCCCAGAGCGCGATATCAAGAGGCCAACAGCGGCCATAGTGGAAGTCGATATGGCTCAGCACTGTGTTATGGCGTTCGAGGTCGAGCGGGTCATGCCCAAGGAACAGCACCTCGTGGCCGTCAAAGCCGAGCATCTGGTCCCCAGACCCGACACCCATTCTGCCCTCTTTGTCAAAGACCCGGACAATGGTTGCATTGAAATGTTGGCGTGTCTGTCCATCCCAAGCCGCGCGAAACGCTGGGTCAAGTGGAAGACGGTGGTGGGTGATCTCAATGCGGTCAATAATAGCCATGAGAACCTTAGATTGTTGCGCGCTCCGGCGACACGCCTTACCGGCTTGGCGTCGCAGGCAATAAACAGTGTCATCCGAGCTCGGACTGGGCAATAGTGCGTGCCATCACAAATACGCTTTGAGAAACCAAATTGGGGGACGTTAAATGGAAATGTCGTTGAAAGGGCGAGTAGCACTCGTCACCGGCGGATCGCGTGGTATTGGCCGCGCGATATCCTTGGCACTGGCGGAGGCAGGAGCTGACATCGCCATCAATTATCGTCGGGATGAGAAAGCCGCAGAAGAGGTAGCAGCTGAGATCAGAAAACTGGGGCGGCGCGCCGAAATCTATCCGGCGTCCGTTGATGACGGCGATCAGGCCGCGGCGATGGTTGAAGCTGTGGTAAAGGATTTCGGGTCGATCGGAATTCTCATCAACAATGCAGGGATCGCCAGTCGCGGTCAGTCGGTCGTAGACACTGACCCTGCTGAGCTGGAGCGCGTCGTGCGTGTGCACGCGCTTGCACCGCACCGCTTGTCTCAACTGGTTTTGCCCACCATGCGTGAAGAAGAGCGGGGCGACATTGTTATGATTTCAAGTGTCGCCACACTGTCCAACGGCCCCAACGGCGCGCCCTACAATATGGGCAAAGCCGCGATGGAGGCATTGGCGCTGACGCTGGCAAAGGAAGAACGCAAGCGCGGCATTCGCACGAATATTGTCTCGCCAAGTCTTACCGTGACCGAGATGGGCACCCGACTGGTGAAAGCGCGCTCCGGTGCAGATATCCACGACCTGGATGCGTCGTCGCCGTTCGGACGGGTGTCGGTGCCGGAGGATGTCGCAGCGGCTGTACTTTTCTTCGTCAGTAGCGCGAACCCTTATTGCAATGGGCAGAAGCTGAACGTTGATGGCGGTGGTGCATGACGCGAAAGCTTCACACGCGGAAGGTCCAAAAGTCTGACGGTCGTGATCTCACCTTCTATGGATGGAAGGAACACGACCGGCCACTCGTTGCGGACCTGCCGCCTCTGGAAGCCTCGGCACTCCCCTACAAACGCTGGCATCCGTTGCGCCATGAATGGGTAAGCTATGCTGGGGCTCGGCAGGGACGGACCTTCCTGCCGGACGCCGCCAGCTGTCCTCTCTGTCCATCAAAAGGTGACGGCCTGACTGAAATCCCCGCTGATGATTTTGAGATGGCGGTGTTCGAGAACCGCTTCCCGGCTTTCCGGCTGGATGCCGCGGATGCAGAGCTTATGGGGGGCGATGAAGCGGCCGTCGGGCGCTGTGAAGTCGTTGTCTTTTCGCCCGACCATGGCGGGTCCCTCGGCGGTCAGTCGGTTGAACGCATCGAGCTTCTGTTTGAGCTTTGGGCGCGCCGGGCCCGTCAGATGATGGATGAATATGGCCTCACCTGTGTGCTGCCGTACGAAAGCCGGGGTGAGGAAATTGGCGTCACGCTCCATCACCCCCATGGCCAGATCTATGGCTTCGGGTTTGTGCCCGATCTGTTGCTGAAAAGCGCTGAGGCGCAGAAAGCCGCACCCATTGTCACCGACATTCTGGAGCGCACGCCATCCGAACTGATTCTGGATCAGTCGGATCACGCGATGGCCTTCGTGCCGGACATTGCCAGATACCCTTATGAGTGTTGGATCGTGCCGCGTCGACGTACGCCGGGCCCCTGGGACCTGACAGAGGATGAGTGTCACGACATGGCGCATCAGTTGAAGCGGGTACTCCTGCGTTTGGATGGTCTTTTTGGCAAACCCATGCCCTATGTGCTCTCCGCTCAGGTCGCACCAGCGGGGTATGATGACACCTATCATTTTACCGTGCAGATCTGGCCCATTCGCCGCGCTGAAGACAAGTTGAAATTTCTGGCGAGTGTGGAGCAGGTGAGCGGCGTCTTTTTGGTGGATGTGCCACCGCCAGCCGCAGCTGAAGCGCTGCGCAAGGTGGAAATTGATCCATGACCAGCCATGAAGATGTGTTCGGCCAAGCCGCATCGGTGAGCAGCTTTGCGCCGGGCCGGGTCAATTTGATCGGCGAATATACGGATCTTATTGGCGGCAATGTGCTTCCTATGCCGCTCGCCAAAGGTATCACCGTAACGATCAGCCCTTCAGCATCCGGCATTCACGCCTTCAGCACAGCAGAGGAAACCAAACTCGACATCGATCTTGCAGATGGCCGGAAGGGACATTGGGCGGACTATGTGGCAGGGCCTCTGGTCATGGCCAAGAAAGCTGGCACAGACATTCCACCCCTTAATCTGATGGTTGAGTCCGACCTGCCGGCGGGCGCTGGAGTTTCCTCATCCGCAGCGCTGGAAGTGGCGACATTGAAAGCGCTCTTCGCATTCATGGGACGGAAACCATCTGACACGGACATCGCCTTGCTCGCACAGAAAGCCGAAAACGAATTCTGTGGTGTCAAATGTGGGATTATGGATCAGATGGCTGTGTCTGTCGGGAAGCAAGGTCACGCACTGGCGCTCAATTGTGAGACGCTGGAATGGGACCAGGTCGCAATTCCCGCAGGCTGGTCGATTGCGGTCGTTCACTGCGGGGAGGCAAGGCAGCTGACCGATGGTGCCTATAACGAGCGCCGTGCTGCTCTGGACGAGGCAGCCGAGCAGCTGGGTCCGGAACCGCTTAAGTTGCAGCCAGTGCATGTTGCGGAGACGTTGGGTGATCCGCTGGTGGCAAAGCGTGCGCGCCACGTCCTGTCGGAGCAGGCAAGGACCCTCAAGGCGACCGAGGCGTTACGAGTTGGAGACATGAGTCTGTTGGGGGATCTCATGAATCAGAGCCACGAGTCTTTGCGGATAGATTTTGAGGTATCTACTGCAGGGTTGGGCCGATTAGTTGCAGCGGCCCGGGAGGCAGGCGCGCTTGGTGCGCGTCTCACCGGCGCAGGCTTTGGTGGCTGCATCGTCGCTCTTGTGGAAGAGAACAAGCAGGACACCTGGTGGCAGGCCGTGTCAGAAGCCTGTCCGAAAGCTTGGGCCGTTGAGCTCTAGAGTCCTTTAGTGAAATTCAGGCAGCCAGTCGCCATGGGCTTCAATCAGATCGTCGGTGAGTGCCCAGATCTGATCAAGGGAGAGCTCTGCTGCCGTATGCGGATCCATCATGGCTGCGTGATAGACATGCTCCCGCTTACCCGTCACCAATGCCTCGACGGCGAGCGACTGCACGTTCACATTGCTTTGCATCATGGCCGCAAGGTGAGGCGGTAGAGTGCCGACCCGTGTGGGGGTGACACCCCGATGATCGATTAGGCAGGGTACTTCGACGGAGGCACCTTGTGGCAGATTGTCGATCAACCCATGGTTGGAGACATTGCCATTGATGATGGTTGGGCGCCCTGTCTTGACCGCGCGCATAATGCGCGCCGCATATTCGCCGGAATAGCGGATTTCCAGCTTGTTGGCGTCTGCCAGTTCCTTTTCCTGGGCCTTCCATCCGGCGATCTGTTCTTCGCAGCGTCGGATATACTCATCCAGCGGCACGTTGAACTGATCGATCAGGTCAGGCCGGTCACGTTTGATGAACCAGGGCACATATTCAGCAAAGTGTTCGCTGGACTCTGTGACGAAAAAGCCCGTGCGCTTCAGCATCTCATAGCGCACTTTATTGGCTTCCGGCTCAGCGCCTTGTGACGCGAGTGCTTTCAGGCGGGGATACAGGTCTTCGATTGTCCCGTCTTCATGCCGCTTCTCAAAGGTGAGATAGAAGGACATGTGATTGATGCCTGCACATTGATACTGGATCGATTTGAAGTCTTCGCCGAGATCCTGGGAAAGCTCATAGGCTGTTCCTTGAACTGAATGACAAAGTCCAACTTGCCGAATGTCAGGGGCAAGGCGGGCCAAGGCCCAACAATTGATTGCCATCGGGTTCACATATTGAAGCATCAAGGCATTCGGGCAATGCTGACGCATATCTTCTGCAATGTCGAGCAGGACAGGAACGGTTCTGAGGCCTCGCATAATCCCACCGACGCCCAGCGTGTCGGCTATGGTCTGGCGCAGGCCATATTTTTTCGGGATCTCGAAGTCTGTAACCGTACAGGGTTCATAGCCGCCCACCTGGATCATCAGGATCACAAACTCGGCATCTTGAAGGGCTTCAATCCGGTCCTGCGTTGCGACGATGGTTGGCTCGACATTGAGCGAAGAGGCAATCTTACGGGCTACCATGTCTGACGTTGCCAACCGCTCCGGGTCAATATCGTGGAGTGCGATGGTGCAGTCGGCAAACATGTCATTGAGGAGAATGTCCCCCACAATATTTTTCATGAAAACAGTACTGCCCGCACCGATTAAACAAACCTTGGTCATCTCAAACTCCAAATTGAACGGCACAGAGCTTCGGGCAACTTGCAGCGAAGGTCAATTTGGTAAAAGCTGTCGCCATAAAAATCGGGGGAGACAAAAGCGATGACGCGGCAACCAGAACTCGGCGTGTGTTACTATCCGGAACACTGGCCGGAGGTGATGTGGGAAAAGGATGCAGCCGATATGGCGGCGGCCGGGATCACCCATGTACGGGTCGGGGAGTTTGCCTGGACGCGATTTGAACCGGAGCCTGGAACCTATGATTTTGACTGGCTGGCCCGTTCTATAGACATCCTTGGCGATGCTGGCTTGAATGTGATCCTCGGCACCCCGACAGCGACACCCCCTAAATGGCTGATCGACCGCATGCCGGATATGCTGCCTGTGAGCCGAGAGGGACGTACCCGCGGCTTCGGGTCCCGCCGGCACTATTGTTATTCCCATATGGGCTATCGCCGTGAATGCGCCCGGATCACCCGTGCCATGGCAGAGCGGTTTGGCGATCATCCCTCGGTCATCGCCTGGCAAACCGACAATGAATATGGCTGCCACAACACCACCCATTCCTACACACCGGCAGCGAGAGCCAACTTTCAAATCTGGCTAGAGAAGCGCTACGGCACGGTCGAGGCGCTGAATGAAGCCTGGGGCAATGTCTTTTGGAGTATGGAATATCGCAGCTTTGACGAGATTGAGCTGCCCCATCAGGCTGTGACCGAAACCAATCCGGCCCACCGCTGGGACTATCGCCGCTTTGCGTCTGACGAAGTGAAGGCCTTCAACAAGGTGCAAACCGACATTCTTCGCGAGCTTTCCCCGGGGCGGGATCTCGTCCACAATTTCATGAACTTTGTGACGGACTATGACCATTTCTCCGTCAGTGAAGAGTTGGACATTGCGAGCTGGGATAGTTATCCGATTGGCATTCTGGATGTCCTGCCGTTCAATCCGGAGAACAAAAAACACTTTGTGCGTCAGGGCGATCCGGACATTCAGGCCTATCATCATGATCTCTACCGCGCCTGCGGCCGCGGACGCTTCTGGATCATGGAGCAACAGCCAGGACCGGTGAATTGGGGGCCCTACAACCCGGATCCCCTGCCGGGCATGCAGCGGCTCTGGGGCTGGGAGGCATTTGCCCATGGGGCGGAGGTGGTCTCCTATTTCCGTTGGCGGCAGGCCCCCTTTGCCCAGGAGCAGTTTCACGCAGGGTTGAACCGTCCAGACGGGGTGCCCGACCGGGCGCTTCATGAGGTGACTCAACTGGGCAACGAAGTAAAAGAGCTGGGGGAGATTGACTCGGTCACCCAGGCAAATGTGGCCATCGTCTATTCTTATGACAGTATCTGGGCGCTACAGGTTCAGCCGCAGGGGCAGAATTTCAGCTACGTGGATCAGGTTTTCTCGACCTACCATATCTTGCGGCAGATGGGCATCAATATTGATTTCATTTCGCCGGATGCCGACCTGGATGGCTATAAGATGGTGATCCTGCCAAGCCAGATTCACGTGGCGGAAGAGTTTGCGGCCCGTTTAACAGCCTTCCAGGGTGATCTGATCGTTATGTCCCGTGCGGGCAGCCGCACCATGTCCCATGAAATTCCCGCCAATCTGGCACCAGGCCCGCTGAGTGATCTTCTGGGGCTGCAAGTCGTACGGGCGGAGAGCTTCAGGAGTTTTGCCGCCATCGAAGTAGACTATCGAAGCAAACGCTACACGTTTGATCGCTGGCGGGAATATGTCGAAGGCGATGCAGACATTGTGGCGTCAACGGCGGACGGACACCCGGCAATCACACGGAATGGTAATGCGTATTATATTGCCGGCTGGCCCGATGATGAGCTGCTGAAAGACTTCCTGACGGTACGTGTGGGCGCGGCGGGTATTGAGACCGTGGACCTGCCCTATGGCGTGCGGGTGCGGACACGCGGCAAGCATCGCTTCTTCGTGAACTACAATGCTCAAGCGGTTTCCATTGCAGAATGTGTCACCGGCAAAATGGTTCTGGGATCGACAGATCTTGCCGCAGCGGGCGTGGCGATTGAGGTCCTTGCTTAAGAAAGCCAGCCTGCCATGGCGACGCCTATAAAGTTGGCGATCGCATAGCCCAGAACGCCCAGCATCACGCCTGGGGTGACCAGCGGCTTCCAGCCCTGAGCGGCGGCTTGAGCCGCTGCCGGGGCAGGGCCTAAGGCCACCGCATTAGAGGCAATCAACGCTTCTGCGAGGTCGATCTTAAAGAGCTTGGTGACAGCCAGCACAACAAGAAGATGAACACTCGCCATGATCCCGACAAAGCCGAAGATCGGAAGCGCGCGCTCAATCATGGCCATCACATCAGCACCGGCGCCCATAACGCCGAAAAACACATACATGAACAACATGCCGAGCGGGAAGTCGCCATTCATCGGTTCGATCCTGGAAGAAAACAGGTTTGCGATCAAAAGCGCATAGATGGTGACAAAGAGCACACCATATCGGCTGAAGTCGGCGAGCCACCCGATCCCCTGATCGGCACCCCAGCTTCCAATGAGCCCCGCTGTGCCATATCCAAGGAAACAGCAGAGAGCGGACCCCGATAGGAAGAGCGCGATGTGCACCATGTTCAGTTCTTTGGAGCCGTGATCGACCGCCCCGCCCTCAACATTTTCCGTCTCTTCCATGATCTTTGAAGGGAAAAGACGACGGATGGCAATCGACGCCGGAAGCAGAACCAGCACCATCAGGAAGAGCGTTCCGCCCACACTGTCGGCAGCCGCCATGGCGCTGAGCAGGCTGCCATCGCTCATGCCCAAAGCCTGGGATGTCGCCGCAAAATTCATGGAGCCGCCGATCCAGCTTGCGCCCACTGTGCCTGCAATGTTCGCACTATCTGGACCCATATCGATCAAGGACGCGCCGATAAAGACGCCGAGGACCGTGCCAATGGCTGCGATAACAAAACTGATCAGCATAGGACCCGTCGCAGGCAGGATCTTTTTGAAATCCGCGCGGAACAGAAGCAGCGGGATTGCCAGCGATACCGCGTAGCCCCAAACCAGATCATAGAAGGGAGCCGAAAAAGGAATAATCCGCAGGTTCGCCAGAAGCAGGCCTGCCAGGATCACCAGAATGACACCGGACAGTGTTTGGCCGAGTTTCGTCCGTTCCGACCAGAAACCAAAAGCTGCCAGTCCCAGAAAGACGGTGAGCAGCGCATAAATATTGTCCGGAGAAATCAGCGATGTCATATGGAATTCCTGGGATGTCGGTTAGTTAGTTTGGGCGATACGTTCAGCGCGGAGCTGTGACCGGCGCACTTTACCTGCATCGTCGCGCACCGGCGCGTCAACAAATTCAAACGTGCGGGGGATCTTGTAGCGCGACAGGGTCTCTGCCAAGTGCGCTTGCAAGGCGTCAACACTGATCCCATCCGGCGCGTCAATGATACCATGGGCGAGGTTGCCCATATCCTCATCCGGCAGACCGATCACGGCACTGGAGCGCACGCCGGGAAAAGCATCAATGGCGGCCTCAATCTCTGCCGGGTAGAGATTGGCCCCGCCGGACAGGATCATGTCGGTCTGGCGGTCTGCGAGATAAAGAAAACCGTCCTCGTCCATATACCCCATGTCGCCAAGGCTTTCCCAACCACCCTCAATGGCTTTGGGCTCGGCCCCCAGATAGTGATAGGTGGTGCCTTGTCCCTTGTCGGGGCGCATAAAGACTTCGCCCACCTCGCCGGGGGGCAGCTCTTCGTGGTTTTCGTCCAGAATTTTCATGGCGCCGCCTGCCATGGGCCGGCCGACTGAGCCCTTATGGTCCATCCATTCCGTGCCTGTAATCCAGGTGACGCTCTGCGCTTCCGTTCCGGCATAGAGTTCGTGAATGCGCTCGCCGCCCAGCCAGTTAATCCATTCTTCTTTGAGCCAGGCCGGGCAGGGGGCGGCCAGGTGCAAGACCATGCGGAGCGCTGAGAGATCGTACTTGGTGCGGACCTCTTCTGGCAGGCGCCAGATACGCTGCATCATGGTGGGCACCATCATCACCCAGTCCACTTTGTGTTCGTCGAGGAGACGCAATGTCTCTTCTGCGTCAAAGCGGGTCATGATGATGATGTGATTGCCGCAGATGAGCGCCCGGCAGGAAAAGCTGAAGGGGGCATTATGGTAAAGCGGGCCCGGTACCAGCTGTGCTTTGTCAACGTCCATACCGAGCGGGGCTTCCTCCGGGTCAAAGACACCGGGCTCTGCGGCGACGATGATCTTGGGTCGCCCGGTACTGCCGCCGGAGGTGGGGGCTTTCCAGTGCTTGGCGGTTTTCTCCGGCAAAGGCGCGTCGGAAAGGGATGCATCTGGCTCAAACCCTTGCGCCAGACAGGTGACATCTCCATGGGTACCCGGCTCGGCGCCGATCACTAGTTTGGAGTTCGCCACTTCGATAATGGCCTGACGTTCAACATGGGGAAGCTTCGCGGAGACGGGTTGGGGTGTGGCCCCCAACTTCCAGACCGCAAAAGCTGCTTCATAAAACTCAATTCCGTTCGGAAGGCCGATGGTCACCAAGTCACCCTCTACAACGCCAAGAGATTCATAGGCACGTGCCAATCTATTGGTACGCGCATCAAACTCAGTACGGCTGACAGTCCGTCCCTCATGGGTAATGGCCGGTGCGTGCGGATCTTTATCCGCCCAATAGGCAATGGCCCGGCCAATTGGCAGTGCAGTCATATGAAACGATCCCCGGTTCTTATCATTGTTGGGCCGGAGTGTACCGCGTCAGGTGAAGCTGATCAAAAGGCAACGCCGAGGGTAATGGCGCCAAACTTGTCTGGATACGGCTGTCCGAAGAACTCTCTCGACCGTTGAACCTGTGTAAAAGAGAGCCGAAAGCAATCGTAGGTCACAGCGGCGCCCAGTCTCAGGTCGCCTACGAATTTTCTCTTGTCAACAGAGTGGCTTTCCGAAAAGAGTGTGCCATCTAAAAACATGTCATGAGCTACCAATCGCCCTTCAACGCCGGCAAAAAAATACCAGTTCCATTCGTTGGAATGGACTTCGAAGACCTCGGAGCCTCCTGTCGCGGGGTAAACGCGTGGCGGGCCAAAGTCGTTAGGCAGATTTGAACCAACACGTATGGTGAAGCCGCCACCCAGAGCAGTCTGAACATTTCCAAATGCGCCAGTGGCGAAAGGTATTGCATCTACTTGTAGGCCAAGAAATTTGTCAAACTCTAGGTTGGGCGTATTCCAGGCGCGTTCGAAAGACACATTGAGTGCGGCTTCGTTTGGGAGTTGGTTACTCCATCCGCTAATAACCTCAGAATCAATGATTTCGTGTACTGTGTTTTGGATGTAGTCACCCCCAGCTGCAGGTCCAACGATGCCTGCATCGAACTTCCATTTGTCTTGAAATGAACTGCTGTCTGAGGTTTTCCACTCCGCCTGCACAGTGAATGCAAAATGAGCCCACGCGGCATAGGGACGGTCGTTGACTTGCAGTGTTGTTGCCAGGACGTTTTCGGGTGTGAAGATGGAATGACCAAGTGCAAGGCCGTACCGATACCGCTGCAAAGTGACGTTGTTCCCGGAAAGAGGAACCAGGGCGGTGGCTATGTCGCGTATGAAGCTTTGTTTCAATGTTGGTTTCGACAAATAGGAGAGTTGCAAGCCATTTGTGTAGTGGCGGTCCGTCGATTCAAGATTTCCGAAAAGATCATTTTCGACTTGGAAGGCAATGTACTGCCTATCAGTGCTTGGTGATTGAACAAGTGGTTCACCAGCCGATGCTTGCGCCGCCTGATGCAAGAGCCATGTTGCGATGACGGTTGCTTGGAGAAATCTGCCAATGGGGTTTAGCGTTTCGTCTAGATACAGCCTAGCGGGCATTTTCTATCCCTCTGGTTGGCACAGCTGGCCATTGCTGTTTGTCACCGCATCTAGTAGTGAGCTTTGCAGGAAAATATCTATTTTACAATAGGAGGCCCAAACAAATGACGTGCGTCATAATGAGGAGTTGGAAGTGGGAGTATGAGGAGGAAAAGCCCTGAGTGCCTAAAAGGCAACACCTAGGGTGAGGGCGCCGAACTGATCCGGCTTTGGTTGCTGCGAATATTCTTTTGTCCGATAGACATGGGTGAAGCTCACCCGGGTCCGTCCCCAAATAGCGACGGCGCCCAAGCGAAGATCACTCACAAAATAGCGCTTGTCGACGCTATGACTGTCACGAAAGAGATTGCCATCCAGAAATATGTCCCGACCGACCACGCGACCTTCGGCCCCTGCAAAGAGATACCAGTCAATCCCTCCATCCGATGGGGTAAAGCGTTCAGAGCCGCCAATACCCGGATAGATGCGGGCGGGCCCGAAATCGTCTGGCAGGTCTGGCCCAATGCGCACAATTCCGCCTCCACCCAGATAGGTCTGCACGTTCCCCAATGCGCCAACAACATAAGGAATGCCATCCACCTGCAGACCGCCCAGTTGCGAGGGCGCGAGTTCCGGACTGTTCCACGCACGCTCGAAAGTGACATTGAGACCGAGCTCGTTCTCTAACTGATTGTCCCACCCATCCGCTTCCTCTGCGCCGATCAATTTGTGCCAATTGTTCTGAACGAACTCGCCACCCGCGGCGGGGCCGATGACGCCCACATCGAATTTCCACTGGTCCTGAAAAGTGCCGCTATGGGGTGTTGTCCAAAGGGTCTGCAGTGTGAACGTGAGGTGCAACCAGGCGGCGTAAGGCCGGTCATTGGCAACAAGAGCAGAAGTGTCCGTGTCATCCGGTGTGAAAATGGAATGGCCAAGCGCCAGCCCCACACGATGGGAGGCTGGTTTCGCGCCATCAAGACCAAAGGGGACGCGCGCCGTCGCAACCGCCTCTTGCCACCCGGCGAGTTCAATAGGGTGGGAGAGGACCGATGCTTGCAGGCCGTTGGTATAGTGCCGATCTGTGTTGGCGAAGTTCGCAAAGAGGTCATTTTCGACCTGAACCGTCCCAAAAGCCCATCCGGCGGGTGCGATGGGTTGGGGAACGTCTTCGGCGCGCGCAGATGTTGCTGTGAGCGCGGTAAGGGCGGCCACAATAGTGATTAGGCGCATAAAAACGGATAAGGACATCGATACTCCGGGAGCATGAGCTTGACGGCGGCCAGACGAGGCCGTCCAATATCCCCAGCAATTATTAAAAATAGACCAAAGGGTCAAGGATCGGGGAGGATCGAATGACAGCATCTGCCGCAAAGCTTTCAATGACGCCTGAGGAAGCCGCCGCCTCTGGAATGGTGATCGCTCTCCATGCCGAAGTGGCCCCCGATAGGCCGGCCATCCTTTCTCCTTTGGGCGACAGAACCTATGCAGAGCTGAATGCGAGATCGAACCAATTGGTCCGCGCTTTGCGCAGCGCCGGGTTGAAAGAGGGGGACGCTGTCGCACTTCTGTGTGCAAACCGGCCGGAATTTGTCGAAGCCTGTGTCGCGGTCTCGCGGTGCGGCATGCGCCTCACCCCCATCAACTGGCATCTCACAGCTGAAGAGATCGGTTACATCGTCGACAATTGCGAAGCAAAGTCCTTCATAGCCGATGCAAGATTTGCCGAGAAGGCGGTGGAAGCCGCCGCCATGTCGCCCCATCTCGTTCAAAAGCTTGGCGTCGCCGGAGAGATTGAAGGCTTCACATCCTATGACGCAGCACTTGATGCTGAACCGGCCCACAATATTGAGGATCCCACGGCAGGCAGTCAGATGCTCTATACGTCCGGGACAACAGGACATCCCAAAGGTGTCTATCGGAAATCGACACCGCCGGTCTCAC
Organism: Parvibaculaceae bacterium; assembly: GCA_965248405.1. Lineage (GTDB taxonomy): Bacteria > Pseudomonadota > Alphaproteobacteria > Parvibaculales > Parvibaculaceae > Mf105b01. The sequence continues at coordinate 496,390 of OZ252104.1, forward strand.
CGCTTCTTGTGAAACTACGCGAAACAGCTGCCTTTGATCCCTCAAAGGATGTGGCACTATCGACAGGCCCGCTTTATCACGCGGCACCCTTGGCACTAAACCTCAATTTTCCGCTGGTCTCCGGTGTCGGCGTGGTGCTGATGGACAAGTGGGACGCGGAAGAAACCCTGAAGCTCGTTGCCAAGCATAAGGTCACCCACACCCATGTGGTACCGACCATGCTCCATCGCATTCTCTCTTTGCCGGAAGAAGTGCGTAACAAGTATGACGTCTCAAGCCTGCGCTGGGTGTTGCACGGGGCGGCACCCTGTCCAGTTCATGTGAAGGAAGACACAATCAAATGGCTGGGCCCGGTCGTCTATGAATATTACGCTGCGACCGAAGGCGGTGGCATCTTTGTCGAGTCGGAGGAATGGCTCAACAAAAAGGGTACCGTTGGCCGCGCCCTGGAAGGCGTCATCGTGGAGGTGCAGGACGATGCTGGCGTGGAATTGCGAGCAGGCGAAGTCGGCACCATCTATTTCAAGGCACCGGAGACCGGGCGCTTTGAGTATTTCAAGGCACCTGAAAAGACCGACGGCGCCTATCGGGGCGACTATTACACGATGGGTGACATGGGCTATGTCGATGAAGACGGATTCCTGTTTCTGACAGGCCGTTCAGCGGAGGTAATCATCTCCGGTGGCGTCAATATCTATCCGGCGGAAGTGGATCAGGAAATGCTGCGGCATCCGGCTGTCGCCGATGTCGCAACGATTGGCGTGCCCAACGAAGAATGGGGTGAGGAAGTCAAATCCGTTATCCAGCTGGAAGAGGGGGTCGAACCTTCCCAGGCGACCAAGGATGATCTCCTTGCTTTCGCCGAGGAGCACCTCCCTGGCTACAAGCGCCCGCGTTCCATCGATTTCGCAGAGGACCTGCCGCGTCTGCCCACGGGCAAGATTGTGCGACGTCAGGTGCGCGAGCCCTATTGGGAAGGCCATGAGAAGTCTATCTGAGCAAAACCAATCTGATCAGAAGAGCCAACCTGATCAGAAGAGAACGGGAGGATGTGATGGGTATTTGTGAAGGACGGAGTGTCATTGTCACGGGCGGTGCCCGGGGCATCGGACGGGAGTATTGTCTGGAGTTTGCGCGTCAGGGTGCCAAGGTCATGGTGAATGATCTGGGTGGCGACCGCGCTGGAGGCGGTAAGGATATCGGCGCGGCGGAGGAAGTTGCCGAAGAAATCCGTAGCCTGGGCGGCGAGGCGATTGCCAACGGCGCGGATGTGGCCGACTGGGATCAGGCAGGTGCCATGATAAATCAGGCGATTGAGACGTTCGGCGGGCTGGATGTCGTGGTGAATAACGCAGGCATTCTACGTGACCGGATGTTGGTCAACATGTCGATTGAGGAATGGGATGCCGTCATCCGTGTGCATTTACGAGGTACCTTCTGTCCCATGCGGCACGCAGCCGCCTATTGGCGGGACCGGGCAAAGGCAGGCGAGGCGAACGATGCCCGCATCATTAACACGACCAGCGTCTCCGGACTTTTTGGCAATCAGGGTCAGACAAATTATGGCGCGGCAAAGTCCGGCATCGCGTCCATGACGGTAATCTCTGCGAAAGAGCTGATGCGCTATGGCATCACCGTGAACGCGATTTCTCCAGGTGCGCTTACCCGTATGACGGAGGGTTTAGGTCCACCGCCGGAAGAAGTCCCGGAAGGTACGTGGAGCCCCCGCGACCCAGGCAACATCGCGCCTATCTGTGTTTGGCTGGGGAGCTCGGAATCGAAAGACGTCACCGGTCAAGTGTTTGAGAGCATGCGCGGAAGACTCTGCGTGTATGAAGGCTGGCACCGTGGTCCTATGGTTGAGCAGAACGAACGCTTCGACCCCGCAAAGCTCGGACCCATTGTTGAGAAGATGATGAAGGACCGACGGCCAGACCAAGGCATGGGCGAATAAGACGGAGCTGGGGTGTTAAAACCCCAGCACGGCCTTGGCGATCACGTTGCGCTGAATTTCATTCGAGCCGCCATAGATGGACGACGCGCGACCGAACGCCATGTTGGCAAAAGGGAGCAGTGAATAGTCTGGCCCGACGGGTTTCTGATTGCTGCGGCCCTCCAGATCATCCACGTGGGAGGGCATGGCATAGTGTTGCAGCGCCTCAACGGTGAGGTTCGCCAGTTCCTGCTGCACTTCAGAGCCGATGATTTTAAGGATCGAGCTTTCGGGTCCTGCCTGTTTGCCAGCTGCGACGTCCGCCACAATGCGCAGATTGGTATATTCCAGGCTCTGGAGTTTCACCTCGATTTCGCTGAGCGTCCGGCGGAACCCGTTCTGCGCCCAGAGAGGTTCTCCTTGGCCGTCGGTCTCCGTGTTGGCGATGGACTTTAAACGGTCGACTGCCATTTTAGACTGTGCGACACCTGCAATGCCCGTTCGTTCGTTCACCAGCAGAAATTTGGCATAGGTCCAGCCCTTGCCTTCCTCGCCGATGCGGTTTGCGACTGGCACGCGAACGTCTGTGAAGAACACTTCGTTCAGATGGTGAAGGCCGTCGATGGAGACAATGGGTTTCACTTCAACGCCCGGCGTTTTCATGTCGATGAGAACGAAGCTGATGCCTTCCTGTTGTTTGCCACCGTCGTCTGTGCGGACAAGGCAGAAAATCCAGTCCGCCTCATGGGCGTAAGATGTCCAGATCTTCTGGCCATTGATGATGTAATCATCGCCATCGCGGACAGCCTTTGTCTTTAAGGAGGAGAGGTCCGAACCGGAGCCAGGTTCTGAATAGCCCTGGCACCACCACACATCGCCATTAAGGATGCCCGGAAGGTGCTCCGCCTTTTGTTCTTCACTGCCGAACGTATAGATGACGGGGCCAACCATAGAGAGGCCGAACGCCATAAGACGAGGCGCATTCGCCCGGCTCACTTCTTCATCCCAGATGTGTTTCTGCGTGATGGTCCAACCGGTTCCGCCATGCTCGACGGGCCAGTGAGGCGCCGCCCACCCCTTGTCCGCGAGGATTCGATGCCACTTCTTCAGGAGGGGTTTTTCAATTGCGACGCCGACGGACGGCGCCTCTTTCACATCCCTCGGCAAAGACCCTTCCAGGAATGTGCGAACCTCTGTGCGGAAGGCTTCATCTTCCGATGTAAGAGAGAGATCCATTGGTAGAGCCTCCTGTTCAGGTCGAGTGTCTGACCGGATTGTAGGCATGCCAGCCCGTTCTGGCGAGGAAGGGATGTTTTGCGCTGCAATAAGAGTTGCTTGCTGTAAGCCACAAAAGTCTGAATCTCCGCCTGACCATTCGCATTTCCTAGACATTTAATGCCAGTCACGGCAGCATCCGGGCTTAGGAGTTCATGCGTAGATCTGGGGGGGACATGCGCGCAATCTTGATCATCTTCTGTCTCATCCTTGTCGTTGTGGCTTGGCGTGGCTATGAGTTTGCTTCGGCTGCGGGTCTGTTCCGTGACCTCAAACCTGTGACAGTGGGCCAATGCACGCAGGTTCCTGGTGTCGTTGGACCTGAAGACCACACAATCGACCCTGAAACAGGGATCGTCTATCTCTCCGGCTATGACCGGATAAGCGCAATCGCAGGCATGCCCAAACCGGGTGCGATCTGGACCTATGATCTGAACGACCCTGCGGCAGTGCCCGTCAACATCACACCAGATGCTGATGCTGGATTTCAGCCGCACGGTATTTCCTTGTACATCGGGGAGGACGGGGCACGCCGCCTCTTCGTGATCAACCATGGCAACGATAAGCAGGCCGTTGATATTTTCGATGTGGTCGAGGGCGGTCTGGAGAAAGTCACCACCGTTACAGGCGAGTTACTTCGGTCGCCAAACGACCTGGTCGCCGTCTCACCAGAGGCATTTTATTTCTCCAATGATCACCGGTTCCTTGAAAGCGATTTCATGCGGCCCTTTGAGGACTTTCTGGGGCTCCCTGTGACCGACGCTGTTTACTATGACGGGGCGACATTTCGAAGCGTGGCGTCGTGGATCAAAGGGGCGAATGGGATCAATATCAGCGAAGATGGCACCACCCTCTATCTGAGTGGTGCGCGGGGAAGCGCTCTGCATGTTTATGAAAGAGATACCTCCTCTGGCGACCTGAGTTTTCTAAAGACAATCGATCTGCCCGGCCTGCCCGACAATATTGAACTTTTGCCGGACGGTCAGTTGCTGATCGCGCTCCATCCGAAAGCCCTTGATCTGCTGGCGCATTTTGGCGATCCGGATCTTGATGCTCCGAGTCAGATCGTTCGGGTTGATCCGGAAAGCGGCGACGTTGAAACACTCTTCTTGAGCATGGGCAACGACCTGTCAGCAGCCAGCACGGGGGCGATCTATCAAGACCGCCTGATCATCGGCGCCATTATTGAATCGAAATTCTTAGATTGTGACCTATCAGCATCCAACTAACCTTTAGGACCCATTAGTGAGCAAAGCTTCAACGGGCGTTAGTCGTAGCGCCACTTTTCTGCATGGATCCGTGGGTCTGCCCACAGCCATGTTTGGATACCCCATCGCTATCTGGTTGCCGGCCTTCTACGCTGGCGAATTGGGTGTGTCTCTTGCCGTCGTCGGTACCATGATCATGCTGGCTCGTCTCACGGATGTTGTGACGGATCCGGTGATTGGATATTTCTCCGACCGATCAAAACTGTCCATGGGACGCCGCAAACCTTTCATGGTTGCCGGCCTGCCAATCCTAGCACTCGGCGTCTTGATGCTTTTCCTGCCAAAGCAACTGGGCCTCGAAGAAGTGGGCCCGATACATCTGGTGTTCTGGATTGGTATCATGTTTTTGGGATCAACCATGGTCTACATCCCCTATTACGCATGGGGGGCAGAACTTTCGCCGGACTATAATGAACGCAGCCGCATTACAGCGGTACGCGAGATCTTCATTCTTGTTGGTCTGGCTTTTGCGGCGGCTATTCCGTTTGGTGTGGAACTGGTCAATGGCGAGGGCGCCGGGCGGGATCCGGGACTCGTACTGGAGGCCATGGCTTGGGCCATTGTGATCCTGATGCCGTCTCTGGTGTTGTTGGTTGTTTGGCGGGTTGCGGAACCAAAGTCCGAGGTGCGGAAAGATGTGCCTCTGTTGGACGGATTGCGTCTCGTGATGAAAAACGGTCCGATGGTTCGGGTCCTCGCAATTGTACTGATCGTCACGGGCGGTGAAGCCTTCCGCAATGCACTGTCGCTGTTTTTCATGCGCGATGTGATCGGCATCAACAGTATCGGGTCGCTCTACTTCATCTATTTTGGGGCGGGCCTTGCTGCCATTCCGTTTTGGCTGTGGCTCGGGCGCAAGATGGGCAAGCACAAGGCATTTGCTGTTTGCATGGCAGCTGTCGCGGCGATCTCCATCGCCACCTATTTCCTAGGACCGGGGGATTTCACCCCATTTACAGTGCTGTTTATTGCCAAAGGTTTTTGTTTCGGCGGGCTGCAATTCCTGCCTTTGTCCATGCTGGCGGACGTGGTGGACGTTGACACCGCAAGGTCCAAAGGCGAGCGGGCTGGAACTTTCTTCGCTATCTCCGGCATGACAGCAAAGCTGGCAACAGCGTTTGGGACCGGCATTTCGCTCAATGTCGTGGCCTTTTTTGGGTTTAACCCTTCAGGAGAAGTGGGTGTGAATGGTCCGGTTGAGATGAACTGGCTGGCGATCAATTATGCCATCATGCCAGCCGTCTTTTTCATCGCTGCACTCTGGTTGACCTGGAACTATCCGCTTACTGCGGAGCGCCAGGCCAGATTGCGTGGGTTGATTGAGCGGCGCACCGCGCGTTTGCAGGCAGAAGCGGCATCGCTCACCCGTGCTGGTGAAACCAGTTGAAGTCGCGGTAGACTGACTAGCAGGCAAATGGGAACCTGTGGCCGGAGGGCAGGATGACTAAATTTGATCTCATAGTGCGAGGCGGCACGGTGCTCGACGGGTCGGGCAACGAAGGCGTGCAGGCAGATGTAGCCATAAAGGATGGGGTTATCGTGGCTGTCGGCCAGGTAGAGGGCGCCACCGCGGAAGAAGTGGACGCAACAGGCAAACTGGTGACTCCCGGCTGGGTTGATGTGCATACCCATTATGATGGTCAGGTGACCTGGGACAGCTTTGTAACGCCTTCATCTCTGCATGGAGCGACCACAATTGTCATGGGCAATTGCGGTGTCGGCTTTGCGCCGGTTCGCAGTCAAGATCATCGAACCTTGATCAGCCTCATGGAAGGGGTGGAGGACATTCCAGGTGCAGCCCTTCATGAAGGGCTTGATTGGAACTGGGAGTCTTTCCCTGAATACCTTGATGCCATTGAGGCACGGCCTCATGATATCGATGTCGCAGCGCAGGTGCCCCACGGCGCGCTGCGGGTCTATGTCATGGGTGAGCGAGGCGCAGCGCTTGAAAAGGCGACAGGCGACGATATCACCGAGATGGCGCGCCTGACCCGCGAGGCTGTGGAAGCAGGAGCGCTTGGCTTCACAACGTCTCGAACGATCCTCCATAAGACAGCCGAGGGGGAAGCTGTTCCAACCTATGATGCGGCCCGCGAAGAACTAATAGGCATTGCAGAGGAGATGGGGAAATCCGGTGCAGGTGTGTTGCAGCTGGTGAGCGACTTCGCCGACCTGCAGATGGAATTTGAAACCCTGACAGAGATGGCCCGAGTTTCGGGGCGTCCTTTAAGCATGTCCCTGGCGCAAGCCGATGTGATGCCGGGCCGCTATAGGGAACTGCTCGAAAAGCTCAATGAAGCCAACCGAGCCGGGCTCGAAATACGCGGCCAGGTGGCGAACCGACCAGTGGGTATTCTTCTGGGGCTACAAGGCTCGGTTCATCCCTTTATCACCTATCCGTCCTATCGGGAGATCGCGGACCTGCCCTTGGCTGAGCGCGTCGCGAAAATGAGGGAGCCTGCCTTCCGGGCGCAGCTCCTCTCTGAAGCGCCGCAACAGGGCAATGTATTTGCCAACCATATCGCGAGCTCATACCACAAAATGTTCCAGCTCGGCGATCCGCCCAACTATGAACCGGAACCCTCAACAAGTGTCGGCGCGATCGCGGAACGGGAGGGCATGCGACCGGATGAGCTGGCTTATGACATTCTTCTTCAGAATGATGGCCGTGAGTTCCTCTACTTCCCGTTTCTGAACTATGCGGAATTTTCTCTCGACGCGACCAAAGAGATGCTGGAGAGCGACTACACAATTCCGGGCTTGTCGGACGGTGGCGCCCATGTCGGTGCTATTTGCGATGGCAGTTTCCCAACCTACATGCTGACCCATTGGGCCCGGGACCGGACGCGCGGCGAGAAGTTCGATCTCCCGTGGCTGGTGAAGCGGCAAACAAGGGATACAGCTGTAGCGATGGGATTATTGGATCGCGGTCTGATCGCGCCGGGATATAAGGCAGATCTCAACGTGATCGATTTTGACAAGCTGCGTCTCCATCCGCCGCATATGATTTTTGATCTCCCGGCAAACACGCGTCGCCTCATGCAGGAAGCAGACGGCTATGACGCGACGATTGTGAGTGGTGAAGTGATCCGGCGGGGCGGGGAGGCGACGGGTGCCCTCCCGGGCAAACTTGTGCGCGGCCCACAGAAAGCACCTGAGAGGCTCGCCGCTGAATAGCCTATTCAGGCCCCGTCGCGTCTTCAGGTTCTGTCACGTCTTCAGCTTCTGTCCCATCCATTGCCAGCCGGAAACCGACCATGGACTGCCGTGCGACAGGTGAGAGCGAATAGCGGGTTTGAGGCCGGACAGGCCCAGGGGCGTCGGTCCAGGAATGCCCCCGCAAGGCATATTGCGTGCAGGCGGAGCTGGTGAGTGGCGATCCATCGATGGGCAGGCCTTCATAACTGCCCGTCCAGCAGTCCGCCGTCCATTCCCAGGCATTGCCGATCATGTCATAGAGGCCGTTCGGGTTTGGTTTGTAGCTGGCAACAGGGGCGGTGTAGAGCGCGCCGTCGCTGCAGGGTTCGCCTGCTTTGGCTGTCTTATTCTTTGATGTGAGATCTGGCACATTGCCAAAGCCACAGATGTCGTACTGCGTCCCCCAGAAAGGGGCGGGCAGATTGGCGGCGCTGGCAAGGTGCCACTCAGCTTCGCTCGGAAGCCGGTATGGCGTGCCGTCCCGCTCTGACGCCCACGCAATATAGGCAAGTGCGTCTTCGCGGGAGACACAGACCACGGGATCTGTTTCGGTCTGCTCAAAGCCCGGATCGCGCCAGTCTGCCGCTTCGTCCTGGGCCCAGCCATATGGGGTATATGTCCAGCAGCCGAGCTTGGGCCTGTGGTCGGTTTCCTCCGCGAAGATGGAAAACTGTGCACGGGTTACTTGTGTCGTGGCCATTTTAAACGGTTCATCGATTGTGATGGAGATCGCAGGGAGTTCGTCTGGTCCCATCTGATCCGTCTGGACATCAGCGCCCATGACAAAGGAGGCGGGTTCGATGGTCTCAAAACTAAGGCAGGTCGCACATTCATGTTGGGGTGCCTGTTCTGCACTCGCGGGAGTAAAGATTGCTGACGTAAATAACAGCGTGATCGTATGAAGGAGGGGGATTGTTGGAGAGCTGAACATTATTTGCGAGTCTTGCGAGAAGACTGACATGTGTCAATTCACAGAAATGGAAACTGACACAGACTAAGGCAGTGGACGAAGTTTTTAGTGGGCGTCCATTTGCACTTGTCCCGCAATATCAAACAGCTTGAGGAGGCACACCATGGCAGCTGCATCACCCAAACGAAAGGTGGCGAAAAAGAAGGTCGCCCCGAGAACTACGAAGAAAACCACAAAGAAAACGACCAAAAAGAAGGTCGTGAAAAAAAAGGTGGCGAAGCGGCCTACTGCAAAGAAAACAGCCAAGAAAGCAGCATCGAAGAAACGCGTGAGCCAACAGACCAAACTGGACCGCCAAATCAAAGCTGTATCCAAGGAGATTGATCGGGTTGAGCGGGAAGGCGAGAAAATGCTCAAAGAAGTTCAGACCCGATACAACAAAACAGTGAAACAGCTTCATGCTGAAAGGGCACGTCTTGAGAAACAGGTTGAGTCGCTCGCGACCAAAAGCGAACTGGCCTACGATGATGTGCGCAAAGGCATTGAGGCTGCCTATAAAGATCTCTCGAAAGCCGTAAAACAGGCTTACAAGCATTTTTCCTGAAAATGCATCCGTGAGCGCAGAAAGGGTGGGGTAGTCCTATCAGGGCGCCCACTCTTTTGACATGGCCCATCCTTTTGACACGGAAAGTGCAATATTCCTTGCTGTTGTGTGGTCTTCCCGCTTTACTCCCGCAATTGAAATTCAAAACATCTATGACGGAGAGAAGACTATGAACCGGGTTTGCGAACATCTGGGCTCGAAATTCCCCATCGTACAGGCGCCCATGGGTTGGATCGCGCGCTCGCAACTGGCATCTGCCGTCTGTGAAGCTGGCGGCATGGGCATCATTGAGACCTCATCAGGCGAAACAGAAGCCTGTCAGGCAGAAATCAGGAAGATGCAGGAAGTCACGGACAAGCCTTTTGGAGTGAACCTGCCCATCCTGTTCCTGCGCGAAAAAGCGATCCTCGACTTTGTCTGTGAGAGCGGCGTCAAGTTTGTGACGACATCTGCGGGAAGTCCAAAAAAGTTCATCGGACCGCTCAAAGAAGCGGGCATCACGGTTTACCACGCGGTCCCCACGGTCGACGCAGCCGTGAAATGCGCCGAAGCAGGTGTGGATGGTCTGGTTGTGGAAGGTGCTGAAGGAGGCGGTTTCAAGAACCCGGAGGAAGTCTCCACGTTGGTGCTCCTCCAAGCGATCCGGGCGAAGGTCGACATTCCCCTGATTGCGGCAGGTGGCATCTCTGACGGAAAAGGCATGGCGGCTGCATTTGCGCTCGGCGCAGAAGGAGTGCAGATGGGAACCCGCTTTGTGAGTTCTGCTGAAAGTCCGGTCCATGCCAACTATAAGAATGCGATCCTTGAGGCGAATGAAGCAGGGACTTGGATCCTGAATAAAAAGGCCTCGCCTTGTATCCGTGCGCTGAAGACGGAGCGCACTGCGAAAATCCATGAAGAGGGTTTGATGCCGACGGACACGTTTGCAAACATTCTCGATCTCTATTTCGGAGGCGACATGGAGGCAAGCGTTGGTTTGGCTGGCCAGTCGGTTGGTCTCATTGACGAGATCAAGCCGGTGAAACAGATCATTGATGAAACCGTTGCAGAATTTTTCGAGATTACCGCCCGCATGGGCGCGTGCGCTGAGAACAAAAACTTCGGTTGAGGGCATAGACCTGGGGAGGGCAGATGACCAAGTTTCCAGAGGGCTTCATCTGGGGCACCGCCACGGCGGCGCACCAGGTGGAGGGCAACAATACGTCCAATGATTTCTGGCTGATGGAACACACGGACCCGACCATGTTCAAAGAACCGTCGGGGGATGCTTGCGATCAATATCACCTTTATGAAAAAGATGTGATGTTGTTGAAAGAGCTGGGGTTCAATGCGTACCGCTTCTCCGTGGAATGGGCCCGGGTCGAGCCGGAAAAGGGGGAGATATCCAACGCGGCATTAGAGCACTATCGGCGGATGACGGCGTTTGTCCGTGACCAGGGATTGTTGCCGATTGTCACGCTTCATCATTTCACCTCGCCGCTCTGGTTCGCGGCTGAGGGCGGGTTTGCCTCAGAAGATGGGCCGGCGCATTTTGGACATTATGCGGGCGTGATGGCGGATGTGCTCGGACACGACTGGGGACAAGTCTGCACGATCAATGAGATTAACATTCCGATGCGTTTCTTTCATGACGGCATGCTGGCAGATCAGGCGCGCCTGGCCCCTTTCATGGAGGCAGCAAAAAAGCGGTGTGGTTCCGACAAGTTCTCCTCCTTCTTCATGGGAGACATTGAAGGCGCTGCGGAAGGCATGAAAGAGGCCCACCGGTTGGCGGTGGCGTCTATTCGCAGGCACACGCCCAAAACACCTGTCGGTGTGACCCTTGCCATTCAGGATGAGCAAGCCGTTGAGGGTGGCGAAGCTCTGCGGGACGCTGCCCGTGAGCGCTGCATTGACGCATTTCTAGATATCACCAAAGGTGATGATTTTGTGGGCGTCCAGACCTATTCGCGGTCTGTCTATGGGCCGGAGGGAAAGCTCAAAGTGCCGGACGATGTTGAGACCACCCAGATGGGCTACGAGTTTTACCCGGAGTCTCTGGAGGCAACGATCCGCTACGCGGCTGCCTACACCGGCTTGCCGGTCCTCGTGACCGAGAATGGTATTGGCACAGATGATGATACGCGCCGGGAAGTTTACGTCAGAAAGGCGCTGGAGGGTGTGGGCAGGTGCATCGCCGACGGCATCGATGTCCGTGGCTATTGCTACTGGTCCATGCTGGACAATTTTGAATGGATGTTGGGGTATCGCCCGACCTTTGGTCTCATTGCTGTCGACAGGATTACGCAAACACGCACGGTGAAACCGAGCGCCCATTGGCTTGGGGCAATTGCTCAGAACAACGGCTTCACGTGAAAATAAAAGCGCGTGTCACTGACCCGAGGAGGAGGGTCGAGCCAGGACACGCGCTTGGTGGCTCCTGTAGGCCTGCGAACGAACAGGAGCCTAGCGGGGGACCACCTCCCCGCACTTCCTTAATGAAGAACCGGCATACCGTTTGGCCAGTCCTGTTTGTAAGCGCTGAACATGGGCTGCAATTGAACACCCGCAGCACTCAGAGCCAGTGCCAGATGTTGCCCTGATTTCAAAGCAGCATCAGACAGGTTTGAGGGGACCGGCCCATCACCAAGGACGGCTGTTTGAAACTGATCAACTAAGTTGAGAACACAAGCTTCGTCTGCCTGGAGCGACTGGCGCTTGTAGCAGGGCGACCCGAGCGGCCGCCCGAACTGGGTTTCGAGATCCTTCAGAAACTCAAGAAAACGGGGAAGGGCATCCGGCGCATCAATGGCCGCAAACGCTGCTTCAAGTCTTGCCCGTCCACAGCCGCAATCCAATCCCAGTTGCGTCGTGTGTGTTGCACGCGTTGCCCAGACCAGAAACTGTTCGGCAAAACACAGATCCGCCAGTTCGGTGCCGGACTGATACCGCCTCGGCGCCTTGTGTGTGCCGTCAGGGCGGGGAGAGAACTCCAGCACTTTCATCTGTTTGGCTCCTTGAGATCATCTGGTGTCATCTTGATAATGAAAGTGATAATGAATCGCAAGAAGAAAATTGCAGAAAATGAGATGCCGTCTGTTTTGAGGTCAGGTGAGAGGGGCTGGGGAGACAATGATGCCGTCCCGGTCGGCATAGAGCCAGGCGCCGGGAGTGAATGTAACGCCGCCAAAAGTCACCGGCAGGTCTATGTCGCCTGCGCCTTTCTTGATGCTTTTCCTTGGGTGATGTCCCAGGGCTTTGATGCCGACGGGTTCCGCCTCCAACTCATCGCGGTCACGAACGCAGCCAAATATGACAACGCCTGCCCAGCCATTCTTTGCGGCCAGCTGGGCGAGATTGCCGCCAAAGAGGGCGCAGCGCCTGGAGCCGCCGCCATCCACGACAAGCACACGTCCCTCGCCCGGTCCTTCCACCGCACTTCGGACAAGCGCGTTGTCCTCAAAAACCTTGAGTGTGGTGATGGGGCCGTGAAAGGTAAGCTGTCCTCCATAGTCCAGGAAGATTGGATCGACATGCGCGACGCTATCCGCATGGGCGTCGCTCAGATCTGTTGTGGCCAGAGATGAAACCATGAAATCACCTATTGCTTGAATTTAGGAAGGTATAGCGCGCCGGTCATCTGCCTCCAAGTGATGCGGTACGCGAAGGGCGCGCGTACAAATTGCTACATCCTTTGATGTAATGCGCTAGGTTGCGGATTGGGTGGGTTAGGTCGGTCGCGTGTCGCTGAAGCCGTCCGCGTTCAACGAAAGTGCAAGTGGGGTGTCGGCAGTGGGTGGAACAAAGAAACTGGGGCTCAGCACCTATGTGGGCTACGGGCTGGGCGACTTCTCCGTAAATCTGTTCTTTCAGTCGGCCATCATGTTCCTTCTGTTTTTCTACACAGACGTGTTCGGCATTTCGGCTGCAGCCGCGGCCTCCATTTTTCTTGTAGCGCGTATTGTCGATGCGGTGACGGATCCCCTGATGGGCATGATCGCCGATCGCACCCGCACCAAATGGGGCAAGTTCAGACCCTATCTGATTGTTGGCGGGCCTCCTTTGGCTTTGGCGGCTGTCGCAACCTTCTCAGCGCCGGAATTCAGCGACAGTGGAAAGATCATCTATGCCTATGTGACCTACACGCTCTTTGGCATCGCTTACACTGTGGTGAGCATCCCCTATTCAGGCCTGACTGCCGCCATTACCGATGATGGCCAGGAACGGACCATGCTCTCCGCCTACCGCATGGCTTTTGCAATGGGTGGAAGCCTTGTTGTGTCTGCCGCCACCTGGCCGCTTGTTGAAACGTTTGGTGGGGGTGCCATTGCCTATCAGCTGGTTATTGGCGGATATGGCATTGTTGCGATTGTGCTTCTGTGGTGCACATTCGCGACGACGAAGGAAAACCCGGCCTTGGCGATTGCCAAACCGCCCACTTTGGCGGAAAGCGTTAAGGTGCTGTCGGGAAACCTGCCGCTCTGGCTCATCATCATTGCCTTTTGGATGGGCATGATGGCGTTCACAATCCGCTCGTCCGCCATTATCTATTACTTCATTTACAATCTCGAGCGGGAAGATCTCATCGCCTATTACATGCCATCTCTGGCGCTGGGTCATTTGGTCGGGATCATCGCAACGCCATGGGTTGCAAAACATATAGGGAAGAAGGCGACCTACTTCTGGGGCTCTGCTTTCGGCATCGCGACGGGTATTGCGCTCTACCTCACACCTTATGACGCCATCACGGCGATCTTCGCGATTTCCATCGCGGGTGGCTTTTTCTTTGCCGCACCCACGGTCATGGGCTGGTCCATGCTGCCGGACACGATTGAATATGCGGAGTGGAAACAGGGTGTGCGGGCTGACGGAGCGATTTACGCCGCGGCCAGTTTTTTCCAAAAACTCGCCATGGCCATTGGTGGTGCGATGGCGGGTCTCATTCTCAGCATGACAGGGTATGTGGCGAACGAGGTGCAGTCTTCCGAAGCCCTCGACGGCATCCTCGCGATGGTCTCTCTGGCGCCTGTCGTCGCCATGGGTATCGGGATTCTTGCAATCTGGTTTTATCAGCTGGATGACGAGACCCATGCCACCATTCGTGGCGAGTTGGATGAACGCCGCGCCTCCGTTTAGGCCAAATTTGCCAGCGCCCACCCCTTTATGATAATGAATATTAATATCATAAAGGGGTGGGGTGATGACCGAACAAACGCTGGGCGACGTCTCAGCAGGCAATAAACGCGGGCTAGACACGACCCTCATTTTGCTTGGCCTGGTCGCGTTTTCCATGGGCCAGACCATGATCTTCGCGGTTGCCGGGCCGATTACCCGCTTGATGGGACTGAAAGAAACCGACCTGGGTCTTGTGATTTCCCTCGCTGCAGTGGCGTACACGATTGCCGTCCCGATTTGGGGCCGGGTGAGCGATCGTATTGGCCGGGTCACCGTAATCTGGGGCGGTCTGATTGTTTATGCGGTGACGACGGTCGGCTTCGCCTATGTCATGGATTTAGGAATGGGCGGTGTTCTGATAGCGCCGATGAGTCTTGCGTTGTTGATCTTCATTCGTGTTGTCCTGGCGGGAGGATCAGGAGGCATTCATCCAGGCGCCACTGCTTTCATGGCTGACATTACAGACGATTCCAAACGGGCGGCAGGGGTCGCAATGGTTGGCGCCGCCTTTGGTTTTGGCGCGATTGCGGGACCAGTTCTGGCGGGTTTTCTCTCCGTCTATGGCCTTCTTTTCCCGATCTATGCCTCAGCAGTGGTGGCTGCGATCCTCGGCCTCCTTATTGCACTAAGGGTGCGGGAACCGCAGCGCATACGTTCAGAAGAAACGGAACGAATACCTCTCTTGGACAAGCGCATCCGATCCTTTTTTCTGTTGGCTCTGATTGCGTTTACCAGCGTTGCAATTATTCAGCAGACAAGTGCCTTTTTCTTTCAGGACAGGTTCGCTCTCTCGCCTGAAGAAACCGCACGGCATGTGGGAATCTCAATTGGGTGCTTGGCGCTTATGATGATGGCGGTGCAGGCTGGCCTCATACAGGTGTTGAGTATCCCACCAAGACGCATACTGGTACTTGGCTTTGCGGCAACGGTTCTGGGGCTAGCGATGGTCCTATGGTCGCCAAGCCTTACGTTGATCTATGGGGCATACGCTATCATCGGAATTGGCGGTGGCTTGATAAATCCGGGTCTGTTGGCGGGGGCTTCCTTGCGCGTGGGGCCGGACCATCAGGGAGCGGTAGCAGGTGTTGTGGCGGCTGGTATGGGGGCAGGCTATATCGTCGGTCCCATGCTCGGAACCTACCTGTTCTCAATCAACTTATTTTATCCGTTTTTGTGTGCCGCCGGAATTGCTCTGATCAGCATGTTGGCGTCGCTGCGTCTTAAAGAGGATGCAGGTGCCGCTCAGGTTTAACCCGCGGTGCAGTCAGTCTTTCCGTCAAAAATGTTCGGTTCCGAATGGCTTGCCTTCAGGAACACTCATTGGCGCTTGAAACGCCATGGGTGAGGGGCAACATGTCAGCCACCGATAATGCAAGAAAGCGGAGAGGCAAACATGTCCGAGTTCCAACTAACCGGCGGCTGCCAGTGTGGTGCCGTGAGATATGTACTGACCTCTCCGCCGCTGATGGCTTATGCCTGTCATTGCACTGAATGCCAGCGCATCTCAGCAAGCGCTTTCGCGACATCATGCGTCGTCCTGCAAGACACGATGCACATCGAACAGGGAGAACTTGGTCGGATCGATTGGGAGGTCGAAAGCGGTGCTCATCGCTATGGCGAATTCTGCACGGCCTGCGGCGGGCGCATCCGGCACGGAAGCGAACCGTCGCAAGGCGTTTATTCACTGCGCGGTGGAACACTGGATGACAGGAAATGGGCGACACCCGCAGCCCATACATGGCAGGCGAGCGCCCTTGAATGGTTTACACCACCCGAAGGCGCTCTTCTGTTTGACGGTCAGCCGACGGATTACGCGCCGATTGTTGAGCGCTACGCCAAGTTGATGAACCTGAACTAAGCGTTAAGCCCTTCGTAAGAGGCGGCAAGAAGGCCCATGGCGCGTGGGTCACCGGAAAGGTCTGGGCCCATTTGGTTCATGACATAGGCGATGCCGACGCCAGCTGTCGGGTCTCCCAGAACAAAAGACCCTCCCCAACCGGAATGACCAATGGTGGCTTCATTGGGTCCATAGAGTAGCCCGCCCACATTGCGCAGCACACCGGCACCCCAGCTTCCAGGCAGACCCAGCACAAGGTCTTCGTTGAAGATCTGTTCGGCGGAGAGCTTGTCCCAGGTCTCGCGGCCGATGAGCTTCTTCCCGTTAAGCGTGCCCTCGGTCGCGGCTGCGCCATAAAGCTTGGCCAGCGCACTGGCGGAGCCGCGCCCTCCGGCAGACGAGAGTTCTGCGGCGCGCCAGGCGCGTGTATTGGGTGCGAGGGCAGACGGTGCAGGGTTCGCAAAAGTAAGCTTCTGCACATCATTCAAGCCTGCTTCGTCCAGCGACTGCGCGTTCTTGGCCTCAATCATTTCGGCAATGCGGGGTTCTTCGCTTTCCGGCAAGCCAATATGAAAATCGATCTCCCAGGGACCGGCTACTTCTTCCCGGAAGAACTGCCCAATGGTCTTACCTGTAATGCGTTTCACAAGCTCGCTTGTCGGGAAGGCGAAGGTGAGGGCGTGATAGCCTGAGCGCGTACCGGGCTCCCAAAGCGGTTCTGCCGCAGCCATGCGGGCAGCCATGGCGTCATGATCATAAAGGTCTTCGGTGGTAAGCGGCTCTTTGACCGTCGATACGCCGGATTGATGTGAGAGCACCTGTCCAACTGTCAGTTGGTCTTTGCCATGCGCTCCAAACTCCGGCCAGTATTTGGTAATCTTGTCATCATAGGAAAGCTGCCCGCGCTCAACGAGAAGCGCCAGGCAGAGCGCGCCGACAGCCTTGGTTGTCGACCAGACGTTAGGGAGCGTGTCTCTTTGCCAATCCTGGGTTTTGGCCTCATTTGCATGGCCACCCCATATGTCGACCAGATATTGGCCGTCTTTCCAGATCGCGAAAGACGCGCCGACTTCGCCTGCATTCGCGAAGTTGTTGGCGAAGGCATCCCGCACCGCTTCGAATCCCGGTGCGACATCCCCTTTTACGTCGAGCGTTGCTGTGTCTGACATGATCTTCTCCCTGTGAATTTTTGTTGGGAGAAGCCTATCGGGTGAAAGGAGGTCTCGCCAAACGAAATCTCAGGCGTCAGGCAAGAGGCAAATATGCGCTGCGGAAATGCAATCATTCAGCCGGATAGAGATGGGCAAGCCGCTTGTGCCGATGCCGAAAGATGGTCGCCACAATACGATTGATCAGGGGCTGCATAAAACTCAGACGGGGGGTCACCGTCACTACATCGCGTACATTTGCGCCACCGTCGCACTCCGTCAAATACCTTTCATGCCGCCAGAGTTCTTGAAGCAACGTGTGGGATGTTTCGATGAAATGTGTCCGTCCGATCTCCTGGAGGATGAACGTGTGCCGGTCGATCGGCAGAAATCCAAACAGCAGGATCCATGAGGTGAACAAAGGCTGGCCGGGCGGCGCTTTCGAAAAATCAAAGCCGTCTTTCGGAAAGGTCATGGTGACAAGCGGCTTCAGTTCGGCATTCACCCCCGCCGACCTAGACACCATCGGCCAAAGCTCAGCCACAGGCCGTGGAACGCGGCTTGTAATGTCGATGGCAGGCATGTGTGTGGTTGCTTCGTCCATGGTGGGGTTTCCTATAGACAAGAGAAACGTCTCTAGAAGCTAACGGCATGGACGGCATTCGCGCAAAGAAAAACCCCGGCGGTTGACCGCCGGGGTATCGTTTCAGACGTTGAAGTCTGAGATTATTCAGCAGCGTCCGTTTTGAACTGCGCGCTCTCTGTGGACTCACCCAGAGCCGTCGTTGAGCTTTCACCGCCAGCAGCAGCCACAGACACCATGTCGAAATAGCCGGTGCCAACTTCACGCTGGTGGCGTGTAGCTGTGTAGCCGTCGCCTTCAGCGCCGAACTCAGCCTGCTGCAGTTCGGAGTAAGCAGCCATGCCGCGATCCCGGTAACCGGAAGCGAGCTGGAACATGCCGTAGTTGAGCTGGTGGAAGCCAGCAAGCGTTACGAACTGGTACTTGTAGCCCATTGCTGCGATTTCACGCTGGAACTTGGCGATTGTGTCCTTGTCCAGGTTTGCTTCCCAGTTGAAGGAAGGTGAGCAGTTGTAAGCCAGCATCTGGTTCGGGTGCTCTTTGCGAACTTCTTCAGCGAAACGTTTCGCATCGTCGAGGTTCGGCACAGAAGTTTCCCACCACAGCAGGTCGGCATATTTCGCGAACTGCTTGCCACGAGCGATACAGTGATCAACGCCCGTGCCGTCTTTCAGGCGATAGAAGCCTTCAGGTGTCCGGCCTGCGTCGAAGTCGATGAACTCGTGATCCCGCTCGTCAACATCAGACGTGATGAGTTTCGCGGATTCAGCGTCAGTCCGTGCCATGATCAGCGTAGGCGTGCCCATAACGTCTGCAGCGAGACGTGCAGCATTGAGGTTACGCTCATGTGCCTTCGTTGGGATCAGAACTTTACCGCCCAAGTGGCCACACTTCTTCTCAGAAGCGAGCTGGTCTTCGTAGTGAACGCCAGCAGCGCCAGCTTCGATGTAGGCTTTCATGATTTCGAAGCAGTTCAGAGGGCCACCGAAGCCAGCTTCCGCATCAGCGACGATTGGAACGAACCAGTCGCGTGTCGCGCCACCTTCAGAATGCTCGATCTGGTCGGCACGCTGCAGGGTACGGTTGATGCGCTTTGCGAGCTCAGGGCCTGCATTTGCAGGATAGAGGCTCTGGTCAGGGTACATCGCGGAAGCAGTGTTGGCGTCAGCAGCAACCTGCCAACCGGACAGGTAGATCGCTTTCAGGCCAGCGCGAACCATCTGCATGGCCTGGTTGCCGGAAAGTGCGCCAAGTGAATGGATGTAATCTTCGGTGTGAAGACCTTCCCACAGCTTGTTCGCGCCGCGTGTTGCGAGCGTGTATTCGATTGGGAAAGAACCGCGAAGCTTTTCAACTTCCTCAACCGTGTAATTGCGCTCGACATCGTCGAAGCGACCGGCAGGGGCGCTAGGGATAAGATCGTAGAACGTTTTGCTCATGGCATTGTCCTTTGGTTAGAGGTGACACTCAGTCGAGCTATCGGTTGAGTGGTAGTCAGGTTGTTAGTTCCCGCTTTTGACGAGAAGTTCATAGGCCGGCAGGGTGAGGAATTCCTCGCACTCCCGGGAGGTTGCCATTTCAGCGAACATGGCGATCGCCTCGTCAAAATGGCCGGATTTCCAACGCTCTTCGCCGAGCGTTTCTTCTAGTTTCTTCATTTCATCGTCGAGAAGGGTCTGGAAGAGGTCCTTGGTGACCTTCTGGCCGTCGGCAAGATCCACTTCGTGGTAGAGCCACTGCCAGATCTGCGTGCGGCTGATTTCAGCTGTCGCCGCATCTTCCATGAGATTGTAGAGCGGTACTGCGCCTCGGCCGCCAAGCCAGGCCTCAATGTACTGAACACCAACACGGCAGCATTCGCGCAAGCCTTCTTCAGTGCGCTCGCCTTTGTGCGGCTCGATCATTTCCTTCTGACCGACATTCACATCCTGACGCTGACGCGCAAGCTGGTTGGTTTCCGGCAGCTTGCCGAAAATCTCGGTTACCACATCGACCATGCCCGGATGGGCGATCCATGTGCCGTCATGACCGTTATTGGCTTCGCGCTCTTTATCGGCACGGATTTTCGCGAAAGCTGCTTCATTGGCCGCATCATCGCCCTTCACAGGGATCTGAGCCGCCATGCCGCCCATCGCAAACGCGCCACGCTTGTGACAGGTCTTGATGAGAAGAAGCGAATAAGCAGACAGGAAGGCATCACCCATCACCACCTGTGCCCGGTCCGGCAGAATGTAGTTCGGGTTTTTGCCCAGACGCTTGATGTAGCTGAAGATGTAGTCCCAACGACCGCAGTTCAGACCGACAATATGGTCGCGCATTTCGTAGAGGATTTCGTCCATCTCAAACGCTGCAGGCAGTGTTTCGATGAGGATGGTGCAGCGCGCCGTGCCAACAGGAAGACCCAGAGCTTTTTCCGCATGGGTGAAGACGTCATTCCAGAGACGCGCTTCCAGGTGGCTTTCCATCTTAGGAAGATAGAAGTAAGGACCCGTGCCGTTGGCTTTCAGGTTGGCATGATTGTGGAAGAGATACATGCCGAAGTCGAACATGCCGCCGGACATGTTCTGGCCGTCGACCTTGATGTGCGCTTCTTCCAGATGCCAGCCACGTGGACGGGTGATCAGTGTCGCCCGCTCTTCCAGTGGCAGAGCATCATAGGTCTTGCCATTGCTTTCATCAGTGAACCCGATGGCGCCCGCCCACAGGTCCATCATGTTGAGCTGACCGCCGATCATATTGTCCCAGGTTGGAGACGACGCGTCTTCGAAGTCGGTCATGTAGGAGTTTGCGCCGGAATTCAGCGCGTTGATGACCATCTTGCGATTGTCGACCGGGCCGGTGATCTCAATCCGGCGATCCAGCAGGTCTTTCGGGATCGGAGAGATTTTCCAGTCGCCCTCGCGGATCGATGCTGTTTCAGGGAGAAAATCTGGCAGCTCACCAGCATCGAACTTTTTCTGGCGCTCTGCGCGGGCTTCCAGAAGCTCACGGCGGCGACCGCCAAAATTCCGCTCCAAATCCGCGACAAAGGCCACAGCCTCGTCCGTCAGAACGCGTTCATATCCTGGTTTCATGGCTCCGAGTATCTCGACGCCGTCGACACTGGACTTCACCTGAGCCTGGCTCATGGTCTCAAACCTCCGCTGTCACTGGGTGGCCCCTGATCGTAACGTCAGGGTGCGTTGAGCGGGGTCATACAACCCGCACAAAGGAATGTCCAACGATTCATAAGTCATTGAAAATATTAAAGTAAAAATCTTTACAGGATTCGTGTGGGATTCTGTAGTAAATGTAAATCTTGTAAATTTCTAAGACCGGAAAGCGCGAAAAATGGCGTATGACAGGCAGGATAAGAAGGTCTTTGCGGGTCCGAGGGTGCGTCGTCTGAGGCGCGACAAAGGGCTCACCCAGGCACGCATGGCAGATGAGCTTTCAATCTCCGCAAGCTATCTGAACCTGATAGAGCGTAACCAAAGACCCGTCTCCGCCCAAATCCTGCTCAGAATGGCGGATGTGTTCGATGTGGATCTCCGCTCCCTGGGCGGAGATGAGGAAGCGCGAGCGCTCGCGGCGTTGAAAGAAGTGTTCTCGGACCCGCTGATGAGAGATGCCGGGCTTTCGGATCAGGACCTGAAAGATGTGGCCGATGCCACCCCGGCCATCGCAGACGCGATCGCCAACCTCTACCGGTCCTATCAGGAGGCGGTGGAGTCGAGTTCTCTGTTGGCAGAGCGGCTGGCAGATCGGGACGATGAAACGACCGCACAGGCGACGGGATTGCCGATTGAAGAGGTACGTGACTTCATCAATGCCCATACCAATCACTTTCCTGAGTTGGATGAAGCAGCTGAGGACCTCTACGCCAGTGCCAAACTCTCCGCGGAAGAGCCATATTTGGCCTTGCGGGACTATCTGAGAGACGCTCATGGGGTAAGCACCCGAGTGGTTCCGGCGGATTTCATGTCTGGGGAGTTTCGACGGTATGACCGGCACCGGCAAACCATGTTCCTGTCGGAACTCTTGGATCAACCGGGCCGCTCCTTCCAGCTTGCCTATCAGATTGGCTTCCTAGAGCAGGCTAAGACCCTTGAGCAGATTGTCGAGCAATCCGGTCTTTCCGATGATGAAGCGCGACGGCTTTTGCGGATTGCCCTTGCCAACTATTTTGCTGCGGCGCTTCTCATGCCCTATGACGCGTTTTTCCGTACGGCGCAGGAAACCAAATACGACATCCGCCTGTTGGGGCGGCGTTTCGGCACGAGCTTTGAGCAGGTTTGTCACCGGCTGACCACGCTGCAACGCGCCGGTGCAAGGGGCATCCCCTTCTTTCTCATCCGGGTCGACAATGCGGGCAATGTCTCCAAACGGTTTTCCGCTGCGGGCTTTCACTTTGCCCGCTTTGGGGGCACCTGCCCGCGTTGGAATGTTCACGACGCATTCCGCGTGCCCGGACAGGTCTATACGCAGGTCGTCGCCATGGATGACGGGACACGCTATTTCTCTATCGCGCGAACGGTCAGCCGTGCAGGATCCGGCATCGGTGTGCCCGGTGACCAATATGTCGTGGGCCTTGGATGCGACATCTCCCATGCGCGCGATTTTGCCTATTCATTGGGACATGATTTGGATAATGAAGAGGCGGCCACACCAATCGGCGTGAATTGCCGTTTATGTGAACGTATTGATTGTTCACAACGCGCCTTCCCGCCACTGAAGCGCAGGCTTCATGTGGAAGAACATGTACGAAGTGTGTCCGCATTCGGAACGCCAAAGGAAGAGGTGGACTAGCGCGTGCCGTCTAGTTCGAAAAAAGAGTGGTTTACGGTTCTGAGTATTGCGTTGCTCGCGCATCTTGCAGCGGCGGTTGCTTGGTGGTGGACTCCGACCGTTGAACCGCAGGAAGCTGGTGCAAGTTCCATGCGGCTCGCCTTGGCACCAAGTACCGCGCCGACCGAAGACCAGGCTGAGACTCAGGTGGTGGAAGAGCAGGAATCGCTTCCTCCTGAACCGGAGCCAGTCGTCGAACCCGTTAAGCCGCCGGTTGAACCCGTCGTTCCAACCAAGCCGGTTGAGCCTCGACCCGCAGTAACAGAAGAACCGCTTGAGGCGCCGCGAGCGGCACCTCAATCCTCGGCCGCGTCGAGTGTGAGCGATACACCCACTCCGACACAACAGACCGGAAACGCAGCAGCCCAGGTTGGAACATCCAATGCCACTGTGGAAGCTGACTATTTTGCGCGTCTGGCAAGTTGGCTAGCGCGCCACAAACGGTATCCAAGAGCTGCTAGGCGAAGAAATCTGGAAGGCGTCGCGGAATTGACTTTCGTGTTGAATGCGCGCGGGCAAGTGCTCACGCGGGAGGTGAGCGAAACCAGTGGCTATGCTGTCTTAGACCGGGAAGTCATTGCCATGTTGGAGCGGGCGCAACCCCTGCCTCGTTTTCCGTCCAGTTTCGGACCTTCGTCGAGGGAAATAGTCATCCCTGTCCGTTTTGAACTTGAGCGTGACTAGCGCTGGGTGTTCTGGGGTGCGGCTGGGGACTTGAAGAAGTCCCGCACGGTGCACAGGCTGACAAAGCTGATAATGAGCGTCGCGGCACCCAAAAGCCCCAGAGCGAGAAGATCAGAGCCTGTCCCTGGATCACTCTGCATGGCAGTGCGTTTAAGGGCGGCCCCAGCCAGGGCGGCGGACGGAAAGGTGAAGGCCCACCAGGACATCTGAAAAGTCAGGGCAAAGAACCGCCTCGCCATACTGGCAAGTAGCAGCGCAATAAATAGGCCCGCGAAAAAGAAACCCTCTGCGAGAGGTGTGAAAGTACCTGACAGAACGGCTGTTGAAGTAGCCGCCAGTGCTGGTGGGGCGATCAAAACAAAGAGAGTCGGTAAGAACTGTTGTGGTAGTTGACCATGAAACAGGATGCGATTGAGCACGACAGGAAGCAGCGCCAGCCAAAACAAAAGGGCGACCGCAAAACAGAACAACGCAAGTGTTGATGAACCGCCTGCCGGCAAAGTTGCAGGAACCACAAACAGACCCGCAATGGGGACGAACATGGACGGGTTGGCACGGGTGATTTCCACATTGTGGGCGATCCAGGTCCGCAAAATGAAGATGGCCAGGCCCACATGTGCGACGGCGGCAAGGGTCCATAGAGTTGTGGCAAGCGAAGACTCCCATTGCTGCGCCCAGCCTGAGAGCAGCAATAGGGTGATCGTAAAGCCTGGAAAGAAGTTTGCCGTATTTGTGTCGCGAAAATCCTCGTAGGCAAGGGCCGTATGAAAAGCGAGTTTAATCCCATAGGCCAGTGCTACAGCCGTGGTACAGAAAAGTGTCACCAGGAACAGAAAATCTGCGACCCCTGCCGCCTGAGGGTAAAGCCATTTCGCCTGGCTCCATGCATTCGCAAGTCCTCCGAGGCCCATCCCAACGCCAAAATAGGCAGGGGAGACCAAGCGGGCATTGGATTTGAGCTGTGCAAACATGGCGCCCACTCTATCCAACGAACGTCAAACTACTATTCACTTTTCCGATGTCAGGCAGGGTGACTTTATGAACAGGGTGTTAAAATCACCCAAACCGTTAGGACTAAACTGCTTGTTAGCGAATTCGCCGTAACGTCACCTTGAGAGTTCCTCACCAACTGATGGAACCTCGGTGATGGCAGGGCGAGAGTGTTTATGGGCAATCCAAAAAGAAGATTCAGAATTGAAACCGTGAACATCCATACGCGGGACCAGATCGAGGCAGGCGAACCAGTTGCACTCGCAACCGAAGGGCATGTACCGGACAGCGTGGCTGCGGAACGGCACAAAGAAGTGATGGACGCCATCAGCCAGATTGGCCGTTCTGTTGATACGAACGCCGCAGCTGACCTGGCGGTGACCGATGCAGCGCCAGATGCCCTGCTTGATAAGTACAAAGAAGAGATCAAAGAGGCCGCGAAGCTCAAGTCGGAGCTCGACCTCATGCAGGCTGCCATTCAGAAGACAAAGAGTGAGATTGTTGCGCTGAGATATGATGGCGCATCGTCGGACCGCATCAGATCTGTGACAGATGAACTGGATGAAGTTGTTGCCGGTACAGAAGCGGCAACGGAGGGCATTCTGAGTGCGGTAGAAGTCATCGATAGCAACGCATCGGCCCTCAGCAACAACCTTGAGGGTGTTGAAGCCAGCCAGGCGCTTGAAATTCAGGAACAGGTCGTTGCCATTTTTGAAGCCTGTAACTTCCAGGATATTACCGGGCAGCGGATCACCAAGGTCGTTAATGCGCTACGCTATATTGAAGAACGCGTCGAAAGCATGCGAACCATCTGGGGTGAGGCGGGCTTTGAGGGTGTCGAAGCTGCTGACGATGGCTCATCCGGCGAAGATGTGCCTGAAGGGCGCGCTCTGGCAAACGGTCCATCCATGCCGGAAGCCGACGACCGGGCAAGCCAGGCCGATATCGATGCTCTGTTTGACTAACCGATAACTGGTTTATCGAACGAGTCGTGCTCCGGGCAGGCTCATCCGCACGACCGCATGACCTTTCGAGGACTTCTCAATTGAGAGCGTTCCGCCGTGAAGCTCGACCACTTTTCGCGTGAGAGATAAAGCGAGACCCATATCCCGCGGGCGGCTTCGTCCTTCTGCACTGACAAAGGGGTCCTCAACCAAAGCGCAGGCATCGTGAGAGGCTTCATCGTAAGGCAGCGCCATCTCAGTGCCGTCAGCGCTGTCTATGGCTGCCTCAATGATGAGGGATTGTGAGGTGGTATACGCATTGAGGTTGATACGCGTGCCGGAGTCTGTCGTGTGCAATACTTCTGAAATCAGCCGATAGATGCCCTGCCGCAGTCTTTTGGCGTCACCTCGAAATCCTGACACATCAGGATGCGACGTCACGGACAGTGTAACACCCGCTTCAGCTGCACTCCGCCGTTGCGCTGCCACAACCGTCTCAAGCAGTGCATCAATGTTGCAGATGTCATTGCTGAGTTCCGAGTCATCCGATTCAGATTCAGCGATGCTCAGCAGGTCTTCGATCATATCGAGCAGCATCGTGCCGGATTGATGAATGTCCCGTGCATAATCTCTATAGCGATCCGCAAGCGGACCAAACTGCGCGTCTTTCATGATTTCGGAAAAGCCGATGATATGTGTCAGTGGTGTTCTGAGGTCGTGATTGACGTTGGAGAAGAAGCTGTTGGTGCGCCGTTTTGAGGTAAGGCCCTGCTTTTCTGCATCGCGCATGGTTTTCTCTAAACGCTTGCGCACTGTCGTGTCGGTGAAGGCAGCAACACGCGCCGGTTGTCCACCCCATTCTGTTTCGACAATGCGGAGGTCTGCCGTGCGCTCCTCACCGCTGGGTTGCTTGATCCGAATATCGCGCTCTCCCGGCGTTGTCGGAACGTCCAGATGCTCTCCCGCGAGCGATTCCAGTGAGCGCCCTAAGAGCTCTGCGGCAGCGGAATTGGCGAATGCCACCTTGCCTTCATTGTCGAGAATGACCATGGCGTCCGCCGCTTCCTGAACGACGGTAACCGGGGGCGTTTCCTCAACAGGTGCCTCCGGAGCGACGTCAGGCGCAGGTATTGGGGTGCTGTTGCCGCGTTTAGCAAACCGCGCGATGGCAATCATCACAGGCGTCAGCAAGGCATCGGCATGAAAAGCGTCAAAAATGCAGGCATCGTCTGCCCCTTGCTCAACGGCTCGTGTGGCCGCGGCAGCACTGAACGCATGGGCTTCAAACAAGGCGATGACCGGCACGTCCGGGCCGATATTCACAACTCGGGCCAGCGCTTCGAAGTCATGATCTGAAGCAATGCCCATATCATAGAGGATGGCGTCCAGGCCCGGAGCAAGAAGAGGCGCGATGCCGCGCGCCCTGGCGGTGATCGCGACATCTGCCTCAAGACTGTCAAAGACGGAGCTCGGCAGGGCTGCGTCGCTTACGAGCGCAAGAGATAAACGCGCCGGTGCAGGGTCAAGGCTGGCGGCCACAACCTGCGGGGCAGGCGTTACGGGGGCAGATCGAATCATTCGATGGTCTCGTCATTAAGCTTTCACTAACAATGAGACCCCGTTGGTAAACAGAGCGTAAAGAAAAGAGCTATTTAGGGGCGCTTCAGCATTGAGGCACAAGCGCGACTTTGGCTATATAACCCGATTTACTTCTTATTTTTCAATGGGTTGAGAGAGGCGCTCTATCCCAAATACTATGCTTGCCAGATCCTTAACAATTAACCTCTGAGCAAGGGATTGTGAGCCGCGTTATGTGCTTTCAGGTTTGGGGAGTTTGAGACGTCCATCGTCCTGGAACTCCCAATAAGGGTTGAAGGCAACTTCCCAGGCGTGACCATCGGGGTCCGCAAAATAGCCAGAGTACCCACCCCAGAAGGCTTTGTGCGCGGGCTTCAGGATTTTGGCGCCATAGGCTGCCCCTTTATCACCGATGAGGGCGAGCAGGTCATCGACCTCTGCCTCGCTGCGGGCATTATACGCAACTGCGAAACCTTGATAGCCAGCTGCGGGCACAACCGGGTCCAGGTCGGCATCCTTGGCAAGCTCTTCATGCCCAAACAGGCCGAAGACAAATCCGCCTGCGTCATAGGCTGTCATGCCCTCGGCCATAAAAGGCGTCCATCCCAACAGCTCTTCATAGAAGGACCGGGCACGCGCCATGTCTGAAGTGCCGAAAGTGATGATGCTGTAACGCTGTTCCACGGATATCTCCCTCTGTTTTTGGCATTGGAACATATGTGGAACAAAGCGGCAAGGCGTGCCGTTGAGAAACCGGAAAGAGTCTGCTGGTGCAACGGTTTGACCCTTGGCGAGGCTTGCGTTACCTATGCGCGGCCCAAGCCAACCGGATTTGGGCGAGAGCGGCGAGACCCAAAGCAACCAAAAATGGCGAAAAAGAAAAAGACATTTCGTCCCAAGGCACGGGTGCCCAAGGGACTGAGAGACATTCCGGCGGCAACCGTCCGCGCGGAAACCGCCATGCTTGCGCGCATTCGTGAGATTTACGAGCTCTACGGGTTTGAGCCTCTAGAAACATCTGCCTTTGAATATGCGGATGCCCTCGGCAAGTTCCTGCCGGACGAAGACCGCCCGAACGAAGGTGTCTTTTCCTTTCAGGATGATGACGACCAGTGGTTGTCGCTCCGCTATGACCTGACGGCGCCCTTGGCCCGCTTTGTGGCGGAGAATTATGACGGTCTGCCAAAGCCCTTCCGGCGTTATCAGACCGGTCCTGTCTGGCGGAATGAAAAGCCGGGACCGGGGCGATTTCGCCAATTCACACAGTTTGATGCAGACACGGTGGGCGCGCCTGGCGCCGCCGCCGATGCGGAAATGTGCATGATGGCCGCTGACTGCCTTGAAGCACTGGGCATTCCGCGCGGGTCTTATGTGATGCGGGTCAACAACCGTAAAGTACTGGACGGTGTTTTTGAGACCTGCGGTATTGTTGGCGAAGGCCCGGAGTTTGAAAGACAGCACCTCACGGTGATGCGGGCTATCGACAAGCTGGACCGTTTGGGGAGCGAGGGCGTGCGCCTTCTTTTGGGCCCGGGCCGCAAAGATGAGTCCGGCGACTTTACGGATGGTGCTGGCCTGCCGGATACTCAGATTGAGCAGATCATCGCATTCACAGAATGTGGCGGCGGAAGCCGCGCAGATGTCTGTGCCGCCATGGAAAAACTGGTTGGCGACAGTGAGATCGGCAAGGAAGGTGTCGCGGAGCTCCGCGAGATTGATGCCCTCTTGAGTGCTGTCGGATATGAGCAGGACCGTGTCGCTTTTGATCCAGCCGTTGTGCGCGGTCTCGGCTATTACACAGGCCCCGTCTACGAGGCAGAACTCACCTTTGAAGCAACCGACGAAGACGGCGAGCAGCGCCGGTTCGGATCTGTCGGCGGCGGTGGCCGTTACGATGATCTGGTGGAGCGGTTCAAAGGCGTCAAAGTCCCGGCAACAGGCTTTTCTATTGGCGTGAGCCGTCTGTTTGCAGCACTCGAAGCGCTGGGCAAGGTGGAAGAGAACCCGGTCTCTGCCCCTGTCATCGTCCTAGTGATGGATAAAGACGCCATGCCCGGCTACCAGCAGATGGTCAATGAACTGCGTGGGGCGGGCATCCGCGCCGAGCTCTATCTCGGTGGGTCAGGCATGCGCGCGCAGGTGAAATATGCAGATCGTCGTGGCGCCCCCATTGTTGTGATTGAAGGCGATGATGAACGTGAGAAGGGCGAGGTTACCCTGAAGGACCTGATCCTCGGCGCTCAGAAGTCTGAAGAAATCACGGACAATGCGGAATGGCGTGAAAGCGCTCATGCACAAATATCCGTGCCGCGGGGCGATCTCGTCATCCATGTGCAGGAAATCCTGGCGCGACATAGCTAGGCTCATGGGGCCTTTCGGCAGGCGCCGAAGGTCATGTGGGCCTGACAGTCGACACTCTTTCAGAATTCTTTGCATTTCCATGTTAGACAGGAGCCCGTAACTATGTCCGTCAAGGGGCAGTGCGGGATAAGACCATGACAAGCATTTCCAGCAGTGGGGACGACCTGAAGGCGCGTGAGGAACAGGCGCGCGCTGTCCGGGCCTCATTTGAGGCGGCATCTTTTGTGCCCGTCTCTGCGCCCGTTCTGCAGCCCGCAGACATCTTTCTTGACCGATCCGGGGAAGACATCAGACGGCGGACCTACCTTTTTACCGACGCCGGGGGGCAGGAATTGTGCCTGCGTCCTGAGCTGACCATCCCCGTCTGTCGCCTTTATTTGGAGAGGGAACCGGAGGGTGCGATACCCGCACGCCTTTGTTCCAGTGGTCCCGTCTATCGCTACCAGCCGTCCGGCTCAGACAAATTGAGCGAGTTCAGTCAAAGCGGTATCGAGATTCTGGGCGATGTAGATGAAGCCGCTGCTGATGCCGAAGTGACACGGCTCGGTGTCGCCGCAGTGCAATCAGCTGGCCTTAAAGACTTTGAATTGGAGCTGGGTGACCTCTCTCTCTTCGATGCGCTCATTGAGGCGATCAATATCCCTAAAGGGTGGAAAGGGCGCTTACGGCGTCAGTTCTGGCGCCCGGAATTTTTCGCAAGCCTGCTGACGGACCTGTCCAATGGAGAAGGTCCGGATATGAGTGAAGACCAGAGTGGCCTTCTCACCGTGCTGGCGGGCCTCAATGAAGAGCAGGCAACAACATTGCTGACCGATGTGCTGAAGCTGGGCGGAATTGCCCCGGTTGGCGGACGCGGCGTCGATGAAATTGCGAGCCGTTTGCTCGAGAAGGCGGCCGATGCGACAACAGAACGTATGCCGAAAGAAGCGGCAGAAGTGATTGCCGCCTATATGAAGATCTCTGTCCCAGCGGTCAACGCGGTTGCGCAAGTGGGCGAGCTGTTCAAGAAGAGCAATATTTCTGCCGATGCTTCTCTCGAAAAACTAAGCCTTCGTCTGAAAGCAATCGGTGACGCCGGTGTTGATTTGGGCCGCGCGACATTCTCCACCGGCTTCGGTCGGAAGCTAGAATATTATACCGGTCATGTGTTTGAACTGCGTGTGCCGAAGCTTGGGAACGACGCCGTCATTGTTGGTGGGGGGCGCTATGATGGTCTTCTTCAAAGTCTCGGCGCGCCGAAACCTGTTCAGGCGGTCGGGTGCGCCATCGCGCTGGAACGGCTTTTCCTTGCGACCAATGAAGGAGAAAAGAAATGAGTGCGAACAAACTCATTCTGGGTCTTCCTTCAAAAGGACGCCTGCAGGAAAACGCTTCTGAGTTTTTCAAGCGTGCAGGCCTAAAAGTGTCCAAGCATGGCGGCCGCGGATATACCGGTACCCTGAAAGGGGTGTCTGACGTTGAAATCGCCTTCCTGTCCGCCTCGGAGATAGCGGGCAATCTGGAACAGGGCACAATCCACTTCGGAATTACCGGTGAAGACCTGATCCGCGAGAAGCTGGCAGCTCCTGATCAGAGCGTTGAGCTTTTGCTGAAGCTCGGGTTTGGCCACGCGGATGTTGTGGTGGCAGTCCCGCAAAGCTGGATCGACGTCGACAAGATGGCCGATCTGGACGATGTGGCGCTGGCGTTTCACGCGAAGCGAGGCAAGCGCCTGCGTGTGGCCACAAAATACTTCAATCTCACGCGCACCTTCTTTGCCGACCACGGGATCAACGACTACCGGATTGTGGAAAGCTTGGGCGCAACCGAAGGGGCACCGGCTGCGGGTTCTGCAGAGGCCATTGTCGATATCACATCGACTGGGGCGACACTGGTCGCGAACAATCTGAAGATCCTTGATGATGGCGTCATCCTGAAGAGTGAGGCGAACCTTGTCGCATCCTTGAATGCAGACTGGGGTGAGGTACCGCGTGCTGCGGCACGAATCATCCTTGATCGGCTGGATGCACGAGACCGAGCGGAAAACCACATGCTCGTAGCCGCCCGGGGGCCGTTTGATGCTGCCACCATGGCGAAGGACCTTGATCGGCACTATCAATGCGCTGCCGATATGGTCAGCGTCTTTGAAGGCGGGAGTGAAGTCCGAGTTATTTGTCCCACGGCGCAGGTGCAGGCTGTGGCCGACCATCTGCGTCAGGCAGGCGCGGAAACGGTCTCAGCGAGCAAGGCGGACTATCTGTTCGCCGCCGAAAATGTGCTGCATGACCAGCTGATGAAGAGGCTGGGACGTTAAATTCCTGGCATCTAGCGGTTGATGCTTGCCAGATAGCTCTGCTTCTTTTTGTTGCCCTTGTTTTCCATGTACCCAAAGAACCGTGGAAGTAATTTTGGGAAAGCCATGACGAGGGCGACCATCAGGCCGTCGCTTTTGGGGAGCCATGTTTCCATGTCGCCCGAAGTGAGGGCTTGCATGACCCGTTTTGCCGTCTCCTCTGGTGAGAGCGGATCGGCATCAGTTGCGAAGTTAAGGGGCGAGCCGTCCGGGTGCGACATCTCTTCTCGCAGCATCGGCGTATCAATGGCGCTGGGGTACAGCCCGCCGACTTTGATGCCGTGGGGGGCGAGCTCCAGTGCGAGGGCGGCAGAAAATCCGCGCAGTCCAAATTTCGATGCGCTATAGGCGGCACTGTCTTTTAAGGGAAAGAGTCCCGCCAGCGAGACGATGTTGAAAATCTGACCGGCCCCACGTTTTTTCATTCCCCGCGCGGCAGCTTGAGAAAGGCGCATCGGGGCTGTCAGGTTGACATCGATATGCCTGGTCATGAGCGCTGTATCGATGTCCGCCACAGAGCCCGGTACGCCCATGCCGGCATTATTGATCAGAAGATCAACAGCGGGCACGCCAGTTTCCAGGCGTGTGCAAAGATGCTCGAGGTCATGGGTCTCACAAAGGTCCGCTTCTATGAGTTCTGAGCCGGCTGGATGAGGTGCGCCCGAGAGATCACCTGCGCGGTCTGTCAGCACGAGCTCATATCCTTGGGCAGACAGTTCAGCCGCGAGTGCTTGGCCTAGGCCGCCTGCCGCACCGGTAATCATCGCGACCTTATTCATGCTGCGACCGCTTTTGCTGACCCGCGAACGGGTTCGTAATGACCGTCTTCAATCTCGGGCCAGCCCATATGCTTCCGCAGCTCGCCCATGGCTTTTTTGTAGGCGTCTATGTTCACATAAGTGGCGTGCCGGTCAGACCCGACATAATTGACGCCACCGGAAAGGTCCGGCTGATGTTTGGCCAGTCGCTTGTGAAAGCGTTTCGCGAGTTTCGGGTCGTCGCGCTCTGCCAGAATTGTTCTGGCGATTAGGTCCGCCATATTGTCGAACAGTTTGTAGGCCCCCCCATTGGTTTCCATGAAGCCAAGGGAGAAGAGATTGGGATGCCCCTTCACAAACAGGTTCATGTAAAGGTCGGGACGCCCGGCCTTCCAGGGGAACTGCGACGGGTCAACATAAGGGATTTTCCATTCATAGCCTGTGGCACAAAGCACCAGGTCGATCTCTTCCCGGCTGCCATCGGTAAAGATGACATGTTTGCCTTCCAGGTGATCAACATCCCCTTTCGCCTTGATGTCCCCATGTCCCAGATAGTGGAGGATTTGGGTGTTGAGGATTGGATGGCTTTCAAAAACCTTATGATCCGGGGCAGGAAGGCCAAGGCGTGTGAGATCTCCATTGATGAAGCGCAGCAGGGCGCCGAACACTTTTTGCGTGAGCCACATGGGCAAGTGCGGGCCCTCATGGGCAAAAACATCTGCTGGTTTGCCCATCAGATGTTTCGGGATGAAGTGATAGCCGCGGCGCAGGCTGATGAAAGCGGCATCGGCCACTGCCGCTGCATCACAGGCAATGTCGCAGCCTGAATTGCCCGCGCCCACAATCAACACCCGCTTGCCGCGAAACTCGTCCATATGGGTATAGCTGTTCGCGTGGCGCACCTCGCCATCAAAGGGGGCGTCTGCCCATTGCGGCAGGCTTGGATGCCAGTTCGTTCCATTGACACAGATGAGCCAGCGATAGGGGCGGGTTTCCCCAGTCGAGAGGCTGACATGCCAGCCGTCTTTTTCGAACTTTGTTTCGACCACCTCTGTGTTGAAGGTGATGTCGTCATAAAGCCCATACTCCTGAGCAAAGGCCTGCATATAAGTATGGATCTGCTTGTTTGATGGATAATCCGGATAATCATCCGGCATCGGGAAGTCTGTGTAGTGAGACTGGGTCTTCGACGAGATGAAGTGCGCCGACGCATACATGGGCGAGCCTGGGTTGCTCGCATCCCAGATGCCCCCAACGTCAGAATGCCTCTCGAAAATATCAAACTCGATGCCAAGCAGTTTAAAGGTGCGCGCAAGAGCGAGCCCGCCGGGGCCGGCGCCGACAATACAGACACGATCAGGGTAGGGCGCAGAAGGCATGCACATCTCCAATAGTGAGGGTTCCTCATATTTGTAAAAAGTGATAAACCCTCATATTCTGGAAATCAAGTAGATTCCTGTTTCACTGCTCAAGGACCCCAAATGCCCCCCGCTTCCACAGCTTCCAATGCCTCCCAGAAAGCTTCCGTGCGAAAGATTCCAACCCAGGCGCGGGCAAAAGAACGGTTTGAACGCATATTGGAGGCGGCTCAGGGGCTTATCGAGGAGGCGGGCAGTGAACATATGAAGATGAGCGATGTCGCATCGCGCGCTGGCGTGCCGATCGGCTCCGTCTATCAGTATTTCCCGGACAAATCGGCGATCATCCTGACGCTGGCAGAACGGATCATGGCTTTGGTGCGAGAGGGGCTGGCAGATGCGATGGCGGAGGTGAAGACGCTCGAAGATGCCGAGCAGGCGCTGAAGTCAACGCTCGCGGCTTACTACCATCTCTTTTTGGCGGAGCCGGTGGCGCGGGACATCTGGTTTGGTGTCCAGGCAGATAAAGTGTTGCAGGATCTCGATATCGAAGACAGCCGCGCCAATGGCGAGACGACCTTTAACGCGCTTAAAAAATTCGTTCCCCGGAAGGAGTGGAAGCGGTTAGAGACGTCCTGTTTCCTGATCATGCAATTGACGGGCATGGCTGTCCGCCTGGCCATTTCGGTGGACCGCAATGAGGGCGACCGGATCATATCCGTTTATCAGGACATGATCCGGCGCGAACTCATTGAAGGCGTGAAGTCAGACTAAAGTCCCGGGACCGGGAAGCGGGCGGTGAGCGCTTGCACTTCCGTTGCGAGCCCGGTGAGCGCCGCTTCGTCCTCCGGCGCCCTGAGAGCAGCGGCAATCAGCCGTCCCACAATAGCCATGTCTGCTTCCCCCATGCCCCGCGCTGTTGGGGCGGGTGTGCCAAGCCGCAGGCCCGATGGCCGCATGGGTGGGTTCGGATCATCCGGGATGACCTGCTTGTTGGTGGTGAGCTCAATTCTGTCGAGCACTTCCTGTGCCTGGCGGCCATCTATCCCGAAACTCTTGACCGTATCGATCACCAGAAGATGGTTTTCTGTACCGCCTGTGATGAGGCGGACCTGATGATCCCGGAGCGATTGCGCAAGCGCTTGCGCATTGGCAAGCACATTGCGTGCATAATTCTTGAAGCTCTCGGTCGCCGCCAGTTTGAGTGTGAGGGCCGTCGCTGCAACCTGGTTCATGTGAGGTCCGCCCTGAAGACCCGGAAAGACGGACGCATCAATCGCTTTGGCATGCCTCTCTTTACAGAGGATAAGTCCGCCTCTGGGGCCTCTGAGCGACTTATGCGTGGTGGTCGTCATCACATCAAACCCGTGATCCAACGGGTTCTGAAGAACACCACCAGCAATCAACCCGCCGATATGGCTGACATCCGCCATGGTAAGCGCGCCCACTTTGTCGGCGATGGCTTGAAAGCGGGCATAGTCCACCTCCCGCGGATAAGAGGAGTGACCACAGACAATGAGTTTCGGTTGTGCCGCGAGTGCGGTTTCCTCGAGAGCGCCATAGTCAATGTCACCCTGGTCCCCCACAGTTTTGTAGCGCACGAAGTTGAAGAGACGCCCCATATGGCTGACCGGCGCGCCGTGGGTGAGATGCCCGCCATGACTGAGATCCATCGCGAGGATCGTGTCGCCGGGATCAAGCAGACCCAGATAGACAGCCTGGTTCATCGGTGAGCCGGAAAGCGGTTGCACATTGGCATGCTCTGCGCGGAAGAGCGCGCAAGCGCGTTCTCGTGCCAGTGTTTCAATCACATCCGTATTGGGCTGCCCTCCATAATAACGGCGCCCCGGATAGCCTTCGGAATATTTATTGGTGAAGGCGCTGCCGAGGAGCGGCAACACTTCCGGGAAGCAGTAGTTTTCGGAAGGGATGAGTTCGAGGCCCGCCCGTTGCCGGGCTTCTTCCGCGACCAGGGCTGCAAAAATATCAGGGTCTTTTGCTGCAAGCTGCTCGCGAGGCTGATTGAGGTTGATCTCCACGTGCATGAATGTCTCTCCGTTTCAAAGCCAAAATGTCAAACGCCCGGCCAGCTCTTCAAAGAAAAGGCTGCCCAGGCGAACGGCTTTGAAATCGGCTTCCACGCTCCCTTGTGGTTTTTCACTCTGATGTTCAGAGCGGTTCCCACATCCCCTTTAGAGAAACAGGGGACTTTCGCCAGTCACGCGGAATATGTGGACCGGTCGGGTCGAGCCAAGAAAACCATGTGCATGCGAGCGGTGCAACAGATTTGAAGCAACGGTGAAACGAAACCCTAACCTTATGAACTACATAAAGTGACAATTTTGTTACATATGAGAGTGGATAGAGGCTGCGGCCCGCAGCAAGGCTGGGGTTTTGGCGCAAATCACGTTACCAACGAAACAATATGAAATGACCATTTCCACTGGTGGAGGGTCAGTTGTGTAACTTTAGGGGGAAACCACCATGAAGAACTTTGTGAAACTCGGTGCGAGTGCCGCACTTGCCTGTGCAGCTTTTACTGGCGCAGCGATGGCGGATGAAGGCACAGCCAAGGGCGGTTGGTATGTCAGCGGTGGCATTGGTTACAACGCCGTTGATGACGTTGATGGCTCTGGCGTGTCGATTGAGTTTGAAGATGGCTACACTATTCTTGGCGCCATCGGGTACGATACCGGTGACATTACCTCCTACGGTAAATTCCGGATTGAAGCCGAAATCTCATACACTGAAAATGACAATGACAACGCCACGGTCGGTGGTGTAACGGCAAACCTTGGTGGTTCACTTGATCAGACAGGCTTCATGGTCAACAGCTACCTTGATTTCGTTCCTGGTGGTACTTTGCGTCCTTACCTGGGTGTCGGCTTAGGCTTTGTCGATGCGGAAATGGATGTGACTCTGGGCGCCGCACGAGCCGCAGCAGATGGGACGGAATTTGCCTATCGCGGCCTCGCGGGGCTCAGCTGGCATTTGGATGACAACTGGGCGCTGGATCTTGGATACCGCTACACTGTTTGGGACGAAGCAGACAACCACGCAGTCGTTACCGGCATTCGCTACGGCTTTTAAGACAAGAAGACCTCGTCCTCGCAGGACTTGTGAGAAGGGACGCACCATGTGCGTCCCTTTTTGCATTTAGGAGGGAGGAATATAGTCGCCTTCAAATTTCTCCAGATCGTCGTCTATGTCATACCAGTCGGGCTTTGAAGCGGTATGGATATGCATGGAAGGCCTAAGACCCGGATCGTCATCCAGGATGGACGCAGCCACCACGTAGATGCCGCTGTCCGTCGCAAGATCTCCCAGCGAAGACCCGCAATGTTCACAAAAAGTGCGGCGGTGAACGTACGGTGCTTCCGGCTGAAGCCGGGCAATATGGCATTCCCCGCTGGTGATTTTGAGATCATCCACAGGGCCGATCAGAACGGCGGAAAACACACCCGCCGCCTTCCGGCACCGCGAGCAATGGCAATAGCTGAGCGAACTGGGCGCGCCCGAAATCTCCAGCGTCACCGCCCCGCACATACAGCTTCCTGTGATCATGTTTCTCTCCTCACCTTGTTTGCTTCAACATAGTGGGGTGCAGATGGAGCAACAGGAGAGGATGCCAACCCTCCTGACACCAGATGGCAGGAGGATGTCGCAGTGGCTCCCTCCAGCTGCCATCGTCCTATTCGGGCTCACGGGCCTGGCTCCGCTAGGCCCGAGAATAAACCCGACCGAGCACCCATTCGGCGCAGGCATAGAAAAACCCGGTCCTAGATACGCAAGGACCGGGTTCCGTTTGACGCCTCAGTTGTCCTGAGTTGTCATTATTTCGTGTGTCGGGCCGGGTAGGCCTGACGACATGATTACATCATGCCGCCCATACCACCCATGCCGCCCATGCCACCCATGTCAGGCATGCCGCCAGCAGCGCCGCCCTCAGACGGCTTGTCAGCGATCATCGCTTCCGTGGTGATCAGAAGACCTGCAACAGACGCAGCGTCGGTGAGGGCTGTACGCACAACCTTCGTTGGGTCGATGATGCCTTCAGCAACCAGATCTACGTAAGTTTCGTTCTGTGCGTCGAAACCATAAGCGCCAGCTTTGCCGAGAACGGTTGCCACAACGATGGAACCTTCAACACCCGCATTTTCAGAGATCTGGCGGATCGGTGCTTCAAGAGACTTGAGCACGATCTTGATACCAGCCTGAATGTCCGCATTGTCGCTGGAAAGAGCAGCTACAGCCTTTGTTGCGCGAAGCAGGGCCGAACCGCCACCAGGGACGATGCCTTCTTCAACCGCAGCGCGGGTTGCATTGAGCGCGTCATCGACACGGTCTTTGCGTTCTTTCACTTCAACTTCCGTTGCACCGCCAACTTTCAGCACAGCAACACCGCCAGCGAGCTTCGCCAGACGTTCCTGCAGCTTCTCACGGTCATAGTCGGAAGACGTTTCTTCGATCTGCGCACGGATCTGTGCAACACGACCTTCAATGTCCTTCTTCTTGCCGGCGCCATCGACGATGGTTGTGTCGTCTTTGGTGATGCCAACAGACTTGGCCGTGCCCAGCATGTCGATGGTGACGTTTTCAAGCTTGATGCCGAGATCTTCGGAGATCACGGTACCGCCGGTCAGGATCGCAATGTCTTCGAGCATTGCTTTACGGCGATCGCCGAAGCCTGGTGCCTTCACAGCAGCGATTTTCAGGCCGCCACGCAGCTTGTTGACCACGAGGGTCGCCAGCGCTTCGCCTTCAATGTCTTCTGCAATGATGAGCAGGGGACGGGATGCCTGGACGACAGACTCCAGAATTGGAAGCATTGGCTGCAGGCTTGTGAGCTTGCTTTCGTGCAGAAGAATGAGCGGGCTTTCCTGCTCAACCGTCATCTTATCCGGGTTGGTGATGAAGTAAGGAGAGAGATAGCCGCGGTCGAACTGCATGCCTTCAACGACATCAAGTTCGCTTTCGAGTGACTTCGCTTCCTCAACCGTGATCACGCCTTCATTGCCGACTTTCGACATGGCTTCTGCGATCATCGTGCCCACTTCAGCTTCACCGTTAGCAGAGATCGTGCCGACCTGGGCAATCTCTTCGTTGGATTTCACTTTTTTGGAGCGCTTGGTGAGGTCTTTCAGGGCAGCGTCAACCGCAAGGTCTATGCCGCGCTTCAGGTCCATTGGGTTCATGCCGGCAGCAACTGCTTTTGCGCCTTCCTGAACGATGGCCTGCGCCAGAACGGTGGCCGTCGTCGTGCCGTCACCTGCAATGTCGTTCGTCTTGGACGCGACTTCGCGGATCATCTGGGCGCCCATGTTTTCGAACTTTTCTTCCAGTTCGATTTCCTTGGCGACTGTTACACCGTCTTTCGTGATGCGCGGAGCGCCGAAAGACTTGTCGATGACAACGTTGCGGCCTTTAGGACCGAGGGTCACTTTGACGGCGTTGGCCAGGATGTCGACGCCTTTCAGCATCTCCTCGCGGGCGTCGCGGCCGAATGTTACTTGTTTAGCCATAGCTGGATATTCCTTCTGTTACGGCGATCATTGGGGAAGTTGAGGCAATAAAAAGCCGCGCTGGGCGAAACCCGCGCGGATGATTATTTCTTCTTCTTGCCACCTTCGATGATGCCGAGAATGTCGGATTCTTTCATGATCAACAGCTCTTCGCCGTCGACCTTTACTTCGGTGCCGGACCACTTGCCGAACAGAACGCGGTCGCCCGCTTTCACGTCCAGTGGGGTCACTTTGCCGTCTTCAGACTTAGAGCCTGCACCAGCTGCAACGATTTCACCTTCAGATGGCTTTTCCTGAGCTGAGTCCGGAATGATGATGCCACCAGCGGTTTTCGTGTCTTCTTCGACCCGGCGCACCAGCACCCGGTCATGGAGAGGACGGAATTTCATGAGATATCTCCCTTGAAGCCTGCAAAAGTGCAGGAATTCTCTCAAATTTCTTGTTCTGTTAGCACTCGAGATTAGTGAGTGCTAACGAAGCGGAGCAGAAATAGGGAGTCTGCCCGGGTCTGTCAAGGCCCCGAGGGGGCTAAGCAGCGGAAATGATTCAGCTTTTCGCAAAACTGTCGCCCCAGCAAGCGGCTGATCGGCGCCCGCATTGCTAACAATCATGGCCTAAAAAGAGAAATCTACACCGAGCGAGAGCAGTGTTGTCTGATAGTCCTGCCGAAAAACATTGGAATCCCGGTCCTGAAAGGCGGCTTTGACCCGAAGCGCCAGATCGCGGAAAAGGCGGTACCGGCTGGTTGCGTCAACAATAAACACGTCATCATTCCGGGTTACCGTGGTTTGCACACTGTCCGCGCCATCAAACCCGAGTGAGTGATAACTTCCGTTTAATCCAACCTCCCAACGATCAGAGGGTGTCCAGGTAACCGATGGGGTGATCGAAATCCGATTGTGCGAAAGGGCTGCACTGTCCGCATTGAAGGCGGCGGCTGCAACCCGGACACGCACGGCCACTGGCATATTGGCGAGTACATATTGGGGGACCAGCGCAAACTCGACTGCTTGGCCATCTGCTCCCGCGACGGTGTCATAGCGCACAAGGGTGCCGGAGAGTTCCCCGCGTACCACGACCCTGTCTTCAAAATGATGGGCCAGACCAACCAGCAGGTTCCCCTGATGGACATAACCGTCCTGAGATCGTCCGGTGAAACTGCGCGTATAGGTGCCGGTGACCCGCAACACATCATCAGGGGTGAGATGGCTGAAAAGCTCCGCACCGCCTGTCACAGCGAGATAATCGAAGGCGCCAAAATCATCATGGCGAACATAGGTACCGGTAACAAAAGGACGGATGACGGTTCGTTTTGACAAACCAAATATCTGGGTACCGGTTGCCGACAGAGCGACACGCCGGTCACTGGCGCGTAGCGGTGTTTGTGTTGCGATTTCCGAAAAGGCACCTGGTTGGACCAAGCCGTCGATAAATTGTGCATCTGCTTGACCGAGGAATATAGGGCCGTCGGCAGAGGCAGGCATTGCCGACAAAAGGAGCATAACAGCAAGCGTGCATGCGGACAGACAGGAAGTGTTGCGGAGCATGGTGACCTCGAGACCTAACAAATAGAGAGATTGGAAACGAGTTGCCCAGCAAGGCTGGTGCCGGGCGGACAGGGAGAAAGCACGGGGCTATCGGCTCCGAGGGAACCGGCACTGATCAGCTCAGGACGAGAGCCGTCATTAATCAGATCAGGATCGAATACATGAGCCTCGAGAAGGCCATGATATGGGGCGGGAGTTCCGGGGTGGTACGCTATCGGGACAGCGTCGTAGTACACCACCGAAATAAAGTATGCGATAGGAGCATTATAGTATGACGCCCGGAGCATGCCAAAGCGTATGGGATCCGTTTTCTGTGGCACTGTCACCTGCGCCGGATTGGGGGTAGAAAATTCAGTATCATCACTTTCCCACTCCCACATATCATTGAATAACGTGTTGGCATATTGTTGCTCAACGTCTGCATTTGAGGGAGTGGGCAAGAGAGATTCGATGTGAGAGATCTGAGCGCTTTCATTGGGCGTCCATCCCTCATTAGGCACGGCGTCTCCTGTTTGAGCAACCGCGACAGAAACTAAAGAAAATGAAACAAGACAGACATAAACAATACGCATGAGGGTAATCCTGTTGGAAAGACAGGAGCCCCACCTTATTGAAAAAGAGGTTGTCGCCTAGCTGCCCAAAAGGGCGGGTCAGAGTTGGATGTGGTGGCGGCTTATCGCAATGGCGATCGCTTCCGACCGGCTGTTTGCCTCAAGCTTTCGCATCGCATTCACAATGTGAAACTTCACCGTTCTGGGTGCGATGCCCAATTGGTCGCCAATCGCAGCATTGGTTTTGCCGCTCGCGGCCCAGGTAAGGCAATCCCGTTCGCGTGGTGTGAGAGGGTTGTGAGGCCCGCGCAGCACCGCACTGTTGGAAAGGACGCGGCTTTCGAAAACTCCATAAAAGATGGTTGCCATTGTGTGGACGACGAGGAGGGACGCCGAGAAGTGGTCAGCCGTACTTTGACCGCGACCACGCATATGGACACTAATCTGCCTTGCCCGCGCATCACCGGGAAGGGGGACGTTGATCTCATGCTCAATCTGATGATCGAGCATGGCATGCCACATTTTCTCAGGGACCGACTTTGAGGGTACATCAGTAAACACGCTTGCGGTTGAATAAGGCATCGTGGGTCTGCTGCTGAGCGCCAGAAGAGGATCAACAGATATCCAGCCTTCGCGGCTGTAGGTTTCCATGAGCTCAACAGGCAGAGTTGATTTCGCATACCCGCCGTGGTCAGGGCTCACGCGGCCTTCTCCATCCAGTCGGCTGTAGAAAAAATCATATCCAGAAAAGCCGTTATCTTTGAGTGTTGTCTCAAAGTAGCCGAGCAGCGCGCTCTCACTTTCGCACTGTTGAAGCCCGTCCAGATATAGTTCCAACTGAAACATGATCCTTCCTTTAAAAGATAGCTTGTCCAATTTCACCCGAAAAAGCACATCAAAGATCTGCGACGGAGAGACTCGCTTTGATTATCCTACATTGTGCGGGCGTAAACCGGCAGAGCTCGCAGCCATGGGGTGCCATGAGGTTGATTGAGTGGAGAGGGGCATGGCCGAGCCCAAAGAGATGCCCCAGTTCGTGGGCAAGGATCTGCTTGTGCGTGAGCGGTGTGCCGTCCGGTTTTGCCCAGGCAATCTCAACCAATTGGGGGGTAGAGAGGGCGAAGGCCCGCCCTTCAATGGCCTGGCCATCCACTGGTTCCAGGGTCTGGACGAAGCGGACAATTTTCTGTGGCCGCGCATCGCTTGAAGGGGTGAACGCGAGACCGACCCCGCACTCAGCAACCCGTTTCCGGGCGTTGTTGAGCTGGTCGCGCACAGTGTCCTCCGGCCAATCGCCGGAGATGCTGACTAGAATGGGCACCTGAACGTCTATGTTGGCAGAGGGCGCGGTGAGACCACACCCCCCGGCTGCGAGGATCAGCAGGCAGACAATTACAATCTTAGAACGGAACACGGACCTGAAGGCCAAACCCGGTCGCCTCATAATTGCTACGGAACACCGAGCGGTTTGCTTGGACGGCAACGGCATAGGCGCCAGGATTATATTCCAGTCCTGTCGAAAGAGTTCCGTGCAGCCTGTCAACACCGTTGCCGGGATCGATCGTGTCATAACGCACCTTGAGCGCGCCATGCCACCGCCAGTCAGGATCCGTGGAGACATTGATCCGGCCGGACAGGGATGTTGCTGCCTGTTCATTGTCTGAACTGGCAACGGTAACACCACCTGTGTCCGTATATCCGTCACTGTCGGTCGTGACATAGGACTGACCGACACGTCCTGTGAGACTGATCACCTGAGAGAGCCGGTGTCGAAGGCTGAGGCCGACCTGTCCACCCATGGTCGTGGCATCATAGCTTGCTGTGGCTGTGGTCGCCCGCGTGAGAGACACGTCTGTGATGCCAAAAACACCGCTCGCATCGAAGGTCAGGTCTTCACTCAATTGATAGGCGAGATAGGGCGCGAAGAGGAAGGTCTCCGTGTCAGACGAGATACCCGCTCCGGTCTGGTCCGTGTTTTCCCCATCAATGTAGGAGACAGCAAGACCGAGCAGCAGGCGTTCGCTCAAGCGTCCATTGACCCCAAGCGTGATATTCTTCTGCTCAACCTCCTGATTGCGGCCGGACTGCGTATCATCGGCGGTGAACCAGCTGCCGCGAGACCAGAACTCGATCCCATTTGCCCGCAGCGTTTCAAAGGCATCGCCTGAGGGACCTGCGAGCTGGTTCTGCGTTTCAAGGGCACGGATGAGGGCTTGATATTCTGATATTTCCGATTGATAGGACGAATTTTCGGTTCTCAAGCGCGCAATCTTTCCTTGGATTTCGGAAACTTTTCCTAGAGCGCCGGTCGCCTCGCTATCGGCCCTCATGGATGCTTCTCGAGCTTGGCTTGCTGCTTCGCTCGCCGAAGCGACACGTGCTTGTACGGCAGCGTGAGCAGAGCGCGCTTGTTCAACCCGGGCTAAAGCAGCGTCCGCGCGAAGTCTGGCAGCTCCCAGTTTGTTGCTAATGTAATCGGCGTTCGGTGTTCCCGATTGAAGCTGTTGGGACAAATTGGCTATTTCGCTTCGCAGCGTTGCGAGGTCCGTTTCTGCCTCAGAGAGTGCTCGCCCGGTTGGACTGTTGGCGGCCTCAGCTCTGACACGCGCCAATTCTGCCTCTGCGGCGCGTGCTTCTGCTTCAACAGTGCGGGCATTGGCAGTTGCGGCTTCCGCCC
This sequence comes from Parvibaculaceae bacterium, assembly GCA_965248405.1. GTDB lineage: Bacteria > Pseudomonadota > Alphaproteobacteria > Parvibaculales > Parvibaculaceae > Mf105b01. The sequence continues at coordinate 540,429 of OZ252104.1, forward strand.
GCGCGCGGGCCGGTGCGATCAGCCCTTCCAGACGAGTTATCTCTGATCGTTTGCCTGCAATAAGAGACCGCAGGCTTGCGATTGTCCCTCTGTATTGCGAAGCAAGAGCTGATTTCTCTTCATCCGTGAATTCAGAGATTTCCTGATCTTGCAGGGCTTGAAGATCTCCGAGTGCATCAACCAGCGCGTCATCCAGATTTGGCAAGCCCTGCATGAACGCGTCGACATCGTTCTGGATATGTTGCGCGCGCAGGTCCTGTTCCAACTGGGCCTGGAGTTCCGCCGGTAGAGAAGATGAAATTCCGCCTCCGCCTCCGCCGCCCCCGCCAGGCGTGCAGGGGGTGCCTGACTCGATCGTCGAAACGACGGTGCCCCCTGCGCGGAACGTCACTACAATAAAGCCGCTGGAACCGCAGGACTGACTTGCTGTCTCTCCAGGGGCTGTGCGGCTGGCAATGTCATTGGCGGAATCGTCCCCCGCAGCTGCAAGAACCATCTCGCTGCTTAGCAGCGTCGCAGCAGCGCTAGCCAAACCGAAAACAATAGAACGTACAGACACCAGAACCCCCAAAGAGCGCAATCCGATTGATCTCGGCAGGCTCGTGAATCTTGAGGAGGTCAGCAAGATGGGACTTCTACCTATAACCTCGGTAGAACTACCTATGGACGAACCCCCGTTTTGTGGGACGATGGGCTGATAGGGGTTGCTTCGGGTTGTTGTGGGTGATGAGGTTCAGTCTTTTTCTCATATTGGGTATGTGCGCGAGTTTCCTGGCAACAGAACCGACGCGGGCATCCGGCGGAGCGACGGCGCTTGATCTGTCAGCGTTACCCTGGACGGTTTCCATTGAGGGGCGCCAAGGTGCTATCGCCACAGCACCGTTCGAGGAAGCGTTAGACGCGCTCATGAACGAGTTTGAATATGCAGATGTTGCAGTATTCGAGGTTGCCGTCCCTATCGCCAGAGACCATCTATCAGCACCCCATGCTTTCGTTCTGGGTCCAATCCACACGGCAAGCGAGGTTTACTTGGACGATCAGTTGATTGGTCGTTCGGGAAGCATAACCAACCGTGGCAGAGAATATCTTGACCTGGGGCCGGGGCGCCAAACTCAGGCCATGTTCCTTCCCAATCAGATTACCTCTCCAGGAACCTATATCCTGAAAATACGTGCCCAAGCGAAAGTTTATAGCCCCGGCCCGGTGCGTGGTCCCCACGCATTACTACCTGCAGTGGACGCTCTTTCGATTGCGCAGGCGAACAATCGGGTTCATTTCATCGCAGAAACAATCTGGTTCACTGTCACCTTGGCGGCCGTCCTATTCGTGGTGTTCAGGGTTGGATTTGACTTTAATAGTCAGAATCGTGATCGCTGGCTTCCTCTTATGCTATTGACAGGTCTTGGCACGCTGGGCGTGCACACGTTTACTTTTAATGAACTCGGTCTCCTGTCACCTCTGATGGTACGGTTGGGCGCATCTCTTCCTATCCACTTACTGCTTTTGCTGCACCTCTATGCGGCTCTTGGTCTCAAACCGCCAGGTTGGCAAATAAATGTGATCCTTGGGCTGACCTTGCTCTACATCATTGCTGTTTGGTGGGACATGCCAACCGAATTTCACATTGCAAAGGAGCTGCTCAGTGCAGCTGCTGCCACCACCCTGCTTTTGTTTGTCGGGTTCGCCGCATTGAGAACGGCTAGAATGGACCACCGGGTGTCGGTCTGGACCTATGCCTACATCGTCTACCTGGTCGTTTTCCTCGTCAGCTTTATTGTCCTAACGCCATCTATGGACCTCCTGGTCGACCCCGGATTGATCATGGTGTTAGTGGGCATCTGCATTTTGGTTCTTGGGGCAATTGATCATGCCCGATGGGAAAGGGAAGCTGTCTCAACTCTTTCGCGAGAGTTGCTTCATTCCGGGGAACACGAGCGTGGTCGCCTTGCTCGGGAACTGCACGACGGATTGTCGCACAGATTGGCACTCATTCGCATGCGGCTCGAAAGTGTTGTGAGAGCATCCGGCGAGCGGTCCAACGTCGCGATAGAAGCCATTGAAGAACTGCGAGGCTCGAGTGATGAACTGACAGCGATAGTTGAGGGGCTCAGACCGCTAAGTCTGACTGGCGGAAATCTTCAAGTGGCGCTTGAGGCTTTCGCTGATAGATGGCGCCGTATGTCGAACATCGAAGTGGAAACAAAAATTGAGGCTGATGTTTTTCCTGACGAAGAAACGCAATTGCACCTGCTACGGATTGCGCAGGAGGCCGTGCAAAATGCCGTACGCCATGGCAACGCATCGCATATCTCCATCACTCTGGAACAGAATGGAAGGCATCTGATGCTTTCCATCAAAGATGATGGCGAAGGATTTCAGTTAGAGACAACAAACTCAGAAAAAGGGGTAGGGCTGACAGCGATGAAACAGAGGACGGAGCTGCTCAACGGGACACTGAACATTGAAAGTTCAATCGGTGAGGGGACAACCGTTCGCGTAAAGGTCTCCCTGAAATGAACATCGTGCTTGTCGACGACCATGCCCTGATGCGTGACTTACTTGCAAATGAGCTTCTAAAAGAGTCTGAAGTTCAGGAAGTGTTCCAGGCGGGCTCGGCAAAAGAGGCGCTGGACGTCATATCGGATATCAATCCTGATATGTTGATCGCCGATATTTCTATGCCGGGTATGGACGGCATCACTCTTGTGAAGAAACTTCGGGCCGATGGCTTTGACAGGCCAGTCCTCATTCTTTCAATGCACAAAGACGCGCATCTGGCAAAGCGGGCTCTTGCAGCCGGGGCGACAGGCATGGCAGCAAAACAAGACTCCCTCGACAGCTTGGTGTTCGCCGTGAAGCAGACATTGGTGGGAGAACGATATCTGAGCCCTGCGCTGCTGGAAGATCAGCTCATCAGCACAGAAACATCTACTTCCGCAGGTCTCTCGCCGCGCGAGCAACAGGTACTCGTTCTGATTGCGTCTGGTAAATCCACGAAGGTCATAAGCGATGAGTTGGGGTTGAGTCCGCGAACCGTGGATGCGCACCGTCGTAACATCATTGCGAAGACCGACGCGCGAAATGCCGCGGATATGACACGATTGGCTTTGGATTTGGGTCTCATTACCTAGGCGAAGGCCGCGCTCGATTGCTCTCTATGGCGAAATTTTTCCATCCTCTTGCAAAAGCGGCATAAGTGCCCTGTGCACAGCAGGCGCGCCGTCTGGTCCAACCGAGACCACTTCGCCATAGGTTTCTTCCTCGTAGTCGTAGATCCAGGGCGCTTCGTTGTCCCACTCGCTTTTAGGGATGATGTAGCCGATTGCATCGTTAGCGAGGTTGACCATCAGGTTCACACGGCCGGCCATGGCGGGCCGCAACGGCGGCACCTCTGCGGGCGCCATCTCATAATCGGCACCGGGTGGATTTTCAATCCCGCCCACAGCAATCTCCGGATAGAGCTCGCCGGGGATCGTAGCGATCCGGGCTTCGCCGATTTTGAGAAGGGCAACTTCGGTTTCCGTCGTGAGTTGCGGAGGAAAGAGCCCCACATCGAAATCACGATCAAGCAGTCCAAGAAGGGAAGCCGCGGCCAACGGATAGTTGTCGAGCGGCACGTCAAAATGACGTGCGGCGACCTCAAGGGACGGGGCAGGGTCTTCATAAAACCCATCCGGCTTCTGCAGCGTATCCAGCACGGCTGTTGCAACACCGTAACCGAAAGCACGCGCTTTCTCGTGGCCAGACGCCGTGATTTTCTCCTGGGTCCAGGGATCGGTAACGGCTTCACCTGGCAGCACGGTCATGAGGCCGCCAATGTTTCCCGAGAGCCACATGGTCGTGCCACCGATCCCGGGGCGCACAATCTCGCCATCATAGTCAATCCCCAAGGAGAGGCCGCGCCGGAGGTAGCCCGCAAGATCTGCTGTAAAGGCAAGGTTCTTATCCCAGGCGAGTTCTACGTGCATGCCGTAATTGACCAGGGTGCCGATCACGCTCTCATCTTCCCGCTTGAGCAGGAGCACCCGGATGCCAGGATCAAGGATCAGGGGTTTGCGTGTATCCATGGTGCCGAGAGCGGCGTCATAGCCCTCAATTGTTGCCATACTGAGATGTGCCGGTTCGAGCGCGTCAACGGCATCTTCCAGCGCTCCCACCATCTCCGCCTTGAGCCGGGCCATATAGGCATCGCTCACCCCGCTTTCGAAGTCAGCTGCGCCCCAGAGGCCTTGTGTGTCCGGGCCTTCATGATTATGAGTGGCATGGACCAGCACATAATCAAACCCCAATTCCGGGGGGACAGCGGTGCGCAGGGAAGCGACAAAGTTCGCCATCAAACCCACAACATCAGCGGTCACAATGCCAATACGCGTATCACCATCGTCAAAAACAGCAGCGATGCTCATCAGGTCGTCATGGACGCTCGCTGCAGCTCGCCCGTTCTGGAACCCTGCCATCCATGCGGCGTCAAACACGCCATTCCCATTGGCATCATCGAACGTATCCACGTCTGGGGTGTATTGAGCGTCCCCATCCACATCCGTCCAGATCTCAAATCCTTGAGGCGTGATGACGCGCGACCCAAATCCGGCGCGAAATTCTGCTGCTGCCGCTAGAACTGTCATGCAACAGGTCGCCACTGCGACCCAAACCACCAAAACAATGCGCATGTGTTCCTCCCCCTCGCCGCGTCAAATGAGCTGCGAAAACACCATACCCACCTTGTCGCAAGCTCGAAAGCAGATAGGATCGCTACTCAGGCAACAGGACGCGGTGCGTGTGAGGGGGAGTAAACTTGTCAGATTTCATCAATAAGCCTTTGGTTGGGGAGCCCCAAAGCCGGGAGCGCATGGCAACGCCTGCTCTGGTGCTCGATCTCCCTGCGTTTGAGGCGAACCTCAGCGCTATGGCGGCGCATTGCGCCAAGCATGGGCTCAAACTGCGTCCCCATGCCAAAACACACAAATGCGCCGAGATTGCCCGCCGACAAATCGCTGCTGGGGCGCTGGGCGTGTGTTGTGCCAAGCTGGGTGAGGCGGAGGCGCTTGCTGCGGAAGGCATAGACGGCATTCTTCTCACCTCGCCGGTCGTGCTGCCATTTGCCATTGAGCGCCTGATGGCGCTGAATGCCAAGCTCAATGACATAATGGTCGCCGTCGATAATCCGGAGAATGCAACCGCACTAGCTGCCGCAGCTGAAGCGGCGGGTAAGCCACTGCAGGTCCTGATGGATCTCGACGTAGGTCTGCACCGCACCGGCATCGCGCCAGGTGATGAAGCTCACGAACTGGCGCGTCAGATTGAGGCAAGCCCGCATCTCCACTTCAAAGGTCTGCAGGCTTATGCAGGTCATCTCATGCACATTGAAGACTTCACAGAGCGCCGCGCGAAGTCACTTGGCGTTATGAAGACCCTCAGCGACATGCGGGACCGATTGGAAGCAGACGGCATCACCTGTTCAATCCTTTCAGGAGGCGGAACCGGCACATTCGATATTGATGTAGAAGCAAACGTGCTGACGGAGCTGCAGGGCGGCTCCTATATCTTCATGGACAAGCAATACAATGATGTGGAGGGGCCTGACGGCCGCTCATTGGCTGATGCCTTCCGGACCTCTCTCTATGTGCAGATGAGCGTGGTCTCCAACAACACGCCGAAGCTCGCAACGACAGACGCGGGGTTCAAAAGCTTCTCGACCGATGCCGAACCACCGGTTCTGAACGACGGCGCGCCGGAAGACGCAAAATATTTCTTCTTTGGGGATGAGCAGGGCGGCATCCTGCTCTCCAGCGCCAATGAAAAGCTGGCCCTTGGCACAACCCTTACCGCCATAACTCCGCACTGTGATCCCACGGTCAACCTCTACGATGCCTACCATGTTCTAGACGGTGACACGCTGGTTGATATCTGGCCGATCGAGGCAAGGGGAAAGTCTGCGTGACGGATATCCGTGCGCTTGTATTCGATGTGGATGGCGTTCTTGTCACTGGCCACAGGGAAAAAGGCGGGTGGTGGCATGCCGACATGGAAGAGGATCTGGGTCTTGATCCCGAGCTCTTTCAGCGCACCTTCTTCACAGAGCAATGGGCTGACATTGTCTGTGGCAGGCTGGCGATTGAACAACCACTTACGCAAACCCTTGCGGACATCGCGCCCCACCTGAACCTTGAAGCGTTCCTGAACTATTGGTTCCGCCGGGACTCAGGTCTGAACCAAGATCTGATCAGCGCTTTGGAAGAGTTGCGGCGTCGGCACAATTTGGGTTTTAGTATTGCGACCAATCAGGAACACCGCCGTGCGGATTATCTTTGGCGGGTGCTAGAACTCGAGCATCATTTCGATGCGATCCACTATTCTGCCGACATTGGGCACGCAAAACCGAGTGGTGAGTTTTTTGCGGGCGTAGAAGACAGAACCGGTTTTGATGGCCCCCATCTGCTTTTCTTTGACGATCAGGAGCGCAATGTACAGGCCGCCCGCGAGCGCGGCTGGCAGGCGCATGTATGGACTGGCATGGAAACGTTTGAAGAAGCCCTGCTGACACACGGTCTTTAAACGTTTGGGGTTTGATTTGGCGGCGGACCTGAGGCCTAATCATCTTGGTCAGGCCGAACAAGACGGGAGCAGGCAGATGCGTATTGGGATTCTCACAGGTGGTGGCGATGTGCCGGGGCTTAACCCCTGCATCAAGGCGGCGACCCGCGCGGCGGAAACTCTGGGATGGGAGATGATCGGCTTCCGCCGTGGCTGGGCCGGGCCGCTCAATTACAACCCGGACGATAAAGCGGGCTCTGACCATCTGCTGATGCCGCTCGACCGGGCCCGTACGCGCACCATTGATCGTACAGGGGGCACTGTCCTCCACACCTCTCGCACCAAACCCAGCAAGGTGAAGAAGGAAGACGTGCCATCTTTTGTGAAAGACGCAACCTTGAATGACGACGGCACCTATGATTGTACCGCTCATGTACTGCGCGTGATGGAAAGCGTGGGCATTGATGCCCTCATACCTATCGGGGGCGATGACACGCTCTCCTATGGCGCGCGGCTCCATCAGGAAGGCATGAAGACCATGTCGATCCCGAAGACCATGGACAATGATGTCTTCGGCACGGACTATTGCATCGGCTTTTCAACGGCAGTGACACGCTCTATTGACAGCATTACCGGCCTTCGTACATCCACCGGGTCTCACGAGCGCATTGCGGTGGTGGAACTGTTTGGACGCAATTCCGGCCAGACGGCGCTCATGTCCGGCGCGCTTGCCGATGCGGACCGCATTTTGATTGCGGAAGTCCCTTTCGATGTGACCCGGGTCGCCGAAATGCTGGCGGCAGACCGCGCGGCAAACCCCTCCAACTATGCCATGGTCTGCGTATCCGAAGGCGCGCAGATGGAAGGCGGCGAAATTATCGAGCGGGGGGAAGCAGACGCCTATGGCCATCGCAAGCTCGGGGGCATTGGTCAGATGCTGGGCGATGAGATCAAGCGCATCACCGGCATCAACATCATCTCCCAGACGCTGGGCTATATCATGCGTGCCGGCGCGCCGGATGCCCTCGATCAGATGGTGGCACGCTCTTATGGCACCATGGCGGTACAGCTACTGGCGCAAGGTCAGCATGGGCTCATGATGGCGCTACGGGACGGCAATTACACGACTGTGCCGGGAGACATGTGCATTCAAGGAGAGAAGCGTGTTGATATCGACGCCTTCTATGACACGGAGACCTATCGGCCCCGCGTCGAGCAAATCCTCGGCAAGCCCATGTTCATGTATTGAGGCTTAGGCCTTCAACAAACGCTCCACGGCACGGGCTTTCAAGGCGATTTTGCCATCATCATTGATGAAGGTGGCTTCGACGTAAGCCTGGGTCTTCGACACGTTCACCACCTCGCCAACACATTTAAGCGTGCCGCTCGTGACAGGCCGGAAATAGTGGATGTTGAGATCGACCGTGGTGAAGTTCTGATCGTCTTCAAGAAGTGTCATAAGGGCGAAGGAGCAGGTCTGGTCCGCCAGGGTAGCGAGATAGCCCCCAAACACCGCCTGCGGGTTCATGAAGTCGGGGTTGACCGGCCATTCATAGGTAATGCGTCCCTCACCAATCTCTGTGAGCTTGCCGTCATAGAGTTTCAGCGCATGCACATGGGGCGGCGCTTTCTTTACATCCTGGTCCAGAATGCGGTCGAGAATATTCTTCCAGCTGGGCATTACTTGCTCTCGCCTTCAAGTGCGGCGGCCTCTGCCAGCATGTCCGGCAGGCCTATCACCTCATTATATTTTTGAAAGGTGACCCTCGGCGTGTCGATGGGGAGTTTATGGGCGGCCAGCATATCGCCATAAAGCGTTTGTAATCGTTCGGTCACTGACAGAAGCGCTGAAACGGGGAAGATTGCGATCTTATAGCCAAGCTCCTGAAGGGCAGGGCCGTCGAGGTAGGGCGTCTTCCCGTCTTCCACCATATTGGCGACGAGGGCTGTGCCTTTGAACGTCTTCGCTACTGTTGCCAACTCTTCGAGCGACCGCGGCGCTTCAATAAAGAGAATATCGGCGCCCGCTTCCAAAAAGGCGTCACCCCGCCTAAGCGCTTCATCAAACCCATCAGTCGCTCGCGCATCAGTACGTGCCATAACTCTGAAACCTGGATTGTCTCGAGCTTCAACTGCGGCACGTATTTTTGCTGCCGCGTCTTTCATCGGCACGATTTCTTTATTCTCCATATGGCCGCAGCGCTTGGGGAAAACCTGGTCTTCCAACTGGATGCAGGCCACACCTGCCTGTTCATAAAGCCGCGTAAGCCGCGCAGCGTTGAGCGGTCCGCCATGGCCATTATCGCCGTCGGCAAAAACAGGCACGGCCGCTGCGGCGCCTGCAAGTGCCCGCGCACGGTCCGCCATTTCTGTCGCACTCATAAGGCCAATGTCGGGCACGCCAAGGGTGGAGCCCGCAACGCCGAAGCCCGTCATGTAGACGGCTTTCGCACCTGCTTGTGCGGCAAGCTTCGCGGAGAGGGCGTCATAAGCGCCCGGGGCAATGATGATGTCAGAGCCGCTGAGCAAAGTGCTCAGCTGATCAATAGCAGGAGACATGGAAGGTCCTTAAAAACTCGGTGGTGTACAAGAAGAGACAATGACGCATTCTTCGCTTCCCAGATTACGGAACCGATGAGGAAGGCGGCTGTCGAAATAATAGGCTTCGCCCGGTTGCAGCAGACGGGTTTCACCGCCAACGGTGAGGACAATCTCACCTGAGATGACGATGCCACATTCTTCGCCTGCATGGGCGAGCATTTCCTCACCCGTATCAGCGCCCGGCTGATATGTCTCATGCATCATCTGGATCGCGCGATTGCGTGTATCCTTGCCCAGGAGCTTGAAGGAAATCGGATCGCCACCGGCAATCTCCTTTTGATCCTTTTCGGAATAGAAGATTTTCCGGTTGGGCTGCATGTCGAGCGTCAGAAAGTCCGTCATGCTGATCGGGAAACCATCCAACACCTTTTTCATGGACCCGATAGACGGGCTTATGCGCTCCTGTTCGATGAGAGAAATCGTGCCATTGGTGACACCCGCACGTTTCGCCAGTTCGCGTTGGGAGAAGCCATACATTTTGCGCAGTTCGCGCAGCCGCCGCCCGATATCCGGCGCTTCTGTCTTGGTTTCAGCCTGGGCCTGCCCATGGGCGATGCGGAAATCCTTGCTCATTCGTTTAATTTACTAAACGAGAGAGATTTGTCACGCGCTCTCTTGGTTGCGTGGATGGGGTCCAGAGCGTTCAATTAGGCATTCGGAATAGATGCGCAGGCGAGGGATGAGCGATGGCTGAGGCGGTCGGTACGGAAAATCAGTCGACGAACGGAGCGCCAAACGATCTGGAAGCGTTCTGGTTGCCCTTCACTCCTAATCGACATTTTAAGCGCGATCCGAGGATCGTTTCGCGCGCGAAGGATATGCACTATTTCAAGCCGGACGGCAGCCCCGTTCTGGACGGGACGGCGGGGCTCTGGTGCTCCAACGCGGGGCATTGCCGCGAGCCCATTGTGGAAGCCATTCAGGCGCAGGCAGCGGAGCTTGATTTCGCGCCAACTTTCCAGTTTTCGCATCCCAAGACCTTCGAAGTGGCAAGCCGCCTGACGGCGATGGCACCGGACGGTCTCGACTATGCATTTTTTTGTAATTCCGGGTCTGAGGCCGCGGACTCGGCGCTAAAAATGGCGCTCGCTTATCACCGATTGAATGGAGAGGCATCGCGCACCCGTTTCATCGGGCGCGCGCGGGGCTATCACGGCACCGGCTTTGGCGGCATCTCAGTGGGAGGCATATCCCCTAACCGCAAGTTCTACGGTGCGCTGATCCCGGGCGTGGACCATCTTCCGCATACCTATAATCGGGAGCGTCAGGCCTTCAGCAAAGGCGAGCCTGAATGGGGCGCCCATCTGGCGGACGAACTGGAGAAAATTGTTGAACTGCATGACGCATCGACGATCGCCGCGGTTATCGTCGAGCCAATGGCCGGTTCGACAGGTGTCTTGCCCCCGCCGCAAGGCTATTTGAAACGGTTGCGGGACATTTGCTCACGGCACGGCATTCTTCTCATCTTTGATGAAGTCATTACCGCCTTTGGGCGTTTGGGGACCGCGACAGCGGCGGAACGGTTTGGCGTGACACCAGACCTGATGACCTTTGCCAAGGGTGTCACCGGGGGCACCGTGCCCATGGGCGGTGTTCTTGTTTCAAAAGACATTTATGACAGTTTTCAGGGCGAAGGCGGGCCGCACCACGCCATCGACCTCTTCCATGGCTACACTTATTCCGGCCACCCCCTGGCCATGGCCGCAGCACTCGCAACCCTCGATCTCTATCGCGACGAAGGTTTGTTTGAACAGGCCGCCGCGAACGAAAGTGTGATGGCCGATGCAGCGCATTCACTCAAAGACCATGCTTTAACACTAGATATCAGAACTATAGGTCTAGTTGCGGCATTCGATCTGGCAGGGATTGAAGGGTTACCGGGTAAGCGGGGTTACGACGCCATGTGCCGGGCGTTCCATGATGAAGGCATGATGATCCGGGTGACGGCAGACACAATCGCCTTTTCGCCGCCGCTGATGGCGACAGAAGACCACATTACGGAAATGTTTGAGAAGTTTGGTCGTGTGCTGGATGCGTGTTCCTGATCAAAACTGAGTCGGTTTGGTGTCATTTTGTCGCAAATGAAAATTTCGACGGGAATAGTGAGAAACACCCTTGTAATTCGTTAAGGCAATCTTATTTGCCACTCATAAGCCTGGTGATCGGCCAACAAAGCAGCTTCCCCCCTCCCGCTGCAGGCCTGATCCCACCCAGCCCCTGGCGCTCCCCTCGCCGGGGGCTTTCTTTTGGGCGCTTGTGATTTGCATGTCCTCATAGCCTATATTCCTATGCAACAACCAACTGCAGGAGCAGGACGTGGCATCCGCCAAAAATCAACTTCATGCGGTCATAATAGGAGCCTACGGTTTTATCGGTGCGGCCTGCGTCGCAGCATTAAAGGAAAGTGGCTACCGGGTAACTGGCGTTGGGCGGTCGCGGGCGGCAGCTAATGCATCCGATCCTGATATTCCCTGGGTCCTGTCTGACATTACGGAGCTTTCGCCTGACGAGTGGAAAGCGATTCTGCGCGATGCCGATATTGTCCTGAACGCGTCCGGTGCTTTGCAGGACGGTCTGAAGGACAAGCTTGAAGAAATTCATGTTGAGGCTGTTGCGAGGATTGTCGAAGCCCTGCAGGGAACACCGACCAAACTCATCCAGATTTCTGCCGCGGGTGCGTCGGAAGAGTCTGGCACTGGTTTTATGCGTACCAAGGCAGAGGGCGATGCGATTGTGGAGGCATCAGACCTGAACTGGTGCATCCTGAGACCAACGCTCGTCCTTGGAGACCGGGCGTATGGAGGGACAGCGTTACTAAGAGCGAGTGCCGCGGTTCCGTGGGTGAGTGTTGATGTATTCCCTCATTCTGAGATGCAGGTAATCAGTGTGCGTGAGTTGGCTCGCTCAGTTGTCGAGGTCGCTGAGGGAGTGGTTCCCAATCGGATGATCTATGAGCTGAGTGCGGACGATGTCATCCCTCTCGCTGTTTTGATCAACGAGATTCGCAGGTGGCAGGGCTTTGCACTTCCACAGTGGCGCATTGTTCTTCCCAAGCTCGTGGTCAGAATTTTGGGCTGGGGTGCAGACGTGTGTGGCCTATTTGGATGGAGGTCCCCCATGCGGACTAACGCTCTGAAGGCACTCCAAAACGGCGTACGAGGGGATTCGTCCAGGTGGAAGAAAGAGGGCGGCGCGCCTTTTTCTCCCTTGCGAAAAATATTGGCGAGTATCCCCTCGACAACGCAAGAGAGGTGGTTTGCACGCCTTTTTCTTTTGCTCCCGTTCTCAATCGCGGTTCTGGCAGCGTTCTGGATTGTCTCGGGTATTGTAGGTTTGACCTATTCGAACGTCGCGGGCGACATCCTGACTATGCGAGGGATGGACCCCAGGCTTGCTGGCGCAATGGTTTTGGGCGGAGCACTTCTTGATGTTGTTCTGGGTGCTGCGATCTTATTCAGGCCTTGGGCACGAAAGGCCGCCCTGGCAATGATTGCTGTTTCTGTTGGCTATCTGATTGGTGCGACTGTGTGGGCGCCAGATTTATGGGCGGACCCGCTCGGCCCATTGGTTAAGGTCGTCCCGTCGATGCTGCCTGCATTGTATGTTGCGGCACTTTTAGAAGAACGATGATGACGTTCGAGCTCTTGAAATTTGTTCATATTATTGGTGCGTGCGTTCTGTTGGGAACCGGCGCTGGTATCGCCTTCTTCATGCTTTCCGCGCATCGGACAGGTGACCCAACGTTGGTGGCGCATACTGCGAGCATCGTCGTAGTTGCGGATTTTCTGTTTACCGCAACTGCGGTGCTCGTTCAGCCGCTCAGTGGTTTTCTTTTGGCGATTGAAGTCGGTTGGCCATTATCGGAGGGCTGGATTGTAATGTCACTCATGCTTTATGTCTTTGTTGGCTTCTTTTGGTTGCCGGTCGTATGGATACAATGGCGCATGAGAGACCTGGCGCGCGAAGCAGCTGTGAACAAATTACCACTGCCGGATACATACCATTCTCTTTTTCGAGTTTGGTGCTGGTGTGGATTCCCGGCCTTCTTTTCTGTGTTGGCAATCATCTGGTTAATGCTGACGCGCCCAAACATTGAGTTGTGGCAATGAGGTATTATTGGTGTCTTATCGAAGTCCAAAGCGTTTTGCGGTGAGTTGATCGATGAGCCGTGGTGGCAATAAGCGGAGCAGTGTCCAGTTCATGAATTTATTGGGCACGATGGCATAGCGGGTTTTGGGTGAGGCATCGCTGAGCGCGTGCCAGATGGCTTTGCCCAGGGTTTCAGGCGGAAGACCTTCGCCGCTATGTTCTTTCATAAACTCGCGCACAAAGGCCAAGGTCTCCCCATACTCGGTATTGGCATAGCGGGTGATGTCTATCTGATCTGATTTGCCCCAGATTTCTGTCGCAACAGCGCCCGGTCCAATCACGATCACATCGATCCCAAACGGCATCAGCTCTTTTCTCAAGCTTTCCGAAATACCCTCAAGCGCGTGTTTTGAGGCGGCGTAAATCCCGAGAAAGGGAGAGCCGATTTTCCCGCCGACGGAGCTGATCATGACGATACGGCCCGGATCGCCTTTCAGGGAGCGATCTGCTCCAAGCAGCGGTCCGAAAGCTTGTGTCACGATCATCTGTCCCAGGAGATTGACCTCAATAACCTCCCGCATTTCTTCAACCGGCTGGTGGAGCAGGGGGCCGGGAGCCGCAATGCCGGCATTATTGACGAGGCCCAAAAGCGTGCTCCCTTTGAGCGCCGCCCGAACTGTGTCGGCTGCTTGCGCAACAGCGGCTTCGTCCGTGACATCGAAGAGAAGCGGCGTGAAGAGATCGCCGAACTCGGACTGCAGGCGGTTTGCGTCTTGTTCGTTTCGGACGCTACCAAAGACCTGCACGCCTTCTTGGATGAGAACCTTCGCCGTGCCCCAACCAATTCCGGATGAAGTACCGGTGACGACAACTGACTTCATTTTTTTGGCCTCCCTTGCTTGTGCGAATGCTTGGAGAGACTAGAGCTCCATCTCATAGCGCACCCAATCCGTGCGCCGGGCAAGCTTGTCATATAGGTACTGCGCGTTCTTATTACCTTCCGCCGTCTGCCAATAAAGGCTTTGCCAGCCTTTGGCGCGCCCGCGGATAGCTAACTCTTCAATCAGAGCCCGCCCTGCGCCGGAGCCGCGAGCGCTCTCGGCAACATAAAGATCTTCCAGGTAGCAGATGGGACCAGGGCCCCAGGTGCCTGGATGAAGCAGATAGTGGGCAAACCCAATCAGCTCACCGGTGTCTGAGGTGACTGCCAGGCCCTGAATGTTTCCGGTCGGGAGGACGAGCCGCGCCCAGGTGTCCTCTGTCACATCCGGCGCAAGCTCCGTTTCATAGAAAGTCAGATAGTCCTGCCAGAGGGGAAGCCAGTCTGACTTGTCCTCCGGCAGAAGGTCTCTGATCGATACGGACATAGAAGACCGCCTTAGCTGATGGTGACCCCGCCATCAATGACGAGACCCTGACCTGTCATAAAAGCTCCAGCCTTGGACGACAGGAACACCGCAGCACCCGCAATCTCGTCCGGCAGGCCAATACGGCGCAGCGGTGCGGTGGAGGTGGAACGCTCCAATGTTTCCGGATTATCCCAAAGGGCTTTCGCGAAGTCGGTTTTGATGAGTCCCGGGGCAATCGCATTCACCCGAATATTGTGCGGACCAAACTCGACAGCCAGGTTCCGTGCGAGCTGGAAATCGGCAGCCTTCGAAATGCAATAGGCACCCAGAACCGGGGAGCCCTTCAATCCGCCGATGGAAGAAACAATGGTGATGTTTCCTTCTTTGCGCTCAATCATTTGAGGCAGCACCATGTTGCAGAGCCAGTGGTTGCTCTTCACATTGGAGCTCATGATCTTGTCAAAGGCTTCGTCGGGAATGTCAGCTGCAGAGCCGTAGAATGGGTTGACCGCCGCGTTGCAGACCAGCGAGTCCACCTTCCCCCATTTATCATTTGTCGTGTCAACAAGGCGCTGAAGATCCTCTTTAGACGAAATGTTGCACGGCACAGCCATTGCGCGGTCCGGGTACTTGGCGTTGATTTCTGCTGTAACCTTGTCGCAGGCCTCGGCCTTGCGGCTGGAAATGACGACATTTGCGCCATGTTCAGCCATGCGGTGGGCAATCGCCTCACCAATCCCGCGGGTTGAACCGGTAATGATGGCGGTTTTGCCGCTAAGGTCGAAGAGTTCCATGAAATGCGATCCTTCCTGTCAGGGGTCGGCCGGTGGCCCGGCTTGTCGATTTTTGTGAAGATATTTTTACACTCTTTACGCACATCTGCCAGACACAAGCTTAGTCATATCGTGCTAGAGTGTATGGATCGGGCCTGCAATTGGGTCTATGCGTGGGGTACGCAAACAACTGAAACCGACAAGAAGGGCGGCTTTCCCAAAAGAAGCGGCGCTGAGATCGGAAGTGGGACAAGTCAGGAGTTATTCTATGAAACGTATCGCAACCTTGGTTGTCGCAGGTGCTTTCGCGCTTTCGGCGTGTACCTCGACAGACCCTTATACGGGCGAACAGAAAACCAACAACGCAACCATTGGTGCAGGGCTCGGGGCACTTGCAGGTGGTGTGGCCGGCGCCCTTATTGGGGGTGGCGATTGGCGGAAGCGTGCACTCATCGGCGCCGGCGTGGGCGCACTCGCGGGCGGTGGCATCGGCTATTACATGGATCAGCAGGAAGCGAAGCTCCGGCAACGTCTGCAGAACACAGGGGTCTCAGTCACCCGTGTCGGTAATGACATCATTCTCAACATGCCGGGAAACATCACATTTGCGTCCGGGTCTGCTGACATCAATGCAAGCTTCTATGAAGTCCTGAATTCGGTCGGTCTGGTGTTGGAAGAGTATGACAAGTCGCTGGTGGATGTGTATGGCCACACAGACAGCGATGGGTCCGCGCAGTTTAACCAGCAGCTTTCAGAGCGGCGTGCGCAGTCTGTTGCGGCTTACTTGCAGACTCGCGGTATTTTGCGGGATCGCTTCTTCATCCGGGGCTTCGGTGAGAGCCAGCCGATTGCATCCAATGCGACGGCAGCCGGTAAGGCGCAGAACCGGCGTGTTGAAATTCGGATCGCACCGCTGACAGCATAAACGGTTTACATCAGTAGAAGAGGGGGTGTCTCTTTCTCGGGAGATGCCCCTTTTTTGTGTCAGCTGCGCCTATTTTAGCAACGCGTCGATTTCGGACAGCAGGGCCGCGTCCAAGGGACCGACCTTGCTGGGATACGCGCCCGCAAGCTCGCCACCCGGACCGATCAAGTATTTGTGGAAGTTCCATTTGGGCGCAGCGCCTTCGCCCGCTTCCGCGACAATCCATTTGTAAAACGGGTGTGCCTCTTCGCCGAGGACGATCTGTTTGGTGACCATGGGAAAGCTCACCGAATAGTTGACCTCGCAGAAGCTGACAATCTCGGCCTCTGTACCTGGCTCCTGAGCGCCAAAATCATTGGAGGGCACACCGATGACAGTCAGACCTTTGTCGCTATAGCGCTCCCACAGGCCCTGCAGGTCCCGGTATTGGGGGGTAAACCCGCATTGACTGGCTGTGTTGACGATCAATACCGGATTGCCTGCAAAATTGGAGAGCGCGAGTTCGCCCCCCGAAATGTGCTGAAAAGCAAATTTATGTGCGCTCATAGGCCCTCTCCCGGAAGGTTTTCCCTGTATTGGAGCCATATTATGCGATTGGACAGCCTCATGGTTAACACTTTCTCAAAGACTCACTGTCACTGTCTCAAACTGGGAAATAAGTGGCTCAAGTCTCAAAAGATGGGCCCTGAGACAGATAAGGAAAAGTGCCATGTCGCGCTTGAACAAGATCATGCTCGTGATGACGTCGGCCATTTTGGCGGCGACCCTGTCCTTTGGCTTGATTGTTTTCGGGGAACTGAAAAACATGGAAGCCTGGCTTGTGGGCGGTGTGATCTTTCTCCTGGTCTCTCAGGTTCACTCAACTCTTTCGAGGGCGAGCGAACGCAAGCTGTTTGTGAAAAACATTGCCGACATCAATTCATTTGCTGCAGGCCTGAACCGTGATCTGGAACGCGCGGAAGCTGACATTGAGGCCCTGACGGAACAGCTCGAAACAGAAACAAAAACGCGCAATGAAGAGATTGTCGCGGAGATGCGTGTGATCGAAAGTTTCGTGAAGCGCCTTGCGGAAGAACGCCAACCTGCAAAACGCATTGCCAAATCGCCTTCGACAGACAATCACGCAGACAACCGCATTGTACCTCTGCCAGGTGTGGCGGCTTCCACCATGCCTGTCGATCAAATGGACGATGGCGACTTGCTTGATGTTATCCGTCACGCATTGGAAGACAATCGGGTGGATCTCTATCTTCAGCCGATCGTGACATTGCCACAGCGCAAAGTGAAATATTATGAAGCCCTGACGCGCCTTCGCGGCGGCACCGGCGAAATCATCATGCCGGATGACTATATGCGGGTGGCTGAACCTGCAGGCATGATGCCGACCATTGATAATCTGCTTCTGTTCCGTTGCGTACAGGTCGTCCGCAAACTGAGCGAGCGGGATTCAGATACCGGCGTCTTCTGTAACATTTCGGTCAACTCGCTGCTCGATAGTGATTTCTTCCCGCAGTTCATTGAATATATGCAACACAATACACAGCTGGCTGACCAGCTCGTGTTTGAGTTCTCGCAATCGACGGTCAATGCCTGTGGTCCCATTGAAATGGCAAGCCTGGCCGCACTCGCGAAACTCGGTTTCCGCTTCTCCATGGACCAGGTGACGGACATCAATCTCGACTATCGCCGTCTGCACGAAATGAATATTCGCTACGTGAAAATTGCGGCCCATGTTCTGGTCGGTCAGGCGGATGATGGGCTCACCGACATCCGGCCGGAAGATATCAAAGAGCTGATGGCCCGCTATGGCATGAACCTGATTGTCGACATGATCGAGAAGGAACGCGCCGTGGTCGATGTGCTCGACTTCAACGTCGATTATGGTCAGGGATACCTGTTTGGCACGCCGCGTCCCGTGCGGGATGAGGTGTTGGCCGACGTCGCCTGATTTACCAGCCTCTGTTTTATTGGGAGAAGACTTGACGATCTGGTCCTGAACGTCCTACTTGGGCCCATGACAGAGACATCCGGCCTTGTGCCCATCCACAAGCATTTTGAGCCCATTTCGGAGCGCTATCAGGCGCTCCTCTGCGATATCTGGGGTGTCCTCCACAATGGTGTCGCCGCCTATGATGGGATCGTAGATACGCTGACCCGGTTCCGTGCTGCCGGTGGCCGCGTCCTGCTTCTGTCCAACGCACCCCGACCAGGCGTCGGGATTCCGGCGCAGCTTGAGAAAATGGGGATACCCGGCGAAGCTTATGATGACGTGCTGACATCAGGGGATGCCACACATGCCAGCATCTCAACCGGCAAGTTTGGCGACAAGTTTTGGCATATGGGCCCGGAGCGGGATTGGCTGCTCTTTGAGGGACTGCCGCTTGAACAATCCGATCAGGATTTGGCAGATTTCATTCTCTGCACGGGGCTTTTTGACGATGAGACAGAAACCCCAGATGACTATGCGGAACTGCTGGCAAAGCTGAAAGAGCGCGATCTGGATCTTGTCTGCGCAAATCCGGACATCGTCGTGGATCGGGGTGAAAAACGTGTCTATTGCGGCGGTGCGATTGCGGCGGCCTATACCGAGATTGGCGGTCGGTCCCACTACTTTGGCAAGCCCCACGCACCAATTTACAATCTTGCGCGGGAATGTCTCAGCGACCTGTCCGACGACCAGATTTTGGCCGTTGGCGATGGTCTGCTGACAGATATAAAGGGCGCCAACGATCAGGGTATAGATGCGCTGTTCATCACCGGCGGCATCGCCTGCGAGCGCTGTGGCCCGACCGTGGACGATCCTCAAGCCGAATTAGTGACGAAAGTTTTGGCGGAGACTGATGGCCAGACCATCGGCGCTATGGCGCGACTGGTCTGGTAGAGTCTGCTGACGCGCTGATTAGTCGAACAGCGCGTCGATATCGTCCTGGCTCGCCCCGTCGCTCAGAATGTCATCGACATCCGACTGGTCGATACCTTGCCCTTCGAGGGCAGGACCGTTCAGGATCAATTCCCGTTTCCGCTTTTCTTCAGCCGTCTCTTCTTCGTCAATCGCTTCGCTGAGCGCAGAACCGAGAGCATCCGCAAGCGAACTGATTTTGCTTTCGATATGGACAAGCGTGCCCACAACCTTGCTGATCCGCTGACCGGTAATGTCCTGGAAGGAACAGGCCTCGAAAATCTCCATGACGGCGCCCTGAACGGTGTCATGATAGGCGGCCATGTCGTCTGGGTCAGCTGACATAATCAGCTCTGCCTGTTCCATAATCGTGTTGGTGGCATTCTCAGTCGATTGAACGATGGCCTCCAACTCAAGCCCTGCTTCAGGGATATGCTTGTCTTTCAGGTTGCCAGGCTGCAGACGTCCGATTTCATTGCGCGTGGTGTCAATGAAGTCTGAGATTTCTGTAAGCTCTTTGTAGATCGCTGTGTCCACATGGCCAAAAAAGCCCTGCATGGACCCAACCATGATCTCGGCGAGGTTTAGGATGTCGGGAAGCGTAAGGCTGTCCGTTTTCATTTGACGGATATGGCCGGCAACTTCGTCGAGACGTGTATCAACTGATTTTTCAGGCGCACTCATGGCGTAAAACCGCTCTCATTTTCAAAGAAGAATTAGAAGTCGCCGATAACAGCGGTGATCTTGGTCTTCAATGTTGCTGCGTTAAAAGGTTTTACGATGTAGTTGTTTACACCGGCCTTCTTCGCTGCGATCACGTTTTCCGTCTTTGACTCAGCAGTGATCATGATGAAAGGCGTCGGCTTAAGAGCCTCGTCCCCGCGAACCTCTTTCAGAAGCTCATACCCTGTCATGGGTTCCATGTTCCAGTCTGAGATGACAAGCCCGTAGCGCTTACCACGCATCTTTGCCAGTGCTTCTGTGCCGTCTGCGGCATCGTCAACATTGGTGAAGCCAAGCTGCTTCAGCAGGTTGCGGATAATGCGGATCATCGTCTTGTAGTCGTCGACCACCAGAACGGGCATTGAGAGATCTACTGCCATGGTTATTCTCCATGTGACGGACGCCTTTTGCGACGCCCCGATTCGTGTGCCTTACACCAAAGCGAACCCAGCTTTTTGCGCTTAGGTCGCTCTTGGCCCCTGCAACAACCTACGGCAGCGGCTTTAAATTTTTGGTTAAATGGGTGGGTTAGTGAAGGGTTACTGCTACTTTGAGTGTTTCACTAGAGGTGCCCAACACTTGACGTTCTCTCATGGATGTTTATCACCACTGGGTCAAAAATGGCTGAACACGCCTGCGTTAGGGTGAACGAAAGAGGGTGCCTCGGGATGCATGTCATCCGTCATACCGAAGATATGGCAACCGCGGAACGCGGGGGAGCTTTTGCGCTGGGCAACTTTGACGGGGTGCATCTGGGCCATCAGCAGGTCATTGGCAAGGCATTTGCTGTCGCGGCAGATAGGGCGGTCCCTAGCGGGGTTCTGATTTTCGAACCGCATCCGCAGCAGTATTTTTTCCCGGAAAAGCCCTTTTTCCGTCTGACGCCCTTCCGGGCGAAAACGAGACTCCTGGACAATCTGGGTGTGGATGTCCTGGCAGCCCTGCCATTTGATAAAAAAATGGCGGAACGCTCGGCAGAAAGCTTTGTGCGGGACATCCTGGTCGAGGGCCTGGGCGCCTCCCACATTGTGGTGGGATATGATTTTCGCTTCGGAAAAGGGCGCACCGGCGACGGCGCTCTGCTTCTAAAGATGGGCGAAGAACTCGGTTTTGGCGTCACCATCGTCGATGAGGTAACGGACGGGGGCGAGACCTACTCCTCGACCCGTATTCGCGAACGCTTGTCGGCAGGCGACCCAAAAGGCGCAGCCCGCCTGCTCGGCCATTGGTGGTCGGTGGAGACCCACATAGTGAAAGGTGACCAGCGAGGCCGGACGATCGGCTTCCCAACCATCAATCTGCCTCTGGAAGAGCATGTGGAGCCCGCTCTTGGGGTATATGCGGTCCTGATTGAAATCGAGGATGGTCCCCACAAGGGCATGTACAAGGGCGTCGCTAATATCGGTCGCAGACCCACCTTCAACAAGTCTGATGTGCTGCTGGAAGCCCACCTGTTTGACTTTGAGGGAGACCTATACGGCGCTCACGCCGCCGTGTCGTTCGTGGAATATTTACGTCCTGAGCGCAAATTTGACGGGTTGGACAGCCTGAAAACCCAGATCGCCCTCGACGGCGAACAGGCGCGCAAAAGCCTCAAAAAGGTAGACGAACCCTGGTGATGACCAGAATGGGGTGATCTGCTGGACGGGGTTCGTTACCGCTGGTACAAGACGGCATCATGATGAACGAGTGGACAGACGGAGCCATAGCTCGAATTGGATGTTCCGGGACGCGAATTATCGTCCCGGCCTGTCGCTGACGCCTGCACGAGGGCGGACGCACAGGACCGGGTCTTCAATCACAACTTTTGACCTAATTTCTTGAGCGAGAACCACCCGCCAATGTCTGCCGACCAAACAACTGATACACGCGACTACCGAGACACTTTGCGTCTGCCGAAGACCGACTTTCCAATGAAAGCCGGCCTGCCGAAACGCGAGCCGGAAATGCTGGAGCGTTGGGCAAAGCTCAACCTCTATGACCGACTTCGCAAAGAAAGTGCGGGGCGCGAAAAGTTCATCTTTCACAACGGACCGCCTTACGCGAACGGCGCTGTCCATATGGGCCATGCCCTGAACCACATCCTGAAAGACATTGTCGTGCGCTCCCAGCAGATGATGGGCAAAGACGCGCTCTTCGTGCCGGGCTGGGACTGTCATGGTCTGCCAATTGAGTGGAAGATCGAAGAGAAGTACCGCGCCAAAGGTGTGGACAAAGACAGCGTGCCCGTCCTCGAATTCCGGAAGGAATGCCGGGAGTTCGCAGCCGAATGGGTTGATGTTCAACGCGATGGATTTAAACGGTTGGGCATCCAGGCTGAATGGGACAATCCCTACCTGACCATGTCTTATGATGCGGAAGCGGCAACCGTCGCAGAGTTCCAGAAATTCGTTATGAATGGCGGGCTCTATCGGGGCTCGAAGCCAGTTATGTGGTCTGTCGTTGAGAAGACTGCTCTGGCAGAAGCAGAAGTTGAATATCACGACCATGTATCGCCCACCATTTGGGTGCGTTTCCCGGTTCTGAGCGGGGCTGCGGAACTGGATGGCGCGACGGTTGTCATCTGGACGACCACACCCTGGACGATCCCAGGCAACAGGGCCATCGGTTATTCGGAGAAGATTGCTTACGGGCTCTACAAGGTCGATGAAACCCAGGAGCAAAGCTGGGCAGAGGTCGGTGAGACCCTTGTGCTCGCCGATGGCTTGGCGGATCAGGTGCGCGACGACGCGCGGATTGTAAGCTGGACAAGGCTGAGCGACGCGCCGTCTCTTGAGGGGACGGTCTGTGCACACCCGTTTCGAGGCCTGGGTTACGACTTTGATGTAAACCTTTATCCCGGTGATTTTGTGACCGACGAAACCGGGACCGGCTTTGTGCATATCGCACCAGGCCACGGTCAGGATGACTATCTGCTGGGCATGAAACATGGCGTTGAAGTGCCCTTCACGGTGGATGAAGCGGGCGTTTATTACGACGACGTGCCACTCTTCGCCGGCAAGCGGGTGCTGAAGCCGAACGGCAAGGACGGTGATGCCAACAACGCGGTCATTGAAGCATTAAAAGAGGTGGGCAAGCTCCTTACGCGCGGCAAGCTGGAGCATTCCTATCCGCATTCGTGGCGTTCCAAGGCCCCGCTGATCTTCCGTAACACACCGCAATGGTTTGTCTCCATGGAGACAAATGACTTACGTGAAACAGCCCTGTCGGAAATCGACAAAACGCGGTTCGTGCCAGAAACCGGCCGCAACCGGATCCGGTCCATGGTGGAAGGACGGCCTGACTGGGTTCTGTCCCGTCAGCGTGCCTGGGGCGTGCCGCTCACGGTTTTCGTTCACAAAGAGACCGGTGAGATCCTCCGTGATGAAGCGGTGAACAAACGCATTGTCGATGCTGTGGCAGAGCGCGGCGCGGATGCCTGGTTTGAAGACGATCCGCAGGCCTATCTCGGCAACGATTATGCCGCAGACGATTATGAGAAGGTCGACGACATTCTCGACGTTTGGTTCGACTCAGGCTGTACGCACGCCTTTGTTTTGGAAGCCCGGGATGATCACCATTCCCCCGCTGATCTTTACCTGGAAGGCTCGGACCAGCATCGTGGCTGGTTCCAGTCTTCTCTGCTTGAGAGCTGCGGGACCCGCGGTCGCGCCCCTTACAAGCAGGTCGTCACCCACGGCTTCTTGCTGGACGAAAAGGGTGTGAAAATGGCGAAGAGCGGCAAGAATGCTGTCTCGCCGGACAAGATTGCAAGCCAGAGCGGTGCCGAGATCATCCGCCTGTGGGTGGGTAGCGCCGATTTCACGGAAGACATGCGGATCGGCCCGGAAGTCATCAAGTCAAACACAGATGCCTACCGTAAGCTCCGCAATACTTTCCGTTTCCTACTGGGGAACCTCGCAGGCTTTGACGAAAAGGACCGCGTGGCACCTGCCGACATGCCGGAGCTTGAACGGTACATGCTGCATAAACTTGCAGAGCTCGACGCCCTGGTCCGTCAAGCCTATCTGGACTACGACTTCAAGAAAGTGTTCCACACCCTGTCGAACTTCATGACGGTCGACCTGTCTGCTCTCTATTTCGATATTCGAAAGGATGCGCTCTATTGCGATCCGCTCTCGAGCAATGTGCGTCGTGCCTGCCAGACGGTGATGGATGAAATCTTCATGTGTCTCACTGCATGGCTGGCCCCCATCATGACGTTCACAACGGAAGAAGTGTGGCTCTCCCGGTTCCCATCTGAGGAAGGGTCTGTCCATCTGCGCACGTTCCCGGATGTACCCGCGAACTGGCAGGATGAGGCGCTGGCGGCGAAATGGGCGAAGATCCGAGATCTGCGCCGGGTTGTTACCGGCGCGCTTGAGATCGAGCGTCGCGAGAAGCGGATTGGTTCCAGCCTGGAGGCTGCTCCGACTGTCTACGTGTCGGACGACAGCTATGTGGAGGCGATGTCAGGCATTGACCTGGCCGAAATCGCCATCACCTCGCAAGCAACACTGACGACGGACACGGCGCCGGCTGAGGCGTTCACGTTGGAGGATGTGGCAGGAATTGCGGTTGTGCCAAGTCTGGCCGTTGGCAACAAATGCGCCCGGTCCTGGAAGATCCTGCCGGAAGTTGGTTCTGTCGAAGGATATCCTGATCTTACGCCGCGCGATGCGGCTGCTGTCGCGGAGTTTGACAGCGCATCATAGGAGACACGCTCATTCGCTGGCTTTCGAACATGCCGTTAAAAGGTCCACTCACGGGCTTTGGTCTGGCCATTGCGCTTGTCGCCTTTTTGATCGACCGCCTGTCCAAATGGTGGTTGATCGATGTGTTTGGCATTGCTGAGCGGGGAATCGTAACGGTTCTGCCCTTTTTCGACCTGGTCATGGCCTGGAACCGCGGCATTTCCTACGGCCTTTTTCAGGCCGACACGGCTCTGGGGGTCACCATTTTGGCTGCTTTCGCTATCACCGTTACCGCTGGCATGACCTTATGGCTTGCACGCATTAACCACCGGCTGATGGCGCTCTCCATCGGCCTGATAATCGGGGGTGCCATAGGGAATATCTACGACAGGATCGCTTTTGGCGCTGTCGCGGACTTTTTTAGTCTCCACGCTTACGGATATTATTGGTATATCTTCAATATTGCAGACATTTGGATTGCGTTTGGCGTGATCTTGATGATTTATGACTCGTTCTTCCCGGTTGCAGAAGAGACCAAAGCTGGTCAATCTGGGAAGAAATAGGCTGACAGCTGAGCAAGCAGATAGAACAAGGGCCAAAGGCAAATATGAACATGGCTATCAGGACAGGTTCCAACTTCCGCAAAGTCACCCGCATTGTCCTATTGGGCGCCGGAGCGGCGGCACTTTCAGCCTGCAGCAGCTCCCTCTCCGAGACACTTGGCTATGGGAAAGAGGCGCCTGATGAATTCGCCATTGTTACAAAAGCACCTCTGGTGATCCCGCCTGATTATTCGCTTCGGCCGCCACGCCCAGGGGCTCCAAGTCCTCGTGAAACAGCGCCAAGCACACTCGCCCAATCGGCATTGCTTGGAGCTGGCAGCGTCGGCCAGACGACAAGCAGCCCGTCTGCTGGTGAACTGGCTCTGCTTTCGAATGCCGGGGCTCTGAACGCTGATCCGGCAGTTCGGGATCTGATTGACGACGAAACCCGTGCGCTGAAACAGAAGGACGAACGTTTTCTGGACGAAGTGCTTTTTTGGCAAAAGCCGTCTGAGCCAAACCGTATCGTCAATGCAACCGGTGAGGCGCAGCGTCTTCGGGAAAACGAAGCGCTTGGCCGTCCTGTGACGGAAGGCGATACGCCAGAATTCGACGACACTGAGGGCGGCGGTCTGCTCGACTATTTCTTCGACTGATAGGTCAAGGCTGAGGCTGGGGCTGGCGACCTCGCGGATGATCACATTCGCGCGGGGCAACGCCTGTTGAGCGTTCTTGTCTTGATTATGCGCGCTAAATCCCAGACTTTGAGGGTCTTGGCCCCAATTTGGGCACAAAAGATCTGTTGAGTAGTGCCAACGGACGGCGCGTGCGTCTGGTATAACAGGTCACATCACGTGGAGGTCTTCGAGCTTGCTCAATCGGTCATGTTTCCTTTCTAAAGGGGCTCTTGTCGCAGTTCTTGCGGCGGGCCTGACACTCAGCGCATGCTCTGAAGAAGAGACAGCGGTCGTCAGCACCGAACCCGTCATTCACGGGTACGAACCTGGTGCACCAGAGACATTTGAACTCTCAAACGGGATGCAGGCTGTTGTCATACCTGACCATCGAGCGCCAGTTGTGACCCACATGGTCTGGTACCGGGTGGGGGCAGCGGACGAACCGCAGGGTCAGTCCGGGATTGCCCACTTTCTCGAACATCTCATGTTCAAAGGGACAAAGACCATTCCCCCGGGCGAGCTCTCCAAAATCGTGGCGCGAAACGGGGGGCAGGATAATGCTTTCACGTCGTCCGACTTCACGGCCTATTTCCAGCGCGTTGCCATCGACCGCCTGCCGCTGGTGATGGAGATGGAAGCAGACCGCATGTCAAACCTGGTTTTGACAGATGCTGAGGTCATGCCGGAACGCGATGTGGTTCTGGAGGAGCGCAGCATGCGCGTGGACAATAATCCGCGGTCGCTTCTGTCGGAAAAGGTGAACCAGGCACTGTTTCCCGTCCATCCCTATGGAATACCGGTGATTGGGTGGGAGCGGGAGATTGCAGCTCTCTCAACCGAAAATGCTTTGGATTTCTACGACCGGTTCTACACACCGAACAATGCCATCCTAATTGTTGCAGGCGATATCACGGCAGCGGAACTCCGGCCATTGGCGGAAAAGTATTACGGCTCTATCGAACGTCGGGCCGAGGCGCCACCGCGCGTCCGCGAGATGTCAGAGGGACCGAGCGGGCCGTTGCGCGTGGAACATGCGGACCAACGGGTTCAGCAGGCGACAGTACAGAGACAATATCGTGTGCCCAGCTACCGCAACGCACCAGGTCTCGACAGTGCGGCCATGGATGTCATGGCGACATTGCTTGGTGGCAGTGCGACCAGCCGGTTCTACCGGAACCTGGTAGTCGGGTCTCGCGTCGCTGCAAATGCGGGAAGTTGGTATTCCGGGACTGCGCTTGATGATACGACCTTCGGCATTTATGCCATCCCGGCACCGGGCCGTACGATTGAGGAAGTTGAAGCCGCCCTGGATGCAGAGATCGCTGCGTTTCTGGCAGAGGGCGTGAGCCAGGAGGAAGTGGACCGGGCAGTGAACCTACTCATCGCAGACGCCATCTATGCACGCGATGACCAGCAGGATATGGCACGGATCTACGGCGTGGCGTTGACCACCGGTGGAACAGTGCAGGATGTGCTCGACTGGCCGGATAATCTCCGGAAGGTGACGCCGGACGATGTCATGTCCGCCGCAAAAAAATACCTTGATCTCTCCCGTTCCGTGACCGGGATACTAAAGCCAGCGGGAGACATTTAATGTTGATGAACCTTACCAGAACCTTCGCGCTGGCTGGTGCGATGACTGTTGGCGTTTTAGGCCTCATGAATGCGCCAGCGGCGTTGGCGGCAACAGAAATACAGGAAGTGACCAGCTCCGGCGGGATTACGGCTTGGTTGGTAGAGGAGCATTCGCTTCCATTCCTTGTCATAGAAGCCGCATGGGAAGGGGGCACACTCCAGGACCCCGAAGACAAAGGCGGACTCGCCTATCTGATGGCAGGTCTCATGAATGAAGGGGCTGGCGACCTGGATAGCCAGGCCTTTCAGGGAGAGTTGGAGCGTTTGGCTACCAGCCTTTCGTTTCGGGCGAGCAGAGATCGGCTATCGCTCTCGTTTAAAACGCTGACCGAAAACCGTGATGAAGCGGTCAAGCTTCTGCGACTCGCGCTCACAGAAACACGGTTTGACCAGGGACCTATAGAACAGGTACGTGGTCAGTTGGAGGTCGCCATCCTGCGAGACGCGGAAAGTCCTGATAAGATTGCCGCCGAAGCCTGGTACACGGCAGCTCTTGCTGACCATCCCTATACACGGCCCTCAAAAGGCACGATTGAGAGCATCGCAACAATTGATCGCGACGATCTGATCGCGCACCGTGACCGGCAGTTCGCCAAGGACAACATCAATATCGCCGTCGTCGGTGACATTGATCCCGAAGCGCTCAAATTGCTGCTGGATGACATCTTCGGAGGTCTTCCTGAGACAACGTCCCGTGAAGATGTGGTCAGAGGCCAGGTGAGCCCGACGTCCAACCTGCAGATTATTGAACGCAATATGCCGCAAAGCGTCGTTCTGTTTGGCCAAGAAGGCATCGCTCGGGAAGATGAGGACTTCATCCCGGCCTATGTGATGAACTACATTTTGGGTGGCGGCGGATTTTCCTCTCGTCTGATGATAGAAGTGCGTGAAAAAAGAGGGTTGGCCTATAACGTTGGGACCTATCTCTATCCGCTCCGCCACGCAGCCCTCTTTATCGGCCAAGTCGCGACCGAGAACGAGCGGGTGTCAGAGTCCCTCGAAGTTATCCGCGCGGAAATTGCGAAGCTCGCTGCTGACGGTGTCACCGAGAAGGAGCTGGCCGACGCAAAAACATATCTGACCGGGTCTTATCCGCTCCGCTTTGATGCAAATGACAAGATTGCCGGGCAGCTGATCGCGATCCAGGAGGCGGATCTCGGGATCGATTATATAACTCGGCGAAACGGACTGATTGAGGCCGTGACACAAGAAGATATCAAACGGGTCGCAAAACGGTTGTTAGGGCCTGAGAATCTGATTGTGACAGTTGTGGGTCAGCCGCAAGGCCTGCAAGCCGACTGATCATCTGACTGACTGGTTTGCATGAAGCGATTTGGGTAGGCTCTGGCTTCTCGAAACGGTGACAGCTCCGATTCTTATGACAAAGCCCTACTATGCCTGTGATATTGGCCCGACTCTGGAAACAGAAATCGGTGTCGGTGGCCTGTCCAAGAGGGCTTTTGAGGCTGCCCTGGACCGGGCACAGGGTGCTGCTGCTCGGTTGAAACAAAAACACATGGCGGGCGAATTGGTGCTCACCCGGCTTCTCTCGGAGCGGGAGGGCAATGGGGTACATGAGGCCACTTCTGCGCATCTGACAAAAGACACCACGGACCTTGTGATTTTAGGCATTGGGGGGTCCAGTCTCGGCGCTCAGACACTGGCCCAACTGAAGGGCTGGGGGCTGCCGGGATATCGTCCACCCGCCGGGCGACCCATAATACACCTGCCGGAGAATCTGGACCCGCTGACCTTTGACCGATTGCTTGCCACGTGTGATCTGCGCACAACGCGCTTTCTTGTGATCTCCAAATCGGGAGGGACGGCGGAACCTCTAGCTCAGATGCTGGCGGCAATGACGGCGATTGAGCAGGCCGGTGGCGGCAAGTATCTGGGTCAGCACTTTGCCGTGCTGACAGGGGCGGCCAGCAACAATCCGCTCCGCAAGGTAGCAGAGGAGCATGACTTCCCCATTCTCGATCATGCTGATATTGGCGGGCGCTTTTCCGTATTCACCAGCACGGGGCTTTTGCCAGCTGAGCTGATGGGGCTGGATGATCAGAAGCTCCAACAGGGTGCAGTCAGCACATGGGATGCGATGCTGGCGGATGAACGCTCCCCGGTCGCACTCTGTGCGGCGACGACAGTAGGTCTGCTGGAAGAGCGAGGTGTGAGCCTGAATGCTCTCACAACTTACGATGACCGGTTGCAGCGCTTTGGTCTCTGGTTTCGTCAACTATGGGGCGAAAGTCTTGGCAAGGACGGCAAGGGTCTGACACCGCTCGCAGGGCTAGGGCCGGTCGACCAGCACAGTCAGTTGCAGCTCTACCTTGCCGGCCCCAATGACAAACTCCATACGATCATATCTCGAGACGTGAAAGGCGAGGGGCCCATTCCGGCTGCTGAATTTACGAGTGGTTCCTTGAGCGCGTACGCAGGTACGACCATGGGCGATTTGCTCGATGCAGAACAGCGCGCAACGATTGAGACTCTGGCAAAAAATGGTCGTCCTGTACGGCACTTGAGTGTCGCAGCGCTGACGGAAGAAAGCATGGGCGCGCTTCTCATGCATTTCATGCTGGAAACCATCCTTGTCGCAGACATGCTGGGTGTCGATCCGTTTGACCAGCCCGCCGTTGAAGAAGGGAAAGTCCTGGCGCGTTCTTATCTCGCTGACCATCGCGGGGTGTCCACATGAATCGTGTTCGACGCCTGAGTGAGGGAACCATCAACCGCATTGCAGCAGGCGAGGTCGTGGAACGGCCAGCAAGTGCTGTGAAAGAACTCGTTGAAAACGCTATTGATGCGGGCTCCGGCCAGATCGATATTGTCGTGGTAGGTGGCGGTCGCGATCTTATTCGCGTATCCGACGATGGCTGTGGCATGTCGCCCGACGACCTCCTCACCGCAGTCGAACGCCATGCGACGTCGAAGCTGAAACAGGACGAAACTGGCCGCGAAGACCTGCACGACATTGAGACCCTGGGCTTTCGAGGAGAGGCCCTGCCGTCCATCGGGGCGGTCGCGCGCTTGAGCATCACCACCCGGGACGAAGAGGCGGAGGCCGCCTCCCGCCTAACCGTCGAAGGCGGCAAGCTGGGGGCGGTGGAACCTGCGGCGGGACCTGAGGGAACGCGTATCGAAGTTCGGGATCTCTTTTTTGCAACGCCCGCGCGCCTCAAATTCCTGAAGTCGGAAGGGGCGGAAACCCAGGCTGTTTCCGATGTGGTCAAGCGCCTTGCCATGGCCCATGAGACCGTCGGTTTCTCGCTTACGAGCGGTGATAGAAACCTGCTCCGCCTGCCGCCAGCCCAGGGTGATCTTTTTGAGGCGCGTCTGTCCCGCCTGTCCGCGATCATGGGCAACGATTTCGCGGCTAATGCGCTCCGTGTAGATGCTGAACGCGAAGGTGTGAAGCTCACCGGTTATGCCGGGCTGCCGACATTCAATCGGGGAACCGCGCAATACCAATATCTTTTTGTGAACGGCCGCCCGGTGCGCGACAAACTCCTGAACGGTGCGGTGCGCGGTGCCTATATGGATTTCCTGGCACGCAACAGACACCCCGTTGTGGCGCTTTTTCTGGAGATCGATCCGGCGCTTGTTGACGTGAATGTGCATCCGGCAAAAACGGAAGTACGCTTCCGGGATGCGGGCCTTGTGCGTGGTCTGATTGTTGGCGCACTGCGCCAGGCACTGGCAGAAGCCGGACATAGGGCCTCGACCACTGTCGCTGAGACTGCCTTGGGGGCGATCCAATCTGAGTTTCCGGGGAGTGCCCAAGGCGGATCACCAGGTGCTCAGACACAGGCCGGGTGGCAGGACACGAGCCGCAGCTGGGCACCACCGGCGTCGGCCTTGCAGGCGCACGCAGCGGCCCAGATGCCGCATCAGGCGTCTCAAGGGGATCAGGCTGACTGGGGAGGCGGGTTTGGCACTAGCGCACGTGTGGAGCCGGATCTCGCCCAAGCGCAGGAACTGGAAGCCCGGCCCCTCGGCGTGGCGCGCGGCCAGTTACATGAAACCTATGTCGTGGCGCAGACGTCTGATGGGATTGTGATTGTGGATCAGCACGCAGCCCACGAACGTCTGGTCTATGAGCGCATGAAGGAGGCCATCGCCGCGAATGGGCTCACGCGGCAGATGCTGCTGATTCCGGAAGTTGTCGAACTGGAAGGCGATGCCGCCGACCGCCTCGCACGGCGTGCCGACGACCTGGCGGAACTGGGTTTTGTGCTCGAGAAGTTCGGCGAAGGCGCTGTTGTTGTGCGCGAAACGCCGGCCCTTCTGGGCAAGCTCAACGTGCCTGGGCTGGTGCGCGACCTGGCAGATGATCTGACAGAACTCGACGAAGCTCTCTCTCTGAAAGAACGTCTGGAAGACGTATGCAGCACCATCGCGTGCCATGGCTCCGTCAGGTCAGGGCGTCGTCTCACAGCAGAGGAAATGAATGCGCTCCTGCGGGAAATGGAAGCCACACCCCATTCCGGTCAATGCAACCATGGTCGCCCGACCTATGTTGAGTTGAAACTCGCGGATATTGAACGCCTGTTTGGGCGGCGTTAGAGCATTTTCAGCAAAAGTTGACGGACTTTTGCGGTTCGAAAATGCGACGGAAAATTGCTTGGTACGTGAGTTAGGAAACTATGGAGCTCCAACCTGAGCACCGGCATCCCGGACGGCCTCGAGGAGAAGGTCAATTCGATCCTGGCCCCAGAACGGTTCGCCCCTAAAAACGAAAAAGGGCACGCCAAACGGCCGGTCTGTTTCCAGTGTCTTTTCTAAGTCCAGCAGCGAGCGGTCGCGAAGGTCCGCGCTGTCGGCGGCGACCAAACTCGCATCCGGATCAAGCCCGGCCTCAACCGCAATGTCGCAGAGCACGTCATCTTCTGAGATATTCCGGCCGCCAACAAAGCGGGCGCGGTAAGCAGCCAGCATGAATTGAAGCGCCTTGTCTTCCTCTTTGGCGAGCTGAAAGACATTATTGGGACGCACGAAATCAATGTCGAACGGGTCCGGCAGCTGGAAATCAAACCCCAGTCGCTTGGCAAGGCGGACCACGTCGCGCGCCACATAAGCGCCTTTAGCAGGACTGGTAATGGGATTGGGCGGTGGCGTGTCAGCCGGCGGCTTGACGAAGGCGATGGGGTCGATGGCGATCCCATCGCGCGCGATGCGCTCCGCCGCCATCCAGGAATAGGGGCTGCGGAACGCGAAATACATCCGCACCGGTTCAGTCTCGCCGCTCATTTCCATCTCCATCTATCGGACAGTTGTTTTACGTGGATCGATCAGGATTGGATTGTTCCTCATCTTTGAGAGATTTGATCATAAGAAGACAGGGATTATCCGGGCCCCATAGTGTCGGGAAGATTTCGACCGGAGCAAGGCCGTTCGCTGAATAGAAGTTGCGTGTCTTTTCATAGCGCCGGTCGGGATGCGTGGGGGCTAGGGTTTTGACCGACAGATAGTGGATGCCGCGTTCTCGTTCGCTTGCCTCAGCGGACGCCAGAAGCTGCGCACCGATACCCTTTCGGTGATGTTCTTTGAGAACACCCATAACCAGAAGCTCTGTGGTGGCTTCTGTCTGGGGTGCGAGGGAGAGAAAGCCGATGGCAGTTCCTGCGTCTTCGCGCGCGACAAAGGCGGAGGTACGTTCTACGTGACGTACATAATCGTCTACGGAGGCCGCTACGCCGAACCATTCAGGAAGGCTTTCCAATATCTGTCGGGCAACGGCACCGCATTTGGGTTCTAAGTGGATGCTTGTCACGACCCCTCTCCTCCTGCCGATAGGTAAAAGCAGTATGGCGGTCAGCTTCCCCGTTGCAAAATCAGGACCTGCGTCGCGGCGTAAGTCCGACGATCAACTTCCACAAAGCCTGGAGGCGCCGTGACCTCCTGATCGCGATCTTCTTCCAGAATAATGAGCGCATCCGGCGCAATCCAGTCGCCGTCGAGCGCAGCAGTGAGGGCTCTCTCACCTAGCCCTTTCCCATAAGGCGGATCGGCAAACACAAGATTGAAAGCCGGTCCCGCGCTGGTGGGCCGGTCCCCCAGTTTGGTGGCATCGCGCTTGTAGAGTTTGGTCTGTCCCGTCACACCCAGATTTTCCGCATTGGTTCGGATGAGGCCCCGGGATGCAGGATGCTCATCCACGAAAAGCGCGAAAGAAGCGCCTCTGGAAAGCGCTTCAAGACCAAGCGCTCCAGTTCCCGCGAAAAGATCAAGCACCCGTGCACCATGAAGCGTGAAGCTGCCAAAACTCCCCCCAAACTTCCCATGAACCAACACATTAAACAGGGCTTCGCGAATACGATCGCTCGTTGGGCGCACGCGATCATCCGTTGGGTTCTGAAGTTTGCGACCTTTTAGATCACCGCCGACGATCCGCATGCTTCCCCGATTTTGACTTTGTCTTTTTGGCCGAGTTCGTTGGGCCGTTTTTATGTGGTTTGCGGCCAGTCCGCTTCTTCGACGGTGCGCCTTTGCCTGATGATCTCTTGGAGGATTTTTTCTTTGGCGTATTCTCGGACTTGTCAGCGTTGCGCTGACGGTCCGTTTCGCCGAGCTGATCCATCAGAATGCGGTTCGGCACTTCCTGAACCACACCCTCCTTAAGGTCTCCCAATTGGAAGGGGCCGTAGGATGTGCGGATGAGCCGGTTCACATCAAGGCCGAGCTTTTCGAGGACCCGCTTGATCTCGCGGTTTTTGCCCTCGCGGAGGGTCATGCTGATCCAGACATTTGCGCCTTGTTCGCGCTCCAGCCGCGCCTGGATGGGTCCATACCGAATGCCGTCCACCTCAATGCCTTTTTGAAGGGCATCAAGCTTCGCCTGATCTGTGCGGCCATGCGCGCGCACCCGGTAGCGCCGTGCCCAACCGGTCGAGGGCAGTTCAAGTTTTCGCGCCAGTTCACCATCATTGGTGAGGAGCAGCAGACCTTCCGTGTTTACGTCCAAGCGTCCAATGCTGATGACGCGGGGCAGATCCTTTGGCAACGCGTCGAAGACCGTAGGACGGCCTTCCGGGTCGCGGGCTGTGGTGACCTTGCCGCGTTCCTTATGGTAGCGCCATAACCGTGTCGGTTCTTTTGAGGGGAGAGGTTTCCCATCGACCAGTATCTTGTCTTTATTGGTCACGTTCAGCGCGGGACTCGTGAGCACTACCCCGTTTACCGAGATACGTCCTGCTTCAATCATCCGCTCGGCGTCCCGCCGCGAGCACACGCCGGCGCGCGCCAGTACTTTGGCAATCCGGTCACCCTGAGGTGTTTTCGAAGCGGAAGAGGTTTCGTCGGTCATGAGGGTGCATAGCACCCGCTGAGCAGACTGGAAAGCTTGACGGCTTAGGCGCTGAGGCGGCAGGGTCCCGCCATGACCGGAGATAGAAAGACGGACACGCCCATGCACCTCGCCCTGAAGGAGGCAGAGGCCGCCGCGGACCGCGGGGAAGTGCCGGTTGGGGCCGTGATTGTGGATGCCGCGGGTAAGGTTCTGGCCAAAGCCGGCAATCGGATCCTGGAACTGAAGGACCCGACGGCCCACGCTGAGATGCTTGTCATTCGGGGGGCGGCCGACCGGCTGGGCAGCGAGCGCCTCATCGGATGCGATCTCTATGTCACTTTGGAGCCCTGCGCCATGTGCGCAGGCGCGATCTCGTTTGCGCGGATCAGACGGCTCTACTACGGCGCTGAGGACCCAAAGGGCGGTGCTGTGGATCACGGTCCCCGGTTTTTCCAACAACAGACCTGCCACCATGCGCCCGATGTCTATGGTGGGCTCTCCGAGGGCCCGGCAGCCCGGCTTCTGAAGCAGTTTTTCGCCACCCGCCGCAGCTAACAAAGAGCGACTAAATAGCTCACCCTGCGAGTTCCAGAGGCAGACTCTTTTGCGTGATTCCACAGCGTCAACGGGGTAATATGCACCCATTGGTATTGGAACCGGGGGGGCCAGCCAATGGCTTCCCCATAGAACATCATGAGAACAGGAAAGGAAATCCGATGGATTTTGCCTATTCAGATAAAACACGCGAGCTGATTGACCGCCTTGAGGCGTTCATGGATCAGTACATCTATCCAAACGAACAGACCTATAACGACCAGATGGATGCCTTCCGCGCAGAAGGAAATCCTTGGCAGGTGCCTCAGATCCTCGAGGATCTGAAGCCAAAGGCGAAGGAAGCAGCCTCTGGAACCTGTTCCTGCCGGAATCAGAACTCGGCGGTGGGCTCACCAACCTCGAATATGCGCCCTTGTGCGAAATCATGGGTCGCGTCGGCTGGGCGTCAGAAGTGTTCAACTGCTCCGCGCCAGACACCGGCAACATGGAAGTGTTTGAGCGCTATGCCAGCGAAAGTCTGAAGGAAAAATACCTTCAGCCGCTCCTCAATGGTGAGTTTCGCTCTGCCTTTCTGATGACCGAGCCGTTGGTGGCCTCATCAGATGCCACAAATATCGAAACCCGTATTGAGCGCGATGGCGACGAATATGTCATCAACGGCCGCAAATGGTGGTCTTCGGGGGTTGGTGATCCGCGCTGTGTGGTTGCCATTGTGATGGGGAAGACCGACCCGGACGCGGATCTCTATCGCCAACAGTCTCAGATCATCGTGCCGATGGATGCGCCAGGCGTTGAAGTGGTTCGTATGCTGCCCGTATTTGGCTATGACGATGCACCGCACGGCCATGCGGAAGTGATCCTGAAAGATGTTCGCGTCCCGGCTGAGAACATTGTTCTGGGTGAAGGACGTGGCTTTGAAATCTCACAAGGTCGCCTTGGCCCTGGCCGTATTCACCACTGCATGCGGACGATTGGTGTCGCAGAGCGGGCTCTTGAGAAAATGTGTCAGCGTTTGCTGTCCCGGACGGCCTTCGGCAAAACGGTTGCTGAACATTCCGTATGGGAAGAGCGTATTGCACGGGCACGGATCGATATTGAGTGCGCGCGCCTGTTGACGCTGAAAGCGGCTTATATGATGGACACCGTCGGCAATAAAGTTGCCCGTGCTGAAATTGCGATGATCAAGGTGCACGCGCCAAATATTGCGCTCCAGATCATCGATGATGCCATCCAAGCCCATGGCGGCGGCGGGGTTACCTCCGACTTCGGTCTCGCCAAAATGTACTCCGGCATGCGGACCCTGCGTCTGGCGGACGGTCCGGATGAAGTCCATGCCCGGACCATCGCGAAATTGGAGTTTCGCAAGCATAAGGAACAGTTAAAGGCAGCAGCCGAGTAATCGGCTCTTCACAAATGTCTTTAAGGCCTTGAAGAATCAGGCGGTCGGCTCCACATGGGGGGTCGGCCGCATTTTTCATTGGCAGTCCCCAAGAGATATTGGCAAAACGGGGACGGGAGGAAGAAATGGCATACAAACTCTATAACGCTCAGCTGTCGCCCTATTCGGCCAGGTGCCGGATGCAAATGTACGCAAAAGGCCTCGAATTCGAAGCCATCAGTCCATTTGAGACGCTCAGTCCGGAAGAGTTTGCAAGTCTCACCCCCCTCAAAAAGGTGCCCGTCCTGGATGCTGACGGGCTGATTCTACCCGAGTCTCAGGTTATCTCGGAATATCTGGAGGAGGTGGAGCCCGGCGTTTCTCTTCTGCCCGATGACGCTGCTGCGCGCGCTCAGGTGCGGCTGTTGTCCCGCATCGGCGATCTTTATCTCATGATGCCCCTGGGCAAGCTTTTTGGACAGGTGAACCCGCAAGGGCGTGACCCGAAGCTGGTCCAATATATGTTCGGCGAATTGGACAAGGCCATGGCCTGGCTAGCCAATTATGTTGACGGGTCGAAATATGCGGTCGGCGACAAGCTCACACTTGCTGACTGTACGCTGATCCCGATGTTGTTTTTCGCCTCCAACATCACACCGCTTTTTGGTCGCGAATGTGTTTTGTGCGAAACCCCGATCATCCACAACTACTTCACAAAAACCCTGGAAGACCCGGCAGTAGGCCGTGTCGTTCAGGAGCTCGAAGATGCCTTTGCCAAGATGATGGGGCCTAAGACCGAACCCCAAAAACAGCCTGCCGAGTAATCGACACGCCTGGAGATTCACGCGCCTGCCGAACTGGCCTGTACGTCCAGAGGTGCTTTGGGCAGAGTCACAATTGCGCGTGTGCCCTTACCTTTTTCGCTTTCAAGCCGGAACGTTCCGCCCTGTAGCTCGGCAAAGGATTTTGTGAGCGCAAGTCCGAGACCCGATCCTTCCTCCGCCTGACTTGATTTATCCGCAATCTGTTCAAAAGGTCGCAGAAGGCGCGGGATGTCGGCTGGATCGATCCCAACACCATTGTCACAGACACAGATTTCGAGGTCATTGCCGACTGTTTGAATTTCAACGCTGATTGATCCGCCCTCACCAGTAAACTTCACGGCGTTTGTCAGAAGGTTGATGATGATCTGTTTTGTTGCCCGCGTATCCCCGTAGCCCGTATTGTCTGAGCGAGGATTGATAACGTTCAAGGTGATGTTCTGGTTCTTGGCCTCTGAACGCGCTTCAACGAAACGCATGCAGGTTTCGACAATGTCGACCAGGTCGATGGATTCCGGTTCTATTTCCATCTTACCGGCTTCGACTTTCGACATATCAAGGATGTCGTTGATGAGGTCGAGCAGGTGCGTGCCAGACTCGTGAATGAGGTTGGCATATTCATCATATACCTTGTCGCCCAGCGGCCCATACATATGCCGCATCAGTATTTCCGAAAAGCCAATCACGGCGTTGAGCGGCGTGCGCAGTTCGTGGCTCATATTTGCAAGAAAGGTCGACTTGGTGCGGTTGGCCGTTTCCGCTTTCTCCCGCGCATCCAGCAGCTGCTGTTCATATTCTTTGCGTTCCGAGATGTCGCGCGTTATCGCGATTGCTTCGATCATCTCACCGGTTCGTTCGTCATTGATCGGATGAACCGTGCTTTCAAGCCAGATATATTCCCCATCCAGATTTGGGAGCCGGAAAGAAATTCGAACGCTGTCCGCGCCGGTGTTCAGGGCTTTGAGTTTTTCCCGTGCGGCGGCCTGGTCGTCGCGATGCATCATCTCAATAATGTTCTCACCCGCGACATCTTCTGGTTCAACCCCCATGACCTTTCGAATGGCTGGTGAAACAAAGGTGAGGACGCCGTCAGGCGTATGACGCGCGAACATGTCATATGCGTGATCTGCTATCAGCTGATATTGCTCGGCCGTTCGTTTCAGCGCGAGCTCGGTATTAAGGTCTTCCGTAACATCATCCATGATGCCGACGACGCTTCGAACCTGCTTATTGTCGTCGATCTCCGGGAAACCATGGGATACAAAATGGCGATAGCTGCCGTCCTGTTGCCGCAGTCGCATAGCGAGAGAAAAAGGTTTGGGGTCATCCTCCAACGAACTGAGCGTGTTTCTGACGCGGTCGACGTCTTGCGGATGTAACAGCTCATAAAGGGTCGTGTCGGGGAGTTGATTGACATCCGCTGGAAGGTCCAGCAACCGGGAGAGGGCAGGCGAAATAGTGGGTGCATCGCAGCCTTGATCCCAACGGTAGGTACCGAAACCGGTTGCCAACTCCGCCATGGAAAAATGGTCTTCAATCCGGCGTCGGGACGTGACATCGCGGCTGACGACTAACACGCCACAAATATCCGGGTCGTCCAGCAGGTTGCGAACGTCTGCCTCAACCCAACGCCATGAGCCGTCCGCGTGTGGAAGTCGGAAGTTTTCACTGAGACGGACGCCCTTGTTGGCGAGGCAATACCGGATTCTCTCAGCCACTCTGTCGCGATCATCCTTGTGGACCAGGTCCGCGGCAAAAATACCGAGCGCGTCTTCCGGCTCGATCCCGATCATCTCTTTGATGGCAGGACTGTGATAGATGTAGCGGCCGGCATCATCCAACAGCGTGAGGACATCACCAGAGTTCGCGAGCAAAGCTTCAAAAAACTTTGCCCCCCGCATTTGAGGCGGCGTGTCATCTGCCGCCTCTTCCGCTGGTTGCCGACGATCGGTCACCGGACAGGTCCTCTAGCCTGGTCTATTCGGCGCCAGCCGAACTTCTCCCTGCGCGGAGGATAGAGCCCTCAAGGAAAGGAAGCGTTAAAACACGACATAAAGGTTAACGGTTTCTTTGCGCTACCTTCCAGGCGGTTTCTGCCAAGCGGCGGCACATATCACCATATTGCGTAGCCTTTTCGGAACTCGCATTGCCGTCCAGTCCGCGCTTATAGACACCCTGGGTGATTGAGGCGAGACGGAATATAGAGAATGAAAGGTAAAAATCCCAATCCTCGATACCGTCACGCCCAGTGCGCTGACAATAGGCGTCGACATAGGCTTCTTCGCTGGGGATGCCGAGAGCATCATAGTCCAGGTCCATAATCGTGCCCTGGCTCGGGCTGTTGAAGTGGTAGAGCATGCAATTGTAAGCAAGGTCTGCAAGCGGATGACCGATCGTTGACAGTTCCCAGTCGAGAACCGCGATCATCTTTGGCTCGGTTGCATGGAACATGGTGTTCTCAAGCCGGTAGTCGCCATGGGCAATACTTGTCGCGTCATCAGCTGGAATATGTTCAGGAAGGTAGGCGATTAGATCTTCCATAGGTTCGACGGTTTCCGTTTCCGCCGCACGGTACTGCTTGATCCAACGTCCGATCTGCCGTTCGTAGTAATTCCCTGGGCGTCCGTAGTCCTCCAGGCCGATGGCCTTATAGTCGACCTTGTGGAGGCGCGCGAGAACTTCGTTCATCTGGTCGTAGATGGCTCGCCGCTCTTCAGCGCTGAAACCCGGCAATTGTGGGTCGCGGAGCACGCGGCCTTCCAGGAAATCCATAATATAAAACTCAGTGCCGATCACCTCCGGATCTGTGCAGAGCGCCCGCATGGTCGGCACCGGCACATCGGTTTCGGCAAGGGCTTTCATCACCCGGTATTCCCGGTCTACCTGATGCGCGCTGGCAAGCAGTGTTCCAGGCGGTTTCTTTCGCATCACGTAGCGTTTGCTACCTGAGGTCAGCATGAATGTCGGGTTGGACTGGCCGCCTGAAAACTGTCGGACCTCCAGGTCACCCGAAAAACCGTCGACTTCAGCGCGGCAGAAATCCTCCAGTCTCCCGACGTCAAACTTGTGCGCGTCGCGAATATCGATTGTTTCTGCATCTTGGCTAGCAGGGTTGGCCATCTCTCTCTCCCAAATTCTGTTGAAATAGGGATAGCAAGGGTTCGCGGTGCTTGCAAAGGGCATGAAAAAACCGGGCAACCCGCGAGGGCACCCGGTTCTTTCAGTGAGCAGGAGATGCCTAAACAGCGCCGGCCTTCTGTGCGTAGTGCCAACCGAGTTCCGCCAAGGGACGTACCTGGGACGCGGTCTGGACCGCATGCTCGCTCGCTGCGGTGCCGTCTCGTACCCGACCGATGATTCCCTGCAAAATACCGCCCAGGCGGAAGAGGTTGTAGGCGAAGTAATAGTCCAGATTATCGATGCCCTTTCGCCCAGTCTGGTCGCAATACATTTGCACATATTCATCGAGCGTTGGGATGCCGAGTGCAGGCAGGTCCGCATCACCGAGCGTCTGGGTACCTGGCGTATCGCCGCTACCCGGCATGATCCACTGCATCATGTGATAAGTGAAATCTCCCAGCGGATGCCCCAGAGTCGAAAGTTCCCAGTCAAGGACAGCGAGAACTCGGTCTTCGGTTGGATGCAACACCATATTGTCGAGGCGGTAGTCGCCATGAACAATGCTGGTCGCATCATCGTCTGGGATGTTGTTGGGCAGCCAGTCCATCAGCTTGTCCATCTCGGCAATGCTCTCAGTCTCTGAGGCGACATATTGCTTTGACCAGCGGGAGATCTGCCGGGCGAAATAGTTGCCGGGCTTGCCGAAATCCCCGAGGCCGATCGCTTCATAGTCCACCATGTGGAGCTGAGCGAGAGTCTTGTTCTTGGCTTCAAAAATGGCGCGGCGCTGAGCCGGTTCGTAACCCGGCAGCAATGGTTCCCAGAGAATGCGTCCTTCGACCATATCCATCACATAAAAGATGGTGCCGATAATGCTTTCATCCATGCAAAGGCAATAGGTCTTTGCAACAGGGTACCCAACGGTGCCAAGCGCCGTAATGACTTTGTACTCTCTATCGACCGCGTGGGCGGACGGCAAAAGCTTGCCTGGTGGTTTCCGCCGCAGAACATATTTTTTGTTCGGCGTAACGAGCTGATAGGTCGGGTTGGACTGTCCCCCTTTGAACTCGCGAACTTCCAGGGGGCCTTCAAACCCCTCAACATGCGCGGCGAGATATTCTTCGAGTTTCTTTTCGTCAAAGCGATGTTGATCCATCACCGCTTGCGTACCAGAAAACTGTTCTTGTTTTCCGCTTGATACAGGCTCGCTCATGGGCCCATCTCCCTCATTGATTATAGATGTTTATGCTGATTGTTTTTCGCGAGCCACTGCGCGGTACCCGATGTCGCGGCGGCAAAAACCTTGCGGCCAGTCGACGGCGTCCACAGCTTTGTAAGCCCGTGTCTGAGCTGCGCCGACGGATTTTCCAAGCGCTGTGACAGCTAAGACGCGGCCGCCATGGGCCGTAACTTTTCCGCCATCCTGTTTGGTTCCTGCGTGGAAAATCTCAATACCTTCATCCGCCGCGGCAGCTTTGAGGTTTTTGATCTCAGAGCCCTTTTCATAGGCTTCCGGATAGCCTTCCGTCGCCATCACCACGCTGAGCGCTGCGTCATCGCTCCATTCTAGGTCAATCTGGTCCAGCGTGCCGTCATGGCAGGCGACAAGCGCAGGCAGTACGTCTGACATGAGCCGCATCATCAGGACCTGGCATTCCGGGTCGCCAAAGCGCACGTTAAACTCAATGAGCTTCGGCCCGTCTTTTGTGATCATCAGACCCACAAACAAGACGCCCTTAAAAGGCATGCCTTTCTCCGCCATGGCTTCAAGGGTCGGGTTAACGATCCGGTCCATAATGGCAATCTGCATGGTGGTAGATAGAACGGGAGCAGGGGAATAGGCACCCATGCCACCTGTGTTCAAGCCAACGTCTCCATCCCCGACCCGTTTGTGATCCTGGGCACTTACCAGAGGCACGGCTGTTTTGCCGTCGCAAAGAGCAAAGAAGCTTGCTTCTTCGCCTTCTAGCCATTCTTCAATGACGAGTTCCGCGCCTGACGCGCCAAATTTTCCGCCAAAAATCTCATCGACCGCGGCGAGCGCTTCTTCGTCCGTCTCCGCCATGATCACACCTTTGCCGGCGGCAAGGCCGTCAGCTTTGATCACGATGGGGGCGGCGTGTTTGTCGAGATAGACTTTTGCTTCCGCAGCGTCTGCAAAGCGCCCATAGGCCGCGGTTGGGATGTCATAGTCGGCGCAGAGGTCTTTGGTGAAGCCTTTGGACCCCTCAAGTTGTGCCGCTGCGGCGTTTGGGCCAAAGCTCTTAATGCCAGCCTCGTCGAGGCGGTCAACAATGCCGCCTACAAGTGGGTCTTCAGGCCCCACAACGACAAAGTCGATCGCGTTTTCCTTGCAGAAGGCGACAATCCCATCAAAGTCGTTCACGCCTATGTCGACGCAGGTCGCCACTTCTGCAATGCCCGCATTGCCTGGCGCACAAAAGAGGTCACCGAGGAGAGGGCTGGAGGCAATCGCCCAT
The DNA here is from genome assembly GCA_965248405.1 of Parvibaculaceae bacterium. GTDB lineage: Bacteria > Pseudomonadota > Alphaproteobacteria > Parvibaculales > Parvibaculaceae > Mf105b01. Next base: position 583,491 of record OZ252104.1, read on the forward strand.
GCGAGAGCATGTTCGCGCCCGCCTGATCCTATAACCAGAACGTTCATTCGACTTTGATCCCTGAATTCTCGTATCGGCCAATGATCTTGGCCCTATATGTTCCCCAGGTATTGTCAGACCTTACCTGAGCAATCCCCGCGCAATCTTGTATCATGAGGAGCGATTCCAGCAAACCACTGTGGGACCGCGTCGGTTCTACAAATATTGAAGTAAAATCAAAGGCTTAAAGAAAGAGACGCCACCCCTATGGCTGACAATACCACCCCTGGAAATGCGTACGAATTCTCCGTGAGCGAGCTGTCCATGGCGCTCAAGCGAACCGTCGAGGACACATATGGATATGTGCGTGTGCGTGGTGAGCTCGGCCGGGTGAGCCGCCCCGCATCAGGTCATCTTTATCTTGATCTAAAGGACGATAAATCGGTCCTGAATGGGGTGATCTGGAAGGGCGTGGCGTCCAGACTGAAGGTGAAGCCGGAGCAGGGGCTTGAAGTGGTCTGTACGGGTAAGCTCACCACCTTCCCGGGGCAATCGCGCTATCAGATCGTCATCGAAAGCATGGAGCTCGCAGGCGTCGGTGCCCTCATGGCCCTGTTGGAGCAGCGCAAAAAGGTGCTCACCGCTGAAGGCCTCTTCGATCCGGCTAAAAAGCAACCTCTGCCTTTTCTGCCGGAGATCATTGGCGTGGTCACCAGCCCGTCCGGGGCTGTTATTCGCGACATCCTGCACCGCCTCCGGGACAGGTTTCCCCGCCATGTTCTGGTCTGGCCGGTCCGCGTGCAGGGGGAACAGTCTGCAGAGGAAGTTACAGCCGCCATCAAAGGCTTTAACGGGCTTAAGCCTGGTGGGCCGGTGCCGCGACCGGACCTGCTGATTGTCGCGCGGGGTGGCGGGTCACTGGAAGACCTGTGGTCCTTCAACGAAGAGATCGTGGTCCGCGCCGCAGCTGCGAGCGACATCCCGCTGATATCTGCAGTGGGGCATGAAACGGACACAACCCTGATTGACTTTGCCTCAGACCAGAGAGCCCCCACACCCACGGCCGCCGCCGAAATGGCGGTGCCTGTGCGAGCTGATCTCGTCGCCAGAGTGCTCGACAATGCGCGCCGTCTTGTCCGGGCTGAATCCAGGAAAGTGAGTGAGCTGGGTGCGCGTCTCGAAGGCCTAGCGCGCGGTCTGCCCAAGGCCGACGATCTCTTCGCGCTGCCGGGGCAGCGCCTGGACCATGCAAGCCAACGCCTGGGCCTGGGTCTCGGGGCAGCAACAGCGGCCAAACGCGGCCAGTTTGAAAGGGTGGCAGGCCGGCTTTCCGGGCAGGCCCTCGCGACTAAGCTGACAAACGGCAAACAGCGCACCCGTGATCTATCGACCCGCGCCGTAAATGCCCAAAAACGCCACATGAGCGATCTGGGGCGGCGTTTAGATCAGGCGGGCCGGCTGCTCGAGACCCTGAGCTATCAGGCGGTACTTAATCGGGGATTTGCCCTGGTGCGCGATGAAAAAGGAATGCCCGTCCGGCGCGCCGCCGGTATCAGCCCGGGGACAGCCTTGGAACTGGAGTTTGCAGGGGCGGACAAGCTGCCTGTTGTGGCCGGAACTGTGGCGGACAAGTCGGCGGTTCGCCCAAAGGCAAAACGACCCATTTCGAAAAAGAAAGCAACCACAGCCGACGATCAGGGGCAGTTATTCTAAAAAAGCCGGTGGACACCAAGAAACCATATTTACACTGCAGGAATGACATCTCCCCGCGTCGGAGGTAGGTTGGGCTTATGAATCGACACGAAAATGGCTTCAGCGGAAGCAAGGCAGAGCTGGTTTACGGAGACGGCGAGTATCATGTGGTGCGCCAGGGCACGTTCGTCGTCTGCGCAGTCACAGGCGCGAACATACCCTTGAGCGATTTGCGCTATTGGCACGCAGACCGTCAGGAAGCCTATGTGGATGCCGCAGCAGCACTGAAGCGCGAGCTTGAGTTGAAAGGTCGGGAATGAACTTGAGGTTCCTGCGGGCCGCTCTCCTTTGGATAACGGCCTCTCTTATCGCAGCATTCCCCGCCTGGGCTGAGAGCCGTGTTGATTTGACCGGTGAAGCCATTCAGGGCGGCATCATTGTCGGCACAACAGAAGCTGGCACAAAAGTCATCCTGGACGGGGAACCTTTGATGGTGTCTGACCGGGGCCATTTTCTCTTTGCATTCGATCGCGATCACGAAGGTGCCGTCCATCTTGATCTTGAATATCCGGATGCTAAACGCGAGAGCCTGTCGATTGAGGTCGCGACCCGCGAATATGTCATTCAGCGTATTGAAGGTGTGGCACCGAAATATGTAAACCCGTCAGCCGAACAGCTGGAACGAATTGCCCGCGATCGAAATTTGAAACGAACGGCCCGGCCCACTGATACGGCAGAGGACTGGTTTGCGGATGATTTTATTTGGCCGGTAGAAGGCATCATCACCGGTACTTTTGGTTCGCAGCGCTTTTTCAACGGTGAGCCCCGCAGGCCGCATTACGGGGTTGATGTTGCGGCCTCGACAGGGACACCGGTCGCCGCCCCCGCGGATGGCATTATCCGTCTGGCGCACCCCGACCTCTATTTCGAAGGTGGCACGATCTTCATGGACCATGGCCATGGAATGATCAGTGTACTGATGCATCTAAGCCGTGTGGATGTCAAAGTCGGTCAGCAGGTTAAACAGGGTGAGATTGTTGGCGCTGTTGGGGCAACAGGACGCGTAACGGGACCACACCTTGATTGGCGCATGTATTGGCGTACAGCCCATGTTGATCCCGCCTTGCTGGCGGGTGACATGCCAGCGCCCAAACCATTGGAGCGGCCAGCAGAAGCCCCCTAATCAGGCGGTACAGTCAGGCGTCAGCCGGCCAGCGATTATGCAACCAGAGCCATTGAGCCGGATTTGCCCGAATTTCACCCTCAAGAAAGTCATTCAGTGTTTGGGTGATGCGGGCCGTTTCGGTCAGTAGGTCCGCATCCGGATCTGCGAATATCGGATCGTGCAATATCTGTTCAAAATGAACGCCATTCGTTCGCCGAAACGTGGCGGGTATAACAGCAACGCCATAGCGAGCGGCCATTGCGCCGGGCGTCGCCGGGGTCATGGCCTTCATGCCGAACAATGTCGCTTCAATGCCATCGTTCATCTTCTGGTCCACGAGCATACAGAGGAAGCCCTTTTTTCGGATGACACGGAGCACATCCCGCGCCCCTTTGGGACCTTTTGGAATTTGAACAGGCTGAATAGCGCGGGAGCGCAGCCGAACAATCCATTTGTCGATCATGGGATTGTTTGCATGCCGGTAGACCTCGCCCCCTTCATATCCACGCAGGTGGAGATTCAGAGGCATCAGTTCCCAGTTTGCAAAATGGCCTGAGACCAGAATACCGCCTTTGTCTTTCAAGGCCTCGACATGCTCAGCGCCCGTCACCTTGATGCGATCTTGGTGCGCTGGTTCTTTGAATTTGTCCAGATGCGCATACTCTGCCACCGTTCGCCCGAGGTTCTCCCACATGTCGCGGACAATGGTCTCAACCTCGTCTGGGCTGAGTTCAGGCATCGCGCGCTCAATGTTTTTTCTTGCCCGTCGGCTGACACCGACCCGCGGCCCGATTGTCTTCAGCAGCCATCCGCCAAACGCAGACCCTCGCTCAAGTCCCAGGAGCTTGAAAAGTCCGAGTGGCAGAAGCGCTGCCGCAGCTTCAAGGCGATATCTGAGAGCTTTGTTAGACAAAAAACAAATCCCGGGTGGAGAAAGTGGATGCTTATAGCAGCTTGGCGCTCACCGGTCAGTCCCTTCTTGTGCCAGGAGGGGCATAGGTGTGGCTTGCCCGCGCCGCTTCCAGATGATGCACCAATAACGCATCAAGGTTGGGCACATCGCTGACCACGGCCTGAACTGGTAGCACCAGTGTTTGATCGCTGATGTCCTTGCCTAATGATCCTGCTATTGCACGAAGGCGGACAGCATCCTTCTCGGTGGTGATGAGTTCCGCACTTTCTCGCTGAGCGAGTTCAAGAAGTGCACTGGCGTCGCTTTCCGAAAATGGATGGTGATCAGGAAAGGGCCGGGTTTCAACAAGCGTGGCGCCCATGTGTCGAAGTGTTGAAAAGAATTTTTCTGGTCGTCCGATGCCGGCAAAGGCGATCAGCTTCTTGGGTGGGAGGTGCTTGACCGCATGCCCCTGTGGCTCAAGGCTCGCCTGAAACACGGGGACGGCGGCATCGTCCGCGAGTCCGGCAATGTCGGGCGCCAGGGGGGCGGTCCCAAGAGCAACAATGCCCTGGGCCCGCTTGAGAGCCGTGTTGACGGGTTCCCGCAATGGCCCAGCCGGGAAGAGGGCGCCATTGCCAAATCCGGCACCCGTATCAACGACAAGAAGTGATAAGTCTTTATGAAGCGCCGGATTCTGAAATCCGTCATCGAGCAGGACGACACTTGCGCCCGCGCGCTCCGCCGCCAATGCTCCCGCGACCCGGTCGGTTGAGACCCATGTTGGTCCTTGTTTGCTGAGCAGCAGGGGTTCGTCCCCGACGTCTGTTGCCGTATGCCGGTCAGCTTCTGCGAGGATGGGACCGGTTTCTTTGCCTCCATAGCCACGGCTGACGAAATGGGGCGTCTCGCCCAAAGCTTTGAGCCTTTCAGCAATCGCTATGGCTGTTGGGGTCTTGCCTGCACCGCCCGCGGTGAAGTTACCGATGCAGATCACAGGCACGCTGATGCGCTCCGGTACAGTCATACGCTGCCGGATGACCGCTCCAACAGAATAAAGGGTGGCCAGGGGAACCATCGCCAGGCGGCAGATGTGGTCGCGTAGTGTCGGGGCGCCAGGCGGATACCAGAAAGATGGACTACGCATCACGTTCTGCCTTCGTTTGGGCAGGCTCCGGCAGGAACGGCAACAGCTTTTGCGCGATCCGCGCGGCGACACCCTTGGACTGTGCCACCGCTTCTCTGCCTCGTGTCGCTTTCGCGCTCGTCTCGGCAGGGGCGGCAAGCCATTCAGAGAGAAGGGCCTGCAGCGCTGTTTCCGATGCAGCCTGCTTCGCGGCATCCGCATCGACCAGCATTGTTGCTGCATCTTCAAAGTTGAACATTTGAGGTCCAAACAGAACGGCCGTATCAAGCCGAGCCGCCTCGAGCGGATTGTGACCGCCGACCTCAACGAATGAACCGCCGATAAAGGCGATGGGGGCCAGGCGAAAGACCAACCCCATCTCGCCCAGCGTATCTGCGAGGTAGACGTCGGATTGGCCAGTTATCGGCTCATTCTGCGACCGGCAGGCAACGGTCAAACCCTGCTTCTGCAAGCCTCGCACGATGTCGGCGCCTCTTGCTGGGTGCCGTGGAGCAAGAATAGTTAGTAGGTCAGGAAATTGCTGCTGGAGCTGCTTATGAACACGCCCGACCAATGCTTCTTCGCCGTCATGCGTGCTGGCGGCGACCCAGCACGGACGCCCTCCGATTTGCTCAAGCAGGGTATCCAGCGCGGCACTGTTCGTTTCCAATGGCGGTGCATCAAACTTGAGGTTACCGGGCGTTTCCACGGCGCTGGCCCCCAGTGCTTGAAGGCGTTCGGCAGAGCGCCTTTCTTGCGCAAGGACGAGTTCAAAACAGTTCAGTAGATGTTTGATCGAGTGCCCGACGCGGCTCCAGCCATTTGCTGACTTTTCTGACAAACGTGCATTGGCGAGGACCAACGGAACCTCGTGCTGCCGTCCACCTAAAATCATATTGGGCCACAATTCTGATTCGATGATGACCGCGAGGTCCGGCTGCCAGTGCGCATAAAAGCGGTTCCAATAGTCAGGATGGTCCAAGGGGGCGAATTGATGACACGCCGATGCGGGCAGGCGTTCTGCCATCAGTTCTGCTGAGGTGAGCGTACCCGTTGTCACCAGAAAATGAAGGTCGGGCCGTATCGCTGTCAGGCTCTTAAGGAGCGGCAGCATGGAGAGACTCTCACCAACACTGGCTCCGTGAAGCCAGACCAGAGGACCGCTGGGTCGCTCTGCCGAGGCGAAGCCTTGTTTTTCGCGCACCCGTTTAGGGTCTTCTTTGCCTTGCAGGGTCCGTCGCTTAAGAAGGTATGAGAACAGCGGTCCGGCACTCGCGGCGAGCCTTCGATAGGTTTTCAAACCCAGCGTGGTCGGTACGGCTTTGACCAAAGGCCTATCTCACTTCTCGTGTGTCGCTGCGGACTTCAGGCTCACTGGAAGGGGCTTCGGATCGCCGGCCGACCATGGCACCGGCCTCCTGGTCCAGCTGGTTGAGGGCATCTTCGACCTGCTTTCGGCAGGCTTCAATTGTGGCCTCGTCAGCGTCACGCGGCACGTAAATCGGGTCCCCCCACACCACGGCGCCGCGGTTAAAGGGCAGCGGTATGGTGAATTTGTCCCAGGTATTGCCGAGGACCAAACGGGCGCGGGTCGTTGCCACAATTGGGACGATCGGTCGGCCCGATAGCCGCGCCATAGTTACAATGCCCAGACCAGCCACTCGGCGCGGACCGGGCGGCATATCGGCGGTAAGTCCAATGGACGCCCCGTTCTGAAGAGCGCGGACCATGGCACGAAGGGCTGCGGCCCCGCCTTTTTCTTTGGATTTTTCTGCTTTTCCCTTTGGGGCGCCGGAACCGCGGATGGTCCCAAGGCCTAGATAGTGCATCAGGCGCGCGATGATCTCCCCGTCGCCATGTTTGGACACCAGGATTTTGAGAGTCCGCCAATTATGCCAGAACATAGGCAGAATAAGGTTCTGGCCATGCCAGGTCGCACAGATGAAGGTCTCATCATCGGCCCAAAAACGTTCCGGAATGTCGGCCCGTCTTTGATTGAACCGGCAGGTCAGATGTACGAGCCGGACATAGCTCGCGATCGAAAGGGCGAGGGCGCCCTGAACAACGCTGCTCTTAAGAATGTCTTTGGATATCGATTTAAACCGCGACATGACGAACCTTGGTCCCACTATTCCCCAGCAAGAGCCGATGCGGGCTCTTCACTCCGATCAAACTGAGATCGGGAGAGTTCTGCATAGACACCACCTTGCGCAACCAGGTCGGCATGCCGTCCCTGTTCAATGACGCGTCCATGGTCGATGACGTAAATATTGTCTGCGTGCATGATGGTTGAAAGACGGTGGGCAATGACGAGCGTTGTGCGGCCCTGCATAAGAGTCTGAAGCGCCGTTTGTACTTGCAATTCCGAAGCGGTATCGAGCGCAGACGTCGCTTCATCCAACAGCAGGATCGGGGCATTCTTGAGCATGGCCCGCGCAATGGCAATCCGCTGACGCTGGCCACCAGAAAGCTTAAGTCCCGCCTCCCCGACATGGGTGTCATAGCCGTGGGTGAGCTGCATGATGAAATCGTGCGCTGCTGCATTTTTTGCGGCCGCTTCGATCTCACCCTGGCTTGCATCAGGGCTTCCATAAGCGATGTTTGCACGAATGGTATCGTCGAAAAGGAAGGGCTCCTGTGTGACAAGGGCGCTGGCGTTCCGAAGCGATGCCAGTGTGACGGACTTCAGGTCCTGACCGTCAATGGAGACCACACCCTCACTCACATCATAGAAACGAGGGACAAGGTTGAGGATAGTGCTTTTGCCAGCACCGCTCGGGCCTACAAGGGCAACGGTCTGACCGGCGGGGACGTCTATCGTTACATTGTCTAGCGCTTTGGTCCCGTCATCATAATGGAAGCTCACACCATCAAGGCGGATGGCGCCATCGGTCACCTTCAGATCTTTGCTGTCGGTGCCATCGACGATTTTCGCTTCCACATCAAGCACGGGGAAGAGCCGCGACGCCGCTGCAACACCTTCCTGAAGAACTGTCTGCTGATTGGCAACGGCTTTAAGCGGCTGATACGCCAGCATCACCGCCGCCATAAAGGCAAAGAATGACCCTGACGTCATCGTTCCATTGATTGCCTGCATCCCGGCATATCCGATGACGGCCGCAATGCCGATCCCCGTAAGCGCTTCCGTAATCGGGCCCGCTGCCGCTTTTGCTCTGACTGACCGCATTGTGTGCTCAAGAACGAGCGCGATGGTGCCGGTTGCGCGCTTGATCTCAGCATCCTCACGTCCGTAGGCCTTAACCACCCGAATGCCGCCCAGGGCTTCAAGGATGAGTGTTGAAAGCGAGCCGGTTTCCTCCAGGCCCTTGTTGGTCGCTTTCCGTGTCTTTCGACCCAGGCGCCGCATGAAGATGGCAGCTACCGGAATGACACCCGTTGCGATGATGGCCATCAACCAGTCGAGGTAATACATGTATCCAACAAGGAACACGAGCACTGCCAGGTGCCGGCTGAGATTAATGATTGATTGAGCGGTGGAGTCGCGAAGCCGAATGACATCCGTCATGAAGGTGGAGATGAACCGACCGGAATGCGTCTGCTGGATCCAGCCAAGGTCAGCCGTCATGAGTTTTGAGAAAAGGTGCGTTTGCACAGCGACCACCATACGCTGGCCGACATAGTTCATAATCACATTGGAGACATAAGTCGTAATCGCTCGCAGTCCCTGTGCGCCAAGGGCAGCAACAGCGATGATGAGCAGCATATCTTCGCGCTTTTGCTCAAAGATCAATTCGACGGTCTGCTCTATCAGAAAAGGCAGCACACTTGTCGTCGCTGCGATGATGAGGTTCGCAAGGATCGCCAAGGCAATGAGAGCGGTATGTGGCTTGAGATAGTTGGACGCAATCCTCCGGACTGCCACCATTGTCCGAAGAGGCGCGACCGCTTCAGATGGTGTCTGTTCCTCACGTGAAGAGCCACGGGACACAGCCGCCTGCCGTGCGTCGTCGGCTGCTTCTCGAATAATGGGATCGCCGGTATCTACACTCAACTGCAGGGCTTTCATTCAGCAGGAAGGGTGGAAGGATAGAGGCGCAATACTATCATGGCGGGAGGAGCGCGTCACCACATGGGCTGCCACTTAACCGGCGGTTTTGTAAGCCTTTTTGGGCGGGTGATCACTCTTCAATCTTCGTGGGGGTGGTCGCTGTCCGGGTCCATCAACCGGTGTAGATGAACAATAAAGTAACGCATCTGCGCACTGTCGACGGTCCGTTGTGACGCTGTTCGCCAGGCGGCCTCAGCCTCCGCGAAACTTGGATAGATGCCGACAATGTCGAGCTTTTCAAGATCGCTGAAGCGGATGCCCTCAAGATCTTCCAGTTCGCCTCCAAAAACGAGGTGAAGAAGCTGCTCGTCCGACATCTATTTTTCTCCCGAAATCAGGCTGATTTATCAAAGCAGTATGCCTCGATATCTATAGGCTCGCCATCTCAGGATAGGGCACGCATGTTAAGGCAGTGTTAGGCCACCTACCCGCTCAAATAGAGCGTCGTAGAGCGCCGGACCGGCGGCAACCAGACTGCGGTGTTTGGTGAAGCTCTTGTTATAAACGAAAGGCCTGCCATCGTGGGTTGTCATGCGGCCTCCCGCCTCGCGTACAATAAGGTCCGCTGCTGCAAGGTCCCAATCGCTTTTCCGGTTGAGGGCCATGCAGGCGTCAACAAACCCATTGGCCACCAGAACCAACCGGTAAGCGACAGAGTTGCGGCTGACGATGTCCATCTCCGGCCATGGCTCCGGCCAGGCCGGGTGCTTGAACATGGGCGCATATGCGGCCATGCGGCAGCCGGAAATGTCGCGACGCTTGCTGGGGGAAATGGGGTTGCCGTTCAGGAGGGCGCCACCGCCCAGTTGAGCTTCGAAGAACTCGTCCGAGGCGGGGTTGAAGACTGCCGCGGAGACGGGTTTACCCTGATAGACAAGGGCGACGCAGATCGTGAAATGCGGTCGGCCTTTCAGGAACGCACGGGTCCCGTCAATCGGATCCACCACCCAGACATAATCCCGCTCAAGGCGCACCGGGTCGTCGTCGGTTTCTTCGGATAGCCACCCATAGTCAGGGCGGGGGCCCTGCAAGTGCTCATGGAGCAACGCATTGACCGCGTGGTCGGCCTCGCTCACGGGCGTATCGTCATCCTTGTCCCACTGTTCGATATCGCGTTGATAGTAGGTGAGCGCCAACGCGCCCGCAGCCCGTACAGCGTCGCATAACAGTTGATGATCTCGGCTGAGATTGGTGAGGGACAAGGGATCAGGTTCCGGCAAGGGTCATTCCTTCGATCCGTACTGTGGGCGCGTTGGTCGCCGCCTTGAATTCCAGGTCGTTTGCCGGTGTGAGGTTGGCGAACATGTCTTTAAGGTTCCCGGCGATGGTGATTTCACTCACCGGGAAGGTCAGTGCCCCATTTTCAATCCAAAAGCCCGATGCGCCACGCGAATAGTCCCCAGTGACCCCGTTCACGCCCATACCGATCATCTCAGTGACATAAAAACCCGACTTAATGTCTGCCATCAGTTCCTCAGGCGAAAGCGTGCCAGGCTCAAGCGTCAGGTTGGTCGTCGAGGGCGAAGGAGAACCGCCGGTGCCGCGCGCAGCGCGCCCATTGCTCTGCAGGCCCAGCTGTTTCGCCGTCGATGTGTCCAGTAGCCAGGTGGTGAGCCGGCCATCATCGATCAATGTCAATGCGTCTGTGCGCACGCCCTCGCCGTCAAACGGTTTCGATCCGCGTCCGCGTTTCTTTAAAGGATCGTCTGTTATTCTGATGCCGTTGCCGAAAACCTGTGTGTCCAGACTGTCCTTCAGGAAGCTGGTGCCTCTGGCAACGGACGCGCCGGAAATGGCGCCGGCAAAATGCCCGACAAGGCCGCCTGAAACGCGCGGGTCGTACACGATGGGGACCTGACAGCTTTCAACTTTGCGGGCGCCTAAGCGGCGCACAGCTTTTTCACCTGCCTCCCGTCCGATCTTTGCCGGGTCATCAAGATCGGCAAAATGGCGTGCGGTGGAATAGTCATAATCGCGTTCCATCTCTGTGCCTTCGCCCGCCAGAACGGAACAGGAAATGGAATGGGTGCTGCCGCAATAATGTCCGGCAAACCCGTCACTCGTGGCGAGCGTGATGGCGCCGCGCCCGAAACTCGATCCTGCACCGCCGGAATTCGTCACGCCTTTGACGGCAAAAGCCGCTTCTTCCGCAGCCTGGGCGCGCGCGACCAGCTCATCCGCTTTAGGGTCGCTGCCATCATCAAGCTCGAGGTCTGCAATCGTTTTGGCGAGGAGAGCCGGATCTGCGAGCCCGCAATAAGGGTCCTCCGGCGCGACCTTTGCCATCGCAATCACCCGCTCGACCAATGCATCAAGGGCTGTTGGACCGACATCTGTTGTGGAAACGACCGCCTGGCGCTGTCCCACCATGACGCGGAGCCCAAGATCCTGGGTCTCTGAACGTTCAATGTCTTCGAGCTGTCCTAGCCGATAGGTCGCGCCGAAAGACGTACTTTCCACCATCAGCGCGTCGGCGGCGTCTGCGCCCCCTTTTTTTGCTCGGGCGATCAGATCCTGGAGGAGGTCAGTACGGTCTTGTGCGTGCGGCATGTGTATGAATATCCGTGGCGAGAGGGCAAAATTGAGCCTGAAGGTGAGGGCCTTATAGCAGATTAGAAGAGGCGGTGCGCCGCCGTACCGACAGGGGTGCCGCAGGGGCCTTTAGCAATCTGAGGCTCAGCAGACCCCTGTTTCGGTCAGATCGTGTAGGTGAGGGAGTAGTAGAGGCATCCCACACCCGTGATGAGCTGCCCGAGCCAGGTCAGCAACGTTCCCCAGAGTCTGGGTCGGGTACTGTCCGCTGAAATGTAGAGACCGATCGCATGCAGCAGGCGGCCCATGGTGAGAGCGACGCCTGCGGCATGAATAATCCAGATAGACGCGGATAGGATAAACAGCCCTATTAGGCCGATCAGACCGATGGGCGTGTACTCACTGTTTACAATGTGCGCGCGGGTCGACTTATAGAGGGGCTCATGATCGCCGGTCCCGGTCATGACATTCGTCTTTTGCCGCGTGGCGGAAACGCGATAGGCCAGGCCAAGGTTCAGCAGCAGATTGATGCCGATATAAAGACCGACCATCTGCAAGGGGTTGTCGATCATGTCTTTGCTCCTTCGTGGCACATCATAGTTGACTTTGGCCACTGATTCGACCGTGCCCCGAAAACCTAGCATGAACCACCATTCAGTTTTCCTGCCTTCTGGAACTCCCACAAAAGTTTGAAGCAGCCGTTAAACAGATAGAAAGCATGGGCGCTCTACGTTGTGGGTCGTGAGGCGGCTTACGCTGTCTCCAACGAGAGGGTCCAAATAGGCAGACCCAAAAAGGCAGAAAAGGTCGATGCAGGTTTTTGGCAGAAAAGACGATGCGGACCAGTGCCGAAGGCGCTGGAAATCGCCCGCCTTTGACGCGGATCCATATCGCTTGCCTGCAAGTCTGACAGTACCGTTTCAGCCAACCTGGCGCCGTGCATTGGGCTTCCTTCGATATGCGACCGTTTATCGTGACCGTGTTGTCGTGCAGGACAGTTCACCCTCGCTTGGCGTTTGGGAGTGGGAAGTGCCGGTATCTGATTTCACAGGCGTTGTAATGGCGATCGCCTATAGGGGCCGGGATCGCGAGCAGCCTGCAATTTTGGTCGAGCTTTGGCATCCGGACCCGCACAAAACAGTGACCGTGCATGCATCTTTTGACGGTGCGGATGCAGGTGCCCGGTGGCGATCCTGGGCGAGCGTTCTCAATTTGCCTTTGCTTGTGCAGGACCGTGGCGGCGATCTGCGCGAAGCCACTGAGCAGCTAGGGTCGCTGACAACGTCTGCACCTCAACCTCATCGCGGGGCAAGCCCGCTCACCATGCGCAGGCCTTTGAGCTTTGGCTATACCGGCAGGCCCCGGCAGTGGAGTGACCGGGTCTCAGCGTCCCGGCCACACGCCTATTGATCTCAGATTTTTGAGAAGTCTGGTGCGCGGCGTTCTGCAAAGGCCATCGCGGCCTCTGCAAATTCCGCCGTCTTGAGCTGCGCGGAGAAATGCACGCTTTCGTCCGCCATCTGCTGTGCCACGTTTTCATGATCTTGACGCACCAGCTGTTTGGTGAGTTTCACAGCGTTGGGTGCTTTGGCCGCCAATGCTTTTGCACGTGAGCTTGCTTCATCGAGCAGAGCTTCTTCATCAAAGAGGGAGCAGACCAGACCCATTTTCTCCGCCTCATCAGCACTGACCTTCGTGCCAAGCAAGAACATATCATTGGCTTTTTGCGTCCCGATGAGTTTCGGCAGTAGGAGACTGGAGCCTGCTTCGGGGACCAGTCCCAGATTGACAAAAGGCGTCTGGAAAGTCGCATTGGGAGAGGCATAGACCAGATCGCAATGGAGCAACATCGTCACGCCGACGCCGATGGCGAGGCCATTGACGGCTGCGACGATGGGTTTTTCAGCGTTGAGGATTGCTTGAAGGTATCGCCCAACCGGCGGCAGTTCGTTTTCTCCGCGTGTCTCGTCGCCGCTGCCGGCAAAGTCACCCATGTCATTTCCGGCGGTGAAACTATCCCCTGTCCCCGTGAGGAGCACCACCCGAACTTCAGGGTCTGATTGCGCTGCAACCACATTGTCGGCAAGGGCTGCATACATGTCCTGTGTCAGGGCATTCTTCTTTTCCGGGCGGTTCATGGTGAGCGTCAGAACACCGGCATCTTTGTGAACCTGAATATGATCGGATGTCGCAATCATGGATAAATTCCTTCTAGCTTTTTTGGGGGACAGCCCGGCCAGATGTTTTCTGGGCCGCCAGAGAAGCGGCTGGGGCGGATGTTGAAATGACGTGGGTCAGAAACCGCGCAATGGTCTCTACTTCTTGGCGCGAAAATCCCTCAAGCAGGGCGGCGTTCGCCTGTTTGGTGAGCGGGAGGGAGTGCCGGATCGCCTCCTTGCCCTGCGGCGTTAGGCTGATGTTTTGCGCGCGGCCATCGCGGGCGTCGGCAACACGGTGAATGAACCCTGCTGTTTCAAGCCGTCCTACAAGTGTCGTGACCGCTGACTTGTTCATGTCCAATGCCTTGGCGATCGCAGAGGGTTTGCAAGGCTCCTGTTGGCCTATGACGAACAGGGCACCTTGCTGGACGGCTGTAATGCCGAGAGCGTCGGTGAGCCGTTGGTCGGCAGCGCGAAAGAGCGCCCGATGGGCGAGCTGCATAAGATGGAAAATACGCGGTGTCTGAGCCATTTGGTTCATATATGAACTAAATGGCTGTTTGGCAAGGCCGATATGTGAGGGCCAAAAAACTCAGGAAAACTGCCAGACGGACGTGTTTCGCACGTCTGTATCTTCAAGCTCCCGGGAGGTTTTCACGGCGTAGGACACGAGTTTTTGCAGGCGGTCTTTCGGCAGATAGGTGCGCCCCGGATCGCCGATCAGCACCTCGACACCTTTACTGGCCTGGGTTTGGAGCCATGCCTCGACCTTGCCAGCCAGTGGCTGCTCGTAGCACATGTCCCCAACAAGGATGACGTTCCAGGGTCCATCTTTGCCCACCAGGTCTTTATCCGTTGCTGAAAGCGTGAGGCCATTGGCATCCGCGTTGAGCCGGGCAGCGTCGCAGGCGAAAGGATCGATGTCCGCTGCCAGCGCCGATTTCGCGCCGGCGCGCATTGCCGCCAGGCCGACGAGGCCCGAGCCGGACCCGAAATCGAGCACCCGTTTCCCGGATACAATGTCGGGCGTGTCGAGAATATGGCGGGCGAGTGCCTGTCCCCCCGCCCAGGCAAATGCCCAGAAGGGCGCGGGCAGGCCTGTCGCCTCCAGCTCTTCTTCTCCCATACGCCATAGCGCATCGGCCTCTGTCGCGAGGTGAAGACGGAGCTCCGGGACGAGCGGTGGTTCATGCAGCGCGGTGTGCGACTTGATGAACTCTGCGGGGTTCGTCGTCGGGTCGAACAGGCGGTCAGTTTGCAGCTTCAAACCCTTCCGACACGATGCCCGCAACGCGGCGGCGCGTATTGTGGATCACTTCGCCAGGCTTGTCCTGATCGTCAGGCTTCGACGTCGCCATCTTGAGCACTTCCCAATATCCCCGCTTGGTTTCCATGCGCTCCCAATGCCCGTTGGCGATGAGGAACTTCTGCGCCTTTGGCAGGTTGTAACAGGGAATCCACATCATCAGATGATGTTCCACATGGTAGTTCACCCAATAAGGGCCGATGAACGCCCGCTCCCAAAGGCTGAGAATGGTCGTGCGCGAAGATCGGAAGAGATCGTCGGCGTCCGGCACCATGGCGTGTTCCGCTATGTTGCGAATGCGCGTGATGACCTGATGCCAGGTGAGGAACGGCAACAGCCAGAGCGCGAAATAAAGATACCAGTGACCGGTGGCCGCGATGCCTGCAAAAAGAATGATGTGGGTGATCGTCGCCCGGCCAAGCTTTGACCAATAGGTACGCGCTCTTTCAGCGAAAGGTGTGCCCGCGGGGCCGAGAGCATTTTTGAACTGCGCTTTGCGCTGCTGGTAGCCGGTCTGGCCGGAAAAATCCCGCCACATCTTCCGCTTGAAGCTCTTTTTCGTGATGGGGAAGGGGGCAGAGAGGATCAGATCCGGGTCTTCCGGTTGCTGGGTGTGATTGTGATGCTGCAGATGATAGCGCCGATAGGCCCATGTCTCTGCAAGCATGGGGTAGGCGCAAAGCCACTGACCAACAAACTCATTGAGCTTCGGCGATTTGCACAACACACCATGCGCAGCATCATGCATCAGCACGGCTAACCCCAACTGCCGCCCGCCAATAATCGCGACAGCAAGTATGAAGGTAAGCGGGTTAGGGAAATAGACGAACATCGCCATTGCGGCGAAGCTGACACCCCAGGCGTGGAGCACCAGCCAGATGCCGCGGAGGTCCGAGCGCTGTCGGACAATTGCGATCTGCTCGTCTGTAAGGAGGTCTTGTGCCTTGATCTTGGTCATACCCGGCTCTCCACTTGTGTATTCAGTCTTATCGATTGAGCAGTGACACCCAGAGCGCCAAAGCAAAACTGGACGATGCTGTTGAGCACCTCGTTGCTCCCTTGCGCATCGGTATCTGGCGCAAGCGGTCCCACCAGCGCAGTCGGGATGGCACCTGCAATACAGGCGGCGACAAGTTTTGTGTCACAGGGCGCAATGGCACCCTCGGCAATGGCGTCGTCAATGATGCGCGCAAAAATGGCCGCGTGTGTCTTGCGGAACCGTGTGCGTTCCTCGGCGAGTGCCACGTCGACGGGTTCCGCCAGCAGGGCATAGGCAAGGCGCCGGCTTTTAAGGGCCCGTCCGGAAAAGGTGCGCAATACCAGGTCAAACCGGCTGAGTGCCGCGTGGTCTGACGCGGCGATGCCCGCCAGGATGTTCATCTCGCCCGAAGAGACTTCGCGAAAGACCTGACGGCAAAGATCGTCTTTTGACGGGAAATAGCGATAGAGCGTACCCGTCGCGAGGCCGGCGCGCTTCGCAACGGCCGTAATTTGCGCTTTGGCGAAGCCGCCTTCCGCAACCAACTCCCGGGCGGCTTTCAATATCCGGCGCCGGTTTTCTTCCAGCCGCTGAGCGACGTTCTCTGTTTGGCGGTAGGCCATAGGAGTGAAATCCAATTCATTTGTCGACGATCAAAATTCTTAATCTTATGAAATCAGATTCATTTATTGAGTTCAACAGGTTTTTCCAAAGAAATGAAATTGAATTCAAAGTTTGATAAAAACAAAACCCCGGATCATAGAAATGAACCGGGGTTCGATCTTTTGGTTTTTGGCGGAAATAGGGGGTTAGCGGGCTTGCCGCTGGCGTTTTGCCAGTCGTGCATTCTCTTCCCTCCAATAAGGGAGGCCGGAGAAGAGGCTCGCTGCGATCGCCGCACTGTGGAACCATTGCTTGAACATCGGTTCACTCCTTGAAGTCTAGCTGCACCTGCGCGTCGGAATTGGCGTGAAGCACAACTATGTTGCTGTGCGACATATATTGTGCATCGCAATATCATTCAAGACTCCCCAGTGCGACATCTGCACTCAGGGTTACCGGTACACAGGGTTTAAGAGTGTCAGTGCAGACCGGAGCCGAGCGTGCCTGCAAGGATCGATGCAAAAAGGATCACGCCGAAGTCACGGTTCGATTTGAACACCGCAAGACAGCGCGCCGCGTCATCAATCTTGGTTCGTGTCACCTGGCGCATGAGATGCCAGCCGCCGATCGCCAGCCCCAGATAGAAAATCCACCCAATGGCTGCAGCCATGCCTGCAAGACCAAAGAAGAGGAGGGCGGCACCGTAAAAGCCAAAGAGCCAGGTTTTGGTATTGTCGCCAAAACGGAGAGCGGTCGATTTGAGGCCCAAGAGAGCATCGTCTTCCTTGTCCTGATGGGCATAGATCGTGTCATAGCCGATCGTCCAGCAGATGCAGCCTACATAGAGAAGCACAGGGGGTAGGCTAAGGCTCCCGGCGACAGCGGCCCAGCCCAACAGGGCTCCCCAGTTGAAGGTGAGCCCGAGCATGACCTGCGGCCAATAGGTGAAGCGTTTGGCAAAGGGATATAGACCCACAAGCAGAAGCGAGGCCGCCCCCAGCAGAATAGTGAAGAGATCGAACTGGATCAGAATCAAGAAGCCGATAAGGCAAAGCGTGATCAGAAATAGCCAGGCCTGTCGAAGACTGACCGCCCCTGACGGGATGGGGCGCGAGCGGGTGCGCGCCACCTTCGCATCAAACTCATGGTCGATAATGTCGTTGATCGTGCACCCCGCACCCCGCATCACAAAGGCGCCGATAGTGAAAAGCAACATGGTGCCCGGTTCCGGCAGATAGAGGAGCGACAGAACAGACCAGCCTTGCCCAAGGGGAGCGGCGAGCGCGATGGACCAGAGGCAGGGCCAGAGCAGGAGCCAGGTTCCAATGGGCCGGTCCGCGCGCATCAACCGAAGATAGGGTTTCGCTTTTTCCGGAGCGTAATGATCCACCCAATTGTCAAATGCCGCATCGGCAACACGGCTGTCATTCGGTTGGCGATGAGGGTCAGTCATCCATAAACGCCTCTCACTAAGTCAGGTTGAGAGTGTCATAGCATCATTTGAAGAAAGCGGCTCTTCTAGTTGATGGGTGGGTTAAACTGAGAAGCCTGCTTGAGGCCTGGCCGCGGCAGGTTCCTGATAGGCCTTGATCGCGAGCGCAATCGAAGAGGCAAGGCCACCTTCCTGTTCACTTTCACTGTCGGTTTTTGACGCCTCTTCCTCTGCATCCTTCTGCTCTTTGGCCGCCAGTTCCGCTGCCGCCAAAATCTGTTGCGCTTGTGCCGCCACCTGACGGTCCTTCGCGGAGGGTTCAGCAGGTGCATAGGCCGAGCGAATGACCGCTTCCATTTTGGCTATCACAGAGTCCGGGTCGTTTCCCCCGCCGGATGTATCAATCTGAATTTCACCGTCGGTGATGTATTCCTTGCCGTCAGGCCCAGTCGTGTAGCTGTAACTGATCCTGCCGGTGACGCCGCCGCCCGCTGCTGCATGAGCGTTTTCGTGGGCTTTGACTTCTTCTTCCCGTTTTTTGAGGCGTTCGACCTCCGCCTCTTCCTCAGGCGTCAAATCATTGAAGGGGTTCGTCTTGGGCGCCGAAGAGCTGCCTTCAACCTTGCGGGTGTTGCCTGCTTGATCGAGGAGACTGCGACCAGCGCCGGCGCTTTGAGCCTGTTGCGCAGCATCAAGACCTGGGGCGCTAGGCGCAAAAACCCCGCCCGCGCGAGAGGAATTCAAACTCGCACTCTGGATGTAGGGATTGAAGGACGTGTGGGGCACGCCGATAGGGCCGATCATGGGCACAAGCTTACCCAAGAGGTATTTGCACTTTCTTAAAACTTTGTGTCGCGGTTTATCTCAAAATACTCAAGCTTCACGGGCAAATTGACATCTTCTATAAGAGGTTATGAGCAACGAAGCAGATCATCAGGACAGCCCGGATCATTGTGGGACAGGTAAAGTGCGTCTTTATATGGAGGCGGATTTGCGCACCGGTCTTGGCGTCGTTCCGAACCGGGATCAGACCCACTACCTGTTGAATGTGATGCGCATGGGCGATGGCGCGCCTGTGCGCCTCTTCAACGGCCGCGATGGGGAATGGCTCGGCCGACTGGACGAAGTGAAAAAGAGGTCCTGCCTCATTGCTCTTGAACAGAAGACAAGGGAACAGGACACATTGCCCGATATCTGGCTCCTGTTTGCGCCCATCAAACGCGCACGGCTCGATTTCATGGTGCAAAAGGCAGTTGAGATGGGCGCAGGGCGTCTGCTGCCCGTCAATACCGCGCGAACCAATGTGGCGCGCATCAAGCAGGACCGGCTCAGGGCCAATACGGTGGAGGCAGCGGAGCAGTGCGGGCTTCTGTCCGTACCCGAGGTGGAGGAGCCGCAGAGCCTGGAGCGCCTCCTGGATCGCTGGTCTGACGACATGGACGGCCGGCGGATCATTTTTTGCGATGAGGCGGCGCCCAAAGCGAGCACCCTGGAGCAATTGAAAGTGCTTGATACGGCTGGCCCGCTTGCGGTTCTCATCGGACCGGAGGGTGGTTTTTCGCCTGCTGAGCGCGACCGGCTCCTCAAGCGGTCCGATACGTCCGCAATTTCCTTAGGCCCGCGGATCATGCGGGCTGACACCGCCGCTGTGGCAGCTCTCGCGGCCATTCAATTGGTGCTTGGAGATTGGCAGGGTTAATCTCCTGCAGAGGGTCACGTTTTCGGCAATGATTTAGAAAAGACCTTGTGTGGGGTAGGGTCGTCCCTTACATGGGCAAGAGCTAAAGAGTGACGCGGGCGTCAACCCGCTAGAAGAGGCGGCAAGGCCTCGTGAGGAACGACCGGACTGGCCCAGTAGAGGCAATGTCCGGAAGAAAACGCCTGGCAAGGGCGGGAAGGCTGGGAGCATGAGCATTCTGGTGGCGGGAGCCGATCCCATTTCAGGCTATGACGACCTGGTCTCCTATATTGAGGCAGGTGAAAAGCCGAAGACCGAATGGCGGATCGGTACTGAGCACGAGAAGTTCCCGTTCCGCACGTCTGACCGGTCTCCCATTCCCTATGACGGCCCAAATGGCATCCGCGCCATGCTGGAAGGCATGACGCGCTTTGGCTGGCAACCGGTCTATGAAGGCGACCACATTATCGGCCTCACCTGTCCAGACAGTCTCGCAAATGTATCCCTTGAGCCCGGCGGGCAGTTTGAGCTGTCCGGTGCGCCGCTGGAAATGCTGCATCAGACCTGTTCTGAAGTGCACGATCATCTGGCTCAGGTGAAAGAGGTGGGCGGCGAGCTCGACATTTGTTTCTTAGGCACTGGCTTCACACCGGACTGGGCCCGTGAAGACATTCCTGTCATGCCGAAGGGCCGTTACGGCATCATGACGGAGTACATGAAGAAGGTCGGCTCCTACGGCCTCGACATGATGTACCGCTCCTGCACCGTTCAGGTGAACCTGGACTGGTCGGCAGAAAGCGACATGGTGAAAAAGTTCCGCGTGGCGCTGGCGCTGCAACCGATTGCCACCGCGCTCTTTGCCAACTCGCCGTTCACAGAAGGCAAACCCAACGGGTTCCTCTCCTTCCGCAGTCAGATCTGGACGGACACAGACAAGGCCCGTACAGGCATGCTGCCGTTTGTGTTTGAAGATGGTTTCTCTTACGAGCGCTATGTGGACTATGCGCTTGATGTGCCCATGTATTTCGTGCACCGCGACGGCGAGTACCATGACGTAACGGGCAAGAGCTTCCGCGACTTTATGGACGGCAAGCTGGAAGGCTTTGAGGGCGAGATGCCAACCATTGGCGACTGGTCCAACCATCTCACCACCATCTTCCCGGAAGTGCGGATCAAGAAGTTTATGGAGATGCGCGGCGCCGACAGTGGACCGTGGAATTCCATCTGCGCCCTGCCGGCCCTTTGGGTCGGTATTCTCTACGACGGTGGTGTGCTGGACGCGGCCTGGGATATGGTGAAAAAGTGGACGCCTTATGCCCGCGAGGAATTGCGCCACGAAGTGCCGAAGACGGCGCTGGCCACCCGCACCAGCGACGTGAATGTCATGGAGATCGCCCGCGAGATGGTCGACATGAGTCGGGCAGGGCTGAAAGGCCGGGCTCAGACGGACGGCGTGGGCGCGGATGAAACCATCTTCCTGTCAACGCTCGAAGAAATTCTCGACAAAGGCAAGACCCGCGCCGACGATCAGTTGGACGCCTATAATGGCCGCTGGAACGGCAAGACCGATCCAATCTACGAAGAGTATGCTTTTTAGCGATATCCCTCTTCTGCTCTCCAGATAGCCCTAACAGTGGATGTCAGAGAGGCTAGCGAACCTGTATTCAGCGCCCTGTTCCCTGCTTCGGCGTTGGATATCTCGTTGAGCGACAAACCATTGTATGGACACATTGTTTGGAAAATCGCTATTGACGCGAATTTTCGGTTCATGAGCATCATTCTCATGTGTGCCAGCCCAGAAGGAAAACCTGAGGCCTCCCATCTGGGGTCCGAACAACCTGTTTTCTCGCACGCCATGCAGATTGATGTAACGCGCTTCCGCTGTGAGTACTGGGATGATTGTATCGGCTTGCGCGCGCACTATGACCCCTATCCTAACCCTGTGATTGAAATAGTCTGTATGATGCCAATCGGTCCAACGTTTAGTTGACACTAACAAGATGAAACTCCCGTGTTATCATACGAAGTTCCAGAGTACGCATGGCTGATAAGGCGGGGATAAACTCTATGACATGTGCCAAAAGACTCGCGGTAGCCGGAACAAAATGGTCCAAAAGATGGGGATTAGTTTCACTGGCATGCGCTTCACTTGTCACCTCAGTGCTTGCGGCCGGAAAGCCGCCGGTGACAAGCGTTCACTTGAGCTGTGTAGAGGCGTTTGCAGCTTCCTGTGAAACTCTTGATAGCGAAGATGGGCAAGTCCTCGTCGAAAGTAGCGCGATATTGACTGACGCAGGCTTTGCAAATGTTCAGTTGATGTTCGACGGTCCCGGTGAACAGCACTTCCCCATATTGGTGGTTGAGTTTTCTCGGACTGCGGCTGAAACACTCTGGGAAACGACTCAAGAAAACATTGGGCGTAAACTCATTTTTGTCGCGGATAAGCATGTAATATCCGACGCTAATATTCTCGAACCAATGCGCTCATCAAGGGCACAAATATCATTGAATTTGTCTGGAAAGGAGGCGCAAGAACTTGTCGCGCGCATTCTTGCAAGCAGACAGGATGCAGCGAGTGAGCTTGACCCTCTAAGTCTTGAGGACTAAAACCCGCATCCCTTATGCGGCTGGGAGGGTGTCATGAAGCGTGTTCTGGTGATCGGCTCGTCCGGGGCCGGGAAATCGACTCTGGCCATGGCGATCGCGGAACGAACCGGCCTTCCTCTTATCCATCTCGACAATGAGTTCTGGCATCCGGGATGGGTGGAAACACCTGCAGAGGACTGGCCAAGAAAAGTCGTCGACCTTGTGGCCCGCGACGCCTGGGTGATGGATGGAAACTATTCTGCAACCTTTCCGATCCGCATGGCGCGGGCAGATACCATCATTCTGACAAAGCGCCCCCGATGGCTGTGTCTTTTACGGGCCATGTGGCGTAGCGCGAAATATTTTGGGCGGGTCCGGCCCGACCTGGCGGAAGGCTGCCCGGAACGCTTCAGTCTCGAGTTTTACAAATGGATTTGGGACTTCCCGAGCCGCTCGGAGCAAAAAATCAATGAGGCAATGGCAACCATTGGGGCCCATGCCACGCAGATCGTCATCAAGAGCGACTCTGAAGCCCGCGCTTTTCTGGATACCTTCAGTCCAAAGATTGATTGATCTTCTGATCTTGGTGCTTTTGACTTATCCCTCTCAGGGAAGGTGAGCCCATGGCCGAATTGAAGACCAAACAGAATGACGCAAGCGTAGACGCATTTGTCGACACCGTAGCGGATCAGAAGCGGAAAGCGGATTTGATCGCCGTGATGGAGATGCTGGAACGTGTCACCGGCTGCCCGCCCAAAATGTGGGGCACAAGCATGATCGGCTACGACTCTTACGACTACACCTATGAGTCAGGCCGGTCCGGCACCTGGTTTGTGACCGGCGTCAGCCCCCGCAAGCAGGCCCTCACTGTTTACATCATGCAGGGCTTTGGGGCGTATGACGATCTGATGGCGAAACTCGGCAAATACAAAACCGGCAAGTCCTGCCTCTACATCAAGAAGCTCGAAGATATCGATATGAAGGTGCTGGAAAAGCTTGCTCGAGAATCCGTGAAATGGATGCGGAAGAAGTACGGCTAAGCTTCTGTCGGGCTTTTCTTTGCTGGCAGGAATTGCAGAAGCAGCATCAGACTGATGGCGACAAAAAAGGCGACATGCGCAGTGAAGATTGCGTTGACGAGGTCGGTCTGTACATCAAGGCTGTCGACGCGAGTGGCGAGTTGTTGAGCAGCGGGAAAGATCACCATCTGCGCGGCACCTACCGGAACGGAAATCAGAATAAGAGTCCCAACGCGTACCCACATCGCGTGGGTTCCGCGCATCAGGTTCCAGATCACGGCGCCAATTGTCAGGAACATCACACCGCCAACCAACAGGTTCATCGGCGCGGCATCCGTCGTCACGCGTTGATAGTAGCCGGCGATAGAGGCGAGCACGTCTTCCGGAAGTGTCTCTTGCGCCCAATGGGGCCAGACCTGCACATCGAACATCAGATCAAACCACAGAACTGCGAGCAGAAATCCGCCGCCCATGGATATGATCTTCTGGCTCATGACTAAGCCGCTGTCCCGCCAACTGTCAGCCCACTGAGCTTAAGCGTGGGCTGGCCGACGCCGACGGGCACACCTTGTCCAGCTTTACCGCAGGTGCCGATGCCGGGGTCAAGCGCCATGTCGTTTCCGATCATGGAAACTTTGGTGAGCACGTCCGGCCCATTGCCGATCAGCGTCGCCCCTTTGACTGGTGCGCCGAGCTTGCCGTTCAGGACCTGGTAGGCTTCCGTCACCGTAAAGACGAATTTGCCGGACGTGATGTCCACCTGACCGCCGCCGAAGGAGACCGCGTAGAGACCATCTTTCACACTGGCCAAAATCTCTTCCGGGTCTTTGTCCCCGTCAAGCATGTACGTGTTGGTCATGCGGGGCATGGGCTGATGCGCGAAACTTTCGCGCCGTCCGTTGCCCGTCGGGTCCATGCCCATGAGCCGCGCGTTCATCCGGTCCTGCATATAACCTTTGAGAATGCCGTCCTCGATGAGCACCGTGTTGGATGTGGGCGTGCCTTCATCATCGACGGAAAGGGACCCGCGCCGTTTCGCAATCGTGCCGTCGTCCACAACGGTCACACCCGGTGAGGCCACCCGCTCACCGAGGAGCCCTGCAAAAGCACTCGTCTTCTTGCGATTGAAATCCCCTTCAAGCCCATGGCCGATGGCTTCGTGCAGCAGAATACCGGGCCAGCCGGGGCCCAGCACCACTTCCATTTCGCCCGCCGGGGCGGGAACAGAGTCGAGGTTCACAAGCGCTTGGCGGAGCGCTTCATCCACCTGACCTTGCCACTGATCCGGGCTGATCCAGGCGCTATAACCCTCGCGGCCGCCCACACCATACGACCCGCTTTCCTGCCGGTCGCCGTCACCGACAACAACCGAGACATTGACGCGGACGAGAGGGCGAATGTCCCGTACCACCTGACCGCCTGCGCGGATGATTTCCACGGCCTGCCATTCCCCGGCCATGGAGGCTGTCACCTGGCGCACACGGGGGTCTTTCGCCCGCGCATAGGCATCGATTTCCTGAAGAAGCGCTACCTTCTCTTCAAAGGTCTGGTCACCCAGCGGGTTCTCATCACCGTAAAGCTGAGTATTGGTCCGAACCGGTCCATCGGCCAGCGTGCCGGAATGGCCTGACTTCACGGCCTGCACCGCATCCGACGCCCGCAGAAGAGAGGCTTCCGACATGTCGGACGAGTGGGCATAGCCTGTCGACTCATCTGCGACGCATCTGAGCCCAAAGCCCTGTTGCGTGTCATAGGTCGCGGTTTTCAGACGGCCATCATCAAACGCCAGGGCTTCTGACAGCCGATACTCCAGATAAAGCTCTCCGTCATCGGCCTCCGCCAGCGTGTCGTCGACGAGGCGTTCCACGCGGGACCGGTCAAGACCGGCAGGTTCAAAGAAGAGATCGTCAGCAGAAGCACTCATGGGATGTCACTGTCTCCAAAGGAACGGAATAGAGGTCACAAAAACTTAAGCGGGCAGCCAGTCGGCGACGGGGACCAACCGACCGGGCAGGCCGGAGAGGTCGCACCGCACAATATGGGGGCTGCAACTGTAAAGAGGATATTGGGTCACCTGAAGTTGAGCCAGATCGACCAGAAACACGCCATTGATCCGGCCAAACCAGTCGTCCCATTCCCGGAAGGTCCAGCTCTCCCAGCCGGGTGGTGGCGCATTGGTGACGTCATCAACGGCAGCCGGATGGGCCGCACAAAAGCCGACGACGCAGCGTCCCGGCACTTTTGGGTCCAGATAGGGTGCGGCTTCACTGATCAACGCGGGCGCTGCCCCGCCATTGGTATGCAGATGCACACCAGCCGAAATATGGCGTCCGTAGTGAAAATGGATAAGCGCCTCATCGCGCATGGCCGACCTCCGCTATTTTCCTCATAGTAAGGTGATTTGGGGTCTTCGCCACCCGAACATGGGCGGTTTCACTGGTTTTTCGTAGACGCATTGATCTGTTTTGGTCGGACCCCGTGGCAAAAAGTCGCGTAACCGCCCCCTCTGTCGCATATGTTGGGTGGCGGTCTATACTAATATGCGACTCAGAAGCCCATAGTGGCCCGACGGCTCTGCGACCGTCGAATGAGAAGTGGGGAGGCCAACGGCGTCAACCAGGTTACTGCCTGGGACTGCTAAATGGCGGATTTCCTCTTTTTTTCTCGTTCGACCGCTTGCGACCAGCGGCTGATTGTGGTTTTTGACGCGAGAGTTTGACCATAAGGTGAACCACCAGACAAAAGTCTGGGGTCTGTCTTGTGGAAGGGGGCGGTCGACCGTGATCAAACGCACGGCGTTGGCGCCATCAGAATTTGATGTGAAGAGCGAGGCACAGAAATGCGCGTGACGACACTTTTGGCGGCGACAGTCGTGGCTCTGGTTGCGGGGATCGTAACCGGATCGGCAGATATGGCATTTGCCGGCGTGGGACAGCCGACGGACTGGGGCCTTGGCCTTCAGGAATCAAGAAGCCCGGTCATGGATGACCTGATCTGGTTCGACAATTTCCTGCTGGTCATCATTACGGTGATTTCGCTCTTTGTGCTGGCACTGCTCATCCTGATCATGGTGCGCTTTAATGCGAAGAAGAACCCGGAGCCGTCAAAGACGACGCACAACACGCTGATCGAAGTTGTCTGGACCGTTGTTCCGATCATGATTCTCGTGGTGGTCGCTGTGCCGTCTTTCCGTCTTCTCTACAAGCAGATGGAAGTGCCTGAAGCAGACCTCACCATTAAGGCCATCGGCTATCAGTGGTACTGGGGCTATGAATATCCCGATCATGACGGGCTCTTCTTCGAAAGCCTGATGCTGGAAGACGATGAGCTGCAAGAAGGGCAGCCACGGCTGCTCGCCACCGACACAGATGTTGTCGTGCCGGTGAACGCAACCGTACGCCTGCAAATCACGTCCGAAGATGTGATCCACGCATGGGCGATCCCATCCTTTGGTGTGAAAATGGATGCGGTGCCAGGCCGGTTGAACGAGACATGGTTCCGTGCCACGGAAGTGGGCACCTATTACGGCCAGTGTTCTGAGCTTTGCGGTATCCGCCATGCTTACATGCCGATCACCGTTAAGGTTGTGACTCAGGAAGAGTTCGACGAATGGATCCTCTGGGCCAAAGAAGAATATGCGGCGGCACCTGCTGCCTATGAAGTTGCGGATGCTCAGCAGTAATGCTTGAGAACCGTATGTTGATTTTGAGAAACGACGTTAAAGATAAGGGGAAGAGATATGGCCGGTGAAGCAGCAGGCGCTCACGCCGATCACGATCATCATCCAACCGGTTGGAAGCGGTACGTCTACTCGACGAACCACAAAGACATCGGCACGATGTATCTCATCTTCGCAATTTTTGCGGGGATTCTGGGCGGTGCACTGTCCATCGCCATGCGCATGGAACTCCATGAGCCAGGCATGCAGATCTTTGGTGACCCGCACGTGTACAACGTGTTCACCACGGCTCACGGCCTGATCATGATCTTCTTCATGGTGATGCCGGCGATGATCGGCGGCTATGGCAACTGGTTTGTACCGCTGCAGATCGGCGCGCCGGACATGGCGTTCCCGCGGATGAATAACATCTCTTTCTGGCTGTTGCCTGCGTCGCTCGCCTTGCTTGTGATGTCCATGTTTGTTGAGGGCCCTCCAGGCTCTAATGGTGTGGGCGGGGGCTGGACGATCTATGCGCCGCTCTCAACCACAGCGCAGCCGGGGCCTGCGATGGACTTTGCCATCCTGTCCCTTCACGTGGCAGGGGCGTCCTCTATTCTTGGGGCGATCAACTTCATCACTACCATTTTGAACATGCGTGCCCCTGGCATGACACTGCACAAGATGCCTCTCTTCGTTTGGTCCGTGCTGGTAACCGCATTCCTTCTGCTTCTGTCGCTTCCTGTTCTTGCAGGTGGCATCACCATGCTGCTGACAGACCGGAACTTCGGAACGACCTTCTTTGATCCGGCAGGCGGCGGGGACCCGATCCTCTTCCAGCACCTGTTCTGGTTCTTTGGTCACCCTGAAGTGTACATTCTGATCCTGCCTGGTTTCGGCATTGTCAGTCACATCATCTCGACCTTCTCCAGAAAGCAGGTCTTCGGTTACCTGGGCATGGCATACGCCATGGTTGCCATTGGCGCTGTCGGCTTTGTTGTGTGGGCGCACCACATGTACACAGTCGGTCTGGACGTGGACACGCAGGCCTACTTCGTGGCGGCCACCATGGTGATCGCGGTCCCAACCGGCGTGAAAATCTTCTCGTGGATTGCCACCATGTGGGGCGGGTCCATTGAGTTTAAGGCGCCGATGCTTTGGGCTATCGGTTTCATCTTCCTCTTCACCGTGGGTGGTGTGACCGGCGTTGTGCTCGCCAATGCGGGCGTCGACCGGGCCTATCACGACACTTATTATGTTGTGGCTCACTTCCACTATGTGCTGTCGCTCGGTGCTGTGTTCGCCATCTTTGGAGCCTGGTACTACTGGTTCCCGAAGATTTCTGGCTACATGTATTCGGAGTTCCTGGCCAAACTGCACTTCTGGGTAATGTTTATTGGTGTGAACCTCGTGTTCTTCCCGCAGCACTTCCTGGGCCGTCAGGGCATGCCACGCCGCTATGTGGACTATCCGGACGCCTATGCAGGCTGGAACGCCGTATCATCCTGGGGCTCCTACCTCACAGCTTTCTCTGTTCTTATCTTCCTCGTCGGCCTGGCAGTTGCCTTCAGCCGTCGTGAGAAAGCAGCGGACAATCCGTGGGGCGAAGGTGCAACGACACTGGAGTGGACACTTTCCTCTCCACCACCGTTCCACCAGTTCAACGAGCTGCCGCGGGTCAAATAAACTGTGGACGGGCTGGCGCTTGGGGTTCCAAGCGCCAGTTCCTCATTTTTTGCTTAAACGGGTCACATGTCTGACGTATCCATAGAAACAGCAAAAGCGGCTGCTGCCGGTGAGCACCAGGCTGGCACGGCTGGTGATTTTTTTGCGCTTCTGAAGCCACGAGTGATGTCGCTCGTGGTGTTTACCGGATTTGTCGGTATTGCTTTGGCGCCTGGCACGCTTCACCCGGTCCTTGCATTCACAGCTCTGCTCTGCATTGCACTTGGTGCGGGAGCGTCGGGTGCTTTGAACATGTGGTACGACGCGGATATTGACGCGCGGATGACGCGGACACTTGAGCGACCCATCCCGCAAGGCCGGGTCAGCGCCGGTGAGGCGCTGGGCTTCGGTGCGACGCTCTCAGTCGTTTCAGTCGTCGCAATGGGTCTCTTTGTGAACTATGCGGCGGCCGCACTGCTGGCGATCACCATTGGATTTTATCTATTCATCTACACAATGTGGCTGAAGCGCCGCACGCCTCAGAACATTGTGATCGGTGGTGCGGCAGGCGCGTTTCCTCCTATGATCGGATGGGCCGCTGTGACGGGCTCCGTTTCGATGGAATCGATCGTTCTCTTCCTGATTATTTTCATGTGGACGCCACCCCATTTCT
Organism: Parvibaculaceae bacterium; assembly: GCA_965248405.1. Classification (GTDB taxonomy): domain Bacteria; phylum Pseudomonadota; class Alphaproteobacteria; order Parvibaculales; family Parvibaculaceae; genus Mf105b01. Next base: position 612,704 of record OZ252104.1, read on the forward strand.
GGGCGCTCGCTCTTTATCGTAAGGGCGATTATGCGGGTGTTGGTGTGCCGATGTTGCCCGTTGTTGCGGGCAAGCACGAGACCCGCAAACAGATTCTCATCTATTCGGTGCTGCTTGTGCCGGTAACGCTCGCCCCGGTGGCGTTGAGCTTTGCAGGCGCGATATATGGGGCGGTCACAGCCTCACTCGGTGCGATCTTCCTGGCGCTGGCCTGGCAGGTTTGGCAGGCAGGGCGGAGTGGTGATGAGCCCGGGAGTGACGCGCGGGCAAAGCGGCTGTTTCTGTTCTCAATTTTCTATCTCTTCCTGATCTTCGCACTGTTCCTGGTTGAACGTGTGCCAGGCCTGTACGTGCCGGTAATCTAACCAATGGCTCTAGCTCATATGGACGATAAATCACGCCACGAGATTGAAACGCCAGTATGGTCGGAAGACATGCTGAAGCAGCGCCGCGCGCGTGCAAAGGCAATGGCCTGGACGCTTTTGGGGTTCATGGTCCTCGTCTTTGCCGTGACCCTGGTGAAGCTCGGCGCCAATATTCTTGCACGGCCTTTGTGAGGAAGGGAACGGATGAGCTTGGCAACCACAGACACACAGACAACCCAGCAGCGGCAGCACCGTAAGGTCGCTCTCCTCCTGTCGGGGCTTGTTGTTGGCATGGTGGGAATGGCCTATGCGGCCGTGCCTCTCTACGATCTGTTTTGCCGTGTCACGGGCTATGGCGGCACAACGAACACTGCGGATGCAGCACCAGCTGCTGCGATTGATCGCACAATGACCATCCGCTTTGACAGCAATATCAATCGCGGTCTCGAGTGGGAATTCAAGCCGGTCGAACTCTCCCAGGAGATCAAAGTCGGGGAGTCGGGCCTTGCCTTTTATCAGGCGCGAAACCTCTCAGACGAAACACTGGTTGGCACGGCGACCTATAACGTCACGCCGCAATCAGCAGGCTATTATTTCAACAAAATCGAGTGCTTTTGCTTTACGGAGCAGGTGCTGCGTCCGGGCGAGGTCATTGACATGCCGGTAACGTATTTTGTTGATCCTGAAATCGAAGATGACAAGAATCTGGACCATGTGACCACCATCACATTGTCCTATACGTTTTATCCCAAACGGGATGTCGCCCAGCTGGCGAACTAGTAGCAAACTAGCTGAGCGGCGAACTAACCGATAGAAAGACGAACGTCTTTCAAACAATGAGGATGAGGGGACATGGCTGACGCCCACGCACCAAAACATGACTACCATCTGGTAGATCCAAGCCCATGGCCAGTGATCGGCTCAATTGCTGTCTTCATAGCGGCAGTTGGCGGCATCTACTACATGCATGGCTCCGCCCCTTGGATAATGATCATCGGCTTAGTAGGCATTGCCTACACAATGGTCGGCTGGTGGCGCGACGTCATCAACGAAGCTGAGGGCGGAGACCACACACCTGTGGTTCAGCTGCACCTGCGCTACGGCATGATCATGTTCATTGCCTCCGAAGTGATGTTCTTCGTTGCATGGTTCTGGGCATACTTCGATGCAAGCCTGTTCCCAGGCGGGGACATTATGTTCCAGCGGGCAGAAGCAACGGGCGGCGTATGGCCTCCTGTTGGCATTGAGACGTTTGATCCGTGGCACCTGCCGTTTATCAACACCGTCATCCTGCTGACCTCGGGCACGACCGTTACTTGGGCGCACCACGCTCTGCAGCACGGCGACCGCAAAGGCCTGAAGCAGGGGCTTTGGCTTACCGTGATCCTGGGCGGCATCTTCACACTGCTTCAGGCGTATGAGTATAGCCACGCAGCCTTTGGCTTCTCCGGCAGCATCTACGGTGCGACCTTCTTTATGGCGACGGGCTTCCACGGTTTCCACGTGATCATCGGTACAATCTTCCTGGCCGTTTGTCTGGGCCGGGCCTATCGCGGTCACTTCACCGAGAAGCATCACTTTGGCTTCGAGGCAGCAGCCTGGTACTGGCACTTCGTGGACGTCGTCTGGCTGTTCCTCTTTGTTTCGATCTATGTCTGGGGCGCTTGATTGTCAGACTGATCAGACACATTGAATGTTTTGGGGGGCGGCGCCGCGCAAGCGGTTGGCCGCCCTTCTGGTTTTTGGTCTTGAGGGACAAAGAAAGTATTTGGGAAAAGTATTTGGGATGAGTGATCGCGACTATCCGGAGCAATCATCTATCAGTGTCGGACTGAGCCGGCGGTGCCCAAGGTGCGGTGAGGGAAAGCTCTACAAGAGTTTCCTCTCTATCGCGGACGCGTGCGACCATTGCGGTTTGGATTTCTCTGAGGTCGATTCCGGGGACGGCCCGGCTGTCTTTATCATCATGATCGTGGGCTTTGTGATTGTTGGTCTCGCTCTCTATGTCGAAGTGGCGTACCGGCCGGACTATTGGGTGCATGCGGCCCTCTGGCTGCCTATGTCCGTGCTGCTCCCGCTGGTTCTGCTTCCCGTCTTGAAAGCGTGGCTGGTGGCGCAGCAGTTCCGGCACAAGGCCCGCGAAGGCCGCCTGGAGGATTAATCGCGTGTCCTTTCTCGCTGACAATCCCTATTTCCGGCCGAGTCTGTGGCCAACTCTGTTTCTGATTGGATCTCTGCCCGTTTTGCTCTGGCTCGGGACCTGGCAGTTGCAACGCCTGGAGTGGAAGTTGGGACTGGTGGAGCAAATGGAAGCCCGGTTAGACGCGCCCGCAATCAACCTTGAAGGCGCAAGTCCCGGCGTAGAGGACAAGTTTCGGCGGTACCGCCTGTCGGGTGCCTTCATGAATGGTGTTGAGTTTCACTGGCTCGCAACCTCGGAAACCTACGGGATTGGCTATCTGATCTTCAGTCCCTTTGTGCTGCAGGACGGGCGACGGGTGATCGTGAACCGAGGCTTTGTGCCAGCTCCGCTCAAGGATGCTTTGGCAGAGAGGCCAGGCGGTACCGCTACGTTTGAGGCAATTGCCCGGGCGCCGGAGATGCCGGGTACCTTGGATGCGGAGAACGATGTCGCCGCCAATATCTGGTTCACAAGAGATGTAGCGGCCATGGCGGCGCTGGCGGGAGGGGATGGCTACCTCCCCATCTACTTGGAGACAGTGGGCGATGTTCCTGAGGATGTTTGGCCGAAACCGGGCGTTGCAAAGGTCACCTTGGTAAACAATCATCTGGATTATGCGCTCACCTGGTTCGGGCTCGCCGTGGTTCTCGTGGTGATTTACCTCGTTTTCCACCGCTCTCAGGGCCGTTTCGGGCGTCCGACGGAGTGACTTGTGGCGCGGCCTGCTTGAAGTTAGGTTGTGGCCGAATTTCAGGAGACAGGCGTGAAATATGTGAGCACCAGGGGCCAGGCCCCCGAGCTTGATTTTGAGGAAGCACTGCTGACCGGCCTTGCCCGTGACGGCGGTCTCTACGTGCCTGCGGCCTGGCCCCGCCTGTCCGAGGCCGAGATAGCGGGATTTGCCGGTAAGTCCTATGTCGAGGTGGCGGAAGCCGTCATGACGCCCTTTGTCGAGGGTGCCATTCAGCCGGATGAACTGAAGGCCATGCTGACAGAAGCTTATGCCTCCTTTGGCCACCGTGCTGTAACACCCCTGCGGCAGATGGGCGACAATGACTGGTTGCTTGAGCTGTTTCATGGTCCCACGCTCGCCTTCAAAGATGTGGCCATGCAGATATTGGCGAGGCTCTTTGATCATGCGCTCAAAGGTAAAGGCCGGCGGCTTACGATCGTTGGTGCCACGTCCGGCGATACAGGCTCGGCCGCCATCGAAGCGTTCCGCGGCCGGGATGCGATCGATATCTTCATTCTGCATCCCAAAGGCCGCGTATCGGAAGTACAGCGGCGTCAGATGACGACCGTGCTCGATGACAATGTTCACAATATCGCCCTGGATGGGAGCTTCGACGATTGTCAGGCACTCGTGAAGGCTATGTTCAACGATATGGCGTTCCGCGATGAGGTTGGTCTCGCAGGTGTAAACTCGATCAACTGGGGCCGGGTGATGGCCCAGATCGTTTACTATTTCACATCTGCAGTGGCGCTCGGCGGTCCGGCGCGGCCCGTGAGCTATTCTGTACCGACGGGGAATTTCGGTGACATTTTTGCAGGCTATGTTGCCCGCGAAATGGGCTTACCCGTCGATAAGCTCATTGTCGCGACAAATGTGAACGACATCCTTGCCCGTGCCCTGAATACCGGTCGTTATGACGTTGGCACTGTGACGCCGACCATCAGCCCCAGCATGGATATTCAGGTCTCCAGCAACTTTGAGCGTCTGTTGTTTGATGTGTGTGATCGCGAGGGCGCAAGCGTCGAACGCATGATGCAGCAATTACAGCAGTCGGGCGGCTTTGGCATCCCAGAGAAGGCCCTCGCAAAAGCCAGGACCTGTTTCGCCGCTGACCGCGCGGACGAAACGGAAACCAATTCCATGATCCGCGCGGCGCGTGAAACCACCGGTGAGTTGATCGACCCGCATACAGCTGTCGGCATGGCCGTCGCTGAACGGCACCGGGGCGATGGCTCTATCCCGATGGTAACGCTGGCGACGGCGCATCCGGCGAAGTTTCCGGCAGCGGTCGAGGCGGCGAGCGGTGTTACGCCAGAGCTTCCCTCCCGGATGGCTGATCTCTTCGAGAGGGAGGAACGGCTTACCGACTGCGCCAATGATCTGAAGCAGATTGAAGACTTCATTCGTGCACGCAGCCGTATTGTGGCCGCTTGAGTGATGGTGGCGTCTAAATAATGACGGCGAAGGTCTCGAAACTTTCCAATGGTATGACCGTGGTGACCGACGAGATGGCGCACCTGCAGAGTGCCTCCGTCGGCGTGTGGGTGAATGCGGGTTCGCGACACGAGACCTTAGGTGACCACGGCATCTCCCACATGTTGGAGCATATGGCGTTTAAGGGCACTGAGCGCCGGTCCGCCAGAGCCGTTGTGGAAGAGATTGAGGCTGTTGGTGGTCATTTAAATGCCCACACCACCCACGAAGCGACAGCCTATTATGTGCGTCTCCTGAAGGATGATGTGCCCTTGGGCGCGGATATTCTGGCAGACATTCTCCAATATTCGACCTTTGAGCCGGAGGAAGTCGAGCGCGAACAGGGTGTGATCATTCAGGAAATCGGCCAGGCGGCAGATACGCCGGATGATCTGGTTTTTGATCTGCTTCTGGAAGCCTCCTTTCCGGATCAACCGCTGGGCCGCTCCATATTGGGGACCCCAAATTCGGTCCAGTCATTCGACGGTGGGCGCCTTAAATCCTACATGGCATCAAAATATGCGGGCCCGCAATTGGTCTTGGCCGGCGCAGGGGCGGTGGAGCACGCCGCCCTGAAAGAGATGGGGGAGGCACTGTTCACTGCGCTGCCAAAGTCAGATCCCGGGGGGGCAGAGAAAGCCGAATTCGGTGCCACAGAATGCAGACAGGACAAAGACCTTGAGCAGGTTCACCTGACCCTCGCGTTTGAAGGCGTCGACTATGCAGATCCTGACTACTATACGGCTCAGGTCTTTTCTTCGATCCTTGGGGGTGGCATGTCCTCCCGGCTGTTTCAGGAGGTTCGGGAAAAACGCGGTCTCTGTTATTCAGTCTACTCGTTCAACTGGTCGTTCGAGGATACAGGGCTTTTCGGCATCTATGCCGGCACCGCGGAGGAGGATGTGGCCGAGCTTGTCCCCGTTGTGGCAGCAGAGCTCAACAGGCTGGCGTCGGACGCCTCTGAGGAAGAAGCCGCGCGGGCCAGAACGCAGTTGAAAGCGGGCATGTTAATGGGCCTCGAATCATCAGCCGCCAGAGTGGAACAACTGGCGCGCCAGCAGATGATATTCGGGCGGCCCTTGAGCGTTGAAGAGATTACGGAGCGGGTTGATGCCGTCGATGCAGCGGCACTTAGACGTTTTGCGGGTCGAATTACCGGCTCGAAACCTGCAATTGCCGCTGTCGGCCCCCTGAGCGGCCTTGAATCTTATGACCGGATCGCGGCAAGATTCACCTAAATGATTTGGGGCTTTGGCAGCAAAGCCGCGCAGGGGACAAACAGGGGTTTATGGCCTTCCTACGATCCATAACACGCCCGGAGGTGGCACCACTCGTCATTGGCAACGGAGTCTATCTCCGCGGGCCGACAATGGGGGACTATGCGGAATGGGCGGAGCTGCGCACGCGAAGCCGTGCCTACCTCACCCCCTGGGAACCGACCTGGCCGGCGGACGATTTGACGAGAGCTGCCTTTCGTCGTCGCCTGCGTCGCTACATGCGTGACGTGAGGGAAGACCTTGCTTATCCGTTTTTCGTATTCCGGGAAGAAGATGATGCTCTTGTCGGCGGCATGACGGTCTCAAACATTCACAGAGGCGTACAGCAGTCCTGCACATTGGGATACTGGGCAGGGGAGATGTACGCTGGCCAGGGCTATACGACGTCAGCGGTGCGGGCGCTTTCGAAATTCATTTTTGATGAATTGCAGTTGCATCGGATTCAAGCAGCCTGTCTGCCCGAAAATGAAAGGTCTCAAGCCGTCTTGAAAAAATGTGGCTTCACACAGGAAGGGATTGCCCGCGGGTATCTGCGCATTAATGGTGCTTGGCGGGACCATGTCGTGTTTGGTCTGCTGACGGGTGACCCGCGTCCATGACTGCAATGTGGGTAAGAAGCGCTGCTACTTGGTGCGCGGCACTATTTCTGAATTTGTTTCTGTCGGTACAGGTGTCCGCGCTGGAGGTAGGGCGGGTTGACCTGACGACTGACAGGCTTGATGTCACCGATCTGATCCTGACCCTGCCGGAGAAGGCAGGACGCCTGGCACTGGAAATTGAGGAAACCGATGGCGGTGAGCCCCAGGAGATGGTGCTCTATGACGGATCGGAAGATTCCGAGGGTGTCTGGGCGGTCCTGGTCCTTAAGAATGAGGCGGACATCCCGCTCCCGCGCATATTGACGCTCACGCACGGCATGGAAGGACGCGGCTTTCTATGGCCTTCACCTATGCCGGAACCCGTAGACCGCATCCTGGCGGCGGGGACGCCGACGCCACTTCGCATGGCCGCAGATGGACGGAACATTTTCTCAGTGACCCTGCCGCCGAAACAGGAAGTCACGCTTGCGGTCCGTCTGCCATCTGGCGGGCCCCACAGGGTCACGCTCTGGGAGCGCGAGTCCCACGCACTCTATACAGAGAGGCTTGCTCTCGTTACCGGCATTCTTGTGGGCACAGCAGCTCTGCTCTGTATCTACCTTGCAGGTCTTTTCATGCTGGGCCGAACGGAGCTCGGCAAGCGTGCGCTGATCTTTGGCGCTGCCGCCTTCGGCATGGTGCTCGCAAATCTGGGCCTGCTGGGCGGCAATATAGGGTTGAGTGCTCACTGGAGCGGGGCGTTGGCCGCACTTCTCTTTGGCGGAACGCTCGCTGCCGGACTGCATTATTGGCGGCGCGCGATTGAGCCGGAAATTGTAAGCCCGCAAGCGGGCGACGCAGCCATTATATTGAGCTATGTGGCAATCGCGTCCGGTCTGCTGGCGGTGATCAGTCATTCTTTTGCAGGGTTTCTCCTCAACATCGTTGCTGCTGTTGTGTTCTTTGGCGGTGTGGGCCTAACCATTGCCACGGCGCTTCAGGGCGGGCGCCTGGCGGTCAGGCATCTGGGGCCAGCACTGCTTCTGGGTGCGACGCTGGTTGCAGGCTTTTTGACGTCAATAGGCAGTGGTGCAGGCGCACTCAATGCACCGGTTCTGGTCTCTACACTGTTCCTTATAGCACTCGTGATGATTGCTGCCGTGGTGACGCGTCAGGTCCAAATGGCGGCGGCCAGCACTGACGTAGACGCATTGCGGCGGGAACAGCGTCATGCCTTTGCGCTTGCAGGCGCCCAGCAGGCCATTTGGGACTGGGACATCCTGCAGGACCGTCTTTATGTCTCGCCATTGCTTGAAGCCTCTCTGGGATTTGCAGCCGGGGATCTTTGTGGTCCGGAGGTGTCCTGGCGTGAACGCATGCATCCCGAAGACCGGGAAACCTATCGAACAGCACTCAATGCCTATATCGGACGGGGAACGATCTCCTTTGCCTTGGAGTTTCGGCTACAGCACAACGATACGACCTATCGCTGGTTTAATCTTCGAGCGAGCTGTCTCGGCGGTGCGGAAGGGTTTGCGGTGCGGTGCGTTGGTGTCGTTCGCGACATAACGGACCGAAAGCGCGCTGAGGAACGCCTGCTTCATGATACCGTTCATGACAGCCTGACTGGCTTGCCCAACAGGCCCCTGTTGCTTGACCGGCTAGGCCGGGCAATTGCACGGCCCGCCCCCCAGGGCCGTCCGCGCGCGGCGCTGATGATGATCGACATGGACCGGTTCAAGGCGGTGAACGACAGTCTGGGTCATGCTGCGGGTGATGGGCTTCTAACGGCGATTGCCCGTCGGTTGGAACAGGTGGTGCCGCGGGCCGAAACGGTGGCGCGTTTGGGGGGCGATGAGTTTTCCATTCTTCTGACCGAGAAGACGGAGCCCGACGACGTGGCCACCATGGCATCGGCCATCAATGACATTCTCTCCCAGCCCGTCGACATTAACGGTCAGGAAGTGTTCCCGTCTGCCAGCATCGGTGTGGCGATATGTGAAGACAGCCATGATCGACCGAGTGATCTGCTGAAGGAAGCGGAAATCGCGATGTACCGTGCCAAAAGGCTGGGCAAAGCTCGGGTCGAGATTTTCGAACCCTCCATGCGTCAGGAGGCGGACAATCGTTTGCCGATTGAGTCGGATCTCCGCCGGGCGATCGAACGGGACGAACTGAAACTCTTCTATCAGCCGATCATGTCGCTCAAAGATGGGCGTGTGGCAGGGTTCGAAGCGCTGATCAGATGGGAACATCCTGAGCAGGGGTTCCTGACACCGGATGAGTTCATTCCCTTGGCCGAGGAATCAGAACTGATCGTCATGCTTGGCCGCTACGCCTTGACGACGGCAGCGGAGAATCTGGCTGTCTGGCAGAACCTGTTTCCGCTGCGCAAAGCATTATTTGCAAGCGTCAATGTTTCAAGCCGTCAGCTCCTGCGGCATGACTTGATTGACGATGTGGAACGGGTCCTGAAGGAAACAGAAGTAGCAGAAGGCTCTCTACGCCTGGAAGTCACAGAGTCCCTGATTATGGCAAACCCTGAACTGGCATCGCGTATCCTGGCGCGGGTCAGGGATCTTGGGGCGGGCATATCGCTGGATGATTTTGGAACCGGACATTCGAGCCTTTCCTATCTTCGGCAGTTCCCCGTCGATACGATCAAAATTGATAAGAGCTTCGTTGACGATATGGGCAAGGGAGAAGAGCCGCCGGTGATTGTGCGCTCAATCGTCACCATGTCTCAGGATCTGGGTAAACTGGTGGTTGCCGAAGGAGCGGAGACGGCAGAGCAGGTCGAAGAGCTGAAGCAGATGGGGTGCGACTATGGGCAGGGCTATATTTTCGGGCAGCCGATGACGGCAGAAGATACGCTGGAGTTTATCGCCCACCATTGGCAGGACTGACGGAGCGAGACGCGATCACGCGTGCCCGGCATCTCCGGACAGAAACGAGATATCGACCCCAAGTTTTGCGAGCGCCTGATCATATTTGCCCTCTAGGTCCGCTCCGAAAAGGAGGTCGTCATCGGCGTCGCAATGCAGCCAGCCGTTTGCTTGTATCTCGTGCTCTAGCTGCCCGGGTGCCCACCCGGCATAGCCAAGCGCCAGCATGGCCTTAGTGGGGCCGCGCCCACGGGCGATGGCTTTGAGCACGTCTACCGTTGCGGTCATGGATACGTGATCTGAGATTGGCAGGGTGGCGTTGTCCTGATGATAATCGTGAGTATGAAGAACAAACCCTCGACCGGCTTCAACAGGGCCCCCCTGGAGCACAGGAACATCAGGTGACGCTGCGTTTTCGCCTGTGCCAGTGTTTTCAATCTCTAATTGTTGCAGCAAATCCGGAAAATCGATGGAAGGCGCGATCTTGTTGACGACGAGCCCCATGGCCCCCTCGTCGCTATGCGCACAGATATAGATGAGCGTTCTGGCAAAGCGGTCATCTCCCATCGTCGGCATGGCAATGAGCATCTTGCCTTCCAGATACTGATCAGCGTCAGATCCGCTGGGAGGTGTGTCGGGCGGGTTCATATCCGATGTCATAAGACTATGATATGTGCTGAGGCCCCATGGTCTCAAGTGTTCAACGGCCAATGCTGAGGCGATCTTGGTCACGCTAAAGTGTCTGGGATGCGAGCCGGGAAGCCTCTATCTGATGCTTCGTTCATCTGTATGATTGATCAAGTGAGAAAGTAACGAGGAGTACACGTGTGCAGCAGCGGTCCCTATTGATTGTGGCAGGGGTGCTGGCCTTTCTGGGGCTGGCGACGGTGCTGTACTATGGGCTCCAAACCGGGCCCGCCAGTCCGCCTCCCAAGCTTGCCGGTGACTGGAACACAGGAGTTTCCGTTGCAACCCGCCTTGAGAGCGCCCAATCCGCTCTGGGCGACGGTCGTCTGTCCGTCGCGTTGCACATGACCCTGGACCCAGGATGGAAAACCTACTGGCGTGTTCCTGGGGATAGTGGACTTGCACCTATGTTCGACTGGTCGGGGTCAGAGAATGTGCAGTCGATTGAGCTCCTCTGGCCGACGCCGATGGCTTTTGATGAAATGGGTGAACGGTTCTATGGATATATGAACAACGTTCTTTGGCCGTTGCGAGTGATGGCACAGGACCCGGCCCGTCCAGTAAACCTGTCCCTCAAACTCGATTTTGGTGTCTGCTCTGATGTGTGCATCCCCACCAGTATTCGAAGCAGCCTTACGGTGCCCCCTGGGGAGCCGCAGCGAACACAGCACACCGGCCGGATCGAAGAGGCGCTCAGTCAGATGCCCCTAAAGGCGCGCGATGCGGACCTTAGTGCGGACGTTCGCCTTTTGAATGTAAAGGGGTATCGCGCCGAACTCGAGGTCGCGCTGTCGGATGCGGACCCTATGCCCGCCATTATTGTCGCGTCAGGGCTGGACGGCGTCTATTTTGGCGCCTCGCACCCCGAAGATACCCAGACTTTTAGGTTGCCCCTGGAGGCAAATGACCCTGAAAAACTTAAGGGAAAGCCCGTCGATTTAATGTTTCTCTATGAGCCTTATAGACCAGGCGTTCAGGGCATCTATTTAATCGAGTAGCGACAGCGGACGCTGGTACTTTCGGTGCTGCCGCGCTTTAATGACAAACAACAGGGCCCTGAGTCCAAAAAACACCTGACAGCTGGAGGTATCATGACAATCAAAGTTGGCGATAAGCTGCCTGACGCAACCCTCATGCATATGACCGATAAAGGTCCGACACCCGTAAAGACGTCTGAGCTTTTCGCGGGCAAGAAGGTTGTGCTTTTTGCACTGCCTGGTGCTTTCACGCCAACCTGCTCTAATCAGCATCTTCCGGGCTTCATTCAAAAGGCCGGTGACCTTGAAGGAAAAGGTGTTGATCTCATTGCCTGCCTGTCGGTGAACGACGCCTTTGTGATGGACGCCTGGGGGAAATCCCAAGGCGCTGACGATAAAGTGCTGATGTTGGGTGACGGCAATGGCGACTTTACTGAAGCAGTTGGTCTGGGCTTTGACGGGTCAGGCTTTGGAATGGGCACCCGCAGCTTGCGCTATTCAATGCTGATTGAAGATGGTGTTCTGAAGTCATTGAACCAGGAAGAAAATCCGGGAGAGGCCAAGCTCTCCGGCGCGGACCACATGCTGACTCTGGTCTAGATCCAAAACGGTAACGATTGAGAGGCGTTGGCTTACGCGGCCAGCGCCTTTTTTGTCGCTGGTTTCAGGGCTTGTAGGGTTCCATACCCTGGCGGGCGAGTTCGTCCGCGCGCTCATTCTCTGGATGGCCTGAATGCCCTTTGACCCAATGCCACTCCACAGAGTGAGGCTCCATGACCTCCTCAAGTAGCTGCCAAAGATCGGCATTTTTAACCGGCTTCTTGGCAGCGGTGCGCCAGCCATTGCGTTTCCAGTTGGCAATCCACTTCGTGATGCCGTCTTTAAGGTAAGTAGAGTCGGTGTGGAGTCGCACATTTGTCGACTTCTTCAACGCCTGAAACGCCTTGATGGCCGCAAGCATCTCCATGCGGTTGTTCGTCGTTTCGACTTCGCCACCGGACAGTTCCTTTTCCTCACCATTGCAAAGAAGAAGAGCCCCCCAGCCGCCCGGGCCTGGGTTTCCTGAGCACGCGCCGTCCGTATAGATATCAACAGTCATTGAGTTGGTCATAGGGTTACACATCAAGCCCGTAAGCGGCAGGCGACGTGACGTCTTGGTGGAAACGCATCTGTCTTAGACATTCCTTTGGGTCTTTGGGACGTACCAATGCACCCTCGGGGGTATTGATCCAGTCATAAGTCCGCGTCAACAGGAACCGGAGCGCACTGCCGCGCGCCATAATGGGAAGCGCCGCAAGTTCGTCACTATTGAGCGGACGTATGCGCGTATAAGACTGCAAGAGGGCGCGGGCTTTAGAGATATTAAACGCGCCATCATATTCAAAACACCAGGCGTTGAGACAGATCGCAAGGTCGTAGACCAGCGCGTCATTGCAGGCGAAGTAGAAGTCGATAAACCCTGAGAGGCGGTTCTGAACAAAGAACACGTTGTCCGGAAACAGGTCGGCGTGGATGATGCCGGTAGGCAGATCTGAGGGCCAGTTCGCATCAAAAAAGTCGAGTTCTTTTTCAATCTCGCGGCTGAGGCCTGCAATTGCCTCGTCTGCACGACCCTCGCACGTTTCGTAGAGAGGTCGCCAGCCAGAAACCGACAGAGCATTCGGACGAGTGAGCTCAAAACTGTTTCCTGCGAGATGCATGCGTGCCAAGCCCGCACCCAACTCGCTACAATGCTTGGGCTGAGGTTTGCGCGGCCAGATGCCTTCAAGAAAGGACACAATGGCAGCAGGCCGCCCGGCCAGCGTACCCAGCATCTCTCCCGACTTTTGAAGGATCGGCGTAGGGCAGGGAAAATCCTGGGATGCCAGATGGTTCATGAGCCCGAGAAAGAAAGGCAGATCTGCCGCGTTCGTCCGCTTTTCATACAAGGTCAGAATGAAGCTGCCGGCCTCCGTATGGAGAAGGTAATTGGAGTTCTCGACACCTTCGGCAATACCTTTGAAGGACAGCAACCCGCCAATGTCATACAGGTCGAGGAACGTACTCAGAGCTTGATCGTCGACTTCCGTGTAAACAGCCATAATTACGCCTGCTCACTTAAGGCGCGTGGCAGTTTGAACTGGACCCGTTCACGGCTCACCGTGATTGGTTTGACGGTAACCGAGTAGCGTGCCTTGAAGGCTTCGATCACTTCATCCACCAAGACCTCCGGCGCGGATGCACCTGCGGTTACACCAACACTTGAGACCCCTTCCAGGGCGGTCCATTCGATATCGCTCGCCCGCTGTACCAAAAAGGACCGACTGCATCCCGCGCGCTCTGCGACTTCGACGAGGCGCATAGAGTTCGAAGAATTTGGGGCACCAATAACAATCATAGCGTCGCTATCTGGCGCAATGGCCTTCACTGCCGCCTGCCGATTGGTGGTGGCATAGCAAATGTCTTCCTTATGCGGACCCGCGATTTTGGGGAACCGCCGCGTGAGCGCATCGACGATGGCGGCGGTATCATCAACTGAGAGGGTCGTTTGTGTGATGAACGCGAGCTTGTCGGGATCCTTTGGGGTGAGCGCCTCCGCGTCGTCAACCGTCTCAATGAGAGTGACGGCTCCCTCTGGCAGTTGGCCCATCGTACCGATTACCTCTGGATGGCCCGCATGACCGATAAGCAGAATTTCGCGCTCGGCATCGAAATGCCGTTCCGCCTCCACATGCACTTTCGAAACAAGAGGGCAGGTGGCGTCGAAGTACAACAACCCCCGTTCTTCCGCGTTGGCAGGGACTGATTTGGGGACACCGTGGGCTGAAAAGATCACATGAGCCCCGTCAGGAACTTCGTCCAGCTCTTCGACAAAAACAGCCCCTTGCGCTTCAAGGTTTTCAACAACAAACCGATTGTGAACAATTTCGTGGCGCACAAAGACCGGCGCACCATATTTTTCCAGCGCCCGCTCCACGATCTGGATAGCCCGGTCGACACCTGCACAAAATCCACGGGGCTCGGCAAGGAGTACCGTTAAGGGCGGTCGACTTGTCTCAGGAGCGGCACTCACGTCTGTCTATCTGCTTCCTTGAAAGGTGGCGCTTGTGGCCACGCGGGCGGTTTGCAAGAGCGTTTCCAGGATGTGTGTAAACACATATCCGTCCGGAAACGCGACAAAAATAGAGACCGAGAGCGGTTTTCTGATTCCATGTGGAACAGAACCGCTCTAAAGTGCCGCAAGCCTCACAACCCTTTGATTTCAAGGGATTCTGTGGGGCTTGGCACGTGTCGGTCGATTAGCCGGTAATAGAGGATGCGCGCCATCTAAAGTCAAGATGGAGGCCCTGTTCGGGCTTTCTGCCATGTCGGGAGCAGTCGAATCAATGATGCGGGCCACACAAGAAGTTTTCCATGCGCTGCGGGCGTTGATTGTGGGCGTGAGCATGGTAGGGCTCCTGTCGGCCTGTACCACAGAAGCTGAAACCGAGCTTCAGCAAGCGCTGCCATGCCCCGGTGTTGGCATCCTTGGCGGAGCGGAGAGGCTGACCTCCTTCTCAGGGGCAGGCAATGACATAACGGATATCGCCCTCACCGCAGAGCTGGAGCGTGTGGTGAGCCGGTGTGAATACGACATTGATGATGGCATCATTTACGTTGATCTCGCCGTCCGCGGTGCCGCAGAAATCGGCCCTGCCGCGACGAGCCGCGAAGTCATGGTGCCGATGTTCATCGCGCTAACTGAGATCAACTCCCGCGTGTTGCGGAAAGACAATTTCCTTCTGCCGCTCACTTTCGAGGGAAATCAGCGCACAACGAGTTTCATCCATACGATTGAAGAAACCAAGGTGCCCTATGTTGCCCGGATTGATGGCTCGGCCTATGAGATTCTTGTCGGATTTCAGCTCACACCAGAAGAACTTGAGTTTAATAAGCGGGACCGCTGAGCAGGGCATCATCTATCCCACTGGAATCAATGGAGAATCTGGCCTGGAAATGATGCCTTATTCTTCATGGTCCGCTGATTGACTCTCGACCCTCTCCACCTATTATCCCTATCACCAACGACCCTCGCGGGAGAGTTCGGGATGCGAAAGTGCAGTCCCGGCGCCGAAGGAGCAACCGCCCCGGAAACTCTCAGGCAACCGGACCGCGAGATGAGGACACTCTGGAAAGCAGGCGCGCAGCGATGCGGGTCTCACCCAAGGGGATAAGCCAGCCAATGATTGGCCCGGTGAAATCTCTCAGGTTCACACGACAGAGGGGGCGCGAGCGGCGCTGAATGCGCCGGCTGGCCGCTGACGAATCGTGTTGAGTGAAAGTGTCCATGGGGACCCAAAAGACTGAAGACTTATTGAAGACGCCGTTGCACGGCCTTCACCTCGAACTGGGCGCCAAGATGGTGCCGTTCGCAGGCTACGACATGCCAGTGCAATACAAGCTGGGTGTGCTCGGCGAGCATCTGCATACGCGCGATAGGACAGGTCTGTTCGATGTGTCACACATGGGCCCGGCCTTGCTCAAATGTGCGGATGACAGCCTCTCCGGTGACGCTGCCCATGAAGCTGTTGCAGAAGCGCTGGAAACAATCGTGCCGGGCGATATCAAGGGTCTGGCTCCCGGGCAAATGCGATACACGCAGCTGCTCAATGAGACAGGCGGCATTGTGGATGATCTGATGGTCACCCGGTGGGATGACCCGGACCAGCAGGGCACGCTCTTTCTGGTCGTGAATGGCGCAACCAAAGAGAATGACTTCCGTCTGATTGAAGAAAAACTGGAGGGCCGCGCGAAACTCACCCGACTGGACAAAGAACGCTCACTTATAGCGCTCCAGGGGCCGGAAGCGGCAAATGTCCTCAGGCGATTTGTGCCGGAAGCAGAGAACATGGACTTCATGCACCTGCGTCGTGTGGAGATCGACGGCGAACCTGCTTTGCTCACCCGGTCCGGCTATACCGGCGAAGATGGGTACGAAATCTTGTTGATGAACAGCGTTGCGGAAATTTTCGCGCGCAAACTGTTGGCTGAACCGGAAGTGGAGCCCATCGGTCTCGGCGCACGGGACTCGCTGCGGCTCGAAGCGGGGCTTTGTCTCTATGGGCACGACATTGACGAAGCGACAACACCGGTTGAGGCGGCTCTTACCTGGTCCATCGGCAAACGCCGCAGGGAAGAGGGTGGCTTTCCCGGTGCCGAGAAGATCTTGGGCCAGATTGCTGATGGCGCGGAGCGCAAGCGCATAGGCATCCGGCCGGAAGGGAAAGGCCCTGCCCGCGAAGGCACGGAGATTATCGATGCGGATGGAAACAAGATCGGTGTGGTGACGAGCGGAGGCTTTGGTCCCACAGCCAATGCGCCGGTGGCGATGGGTTATGTGAAGAAGGAATTTGCCAAGGTAGGGACAGCCCTCACCTTGATGGTTAGGGGCAAAGCACGGCCCGCCGAAGTGGCGGCCATGCCTTTCATTGAAAAAAGATATCGCAAATAGAGGCCGCAATAGGCGGCCCGTGAGATGTGAAAACGGGGATTAAGAAACATGAGCACTGTCAAATATACAGAAGACCATGAATGGGTACTAGTCGAAGGGGACGTTGCCACCATCGGCATCACGAATTACGCGCAGGAACAATTGGGCGATGTGGTTTTTGTCGAGTTGCCGGAAGTGGGACGCGAAGTGGCCAAAGGGGATGAAGCCGCTGTGGTTGAGTCGGTTAAGGCCGCAAGTGAGGTTTACGCTCCAGTGACTGGTGAGATTGTCGAGATCAACGACGCCCTGGACGAGACACCTGCAAAGGTCAACGAAGACGCCCAGGGAGACGGCTGGTTTGTGAAGATGAAGTTGAGCAACACGGGTGAGTTGGAAGAGCTGATGGATGAAGCGGCCTACAACACATTCACTGCAGGATTGGACTGAGCACATGCGTTATTTGCCGCTGACAGAGCCTGACCGCCAGGCCATGCTTGCCCGGATTGGGGCAGGGTCGATCGATGATCTCTTTGTTGATGTGCCGGACGCGGCTCGCCGGGATGGTCTTGTCGATCTGCCAACCCGCCAGGGTGAGTTGGAAGTGGAACGTCTGTTGGGCGCACTTGCGGCAAAGAATACCCCTGCGGGCTCGGTGCCTTTCTTTGTCGGCGGCGGCGCCTATAAACATCACGTTCCTGCAACCGTGGATCATCTGATTCAGCGCTCCGAGTTCCTTACGGCCTATACGCCTTACCAGCCTGAAATCTCTCAAGGCACGTTGCAGTACCTCTTTGAGTTCCAGACCCAGGTGGCCATGCTGACGGGCATGGATGTGGCAAACGCCTCCATGTATGACGGTTCCACCGCCTGCGGCGAGGCGGTTTTGATGGCGCATCGCGTGACGCGGAAGAAAAAAGCGGTTCTGTCCGGGGCGCTTCATCCTCACTATCGCGCGGTGGTTGAAAACCTCTCCGAGTTTGCGGGTTATGATGTGGATCCGGGCGCACCGGTGATTGACGGCACCGAAGACATCATCTCTCGCATTGATGATGAGACGTCCTGTGTTGTCGTGCAGAACCCAGATTTTTTCGGCAATGTGCGGGATCTGCGGGCCATTGCAGATGCGGCCCATGCCAAAAAGGCGCTCCTGATTGTGGCTTTCACCGAAGTTGTCTCCCTTGGAATGGTGACGCCGCCCGGCGAGATGGGGGCGGACATCGTTGTGGGCGAAGGTCAATCCATTGGCAATGCGCTGAATTTTGGCGGGCCCTATGTGGGTCTCTTTGCCGCCAAACAGAAATATGTGCGCCAAATGCCGGGCCGGCTCTGCGGGGAGACCGTGGACGCGGAAGGCAAACGGGGCTTTGTGCTGACGCTCTCCACCCGCGAGCAGCATATTCGTCGTGAAAAGGCGACCAGTAACATCTGCACCAATTCCGGCCTGTGTTGTCTCGCTTTCACCATTCATCTGTCACTTCTGGGTGAAGAAGGGTTTGGCCGTCTGGCACGGATCAATCATTCGAATGCGATCAAGCTGGCAGACCAACTGGAAACAATCGACGGCGTCGACATTGTCACACCCACTTTCTTCAACGAGTTCACCATTCGCACGCCAAAAAACGCCCGCGACCTCATTGATGAGATGGCGGACAAGGGAGTGCTTGCAGGCGTTCGCGTGTCGAGGCTCTGGCCCGGCGAAGACAGCCTGGATGATCTGGTGGCGGTTGCCTCAACGGAAGTGAATACGGATGCAGACCGCGCAGCCTTTGCGGCGGCGCTGAAGGAGGTGCTGTCATGAGTGGCATGAACAAACAGGGCCGCCCCACAGGCGTTGGCGAATTGGGCGAAAGTACCCACAAAACCTTCACAGGCAATCGTGGGCTTGCACAGGAAGAACTCCTGATTTTTGAACGCGACAGCGGCGCCTGCGGTGTAGATATGGACGAGCCAGCGGCATTTGAAGACCGTCTTGGCGGCAATCGCCGGGGTGGCAAAATCGGTCTGCCGGGTCTCTCGGAACCTGATGTCATGCGCCACTATGTGCGTCTGTCCCAGAAAAACTACGCCATCGATGCAGGGCTTTATCCGCTCGGATCCTGCACCATGAAGCACAACCCGCGCCTGAATGAGAAGATGGCGCGGCTTCCAGGCTTTGCTGACGTACATCCTTTGCAGCCGACCAAGACGGCCCAGGGCGCGTTGGAGCTGATCGAACTTGTTGCCCATTGGTTGAAGGTTCTGACGGGTATGCCGGCAGTGGCCATGTCACCCAAAGCAGGCGCCCATGGCGAACTCTGTGGCATGATGGCCATTCACGCGGCCCTTGAAGCACGCGGCGAAGGGGAGACACGCACCCGTGTTCTCGTGCCGGAAAGCGCGCATGGCACCAATCCGGCGACGGCAGCGCTGTTGGGTTACACGGTGGATTCCATCCCGGCGACAGAAGATGGCCGAGTGGACGTGGCAGCGTTCAAAGCCAAACTCGGGCCTGATGTCGCAGCGATCATGCTCACCAATCCGAACACCTGTGGTCTTTTTGAAAAAGATATCAAGGAAATCGCCGACGCGCTTCACGATGTGGGGGGCTATTTCTACTGCGATGGGGCGAACTTCAACGCCATTGTCGGGCGGGTCCGCCCGGGCGATTTGGGCGTCGATGCCATGCACATCAACTTGCACAAGACCTTTTCCACGCCTCATGGCGGCGGTGGGCCAGGGGCCGGACCGGTGGTTCTGTCAGAAGCTCTGGCACCTTTTGCGCCTCTTCCCTGGGTCATTGAGCGCAATGGCCGCCTGAAATTTGCCGATGTGGCGGAGCAGGTCGAAGAGGTGGGCGGCAATACGTTTGGCCGCATGACGGCCTTCCACGGTCAGATGGGCATGTTCGTGCGCGCGGCAGCCTATATGCTGAGCCATGGCTCTGATGGCCTGAAACAGGCTGCGGAAGATGCAGTTCTCTCCGCGAACTACATCTTGGCATCCCTCAAAGACACCATGTCGGCACCCTTTGAAGGCCCGTGCATGCATGAAGCGCTCTTTGATGATGCCTTCCTGAAAGATACAGGTGTGGAGACCCTCGACTTTGCCAAGGCCATGATCGACGAGGGCTATCACCCGATGACCATGTACTTCCCGCTCGTGGTGCATGGGGCCATGCTGGTGGAGCCGACAGAGAGTGAATCGAAAGACAGTCTCGATCTCTTCATCGCGACCCTGGCGGACCTGGCCGATAGCGCGAAGAAGGGCGAGGTGGATCGCTTCTCCGGCGCGCCCTATCTCGCCCCCATGCGGCGTTTGGATGAGACGCAGGCCGCCCGGAAGCCGGTCCTCACCTGGTCACCGCCGGCGCCAGCTCAAGCAGCTGAGTAACTCACTTACTGAAAAGGCCCGGTTTTCCGGGCCTTTTTCCTATGTCATGATTGTTATTCGGGTCCGGTGCCTATCGGATGGACCTGGAAGCGTTTCAGAGGGGGGATGTCGTGAAAAAGATACTCATAGGTGGTGTGGCATTGATCGTTGTGGGTGCCGCGGTAGCCGGTCTCTATTTCAAACAAGAGATCGACCGCTTGGCCTTCGCGACCACATTGTTCAACGGGTCGGAGCAATATGAGAACTTCAACCGTATGGCCGAGCTTTATCCGGTCAACAAGATGGAAAAGTCTGATGACCCGTTTGATTTTCCAGACGGAGAACGCGTGCCCCTGCCATCTTCCTTCACATACAAAGGTGAGACGATCGATACGGAAACTTTCCTCGCCGAAACCGATACAAGCGCGGTACTGGTGATCAAAGATGGTGAGGTGAGGACCGAACGGTACATGCTCACAGGCGGACGGGACGTGAACTGGCTCTCCATGTCAGTTGCGAAGAGCTTTGTGTCGGCTGCGATTGGCATCGCAGTGGAAGAGGGCCACATTGAGAGCATTGAAGAACCCATCACCAAATACGCGCCTTCTTTGGCAGGTTCAGCCTATGACGGCGTCCGCATCAAAGACATTCTGCAAATGTCCTCAGGTGCCGCGTGGAATGAGGATTACAACGATCCTGACTCAGACATAAATCGCTTCGGCCGCATCATGGCGCTCGGGGGCTCCTTCAACGAGTTTGCGGCGACACTGACACGTGACAAAGAGCCCGGCACCTACAATCACTACAACTCCACCGATACGCAGGTTCTGGGACTGTTGCTCGTAAATGCGACGGGTCGCACCGTTGCTGATTACATGGAAGAAAAGCTCTGGAAGCCACTCGGCATGGAATCTGACGCCTACTGGCTCATCGACAGTGAAGGCATGGAGATGGCCTTTGGCGGGTTGAATGCGACAGCTCGAGACTACGCAAAACTGGGCGAGCTCTATCGCTTGGGGGGCAATTGGAACGGGACGCAGGTTGTGCCGGCCGAATGGGTTCGGGCATCGGTGACGCCGGACGCGCCCCATTTGCTGCCGGAAACCAAGCTGGCCGAAGAACACTTCTTCCCGGTGGGCTATGGCTACCAATGGTGGCTGCCCTCAAGTAGTGAGGGCGAGTATTCGGCAATTGGTGTCTACAATCAGTTCATTTTTGTGAACCCCGCCAAGGGAACCGTGATCGTCAAATTGTCCGCCTTTAGCGACTATGCGACCTCGCTGGATGAAAGCGCCTACCGGGAAATTGAAACTTTCGAATTCTTCCGGGCAATTGCTGATCAGCTGTAACTCCGACCAGCGAATCGCATAACGTAGATCAGGCACCTCTCACGGCGAGAGGTGCCTTTTTCGTGGGGGCATGCGTGAGAGAAGCTGAGTTTCTGGAGACTGTCTGTCGAAACAGCAACAATCGGGTGATCCTGGACCGCCTTCCAGAGCTAGAGCTGGCTGATGCCTGGCTTGTGTCAGGCAGCCTTTTTCAGACTGTGTGGAATGTGGCAACAGAGCGGCCCCTGACATACGGCATCAAGGACTATGACATCTTCTATTTCGATCCCGACACTTCATGGGAAGCGGAAGATAGGGTGATTAAACAGGCAGCCGCCTTATATGCAGATCTGGACGTGGAGATCGAATTCCGCAATCAGGCCCGGGTCCACCTCTGGTATGAGGAAAAGCACAATATCTCTTATCCGCCCCTCAAGACCTCATGCGAGGGCATTGATCGCTTTCTGGCGGTCGGCAACATGGTAGGCATCCAGCCTCTGGCGAATGGTGACAGGCGCTTCTACGTGCCTGGCCTCGCCGACATGGCGGAGATGCGCATTCGTCCTAACAGGGCAGGGAACTTCGTCAAAGAACGCTACGACGAGAAGTGTGTCCGTTGGAAAGAGAATTGGCCTGAACTCACGATTGAAGCGGCGTAGCTGTTACAAAAAACCCCGCGGAGCATAGAGCCACGCGGGGTTTTCTGAGCTGTATGAAGACTGCTTAGTGCAGCTTTTCTTTCACTTCAGCGATTGATTTCTCAAGCAGCTGAGCTGCCCGGTCGCCATCAAGCTTCTCTTCAATGATCTTACGGGCGGCAGATACTGCAATATCGGCAGCGACTGCGCGTACTTCCTGAAGGGCCTGAGCTTCTGCCTGGCCGATCTTGTCTTCGGCAAGCTGCGTGCGGCGTTCCACCTGCTGAGCAAGGTTTTCCTTCGTTTCAGCGGCCAGACGCTCGGCTTCTGCCCGTGCCTGTTCGACAATGGCTTCCGCTTCTTTTTCAGCGTCACGCTGTTTGCGCTGATAGCTGGCCAGCACCTGCTGCGCTTCTTCGCGCAGCTTACGGGCTTCGTCGAGCTCGTTCTTGATGTCGTCTGCCCGCTTGTCGAGAGCTGCTGTCACCATGCCGGGCACGCCGAAATAAAACAGCAGACCGACAAAGATCAGGAAGCTGATCAGAACCCAGAAATTTGCATCTAAAAGCATGGTTCAGATCCTTATCTTAAGCGAGTTCGCCGTCGACGGCGCGTTCCGCAGCCGCCCGGTCGCTATCGCCCAGCAATTGCTGTGTGATGGCATCGGCAACGTCTACCGCCACGTCCCGAACGCTGGAGAGCGCCTGGTCCTTTGTGGCAGCAATCCGCTTTTCAGCATCTGCGATCCGCGCGGCGAGCTGACCTTCCAGGTCTGCACGATGCGCATCGGTTTCTGCTGTCAGACGGTCCCGCGTTTCCTGCGCAATCGAATGAGCTTTGGTGCGGGCTTCAGCAAGAGCGGTTTCGTAGGACGCGATTGCGTCATCCGTATCGCTTTTCAGCTGAGCGGCTGTGTCGAGATCGTCTGCAATGCGGTCGCGGCGCTCTTCAATAACGGTCGCAATCCGCGGCAGGGCCACCCGTGCCATGACGATGTAGAGAACGCCAAAGACGAGCGTCAGCCAGATGAGCTGAGGCACGAAGGTGGCAAAATCTAACTGAGGCATATGCCTGTCTCCTGAGACTCAGCCGTCACCAATATGGGCAAACGCTGAGGCGTTTCGCTGACACCGGCAATCCGGGAAAAATCCCGAAATGCCGGCAAAGTGCGAAAGAGGACTGTCTTCGAATTCTGCTTAGAGAACGAAGAGCAGGATCAGTGCAACAACGAGACCGAAGAGGCCTGTTGCTTCAGCAAGGGCGAAGCCCAGCAGCAGGTTAGGGAACTGTGCTGGTGCAGCAGCTGGGTTCCGCAGAGCGCCTGCCAGGTAGTTACCAAAAATGTGGCCGATGCCAACACCAGCGCCTGCAAGGGCGATACAAGCGATACCAGCGCCAATGAGCTTTGCTGCTTCAGGTTCCATGTCCGTGTCTCCGTTATGCGGGTCCGGATTATCCCGGCCCTCTTTCAGTTAACTTGTGGGGCAGAGCCCCGTTTCAAAGTGAAAACGCGCCGACCTATTAGTGCAGGTGCAACGCGTCGTTGAGATAGATGCAGGTAAGGATGGCAAACACATAGGCCTGCAGGAATGCCACCAGAATTTCGAGACCGGTAAAGGCCACCATGAAGGCGATCGGCCCAATCGCGAGGCCTGTGTAGAGGCCACCAGCACCAAGAAAGCCGATCACAAAGCCTGCGAACACTTTCAGCATCGTATGTCCAGCCATCATGTTGGCGAACAGACGAACGGAAAGGCTGATCGGCCGTGAGAGATAGGAAATAACCTCAATCACGACGATGAGCGGCAGAAGAACCGCTGGCAGGCCTTTAGGGACGAAGAGGGAAAGAAAGTGGAAGCCATGCTTCACGACACCGATCAATGTCACACCAATGAAGATGAACAGGGCCAGCGCAAAGGTCACAATGATGTGGCTGGTGGTGGTGAAGGAATAAGGCAGCATGCCGAGCATGTTTGAGAAGAGCACAAACATGAACAGTGTGAAAATGAAGGGGAAGTAGCTCTGGCCTGCCTTGCCCACATTGTCGCGAACCATATTGGCAACGAACTCGTAGGACAGCTCAGCGATAGACTGCCAGCGGCCCGGCACCATGGCCCGCCCGCTCATGGCAAATACGGTCAGGCTGATAATGCCGACCGCTGCGAACACCATCCACATGGAGGCGTTGGTGAAAGAGGCGTCAATGCCACCGAGATTGATTGGGATAATCGGGTGCACTTCAAACTGGTGCATCGGATCGACGCCGAGGCCACCACTTTCTGGGTTCGCTGCTGCCACGCTATTTGCCTTTACTTGTCACCGGACCCTTGCCCTTCTTTGGACGAGGGGCCCGATTTGCCCACCTGTTCCGCCGCATCGGCCGCCAATCCCTGGGCCGTGCGAAACACATTCAAAATTCCTGCGGCCATTCCCAAAAAGAAGAAGGTGAGCAAGCCCCAAGGCTTTGTGCCCAACAGATCATCAAAGATCCATCCGATAACGCCCCCGGCAACCAGACCCGCAACCATTTCGGTTGAAAGTCTGAACGCCATGCCGATGGCAGTACTTCGTCTTCCAGTCTCGGCCGGCTCGGGGTTTTTCTGCCGATGAGCCTCCGCGTGGGCGCGAATTTTGGCGTCGAGCGCTGCAAGATCGGACCGATCATCCTCTCTCACGTCGCTTGTTTCGCCGTTCTGTTCCGTCGGGGTCTTCACAGGCCGACCGAACCTCCGCGTTCCTCGCGAAACCCCTGCAAAACTGCAGAATTTCGCCTCAAGCCGCGCGCACCCTACTTGGGCACTCTAACCCTGTCAAGGAAGTCTGAAGACGGATTAAGTGGTTGAAAAACATGGCCAAATCAGAGCTTTTCGCGGGTGCGTCAATTGGCCTCCCAAGAGCGCTGATTCCCCCCGCGATATGAGGGGGAGCCAAGTCTCATTTGAGGCGTTTTGATTGGACCTAAACGGCCTCGCGAATCTTCTCTGCAGCTTCCAGATCGACGGATACCAGGGTCGAGACCCCCCGTTCCTGCATCGTGACCCCGAAGAGTCGGCTCATCCGTGCCATCGAGAGCGCATGGTGAGTGATGATTAGGAAGCGTGTGTCCGTCGTACGCACCATTTCTTCCATCAGATCGCAGAAACGCTCCACATTCGCATCGTCCAGAGGTGCGTCGACCTCATCGAGGACGCAGATCGGCGACGGGTTGGTCAGGAAGACCGCGAAAATGAGCGACATGGCTGTCAGCGCCTGCTCCCCACCGGAGAGAAGCGACATGACCTGAAGCCGTTTCCCAGGAGGCCGTGCCATGATCTCAAGACCGGCTTCCAGTGGATCGTCTGATTCTGTGAGTTTCAGATGCGCCGTTCCACCGCCAAACAGGTGGGTGAAGAGGCGTGTGAAATTCTCATTCACCGTGTCGAAGGCTTCCAGCATGCGCTGGCGGCCTTCTTTGTTGAGGCTCGCAATGCCCTGGCGAAGACGCGCAATGGCTGCCTCCAGGTCTTCGCGTTCGCGCATCATTGTATCGAGTTGCTCGTTAAGCTCCTGAGCTTCCTCATCGGCGCGAAGGTTCACGCCACCGAGATTTTCCCGTTCGCGCTTTAGTTTCTCAAGTTTGGTTTCAATCTGCTCAAGCTCAGGGAGCTCTTCACCTTCTTTAAGCTCAATGAGAGCCAGCGCTTCTTGCGGTTCACACTCCAGTACTTCCCGGATGCGGGCTTCTGTATCGGCTTTGCGTTCCCGCGCGCCATCCACAAGACCGTCGATCCGGGCACGGTCTTCCCGCGCGCCGGAAAGCGCTGTCTGTGTTTCGCGGGCGATCTTGTCGCATTCCGCCAGATTGTTTTCTGCCGTGGCAAGCGCGTCTGCGGCCTCAGAACGCTTGGCTTCCGCCTCGGAAATCTGCGTCAGCAGGGTGCTCCGCTTTTCTTCAATCTGGGCAGGAACCTGCTTCAATTCTTCAAGCTGGGCGGCTGTCTCCGTGTTCCGTGTCTCCAGCGTTTCGATCTGGCGGGTCGCATTGGTAGAACGAAGTTCCCAGGCAGAGCGTTCTTCGCCAATGGCCTGCAAGCGCCGTTGGCGCGCCTGCGCATCGCGGTTCAGGCCTTCAAGAGCAGCGCGTGCCTCGGAAAGAGAGAGTCGAAGGCCACCAACCTCTTCGCGCGCAGTGTTCACCCGGGCCTGCAATTCATCACCGGGACGCAGGCCTTCAAGAGAGGTCCGTGAGTCCTCGAGTGTCCGTTTGGCGTCGGTCAGGTCGCCGTTGAGCCGCTCTTCCGCTTCCGTGAGTGCTGCCAGCCGGTTCAACTGGGCAGACGCCTGACGCTCTGCATCGCTCAGCGCTTTGCGAAGGTTCGCTTCCGCGGATTGAGTCTCCCGCAAGGCCTGACGGCTCTCTTTTTCTCGTGCCGCTGCTTCCTCAACTTTAACCCGGGCCGCTTCGTAAGCGTCGCGCAGGTTGCGCATTGTCTCGCGCGCCGTTTCGATTTCCGCTTCGAGATCCGCCAGACGGTTTCGCTGTTCGAGCCGCTTGGCGGCCGACGTCGGGGCATCAGCGGCAGCGGTGTACCCATCCCAGCGCCACAAGTCACCTGCGACAGAGACCAGACGCTGTCCAGGCTTCAACTGAGACTGAAGGGCCTTGCCCTGTTCTGGCGACACAAGACCGATTTGGGCAAGACGCCGGGCAAAGGCCGCAGGTCCCCGAACCACAGAGGCAAGCAGGCGTGCCGCTTCCGGCAGGCTCGCATCGCCGTGCGCTTCGACAACATCCCAATGGATGGGCGCGGCGCTGTCTGTCGGCACAGATAGGTCATCCCCGAGAGCGGCCCCCAAGGCCTTCTCATATCCGGGCTCGACGGTCACCGCATCAATCAGCGGCGGCCACAGCCCGCCCTCATCAACGGCCAGCATGTCCGCGAGTGTTTTTGCTTCGGCATTGAGGCCTTCCAGCTCGCGCTCAGCACCCTGCAAGGGTTCACGCTTCTCAGCCTCATCTGCGCGGGCCGTCCGAAGCGCTTCTTCAGCCGCAAGGGCCACGCGTTCGGCTTCTTCCGCGCGGGCCATGGCTTCTTCAAGCTCTGCCCCTTGTTGCGCGATGGCCGCTTTTTTCTCTTCGGCATCCGCCAGGGTCGCGCGCTCATTTGCAATGTCGCTCAGCTGCGACGCGAGTTTTTCAATCCGCTGTTCACCCTGCTGGATGGCCCGTTCCAGGCTCTGGCGCTCGGCCGCGAGGGCGGCGGCTTCCTGAGACAGAGTGTCCAGTTCGTTTTCTCGGGTCTGCAGCGCTTCACTTGTCTCGGAAACTTTTCCGCGAGCTGCTTCGTGAGCTTCAGCCTGAGACTCGTTCTGGGATTTTAGCTCAGCTTCTTCTGCGCCAAGCTTTTCAAGCGCCTCACGCGTGTCACCCATAAGCTCGCGTTCGCGGGCAATATCCTGTGTGATCTGCTCAAGGCGGGCAACAAGCTGTGCAGCCTGTTCCTTCGCACGAGCTTCTTCGGCATCCAGATTTTCCCGGGCAACCGTCAGGCGATGAAGACCAGCAGCGGCATGGGCCTCTGCGTCTCGCAGTTCAGGGAGTTTTTCCGCAGCCTGTGCCTGTGCAGTGGAGGCAGCTGCCGCCAGCTGGGTGAGTTCCGCAACGCGTGCATCCGTTTCCGTCAGCCGTTTTTCTTCTTCGCCGAGTGTTTCGGTGGCATTCGCCCATTTCATATGAAGCACGGTCGCTTCTGCGCGGCGAATATGGCCGGACAGGTTCCGGTAGCGGGTCGCCTGACGCGCCTGACGTTTCAGGCCCGCCAGCTGTGTTTCGATTTGCACAACCACATCGTCAAGCCGGGTGAGGTTGGTTTCGGCCGCTTTAAGGCGCAATTCCGCCTCATGGCGGCGGGTGTGAAGGCCCGTAATACCGGCGGCTTCTTCCAGAATCCGGCGTCGGTTTACAGGCTTGGACGCAATCAGCTGACCGATTTGGCCTTGGCGGACCAGGGCAGGGGAGTGAGAGCCGGTGGACGCATCAGCAAACAAAAGCTGCACGTCGCGGGCGCGGACTTCTTTGCCATTAATGCGGTACTGAGAGCCTGCATCTTTCTCAATGCGGCGCGAGACCTCCAGCGTGTCGGACTCATTATAAGCCGCAGGCGCCGAGCGATCTGAATTGTCGATCGTCAGCACCACTTCTGCGTTGTTCCGCGCAGGACGCCCGGCGGTACCCGCAAAGATCACGTCTTCCATGCCCGAGCCGCGCATGTTCTTGAACGAGTTCTCGCCCATAACCCAGCGCATGGCTTCCAACAGGTTGGACTTGCCGCACCCATTGGGGCCGACAACACCCGTAAGACCGGGTTCGATCAACAGGTCCGTTGTATCGACGAATGATTTGAATCCAGAAAGACGCAGACGAGAGAACTTCAAGAGAGTGTCCGTTATTTTAGTGGTTTAAGCCCCTTGTGCTTTGGCGGATCTCCCCGAAGGAACCCCTGACCCGCCAAAACCTCAAAGCAATGGATCACGATTCGGGGAGGTACTTAAGCAAAACCTCTTCGAATTCGGAGAATGGCAACGCACCCTCAACTTTTTCGCCATTCACAAAAAAGGTTGGTGTCGAACGCACGCCGTGAACTTCCTGTCCACGTGCCTGCACATCTTTTACGTGTGCAAAAATATCTTCATTCTGAATGCAGGCCTCATAGGCTTCGCTGGAGAAGCCACCCTGCTTAGCAATCGCTTCGAGATTCTCGCCGGGGTTCCCCTGGAACGCCCATTGCGGTTGCTGCTCAAACAAGACATCCAGAAACTTGTAGTAGCGGTCTTCGCCGGCACAGCGCGCCAGCATGACCGCAGCGGTAGCAGCCGGGTCGAACGGGAAGGCGCGCGTCACCCAGCGTACTTTGCCGGTTTCAATGTACTTCTCTTTAACCTCAGGGAAGCTTTGAAGGTGAAACGAGGCGCAGTGATTGCAAGTAAGCGAGGCATATTCATAAACCGTGACGGGCGCGTCATCTGCACCGATGAAATAGTCCCCCATCGGACCCGCCACGGCCAGTGCGTCAGTCACCTCTGGGTCACCGGTTGCAGCTGTGCCGGCCCCGTTCCCATTGGAATTCATGAGTACAATGGCTATCAGAATGAGGACCAGCAGGGCAGCGCCCCCGATCAGCAAATTGCGCTTATTTTGTTCCAATTTTAAATATCCCTACTAGATGTTGCGTGATTATAGGCTTCTTCTTCGGTCTCTCAACCGATCCTTTCGCTTGCAAACGGCAGAGAATCGCCGTTTAGCGCTGTCGGGTACCAGGCCTGTTGGGTCTTTTTTGAGAGCCGAGCACCCGGCGGCCAAGGGTTTCCAGGGACGCACGAAGGGCATCGGACTGGATCTGCGCTGTTTCCGCGCGAAGCGTCTCCTCTTGGGAGGGCGACAATGTGGCAATGCGCCGTTTCTTGGGCAGTTTGGGCAGGGGCAACGGCGCCTGCACGAGTTTGATCCGCGTTACCGCCTGATAGCCATAATAGGAGTTGATCCGCTCAAGGATTTGCGGTTCCTGGTGAGAGAATTCCAATGCTCCCGGCCCGTCCACCCGAACCGTCAGCGTGGCACCTTCTGAGCGTCGCGGCGCACTTTCATTGGCCTTTGTCCGTGGGAAGGCGAGTTTCTCCGGCATAGATAGTTCGGATAGGGAGGCTCCCACAATCTCCGGCCAGTGGCGCACAATATGGTCCTGCTGGAAACCACGCGCCTTGAACACATTGCGCGCTGTCGCTGCAATCTGTTTCGCGACGGGCAACGGCACTCTGGCGCGACGAGGGGGGCGGAAGGTAGACATGGACGCAGTGTGCCCCATTTTGACGGGGAGTGCGATGGGACTGTGTGTCTCGAGTGGTCGAATGCAGGGGAATGAACATGAAGCCGCCTAAAGCGTCAGATTTGCTGACCTGGTATGACGCCCACGCAAGGCGGCTGCCCTGGCGGGCATTGCCGGGCGAGAAGCCTGACCCCTACGCCGTCTGGCTGTCAGAGATCATGCTGCAGCAAACAACCGTGGCGACTGTCGGACCTTATTTTCAAAAGTTCCTGGCCAAGTGGCCCACTGTCGGTGATCTCGCAGCCGCCGACATAGATGAGGTCATGCATGCCTGGGCAGGGCTGGGCTATTACAGTCGCGCGCGCAACCTGCATGCCTGCGCACAGCAGGTGGTGGACGCACATGACGGCATTTTTCCGGATACGGAGGAAGGGCTAGCAACACTGCCGGGCATCGGGCCCTACACAGCTGCCGCCGTTGCCGCCATTGCCTTTGACCGTTCCGCCGTCGTGGTGGACGGCAATGTCGAGCGGGTCATCGCGCGCATTTTTGATATTCGTGACGCTTTGCCTGGTGCGAAAAAGCCCATCAAGGAAATGACGGCAACGCTGACCCCGAAGAAACGTCCCGGCGATTTCGCGCAAGCCATGATGGATCTGGGCGCCACCATTTGCACGCCGCGCCGCCCGTCCTGCGACAGATGTCCCTGGAACAAATCTTGTGGCGCTCTGAAGGCAGGCGATCCGGAAACCCTGCCGGTGAAAGCGCCGAAGAAACAGAAACCCACGCGAAAAGGGGCGGCCTTCTGGGCGGTGCGCAAAGACGGTGCGGTGCTGATCCGCAAACGTCCGCCGAAAGGGCTTCTCGGAGGCATGATGGAAGTGCCGTCAACAACATGGATTGAAGCCGCACGCGAAGCGCCTCAGCTGCTCTCAGAAGCGCCCATTGAAAAAGCCAAATGGGAAAAGCGGGTGGGACAGGTTCGGCACACGTTTACGCACTTTCATTTGGAACTGGATCTCTACGAAGCGGCGGTACCTTTAAAGGCAAAAGCTGACGGGGAGTGGGTGCTGCCTGAAAATTTGGGCGACCACGCTTTGCCGACGGTCATGAAGAAGGTGGTGGCGCTGGCCCTACAGGATGAAAACGAAAACGCCGGACCGCTTTTTGAGGCGACCCGGCGTCGGTAATTTGAAGATTTCAAAGGCTTAGCTCGCGTAAATCTCTTTACGCACCTTTTGGCGCAGAAGGTCGATGGGCTGAAGCTTGCCGCGCTTTTTATAGTGCCAGAACGTCCAGCCATTGCACGCCTGGGCACCTTGAACATGGGCCCCGATTTTGTGGATCGAACCGGTCGCATCTTTACACGCCAGTGTACCGTCCGCACGCACCCGGGCCGCATGGCGGCTCGCAGGATCGTAGAGAACCGTGCCGGGGGACAGGAGCCCGCGCTCCACGATCGTGCCGAACGGCACGCGGGGTTCAGACTTTTTGGATTGTGTCACTTCGATATCTTCCGCCGTGCCGGACTTGGTCGCCTTCAGGCGTTTCTTGGCGGCGCTGATGTATGACGTTTCGCGCTCAAGACCGATAAAGTTCCGGCCAAGTTTTTTGGCAACGGCACCCGTTGTGCCTGTACCGAAAAAGGGATCGAGCACAATGTCGCCGGGATTGGTCGTAGAGAGCAACACGCGATGGAGAAGTGATTCAGGTTTTTGTGTCGGATGCGCTTTGGACCCATCCTCGCCTTTCAGCCGCTCATTGCCGGTGCAAATGGGCAATACCCAGTCGGAGCGCATCTGCACATCTTCGTTGAGCGCTTTCATGGCGTCATAGTTGAACGTGTACTTGGCCTTTTCCGACTTAGACGCCCAGATCAGTGTTTCATGAGCATTGGTAAAGCGGGTGCCGCGAAAGTTCGGCATCGGATTGGTTTTGCGCCAAACAACATCATTCATAATCCAGAAGCCCAGATCCTGAAGCGTGGCGCCGACACGGAAAATATTGTGATAGGAGCCGATCACCCAGATCGCGCCATTGTCTTTGAGAATACGGCGCGCCGCTGTCATCCAGGCGGTGGTAAAATCGTCATAGGCTTTGAAGCTTGAGAACTGGTCCCACTTGTCCGTGACGCCATCGACTTTGCTCTGGTCGGGCCGTGTGAGATCACCCTGCAGCTGCAGATTGTAGGGCGGATCAGCGAAGATGAGATCGACGGATTTTTCCGGCATTGCATTCATCAACTCAATGCAATCGCCCTGAAGGATTTCGTTGGCCGGCAACCGGCTCATTTGACCTTTACGCCCCACGCTTTACTGCCCCCGTGCATGCGCGTGCCTTTGGTGAACGCGCTTAAGAATTCGAAGAAAAGTGTTGGGAGGAATCATGAATCTTCATGGTTAACCCCCAGTTAATGCTGGTGAATCATTTTAGGAATCAAGGGCTTAAGGGAGCAAGCCACCAAATAGAGTCTGTCTTAAGTCTCTTTGCCCAACATGTTGCGTATGGGCTTGTATGAACGCCGGTGATGTTCGTTAACACCCAGACGTTCAATGCCCGACTTATGCACAGCCGTTCCGTAGCCCACATTCGTATCCCAGCCATATCCGGGAAACTCTTTGTCGAGCGCTTGCATCAGCCGGTCTCGTGTGACCTTGGCAATGATGGAGGCAGCCGCGATAGAAACAGAGCGCCCGTCGCCACCGATGACCGCTTCTGCTTTGCACGGCAGAAGAGGTGTTTTGTTGCCGTCGACAAGCGCAATGTCAGGTGAGGCAGGGAGTTCAGCGACGGCATCCCGCATGGCATCCATGGTGGCATTCAACACATTGCGGACTTCCACCTGTTCGACGCTTCCATACCCAACGCCGACATCTGCATATTCCATGATGGTGTCGAAAAGAGCGGCGCGTTTTTTCGCAGAGAGTTTTTTGCTGTCATCAAGCCCATCGGGAATGTGAGCAGGGTCGAGCACCACGGCAGCGGCCACAACAGGGCCCGCCCAGGCACCGCGTCCGGCTTCATCAATACCTGCAACACGAAGCTTAGGTGCACCCGCTGCACGTTCCAGACTGAAGTCCGGCCCTTCAAAAAGTGACGTCTTGTCGCTCATGCACGCCAGTGTGCACTGACGTGGCGACGGAGACAAATGGCCGGAAAAGCGATTTAAAAGAACGCCAATTGATCGCCCACCTTCTCAGGCACCTTAAACGCTGAGCAATTGAGCCCCCCATTAAGCGCATGGGTGTGGGAGCTTTTGCTCGTACGAATGCCGAGCTTTTCGGCTGCGATGTCGAAACGGCGCTTGATGGTCCAGGCATAGGGCCCGTCGCCCCGCATCCGCTTGCCCCATTCCGCGTCATACTCTTTTCCACCGCGCGTATCGCGGATGAGTTTCATCACTTTCTTGGCCTTGTCAGGCGCTGTGTCGGCAAGCCATTCCTTGAACAGGTCTTTAATCTCGTGAGGTAGGCGCAGCAGAATGAAACCCGCTTGCTCCACACCGGCATAATGAGCACCCCGTAAAATGCGCTCGATCTCGTGATCATTAAGGCCCGGGATAACAGGCGCCACCATCACACCTGTTGGAATGCCTGCAGCGGATAGGAGTTCAAGCGCGGCCATACGCCGTGTCGGCATGCTCGCCCGTGGTTCCATGGCACGGGCAAGCTTCTTGTCCAGTGTTGTGATGGAAACCGCCACACGAACCAGGTTCCGCTTTGCCATGGAGGACAGAATATCAATGTCACGGGTGATGAGCGCCGACTTGGTGACGATGGTCACCGGGTGATTGTACCGGTCCAGCACTTCCAGCACCTGCCGCATGATCCGGTAGCGCCGCTCTATGGGCTGATAGGGGTCCGTGTTGGTGCCGATGGCGATCGGGCGGACCACATAGTTTGGCTTGGAAAGCTCCCGCTCCAAAAGCGCTGCCGCATTCGGCTTCGCGAACAGACGGCTTTCAAAATCAAGTCCGGGAGAGAGACCCATATAGGCATGTGTCGGCCGTGCGAAACAATAGACACAGCCATGCTCGCAACCGCGGTAAGGATTGATCGAACGGTCAAAAGGAATGTCCGGAGACTGGTTGCGCGTGATGATCTTGCGGGGAGATTCATCCGTCACCTCCGTTTTGAGAGCTGATGGGTCCTCTATCGTCTCCCAGCCATCATCGAAAGCGGCATAGGAGAGGGGTTCAAATCGACCCGAAGAATTGGAGCACGCGCCCCGGCCACGCCGGCCAGGTGCAGGCACCACAGAAGACACGAGGGACGAGGGGGCATCCGGTGCCTTGATATGTGGCGCTGCCTTGGGGATGGGAGGCCGGGAGACCGCTCGGGGGGAAGCGGGTTGGCCAGGGCGCGCTATTCCTTTCTGAATACGCGCCCCTTCTTCAAGAGAAGAAGCCGAACCTTGGTCGACCGGGGGTGCGTTTTCGAAGTGAATGTCCATGACTCAAAGATAGGAATTTATTCAGAACAAAACAAGAACATTTATGCGTTCTCGCCATTTTTTTTTCGGCGATATAGATTGCGGCCATGCTGAGCGTCGTTATCCCCACCTTGAATGCCGAAGAAGGCCTGCCCCAGTGTCTCAATGCACTGATCCAGGCAACCGTGCGCGGCCTTGTGCGGGAGGTGGTGATTGTCGATGGCGGTTCGACAGACGCCACCATGGAAATCTGTGACGCGGCGGGCGCCACGCTTGTCACATCAGAAAAAGGCCGGGGCACCCAGCTTCAGGCAGGGGCAAAGCAGGCCAAAGGCGACTGGCTGCTCTTTCTGCATGCGGACACGATCCTGTCCGCAGGTTGGGAAGACGAGGTCGCAAAGTTTCTGGAACAGGTAGAACAGGGCCGCTTCCGCGGTAAGCAGGTGGCCGCTGCCTTTCGCTTTGCCCTGGATGATTTTGGCCCCGCTGCCCGCTGGCTCGAATGGGTGGTGGGTCTGCGCTGTGCGCTCTTTCGGCTGCCTTACGGAGATCAGGGCCTTCTCATCCACAAGAGCTTCTATAAAAAGCTTGGCGGATATCCCGACGCGCCTCTCATGGAGGATGTGAGCCTAGTGCGTCGTGTTGGTTGGCGGCGTATGGTGCTCTTGCGCTCGGAAGCAGTGACCAGCCCCGCGCGCTATCACCGCGATGGGTATCTGAAGCGTTCGCTCTCGAATCTGGGACTTTTGTCGCTCTACTTCCTGCGGGTGCCACCACGTATTCTGGCGCGGCTCTACGGATGAAATCGGATCGCGGCCGAACGAACTGGCTGGTTGTCATGTCCAAAGCACCACGCATGGGCAATGTGAAGACTCGGCTTGCCAGAGATATTGGTGGCGCCGAAGCGCTCCGCTTCTACAAAACAAATACGAGAGGCCTGCTGAGACGCGTGGGCAATGATCCCCGATGGACAACTGTCATCGCCGCAGCGCCGGATATTGCGGCCCCCGAAACAGGCTTCTGGCCGGATGAGATGCCCCGTATTCCTCAAGGCGGTGGTGATCTGGGTGCGCGTATGGATCGGGTCATGAAAACAATGCTCCCGGGCCCCGTCGTGCTCATTGGGTGTGACATTCCAGACGTAACAGGCGCCCGTATTGCAGAAGCCTTTGAGGCGCTGGGCAATCACGATGCGGTTTTTGGGCCGGCGGAGGATGGGGGCTACTGGTTGGTGGGCCTCAAGCGCTTTCCGCGGGTGCCGCCTATCTTCGACAATGTCCGCTGGTCAACGGAACATGCGCTCGCAGACACGCGGGCAAACCTGAAGGGCGCTAGGGTGCGCCTTCTCGACACATTGCCGGATATCGATACAGGGGCAGACTATGCGCGCTGGAAGAAAACAGGTTCGTGAGACCAGAATTCGTGGGAGTTGAGTATGGATACTGATCCGTTCCGTGTCTTCATGGAGATGCAGCTAAAGCTTAGCCGCAATGCGCCGGGAAATGACGCGATCACCCGCGCTATGTTTGAAAGTCTGGAAGGTCTGGGGCAAGAACCCGAAATGCTCTTTATGGGGTGCGGGCAGGGCAATGATGTTCTGGAGTTGCTGCGCTGTTCCAAAGGGCGGGCCACCGCCGTCGATATGATGAAGCCCTTCATCACAAAGCTCGAAGCGAAAGCGGAAGAGGCGGGCATTTCTGAGGAGCGCCTGCGCACCATCTGCTCCGAGTTTGATGCGCTGGATCTGCCAGAGGGCATATTCGACCTGCTCTGGTCGGAAGGCGCCATCTACATCAAAGGCTTTGAACAGGGTCTGAAGGACTGGGGGAAATACCTGAAACCCGGCGGTCTCGCGGTCGTGTCGGAAGCAACCTGGTTGACGGATACGCCAAGCGCTGAAGCCCGCCTCTTCTGGAAAGAAGGCTATCCCACCATGGGGACAGTTGAGGAGAATGCAGAACGCGCCAAGCGGGCCGGGTTCGAGCTCCTCTCAACACGCGTCCTGCCGGAGGAAGATTGGTGGACGGAATATTATCAGCCCCTCATTCCCCATCTCGCCGAAGCCCGCAAAACATATGCCGGCGACGCAGGTGTCCAGGCCATGCTTGATGAGAATGAAACCGAAATCCGCCTCTACGAGCGCCACGCGGCCGACTATGGTTATGTGTTTTTTGTACTGCGGAAGACTGAGTAGTCTTTACACCGTGCTCAATTCAAGCAGGAACGTCATGCCCGGACCCCCGGGTCTGGCTTCGCCAGCCCGATAGAGTATTGACCGGGCATCCAGGGGCGACAATACAGGCTTCGGAATGAAACCCTGGATTGCCGGAACAAGTCCGGCAATGACAGTTTGAGGCAAATAAGGCGTTCTAGAACTAAACCATATGCTCGTGGGTTTCACATTCGCGCGAAACGGTCGAGCCCGAATTATTCAATCCACAAGGTCGCAACCTATTTTCCCGTCTGAGAGAAAACATATTCAGTTACATCGGGACTGTAATCTGGCTCTTTAAGCTGCTGAGAATTGTCTCGATTGAGAATTTCCCTGACCAACTCAAATAGACTTACCTTTTGAGCGCAATCTCGGGAGATCAGCAAAAAATACCGATCGTCGATTTGAAAGACATCCATAATTGGTAGGCCATACTTCCAAATGGCCGAACTGAGTGACTGTCGGATTGGGTCATCTATGCTGTTAGAGTTGGTTGGTAGGCCAATTGCGCAGCTTGCTACTGACTCGCCACGAGCACGAGTCTGATGAATAGAAACTGGGTTGTGGCCGTTTACCGATTCAAGGGTCGTGACCAACCCTGAATGGTGTACAATACTGAGGTTGATGGAAAGAACGCGGCAAGTATCTGCACAGTCCCTAGTAGCTTTCTCGATCATTGAGACCGCCTCATCGAACTGTCTCTCTATCCCGCAATGCTGATCTGACACCAAGTGAAGTGAGTTGAAATCAACAAAATCAACACCAGCGATTTTGAATTTCTGATTTGCAGGGTCTGCTTCTTGGAATGTAGCGTCAGCTAGTTTGAAGTAGAGCTCTTTGCGAGCTTCGATATTGCCTCCCAAAACTGATACTAGCGCGACACAGTAGCCTGGAGAGAAGTCCGTGATGAAGACTTCAGGGACATAGAATGCACGCTGTTCAACTTGAATTTCGGTGGCTTCGAGAGAAGGTGCTGTCGCGATAAGAATTACCGCGTAAAGCGCCACGACTAAGTGGGATTTTGCTTTGCGTAGATTTTTCATTTGACGAAGTTTTGAGCAAGAGATCAATGTCGTCTACTTCCTCTTGTGCTCCTCAAGCCGCGGCATGATTTCCACGAAATTGCACGGCCGGTAGCGAATGTCGAGCTGGTACTTGAGGATTTCATCCCAGCCGTCTTTCACAGCGCCGGTTGAGCCCGGCAGAGCGAAGAGATAGGTGCCACCCGCAACGCCCGCTGTGGCGCGCGACT
Source organism: Parvibaculaceae bacterium (assembly GCA_965248405.1). Classification (GTDB taxonomy): domain Bacteria; phylum Pseudomonadota; class Alphaproteobacteria; order Parvibaculales; family Parvibaculaceae; genus Mf105b01. The sequence goes on from OZ252104.1 coordinate 650,321, forward strand.
GAATGGTGGAGGTGCCGATCTTCTGAAAGCTCACCTGGTGGAAGAGCGCCGCGAAACCTTCAATCTCTTTTTCGTAGACCGAGTGAAAGGCTTCCGGTGTCACGTCGCGGCCCGTGAGGCCGGTCCCGCCGGTGGAGATCACCACGTCGATCTCTTTGTCCGCAATCCATTCTGCCAGCTTGCCCGTAATGGTCGCCACATCGTCTTTCACGATCACCCGGTCGCCAAGCGTGTGGCCTGCTTCTTCGAGGCGGGCAACCAGCGTGTCGCCGGACTTGTCATCATCGAGCCCCCGCGTATCGGAAACGGTCATCACCGCAATGCGGACAGGCACAAACTCACGTGATTCATCAATACCGGGCATGGGGGGCTCCATCAGTCTTATATCGCGCGTTTCCACCAATTGGTTCTGGCCCAAAACCGCCATACACTTTTGCTGGAAACGCTTCTGTTTTGCGCGGAACACTTGGGCATCTTGCTGGAAATGTCCAGCCGGGATCGCAGGGAATTTACCGCTGTGCGACGGACCGTCCGCCTTCAAGCGACTGATAGACGGGCCAGTCGCCTGTTGCCGCTGTCTCAAGTGACGGCGTGTCTTGGCCGAGCCGGTCCCTGTAGATCCAGAAATTTGTGAGCACCCGCTCAATATAGCCCCGGGTTTCCGGTGCCGGAATGCTCTCGATGAAGAGGAGCGGGTCATCGCGATAGTCGGTATTGCGGAGCCACCGGCTGAGATTTCCGGGTCCGCCATTATAGGCCACCATCAGCTGATAGAGATTGCCGTGAGGGTCGCCGCTCCCCATCAACTCTTCAATATATTGCTGCCCGAGCTTCATGTTGAAGGCGGGATCAAAAAGGCGGTCCCGGCCATTGGCACCGGACCGGCGAAGAGACCTGTCCCGGGTGATGTGACTGGCGGTCGCCGGCATGATCTGCATAAGGCCGCGCGCACCGGCACGGGACCGTGCCAAAGGCTTAAACTTGCTTTCCTGGCGCATGAAGGCAAAGACCAGTGCCCGGTCGACACGGAAACCGTCCTGCGGTTCATAATCCGGGACGGGGAAGAGCCCCGCATTCATTACATAGCGCTCAGGGCCATAGCTTGTGGGCACGTAAGCAGCATTTGCCACCTGCATTTGCGTGGCGGGCAGGTCGAGCCGTTCTGCGAGCGCAATCAGGGCATGATCAAGCGATGCATCAATACGGCCATGTCCCCGTGTGAGTTCGCCTTCTGCCAGATCGCGGCGACCGACTTCGACTAGCGCCACGGCGCGCGCGACGGTGTCATTGGCGAGGAGCAGGCTAAGCCCCGCCTGATCAAGCGGTGGCTGCACCCATTGGAAGTCAATATTGCGGCCCAACTGTTCAGCCGCGAGCAACCCATAGAAGGTGGCGCCTGTATCCGCAGCCAGCTCCAGCATTGGCGCGGCATGGTCCGGCCTGCGATCGGCAATATAGGCGCGTGCGGCCCAAAAACCGCCGGCGGCCCGGGTCCAGTCGCTCGCATTGGGAGCTGCGGCGAGGTAGGAGAAGTGCTCCGCCGCGAGCGCGAACTTACCGAGGCGCCAGGATGCAAGCCCGGCTGTCCAGTCGGCCAGTGGCACACCATCCCGGCTGCGACGCGCGGCGCGTGATGCTTCTTCCAGCGCGCGGTCGTCACGATCCTCAATGTAATAGGAGACCGCAATCCGCGAGAGCAGCGTATCGAACTCGACAGCTTTCAGGCCCCGTCGAACGGATGATTGCGAAATGTGGTTGAGCGCCTGGGTCGGACGTTCCCGGCGCAGGAGCGAGCGCACCTTGCGGGCGGCATTCCTGAAATTGCGGGAGAAGTCCCGGCGCGGACCCTCCGCGACAGCATATTGCTGATGGCTGACTTGCCGGTAAGAGCGGGGGACAGGTCGACGCGGAGCGGCAGCCCCGGAAGGCTTCCGGCGAAGCGCCAGCTTGTGAACTTTCGCGGCTTGCGGGTGGTCCGCATATGTCGCGAGCCAGTCTCTAAGCTCGTTATAGCGAGAGCGATAGTCGGTTGGGTGCATATAGCGCTGATAGAGCACATGGCCCATCAGAACATCATTCTCCAGCTGGCCGATCAGCCGGTCTGCGACCCGCCAGTCGCCTCTGGTCTGAACCGAGAAAATGCGTGCATACCGGTCTTTATCGGCCTCGCTGAGATAGGAAATCGTGTTGGTAGAAGTCTGATACTCAACCAGATCAGCGGCAGCCGCGGGCGCATGACCAAAGGCCATGCTCGCCAGAAACCCGGCAACACAAAAATTTCTGAAAGATTTCAACTGTTTACGCACACACGTCCCCCAACAAGCGAGGTCATTTTACACGGCTAAAGCCTGCCAACAAGTTGAAGGAAGGAAAATTGAAGAAGTTAATTTTCACTCTGGTTAACGTGGCTAGCCCGCGTCAATCTTGGTTTTGAAATCCAGCAGGTCGCGCCAGGCCAGCCGTTTCTGAGCCGGCTGGCGGAGCAGATAGGCAGGGTGAAAAACAGGTAAGGCCGGGATGGTGAGATCGCCTGCGGTCACCGAACCCCATTTCCCGCGCAGCTTCATAATCCCCGTTGTTGTGCCGAGCATTTGTTTTGCAGAAACGCCCCCAACCAGCATGAGATGTTTCGGGGCGACGAGTTCGATATGCCGCTCAATAAAAGGGGCGCACATCGCCTGCTCCACAGGCGTTGGCTGCCGATTGCCGGGCGGGCGCCAGGGCAACACATTGGTGATGTAGACCTGTCCGCGATCGAGCCCGATGGCAGCCAGCATCCGATCCAGCAATTGGCCGGATCGGCCGACAAAGGGCAGGCCCTGAATATCCTCATCGCGCCCGGGGGCTTCCCCCACAAGCATGATCTCCGCTTCCGGATTGCCGTCTGCAAAGACCAGATTCTTGGCGGTGTGCTTTAGCGGGCAGGCATCGAAATTTTCCAGTGCTGCGCGCAACTCCTCAAGCGAGCTGCAGGAGGCCGCAATGGCTTTCGCTTCTCCGGCCTGTTCGACCGAGTCGAGGGGAATCGCTGCAGGTGATGAGGTGGTGGGGGTCGCAGGTGTTGCTTCTGACGAGAAAGTTGGCCGTTCTCCCGGCAGCGTGCGGCGACCTTGAGCGGCAGGTACATCATTGGCGGGCTGAGCGGCCCTCGCGGCAAGTGCATAGCGGTCTACGGGCTCGTCGGCCAAACCGTCGCTTACTCCAGCCTCAACATAGAAACGCAGCAAGGCGGCTGCTTCATATGGCTCCATGTCTTCAAGGGTGGTCACAATTGGCAGCTTTATCTTGGTTTTTTCGCAAAATCGGCACTTCCCCTGCGGCAGGTGCGACCTTTGAGGCATTGAATGCCCCACCGATCCCTCTAGACTCGAGAAGTGGTCGTATTTTGCCCCCCTTACGCTCTCGCGTCACGCGATTCCGGTCACCCCAGAGTCACCCAGAGGCATGTTGAGAGTCACATCAGTTGACCTCACCACGTCAAAACACCATAAGAGGGGCCAAATTTCAGTGCCCAGCCGGGTGGTCTCACGAATCTGCCGAGCACCCTGGGCCAACTAGTCCGTCGCGGACCTGACAGACCATCTCGCGCCGGATGAGGAGAGAGACATGAGCGAAGAAACCGGAGCGCTGGCTGAGCGCGAATATATGGAATATGACGTCGTCATTGTTGGCGGCGGTCCCGCAGGCCTTTCTGCTGCCATCCGGCTTCGGCAACTTGCAACGCAAGAAGATTTCGATCTCTCCGTCTGTGTGATTGAGAAAGGGTCGGAAATCGGGGCGCATATTCTTTCTGGCGCCGTGATTGACCCAATCGCCTTGAACGAGCTCTTGCCCGACTGGAAAGACCGGGATGCACCCCTGACGACGGAAGTTGAGAAGGATCACTTCCTGTTCCTTGGGCCCTCCGGTGGCGTGCGGCTGCCCAACTTTATGATGCCGCCGCTGATGAGCAATCACGGTAACTATATTGCCAGCCTTGGCAATGTCTGCCGCTGGCTTGCCGGCATTGCGGAAGAAATGGGCGTGGAAATCTACCCAGGTTTCGCAGGCGCTGAAGTTCTCTACAACGAAGACGGTTCTGTCCGCGGCGTGGCCACTGGCGATATGGGCGTGGGCAAGGAAGGCGAGCAGAAAGACACGTACATGCGCGGTATGGAACTGCGCGGAAAGTACACGCTCTTCGGTGAAGGTGTCCGTGGTTCCCTCTCAAAAGAGTTGATCCGTAAGTTCGACCTGGATGAAGGACGCGAGCCCCAGAAATTCGGGATCGGCATCAAAGAGCTGTGGGAAGTAGATCCCAAGAAGCACAAAAAAGGTCTGATCCAGCACTCATTCGGATGGCCCCTGAAGGCCAATACCGGCGGCGGCTCGTTCCTCTATCACTTTGACGACAACCTCGTCTCGGTCGGCTTTGTGGTTCACCTCAACTACAAGAACCCGCACCTCTCTCCGTTTGAAGAGTTCCAGCGGTTCAAAACCCATCCATCCATTCGCGAAACCTTCGAAGGCGGCAAACGCATTTCATACGGTGCGCGGGCCATTACCGAAGGCGGCTTCCAGTCGGTTCCGAAGCTCACCTTCCCGGGCGGCGCACTCATTGGCTGCTCCGCAGGCTTCGTGAATGTGCCGCGCATCAAAGGCAGCCATAACGCGATGGCGACCGGGATGATGGCGGCGAATGCTGCATTCGAGGCCGTGAAGGATGGCCGTCAGGCCGACGTGCTGAGCGCTTATGACGAAGCCTATGATGGCAGCCATGTCTACAAGGATCTGAAGCGCGTCCGGAACGTGAAACCGCTCTGGTCCAAGCTGGGCACCATCTTCGGGGTTGGCCTCGGTGGCATCGACATGTGGATGAACCAGCTGGGGATCGGCCTGCCGTTTACGTTGAAGCATGGCAAGCCTGACCATGCTGCGACAGAGCCTGCCGACAAACACAAACCAATTGAGTATCCGAAACCGGACGGAGTGATTTCGTTTGATCGTCTGTCCTCGGTATTCCTGTCAGCCACCAATCATGAAGAAGACCAGCCGGTCCATCTTCGTCTGACAGATGACACCGTGCCGATCGGGCATAACCTGCCCGTCTTTGATGAACCGGCACAGCGTTATTGCCCGGCAGGTGTCTATGAGGTGATGCGGGAAGATGACGGATCTGATCCGCGCTTTGTCATCAATGCGCAAAACTGCGTGCATTGTAAGACCTGCGACATCAAGGATCCGACCCAGAACATCAACTGGACGGTGCCGGAAGGCGGCGGCGGGCCCAATTACCCGAACATGTGATCAAAGGAGACCGGTTTTGAGGCGATTTATCGCCTCGTATCGGGTCTTTAGAAGGCAAATGCCAAAAAATTCAGGTAGGGTCGACCCGACAAACGGTCGACCCTATTTTTCTGAGTCGGGCGTATTGAGTAAAAGGGTAGAGGCCTTAAGTGGGATTGCGGTTACTGACACGTGGTCTGGGTATTGTGGCGATGGCCGCAATGCTGGGAGCCTGCACAGGGTCTGGCTTTGGACTGAGCCAGAGAAACCCTGACTCGCTTTACGGGAATTACCTTGCAGCACGCCACGCCGGCACCGTTCGCGATATGGACGCGGCAGCGCAGTATTATGCGCAGGCGCTGGCCGAAGATCCGGGCAATCCGGTGATCATTGAACGTGCCTTCCTTCTGTCGGTTACGGCAGGAAATGTTTCCGAAGGTCTTAATCTGACATCGGAGATCATTGAACGGGATCCCGACAATCGAACAGCGCGGCTGGTGCGTGCGCTCTCAGCGCTCAAAGCGGCGGACTATGACCGCACGATCAGTGAAATGGATGCGGCAGCGCCCGGACCGTTCACCGCCCTTGTGGGCACGCTTGCCAAAGCCTGGGCAGAGGCAGGCAATGGGAATGCAGAGCAGGCCTATGAGGCGCTGGACTCGTTCCAAGACCGTCCGGCTTTTGATCTCTTCAGGGTGTTGCATGGCGCGCTTATCGCGGACCATTTGGGCGACACCGCACGGGCACGGACTGGCTACATCGCAGCACAGGAAGCAAGCGGCGGCGCAAGCCTGCGCATTATTCAGGCATATGGCCGGTTTCTGGAAACGGAAGGGGACACGGAGCTTGCCCGCGAGGTCTATAACAATTATGGCCGCTTGGCGCCGGACCATCCGATCATTGAACATGCCCTTGAGCGATTGAAATCAGGCGTGGCGCCGTCACCCCTGGTCAAAACACCGGCTGACGGATTGGCCGAAGCGCTATACGGCTTGGCTTCCGCATTGGCGCAGGAAAGCGGGATTGATATTTCAATCCTGTATACGCAGTTAGCGCTCTATCTGCGTTCCGATTTTGATGTTGCGCGAACATTACTCGCTGATCTCTACGAGCGTGGTGAGCGTCTTGAGGACGCAATCGCGACCTATGGCCGGATACCGCGCTCATCGCCGCTCTATCAAAATGCGCAGATCCAGATCGCCATCGATATGGACCGGCTGGACAAAACAGATGAGGCCGTTGCGCGGCTGCGCACCCTTATTCGTCAGTATCCGGGGACCGTCGAGCCTTTGACCGCACTGGGCGACATTTTGCGCGGGCGAAAAGACTATGCCGCGGCAGCGAGTGAATACACGAAGGCGATTGAGCTGATAGGCGAACCCAATGAGCGGTTCTGGACGGTCTATTATGCGAGGGGCATGTGTTACGAACGGTTGAAGCTCTGGCCAAGTGCAGAAAAAGATCTGAAGCTTGCGCTTGAATTGTCCGGCGACCATCCATTGGTACTGAACTATCTCGGCTATTCCTGGATTGAGCAGAAAATCCATCTGGAAGAAGCAATGGCGATGATCCGGCGCGCCGTGGAAATGCGCCCGGACGATGGGTACATCGTGGATAGTCTCGGCTGGGCCTATTTCAGCATCGGCGACTATGAAAACGCGGTTCTTCATCTTGAGCGCGCTGTACAGCTGCAGCCCGACGATCCAACCATCAATGACCATCTGGGCGATGCATTTTGGCGTGTTGGCCGCAAAATTGAAGCCCGCTTCCAATGGCAGCATGCGTTGGAGTTGGACCCTGAAGAAGATCAGGAAATGGCCATTCGCGAGAAGCTCGAAAATGGTCTTGAGGACGCAGATGCCGAAATGAGCGCTGACGCAGGATCCTGATGTCGGCGGGCATCCTTGAAGTCGCTAACGCGAAAATAAACCTTTCCCTGAAAGTGAGAGGGCGTCAGCCTAACGGGTATCATCAGCTTGAAAGCCTGGTCATGTTTGCGCGCGTGGCTGACCGCGTTACATGTCATGACGCCGACGAACTGGGGTTGAAAATCTCAGGACCCTTTGCAGATCAACTGACGGACGAGCCGGACAATCTCGTTCTGAAGGCGGCGCGGGTGTTTGCCGCCGCCCTTGGGCGTGACCCGACCGTAACGTTTGAGTTGGAGAAAAACCTGCCTATAGCGTCGGGAATTGGCGGAGGCTCTGCCGACGCGGCAGCAGCCCTTCGCGCAATGATGCGTCTATGGGGAGATCCGCCAGGGTCTATCACCGGGATCGCCCTACAACTGGGAGCGGATGTCCCCGTCTGTGTAAAAAAACGACCAAGCTTCATGACCGGTGTGGGTGAAAATGTGCGGACTGTACCCCGGCTTCCGGAGATCCACGCGGTTCTCGCCAATCCGGGCATAGCGGTCTCGACCGCAGACGTGTTTAAGCGTTTGCAGGCGGGACCGGTTGAGGGACCTGAGCGACTGCCCATACTTCCGGGCGTTGAGACCCTGGACCGGCTCTTGGCGTGGCTTGAGGAAAACGGAAATGATCTTGAGGCCCCGGCAATCGCAATTGAACCGATGATCCAGAGCCTGATTGACGAGCTGAAGGCAACGCCTGGGTGCCGTCTGGCCCGTATGAGCGGCAGCGGTGCGACCTGCTTTGCACTCTATGACAATCCCTTCGACGCCGCGGAGGCTGCATCTGCACTCGCAAAGGCGCACGATGACTGGTGGGTCACCGCCACCATGCTTCAAGGGTCGTAAGGCGCAGGTGGCTCCTAGTACGCCCGGCTGATGCAAAAGTCGACAAGGCCGCTCAGCGCGTCACGGCGCTCAGAGGCAGGGAAGATGCCAAGTGCATCACGCGCCATTTCGCCGTAGTGACGGGCCCGCGTTACCGTATCTTCGATGGCATTGTGATCACTCATGATCTCGAAGGCGCGTTCAAGATCGCCTTCCTGTTGATCTCCGTCCTGCAGCGTGCGGCGCCAGAAAGCGCGTTCGTCATCATCGCCGCGCCGGTAGGCGAGCACGACCGGCAGCGTGATTTTCCCTTCGCGGAAATCATCGCCAACATTCTTGCCGAGCGTTGCAGCTTTCCCGTTATAGTCGAGCGCGTCGTCGACCAGCTGAAAGGCAATACCCAGATTGCGTCCGTAGGATTCAAGGGCTGCCGCCTGTCCGCCATTCTGCCCGGCAACCACAGCGCCGATCTCTGTCGCAGCCGCAAAGAGGGCAGCAGTCTTGGCGCTGATTACTTTGAGGTAAGCGTCTTCCGTTGTGCTGGTGTCTTTCGCGGTGGCCAATTGCATGACCTCACCCTCGGCAATGACCGAGGCGGCCTCACTCAGGATTTCCAGGGCGCGAAGGGACTTGGTTTCCACCATCAGCTTAAAGGCGCGTCCGAGCAGGAAATCACCAACCAGCACGCTTGCCTGATTACCCCAGATGAGCCGGGCCGTGGTTTGGCCCCGGCGCATATCGCTTTCATCAACAACGTCGTCATGGAGCAGCGTGGCGGTGTGCATGAATTCGACTGAGGCGGCCAGGCGCACATGATCGCTGCCCGTATACCCGCACATGCGTGCGCAGGTGAGCGTCAGCATGGGGCGCAGGCGTTTGCCGCCGGACTCGATCAGGTGATTGGCAAGCTCTGGGATCATCTCCACATCGGACCCCATACGGTCCCGGATGAGCTCGTTTACAGCCTCCATATCGTCAGCGACGAGGCGCTGAAGGGTACGAACGGCTTCTTCACTGTTTTTGCGCTCGCCTTCGAGCGGGACAACAACACCCAACGGGATCCCCAGTTCTCACTTTTGGCCGAGAAAACGGTCGAAAAAGCCCGTCAAACAGCTCAATTGCCTTTACATGTGTAACAATAGGAGCCCAGAGACCGGGCGGCAAGTGCGTCCCAGCGCCGCTCCCAGAAGAGTGATGGGGCACAAAAGAGGATCTCGTAAGTGAAAGAGCTTCTACGGACAAATGATGTAGTTCTTCTGTCATACTTGGAGGCACGCCTCAAAGGCGAAGAAATTGAGCCTGTTGTCCTGGATATGAACGCGAGCATTGTTGAGGGATCGATAGGGATTTTACCCCGCCGCCTGATGGTCATTGATGACCATTTCGCGAGGGCTGAGGCGATCATGAAAGCCGCCATCGCCGAGGCAGAGGAGGGACAACCCGGCCACCCCGAAACTGAGACGAAGAGCGGAGGGGACGTGTGAGCCTCACCGATGATGGTTTCTTGGGGGGACGGCTCCGGGTCCTTCAGCCTGAGAAGGGGTACAGAGCAGGCATCGACGCTGTCATGCTGGCTGCCTCCGTTTCCGCTAAGGCAGGTGACAAGGTTCTGGATGTGGGAGCGGGCGTCGGTGTTGCCTCGCTCTGCCTTGCGTCGCGATGTTCTGGAGCCACCGTCACCGGACTTGAGATTCAGGCGAGTTTGGTCGCGACAGCCCACGAAAATACTGAGCGCAACAGCTTGAGTGCTCAAGTGAAGGTGGTAGAGGGATCAGTCGGTGAAAAAGCAGCAAAGCTCGCCGAGAAGGGCGTCACCTATGGCAGCTTTGACCATGTGATGACCAACCCGCCCTTCTATGACACAGAAAAGGTTTGGGACTCTCCAAACGACAGCAAAGCCGCCGCCCACGCACTAGATGACATACCGCTCAGCGAATGGCTTCGTGTGAGCTGTGCCATGGCCAAACCGAAAGGCACGGTGACCATTATCCATCGCGCGGACGCTCTGCCGGAACTGTTGAAAGGCGTTGAAGGCAAGCTCGGGGGCTTAATAGCGTTTCCGCTATGGCCTGCTGCGGGCAAGGACGCCAATCGCATCCTGCTTCAGGGCATCAAAGGCTCGCGGGCGCCGTTCAGGCTCGCCAAGGGCCTCGTACTTCATGAGGAGGATGGCGGCTTTACGGTTGAGGCGAATGCGATCCTGCGGGACGGTGCGGCCTTGCCCTTGGGTGCTGCCTGAGCGCCTCCCGGTTTGGGCCTCCCAGCTTTAGCCCCATAGCTTGAGCATTGGCTTGAGAAAACGTCAAAAAGTCTTATGTAAGGCCCATGGTCAAAAAAACACTTATCAATGCTATCCCTCATAAAGGTCTGCGCGAACGTCTGCTCGATCGGATCGATCCTGATGTCGCCGTTTTGCCAGTGGTACGCCTCACCGGTGTGATTGCCTCCTCCGGCCCTCTGCGCGAAGGCCTCAATCTGGCAGGCGTCGCAAGCGACCTTGAAGCAGCCTTCAAAACGCGGGATGCGAAAGCCGTTGCGCTTATCATCAACTCCCCCGGCGGGTCGCCAGTCCAGTCCTCGCTGATTTTTAAGCGCATCCGTTCCCTGGCAGAGGAACACGAACTGCCTGTTCTGGCCTTTGTAGAGGATGTCGCGGCTTCAGGCGGATACATGATTGCTTGTGCGGCCGACGAGATTTACGCGGATGAACATTCGGTCGTGGGCTCCATTGGTGTGGTGAGCGCCGGGTTTGGCTTCACCAAGCTTATTGAGAAGCTGGGCGTTGAGCGTCGCGTTCACACGGCTGGCGAGAGCAAGGCGATGCTGGACCCCTTCAAGCCAGAAGATCCGGAAGAGGTCGCCCGTCTGGAAGCGCTTCAGGAAGAAGTGCACAAGGGTTTCAAGGACCTGGTTCGAAAAACACGCGGCGATAAGCTGGAGGGAGATGAAAAGCAGCTCTTCTCCGGTGAATTCTGGGTTGCCACGCAGGGCATCAAGTTTGGGCTTGTCGATGGTATCGGCGATCTGCGGTCCGTCGCCCGGGAGAAGTACGGCAAAAAGGTGCGCCTGCGCCTTGTTGGCGGCCCACGCCCCTGGTGGCGTCGCAGGCCCGGTATCGCTAGCGAGATGCCCGATACAACCAGCTTTGCGACTGATTTGCTGGGGGCCTTGGAAGCCCGTTCCCTTTGGTCTCGTTTCGGGCTTTAATGTCCCGCGTTCGGCTGGGGGCAGCTTGGAACGATCAATGGGGTCGACATGAACGACATTCTATTCACAGGGCTCATCATGGCGGGCGTCTATGGCGTTGCAAAGCTGGTGAAGAAATATCGGGAAAACGCGCGCACCCGGATTGAAGAGCAGGTTCACCCTCAAGAACCCCGAGACCTTGGAACGCTCGAACGGGCGCCTGACGGGTCTTTTGCGCCCGAACAATCACGCTAGTAAGAACAATCACGCGAAGCTGCATGTGTGGCTGAGGTGCCGAAATTTAGGTAGGGAAGCCGCATGTTAGACAATCTGTTTTCAATGAAAGACAAAGTATGCGTGGTCACAGGCGGATCCAGAGGGTTGGGTCGTGCCATGACGGAGGCTTTCCTCAACGCCGGTGCGTCGCGGGTCTATATCACGGCGCGCAAGGCCGACGCTTGTGAACAGGCCGCGGCAGAACTCTCGGCTTTGACGGGCGACGGCGAATGTATCGCCATACCGAGCAATTTGAGCACGACAGACGAGATTGCCCGCTTCGCGGACGCCTTAAGTGAGCGAGAGCAGGCAATCGATGTGCTCGTCAACAATGCCGGCACGGCCTGGGAAGCACCAATGGAGCAGTTCCCGGAAAATGGCTGGGACAAGGTGCTCGACCTGAACACCAAAACCCCGTTCTTTCTGACGCAGAGACTTCTGCCCCAGCTCAAGGCGGCGGCATCCGCAAGTGGGGATGCCTCGGTCATTAATACCGGTTCCATCGCAGGCGTGATTGGGAACTCGTCGAATACGTTCAGCTATGCGACGTCGAAGGCCGCCGTCCATCAGCTCACCCGGAACATGGCGTATGCGCTCGCCGACGACAAAGTGCGTGTGAATGCCATCGCGCCTGGCCGCTTCCATTCAAAAATGACGGAAGTCTTTGAGAACAACAAGGAAGTCTACGAGGCCGAAATCAAAGCCATCCCGCTCCACCGCTGGGGAAATGACGATGACATTCGGGGCATCGCGCTCCTACTCGCGAGCCGGGCAGGGGCCTTTATCACCGGCGAGATCATCACCGTCGACGGTGGGACGACCCTTCGATAGCCAGCGCGTTTCAGGCCTCAGCCGCTGGGTCGGCCTCAGCTTGACCGGGTAAGCCTCGCCCGGTTACTTTGCGCCCGCTTTCAGGGTTTTCCTTTAGATTCTGGGGGTTAGAAAGCTTTATCTCCACTTTCTGAGAGTATGTCATGTCCAGCCCAGCCGGTTCCGCCACCAAGACCCGGAACACGTCTTTTCAGTCGCTCATTCTGACCCTGCAGAACTTTTGGGCCGACTATGGCTGCGTGATCCTGCAGCCTTATGACGTGGAAATGGGCGCGGGCACCTTTCACCCGGCGACCACGCTTCGCTCATTGGGGCCAAAGCCCTGGAATGCGGCCTATGTGCAGCCCTCGAGGCGGCCGACAGACGGCCGTTATGGCGACAACCCGAACCGCTTCCAGCATTATTATCAGTTTCAGGTCATGCTGAAGCCGAGCCCGGAGAACATCCAGGAGCTCTATCTGCAAAGCCTATATGAGCTGGGCATTGATCCGAAAAATCATGACATCCGTTTTGTGGAAGATGATTGGGAGAGCCCGACGCTCGGCGCCTGGGGGCTTGGTTGGGAAGTCTGGTGCGACGGGATGGAAGTCTCGCAGTTCACTTACTTCCAGCAGGTCGGTGGCTTTGACTGTTCGCCGGTAGCAGGCGAACTCACCTATGGGCTGGAGCGCCTCGCCATGTATGTGCAGGGCGTGGACAATGGATATGAGCTCAACTTCAACGGCCAGGAAGGCGACAAAAAAGTCACCTATGGCGATGTGTTTCATCAGAACGAAGTTCAGTTCTCCCATTACAACTTCAATGTGGCGAACACGGAAATTCTCTTCCGGCATTTCGAAGATGCGGAGAAAGAGTGTGCAGCGCTTCTGGAATATGATCCGCCGCTGGCACAGCCCGCCTATGACCAGTGCATCAAGGCGAGCCATGCGTTCAACCTGCTGGACGCGCGCGGTGTGATTTCAGTGACCGAACGCCAGGCCTATATCGGCCGGGTGCGCGCACTCGCGAAAGCCTGTTGTGATGCCTACCTCAAAACACCCCAAGCGGGTGGTGCGGAAGGGGAGGCGTAACCATGGCCGATCTTCTGCTGGAACTGTTTTCTGAAGAAATCCCCGCCCGTATGCAAAAGCGGGCATCGGAAGACCTGCAAAAGCTGGTGACCGATGCGCTGGCAAAAGAAGAAGTCTTTGGCGAAGGCGCGCGGGCTTTTGCCACGCCGCGCCGTCTGACGCTTGCTATCTCCGGACTGCCGGTCCGTCAGCAGGACCGCAAGGAAGAGCGCAAAGGCCCGCGCGTTGGCGCCCCAGAAAAAGCAATGGAAGGCTTCCTGAAGTCGACCGGCCTGACATTGGATCAGTGCGAGACCCGCGAAGACAAGAAGGGTGAGTATTACGTCGCCGTCATCGAAAAGACGGGGCGCGGCACGGATGAGCTGATCGCAGAGATTGTGCCCGATGTGATCCGAAATTTCCCCTGGCCCAAATCCATGCGCTGGGGATCGGGCTCGCTCCGCTGGGTGCGCCCGCTGCATTCCATCCTCTGTACTTTGGATGGCGAAGTGGTGCCTTTCGAAATTGACGGCATTCAATCCGGCAACGTGACCCATGGCCATCGTTTCATGGGGCCGGACGCGATCAAGGTGCGCACCTTTGAGGATTATGTGGAGAGGCTGGAACGCCAGAAGGTCATGCTCGACCCTGAAGCGCGCGCCGCCCACATTCTGGAAGATGCGAAGAACCTGGCCCATGCCCAGAACCTGGAACTGATTGACGACGACGCCCTGCTTCATGAAGTGGCAGGTCTCGTGGAATGGCCGACGGCACTTATGGGCTCGATTGACGATGAGTTCATGGAAATCCCGCAAGAGGTGTTGACCTCCACCATGCGGGCAAACCAGAAATATCTGGCGCTCAAAGACCCCAAGACCGGCAATTTCGCGCCGCGTTTCATCGTGGTCTCCAACATTGAGCCGGAAGATGGCGGGGCCGCCGTCGTGAACGGGAATGAGCGTGTGCTCCGCGCCCGCTTTGCCGATGCCCGCTTCCTCTGGGAACAGGACAAAAAACACTCACTGGAAGATTTCGCGAAGAAGCTGGATCAGGTGGTGTTCCACGCGAAACTCGGCAGTGTCGCGGAGAAAGCTGACCGTATTTCCAAGCTTGCCGTGAAGTTAGTTGAAGATTTGCCGATAGCTTCATCAGGCGATCCACAAGAAGTTATCTCAATTGTCGAGAGCGCCAAGGAAAGTGGATTGCTTGCAAAAGCCGATCTAGTCTCCGGCATGGTCTATGAATTCCCAGGTCTCCAGGGAACAATGGGCCGCTATTACGCACTTGTCGATGGACTTAATTCAGATGTGGCTGTTGCTATAGCGCAGCATTATCAACCGCAAGGCCCGGATGATAATGTGCCAACAGCACCGGTTTCCATCGCTGTTGCGTTAGCGGATAAGCTCGATACGTTGGTGGGATTCTGGGCGATTAATGAGAAGCCTACAGGTTCCAAAGATCCGTTTGCGCTACGCCGCGCTGCGCTAGGCGTAATACGACTGATATTGGAAAACGAGGTCCGCACGTCCTTAGAAGAGCGGCTGAATGACGCCTCTGATTCTTTGCCAGGGGATGCAACCCTTGCCTCAGAGCAGCGCAAAGACCTCATTGCTTTTATATTTGACCGATTGAAAGTGTATCTACGGGACCGGGGGGCGCGTTACGACCTTGTAGAAGCGGTGGTCGCGACAGGAGATGATGACATATGGCGAGTTGTCAAACGCATTGAAGCGCTATCTGATTTTCTGGGTTTAGACGACGGGACGAACTTACTTGAAGGTTCTAAACGAGCAAAAAACATCGTCGCCAAAGAGGAAAAAAGGACAGGAAAAATTTCTGGGTCCGTCGACACAGAGTTGTTGAGCGATCCCAATGAGGTTGAGCTTTATAGAGCGATTAACGCTGCCAGTGAGACTGCGCGTCAAGATCTGGAGCGGGAAGCCTTTGGTCGTGCAATGTTCGCCCTCGCGAAGTTGCGCGGGCCCGTCGATGCCTTTTTCGAGAAGGTCACCGTGAATGCTGAGGACCCGAAGGTTCGGGAAAACAGGTTGAAGCTCTTGGCAGAGATCAGAACAGCGCTCCAGGGTGTGGCAGACTTCTCCAAAATCGAAGGGTGATCGACGGCTCATTTTCGCGCATCCTTCGAGACAGTTCTTTAGCCTCAAGCTTGTGAGGCCAATTAGAAAGCAGTGAGCAATGTCCGGTTCGACAAAATGGGTCTATGGATTTGGTGGCGGTAGCGCCGAGGGGGATGCAACTCTTCGCGAGCTTTTGGGCGGCAAAGGGGCCAATCTCGCCGAGATGGCCAATTTGGGACTCCCTGTTCCTCCGGGCTTCACGGTCACCACAGAGGTCTGCACCGCCTTTTATGACAATGACCGGACCTATCCGGACGGCATGAAGGATCAGGTCAGCAGCGCACTGGCAGATGTCGCCAAGGTCGTCGGTGCTGATTTCGGCAATCCTGAAAACCCGCTCCTTGTGTCCGTGCGCTCCGGCAGCCGCGCCTCCATGCCTGGCATGATGGACACGGTTCTCAATCTCGGGCTCAACGACGCCACCGTTGCGGGCCTTGCCGCCAAAGCGAACGACAAGCGGTTCGCTTATGATAGTTATCGCCGCTTCATCCAGATGTATTCAGATGTTGTGTTGGGTGTTGACCATCATAATTTCGAGGAAATTCTCGACATCTATAAGGAAGAGAACGAGTATTATCTCGACACAGATCTGGACGCGGATGACTGGCAGGAAGTGATCAGCCGCTACAAAGCACTGGTTGAAGAAGAGCTCGACGAACCTTTCCCGCAGGATGTGAACGAACAGCTTTGGGGCGCGATCGACGCCGTTTTTGGCTCCTGGCAGAACGCCCGGGCGGTCACGTATCGCCGTCTGCACAACATTCCCGACGAGTGGGGCACGGCCGTCAATATTCAGGCCATGGTCTTTGGCAATATGGGCGATACATCTGCGACGGGTGTCGCCTTCACGCGAAACCCATCGACCGGTGACAAGGCCTTCTATGGCGAGTTTCTGGTGAACGCTCAGGGTGAAGATGTGGTGGCGGGCATCCGCACACCGCAGCATCTCACCAAACTGGCGCGGGAAGAAGCGGGCGAGACTGCGCCCTCCATGGAAGAGGTCATGCCGCAAGTCTTCGGTGAGCTGGTTGAGTTCTACCAGACTCTCGAAAGTCACTATCGCGACATGCAGGACCTGGAATTCACCGTCCAGGAAGGCAAGCTCTGGATGCTGCAGACCCGGAGTGGCAAACGGACGGCCAAGGCTGCGATTAAGATCGCGGTGGATATGGCGACGGAAGGCCTGATCACGAAAGAGGAGGCGGTGACCCGTGTGGACCCGGCATCTCTTGATCAACTCCTGCATCCAACCATTGATCCGAATGCGACCCGCGATGTTGTCGCGACCGGCCTGCCGGCATCGCCGGGTGCCGCGTCGGGTGAGATTGTCTTTTCGTCAGAAGAAGCAGGGGCGCTGAAGGCGCAGGGTCGCGATGTGGTGCTGGTGCGGGTGGAAACCAGTCCTGAAGACATTCACGGCATGCATTCCGCTGTCGCGATCCTCACCACGCGGGGTGGGATGACTAGTCATGCGGCTGTTGTCGCCCGCGGGATGGGGAAACCCTGCGTGTCGGGCGCTGGCACGGTCAAGATCGACTATGCCGCAGAAACCATGACAAGCCTTGGCGAGAAATTCTCCAAGGGCGACGTGATTACCGTCGACGGATCAACAGGTCAGATCATGCGGGGCGCCATGCCCATGCTGCAGCCGGAGCTCTCCGGGGATTTCAGCACGCTGATGGGCTGGGCGGATGAGGCGCGGCGCATGACGGTGCGCGCCAATGCAGAAACGCCGGACGATGCCCGTGTGGCGCGCCAGTTCGGTGCGGAGGGTATCGGTCTTTGCCGGACAGAACATATGTTCTTCTCCGATGACCGTATTCTCGCCATGCGCGAGATGATCATCGCCGATGATCAGGCGGGGCGGCGCAAGGCGCTGGACAAAATTCTGCCCATGCAGCGCGAGGACTTCCGCCAGCTCTTCACCATCATGTCCGGTCTGCCGGTGACAATTCGTCTGCTTGACCCACCGCTGCATGAGTTCTTGCCGCACAGTGACGAAGAAATCGCTGAGGTCGCGGAAGCTGCAGGTCTCTCCGCCGACAAGATGCGCCGGCGTCTGGCGGAACTCACGGAATCCAACCCGATGCTCGGTCATAGGGGCTGCCGTCTGGGCATCACCTATCCGGAAATCTATGAAATGCAAGCCAAGGCGATCTTCGAAGCGGCCTTGGTGGCTGCGGAAGAAACAGGTGCTGCCGTCATTCCAGAAGTTATGGTGCCTCTTGTTGCGACCAAGGCGGAGCTCGAATATCTGAAAGCGCGGATTACAGCCGTTGGGGATGCGGTTTCTGCGGAAAAGAACAAGCCCCTGGAATACCAGGTCGGCACAATGATCGAGTTGCCGCGGGCGGCGCTTCGGGCAGGCGAAATTGCAGACGCTGCAGAATTTTTCTCCTTTGGCACCAATGACCTCACCCAGACCACTTACGGCATTAGCCGGGACGATGCGGCGAACTTCCTGAAGGACTATCTGGGCAAAGGTATTGTGCCTGCTGACCCCTTTGTGTCGCTGGACCAGGAAGGGGTGGGTGAGCTGGTTCAGATCGCCGCTGAGCGCGGTCGCACCACGCGCCCTGACATCAAGCTTGGCATTTGCGGCGAACACGGGGGCGACCCGGCCTCAATTCACTTCTGTGAAGGGGCAGGGCTGCATTATGTGTCCTGTTCGCCCTACCGGGTGCCGATCGCCCGTCTGGCCGCCGCCCAGGCAGCGCAGAAAACAGCGATCTGAGGCGCATTTGAGTCGCCCGAATTAGGCACCGCTTTCTAAACTCAGAGAGCGACGAGCTGTCACACGCACCTGTGATCGCCTGTGTAAAACTCATCTTTTTCACCATGATTCTTGACCGCGCGAAGCTGGAAAACGCTAACGGATTCAGTCACTTCGCTCGAAAGTTATGGTGAATAAATCATGTCACAATGGCGCTTTCATTAACCTTAAGCGCCCCCGTTAAGCTCTTGTTTACCCTGTCTGTGATTCCCTAATCCCATTGAAAAACAAGCGCTTACGCCTATTTCGCAAGTGTGGCGCGGGCGTCATTGCCGGACCCAAAAGTTTATGATACTTCCCGCGCCACCCTTGCTGACGTCTTGTCAGCTTCAGACGCCCAGTCGCCCAAGAGTAAATGGCACAAGCGTTGCTGGGTAAGAGGGAGATCGCCCCAAAGAGTACAGAGGCGGTCAAACTGAGACACCAAGGTGTGGGGCATGGGGCCCTGACCGGGACGAAAACGGACCAAAAGCGATGAACAAGCTCGCTCAATGGCTCGATATAGGACACTACGTCCGGGAACCTGCGCATCTCGCAGCGGGCCTGACTGTGTCTGTCGTTCTGGCATCGGTTTTCTGGGCAAATGTCGCTACAGCTACCGTTGACCCTGTATCCGGCGCTGACGGGAACCGCCTGGTTCTTTCCAGCCTGTCTGACCCTCACCTGCTTGACCGTCCGACGCGTCTCACAGAGCTCGCAGAGCTCGATCGTCGCGCAAGTGCTGCGGTGACCCCTGTTCGGGCTCTTGGCGACAGAGCGCGCCGTCTGGAGCAGGAACGCCGGTGTCTTGCCGTCGGCATCTATTTCGAGGCCCGGGGCGAAAGCCATAGCGGCCAGGTTGCGGTTGCAGACGTGATCATGAACCGCGTTGCCTCCAAGGATTACCCGAACACAATCTGTGGCGTGGTTTTCCAGGGCTCTTACCGCCAGACCGGATGCCAGTTCTCGTTTACCTGTGACGGCGAATCAGACCGCCCGCGAGACTTGAA
Organism: Parvibaculaceae bacterium; assembly: GCA_965248405.1. Classification (GTDB taxonomy): domain Bacteria; phylum Pseudomonadota; class Alphaproteobacteria; order Parvibaculales; family Parvibaculaceae; genus Mf105b01. The sequence continues at coordinate 669,565 of OZ252104.1, forward strand.
GCCTTGGCGTAAAGCCCAGCGTGTTGCCAGCATGGTCACCATGCGCGATGACCGCCAGCGGCAGGTGGCAGAAAATGTTCTGCACTACCACGCAGACTATGTGGACCCGGTCTGGGCGTCCCACATGTACAAGGTTGCAAAAATCGGCCGCCACATTTTCTACGCGCGGACCCGTTCCAGCTCCTAACCAGCGCCCCTCAACGGTCTAATACTTCAAGGGTTTCTGCGCGCTGTTGACGCAGATCAATGAACCAGTTCAGCTTCTGTTCCACGCTGTCATCTGATGGCGGCGGAGGCGCTTGAAGATTGCATCAGGCAGGTGCTCATCGGCCGACCACCCCGAGGACCAGCCTTCGACCGTCATCACCATCATCCAAATCTTAAAATCTGTTAGGGGTTGGGCTTTAGTCGAAGCCAGACGATTTTTTGATGTTCCGGCGCACATAGCCGGGAAATAGACGTGCCATTTTATCCATCACGCCAAGCTGCCTATTGCCGAAATAATGAATCTCCTCGCCATGGGCGGCGCGCCAGACAATTTTGGCAATGTCTTCGGGCGTATGGGCAATCCCAGTGGCTTTGAAGTTCTCTGTTTGGTGTTCCTGGTTTTTCACCATGCCCGTATCGACATAGGAAGGCAGGACGTCGCTCACATGGATGCCGTAGGGCTCAAATTCGATGGAAAAGCCTTCTGTCATGGCGCGGACCGCATGTTTTGATGCCGAATAAACGGTGAGCTCCGGAATGCCATAAACCGCAGACGCCGATGCCGTATTGATGATGCGCGCATCGCCCTGAGCCGCAGCGGTTGTCTTCAGGGCGTCCAAAGCAGCGGCAACGCCATTGATGATGCCATTGACGTTCACGTCGATGGTTTTGCGCTGAAGGGCCGGGTCGACCTGGTCAAAGTTCCCCATCTTCAGGATACCGGCATTGTTGAACAGCACGTCCAGACGCCCGCCGGAGATAGCCATAAAAGCCTGCACGGCGTCATTAAATTGATCAGGGTCTGTGACGTCCAACTCACCGGTGGTGATCATAGACGCCCCATGCACGGCGCGAAGCTCGTCGGCCAGTTGCGCCAGCCCCGCACCGTCAATGTCATAGAGGCCGACAAACCAGTCCCGCCGCGCGAAGTGCCGGGCAGTGGCGCGCCCAATGCCCGCCGCTGCCCCCGTGATAAAGATGCTGCGTTTTTGGTTTGTCGGTTGCTCGCTCATGACCACTCCTATTCAGCGGCGGATGCTGCTGCTTTTGCGTCCTCAATGGCAGCGGCGATGGGACCACCTGCGGCGATGCTGTCCCGCGTTCCTTCCGGATCAAGAGCGGAGGCCTTGTCCAACTCGCCAATCTCTTCCGGCACAAACCAGTGCAGCCGCTTCGGATCATCGTGATAGGAGGCCCAGACGGCCTTTGCGACGTCGCTCGGCGGCACCAGGCGGAACATACCCTCGGCAGGCGCATTCTCTTTGGCTTCGTCGGGCAGGATCGGCGTGTCGATCAGACCCGGCAACGTGTCTGCAACCCGTACACCAAAACGGCCCAGTTCGACTGACAGAGCTTCCGTCAATCCTTTCACTGCGTGCTTGGTGGCGGAGTAGACAGCGATTCCCGGCATGCCGTATGTCGCCGAGGAAGAAGAGGTTGTGAAGCACAGCGAGTTAGGTGTCGCTTTCAGAAGATCAACGGCCAGGTGAATGCCGTTCAGGACACCGACAAAATTGACATTGACGACATCCATCACGTCTTCAAACGCCATCTCATCGAAGAAGCCGCCTTTACCGATCCCAGCATTGTTGAACAGAAGGTCGAGCTTGCCGCCCGTTGCTTCTGCGAACTCGGCAAGAGCTGTTTCATAGTCTGCGCGATCAGTGACATCGAGAAACCGGACAACACAATTGTCTGAGCCGAGCTCCTGTTCGAGAGCGGCAAGCCCTTCCTTGTTGACGTCGTACCCGCCGACAAACCAGCCGCCTTTTGCGAAAAGGCGGGCGGTCTCAAGCCCCATGCCGCTGGCGGCACCTGTAATAAAAATAGATTTTCTGTCTCCGGCTTTTGCCATGAGAGCCTCCCTGATGAGTGTTTTTGTTGCGGCATAGTAAGCTGCGTTCAGGGAGCAAGTCGAGACAGGGAAGAGAACGCCTAGTCTGCCGCCGCCTCATAATCGAGACCAATGTCCAGACAGGGCGCAGAATGCGTGATCCACCCGACGGAAATATAGTCGACGCCGGTGGACGCAACGCTGGCCGCAGTCTCAAGTGTGATCCCGCCGGACGCTTCCAGGGCCGCGCGGCCCTGGTTGATGTCGACGGCCTCAGTCAGGACCTCAGGCGGCATATTGTCGAGAAGAACCGCTTCGACGCCTAAGTCGAGTGCTTGAGCGAGCTGCTCAAGCGTGTCGACCTCGATCTCAATGCGGATCATATGACCGGCTTTCGCACGGGCCCCATTGATGGCTTCGGCAATACCACCGGCCATGGCGATATGATTATCCTTGATCAGGATCGCATCGTAGAGTCCGAAGCGATGATTGACCCCACCGCCGGCCCGCACGGCATATTTCTCAAAGGCACGAAGACCCGGCGTGGTTTTGCGGGTGCAGCAGATGCGCGTATCTGTGCCTTCGACAGCATCGACGAATTTCCGTGTGGCGGTGGCAATCCCGGACAGGTGACCCAGAAAGTTTAGGGCCACACGCTCGCCTGTCACGATCGCCCGTGCATTGCCTTCAATGGCAGCGATGACATCGCCCGGCGCAACGACGGATCCGTCCGGCGCCTGTACGGCAATTTTGAGGCCGGGGTCCATTTCCCGGAACGCTGCCCGCGCGGCATCCAGACCGGCAATACACCCATGCTCCCGAGCGCGAAGCACGACCCGTGAGCGTGTGTCTGCGGGCACGGTGGATTGGCTGGTAATGTCACCCGCATCGCCCAGATCTTCTGCGAGCGCCGCTCGCACAGCCGTTTCAACGATGAGCGACGGCAGGGGTGTGAGGTCGGAAAGGTTGCTCACTGAATTTGGCCTTGTTTCATTGGATGGTGTGTTTTTGACGAGACGTCCCGCGCAAGCGCATCAGCTTCATCAAGTGTGATGAAGCTGCGATGCTGCCACTGAGCGTCGGCTTGAGGGCAATCCGACCGGAAGTGCCCGCCGCGGCTTTCTGCTCGGGTAAGCGCGGCGGCCGTGATCAGCTTGGCCGCGGTGACCATGTTGACAAGGGCGGGAGACGAACCCGCAGCCCTTTCAATACGCACAATCTGTTGCAATGCTCTGGTGAGGCCGTCACCTGTGCGCACGACGCCGACATGCTGCGTCATGAGGTTTCGAAGTTCCTGGACGATGGGCACTGCATGGGACCGGCGAGCGCGAAGGGCAGGGATCACAGCGGACGCGACCGGACCGGTATCAACACTTGCCAGAATGTCGTCGGCGATCCGTGCGCCAAACACGACAGCCTCCAGAAGAGAATTGCTGGCAAGCCGGTTGGCCCCATGAGCGCCGGTGGACGCTACCTCGCCACAGGCCCATAAGCCGGGGAGTGATGAGCGGCCGTCTCTGTCTACCGCAATTCCGCCCATATGGTAGTGCATCGCGGGAGCCACGGGGATTGGCTGGGTAACAGGATCAATTCCCATGCGCTGGCAGTTTTTAAAGACGGTCGGGAAGGCGTCTTCGAAGTTTGATCCAACGGCCTCACGGGCGTCGAGATAGGCCGTGCCACCTTCCGCGATTACCCGGGCGATAGAGCGCGCCACAACATCGCGCGGCGCCAGTTCCGCGTCTTTATGCACGGCTTTCATGAAGTGGGTACCGGTCTCATCAATCAGCGTCGCGCCAGCACCGCGCAGCGCTTCCGTCGCGAGGGGCGCGGGGTCCTGAGGACCGGCAATGGCCGTGGGATGAAACTGGACGAATTCAGGGTCAGCAATGGTGGCACCCGCCCGTGCAGCCATGGCAAATCCATCCCCACGAGAGGTGAGCGGGTTGGTGGTAACTTTATAAAGACCGCCTGCGCCACCGCTTGCCAGAACAACAGACCGTGCGCGCAGCAGCAGCGGAGAAGGGTCGAGATCACCCGTTGGCTGGACAAAGACACCGGCAACCTGTCCTTCTTCCAGGGCGAGTTCGTAAGCCGAGAAGCCTTCAAGGATGCGAATAGAGGGCGTCTTGCGCACGGCGGCAATGAGGGCTTCCATGATCGCGCGGCCGGCCCGGTCACCCTGCACATGCACGATCCGGCTCCGGCTGTGAGCTGCTTCAAGGCCAACCTTGAGCTTGCCTTCCAGGTCCCGGTCAAAGGGTACGCCGAGGGACAGAAGGTCCTGAATGCGTTCACTGGCTTCCGACGCGATAAGCTGAGCGATATCGGGATCAACAATACCGGCGCCCGCGGCAATTGTGTCGGCTGCATGTTCTTCCGGCGTGTCGCCTTCTGAGATCGCTGCCGCGATCCCGCCTTGCGCCCAGGTGGATGACGCTCCGTCCCCGATCGGCGCGGCCGCGAGCACGGTGACGGGCCGTGGGCTGAGCTTCAGCGCTGTGAAAAGACCAGCCAGCCCCGCCCCAACAATCAGGACGTCGCCTGCATTGATAATATGTCCGCCGGTATGTGCCGCAGCGTTCATAGGTCCAGCTCCTGTCAGGGTTCAGAGCGTTTTCAGTAAAAGTTGCAGACTTTTACGGTTCGAAAACGCGGCACAAAATCAGAGCGGCAGATTGACCATGCGTTCCACCGCCGCGCGGGCGCGGGGTGCAATTTCCGGATCCACGACAACTTCGTCTTTCATATAAACAAGGCTCTCGAGAATTTTCGGCAGGGTAATGCGCTTCATGTGCGGGCAAAGATTGCACGGGCGGATAAAGTCCGTACCCGGTACTTCAGCTGCCACATTGTCGCTCATGGAACATTCCGTCACCATCATGACCTGGTCTGGATGATTGTCTTTCACCCATTTGATCATGCCTGACGTGGACCCGGAGAAATCGGCTTCATCGACGACTTCCGGCGGGCATTCAGGGTGCGCGATGATGGAGAGGCCCGGATGTGCTTCGCGATATTCCCGAAGCTCTTCCGGTGTGAAGCGTTCATGCACTTCGCAATGGCCCGCATAGGTGATGATCTTCACATTGGTCTGGCGGGCAATGTTCTGTGCCAGATATTCATCCGGCAGGCAGAGCACTTCCGGCACACCGAGGCTTTCCACTACCTGCACCGCATTGGAGGAGGTGCAGCAAATGTCCGTCTCTGCTTTCACTTCTGCTGATGTGTTCACATAAGTGACGACCGGCACGCCGGGATATTGTTCGCGCAAGCGGCGAATGTCTGCACCTGTAATCGACTCTGCCAACGAACAGCCGGCCTTTTCATCCGGAATGAGAACCGTCTTCTCCGGGCTCAAGAGCTTCGCCGTCTCCGCCATGAAGTGAACGCCGCACTGAACGATCACATCCGCATCCGCTTTTGCGGCTTCGCGTGCGAGTTGCAGGCTGTCGCCAACAATATCGCCGACACAGTGGAAGATTTCCGGCGTCATGTAGTTATGCGCGAGGATGACGGCGTTGCGCTCTTTCTTCAGATCATTGATCGCCTTCACATAAGGCGCGAAGAAGGGCCACTCGACAGAGGGGATAACGTTTTTGACGCGCTCGTAGAGAGGCGCCATCTCTTTCGCGAGGCCAGGCGTGTATTCAAGCTCTGGCATCTCAAGCGGTTGAAACTTCGGCGGAACCATAGCTGCGTTATTGGGAGCAGCTTCTTGGATGTGAAGATCGGCGGTCATGCTCGCCTCCCTGGGTCATCTACATTTACTCATTTTGAGTATAAGCAGGGGCTAAAAAGACACCGGCGGAACCGGTCAGACACTTATACTATGTTTGAGTATTAGGTATGTCAAGAGGGTTAAAGAAGGGTTTGAAGGATTCGCAACCGCAGAAATCAAAGGGTTTTGTGAATTTTCTGTGCCAAGGGGAAAAATTTTGACTTCAGCCGGTCAAAAACAGCTCACGTGTTCGCCCGCGTCCGGGACGGGGCGAGGCGAAGACCGGGGGCCGGGCGCTCGTTAAAGATTTCACGGCGGAAGCGGAAGAGCTCCGCTGGGCGGCCGCCCGTATGGGTGCTCATGCGGCCGGTGCGTTCAACCAGTCCGGCTTTTTCCACCAGTCGCCGGAAATTCTGCTTGTGCACATGAAGGCCCAGGAGCGCTTCGCTGGTGCGTTGCAATTCGTAGAGGGTGAATGTGTCGGGCATGAGCTCAAACACAACAGGGCGGTATTTGAGTTTTGCGCGCAGGCGACTGATGGCGGTCGCCAGAATGCGGCGGTGATCATATTGCATGGGCACGCCGAGCTGTGGCGCGTCGGCCTGTTCCAACCCCGCGGCATTGGGACGCCCGTCCCGCAATGCTTCACGCACAAGACCTGCTTCATAGAGCAGTTCATAGCGCTCCAGCACGTTTTCTTCGTCCCAGGTACCGTTATCAGTTCCAGCATCGAGCCCGAAGGTGAGGCGCGCCCGGTCCCGGCGTCGACCGCGCGCCAATTCGTCACTTTCCGCCCCTTCTGTATCTGATGCCCAGTCTTGCAGCAGAGGCAGAATGACTTTGTCCAGAATGGCGGGCCGTCCCTCGCGCCAATCTTCCCACGGGAAGTATTGGTACCAGCTCCGCCAGCTCACACCTGCGCGTTCCTCGCCGCCGCGAGTGAGTGCCAGATAGCCGACGGACACGATGTGATCGGTGCCTTCTTCCACCTCAAGGGCATGGCGCCCCCGGTCTCCAAATGTATAGAGCTGCTCGACATAGCCCAGACCAATCTGGGTTTGCTCCTGCACCCAGGCGCGCAGGCCGATCTCCATGGTTCGGTGGATGAACGGATCGAAAGGCCCGAAGGGCAGGGCGTCCCAGATGTCCTGGTTGCTGTCCCCGCTATTTTCTTGGGGGCGCACGACGACAATCTGAGGCATGCCATCTGCCACCTGAACGATCGCCGCATTGAGATCGATCACAACAGGATTGGATGGGTTCTTTGGCGTCGCTGGCGCCATCGTCAGATGTCTCCGGAACTTGATTACTGTCGCCAGTCTACTTGATTCTAGCTTTGTTTGGACGGTGCGCCGTCCTGTTCGGTGGATTTCAAAAGGGCCTTAAAGCGCTTCAGGAAAAGAGCCTGTGCTGCAGTAGGATTTAACGGTTTCAATTTGATGGGCGTGAGGTCCCGCGGGCGTCCAAACAGAGTGGCCGCCTCTTCGTCTGAAAATCCGGCGAGCTGAGTGGCTTCTAGAAAGGCGGAAGCCCTGTCTGCGCGCTTGATGAGTGCTTCGACGGTTTTGGGTAAATCGGCGGGCAAGCCGAAGCGCAGATGGATGGCGCTCTCCAAACGATGTTCGAAACTTTTATAGTCATAACCCAGCGCCGCTTTGAAGGGACTGATCATATCGCCGATCACATATTCAGGGGCATCGTGAAGAAGAGCCGCTAGCCGCCATTTGGCTGGCCAGCCGGGGCGCAGCCGATGGCAGAGCTCTTCCACCAGCACGCTGTGCTCAGCCACGGAAAAAGGTTCATCGCCAAGGGTCTGTCCGTTCCACCGGGCGACCCGGGCGAGGCCATGGGCAATGTCCTCAATCTCCACATCGAAGGGGGAAGGATCCAGCAGGTCGAGCCGCCGCCCGCTCAGCATGCGCTGCCAGGCGCGTGGTGTTTTAGGTTTCTTGGGGGCACGTTTTTTTGCGGCAGCCATGAGTTGATCCGAAGAGTTGAGGGCGGCAGACCCTAATCTCTAGAGGACCTATTGTCGATGCGGCGAAGCATTGTTGTCCACGCTGAGAGCGCCTAGAGTTCTCTAAGACATACCCGAAGAACAAAAACAAAGCGTGTTGCCGTGCCCCTGGAACCTCTGAGCCCCGACCTTCTTTACCGCGACTGCGATGTGTCGCAGTTCGACTTCGCCACAACGGCTGATCTGTCGGACGTTATCGGCCTGGTGGGCCAGGACCGGGCACTGGAGGCGATCCGCTTTGGCACCCGCATGGAGAAGAGCGGATACAATATTTTTGCTTTAGGCCCCCATGGAGCGGGCATGCGGGACGGCGTGATCCGGCATTTGCAATCGATCGTTGGGAAGAGACCGGTCCCTGATGATTGGGTCTATGTGAATAATTTCACAGACCCGAACAAGCCTGTTGCGCTTCGCACGGCAGCGGGCCGGGCAGAGGCGCTCCGGTCGGGCGTGGCGGATCTCATCCAGGATCTACGTGGCTCCATCCCCGCGATCCTGGAAAGCGAAGAATACAAAAAACGGCTCGCCGCCATTGATGCGAACTACACGCAGCATCAAGGGCAAGCCTTCGAGGCCCTTCGCATCAAGGCCGAAGCAAAAAACATCACACTCCTCTCGACACCGTCAGGCTTTGCCTTTGCGCCGCAGCGTGAGGGTGAGGTGATGAAGCCCGACCAGTTCAACGAATTGCCGGAGGAAGAGCGGGAGAAGATCAAAGAAACCATCGGCGAACTTGAACAGGAACTGGCATCGATTTTCCAGCACGTTCCAGGGTGGGAGAAAGAGCGCCGCACCCAGGTACACGAACTCAACCGTGAAGTGGCCACCAATGCCGTGGGCCGTTCCATCCACGACCTCACCTCCATGTTTGAGGGGAATGAGAAAGTGGCTGCGTGGCTGAGAGAGCTCGAAGCTGATCTGGTCGACAATATCGGCTTGTTCACCGCAGACGAGCGCGAACAGTTTGCAGGTCCCATGGGGCCACTCGGCGGCGATGTGTTTCGGCGCTACACAGTGAATGTCATCGTGAACAATAGCGCCGATGCAACGCCTGAGCCCACGGCGGGCAACAGCAATGGCGGATTTATTGGTGGCGGGGCGCCCATCATCACGGAAGAGCACCCGGCCTTCGCCAACCTCATTGGCCGTGTCGAGCATATGTCGCACATGGGCGCTTTGGTCACAGATTTCAGTCTGATCAAGGCAGGCTCCCTTCACAGAGCCAATGGCGGCTATCTCCTTATCGACGCGCTCCGCCTGCTGCGCGAACCGCTGGCATGGGATGGTTTGAAACGGGCGCTCAGGACCCAGCGTATCGTGCTGGAGGCCCCCGGTGACTATTTGAGCTTGGTGAGTACCGTGGCGCTGGAACCGGACCCGATCCCGCTGGACACTAAAGTGATCCTGTTCGGTGACCGCCTGCTCTATTACCTCCTGTCCGAGAACGATCCGGAATTTCGTGACCTTTTCAAAGTCTCCGCAGACTTTGACGATCAGATCGACCGGGATGGCGACACTGACCTGCTATATGCGGAGATGATCGCGACCCTCTGCCGTGAGAATGACCTCTTGCCGCTGACTGTTGAAGCTGTCGGGCGTGTTATTGAAGAGAGTTCCCGCTTTGCGGAGGATGCGGAGAAGCTCTCTCTTGAAGTGGAAAGCGTCACCGACCTGATGCAGGAGGCTGACCTCTATGCCCGTGACGACGCGGCGGATGCGATTGACGTCCCCCACGTTCAGCGCGCCATAGATGAGCGCGTCCATCGGGCCGACCGGCTGCGGGAGCGAAGCCTAGAGACGATCACCCGTGATATCGTGATGATTGACACGGAAGGGCTCGTCGTTGGTCAGGTAAATGGGCTGTCGGTTTTGAGCCTCGGGCAGGCGAGTTTTGGCCGTCCGACGCGGATCACCGCGCGTACCCGCATGGGCAAAGGCAATGTGGTCGATATTGAGCGTGAAGTGGATCTGGGGGGCGCGCTTCATTCAAAAGGTGTGTTGATCCTGACGGGCTTCCTGAGTTCGCACTTTGCCCACAACATTCCCTTGTCGCTCACGGCGACGCTTGTGTTTGAACAAAGCTATGGCGGGGTGGATGGAGACAGCGCCTCTGCTGCGGAACTCATTGCGCTTCTTTCGTCCCTTGCAGGTGTGCCGGTCAATCAGGGACTTGCCATCACCGGGTCGCTCAATCAGCTCGGACAGATCCAGGCGATCGGCGGTGTCAACGAAAAGATCGAAGGCTTCTTTGACATTTGCATGCGCCGGGGCCTCACGGGTGATCAAGGCGTGATCATCCCAAGTGCCAATGTCAAACATCTGATGCTACGCAGAGATGTGGTCGACGCTGTTGAGCGCGGGGTGTTTTCGATTTTTGCCGCTGAAACAATTGAAGAGGCTGTTACGATTATGACCGGCCTGCATGCGGGGCATAGAGATGAAAGGGGTGGCTTTCCACCCGGCACTTTGTTTGAGAGGGCGGATCAGCAACTATTGGATTTTGCTGAAGCTCAGGTAGCCTTTGGAAAAGAGAATGACGGAGCAAAGGCGTCATGAATACGGAACCCGAAGAAGAGACTGAGGTCGAGGGGCACAAGATTCTCATCGAAATCGACTCGGCGGTGCCGCAGGCGGAAGCCATTTCTTTTGCTCGGCGCATGGGCGAGCCCATCGGTGCGAAACTGGTCGGATGTTTTGTCGAAAATCAGGCGCTGATGGATTTGGCGGAGCTCCCCTTTGCCTCGGAAGTCTCCTTCAGCGGCGTCGTAAAGCCGCTGGAAACGGAACGCCTGGCACGGGAGTGGGAAGCTCAGGCCGGGCAGGCGAAGGCGGCTTTCGCCGCCGCCGCGTCGGAGATGGGCCTTGACTGGTCATTTGATGTAAAGCGCGGCCAGCCGCTCTTTGCCATACTGGAGAGTGCCAGCCGGGAAGATGTCCTGGTCATGAATACCGGCAATCATCTGACATCGCTGAGTGACATTCGCAGGGCACTGCACGCAGCGACGTCTGAGGTGCAGGCGGATGTCTTGCTGACAAGTGCGAGGCGGGGAATGGGATCGGGCGACGCACCGCTGGTCGTGCTTGATGACATGACAAGCCAGGGTGAATTTTGCGCTCATGCTGCCGAAGTCCTTGCCACCCGCGCGGGCATGGCCTGTCTTCCTGTTCGGGGCGCGGAGACGGACCTGGCGGATCTCGCCGAAATCGTTCGGCAGATGGGACCAAGTCTGGTTGTGGCGAGTGCCCGGTCGAAGTTCTTTTCCAAGGACGGGGACGCGACGGCTTTTTCGATGGCTGTTGGTTGTCCTGTTTTGCTCTTGGGGTCAGAGCGCGATCTGGAGAAGTCGGAATAATTTGATGGTTTGATCTGGGTCATAGGGACCCAACAGATCTGGGCTTAATGTTTGTCCATCAGAAGGCATAAAGGAGGTCGGCAATGCCTATACGGAAAGTTCTCGTTCCGGTTCACGGAACCGATTCAGATAAACCAGTTTTGAACGCAGCCTTGTTGGTTGCGAAGAAGTTTGGTGCACAGGCAAAGGTTCTATTTGTCCGCCCAGACCCAAGTGAAGCTCTGCCTTATCTTGGCGATGGCGTTTCGGGTCAGGTGATCGAAGATCTGCTGCAGGCTGCAAAAGAAGGATCTGATGCCGCCGTCAGCGCAGCAAAGGCGAATGTGGAATCTGAAGCCGCAACTGCCGGGCTCCCTGTTGTGACGGATACGGGTACGCTGCCGTCGGCACGCTTTGGTGAGGCGACCGGTCGGCGTGACCTCGTGGTCGCAGAAGAAAGCCGCCTGTCAGACTTGGTGATGTTTTCTGGATCAGAAATCGAAGATGGCATTGCGGGCGGCGACGCCTTGGAAGGGGCGCTGATGAGCGCGGATCGTCCGGTTCTCATCGCGCCAAAGTCTGTCACGCCGTCCATTGGCGACAATATTCTGGTGGGTTGGGACGGCAGTCTGCAGGCATCAGCGGCAATTACGGCTGCTATTCCTTTTATCGAGAAGGCTGGCAAGGTCACCGTCCTCTGCATTGACGAGGGCGATGACGAGCATGTTCCAAACACGGTGCTGGAAAACTATCTCGCACTTCATGGCGCAACTTCCAACACCCGCTTTGTGAAAGCAGATGGGCGCGCAGTCGGCGAGATCTTGTTGGAAGAAGCCGCGAGCACCGGCGCAGATCTGCTTGTGATGGGCGGATATGGCCACAGCCGTCTTCGCGAGTTTCTCTTCGGTGGAGCGACCCAACATGTGCGGGCCCATGCCAGCGTGCCTGTCTTGATGGCTCACTAAGGCTTCAAAATTTTACACGTTTAAAGAAGGAGGGCAGGTATGACCCTGTACCGTATTCATATGAATGCTGCCCGCAGCGAAGAGTATCCGGAAGGCAGCGATAAGCACGGCTATGATTTTGTGGCTCCCTTGGATGAGGATAACCATCTGGACCCGGAAGCATGGAAGCTTCACAAGCAGGATTGCGTCGTCAGACGGTTCACTGACGGGGAGCCTGATGAGCGCGGGCTTCTCAGGCATATCGGGAAAGGGTGGACCATTGACTATGATCCAAACACACCAGAAGGCGACGAGCCCTTCTTTAAACTCGATAAGCACCTGATCAGTGTCGGGGAATATCTCTCCGTTTTGGAAGACGATGGAGAGATGCGCACATTCCACATTGTGGCAGTGCAGCCCTATCTGAAGCAGTAAAGCGGAAATCTGCTGGAAGCGCGGTCGTTCAGGCGCGTTTGCGCACGATCACGCTGCCAGCCGAATAACCTGCACCGAAGCTACAGATGACGCCAACGTCGCCTTCCTTCAGATCCTGACTGTATTTGTTGAAGGCGACGATAGATCCGGCGGAGCTGGTCTTCGCGTAGTCCTTCAGGATATTCGGCGACTCCTCGACTGTTGGTTCCCGCCCAAGAACTTTTTTACCGATAAAGTCGTTCATGCCCTTATTGGCCTGATGCAGCCACAGACGCTTAAGCGCCGTCGGGTCCAGGCCTTCGTCGGTCGTGTGGTCAATGATAAGCTTCGAGACCATCGGCACGACTTCCTTGAACACTTTGCGACCCTCTTGCACGAACAGCTTGTCCGCGTCCTGCGCGGTCTCCGGCGCTGTACGGTTCAGGAACCCGAAATTGTTCCGGATATTGTTGGAGAACTTGGTGGTAAGGCGGGTGCCCAAAACTTCCCAGGCGCCATCCACCGTGCATGTGTCGTCGCGTTCGATCACAATTGCCGTGCAGACGTCACCAAAAATGAAGTGGCTGTCGCGATCACGGAAGTTCAGGTGCCCGGTGCAGATTTCCGGGTCCACAACGATCACACAATCCGCCCCACCGCTGATGACCATGTCATGGGCGGCTTTCAAACCGAAGGTGGCTGACGAGCAGGCAACGTTCATGTCGAACCCGAAGCCTTCAATGCCGAGCAGTTCCTGCACCTCAACCGCTATTGCCGGATAAGGCCGTTGCAGATTTGAGCAGGCAACAAGCACCGCATCAATATCTTCAGGTTTCTTGTTTGCCTGCGCCATTGCCTCTTTGGCAGCGGTCACAGACATCTCTGCGAGGATTGAAGGTTCGTCATTGGACCGTTCCGGTAGGCGCGGGCACATAATGTCGACGTCCAGAATGCCCTCTTTGTTCATCACATAGCGGTTCTCAATACCCGAAGCTTTGTAAATGAATTCAGCGCTTGAAGGATTGAGAGCTTCGACCTCACCCCGCTCAATCGCGCCTTTATTTGCCGTGTTGAACTTCTCAACATAGGCATTGAACGAAGAGACGAGCTCCTCATTGCTGATTGAGTTTGGGGGCGTATAGACCCCGGTACCACTGATGACGACTTTTGCCACGCTTCCCACCCGAAGAGTTTCGCACTTGTGCATGAGGGCGGGGCACGCCACCGCCTGTCTCAAACCCAGTTGCTTTAATTAAATTGCATTGTTGATCCAAAAATAGTGCAGCACGGGCGGGCTGGCTATAGGTTTTGGCGAGTGATTTTGAGGAGCCGTGAGCGGTCGATGCCAGAACGACAAGAAATGCCTGTCCACTATGATGATCTGAATGCCGTTCAGGCGACCTGGAGGGAGATGTTGGCCGGGGCCGTGTCCGAGCGGGATCATCCATTCAAGAAGCCGGTTTTGAGCACATTGGGGCTCGGCGGCGAGCCGAAAGCCCGGATCATCATCCTGCGGGACGTGGAATTAGAGGCCCGGTCCATTCGTCTTCACACAGATGCTCGGTCCGAAAAAATTGCAGAAATCACCCAAAACCCCAGCGTCATGCTGGCATTTTATGACCCAGGTCGGGAGATTCAGGTACAGGTCAGTGGCATAGCGACGGTGCATAAAGACGATGCCTATGCAGATACCGCCTGGGCGGCGGCTGCGCCCTCAAGCAGACGGGCATACCTCGCGGAGATCACACCAGGGTCCAGCTCGGCCACGCCTGTGTCGGGCCTGCCCGCCGATGTGGAGGGGAAGCTCCCTTCTGAAGAAAGGCTGCAGCCTGGTCGTCAGAATTTCGCGGCGTTGCAGCTGTATTTTGATCAGGTCGACTGGCTTTTCCTGTCGCCATTGGGCAATCGGCGTGCCCGTTTTTGCTGGAAGAACGATCACTGGACGCAGACCTGGCTGGCTCCCTGAGCCCAAAACAGACCAGTCCGGACATCAAAGTGGGTGCAAATTGCCGGACAATCCCCATATCTGACCCCATATCGGACCAGCGACAGGGAGGAGCATGGGAATGGCTGAACCAACAAAAATCTGTCTGGTCACAGGCGTGGGGCCCGGCACCGGCACGGCGCTCGTCAAACGTTTTGCGGAGGCGGGTTACACGATCGCCATGATCGCCCGCAATGAGGAACGCTTGAGTGAACTCACGGATACGGTCGCGAACACCCGCGCTTTCCCCTGTGATGTTTCAGATGCAGAGGCCCTGACAGACTGTGTCGAAAGCGTGCAGAAAGACTTGGGCGCTCCTGAAATCGTCATCCACAACGCGGTGGGTGGCGCTTTTGGAAGTTTCCTTGACGTGGATGCAAAGGTCTTGGAGCGAAATTTCAAGATCAACACCATGGCGCTCCTCCATCTGGCGCAAATGACGGTGCCGGCCATGATTGAAAAAGGCCATGGCGTCATATTGGGGACCGGCAACACTTCTGCCTATCGCGGCAAAGCAAACTTCGCGGCTTTCGCCCCGACAAAAGCAGCCCAACGCATTTTACTCGAGAGCATTGCTCGTCATGCGGGCCCCCAAGGCGTGCACGCTGCCTATGTTGCTATTGATGCGGTGATTGATGTGCCCTGGGCGCGAGAAGCCATGCCGGATCAACCGGACGATTTTTTTTGTAAACCGGTCGATATTGCAGACGAGTGCTATCGGATTGCGCACCAGCCGCGCTCGGCCTGGTCCTCAGATGTCGTCATCCGGCCCTTCGGCGAAAACTGGTAAGGCACGTTACCTCTTTGCAAGTGCCGCGCACTCCGCATGGCGAAAACAGTTGGTCGTGTGGTCGTTCACCATGCCCACAGCCTGTGCGAAGGCATAAACGATTGTCGGACCGCAAAACTTGAACCCGCGGGCTTTCAGTTCTTTGGAGAGTTTGCGGCTCATGGGTGTTTCAGCAGGCACGTCCTTCATCGTCTTGAAACTGTTCTGGACGGGGGACCCGTCCACAAAATCCCAGATGAAATCTGAGAAGCTACCTTCCTGTTCCATAATCGTGAGGTAGGCTTTCGCATTCCCGATAGTGGCTTCAATTTTGCCGCGGTGGCGAATAATGCCTGCGTCCTGCAGCAGCCTGTCGACCTTCTTGGGCGTGTAGCGCGCGATCTTCTCCGGCTCGAACCCGTCAAAGGCTTTGCGGAAATTCTCCCGCTTTTTCAGGATGGTGATCCAGGAAAGCCCGGCCTGAAACCCATCAAGCTGAAGCTTCTCGAACAGAGCCCGGTCATCCCATTCGGGCACGCCCCATTCTTCATCATGATAGGCGACATAGAGGGAGTCCTCTTCGTTTGGCCAGGAACAGCGCTCCTTACTCATGGCTCGGCATCGCCTTTGGTCTCTTCCGGCATCCAGTCTGGGAAGGAGGGAGCAATGCTAATCTCATTGGCGGTGAGGTCCTCATTCAGACGGTCCAAACGCAGCAGCGCCAATCCTTTGCCACCATGTGAGGAGAGCAACTCCCCCGCTTGACGGTCTCCCGCCATGACAGACGTGTGGGGAGGCGGCAGGTCAGCACTTGCGGTCACGGACACAATGCGTTTGCGCACCTGTCCTTTGCGATGGGTCCGTGAGGTCACTTCCTGACCGACGAAACAGCCTTTCTGGAAATCTATGGCGTTCAGCAGGTCGAGATTGGCTTCCATCGGAAATGTCTTGTCGGCAATCAGGTCTTGCGCGCCCGGCACGCCCACGGCAATGCGGTGGGCCTCATAGTCATCAGGCGTGGAAGCGTCTCCCAACGCCAAAGCTTCTTCTGCGGCAGAGGCGGGCACCATGAAGCGCTGTCCGAGGGTGTTGAGCCGGGGATCGGTAAAACACACACCGCCGTGAAACTCTTCAGCGGTACCAAGATCGTCTGCCCTATCGGTGTCCCAGATAGCGCCGACAACCCAGTCTTCGCCTAAGGACGCAAGGGTCACGTCCGCGCGCAGCTTGTAGAACATGAGCCGCTTAAGAAGCTCAGGGGCGGCAAGCCGGTCGCAATCGATCAGGTAGTGCCCATCCTGTTCAATCAAGAAAAAGTCGAACAGATATTTGCCCTGCGGCGTTTGAAGCAGCGTGTAGATCGCCCGGGTCGGTGAGGCGAGATCAAGATTATTGGTTAGGAGGTTCTGCAGGAACTCCTTTGCTTCACCGCCGCCGATCTTACAAACTACCCGATCGGGCAAGAGACTCACTTTTGTCACGGGACCACCCTTTATCAATCAGCCTAAATAGCCGGTCTCAAGATGTATGTCGCCCTGATCAGCTGCGCAAGCTTATGTGCTGTTTCATGACACTGGTCTGTTGGGAGTCTTCTTGGCAGGGCCGGTTGGCCCACCTATAACCATGAGAACAAACCAACAGGGATTTCCATGCGCGTTCTTTTCATCACCTCAAATCGGATCGGGGACGCGATTCTGTCCACCGGCCTGCTGGGACATTTGATGGAAACCATGGCGGATCCCGGAGGAGGGCC
The DNA here is from genome assembly GCA_965248405.1 of Parvibaculaceae bacterium. GTDB lineage: Bacteria > Pseudomonadota > Alphaproteobacteria > Parvibaculales > Parvibaculaceae > Mf105b01. The sequence continues at coordinate 686,540 of OZ252104.1, forward strand.
GGAAATCACTGTCGCCTGTGGCCCTGTGGCAGCACCTCTCTTTGTCGGTGCTCCTCACGTCTCACATGTCCATGTCATGCGTAAGGAGAAATATTCTCTCCATTGGCTGCGGCTGTTGCGGGTGACAATCGGCACAAAGTGGGATGTGGTTGTTGATATTCGAGGCTCCGCAACAGCCTACGCCCTGCGGGCAGGCAAACGATATGTCTTGAAGCCCGATCACACAAAACCGCGGGTCGAGCATATTGCAGGGGTGATGGGGCTCACTCCGCCACCGTCTCCGCGCTTGTGGCCAGATGACGTCACCCGCGCACGGGCCAAAGCACTTCTGCCGTCCGACAAACCCATTCTTGCTGTCGGGCCAACAGCCAATTGGCCTAAGAAGATGTGGCCACAGGAACGTTTTGCGGATTTTGTGCAAGCCATGACAGGCAAGGGCGGCAGGCTGGAGGGCGCTCGCGTGCTGCTCACCGGTGGTCCCGGAGAACAGGAGCAGGTTCGAGCACTCTACAAAGCCATACCGGAAGAAAGGTTGATCGATCAGATCGGGGCTGATCTCATTGATACCTATGCGCAATTTGAGCGGGTGTCTTTGTTTGTCGGCAATGATTCCGGGTTGATGCATCTTGCTGCCGCGGCCGGTATCCCGACGCTGGGTCTTTTCGGACCCACCCGCGACGATCTCTATGCGCCCTGGGGCGACAATTGTGCCTCTATACGGGGAGGCCGGACTTGTGATGAGATCACATCAGACCCGGCATATGATTTTGACAGTCCGGACAGCGCCATGACGGACCTGAGTGTCGATCAGGTTGTGACGGCAGCGGGTGATCTTCTCGATAAGGTCGCCAAACAATAGGCCCAACAAGGGGCCAAACAGACAAGGAGATCCCTGTGACCCAAACGTTTGATGTCATCTATTCCGGTGGGACGGTTGTGAACCAGGACGGTACCGGGCTGACCGACATTGGCATTCGGGGCGGGCGGATCGCCGCGATCGGTGACCTGTCAGAAGCCGACGCGGGGGAGCGGATCGATGTGACCGGACTTCATGTACTGCCGGGCGTGATCGACACGCAGGTTCATATGCGCGAACCGGGTAACGAACATAAAGAAGATCTGGAAGCGGGCGGTAACGCAGCCGTACTGGGCGGTGTCACGGCTGTTTTCGAAATGCCGAACACTAAGCCCCCGACCACAAATCCGGAGGCGCTGGCCGACAAGGTGAAGAGGGCGCATCACCGGATGCAGTGCGACTATGCCTTCTATGTTGGCGCGACAACGGAGAATGCCGACATTCTGACCGATCTCGAACGGGAGCCCGGCTGCTGTGGCGTGAAGATTTTCATGGGGTCTTCAACCGGCAATCTGTTGGTGCCGGACGATGATCATGTGCGCGCCGTGCTGCGGGCCATCAATCGCCGCTGCGCGGTGCATTCAGAAGATGAGTACAGGCTTCGCGAACGCCGGGAACTGGCAGAGCTTGGGAAGCCCGAAACCCACCCGGTTTGGCGTGATGTGCAAACCGCTGTTCAATGTACGGAGCGCCTGCTTCGCCTTGCACGTGAAGAGGGTGCGCGTATCCACGTGCTTCACATCACCACGGCGGATGAAATGCCGATCCTTGCAGCCAACAAAGACATTGCGACTGTCGAGGTGACGCCGCAGCATCTCACCTTTGCAGCCCCTGACTGCTATCAGGAGGTGGGAAACCGGGCTCTCATGAACCCGCCCATCCGCACATCAGAACATCGCGCGGGGCTTTGGGCAGGTATCGCGGCGGGCATCGTGGACATTGTGGCGACAGATCACTCGCCGCACACGCTCGAGGAGAAAGCGCAACCCTACCCGAAAGCACCTTCCGGCATGCCCGGCGTGCAGACTTTCGTGCCGGTTATGTTGAACTATGTGAACGAAGGCCGCCTGTCGCTTGAACGCTTCGTTGATCTGACCTCTCACGGACCTAACCGTGTATTCGGCATTGCCCGCAAAGGCCGCATCGCTGTCGGCTATGACGCAGACCTCACCATTGTGGACATGAAGAAGAGCCGGACCATTGAAGATGACTGGATCGCGTCTGTTTCCAAGTGGAGCGCATTTAGCGGTCAGACAATGACCGGCTGGCCCGTTGGCACCGTGATCCGCGGTCGCCGTGTCATGTGGGACGATGAGATTCAAGGGGCCGCACAGGGGGAACCTGTGACTTTCACGGAAGTTCTGCCCCGCGGCTAGCTATCTGTCGTTCTCCTTAGTTCTGAACGCTGTCAACGTTTATCAGCTGGCGGATCAAAGTCGGTTGGCGACGCGATTTGGCTTGTGGCAAACAAAAATAGGTGTTTCACTTTTGTGGGCGCAACAGAATTGGTTTGCGCGATCCATGGAGGAGAACATGTCGACAAAAACTGAGACAATCGCTCACATGTCGGTTGTTGAGCAGAAGAAAAACAAAAGCAAGGATTGGTATGCTTGGAACGATCTGATGCCACCAGCGCCTAATGAGTTTCATTTGGTCGGTAGAGTTCTGGTCGGAAATCCGGGTATCATTGGTGAAATCAGATATCGGGAGCCGCAAGGGATCGTGGGAACGAATCTGCTTTTGGATCTATTTTTGATCCAGCGCCCAGGCATTTGGCCACAAGTGAAGACCTGGATCTCGGTGCGCTACGATGAAGGCCCAAGTCTGCAGATTTACGCTCAGGCGTCGGTCTACTCAGGTGACTCACTGGTAGCCGAAGTTCCTGTTGTAAACGCTAGTCTGCAATAGGGCGCGGAATAGTCGCTGTGAGACTTTATCGCTTGTTTGATGGTGCCGATGCGCTCGTTTCCGCACCCGGCCCCAAAGGCTGGCCATAGGAAAATTCAATAAACCGCCCGTCCGGGTCTTTGAGGGCGCAATAATAGCCGACCGGATAGGGCGCCTGGCGCGGCGGCCAGGCAAGCAGGTCTCCACCCCGGGCCGCGACTGCATCAACCGCGTCTTTGCTCTCAAGAGCGAAGCCCAGATGGCTGAAATCGCCGTCCGGCTGGGGCAGGGGATTGCCTTTATCGATCAGAACGACCACGAAATCTTCGCCTTTGCCGGGCTCTGCCAGCCAGGCGACATTGGCACCTTGCGGGCCATCGCGCAGATGCACCGTCTCAAGGCCGCAATACTCCTCATAAAACCGGATCGACCGGGCAAGGTCCGCCACATGGAGGGCGATATGGGTGAATGCGGGTCTCATGGACATGAGTTTAGCCCACAAATACTGGTTTTCGAGCCACTTCAGGGAGGATTGCTTGACCAGGCGCCCGTTTTCAGGTGGGTTGTGGCCAACAAAATGAACAAATGGCGCTGCAGCGGCTCTTCGGGTCCCTCAAACAGCGCATCAAATGACACAGGGAAATCTCATGAGTGATACGTTCCGCGCCCTCCAGCTCTCCAAAACAGACGACGGACAAGAGGCCAACATTGTTGAGTTGACCGAAAATGATCTGATGGACGGGGACGTGACCGTCGAGGTCAGCCACTCAACCATCAACTATAAAGACGGTCTTGCACTCACCGGCGCAGCCCCGGTCGTGCGCACCTGGCCGATCATTCCGGGAATCGACTTTGTCGGGACTGTCACAAAGTCTGACCATGGAAGCTGGAAAGAGGGCGACAAGGTTATCCTGAATGGGTGGGGCGTTGGCGAAACCCATTTCGGTGGCTACTCACAGCGCGCCCGCGTGAAAGGCGATTGGCTGGTGGCTCTCCCCGACGGGGTTTCGCCGGAACGCGCCATGGCCATCGGGACGGCGGGATACACATCGATGCTCTGCGTGCTGGGCCTGGAACGTCAGGGCATCATGCCTGATGCAGGCGACATTCTTGTGACCGGTGCCGCCGGCGGTGTGGGATCTGTTGCCATTGCCCTGCTGGCGAAGCTTGGCTACCGCGTCATTGCGTCGACAGGCCGCGCGTCTGAGGCTGACTATCTTAAAGGCCTGGGCGCTGCAGAGATTATCGACCGGGAAGAGCTGTCCGGTGCTGCCAAGCCTCTTGGCAAAGAACGCTGGGCAGGGGCCGTTGACTCGGTTGGCAGCCATACCCTCGCCAACGTCCTCTCCATGACCAAGTATGGCGGTGCCGTTTCTGCTTGCGGTCTGGCACAGGGCCCGGATCTTCCGTCCTCGGTGATGCCCTTCATCCTGCGCGGTGTGCAACTGATCGGCATCGACTCGGTGATGGCGCCAACGGCAAAGAGACAGGAGGCCTGGAACCGCCTCGCAACCGACCTCGATATGTCTAAGCTGGATGCCATGACAGAGACGGTGGGTCTCGGCGATGTCGCAGGCATCGGACCGAAGATTCTCGCGGGTCAGGTGCGCGGCCGGGTGGTTGTTGACGTCAACGCGTAACACACGCATCGCATTCAAATTGCTTTGAGGAGGAAACCCGTGGACATGCAAGCAGAGACTCTGCCCGCCTACCGGCACGTAAACTATGCGGAGCGCCGCGTTGAGATTGATGAACGGGCTGATGGCAGCATTGTTCTGCGCAATCCGCACCCCACGGGCGAACCCGCCTCGAACCTGATCGAGCCTTTGCGCAAATGGGCAACAGAACGCCCGGACCATGTGTGGCTGGGTAAGCGTCTGCCTCCTAAGGACGGTCAGAAGTTTGGCGACTGGGAAAAGGTGACCTATTCCCAAGCCAATGCGCGTGTCAACGCGCTGGCAGAGGGCATGTTGGCGCGCGGCCTCTCCCAGGACGCGCCCCTCATGATCCTGTCCGGCAATTCGATTGAACACGCGCTCATGACCTATGGCGCTATTCTGGCCGGCGCCCCTGCTGTGCCGGTATCACCGTCTTACTCGCTCATGAGTTCTGATCATGAGAAGCTCAAATATGTCGTGGATCTCATTCAACCGAAAATGATCTTCGTGCAGGACAGCCGTCCCTTCGAAGGTGCGCTCGCGGCCCTTGATCTTACCGGCATTCCTGTCGTGGCCTGTGAGGGGTCGTGCGGCATCACTTATGCTGATCTGGCGGCGACAGAGCCGACAGAGGCGGTTGAAGAGAGCTATGGTCGGCTCCACTGGGACATGGTGTCGAAATATCTCTTCACATCAGGCTCCACCGGCATGCCCAAAGCCGTCATCACGACCCATCGCATGATGTGCATGAATTCGGTCATGGCGGAAAACCTCATCATCAAAGAGGAAGACGAAGAACCGCCGGTGCTTCTTAACTGGCTGCCATGGAACCATTGCTTCGGGGGCAATGCGATCCTGAACAATCTTCTGACCTCAGGCGGCACGCTCTACATTGACGGCGGGCGTCCGGTGCCAGGCGGGTTTGAGGAAACGCTGCAAAACCTGCGCGAAATTGCCCCAACCACTTATTCAAATGTCCCGGCAGGGTACGGATTGCTGATCCAGGCCTTGGAAGAGGATCCGGCACTGGCTGAGAATTTCTTCTCGCGGGTAAAGTTCCTCTCCTATGGCGGCGCGGCTTTGGCGCAGGATCTTTATGACCGGCTGCAGAAGGTGTCTATCCGCACCATCGGCGAACGCATGATCCTCTCTTCCGGATATGGCGCGACGGAAACCGCTCCGACGATCATGAATGTGCATTGGGCGACAGAGCGCATGGGGCTGTTGGGACTGCCGCTGCCGGGCGTTGAGATCAAGCTGGTGCCAACCGGTTCCAAACATGAAGTGCGGGTGAAGGGCGAATGCATCACCAAAGGTTATTACAAGAACCCTGAAAAGACGGCCGACGCCTTCGACGAAGAGGGCTTTTACAAACTGGGCGATGCTGCGAAGTTTGTGGATCCGGACAATCCGGCTGAAGGTCTCGTGTTTGATGGCCGTGTTGTCGAAGACTTCAAGCTGGAAACGGGCACCTGGGTGAGCGCTGGACGTCTGCGGGTACAGACCGTGGAAAGCTCAAACGGTATTTTGAGCGATGCACTGGTCGCTGGTCTCGACCGGGCCTTTATCGGCATTCTGGGCTTCCCGAACGTTGCTGCCTGTGAAGCCTGCGCCGGTGAGGCGGGGCTCTCTGTCGAGGAGCTTATCCGTCATCCCAAGGTTCTGGAAACCCTGGCGGACGGCCTGCGGGCCCACAATCAGGAAAATCCGGGCTCCAGTACACGCATCAAACGGGCACTGCTGATGGTCGAGCCACCAAGTGTGGATAAGGGCGAGTTGACCGACAAAGGCTACATCAACCAGTCAACAGCTTTGGCCCGCAGGGACGACCTGGTGCAGAAACTCTATGCAGAAACACCCGGCAATGATGTGGTTGTGCTCTGAGCACGGCAGATTGGCGTAAGGGTTCATGGATATTCTGATCCTTATATTGAGCGGGCTGCTCATCGGTGTGGCGGTTGCCGCACCTATCGGCCCGGTCAATTTGATCTGCATCCGCCGCACCCTCAAATATGGCATGTTGAACGGATTTGCGTCCGGTGCAGGCGCTGCTGTCGGCGATGGTGTGTTTGCCATTGTCGCGGCCTTCGGCGTCACCGCCGTCATCAGTTTTGTGTCCGCCTATTCCGGCTGGCTGCAACTGGTCGGTGGCATCTTTCTTTTGGGGTTGGGCATCCGCACCTGGTTCGACCAGCCGCACCTGGATGACAAGTTGCCCGAAGGAAGTCTCGGCGCGCTTCTGCCCGTAATTTCAGTCACATTTTTTCTCACCATCACCAATCCGGCGACCATGCTGGGATTTATCGCCATTTTCGGCGGTGTGGCGGACTTCACCATCGGGACCGAAGACTATATGCGGGCAAGCGTGCTGGTGGCATCGGTCATTGGGGGCTCGGTTTTGTGGTGGGCGGCGATCACCGGCTTTGTCTCTCTTTTCCGCGACCGCATGACGGATACGGGCCTTGTCATTCTGAACAAAGTGTCCGCCGTCATTATTGTGCTGTTTGGCGCAGGTATTCTGACACGCTTGATGCTGAGCTAGGGTGCCTGGGTCTGCAGCAGTGGGCGGATCAGTTGAGCCATGCGGTTCGAGGCTGCCTCAGCGGAGGGCAGGGGCGTAGGCCCGGTGAGGAGTCGGAACATGGTGCGCATAGCGATGCCGGCCATTGCTTCGACAAGCTCGGAAACATCTATGTCCTGGCGAATGGATCCCTCCTTCTGACCTTTCTCGATGAGCTCTGCCAAGACGTTCAGTTGGTCGTGCTGAATGAAGGTAGGTTGCGACACAAAGTAAGCTGACGGAATATTGAGAAACACAATCCGGGCGACAGGCAGATTGTCAAAATAGAAAGCCCAGAAGGCGCGCCCGACGGCTTCGAGGCGCCGCGTGATGGGGCCTGACTGATCTGCTGCGTCCCGCATTGCTTGTGTAAGGCAGGCCATGTCCGGTGCGATGGCAGATATGAGCAGGGTCTCTTTGTTTCCAAAATGCTTGTAGATGGTCTTCGGAGTCACCTCCGCGAGAGAGCAGATATCCCTGATGCCGACATCATGAAAAAGCGCGTCGGCAAACAGGCCGATGATGACCTGACGGATTTTTTCCCTTTTGTTTTCAGTAAGTTGACGCCGGTCTGGTGCGTCGGATTGTTTTTCGCTTGTGCTTGCCATGCCTCAAAGCTACGGTATCTGGAAAAGGAAAACAATGTTTTCCTTTTTGATGAATGAAACAGGAGGTGGTGATGTCACAGGCACAGCAAGGCTATCGCTCGTTCGCGGAACAGGCGCTCCATTATTTTGACCGGCCCCACGAAACAGTCATGACTGCGGAAATCTCGAGTCCCGCGGCCTGGGTTGGTCGCGATCTGCCGTCGCTGGACGAAATGGCTTATGTCCTGTCTGACAGTGAGATTGCAGAGATCGATGCCGCACTTGCCTCCGCAAAGGCCCTCGACAAACCAACGGGTGACCTCACGGCGGCAGATTTTCCATTGCCCGTGCTGTCCTCCCGAATACAGACATGGCGTCAGGCTCTTGGCGAAGGTATTGGCTTTCAGGTCGTTCGTGGTGTGCCGGTTGAGCGATGGTCGCAAGATGATGCGGAGCTCTTTTTCTGGTGTTTGGGTTTGCATCTTGGACACCCGGGCGGACAGAACCCGCAGGGTGATCTTCTCGGCCATGTCACCGACACGAACGCGTCCAAGAAAGATCCGATGGTGCGCCTTTATCAGACATCCGCCAACATCGACTACCATTGCGACGCTGCCGACGTAGTGGGGCTGCTCTGCCTTAAGAAGGCGAAAGCAGGCGGTCATAGCCGGATCGTCAGCTCCGTCACGGTGTTCAATGAACTGGTGAAACGGCGGCCGGATCTGGTGGCACGCTTGTTTGAACCCTTCCAGTTGGATTCGCGGGGTGAGACCAAAGACGGCGCACCCGGGAGTATGCCCATCACACCCTGTTGCTATGCCGATGGGAAGCTCCGGACCTTCTACCACGCTGACTATTTCCGCTCCGCTGTTCGCCATGCGGATGTCGCCCCCTTCACGGAAGAAGAGCAGGCGCTCTTGGACACATATGAAGAGATCGCAGCGGAATCGGGCATTTTTCTCGACATGGATTTGCTCCCGGGGGATATTCAACTGCTGTCAAACCACACCAACCTGCACGCGCGGACAGAGTATGAAGACCATGATGATCCGTCCGAGCGGCGACACCTGCTCAGGCTTTGGTTGTCGCTATAGCGTTGTTGTTGACGTTTTGTATAATAACAACCAGCCGGACGGATGATTCAGAAGCCGGCGGAAGAGTTCTTAGGGAGAAAATCCATGAATGGTGCTGAAAGTCTTGTCCGCACACTCGTCGACAGTGGTGTCGAGGTCTGTTTCACAAACCCTGGCACATCCGAAATGCATTTCGTGGCGGCGTTGGACAAGGTCGAGGGTATGCGCGCCATTCTGGCCCTTTTCGAAGGTGTCGTGACGGGCGCGGCTGACGGATATGGCCGTATGGCTGAAAAGCCGGCGGCGACGCTCCTACATCTGGGGCCAGGCCTCGCGAATGGTCTGGCCAATCTTCACAATGCCCGCCGGGCAGCGACGCCACTCGTCAATATTGTAGGCGATCACGCCACCTATCATGCCCAGTATGACGCACCTCTGGCATCCGACCTGAAAGGTTTCGCATCACCCGTATCCGGGTGGTATCACTCATCCCCCTCGCCAAAGACAGTCGCAGCAGATGGCGCGCGGGCTGTGCAGGCGTCGATGTCTGCACCTGGACAAATTGCGACTCTCGTCCTGCCGGCAGATACGGCCTGGCTGGACGCGGAAGGGGCCGCGCCGCCTCTCGATATTGTGGGGCCAGCCGCCGTTGAGGGAGCGGCGGTTGATCGCGCGGCAGCATTGCTCAAGAACGGCAAAAAGACCGCAATCCTCATTCGGGGGTCCGCGCTCAAAGAAGAGGGACTTCTGGCTGCGGGGCGGGTGGCCGCCAAGACGGGCGCACGGATCATGTGTGACACTTTCACGGCGCGTATGCAGCGTGGCGCGGGCAGGGTCATGGTGGATCGCTTGCCTTACTTCTCTGAACAGATCGAGGAAGATCTGGCAGGCACCGAGCAGCTCATCCTCGTCGGTGCAAAACCACCTGTCTCCTTCTTCGCCTATCCGGAAAAGGCGAGCTGGCTCACACCGGAGGGCTGTGAGATCAATATCCTCGCGCACCCTCATGAAGATGGCACCGGCGCCCTCGAGGCACTGGCCGATGCGGTCGGCGCGCCCGCGGATCCGATCAATGTGGCGAAGCTGGAACTGCCAGATCTGCCGACGGGCAAGCTCGACAGCTTCACGGCGGGGCAGGTGATTGCACACTACCTGCCGGAAGGCGCCATCATCTCAGATGAGGCAGCGACCAGTGGTATCGGTCCTGCAATCTACACAGCCAGCGCTGCTCCGCACGATCATCTCTCGCTTACGGGGGGATCCATCGGTCAGGGTCTGCCGGTTGCGACGGGCGCAGCGGTAGCCTGCCCGGACCGCAAGGTTGTGTGTCTGCATGGTGATGGCGGAGCGATGTACACGCTGCAGTCTCTCTGGACCCAGGCGCGGGAAAAGCTGGATGTCACGACGGTGATCTTTGCGAACCGGTCCTATGCCATCCTGAATGTGGAACTGATGCGCGTGGGGGCTGAAAATCCGGGTCCAAAAGCGCTTTCCATGCTCGACCTGCACAATCCTGAGCTTGATTGGGTACAGCTGGGTCAGGGCATGGGCGTGAATTCTGTGCGTGCAGAAACGGCAGAAGAATTCGCTGAACAGTTTGCGGCTTGTATGAAAGAAAAAGGTCCGCACCTGATCGAAGCAGTGATCTGACCCAAACAGTCGCCGGAAAAAATCCGGCAAACAAAAAGGCGCTCTGCGGCAAGCAAAGCGCCTTTTTTGTCGTTTGAAAGGTGCTTAGTGGCGTGTCTGGTTCAGGGTGAATTCGCCCTGTTGCACGCGGGCCTTCATGCCTTCTGCCATTTCGCTGACGGCTTCCTCGCCATAGGTTTCCACCATGTCGCTGAAGGCTGCAAAGATAGCCGTGTTGGCCAGGACATCGGGATTTACCCCTTCAGCCAGGGCATCATCCCAGGCATCGAGGAAAATCTGTAGAGCAATCCGGCGCTGCTCATCATCATCGGGCAGCGGAAAGTCGAACTCTTCATCATCCTGAAGCAGATCGTCAGCGGCTGTGTCGCGAGAGTCGGCCATGTGCGGTGGCGGCCTTTCTTGAAACCGGCAGCTTTTCTGCTGCCTTAAGGAACATATCTCCCCTGTCCCGTATCGGAACAAAGAACGGCTCCTTTTTAACACATCTTGCCGATTTGTCCCGTCACAAGTTAGGCCAAAGGTTAATGTTGGGCTGAAAAAAACCGGAATATTCTCAGACAGGTTGTGCTTAACCGCGGGTTCTGGCGGCCAGACGTTGGGCGAGCCCTGAGCCCTCATCAAGGAAACGGGCCGCATCTGTGCGGGCCTGTCCCGTGCACCGGGGGTAGGCCAGGCGGTGCTGGTGATAGGCCCGGTTGAAACGCGCCACCATCAGCTCCTTCATATCGTCAGAGGGTTTTTCGTGCCTCAACAGGTCCTGCATCTTGGACCGCCATAGCTGACCCTCATTGGCATTGCAGACCTCACGCAGATGATGCACAGCGCCTAAGATTTCTGACAGGCGCACCATCTCACCTTCGCTGGCACCGCTCCGTGTTTCTCCATTCGCACTCTCAGCAAGGACAAGAGATACCGTGAGAAGAGTGGCCAGGCCCATGAGAGGGCGCAGCAATTGTTTTGTTCCAATTTGGGACAGGTCAACCAGGCGTTGCTGTCGATTTCGCACATAATTCAACATCATGTGCTGGAAGATGCAGGAACGGCGCCAGCTTTGTGCCCGTCACGAAAAAGGCCTGAACATTCTGTCCAGGCCTTCCGCAAAGACTTTAGTGAGCGTACGCACTCAGAACATGGAGTAACCGCCATCAATGATCATGGTTGTACCCGTTGTATAGGCGGATGCGTCACTTGCGAGATAGACAGCCATGCCGCCAAAGTCTTCAGGTTCGCCCCACCGGCGGATCGGTACACGGGGGATAACTTTTTCAGCGAATGCCGGTGCGGCCTGCGCCTGCGAGGTCATGTCTGTGGCAATCCACCCAGGCAGGATCGCATTCGCGCGAATATTGTAGCGGCCATACTCAGACGCGCAGGCTTTGATCATGGAGATCACGCCGCCCTTCGTCGCTGCATAGGCCTGGTTGCGTGCAGCCCCTTCAATCGCGGCAAGGCTGGCAATGCCTACAAGTGACCCGCCGGTGTCCCCATCTTTTGAACGCTCAACCATGTGGCGCGCGGACTCACGCAACGTCCAGAAGACACCATCGAGATTGACGCTCAACACTTTCTTGTAAATCTCGGTCGTCATGTCGACAAAGGAGGGAGATCCAAATCCGATGCCTGCATTGGCCACCACCGTATCAATGCGCCCGAGCTCCGCCACGGTGGCATCAACACCATCAATGACTTCCTGCTCGTTTGAAACATCAACGCGGCGTACCGCTACTTTTGTGCCATGTGCTTTGAGAGCCTCTGCTGCCTTCGCGTTCTTCTCTTCATTCGTTCCCCAGATGGCAACGTCAGCACCGCTCGCAGCGAGCGCATCCGCCATGCCAAGGCCAATACCGCCATTGCCACCTGTGACAAGGGCCACTTTGCCCGTCAGGTCGAAAGGTTTGTAAGTCATAATCGTCTCCCCAGAGTTCGTTTATTAGTGATGTCTGTTGGGATGACTATAGCACTCGCGGAGGAGAGCACGAGCGTCCTTTGGGGACCTGGTCTTACGGGATGCTTTTAGTCGAAAAGCGCATCAATATCGGTTTGGGACGCTGCGTCACCATCGTCGCCAAGCGGAGCGGGTGGGGTGCTTTGCGCTGCGTTACCCTGAGCACCCTCTTCATTTTCTTCTTCGATTTCTGTGAGCAGGGTATCGATTTCGTCCTGGCCGGATGTTTCGACACGGCCGTGAATGACAGCACTTGCAACATCGACAAACCGCTGCAGCTTTGCCGTGACATTGGTAACGAGCAGTTGCATCTGTTCCGCGTCGCCGGCCTCCGCCGCCGCTTTCAGCCGCGACAGCGCAGCGAGGACCGTTGCGTCCATTTGGGCGACCAATTGGTCGAAGGGTTCGCGGTACCGGCGTGGTGCATTGTCATAGGCGAGAATGGCCAGCGCCTTGTCTTGAAAACTCGATTCGGAAAAGTGATCTTCATAGCGCTTAGGCTGCCATTCGAGCGCGTCTTCTAGGCAGTCCGGCATATCCGCAACCAGCTCAAGCAACATGACGATTTCATTGAAATGGTTGAGATAGTCCGTCGCCAGTAACGTGTCCTGATGGATGTTCTTTCCCTGGACAAGCAGACGCAGCGTTCGCGGGAAGCCGATGCCACCAGCGGGACGTTCAATATCGTCTCTGAATGCCTCTACGTCTGTCGTCATCTCGCCCCTGCACGTTCCCGATCTGCAATTGAACAGTCGGAAATCGCCAATCTAACGGCCTAATCTACGGGCGAGGTCTTGATATTTGGTTGTCTTAAAAACGTCAGAAAACAGCCAAAAACAGGTGTTTTTCAGTGGTTTTGTCCGCTGCGAGTGGCGTTGAGGAGCGCTGCGAGCCCGTTGGCACCGAGAAAGAGCAGCAGAGCTGCGACCACGATTGAGGGGCCGGAAGCGGAATCGAAGGAGAAGGATCCCCAGAGGCCCAAGGCGACGGAGGCGGCTCCCGCGATGGCGGCAAAGACCGCCATCTGCTCCGGCGTTGACGAGAAACGCCGTGCTGCGGCAGCGGGGATAATCAAGAGCGCGGTGATAAGAAGCACCCCGACGACTTGCATGGCAAGGGCAATAACGATCGCCAGCAGCAGACTGAAGAGCAGTCGAATAGAGAGCGGGTGAATGCCGTCGGCTTGAGCGAGCTCGGGCTCAACCGTTACCGCCAATAGCCGGCGCCAGATCAGCAGCAGCCCGGCAAGCACGGCCGCTGCACCTACATAGATAAGCACAACATCGTTCCAGGAGAGCGCGAGCACGTCTCCGAACAAGTATCCCATAAGGTCGATGCGCAAATGGTCCAGGAAGCCAATGGCAACAAGACCGAGTGCCAGCGCGGAATGGGCAAGAAGTCCCAGGACTGTATCTGCAGCGAACCGCTGTTGCTTTTGCAGGAAGGTGAAGGCGATTGCGAGACCAGCCCCTGCAACCAAAACACCGAGCGCAGGCTCAATGGAGAGGAGAAACCCCAGCGCAACGCCGAGCAAGGCGGAGTGTGCAAGGGCGTCGCCGAAATAGGCCATCCGCCGCCAGACCACAAAACATCCCAGAGGACCAGCGATGAGCGCGACCCCAATGCCGCCGAGAAGGGCACGAAGAAAAAACTCTTCAAACATGAGGGCCGTCCTCTTCATGCACCTTTCCGGAAACGTCATGGCTATGGTCATGATGATGCCTAAAGACGGCAAGCGACTCAGAATGCCCTGGGCCAAACAAAGCCACATAGGCGGGGTCACTGGTGACCGCTTCAGGAGCTCCCTGGCAACAAAGATGGCCGTTCACACAAATTACGCGATCAGAAGCGGCCATCACCACGTGGAGGTCGTGAGAAATGAGCAGGATGGCGCACCCTCTCTCCTGGCGGATCGCTGCGAGTAAGCTGTAAAGGGCGTTCTGGCCCGCGAAATCGATCCCATTTGTTGGCTCATCAAGAATCAGCACGTCTGGAGAGCCGAGCAGGGCTCTCGCAAGAAGGACCCGTTGATATTCGCCACCTGACAGTTCAGCGGCTTGACGATCGAGCAAATGGGCCGCTCCAACCTCAGTCAGGCTCTGGGCCATTTCTTTTTCACCGTAAGCATGGGTAAGGCAAAGCAGACGCCGGACAGTCAGAGGAAGCGTGCCCTCAACCTGCATACGCTGCGGCACATAGCCAATGCGTGTCCCTGCAGCTGTCGTCACATCACCTGAAGAGGGCTTCACGATACCCAGCAGTGCGCGCGCAATTGTCGTTTTGCCGGCACCATTGGGTCCGATGAGCGTCAGAATCTCGCCTCTGTGCACGGCGAGATTGATGTCTGTGACGACCTCGCGGCCGCCGAGGCGGACCGACACATCGCTTAGTTCTATCAGGGCGGCACTGCTCATGTTGTGAGGCACTTTCGTGGAAAACGGCGCACCCTATCTCATCGCGCGGGCTGGCACCAGACTGGGGCCAGCGGGATCAAGCTCGCAGGGTGAGTGCTCCGCATGGTACGCTGCAGATCGTCTACCACCCTGTCTTGAGAGGAATATGCCGGTGCCGACTATTCTGGAGCTTGTTGAAGCGGCGGAAAATCAGATCGACTGTTTGAGTGTGGCAGAGGTCAAAGCCCTGTTTCAGGATAGCGGGGTCACGCTCGTCGATGTGCGGGATATCCGGGAGATTTGGCGTGAAGGACGCATTCCCGGCGCCTATCACATGCCCAGGGGCATGACTGAATTCTGGGTCGACCCAACCAGTCCCTATTTTAAAGACATATTTAAGTCTGACGATCAGCGGTTCATCTTTTACTGCAACAAAGGATGGCGGTCGGCACTCGCAGGCAAGGCGGCGCGTGATGTGGGGCTCAAAAATGTCGCGCATATGCGGGGCGGTTTTACGGAATGGTCGGAAGCAGGGAATCCGGCTGAGACCGTCGAGAAGAAATAGCAAGTCCATGTGCGGCCGCTACAAAATAGAACGAACCCCGGAGGAGTTGCGGGCTTTCTTCGACTTTGAAGAGCACCCAAACTTTCCGCCGCGATACAACATTGCACCGACGCAGCCGGTGCCCATCGTTCGTCTGGTCGCCGGGAAACGACATTTTGAGCTGGTGCGCTGGGGGCTGGTGCCCTCATGGATGAAGGAGATGCCAAAGTCCGTCCTCATCAACGCGCGGGCAGAAACGATTGATGAGAAGCCGTCCTTCAAAGGAGGGTTCCGACACAGGCGATGCCTGATCCCTGCTGATGGGTTTTACGAGTGGCAGGCGCGCGAGGGCAGACCCAAACAGCCCCATCTGATCCGGCGTAAAGATGGGGCTCCATTTGCGATGGCAGGCATCTGGGATGACTGGCTGGGCGCGGACGGGTCTGAACTTGAAAGCTGTGCGATTGTCACGACCGCAGCGAACGATCAGCTATCCGCTGTGCATCATCGCATGCCTGTCATCTTAGACCCTAAAGATTGGGACACCTGGCTGAGCAATGAAGGGACGTCAGCAAAACAAGCGGAGGCCCTGTTGCGGCCCGGACCCAACGATCTGATGGAGGCAGTACCCGTCAGTCCCCGGGTCAACAAAATCTCTGAGGATGATGCAGGCCTTACACAGATTGTGGATCCGGACGCTGATGAGACGACAGATGATACGAAAAAGCAGACGAAGAAAGATGACGATCAGCTAAGCCTGCTTTGAGGTCGGATAGCCGCAGATAGCCTCTGCACTCTTGTGGTTATTCCACCGCTCAAAGACCGAATTGACGTTGGGTAAGAAAAGTCTTCTTAGGCGATTCCGCTTGAAAAACAAGTGCTGTATACTATGTATCCGAGTCTGGAGACGTCATGGCCACCGACATTGTTATTCTTGCTATTCTCATCCTCTTGAATGGCTTTTTCTCCTTGTCTGAGATGGCAATTGTGTCATCCAGACGGCAGCGCCTGCTCGGCCTTTTGACCCGTCAACAAGAAGCCGGGAAGAGCGGTACGGGCGGGATAGAGCTCGCGATTTCCCTAAACGAAGACCCAAGCCGCTTCCTGTCCGCGGTTCAGATTGGCATTACGCTGGTCGGTGTTTTTGCTGGTGCGTTTGGTGGCGCCACGCTGGCTGAACCATTGGGTGCGATGATCAGCCAATGGGACATGCTGGCTGAATATGGCGAGCCTATTGCATTCGGTCTTGTCGTTGTAAGCATCACCTATTTCTCGCTGATCATTGGTGAACTTGTGCCCAAGCGCGTGGCTCTCTCTAACCCGGAGCGGATTGCGACCAAGATTGCCCGCCCCATGGTCGCGGTAACCCGTGCCTTGTCGCCTGCCGTGACCCTGCTGTCCTATTCAACGGAGTCCGTCCTGAAAGCCTACGGGGCGACAGGGCAGGATGTGGTTGAAGTCACAGAAGAAGAGATCAAGCATCTGGTGGAAGAGGGAGTGGCTACCGGTGCCGTGGAGAGTGTCGAGCGCGACATTGTGAACCGCGTGCTCGGGCTGGGCGACACCCGTGTCGGTGAAGTGATGCGCCCGCGGACCCAACTGGTCTGGCTGGATACGGAAGCAAGTTTCGAAGAGAACATGCTGACCATTCGAACAGCAGAAAGTCAGCGCTACCCGGTACGCAAAGGGCCGGACGGACCCACCGTCGGCATGGTCCGCATGGAAGACCTTTTCTCGAATATTGAAAAGGCGACCAATGATGCCTTGTTCGCACGCATGACACCGCCTCTATATGTGCCGCGAACATCAACCGTCTTGAAGGCCCTCAGCCTGCTCCAGGCCGAGAATAAGTTCATGTGCTTCATCGTCGATGAATATGGTGACATTGTCGGCACGCTTACCATGGCAGAAATCTTCTTCGCCATGGTGGGAGATACATCAGCCAACGCCTCTCAGAACAATACCGCCATTGTCCGCCGCGAAGACGGGTCCTACCTGGTCGATGGGGTCGTGTCTGTTGATGAGGTGAAACGCCTTCTCATGCTTACCAGTCTGCCAGGCGACAATTCGGGTGAAGTGAACACACTTGCCGGTGTGATGCTGCACTGGTTTGAACGCCTGCCGACCGAGGGTGATTATTTCGCCTGGAACGGCTATCGCTTTGAAGTGGCAGATATGGATGGGCCGCGTGTGGACAAGATTCTAATCGTGCCCGCGCAGAACCTGCCAATCGGTGACTTTCTCTCCGGCGGTGCGGACGGGGCTCCAACAGCAGACGGTTCCTTGTTGTTAGAAAAGGCGGATGCGGCTGAGGCGTAAGCTGCTCACACGCTCACGACCTTTCCTGGATTCAGAATGCCTTTGGGATCAAGCGTGCGCTTCAAGGTGCGCATGAGATCCAGTTCGACATCTGACTTGAGCGCTGCCATTTCATCCCGTTTCAGCTGGCCAATGCCGTGCTCGGCACTGATCGAGCCGTCAAGCTGCAGGGCAATACCATGGACGATCTGGTTGAAGTAGGTCCATTTGGCGAGGAACGCTTCTCTGTCCATATCCTTTGGCTGGCTCAGATTGAAGTGAATGTTGCCGTCCCCAAGATGCCCAAAGGGGACGGGTCGAATGCCCGGCATCTCGCCATGGACTGCCTGGAGGGCGCGCTCCAGGAAGAGGGTGATATTGGACACCGGCACGGATACATCATGTTTGATGCTGCCGCCTTCGTGGCGCTGGGCATCTGACATGGCTTCACGGATCTGCCAGAAGGCGGAGCGTTGACCGTCCGACTGGGCGACGACAGCGTCAGAAACCCACGTGCGCTCTGCCGCGTCGGCGAGCGCTCCTTCCAGGAGTGTGGTGAGCGCGTCCCCATCTGTTCCTGATGAAAGCTCCATGAGCACGTACCAGGGCGAGGGGGCGCTGAGCGGGTCCCTCGCCCCCGGCACATGGGCGCACACCATCTCAATGCCGATGCGTGGCATCAGCTCGAAACTGGTGACAGCTCCGCCACTTTCCGCCTCCACATGCCGGAGCAGGGAGACAGCCGCGGAGGGGGACGGTACGGCGGCGATTGCGGTTGCCCGTGATTTCGGCGCGGGGAACAATTTCAACACCGCGCCCGTAATGATCCCTAGCGTACCTTCAGAGCCTAAGAAAATCTGTTTGAGGTCGTAGCCCGTATTGTCTTTGCGCAAACTCCGCATGCCGTCCCATATGCGCCCATCCGCGAGCACGATCTCCAGACCTAGAACCAGGTCGCGCGCATTGCCGTAATGGAGGACCGCCGTACCGCCTGCATTCGTGGCGAGGTTGCCGCCAATCTGGCAGGTGCCTTCAGAGGCAAGGCTGAGGGGAAAAAGCCGATCCGCCGCGGCGGCTGCTTCCTGAGCCTCCGCCAGCGTGACGCCCGCATCGACACTCAGCGTATTGTTGTCGGCATCGAGCGTTCGAACAGTACTCATCCGGCTTAAGTTCAGCACGATCGCATCGCCGCTTTGGTCCGGTGTTTGTCCGCCGACCAGCCCCGTGTTGCCGCCCTGTGGCACAACGACGGTGCCGTTGGCGTGAGCGATCTTCATGACATCAGAGACTTCCTGTGTGGAGCCGGGGCGCACAATGGCCGCCGCCTTGCCCACATAAAGGCCGCGCCGTTCTTCAACATAGGGCGCCATATCGGTGACATTCGTGGTGACGCCATGATCGCCAACGATAGCGCGCACCTGATTGAGGAAGTCGGAACTCATGTCACCCGTCCGCCCGGGTTAATACCCTGGCCCCTGAGTAGAGGTATTTTGGGCGGCCCTGGTCGTCCGGTTCAAGGAAGTTGAAATTGACCGATTGTGACATGCCCGGATTGGTACCGATAAAACGCCTTTCGCCAACGGGCTGAAGTTCGATCTCGTTGCCGCCGCCAATCAATCCGTAATCCGCGCTCGGGCGAATGGCCGCATGAAGTCTCCCCTCTTTCAAAGTAACGTGAGCTGTCTCGCTGGATTTTGCATAGGTGCCCACATAGGCCCCCAACTGTTCACCGGTATCCACCGGCGTTGGCTTTGGGGGTGGGGCTACACCTGCAGTCGCGTCAAAGACGCGGGTCAGGAGACTTTGTGCCAATCCTTTGCCGTCCCCCCCATTTGTGAGCAGGGCAATGACAGTGCCGCTTTCCGGGTGAATGCGCAGGAAGGCGGCCTGACCAATAGTCGACCCGTCATGGCCGAACACGTCATAGCCCCCCGACGTCAAACTGTCCCCCCAATTCCAGAGAAAGGCACCAAGCCCAATCCCGTCGAGCGGGCCGCCCGGAGGGCAGGCACGGTGCGGCTGACGCATGAGAGCGGCACTCTCCTCTGTGATAAGCCGATGCCCGTTGGGTGCCACGCCGCCATTCATCAGGGTCCGCCCAAACGTCACAATGTCGCGCGCTGGTGCCATCGGCATTGAGCCAGCAGGTGCGTTTGATTGCGCCAGATAGGCAACAGGCGTGACCATGAGCCCTTGGCCCGGTGTCCCCAAATGACCGATGGCGGTGCGGTGGCGCATGGCCTGTTCGGGCAAGGTAGAGAAAGCCGGCGTATCTATGTTCTTGGCAATACGGGTGCGCATCGCTTTGTCCCAGGTAAGACCGGTGACTTTTTCAATGACGCGGCCTGCGATGACAAAGCCCACATTGCAATAGGCAAACAGATGGCCAAGAGGGGACAGGTTTGGCAGGTCGCTCAACATGGCGACAAACTTCTCTATCCGGTCTTCGCCGCGCCCGGCATCGGCAAAATAGTCTCCATCAATTCCGCTGGTGTGGGTCAGCAGGTGACGAAGCGTAACCTTCGCACTTGTCTCCGCATCCCCGACTTTGAAACCCGGCAGATATGTCTGGATGGGCTCATCAAGGTTGAGCAGTCCTTCTTCCACAAGCTGCAGCACCAGTACGGTGGTATAGAGCTTAGTAATTGAACCGATCTGAAACAGTGTGTCTGGTGTCGCCTCGACCCCCGTATTGAGATTGACCACACCCGCAGCTTCCTCCGACAACACCCCTTTGTGCCAGACGGCAACCGCCGCACCTGGCACATGGAAGCGTTCGATAAGCTCTGGCAGGTCGTCCAGGTTGAACGAGGGGCTTTGGGTCTCAGCAACTGACATCTGGGGTAGATACTCCTTTGACACCCGCCACTTTAGCAGACGCGCAAGCTTTGTCGCGGAAATGCAAGCTTGGCCGGCCAGGCCTCCCCACGTAGGCTCTCCTCATGATTGACACAATTGACCATATTATCATTGCGGTAGAGGACCTCTCCGCCGCCAAATCCACCTATACGCGCATATTGGGGCGGGAACCCTCCTGGGAGGGGGAACATCCAGGCCTCGGCTCCTCCAACCTCATCTACCGCCTGCGCAACACCTATCTGGAGTTTGTCGCCGCCACCGGCGACGGCCAGTTCGCGGATATGATCCGGAAGAAACTGGACGATGAAGGCGAGGGCCTGATGGGGGTCGTTTTCGGCACGGTGAATGCGGATGCCTGCGTGCGGCATCTGAAGGATGCCGGACTTAACCCGACGGAGCCCATTCCAGGCGGCGCAAAAGATGCTGAGGGCAATGAACGCTCCTGGCGCAACGTCATGCTGTCCCCAGACGAAACCGGGGGCCTTTTCTTGTTTGTGATTGAACAGGAAGACCGGCTCTCCATTCCCTATTCTCAAACCGCGGAGGGCGTGAGCGGACGCGCTGCCGTCGATGCCGTCGATCATGTGGTGATCAACACCCCACGGCCGGACGATCTCATCGCCTTTTTCGAGGGACAATTGGGTCTCCGCCTCGCCCTCGATCACACCATCGAGAAATGGGGCGTGCGTCAGCTCTTCTTCCGCGTCGGCAATGTAACGCTTGAAGTCGTGACACCCACGGCGAAAGACAAACAGCCTGAGAAGGACAGTTTCTGGGGCATCGCCTATCGGGCGCCTGACCTGGCCCTCATGCAGGAGCGTCTCACTCAATCAGGCGTGGATGTGTCAGAAGTGCGCATTGGCCGGAAGAAGGGAACGCTGGTAGCCACCGTTAAACCGGAAACCCACGGCATCCCAACCCTGCTTATTGGACTGGACCCGGCGGCCTAGTGCATTTTCAGCAAAAGTTGCAGGCTTTCGCGGTTCGAAAATGCGATGAAGCGTTCTAGTCTCGCGGCGCGGCGGCACGGGCGAGCCGGTCATTGATCGCTTCGCCGAGCCCCTCCAAAGGGATGGGGCTCACGGCGAGGCTCTTGCCTTCCGCTTCTGCATCGAGTTTCCGCAGCATGGAAAAGAGATTGGCCGCTGCCTCGTGGAGATCACCGGAGGGGCTGAGGTTAAGAGCACACTCCAGGTCGCCAAATCCAAGCAGTAACTCGTCCTTACCGCAGGCGTCGGCATTGAGCCGGAGCGCGGCATTGGGTGCATAATGACTTGCGAGCATGCCTGGCGACGAGCGGCCTTCTTCACCGCCCGGTGCCTCCGGCTCTGCAAGGGGGTGACCCAGGACCGTTTCAATATCACCGCGCGGAATGGCACCGGGCCGGAGAAGCGTTGGCGGGCCACCAACGGGAAGACCTACAACAGTCGACTCAAGGCCCAGCGTGCAGGGGCCCCCGTCGATCACAAAGGAAAGCGCTTCTTCCCCGCCAAGCCCGTCCATCACATGGAAAGCCTCTGTTGGGCTGAGACGTCCCGACGGGTTGGCGGATGGGGCTGCGAGTGGGCGCTGGGTCGCGCTGAGCAAGCGCTGCGCCACCTCATGGGCTGGCACCCTAAGGGCCACTGTGTCGAGGCCTGCGCTCACAAGCAGAGAGAGGGTGCAATCCCGCCGCCGGGGCACGACGAGGGTAAGGCCACCGGGCCAGAAGTGCTTTGCGAGCAGATGGCCAACATCATCAATGTCTGCGTGACTCTCCGCTGCGGTGACGTCGCTCACATGAACAATCAGAGGATTAAACGTCGGGCGTTTTTTTGTCGCAAAGATTGAGGTGACAGCGTCGTCATTGGTGGCGTCTGCCCCCAGCCCATAGACGGTCTCGGTCGGAAAGGCGACAAGCTGTCCTGCGCGCAAGGCGCTGCCCGCACGTTCCGGGTTTTCGGTGCTGGGAGATAAGAGTTCAGTCGGCACGGTGTCTCACATTCCGTTCGCTTCGCGCCATGAGGTTGCGGACAGAGACTTGCGGCAACCATCTCGCGAGCAGCGCGAGGAAGCGGTTCACCCGCCCGTTAATGTAGACGGGCTTGCCCGCCATGACAGCGTCATAGGCCTGCCGGGCGACCGTCATGGAGTCCATCCACAAAATGTCAGGCATTTTGGACACTTCCGCCCGTGTCCCCGCTACATCGTGGAATTCGGAATAGGTGAAGCCGGGGCAGAGCGCCGTCACGTGCACATTGTCGTTCACATATTCGAGTGACAGGCTCTCCGACATTTTGATGAGGAAACTCTTTGTGGCCGCATAGAGCGTGCCGCCCGCAGCGCCCGGCAGATGCCCCGCAAGCGAAGACACATTGATGATCCGCCCATAGCCCCTTTGTGCCATCCCTGGGGCGAAGCGATGACAGAGTTCCGCAACCGATGTCACCATGACTTGAATGAGATCGCTCTGGTCTTTCCACGCACTGTCTTTGTAGAGGCCGGACACGGTGTAGCCCGCATTGTTGACGAGCGCGTCGACATTGATGCCCGCAGCCGAGAGGTTGTCCTCAATCATCTCCCCCGCATGTGGATCCGCGAGATCCATCGCGATGATATGGGAGGCGGTCCCAAACTGTGTTGCAAGCTCTTGCGCCAAAGATTGAAGGCGGTCTTCGCGGCGGGCGATGAGGACGAGGTCGAACCCTTTTTCAGCGAAAACCAATGCCAGATCGCGGCCGATCCCGGCAGAGGCGCCTGTTACGAGGGCAGTTCGACGCGCATTTGAGCTGTTTTGGGGCATGATTGGGCGAACAAATGTCAGTAAACGGGTTTGAGGCTGGTCAGAAGGGTCTTTTACACCATTTTCCTCTGCAGGCGGTTCGCCTAATCAACAGAATACAGTAAAAGGTGGCCATCTCTTGTGAGATCCCCTGTGAGCCCCCTTTGTGCTTAAACACTGGAGAAGAAGATGACTTATCGCGCCCCCGTCCAGGACATGGCATTTACCCTGAAATCCCTCGCCGGCCTGGATGAGTTGCAAGCATCGGGTGCGTTTCCGGACCTGAGCGACGATCTGATCGAAGCTGTCCTGGAGGAGGCGTCAAAGCTTGCAGGCGATGTCATCGCACCGATCAACAATGCAGGTGAGAAGACACATGCGTCCCTTGGGGAGGAAGGTGTCACAACCCCACCGGGATATGCTGACGCCTACAAGCAGTGGGTGGAAGGTGGCTGGGGGTCGATTGCAGCGAGTCCGGAGTTCGGCGGTCAGGGTCTGCCCCTCGCGCTTTCTACAGCACTTCAGGAAATGTGGAATGCCGCCTGTCTCTCCTTTGGCCTTTGCCCGATCCTCTCGCAAGGGGTGATCGAAGCTCTAACCGCACATGGGACGGATGAGCAGAAAGCGACCTATCTGCCGAAGCTCGTCTCGGGCGAATGGACCGGCACCATGAACCTGACGGAGCCTCAGGCGGGCTCTGACTTGAATGCCCTAAAAGCGAAAGCCACACCGCAGGACGATGGCACGTACCGCATCACCGGCACAAAGATCTTCATTACCTATGGGGATCACGACCTCTCAGAAAACATTATCCATCTTGTGCTGGCGCGCTTGCCTGATGCCCCCGCAGGCACACGCGGTATCTCGCTCTTCCTCGTGCCTAAGTTTTTCGTGAATGAGGACGGGTCGCTGGGCGATCGCAATGACGCCAAGTGCATTGGTCTTGAAGAGAAGCTTGGCATTCATGGGTCCCCCACCTGCGTCATGTCCTATGGTGAAGAAGGGGGTGCGGTCGGCTATCTGATTGGCCAGGAGAACAAGGGCCTCGCCTGCATGTTCACCATGATGAACAATGCGCGCCTTCTCGTCGGCGTGCAGGGTGTCGCGGTTGCGGAACGCGCTTATCAGCAAGCACTCGCCTATGCCCTGGATCGTAAGCAGGGCCGACCAGCTGGCATAGAGCTTCCCGCAGGTGAAATGGGCGCCATCATTGGCCATCCGGACGTGCGCCGGATGTTGATGACCATGAAGTCGCTCACGGAAGCGGCGCGGGCGCTGTCGTACGCGAATGCGGTGGCGATCGATACTGCACATTCAGGAAAAGATGCTGCATCCAAAGAGGCGGCGAAGGCGCGGACGGATCTTTTAACGCCCATTGCAAAAGCCTGGAGCACCGACATTGGCGTGGAGGTCGCCTCCATCGGCGTGCAGATTCATGGCGGCATGGGCTTCATCGAAGAGACAGGCGCGGCCCAGCACTATCGCGACGCACGCATTACACCGATCTATGAAGGCACCAACGGCATTCAGGCCATTGATCTCGTGTCCCGGAAACTGCCGCTCGGCGACGGAGAGGTGGTGAAAGCCTATCTCGCTGAAATTCGGGAGACCGCTGAAACCGCTGCTGCCCACAATGATGCGGATCTCAACATTGCAGGTCATGCACTAAGTGATGCCCTGGATGCGCTGGAAGAAGCTACCGACTGGATGCTGGATACCGGCAAGAGCAGTCCGAGGGACTGTCTGGCAGGGGCGACGCCCTACGCCAAGCTCTTTGGGAATGTTGCGGGCGGGCACTATCTGACCAAAGGGGCACTCGCCGCCGTTGAGAGCCCGGACGATTCGTATCTCGCGTCGAAAAAGGCGACAGCGCGCTTCTTTGCCGAAAATACCTTACCCACCTGTGCGGGTCTCGTGACTCCCGCGACGGCTGGGGCCACCTCGCTTTTCGCGCTGGACGAGCAACAACTCGGAGCTTGAGGCCCCCTTCGGCCGTTTGACCTCAGCCGCCACACTCGGCACACTCCGCCCAACAGTAATTTTGGGAACAAATTCCTATGAGTGACGTGTCTCTGGGCGAGGTGGATGAAAAGGGTCTCAGCTACCCGATTGAGGGGATTCCGGAAGCGGGTGAAATTCGTGAAGTGGCGCCCGGCATTTTCTGGGTCCGCATGACGCTGCCCTTCGCCCTCGACCACATCAATCTCTGGCTGATCGACGACGATGATGGCTGGGTGATTGTCGATACAGGGGTGAATGACGATGCGACCAAAGCGTCCTGGCGCCGGATTTTTGATGACAAGCTGGGCGGCAAGCCGGTGAAGCGGGTGATCGTGACCCATCTCCATCCCGACCACGTGGGCCTTGCCGGCTGGATCACGAGAGAATTTGGCGTGACTCTGGAAATGTCCCGCACCGACTACCTCATGTGCCGCACGCTTGTGGCGGATACGGGCAAGGAAGCGCCACAGGATGGCCGCAACTTTTACCGCGCAGCCGGATTCTCGGAAAGGGCGGTGGAGTCCTACGTCAAGCGGTTCGGCGGCTTTGGAGAACGCGTGTCGCGCCTGCCGGACTCTTTTAAGCGGCTGAAAGACGGCGATCGGCTGCAGATTGGCAGTCGCGACTGGCAGGTGATTGTCGGGTCAGGCCATGCCCCTGAACATGTCTGCCTTTTCTGCGAAGAGCTTAATGTCCTGATCTCAGGCGATCAGGTGCTGCCGCGGATATCGTCCAATGTGAGCCTGCATCCGACAGAAGCCCATGCTGACCCGCTGCAGGAATGGATCGACAGTTGTAAGAAACTGAAGGCGGCCCTGCCGGAAGATGCGCTGGTGCTGCCCGCGCATAACGAACCTTTCTATGGGCTGCATAAGCGCCTCGATGCGCTGGTGGACGGCCATGAGGACGGTCTCGCAAAACTGTTGGACCTTTTGTCGGAGCCGAAACGCGCAATTGATGTCTTCCCGGCCCTCTTTAAGCGCAAGATCGGACCGGACGTGTTCTTCATGGCCACCGGCGAGAGCCTTGCGCACCTGTCCTGTCTTGTTGCACGGGGCGACGCCACAGTGAGCCGGGACGAGAACGGTGTGGATTGGTACGTGCGCGCGTCGGCTTGAGCCAGCGCTTGAAATGCAACCAAACCCAAGCGACACTTGAGGCATGACGACCCTCCTTCTGAGCCACAGCGCCTGCCTGGATCATCAGACCCCACAGGGGCACCCTGAAAGTTCGGCACGGCTCCAGGCCGTAATGGATGCGCTGCGGGATCCTAAATTCGCTCTCCTTCTGCGTGACGACGCACCAAAAGCTAGCATTGAGGACATCGCACGGGTCCATCCGCGCGCCTTTGTCGAAGAGCTGTTGGCAAACGTACCCAAAGAAGGTTTTGCGCGCATTGATGCGGACACGGCTATGTCGCCGGGGTCGGGCGAGGCAGCGCTTCGGGCCGCCGGTGCCTTATGCCGGGCTGTGGATGCGGTTGTGAGTGGTAAGGCGCAGAACGCTTTTTGCGCCGTGCGTCCGCCCGGCCACCATGCGGAGCCGGCAATGCCTATGGGCTTCTGTCTCTTCAACAATGTGGCCGTCGGCGCGCTTTATGCGCGTGCTCATCATGGTCTTCAAAAGGCCGCGGTGATTGATTTTGACGTTCACCACGGCAACGGCACTCAGGCCATGTTTGAAGCGGATGAGGATCTTTTCTATGCCTCAAGCCACCAGTCGCCATTCTATCCCGGCACGGGAGAAGCGAGCGAAACTGGGGTAGGGAACATCGTCAACGTGCCGCTGGCTCAGGGCGCGGATGGGGCCGCTTTTAGAGCGGCCTATGAGAAAGTGATTCTCCCGGCGCTAGAGGTGTTTGAGCCGGACATCCTGTTTATTTCCGCCGGATTTGACGGCCATGTGGCTGATCCCCTGGCGGGTCTCAACCTCACCGAAGCGGATTATGTCTGGGTAACCAAGGAGTTGATGGCCTTCGCCCAAAATGCGTGTGAAGGTCGCATTGTTTCCACTCTTGAGGGAGGTTATGACTTGGCTGCGCTCGCGCACAGCGCCAGCGCTCATGTCGCCGCCCTCATGGACTGTGACGGGGTGGCTTGAAAACAGAACGACAATTCGGAGGACGCCATGGCGGCGAGTAAAACAGCGGCACCAGCCGACATCTCGAAAATGAGTTTTGAGGCAGCCCTGGCAGAGCTCGAAGAGATTGTGCGTCAGCTGGAGTCCGGCGAAGCCGAACTGGAAAAATCCATCGAGCTTTACGAACGCGGCAACCTTCTGAAAGCCCATTGCGAAGCACGTCTGCAATCGGCCCAGGCCAAAGTCGAAAAGATCACCCTTTCGGCGAACGGCGATGTCGGCACCGAACCCGCCAACATTGAGTAAGCCATGGCTGAACAAACCCTTACCCAAGCGATGGAGAACACGGCGGCGGATGTTGAACTGCTGCTTGATCGGTTACTACCGCTAGCGGAAGGCCCGGAAGGCAGAGTGGCGGAAGCCATGCGCTACGCCACACTGGGTGCGGGAAAGCGTTTCCGACCCTATCTGGCCTGTGAGGCCGCGAAACTTTTTACCGTGAGCGAAGACAGGGCGCTGCGCACCGCGGCCGCCATTGAATGCGTCCACACATACTCACTGGTGCATGACGACCTGCCGTGCATGGATGACGACGATCTGCGTAGAGGGCGACCATCGACTCACAAGGCGTTTGATGAAGCAACCGCAGTGCTCGCAGGCGATGCGCTGCTGACCTTCGCATTCGAGATACTCGCTGACGCGGATACCCATGATGATTACCGCGTGCGGTGTGATCTGGTTCTGGGACTTGCCAAAGCTGTGGGAACCCACGGCATGGTCGGCGGGCAGATGATCGATATGGCGAGTGAAGGGAGCATTTTAGATATTGGAGCCCTTACCCGTCTGCAGCAGCTTAAAACCGGGGCGTTGATTGCTTTTGCCTGTGAGTCTGGCGCGATATTGGGAAAAGCCTCAAAAGACGCCCATCACGCGCTCCATGCCTACGCCCATGATTTGGGGCTGGCGTATCAGATAATCGACGATTTGCTGGATGAAGAAGGCGATAGCGCCACATTGGGCAAAACAGCCGGTAAGGACCGGGCCAAGGGAAAGGCGACCTTTGCCACAATTCTGGGGCCGGAAAGGGCCCGGGAACAAGCCAGAATGCTGGCGGATCAGGCCATTCAACACCTTGATTTGTTTGATGAAAAAGCAGACTCTTTGCGCAGTGCAACAAGCTTCGTTATAAACCGGAATACCTAAGCGGGTGCGGCGCATTGCGGCCTTATCTTGGCCCTCAAGCCGCCTTACGTTGACGGGAGAATGGGCGCTGCAATCGCGAGCCGGATGACCCGGGTCGGTCTCGCCCTAGGTTAGATACGACAAGCCAGAGTCAGAGAAGAAATCAGAGTGACCACCACGAGTAAGACGCCGTTGCTGGACCGGATCAAAATTCCGGCCGATCTGCGCGCGCATGACGATGACGATCTGCCTCAAATCATTGATGAGCTGCGTCAGGAACTGATTGAAGCGGTTTCCATCACAGGCGGGCACTTGGGCGCCGGCCTCGGCGTGGTCGAGCTCACCGTTGCGCTGCACTATGTGTTTAACACGCCCGATGATCGCATCATCTGGGATGTGGGCCACCAGGCCTATCCGCATAAAATTCTGACCGGACGCCGGGATCGCATTCGGACATTACGGCAGGGCGGTGGTCTGTCGGGTTTCACGAAACGGGCGGAAAGCGAATACGATCCGTTTGGGACGGCGCATTCGTCAACGTCAATCTCCGCTGGTCTCGGCATGGCGGTGGGGCGAGATCTGCAGGGCGGTAAGAATAATGTCATTGCTGTGATTGGTGACGGTGCAATGAGCGCCGGCATGGCCTATGAAGCCATGAACAATGCAGGGTCCATGGACAGCCGTCTGATTGTCATCCTGAACGACAATGACATGTCGATCGCGCCGCCCGTTGGCGCCATGAGTGCCTACTTGGCGCGGCTGATTTCCGGAGGCACCTATCGCGGTTTCCGGCATTTCGCCAAACATATTGCAGAGAAGCTCCCTAAGTCTCTCGAAGAAACGGCGCGCCGTGCGGAGGAATATGCGCGCGGCATGGCAACCGGCGGCACGCTCTTTGAAGAAATGGGTTTTTATTATGTGGGTCCCATCGACGGCCACAATATGGACCACCTATTGCCGGTGCTGCGAAACGTGCGGGATGCTGACGAAGGCCCCATTCTCATCCATGTGGTGACCCAGAAGGGGAAGGGGTATGCACCGGCTGAGGAATCGGCTGATAAATATCACGGCGTCAGCAAGTTCGACGTGATCACCGGCGCGCAGTCAAAGCCCCCGGCAAATGCACCGAGCTACACCAGCGTTTTTGCAAAATCGCTGATGAAGCACGCGGAGAAAGACGACAAAATCGTCGCTGTCACCGCAGCCATGCCCGACGGCACAGGGCTCGGACAGTTTGCCAAGACTTTCCCGGACCGCACCTTTGATGTGGGAATTGCGGAACAGCATGCCGTCACATTTGCGGCCGGCATGGCAACAGAAGGGTTGAAGCCCTACGCCGCGATCTACTCGACGTTTTTGCAGCGGGCCTATGATCAGGTCGTGCACGATGTGGCCATTCAAAAGCTGCCCGTGCGCTTTGCGATAGACCGGGCGGGTCTCGTCGGTGCGGACGGCCCCACCCATGCAGGTTCTTTTGATATTACTTATCTCACCTGTCTGCCGGACTTTGTCGTCATGGCTGCAGCAGATGAGGCGGAACTCATGCACATGGTGGCGACGTCCGTCGAGATCGATGACCGCCCAAGCGCCTTCCGCTACCCCCGTGGCGAAGGTGTTGGCGTTGATCTTCCTGAAATCGGATCTCCGCTCGAAATCGGAAAAGGCCGCATCATGCGCGAAGGCACCGCGGTTGCCCTCGTGTCACTTGGCTGCCGTCTTCAGGAGACCATGAAAGCAGCCGATGAGCTCGCAGCTCAGGGCATTTCCACGACGGTTGTCGATGCCCGGTTTGCAAAGCCGTTGGATGAAGAGCTGCTTGCCCGTGTGGCTCGTGAGCATGAAGTGCTGGTGACGGTCGAAGAAGGGTCCATCGGTGGATTTGGAGCGCATGTGCTGGAATTCCTGAGCACCAACGGCCTGATGGACCGTGGTCTCAAGGTCCGGACTCTGACACTGCCGGACATTTTCCAGGATCATGACAAGCCGGACGCCATGTATGTGGCGGCTGGCCTGACAGCGCCCAACATTGCTGCAACAGCGCTCACCGCCCTGGGTCACGAAAGCGCTCTTGTGTCGCTGGCGGCCGAACGCGCAAACGCACTTCCCAGAAAGTCCTGAGGCTATGAGCCTGCGGCTGGACCGCGCGCTGGTTGATCGCGGACTGATCGCGACGAGGGCGCGGGCTCAGGCTGCGATCAAGGCAGGAGAGGTCCTTGTCGATGGCGTGACGGCCACCAAACCATCGCAGACAGTGAGCGACCGTGCATCGCTGAGTGTGGTGAGTGACGGCGATCAATGGGTTTCCCGGGCAGCCTTGAAGCTTGCCGGAGCGCTTGAGGCATTTTCAGTGGACCCGGAAGGATTGATCACGCTCGATGTGGGCGCTTCGACCGGTGGCTTCACCCAGGTCCTGCTCGCGGGAGGCGCGGCAAAGGTCTATGCGGTCGATGTGGGGCAGGGGCAGCTCGCGGCGGAACTTGGCCGAGATGAACGGGTTGTGTCGTTGGAAAAGTTAAACGCCAAAGACTTGAACAGCTCCCACATACCCTGTCCGATTGATCTCATCGTAAGCGATGTCAGTTTTATCGGTCTGGAGAAAGCACTACCGGTTCCCCTAAGTTTTGCGAAGCAGGGAGCTCAGCTCATCGCGCTGATCAAACCGCAGTTTGAAGTCGGTCCCGGGAAGGTTGGCAAAGGCGGGATCGTCAAAGACCCGGCTCTGCATGAAGAAGTATGCCGACGCATCGAAGCCTGGCTGGAAGAAGATATGGACTGGTCCGTCAAAGGTCTGATCGAGAGTTCCATCGAAGGCAGCGACGGCAACAAGGAATTTCTCGTGTATGCAACGAAGGTATGAGGGATATATAGGGGGGACGATAATGATCAAATACAAGAATCTACGCTGGGCGTTGCTGCTGGTCGTTGTGGTGCACAATTTTGAAGAGTGGATGACTTTTCAAATGTACCGGGATTTTGCCGACACGCTTCCACCCAGTGTTTTTCTAGCTTTTGAAGAACCAAGTTGGGCAATGACGCAGCTCGCGCTGGCCATGGCCACTCTTATTCCCGCAATTGTTGTTGTCTGGGCATCGACGGGCCCCCAACGGACAGCCAAGGATTTTGGTGTTTGCATGGTTGCAGGCATATTCTTCGCGAATGTCTTTGTGCCACACGTCCTGGCAGCGATTGGCAACGGCGGATATGCGCCGGGCGTTGTAACAGCCGTGCTTATCAATTTTCCATTTTGCTTGTACCTTTGGCGTCAAGCGATCTCGGAAGGCATTCTGACCACTAAGCAAATTGTGGCAGCCGGCATTGCGGGCGCGGCTACCCTGATTCCGGCTTTGGTGCTGGTATATGTGCTGTCATTCTCCATTTTGTCTGCTTTGTGAGGACCAATCTGCTATTTGATGTCACGGCTCCAGGCCAGACTAGCGGCAAACAAAGAGAGTAATGGGAGTGGTGAAGGTGACTGAAGCGGTCACACGGGTGGACCATGTTGGTGCGCAGGGGGATGGTGTGGTCCGCACGGATGACGGACCGGTCTATATTCCGCGCACACTTCCCGGCGAAAAAATCAGAGCCGATATCGTGGACGGTCGGGGTGAGCTGCTCGACGTGCTGGAACCGTCGCCGGACCGCATTGAACCGGCCTGCCCTCATTTCGGGACCTGTGGTGGATGTGCCCTCCAGCACCAAAGCGAGGAAAGCTATCGGGCCTGGAAACAGGATCAGGTTGTGCGGGCGCTCAAAAGCAAAGGCATCGACGCCCCTGTAAATGAGACACTTCCCTGTGCGCCGAAAACCAGACGTAGAGCCACCTTTGCCGCCATGCGGACGCGTAAAACGGTCCGCTTTGGATTTTTTGAGCGCGCGACCCATACGATTGTCGATATCGCGTCCTGCCCGATCCTGGTGCCTGAGCTTGAAGCGGCCATTCCGGCACTGCGGGAACTTGTGGGCCCGGGGCTTACCCGGAAGGGAAAAGCAAGCGTCAGTGTGACAGCAACATCGTCGGGTCTCGATGTCACCGTGACCGGCGGCAAGGCGGACCCGGATTTAGGACTTCGCCAAACGCTGGCAGATGGGGCTGCAAAGGCGGACATCGCGCGGCTTACCTGGGACGGCGATATTATCGCTGAGCGCAGGTCTCCCGTGCTGGATCTGGCGGGGATCGAAGTGGCCCTCCCGCCAGGGGCATTCCTGCAAGCGACAAAAGCGGGCGAAGAAACCATGGTAGCCATGGTCACCGACGCTCTCAAAACGAGTGGGTCCGTGATCGATCTCTTTGCCGGATGCGGGACCTTTTCTCTGGCACTCGCAAGCATCCACAAGGTTCATGCGGTGGAAGGCGCGAAAGCGCAATGTGCCGCCTTGGAACGCGCCGTCCGCCGACAGGGGCCAGGCGCTGGCTTAAAACCTCTTCAGGTCGAGCGACGGGATCTGGCCCGCCGTCCCGTGCGGCATGACGAATTGACCGGTTTTGATGCTGCCGTCATCGATCCGCCCAGAGCAGGGGCGGCCGCCCAGTGCGAAGCGCTGGCGGCATCAACCATTCCTCTCATTGCATCTGTTTCCTGCAATCCCGCCACTTTTGCGCGGGATGCACGAACTCTGATCGACGGCGGCTACCGGCTGGAAAGCGTCACACCCCTGGACCAATTCCTCTGGTCGCCCCATATTGAACTGGTTGGTATTTTCAGGAGGGAGTGATTGCCATGTTGCGGCCTCTCGTGCGCCCAATCGCGAGATTGCGATATGCGGCCGAACAGGGAGCCAGAGTGGCCTGGTATGCAGGACACTACGCGGCAGTCAATCGCATGCGCGGGCCCGTAACCCGGCCCGGCGACCCCCCTTTCAAACCAAGCTCTCCCATTCCGAAACTGCAGGACATTGCGCAGTCGATCCGCGAACTGTTTGAACGCGACCTTCGGAATATTGAGGCAGGCACCTACAAAGCGCCTGAGCTCGGGACGGACCCCAGGCGGCCTATCGACAAGGCCATCCGTTTTTTCTTGGATGCAAAGAAGGTCGATGAACGCCGAATGGACAAACGCCATTCGGAAGTTCACACAAGAGCAAACGCCGAACACTTTCCCCGCTATTACCTTCAGAATTTTCACTTTCAGACAGACGGTTGGCTGTCGGAGGACTCCGCCGACCTCTATGACACTCAGGTGGAAACGCTATTCGCAGGCACAGCCGATGCGATGCGCCGCCAGGCACTGGTGCCTATTGCTGAATACGTAGCGGATAAAGACCAGCGCGACGTGCAACTGCTGGACATTGCCTGCGGGACCGGGCGCTTCCTGCGGGAGGTGAAACGCAATTGGCCCCGGATCGGCGTGACCGCCCTTGATCTGTCCCCGGACTATCTCGAGAAGACAAAACGCGCCTTGTCAAAATGGGGACGGGCGAAATTCGTCAATGCACCGGCCGAACGCATGTCCTTGGAAAAAGCGTCTCAGGACATTGTGACGGCAACCTATCTGTTCCACGAACTGCCCCCCAAAATCAGGCGGCAAGTAGCCGCTGAAATTGCCCGCGTTCTGAAACCCGGTGGACTGTTCATCCTCGTGGACGCGTTGCAGACGGGGGACCATGAACCGTTTAACAGCCTATTGGAATTCTTCCCCGTTGCCTTTCATGAACCCTACTTCTCAACCTACCTGGATGAAGACTTTGAATCCCTGTTTGCGAGTGTAGGGCTCTCTGAGGTCCGGCGGCAGACGGGATATCTCACAAAAATGACGATGTTCGAAAAGCGCTAAGCAGCACGCTGGTTGAGAAATGCCTGCACAGCTTCCAGGATCGGTTCAGGCGCAACATCAAGCGGTTCCAGCCGGATCACCAGCGTGTCTTTGTTGTAGCGCCAAATCTGTACCATGAGGCGCCGCTGAAGGCCGCCCATATCTTCTTCAACAAGTGCTTTGTCGAGAGGCTTGGCAAGGGTGAGGTGCAACTCGGTATTCCGAATGGTGCGCACCGCCTTGTCCACATTTGTGGCGTTCACAATCGCATCCCAGGCTACTGTCCCCAGACCCGTAATCATAAGGCCGGCGGAGCTTGCGACCACAGCAGGAGTGTTGCGGCGCACGAATGGCCAAAAATGATAGGCAACGGCAAACAGCGCCAGGCTGATGATGAGCAGGGCAATATCGCCACGGGCCAGCGCCACACTGAGAACAAACAGACCGAAGAAGCCGCCGCCATAGACCATCATCTCCCCGCTGCGTTGATCGAACCGCGCCATCAAAGGCTGAGGGGAAACGGGGGATGGTGCGGTCATCGCATTAGCTTCCTTGTGGGCCGTTTTGTCCGCGGTGCCTCAAAAAGTGGTCGGCCAGCACGCAGGCCATCATGGCCTCGCCAACCGGTACCGCCCGAATACCAACGCAAGGATCGTGCCGCCCTTTGGTCATCACGTCGATTTCTTCACCAGACCGGGTGATTGACTTGCGCGGCGTCAGAATAGACGAGGTTGGCTTGACCGCAAATCGGGCGACAACGTCCTGTCCACTGGAAATTCCACCCAGAATACCGCCTGCATGATTGGCACCGAAGCTTACATTATTGCCATCCATGCCCATTTCGTCGGCATTTTCTTCACCCGTGAGAGCAGCTGCAGCAAATCCATCGCCAATCTCGACACCCTTCACGGCATTGATGCTCATGAGCGCGCCAGCAAGATCTGCATCTAGTTTGCCGTAGATCGGCGCGCCCAACCCGGCGGGTACACCGCTCGCGACCAGTTCAATCACGGCGCCACAGCTAGAGCCGGCTTTGCGGACACCGTCGAGATAGTCTTCCCACTCCTTGGCGGCAACCGGATCAGGACACCAGAATGGGTTCTGATCAACAGCATTCCAATCCCACCGTGTACGGTCGATCTTGTGGGGCCCTATCTGAACAAGGGCACCGCGTATCTCAACGCCCGGCATGACTTTGCGGGCGAGCGCACCCGCTGCCACCCGTGCTGCGGTCTCGCGCGCGGATTGGCGCCCACCGCCACGATAGTCCCGGATGCCGTATTTGGCTTCATAGGTGAAGTCGGCATGCCCGGGACGGAATGTGTCTTTAATGTCGCCATAGTCTTTCGACCGCTGGTCGACATTTTCAATCATCAGGGAGATCGGCGTACCTGTGGTCACTTCCTGACCGTTTTCGTCCTGGAAGGTCCCAGACAGGATTTTCACCTGATCGGGCTCTTTGCGCTGCGTAGTGAAGCGGTTCTGGCCTGGGCGGCGTTTATCCAGAAAGGTCTGGATTTCCTCAGCCGTGATCGGCACGAGAGAAGGCATGCCGTCAATCACGCAGCCAAGCGCCGGCCCGTGAGATTCGCCCCACGTGGTCACGCGAAAAAGATGGCCAAACGTATTGTGTGACATGAAACCTGCCTCAACCAGAACCAGTTAGTGGGAGAGGTTCTAGCTGAATTTCAAAGAAAACGGAAACGAGAGCCAATATCAGACGATAATTCAGACAATGCTCATGTCTGGCGCGTCTTCTGCCTTCATGCCGACCACATGGTATCCGGCGTCCACATGATGCACTTCCCCAGTGACGCCAGAGGCGAGATCTGAGAGCAGATAAAGGCCGGTTTTGCCGACTTCATCAATGGTCACTGTGCGCTTCATTGGCGCGTTCAGTTCATTCCACTTCAGGATGTAGCGGAAATCGCCAATACCGGCGGCAGCCAGCGTCTTGATGGGACCGGCAGAGATCGCGTTGATACGGATATTGTTCCGGCCCAGATCGACGGCGAGATAGCGCACACTTGCCTCCAGCGCCGCTTTGGCGACACCCATGACATTGTAGTGGGGGATGACTTTCTCTGCGCCGTAATAGGTAAGCGTCGCAATCGAGCCACCGTCCGCCATAAGGGGCTCTGCCCGTTTTGCGACCGCGGCGAGCGAATGACAGGAAATGGTCATGGCCTGAGCGAACTGATCCGCCGTCGTATCGAGATAGCGCCCATCGAGTGAGCTCTTGTCGGCAAACGCGATGGCATGCACGAGAAAGTCGAGCTTGCCCCACTTCTCCTCAAGTGTCTTGAAAACCGCGTCCATAGAGGCGTCATCGGTGACATCACAGGGAAGAACAAGGTCTGAACCAACAGATTCAGCCAATGGTTTCACGCGTTTGGCCAGCGCTTCGCCCTGATAGGTGAAAGCCACGTCCGCACCATGTTCAGCGCATGCTTTGGCGATGCCCCAAGCAATCGACCGGTTGTTTGCTACGCCCATGATGAGGCCCTTTTTGCCGCTCATCAGGCCACCGGATGCCGTCATTGGATCCCCTATCTTGTTGGATTCCCTGCCCCTATTAGCGCGGCATCCTACACAAATGGACTTAAGGGTCTAGCGAAAAGGGTCGAAAAACCGCTTGTATTACAGACCATTACAGAGGTGTGATCCGAAATGGGTCAGGTCTTGCGCGGGCTGTGCTTGAGGCCGGGTCCCCAGCTCGCCACAAAGTCTTTGAGCGCATCATCCTGTTTTGGCGGCAGAATGAGGGTCAGATGGACAAATTGGTCCCCTTTGCCAAATTTCCGTTTTCCCGGCGGGTGGGCGAGGCCCTTACCCCGCAAACGCAGAACACTGCCGCTGTTGGAGCCCTCAGGCACACTGACAGAGACGTCCCCATCCACGGTTGGAACGGTGATTTTGGCGCCGAGCACGGCTTCAGCCAGGCTAACGGTCGCATCGATATGAACATCGGCCCCCGCCCGGCGAAAAGTGGGGTGGGGCACGATGGAGATCGTGACAAGTGCATCCCCGGCATCGCCGCCTGTGAGACTGGTGTCGCCCTGGCCTCTGAGGCGAATCTGCTGACCGTCTTCGACACCGGCGGGGATATGGACCTCCAGTGACTTGCCATTGTGCAGAGTAAGGCGCCGTTTGGTGCCTTCAACAGCATCCAGAAACGGAATGCTGAGGTCGTAGGTATGGTCGCTGCCAGCAGATCGGAATGCCCGGCGGCCCACACTTTTTAGATTGGTAAGAAGGTCCGCAAAAGGTGGGAATTTTTCCTGTTTTGATGCAGATGAAGCGCCGGCAGCTGACCGGTGAGGTGCGGGATCAGTATCATTGTCTGATGTTGGTCCCGTCGCTGTCTCCGGGCGCTTTTTCTTCGATGCACCATCTGTTTTTGTCTTTGCTGACGTCGTTGTTGCCTCGTCAGCTGTAGCGCGCGCTGCGTGGCGGCGTTTGGCAGGGCCAGTCCGCTTGGAAGCTTTGGCTTTTCGGCTTAGCAGGTCATAGGCGGCGGTGACTTCATGGAACCGCTCTTTCTGACGGGGGTCCTTGGACCCGGAATCCGGATGATAGGTCTTCGCCAACCGGCGATAGGCCGATTTGATTTCATCTGGGCCGGCCTGCGGTGACACGCCAAGCACGTGGTAGGGATTGCGCATAAAGCTCCGCCAGATTGGGTTGCGAAGAAGACAGGGTTGCTGAGAAGACCGGGTTTGCTCAGAAACTCTGCGATCATGGTTAAAAAAGCATGAGCAAGGCTATCGCGGGGCGGATACCAAAACGTTAAGGGTCGGGCAGTATTTCGAGCATTTCAGCCGCTTTTTCGTGCCCCTGGGTGCTCGCTGCCGAGAGCCATTGCCGAGCAAGGGCCACATCCGGTTGGACGCCCAGGCCAAAACGGTATATCCGTCCCATCCGATATTGCGCCTCGCTGACACCGTTTTCCGCGAGAGGGCGCCATTTTTCGGCAGCGGCCAGAAAATCTCCCGCCTCGAAGAGATAGACCCCGGCCATGAATTGAGCTCCCTGGTCTGGCGAGACGAGGGCGGGGCCCGAGAGAGGTCCGGATTGAGCTGCACGTGTCGTCTGTGCGGTTTCTGGAAGGGGCGAGGCGCTGATTTCCTGCCCGGCGCGCTGCTTTGCTGCCTCATGGCCCAGCTCCGCTGCACGTTGGATAAGGGCGCGCGCGGCTTCCAGATCGGTGTCGGTGCTTTTATTGCTGGCTTCGATCAAACGCCCCAGTTCCCACATGGCATCCGGGCTGCCACCGGCGGCAGCGAGATTGAGCCACCCCGCACCTTTCTCAAGGTCGTAATAGGATGCATCCGGTTCGATACGCATCATGCCGGCATTGAGCGCCGCGCTTGCAAGTCCGGCGCTGGCAGCACGTTCATAAAACCACAGGGCGCGTTCCAGATCCTGATCGACGCCCACACCCCGCCGCAGCATGTGAGCCACGTTGCGTTGAGCGGCGAGGTCCCCATTTTTGGCGAGGGGTAACCAGATCGAATAGGCCGCGGCGTGGTCACCTGCGTCATAGGCGGCAACACCCCGGTCAAATTCCAATTGGTCCCCGACCAAACTCACCGGCGGGGCAGCAGTGGATGGTTGGTTTGGCTCTGCCGCCAACCCACTATTCACGCTGAGGCCAAGAAAGAGCCCTATTAGGACAGTTTGACAGGTGCGAGTGAAAGTCATCTGCGTTCTGCTCTCGCGTTACGTGGTATCGAATCTGGGACAGGTCTCAAGGACGACTATATAAAGAGGACGCACTAATAATAAGAGGATGCAGTGGGCCAAAATATGGCCTCCAAATGCTCTTGAGGTGCGTAAGAAATGAGGACCGCAATGGCGGACACGGATGTAGAAACGATCACTGGCACGGATCCATTTGCCCTCTTTGATGAGTGGATGGCGGAAGCTGAGAAAACAGAGCCCAACGACCCCAATGCGATGGCATTGGCGACGGCGGACGCCTCCGGTCTTCCTGATGTGCGCATGGTGCTTCTGAAGGATGCGAGCCCGGAGGGGTTTGTTTTCTACACCAATCTTGAGAGCGCCAAGGGCAATGAACTCGCCGAGAATCCACAGGCCGCCCTTTGTTTCCACTGGAAGAGCTTGCGCAGACAGATACGGGTTCGCGGAGCAATTTCGTCGGTGACAGAAGCAGAAGCTGATGCCTATTTTGCGTCACGCGCCAAAGACAGTCAGATCGGTGCCTGGGCTTCACGACAATCCCGTCCTATGGAAGGGCGGTTTGAACTGGAGAAAGAGGTTGCTCGCTACGCCGCGAAATACGCAATCAAAAATGTGGACCGTCCGCCCCACTGGTCGGGCTTTCGTCTGACACCGAACCAGATCGAATTCTGGCGCGACCGTCCGTTCCGTCTGCACGACCGATTGGTGTTCCGGCGTCAGACTGCTGACGATGCGTGGCAGACATCAAAACTCTTCCCGTGAAGCAATGCTAAACATGTCAAACAACGACAAGCTGATGCGCCGTGCGACCTATGCGGCGGTATGCGTGGCACTCTCCCTGATCGCGATGAAGGCAGGTGCTTTCATTATCACGGGGTCAGTCGCCATGTTGGCGACCCTTTTTGATTCCGTGCTCGATATGGCAGCGTCGGTCCTCAATCTGTTTGCGGTTCGTGCCGCTCTCACGCCGGCGGACCATGACCACCGTTTCGGTCACGGGAAGGCAGAAGCGATGGCGGGGCTGGGGCAGGCGACCATCATTGTCCTCTCAGCTCTGTACATTCTCTGGGAGGCGGGTGGCCGATTGATTGAGCCGGAGCCTGTCTCCAGCTCAGGGATTGGGATCGTCGTGACGGTTATCGCGATCGCGCTGACCCTTGCACTGGTTGCCTACCAGACACGCGTTGTCCGACAGACGAACTCATTGGCGATCGCTGCGGACTCGATCCACTACAAGGGCGATCTTCTAATGAACCTGGCTGTGATCGCGGCGCTTGCTCTGTCCGTCTTCCCGGGCTTCGTCTGGGCGGATCCGGTGTTCGGCATTCTGATTGCCGCCTTCATTGCCTACAGCGCCTGGCAGATCGCCAATCAGTCTGTGCAGCAACTGATGGATCAGGAATTGCCGGAAGAGGAACGGGAGAAAATCAGGTCCTTGATCCTTGGCGACAAGGACGTGCAGGACATGCATGACCTGCGCACGCGCATGGCAGGCAACAAACTCTTTATCCAGTTTCACCTGGAGCTTGATGGTGACATGACTCTCACCCATGCCCATGAAGTTGCGGACCGGGTTGAAGACGTGGTGCGGGAGGCCTTTCCGGGCAGCGAGGTGCTCTCTCATCAGGACCCGGCAGGTCTTGAGACAATCACCGCATTTGAGCGGACCTGATGGCTGGAGCCAGCTTAGCTGAAATCGAGGCATTTCTCGGGGTACCGGGAAGCTATGACCTTCCAGAAGGCGCGCCGGTAGAGCGTATAGAGACACACATATCCATTGTGTTTCTCGCCGGGGAATACGCCTACAAACTGAAGAAACCACTTGATCTCGCCTATCTCGATTTCACGACCCTGGAAGCCCGCAAGCAAGCCTGCGAACAGGAGCTGACGCTTAACCGGCGGACAGCGCCGGAGCTTTATCTGGGTCTGGTGCCGGTGATCTTGACCGCAGACGGTCTGGTTTTGGGAGAAGATGCGACCGGGAATGTGGTCGACTGGCTCGTCAAAATGAAGCGCTTCGATCAGTCGGCGCTATTGTCGCAGATGGCGGATCGAGGTGCTTTGACGGTCCCCCTTGTTGAACGACTGGCGCGGAAAGTTGAACATTTTCATCGCAGCGCTGAGGTGAGCAAGACGGATGGCGGGCGCACACGGTTTGCCGAGATACTTGAAAGCAATCAGAAGAATTTCAAACCTTTTGTCGGCAACCTTTACTCTCGGGCTCTGATGGAGTGCCTGACCGCAGGCTATGCAGATGCCTTGACGGCACTGGCGGACCTGATCGATGAGCGCCGGGAGCGAGGGTGGGTGCGGCACTGCCATGGAGATCTTCATCTCAACAATGTTGTCTGTTTGCAGGACGAACCCGTCCCGTTTGACTGCATTGAGTTCAACGACGCCTTTGCCCGCATCGACACGCTTTATGACCTTGCCTTTCTGTTGATGGACCTGGCGTTTAGAGCGCGGGAAGACCGGTCTCTCTCCGCTCATGCGAATGCAGCCTTGAACGCATACCTTCAGCAGCAGTCTCTTGGCAGCCTGTCTCAGACATTGAAGGGCCTCGAAGCGCTGTCCTTTTTCATGAGCGTTCGGGCGGGCGTCAGGTCTCATGTGAGTGCGCGCATGACAGAGAAAGCGGACGGCGGTGGTGCGTCTTTGAAAGAGCTGGCATGGGGCTATGCGGACTTTGCGCGCGATCTGTTAAAGCCAACGGAGAACAGGCTCTATGCTATCGGAGGTTTGTCAGGAACGGGTAAGACGACAATTGCCCGATTGTTGGCACCTGAATTGGGTCACCCAGTAGGTGCTGTGCACCTGCGGACCGATATCATCCGGAAGCGGCAGGCAGGTGTCGCGGATACGGACCGCTTGCCCTCAAGCGCCTACACAAAAGCAGCAAGCGATCAGGTCTATGCGGAGATGGCCCGCTTGGCGGGCATCGCACTCGACGCCGGACAGACAGTCATTTGTGATGCCGTTTTCTCGAAACCGGCGGAGCGCACCCTGCTGGAGGATATGGCCAGGAGAAAATCGCTTCCCTTTCACGGCCTTTGGTTGGCCGCGCCCGCGGAAGAGCTGGAGGCCCGTGTGGAGAAACGCGCCCGAGACGATAGGGATGCATCGGATGCAGGTGTAGAGGTTGTGCGGCAGCAGGCCTCCTACGATTTGGGAGCGCTCGCTTGGAACTCGGTAGAGGCGGGTGGAGCACTTGAGGCGGTGCTGGACCGCACTCGCGCTGCGTTAAACCTAACGATAGTGTGACAAAGCTCTTGCTGGTCATGAAAGCGCGGTTCCACTAGATTGCCTCTATGAGCGATCAGTCAAACCACAAAAAGACCCTTATTCTGACCGGGGCAAGCCGCGGAATTGGGCATGCGACGGTGAAGCGTTTCTCGAGTGCCGGGTGGCGGGTCATCACCTGCTCCAGACACTCTTTCCCAGAGGATTGTCCGTGGGAAGCTGGCCCCGAAGATCATATCCAGGTTGATTTGGCAGATCCTGCTAATGTGTCAGAGGCCGTGGCAGAGATGCGCGTGCGCCTGCGTGATCAGGGAAGTCACCTGAACGCGCTGGTCAATAATGCGGCCATCTCACCGAAAGCAGAAGACGGGAGCCGTCTCGGTATCTTCGAGACCGATATGGAAGCCTGGCGCCGTGTGTTTGAGGTGAATTTCTTTGCGCCTGTAAGCCTTGCGCGCGGTCTGGTGAATGAGCTGGCAGCGGCGAAAGGCTCGGTCGTCAATGTAACGTCGATTGCCGGAACTCGCGTGCATCCCTTTGCGGGGTCAGCCTACGGAACATCCAAGTCGGCGCTCGCAGGTCTTACACGGGAAATGGCATCCGACTTTGGTCGGAAGGGTATTCGGGTGAATGCGATCGCGCCGGGCGAGATCGACACAGCGATCCTGTCACCTGGTACAGACAAGATTGTTGCGGAAATTCCAATGCAGCGATTGGGCACGCCGGAAGAGGTGGCGCGCACCATCTATTTCCTCTGCACTGACCAGTCGTCTTATGTAAATGGTGCTGAGATTCACATTAATGGCGGCCAACACGTTTAAGCAGTGCTAAGCCGCCATATCATCTAAACGACCACCGCACGATAAACGACGACTGTGACAACAACCCAAAACAGGGCTGTCGTCGAGACTGCAAACAACATCTCACGCATGGGCCTCTCCTCCAAAGGAATGCGGGGTGTGTTCTCTCTAAGCCTCTGATTCTGAAGGTTAGAAAGTGATTCGTCAAAAAACATGACAGTCACATGTCAGTGAAGACTGTGCGGTTATTTGATATCCGCGAAATCAATCTCATCGCGGGCGTGATCGAGAAGGGTGCGAACCTGCCTTAAGAAGGGCAGCGCTGCTTTGATTTCCGACACATCCAGGTCTTCGACCATCTGGGCAAGTGCAGGTGCGGTAGCCGCCAATGTCTCTTCGCGTTTGGCGAGTCCCTTTTCAGTTGCCGTCACTCGTTTGCTCCGCCGATCAGCAGGGTCTGTGGCAATGGCCACATAGCCTTTTTCTTCCAGTTTCTGAAGCGTGTTTGTGATCGCGCCCTTGGTCACCTGAAACGAAGCAGCGAGTTGAGCAGGGGTGCGCTCGCCGCCGAGCCGGGCAAAATGGTTCAGCACCGAGAATTGCGCACTGGTCATGCCTTCCGGCAGCGCGCGCCGAAAGGCAGTGGAGAAAAGCTGATTGATGATGCCGATTTCATTGAAGAAGGCATAGAGAGTGGCACCTGTATCTTCTTTGGTCTCACTCTCCGGCTGGTCTGTCACGTCTCCAAAATCCTTGTCTCAATGGGCCAGCGGGGCCCGCCGGGAATGGTTGGACCGTACCCCAAACGCCCAAGCATTTGTATCCTGTGTCCAGGCGCTGCCAGCTTCGCATGGACCTCTTCGTAAAGGGGTTCCATTTCCACATATTCCTGGAGAAGCTGCGAGACCGGATGAATGCCGATACCCAATTCGGTTGCTTTCATGTTTGCCCGTATCCAGGCCGTTCCGGCATTCAGTTGATCTATACGCGTATTGCCATCGGTGGTGAGCCACAGATGAGCCATCGCGGTGAACATCATCTCCTGATACATGTCGAGACCGATCTTAAAGCCTTCCGACTTAGGGTCTGCCAGCTCTTCACGTGAGATGATACCGGCAAGGGCGGCTGCATCCAGAAAAGCAGAGCCCCCAATGTCGATCCCATCAGGATTGGCATTGATCTCTGCCTTGCCGATCCGCATCAGGTCCACGCTTTCCATATTGGTTCGATGGGTCATGACTTCGAGCTTGTGACCTTCCCAGGTGAGCGCGCGTAAGTCATCCCG
Source organism: Parvibaculaceae bacterium (assembly GCA_965248405.1). Lineage (GTDB taxonomy): Bacteria > Pseudomonadota > Alphaproteobacteria > Parvibaculales > Parvibaculaceae > Mf105b01. Next base: position 730,652 of record OZ252104.1, read on the forward strand.
GCGCACCGGGTCGGAAGTGAAGTCGACAGTGACGCTGTTCGGCACCACGGCGGCGATGGCGGTGAGGCTGCTGTCGGACACCGCCCGTGTAGTGTCATAGGGTTCCTTGAGCGACCGTCGCTGCAATACTTGGGCAAAAAGCGGATCGGGGCTTGCAGAGCCGGACGCCCCAAATCGCATCCGGGCGATGGGACGGGTGTCGAGATGCTGATCGGGGGCACCGTCCGGGAATGGCTCAATCGAGAGGGCGCGGCCATCTTCCGCTGCGGCCATCCGCGCGAGTTCCAGAAAACACCCGAGACCGATCACGATCTGCCGATCAAACGGGTCCGTCTCCGGCAGCAGCCGCTCAAGGTCACAATAGAGGGTTGCAACATCAGGCTCGGACAGATCCACCTGCCAGGGCTGCCGGTTGTGCGGATTGGGCGCGAGCACGGCATAGGAGAGGGCCCGCATGCGCGGTTCCGAATAGTCGGCGCCTCCGGCCCGTTTCCAGGGCGCGAGCGCCACGGTCGGTGTTCGGGTGACCGCGAAGCCTCCGGCACCTGCAGCGGCGATGATGGCGGTCGAGCCCATGATTTTCAGAAAACGTCGTCGGCTGGTCATGGCGCATCTCCTCAATTAGTTCAACATTAAACTAATATAGTTTAATGTTGAACTTATTCAAGAGATTTGTCGCCCTGATGGTCTAAATGCCGTCTAACTCAGGCCAAGTACTTGTTTTGAAATGATATTTTTCTGCACTTCCGTGGCCCCGCCATAGATGGTTTGCGCGCGGTTGAAGAAATAGGACGCTGTAGATGGCGCAGCGAAGGCCGGAATGCCGCTGCCGTCGTTCCAGTCTGCCTCACTGCGGTCTGGGAAGAACGGGATGGCATTGGCGCCACTTGCTTCCAGGAAGAGCTCCGTGATGGCCTGGGCGTTTTCCGTTGCGAGAATTTTAAGCGCAGAGCTTTCCTCACCCGGTGCATCGCCCGCCGCGACGGAGGACAGAGCACGTAGCGCCGTGAACTCCAGCGCTGTCAGGTCGATCTCGACCTGGGCCAATTTGTTCGCAAACGCCGGATCGTCCATGAGGGAGCGATTGCCGGACTGGATAGTGCCTGCGATTTCTTTCAGGCGGGCAATGTCCGCGCGCTTGCCTGCAATATGCGCATAGGAAGTTCGCTCATTGGACAGAAGATACTTTGAGTACGTCCAGCCCATACCTTCTTCACCGATCAGGTTCTCCGCCGGCACGCGCACATTGTCGAACTCGATACGGTTCAGATAGTGGCTGCCATCAATTGTAATAATCGGATAGACGGTGATGCCGGGCGTCTTCGCGTCCATACAAAGGAAGGAAATGCCCTCCTGCTTCTTGCCGCTATTGTCTGTCCGCACCAGGCAGAAGAACCAGTCCGCATAGTGGCCCTGGCTTGTCCAGATCTTCGTGCCATTGACGATGTAGTCGTCGCCGTCGCGTTCTGCCTTGCATTGAAGGGAGGCGAGATCAGACCCGGATTCCGGTTCGGAATAGCCCTGACCCCAGAAGGTACGGCTGGCCAGAATGTCGGGCAGCCAGCGCTTTTTCTGTTCCTCTGATCCGAACGTGTAGATCACTGGCGCCACATAGAGGAGCCCCATGGGAATAACATTGGGCGCGCCGGCTCTCTCCAGCTCATCATCAAAGATGAACTTTTGCGTCGCGGTCCAGCCGGTGCCGCCATACTCCTTCGGCCAATTGACGGCGACCCAGCCCTTGTCATTGAGGGCGGCTTCGGATCGCTGATAGTCGGCCTTGTTGAGCTGTTGTCCGTTTTGCACTTTCGCCAAAATGTCGGCGGGGTATTCACTCGCGAAAAACTCCCGCACTTCGAGCCGGAACTTCTCGTCTGCTGCGCTGAAACTAAGGTCCATGGGCGCACTCTCCTCGGAATTCTGAATATCGATGGGGAGAGGATAGGCGCTTCGCGCGATAAGGAAAGCGCTTAGAGCGTGTTTTTTCTCAAGCCCCGAATGAGGAAGCGGGCCGGGTGCACGGCTTCCGCAAGGTCACGGGGGAGAGGCACCGGCGTGCCCGTGATTTGAGCGGCGGCGAGCTCCCCTAGCAGGAGACCGGTGGTAAAGCCACGGGCACCCAACCCGCCGACAAGAAACAGTCCCGGATGAACCGGAGCCGGTGGGTAATCCGCAAACCTGTCTCCGTGACGAAGCCGGTCATAGGCCGAGAGATAGGCATCCTTGTTTGGGGCGGGGCCCGCAAAAGGCACACGGTCGGGCACCTGTGCTCTGAAGGAAACACGGCCGAAAAGGTCAGCCGGATCGAGGGCCGCAAGGTCCGCTTTGAAGGCTGGAAAAACATCTGAAAAATCACGCAGATTGTGTTGATGCCCGAGCGTCGTCGGGTGCTGCTTGTCTGCGGCGTCCTTTCCTAGTTCGTAGGTAGCGCCAGTGAGCGCCGATCCGTCGCTATGGGAAATCAGGTAAGGGCCGGCAACAAGGGCGCGGCCTTGATGCGGGAGTGTACCAGCGGGGAGGTTTGTGATCTGCCCGAGCACAGGCTCCAGTGGCAGCCTGTCCGTTTCCGGAAAATCCGTAAGCCCTGGCCCATTCGCGAGCACCAGAACATCGGCTTTGAGGTCAGCTGAGCCATTCAACATCCATCGACCGTCTGCATGTGCAAGCGATGCAGCAGCAACCTTCTCGAGGTCTTGCTCTGCAGTTAAGTGTGCTAACAGATGAGCGGGATAGACGACGCCGGCGCGTGGAAACAAGAAGGCAGGAAAACCCGTTTCAAAACCGGCAATTGTCGACAGGGCGCTTGCCGGGAGGAACTCCAAATGACCTGACGGCAATGGCTCCCGCTTGGCTATCTTTTCAAAGCGTCTGGCTTCTGCGTCACTGCGGGCAAATTGCAAAACACCTCGTGGGTCGAAGAAAGGTGTTGCCGCGCCCTCCTGCAGCCTTCGCATCTCCCGCTCCGCATGGAGGTAGGCCGCGATGTGGAAATCATCTTCCGGCGTTGGTTCCACGGAAAACCGGGGCATGAAGAGCGCTGCCGGATTGCCGGAGGCACCTGAGCCCAGCCCTTCACTATCCACCAGCCGTACGGAGAGGCCTCGGCGTTTCAATGCGTAGGCGGCGGCCGAACCCGCAATGCCCACGCCCACCACCAGCGCAGATCTGGGCTCTGTGGTTTGGGGGATCTGGTACCAGGGTTTGGAGATTTTGCGGGCGGGTGGCTCTCCCATGCACCCGATCAACATCTCCCGCTTTCTCCCGAACCCTTTGACTTTCTGAACGTCAAAGCCTTGTGCCGTAAGCGCTCTGCGCACGGCTCCGGCGGCGGTGAACGTCGCAAAGGTCGTGCCCGTGTGAGACAGGCGAGCCACTTCCTTAAACACAGGTTCCGACCACATGTCGGGATTGCTGGCGGGTGAAAAGCCATCAAAAAACCAAGCGTCAATTTCCGCGTCCAGCTGAGTGAGCGCCGCGACGACGTCGTCTTCACAAAGAGTCAGGGACACATTGTCGGACAAGTGGAGAAGATGGGTACCGCCATGGGGCGTGGGGTAGGCAGCGATAAGCTCAGCCGCCAGGGGGGCAAGGGACGGCCAGTTTTCGAGCGCGCGCGATAGCTCCTGAACGCTGAGCGGGAACCCCTCAACAGAGACGAAATGGAGATGCTGGTCCGGCGAGCGGGTTTTCCGCCACAAGTTCCAGGTCGCGAGGAAATTGAGACCGGTGCCAAAGCCGAGTTCCCCGATTGTGAAATGGCGCCGACTAACCCAAGCATCGGGCAGATTGTTCTCGTCCAGAAACACATGCGCTGTCTCCGCCAGACCATCGTCGCTGGAGAAGTAAATATCGCCAAAGCGGGTCGATTGCGGATTACCGTCGGCGCGCCAAGATATGTCGGCAGACGGCGGGCGGCTCATGTGGTGTGTCAGGCGCCGCGTCGGCTTGGGGCAAAAGGATGGGTGCTGGACAGACCACCGCAAACCGGGATGGCTTGCCCGTTGACGTAGGACGCCTCATCGCTTGCGAGGAAGAGGGCCATATTGGCAATCTCTTCCGGATGCCCATACCGCGCGGTCGGATTGAGCTGTCCGATCTTCGCTTCGCTGCCACGGGCACGCGCGCCTTCAAAGAGCGGTGCCGTCATGCCTGTTTCAATGAGGCCCGGGCAGATAGCGTTCACACGAACACCGGTACCGTAAAACTGGTTGGCCGCTGTCTGAACCAAGCTGATAACGCCAGCCTTGGACGCGGAGTAGGGTGTGTTCCCCGCGTTGGCGCGCAAACCAGCGACAGAGGCTGTGCACACAATAGAGCCCTTACCCTGTTTGATCATGTGCTCAGACGCGTGCTTGATCGCGAGGAAAGGCCCGATCAGATTGACCCGGAGGATTTCTTCCCACATGGCTGGCGTTTGATCGTGGATTGGGACAAGCCCGCCACTGACACCCGCATTGGCATAGACCGCATCAACGCTGCCAAATTCCGACACACAGAAATCAACAAATCCCTTGACCGCATTCTCATCGCCCACATCGGCAGCCACGGTTTTGATGTTTCCGCCTTTCGCGCGCACCATCTCCGCTGTTTCGTCGACGGCACCCTCGACCCGGTCAACCGCCACAACGTTGGCACCTTCACGGGCGAAGATAAGCGCGCTTGCCCGGCCGATACCACTCCCAGCACCTGTGATGATTGTGTTCTTGCCTGCCAGTCTCGACATCGTAAGGCCCCTCAAAATGCGCGTTTTCAGAAAAAGCGTACCCCGTTTTCCATCTGAAAACACAACGAAACAAAGAATACAGAGGCCGGACCCATGTTTTTGTCAAAACCGACCGGCTCTGGAGAATCGATAATGAGGCAAGTCTACTTCAAGTAATCAGTTCGACCCAGAAACAAAGAAAACGGCCCCATACAAGGGTATGGGGCCGATTAAACTAAAGCTCAAAAATTGACTTAAAAGTCTTTGCCAGCCGTTACAGCCCAGGCTACGGCTCCACCTTCGCCCTCAATGGTCCCAGAGCTGCCAACAGAAGGTGCTTCATCAATGGCGGGAGTGCAGTTTTCCGGCTGGTCGCCAGCTGTGGTGCAGATCGTGTTGCCTTCAACCCGCCAGGTGCCGGGCACTTCCGCGCCATCAGGGAGCTTGAGGACAATGTTTGAGGCGTCTGGATAGTGCACCTTCGTCACAGTGCCATCAGGACCTGTAAGGGTCACCGTGTTTCCGACCAGACCTGCGCCGACATCGGCCATCGCGAAACTCGTACTCATGACAAGTGCGGCTGCACTCAAAAACAGTTTCTTCATGGATAAACCTCCCAGGTTTTGAGCAATCCCCAAGATCGCTGACATCGAAGGTCGCTGACGTCGAATGCCGCGCGGGAAATGCTTCAAAATCGACCGGCCGACCACCGGTCCGGCTCCTACCCTGTTTAATTTAGGGGTTAAGGGCCACATCGCAAGCCGAAGCGCCGATGACGGGTCTATTTGTTGATGCTGGGTGGTTTCAGCAGGAACAAAACCAGCCAGATCGGCACGATGACCATGGCGCCCAGCATGAAATGCGGCAGGGCCCAATCAACAGCATCAGACAGCAGCAATTGTACTTTGTCTGGGGTGAGGCCCATATCGCTCAAAACGTCGGTCGCACGGATGTCAACGGCGGAAAGGGTTGCCCCGATCGCCACGGAAGCGATTGTAAATTTCACCAGTGCGGCAAGTGCGTTGTAAAGCAAGGGCGTGCCTATGAGTGATTCGAGCAGGCACAGTCTAGCCATCCAGGCGGTCAGGTACCATCTAGAGGTCCAGTGTGGCCTCGCTTAAGGAGTAAGAGCAATGGCAGAAAACCCAAAAGACACCTGTTTTTTCCCGGCAAACCGGATCAGGGAAATGGACGAAAGACGCCATGTGCATCAGTACAATGAGAATGCCGTCCGCCTGACCCGGACATTAGGAGACATTGCCGGGCTGACGGACATGGGGCTGCATATTGTCCGGATTGAACCAGGGCGGGAAACCACAGAGTTCCACTATCACGATCAGGACGAAGAGTTCGTCTACATCATATCAGGACAGGGAAAGTCTGAACTGGGAGAGGACCTGTTCGACGTGGGGCCAGGCGACGTGCTCCTTTTCCCCAAAGGCGGTCCGGCGCATGTCATGCGCAATGAGGGACCTGAGGACCTGGTCTACCTGATGGGGGGAACGCGCCCTGCGATCGATGTTTGCACATACCCCAAGCTTCAAAGGCGGCAATACAGAATTGATGGCGTTAAAGAATATGCGGACCTGTCGGCCTTTAAGAAGGTCTGAGAGATCGAGGGAGGGAGCAGATTCCCTCCCAATCGCTTAGCGGTTGAAGAGACCACGAATTGCGTCTTCCACGCGCGGTTTCTCTTCTTCCTTGGCGTCGCCGGAGCTGCCGTCCGAAGTGTCGGCACCGCCACCCAGAATGCCCTGCAACAAGCCTTTACCACCGTCTTCCTTGACGCTGTCGATGACATCTTTAATGCCATCAGGATTGCTGATGATCGCTGCGAGGTCCGGTGTAAAACTTGGGTTCGCCCAGGGGCCGGAAATGACAATTGGCACTTCGATCCCTTTCACATCGCCTGCGCCACCCTGTCCCTCAAGGGTTGCCGCAAGCTTTGGCTCGACACGATAGTTGAGGGTTTGGTCCGGCATGTTGACTGTCCCTTTGCCTGCAACGCGCACCAGAGGGCTCAGGAGCTTAAGGTCGTTATTGGTGAGGATGCCTTGGGCAATGGAGAAGGTGCCTCCAAGCTCCGAGAAGTCGGTGCTCTGTGCGCCACCGGACTCCCAACCGCTGGTAGCTGCTGCGAACACATTGCGCGACAGCTGGGCAATGTTGATGCCGCGGATTGCGCCATCAGCAAACCGAACAGAGCCTGACCCATTAAGCGAGCTCATCATCGCCTTCTGGCTTTGCCCGCGGGTTGTGACATCAACATTGAACGCTGCCAGGCCTTCGATCCTCTCAAACGCAGCCGCGTCTTTAAGGAAGGGATAGGCGGACAATCCGCTCAGATTGAAATTGGCGCCCACGGATGGTGTGGTGCCTGACCCATCGAGGATCAATTGGCCAACGCCGGAACCTTCGTAAAGGGCGAGCTCCGTGAGTTTTGCAGTGAGCTTGCCTCCATTTATCAGAATATCGAGGGCGCTTTTGCCGATGGTGAGATCCTGGAACAGGATTTCCCCGACACTCAGGTCAAGGTCAGCATCAATCGCCTTCAGACCCGACAGATCAATCGGGGCGTCGCTCCAACCGGATGCTGCAGCGCTATTTCCAGGACCGTCACCTGAACCCGCACCCGTTGAAGAACCTTGAGGCTCCGCTGTGCTGCTGGCGCTTCCTGCCAGGTAGACGTTAGCATCCAGCCTGTCGAGCGCGAGTTCGCCTGTCAGTTTCGGACGGCTTCTCCCTGCATCAACCGTCAGATCTCCAGTGCCGTTCATTCCGTCAAAGGCAAGTGTCGCGCCGGTGAACGCGTACTTGTCGCCTGCTACGGCCACTGTTCCGTTCAGGTTCAGGGCACCGAAGCCATCACCCTCTGCCATCGGCTGGCCGGCCCAAGCGGCCAACTCGCGAACGGAGGGAATGTTGAGTGAGGTGGCACCATTGATCGTGAGCATCGGGCTGATCTTGCCATTGCCGGCAAAGCTGGCCGCAACTTTCGGCGCTGTGATATTGAGGTCGAGATCCGACCCTTCACCCATGGAGAAGGCGCGCGGTTCGGCAACGTCGAGGCTGAGTTCCACGGTGTCGTTGTTCCAGACGACGGACCCGTCAACACCCAAGGGAGAGTCCAGGCTCGGCAGGGAGACATCCAGATTGATGTCGCTCGCTTCATAAGTCTCGCCGGTCGCGAGGTTGGAGTACCGAACCAATCCGTCGATCAAGGAAATTTCGCCGAGCTGAATATCCGTCACCTGGGGTGAGAATCCACCCGTCTGGCTGGGGGATGCGGTTTCTGGCGTAGTTTCGGAGGCGGGGGCGGCTTGCGACGGCGTATCGAACACCCAATTGCCGACACCTTGTTTGCTGACAGCGAGATCAATCTCTGGGCGGCGCATGATGAAACGGTCCAGTGCGACTTCGCCTCTGATCAGCGGAAAGATTTTCAGCACGATCTCGAGCTGTTCCATCTTTGCCATATGTGGTGAGGGTGCCCAGGAAGCGTTTTGAAAAGTGACATCGTTCACGCTGACGGCCAGCCGAGGCAGAAAAGACAGGCTTATATCTCCGTCGATCGTCAGATCACGGCCGGTCTGCTCTTTCACAAGAGCGCTGATCTGCGGCTTGTAGCTTTCCACTGGAATGAAGGATGGCGCGGCGAACAACACACCGACGATGAGCGCAACAAGGACGAGAAGAAAAGATAGAAAGCGTGACATGAAGCCCCTCAATGTCTTGGCTGTAGAGCGGGAAGTCTGGGGAATAAGTGTGGCGGAAAGATGATGCCGGCCCATCTCCGTCTCATGAGTGGAATGCGGCTTTTCGGTCACAGAAACATCAAAACGAAATTTTGATGACGTCGGCCCTTGGTTTCGCGAAGGAAGTGCGTATCTTGATCCCATCAACGGGTGATCCTCACCCAGCGCAACGAAGATGCCGCAGTGAAGCGGCATCAACTCGGACACAGGAAAAAGGCTCCACCATGGGACCGATTGTGAAAATTCCGAATATTCTCGGCATCGGCCTCTGATTTGAATCGGAGCCGCGGGGACCGCCTATTGGCATTCCCAAAGCTCGCCGCAAATCGCCGACGAGAGCTTAATCGATCAACTCAGCCTGCTGGCTGAAGCTTGATCGCCCATGCGCAATAGCCTTTTGGGCTTTCTCATAATTTGAATATTCGAGCCTCGCGCCGCGCTCAAAATGCGTCCCGCCAAGGCTTATGAAGTTAGGAGCGTTTCCCCTCTGGGAAACGGGAGTGACATGAAACGCACAGTCTCTGCTGGGCAGGTTGCATCCTTTATTTGGTTCTACTGGCGTCGCCAGGGTTTTTGGTTTGCCCTCCTCATGGTGGGATTGGTGGTCAATGTGGCCGTCGACATACTGTTCCCTGTGGTCTCAGGCTATCTGGTTGATACGATTTCGACCGCTGATTTCCCGCCAAATCCGGACCAGATCGACACAGCCATATGGGCCGCGATCTTGTTCGTTGGCCAAAGCGTCGTCTTTTTCACGGCGCAGAGGTTGAAGTTCCGTCTCTGGACGTACTTTGCGGCCAGGGTGATGCGCGACATCATCACCGAAGGCTTTGCCCGGGTGCAGCGCTATCCTGCCAGTTGGCATGAAAGCTCCCACGCAGGCGCGACGGTTCGGAAACTCACCCGGGGCATGTGGGCCTATGACACGATTGCGGACACGGTCTATGCAGCCCTGGCACCTGCGGCGCTCATGCTGATTGGCATCTTGGCTATTCTCAGCTGGCGATGGCCGTTGGTTGGTCTTTTTTCAGCGGTCACCAGCGCTCTTTACGTGGCAGTTACGGCGTGGCTTGCCATCCGGCATTTGCCCCCTCGCCACCGTGAACATGTGGACGCCGACAGTGATGTCGGGGCACAAGTGGCAGACGCCATCACGTGCAATTCAGTCGTCAAGAGCTTCGGCACGGAAGCACGGGAAGATGCACGTCTTCTATCCCTCGTGAATTTCTGGCGAGGAAAGGCCGTCAGCGCCTGGGTGATGATGGAAAACCTCCTCATCGTGCAGAATGTAGCCTCTGTCATGCTGGTCGCCGGCATCGTCGGGTTGATTTTGGTCGAGTGGGCAGCCGGGCGGGCAACCACCGGCGACATTGTCTTCGCCATTACCGCTTACCTGATGATCAATGCCTATCTTCGGGACATGGGCTATCACCTGCAGAACTTGCAGCAGGGCGTGTCGGAGATTGAAGATCTGGTGATGTTCCATGAACTGCCGATGGAGCCCGCTGCTGAGGCAGGCGCGCCAGCGCTTGTTCTGAGAGAGGGTGCCATCGATTTCGATCAGGTGGGTTTCCACTACCCGCGAAAGGATCAGGCGGTCTATTCGAACCTGTCATTGAAAATCAAGGCGGGTGAGAAGATTGCGTTGGTCGGCAAGTCAGGCTCCGGCAAAAGCACTTTTGTGAAACTGCTTCAGCGTCTTTATGACCTGGACAGCGGACAGGTGCGGATTGACGGGCAGAACATCGCAACGGTGGACCCGGTCAGTCTCCGGCGTGCAGTGTCCGTTGTGCCGCAGGAACCGCTTCTCTTCCACCGAAGCCTGGGGGAGAACATTGCCTATGCCAATCCGGACGCAACAGAAGCGGATGTGATGAAGGCTGCACGTCTTGCGCGCGCGGATGAATTCATTGAGGCGCTTCCCGATGGATTGAATACCATGGTGGGCGAGCGGGGCGTGAAGCTCTCCGGTGGAGAGCGTCAGCGGATTGCCATTGCCCGGGCGTTTCTTGCGGATGCACCGATCCTGGTGCTGGATGAAGCAACCTCCAGTCTGGATGTGGTAACGGAAGCTGCGGTCCAGGACGCCATGGAAGACCTCATGAAGGGCCGGACAACCATCATCATTGCTCACCGTCTGTCGACGGTCCGGCAGGTTGATCGCGTTCTCGTTTTTGAGGATGGCGCCATCGTGGAGGATGGAACCTATGACGAACTGGCTGTGCGGGAGGGGGGCTATCTGGCCCGTTTCCACGCTGTCCAGTCGTCTGAAGACCTGAGTCCGGCACTGGAGGAGGGTGAGACCTAGTCGACTGATCCGACCTCCTGCAGGGCAGGGGCCTTGAAGGCCGGAGACTTGAAGGATTGGGGGACGCGGCGTAAAAGCTGCCTATGAATACGCAGCAAAACGCTTCCCCCAATCCCAGCTCTCCCCTTTGGTCGCCAGATGCCGACCGGATAGCCGCCACAGCTATGAGCCGGTTTCGTCAGCAAGCCGAGAATCGGTCAAGCCGCCCGCTGCCGGACTATGCGGCTTTGCATGCTTGGTCTGTCGCAGAAACGGCGGCGTTCTGGGACGCTCTCTGGGACTTCTGCGCTGTCGTTTCCTCAAAGAAAGGGGAGCGGGCCCTGGGCGCGGCAACCATGCCCGGAGCCGAATTCTTCCCGGACGCACGCCTCAATTTCGCGGAGAATCTGCTGCGCAAAAGTGACGAGACGCCGGCGCTTCATTTCAACAATGAGGGTGGCCACCAGCGCACGGTGAGCTGGGCAGAACTGACGGACACGGTCTCGCAATTTGCGCAGGCCCTGCGTGCTTGGGGTGTTAAACCAGGAGACCGAGTTGCGGGCTACATGCCCAACATGCCCGAGACGATTATGGCCATGTTGGCCGCCGCAAGTATCGGTGCGGTCTGGTCGTCCTGTTCCCCCGACTTCGGCCCAAAGGGTGTGCTGGACCGGTTTGGACAGATTGAGCCCAAAGTCCTGATTGCCTGCGATGGCTATCGCTATAATGGCAAAACGCTCCCGCTCGAAGCCAACCTGCGCGAAATCACGGACGCGCTGCCTACGCTCGAACATGTTGTGATTGTCTCGCTTGTTGGTGAACCCGTTGAAGGTGTCGCTCAGACAATCGGCTGGGAAGATGCCTGCGCGCCGTTTCAGCCAAAAGAAATTGAGTTCGAACAACTGCCTTTCAGCCACCCGCTCTACATCATGTTTTCAAGCGGGACCACGGGCGCGCCCAAGTGCATTGTCCATTCGGCAGGCGGCACGCTGCTTCAGCAGCTGAAGGAACATGTGCTTCATTGTGACTTAAAAGCGGGGGACACGCTCTTCTATTTCACCACCTGCGGCTGGATGATGTGGAACTGGCTGGTGGCGGGCCTCGGTGTTGGCGCGACGCTTGCTCTCTATGATGGGTCGCCTTTCTATCCCAATGGCAATGTGCTCTTCGACTATGCCGATGATATGGGCGTCAACGTCTTTGGCACGTCGGCGAAGTTTATCGATGCACTCAACAAAGAGGGGCTGAAACCCATTGAGACCCACAAGCTTGAAGGGCTCCGTCTGATCCTGTCCACAGGTTCACCCTTGGTGGATGAGGGCTTCGACTATGTCTACCGTGCGATCAAGCAGGACGTGCAGCTTTCTTCCATTTCGGGGGGGACAGACATTGTCTCCTGCTTTGTTTTGGGCAATCCGGTTCTCCCTGTCTGGAAAGGCGAGATCCAATCCAAGGGCCTGGGCATGGCGGTGGAGATCTGGGACGAAGGGGGCGACGCTCTCCCAGCAGGAAAAGGCGAGTTGGTTTGCACGAAACCGTTCCCCAGCATGCCCATCGGTTTCTGGAATGATCCGGACGGTGCAAAATACACCGCCGCTTATTTCGAACGCTTTCCAGGGGTCTGGCACCATGGTGATTTTGCGGAAGTGACCGAGCATGCTGGGATCATCATCCATGGCCGCTCGGATGCGACACTCAATCCAGGCGGCGTGCGGATCGGAACCGCCGAGATCTATGCTGTTGTTGAAACCCTGCCCGGCATTCGCGAAGCCATTGCCGTGGGGCAGAGCTGGCAGGATGATGTACGCGTGGTTCTCTTCGTTGTGCTTGTTGACGGCGAAGAGCTCTCAGATGAGCTCATCAAAACGATCAAAGCGAACATCCGCAAAGGGGCGAGCCCGCGTCATGTCCCGGCAAAGGTGATCGCTGTCACGGATATTCCCCGGACGAAGTCGGGCAAGATCACCGAGCTTGCGGTGCGCGACATAATCGAAGGCCGTGATGTGAAAAACCGCGAAGCCCTTGCCAACCCGGAAGCTCTGGACCTCTACAAAGATTTGGCCGACTTGCGCACCTGATCTTGCAGCACTTACTAGTCTTGTAATACCTGGGTCGATGGAAAGGTGAGTTCAACAATCGTTCCCTCGCCGGGGGAGGAGGCGATAGAGAGTGCTCCTCTGTTGGCTTCCGTCAATGCTTTGGCGAGGGGAAGTCCAAGCCCGGTTCCCTTTTTGCCGTGAATGACCGCGTTGCGTGCCTGGCCGAACGGAGCGAAGGCGCGGGACAGGTCATCATCCGACATGCCAATGCCGGTGTCCTGAACACGGATAACAAGATCACCATTCTCTGACAGCAACGACACTACGCTCACCTGGCCGCCGGGGCGGGTAAACTTCACGGCATTCGACAATAGGTTGAGCAGGATCTGCGTAAGACTCCGTTTGTCAGCGACAAGACCCGGCAGATGTTCATCAATTTGTGCCCGAATGGAGATGCGATCATCCGCAGCGCTGGGTTTCACCATATTGACGCACTGATCCACAATGCCCGCTATGTCGACCTGTTCGAACTCAGGTTCAAACTTACCCGCCTCGACTTTTGAAAGGTCCAGCAGGTCGTTGATGAGGCTCAGCAGAAGCTCGCCGCTATCGTAGATGTCTCCCGCATACGCGAGATATTTCTCATGTCCCAGTGACCCATAATGCTCATCGCGCATGATTTCTGAAAATCCAATGATTGCATTGAGCGGCGTTCTGAGTTCATGGGCGACGGAGGCAAGGAAATCCGATTTCTGCGTATTGGCTGAGGTCGCCCGTGAAAGCGCTGTGCGGAGGTCTGCCTCGACCTGCTTGGCAGGGGTGATGTCCCTGAGAGCAGCGGTAAAGGCGGCGCCCGCATAATCGCTGCCGAGCGGTTGGATCACCAGGAGCAGGCAACGTCCAGCGTTGCCCCGTGTCTCAACCTCCAGCCCGTTCTCATAGGCCGTTGCGAAACCTGTATCCTTGAGGCTTGCAATGTAGTCGCTCACGCGGGGTTGATCGGCCTCTCGGAAAGCGAGGGCCAAAGGCTCTCCAAGCGTATTGCCCAACACCAGATCCGCCTCTGCATTGGCGCGGATGACACGGCCAGCGCTGTCGAGCATCAAGACACCATCGGTGACGGAGCTGAGCAATGTGTCGGGATCAGTCGCCTGCACCGAGTTGGCTGGGGCGTCCGCCGGGCGTGTCTCAGACGTCTGAGGTGCTGCGACACGCCGTGCAACTCCATTCCATCCGGCGAAATTGCCCTCGCGGTCCTGGAGGGGAAGGGCACTGAGCGAAAAGTGCACGATCTCGCCGTCAGGGCCGGGCCACATCAGGTCCTTGTCCCGCCAGGGCGATGTGGACGCCAGCGCCTCCGTCAATCCAGCGCTTGGGCCTAGCCCCCATTGCTGAACCATCTCGGTCCATCGCTTCCCGATAAGCGCGCTCGCCTTTGCACCGGTTGCGGCCTGGAAACCTCCACTCACGCGCGTGACGGTGAGGTCCTTGTCCAGCCGCCACTGAAAATCACTGACGAGATCAAGCATGGCCTGCATCTTGTCGCGCTCTGCATCCGCCGCTTTTTCAAGGGCACGCCGGTCCCCAATGTCACGAAAGACAGCCAGTAGAGCCTGCGAGTCCGTATCCGGATCATGCACCCGCCGCATTGTTGTTCGATGAAGTCGCACGCCATGCCGCGTCTTCAGACGCAATGATTTGCTGACGGTGCCGGTGCGTATGGCACGGGCAATCAGCGGCAGTGCATCATCGTCGGACGGCAGCAGAGCAGCGAGCCCGCCTTGTCGCAGGTTTGTGCCGAAAATGCGCTCGGCTTCTGTGTTCTGATGGAGCAGCAAACCGTCGGTGCCGAACAGGACCATGGGCAGGGGGGCTTCCTGAACCATCTCCCCAAATCTGGAAAACCCGGCGCCATGCTCCCGACTGTCTTGAGTAACCGTCAGCAGAAGTCCCGGCCGGCCATCGTCAAGGACAGACGGGTAGCAGCTGCAGACAGTCCAGCGGCTCTCGGCAGCAAGGCGCAGTTCGAGCTTGGCGGTCAGAGGGGTGTCTTCATCGAACCCGGTCGCAAGTCTGTCGAGCTTAAGGATGGCGGGATCGTCCGGATCAAACTCCAACTCAATCAGATCCAGCAGGCTTTCCTCGCCCCAGAAGCTCACCGCGGCGGGGTTTCCCCACGCAATGCGCCGCCGGTCAACATCCCAAAGCCAGGCAGGATCGGGAGAACCGACAAGGTCTTCAATACTCAAGCTGAACGCGGCGCTCACACATATCTCCCGGACAGGCAGCCATTATTGACGTTGCCCCGCCTCCCTCAAGGACACCTGAGGGTAATATTGATATTCGGAGAGAACCGGCCCGCCGCGACCCGGTACTCTTCAACTCTAGCCTAGCGTCTATCTTGGGATCAGGTCCAGCGTCCTTCTCGGATCACTGCATGGCGAGTCTGGCCTTATTTCTTCTTCTTTTTCTTCGGACTTGATTGGCGTGCGAGGTTGGCCGCTTCCACCAGTTCAGCCGCGATCTCTTCCGCTTCGTCAGGCATGAAGTCCATTGGCAGTTCAAACTGGGACCCACGAAAGAAAATCCGCACCATGCCTTCAGAGGTTGGGCCGATCTGGATTTCGCCGCTTTCGTCTGTTTCTTTGTTAATGCCTGATCCACTCATGTTTCACCAACCTCTGAAGCTTCCGGCACCGGCTTGTCCGTTAACCATGCTGCCAGCATTGGATTCACGATCTGTGGCGCCTCTTGTTGGACCCAGTGTGACACATTGGGCAGATATCTGAGTGTGAAATTCTCAACCAGATCTTCCGTCCCATAGGTGAGTTCTTTCCCCAAGGCCACATCTTCTTCGCCCCAGATCATGAGCGTGGGCGTTTTGAGGTGAGGTGGGTTTTCCCAGATATCTTTCATTGGATTGTTGCGGAACGATGCCCGGTAATAATTGATCATCGCCTTCATGGCGCCGGGGATAAGCGCATTCTGTTTGTAATGATCCAGAACGTCCGGCCCAAAATTTGTTTTGTCGATGGCCATATTCGAGAACGCATCGCCCACTGCACGGGCGCCCCGCAAGGTCATGAGCTTTTCCGGGAGCCAGGGGATCTGAAAAAAGAAAATGTACCAGGACCGCTTGAGCTGGGCCCAGCCGGATACGTTTTTCATGAACTGGGTGGGATGGGGCAGGTTCATCACCACAAACCGCTCAAGGGGGCGAGCGTCTGAGAGAACGAAACTCCATCCAATGGCACCGCCCCAGTCATGGGTCATGAGTGTCGTCTGTCCGGTGATACCTTCAGCCCGCGCGGCGTCGATTAGCCCTGCAACATCAGCGATCAGATGGGTGATGTTGTAGTCAGCCACTTTCGGCGGTCTTGAACTCTGGCCATATCCGCGCAGATTGGGCGCCCAGACCGTATAGCCAAGCTCTGCCAGGAGCGGCATCTGGAACCGCCAGGAGTGCTTGCTTTCGGGAAAGCCGTGCAGCAGAAGTGCAAACTTGTCCCCGGAGCCACAGACATCTGTTTCAAACGTCAGCCCGTTTGCCTCGATCATTCGAGTTGTAATTTGTGTGTTGGTCATGGCCGTCCTCCCGCGGGCGGGACTATAAGCGATCCCGCGATGGCCTGACAGGGGCGAAAAACCGGGTTAGTCTGGCACAATTAGTGAGGGGATGAGCGGCGGGGGCCGGACCATCCGGCAGCGGCTGAAGAGGGCCAAGAAGGGGACAATATGGCGGTTAGCGTAGCGCGCGAGCATTGGTCGTCGCGATTTGCATTTCTGATGGCGGCAATCGGCTCTGCTGTGGGGCTCGGCAACATCTGGCGTTTCCCCTTCGTCACTGGCGAGAATGGCGGCGGCGCCTTCATCCTGATCTATCTGCTGACGACGACCTGTATCGCGCTGCCAATTGTTATTGCAGAGGTGATGCTGGGGCGTATGGGCGGGCAGAGTCCCATCGGTTCCCTCATGCAGATCACCCGCAAGCACAAAAAGTCCATCTTCTGGGTATTGATGGCCTGGGGGGGTACGCTGGGGGCTTTCGTCGTTCTTTCCTACTACAGTGTTATCGGCGGATGGGCACTCAAATATGTGACGCTTGCCGCGTCGGGCACCTTTGGCGAGCTGAACGGTGAAAGCTCTGGCGAGGTCTTCGGTGCCTTTATCGGCGATCCGGTGGCGCTGATCGGGTGGCACACCCTCTTTATGGCCATCAATATCGGCATTGTAATTTGGGGCCTTCATAAAGGGATCGAGCGGGCGGTCGTCTTCCTCATGCCGCTGCTTTTCGTGCTGCTGGTGGGGATGGTTTTCTACGCGGCGGCCACGCCCGGATTTGAACGGGCGGTCGACTTCCTCTTTACGTTCGATTTTTCCAAAGTGACGTCTAATACGTTTCTAATGGCCATCGGGCAGGGCTTCTTCTCTGTGTCAGTGGCACTCGGCGCGATGATGACCTATGGCGCCTACCTTGACGAAGACGTGTCGATCCAGAATTCAGCGATCATCATTGTCATTGCAGATACAGGCGTTGCCATCCTCGCAGGGCTTGCTGTCTTTCCGCTGGTCTTCTCTTTCGCTCTCGAGCCTTCCGCTGGTCCGGGCCTGATTTTTGTGACGGTCCCCATTGCCTTTGGGCAGATGGACGCGGGGCTCCTCGTCGGTACGGCATTCTTCGTGCTCTTGTCGGTCGCAGCGGTGACGTCAGCGATCTCGCTGTTGGAACCTGCCGTCGCCTACATGGAAGAGGCGCTGACCTGGTCCAGAAAGGCGACAGCCCTCCTGGTTGGGACCGCCGCCTGGACCCTTGGTATTGCAAGTGCTCTTTCGTTCAGCGACTGGTCCGACTTCTTCCCGTTGGCCCCGCTGGGGGTTCTGGTCACCGGCACGATCTTTGACGTCTTCGATTTCATCGTCACCAGCTGGGTGCAGCCTGGCGTAGGCATTATGATGGCGGTCTTTGCCGGATGGGTGTTGAGCCAGGAGACAGTTTTGGACGCCCTCAACGCCAAGGACCCGAATGCACTTTGGTTCCGGGCTTGGCTCTTCGCTGTTCGGGTGGTTTGCCCGATCGCGGTGCTTCTGGTCTTTGCCGGGGCTGTCTGGCCGGACTTTGTCGCCTCCATGATGCCCGGCGTTGGTGAATAGGCCGCAAATCGAGCGGAAAAAGGCTCAAAACAGCCGGAAAATAAGGCGTCGAGAGCCCTTGCAAGGCGCGCGCAAGGGAATTAAGTTCCGGCTTCTCGGAGTGCTTGGGGCGAAACCCTACACAACGGATGTGCAGCTGTAGCTCAGTCGGTTAGAGCGCCTGATTGTGGATCAGGAGGTCGGTGGTTCAATTCCTCCCAGCTGTACCATTTCATCCTCAGATCAAGTCATCGCTCAAACCGTGCTCTTGCCGCGTCCAGTCCCGGTACCCTTAGCCGGTCTAGTGAGAGATGTGCGGACGCACTTTTTTTGAGACGTACGGGAATGGCGAGCGCTGCCGGGGTTACCACAAGGGTCAATAAGGTCGAAAAGCCCAGACCAAAGACAATCGCGTTGGACATGGGCTTCCAGGAATAGCTGGTGGGAGACCCGTAAGCGAACCAGTCGTCGGCGAAAGGATTGACGCTCACCTGTAGCACCATCGGCATGAGCCCGACCATGGTCGTGATGGTGGTGAGCAGAATAGGACGCAATCGCTGCGCACCCGCCTTGATGATCGCCCTCTCGACGTCAGCCCCTGCTTTGATGAGACGCTGATAGGTATCGATAAGGACGATATTATTGTTCACCACAATGCCCGCCAGCGCGATGATGCCCGTGCCCGTCAGAATGACGGAGAAGGGTTGTTGTGTCACCATCATGCCAATGAGCACCCCTGCCGTTGACATAATCACCGCGGAGAGTATGAGCGCGGACTGATAGAAGCTATTGAACTGGGTGAGCAATATGATTGCCATCAGGCCCAGCGCCGCCGTGAAGGCAAGGTTGAGAAATCCTTCGGATTCTGACTGGAGCCGGTCATCCCCGCCAAACTGATAAGTCACACCGGGCGGCAGACGGTTCTCGGCACTGAGCCATTCTCTCAATTCACCGACCTTTGTGTTAGGAAGCACGCCGTGTTGAGTGTTGGCCCGCACTTTTATGATCCAGAGGCCGTTCCGCTTTTCAAGCGTGTTGATCCGCTGCCGGGCCTCGCGGTCGACAAAATTGGTTATGGGAACAAGGCCGCTTGGCGTCATGATGCGCAAACTGTCCAACTGTGAGATCCCGCGTTGTGCCTCGCCCAGGCGCACACGAATGTCTAATTCATAGTCTGTATCATCCGGCCGGTACTCACCCACTTTGAGGCCATTGGTGACCATCTGCACCGCGCCCCCAACGGTCAGGATGTCTGCGCCGAACTTCTGGGCCTGGGCGCGATCGACATCGAGGACCCATTCAATGCCGGGAAGGGAGCCCGTGTCGTCAATATCGACGAGCCCCTCCATGTCGGTTTCCATATAATTCCTGACACTGTCCGCAGCCAACAGCAGCAATGTTCGGTCCGTCGTGAGAAGCTCCACCACCACATCCTTGTCTCGGTCGAAAGACTGAACGAACGGGTTGATTTCGACATGGATGCCAGGAAGGTCCTCAGCCGCTGCCCGAATATCCGCAAAAATATCAGCCACCGGACGGCGTCCACGCCAGTCCGCGACATTCATATACATTTCCCCGATCGTATCCCTTGGAAGGTTGTCGAACGGGTTCCGGTCTGTTGAGGGGCCAGCATAGGAGTAGAGATTGCGCACCCCCTCAGTCGCGAGGATGGCGTCCTCCATCTCCGCGACGAGGGCTCTGGAGGAGTCTGCGGAGAGGTTGCCCCGCGCCGTCACGATGATCTGTGCGCCAGGTGGCTCCTCGCTGGAGATGAGAATGACGCCATAGTTTGCCTGCCCGTAGAGAACAAACACTGCGACCAGCAAGCCGAATGCACCGCCGACTGTGAGGAAAGGCCTGCCGACGGCCCACGTAAGGAGACGTGTATAGGCTGCCGCCAGCGGTTGCGTTTCGTCGGCCTTGTCCGTTTCAGCGTCTGCAATGGGGTCCAGAGCTTGGGCGATATCTCTGCTGCCATCCTGGCTCCGCCCCAGTTGCGCTGCGAGGGCAGGCAGAAAGAACACGGCGACAAGCAAGGAACCCGACAGGGTCAGGATCAGGGTGATGGGCAGGAACCGCATATAGTCGCCCGTAATGCCGGGCCACAGAAGAAGGGGGAGAAAGGCTGCCAGGGTTGTCAGTGTTGACGAAATAATCGGCCAGAACATGCGGGTCGCGGCGGCGCCGTAGGCGGTCCGGCGATCAAACCCCTGGGCGATTTTTCGGTCTGCATATTCGACGACCACAATAGCCCCGTCCACCAGCATGCCAACGGCAACGATGAGGCCGAACATCACCATCATATTGGCGGTCATGCCAAGCATGCTCATGGCAAGAAAAGCAATCAGGAAAGAGGTTGGGATCGCGACGCCGACAAGAAGCGAAGACTTCCAACCAAGCGCCAATACAACCAGCACCATCACAAGCAAGATGGCATTCACCACATTGGCTTGCAGATCCGTCAGGATATTATTTACGCGCTCACTTTCGTCATAGCTGATATCCACACTGACATTCGCAGGCCAATCGGCAGTCACCCGGTCAATCGTGGCACGCACCGCTGCCGATGTTTCAAGGATGTTCTCCCCGATCCGTTTTGAGACTGCCATGCCAATGGTCGGGCGCCCATTATAGGTCGCGTAGCCCGTACGATCAGCAAAGCTCCGTTTGATGTCGGCGACGTCGGAGAGCGTGACCACCGCCTCGTTATGGGCCAAGATGGTGATAGCGCCGAGGTCGGATCCGGTTTCGATGAGGCCGGGAACTTTGACGGCAAACCTGCCTTCGGATCCGCGTACATCCCCTGCTGCAATCAGCCGATTATTCTGAGTAATCGTTTGAATAAGGGGGCCGATGCCGATCTGATGGGCTTCCAGTTTGGCCTGATCAATGACCACCTCCAGAAGCTCCCAGCGCTGACCATACATGTTTGCTCCCAGAACAGAGGAGAGAGACTCAATCTCCGTTTTGAGGTCGCGCGCAAACCGGATCAGGGTACGTTCCGGCGCGGTGCCGGAGATAGCCAGGCGTAAGATATTGTCCGTTGCTGTGTTAAACTGGGTGATACGGGGTTCCTCCGTATCATCGGGAAATTCAGCCTGCGCGATGTCCACCTTTTCGCGAACGTCAACCAGCGCATCATCAATATCGATTGAGGGATCAAATTCGAGCACCATGGCGACGGTGCTTTCGATCGCGAATGTCTGGATGTCAACCAGACCCTCAAGGCCGATAAGTTCGCGCTCGAGCGGTCGTCCTAACAGCCGTTCGGCATCCTCTGGCGAGGCGCCTACATGCACAACTGTGATCATGACAAAGGGGATCTGCACATCCGGGTCCCCATCCTTGGGGATCGCGATATAGGCAGACAGACCGGCGATCAACGCAACGAAGAGGATCGATAGCGTTGTCCGGGACCGTGAAAGCGCTGCATTAACGAGCGGGTTCATCTGCACAATCCAGGTGGCATTGTTTATTGGCCGGCCTTGTACACGTCCACCACGATAGGCTCCCAAAGCTTTTGGGGCGGAAAAGCACTGTCGCAGCGCAGCAGGACCGGCGGTTGATACGCTTACAGATTACTCAGGTCGAAGATAGAGATTAGAAATTGCCCAGCCGAGGGCGTCAAGCGGACAAGTGTAAAAGTCCGTTCCAATCTAGATCGGTTGGACATGCGCGTTCTGCCAGCCTGAGGCTTTATGGCTCGGTTGATGCTAGTGAACCGGCTGTCCCGCGAAAATCACTCCAGTCTGTAGATCGGTGAAGCGCGCGTCTTCATCAACGGTGAAGTTCAACGTGATCGTGCCGCTCGCCCCGGCAAAACTCCCCGTCCCACTGTCGATGCGGCACTCAGCGGTGCCACGCTGAATGGTTGGGTCAGGCGTTTCTTCAAGGGAGGAGGGACGGTAGGTGGAGACTGCCAATGTGCCTCCAGCCAGTGTGATCTCGCCCTGCAGAGTGAAGGAGCCGTCCATATCGTTCATGACCAGGCACTCAAACTTTGCGACAGATCCTTCCGCCCCGATGGCGGCATCGAACCTGGGACCGACATGCGCCTCGGCGGCAATGCCCATTTGTTCCCCCATTGCGTCCTGGGGACTGACCTTGCCGTCAAACTGGAGGTGATACCGAAATACACTCATGGGCCTATCGCAGACCTTCCTGTGAGACCCAGGCCTCCGTGTCGTCCAGGCCTTTCTCGAACTTGTCGAACATCTCGTTGATCTGGGCATCATCAATGATGAGCGGCGGGCAGAAGGCAACAATATCGCCGCCCATGGCGCGTACGATGAGGCCGTGCTTTTGGGCATTGTTCATGGCGGCGGCACCCACGCCTTGGCTGGCGTCGAACGCGCGCTTGGTTGTTTTGTCGGCAACAAGTTCGACCGCGCCGATGAGACCCTTGGCCCGTGAATTGCCAACCAGTGGATGGTCCGCAAGCGCAGCAACCCGTTTTTCAAAGGTTGGGGAAAGGCCGCGAACCCGGTCCACAATATTGCGCTTTTCGTAGATCTCGAGAGTCTTGCAGGCGACGGCAGCGGCAAGCGGGTGGGCTGTATAGGTGAAGCCGTGACCGAACGTGCCGATCTTTTTGCTCTGCTCAAGCATGGCCTCATACATGTCATCACCGACAGTGACGGCGCCAATAGGCACATAGGCGGAGGAGAGCGCCTTCGCGACCGAGATGGAGTCCGGTTTCATACCAAAGGTCTCAGACCCGAACATATTGCCTGTCCGGCCAAACCCGCAGATCACTTCGTCGGCAATCACGTAAATATCGTACTTGTCGAGGACCGCGTGGATTTTTGCGAAATAGTCTTCCGGCGGAATGACAACGCCACCGGCACCCATAATGGGTTCGGCAATGAAGGCTGCGATCGTGTCCGGATCTTCGCGCTGGATCATCTCATCCAGATTGTTTGCGAGACGCGTGGTGAATTCGTCTTCCGTTTCGCCAGGCTCCGCGTAGCGATAATAGTGTGGGCAATCTGTGTGCAGGATGCCGTCAAGCGGCAGATCGAAGTCCGCATGGTTGGCCGGAAGGCCGGTAAGGCTGGCAGAGGCAACAGTGACACCGTGATAGCCTCGAGTCCGGGAAATGATCTTCTTTTTCTGCGGTTTTCCCCGGGCATTGTTGTAGTACCAGACAAGCTTGATCTGTTGATCATTGGCTTCTGAGCCGGAGCCACAGAACAGCACTTTAGAGGCGGCATGCGGCGCGATGGCTTTCAGCCGCTCAGCGAGTTCCGCCGCTTTTTCATGAGTCTTGCCGCTGAAGACATGGGTGAAGGGCAATTGACCCATCTGCTCCATTGCCGCATCAATCAACTCCTGCTCTGAGTAGCCGAGAGCGGTGCACCACAGGCCTGCCATCCCTTCAATATACTCATTGCCGTCCGTGTCCCAGACGCGGATGCCTTCGCCGCGGTCCAGAATGAGGGGCCCCGTTTTTCGAAAAGCATCCAGATTGGTGTAGGGATGAATGACGGTTTCGATATCGCGGATCGCCGCATTGCTTAGCGTGGACATGAAGGGTGGGTCCTGTCAGTTGGAAGTCGGGTAACGAGTGGTGGTGATGCTGGTTTTATGAGAAATCGGGCGGCGCACGGAATCCGCCGACCAATTCCTCAATCATACCTGCAACAGCGATAGGTGTCTTATCTTCTAGATAGGGACCGATGATCTGAACGCCAACCGGCAGTCCCTCATCTGTGAGCCCGACCGGGGCAACCGACGCGGGAAGATAGGAAAGCACGGCAGGGCCTGCCCAGATAAGCACATCCATATAGTGACGGTCTTTGCCATTGACGGTGAGCGTGCGTTTGCTCCAGTTCGGCGTGTGATCGTGAGGGAAGGCAGGACGCATTAGGGTAGGGGCGAGAACGACGTCCCAGTCCTTATAGAACGCCGCCCATTTGGCGCGGATCTGTTCCCGTTTTTCATGCCAATCCAGCCAGTCGCCATGGCTCATCAATCCACCACAGGCCTGGAGAACTTCGTGGCTCTTGTCGTCAGGCGCCGCCTGCGCCAAGAGCGTTCGCCACTTCTCTTGAACCTTCGGCGGCATGCCGCGCGTCACCACTGAGTGGAGAAGCAAAAGATAACACTCCGTAATCTCTTCCAACGTGAAATCAGGTCGGGCTGCGAAATCCACTTTGGCGCCTGCATCTTTAAGAGCATTTGCCGCGTTGGTGATGTGGGCCGCCGATTGCGCATCAATCTCGCAATAAGGGTCATCAAGCCACACGGCGACCCGCAAATCCTTCGGGGATGTCGCCCGGGCCTTTGGCAGGGCGAGGTTCCAGCCCACAGATGTCGCCGCATTGGGGCCTGCGACCACATCGAGCAAGAGACCAAGATCGCCTGCCGAGAGCCCAAGCGGCCCCACAACCGAGAGGTCGCTTTCGGACAAGGCACCTGGAGGGCCCGGCAGATGTCCCCGCTTGGAAACAATCCCGTATGTGGGTTTATGGCCGTAAACACCGCAGAGATGAGCCGGTGTCCGGATGGACCCTCCAATATCGCTGCCAAGCTCCAGCGGCGTCAGGCCGGCTGCCAGGGCTGCCGCGGCTCCACCGGAAGAGCCGCCAGGACCGCAGTTCAGATCCCAGGGATTGTTCGTCGTGCCATAGACGTCATTGTAGGTCTGCAAGTCACCCGACAGAAAAGGCACATTGGTTTTCCCGAAAACCACCGCGCCGGCGTCGATAATGCGCTGAACGGCGTCCGCATTCTGGCCTGGGCGGTGGTCCTTCCACATCGGGGCACCGCCGACGGCCGGCATACCCACAACTTCCAGTGCGTCTTTGATGGTCATGGGCAGCCCGTGGAGCGGCCCCCAGCTCTCGCCTTTAGCCCGAGCTTCGTCGGCCAGACGGGCCCGGTCCATCGCTGCTTCGAAATTTGTCGCCACGACCGCATTAACCTTGGCGTTTTGTGTTTCAAAGCGGCTTTGGAAATGCGCCGTCAACTCCGCTGAGCTGACCTCGCCGCTGTTCATCGCGGCGAGCAGCTCTGACGCTGGCCGGTGATGCCATTCTGCCATCTAAGCCTCCCTTTTATTGTGGTTTTGTTGGCCATGAGACTAGCCGTCTCGGAGCAGTCTGCAAGCGCTATTGGCCCGTTCATGCCAAGCGTTGTTTGGAGCCGCGGAAGCCTCTAAACTCCCTCCAAACGGCAAAAAAGCCGACAATTTAAAGGGAGAGACCCATGAAAGGTCTGATGCAGGACTGGCCGCTCACAGTGATGAGCATTATTGACCACGCAAACCGGTTTCACGCAGAACGTGAGATTGTGACCCGGACCGTTGAAGGGCCGATCCACCGGTGCACCTATTCAGATATTCATCTGCGGGCGAGAAAATGCGCTCAGGCTCTCCAGAAACTGGGCATGAAGCAGGGCGACGTGATCGCCACCATGGCCTGGAACACCTACCGGCATATGGAGGCCTGGTACGGCATCATGGGCATGGGGGCTGTTTGCCACACGCTTAACCCGCGCCTCTTTGCTGAACAGCTCACCTACATCATTAATCACGCGGAAGATCAGTTCATCCTTTTTGATACGACCTTCGTGCCGGTGATTGAAGCAGTGGCGGACACGCTGCCGGACGTCAAAGGCTTTATCATCCTGACCGACAAGGAGAACATGCCGGAGACGAAGCTCAAAAACGTCTATTGCTATGACGAAATTGTCGAAGCGGAAGATGGCAATTTCGAATGGGCGGACGTGGATGAGAATGATGCCTGCGGTCTTTGTTACACCAGTGGCACGACCGGCAATCCAAAGGGCGTTCTCTATTCCCACCGGTCCAATGTCTTGCACGCCCTTGCAGCGAATGGCGCAGATGCTCTCGGCATGCGCTCCGTCGACACAGTGCTGCCGGTGGTGCCGATGTTCCACGCCAATGCCTGGGCGATTACTTTTGCTGCTCCGGCAAGCGGTGCGAAGATTGTCATGCCGGGCGCCAACATGGACGGTGAAAGCATCTATGAACTCCTGAGCACGGAACGTGTCACCGTGACGGCCGCCGTGCCGACAGTCTGGCTCATGCTGCTGGGACATCTGGAAGCCACCAAAGCGAAACTTCCCGATCTGACAAAGGTGGTGATTGGTGGCTCTGCTGCACCGCGTTCCATGATCGAGACGTTCGAGCGCGACTATGAAGTCACCGTGATGCACGCCTGGGGCATGACGGAACTCAGCCCCATGGGCACGCTCGGTTCCTTCAAGGCAGGCATGGAAACGCTGCCGTTTGAAGAGCAGCTCGACATCAAAGTAAAGCAGGGGCGGGCAATCTATACGGTGGAAATGAAAATCACCGATGATGATGGCAATGACCTGCCGAATGATGGCGTTGCCTTTGGTCATCTTATGGTGCGTGGGCCAGCGATTGCCGGGTCCTATCTGAAAGGGGAGGGTGGCAATATCCTTGATGAGGATGGCTGGTTTGACACCGGTGACGTGGCGACACTTGATCCGCTGGGCTTTATGCAGATCACGGACCGCGCCAAGGATGTCATCAAGTCGGGCGGCGAATGGATCTCCTCAATTGAGCTAGAAAACACGGCTGTTGGTCATCCCGATGTGGTGGAAGCCGCTGTTATCGGTATCGTTCACCCGAAATGGGACGAGCGCCCTCTCCTGATTGTTATTCCTAAGGAAGATAGCGGTCTTACCAAAGAGAGCGTATTGGCCTATATGGATGGCAAGATTGCCAAATGGTGGATGCCTGACGACGTTGTCTTTGTGGATGAGATCCCGCATACAGCGACAGGCAAAATCCAGAAACTGGCACTGCGGGAGCAGTTCAAAGACTACACACTGCCAACGGCAAGTGCGGCGGAATAATCCGCTGCGCTAAGGGCAGAACAAAGAGAAGATAAAGGGGACGAAAATGGGCGATCGGTCGGCACTAGTAAGCTGGGGGTTCCGGCTGGCGCTCTTTTCGGTGGTTATAGCTGTCCTGGCGGTGCTGGGACTTCGTCTCGGCGTCATGCCCCTCTCCATCGCTTTGTTTGCGGGGCTCGGTGGCGGGTTCATCGTGGGGTTGATCGCTATCCTTCTCTCGATCATCGGGCTTGTGATTACAATCACGTCCGGCAAAAACGGTCGCGGGATTGCCGTGGCTTCGATTTTCCTGAGCCTTGCTGTTGTCGCACCTGTAGGTTCGGCCATTATGAACGGGTCGTCTGTTCCACCCATTCATGACATTTCCACCGATCTCTCCGACCCGCCTGTCTTTGTGGCGGTGCGTGCGCAGCGCACGCCCGCGCATAACTCGCTGGATCGGTCCAGTCCTGAGAACCTGGCCGAGCTTCAACAGGCCGCTTATCCCGACATCCAGCCCATCCTGCTGGATCGGCATCCGGGCGCTGCCTATGAGGATGCCGTGAAAGCCGCACAGGCGCTCGGCTGGGAGATTGTGTCTGTGGCGGTCGAAGAGGGCCGTATTGAAGCAACAGACACGACCGCCTTGATGGGCTTCAAGGACGACATCGTCATTCGCGTCCGCGATGAAAACGGGGCCGCATTGGTTGATGTGCGCTCAGCGTCGCGCGTCGGCGAGAGCGATCTGGGCGCCAATGCGGCGCGGATTCGCGCCTTCCGGGACGAACTCAAGGGCTAATCAGCACCGTTCGATATCCTCAAGGGTTGAAAACCAACCTGCGTTTCATTAAATAAGAGATTGTTTAATTAAGGGGCCGTGATATCACGCCCTGAGGTAGGAAGAGACGATGGCGCGTGACCCGTTAAGCCAGGCATTTGGGGCGCTGGCGGACCCGACCCGTCGGGCTATTTTGGCGCGGCTCTCAAAAAGTGCTGCAACGGTGGGTGAGCTGGCTGAGCCCTTTGACATCTCCATGCCGGCCATTTCCAACCATTTGAAAGTATTGGAGAACGCCGGCCTCATCGTGCGCGAAGTTGATGCCCAGCGGCGGCGTTGCCGGTTGACGCCAGGAGGGCTCAAGGAGGCAAAGGCCTTCATGACCGAGATTGCCGCCTTCTGGGAAGACGGATTTGAACGTCTCGATGAGTTCCTGGCCCAAAGCGAAGGTCAGGACGACAAGGCGGGGGAGGGGTGACATGGCACTCGCATCGGACAGCGAACAGGACCTCACGCTGGAAATTACGCGAATTTTTAAAGCGTCAAGAGACCGGGTCTTTAAGGCGTGGAGCACGCCGGAACAAATGGGCGCCTGGTGGGGCCCAAAAGGGTCGTCACTCCCCGAACACGCATTTGATGTTGTCGAGGGTGGTGCCTGGCGTGTGGTGATGAGGCTGCCGTCTGGAGCGGAGCGCATTGTCAGCGGCATCTTCAAGGAGATTACCCCGACAGACCGGATCGTCTTCACCTGGGGCTGGACCATTGACGGCACGCGGTCTCATGAGTCGACAGTGACCGTGACCTTTGAAGATGTAAAAGCGGGAACCAAGGTCCACTTACATCAGGCATTGCTCACCAACAAGGCTGACCGGGACAATCACGGGATCGGCTGGAACGGAACTTTCGACAATCTGCAGGATTTCCTGGACGGGAAACCGCGGGAAGTCAGGACAAGCGATACGCCGACGTAAGCGCGGGTTCGCCGTCACACGCAAGCTTCCCATCAGCGACCATCTTAATCACATGCGAGAGGACAGATCGGGCGGCCGCCGGATGCAGACGTTTGTCCGTTGCCTCATACATGACCGGCACCATGTCTGCGATGGTGGTGCGTCCTGCCTGGATCTGCTCGACAATCTGGCGCTCCCGGTCCTCGCGGTGGGCGATGAAAGACCGCACGAACGGTTTCGGGTCGGTAATCGCCGGGCCATGGGTGGGCCAGTAGATCTCGTCGTCCCGCTCAAGGAGTAGTTCAAGAGAGGCGATATAGGTTGCCATGTCCCCGTCCGGAGGGCTCACAATACTGGTGGACCAGCCCATAACATGATCGCCGGTA
The DNA here is from genome assembly GCA_965248405.1 of Parvibaculaceae bacterium. Classification (GTDB taxonomy): domain Bacteria; phylum Pseudomonadota; class Alphaproteobacteria; order Parvibaculales; family Parvibaculaceae; genus Mf105b01. The sequence goes on from OZ252104.1 coordinate 759,508, forward strand.
AAGAGTGCTTTCTCCTCACGCAATGCGAAACTCATATGGTTGGACGTATGGCCGGGTGTGAAGACGCATTCCACGCTCCAGCCAGGACCTTCCAGAACATCGCCGTGCCGCACCTCCACGTCAGGCGTAAAGTCGCGGTCCGCCCCTTCTTCGATTTGAACGGAGTCTTTTGGTTGTCCCGACCCATGCGGACCATAGGCATAGGTCTTCGCACAGGTGGCGCGCTTGAAGGCTGCTGCAGCCGGCGAGTGGTCCATATGGCAGTGGGTAATAAGGATGTGGCTGACGGTCTCGCCCTCAACCGCCTTTAGGAGTGCTGCAATGTGGGCCTCATCTTTGGGGCCAGGATCAATGACGGCGACAGTGCCTGTGCCGATGATGTAGGTCCCTGTCCCCATGAAAGTGAAGCCGCCAGGATTGTTCGCCGTCACCCGACGGATCAGCGGGCTCACCTGGTCTACCCGCCCATAGTCGATGTCGATTTCACGTACAAAGGGGATTGCAACGGCCATCTGATCTGGCTCCCAATACTGTCAGTCACAAAATTTGGGGCAGAATGACGGCTCGGCGGGGTGTCTTCAAGCGAATATGGGCACCGGCGATGGGAGGGATCGCCGGTGCCGCGCTCAAGTGGGGGCATAGAGCGTCAAAGGTCAGGTGCAGCGCCTGAAAGGTCGTGCTGCAGTCTGGGTCTTAGTAGTTCAGCGCCAGGTTCAGCACCATGGTGATGCCATAGGCGCCAACAACCAGATACCCAACGCTGGTCGCGAAATCGGTTGCGTCTTCAATGCCGAGGGCTTTCAGACGGTCAGAAATTGAGTTTTTCGCATTTGCGAAGGTCTGGTCAGCGTGAGTAGTCGTGTTCTTCAGGTCAGCTGTAAGCATGATCTTTCTCCAAGATCAAAGGGTTAGCGGTACTTTTCCCGCCGAGAGCGTTTCCTGTGGGGGAATTGACTGTTTGTCAGCTCTTATTCTTGATCCCTAGATATGTGCACTGCACAAAAATTACAAGGCATTTAGGTGAATAATTTGTAAAGGCGCAAAAAAGCACCGGTATGGCTCAAAAAAGTCGATTGCGGAACGCTATGAGAATGGGAAACTGGGGTTAAAGCCGAGATGAATCGGTGTCATCCAAGGAGGACGATGAGATGGAATTTCCCATAATAACTGCCGGTGTCGCCGGTATTATTGGCATCATGCAATACGTTTTGATGCTGACGGTGGGCGCAGTGCGAGGTCAGCGGAATTTGAGCTTCGGCGACGGCGGGGACGAGGAGTTTCAGAAGAAGATTCGGCGTCACGGAAATCTTGCCGAGAATGCTGCTCTCTTCATTGTCCTGCTCGCGCTGCTGGAACTGTCAGGCCAGTACGCAACACTTGTGATGATCTTTGGCGGCCTCTTTGTGATTGCACGCATCTCACATGCACTCAGCATGACGGGTTCTTTGCCCGCTGTGCCCCTTCGTCCCATCGGCGCCATCGGTACACTCATCTCTGGTCTTGGGACTGCTGGGATGCTGCTCTACATCGCAGCCATGTAAGCACGAGCAGCCATGAACCTAGGCGGCGGGCGCGTGAGCGCCCGTCTCGCTCGTTAGCTGTAGCGGACTTCTTTCACCTCTCCCGCATTTCCCGCATCAATTTCAGCCATGCTGGCTTGCAGGTCTGCCAGATACTGATCCTGAACTGCTGCGTGGAAGGGCGAGAGCATGAGGTGGAGCGATTTTGGTTCCGTCGTCACCGATGTCATCCAGCCACGCTCTGCCATCTTTCCCCAGAGCGCAAAGGCGTCATAGTCCGGATGGTAGAAGGCAACGAGGCCGAGCACGGGCTTCCCAACAATCTTGAAGCCCATCCGCTTAACGCCGGTCTCGATATGCTCGCGCACTGCACACACAATGCCTTGCTTCTCTTTGTATCCCTCCACACCTAGATAGTTCATGACGGCCCAGGCTGCGGCAATCGCCCCGCCGGGACGCGTACCGGCAAGCGTCGGCGTGATCATCCGTCCGCCGGGCCAGTCGTCGCAGTCAAAGATCATATGGGACTGAAGCTCGGCTGAACGGAAGAGAACGGTCGACGCTCCTTTGGCTGCATAGCCGTATTTGTGGAGATCGGCGGAGATCGATTTGACAGCAGGCACTTCAAAGTCGAACGCGTGCAGCGGCACGCCATTCATTTTGGCGAACGGGGCAAAATAGCCACCGACACAGGCATCCACATGGAGCCAGGTCCCGTGCGCTTCGGCAACAGCACCCAGGCGTTCAATCGGATCGACCAGGCCATAAGGGAAGCAGGGGGCAGACCCCACAAGCATGATCGTATCATCGTCGATCACTGCACCCATTGCGGCGGCGTCTGCCAGGAAATCAGGTCCGCAAGGTACCCGCCGCATCTCCATATCCATCATCTTGGCGGCTTTGTCGAAGGCGGGGTGGGCGGACCAGGGAGCGACAATGTTGGGGCGGCCCTTCAGGGTGCCTTCGGCGCGCGCATAGTCCCGTGCGGTTTTAATCGCCATGGTGATGGAGTCGGTGCCCCCAGACGTAATGTTACCGGCGGCCCCTTCAGGGGCGTGGAGCAGGTTGAGCCCCATGGAGACAACTTCGTCTTCCATCTGTTTGAGGCTTGGGAATGCCATCGGTCCGAGGCCATTCTCGGACATGTACATGGTGTAAGCTTCTTTTTGCACCCGAGCGACATCCGGACCGGCATTGAAGACATAGACCGCTGTCTTGCCGTCCCGCCATTTCACGTCATTGCTGCCACGTGTTTGCATTTCATGGCGCAGGCCTTCCCAATCTCGGCCTTGCTCTGGCATTTTGAAGCTCATCGAGTTCTCCCCAGCGTTCACGCAGGCAGGCGTTATGCGCTGCTCAGCGTGTTTGTTGTTCTCACCGGTGCGGCAAGTGTTTGCCGGATCATAGCCGGTCAGGCGCGATCGTGAAACGGCTGCATGGGCAATTGCACAGAGAGGTGAATGGCATGCAATCCCGCAGAGTGGAATTAGTCGCTCAGCTTCTCGACATAACCTCTAGGTCTATGGTCACTGTTAGGCAGCGACTGGAAACCTGAGGAAGACCCATGGCTGATCTCTTGGCGCTCTCAGAGCGGTTTATCGACAATGACATTTATGAAGGGGCCGGGCTCGTAAACCGCCCGACAATGGAATTGTCTGAACTGGGTAACGGGATTGCTCTGATCGAAGCCTTTTCGCATGTGGTGACCTTCAAAACCGGTGATGGGCTTGTCCTGTTTGATACCAGTCTCGAAGCCTTTGGCGGCGGGGTGCTGAACTCGCTGCGGAAATGGACGGACGAGCCTGTCTCCAACATTTGCTACACCCACGGCCATGCGGATCATGTGGGCGGCACCAACCACTTCGTCTGCGAGGCGTGTGAGAAGGGCCACCGGCGCCCGCGCATCATCGCCCATGAGAATGTCTCGCCGCGCTTCCGCCGCTATGAAGCAACCAACGGATACAATTTCACCATCAATGCCCGCCAGTTCGCCCCGGCCACCGAGTTGCGTATGGGTGAGGCAGGGTCAGCGGAGGGGATGGCCGCGCGCCGTTTCGGGCCGGATCCGTGGATCGATCCGGACACCACCTTCCGCGAGAACCTGAATACCCGGATCGGGGACACGCAGTTTGAACTGCATCATGCGATTGGAGAGACCGACGATCACCTTTGGGCCTGGGTGCCGGAGCATAAAGCCGTCTGCTCAGGTGACTTCGTAACCTGGGTGTTCCCCAACGCGGGCAATCCACAGAAGGTACAACGCTACCCGCTTGAATGGGCCAAGGCGCTCCGCGAGATGATCGCGAAAGAACCGGAGCTTCTTCTGCCCGCTCATGGACTCCCCATTGGCGGGAAAGAACGCATTGCAACTGTGCTGGACCATATCGCAACCGCGCTGGAAACGCTGGTCACACAGACGGTGGACATGATGAACACCGGCGCACGGTTGGATGAGATCATTCACTCCATCAAGCTTCCGGCGGAGCTGATGGGCAAGCCCTACCTGCAGCCGGTTTATGACGAACCGGAATTCGTCATTCACAATATCTGGCGGCTCTATGGAGGCTGGTATGACGGTAACCCGGCCAATCTAAAGCCTGCGCCAGACAGGGCGCTGGCAGAAGAAATGGCGTCACTGGCTGGAGGTGCGAAGGCTCTTGCGGCCCGGGCCTCGAAACTGGCGGGCGAGGGTGAGCTACGCCTGGCGTGTCACCTGGCAGAGATGGCGGGGCTCGCCGCACCCGATGATATTGAAGTTCACGGGGCCCGGGCAGAAGTCTATGCCGCACGCCGAAAGGCAGAAGCCTCGCTTATGTCCAAAGGCATTTACGGGTTTGCTGAGCGGCAGTCCCTACAGGTCGTGAGCGAACACAATCAGAAGAAGGCGTAAGGCCCTTCTACTTGCCGGTAAAGTTTGGTGCCCGTTTCTCGAAGAACGCTTTGACGCCCTCCTTCACATCCTGAGACGGGTTGGTGACCATCACGGACAGAGCGGCGTCGCCGAGGGAGCGTTCAAGGGTCACATCATGTGAGCGCAACATCATCTGCTTGGCGAGCCTCACGGCCAAAGGGGCGCGTTCTGCGAGAGCCGTTGCGAGTTTGAGTGTTTCCTCTTCGAGCGCATTATCGGACACAACTTCTGTGACAAGTCCCAGTTCCATGGCGGTGCGGGCGTCGTAGGTCTCAGCCAGCATGCTCATCTTAAGAGCGCGGTCCATGCCCATGGCCCGCGGGAAGAACCATGCACCTCCTTCGTCGGGAAGCAATCCAAAGCGACCACTTGTGTCGCCCAGTTTCGCTTGATCAGAAGCGATCCGGATGTCGCAGGCAAGGGCCAGCGTCAGGCCACCTGCAACAGCCGGTCCGTTGATCATGGCGATCACCGGCTTGTCGCAACGTTGCAGGGCAAGGATCACCCGGTGCATACCGTCCCGCATCTCGCGGCCGTGGGACAGCTGGCTTGCCATCAGTGCCCGGTGTTCGTCGTCCCCATTGCCGCTGACATCACCACCTGAACAAAAGCCCCGGCCTGCACCTGTGATGATGAGGGCCCGCTGATTGTCATCCCGCAGGTAGCTTTCAATCGCGTCCGTTACTTCTTCGCACAGACGGGTCGTGTAGGCATTCATCGACTGCGGCCGGTTCAGCGTGATCCGCATGACCCTGTTTGCCGGATGGTCCACCAGAATTTGGCTGAAATCGGTCATGTTCCTCTCCCTCTTGTGCGGTCTCGTGCGCGCATGAAAAGATAGGCTAACGCAAACATTGAAGATTGCCCAATGGGGGGAGACGCCATGACCACGTATGACGAGATTCTCTATGATGTGACCGACCGTGTCGCGACCATCACACTCAACCGGCCGGACAAGCTGAACGCCTGGACCGCCACCATGGAAAACAGTGTCCGTGGCGCCATTAATGATGCAGCAGCGGACGAGGATGTCCGGGTGGTCGTCATCACAGGTGCAGGTCGCGGCTTTTGCGCAGGTGCGGATATGGGCGGTCTGCAGAAGATTGACGCCAAGGGCGATGGCAGAAAACGCATCGTTGAAGAGGGTGAAGAAGCGGAAGTCTCCTTCGATACGGATCTCGGCCCGTCGGTTCTGGAGCATTTTGAAGGCCGCTTCGGCTATATGTTCGAATGTCCGAAGCCCATCATCGCAGCCATCAATGGACCCTGCGCCGGCATCGGTCTGGTGATGACCCTTTTCTGTGATATGCGGATTGCAAGCGACGCCGCAAAATTCACAACCGCTTTTGCGCAACGTGGTCTGGTTGCGGAACACGGCATTGCCTGGTTGTTGCCAAGGCTCATCGGTTCGGCCAATGCGTTGGACATTTTGATGTCCGCGCGGAAGTTTACCGGTGAAGAAGCGGCGCGTCTGGGTCTTGTCAACCGGTCAGTCGCAGGCAATGCGCTGATGGGTGAGGTGATGGACTATGCCAAGGGTCTGGCGGACACAACGTCGCCGCGCTCCATGACGGTGATGAAGCGCCAAGTCTACAAATCCCTCTTTCAGGACTTCAACGCTTCAACATCCATGGCGGACACGGAGATGCAGTCCAGCTTTGCCAGCGAAGACTTTAAAGAAGGCGTTGCGCATTTCGTTGAGAAACGGGCACCAAATTTTTCTGGACGATGATGTTTGAGACTGCCTGGGTTAAGATACAGGGCATTGCCCCATCCTGGTCGGTATTGAAGACCGGAGCTGGTCGGAGTGAGTGGATTCGAACCACCGACCCCCTCGTCCCGAACGAGGTGCGCTACCAGGCTGCGCCACACTCCGCCACATGCATGAATTTGAAGCGAGCGAAGTATATTAGCCCGTTTTTGTCTCAGCAAGTGGGTGCAGCGAGACACCCTTGCGCGCAGCGAGCTTTGTATAGCGTGAGGCTGGCGGCTTTTCTTTCCGTACATGCCCGCCGGCAATCCCATGGAGCATCTCGGCAAGCTCTAGAGGTTGGGACAGAAACGGTGAGTGAGAACTGTCGAGCGTCAACACCTGTCTGAAGGGCGCATAATCCTGCATTTGCTTTTGCAGATTAGGTGAGATGACCCGGTCTTGAGTGCATTCGATGTAGGTCAGCGGGAGACTGGCGACACCTTCATGGGTGATCCGGGTGAACTCCACGATGGGCACACCTGACTGGCTCCCCAGCCTTTCCACTGCCCGGTCGGCAATGTCCGCCGGACAATCATGATAGAAGATGTCGCTGACGAGCTCTGGTCTGAGATGTATTCTGAAACGCAGCCAATCCGTCCGCACAGCTGGCCAAAGCCCCGTATGTTTGTCACCCAACGCCAAGGAGCGCATCCGTGTCCACTTGTTCAACCGGGGAAGGTATGCCGTCAGATACACGAGCTGATCGAAAAGACCTGGCTGCATCTCGGCGGCGCGAGAGATCGCCATGCCGCCCATGGAATGCCCTACAAGAGTGACAGGTTCGCCGATTTGCCGCGCGGCCTCGCAGATGGCTTCGCCATATCGGCGAAGAGAAACCCGATGGGTGGGAAGGTCGCGGTTCCAGTGACCTGGCAGCGTGATCGTATGTACAGCATGCCCACGAGCGGCCAGGTGTGGAACAAGCAGTTCCCAACACCGTTCATCGTGCCACGCGCCGTGAATCAGCAAAAACGCTGCCATAAGGTCCTCGAATATTACGCAATACGTTCCCGTGCCCGGTGCGCCAACTGTTTGACGCCCAAACTTAAGGACTACAAGATGGGGCAAGGGTCTTAACGAGGGGATAAAGACTGGTGAAATTCTTTGGTTTTTTGGCTGTTCTGCTGGGGCTTTTGACAGCCTATCTTACATTAACGCCTGTGCCGATTGATCCTGTTGCGTGGACGCCGCCAGAGGATGTCGGAAAAACGGGACCCTTTATTGCCAATGAAAGCCTGTCGGCGGTTACCCGCCTGGCAGAAGAGCAGGGCATCGGGCCGGAGGATACAACAATCGGCCCGGCAGGGTGGTTGTACACCGGGTACGAAGACGGGCGCATTGTCCGGATCAATCAGGCAGAGGGAGCTGAGGCGGAAGCAATTGAGGTCGCGAATACAGGTGGTCGTCCGCTCGGTTTGCAGTTCGATGCGGATGGCAATTTGATTATTGCTGATGCTCTTAAAGGGCTTCTGTCGTTGTCTCCCGATGGCAGACTAGACGTCTTAACGGACAGTGTCGACGGCGAGAAGATGATCTTTGTTGATGACCTGGACATTGCATCAGATGGCAAGATTTGGTTCTCGGATGCCTCAACCCGTTTTGGTATTCACGATAATCTGCTGGATGCGGTCGAGAGTAGAAAGACGGGCCGGCTTTTGACCTATGATCCATCGACAGCTGTCACCAAGGTGGAGTTGGGCGATCTGGGATTTGCCAATGGGGTCGCCTTGGCGGCTGACGAGAGCTTTGTTCTGGTCAATGAGACATTCCGCTACCGAGTAACACGGTTGTGGCTCGCCGGCCCTAAAGCGGGTCAGTCGGACATTTTCCTGGAGAACCTGCCAGCTCACCCTGACAATATTTCGCGCGCGCCAGACGGCACGTTTTGGATCGCCCTGGTAGCACCCAGATCCAAACAGTTGGACCAGCTGTTGCCATCGCCATTCTTGCGGAAGGTCTTGATGCGCTTGCCTGAGGCGTGGCGCGGATCGTTGATTGAGCCCTATGGCTGGGTCGTGAATGTAAATGAAAACGGCGAGGTGACCGGCAACCTTCAGGACCCGAATGGCAGGTTTGGAACCATCACCAGCGTGAATGAGCGTTCAGGATATCTGTATCTGGGTAGTCTGACGGAGCAGGCTGTCGGTCAGATCCCCGTCCCCTAGTCGGGAGAGGAAACGTCTGATGGCGGTCCCTTCAGTTCAACAATGTTTCCTTCAGGATCGCTAATGTAGATAGAAGGCCCATTGCCTTCAGCTCCGTACCGGATGCCACTTTCCTCGACGGTGAGACCCTGTGCCCGCAAATAGTCTGCCAGCGCAGCTTCGTCCCACGGGTCGATGCGCAGGCAGAAATGATCGACATTCCGTCCTTCCGTAGGGGCAAGAGGGTGATCGGCTCCAACAATGTCGATCAGCGAGCTTCCGGCGCGCAGCTGGGTCAACTGGAACTGAGGAATCTCTCTCTCCACGGTTGCGCCCAGCACATCGACATAAAACCCGATCAATGTTGCCGGGGCGGGCGTCCGGAGCACAATGTGATCCAGTCCGGCAAGGGAAAAGGGGCGAACTGAGGTATCGGATTGGGATGTCATGGGGGCTCCCTGCATTCTTGAGGAAAAATCCGTCTAAAACCGGCAGAAATGAGCGATTTATCTCGATATATATTGCACGCTGCGCCGCTTCAAGCTATGTGCATGTCCTGACAGTGAACACTGTCCGTTGGGGCGTGGCCAAGTGGTAAGGCACCGGTTTTTGGTATCGGCATTCGCAGGTTCGAATCCTGCCGCCCCAGCCATTCATTTCAATCTACACGTTTGGGTCGACTCTCTACTAAACCGTGATTTCCACATCGTGGAGCTTCGCCCATCGGTCAAGAATGAACACTCTAAAAGCGGCGTTCAGAGACGCCCATGACCAGTACCCCCTCATATCAAGGAGGGAGGTGACATTTTGTTGGTCGATGAGAGACCTTAGCCGAAAGTCGGAAGAGGTTAGGGCGTGTTCAAAATCCCTGCGTAACTCTCCTCGCATCCAAACGTGCATTGGTGTGACAAACCCCATTTTATCGCGACGTTGTAGTACCTCATCAGGGATACGCCCCTTCAACGCATTGCGCATGAGGCTCTTTGTCCTTCCTTTATTGACTTTTAGTCTGGTGGGAAGCCCGAGCAAGAATTCGACCAAGCGATAGTCAAGAAATGGAACTCTGCTTTCGATCCCCCATGCCATCGAGTTCCGATCTTCATATCGCAGCAATGCGGGAACGCTGTGTTTCACAAGATCGTCAATCTGGCGCTCACTCGCCCGATAAGTTTGAAGTCCAGTCCCAGGTAGACTTTGCGACCAAACATCGTTGAAGCCGGGTAGAACGTGCTCGTAAAGTGGTTCGGCATTTCCTCTTTGTAAAAATCTCGGCAGGTACCTCACCCCCTGTGACAGTTGAAGGAGGCCTTTGTCGCCAGTTGTCGCCCAACCAAAAATGTCGGTGAACAGATCCAACCAATGCCCTTCCTGGAGACTCTCAAGAAAGGAATAGGCGACATATTTGCGATAGCCGCACAAAGCCTCATCCGCGCCTTGGCCATCAAGCAAAACTGGAATCTCCTCCTCGCGCGCTTTGCGCATGAGGAGATATTGTGCGTAGATGCTGGCGGATGGAAAAGGCTCTTCTTGTGCAAGGATCAGGTGATCCAGGTCCTGCCTAAAGGCAGAGGCGGACGGAAAAACTGTATGAGCCTTGGTATTGCAGGCCTGGTTGACAATATCCGACCACCTGCGCTCGTCGAAGTCGGATAATTTGGAAGCTGATGTAAACGTTGCGAATGGGGAGGAGTTGGCGTTTGCGCGCGTTGCTTCGCAGACAATTGCCGAACTGTCCAAACCTCCCGATAAACACGCGCCGACCGGTACATCTGATCGCTGTCGCAGGGCGACGGCTGAACCAAAAAGCGACAAGAACTCTTCCTCTGCTTGTATTGCAGAAAGCCTACTTGAAGAGAGGGTGCCGGAATTGGGCGTCCAGTACGGTTGGGGCGAGATGCGCGACACATTGTCTTGGCTGATGATGCAAAAACAAGCGGGGGGAAACGCATTTATGCCAGCGAAGAATGTTTCATTGTTGTGATTCACTAAACCCCAGCGAAGAAAGTCGGCAGCGATAGAGTTGTTGAGCTTCGGTCGATAGACATCAACACAAAGCAGAGCTTTTATTTCTGATGCAAAATAGAGGACGTTTTTGTCTATCAGGTAGTGTAGAGGTTTTATTCCGAACCGATCTCGGCTCAGGATCAGCGATTTGCGGCGCTCATCCCAGATTGCCAGTGACCACATACCATTGAAACGGGCGAAGCATTGGGTGCCCCACTGCTTATATGCCTCCAAAACTACTTCTGTATCTGTCCCGGTCCGAAAGCGACATCCCAGTTTCTCAAGCTCGATCCTTAGTTCTAGGTAGTTGTACACTTCACCATTGTAGATAATGATCAGGTCACCATCAGGGTGTTCCATCGGTTGGTGGCCGGCGGAGCTCGTATCAAGAATAGAGAGTCGACGATGTCCCAACGCTAAGGTACCGGTTGGACACTCTGGGAGGTCTGCCGACACAAAATGCCTTGTGTTGCCGAGCCTGTCTCTCGCGGCATACCCCTCGTCGTCAGGACCGCGATGCGATAGGGAATTCGTTAGCCCCCTGATCACCGAGAGGTCTTTGGGCTCCGTCGCCAAGATGCCTGAAATGCCGCACATAATAGACCCGTGTACTAACGATCAACGTGACAAGTATTGTCTCAACTGCACATATGTTTTTGGTAAACTAAACTTTCAAATTCACTATATACAAAAGACACCGCTTTAGTTTTTTTGTTGGGTTGGTATACAGGGCTTGCAGCTTAAGACTTAACATGTAAAACCGGCATATCATTCAGTGATGTTTAGTTAGAGTGTATCCACGAATAGATCACCGTGGTTGCAGGTGTGACTGTAACGGTTACGCAATTCAATCGCGAGACTTTAGGGCTTCAGAGTCCGCCTGAGGGAATTTTCATTCAATGCAAGTATGGATTGTAAACCATTTTGCGCTGACCCCAGATCAGCCAGGCGGTACCCGTCATTTTGAACTCTCCAAAGCGTTGGGAGAGCGGGCAATAGATGTAACGATAATAGGCGCAAGTCGGCAGCATATTTCGAACAAGGATCATATTTCTGACAACGGTCCATGGGCCAGAGAAGAGATATCAGGCGTCAGGTTTCATTGGATCAAGACCCCATCTGCGAGCGCTCGTTACGTCGCACGGATATGGAACAATGTCGTATTCGCCGCCTCTGTCGTGCGCCGACGAGGGTTAGCTGACCTGCCAGCACCGGATATTATTGTCGGCACCTCGCCGGATTTGATCTCTGCATTATCCGCTTACGTAGTTTCACGTTTTCTGAAAGTCCCATTTGTGCTGGAGATAAGAGATGTTTGGCCCTTATCGATCGTGCAAATTGGGTTGCTATCTGAGCGTCATCCGTTCGTATTCATATTAAAAGTCATCGAGAAGTTTCTCTACCGAAAAGCAAACTGGATCGTCACTCTCTTGCCCACCGCACATAAGCACATCGTGCCGCTTGGGGGGGATGCAGCGAAAATAACTTGGATACCCAACGGCATCACAACCGGTGAGGTCAAGGGCTACCCACCAGAGTCGTATGCTTCAAAGGATGACTTCGTCCTCATGTACGCGGGTTCTCATGGGAATGCGAACAACCTTGAATGCTTGTTGGATGCCGCCGCCATTCTGAAAGAGAAAGGTGAGCATAAGGCGTTGAAGATTCGACTGATCGGTGATGGTCCCAAAAAGAAAGCGCTCGCTGCGCAAGCACGGGCACGAAAACTAGATTTTGTTAGTTTTGAAGACGCAGTGCCCAAAAGCGAGGTTGGCGATGTTCTTGCTGAAGCTGACGCGTTTTGCTTGGTGTTTTACGCCCGACCCATTTATGGCTTCGGTATGAGTGCCAATAAGCTGTTCGATTATCTGGCAGCAGGCAAGCCGATCATTATGGCATTTGATGAGCGCTATAACCCGGTCAAAGAGGCAGACGCGGGCATTAGTGTGCCAGCAGAAGATCCTGAAGCCCTAGCTCAGGCCATATGCGATCTCCGGGGGGCAAGTGCAGAGCAGCGGAGAGAGATGGGCCAAAACGCTCAGAAATATGTATTGGAAAATCACAGTATGAAGCTCTTGGGCGGTAAGTTTGCTGAGCTTCTCGACCGTGTTGAGGCGATCTCGAAAGGTGGCGAGTAAGTGACAACAAAAACTGTTTCAATTGTAGGTGCTCGCCCTCAGTTTGTTAAAGCGGCGGTTGTTAGCCGAAGCCTTGAGGCAGATGAGGCGCTTTCGGAAGTGATGATCCATACGGGTCAACATTATGATGACGATATGTCTGCGGTCTTTTTTCGGGAGCTCAACATTCCTGCTCCGAAGTTCAATCTTTCAATCGGGTCTGGGCATCATGGGGCGCAAACCGGGAAGATGTTGGCGTCAATCGAAGAGGTGTTGCTCGCAGAGAAACCAGAGTGGGTATTGATTTATGGTGATACCAACTCGACCCTTGCAGGGGCTCTTGCAGCCGCAAAGCTTCATATCCCGGTTGCGCATGTCGAAGCTGGTTTGAGGTCTTTCAACAAGAAGATGCCAGAGGAGCAGAATAGGATCGTTGCGGATCATCTTTCCGATCTACTTTTAACCCCAACAGCGATAGCCACTGAAAATCTGATTAAAGAGGGAGTTGATCAGCGACAGGTCAAACAAGTTGGTGATGTGATGTTTGATGCGACCTTGTTTGCGCAAAAACGCACCAGGGTTGGGCCGAGTGCTGTTGAGAGATACGGCCTCGAAGCCGGGCATTATGTGCTTTCGACGGTTCATCGCGCTGAAAACACGGACGATTTTCAGCGCTTGAAAGCGATTTTGGGCGGCCTTGCGGGTGTTGCCGAGCGAATGCCGGTGGTCTTACCTCTGCATCCACGAACACACAAACTCATAAGGGAAAGATCGGAGTTGGTCGAAATCTCTCAAAGTCTGAAACTTCTCGAACCTGTTGGGTACTTCGACATGATGGACTTGGAGGCGGGTGCCGCTGTAATCGCGACGGATTCTGGAGGTGTTCAGAAGGAGGCGTACTTTAACGGCAGGCCTTGCGTTACGCTAAGAGATGAAACTGAGTGGTTAGAGCTGGTAGAGGCAGGGTGGAATGTCTTGCAGCCACCGTCGACTGCGCATGAGGTAAAGCAGAGCATTTTGGGTGCCATTGGATCAAAAGGACGGGCGACCGGCGACCTTTATGGGACCGGTGAGAGCGGGGCGCTCGTGCTGGATGCAATCAAGAACTACTCTAAATAGCGCGGTTGTTTTTCTTTTGTTTCAAGGGGCGAACAACATAGTGTAATATGTCTTTCAGCAATTGGCGGGTGGGAACGCACAGGGAACACTGGGGAAAGTGGCTTCAGGTAGGCCGTAATAGCGAAGTTTATGGTTTCTGCGCGCAGAATGGGAAAAAGCGCGCCCTCAGCTATGGTAATCAGGTCAACTTTGGTCTAACAGAAGCAACGAAAACAGCTCGATCAGGGACGGGCAAAGTCGAGGGTGGGAAATAAGAAATGGTTGTGGATCATCAATATTCTGTCGCTGACGGAAAGAGCTCCTTCGCTTCTGATCTCCTGCTGAAAATCGAAAGCAGCACTGCGGTTATCGGTGTTGTTGGGCTGGGCTATGTAGGCTTGCCATTGGTTGAGCTTTTCTGTCGTCAGACATTCAAAGTGGTTGGATTTGACATCGACCAGGAGAAGGTTGATCAACTGAACGCTGGGGAAAGCTATATCGGACATATCCCATCCGACATTGTTTCCTCACTTCGTGAAAGCCAGAAATTCGAGGCAACGTCTGAGTTCGATCAGCTTTCGAGTGTTGACGTTATCGTTTGTTGTGTACCTACACCGCTGACCCGTCATCGTGAACCAGATCTGTCCGCAATCATCGCGACAGCAGAGGCAATTGAACCCCGCCTGCAGCCTGGTCAGCTCGTCGTTTTGGAATCGAGCACCTTTCCCGGCACAACTGATGAGATTGTGCGGCCCATTCTGGAAAAAGGTGGCTTGGTGGCAGGCAAAGACTTTTTCCTCGCATATTCGCCCGAGCGGGAAGACCCTGGAAACAAAACCCATACGGCAAAAACAACGCCTAAGGTTGTTGGAGCTGATGGTGAAGCAGCACTTTCCGTTGCGAGCGCTATCTATGACCGCATCATTGATGCGACAGTTATGGTCTCTGACAGCCGAACAGCTGAAGCGGTTAAGCTGACGGAGAACATTTTTCGATCCGTAAATATCGCCCTCGTTAACGAGCTCAAGATTATTTATGACCAGATGGGGATCGATGTTTGGGAAGTTATTGATGCCGCCGCGAGTAAGCCGTTCGGCTTTATGCCTTTCTACCCGGGACCAGGTCTCGGTGGCCACTGTATCCCGATTGACCCTTTCTACCTGACGTGGAAAGCGCGCGAGTTTGACGTGCCGACCCGCTTTATTGAGCTGGCTGGCGAAATCAACACGCATATGCCCAACTATGTCATAACCAAACTGACGGAGGCTCTGAATGATGAGTTCTCCAGGTCAGTTAAAGGGTCACGCATTCTTATTCTGGGGATCGCCTATAAGAAAGACGTCGATGATATGCGAGAGAGTCCTTCCTTGGTATTGATTGAGAAGTTGGAAGCGGCGGGCGCGGTTGTCGATTTTCATGATCCATTCATCCCGGTCGTGCCGCATAGTCGGGAACATGACGCCCTTTCGGGCCGGGAGTCAGTCGACCTGACTCCAGAGGCGCTTGAAACATACAACGCTGTTCTCTTATCAACAGATCATACAAGTGTTGACTATCAGATGGTTTCCAAGCACGCGCCTTTGATTATCGATACGCGCAACAAGGCCTATCGAGGAGCGGACGCGAAAGCGCTTATCATCAAGGCTTAACTGAGTAAGGCTTCATGGCAATGAAAGAAACGAAAGTGGTGGTTTGCGGTTGCGGCCACTGGGGAAAGAACCTTGTCCGGAATTTTGCCGAACTTGATGTGCTCGCGGGCGTTTGTGATCCCGATGAAAATACAGCCGCTAAGTTTTCCAAAGAGTTTTCAGTCCCGGCCCTAACCTGGGACCAGGTACTAAAATCGGAGAAAGTCGACGCGGTTGCGATCGCGGCTCCAGCGGAGCTACACGAGACACTCGGCGTGGCGGCTTTGAAAGCAGGCAAACATGTTTATGTCGAAAAACCCCTCGCGCTAACACGCGACGATGGGGAAAAGCTCATCTCAACAGCCGCGGAAACGGGCCTTCAGCTGATGGTTGGGCACCTTCTGCAATATCACCCGGCGTTTCTCAAGCTCAAGGAAATGGTTGGTGCAGGGGATCTGGGACGGTTGCAGTACGTGTACTCAAACAGGTTGAGTCTTGGGAAAATCAGACGCGAAGAAAATGTTCTATGGAGCTTTGCACCTCACGACATTTCGATGATTTTGGCGCTGGTGGGTGAAGAGCCCAGTGATGTGACAAGCACGTTCTCGCCAATCCTGCATAATGAGATAGCAGACACTGTGCAGGTTCAGCTTGGTTTTCCGAGCGGCGTCCGGGGCCATATTTTTGCTTCTTGGTTGCATCCTTTCAAAGAACAGAAGCTGGTTGTCATCGGTGATAAAGGCATGGCGGTTTTTGACGACCGAGCCCCTTGGCCAGAGAAGCTGACGCTTTACAGGCATCAAATTGAATGGGGAGGCAGTGTTCCGACACCAAATGCTGCTGACGCTGAGCCAATTCCGCTGCCGGAATCAGAACCTCTGAAGCTGGAGTGTCAGCATTTTATTGATAGTGTTGCAAATGGCACTCAGCCAAGGACAGATGGCAAGGAAGCTTTGCGTGTTTTGAATGTATTGCTTGCAGCTGATCCGAGTGCAGCAAGAACATCGACCTCAAAGATGTTCCCTGGCGTGCAGATCCATGAAAGTGCGTATGTTGATGAGCCGGTTTCTATTGGTGAGGGAACTAAGATCTGGCACTTTAGTCATCTGCTGGGCAATGTGGAGATCGGCGAAGCTTGCTCAATCGGCCAGAATGTTGTGGTCGGTCCAAATGTTAAAGTCGGAAACAATTGCAAGATTCAAAACAATGTCAGCCTCTACGATGGTGTTGAGTTGCAGGACGGCGTTTTCTGCGGTCCTTCTTGTGTCTTTACCAATGTGAACAATCCCAGATCAGAAATCGTGCGCAAAGACGAATTTCGTAAAACGCTCGTCAAGCGGGGTGCAAGCATCGGTGCAAACGCAACGATTGTTTGTGGAAATTCTCTAGGCGAGTTCTCTTTCGTCGCGGCAGGTGCGACGGTTACTAAGGATGTTCCCGCTTATGCACTGATGGCTGGCGTCCCGGCCAAGCGAATTGGATGGATGAGTAAGGCCGGGGGTCGTCTGGGAGAGGATCTGATCTGTCCCATTGAAGGAACAAAGTACAAGGAAATAGGACCTGATCAGCTTCAGGAATTAACGGAGTAGCGTTCGACCATGAGCAACCAACAAATTCAGTTCATCGATCTTGCAGCTCAGCAAGCAACGATCAGAGAGAAAGTCGACGCCGGCATCGCCCGTGTTCTTGACCATGGGCAGTACATCATGGGGCCGGAGGTAAAAGAGTTTGAACAGCAGTTGTCAGACTTTACCGGTGCTGCCCACTCATTTGGGTGTGCAAACGGAACTGACGCCCTCGCGGTTGTTCTGATGGCATGGGATGTGGGGCCTGGTGACGCAGTATTTGTTCCCTCGTTTACCTATGTAGCTAGTGCGGAAGTCGTGGCGATGTTGGGCGCTACACCATTTTTCGTCGATGTAGACGAAGCGACTTTCAATATCGATGTCGAGAGCTTTGAGAAAGCTGTCGGAGATGCCTCTGACCAGGGACTATCTCCTTCCGTTGTCGTGCCTGTTGACCTTTTCGGGCAGCCAGCCAATGTACCGGAAGTCCAACGGGTGGCGGAGAAACATGGTATTAAAATCCTTGTCGATGCTGCGCAGAGCTTTGGTGCAACGCTTCACAATAAGCGCGTTGGGACATGGGGGCATGCAAGCACCACCAGCTTTTTCCCAGCAAAGCCATTGGGGTGTTACGGCGACGGCGGTGCCATTTTCACGGATGACGATGACCTGGCAGTGGTCATTAATTCCATTCGCTTGCATGGAAAAGGCAGTCAGAAATACGACAATGTTCGTATTGGTATGAACTCCCGCTTGGACACAATTCAGGCCGCGATCCTAAAAGAGAAGCTCGCGATTTTTCCCGGCGAAGTTGAAGCGCGAAACCGCGTTGCGGCACGATACACAGAAGCGCTGAAAGGCGTAGCTCGGACCCCGAAGCTGATGGATGGTGCGACGTCTGTCTGGGCGCAATACACGCTGATCGTTGACGATCGGGATAGTGTCCAGGCCAAGTGCAAAGAAGCGGGTGTTCCGACGGTTGTATACTACCCGATGGCACTCTCACAGCAGACTGGATACCAGCAATTCCCGTCCGTTTCAGGGGGAACGCCGGTATCAGATGCTCTTTCCGGCAAGGTGCTGAGCCTTCCAATGCACCCCTATCTTGGCGAAGCTGAGCAGGACAGGGTTATTGATGCCGTCGGCAGCGCATTGAAAGGATGAACCGGGGATCTGCTAGAGACGCGACATGAAATAGTCATGTTGAGCGATGCAGCGCTGAATAGTTGCCTCGTTAGCACGGGTCCATTCTACTGTTTTCATAATTCCATCACGGAGATGGACCTGGGCTTCAAATCCGATTTTGTCTTTTGACTTTTCGGTAGATCCGAATCGTTTCCCAGATCGATCCCAATCCCGAGCTGGCTTCAGATCTGGTGGCGTCGGGTTGCCCGTATGCTCGTTTATGATCTCTGCAAGCTCGAGAATTGTTGTTTCTACGCCGGATGCAAGATTATAGATTTCGCCCGGTTCTCCATTGGCTGCGCACGCGATAAGCCCCCGTGCCATATCCTCAACAAAGATGAAGTCGCGGCTGGCATTTCCCCCATTGTCAAGTGGCAGCGCCTCTTGGTTCAGCGACTTCCATATGAATGTCGGCGTGACATTTCTCCAGACCGTGTGATGCGTCCCGCGCCACCGGCCGGCACCTAGAATTTCCCTTGGCCCATAAACATTCTGGAACCGTGCCTTAACGATTGGTAAGTCGTGGCTCCGCCAGAAATAGTTTCCGTACAGTTCGCCGATTAATTTGGAGATAGAGTAGGGGCTGTCATGGTAGAGCGAAACGGGGGCATCTTCAGTCGTTGCCACAGGATCGTCGAACGTCTTTTCTGCAACAGCGCACCCGGCCGCCGCATAAACCACCTTCTTGAGACTCCTGATGTCTTTGAGCTTGTCAAAGAGTTTGAGCGACGTCAGAGTGTTGTTTTCATGGTCGGCCATCGGGTCATGAATGGATGACTGGTTCCCGTGGTAGCAAGAGAGGTGCCACGCGTAGTCTAAATCGTCGGGCAGATTCTTGAGAACAGCGTCATCTGTGATGCTGCCAAAAACAAATTGCACAGCGGGGTGATCTGGAACATTGCTGATGTCAGACGACAGAAGACTATCAACAATGGTGAGGCTCTTGGGCTTTGCGTCGAGCAGCATTGCTGCAAGATTGCTCCCTACGAAACCTGCGCCGCCTACGACAAGAAGGTTTTTATTTTTGAAAGTCGGCAGGTCAGTCATGAAGCCTCACTTGTCGCTGGCGCGATTTACTTGGACGATGGTGTGGAAAGATGGCTGTAAAGTGCATCAATTCCATGCTGGTCATACCATGTAAGCATACGGTGCATCATGGTCTTAAAGTCGATTTGAGCGCGCCACTTGAACGTGCGCTCAGTGAGTGATGGATCCAGCACTACGACAGGGACGTCGTCGGGTTCGGGCGGTACAATCGGTACGGGTTCATCCAACTCAATACCCAAATGATCAACGACGCAGTCGAAAATCTCCTTGATTGAATGGCCCGTCCCCGTTGAGACGTTAAAGACACCTACCGGGGCATCGTCCTCCAACGTCTTCTCCGCAAGATCAAGGAAGTCCTCCGTATCGATGAAATCACGAACAGTATCGCTGCAGAAGCAGGATTTCCCGTCTTTCAAGCGTTGGTAGAAGGTGGGTATCGGGCCAATCGAAAGCCGTGGGCCGGTAACATTTGCTAGTCGCAACGAAATAGTCTCGATCTTCGATTGAAGAATAAATTGTTCGCCCGCTGTCTTGCTCACACCATACGACGTAAAGGGGGCCACCGGAGCCGTCACTGGAATGGGTGTGGTTTCTGCTCTGCCGTAGCAAAGAGCTGTTTGGAAGTTAAGCAGCTTTTTAACACCGGCTTCTTCTGCAGTTTTCACCAGTCGAACGGTACCGGTAACATTTGTCTCGCAGTCCTCCAACCAGTCGTCCGGGTCTTTGTAAGACGCGGCCGAGTGTACAATATGTGTTGGAGAAAACTTATCGAAGACACGATCCAACAGTTTTTGGTCTGCGACACTTCCTTCATGCTGCACCAAATTGGGTAGACTGTCTGGAAGGGCGCCACGATGCCCGGTGGCGAAGTTGTCGATAACGCAGATTTCGTGGCCCTTGGGAAGCAGCCTTTCTATCAGACTCACGCCCAGACTTCCGGACCCACCAGTGATCAGAATTCTCATTGCCTTTCCTAAGACTTGCTGTCGTGTTTCAGGTGAGTGTAACCGCCGTGAACGCCGAACTCTTCATAATACTCAACAGCGGCCTTCACCAGTTCGTTGAGGGGCGTGAACTCGACTTCGCCGAAATCTTGAAACGTTTTGGAGGGATCGAGGAGAATACTCGCAGCATCATCAGGTCCCAGCGGGCGGACATCCGGTTCTGGATAGTCGTTGAGCTGCATTCCAGCAACGACAGCATCGTACAATTCTTTAATGGCAATGTCCTTGCCAGAAGAGAAATGATAGGGACCAGACCCCTGCCCATTCACAGCTTTGAAAACGACGTTGGCAAGATCTTTGACGAAAACAAAGTCGCGTTTAGCCTCTGTGACGAAGCATTGCTTCCCCGCTTTCAATCGTTCGTAGAAGATCGGTAGAGGGCCAGAACAGTTCCTTGGTCCGATGACGTTGGCGAGACGGAAGGTGACATAATCCAGTCCTGAAATCTCCAGATAGTCTTCCGTTGTTGTTTTAGAGATCGCATAGCTTGAATTCGCCGGATTTTTGGGGTGGTCCAGCGGGATCGGCTGAGTGACGGGATGGAGGCCATAGCACAATGCGGTTTGGAAATAGACAAAACGACCAACGTCGAACTCTTTCGCCGCCTTGATGAGATTTGCGCCGCCAACAGAGTTTGTCAGAGTATCGGAGTACCAGTCTTCGGGGTCTTTGTATGATGCGGCCGTGTGAACGAGAACAGATGGCCGATGGGTGCTCACAATGTCATTGACTAGGTCTCGGTCGCTGATGGAGCCTTCAACAAAAGTAAGATTGGGATGACTTTCCGGCAGGTGAATACGCCGGCCTGTTTCCATGTTGTCGATAGCGACAACGCTTTCGCCAGACTCAAGGATTAGTTCCGCGACATGAGATCCGACTTGGCCACATCCGCCTGTGATAAAAACGGTCATTGATTGTCTTTCTGCTTCGGTAAGCTAAGAGGTGTATTTCCCCAAAACATCGTCTGAGTGTTTTGGTTTTATAGCGGGTTCATCTTCTTCCAGTGTGCGGCACGGTCATGAAACTTTTGGTGCCAAATCTCAAGACTGAGTAAGCCCCAGGTTTTTCGGGAGAATTTGAGTTCTTTGCCGAGGCTGTCGGAGATTCTTTCGGTATTCATGAATGGTCTGTGCCGGGCGCTCTTTGCGCCAAACGTATCTGATACAAAGTCTTTAAGCTCCCCTCCGAACCACTCCTTTAGCGGGACCGGAAAGCCCATCTTGTCACGCCGGTTTACGATGGATGCAGGGAGCTTGTCATCAAAAGTCTGTTTTATGAGGTGCTTCATGTTGCCACCCTCGAACTTGACATCTGCTGGAATCGTCGCCGCAAATTCAACCAGTGGGTGATCGAGGAAGGGAACGCGCGATTCCAGTCCATGCGCCATCGCCATACGGTCTTCGACGTTCAATAGGGCAGGGAGCAAACATTTGAAATCAAAGTGCGTCATCTTGTCGAAATAGGCTTCCTTGCCAACATTCGGCTTGTTGAAAATCTGTTTAAAGGAGTCGAAGACTCGGTCTTTGTCCAGCTGAGCCCAGTCGACCTCGTCTGTCATATCATTTGATCGATCGATGAGTCGAAAGTATCGGGCATCCAGGTCCTCAAACAGACCTTCCTGCCAGAACATCTTTATCATCGGCTTGTACTCGCGAAGCAGACCAAGGTTCGGAATAATCGATTCTATTGTTACGACGTAGTGGCCATCGTGATAACTGCCATCAAGCGCTGCTTTGATACACTGTTCAAAATAGGCGACGAGATAGCGGGCATAGCCGCCGAAAATTTCATCTCCACCTTGGCCCCCGAGGACTACTTTGACTTTCTCAGATGCCAGTTTCGAAACCATAAATTGCGGAAAGGAACCAGGTCCTGCTGTCGGAAAATCCAGATGGTAAATGACATCTTCGATGGAGTTCTGGAAATCCTGAGCAGTGATAACCGCCTGATGCAAGGTCGAACCGGAAAACTTCGCTGCGTCCGCCGCGTAGTTGCTTTCATCATATCCAGGAAACTGGGTGAATTTTCCGTGAAAACAGTCTCTGTTTTGCTGATCATGATCAGCGGCTAAGATCGCCATAAGGCTGGAGTCAATCCCTCCAGACATATAACTCCCAACAGGGACATCGCTTCGTAGATGGAGCTTCATCGAATCCATAAGAAGCTCTCGGAACTTGTTCTCAAAATATCTGGGTGAGTGGTCGTAGTCGATCTCGTATTCGACATCCCAGTACTTCCTGACCTGCACTTGTGAGCCGGTTTCGGCAACAAGCATATGCCCGGGCATTAACTGTTTTATCCCATCAAAGAGAGTGTGCTCTCCGATGCAATATTGGAAAGTCAGGTATTCCGCAAATGACTTTGTATCCGTCTTTATGTCAGGCAGAAACGGTAGGAGCGCTTTCGCTTCTGAAGCAAAAAAGAGCATCCCGTTGTCGATCAGGTAGTAGAGAGGTTTGATACCGAAGCGGTCGCGAGCGATGGTGAGCCGATGTGCGCGTTGATCATAAATCGCGGTAGCGAACATCCCTCGAAGCTGGTGCACAAATTCAGCATCGTGGCGTTCATATGCGGCCAAGATGGTCTCGGTATCACTCGTGCTTCTAAAGTTCCAGTGATCCTTGAGCTGATCCCGCAACTCCAGGTAGTTGTAGACTTCGCCATTGTGGGCGATCACTGTACCGTTTTCTCCGACCATCGGCTGGTGTCCAGCCTTGGACAAGTCCAGAATGCTCAGTCTTCTATGCGCGAACCCTACGCTGCCGTCTGAAGAAATCCATTGTCCCTCATCATCAGGCCCCCGATGTTCGAGTAGACGCCCCATTACGGTGAGAGCTTCTGAAAGACGGGGAACGTTGTCCCCCTGCAAACTCACAATACCGGCTATTCCACACATTTTTTCTGATTTATTACCGTCTGTTGTCTATCGTGACTTGAGCGCGCCAACTTTCGAGCTGTGTAGCTCATCTACTTAGGAACTGACATGCCTGTTCAGTTGATGCAGTGCTGTGCACAGCTCGGGACCAAACGTTAGTTCCATACTTGATTTTCTTACGTTGAGCACCCCCCCAAGCACTTCTGGTTTCATATCAGTTCTTCGTTGTTTAGTCAGCAAGTAAAAACGCGGTTTTTGTGAGGATTTTGCCTCAATGAGACGGGAGAGGACAAAAATCTGCAAAAAAACGGTGAGATTAGTTAGCTTGACGGAAACGCATCTATTGCGTGTTTAAGCCGCATCTGCGATAGGAGCTTGGACGTCATATCTCTGTCCGGCGAGTAGCTGGTATTTGGACCTGGTTTCGGAGGTTTAGGTTTTTTTGAATAAGGCAGATCAAAACGCCGCTCTGATTTTCAACGACTTATACAGGTCGTTTTCGATCACGAGGCTGTGGCTGGCCTTGGGCTGGCGCGACATACGCGCGCGCTACCGCAGGACGGTACTAGGCCCATTTTGGACAGTCATGAGTGCTGGGGTCCTGATTTTCTCGCTGGGTGCCGTTTACTCGATCTTGTGGGGCGTCGATCTAACGGGGTTTCTTCCATATTTTTCAGCTGGTTTTATATCTTGGTCGTTGATCGTAGCTAACACGAATGAGAGCTGCGGCGCGTTCTTAGCGGGTCAAGATATTATCCGATCATATAAGATGCCCTACGCAATCCATGTCTTGCGTGTTTTGTGGCGCAACATATTGGTTTTTTTTCACGCGCTCACCATTCACCTCATCGTTCTGTTGTTCATAGGAAATGGGTTGAGTTGGACAAATCTGCTGTTTGTTCCAGGTTTATTGTTGACGGTATTGAATTGTCTTTGGGTAGGCATCTTTATCGCCACGGTATGTACTCGATTTCGAGATGTCATGCAGGTGGTGGCCAGCATCATGCAGGTTATGTTTTTCGTAACGCCAATATTTTGGCCAGCCGATCGAATCGCATCACAACCGATAGCTGAGTTTATTTTGGTTACGGCGAATCCGTTGTTCCACATGGTCGATGTTATTCGGCAGCCGCTTATCGGCATGATGCCGAGCGCAGCCTCATACATATATCTGAGTGTGTCGCTTGTAGTTGGTTTGATTATGACAATCGCTGTCGCTGGTCGGTTTTATCGCCGGTTGTCTTATTGGCTATAGAGGTGTTCGGTTAGCTATGAGGCCTACGATTAAGTTAGATTCAGTATCCGTTGAGTTTCCCATTTATGATCCAGACCGAAGTCTGAGACGGATAGTTATGAAGAATGGGGTAGGCGGCTTGATAAGAAACGACTCATCTAGCGGTGGGCGTGCAACCATTCAGGCGCTATCAGACATAAGTCTGGAAATGTACCCCGGAGACAGTGTGGGACTGGTGGGCCCTAACGGCGCCGGTAAATCAACTTTATTGCAGGTGCTGGCGGGCGGGTATCACCCCTCTGGTGGTGTGCTGGAAACAAACGGGACCGTTAGTTCGCTTTTGACTCTGGGTGTTGGAATCGACCCCGAAGAGACTGGCTATGAGAATATCATGACCAGTGGCTTGTATCTTGGAATGAGCCGCCGACAAATGCGTGCGATTATTCCTGATATCGCCGAGTTCTGCGAGCTAGGACAATATCTCTATATGCCCGTGCGGACCTACTCTTCAGGCATGTCTGTCCGACTCTCGTTTGCAATTGCAACTTCGATAAGGCCGGATATTTTGATCGTTGATGAAATCATCGGTGCTGGCGATGCGAAGTTTGCAACAAAAGCGCATAACCGCATAGAAAAGCTCATGTCTTCAGCGAACACTCTGGTCCTAGCATCCCATTCTAACGATGTGATCCGTACGTTCTGCAACAAAGCGCTCTATCTTGAGAAGGGCGAAGTTCGTTTTTTTGGGGATGTAGACGAAGCAATCAACGCCTATGAACAGGCTGGTTAGAGAGATACGACTTTATGAAGGTCTGTGCGATTCATCAGCCCAACTTTTTCCCCTGGATGGGCTACTTTGATAAGATTCGCCGATCTGATGTTTTCATTTTTCTTGATGCCGTTGACTATCCGAGGTCCGGTAGCAAAAGCATGGCCTCATGGTCAAACCGCGTAAAAATAGATGCAGATGGCAGCGAAAGTTGGTTCCGTTGTCAGGTGAAAAAGGCACCGTTGGGCACCAAAATCAACCAAGTAGTTCTTTCGGACGACCAGAGTTGGCGTGGACAGGCCATAGAGAAGCTGAAATCATCTTATGGGCAGAACCCAGGTTTCGCACAAGCGATGCCAATGCTAGAGTCTTTAATCAATTATGATGCTCCGAGTATCGCGGACTTTAACATCAACGCGATAATGACAATCAGCAAAGCTTTGGGATTGAAAGTGCAGTTCTGCAGACAGTCTGAAGTTGAGGCAAGTGAAGCAAGTACAGAATTGCTGATTGAACTTTGTAAGAAAGTTGGATGTGACACATACCTTTGTGGAGGTGGTGCCGGAGGGTATCAGGAGGATGCAAAGTTCACAGAGAACGGTATCCAACTGGTGTACCAAGACTACAAACCGCTTCCATATGGAGCCGAAGAGTACGGGGACTTCATGCCTGGCCTATCCATCATTGACTATCTGATGAAAGAAAAAACGTGGAATCTCGACGCGTCAGTTGGAGGTGAATAGACTTGCGTTTGATCATTCTGAGCAATGAAGACTTGATGGATGATCTTTTGGAGATTGCTAAATCCCAAAAGGCAACATCTGAGATTGTTCCTGCTTACACGTTGAAAGACCTTGAAGAAGCCGGCGCACAAGGGTGGAACGATACGTTTCTCTTGTCATTCGGGACCGGCGTCATCGTGCCAGCGGAAATCTTGAAGAAACTTGAAAACCGAGCCATCAATATTCATCCTGCAAGTAGACGTTTCCCAGGGCGAGACCCCCACCATTTTGCTGCCTACGAAAATGTAGCGGAATATGGAGCGACTGCACATTGGATGACCGAGCGGGTGGATGCCGGCAAAATCATTATTGAAGACCAGGTGGTGTTTGAGCCCGGTCTATCACCTGAAAACCTTTTGGAGATTGCGGAAGCGCGTGGTCTCGAAATCTTCCGCCGCTTGATCGAACTTGTTTTGGGTCCGGGTGCAGAAATTCCGGATGCTGGACTGGAGTGGGAAGGAAAAAAACGCACTCGAAACGACTTCAAGGCACTTTGCCGGATCAGCGCGCTTATGGAGTCTGATGAACTCATCCGACGCGAAAGAGCATGCAATCATCCTGACTTTCAAAATCTGTCGATCAATATTGATGGAAGAGACTACGCACTGACTCCGCGTGAGGCGATTGATTCTCCAACGGACGAGTTGAGATGGCGGGATTTTACGGAAAGTTCCTATGAAGCACTTCTCGTACAAGCAAAACTAGAAAACTATGAGTTCTGTCTGTTCGAAGATGTGCCTCAGGGAAAGCATGTGCTTTGGCGCCACGATGTTGACTATTCCCTACAGAGAGCGAAGCGGCTTGCCCAGATTGAAAGAGAACAGGGCGTATGTGCGACCTATTTCATTTGCTTGCGCTTACCCTTCTACAATCTTTTGGAGGCTGAGAGTGCGGAGATCGTACGTGAAATAGAGTCTATGGGGCATGGTATTGGGCTTCACTTTGATTCAGGATTCTATGAAGGCGACTGGAATCAAGAGCTTCTCGAAGCGAGAATTTCGGATGAAAAGCAGGTGATCGAATCAAATTTAGGGGTGACTTTATCGGCCGTTAGTTTTCATGACCCCACGGCGGGTAACATGATGAGGTTTGATCAAAACAGCTTGGGAGGGCTTGTGAATGCATATGGCCGGGAGTTTAGAGAAAACTACGGTTATTGCTCTGACTCCAATGGGTATTGGCGGCATGAGCCCATCTACGATGTTGTTTCGAGTGGGAAGTTCGACAAACTGCAAGTGCTGACTCACCCGGCTTGGTGGCTTCCGAATGCCCTACCGCCGCGAGAGAGGATTGAACGCGCTGTGCTGGGGAGAGCAAGGTCTGTGATGCGAGGGTATGACGAGCATCTGAAGGCATCGGGGCGTGAAAACATTGGGTAGTATTTTTAACAATGCGAAACGTCCGGGCGAGGTTCCTAACCCGTGGCGCATTCTTATCCGAAAACTTGCAATCGGTAGTCCGAGTTGGGCACTCGGTGTTGTGGCTGGGCTTAACCGTTTTATGTTTGGAAAGTTAGAGCTGTCCCCTCCGTTCAAAGAATACACCAACCCAGCAGATTGGAGGACACTGTCGCAAAAGGTGAAGGGAGCTGCAGGTTATTTTGCGCTTACCTATCTGCCAGTGTCGCTGCAACACGTACTTTTGAGGCGGTGGCCGCGTCTGGGCAGCGTCCGGCGTGAGCTAGGGTTCAGTCAGCGGGACAGAACGCTGGATGTCGTGGATCCGAATGCAGAGCTTTATAAAGGACTTCACGTTTTCGATAAGTCTCTGTACGAGAGTTTGCCAAAAACAAAGGAAGGCCAGAGATCTGTGGTCTTGCTCAATCACTCCTACTATCACCACTATTATTTGGCGCAAGCTCTACGTAAGAGAGGGTGGAATGCGCTTTCTATTGTCAGCGAAGACCCGTCTAGCAGTAGTTCAAACTTCTATCATGGGGAAGATGTTAGCATTTGGGATGCCGATACCGAGACCATGAAGAAGAAGTGCTACGCGGTGATGAAGTACATTGAGGAAAACGCAAAGATGCTTTTCTGGCACAATGAAAACTGCGCGAGCATTTTTCATGACTGCTACCAGAATGCTGGTCGAGACCGTACGCCTTGGGACCTGATCTTTCTAAGGCATCAAGGCATCAAGCTTGGCGTGTCGATGAGCGGTTGTTTGACGGGCACCGGACAAACAGAGTTTAACAAGTATACCGGCGGTGTTTGCGACAATTGCGTCTGGCAGAACAATTCAGAAGTCTGTTCAGACTCAAAAAACCTGGCCATCGGCGAGATGTACGAAAGTCTGGCGGACCTTTACGCAGTAGAAGGCGACTGGGTCGTTAATCGTTCCCGGAAAACAGATCGTGCCTACCGAGAACCTCTCACTTTCTGCCTCGATCATGAGATCTGGCACCCTGATATTGAGGTGCCGGAAGACAAGAAGTTCGAGAAGAATGATGGCGAAATTCTAATATTTCACGCCGTTGGAAATTATTCATCACGTGACAATAATGGCCGCAATATTAAAGGAACACCAGCTGTTCTCGACGCTGTTGACCGTCTTAAGTCAGAGGGATATCCGGTGAAACTTGTTTTTGTGCACAATGTGCATAGCAAGGATATGAGATACTATCAGGTACAGGCAGATATAGTGGTCGACCAGATTATTTATGGGCGATATGGAGCCGCCTCCCGGGAAAGCATGATGTTGGGCAAACCAACAATTACAAAGCTTGTGCGGGAGCAACCGGATGAGGTTGGGCCCTCACAGTCTCTGGAGGAATGCCCATTGGTCGACGCTAACCCAGGAACGATTTACGATGTCCTGAAGCATCTTGTTCTCAATCGTGAAGAACGTCTCAGAATCGGAAAGGCTAGTAGAGAGTACGCTATCAAATGGCATTCGGCGGATGCATGTGCAGCTCGCTTCGAGCGTGTCTACGACCGCCTGTTATCGGGCCACCAACGCCTTGATGTAGAGGAAACTTATCACGATAAAGCGTGAAGGGTGTTTCACAGCGATCCCGCCAGTCTCAGTGCTTGCAGAATTTTGCTTGTAGCCGTGACACGAACCGCCGTGGCTCTCGAAGGAGCATGCTGAGAGCACCATATAGATAGTGCACACGTGGATGAACACGTGGGAACCGCCGCGCCAGTTTAGCGACAAACTGTGTAAGAAATCGCCCTGGCTCTCGAACGAACATGGCGAGCGCGAGATACATATTGTGCGCACGTGGGAAGCGTTGTGCCAGTTCGGCGCCGAGTTGCGTCAGGAAGCGTCGTGGCGACCGAAACAACAACATGATGATTGTAAGGGCATGGCTTGTTCTGGGGTGGGCTGCCGCCCATCGTGCAGTTCGTTGTTGAAACGCGTGGAGGACATGCCAGGGAATTAGAATTTCACGCCCTCGGATTGGCAAAGAAGGATGTTGCTGGCTTAACGCTTGCTTAAGATGAAACGGAGTGGAATGTTGTCGTTTTCTGCCCCTTGCAACGAACTCTTGTTCACTGATGAGCAATTGATTGAACCACTCGACAAAGCTTTTGTAACTGAACCGATCGTTGTCTATCAGATCGCGACGCGTATTTGCCAATAGACGCGCGCGATTGCCTGGGTCCATGGCAGCAGTAAGCGCGCTGTCAAGATTGCTGAAGTCCTTCTTTATTGGGATATAGTGTCTATCGGGATCAAGGAACCCTCCATAGTATCCCTCGGTCATCAGCATGATGCACCCATGTGCGGTATACTCGAACACTCTTGGTGAGATTGTATCGATGACTAATTTCCCATCTACATCAGATAGGAAAGTCTCGTAGACATCGTCAAAAGGTGCAAAAGGTCTTAGTTCAACATAGGTTTTTACTTCTTTCTCAATATCGCCTGTAAAGTCGATCACGCTTGCGCCGCTCGGCGTGCCCAGCTGACAATATGATGAGGAGAGGAAGCTATGCCAGTCAGCTCCATAAAGACGCTCTGATTCAGCGATCGATAGATTGGTTCGGATACCTAGCTGTTTGGCGCGAACATCGACATGCTCATATACCTGTGTTTTTTCGTAGCCTAACTTTCCTAAGCTAAACGGTAGGCGACGTGATCGGTATCCGATATCAACAGAACGGGGCCTGTCGTCCTTTACTCTATCGCTTCTGCTTTTCAGGTACCCCGGAACATACCCAGTTAGAACCGTATGAAGTCCGTCAACGGATGGTAGTTTTCGGGAGGGATAGAGCTGTTCTCGGTTTTCTTCACCAGCGCAAGTCATCATCAGATTGATGCCAAGTTCATTCATGGCCTCATGAACGGCATTCATCCGTCGGTATTCATCTTGAAGAAATAGAACCTTGATCGCGGGGGCCTGTCTAATCTTCTCAACCATCGATGCTGGTATTGAGGGGTGACTAATACCCAGTTTAGTAATGTAGATGCACCAATGGATGACGATTACGTCAAAATGAGAAAAGTCAATTTCGCTTTTGTGTTTCGAAGGCCAGAAAAGATGAAAGACGCGATGATTTGAATACCGGTCAAATGAGAACAGGTGATCGCGTATTACTGTCGCATCCCCGGGAAGGTAATCTGCAATAATCAGAATGTTAAGTTTGGACATTGCGTGTCTCTTTTTCACGCCACTAAAAGCACATTTTCTTCAATCTTAGGATAATAAGTATATCTCACAAAGCTATTGAAGTTCTTTCCCAGTTACGTAAGCCTGTTTCGCAAACTATTCAGTATAGAACTGAAGGCGCACTCACCGGTTTCATCTAGTGTGGCATTGTTGATCTTTAGCGCGCCATCAAGAGTAGCAACCAACGGCTTGCCATTGTCATCTCCGAGAACCTGCCCGGGAACGGCCAGGAAAGGTGCAGGCATCCTGAAAGGTTCAGCCTGCCATATTCTGATTGTTACCTCGTCGAGTTGACAAAACGCGCCAGCAAATGGATGTGTGGACGCACGTATGAGACGGTGAACATCCGTGTTGCTCGTCGCCCAGCTAATTCTGGAGTCGGTGGGCTGTCGGGGAAAACATCTCAGAGAAAGAGATGGATCCTTTGGTTGTGGGGTGAGTACCAGACTATCCTGTGCAATCAAATCCAACACCTTGTTAAACGAAAGTGGAATCTGGTTACGAAGCCAGGCGTATACGTCGGCGACATCGGTGTTCTGCTTCAGACTGAAGGTCTCGCGCACCGCAACATCACCTGCGTCAAGCTCATCGACCATTTCGTGGATGCAAAGACCGATATGATCCTCGCCGTTCAGGATTGCCCAGTTTGGGCAAGCGTTGCCCCTGTATTTCGGAAGATCACCGGGGTGTGAATTGAAAACTCCTTTGGGAAAAGATGCTCGCACATTTTCCGGAAGAAGAATTGGCCAATTCATGGAGATAGCGACATCACTATTTGTCGACTCAAGTATTTCTAAAGCAGGGGGGTCATGCAATTTGGTGCCTCTGAAGTATGGACAACCTACCTCCATAGCGAACCGCTCAAAATCATCAGGGGTGGCGTCGTAGTTTTCAGCATGAGCCGTGGTGGCAACAAACGAAATCTCGTACCCGCGCTCGAGGGCAAGTCTTGCAGAGTCCAGCAACATTTCTGTGCGACCTAAGACAGCCACTCGAAGTTCTTTACCCATCTGCTTTTCCCGATCTCCAAGCTTCGCAATACTCGTCGAGAGTTAGTGCGGCTGTTGTTGATGCATATTCTGTAAGGTCCCTGAAAAACTTGCCTGCCCCTGGCTGTGAATGATCAATAGGGGGAAGATCATTCTTGTCGACAGAGGAAATGTTCATCTCTCTTTTCGTGTTTTCGTACTGAGCCATATTTTGAGAGTTAAGAGCTATATGCACCGGGTGAAAGCAAAAGACGGACGGACCGGTGCGTTTGGCTATAGACTTACCAAGGTCCCAACTCTTTCCTGTGTACATGTACATGTTGTCCTGAAAGAAATGGGGAACCCTTGTTAGCGTTGGTCCGTTTTCCGAATACCTTACTCCATGAGGAACAATTTCACTGTCTATGGGCATATAGATGGAGCAATCATTTTTTATGTTGAATGCTTCAGTCATCAAACTCAGGTGTCGTTCAGATTGACATAGTGAGTGTGTCCGGACACTACGGGCATCCGGTACCAGGTCTTTACAGAATGTCAGGATGGCCTCGGGCGTATCGCCATGACTGCTATCCGGCAGGAAGTTAGGATGCCAGCCAAGCTCGAACAGCGGCTCATTCTTAAGCGCATTGAGCGCAGGCGACGCATGAGTGATGAACCAAGTGGCTTTTACCCCGCGCTCAACAAGAGTTTGTGCTGCTATCTCAATCATCCAGTCCGCCGCCCAATCGACGTCTAGTGTGATAAGAATGGTCGGCTCAGCAGCCATATCAGTCAACCTCGAAGCTCTTGACCAGGGCCCGCTGGTCGGGTCCATATGCTGCAGACACCGCCATCCGCAATGCATAGACGGCAGCGTCTGTATCTAGTTTCATAAGTCGGTTGAACGCAGGAAAATGGAAGTACTGATCTGGCGCGGAACGCATCTGAATGGATGAATTTTGCGCCACATATGTGAATACTGTGCAGACCCCAAACTGCAGCATAGGAAAAACACTGCTCGCGTCCCATCGAACTTGATTGATTGATCCGTCACGAATTTGTTTAGTGACATCTAACCAGAAATCGGGCGGGTGTGGGATGCTTTCATCTATTGTTTCGGAAAGTTGACAGATGCGCCCAGCCTCCGACGGAGTGCTCACGAAATCCAGGCATCCGTCGGACTTCACGAGTGGAACTTTCGTGTGAAAAGGAGTTTGCGCATACGCCAGGCCCGTCTGACTTGACTTGATGAGGCCAAACATCACTATTTCTTTGAGCAGCAGGTCCCACGTGATATCCGGCATCTGCTTTCTATTGCACAGCCACAGCCGTGCGAGTTGTCTAAACTCCGGAATCCTCCACGCCAATTTAGCACCCAAGGTTAATTCTTGGAGTCGGACGATTGGATCACCACCAATACGCTGCAGTGTCTTTCCAAGCACAGGCATCCTTTTCAGCCTGGCAGATTTGTTGAACCTTGCTTTAAGGGCTGTCCCGGTTTGTGTGTTGGAGAAGGTCCATCCTTTTTTGTCAAAAAACAAAGCCTGATCGTGCCTCTCTTCGAGGTCGCGATTGAATGCTTTCTCATCGATTTGTTTTATCGATTTACTCTTTGGGACATGTTTGTCTACGACCTCGTCAAATTTCTCGACAAAGCGTCGATACGAATATGCCTCACTTAGTATGAGGTGCTTTCGCGCGTTGGCAGCGATTTCCTTACAATATGCATGGTCTGAAATCTGTCCGACTACATCTGAAATGTTCGAATAGTCTTTCTTAATAGAAATATAGTGAGTGTCTTTTTCCAGGTGCCCTCCATAGTAGCCTTCATGCATCACCATCGTGGCACCGGTTGCTGCATATTCGAAAACCCGCGGCGAGATAGTATCAATACCCAACTTTCCTTCATGTTCTTTGAGATGTTGTTCCCAAAACTCTGAGAAGCCAGCGTGAGGATGCTGTCGCCGGAAGTTCAGCTCCGCGTCGACAATTTGGCCATCCATATCGACAATGCTTGCGCCGCTGGGCGTGCCCAGTTGAACGCGGGTTGATTGAAGGAATTTGATCCAATCACGGCCATAAATTCTGTCTTCCTCCCGTACAGAGAGGTTATGAGAAAAACCTTCCTGTTCCGAAATCTCCCTGAACTTCTCGCAAATCTCCAGTTTTTCATAACCGAGTTTGCCCAGGAAAAACGGGCTAACCCTGGACCTGTAACCAATGTCAACACTGCGGCGTCCCGTCTTAAAATTTCGAGGATTCGCAAGTGTATCCGACACATATCCGGTCAGGTTCTGTTGCACATCCACCAAGGACTTCATGATTTTCTTCGGATAAAATGCTTCGAAGTCTTGCTCTGCGACGCACGTGAACATGACGTTGATACCCATCTCTTCCAGATACCCATTGATGGTTCTGACGAACTGGTACTCGTCTTGAAGAAATTGTATTTTGACTGCATCTGCGGCGCGAATAGCCGCGCGTTGTTCGGCCGACAATATTTCGGGCCAGAAATTATGGCCGATTACAATCACATCGAATCGTGAGAAATCGAAGCTTGGGTCAATATCGTACACGAAGTTGTGGTAATAGATTTTGTGGCGGGAGTGTTGCTTGATACCGCCTATGTGCTCCAGGTGTGAAGTTGCCGTAAATCCGTTAGCGGTGCTGGAAAGGAAAAGTATGTTGTGGCTCATGTTTGGAGCATTCCATCATTGGCTATAGAATCTAGCGTTCTGTTCAGTGCTGTCTGAAAGCCCGTCATTTTCTCGCATTCATACAGCGAATACAGCTTCGTAGTGTCGGGCATTATCGCAATGCTCTCCTTGCCGGAATAGTTGAACTCCGGAATTTCGCCGAGAATGCTGGCGATGCTTTCAGCAACAGAGCGTACCGATTGTGTCTCTTGCGACGCTAAATTGATTGTTCCGCGCCAGCCGTCTTTGAGAGCCTTTATCATTATATCGGCTACATCTTCGACATAGGTGGGCGTGAATACCATACCGTCTTCGCCATCAAGATCCACCGGCACACGATTGGACACTCGTTGATGGACTAACTGGATAAGTCGTTTTTCCTGCCCCGGGCCAAACGGAAAAAAGAGGCGTAAACAACAGAGGCCGATAAGAGAATTGTACATCTCAAGGGACATTTCAGCGGCAAACTTGGAGACGCCATTGAGCGAGAAAGGAGACAAACGTGCATCTTCCTTGAGAAGGCCGCCATATGGTTCGTAAACGCTGCCAGTTGACGCATAGACAAATGACGTGGCGCGCGCTCGAATGGCATAATCAATCAGCGATATGGATGACATCAGGTTCACATCAAAAACTTCGTGTGTTTTCTCAGGAAACTCTGCGTAATGCCTGGATTGAGCCAACGACAAGACCGCATCGATCTGTCTCGGTAAAGCCCGTTTAAAATCGCGATCGGTCAAATCGGCGTTTATGAGTGTAGTATTCGGACTGACCGTGATGGGCGTTCGAGAGATAGCAAATACATCCCAATCCGCCGGTAGACGCTGAAGTACGTGGCGGCCAATAAAACCAGAAGCGCCTGCAATAAGAAGTTTCATGCGGTTTCTTTTCGTATCTTACAAATATTGCCCGCACCAGGACTCTAAGTTTAGTAGAGACCAAACAAGGAGGCGCCTGTTCTCTTTACCTTCAAGGTGGTTGGTGATCAGTGAAGACGCAGTTTTGTAGTCGATGTAATCGTATATCTTTGCATTTTTGTCGAGAATGCTTCTGCGCACGAATTCAATGCTTTCTCCTTTGAACCAACTTGCATCAGGAGCCGAGAATCCTTGTTTGTCTCGATGAATGGATTCCTCCGGCAAAAAGGAACTAGCCAATGATCTGAGGAGAAGTTTTCCGTCCTTAGTGCGTTTATAGTATTTGGACCCTTTTGCTATTTCATTTTCATCAATTCGCGACTGCTGCTCCAGGTTTTTCACTTTCAGTCGCACAGGGATCCGGGTTGCGAAATCAACCAGATCATTGTCAAGAAACGGAACACGCGTCTCAAGGCCATGGGACATGCTGATCTTGTCTTCCACTATGAGCAAACTCTGCAAAAAGGTCTTGGCTTCGAAATACATGCAGGAGTTGATAGCTTCGCTAGCCGACAAAGCTCTATCGGGTGTTTCCGGAAACACAGATGAAAAGACATCAATTGCTGAATAATCCTGCGTTTCCTTCGAGATGGGCCGAAGGAGTTCTCCAAGTTGATCAGGTGGTACCAGGCGTTGCCAGAAATTGTAGTAGTCTTCAGTAAAGTTAGCTCCTTCACCCAGGCCTAAGGCCCGGTAGTATCGCCAGGGATAACCCCCAAAAATCTCATCTCCACCTGCGCCTGATAAGACAACCTTGCCAAACTTAGATGCTAGTCGCGCGACAAAATGGTTCGGATATGATTGGCCAACACGCGGCTCTTCAAGATGGTAGGCAAGGTGGGGCAGGGCTCGCTCCATATCTCCAGCCTTGAGAACCACTTCGTAGTGTTCCGTTTTATGCAAATAAGAAAGGCGTTCTGCTTCGGATCTCTCGTCGAAGTAAAGTTCCATACCAGAGGCTGAACTAAGGTCAAACCCGCACGTAAAGGTATGCAAATGTGGGAGGGCTTTCGAGGCAACAGCGGTGATCGCCCCAGAATCCATCCCACCGGACAAATAGGCGCCAACTGGGACATCCGCCACCAATTGTCGAGTCACCGCCTGTTGAAAAAGGAATGCACCTTCGTCTGCATAGTCATCATCACTTCGGCTAGTTTCTTCTTCATAAAAACTATAGTCCCAGTACTGGATGGGATGAAGGGATGGCGATGAGTCTAAGCGCCACTCAGCATAGGACGCCCGCGGGAAGAGGGAGATGTTTTTGAACAGAGTGTTCTCTGAAAAAAAATTCTGAAAAGATAGGTACTCGGCGAGGCCATTCGGCGAAAGTCGGCATTGTGCGGCGCGGTGCGCGAGAATTGCCTTTATCTCCGAGCCGAAGATAAGCGTGTTGCCGATAAAGGAATAGTAGAGCGGCTTAATGCCATATCGATCACGGGCAAGGATAAGTTTTTTTTCCCATCTGTCCCACAAGGCAAACGCAAACATTCCGTTGAAGCGTTCAATGCACTTGATCCCCCAGTTTTTGATTGAGAGCAGCAGGACTTCCGTATCAGTTTGCGACCGGAATTCCTCACCAGAGGCTTCCAGTTCACTTCGCAGTTCCTTGTAGTTGTAGAGTTCTCCGTTGTAACTGATCACATAGCGTCCGTCGTGGCTTTCCATCGGTTGATGACCAAGATTGGATAGGTCAATGACAGACAGTCTGGTATGGCCAAGAGCGAGAGGCCCATCGATTTCGACCCCGCTGCCATCCGGGCCTCTATGCGTAATGGCTTTCGTCATGTTTGCGACGATGTCTGCTTCGGCAGGGGCGCCGTTCAAATTGAAGTAGCCGGTTACGCCACACATTTTTCGTTTGAAATCCTTGCTTTAGATGCTCCAGCATTTCTGGAGCATAGAGTTTTTAGCCTATTTGGACCGCTTGTGAAATGGCCAGTTTGGCCGCAAGAAAGAAGGCCTTTCAACGGTTTGCCGCCTTTTTTTGCGAGGTCAGCGAGAAAGAAAGAAGGCCAAAAACACCTGGAATAATCAATGCACAGGCAGTGAAAATCAGCGAGATGGCCAGGGCGGACTCAGCATTGGCCCCTGCGAGTGAAAGTAGCAAGACGAAGCCTGTTTCACGAACACCTATTCCGGAGTTTGAAACCGGGACGGCGGCCGCCACGGCGATAATCGGAACGTATAGAAAGTAGGTAAAAAATCCCAGTTCAACCCCTAGTGCAAGGCCGATTGTCCAAGTGCAGATGATTTGAAGCATATGAGCTGCTACTGCAATTCCGAACGTCTTAAACAGAACAAGTGGCGCACGACGATAGCTTTGTAGATTGTCGGTCAAGAGCCTCGAGACTCGCTGTACTGTTGGGAGCCGTTGTAGACGTTGCGTCAGAGCGCGAGACACCCGGCCGCTATAGAGTACTGAACTCACAATCAGCAAAATCAGGCCGAAAGCCGCAACCGGCCAAATGATGTTTATCTCCCAGAGCTTCCGCCATTCCAGTAAAACGGCGATCGTTGCCAACACTAGGAAACCGATCAAGCCAAGCAACTTGTCTGTAATAACAGAGCTGTACGCAGGTCCGGCTTCTGTATGTCCTATGTGCAGACTGAGCGCTCTTGAGAATTCACCGGCAATACCACCTGGAATAAAGAGATTGACTGCGATTGACTGAAGGACGAAGCGAAAAAGTCTACTAAGCGGCACCCGCACATCTAGATGCTTCAGCAATATCTGCCACCGGACGGTGCCGAGAACTAAGTTTGCTGCAGACAGAAGCAGAGCAACGCTGAGCAATAATCGGTCAGCGTTCAGAATAATGCTCCGAAACGCAACGAAGTCTATTTGTTGTACAATAATCAGTATGAGACCCAGCCCAACAACGAGCGGCAGGCCGCGTTGGAGCGCGCGCTTCAAATAAGGTGGGATAAGGATCATTTGAAGCGCCCAGACATGCGAACACGTAGTTTCACTAGGTCAGCCAGTGTTCCGATAATATATTTGAGGTTCACTGTTTTGGATCTTCCACCGCGCCGGATTGTATAAAACATTTCTGTTTCTGCAACGCGATATCCGCCCTTTAAGCCGCGGGCCAGGAGCTCAAGAAAAAGGATGTTGTCGTTACGTGGCGCAAGGGCAAACTCCTTAAATACGTTCCAGCGTAGAAGGAAAATGCCTTCGGCATTGGAGATGTCGCAACCAAGAATAATCCGCGTCAGCGTACGTTGACCCCATGACAACACTTCCCGATACCACGGCCGGACCAGTTGTTTGATCTCTTCGTCTGTCGAAACTCTTTTGCTGACGACAATGTCTGCGTCTGGAGCCAACTTAGCTAGTTTGATTGTCTCCGTTGCCGTGATTTCTCCATCAGCGGGGAGATAAGTCACCAGATCTCCCTTGGCCACATGCATTCCGATTTGGATAGCCCGCCACATGCCCCCATTGGTGTCGCTGCGCAGGCTCTGGATCATTGGCTGTGTCTTCGATAGACCCTCTATTACCGTCCAGCTACCGTCAGAACTACCATCATCAACAACAATTATCTCATACGAGCCTGCCAACTCTGACGCGTCGAGCGTTGAGATCATATCAGCCAACACTGAAGCGACTGACTCTACCTCGTTGAAGCTAGGAACAATGATACTCAAATAGGGGCTGAGGTTAGTGCTGGTATTCTCTAGCAACGCGAGTTTTTCCTAGAAACGATGGTCTGAAAATAGGCTGTGCTGGTGGACTTCGAAATTCACAGGCCAAATCAGCTGAAAAATGAGCGCCCGAACATACAATATTCCCTGTGAGCGTCATAGGGCGCGGAATTGGTTTTCGCCTTCACCAATGGTTAAATTTTTCCGGTGGTGGATGTTTGACCCAACTGTCTCATGCATTGGGGCTTTCTTGGTGGTTCGGACTTCCAATTTTGCACGTTTTCTGAGACAAGAAGAAGATCGAGAACTTGAGCATTTGTGGGTATAGGCAAGATGTTTCGAACGCTATGGGCGCAAATGCTTCCGCTGCGCGTGCTGCTGGTTGCCGCTTTGGTCGGTGTATCTGCAGCTGTTCTGCTTTTCCCCCACGCTGGCGTCGATAAACAACGGTCTTCGCGGGATGTCGTTCGCGAGATTTTGGACGATTGGGACAAGAGAGCGGCGGAAATGGCTCTCATGCAAAACCGCTCAGGGGTATCTCTTCTTTTCTCGACACTTTCGGGCAACGTTGAAGCCTTGGTATCTGGCACATCTCTGCCAAAGCACCCGGAGCAGGGGTTCTTTGTGTCGCTGCCCACAGGACAGCATCAGGGTGTGATTTGGAAGTCTCAGCCAATTCCTCCCACGGATTCCAGTAACTACCGCGTTGAATTTCACGTGGAACCTCTAGGCAGCGCGGATGTGGGTATTCAGGTCAGTGATGATCTTGGAACTGTTTTTTGGAGCGCTGACGTCCTTGCAGACGGAAAACCGGGCTCTGCTGATTTTTCCGCGGCTGGCACGAAGTTGCGTTTTGAGCTCACGGCCAGAACAGAGACCGGAGGCCTGGTTGCAAGGGTGGTATACCTGAATGTGTTTGAGGTGCTGCAATGAAGCACATCAGAACAGCCGAACGGACCTGGGACTTTTGTGGTCAATCCGTGGGGGGGGCAGGGCTATCTATCTTTGTGATGGGTCTGTTGGTGCTAAATGCGCTGAACATTGTTGTGCTCGAAGGGGCATATTCAATCACGGATCATTTCACCAACCTCGGCGTACCTGATTCTTACTACGAGAAATCTTGGTGGCTCTATCTCCTGCCGCAGCCTGAAGTTTATGGCACGTGGGCTTCGACCAGTGTTGTGTTTGCGGCTCTAGTTCAGCAGATAGTGCACCCTGCTACCGTTCTGGTCATAAGTCAGAGCGTGCTCATCATCACCGCTTTCTTAGTCGGATTGCGGCTGACTGGCTCCGTCGTGTTCGCAGCATCAGCTGCGCTGCTGTGCGTGACGATGCCATTCAATTTCCACGTTTATTCTGTGCACGGGACAACAGCGCATGGGCTGTTGATGTCCTACTTTCTTCTGTTCGCAGATGCGTCAATAGGGGTGCTTAAGGGGCAGAGATCCAAAGGAAGTTACGCCTACCTGATCATAGCGACAGTCTTACTGGTTTTAGGGTACGAGACGTGGATTGACGTCGCGGTCGTTATCTTTGCACTGGCACTGCCTGTCGGGGCTCTTTTGTATGCAGTGGGTAACACGGTGCTTCTCAGGTCGCTCATAGTCTACGTTGCGTCCATTGGCATTCTAACGATTACCTATGTTCTCCTGAAGATCGGGATGGGATTCGGTAGCGGCGCCGGCACGGAAACAGATCTGGTTTTTTTCTATGGATGGCTGCCGGCGATCTGGGACGATTACATTTCAAAAGTAATCGCTTTTTCCTTCACTGCACTCTCTCTCGTTCTTCCGCCTGACCTCGTGTCGTCGATGTCACTTACGAGAGCCGGACCTGATTGGATAGTAGATCAACAACATGGCTATCACCCGCAGATGCAGTTTTTGACTTACCTGAACCATGTCTTCTTGTGGCGTTTTTATGCAGGGATAGCTTTTGCCCTATTGCTTGTTCTGGGAGTGTCTTCGTGGCGACGTCTGTTCGAAAACACCTCAAGCTGGCAGCTTTGGGTGGTTTTGATTTGCGTCGCAATGGTACTGGTGGGGGCGAGCACACACTCACTGGTTAAGTTTCGACCAATGCACTCAATGCCGTATCTGGGATACCAAGTGTGGGTCAACGTACTCGGGGTTGTTGGTTTGTGTGCGGTTCTTGCTGATTGGCTTTCACGCAAATTCAACCGTTCATCCCCACTCGTGGTAGGGGGCGTCTGGGCGTATTTCATATGGGTCGGATATTCTGTTCGGACTGCCCAGGGCGTTTACGTGACCAATATGGCTATGGGAGCCTATCCGGATCCAATCCTTAGTTTGGTCCGAGGAATAGCAACTCTCTTTTAGGTGATGACCTATGTCGGATATTGAGCAACAGCGAGAGCATTTTGATGCAATTGCATCCCACTATCTGGAAGCCAGAAAAAGCCCTCGCCATGTCTATCTAAGAGACCACACGTGGCAGTTCGCTTTAACCGATGAAATCGTCGAGCTATTGCCAAGGGACCAGCCGGTAAAAATGCTGGAGCCGATGTGTGGCGCTTGCGAAGGAAGGCAGCTCATAGAAGGACGGTTGAATCGAAATGTTGAGTACTCGGGGTTTGACTATTCTGACGCGATGGTGGCCGAGGCACTCAGCCGTTATCCCAGCGCCAAAATTTGGACGCAGGATGTAACGCAATATGAAGCGGATGAGGAATATGATCTCATTATGCTGGTTGGGGCTCTCCACCATGTTGCAGATCATGCGCCAGATGTAGTGAGCAGGTTGGGAAAGGCTCTTAAACCAGGTGGGATTTTCGTACTAAGTGAGCCAGTGCATAACAATCCTCTATTTCGCTGGGTCAGGGAGACTATCTACCAAAGGAATGAGGCCTTTGATGCCGAAACGGAACGAGGCTTTACAACACGAGAGTTGAATGAGATTTTTGAAGCTGCAGGCCTATCGCAGGTTTCGGCGCTCTACCCAAGTCTTCTGGCATATGTCTTTTGGGGATGTCCTGAGGCATTTCCAGCGTTAGACAAAGGGCCCATGGCCCTTGTCAGAACCTATGTCAAGATGGAGCGCCATCTATGGCACACGACGCTTGCGAAGTATCTGACGTTTGGCATGTACTCTGTGTACAGAAAACCAATGTAGAGGAGAGTGTCCTCTAATTGCTGGCCCGCAAACCAGACGCCTTCTTGTCTTCGTTTCGCCAATCAATCAGCGCTTGTAGCCCGTCCCGCAGAGACACAGATGCGTCGAAGCCTATTTCATCTCTTGCACGATCGGGGCTTCCGACGCGGTTGCGAACAAGAGTTGCTTGGCTGCGTTCAACGTAGCTGATCTCCTGATTGCAGCCGGTCAGCTGAAGGATCAGTTCTGCAAGTTCTTTGAGTGATGTCTTGGTACCCGTTCCGACATTGTAGTAACGCCCGGCAACATCAGATTTCATCGCGCACAAATTTGCCTGTGCGCAGTCCAAAACAGACACGAAGTCGAACGCTTCGCTGCCATCACCGTGAATTGTCGGTCCTTTTCCCTCGTCGATTGCATCAAGCATCTTCATTATCACCGCTATATATGCGCCGTGATAATCCTGACGTGGGCCATAAACATTCATGTATCTTAGGCCGACCACAGGAAGCCCATAGCGATGGTGAAAGGCCGTGGCCATGGCCTCGCCGGCGATCTTCGTGGCACCGTAGAAATTTTTGTTATTGAACGGATGTTCCTCAGTGATGGGCTCTTCTTCGGCGTCACCGTAAACAGATGCAGAGGAGGAGTACACTAGGCGCTCTACGCCATTTTTAACGCATGACTCGAGAACATTAAATGTTCCACGAATATTCACATCAAATGCTGATCTAGGGTACTCATGACACTGAAGTAGCCAAAGAGCAGCAAAATGGAAAGCCAGATCAGTATTGGCGAGAGCCGCATCAAGGATGTCTGTCTGGCAGATGTCGCCGCCAGCCTCGAAAATCTTAACGCGTGGGTCCCGAAGCGCGGCCGCCAGGTTCTCGTAGGAACCGCGAGCGAAGTTGTCATAAATGCAAACCTCAGCGACATCTTCCTTCAACAGCGCGTCTACTGTATGAGATCCTATAAGACCGGCGCCACCAATCACGACGGCTCTTTTTCCCGCAATATTCATACCCACCTACTATTCTCTCAAGATGTCCTGAAGGTTGGCAGAAGTTAGAGAAGTCGGTGCATAGCGACAAGCATTAATTCACGTGTAGACCACGCGATTTCAGGGCGCTACGCGGGTGTGGCAGCTGGCCTATTGACCGTCAAAACGGGAACAGTTAGACCCTCCGGTGGACCCCTTTCGTGTCAACGGTCGTTTAAAAAGAGCAATGTAGCGGTTTCATGGGATTGTCAGAGAAGCGATCGCGGCGGGTCTGTCTGCTGGTGTATAACACCGTGGCCGATGATCCTCGTGTTCGACGCCAGGGAAACGCTTTCCATCGTGCGGGCTGGCATGTCGCTGCGTCGGGGCTCCCGGGTGGGAGGGCAGATCCACCCGTCTGGCTAGAGACTCCAGTTGAGCAAGCTCCACGCCGTTCTTCCTTTCAGTCGAATGTGTCAAGAGTGGAGAATGCGATACGTGGCTCACGGATTGCCAAAGCTGCATTTAACTTTCTCCGGCTCGTAACTCGGACTTTGCCGCATAGAGCGCTTCAGTTTTCATATCATGCTTTTGTGGCGGTACGTCCGGAGAGTGCGTCTAAACTCTTCTGGAAGATAATGCCAGAAACGCAACGCATCTATGAGCGGGCCGCGGTCGCGGGGGCAGATGTTTGGCTTGCCAACGATTGGAACACTTTGCCGATTGCTTTGCGGCTTCAGCGCGAATTCGGGGGGCAGGTTGTGTACGACACCCACGAGTTCGCGATTGATGAATACAATCAGAAGCTCTTGTGGCGATTGCTACGCAAACCGCTCGTGCGCGAAATAGAATCTGACGGTATCGCCAGCGCTGCAGCCATCATGACAGTATCCAAAGGCATCTCGGCAGGTTTACAAGTCGCATATGGGCTCGAAAAAGAGCCTTACGTGGTGCGCAACGTTCCCTCGTACGAAGAGGTCGCGGATCATAAGTTAACAAATGATTTTAGAGTTCTATACCATGGTGTGGTAGCGCCAGGAAGAGGCCTCGAAATGTGTATCGAGGCGGCCTCACTTTGGCGCAAAGGCATAACCTTTTCAATTCGGGGCCCAGTCGTCAGTGACTACGAATCCCAGCTGCGCGCGCACATCAAAAAGTGGGGGGTAGAAGACAAAGTAGAGCTTTTGCCTCCCGTGCCGATGCCTGATCTTGTTTCAGAGGCGGCTCCATTTGATATAGGATTGTTCGCACTGCCTGGGCATTCAAAGCACAATCAATACGCACTTCCCAACAAACTCTTCGAATACATCATGGCGGGGCTGTGTGTTTGCCTATCCGACCTCCCAGAGATGAAGCGCATTGTGGAGGAGACCGGCACGGGAGTAATCATCGCCAGTGAAACCGCGGTCGCCATCGCGCAGGCCATCGATAAGTTGGATGTTGAAACTGTTGCTCGGCATCGCGCCAACGCGCGTTTGGCCGCCAAAGACTTGTGCTGGGAGAATGAAAGCAAAAAACTGTTGGAGATAGCTGAGCGCGCGACGTATGGGTTGCATTACTAGGGTGCAAAAATGAAGTTGATCATAGCATACTCCAGAAACTCGACCCAAGTGACAACGACTTACGAATACCTTACTGCATTCAAGAAGTATTGGCCGGGCGACGTTTCATACATACACGTCACAAATGAAGCGTCTATATGGAAAAACTTCGAGGGTTGCGACGTGCTTCTTCATAATTATTGCGCGCGTCTTTGTTTCGATGGGTATGTAAGTGAGAGTTACAAAGAAGCAGTTCGCAACTTCACAGGAGTGAAGGTCCTGTCGGTTCAGGATGAGTATGATCGGACCGATGCTCTGAAGGCAGCAATAAAGGACCTCGATTTTGACATTGTACTTACGTGTGTTCCAGAGGACCAGGTAGAACTGGTCTATCCGGGTGAGGAGTTTCGCGACGTAAAATTCCTGACGGTTCTGACAGGATATATTGATGAACCAGAGGTCATATCGGGGCCGCGCCGAGCGCTGGAGGAGCGACCAAATGTCGTCGGTTATCGCGGTCGAAATATAGGATTGCGGTACGGCCAGCTTGGTTTTGACAAATACGAAATCGGGCGTCGGGTAGCAATTTACTGCCAAGATCACGGCAT
Organism: Parvibaculaceae bacterium; assembly: GCA_965248405.1. Taxonomy (GTDB): domain Bacteria; phylum Pseudomonadota; class Alphaproteobacteria; order Parvibaculales; family Parvibaculaceae; genus Mf105b01. The sequence continues at coordinate 804,224 of OZ252104.1, forward strand.
AAACCATGATATTGCAATGGAGGATGCCGATAGGATCTATGGTCCGCAATGGTCAGAGTTTATACGCTCATGTCGGACAATGCTTGGCTCTGAGTCTGGATCCAATGTATTTGACTTTAAGGGGCATTTTGAGGAGAGCCTTAAAGGTATAGACTGCAAGTCATCTGAAGCGCAGGAAATCTTAGCAAAACTGAGGTCAGTGGAAAAAAGTTTTAATATTGGACAGATTTCACCGAGAGTTTTTGAGTGCGCCCAAAACTACACGCCGATGATCCTCTATGAAGGCCGGTATTCAGACATCATCGAGCCGAATCAGCATTATCTTCCGCTAAAGAAAGATCACTCGAACATCGAGGAGATATTCCAAGCAGTGGAGCGTATCGATGATCTGGAGCGGATGGCAACCAGAACGTATGAACATCTTGTAGGGTCTGGCCGGTATAGTTATAGCTCTTTTGTCGACAGGGTAGCGCAAGTTGTGCAAAGCCGACATCCGAAGCTTTCGGTAGAACCGCAAAGACTTGACGGGGGAGGGCAACAGGAAAGGGGTGCGCATCTTAAAGACCTTCCGAGGCAAAAGCTGACAGCCCTCCCTAAGGTAGGGCCTGAGGCAGACGTGGAGCATCCCTATGAGATAGTCACGCTTGTTTATCTGCCGGTTCTGAAACAAAGTGCCGCTGCATGGGACAATGCTACGGCACTCGCAAATTCAAATGGATTTTCTGCCACGCTTAGGAAAATGCGCGCTCGCTATAGTAGGAAGACTATCTCAATTGCCGTACTGATGAAGAAGGTTGCGGAGCTTATAGGGCATCAGTTAACGGGGCATGCGGCAGGCAGAGAGGGAGCCCTCAAGGATCTGCTCGAAATACGAAGGCGACGCAGCGAAGCGCGGCAGCTGAGTAGGAACTTTAGGAATCGGTCAGAAATTCTTCAATTAAATGGGATCGCGCTGGAAGAGTTCCAGGGTGAGCTGCATGAGATAGAAACGCTTATCATCGAGTTAAAAGACAAGGCTGCAATAACGTCAGAGGACGTTGAGAGTATGGCAATGGTTTGCGACGATTGCCCAGAGCTCATTCAAAGAAGCAGTATTTGGTGCGATGCAATTCTTCTCTAAAAGGAAACATAGACTAGTTTTGTCAACTTTGATCCTTTCGCTGGGTCATGGCAAAGGGCGGTAGTCACAGATGTGTGGACTATTTTTCTCGCTCGGCTTGGATGTAGATAAGTCGCGCATTGACGTGATTGCACACCGCGGACCCGATGGAGAGGGGTGGCAAGAATGGTCCACAAACCACGGCCCGTTGTGTTTGGGGCATCGACGGCTTTCTATCATCGATGTGAGTGATGCCGCTGCGCAACCTTTCGCATATGGAGACGGGCGCTACCACCTCGTCTTCAACGGTGAGATCTATAATTATGTTGAGTTGCGTGAGGAACTTAAGGCGAAAGGTCATGTATTCCGGACACAATCGGACAGCGAAGTTCTTGTAGCAGCCTACGCAGAGTGGGGTGAAAAATGCCTTGATCACCTCTTGGGCATGTTTGCTTTTGTCGTCTGGGATGAGCGGGATAAGACAGTTTTCGCTGCGAGGGACCGGTTCGGGATTAAACCCTTGTACTATGTGGCAGGGCCTGCCGGTGTTGCGATGGCCTCTGAGATCAAGCAGTTGCTCGATCTTCCCGGCGCGGAACGCAAAATGAACCGCGATCGGGTGATTGACTTCCTCTCGGAGGGGTTGCTGAACCATACCGAAGAAACATTGTTTGTCGGCGTGCAACAGGTCCGTCGTGGAGAGGCGGTCCTTCTAGACCTGAATAGGTGGCGTCCAGGCGATCCCATGTCTGTTCGCCGCTGGTACCAGCTACCTGCTGTCGGTTCGTTGTCATTGGCGACGGAGGAGGCTTCAGCCCGGTTTTTTGAACTCATGGCAGACTCGGTGAGGTTGCATTTGCGCTCAGATGTGCCTGTAGGGTCTTGCTTGTCGGGAGGCCTCGATAGTTCAGCAATTGTTTGTTTGATGAAAATTGCTCTCTATGACGAGGGAGCCGAAGACAAGTTGAATACGATCAGCGCGTGCTTTGATGAAGCATATGTTGATGAGCGGCCGTATATCAAAGCGGTCAATGATCAGACGGGCGCGATACCCCATTTTGTGTTCCCGAATGCGCAGAGCGTATTCGACGACGCCGAGAAAATCACTTGGCATCAGGATGAGCCCTACGGGAGTTCAAGCATTTACGCACAATGGAGTGTTTTCCAGGAGGCAAAACGGCAGGGCATCAAGGTGATGCTTGACGGGCAGGGTGCTGATGAGCAGATGGCTGGATATCACGGGGTATTTGGACAACGCACAGCCGAACTTCTGCAGCAAGGGAAGTATGGTGCTCTTTTCAAGATGTTCCGAGAGAGGCAGAAGAAGCACGGACTGTCTATGAGGGAACAGGTCATCACAGCATTTTTGCCCGTTATGCCCCAACCAATACGAGCACTTGCCCTGTCGGTACGAAGGCAGGTTGTTCAACATGGGTGGTTGGATTCCCCGGTCTTTAGATCATTGGATAGACAAACGAGCGCGTTCGCCGCAGGGTTGGAAAGAAATCAGCTTGCGGATGTAAATACGGTTGGAAATCTCAGTGCGGCGCTGACCGATAGTATGAATCTGCAAATGCTGCTCCATTGGGAAGACCGGAACAGTATGGCACATTGCATTGAATCGCGCGTGCCGTTCCTTGACCACCGTTTGGTGGAACTGAATATCGCTCTTGGTTCTGAGCACAAAATCGCCGGAGCTGAGACAAAAGTTATCTTGCGGCGAGCAATGAAGAACACCATGCCTCGAAAAATCACCGAGAGGCAGGACAAGCTGGGATTCGCGACGCCTGAGGAGGTCTGGTTTAAGTCAGTTCTACGCAAGCAGGTAGAAGAGGGTGTAGACGACACGCTGAAGCTTTACCCTGACTTGCTGAATGCTCAAGGAACCAGAGCTTTGGTGAAAGATATGTTGGATGGCAATGCAAGCTTCAACTTTGTTCCGTGGAGAATTGTGAGTTTGGGGATTTGGGGCCGCGTCTTCAATATGTCTCTCTAGAGCCATGCGTCGACGCATGGCATGAGCTTGCCAAGGGGGCTAGTTAGGATGGATAGCGCCAGAAAGTTGTCTGGATGGGTTGCGATCTGTTTCGCTTTCCTTATTCCGTGGGTGTCTTTTTTGGCGCCAAGGGCAGCGGGTCTTGTTGTGCCGGTGGCTGCGACACTGTTGCTCGCCACCACGCTCACGCATCGCGGGAACTGGCAAAACTTGAGGTCCCCCCTTTGGTTTGCGGTTGCGGGTGTCCTTATTTTTCTCTGCCTGAGCGTTCTGTGGGCTCCCAACCAGGAGATTGGCTGGGAGCGCTTCGCGAAGCTTGCTTTGTTCCTTCCCCTAGGGACAGCATTTGTAATGCTGGTGAGGTGGGACGCAGTTGACGTGGACAATCGTATATTGATTGCAATCCTTGCGGGACTGGCGCTGTCAGTTTTGCTGATGGGATTCCATGTGACCACTCAGGGTGGCGTCTATGCGTTGTTGAAGTCCGCCGCCCCGAGCAAGGAGATGTTTGCAGTCATAAACCGCCCCAGTGTTGTGCTCGTCCTATGTTTTTCCGCGGGCGTTTTGGCGTTGAAAAAGCTTGAGCAAGAGCGTTTGGCAATTCCATTGGGGGCGGTCCTTTTGGGGATACTCTTCTTCTCCACCAGTCAATCGGCACTGTTTGGGGCAATCGTGTGGCTTTCCACCTATCTAGCCTTTCTCATGATGCCGACGATTGCTCATCGGCTCATGCTTTGGGGGGGCGCCCTCTTCATTCTTATGCACCCCATATTGGTGATCGGTGTTCAACAGATTGATGCTGAGAGAAGTATTGATCATGCAGAGAGCTCAGTTGGTGCGCGGTTGGATATCTGGTACGCGGTCGCTCATAAGATTTTGGAGTCCCCTGTTTACGGTTACGGTTTGGAGGCAGCTCGATCTATCACCGACTGGTCAGTTGAATTTGTGTACTACAATGGCAACTCAATGCTTCACCCGCACAACGGTCTTCTGCAGGTGTGGCTTGAGTTCGGTGTTATCGGAGCGGGCTTGGTGGGGGTCGGTTGGATTTGGCTTTCGCGCAGCCTTTTGCGTGTTCCTGGAACGGCGTTGCCGGCAATCGCAGCTCTCTTGATGACCTCATTGTTTGTCCTCACTGTTTCTCACGGACTGTGGCAGAGCTGGTGGTTGTGGTCGCTTTTTGGTGTTTCAGCGCTTACCATTCTGGTTCTGCGGGCAAGTAAAATCCCGGCGTGATGATTTAGGGTTGTAAATCTGGCATCAAGGGGAACTTGAACGAGGGGATTGACGCCGCAAAACTGTAGTGTCATGCGGTTCTGGCTGGGGGATCAGGCAGCGAGTTATGAGGTCAGATTCAGTGGCCTTCAGAAAGTGGGCAAAGGAGAGAGTAATTCCTATCTGGAAACGATTGGTTGATATTGGCGTTGCTTCTATCGCTCTTGTTCTGCTGAGCTGGGTGTGGGCGGGGGTCGCGCTCATTGTTCGCGTCAACATGGGGTCGCCAATCTTCTTTGCGCAGACACGGACTGGATTGGCCGGAGCGAATTTTAGCATCCTCAAGTTCCGTACGATGAGAGATGCTACAGGAAGTGACGGGAAGATTTTACCTGATGGGGAGCGGTTAACGCCATTCGGACGCATTCTTCGATCAACTAGCCTCGATGAACTGCCTGAGCTCTGGAACATACTCCGGGGAGATATGAGTCTTGTTGGGCCACGCCCTCTATTGCCAGAGTACCTTCCTTACTACACCGAGGAGCAGGCACAGCGGCACAATGTGCGCCCAGGCCTGACAGGTTTAGCCCAGGTGATGGGACGCAACGCTCAAAGCTGGGACGACCGGCTTGCTTTCGATGTCCAATACGTTAAGTCCATGACCTTTTGGGGTGATATGAAGATCTTGGCTCTGACTGTTTTACGAGTGTTCGCGCGTTCGGGAATTAATGCAGAAGGGCACGAGACAATGCCGCGGTTTGATGATCAGGTCCGTGCGGGGTTGGCGACGGGGCGTGTGCCTGAGGGACAAGAATAATGAGCAAAGAGGTTTGGGTTTTGGGTGGCGGTGGCCATGCAAAAGTTGCGATTGCGACGTTTCAATCAGCGGGTTTGAGTGTTGCAGCCGTTTACGACGATGATGCATCGAAAACCGACACCCAACTTCTGGGCGTTACTATTAAAGGCCCGACCCCTGATGATGGCTGGTGGAGCGAAGAGGACCGCCATGCCTTTATCGCGATCGGTGACAATTCCACCCGGGAAAAACTGAGCACACTTCAAGCTCGGTGGCAGACCGCCAAACACCCGAACTCTAACGTACATGAGAGTGTCCAAGTGGGTGAAGGTACATTGATTTGCGCGGGCGCTGTAATCCAGCCAGATACCAGACTTGGGCGCCATTCCATCGCAAATACATCATGCAGCATTGATCACGATTGTGAGGTCGCCGATTTTGTACATGTGGGTCCTGGAGCGACGCTCGCTGGTGGTGTGCGGGTTGGCAAACGGACATTTGTTGGAGCGGGCGCAACTCTTATGCCAGGTGTCACCATTGGCGCAAATGTAACTGTCGGTGCCGGGGCAGTGGTGATCGCAGACGTTTCAGATGGTCAGACTGTTGTAGGGATACCCGCTAGGGAGTTGAAGCTTGGCTGACGATCGTATCTTTCTTTCCCCACCTCATATGTCAGGCAAAGAGCGGCGGCTTGTTGAAGAGGTTTTCGACAGTAATTTCATAGCGCCTGCGGGCCCTATGATTGACCGGTTCGAAGATGAATTTTGCAGCTACACCGGACATAAAGCAGCCGCTGCCTTGTCCAACGGCACGGCAGCCATGGACCTCGGACTTCGTCTTCTAGAGGTGGAACCAGGTGATGACGTCTGGGTGGCTGACCTGACATTCATCGGCGGTGTGGCGCCTGTACGCTACCGAGGTGCAACACCAGTATTCCTGGATGTATCGCCGGATACCTGGACTCTTGATACGAAACTTCTGGCGCATCAGTTGGAAGAAGCTGATAAGGCCGGACGGCTTCCAAAAGTCGTCATCCCCGTCGATCTCTATGGGCAATCATGCGATCTGGATACCATCGTTACACTGTGCGCCAAGTATGAAGTGCCGGTGATTGTCGACTCCGCGGAGGCGATGGGGACTCGTTACAGAGACCGGCACGCCGGTGTCGGTGCAGCGCTTGCGATTTACTCCTTCAATGGCAACAAGATTATGACCACCTCCGGTGGAGGTATGCTCGCAGGCGATGATGAGGATTTGCTGGAGCGAGCCCGGTATCTCTCTCAGCAGGCGCGCCAGCCTGTTGTGCACTATGAACACACGGAGATCGGATACAATTATCGTATGCCCAGCCTTTGTGCCGCTATCGGTGTGGGGCAACTTGAAGTTCTGAATGACCGGGTAACACGCCGCAGGGAGATTTTCGAGGTTTATCGGGACAGTCTTGGAAGTCTGGCTGGTGTCACAATGATGCCCGAAGCCTCTTATGGCGAGGCGAACCGTTGGCTGACTGTTCTGACTCTGTCACCGGATGAAATCGCTACCTCTCCTGAAGAGGTTTGTCAGATTGCGGCTGAGCACAACATTGAGTGTCGCCCTGTTTGGAAGCCCATGAGTCAGCAACCTGTCTTTGATGGTGCGCGGGTGGTGGCGATGGGAGCGAGTGACCGTCTTTTTAGGACTGGTTTGTGCCTTCCATCCGGTTCGTCGATGACGCAAGTGGATCTCGACCGTGTCATATCTGTGCTCACTGCGGCGCTCGCAAGCAGGTAGTCTGAAACGTCAATCTGTCTCTTGGACTTGCAGCTCATAAAGCGTGGCATACAGGCCGCCACGATCCATCAGCTCATTATGCGAGCCGATTTCTCTAACTTCGCCCTGAGCCAGAACCACGATCCGGTCTGCTTCGCGAATGGTCTGCAGCCGATGAGCGATGATGATGGATGTTCGGCCCTCTGTAAGTTTGCGCAGTGCATCCTGAATGATTAGTTCGGTTTCTGTGTCCACGCTTGCTGTGGCTTCATCCAGAATGAGAATGTCGGGGTCAACGGCCAGGACCCGTGCGAAGGCCAGAAGTTGTCTCTGCCCATGACTTAGATTGCGGCCACGTTCCACGAGCGGTGTGTTGTAGCCCATGGGCAGCTGGCGGATAAAGGCATCTGCATTCACTGTCTCAGCAGCGCGGATGGCTGCCTCCCGGGAGATGGTTGGATCGCCTAGGGCGATATTGTCCAAAATGCTACCGGAGAAAATATGAAAATCCTGCAGGACCACGCCTACCTTGCGGCGGACCTCAGACGGTGCCACGTCCATTATATCGACCCCATCAATACTGATTTCTCCCGAGGACACATCGTAGAAACGGCATAGAAGTCGTATGAGGGTCGTTTTGCCGGACCCGGTGGGGCCAACAATGGCGATCTTTTCTCCGGGGGCGATGTCAAAACTCACATCCTTCAGGATCGGATGTCCTGGCCGGTACTCAAAGTTCAGCCGGTTGAATGTAACCGCTCCGGCAAGTTCATCTGGCAGCGGCGTTGGCGTTGCGGGTTCAGTCAGTGTCTCTTTCCAGTCCAGCGCTTGGAAGATGCGTTCGCAACTGGCCATTGCCCGAAAGACGACATTCCACTGCTCGCCCATGGCAACGATGGGCCGGAACAGCATTTCGGTGAAACTGGCGAACAGGATAATACTGCCCAGCGTAACCTCGGCGCCGACCACCTGCGCGCCGCCAAACCAGATAATCGAAGCCATGGCTAGGAAGATGAGACTGTCCATTGCCGGCCCGTAAAGGCTTTCAATGACCACCGCCCGGTTCTCCTGGTGCCTGTTCTCCGAGTTGATGTCTGAATAGCGATCAAAGTTGATCTCTTCACGCTGATACAGCTGCACAACTTCGATCCCTGACAGGTTTTCCTGAAGATTTTCATTGAGGCGTGACAGGCTGGAGCGAATGTCGCGGTACACCTTGCGGCTCGCCATGCGGAAAATGTAGGTGGCGACTGCTGCGATCGGCATAAGAAGCAACAACATGCCGGTCATTTCCGGGTTGATAGAGACCATGATCGTGATGGCCACAAAGAAGGGAACAAACTCCCCCAGAAGCACGCCAAACCCGGACAAGAGTTCGAACAATGTTTCAATATCATTGGTCACCCGCGTCATGACGCGACCGACCGCGACCCGGTCATAAAAGGTGGCCGGCAATCGTTCCAGATGCGCGAATACGTCTCTGCGCAGGTCCTTGAGGCCCGACAAAACAGAGCCCGCCAGCAGGATCCGGAAAAGATGCGCGAAGATGCTCGCGATCAGGACCCATCCGCCATAGATCACACAAGCCGCAACAAGCACTTCCAGTGTCGCAGCTTCCGCGAACCACGACACCAGTGCGGATTGACCCATATCGGGCGCTTCCATGCCCTTGCCAGGCAACAGAAGGCCGTCAATCACGACGCGAGTGACGATAACTGGTGCAAGCACGGTCGCCGTCGCTGCGATAAGGACACAGGCAATAGCCAGCAGCGCCCGGCCCCGATAAGGCTTCAGCCAGCTGAAGAGGCGGCGCAACAGCTGAAAGTCGAAACGCTTGCCCTCAATGTCATTGTCAAAGACAGAATAATCCCGTTCTGCGGCTTGAAGATCACTCATACTGCGCCTCCCGATACGTTCTGCGCATCAAGGTCTGATTTCAAGGCGTCTCGCCTGCTCTGAAGGTGTGCAAGCGCCGCATAAGCGCCCCCGGCCGCCATAAGGCTTGTGTGGGTGCCTTCTTCGATGATTTGCCCTTGATCGAGCATGAAAATCTTGTCTGCATGCTGGGCGGTGGAGACCCGGTGAGAGACAAGCAAGGTCGTTCGGCCTTTTCTGAGGGCTCGGAGCTTTTTGAGGATCTTGTCCTCGGTCTCTGTATCGACGGCAGAAAAACAGTCATCCAGCAGCAGAACGGGCGCCCCTCGAATGAGACCCCGGGCCAGGCTGGTTCGTTGTTTCTGCCCGCCGGAAAGCGTCACACCCCGTTCGCCGACGGCTGTATCAAGCTGTGCGGGGAAGGTGCCGATTGTCTCGCCAAGGTCGGCAGCCTCTGCTGCATCCCACACCTCGTCAACCGTGCGGTCAGGGTTGTCATAGGTGATGTTCTGCCCCAGCCTGTCTGCGAACAAGAAAGGGTCCTGAGGCACAAAAGCGATTTCCTGCCGCACTTGAGAGAGAGGCAACATCCGCACGTCCTGGCCGTCGAGATAGACAGTGCCAGGCGGAGGATCAAGCAATCGCACCAGCAACCGGAGGAGTGTTGATTTGCCCGAACCCACGCGGCCGAGTAGGGCAACGGTCTGTCCTTTTTCAACGTCAAAACTCACCTCATCAAGCGCTGGCCAAGCACCTTCGGAGCCTTCCTGTTCCGGGTGCATATAGGAGAGATGCTTGATGGTGAGTGCTCCCCCAACGCCATCGAGAGGTGTGGCGTCGTCCGCATCGCGGATCTCCGGCTCATGGTCGAGGATTGCGTGAATACGTGCCGAGGCTGACGCGGCACGCTGGAACAGGGTGACCATGACACCGGCTTCTTTCACCGGTGACAGCATCATCGAGAGGTAGAAGATAAAAGCGGTAAAGGTGCCGACGGTGATGTCACCGGCAACCACCTGTGAGCCCCCATAGCCGACGATGATAATGGTCGCAGCGCCGGTCATGGCGAACATAGTGGAAGTGAGCGCGGAGTTGAAAAACATAAGTTTCCAGAACTCATCGGCGTAGTCGCTGCTTTTCGCCTCCAGCCGGTCTATCTCGCGGGCTTCCTGCGCGTGGGTCTGAATGGTGCGAATACCATTCAGGTTCTCCTGAACCTGCGCTGAGAGCTCGGAAAACCCCTCCTGAACGGCTGTGGACTGCACAAAGATTTTCCGGGCGATGAGCCAGCCAAAAAAAGCGATGAAAGGCATGAGAGGCAATAGCATCAGCGCCAGGTTTGGCGACAGGGCGAACATCACAGCAAAGGCGATGATGCCTGACGCCCCCAGAACCAGCAGAAGGCGCGACCCTAGACCGATCATCATTCGGATCAGCTGAAGGTCGTTAATGGCGCGGGCCATGAGGTCGCCGGTTGAATATTGCGCAAAAAACCGCGACCCCTGCAGCTGAAGGTGCCAATAGAGCTTCTGGCGTAGGTCGAAGGCGACTTCAACACCCACCTGCCGGACGAAACGGCGCCCAAAGGAGAAGGACACATAGCGGGCACACATGAGCGCTAGAATGCCGAGCGCGGGCCAGGCGAGGTTCGGGGTCTCGGTTCCTAACGAGTCGACCGCGATCGCCAGCAGAAGAGGCATTCCGGCTTCCAGAAAGCGTCCATTGATGATGAGCGCCATCCCACCCCAGAATTTGAGAGCATGCGCTTGGATCATTGGTACCAGCCGCCAAAGAGGACTTCGGCTTAAGGTTCCGGTCGACATGTGTTTTGACCTTTAGGTCGGCGGCCTCGGCTCTCCTTCCCAAACGACACCTGGGACCAGAGGCGCAAACGGCGCGACCGGGAATCTGCCCCGCCACGCCTGAGTCGTGGAGAGAGTCTAGACTTGTCTCTTGAAGGGCGGAAGGGGTGGGCCTTCTAAAGGGCGCTTTTTCTGACCGTTGGCACGCCGTCTTCCAACGTCACCCGCATCACATAGTCCGCTGGGTCCATAGCAAGCACATGGACCATATCTGTTGCCGGGAATTCCGGACGAGCGGGATCCAGGAACTTGGCCGCAGCCTCGGACCCTTGCGTCCGCTCAAATGCCTGGTCGTGACTGATACCGCCAGACAGTCCAACCAATGTCAGCAGCAGGTCGCCGCAAGCAACGTCCTCATCCCCTGTCGGGTGGGTGGCGACAAGAAGCAGCCGCGATAGGCCACCCTCCGCAAGGGTAGAGACTTCTTGCGCGGTTGCCTGAGCATTGCTGAGACCCGTCACCAGAACTTGGCGCGCACAGTCCAGTGCCTTGATCGCCATGCGGGTCCCGTTGGATGTGCGGTGAACAATTGTTTTGCCCCGAAGATCGAGACCGGCGATCTGAGCAGGTGAATTGCCGAAATCAAATCCCTCAATCGGCAGGGCATCAATTTCCCCGGCCAACAGGCTGCCGGGGTGCGCAGCCGCCAAGGCGCGAGCGGTGTCCGCTTCCTCTGCGAGCAGAATGCGCTCCACCCCATTGTCAAAGGCGGTCTTGGCAAAAGTGAAGGCACGGATCACATCGATCACAACAGCCACGTCGTGGGTACCGTCAATGTCTCCGTGACCCTTATGTCGGGAAACGGTCAGGTCTGGATTGGTCATGCCTGATCAGAAAAACGCCTGAATACCCGTTTGAGCACGGCCCAGGATCAGCGCATGAATATCGTGTGTGCCTTCATACGTATTCACCGTTTCCAGGTTCATTGTGTGCCGGATCACATGATATTCGTCCGAGATGCCGTTGCCGCCATGCATGTCCCGGGCAACGCGGGCAATATCGAGCGCTTTACCGCAATTGTTCCGTTTCATCAGGGAAATGGACTCAGGCGCTGCCGTATTGGCATCGAAGTTCCGGCCAAGCTGCAGGCAGGAATGAAGGCCGAGCGTGATTTCCGTCTGCATGTCCGCGAGCTTCTTCTGAATGAGCTGATTGGCGGCGAGAGGGCGGCCGAACTGGTTGCGCTCCAGCGTGTATGTGCGGGCCGCATGCCAGCAGAACTCCGCGGCGCCAAGAACGCCCCAAGCGATGCCGTAGCGTGCCCGGTTGAGACAGCCAAACGGACCCGCCAGACCACGCACATTGGGAAGCAGGTTTTCTTCCGGGACAAAGCATTCGTCCAGCATGATGCCGCCGGTGATGGACGCCCGCAGAGACATTTTGCCTTCGATTTTGGGTGTTTCGAAGCCGTCAAAGCCGCGTTCGACGATAAAGCCGCGGATGACATCATCTTCCGTTTTGGCCCAGACGACGGCGAGGTCGGCGATCGGAGAGTTCGTAATCCAGAGTTTGGAGCCGGAGAGCGAATAGCCACCGTCGACCTTTTTCGCACGGGTTTTCATGGACCCCGGATCTGAACCGTGATCCGGTTCCGTGAGGCCGAAACAACCCACCCATTCGCCTGTTGCAAGCTTCGGCAGATATTTCATCCGCTGCTCTTCGGTCCCATAGGCATAGATTGGATGCATTACGAGGCTGGACTGCACGCTCATGGCAGACCGGTATCCGCTGTCGACGCGCTCCACTTCCCGGGCAACCAGGCCATAGCAGACATAGTTGAGACCCGCGCAGCCATACTTCTCAGGGATGGTGGACCCCAGAAGGCCCTGTTCGCCCATCTGGTTCATGATGGACCGGTCGAATTTCTCGTTACGATTGGCCTCAATGATGCCCGGCATCAGCTTGTCCTGGGCAAAAGCAGCGGCGCTGTCGCGCACGAGCCGCTCTTCTTCGCTCAGCTGATCGTCAAATCCCAGCGCGTCCTCCCAGTTGAAGGGCGGAAGCTTGGGGTTGGGGGCGGGCTGCGTGTCGCCAGAGGCGGCGGGCTGAGACATGGGGAGGCTCCAAACAGTGAGTATTGTTGTCGGTGATATAGCACCTGGGAGCGTTGCCGACTATGGGGTGTTTTCCGCAGCGTATTCCTTAAGCTCTGTGCTCAGAAAATCGACCAGAAGCCGGACCCGGCGGCTGGTCCGGAGGTCTTCATGGTAGGCAAGCCACATTTCCATGGTGAACTCAAATTGGTCGTGAAAAACGGGCCGAAGATCCCGATCCCGCCGGGCGATGCCCGCCTGGCACCCGCCAATGCCGGCGCCCGCCCTTAAAAGCGCAAGCTGCGCAAGTTCTGAGTCGCTGCGCAGCGTAAATGTATTGGGCGACACCGGCAGGTCGCCTATCCGGATCAGGTCCAGAATGCGGGAATTGTCATCATAGCCGATGACCGACATGCCGATGATTTCAGATAGGGAACCGGGCAGGGGATTGGTGGTGAGATAGGAGGTGTGCGCATAGAGGTTTACCCGTGCATCGCCAACATGCTTCACCACCAGAGCGCTCTGGGTTGGGCGTGCCATGCGAAGGGCGACGTCCGCATCGCGCCTCAGCAAGTCCTGTTGGCGGTCGTCCAGATTCAGTTCGATTTCAATATGCGGATAGTGAGCGTGGAAGCGTGCGATCATGGGTGGGAGCACCTCAGCCCCCATGATCTCGCTGGATGTGAGCCGCACCGTGCCGCGGGTCTCTTCAGCTTCTCCGCTTGATGTGCGTAGAAGGGCCGCTGCCGCAGCCTCCATTGTCTCCACATGGGGCAATAGAGCGAGCGCGGCGTCAGTGGGCGCGAGCCCCATACGCGAGCGGGTGAAGAGTGGCGTCTCCAAAGATGTCTCTAGACTGTCGATATGACGCCCTACGGTCGGTTGGGTGAGCTTCAACGACGCGGCAGCGGCTGAAAGGCTGCCTTCCCGCATCACCGCGAGAAAGGAGCGATAGAGCGCCCAATCCGGTTCGATCTCATTCATGCAAAAAAGTATAGATAAACCAAATAAATAGGCAATTTATATTCACTTGTGTTGGGTGCATATCGGGAGGGCAACCGAAAAGGAGCCGACCCGATGACCCAGACACAATCTTCCCACGCAAAAACCCTCCTCATCATTGGTGCCACAGGCGGCATCGGGAGTGAGGTGGCAAAGAATTTTGCTCACCACGGCTGGACCGTCCGCGCCCTGGCGCGGAAGCCGAGAGAGGCGGCTAAAAAGTTTGCCCATCTGGGTGTGGCAGAGTGGCGGAAGGGCGATGCGCTGAAAGCCAAAGACATTCTGAAGGCCGCTGTCGGGGTCGACGCGATCTTTCATGCCGCCAACCCGCCCGGTTACCAGAAATGGCGGGAGCGGGCGGTGCCTATGCTCGACAACGCGATTGCGGCGGCGAAAAAGGAAGGCGTTCGACTGCTCTTTCCCGGCAATGTCTACAATTTTGGGCCAGACGCCTGGCCTCTATTGAAAGAGACGTCTCCTCAGCACCCCAAGACGAACAAAGGCGCCATCCGCGTCGAAATGGAGCAGATGATGGTCGAGGCCGGCATCAAGTCACTCACCGTTCGCGCTGGCGATTTCTTCGGCGCCCACGCACCAGGATCCTGGTTGCCCAATGCGATGGTGAAGCCGGGGAAAGCTATCAGGTCCGTCGTTTATCCGGGTCTTCACGAGAAGGGCCACGCCTGGGCCTATCTGCCTGATTTGGCTGAAACCTTTCGCCGTCTCATGGACGAGGAAGACAGGCTCGCCCGGAACGACACGTTCCATTTCCGAGGGCATTATGTGGCGCGTGGTGTCGATATGGCAAAGGCCATTGCGCGTGTAGCGGGGGACGAAACCCTGAAGGTGAAGAAGATGCCCTGGGGGGTGATCCGTTTGGTGTCGCCCTTCGTGACAATGCTACGCGAGCTGTTGGAAATGCGTTACCTCTGGCAGGAGACGATTGAGCTCGACAATGGCAAACTGGTGGCGTTTCTTGGCGACGAACCGCGCACGCCCCTCGACCTGGCATTGAAAGAAGCCTTGGAAGGTATGGTTGTTTCAGGACTGGTTCAATCGCGCATGCTCCACACGAAGTGCCGGTCTGAATGAAATTGAGAGGGCTGATGTCTAACCGGCTTCTGCAGCCAGCTTCTCTAACCCATCCACGTCGGCTTCTGGAGCTTTTTCGTCCGGCCCGGCGAAGGGATTGTCAATGCAGACAAGGCCGGGCTTCCCGCCTTTGTTCTTCTGCTTGACCTTATACATGCTCTGATCGGCTTCATTCATCAGCTCTTCAATGGTGCAGAAATGAATGGGGCCGGTAGTGGCAACGCCCACGCTTGCGCCCACGGGGGAGCTGGCTTCCTCATACATGTGTTCGGCAAAGCGTTCGGCAATGCTTAAGGCCGCGTTTGCCGGTGCATCCGGCAGCAGGATGCAGAACTCATCCCCACCGAGACGGCAGACAATATCGCTTTCCCGTGATGCTGCTTTCAAATGCTTCGCGACGCTGACAAGAAGGTCGTCGCCAACCTGGTGGCCCAGCGTATCGTTGAGCAGCTTGAAATCGTTGATGTCGATATAGAGCAGAGATAATTCGCGGTTCGCCCGCTGGGAGGCGGCGAGCTCGCGTTTCGCGTGTTCGCTAAAGGCCCGCTTATTGCTCACGCCGGTAAGTTCATCCGTCAACGCCAATTCTCGGAGCTGTTGAGTGCGCTCAGCAATCTGCTTTTCAAGTCCCTTCGCATAGCTGGCCGTTTCTTCCTGCGCGGCAGACACTTCCGTCGTGAGTGCGTTGATATAGGTGTCAAAAACAAGCTGCGTATCGAAGAAGAGGATTTTCTGGATAGCCTCTTTGCGGACATGAAGCTCAATGGGACTGTCGGAAACCTCGTCCATTACAGCGCAGAGAACCACATTCAGCCGGCGAAGGGCTGAGAGGAAGAATTTGGGCGAGACGCCGATCCGCCAATGGACCTTGCCCACCCGCAATCGGTTGTTCACATAATCATTGTCGTATACGCCACCAAATAGCTCGACAATAAATCCCCGCATGGTTGTTTTGACTCGCGAAAGGGTTTCTGAGTCGCCGATGATGAGTGCGGTCTCCGGATCGTCGACCAGCCTTGCGTAGAATTCGTCAATGGCCCAATCCAGACGCTCGACAATTGCGGGCTTGCAGGAGCGGAGGATTTCAATGTCCTTCTCTCGCAGGTCAAACAGCAGTTTGCGCTTCTCGATTTCCCGGTCCGAGAAATTCATCTGCTCCGCGAGCGTCTTTTCGACAATCTTCATGCCACTGTTCCAATGGTCAGGGATTCTAGTTCTAAAGACCATCATGGCTGCATTGTCTTAAGAGAAATAAAAAAAGCGCGTTTTACGAAATGCCTTAAGACAAAAAACGCTCTCTTTTTCTTGGATTGTCTGGTTAACCCAGGGGAAATGGGGGAAGGCGCATGCGAAAAACCCCGCGGAAGGTTCCGCGGGGTTCAATCAGTCTCGGGTTCTAAACGGTGTTAGCTCGCTTTCGCGTTGAACTGTTCGCGGGCTTCGTCAAACTCAGCCTTCATACGGTCGACCAGTTCGGCGACGGTTGGCGAGTCATGGATAAGACCAATGCCCTGGCCGCAACCCCAAATGTCCTTCCAGGCTTTCTGTTTCATATTGCCGCCTGAGCCAAAGTTCATTTTGGATTTGTCGGCGACAGGCAGGTTGTTGGGGTCAAGGCCCGCATCCGCGATGGAGGGCGCCAGATAGTTGCCGTGTACGCCGGTAAAGAGGTTCGAATAGATAATGTCGTCGGCGGCGTATTTCTGCAGCGCTTCCTTGTATTTGGGGTCCGCGTTCGCTTCTTCCGTGGCGATGAACCGCGATCCGACATAAGCCAGGTCTGCACCGAGTGCCAGCGCGGAAGCCACAGAGAAGCCGTCGGAGATCGAGCCGGACAACAGGATCGTGCCGTCGAAAAACTCTTTTACTTCACGCACCAGCGCAAACGGCGAGAGCGTGCCCGCATGGCCACCGGCGCCTGCGCAAACGAGGATGAGACCGTCGACGCCTTGCTCTGCTGCCTTCTTGGCATGCTTCACATTGATCACATCGTGGAACACTTTGCCGCCATAAGAGTGCGCTGCCTCTACGACTTCCGCAGGGGGACGCAGAGAGGTGATGATGATCGGCACTTCATGCTTTACGCATACATCCATGTCATGCATCAGGCGATTGTTGGACGCATGGCAGATCTGGTTGACAGCGAACGGTGCGACCTTCTTGTCCGGATTGGCTGCCTGATATTCCGCCAGCTCCGTTTTGATGCGGATGATCCATTCTTCTAGTACCGGTTCCGGACGCGCATTCAACGCCGGGAAAGAGCCGACTATCCCCGCCTTACATTGAGCGATTACCAGCTCTGGCCCCGATACGATGAAGAGCGGAGAGCCCACAACCGGGAGTTCGAGCGAGTCTTGTAGGACAGGAGGTAGCGGCATGTTCAGTCTCCAAAAGCGGTCTGGTCTAATTTGTTGAGCGGAATATAGAGCGGTTCCTGCCATCTGACAGGTTCGTTTATGATCAAGTCGGTGTCATTTTGTGAACAGAGGGGCAGGTGACAGCTAACTCACTTTGCCGAGAAGGTGGGCGCGGTCTTCTTTCGCCCGTTCGGCGATAAAGTTGAAAACCGTGGCGACCGGCTCTGTCTGGCGAAGGTCCGGGTGCGCAAGCAACCAGACATCTGTTGAACTAAAGAGCTTCTCGGGGGCGATGCGAACAAGGTCCGGGTGCTGGTCGCCAATCAAACAGGTCAGCACGGAGATGCCCACCCCATTGCGCACAGCACGCAGCTGATCTGCGGTGGACGAGCAACGAAGCCAGGTGGGCGCCTCCCGGGTAACATGGTTCGACCATTTGTGAAGCTCAGTCTCCGCAGCAGCTCCCGCAAACCCGATCACTGTATGAGAGGCCCATTCTTCGCGGGCTGACGGCACCCCGAACTTCTCGACATAGTCCTTAGCGGCGTAGAACGCGACGCCCACGCGGGCAATCTTTTTGCCCACCAGGTTTTCCTGTCCCGGACCATAAAGGCGGATCACAATGTCCGCTTCGCGGCGACGCACGCTGGCAGGCCAGGCGTCCGTCACATATTCCATCTCAATATCGGGATAGGTTTCATGGAAATCCCGCATATGCGGCATCAGCCAATAGCCGGCAAGGGTGGCAGCTGTGGACACGCGGACCACACCCTTGGGGCTCTCGCCTTCGGCTGCCGCAATCCGCTCGGCCCGGAGCGCCGCCGACGCCATCAGGTCTGCTTCCTGTTTGAGATGATCGCCCGCAGGCGTGAGCGCATACCCATCCGCATCACGCACGAAAAGTTTCTGCCCCAGGTGGCGCTCCAGCTCGGCAATATGCCGACCCACTGTCGCGTGGCTCAGCTTCAACCGTCGACCGGCGGCAGAGTGCGACCCGGCGTCTGCCACAGCCAGAAAGGTGCGAAAGAGGTTCCAATCAGCGCCTGTGTTCATTAGCGATCTCATCATGTGCAATTATGAACGGTAATGTGGGACGCCCCGGCGGAAATAGCAAGATGCACCCTGCATTTTGAGCGGCACCCAAGCAGAAGGATGCAAGGGCGCCCCTGATTTGCTAAATCTGAGAGATAAAAATCTAGAGGGTCGGCGCGAAAGACATGTCCATGTTTGGCTCATGTCTCGGAGCTGACGAACAGGGGAGACAATCGTGCTCAAAACAAGATTTACGGAATTGTTCGGTGTCGAACACCCGATTGCCCAGGGCGGCATGCAGTGGGTCGGCCGCGCCGAACTTGTCGCCGGCGTTGCTAATGGCGGTGGGCTTGGTTTCATCACGGCGCTCACGCAGCCAACACCGGAAGATCTCACAAAGGAGATCAAGAAGTGTCAGGACATGACCGACAAGCCTTTCGGTGTGAACCTGACAATTCTGCCGGCATTGAAGCCGCCTCCGTACGAAGAATATCGTCAGGCCATTATTGAAAGCGGCGTGAAGGCTGTTGAGACTGCAGGCAACAACCCGGCAGACCATATTGTGGAATTCAAAAAGGCCGGTGTGAAGGTCATTCACAAATGTACAGCTGTCCGTCACGCTTTGAAGGCTGAGAAAATGGGTGCCGATGCCATCTCTATTGATGGGTTCGAGTGCGCAGGCCACCCGGGTGAAGATGACATTCCGGGCCTCATCCTGATCCCGGCCGCAGCTGACAAAGTGAAAATCCCGATGATCGCCTCTGGTGGCTTCGGCGACGCACGGGGCCTCGTAGCCGCTCTCGCGCTGGGCGCAGAAGGCATCAATATGGGCACCCGCTTCATGGCGACGGCTGAATCACCGATCCACCAGAAGGTGAAAGAGCAGATCGTCGAGAATGACGAGCGGGCAACCGATCTCATCTTCCGCACGCTTCGCAACACAGCCCGTGTGGCGCGCAATGATGTGAGCCAGGAAGTGGTCGCGATTGAGCGGAAGGGCAATGCGACAATCGAGGACATCGCTCATCTCGTCGCCGGTGCTAGGGGCAAGGTTGTTTATGAAGAAGGCGACCCGAACTATGGCATCTGGTCAGCGGGCATGGTGCAGGGCTTGATCCATGACGTGCCGACCTGCGCGGAATTGATTTCGCGCATCGTCTCGGAAGCGGAAGCCTTGATCGCCAGCCGCCTGAACGGCATGGCCGGAAAGGCAAGCGCTCAGGCTGCTGAGTAAGCTAGTCTAAATGAATGCAGCAGGGGCTCGGTGGCAACACCGGCCCCTTTTTTGTTGGGTCAGAAATAGAAGTGTGGGACAACGCCGCCGCTAGTGATCCCATATAGGGATCGGGTTTTTCTTCTGTTTGTGCAAATCGCCGCCGCTGATGCGATCCCAGAATTGGCCGCCGACAAGTTGCTCTGCGTCATAGGTGACAACGAGATAGTCGCCTATATCACCGCTCAGATTCTCGTTCTTCATTTCGAATGTCCAGAGACGCAACTTCCCCCTTTTGTCCTCCGCGAGTACGCTTTTCACAAAAGCATGGGGAATTGGAACATCGATCCCATACTCGTTTGTGTCGTCGCCGATAGTCCTGATGGCTTCGCCAAAATAGAACACAGGCGCGGTTAGAACATAGGTTTCAAGAATATCTTCACGGGCATCCAGTTTGCGTATCTCCTTCTCAAGTTTCGACCAGATCTGGCGATTAAACTGCGGATGTTGCGGAGACATGTTTGAGAGCAGGAATGTCTCGCTGTTTTGAATTTCATTTAGATCCTGGTTGGCACTTGCGACCAGATGACCGCGGTCCATTCCGCTTCCTTTATAGGCGCCCAGACCTGCGCGGAACCTTTTGGGCATTCTGATGTCGGCTCGAAAATAGTCTTGCCGCTCCACGTCCGGCAGATCATTCACGTTGTAGGCTTTGCGGTTAATTATTTCGAGCGCCCACTTTGCCTGTCGAAAATACCAGGAATATCCGATTGTATAGTTGCGGCCGGTCAATATCTGATCGCAGGTTGGCGCCCCGTAGCGCAGTTCAGGTTGCATTTGGAATGGGTCGTTCATTCTGTCCCCCTACGGATAAAAACGAAGAATTTATGATATATCGAAATTCCCGTTTTTAAATGCTTAAAACCTCGAAATTCTGTTCACAGGGGTATAGATGAAATACTGGCCGGTCTCCTTACATGCTTAACGCTTTCGCTTCCCGGCGGAGTGCCCTTTGGAGTTTTGGCGCGGTTTTCTGTACCCATTCCGGCTCCCTATGGCGGACCATCAGCCAGAGCAATGATTTAACGTCCCAATAGGTTGCATCGATGAGACCGGGTTCCTTGGCGTCTCTTTTGAAATGCCAGTGAACAGAGTTGGGGTACTTTTTTCGCGAATAGCTGCCGATGTGAGAAATGTAGAGGCCAACACGCTCGGCCGCCCGCTCGACAACCTCCATGATCTGATCCCGTGTGAGGCCATCCGGCAGATCTACATACATATCCGTCGATTTTTTCTCTTTGCTCATCTCACCCTCCGTGGCTGCCTGGCGATGTCATAGATACTTTTGATTTTGTGCAAGCACTGAATTTGGAGGGTGCGCCGCAGCCGGTTGAGCGCTAGGCTTGACGGAACCGGGGGAGAGCCACATGGCGCAGACACAGATCTCTGAATTTCAGTCCATTCAGGTAGAGGCCAATCCAGATGGGTTTGGCGCATGCATTACGGGTCTCGATATTTCCAGGCCGCTACCATCCGCTACATTGCAGGAGGTGAAAGACGCGTGGGCGACCCACAGTGTCATCTATTTCCCTGATCAGCCGCTCAGCCTCGATGAACTGGAGGCATTCACCTTGCAGTTCGGGGATTTTGGTGAGGACCCGTTTATCGAGTCTATGGAAGGGCGCCCGCATGTTCTTGAGCTCCGCCGCGAGCCGGACGAGAAGGCAACCAATTTCGGGGCGGGCTGGCATTCCGACTGGAGTTTTCAGGAGACACCCCCAGCAGGCACGATTCTGCATTCCGAAGTCACCCCACCCGTGGGAGGGGACACACTCTATGCCGATGGCACCCGAGCCTATGAAGATCTGTCGGACGAGATGAAGAAGCGCCTCGATGGCCTCATGGCGATCCACAGCGCTATTCTGCCCTACGGATCGAAAGGTCTCTTTGCGCAGGAGAAGGAAAAGCGGACGATGAAAATCATTTCATCGACCAAAGCGGAAACCACACAGCTTCATCCGCTGGTGCGTACCCATCCGGTAACCGGTCGCAAGGCGCTTTTTGTGAGCCCGACCTACACGATTGGTATTGAGGGCATGGAGGAGGCTGAGGCGCAGGCTCTCTTAGGTGAACTCTTTGCGCATATGGTTCAGCACAAATATGTGTACAGACATAAGTGGCAACAGAACATGTTGACGCTCTGGGACAACCGCTGCTGTCTCCACCTGGCCGATGGCGGCTATGACGGACATTTGCGGGTCATGCACCGTACGACCATTGCCGGAGATGTGCCCGCGTAGGAGGTGGGCTGTTTCGCGGCTGGTGGTTGTTCGCGCGGACTAGTCGACAGGATATTCGTCACCAAAAGCAGGTGCGAACCTAAGCACGCCAGCTGGTTTGGGGCCGGAAAACACAATCCATTGTATGAACTGCCGGTCTAGAGAACCATAGCTGAGGTTTCCGTCGCTCTGGAATCCCAATCGGCTATAGATGTCGGGATTGCCGGTGAGGACGCACCCCCTGGCCCCGCGCTCTTTCAACATCTTTAAGCCTGTCTCAACCAAGGCCCGCCCGATCCCCTGCTTTTGCATGCTCGGATGAACCGAAACAGGGCCTAGACCAAACCAACCATCATGGGCGCCGTTGATGGTCGCAGGGGAGAAAGCGATATGGCCGACGACCTCACCATCAGTCTCGGCGACCAGCGAGATTGTGAGATCTCCATCCTTGCGGAGCTGTGTGACAAGCGGCGCCTCCGTTCCATCACTGAAAAACATTGGCTCAAATGCGGTGTGCGTCAGATGGTAGATGGCATCTTCGTCTTCTTGTCTTTCGGGGCGTATCTTCATAGCAAGGTCCTCATGTCCCTAACACAAGTACGATCAGTCCACCGACGATCAGGAGGACGCCAAGAACTTCCTTCGCATTCGCTTGTTCGCGAAACCAGAACCAGGAAACAGCGAAGGTGAAGACCAGTTCGATCTGGCCAAGGGCCCGCACATAAGCCGCATTCTGAAGTGTCATGGCGGTGAACCAGCCGATGGACCCGAGCGCGCCTGCAACGCCGATAGCAAGCGACGCGGGCCAGTTTTTGAGCGTAGCGACAAGGGAAGGGCGGTCCCGCCACAAGAGCCAGGCTGTCATGAGTAAGGTCTGTATGGTGAGGACGGTCGCGAGCGTTATCGCAGCCGGGATCAAAAAACCCTCCATGCCGAGAGACAATGAGCCCGCGCGATAGCAGACTGCGGCGATGCCATAGGCGGCGCCCGACCCGATGCCCATGAGCGCAGCCCGCTCTGTGAGGGAGGTGATGAGCGCCGACGGTGATGCGGTTGTTCGTGCCATTGAAATTGCCATCACACCGACAAGGCTGATGGCGATCCCGATGCCGGCTCCCAGAGTGATGGTCTCACCAAAGACGAATATCCCAAAGAGGGCCGTCTGAACGGTTTCCGTTTTGGAATAGGTCGTCCCCACAACAAAGTTGCGATAGGCAAACAGGGCCACAAGCAGCACCGTGCCGATGATCTGCGCAACACCGCCAACCACCGCATAGGCATAAAAGGCCAGAGAGGGCGTCTTCAGCTGGGTTTCAAATGTGGCGAGTAATGCCGCCAGATAAAGCAATGCTATTGGCAGGCCAAAGAGGAAGCGCACATAGGTGGCGCTGGTGGCCGTGAGGTCCCGCGCAAGCTGCCTTTGAAGCGCTGAACGGAGGTTTTGCAGAAACGCCGCGGCAATGGTGATGGGAATCCAGAGCGGCATCAGCGATCTGGCCCACCGGGCCGCTCCGGCGCCCCCAGATCACGCAGGACGCTTTCGATGAAGTCGCTTTTCGAGCGCGCATAACTGTCCACATCATTAGGGTGCAGGGCTGCCAATTCCTCCTTTAGTGTCTGGTAAGCGTTCAACAGATTTGGATCGGCTCTTAGCGCATCCCGGAAAACGAGATGGCGTTCTATCTCGATATGACCGGTCTCAAACATATGCACGTTCACATCTATGTCGCCCTTACGGCGAAAAAAGTGGCGGCCCTCAATGCCATAAGCGCCAAAATAAACAAAACCCAAAGGCTCTAGCAAAGGGGCAAGTGCGGGGCCATCTGGGTGGCGGTGCAGTTCCGGCAGCATGTCTATCAGGGGCTTGGCGGCAAGGCCGGGGACGCTGGTGCTGCCAATATGATGGATAATGCTGAGCTTATCTCCGCAAGCCTCCCGCATTTGGATGGCCAGATGTTCGAACTGCGTCGCCCAGTCGGCGTCATGCTGCGCCAGCACGACGGGGTCGCGCGCATGTTTCTTGAGCGAGACTTTAGCGGCCTCGCTCATCTCTTCGTCGGTCATGAACGCCTCACGTGATGCGTGTTAGTCGACCAGAGCCCCATAGACCAACTGTTGCATCTGTGGCCGCAATGGATAAGCCCGTGACGGCATCAGCTGGGTCATGAGTATCCCGATTAGATCTTCCTCGGGGTCAATCCAGAAATAGGTGGAGGCGGCGCCTCCCCAGGAGTGATTGCCTTCAGACGTCACAGCCTGTGCTTCGGCGGCATCAATAATGACTGAAAAACCAAGGCCAAAGCCGGTACCTTCAGAGCCGGTTTCGGAAAATGCAGACTGATCCATTTCCGGCATGGTTTTGCCATCGGGCAGATGATTGAGGATCATATAATCAACTGTCTTTGGCGAGAGAATGCGCACGCCATCCAGTTCGCCGCCATTCAGGAACATCTGACAGAAGCGCCAATAGTCCGTCATCGTCGACGTAAGGCCACCGCCGCCTGAGAGAAACGGTTTTGGGCTGGCATAGGTGCTCTTGTCACTGCCTGGGTCGAAGAGGCGGACCTCTCTGGTCTTCGGATCTTTCTCATAGTTCGCCGCGAACCGCGACAGCTTCTCGGCGGGAACCGTAAAGCCAGTGTCCACCATGCCGAGCGGGTCAAAGATATTCTTTTGCAGGAACTCATCCAGCGGCTGACCCGACAGGACTTCCACCAGGCGGCCGCACACATCGGTAGCGACGGAATAGCTCCATTGTGTACCCGGCGAGAAGAGCAGGGGAATGTCGGCAAGCGCATCGCAGAACTCTTCCAGGTTCATGCCATTGGCTGTGGCGGCTCCTTCAATACCCCGTTTCCGGTAAATCTTGTCGACCGGGTGCACATGCATGAAGCCATAGGTGAGGCCCGACGTATGGGTGAGAAGGTCGCGGATGGTCATCGCGCGCTCACAAGGCTTTGTTTTGTATTCGTCATAGGTGCCGCCATCCCAAACCTGCAGCTTCTTGAATGAAGGGATGTAACGGTGGACTTCGTGAGACAGCTGAAACAGTCCGCGCTCATAAAGCATCATCAAGGCGACAGAGGTGATCGGCTTGGACATGGAATAGATGCGGAAGATCGTATCCTTTTCCATCGGCAGAGAGTTTTCTCTGTCCCGCTCACCCACCGTTTCAAAATGCGCAATCTTGCCCCCACGGGCAACCAGTGTGGAGACACCGGCAAGCTTACCCTTCTCCACATAAGAACCGAAATAGGCGGGGAGGTTGGAAAGCCTGGAGCTGTCGAGTCCCACATCTTCGGGCGTCGTAAATGGTGTTTCCGCGTTCATGGTCTCCCCCATATGTGATGTCTTGTTGGGGAGATACTAGCGGTCAGCCAGCCATTGGGCCAGAATTCATAAGCCCGAAAGGCCGGAGCCGCAGATGTCTGCGGCCCCGAATTGTTTCTCTATTCGCTGGGCTTCAGCGTCACGAAGACGGAGCCGTCATACTTGTTATCGGCGCCGGACGCTGAGTCGATGATCCAGCCAACACCACCCCCAAGAATGATGTTTCCGGCCGTCATGGCAGCTACATCTGACTTGTTGTGATAGCTGGCGTCTTCGTAGCCATCTTTGGAGCACTTGATCGTGATGTCGTGCTTGGTCTTATCAATATTTGCGACACCAGGCGTCGGGTCGACTTTTGCGATGGTGCGTCCTTCGCGTTCAAACAGGCAGCTGGCACCAGCCGGTTCCGTGTTCACGGCGATATCCTGTGAAGTACCTTCAAGAATGGACGAACATCCCCCCATTGCGACAGCAACAAGTGCTGCGCTTACTACTCGATACATATTTCCCCCCGATATTCGGTAAACTGAAAACTATAAGTTTTCCTGTATAGGGAGGTGGCTTGGTGATGTCAGCCGAAAAGATTCCTTGACGACTCACTTTCGGAAGCAGTCGACCACATCGGCCATCCAGGCCTTTACATGCGGGCTGAGGCTGGCATCGGTTTTGCCGTGGCGGACCAGCACCAGATCGCAGTCAGGCACGGCGATGGTGAATTGTCCTTCGAACCCATTCGCGGAGAAACTCCCGGGGCCACCTCGTTCGAGCCACCAGTGAGCCCCATAGGGCCCGTCTTCTTCAAACTGGGCGGGCGTCTGTGCGGTTGGGGTACGGGCATAGTCAACCCAGCCCTCCGGCAGAATACGTCTGCCGTCCCATACGCCATCGCGTAAATAGAGCGTGCCGAACTTGGCGAAATCGCGCGCCGTTGCGAAACAGAAAGATGAGCCGATAAAAGTGCCCGCCTCGTCAAATTTGGGCTCAGCGCTCTTCATGCCGATGGGGTCAAGCAACTCAGCCCGCATGAACTTCTCAAACTCTTCGCCTGTCGCACCAAGAGCACGTGCTGCGCAGCGCGAGACAATGTTTGTCGTCCCGCTCGAATAGTAATAGTGCGACCCGACAGGGTGGGAGAGGGGGAACGAAGCGGCAAAGGCGGCTGTGTCTTCTTTGCCCTTACCCCAAAGCATTTCGATTACATCGGACGGGCCTTGATCCGTATATTCTTCGCGAAACGAAAGGCCGCTCGACATGCGAAGCAACTGGTCCAGCGTGATCGCGTGCCGCGGGTCTGAAGGGTCCTCCCATTCGGGCACATCAGCGCGCGCGTGAATGTCGATTTTGCCGTCGCGCACCAGAATGCCAATCAGCGCCTGCGTGATGCTCTTTGCCTTGGACCAGGACGGAAAAGTCGATTTTGCTGTGAACTCCTGTGCGTAATGCTCCGCGACAATCTTCCCATGCTGGACAATCAAAAGAGCGTGTGTCTCTCCCATGTCGGGCCCGTTTTGGGCACCGAAAGCATCATCGACCAGAGCATCAAGTCTGGCCCGATCAACCTCTGTCTTTGGCTTGGCCACTTCCCAGCCGTCTGTGGGCCAGGAAACACCCTCTGGATGTGCCGGGAGGGGAAGGAGAGATGCATTGCTCATGGAAGTATCACCTGAAGAAGTACCGAGGGCCGCAGAACGGGTGGCAGAATGGTTCACTGGCGCGCGGAAGACAAGTCACAGTTCCGATTGCAGCACAGGCCTCTTTCCTGTTTGATGCACCACAACAACTAAAATTGTTCGACGGGGAGATCGAGGGTGGCACTACCAAGAATCGGCATTGATGGATCATGGTTCATTGATACGGAAGGCCGCAAAACCATCCTGCGCGGGGTCAATCTCGGAGGTGACTGCAAGGTGCCGTACCCGGATGGGGGGACCAATCACCCGACAGATTTTTCGGATCATCGCACGGTTTCCTTCATCGGCAGACCGTTCCCCTTGGAAGAGGCTGACGAACATTTCTCAAGGCTTGCCGCCTGGGGGTTCAACTGCCTGCGCTTGCTCACAACCTGGGAAGCGGTAGAACATGCGGGGCCCAGCGACTACGACACGGACTATCTCGACTATTATGCTGAGCTCTGCCGCCTGGCAGGGGAGCATGGTCTCTACGTCTTTGTCGACTTCCACCAGGACGTCTGGAGCCGAATGACCGGTGGCGACGGTGCGCCGGGCTGGATCTTCGAAAAAGTCGGTCTCGATTTCACAAAGTTCCATGAGGCCGGTGCAGCCCATGTCATGCAATATAAGTATGACTATGCCCGGGGCGGGCGTCAGGAAGATAATTACCCGACCATGACCTGGGCGCAGAACTATCGTTTGCCTGCGAATGGGATCATGTGGACTCTGTTTTTTGCGGGCCGCGACTTCGCGCCGGACATGATGATCGACGGTCAGAATGTGCAGGACTATCTGCAAAGCCACTATGTGGGCTGCCTGGTCGAGATTGCAAAACGGGTGAAGGACCTGCCCAATGTGATCGGCTTTGACACGTTGAATGAGCCAGGCACGGGCTTCATCGGACAAAGCCTGTCCTACCAGCATGTAAAGAAGACGGAGGAGAACCCCAGGATCGCGATACCAGGTCCCGCCTGGTCGGTTCTTGATGGGTTGGCCGTAGCTCGAGGTGTCACGCGGTCTGTACCCCAGTTGGAGTTTTCGCTTGAGCATATGGCTTCCGTGGTCACCGAAGACCGCCAGGTGAACCCGAATAATATCAATTGTTGGCTGCCCGGCGCGGAGGACCCGTTCGAAAAAGCAGGTGCGTACCGCCGGACCAATGAAGGCGTGGAGGCGCTACGCGAAGACTTCTTCCAGAATATTGATGGACGTAAAATCGACCTGGAAGACGATTATATGGCGCCGTTCTTTGACAAAGTGGCGAGGCAAGTCCGCACCATTCGCGATGACTGGCTCATTTTCGCAGAGCTGGATCCTTTCACGGGCCTTCTGGGTGGCGCATTTCCGGAAGACACGCCGGACCGCACGGTCAACGCGTCCCACTGGTACGACATCGCGACACTGTCGACCAAAACTTTCATGTACCCGACCGCCGTCAATCCCTTCTCGGGAAAGACATTGAATGGTCGGGAGGAAATTGAAGCGCACTACAAACGCCAGCTGTCGAATATTCAAAATGCCGGGCGTACCCTGAACGGTGGAGCGGGGGCGCCGACGCTCATTGGCGAATGCGGTATCCCCTTTGACCTGGATGGCGCCACGGCCTATCAGGCCTGGGCGGATGGCGACAGGAGCGAGGATCCTTGGACGTCGCACGTGATGGCGCTGGAGTTTCTCTACAACGCTCTCGATGATCTGCACTTAAGCTCCACACACTGGAATTATACGGCGTCCAACTCCAACGATTTGGCCGTTGGCGATGGCTGGAATCAGGAAGACCTCTCCATCTTCAGCCGGGATCAGCAGGATGACCCGGAGGACATCAATTCCGGTGGCCGCGCCCTTAAAGGATTTGTCCGGCCCTATCTACAGGCCTGCAAAGGCACGCCCTTGGAAACCAGATTCACGCTGGAGACGAGAGAGTTTGTATCGCGCTATCAACCTGAGGGAAGCGGCGAAGCGACTCTGTTCGTGCCCGTCCTGCAATATCCAGATGGCTACAGCCTGTCAGTGGAGGGCGGTACGGCAGATTATGACGCGATCGCCCAGAAGATCACGGTAACGCCGGAAGGATCCGGTGAAGTCATTGTCTCGGTTTCACCGGTTGAGGAATGAACAACTCGGTCAGGACGTTGCTTTGAACACGTGTTTTGGTGTGGCGTAATAAGAAAATCAGGAACTGGATTGAGCAAGGCTTAAAACGGGGGGATAACAGATGAAACGTATGCTGCTGATTGGTCTTGGTGTTCTTGTAGGCCTAGGGATTGTTTCATTTGCGACGACCAAGACCTTCCATGTTGAGGTCTTTGTTCCAGCTGACCCGGAAGCGGTCTGGGCGGTTCTGATGGATACAGACAGCTATGCCGATTGGAACCCAGTATTCGTGAAGGTTGAGGGGCAATATGTCGAAGGTGGCACGGTAACAAGTCACGTTCGTTTTCCAGATGGATCTGTTCCTGTAATGGACGTGTCCGTAGATGTCGTCGCTGAGGCACAGGAACTCCGACAGTCTGGTGGCGTTCCGGGGTTTATTACGTTTGACCACCGTTGGCTGCTCCAACCTGCCGAAGGCGGAACGAAAGTCGTTCAGCATGAGGTGGACCGGGGCATCTATCTCTGGTTTTGGGACTCGAGTTGGATTGAACCAGCTTATCAAAGAGTGAGTGATGCGCTCGGCGCCCGGGTAATGGAACCTTTAGACGAGTAGGGTGCAAACGCTCTCATGAAAACACAGTTTTGCCGCCCTGGCGTTCGTCTAAATCTCCGCCGCGATGGCTTTTGCTGTGTCCTGTAAGATGGGGACGAACTGCTTGGCAGCATCAGCGGGCGTGATGGCAGAGCGGATAAACCGCATGGTGATGGCTGCTTGTGCTTCACCGTCTTTTAGCACCGGGACCGCCAGACCGAACGCCCTGTCATCCTGTACAGGTCCCGACACGGCGTATCCTTCTTTCCGTACCGTCTCGATCAAGCGGGTGATGTATTCCTCATCCAATGCAGCGCGATCCGTATCCCGGCCAGTCCCTCTGAGCGTGGCCAGGAGAAGAGCTCGTGTCTCGTCGGAAGAAAAGGCAAAGAAGGCGCGGCCCATAGCAGAGATAAGGATGGGGATGCGGCGCCCGATATAGATGCGATCAAGCGCAAAGGGCGAATGGGACAAGGTGCTGTAACGCGCTTGCATGGCATCGCCCTCAAGTGTTGAAATCGCTAGGGGCCATTTGTGATCCCGGGTGACAGCCCGCAGGTGAGGCCGCGAGGCTTCCACAATCTGGTCGGCACTCTGAAATCCGCCCGCCAGCAGCGTGACCCGGTCTGTCAGGCAATAGCCCGCACTCCGGGAAATGCGCCGTGCATATCCGGCACTTATCAGCGTATCGAGCAGGCGGACCAGCGTGGATTTCGGGAGCCCGGTATCCTCATGCAGATCTGAAAGCGTGGTGTAAACACGCCGGTTCAGGGCCTCCACAACCGCGAGGCCGCGTGTCAGCGATTCTATGGTTCTTTCTGCCATACCCGACCAGCGATTGAATTCCACTATGTGGAATTAGTAAATCATTTTGGAGCGGCGCCCGTCAACGCGCGGCAGACTGCTCATACAATTTTTCCGCACTGCCTGGGGAGGAGACAGCGATGAATGCACCCGCAGCGATTAAAGACGCAGAAGCGCTTGGACTGACCTTTGATGCGTTGAGCCCCAACATCGGGGCCACCGTCCAGGGTATCGATCTAACAAAACCTTTGAGCGATGAGCTGGCCGCGGCGCTTCGTGCAGCCCTGGTCGACTTTAAAGTTCTTTTCTTTCGCGATCAGGACATCACGACGGAACAGCATCTGGATTTCGCCCGAAAATTTGGTGACCTGGAAGTGCATCCCTTCGGACCTCAGAATGCGGAGCATCCGGAAGTGCTCAAGATATTCCACAACAAGGACAATAAAGGCCGCGAGAATACCTGGCACTCGGATGTGACCTGGCGGCTGGAGCCCTCTCTCGGCTCCATTCTTCGGGCCCGGGAGGTTCCCCCCAAAGGCGGAGACACGCTCTTCGCCAATATGGAAATGGCCTATGACGATCTGTCCGATGACGTCAAAGAACGGCTCGACGGCGCTGTTGCCGTTCACGACTTCGCACATTTCCGCACAAGCCTCCAAAAGAAGGGGCTCTCGGATGAAGAAATCGAGGTCTACAACAAGAAGTACCCCAACCCGCATCATCCGGTGATCCGCACCCATCCGGAGAGCGGGCGCAAGTCCATCTATGTGAACACTGCCTTCACCCAACATATTGAAGGGTGGGAGCGTGCTGAGTCTGATGCGATGCTGCAGTTCCTCTATTCCCGGGCCGCTATCCCGGAATATCAGTGCCGCTTCCAGTGGGAAAAGAACTCAATCGCCTTCTGGGACAATCGTTCTGCACAGCATTATGCAGTCTCTGACTATTGGCCCGCTGAACGTCAGATGGAACGCGTGACCATTATTGGTGACAAGCCGGTCTAAGCGTTTCCGGGTGAAGTGTGCAGCGGCTCACCGTCCGGAAATGCCTAAAGTGAATCCGGAGACTTTTGTTCACGCCAGCCCGTGGATCGCGAGGGCAAACGCGTAGACGAGGGCGGTTTCTTTGAGCCGCTCAAAGCGTCCTGCGGCGCCCCCATGACCCGCATCCATGTTCGTCTTAAACAGGATTGCGTTCCCGCTAGTTGAATGCGCTCGGAGTTTCGCAATCCATTTGGCGGGCTCCCAATAGGTCACCCGAGGGTCTGTGAGGCCGGCAAGTGCCAGAATATTCGGATAGGCCTGGGACCTGACATTGTCATACGGGGAATAGGCGGCAATGGCCTCATAGGCCGACTTGTCTTCGATCGGATTGCCCCATTCCAGCCATTCCGGCGGTGTGAGCGGCAGAGTGTCATCCAGCATGGTGTTGAGCACGTCGACAAAGGCCACTTCCGCAACAATGCCTTTAAAAAGGTCGGGCGCGAGGTTTGCGACCGCACCCATAAGCATGCCGCCCGCACTTCCGCCATGGGCCGTGATGTTTCCGCGAGATGTATACCCCTTAGCCGACAGGTGTTCGCCTGCGGCGATAAAGTCCGTGAATGTATTCACCTTCTTGTCGAGTTTGCCGTCCTTGTACCAGCCATAGCCGCGTTCCTTGCCGCCCCGAATATGGGCAATGGCATAGACGAAACCGCGGTCGACCGGGCTCAATCGGCTGACGGAGAAAGACGCCGGCATGGAAATCCCATAAGCGCCATATCCATAGAGCAGGCAGGGGGCTGAGCCGTCCAACTTGGTGCCTGCGCGATAGACGAGGGAGATGGGTATCTGGGCACCATCCTCAGCAGTCGCAAAAATGCGTTCTGTCACATAGTCTTTGGCATTGTGACCGCTCGGCACTTCCTGCTCTTTGAGCAGCGTGCGCTCCCGTGTCCCCATGTCATAGTCAAAAATCTGTTCGGGCGTGGTCATGGAGGAGTAGGCGAACCGCACCTGGGTCGTTTCATACTCAAGACCCGACATGAAACCCAGATCGAAAGCCTCTTCTTCAAAGGAGATGGCATGCTCGCTGTCATCACCGAGCGCCCGCACAATGATTTTATTAAGCCCGTCCTCGCGTTCCAAACGCACATGGAAGTCCTTATACGCGCAATGGTCGAGCAGCAGCGTACCGGGGCGATGTGGAATCACATCGCGCCAGTTGGTGCGCGCAGGGGCGGATGTTGGGGTCTCGACCAGTTTAAAGTCTTCCGCCTCATCCGCATTCGTCACGATCAGGAACCGGTCGCGCGGTGCGTCATGTTCGAGGTCATATTCAACACCAGGGTCACGCGATGACACCAGCCGGGGTGCTTCGTCAGGCGTGGTGGCATCAATAAGATGGCTCTCGCTCGTCTGATGGTCATGAGCGCTGATTACAATGTAGTGCCCGCTCTGGACCGTGCCGACGCTCACAAAGAAGCCCGGGTCAGTCTCTTCGTAGACGCAAGTGTCGTTTGCCGGATCATCGCCGAGGCGGTGACGAAACACTTTGCTCGGCCGGTGGTTTTCATCGACCCGGACATAGAACAGAGTTTGATTGTCGAGCGCCCAGGCGGCACCCCCACTTGTGTCCGGGATCGTGTCGCTCAGATCCGCGCCGGTCCTAATATCGCGTACTTTGAGAGTAAAATATTCCGACCCTTTGAGATCAGCACTCCAGGCAAACAGAGCGTCATCGGGGCTTCGTGAGGCGCCGCCGATCTTGAAGTAGGCTTCGCCCTCTGCTTCCCTGTTGCCGTCGAGGATGACGGTCTCAACCTCGTCCCCATCGCGCGGTTTGCGGCAGAATAGAGGATGCTGAGCACCTGTCTCATATTTGGAATAGTAGAGCCAGTCGCCATGGGGGGCAGGGACCGAACTGTCATCTTCCTTGATCCGGCCTTTGATCTCCTCAAACAGAGTGGTGCGCAAGTCCGCGAGCGGTTCAAAGGCCGCATCGGCGTGAGCGTTTTCGGCTTCCAGATAGGCCCGAATATCAGGTTGCAGAACACTCGGGTCCTTCATCAGCGTTTGCCAGTCCGGGTCACGCAACCAGTCATACGGATCAGTGCGGGTGATGCCATGGCGCGTGTCGGTCACAGAGCGTTTGTCGGCGATGGGGGCAGAAGGAGGGAGCGTCAGTGGCATATCAGTCTTTCAAATATGAAAAAGCCTCCGGCAGGGAACGCCCGCCGAAGGCCACATAAGATAGGGGTGAAAAGCCTATTCGAAAAGGAGCGTGATCGTTTCAGCGATCAGCGCAGGGCGGTCCTGCCCTTCAATTTCGATGGAGACTTCATTCACAATCTGTGTGCCGCCGCTCTTAGGTGTTGCATCTTTGAGCGTCAGTCGTCCGCGAACGCGGGAACCCACAGGCACCATGTTGGTGAAGCGAACGCTGTTGGAACCGTAATTGATGCCACGGGTGACGCTCTTTACACCGCTGATTTCGCCCATGAGCTTTGGCAGCAGGGAGAGCGTGAGATAGCCATGCGCGATGGTGGGCATGCCCAGCTCTTTCTGGGTGCGCTCAGGGTCAATATGGATCCACTGATGGTCGCCGGTTGCATCAGCGAACATGTTGATCCGCTCCTGATCGATCTCGACCCAGTCGCTGACGCCGATTTCTTTTCCTTTTTCCGCCGCGTAGTCAGCAACGGTGTCAAAAATGCGCATAAAAATGCCTCCAGTTATGTTTTTAATGTTGGGGGAGTGATCCCTGAAAAAGCTGGGCCTGAGCATCTCCAGGAAAAATGAAACACTTTTCCGTCCGAAGATGCGTCAATACGCCTGGTGCTAAAGGTAACGGCCCCGCTCAAGAATTTCCAAGACATAATCGCGATAGGAAAGCCCAAGTTCCTGCGCTTTTTTAAACCGGCGAATGGCGGTTTCCTGGGAAGGCCCGGCCCAGGCCGCCGCATGGGCCTCTTTCATCTGGCGGCGTTCCAGGCGGTCCCAGTCAAAAAGGCCGGGACCCAGATTATGTCCGATCATCGGGTGAAGGGGGATGACATAGCCCTGATATTCCAGACGTTCGGTCTGCTGAGATCGCATTTTGGCCAGCCGCTCGCCAGGCTTAACGCGTCGCTTTCTGACAGGGCGGGCAGCTAACATTTAGGCAATGTCTCCTTACTTTGACAGTCTGATGCGGACGCGGCGGTCTTCGCCTGCTTCCCAGGTCAGGTCCTCAAGCCATCCCCAGGTCTCGCCCTCAGGCTCAATCGCGATCTTGCCCCGTTCCCATCCATGACGGCGCAGCTCTGCAGCGACGGCCTCGGAGCGTTGGCGCGCAAGGCGTGCATTGGACGCAGGATCGCCGGTCTTGCTCGCTTTGCCAAACAGACAGATCTGAACCGCATGTTGACCCGTCGCGCGCTCATAGACCTCGCGGATAACGGCTTTGTCTTCGTCATCGAGCGCTGTGGACCCCACATCGAAGAACACAAAAAACTCCCGGTCGAACTTGCCCCCAACGCCTTGTTGGTTACGGCACTGCTTCCCGGATGAATGCGTCTCAACGGCGGAAGCTGGAAGGGCAAGAGCAGCTGCGATCATCAGTGCAGCGGCTGCAAAGGTTGGTCGAAGAAATGACATGTAAAAACCTTTAGTTCTGAACGTACCCCGTTCAGCGCTAATGTTAGGCCGAATCCGGCTGAAATTAAAGGTCTCCGGCACGTTCGCGCACCGCACGTTCCAGCTCATGCAAGGGGCCTTCAGCAAGACCGAATTCATTGAGGTGGGCAATCGTGCGGTAAAGATAGTCCCGGTTCGTTCCGATATCGCCCTCGGCCCGGGCCATCCGGCGTACGGCCTTCTCGAACGAAATGCGTCCCGCGTAGCGCTTGCTTTGCCGGTTGGCGATAAAGGTCAGGCCCTCAACCTTCTTTGAGCCGATACGCAGCTGAACAGCTTTGGGGACGTAGCCGGTGCCCACCATCTCGCGCAGCCAGAGAATTTCCGTTTCGCTTTCCACATGTTCAGGCGCAATGCGATGGGCCAGGCCGACACACGACCCGCCCGCGTCAAGACCCAGCATAAGGCCTGGCCGCTTCGGGCTACCCCGGCCGATGACCAGGTGCAAGCAGAAGGCACGGTGGTAGCCATACAAGACAGATTGGGCAGTTTGAGCGACATGGATGGCGGGGTTCCACATCAGGGACCCATATCCGAACACCCAGAGGCTCTGGTTTTTGCGACGGCCTGCAAGGAATGCCTCGCGCGAGGCCTGCCGCTCTTCATGAGAGATCAGCGAGTAATCCGGCAGGCTCGCAACCTGTTTTTCCAGCCGGTCAATAAACGCCGGTGTGATGTCTTCACGGCGGATTGTCCCGTCGCCCCGCAATGCAGCCGGGCGACGGGATGTTTTGCGTGTCTGCCCGTCAGACGATTTTCGAGTCATGGTTGCCCCAATAGCGATCCCTCACGAGACGCTTATAGAGCTTACCAGTTGGGTGGCGGGGCAGTTCTTCGTCAAAGTCGACAGACCGCGGGCACTTGATGGCCGCCAGCTGCTCCTTGCAGAAGTCCATCAGCTCCGCTTCGAGGTCAGGACCCGCTTCATTCCAGTCCACCGGCTGTACAACTGCTTTCACCTCTTCGCCAAAGTCTTCGTTC
Organism: Parvibaculaceae bacterium; assembly: GCA_965248405.1. GTDB lineage: Bacteria > Pseudomonadota > Alphaproteobacteria > Parvibaculales > Parvibaculaceae > Mf105b01. The sequence continues at coordinate 839,953 of OZ252104.1, forward strand.
GGTACGCCGATAACAGCGACGTCGGCGACTTTCGGGTGGGTGATCAGCACGTTCTCCGCTTCCTGCGGATAGATGTTCACACCGCCGGAGATGATCATGAACGCTTTGCGGTCTGTGAGGTAGAGATAGCCATCCTCGTCGACACGACCCACATCCCCCAGCGTTGACCAGCCCCGTTTGGACGGATGACGTGAGTCTTTCGTCTTGTCCGGGTCGTTGTGGTACTCGAACATATCATCCGGATCGGCATCTTCGGCCGGGGAGAAATAGATGGTACCGGCTTCGCCAACGGGAAGCTCTTCCCCGTCTTCGTCACAGATGTGAACAGCACCAAGGAGCGGTTTGCCCACGGAGCCTTTATGTTCCATCCACTCATCTGAGTTGAGCTGGCAGAACCCATTGCCTTCCGAGCCCGCATAATATTCGTAGATAACCGGGCCCCACCATTCGATCATCTGTTCCTTCACAGGGACGGGGCAAGGTGCCGCCGCATGAATGGCAACCTTGTGGGAAGACAGGTCATATTTCCGAAGTTCATCCTGCGGCATTTTCAGCATGCGCACAAACATGGTTGGCACCCATTGAGAGTGGGTGATCTTGTGCTTCTCAATCAGCTGAAGTGCCTGTTCCGGATCAAAGTGATCCATCACGATGCAGGTTCCACCAATGCGGTGCACCGACATGTTGTAGCGGAGAGGTGCGGCATGATAGAGCGGCGCGGGCGAGAGATACATGGTCTCTTCATTCATGCCATAGAGCAGGGTCACCAGATTGAGCAGGCCCTCGCCCTCATCGATAGGGCCACCTGACAGTTTCCGCCGAATGCCTTTGGGCCGTCCGGTCGTGCCGGAGGAGTAAAGCATATCCGTGCCGGCGGTCTCATCCGCAATACGGTCCGTCGGCATCGCATTCCGCGCTTCTTCGTAGCTTTCATACCCGTCGTCTTTGCCATTGATCATGAAGCGCTTGGTCACGCCTTTCATGAGGCCCTGTCCGACAAGTTCATTGGCAACGGCACCGATGGCGCTGGACGTGAAGAAGAGCTTCGCGCCGCAATCGCCCACAATGTAGTCAACTTCCGGAGCAGTCAGGCGAGACGAGATTGCCGTAAAGTAAAGACCGGCCCGCTGTGCTGCCCAGCAAAGTTCCAGAAATCGCGCATTGTTCTCCATGAAAATGGCAATGGCATCGCCGGGCTTCAGCCCTTCGGCACGGAACAATTGAGCGGCTTGGTTTGTGCGGTCTTCCAGTTCGCCATAGGTCACAACTTCCCCGGTCGCCGCCATAATATAGGCAGCTTTATCGGGGTTTTTGGCGGCGTGGTGGCATGGATGAAACATCAGGTACGTCTCCCGGCGTGTCTTTGTTGGTCTCCGCAGCTGATCTGCTGACGGGCGCGATTGCTTTTCTACTGCAGCCTTTTCGCGAAGGCTGTTATATCAGGTGCAGACATTTATGCACCGCTGAATTCGCGAGGGACCCACAATTTACCCGCCTTTGAGGGTGACGCAGGGGAAATATATCCCTCGATAGATAAGAGATTTACCAGGGAGAAAAGCATGAGCTACGAGACCATCAAATATGAGGTCGAGGACAATATCCTGACCATCACGCTGCACCGTCCGGACAAGATGAACGCCTTCACCGGCCAGATGATGCTCGACATGATCGACGCCTTTGACCGGGCTGATGCCGACGACGATGTGCGGGCCATCATCATCACCGGCGAAGGGAAGGCTTTCTGTGCAGGCGCCGACCTGTCCCAGGGCGCGAAAACCTTTGACTATGAAAAGCGCGACGACCGCCCGGACAAAGGTGGCTCCGCCACGACAGACAGTGGCGAGATCGACTGGAGCCATCCGTCCGTCCGCGATGGCGGGGGACGTTTGACGCTTCGCATTTATGAAAGCCTGAAGCCGGTGATCGGGGCGATCAATGGCGCGGCTGTGGGCATCGGCGTGACGATGCAGCTGCCAATGGATATTCGTCTGGCGTCAGAGAAGGCCCGCTTTGGGTTTGTCTTTGCACGCCGCGGCATCGTGCCGGAAGCGTGCTCCAGCTGGTTCCTGCCTCGCGTGGTTGGTGTGAGCCAGGCATTGGAATGGATCTACTCAGGCAAAGTGTTCGACGCTCAGGAAGCGCTTCGGGGCGGCCTGGTGCGTGAAGTCCTGCCGGAGGATCAGCTGTTGCCGAAGGCACGGGAAATCGCCCGCGAGATTGCCGACAACACGGCCCCGGTATCCATTGCCCTGTCACGCCAGTTGGTGTGGCGCATGGCGGGCGCGGACCATCCGATGGAAGCGCACAAGCTCGACAGCCGCTCTATCTTCTCACGGGGTGCGTCGGAAGATGCGAAAGAGGGGGTCATGTCCTTCCTGGAGAAACGTCCCGCTGTTTATCCGTGCAAAGTGTCTGAAGACATGCCTGTCTTCTTCCCCTGGTGGGACGAGCGCGAATACGAGTAAAGAGCAATAAAAGCAGGTCAGGTGGTTCGAGCGGGATGAGGAAAAGTGCCAAAACACCTTTGGCGGCTTTTCCGCCCGCATCCCGCTCCAAAACTAAGCCGTCTGACCTGTCCCCGCTTCGATCTTCCACATGTTTGTGAAGAAGAAGATCAGAAGCCACAAAACGACCATGGCAGACGACGGTACCAGCACGGCATTGAGTGGTCCCAGCGCTTCAATCACGAAACCTGCGCCGAACGCGCCAATCGGTCCCCCGCCCATCATCCCCAATTGGAACACAGAGAGCACCCGTGCCCGGTGGCTGTCGACCGCTGCGATCTGCACAATCGCCCGCGATTGACTCATGGACACGCCGGAGGAAAGTCCCCAGCACAGTGCGAGTGTATAAACCGCCCAGAGTGGTGGATGAAAATGCACAAACACCATCATGATGGAACCGGAGCACATGGCGAGCATGATGGCCCGGCCCTGACGTTTGATGGGGCGCAGCCGCGTCTGCACCATCGACGACACGCCGATGCCGCCGAAGAAACAGATATTGATGAAGGCAATCTCGAAAGAATCCCCACCATAAATGTCTCGGATCAGGATCGGGAACAGAACCATAAAGACGCCGATATAGAGGATGCCTGCAAAGAACATCATCAGGATCACAGAGCGCAAATCCTGGTTCTGCCAGACAATGTCAATACCTTCACGGATCTGACTAAGCTGCGAGGGCCGGTTTTCATGGGGTGCGTGGGTCACTGTCGGGGGCGCCTTGGGAAGCCGCATGGTGGTCGCCGCGGCGACAATGAGGGAGACCGACTGTGCGGCCATCAAGGGGACGGCACCGACGAAGACAGCAAGCCCGCCGATCAATAGTCCCAAAACCTGCGACATAAACTGGGCACCCGTCGCCATGGATACGGCCTGCTGAATATTGCCTCCCAGGCTGGAGTTTGCGACCCGGTTAAGGAGGGAGTCGCGCGCAGGCATGGTGAAGGCTCCGAGCGCTGCCAACACAATCGCGTAGCCGATGAGGACCTCGTAACTCAGATAGCCGGTGAAATAGAAGGCGGCGAGACCGATCGGCGCCACTCCGGCAGCAAGCTGCAGCCGCATCAAGTATCGGCGCAGCTCTTTTCTGTCCGCTGTTGCACCGCCAAACAGACCCAGAATGAGCATGGGTAGCATGGCAAACATTTGCGCAACGCCGGTCAGCGCCGCACTTTCGTTCAGCACAAACACCAACAGCCAGGGAAAGAGAACCGTCTGCACACCACCGGAAAAGAAGTAGGCAGAAACGCCTCCCATATACCAATGCAGGTCAGATCGCCGATTCTGGTTGGGGTGATTGGGAGTTTCTGTCGCCACGGGGAATCCTTGGGGCTTAAATACCCCTCAAGGCCTATGCTGAATGGGCGTTCAACGCAAGGTTCAGGCGTGTTTTATCGTTGAACAGTTAGTCTGCCGGTGCGGAAGCGACGGGAGAACGCATGCCCCAGATCGGTGTCGCCGCGCAGGCTAACAACAGCATGACAAGCATGCCGGCAGCGGGCAACAGGACCGCGTTTTGCGGTCCCCACCATTCGACATAAAAGCCGGACAAAAAGGCGCCGATGGGCGCGCCGCCAAGCACACCCATCTGAAACACGGCAAGAATGCGCCCGCGATGGCTCGCCGGGGCGGCCTCCTGAATGAGCGTGCGGTTCATGGTCATGGCAACCCCGCCGCCACAGCCCCACAGGAACGTCGCGAGCGTCAGTGCCCAGAAGGTCGGAACAAATCCGAATGAGCCCATAATGAACGCTCCGACACCCAGAGCAATGATGAGCGCGCGGCCCTGCCGCTCAATGCCGCCGCGCCTGCCGATAAGAGAGGCGGAGAAAACGATCCCGCACATCATGAAGACATTCACGATCGCCAGATCGCGTGCGAGATGATCCCCTGCCAGGAACACGTCTCTGATGATGAAAGGCAGCACGACCTGTGAAGTGCCGAAGAACAGGATGCCGACACCAAAGACAATGGCGGTCGGAGCAAACAGACGCATATCGCGTCCCACTTCTCGGAAGCCGTCAAGGATGGCAGCAAGGGAAGGCGCAGAACTCCCCTCCGGTTGGTATCTCGGCAGGCTGAGCGCAAGAAATCCACCTGTCCACAAAAGAGCGATCTGTGAGACGAAGATGATGGTGATGCCGATCAGGGGTTCCAGAGCGGCGAGCCCAAATCCAACCATCTGCGCGCCAAACTGAAAAACGGTCACGGCCATTACGGCCTGTTGGATTTTGCCATCGGCAATATGGGTGAGGAGAGAGTCGCGGGCTGGAATGATGAAAGCGCCCGCCACCCCCATAGCGAGCGCATAGACAATCAGCACTTCATAAGTAAGGGCGTCCAGCAAATGAGCAATCAGAATACCAAGCGCGGGCAGCCCGGCGAGAAAATGTACCAGGATCAAAATCCGTCGTCCGTCCACATGATCTGCCGTGGCGCCACCCACCATGATCAACAACATGGTGGGGAGGAACAGAGCCATCATCGCAAACCCCAGCTCCGCCGGGCCCAAGGCAAGCTGACCAGTGATCAAAAAGGGAAACAGAACCGTTTGAATGCCAATAGCGCCAAACCAAGTGACGAGGCCGCCAAGGTAAAGATTCATGGGACGCATCGCTTCTGCCTTTCGGATCTTTCAGGTCGCCGACTGTGATAAGTGGCCGGATCTTTTAAGCGGCCTCATGCGCACGCAGCGTCCAAAGCCTTGATCGCAACATAAGCCATGCGAGCACGAGGGTCATCCCTAGAGCAGGCAGCCACATGGCGGCGTGCGATCCCACATAGCCGGCGAGCACGCCCATAATCAGAGAGCCGAGCGGAGAGCCACCTGCAAAACCTAACTGGAAAATTGATAAGGCGCGCGCACGATAGGCTTCATCTGCCTCGGCCTGAACAATCGTACGGCTGAGGATCATGGTGCACCCTGCGCCTAAGCCCCAGATGAAGGAAAACACACAAAAGAGCCAGAAGGGCATCTCAAAAGAAAACGCAACCACGACGACAACACCAAGCGTGAGAGCTGCCATCGCTCCGCGTCCCCGGCGTGTGATGTGACCAAACTTAAGAAGAGCGATGGTCGCAAGAATGGTGGCACCCCAAAACGCAATATTGGCGATGCCTATCTCAATAAGACCGCCGCCATAATAATCCCGTACAATAAGCGGCAGAATGACAAGAAAAGCGCCGATATAGAAAACGCCGACAGCAAACATCGCAATGACAACAGGTAGGATCACGTCGGAGCGCAGGACATAGGTGAGACCGTCCTTCATGGCCTGTAGTCGCGGCGGATGAGCGACATTCTCATCGTCTGGTTTTTTCGGCAATTGTCGGGACGCAACGCCACCGGCGAGCATCAGCAGCGATTGCCATGCGAAGAGTAAAGGCGCGCCAACAAGCGACGCCGCCAGCCCCATCAACATGCCTGCCAGTTGAGACGTTTGTTGTACGGCGAGTGCCAGGGTAACACCCCGCTGAATATTGCCGCCTGCAACTTGGCTTAGCAGGGCATCTCTGGCAGGCAGGGCAAAGGCTGACGCGGTACCCATGACCAGGCCGTAGACGATCAGCATCTCAAAAGTAAGGACGCTGACATTCAGTGTTGAGGCGAGCACCAAAGGGGGGAGGGCAGCGAGCAGATGGATGCGGAACAGAATGGTGCGTGGGTCACCGCGGTCAGCGGTCGCACCACCAAGCAACATGAAAATGATGGCAGGGGCGGAGAGGCTCATTTGCGCTAGGCCGACACGGGCTGGCGTTTCGTGAAGAACAATGGCCACAAGGTAGGGGAATAGGACGAACTGGAGACCGAGACTGGCAAACCATGTGAACTGCCCCGTCATATACCAGAGGAGTAGTCTGTTCGATCCGGCTTGTTCTTCGCTTGCGCCCATATGACTACCCCCATCGCAGCCACCTTGGGGCAACCGCCTGCTTTTTCATTAAACTATGTGACAGTGATATGAAACTTTTGAATTGCAATCGATTGAATCTATTTCCTTAAGAAATGAGCAAGAGGCCTGTTGAAGGATCGCGGCGGGCCGCAAAGACCGACACGTCTCTCTGCTCTGCGCGCGCCGCCTACCCAAATCGATGTTGCGTTCTGGTGGTTGAGGGTGATCGCGTGACTTTAGAGAATTCGAAGATTAAATCCGGCGGCAGTGCGGAACAGATTGCGCACACCGTTGAGCCAATTCCCCCGCACATGACGTGCGCGGATGTGTTTGATCGTTTCATGGCCGATGCGGACATTATGCATCTGCCTGTGCTTGAGCAGAACCAGATCTTGGGGATTGTCAATCGCCAGGACTTCAACCTCACCTATACCGTTCTCTACGGAAAAGAGATTTACGGGCGTCAGCCGATTTCCACACTGATGGATGCAGAGCCCATGATGGTGGACGCGTCTTTGGCGGCTGAGACACTCAATCAGATGCTTGTCTCCGCCGGACATGGCTCCATGTTGAAAGGGTTCATCGTCGTTAAAGACAAGTCCTATTTCGGCGTCGGGAGTGTCATGGATGTGCTCGCGTCGGTTGCCGATATCATGAGTGAACGGGCGCAGGAACTCGACATAGAGCGAGAACGGGCAGAACAGGCCAGCATCAGCAAGACGAACTTCCTGGCGAGCATGAGCCATGAACTGAGGACCCCGCTCAACGCTATCTTAGGCTTCGCAGATCTTGTCCGTAAAGAGGCGTATGGGCCGCTTCAACCGGTGCGTTATCGCGAGTATGTGGAAGATATCTATCAAAGCGGGGATCATCTCCTGACACTGATCAACGAGATACTCGATATGGCGAAGATCGAGGCAGGTCGGTTTGGCCTAAACGAGGATATCTTCGATCCGGCAGATACGCTTTCCCGCGTGCTGAAAATGCTCCAACCTTCCGGCGAAGAGGCGGGGCTCACGTTCAAGTTTGATCTGATGCAGCGCCCGGTCCCCATGATTTGTGCGGATGAACGGCACTTGCAGCAGGTATTGTTGAACCTGCTCTCCAATGCGATCAAGTTTACCGACCCAGGCGGAACCATCACCCTGACGTCGCGTCTCAATAAGGACGGGTCAATGGAGATGCAAATCCGCGACACCGGCATCGGAATTCCACCCGAACAGATCGACAAGATTTTTGAGCCGTTTGAACAGGTGGAAAACACCCATACCCGGACCAAGTCCGGCACCGGTCTGGGGCTTCCCTTGGCCCGGGGCATGGTGGAAGCCGTAGGTGGAACACTGACACTGACCAGTACACCCGGCAAAGGCACCTGTGCCTGCGCGCGATTGCCGGCGGAGCGTGTCATGGGTGGGACAGCCGCCGCTTGTGCTCTGCCCGAAAACGAGAAACCGTCTGCCGCAGCTTAGGACGTTGCCTTGGTCATTGAGGTGTATCGGTGAATGGCGCTTGGACGCTCAGATTGAAGGGCTGCAATCATTGCTTTCGCAACGGTCTCCGCTTCAATGCCGCGATACTTTTTTAATGAACCCTGCAGTCCGAGGTTCAGCAGGGGCGTGAGAACAATGGCCAACTGTTCCGCAGGGCGCGACTCTTCTCGTTCTCCCAATAAAACCCCAGGCTGGAAGATGTGGCAGAAGGCGAACCCCAGCTCGCGCACCGCCTGCTCGGTTTCGCCTTTGACGCGGGAATAGAAGATGGGCGAGCGGGCGTCGGCACCGACTGCTGAAACCAAAGCGAATTTTGAAACTCCCGCCGCCTGGGCAGCGCGTGCAAAGGCGACCTCATAATCAAAGTCGACCTTGCGGAACGCCTCTTTGCTTCCGGCCTTTTTGATGGTCGTGCCCAGAGCGCAATAGGCTTCGTCGGCCTGAAGACTGGCACTTCTGATCGCGTCTTCCAGCTGCTCAAAGTCAGCTACGAGGTTGCTGAGCTTGTCATGGGTTTTCTCAAGCGGGCGTCGTGTAACCGCGATGACTGTGTCATGGGCGGGCGACGCGAGCAGGAGATCTAACAGATAGCTGCCGACAAGGCCGGTCGCGCCTGCGAGGAGTGCTGTCGATTGAGCCATAGATGAGCCTACCTGAAATCTGTCATCGGGATCACCGGGGCGTCGGTCCGGTATAGCGCGCCCGCGGACGGATTAGCCCAGGGCGCATCTGTTGTTCAATGGCGTGGGCAATGAGTCCAGCCGTTCGGCCAAGCGCAAACAGCGAGAGCGCCGCACCTTTCGGCAGATCATAGGTCACACAGAGGGCTGCTAGAGCCAGATCGATATTGGGTTTGATACCCGCAGCGCTCTTCATAGTCTCGATCACCTGGTTCATCCGGGCAAAGGTTTTGGTATCGCCGCGATGCTCCGCCATGAGGCGCATGAGGACTTTTGCGCGCGGATCGCCATTTGGATAGAGCCAGTGGGAAAAGCCAGGCATCGGTTCCTGATCCCGCAGGCGTTGCCGCACACTCTCCGCCGGGTCCGGGCTTTCTGCCAGGTCATGCATCAGATTCTCTGTGCGGCGCGAGATGCCTCCATGTTTCGAACCCTGGAGGGCCGCCATGCCGGCCATCACAGCGCCATAGAGCGTGGTTCCGGCAGCGGCCGTACAGCGTGCGGTGAAGGCGGATGAATTAAGTTCATGATCTGCACATAGAACAAGGGCCGCCCGGATGGCATCTGCCGTCGTCGCATCCGTCTGCCAGGCCCGTTGCAACTGCAGATGCACAGGATCAGCGGACGGCGCCTCGCCCGCGATGGTCGCCGCAACGAGTCTCACTATTTTGACACCCGTCGCCGCCAGTCCCTCCGGCGTCGTGTTGAAGAGAGTCGTGTCGACAGTGGCGGCGATGGGCAGCGCGGTGAGCGCCCGGTCCACCGGCGGCAGGCTGGCGGGCAGGTCCGGCAGGGCAGGTGGAAGAATGTCATCCTGAAAAGGATCATTGGCGCAGTCCCAGAGCAGCGTGGCAACGCTCTCCAGCGAACTGTGCACTGCAAGCTCCGTGACCTCTGACCCTCGATAATAGAGCCTGCCATCGGCAATCAGCGTGATCGCGGAATCAAGCAGGGGCTGCCCTGAACTGAGCGTATAACCCGCATCGCCCGGCGGCACCCGGGCCTCATCAAGTTTCGACGTGCGGCGGTCCTTGAGACCGCGCACATCCTCCGCGCGATAGCGCCTTGCGCGGGAGTTTGGCACGGGTTCCGAGCGAATAAGATCGCGGCTCACATAGGCATAGAGCGTCGGCAGGCTCACGCCCAATTCCGCCGCAGCTTCCTTGGCATTGAGGTAGAGAGCCTCGTCCTCAGGCGATCTGTTAACCAGGTTATTCATATATTGATTAGCTTAATCAAGATTGACCATGAATGCAAGCGCCATCATGTTGCACTGCAGAAAGAAGAGGCGGCAGGTTCGATCTGTTGAGCCGGAAGTCTCCTCAGGCTGGAAAAAGGAGAAGCACATGAGCAAGAACGAAAAGACCTCAACGTCAAAAGCCGCCGCAGGTGGGCTTGAAGGCGTCGTGGCCGCAGAAACCGCGTTGAGCCGGGTGGACGGCGCCGCGGGCCGCTTGATCATTGCCGGGCACGACCTGCCGGACCTGGCCGAGACGCTGAACTTTGAAGGTGTCACAGCGGCACTCTGGTCAACTGCGGGCACACCCTGCACGGCAGAAGAAGCGCGCAAGGCCTTGAGTGCGGCGCGTGTCGACGCCTTTGGGCTTGTCCCGGCACTTCTCAAAGCAGGTCGGGGTCTCACCATCACAGAGGCTCTGCGGGTCGGACTGAGTCTGCTGCCGGACAGTGATGAAACAGAAGCACATGTGCGATTGGTGGCGTCGATGCCGGTCTTTGTGGCAGCCCTGGCGCGGGCAGCAGACGGGCTGGAGCCGGTGGTGCCAGACGCGGCACGTTCCCATGCAGAAGACTATCTGCGCATGTTGCATGATGCGGAGCCCGCGTCAGATGCCGTGGACGCCATGGACAAATATCTTGTCACGGTGAGCGACCATGGCATGAATGCGTCGACATTCACCGCGCGGGTTGTCGCCTCAACGGCTGCGGAACAGGTCTCGTCAGTGCTGGCTGCGCTGTGTGCTTTGAAAGGTCCGCTCCATGGCGGCGCACCCGGTCCTGTTCTGGACATGCTGGACGATATCGGCAGTCCGGAGAACATTGAGCCCTGGCTCCGCGAGGCGGTGATGGCGGGCGACCGCCTGATGGGCTTTGGTCACCGGATCTATCGTGTACGCGATCCCCGCGCGGATGTGCTGGGCGGTGCCATCAAAAACCTCAAAGGGGTTGAGGAACGCACAGCGTTTGCCAGACAGGTTGAGGCAACCGCCAAAGCTGTCCTCAAAGAGCTGAAACCCCATCGGCCTCTCGATACGAATGTGGAGTTCTACACGGCCCTGCTGCTCGAAGCGCTCGCGATCCCTCGCGAGGCCTTCACACCAACCTTCGCTGTCGGGCGTGTGGCGGGATGGACCGCCCATATCATGGAGCAGGAAGCGACCGGCCGTCTGATCAGACCGTCAGCGAGCTATGTCGGCAAGCTGCCGGATGATCTGGAAGTCGCCTAAAACCGGCGCAAATCATCGGGGATGAGTTAAAGGCAACTTTTTAGTTGCCTTTTTCTTTGGCTGTGAGATTATAAATGCAACCAGGAGGTTGCATGATGCAAGATAAGATCGAAAAGACCATTGAGCTTGCGGCAGCACGCGCCAAGGTTTGGCAGGCATTGACAGACCATGAGCAGTTTGGCGAGTGGTTTCGCGTGAAACTGGAGGGCCCGTTTGTTGTCGGGGAGCCATCACGTGGCATGATGACCTATCCCGGCTATGAGACGATGCCCTGGGACGCCATTGTTGAGGCAATTGAACCCGAGCATTTCTTTTCTTTTTCCTGGCGGGACGTGGACCCAAAAGACGGAAAGCTCGGTGACCCCATGACGTTGGTGGAATTCCGCCTTGAAGAGATTCCGAGCGGCACGCGTCTAACCGTCACGGAGTCCGGATTCTCTGCTTTGCCGAGTCCCCGCCGTCTGGAAGTGTTTCGCGAAAACACCGAAGGCTGGAACGAGCAGATGAGGAATATCGCTGCCTATGTCGAAGCCTGAGACTACTGCACCTGTTGACGCCAGCACTGTGTCCGTGTTCGCGGCGCTTGGAGACCAGACACGCCTGGAATTGATCATGAGATTGAGCGATGGGCACCCGAAATCAATTGTTCAGCTCACGGAAGGAACGGGGCTCACCAGGCAGGCAGTGACCAAACATCTTAAGGTGTTGAGCGGGGCGGGTGTTGTCGCCAGTCATCGGGAGGGGCGGGAAACCCAATTTGTGTTTCAGCCGACCCCTCTATTGGACGCTCAAGCCTACTTAGCGAATGTATCTGATCAATGGGATAGAACCCTCGCGCGGCTCAAACGATTGGTTGAGAAGGAGCCTGAATGATCGTGACATTCAACACGGATCGATGGAATCAAACGCCCGTTGGATAAGCCGAATTGCTGGTTCGTCCAAGAGTTCCGGATGCCACTCGCCATATCTGACAATCTGACGTTCGAGCTGTTCAAAGGTTGCGGCACGCGGCACGAGTGCACATTGAAACCGCTCGGTTTCGTCATTGGGGTGGATCTTCCGGGTCCCCTCATTCACCTGCATGGCGTGCAGGCTGGCAAAAAAACCGCTGACATATTGCCGACAATATCGGGCTTTGCCGGTGATGCGCGTCCCCGGGTTTGCAAGCTCCTGATCGATCGCAAGCTGACAGAAATTTTGCAGGTCGCGTCCGGTTTCGACCCGCGTTCTGGCATCACTTGAACCTGGCGGTATGATGAGGACGGCCATCGCCGCAGCCGTGAGCCAGCACAGTAAGAAACGGCCGGCACGGCCTTGTATTATTCCCCGAAATCTGTCCATCGCTCCCAAAGACCTTCCACGCACTCCTGCGATGTCATCTGGCTCGTCACCAGCCTCATCGGTCTTTCGGCAATGCTGCCAAGCGTGTCCTCGGCCATCTCCTGCGCAAGGGCTCGACAGGGATCAAGGGTACTATAAGTCCCGTAGAATATGCCGCCTGCGGCGATCGCCAGCAGGGCCAGGCCGCTTATGAGTGTTCGCATATATCTCCCCCAAAATTGACCGCTGCCACGCGATAGCCAAACGGCTCCGCTTGGGCGTGCCCGGCCACTAGCAGGCCAGGCGTTAGTAACCTAAGCCCGACCTGTCATTTCCTTCATTCAGGATCGAGCGGTCATCAAACCGCGATTGCCCGCCGCATGATCCGTAGCCGTCGCCCCAGCCTGTACGGTAAGCAGCTTCCGTTTCATAGAGTGCTTTATTGCGGTGGATGGTTTCGTCAAAGCCAGACACCTGAGTGTGGGCTGACTGGCATCCGTCTGCGTGCCCGGCCTTGTAAAGCGGGTCTTGCAGAAGCTGTGGATCGCGCTCAAACGCGCAAGCCGACACCCCCAAAATGGCACCCAATAGCAAAATTACAGATAACGGCTTTACGCGACGCACAATCATAACAGGTCTCTTTCACTGGGGTCGGCGCGGAATTGCCAACCGGCTCGCGAAATCTCCGCGAAACAGGGAGATTATCGGACTTTGGGGAGGGACGCCAATGGGACCATGGCGATGGCCGAAGTGGGGCATATTCACACCATTTTAAGCCTGAAATGGTTGCATTGAGCCCGAATTGGATCGCCAATCTGTGGAACCATATCGTGCCTGTGACACCGGAAAAAGAGGACGCTATCGGCGCCGCGGCTGCGGCCCTAACCGGTATGGCTGCCCAAGGGCATGAGGGGCACGATCAGCTGATCCGCCGGCTGGCTGATCTTCTGCTCACCGGTACCGGTCAGATGAGTCCCAATGAATTGGCACTCGCTGAAACGGCGCTGGTTGATTTGTTGCCATTCACGGATCTTGGTCTCAAGCGGCGCATTGCTGAACGGGTGTCGCCCCTTGAAGTTGCGCCAAGCGCTCTGCTGGACGCATTGTTGGCAGAACCGCTTGAAGTGTGTGAGCCGATATTGTCGGAGGGGCTGTGTCTTACGAATTGCGATCTTGTTCGTGTTGCCGAAGAGGGGGATGAGTCCCATAGGCTCTGCATTGCCGGACGTCTCGAATTGCCGCGGGTCGTGTGCGACGCGCTGGCGGCCCGCGGCGAACCGGATGTGCTGACGCGCTTGATTGCAAACACAGGCGCCGCTCTTTCGATCCAGGCACTCGAAACGATGGTCCGCCGGTCGTCGGCAAAGCCTGACTTGATCAAGCCTCTCCTTCAACGTCACGAACTGACACCCTGGCTTGCTCATTTGATGTTCTTCTGGGCAGACGGAGAAGAGCGAGCGCTGATTTTGAAACGCTTTTCTGTTGATCGGCGCGGCATCACCGAAGCGCTGTCCGACGCGGTCGATATTGCAGGCCTGGTTCAATCGGGCGACTCGGTATTACACGGAACCTATCGCCTGTTACGACCGGCGGAACGCATGTCGGAGGGAGCACAGCTCCGCCTTGTCGCGGGTCTCGCAGAAGAATCAGCCCAGGGAGCACTGGCGACATCGGCGGGTATTTCGCCGACGACGGCAGCCTGGATTATCGGCGATCCGGGTGGTGAACCGCTTGCGGTTGTCGGTAAAGCAATGGGCCTCTCGCGCGACGCCTTTCAGCAGGTTGCCCTGGCCCTTAGCGCGGCGCGACCGGGCGGTGCTCTCAGTGAGAATGAAATGGAACGCACCATCGCCCTGTTTGACAGTGTGACCATGGATAGAGCTGATTCTATCCTGCACTTCTGGGATCGTATCGTGGTCTCGGAGACGGCTGTCTAAACCTAGGTCGACGCTTTAATATACCGTCCTAGCCAATCGGTGCACGAAAGGCACTCAGCGTGACCACTTTCTCCAGATCGGCTCGGGTGGAGCGGGCGGTTTCGATAATATCACCTTCGGCCCGGTCAATGAGATCAAGGATCTCCTCAACCCCTTCGAGGACCTGTGGCAACCAGTCTGATTGTGCATCATTCTCGGCAAGCATCTGTTCAGCATCCGTCGCCAGCGTGGCCGCCGCCTGACGCACGGCACCGGTACTGAAATCCCCGGGTCCCACAATCAGGCCTTCGATATAGCGGATCTGCGCGCGGATATCGTTGATGCGGGCTGCCTGTTCCCGGCTCACCCGTTCTTCATCGTCTGCGATGGGGGCAAGGTCGTCGAGGGGCAGACCGAGGCAATGACCAATCGCTGTCATCGTGCGGAATGTGCCATCTTTCTTGCCCGTCTCGATTTCGGAGAGATAGGCGGGGCTGATACCCGCAGCGCGGGCAAGCTCAACGCCTTTGAGACCGCGATGCTCGCGCCAGACGCGAACCGGGTTCTCCCCATCGGCAATGCGGTGCACGACCTCAGCCGGAATAAGGTCTGCGCGGTCACCCATAAGCGCTTCATTGGCCGCTTTAATATCGACAATATCTTCTGCCGCACGCTTGAGCCGCTCATATTCACCAACGGGTACGAGAGCATAAAGCGCATCCCCACTTGGTCCATAAACGAGTTGCGGCTCCGCCGCCCGGCTATTCTGCTTCAGAGAAGAACTCATGGGGGGCTGTCCTTTGCTTGGGGAGGGGAACCGGCATCGGTGATGGCGAGTACTGTTAAGGCGCTTCCATTGCGTTCAAACACAAACCGCAGACCATCTTCCAGACGCCGGGTCCGGCGCGATCCGGTCAATACTTCATCATTGCTGTCGTCGCCCCGCATAGACATCAGAGCATCTTTAAGCTGAGAGCGGTGGTGTTTGGTCAGGCGTGACATCTGGTGGAAAGCATTGCGGCTATAGGCAATGCCGTGTGCATTCTCAGAGCCGCCAAAATAGGCCACATTTTCCATCGTCAATTTCCCTGGGTTCGCCGGGTGCGCATATACACTGGCCCGCGGCAAGCCTCGCCACCTGATGACCAAAATAAGCCGATTCGCTCGCGTTGGGCGAATTCTTGGGCCTCGGTTCTTTTCGCTGAGCCCTCTTTCCGTCATCATAGCGGCGGGACAATAGGAGCCATCGCAGCCACCCGAAAAGAGGGGCCGCAACAGGAGAGGAAAACCATGTCTGTAGAGCCCATCGATCAGGTTATTGAGCTGTTGAAACAGGCCGATATGGGGCGCGAGGGCCTCTCTTTGGAAGACCGCCGGGCTTCAATGGATGCCATGGCGGCGGCTTTTGGTGAGCCGCAGGGGGTCAGCCGGGAACACACCCAACTCGCAGGCCGCCCGGCACAGGAGTTCAAACCGCAGGGCAAAGAACCTGAGCACACGCTGCTCTATTTCCATGGCGGCGGATATGTCATGGGGTCGCCCGATTCTCACGCAAACCTGACCGCGAAGTTCGCAACAACGGCCGACGCGCGGGTGGTGAGCTTTGACTACCGGCTGGCGCCGGAAAACCCATTTCCAGCGGCTGTTGATGATGGCCTGGCAGCTTACAAGGCACTTCTGGACGGTGGATGTGAGCCAGCCAAGCTTGCTATTGGCGGCGATTCAGCCGGCGGCGGCCTGACCTTTGCGACTTTGCTTAAAGCACGCGACCTGGGCCTGCCCATGCCCGCCGCTGCGATTGGCCTCAGTCCCTGGACCGACCTCACGGGACGATCTGAAACCTATAAGACCCGGGCAGATGCGGATCCGATGATCGAGCCTGCAGGCATTGTCGAAACAGGGCAGGAATATCTGGGTGGTGCGTCGGCAGAGGAGCCGCTGGCGTCTCCTCTGCTTGCGGATCTCACGGGGTTACCGCCGCTTTTCATTCAGGTGGGGGATGCTGAAGTTCTGTTGGATGACAGCCGGGAATTTGAAAAGAAGGCGCGGGCGGCGGGTGTGGACTGCAAACTGGAGGTCTGGGACCGCATGATTCACGTCTGGCACGCCTTTTTCCCCATGTTGCCGGAAGGCGAGCAGGCAATAGAGGGCTTGTCGGCCTTTCTAAAGCTCAGATGGCGTCAAGCAGCGACAGCTCAGGCGATTTAGCTCCAGGATCAGATTAAGAAAAATCTAAAGTGTATGAGTGATGCACCGTTGCACCACTCGCGTGCGCATTTTGTCGCAACTCACAGGAAATTGATAAAGATCAAGGTCTCTTCAACTCCTCCAGTACATCGTTAGTAGGAAGAGAACGGCGGCAGGGACGTGCCCCTTCTCACTGACCGCACCGAGATCGTGTGCAATACGAGGAGAAGAAGATGAAAAAGTTAGGGGTGGTTACAAGCGCACTGGCCCTCGCGTTGGGTCTGACAACAGGCGCTTTGGGGTTTTTTGGAAGTGCGGTTGAGGCACGTGCAGAGGGCGGTGACAGCCCTTGGTTGATCCGTGTGCGGGGCATTTATGTTTCACCGGATGAAAGCGCATCTGTCACGGGTCTGGCAGGATCTGTGGAAGCCGATGGTGCATTTACGCCGGAACTCGACATCACTTATTTCTTTACCGACAACATCGCAGCTGAGCTGATTCTTGCGACATCCAATCACGACATGTCAGCAACAGCAGGCGTAGATCTGGGTGATGTTTGGATTCTGCCGCCAACTCTGTTGCTGCAGTATCACTTCACGCCGAAAGAGCAGTTCCGTCCATATGTCGGAGCCGGGATCAACTACACGATTTTCTACGGCGAAGATACAGGAGCAGTGGCGTCCATCGATTACGACAATTCAGTCGGTTATGCACTGCAGGCAGGCATGGACTATGACCTCGGCAATCAGTGGGTGTTCAACATTGATGTGAAAAAACTGTGGCTCAACACAGATGTCAGCATCAACAATGGTGCAATCACAGCTGATGTCGACCTTGATCCTTGGATCTTCGGTGCCGGTTTCGGGTATCGCTTCTAAGGCGAATGCTCTCAGCGACAAGAAGCCCCGTTGGAAATCCAGCGGGGCTTTTTCTTTAGCTTCGCCAATTCTTTAGCTTCGCAAAGGCACCGTCGGAGTCTTATGCCCACTTCCAGGATTTAGGGAGCATTCTGTTCATCGCATAGATGTGGCGGATGATCTGTCCCTCGTGCATCACCTCATGTTCCGAGAGTGTTGCGAGAAGACGGTCATGCTCAGTCGTCCAGGTCTGGATGGAGGCAGCGGCGCTCAATACGCCGTCTGCGGATGATCTGAGAGCGGCCCTAAAGTCATCGGTCGAAAAAGCTGTCATTGAGCAGGCAAAGCCCTGCCAGTCACCTGCTTGAAGGGCTTTGGCATAACTTTCACGGCCACCAACCACGCACCATAAATGCTCCTTTAGGGACTTGTTTCTGGGCACATCAATCTTGGTATCCAACGTGGTGTCGTCCAGCTCAAGCGCTAAATCATCATAGGCGGCGAACCGGGCTTTGAGGTTTTTAAGAATTAAATCTCTCATATCAGGCCTCAATTCCTGGCTCTAGCGGGTAATAAGGATCGTGCTAGCTCCGCCAGCGTAGTGTCGTAGGCTCAATCGGGTTCACAAACTCGCTGCCCTCTTCAACAGACTTGGCCCATTCCGTTTTCAGACGGTGATACCATTTTGCCTGAACATCGGAATCATTGATCAGCATGAGCCGCGGCTCAAACTTCAGCCCCTTTTGTTGCAGGTTGACCATGTCGCGGTCCTGACCCAGGAATGCGCGCATAAACTGACGCGCGATAGGTTTCGCAATGGAGAGGAGCGGGAGCGTCCAATAAAAGGTCTGTGTGATCTCGGTTCGCTTGTCATCCAGCGGGGTCACTGTTGTCAGACCACAGACCGTGTTCTTGCCGATCTTGATATGCTCAATCCGGATACCAGGCAGCTGGAACGAAATCTCTGTCACCGGCTTGCCGCCCAGTACTTTATAGCCAGCGGAATTCGACGACGGTGTGTGCGCCACCATGGTGAAGCCACGGGGGGTGGGGGCAAAGTCCTTCGCCTTTTCATGGATTGATTTCGACGACCGCCACCACCAGGCCTGGTGCACAAAGGGTCCATGTGCGGGGTCCATAAGTCCGATCACGGCGTGGTCAATGTGGCAGTCGAAAATCATGGACTCACGAATGTTTGGTACCTTGTCCTCAAAGTCCGGCACCTGTGGCGGGTCAATGGTCGGCTCTGCGTCCGGGTGGGCATCGTCTGCGATGTAGATCCAGATGTTTCCCTGAACCTCCCGCACGGGATAGGCGCGTACTTTGATGCGCTCAATATCCATTTCCTGGTCTGGCACAAGGGACGGGATTTCGGCGCAGTGCCCATCGGGGCGAAACTTCCAGCCATGATAGGGACACTCAATGGCGCTGGTACCGCACCCGCTCGTCTGCGGCGAAAACAACGCACCGGCGGAAAGGGGGACGCCGCGATGCGGGCAGATATCGCGGAGCGCAAACGGGGTGCCGTCGGTTTCCCGGCCGATAACAATCGGCTCGCCGAGCAAAACTTTGTGCTGCATCGCCCCTGGCGCCAGGCTTTCTCCTGGAACCGCGAAATACCAGATATCGCGCAAAAACATGTTTCTTTAGGCCCCAATGAACGCGCCGCCACCCGCTTGTAAAAATGCGAAAAAATACAGTTTTGTCAATGTTTTAGCCAATTTGGCCGTTTGAATTTCTGTTAACCCACGCCTTCCTAGGCTGATGCTCGCCGGTCACTGGTCGCCGGTAGTTTCGCTCGAAGGAGTGGTGTGATGTCGACGGAAATGTTTGTTCTCGTCTTTGCGGCTCAAAAGGGAGGGGTTGGGAAAACGACCCTCGCAGGCCATGTGGCGGCGGCCGCCCATTTGGCTGGTGCGGGTCCGGTCGGGCTCATCGATACCGACCCGCAGGGGAGTTTGCAGAAATGGCTGGAGGTCCGGTCCTTGGGTGGTCTCACCGCATTTCAGTCGGATTATGGAGGTGTCGGGCCAGCTCTGCGGGAAGCTGCCCAGGCAGGCATGAAGCTCGCCATTGTGGACACGCCGCCGGCGGTGACACGGGCTATTTCGGATGTCGTTTCACATGCAGACATGGTGGTGGTTCCGACCCGTCCGAGCCCTCATGATCTTCGCGCCGTCGGCCCAACTGTGGACATTGCTCAGTGGCATGACAAACCCCTGGTCTTTGTTGTGAATGCCGCGACGGCCCGGACTCGCATTACAGCCGATGCCGCGGTTGCCCTTTCACAACATGGGACGGTGGCCCCGGTCACTCTCCATCACCGGGTGGATTTTGCAGCGAGTATGATTGACGGCCGAACGGTTTTGGAGACAAAGCCAAATGGCAAAAGCGCTGGTGAGGTGGAAGCACTATGGGCCTATCTGGCGGACCGTATTGAGCGGCTTCGTCCAGCTCATGTTTCGGCACCAACTGACAGTTTTGGCGCGCATGTGCCTTCCAATGTGAATGCGCTTGGCCGTCAGGCCCCGGCCTTCGGACGCCGGGCGGGGCACTGATCCGGCATCAGTACCTCTCGACTCCCCTGTCCATTTGCCTTCCCCCCGTCAGGAGAAAACCATGAGTGCCTCTAAACCTCCCGCATCGAGGGCCCGCGCGTCTGATGGGTTTGCCACCTTAACAGCTGATATGATGGAGCGGCGGGGTGCGACTCCCCCGCCTCTCGTTAATCCTGGCCCTGGGGACGATCCGAAGACGGAGAGAGCGCAGGTTGAGGCCCGTCAGGCTACAAGCGGTGCAAATTCAGCATTCGGTAAACGGACGAAACCCAAAGGGGCACCAAAAAGGACCAAACGCGCCGGAAATCCTGCACAGGCGGTCATAAAGTCAGCCGCCGGGGCAGCGAAACCAACTGGCATCAATGCTTGCCAGACCGCCGGACAGGCAATACAAAAGGACTATTCCGGGCCCGAGCGGAGAAAGCGCGATGTGAGTCCGGTGGTGGAACGGCGCCGGTCAGTCCCGCCGCGGGTGAAAGTCTCTGTCAGGCTAGAGCAGCATCGTCATCATCGGTTGAAGGGTGCCGGGATTCTCCTGGGGCGCACCCACCAGGACATCATGACTGTTGCGCTTGATAGATATCTTGACGATCTGGGTATTTTGAACGGTCCGGACCGGTGACCAGGCAAAACCTTCGATCTGCAATTTAGCTATAATAAAAATTTCTGTCTGCAAGTGCAGAATAAATTAACCTCAATTAACCGCAAATGAACGCCAAATGTGCGTTAAATTCTCATGCTGCGTTGCTTGTGTTTCTTTCGATTGCTATAAGTCACCGGCATTATTGTTAGCTGACGATGACAATCAAGAAAGCGCTTTAGCTAAAATTTCCTAGAGGAACAGTTGAGTGGAGTGGTTCCATGCAAGATAAGGCGGATCTGGTAGAGATGACCGCCGAGATTGTGTCGGCGTATGTTGGAAACAATGCCGTTAGCGTCTCTGACGTTCCTGCGCTGATTGAAACAGTGTTCGGTGCGTTAAGCGGTGTGGAACAGGCTGGCGCCGGCAAGGAAGCACTCGTTGCAGAACCAGCTGTTCCCGTGCGCCAATCAATTACTCCTGACTATTTGATTTGTCTGGAAGACGGCAAGCGCTTCAAATCTCTGAAACGTCATCTGCGCACACACTACAATTTGTCGCCGGAAGAATATCGCCGCAAATGGGGTTTGCCACCAGACTATCCGATGGTGGCACCGAACTATGCAGCCGCGCGATCCAAGCTCGCGAAGAAGATGGGCTTGGGACAGAAGGGCAATGGTACGCGCGGCAACAAGTAGCGCCCGCTTCAAATCAATTCTTCTCTCGCAACAGGTCCCTTCGGGCTTGCCCATTGTGCGGGCCCGCGTCACTCTAGACGCTATGTGGCGGCTGCACCGTCAGCTCCCAGTTCTTTGAGAGGCCTTGAAGCGATGTACACACAGAAATCTGCCCAATTGTTTGCAGTCGCAAGCTTTTCGCTGACATTGCTGGGCGCGCCCGTGCTCGCGAGCGAACAGGCAACCCTCGAAGGTGGCACGCAGACCATCGGACTGGGCGAGCGGGCAAGCTTCCCTGTGGCCGCAAGTGGTGCTGGTTCGACAGAGTTTTCGGGGTGGTGTGAGGTTAAGGCGGCGGGTGCCGCCAGTGTTGTGTTTGATGCGCGAGACTATATTCCTCTATCAGAACCTGCCGTCGGGGATGTGATCAACTTCCCAGGAAGTGGGACACGGCGGTTTGAAATGACCGGCACTTTCCAGCAGAGCACCGGCAATTCCTATATCGGTTTCTTCTTCTCAGGCGTACCCGCTGCATTTTGCTTCGGGGGTGGTGCCTGCTCCTCAGTGGAAGAGGGCAGTGCCTCCATTACAGCCAGCTGTGGTCAGTATTAAAGACGGCGACCTAAAGCCCATGATGCTGCGCATCAGCAAATCCGAAAAATGAATAGGTTCCTCAATCATAAACGTCTGGTGCCGATCATCTTGGCGGTCATTGTGATTGTCTTGGGAAGCGGTATTGGATGGTGGGTGTGGGATCGCACAGAAGGACCGCCTCAGGCAGCTCGGATTGTCCAGCCGCTCGCCTCCCCTGCAACCTTGCGCCTTGATCGGGACATGGCGCGGATCCTTGATTTGCTCGCGTCTATCGAACGGGGTGTGCTGAATGACGGTCAACCCTGTGAACGGTGTTCCTACCTTGCGCAAACAGTGACGGCCTACCGGGTGCGGGCGGAGGCGGCTCTTGAGCGTATCCGCGAGAGCGAAATGTCTCTGAGTGAGATCAGCGATCGGGCGCCGCCGGGAACCAGGGCGACTCTTGAACGAGCCCTGACCGCCGGGCAGAAATCAGCGGCGAGAGCGATTGCGGGACTGAGGAGCTATGCAAACGCCATGCGGGATTGTGAGGCGGAACGGCTGTGTCAGCGTCATGATGAGGTCCGCGCAGAACAGACGCAGCCGCTTGATTGCACAAGGGACGCAGAGCCGGTGCGCGCAGCGGCGGCCCGGATCGCAGAATTGTCAGACCGCGTGGTGGCGGAGGCGCGCCGGTGCCAAACCCTGGTCTGCCCCGTGATGGATTGTGGGCGCTCAGCCTCCTTTGCGGCCGATCTGGCAATCGCAGAAATGTCGTTGGCGGAACTGGCGGGTGGGCGCACCGCGCTTCCAGGTGTAGCGGCTGAAACGGCGCCAACCGGGCTTGCTGTTGTGCTGGGCGGTGTCGAGCGCGCACTGGTGCGCCTTGCGCTTGACTCGGCAGAAACCTCGCTAGACGCAGAGGCCTTGTCAGTGCGCGCCGCGGATATGCGCAGTGGATTGAAGGGGTGGGTCGAGGAAACAGAGCTTCGCAGAGGGGTGCAAAAGCATGCCTGGCGCGTCGGGGCGCTGGTTGCAGAAATTGATGTCGCTGCAGAGTGGGCGCGCCGCGAAGACAGTCAGGAATATACACAGGCCTATTTTGAAGCCCTGTCGCGGGCGATGTTGAGCGCTGCGCGTTTGGACGCGGCTTTGGCGATTGCGGAAGAACCTGTGACGGCAAACCCGAGAGCGATGAGCGGCCCTGTCTGTGGCGCCAATGAGCTGGCAAATGCTTATCTTAAAGTGGGACAGGCGATCGCGGCCCTGGGGTACTGCCGCGCCAAATCTGCCTGCCCGCAACCGGCAACATCTTTTGACGGACGCCCGATCCGATCGGCCAGCGATCAATCAATCGGTGCACTTGCAGCAGTAACAGGTGCTCTGCCGCTTACTCTTGAACGTGCCAAAGATGCGGCGGTGCGTGCCTCCAGGCAGGTCGGCCTTAGTTTGGACCAGGAGACTTACCGCGCTGGCGAGGCGATGACGGTGGCTGCCGACACGGTGCCATCTGCCTGCCTCGTCTCTGATGGTGCCATCGGGGTCGCAGCAATGGGCAGTTCAACCGGTCGCGAGCAACGTTATGCCCTTGCAGGGAACACTGCCTCCGAAATCCTTCTGGCTGCTCCAGGGGAGCCCGGTCGATATGTCGTGCGTGTTTTCGCTGCGCCGGAACGGGGCGGGCACATCCTGAGCGAGCACCCGCTAACCGTTGAGGGATTTGGATCCGCCTGCGATGGATTTACCGGGCTTTGGGAGACGGAGTTCGGTCGACTGCATATGGTGGAAAGGGAAGGCAGGGTAACAGGCAGCTATCGCCGCTCAGAGTTTGCGCCGCGGCCCGGTCTCTTGATCGCCTCACGCGACACAAATGTCTTGAAAGGAATCTGGCTCTCGGAGCTTGGCCGGGGCGGCGCCCATCTCCGGCTGTCGGAGGATGAGCAGAGCTTTACAGGAACCTGGGGCGTCAAAGTGGATCAGGTTTCAGGGGGTGGCAGATGGACAGGACGCTGTTTGTTGGGTGCGGAAGACTGAGCCCGCGAAAGGACCGCGAGGCGGGAGAGCAATGCGGCCCGCCGAAGAGGGCTCGCAGCCCAGGGTGTTGTCCGGTGCAATTTCATTTCAACCCTAAGCTGTTTTTTGAGTGCTGTAAGGTGTAATTGTGGGGCACCGGCATCTTCCAATCGAAGATTTTCCCCCAAAGACTTTGCACGCACCAGCCGCCTGAAAGCGAGCCGGCCACGACAGGCAAGTTCATTGAGAATGGTGTCGTGCTGATCCATCGGGACAGCATGAGCCGGGTAGAAGCGGGTGGGGATAGATTGCGGATTACGTAAACGCGTTATTCAAAAGTAAACGACCGACATAACTATAGGTGCGCACCAGGTCAGCTGACCGACATATTTTGTTTCGATGCCTGGGTCCAAGGGGACCAAACCGAAGCGTGCCCCATTTTTGGGGCTTTGTACGAGACGCCGGAGAAATATTTTTCCACCGCGGAGACCCACGAGGCAATCCTTGTCGATGGCCTGTCGAAAGTCATCGCCCGGCAACCGGTCTGCGATAAGAAGCGCTCCGGCGCTATAGCGACCGATGTCCTGCTTGACCTGAACTGCTACGGGAACGGTTGCGGGCACACGCATCAAAAACCCTGTTTCCTTGATTTTACTAGGAACAGTGACTGCCCCTTCTGCGTTTAGATCACCAAGCATCTCGATACGCTCTGGCGAGGGCTCGTCTATCAGGTCGGTCAGTTGGACCTGAAAAATCTTCGCAAGTGGCGCTAACCAGTCGACAGATATCTTTATCCCCTCGGTTTCCAGTCTGGAGACTGTGGCCGCGGTGGTTCCGAGCCGATTGGCAAGGTCGGTCTGCGTGAGCCCCATTTGACGGCGGTAATGTCGAATTCGGTTTTTCACAGGCTTTCTCTCATCTACATGGCACGCAGGCACCATATGTCCGACATCTAAAAAATTTGCATAAAACGCAAAATTTACCCCCGGGGTTTGCAGACGGCTTTATATGTAGAGGGACGGTCAACGCGACCGAACCCCAAATGTCTGATGGCCAGGTAGGAGGTGCGGAAAATGCAAGAAATGTCCTCAAATGTCTCACTGAATCATACGGAAGAACTATCACGGTACGGTATTTTGACCACGAAGGCTGCCGCGAAACGAGCAGCCATTTGGGCGCATCAGGCAGCAGATGTGCGGCTGACTTGCGAAGTGGTTGCGCGAGTTTACAACATTTTGCCTGAAGCGCTCTGTGCGAGCACTCGAGGTGAGGCGCGTGTTGCACAGGCACGCCAGATTGCCATGTATCTCGCGCATATCACATTTGGCATGTCATTGGGTGCGGTAGGACGGCATTTCGGCCGCGATCGAACGACGGCCGCCTATGCCTGTGAACGCGTGGAGGACCGGCGTGACGATCTTCGGCTTGATCTTATGCTGGATCGGTTGGAACGGGCCTTGTCGATTCTCGCCGCAGCACGTGCAGAAACCACATCGAACATTCAATAGGAGGCGAAACATGAAAATTGCGTCGGGTGTGTTGCGTCGTGAGGGCTTGCGGGTATTTCGCCGGTTGCGGGAGTCGGGACATTTCCTGCAACGGATCGATCAGGAGGGGGAAACAATAGGGCTCTTTAGTCCGCGAAATCATTGGCAAAAGCCCGTCATGAAGACAGACACGAATATTGTGGAGGCGCTGCATCGTGCAGATCTGCTTGCTGTTCGTCCGCAACCGGTGAACGAGTGCGCGCCTTGCGGCGCGGGGCCTGTCTACATTCTGTCAGACGCAGGACATGCCTGGTGGCGGCGGGCATCCGCAAGCGCTGATCCCTGTCAGGCACAACATCAACTGAATGGCGAGGCTGTCATCGAGGAACCGGGCCGGGGCATGGTGCGCCGAGATGTTAATCTTGGGGAGTCGCCACTGGGCTGGCTGCGCCGTCGCCAGGGCAAGAACAAGGCGCCCTACCTTACGGAAGCAGAAGCCGACGCCGGTGAACAATTGCGTCGCGATTACACCCATGCCCGTCTTGATGCACGAACCACTTTGAACTGGGACGGCATGCTCGCTCATGTGGATCGGTCCCCCACGAGCACGCCAGGCCCAGAGAATGTTTCAGCCCATGCCTTGGACGCACGAAAAAGGGTGGAGCGCGCCTTGGCAGAGGTCGGGCCAGGCTTATCGGACATTGTGCTTGAAACTTGCTGCCGCTTGCATGGGTTGGAACAGTCTGAACGGACACTTGGATGGCCGCAGCGGTCCGGCAAACTGGTTCTCAAAATCGCACTCGGGCGTCTGGCGGAACATTACAAGCTGGCAGGTGGTCCAGACGCCCGCCATGGCACCTATGTCTGGAAAGCCGACGGCACTAAGCCACCCAAATGCGGATGAGCGAGCGGATCAGTCCGTGTGAGCATCGGCGAGCTGCCGCGCGGCATCTTCCCGCACCCGCGACACCATGGCATGGAGACCATTAGAGCGTTGAGGGCTTAGATGTTCATCGAGGCCCAATTGCTCAAAAATGGATTTCGCATCCACAGCCAATATGTCAGTGGGAGTCTGGCCCGAATACATGGCAAGCAGGATGGCGATCAGACCTTTAACGATCAAAGCATCGCTGTCGCCGCGAAATGAGAGATGGGCGCCGTCATCATTGCTTTCGCACACGAGCCATACCTGACTGACGCAGCCCTGTACTTTCGTCTCGCTGCTGTGTTCGGCGTCGCTCAACGGCGCAAGCCCCTTGCCCAGTTCGATCACATATTTGTAGCGATCTTCCCAGTCATCGAGATAGCTGAAATCGTCGATCAGGTCCTGAATGGCCATGCCTGTCCTTCGCGAGCACGCTTTTATTGCGGTGATCTCATGAGATAGACCGCGACAGGGTTCGCTGCAAGGCGTGATATGGCAAGCGGGAGATAAAAAGAGGGCGCACAGACAACCGGTTAAAGGGCACGGGAAACCGGAAATCTGTGCGCCCAAGGGACGGGGGCTACCGTCCTAGGGGAGAGAGCTGAGGCTGGGGAACCTCAACGCTCGGGGCTCAGGCCCCGCGAACGACCTCAACGCTGGGTGAAGACGTTTCAGACGGTCGTTCGCGAGGCTGGTGAGCCGGGGTTCTTGAATCCTGTTGGTTTGCGATCCAATCAAAGGCCAGCGCGCCATAGTGTTTGATCTGGCGTTGGACATGGATGGCAGTGGTCCATGCCGTGTCGCAGGTCTGAGGGTTTCGATCGCAGAAACTAAGGACATCATCAGCAGATGCCATCGCTGCACTTGCGACATCGGCGAGGTTAAGCTCATCCTCCACCCGTTCATCGCTAAATGAGGCGGCTATTGGCACTCCCGAGGTCCCGTCTGCGGGGGTGGTCGCGTCTGGGCTTGGCAGCAAAAGCGCCACCACCGTGACCCAGACAGCAAGTCTTACTAAAAACATCATATCGGCCCTTTACCTAGCCGGTCAGGGCGCTCTGCTCAGAGTGCTTGTCTGTCCGGCTTTACTTGCACGAACCATAGCCCCCGAAACACTGAATAGAGTTTAAATACGTAAGTAAAATTGAATATATATCGCTCTAAAGGAGTATCTATAAAGTATATAGTTTTTCAGTAATTTAAATATCCGGGGGGATTTTATGAATACTGTATTCTATATTTATTCAAACTGGACGATAATTTACTTCAAATTGTAGACATTGGCCAGCTAGCCGAAAGGCAGATACAAAAAAACCGGCAGGTTTCTGCCGGTTTTTTCTGGGATTTTTCGCCGATTACCGATCCGCGACGGGCAGCACCGGTGCCCAGCAGGCGCGGACATCGTCGATCGCATGGGTCGCTGTGCACCAAGCTTCCTCAGACGGGAAATGGGCTGCTGCAAGACACTGGTTGAGGTTAAGTTTCGCCCAGTTCAGGCAGCTTGTTGTCCGCCGGTCGGCCGGTGCCATTTCCGCTGTGGAGACCTCCGTCTCCAGCGAGGTGGCGAGGACGTGCAGCGCACCGTAAGCAAGCACCCGCTCCATCAGGGGAGAGGCATAGGCATGCGCCGGGCTGATGGGAGAGAAGTTTCTCAGTGTGTCCCCGATCCGCGTGGCAAGGCTGTCGCCGGATCCCAGCGCAGCAAAATCGAAAGAAGCAGTCGTCTCGGGACGTTTGATCATGCCCCAGCGTTTGGTCTGAAACTCTTGAGCCGTCGAAAGAAAACGCGCCTTGAGAACAGTCATCCGGTAATTGTCGTTGGCGACCCGCTCTAGAACCGCCGAAACCCCCGAATCAGCGCCATGAAGGTTCCGCGCATAGCTGCCTCGACCGGATAGTTGCTGCATCACGGAAATCGCACCGTCCCGCGCAAGTGCGAGACGCACACCTTCCCGGAACTCGGGATTTTCTGCCGCAATCAGGCCTCTATGGGCGAGCCATGACTGAGCAACAGTCTGAGGTTCGTTAAACCGTAGGCCATCCAGCAGCCGACGAATTTCCCGCGGTGTCCCAAGCTGGCTCTTAAAAGCATCTTCGACTGCGCTGTTGAACGCCGTGTAGGGCTGCGCCACGGCGTGCACGCCGGTCATAGGAACTTCGCCTGGCTGAATGGGCCGCGCCTGAGGGAGATAGAAGGCGGGAGTGGGCACAGCCTCGGTGAGTGCCGCGACAGCAGCCTCTTCTGCCTGGCCAGACGTAAACCCGGCCATCACCAGAGCGACACTGCCCACGAGCACCTTCGCCCGTTTAGAAAAACCCAGACCCATTTTACTCATACCCAAACCGCTCCTCGCCGGATGACGCTGTCGCGCCCGCTGCCCTTGAAAATCCGGGGCTATCGTTAACAGGTTGGAAGACCACCCTAAGCCAAACCTGTTTCAAATGTCTTGTTGAAGGTGGAGAGTGTAGGAGCCTGAGGCCGTCTGCGCAATCGCTTCAAGCGGCAAAAACTCGAGAGTTTTGAGGCGCTTGCTCAATTCTTTTACCTAAAATCGGATGCGGTTAACCCGCGCACGGCCATGATTGGCAGCTTCCCGCCATTTTGCGATTTTCGCGGCCCGGGTTAAGCATGGCGATCGATATCTGTGGGGCGGGGAGCGCTCTTGAATTAAGGCTTAACAGGCGAGCAGCGGACGGAAACTGGTGAATCTCAAAGCCGACATCTGGGTGAAAGCACTGATCCGGCGTGCGGGCGCCGAAAATGTTCCGGCGATGGTCGTCCGTCGCGGGAACGGAGAAGCCGGCACGATTTATGTGAAGGTCGCCCGGCTGGACGGCACAGCCGATGTCTATGGGCCCACATGGGGTGAGGATGGAAGCCGGATCTGGATGCACTCTGTCGGTGAGGGGCCTGTGCCGGAGGCGGAGGCCGACGCCTATCTTGCCCGACAGGAAAAATTCGATCCTGATTACTGGGTTGTGGAGATTGAAGACAGGCAGGGCCGCCATTTCCTCACCGAACCGGTGAAGGGCGACCCGCCAATTGCTCCAAAGCTCTAGAGGCTTTGAGAGATCTAGGGCCGCATGAACATATAGTCTTCGTCCTGACTGAGATTTTCCGAAGTGGAGACAAGCTCGGCAGCAATGTCTTCTTCAGAGCGTGTTTCCTTGTAAACGTGCACCACTTTCTCAAGCATCACCCGCGCCATTGATTCTGCCGGGACATTGGCCGCTTTGGCTTCTGCCAAAGCCGCTTCCATATGTTTTGTCGCGATATCTCTCGCTGCAGTCATGAGTCTCTCCATAAGGGCCCCAATACCCCAGTATCGCGATACAAAAGGCCCACCTAGTTTTAATGTTGATGCCGCGAAAGTCGCTGAATCGGCCCTCTCATGCAATGACACAAATCAACAAATTACCTTGCGGATTTGGTGAGACTGCGAAGGGGAGGCTCACCCCGGTCTCGCGCTGAGCCTCCGAATATGTAACCATAAGAATTACGACAGTAAGGTCTGAGTACAGACAGGTCTTCGCAGAGGGGAACGGCGAACAATGGCACTATTTCTGTATCGCGACAGGCTGGTGGACCTCGATGCGCTGCCGGGGCCGACGGAGCAGGAAGGTTTCCCCTTGAGTGCGGAGCAATATGCGGCGCTCACCACCGACGATCTCATGCAGCTTCTTACTGAGGGCCTTTCCGACAACCCGGCTCTGGCAGAAGAAGAGCCGAAATTCGTGCTCGCCATATGCCAAATGCTTCACGACAAGGCCCAGGTCAATGCGGTACGTGTGATGGACGATGGGGCGGGGCCGATCCTCTCCTGCGCCCGCATCCCCTTTCAGTCCCTTGATATTCTGGACGAGCTCCGCATGCGCGGCAAACTGACCCAACATGCGGTCGACGAGGCTGTCTGGAACCCGCTCGCCTGATTGGCAATATCCGCCGACCTGATATAGGGTCCGGCCAAATTTGATCCCGAATTCTGGAAGTCCGACTTTTGGAAGCCCGACCTTTGGAAGAAAGTGCCGTGAGCGTTTCTGCTGACATGACGAACAGTGCTGAACTGACGACCGAACCAAAAACGGAAGAGGTGCGCCGGCGCAGAACCTTCGCGATCATCTCGCACCCGGATGCCGGGAAAACGACCCTGACGGAGAACTTGCTTCTGCGCGGCGGCGCCATTCATCTGGCCGGCCAGGTGAAAGCACGTGGAGACCGGCGGCGGGCACGTTCGGACTGGATGAAGATCGAGCAGGAGCGGGGCATCTCCGTTACCTCGGCTGTGATGACGTTTGAATATAAAGGCGTCATCTGCAATCTGCTGGACACGCCGGGCCACGAAGATTTCTCTGAAGACACCTACCGCACACTCACCGCAGCCGACAGCGCCATCATGGTCATTGATGCCGCGAAGGGTATCGAAGCGCAGACCTTGAAACTGTTTGAAGTCTGCCGTCTCCGCGACGTACCCATCATCACCTTTATCAATAAGATCGACCGGGAAGGTCAGGACCCGTTTGACCTGATGCAGGAAGTGGCCGACCGGCTGGCACTGGATACGGTGCCCATGACCTGGCCTGTCGGGCAGGGCAACCGCCTGAAGGGCATTTATGATCTCACCCAAAACGAGTTCATTTCCTACAAGCAGGGCGAGGTGCCGGAAAATACCGGTCTTAGTGTCGACAGTAATGAGATCACCCGGTTCCTGGATGAGGATGAGCTCTCTACGCTGCAGGAAGAGGCGGAACTTGCAACTGGCGCCTGCTCACCCTTCGATCTGGAGCTCTATCGCGCCGGCGCGCTGACTCCCGTCTTCTTCGGCACGGCGCTGCGCGAACTGGGTGTCGATGAACTGCTCGATGCCGTGGCCTCCTTTGCGCCACCGCCGCGCCCGCAACCCTCGTCAGCCCGCGACATCAGCCCCGATGAAAAGAAAGTCTCCGGCTTTGTCTTCAAAGTGCAGGCGAACATGGATCAGAACCACCGGGACCGTATTGCTTTCATGCGTCTCTGCTCTGGCAAGTTCAAACGCGGCATGAAGCTGAAGCTCTCAAGCTCCGGCAAAGCGATTGGGGTGCACAATCCCATTCTTTTCTTTGCTCAGGATCGGGAACTGGTGGACGAAGCCTGGCCCGGCGACATTATCGGCATTCCCAATCACGGCACCATCCGGGTGGGCGACACGCTGACGGAAAACGAAGACCTGATCTTCACCGGCATCCCCAATTTTGCGCCGGAGATCCTGCAGCGTGTGCGCCTCGATGATCCGATGAAGGCAAAACATCTGCGCCGCGCGCTGGAGAGTCTCGCCGAAGAAGGCGTGACCCAGGTCTTCAAACCGCAACTAGGGGCCAACTGGGTCATCGGTGTGGTAGGGCGTTTGCAGCTGGAAGTGCTGGCCCAACGCATTGAAGCGGAATACGGCATCAAGGTGGGGCTCGAACAGGCCCCTTATGAAACCGCGCGCTGGGTGGACGCCGACGACGAAGCGGAACTGAAACGCTTTATCGATGGCAATGTCGCGAGCATGGCGGAGGATCGCGACGGAGCCCCCGTCTTCATGGCGAAAAGCGCCTGGGAGGTCGGCTACACGGAAGAGAAATGGCCGAACATCCGTTTCTCCGCCATTCGCGAGCGGGCGCCCGCAGCCGCGTGAGCCAAGGATTGTCATCAGCGAACAAATTCACCACCACGTCACCCCCGGACTTGTTCCGGGGGTCCAGGGGCGACTAATTTAAGCCTTCGTTTGGAGCCCTGGATTGCCGGAACAAGTCCGGCAATGACAGCAAAATGAAGAGTAAAGCGGAGACCGCATGGAAAATCTGAACGCGCAGTTGAGAGAGTTTTGGGGTCTGGTCGTTGAGGTCTGGCAGAGTGGCATCCTTGGCTATGACGTGGGGCACTTTCTGACGGCCGTCGGCATTTTCCTGATCTTCTTTCTGCTGCGCGGCGTCTTCACAAAGTTCATCTTCTCCTTTGTCGACAGGTGGGTCGCGAACACTGAAACCAAGATCGACGATCATCTGCATGAAGTCCTGGCAGAACCGCTCCGCGCGACCTTCATGATTGTTGGGGTGTTTTTCGCGTTCGACTATCTGGCGCTCGAAGGAACCGCTGCAGAGATCGCCCGCAACACAGTCCAATCCCTCATCGCCTTCACGATTTTCTGGGCGCTCCACAACGCCGTCACGCCGCTCAGTCTTCTCCTGCGGGAACTGGAACGGGTGCTGACTCATGAGATGGTCGACTGGCTGGTGACCGGTGTGCGCTGGGGCGTGATCATTATCGGAGCGGCCACGATCTTGCAGATCTGGGGCATTCAGGTGGCACCGATCATTGCCGGCCTTGGTCTCTTTGGTGTGGCTGTGGCTTTGGGCGCGCAGGACCTGTTCAAGAACCTGATCGGGGGCCTCTCCATCTTGATTGAGAAGCGCTATCGCAAGGGTGATTGGATCCTGGTCGACGGCGTGGTGGAAGGCACCGTCGAAAATATCGGCTTTCGCTCTACGACCGTGCGCCGGTTCGATAAGGCGCCGGTCTATGTGCCGAACCAGAAACTCTCCGATGCGGCAGTCACCAATTTCACCAAGATGACCCATCGCCGGATCTACTGGAAGATCGGGCTGGAATACCGTTCTACCCTGGAGCAGCTGAAGCAGGTGCGCGACGGTATTGAGAGCTACATACGAGAGTCTGATGAATTCGCAGAACCGCCGGAGACAGCTCTCTTCGTACGGGTCGATGCGTTCAACGACAGTTCGATCGACATCATGATCTATTGCTTCACCAGGACGACCAACTGGGGAGAGTGGCTCGAGATCAAAGAGCGTTTCGCCTATGCGATCAAACAGATCGTGGAAGAGGCAGGCACAGGCTTCGCCTTCCCGAGCCAGTCGGTCTATGTGGAGGTGCTGCCCAGCACCAACCCGACTGAAGGGCCTGAAGGCGCATGACCGCGAATTCGCCCGACGACAAAATTGCTCAAGGGTTTCTGCCTTACAATGACGAGGCGGAAGAACTGCGGCGTAGGTATTCAGAGCTTCCTTTCGCCGACCGGCATAAGGCCTTTCGGTTCTTCTTCCCCGAAGAGCCGGGCCACGTGCTCGACATTGGCGCGGGTGTTGGCGTTGATGCGCGGGGCTTTGCGGAGCTGGGTCACAAGGTTGTCGCTGTGGAACCGGCAGAAGCGATGCGCGCTTATGCGATCAAGGACCGCGACCACGCAAATATCACCTGGGTCGATGACTGCCTTCCACATTTAGAGAAGGTGAAGTTGATGGGTCTCACCTTCGATTTTGTCCTCGCCAGCGCGTCTTTCATGCACTTGGCCGAGGAATATCAGGCGGAGGGGTTCAAGGCCATTGCGGCACTGATGAAACCGGAAGCTCATGTGGCGATGAGTCTGCGTCATGGACCGGTGCCTGAAGGGCGCACTATGTATGAATTGTCACCCGACGATGCAGCAAAGCTCGCTGCCGCGGCGAGGCTTACACTTGTTCGCCATGAAGAAAAGCCCGACCCGAGACAGCGGCCGGGTGTGAGCTGGTCGATGATAGTGTTTGAGAAGACTTAAGCCGCTGCGCTTTCGGTCTCCCGGCGCACACGCCAGAACCGCATTGCCCGTTGTGCCGTCTCCTGCGGGATCTGATCATAGATGTCGAACAGATCACGGGCTTCGTTCACAGAACGCCGCTTTTTTTGGACACCAATGACAGCGAGCGTAGAGAAGGTGGAGCGGTCAAGCCGGCTTGCTTTGCATGCAATAGCAAGACCTTCCCCGGAAGGATCTTTGAGAATGCGTTCGGCTGTTTCTTCATCAATCTTGGCAATCCGTGCAAAGCCACAGATCAACTCATCCAGGCGGTTTGCTCGTACCAGATTGACCAGGAGCGTCTCTGACAGTTCGCGCAGTTCAACTTTTCGATCAATGAATTGCTGGGCGCGTGTCCGCTCGTCAGTGCGCCGGTTCGCATCCTTCATGAGTTTGCGCTCCGTCTGAGCCAGAACCCTGTCGACAATTTCCGGATCCAGTTCTGCCGAGCGTTCCAGAATACGCGAGCGAAGCTTGCTCGAAACGACCCAGAACATGTCATGCAGCATGTCGGGTGGCAGATCCTGTCTGTCGACAAGGGAGCCCTGGAGGGTCTCATTGCTCGCGGCGCGGTGCACGACTTTCTCAATCGTCCCGCGTCCAATCTTGGCATCGCCATTGTTGATCAGCACATTGACCACATCGTCATCGCCGTGATCCACAAGCGCGTCCGAAATCGTTTCATTGACATCTGGTCGCCCGGCAACTGCGGAGCGATGTGCATTGCTGCACTGTTTGATGATCTCCAGGAGATCGTCTTCCGACAAGGCGAGGCTGTGTTCCAGGACGGGTGCCGCAACGCTGATCTCGTCATTGGCAAGTTGGGCGATCAGGTCACGTGGAGCTTCGGCGACGGAAGCAAGCCGGCGGGAGAGATCCGCGCGGACGCTTGCCTCAAGAGAGCGGGCAACGGTTCCCATAATTTTGGAGAAATGTTCAGCTTCCTTGCCCGTATACATCTCTGGATCTTCAAGGAAGAGATCGGTGACATTGCGCAGGAGCTCGCGCCGTCTCTCGCTCGACGGTTCTTTTGCAAGGTCGATCAGGTCTCGCAGATGCCTTAGATCTGACATGAAAACAGCCTGCCCCCAAGTCCAAACTTTCTCTCCTCGTAATTTGAGCCAAAATTCTTAACAAGCAGTGCGGGCGGTTCCGGACAAATTTGTGAAAATTGAAGCATTCCCTTGAGTCGCACATGACGAAATGGAAGTTTTCGTTGGGCGCGGGACACCTGTTAACGCTTTATTCACGATAATCGGCAGAGACTTTAGGGAAGTTCCCGCAACCATGTCGGATTAAGCCGGGAGCGCAAACCCACGGAGACGGCGATGCCAAACGTCATCGAGTTCAGGCCGAGGGAGTCAAACGGGAAGCGCCGCACCTATGAAAAAGCGGCCGATGTAATCCCGATGCCTGTGCGAAACAGTAAATCGAGTGAGAAGTCGAAAACGCCTAAAGATGTTCCGACCCTGTCGGATCTGATGGACCTCACCTGGCCCAGAGCTACGGATTGACCAGAGCTACGGATTGAATTGGGCGACAGACTGGTCAGTTCGTGAGGCAGTCTGAGGGGACTGAAAGGCGCGCGACAGAAGGTGTCTGGGCGTGCTCCCTTGAGACAGCGTGAACCTCCAACGGTCCGCATTCTTCGGTGCGGCGTGAGCCTGCGCCTCTACATGTGATGAAGTCGCGATCATTTTTGCGTCGAGTGCGGCGCCGAGACCGTCTAGGCTTCTGAGAAACGGCGCCGGGAAACACCTGGCCGACGGCTCGGAGGACGGAAATGACAGTGCGAGACCAACACCCGTTAAGCGACAATGGAAGCTTCTGGTTCGACACGCTGGACACGCCGTCCACGATCGCGGACGGGGGAACACTGCCGGAAAAAGTGGATGTCGCCATCATCGGAGCGGGTTATACGGGTCTCTGGACGGCGTATTATCTGAAAGAAAAAGATCCCTCCCTCGACATTGCGATCTTTGAAGCCAACACGGTGGGGTTCGGGGCCAGTGGCCGCAATGGCGGCTGGTGCATGGGGCTTGCCTGGGGCATTGACGGCATGTTGGCCGATCCGAAAAGGCAGGGCGCAGGTGTGCGCTTGCTTCGTGCCATGCATGACACAGTGGATGAGGTCGGCCGTATCTCGCAACGCGAAGGTATTGACTGTCACTTTGCCAAGGGTGGCACATTGGCCGTGGCGATTGCGCCCTTCCATGTAAAAGCGATGCAAGATGACATGGCCCATCATCATGAGTTGGGGTTTAACGAAGACGATTACTGCTGGTTGCCGCCGGAAGAAGCAAAACAGCGCATTGGCATGACGCCCAATTATGGTGCGACCTACACACCTCATTGTGCGGTCATCCATCCGGCCCGTCTGGTGAAGGGGCTGGGGCGCGTGGTGCGTGGAAAAGGTGTGGCGGTTTATGAAGGCACGCCAGTCACCGAAATGGGTTCGGGTTATGTGGAGACAGACAAGGGACGCGTGAGTGCTGCCAAAGTGCTGCGCGCAACCGAGGGTTATACGGAATCCATCAAGGGCCAAGAACGGCAGATGCTCCCGCTTTACTCGATGATGGTGGCAACCGAACCGCTGCCGGATGAGGTGTGGGACGAGATTGGCCTTGCGAACCGGGAGACCTTTGGGGACAGCCGCCGCGTCACCATCTATGGCCAGAAGACAGACGATGGACGGCTCGCCTTCGGCGGTCGCGCCGGATATTATTTCGGCTCACGGCGCCGTGGCGTGATCCCGCCGGACGATCCCATGGTGCAACATGTGGAACACACGCTCCGCAGCATCTTTCCGATCTTGAAGGACTATCAGGTGACCCATGGCTGGGGCGGTCTGATGGGCGTGCCCAGACACTGGCGGCCATCGGTTGCCTTCGACCGGCAAACCGGGATCGGGCACGCAGGCGGCTATACGGGCGAAGGGGTTGCGGCGTCGAACCTTGCCGGTCGTATTCTCTCCGATCTCGTTCTTGAGCGTGACAGCGATCTCACGGATCTTGCCTGGGTTGACGACACGCCCGCCAGATGGGAACCGGAACCCATCCGCTGGTTTGGCGTCAAAGCCATTCAATATTTTGGTGACAAGGCAGACCGGGTGGAAATGGAGTCCGGCAAACCCTCCAAATTCTGGGGCAGGTTGTTTGGCACGGCGCTGAGCTAACCCGCCGATGCACGGGGCACTGCCACTTTGGCGGCGGCTGTGTCGATGGACTTGGCCAGCACATCGACTATCTGGTCCAGTTCGTCTTCGGTGACAGTAAAAGGCGGACCCAAGAGTACAATGTCGCGAACCTCGCCCGTCCCGCCGGCGTAGAAAAACACCCCGTCCCGCAGGCCCGCGCCAGTCACGCGTCCGGTGAAGTTCACCTCTTTCGGGAAACGGGTGAGCGTATCGCGATCTTCCACAAGTTCAAGCGCCCAAAAGAGTCCCTGACCTCTGATCTCCGCCACATGGGTATGGTCGCCGAGTTTTGTTTTCAGTTTTTCGCCGAGCTTGGCCCCCATCTCCGCCGAGCGCGCGACCAGGTTTTCCCGGGTCATGATCTCCAAAACCTTGTCCGCGGCAGCGCAGGCGGCGGGGTGCCCGCCATAGGTGTAGAACATGAGCGCCCCGTTCTGTGCTGCAATCGGCTCGACAATGGCCTCTGTCGCAAAAACGCCGACGATCGGCGCATAGCCGCCCGCGAGGCCTTTGCCAGACACCATGATGTCGGCTTTGAGATCGAAATGCTCAGCGGCAAAGCGCTTTCCTGTCCGGCCAAACCCGACCATTACTTCATCGGTGATGATGAGAATGCCGTGTTCTTTGCAGATCTCCTGAATGCGTGGCCAGTATCGAGGTCCCGGCATCAGCGCCCCACCGCTGGAGCCCGTGATGGGTTCCGCAATGAAGGCGGCAATCGTATCAGGGCCTTCTGCTAGGACCCTTTGTTCAAACGCGTCCGCCGCCCAAAGGTCAAAATCGGGATGCGACCGTCCGAGAGGACATCTGAGCTGATAGGGCGTGGGCGCGTGACCTACATCCGGAAACAGATTTTCCAGGCCCGCGCGCCGGGCAGGGTGTCCGCCCACTGCCAGGGTCATGATGGTTGTGCCGTGATAGGCAATGTCCCGTCCGATCACCTTCCAGCGTTTCTCGTCTCCGATGGCGCGGAAGTACTGAATGGCGAGGCGGCAGGCGGCATCCGCCGCTTCCGATCCCCCGCTGGACAGATGCACCCGGGTCAGGTGCTCCGGCAGCCAGTCTTTTTGCAGCCGTTCGACAAGGGCCGTGCGCTCTGGCGTGATAAAGGGCGGCACCACATAGCTGGTGTTCGACATTGCCTGCGCTGTGACCTCGGCCACCTCGGCGCGGCCATGGCCGATATTGCAGATGATTGCCCCGGCCGCCGCATCCAGAATTTCACCACCCGCTTCCGTGAAGAGGGTCCGTCCTTCGGCTCGGACAATGCGGGGCATACGCGCAGACGGCGTAAAGGGCCAGGGTTCATTCCAGTCAATCGTCATGGGAGACCTCCTCCGAAAGCGCTTGAAGCGACTCTATCGTGCACCAACGCGACCGGGAAAGGTGGATTCGTACTGCAGGGACCCATTTCTTCTGACGCATTTGCTTTGATCGGGCTGAGGCAGTTTGCTAGGAAGGCCGCATATTCTTTCAGTAATGAGTTCTGACCTTCATGTCTTCGCCTACGTTTCAGCAAACCAATGCCCCGCAAAAAATTGTGGTGGTGGGCGCTGGCGTGATCGGCGTGGCAACGGCCTATCGGCTCCGCCGCGACGGGCATGAGGTGACACTCATTGACAAGGAGTCCGGACCCGCGCTGGAAACAAGCTTCGCCAATGGCGGTCAGCTAAGTGCCGGCGAGGTCGCGCCCTGGGCTGGACCGGGCGTCCCCACACAAGCACTCAAATGGCTGGGCAGGGCGGATGCACCGCTGCGTCTCAGGCTGAAAGCGGACCCGGCGCAATGGAAATGGCTGTGGCGCTTCTGGTGGCGATGTTCGCTGAAAGCACAGAGGGACGGCGCGGAGCGTAATGTGGGCCTGGCGCTGCTCAGCCGGAAAATACTTCAGGAAACTCTGGATGATCTGAGCGCCAAAGGCATGGCTCTTGAGTTTGATCGCAAGGAAAAAGGTATCTTGCGTGTTTTTGCGACCGACGCGGAGGTAGACCACGCGGCTGAGGAAGCGATGCGGTTGGAGCCTTACGGTCTGCATCAGGAAAAGTTGAGCGCCCAGGAATGTGTGGCGCTTGAACCGGCCTTGGCGTCCGCTCATCAGCGGGGCGAACTGGCGGGCGGCGTCTATTCCAGAAGCGACCAGAGCGGCGATGCCTACCGGTTTACGGACGCGCTTGCGCGCGCAATTGAAGAGATGGGCGTAACCTGTCTCTATGGGGAGACAGTGGCCAAGCTGGAACGTCAGGGCGACCGTATCACCCATGTGCGCACAAACCTGCGCCGCCTGGAAGTGGACGCTGTGGTGCTCGCGGCAGGTGTGATGAGCCCCGGTCTGCTCGATGGTGTGACGCTTCCGGTTTACCCGGTCAAAGGCTATTCCGTGACCCTTGATGTGCCAGACGACGGGTCGGCTCCTGTGGTGAGTGTTACAGATGAAGTCCGGCGCATTGTTGTAAGTCGTCTTGGCAACCGCCTCCGCGCCGCCGGGCAGGCAGAAGTCGCGGGCTATGACCGCACGGTGGAAGCAGACAGGGCACAGTCCGTGCTGGATGCGCTGCGGGCTCTGTTTCCGGCGCTCGGCGAAGACCTCGAACCTGAATTCTGGTGTGGTTTGCGTCCGATGACACCTGATGGTGTGCCTGTCTTAGGTAAGGCGCCTGGGCGGGACAATCTTTATCTCAATACCGGCCATGGCACACTGGGCTGGACGCTCGCTATGGGGTCCGCCGCCCTGATCGCAGATTTACTGTCTGGGCGAAAGCCGTCTGTCGACCCGGACGTTTTCTCAGCGAGCCGCTTCTAACTTACCCAGCCGTCAGACGGCGCCGGACCTGGGAAACACCAAAGGCTGAGAGCAGCACCCCGCCGGCAAAGAGGGCAACGCCCCCATGAACGTCGGCGGTGGTGAGCAGCTGTCCGTTCAAGACCAGAACGATGAGGGCAAAAACAAACACGTCCGTCATCGACCAGCGCGACAGCCAGACCAGTAATCCGAGAAGCGCGCCGGTGCCATGCGATCGCTGGCGGCCCCGGGCAATAAGCAGAAGTCCAAGCAGGATCTTGCCGACGGGAAAGATAACGGAAACAGCGAGCACCAGAAGACCGAGCGCTGTCTGGCCTTCATCAAAAAAGGATCGGATGCCATCCAGGATCGACAGGTCATTTTCATAGAACCAAAAAGAACTCACCGTGACTGCAGGCACTTGCAGACCGACGACCACCATGGCGAGCGACGCCAACAGCAAAACCATGAGCCATCGGCGCCCCTTGATGGGCGTCGGTCCGAATGTCGGAAGGGTGTCGTTCATAAGCCTGAAAAGCCCCTAATTTGCCGAGATTTCTCTCATCCCGATCCCGTTGGTCAGCTAACGGTAACCATTGTCATTAACAGCCATCTAACAATTAAGCCCTAGGCTTGTGGCGAAACTATGCCGCTGCGGGACGTGCCCGCAGTGTCATTGGCAAGTGGATGTGAAATGGCCCGTCGTCGCGGACATATTTTGGGAACTGGACTGCTGACCCTCGCCCTTTCTGGTTGCGCCGGACAGGCGGATCTGGGGCGCACCAAGCCCAACGAGTTTTCGTTCCTGAGCAGTCTTGGGGACCGGGTTGCTGAGCTGGCAGGTCCCAAAAGCCCTGCGGCGGACCTGCCTCTAACGGCGGAAGAAGCACAGTTGCGCACCATCGCGGACACCATCGATGACCAGGTGACGAAACACGGGCCGGATCTGTTTGATCGCATTCTTCAAACGGCGGAAACGGAAGATGACGGCAAGGCTTACTACCGTGCGCTAAGGCGTAGCCACGCAGCAAGCGGTACCTCCTTGTTGCACGCATTCGGTAATGATGTGCTCCGCGATATCGCCATGATAGACCAGTTTGCCAATCTGAGCATCGCGGTGACAGCGGCTGATGCACTTCGGCTTGCCCTGGTTCGTGAAGCCATGGAGGCAGACAGCGCTGCTTTTTCCGATGCGGTGGATGTCGTGTTACGTGTCGAAGAGAATGGCAATGTGATTGATGATATGGCGGATCGCATGTCCGCGAGGTATGTGGAGTACCGTATTGCGCTGGAGCAATCAGCCTTTGACATTCCTGAACGCGACCTCATCGCAACGATCGATGAAGCCCTGGTGATGCTCGAAAAGAGTATAGAGGGTATCAAAGGCGACGCCGCCCGGCACCGCGCGGTGCGCGGCGAACTCTTTGGCCGGCGTTCAGCTGCCGATCTGCCGGTGTGACACTGTCTTCACCCAACTCTGATTTCTGCTCTGCAAGACAATGCCAAACTCGGGCCTGTCACCCCCGGACTTGTTCCGAGGCAAGCCGCCCTGGTTCGAGACGGCGCTAAAGCGCCTCCTCACCATGAGGCATTCATATGTTCCTCATCCTGAGGAGGACCGAAGGTCCGTCTCGAAGGATGGAATGACACTTCAATGTAGATAGAGAGTTGCTCTCAATACCCGCGGGTGTGGCCCGGCGTGCTTGAGCCGACGGTGACGCCACTGATACAGCACGGTGTCGCCTGGGCATGGGGCACATCAAGCTTCAGATGGCACTGCGCCTCCGGGCCTTCATTGCCCGCACGCACATAAGTCCAGGCCTGGCACTGCGTGTCGGCAAAACAGGCGGATGCGCAGTATTGAGGGCCTTCCCGACCGGCTGACAAGACCTTGTAGTCAGCGCCTGGCCGGTTCGTCCCTTGTTCCATAAACACCGAAGGACTTGCAGCAAATACAGGAACAGCAACCACAGCGATAAAAAGATAGGCTGCTGTTGCTAGAACGAAATGCCAGCGATTTGGTGATAGGGAACGGCTCATCAGACTCCTCCTACAAACATGAGAGAGTTCTAACCTGTGCCTGTATACAGAAACGTTGAGGCCTGCCCGGAAGTTTTAGACAATTTGCAGACAGGGTTTATGAAGGCTTAATAACGTGACTGCTCCGATGCCGCATAAGCCAACAGGGCCTCAGCTGCTGCGCCGCGGAGTTGCCAGGATAGGCATCTGACCCCGCCGCCCATTTTGCAGACGTCCGACGATAAGACCGGTACCACCTCGCGCGAGGTTGCCGCGCGCACTTGGGCAAGGGCCGTCGCATCCTCCGGAATGCCAAATTGCGGCAGATATACATGGTTCAATGTGACAAGCGCGTTTGTATAGAGGCCACAGGCGGAGCCGAAACGTGGGTCGTAAATCTCTGATCCATCATAAGGCGTCACAATTTCATGGATCGTGATGCCGGGCAGCCCGCGCTCCAGGTCTTTGTGGAGTTGGTGCCGATAGGTCGGATCGTCCGGGTATGAGTTGACAATGAGGGTGTTCGTATCGACAAAGCTCACGACCCCGTCCGCATGTTCAAGACCGCCTTGTTCGTCGGCTTCAATGAAGGCGACATATTTAGCGCCCGTGACACGCAGAAGTTGACGACGGGCTTGCTCTTCGGTGAGACCATTGTCGACAAGAAACTTGGTACTCACCACAAGGCGGCCGTCATAATCATCCACCAGATTGCCGCCATCGTTTAAGAGGTGCGTTGCCCGAAGGGCGAGGCCGGCAGCATTCGTGAATTCCGCGAGGGCTATCTGCACCGCGTCCGCATCATCTTGCCCGGCCATCCCACCCCCCTGGCCAGCGGCGGTATAGCGAAAATAGACGGGGTCCTCAGCGTTTGAAGGGGCAAAGTCGCGGGCCCAGATATCCGCCATGGGTGCGACGAGCACCTTGTCAGGCCCGAGCACCGCTGCATAGCGGTCATAGGCGCTTTCATCGGCGAGGATAAGGACCTGATCCGGCTCGCGGATCGCCCGGGCAAACGCCACATGAAAGTCGAAAATGTCGCCGGCGACTTGGGTGTAATAAGGGTCACCGGTAATCGGCGCCGCCAGAACAATCAGATCTGCGCGGGCCGGGAGTGTCATGAAAAGGCTCGAAGCGAGGAGGGCCGCAGTCTGCAGCACCCTCCAAAGGGAAGGTTTAGCCGCCGTGGCGCAATTGCCAGACGGTCTTTTTGCCATCACCCGTCGCCTGATAGACATGGCTGAACTCTCCGAGCGCTTGCTTGAAGGCTTCGATCTTGGTGCCGTCCGCTACGTCGAACGCATCAAAGCCGCAGCGTACCATGAGAGACCATTGGTCGCGAAGCACTTCGCCGACCGCACGGATTTCACCGTCAAAGCCGTATCGGTCCCGGAGCAAGGTCGCGTAGGAGAAGCCCCGTCCGTCCTTGAAGGCAGGGAAGTTGACCGCAACCAGCTGAAACCGGTCGAGATCATCCGCAATCAGTTCCGGCGCTTCACCGGCTTCGAGCTTCACACCCAGCGGGGCATTCCGGCCAACAAGCGTGTCGCGCTCGGCCTGCCAGCGTGCTGCTGAAACAATCACCGGGGCATCCGTCGGCAGATCCTCTTCGTCGCCGACAAGAACCCAGTTATCGTCTGCAAATTCGCCGTTCTTAATGAGTGGCATAAACGGTCTCCTTGAACGGCTCTTTTCCGACGCGGCGGTAGGTGTCGATGAACCGCTCCCCGTCCTGCCGGATATTGATGTAGGTCTCGACGATTGTCTCAATCGCGTCGGCGATCTGGTCTTCGGTGAAGGCCGGGCCCAGAATGTCACCGACAGAGGCGTTTTCATCCGCCGATCCGCCGAGAGAAATCTGATAGAACTCGGTGCCTTTTTTATCAACGCCCAGAATGCCGATATGGCCCACATGGTGGTGCCCACAGGCATTGATGCAGCCGGAAATCTTCACCTTCAGCTCGCCAATATTGTGCTGGCGGTCCAGATCGTTAAACCGCTCTGCAATCTCCTGACTGATCGGGATCGACCGTGCGTTTGCGAGTGCACAATAGTCGAGGCCCGGGCAGACAATGTGATCTGTGATGAGGGCCAGGTTCGGCGTGCCGAGCGCTGCCTTCTCCAGACCCTGCCAGAGCGCGAAGAGATAGTCTTTCTTCACATGGGCAAGCACAATGTTCTGCTCATGAGTGACGCGCAATTCATCAAAGCTGTACTGAGTCGCGAGATCAGCCATGACGTGCATCTGCTCGTCGCTGGCATCGCCTGCGACACCGCCAACGGGTTTGAGTGAGATGTTGGCGATCGCATAGCCGTCAACCTTGTGCTCTGCCACGTTGGTTTTTACCCAGTCGGCAAATTTCTTATTGTCTGCCATGGCTTCATTGAGCGCTGACGACTCGTCCGGCAGCGTTTCATAAGCGGGTGGGGCGAAATAGGCGCGAATGCGGTCAATCTCTTCTTGCGGAAGCGTGACCACGCCTTTTTCTTTGACGTGCACGAACTCTTCTTCCACCTGGCGCTTCATTTCTTCCGCGCCAAGGGCGTGAACCAGGATCTTGATCCGGGCTTTATAGAGATTGTCGCGGCGTCCATTCATGTTGTAGACCCGCATGATGGACTCAAGATAGGCGATAAGATCAACCGCCGGAACCGCTTCACCGATCAGGTGCCCAATCATCGGCGTGCGGCCCTGACCGCCACCGACATAAATGTCGAAGGCAGGCACGCCGTCTTTGCCTTTGACGACTTCGATCCCAATGTCATGGAAGCGGATGGCTGCTCTGTCCTCGTTCATGCCGCACACCGCGAACTTGAACTTCCGGGGCAGGAAGGTGAATTCCGGATGGAAGGTGGACCATTGACGGATGATCTCAC
Organism: Parvibaculaceae bacterium; assembly: GCA_965248405.1. Taxonomy (GTDB): domain Bacteria; phylum Pseudomonadota; class Alphaproteobacteria; order Parvibaculales; family Parvibaculaceae; genus Mf105b01. The sequence goes on from OZ252104.1 coordinate 884,541, forward strand.
TCCAGATGCGGGGGTCGTCCACTTCGCCTGCCGCAGCCCCGGCATATTGGTCCGACGTCACATTCCGGATGCAGTTGCCGGAGGTCTGGATTGCGTGCATCTCAACAGAGGCAAGGTCTTCCAGGATCGCAGGTATGTCTGAGAGCGCTGGCCAGTTATATTGAATGTTCTGCCGGGTCGTGAAGTGACCATAACCCTTGTCATATTTGGTCGCGATGTCGGCGAGCATGTGCATTTGCTTACCCGACAAAGTGCCGTAGGGCACCGCAACGCGCAGCATGTAGGCATGCAGCTGGAGATAGACACCGTTCATCAGCCGCAGCGGTTTGAATTGGTCTTCTGTCAGCTCACCTGAAAGGCGGCGCTCAACCTGTCCGCGGAACTGGGTGACCCGTTCCTTGACAAGCGCGTGGTCGAATTCATCATAGCGATACATCTAAGTTGCTTTCGTTTTAAGCGTCTTATTTGTGATCCAAGTGTTTCCAGCAAAAGTGTTCTTGCGGTTTTGCGTCCGGAAACACGTCAAGAGTCTCAAACAGAGGCTGCTTGCTTGCCGAGGTCGAGACGGATGGTTGGGCCTGCCATGCGGATTTTTTCCCGGACACTGGCGGGCACAATGGCCCCGTCTTCGACTGCCACTTCGAAGAGGTAGGGTTCCACCACCTCCTGGGCTGCGACTGAGGGTTCCGCTTTGTCGAGAAGAGCGGCGCAGGCTTCTTTACCGTCGGCGACATGCGCATCTTTCAGCCAGTCAGACCAGGTGCCCTCAGCTGTGAAATAGACCACTTCGCCGTCAAGCAGGCGGTTGGCGGTCACAGCCTGGGTGGTCGCGCGTTTATTGGTGTGCTGGGCCAAAGCCTAGTCTCCTTACCAAGTCTCCTCACCCGGTCTCCCGGGCATATCAAGTGTGGTTTCTTCCCCGATGGTCGCAGCCACTGGGAATAGTCATTTATTGGCCGCAAACATGGTTGTTTTTACATTCATGGTCAAGTGGGGTGTGAAATATATTGAATTACAATTGTGTGATGTAAAAAAGCGCCTTCGCAGTGGGGAAATTCGGGCTAAGAGCCGCGCTTTACGGCGCTTTCATGCCAGCGGCGAAGCGCCAGGTGCTCCAGCAGGGTGAGAGCGAAGAAAATCGCGATCCCCAGCAGGGAGAGCAGGAGAAGAGCCGCGAACATGGTCGGCACCTGAAGTCGGTTGCCAGCTTCGATGATCCGCCAGGCCAGCCCGGTGCCCGTCCCGGACCCGGCCACAAATTCAGCGACGACGGCCCCGATAAGAGCGAGCCCCCCTGAAATCTTCATGCCCCCCAGAATGTAAGGCAGCGCAGCAGGCAGCTGGAGTGACCAGAGGCGCTGCCAGCGTGTCGCCCCATAGAGCGTGAAGAGGTCCATCAGATTGTGATCGACAGAGCGCAACCCCAGCGTGGTGTTGGAGAGGATCGGGAAGAAAGCCACAATCCAGGCAAGGATCAGAAGGGCCAGATTGACATTGTCGAAGCCCACCCAGATGAGAACAAGCGGCGCAATGGCGACCACTGGCGTCACCTGCAGAATGATCGCGTAAGGAAAGAGCGCCATCTCAACGAGCCTGCTTTGGGAAAAGAGAATGGCAAGTGCCACGCCGCCGATCACGGCGAGGGCGAAGGCCAACAGTGTAATCCGCAGTGTCACCCAGAGCGCCGCCATCAGGCTCCCGAAATTGTCCATGAGCGCCGCACCGATCACACTGGGCGCAGGTAAAACGAATTTGGGGACGTCACCGATTGTGACCGCCGCTTCCCAAAAGAGGAGGGCGCCGATACCGACAAGAATAGGAACCAAAATACGAAAGACGGGCGCGCTCATATCTCGTCATCCCTGAGTGCTGCCGATACGGCTCTGCAATGATCGAAATAGGCGGCGGATTGCCGAAAGGCGTGACCCCGCGGATAGGGCGCCTGAATGCGGATGTCATCGGCGATCTTGCCTGCACCTGTTTCCGTACTCATCACCAACACACGTTCGGACAAATAGACGCTCTCATAAACAGAGTGGGTGACGAAGATCACCGTCCATCCGAGTTCGCGCCAAAGGGTGAGCAGATCATCATCGAGTTTTTCTCGCGTGAATTCGTCGAGGGCGGCAAAGGGCTCGTCCATCAGCAGGACCGGCGGTTCGGTCACAAGCGCACGGGCGATGGAAACGCGCATGCGCATGCCGCCGGACAGTTCGCGTGGCAGCTTGTCGGTTGCCTCTGCCAGTCCGACCCGGCTCAGAGCCGCATGGACTTTGCTCTCGGATTCATCCCGGGAGGTGCCCTTGAGCTTCAAGGGCAAATAGACATTGTCAAAAGCGGTGGCCCACGGAAGCAGGGTCGCGTCCTGAAAGACAAAACCCAGATCGTCTGGTCTTACATCTCCATCCCACCTGACGTCGCCGCAAGTTGGTGTAAGCAATCCAGCAATCAGGCGAAGCAAGGTGCTTTTGCCGCAGCCAGAGGGCCCCACAAGAGAGACGAACGATCCCCGCTCAAGGGAAAGCCCGATGTCCGCGACCACGGGCCGGTCGCCTTCATAGCTTTTGCTGACATGGTCAAGTGTCAGAAGCGGGGCGTCGGGGGCAGGAGAGAGGGGGGTCATTCAGCGGTCAGCTGTTCTTTGAGATCAAGACCCACGCCTTTGTTCACGAACTGAAGGGTGAAGGCCTGCTGCCAATCAAGCGCCGGGTCATAGACACCGTTCTCCGACATGACGGTGAAAAAGTTCTGCCAGCGTGCCTCGCTCATGGCGCCAATGCCTGCTGTCAAGGCATCGCCGGAGTCCGCGATGCCATACTCTTTCAGCTTGTCGATAGCCTGCAAGACCACGTCTTCGCTCATATCGGGATTGTCCGCAAGAATGAGCGCGGTGGCAGGGGACGCATCGCCATAGAGGAAGGAGACCCAGCCTTTGATCGTGGCATCCACAAAGGCCTGAACCAATTCGGGTTCCTGCTCGATCATGCTGGTGTTGGCCAGGATGAAGGTCGCATAGCCTGGATAGCCATGGTCGGACAGGAGGAAGACCTGCGGCTTGAAGCCCGCCTGCTTTTCAATCGAATAGGGTTCGGAGGAAAGGTAGCCCTGCTGAATGGCCGTTTCGTCAATCAGGAAAGGCGCCAGGTTAAACGTATATTTGCGGATCTGGTCATCGGTGAAGCCGAAGCGGGAGCGCAGCCACACCCAGAACGCACTGATGGTGGCATCTGACACCATGATGGGCATGCCGCGCATATCTTCCAGCGACTTCACGTCGTCCCGCGGGTGGGTGATGAGCACTTGCGGGTCTTTCTGAAAAGACGCCATCACCGCTTTGGCACCTGCATCGGCCGCGACAATGTTCAAAGGAATGAAACTGTTGGACCCCATGCCGAAATCGACACTGCCGGAGGCGAGGAGCTGGGGCACATTGATGCCGGGCCCGCCTGGGCGGATGGTGACATCAAGTCCGGCGTCTGCGTAGTAGCCGTTGGCTAAAGCCTGGTAGAAGCCGCCATGTTCTGCTTGTGCTTTCCAGTCGGTCACAAAGCTGACGGGGCGCAGGCTTGGTGAGGAAGCCTCGTTCGATGGCGCGGTCCCCGGCACATAGAGCGAAAACACGAGCAGCGCTAAAACGACAATGACGGCACCCGCGCCGACCAGAACATTACGATCCATGAGACCCCCGACCAGAAGTTCGGCGGAGTTTAACAGGCGATAGAGGCTTTCACACCCCCCTACATCACCTCGCAGCTGGCCTGTTGCCGGACCGTGTTCAATTCCTCGAACCGGTCTTCCGATTGGATGAGGGTGCGGAAGAGCACCACGCCACGGTCAGACGGGGCGACGACGATCGGGGCACCGCCGAGAGTGCTGACCTGGTCTTCATTCTGAACGAGGATCACGTCGATCGTGTCTTTGGGGAGCTGTTGATCATTCACCACGAAAAAATTGTCGCTATTGTCGCCAAACATGGAGAGGGAAAAATACGTGTCTTTCGGCACTGGCGCTGAAATACGAAGCGGCCCTTTGGAAACATCAAATCCACAGATCGAATAGATGAGGTCCGGGCTGGGCCGTACAACGCTTCGGCTCTCCGCCGTCGCGCGGGGCGCATGACCGATAACACCCGTGCCGATGCGTTCCTCAATATTGCTCGTGAGGCGGCCCATGACAAAGGTCGGCCAGGTAAGAATCGCAGCAATATGAATGATACCCGCAAGGATGAGCGTGGCAGCAAGGAAGTAAGGCCAGGATTTCATCAGCAAGCCTCCTTCGCGATGGTCGGAAGAGCGATTGTTTCCAGATTGGAATAGGTTTCTTCAGCCGGATTGTAGAGCCGCAAAGTCAGACTGAAGCTGTCTCCTTCACCGGTTCCACTAAAACCAGTCGGGATGCCATTTTCACCACCGCCCTGCGGGCTCAATGTAATCGAGAAGCCATTATCCGGATTGCGTGACACCGTATTCATCGCCTGGCTGTGCCGGTTGGCACTGTTGGGGATGAGATAATGATCAGCGGCGTAAGCCGTGATGCTCCACCAGCGGGTTGCGAGGGGTTGCCCGTCCAGGCGATAGGAGCATTTGGTGTTGAGGGGCTCACCAGCATCATCAGTGAAAGCGGTGAAATAAACCGTCTCGCTCTTGTTGAGAGCCAGTAACCCCGCACGCGCGACAGCGGCGCGCGCATAGGGACTGGCTGTCTCGCTACCGATGGCAGGGTCCGTGGACCATGCGCCGTTCTGGAGCGCAGAGCCAAAGCCTGAGTTAATCGCCCACCAGGCGGATCCTAATCCGATAACAAGCGCACCGACAATGACGCCCAGTGTTTTTAGAAGTCCTGCAACCATGGGTTCCCAGTTTTTTCAATTCCCAGTTTTTTTCAATTCATTGCCCCCAAGGCGGAGTTTTAGCACAGAGAGGAGAAAGCACCAGACGGAGCCCTCTTTGCAGTTAATGGGTCGGCTAACGAGGGAGCGTCTCTCCGCCGCGCCGGAAACCAGGTCCCGGGGTCACCTGTTTGCGATGCGCCTCGCGGAACAGGTTCGACAAAGACACATAGAAGCGGTGGAGCTCCGGTTGTGCCGGAGCAGCGACTTCTGGCTCAGCGCTCGTTGTTCTTGGCCGCGCGCGCCGTACAGGAGCTGGTTTGCCCCCTGCAAGGTCGGCAATGGGCATGCCTTCATGGACGGACTTCATGAAGGAAGCCCAGGTGGTGGCGCTCAGGCCGCCGCCCTCCGCATTGATCATGGGAGACGCGTTGTCATGACCAAACCAGACACCAGCGACCTGATCAGCCGTGTAGCCCACAAACCAGATGTCACGACCATCCTGGCTCGTTCCTGTTTTGCCCGCCGCAGGCCGCCCGCCGATTGCGGCTTTGGAGCCGGTGCCGGACAGGATTACCTGATAGAGAAGATAGTTCATGGAGCGGGCAGCTCCGGGGCCGATCACCCGCGTGGCGAGGGACTGCTGCTCGTAGAGTATGTCGCCGTCAGGATTGAGAATGCGCTTAATGCCATAAGGCTTGGCGCGGAAACCGCCATTCGCGAACACTGCATAGGATGAGGTGAGGTCGAGAAGAGTGACTTCCTCCGTGCCAAGTGCGATGGACGGGTGGGAGGCAAGTGGAGAGGTGATGCCTAAGCGCTCTGCTGCGTCAATCACCTCCACCCGGCCGACCTGTTCCGACAGGCGTACGGCGACTGTGTTGATCGAATGTTTCATAGCGGTGAGCAGGCTGACATTGCCGCGGAACCGCCCATTGTTTTGCGGCCGCCATCCATTGACATTGATCGGCCGGTCGCTGACACGCGACTCCGGTGTCATCCCGTTTTCAAGGGCGGCAAGAAAGACAAAAGGCTTAAAGGCAGAGCCCGGTTGGCGTTCGGCCTGGAAGGTCCGATTGAACTGGCTTTCAAGATAGTCCCGGCCGCCCACCATGGCGCGAAGCGCACCGTCAGGATCCATGGAGACGAGAGCGCCCTGTGCCGGAGCCTCATCAACATCCTCCGGTAGATTTGCTGCGCGCTCAGCGATCGCATCGGCAATGGCCAGTTCGCCGGCAGCCTGCTGCACCGGGTCAAGAGTTGTCTCAATGATGAGCTGGCCTGTCTTGCCCGGCAGGATTTTGGCGACTTCTGAGGCAATCCAGTCGACAAAGTATTGCGAGCCCTGGCGCGGCGCCCGCTTGATGATGGTCGCAGGCGCGACGCGGGCGGCGAAGGTCTCGCCTTCCGTCAGCACGCCATTCTCAACCAGGCGGCTCAGGACAATTTCGGCGCGGCGTTGAGCGCGGGAGAGATTGTTTGTCGGGGCAAAGCGCGACGGCGCCTTGATGAGACCCGCAAGAAGCGCTGCTTCCGCGAGGTTCACCTCACGAACGGACTTGTCGAAATAATGCTGCGATGCCGCTTCGAATCCATAGGCTCCCGCACCCATATAGATCCGGTTGAGATAAAGGGTCAGAATTTCCTGTTTGGTGTAGGCATGTTCAAGCCAGACGGTGATGATCGCTTCCTGGGCTTTTCGCCAGAAAGTCCGTTGGGAACCGAGATAGAGGTTCTTGGCGAGCTGCTGGGTGATGGTTGAGCCCCCTTGCACAACCCCACCCGCGCTCACATTCGCGACAATGGCCCGGCCAATGCCAAAGACATCAAACCCGAAATGTTCATAAAAACGCCGGTCTTCGGTGCTGAGAACCGCGAGCACCAGATAGTCCGGCATTTCATCAAGCGGAACGATGGGCGCGTAGCGGCCACCCCGATTGGCGATCTCATCGCCGCCGCGGTCAAGCACGGTGAGCGCCAGCGCATCCGGACCCAGGGGGCCAAGAAGCTGTCGCTGCATTTTGGGAAGTGTGTCGAGCACCAGCGTGCCGAAGATGACACTGCCCACAAAGACAAGAAAGCCCAGGGCGCGCCAAAGAAAATGGCGCGATCGGGTGCCTTTTTGGGGCAGTTCCTGATTTTCGTCGTCGTCTCGCACGATTCCGGTCTTTCAAAAGGACGCACCTGTGCCGCAATGGCACAGGGTGAGCCCTGCTAACCTCACTTGGATGGGTTAATCGCAAGCTCCGTGCCGTATTTTTTGACCCGCCTCCGTCTCCACATGGCATTGAATCAGCGTACACTCCGGCCAACCGCACGAGTGAAATACGTAAAGCCCATGGACGAGCGCCCTTTCTGGCAAACCAAGAAAATGACCGAGATGAGCCGGGAGGAGTGGGAGTCCCTCTGCGACGGCTGTGCCAAATGCTGCCTGATCAAGCTCGAAGACGAAGACACCGGCGAGCTGGAATATACCGACATCTCGTGCAGTCTTTTGGATTGCGAAACCTGCCGCTGCGGCGACTATCCCAACCGGTCCGTGAAAGTGCCCGACTGTGTCACCCTGACGCCTACCAATGTGCGTCAATTGAACTGGATGCCGTCTACATGTGCCTATCGTCTGCTCGCCAATGGTGAGGACCTGCCCTGGTGGCATCCGCTGGTGAGCGGGGAAGAAGAATCGGTGCACCTGGCGGGCATGTCAGTACGCGGGCGCACGGTGAGCGAAGACGACATCGACCCGACCGATCTGGAAGAGCGGATCGTGACCTGGCCGGAGCAGGGTGTATAAGCGTTTTCCAAAAATTTGCAAGAAATGCAAATTCTCATCTTGAAACTGAAACGCTCCGATCCCATCTAAGGTCCATCTCCAGAAGTGTATGAAACAGCCAGTGGCTTCCGAATGGAAGGCAGGTGGAAGTTCTGCATGGGAAGAACTTGATATCGTGACGCTCCATTCCATTTCTAAGCTCATATCTAGACGTTTGCATAATGCTGGACCCTGCTAAGGCGGTGACGACAGATCTCAGCCCTGCGGACTGGGAGCGCATTGAACGGGTCTACCAAACGACTGAACCTCTTGCGATTATCGCAAAAGAATACGGCATCACGGTTCAAAAGATCGTGGCCTATGCCACCCGTGAGAACTGGCCACTAAGAGGCGAGAGGCAACGCGCTCGAAAACGTGAGAAACCATCTCGCCTGTCGGACACTGCGACCCTGCGAAACCGTCTGACAGGACTAGTGGAGCGGCAGATCGCGGAGATTGAAGAGCGGCTGGCGGACGATGCCCAAGCCCGCGATCATGAAAGAGATGCCCGTACGCTCTCCAACCTGACCCGGACATTGGACAAATTGATTGAACTGAAACGCGCGGCAGCAGCCGAGCGGGCAGAGGTCAAACGGACAAAGGAAAAAGCGGCCACAGATGGTGATGCAGGGGAGGACGCGCTCAGAGAAGACCTGGTGCGCCGCCTGGCTCGCATCGCAGCCGCAGGAACGGATTGACGCGTTCCTCAGCGACCTGAGTCATAGGGAGCTACGCTTTTTGGCACACGATTGGCGCTTCTGGGCGCGGCCCAGCCAATGGCCGCCGGAGGGCGTCTGGACGACCTGGCTCATCCTTGGGGGACGTGGCGCTGGCAAGACCCGCGCCGGCGCTGAGTGGATTACTGCTGAGATTAAGGCGAACCGGGCCAGGCACATTGCTCTGGTAGGTGAAAGCTATGCCGATGCGCGGGAAGTCATGGTTGAGGGCACGTCCGGGTTGCGGGCGCTGGGGCCCAGCGATGCAAGGCCGCGTTATGAGCCAACCCGCCGACGGCTCCTTTGGCCAAACGGGGCGGTGGCCAGTCTGCATTCTGCGAGCGATCCGGAAGGTCTGCGCGGGCCCCAGTTTGACGCAGCCTGGTGCGACGAAGCTGCAAAATGGCCGGACGCAGAAGCGGCCTGGTCCATGTTGCAGTTTGGATTGCGTTTGGGTGACCGGCCCCGTCAGGTGGTGACATCGACACCGCGCGCCGTGCCGTTGATCCGAAACCTTTTGGCTGACCAGACTGTCGCCGTGACGCGCGCAACAACCTATGACAATCGGGCGAACCTGGCGGAGGCATTCTTCTCGGCGGTCATCAAAACGTACGAAGGCACGCGTCTTGGCCGTCAGGAACTGAATGGTGAATTGCTGGAAGACGACCCAGACGCTTTGTGGACGCGAACGCTGATAGAGCGCTACCGCCGAACGACAGGGCCTGACCTTCGGCGCGTTGTCATAGGTGTGGACCCGCCTGCGAGTTCTGGCGAGGGAGCCGACGAATGCGGCATCGTGATCGCAGGTCTGGGTGTTGATGATCGCTTCTATGTGCTGGGTGACAAGTCCAGAGCGCGCGCGAAACCGGCCGCATGGGCGAGGGCCGTGGCGCAAGCTTTTGAGAGTTTCGATGCTGACCGGGTGATTGCCGAGGTGAACCAGGGAGGCGAAATGGTCGCGAGCGTGCTGCATCACGTTGCCCCGTCGCTGCCGGTTCACCAAGTGCGTGCGACCCGCGGCAAGCGCGTCCGCGCTGAACCGGCGGCCGCGCTTTACGAGCAGGGCCGGGTTTCTCATCTGGTGCCCATGCCGGAGCTGGAAGATCAGATGTGCAATTTCACAGGCCATTTTGCGGGCTATGGCAAAAGCCCCGACCGCCTCGACGCACTCGTCTGGGCCATGACAGATCTCATGCGGACTGCGGGTGATCCCGCGATCCGGCGCTTGTAAGGGAGCGATGATGAACGCAGTGACACACACAAAGCCGACTGGTCTTTGGGCCCGGCTTTTCACGAAACCAGAGCATGGGCCAGAACAGGTGAAAGCGAGCGCCACCGGTGCGCTCATCGCCTTGAGTTCGCTTGGGCGCCCGGTCTGGACGCCACGCGATTATGATCGTCTGGCCCGTGAAGGCTACGAACAGAATGCGGTGGCATTCAGATGTGTCCGCATGATTGCAGAGGCTGCCGCGAGCGTGCCCTGGATGCTGCACGAAGGCGATGAGGTTTTGAGCGAGCATCCTTTGCTCACGCTCCTGGCCCGACCCAACCCCGCGGAAAGTGGCGCTGAGCTTCTGGAAGCCTGGTATGGCCATCTGCAGGTCGCGGGCAATGCCTATCTGGAAGCGGTGAGCGTCGGCGAGGAAGTGCGGGAGCTTTATGCGCTCCGCCCGGACCGCATGAAGGTAGTCCCGGGCGCCCGCGGTTGGCCAGAAGGGTATGAGTATGAAGTGAACGGACGCACGGTTCTTTTTCGCGATGAGCCAACAAGGCCCATTCTGCACATGAAGGCATTCCACCCGACCGATGATCATTACGGCCTGTCGCCACTGGAAGCAGCTGCAAAGGCCGTCGACATTCACAATGCAGCAGGGGCCTGGAACAAATCTTTGCTCGACAATGCGGCCCGCCCATCGGGCGCGCTCGTTTATAGAGGCGCGGGCGGTGAGGCCACGCTCACCGATGATCAGTTCGAGCGGCTGAAACGGGAGTTGGAAGACAATTATGCAGGCTCCGCCAATGCAGGCCGTCCGCTATTGCTGGAAGGGGGGCTCGATTGGCAACAAATGGGGCTTGGTCCTCGCGATCTTGATTTCAACGAAGCCAAGAACGCCGCAGCCCGCGAAATTGCCCTGGCCTTTGGGGTGCCGCCCATGCTGTTAGGCATTCCCGGCGACAACACGTTTTCGAATTACAAAGAAGCGAACCTTGTGTTCTGGCGCCAGACCATCGTGCCCCTTGTGCGCAAGTCAGCCACCGCGCTCACTCACTGGCTGGGGCCTCGGTTTGGGATGGGGCTGCGCCTTGATGTGGATCTGGACGATGTTCCGGCGCTTGCCACGGAGCGGGAAACGCTTTGGGCTCGCGTGCGGGATGCCGGTTTCCTGAGTGATGATGAAAAACGCCGCGCCGTCGGGTTGGGTGCCAGGGAGGTGCAGGCCGATGGATGAGGACAAAACGGCAGGGCGTTGGCATCTCGATAAGCGCGTGCCGATTGCGCTCATTGTCGCCATTCTGATTCAAACTGCAGGCGCGCTTACCTGGGCAGGTGCTGCCTCTGAACGGATCAATCACCTGGAGCGTCAGGTGATCAATGATGGTGATATGGGCGAACGCACAGCACGGCTTGAAGTGCAGGCTGCGTATATGCGCGCGGCTCTCACACGTATTGAAGACAAGCTCGATAGGGTGATCGCAGGAGAGTGACCAACAACAGAATCTGAAAAAAAATCGCCAGTCATCCAGCGTCCATCTCGGGCGCTTTTTTTAGCCGGGAGAGATATGAACGCTCAAGAACATAGAGAGAGAAAAGGTCATGCTGTCTGTGAAACCAAACGCGCTGCCTTTCAGGTGGCGGACGTGGATGAGGCAGGGGCATTTGAAGGCTATGCAAGTCTCTTTGGTGCGGAAGATTTGGGCCGTGATCTCGTTCAACGCGGTGCCTTTCGTGCAAGTCTTGCCAAGCGGGGGGCAAGCCAGGTCCGGATGCTGTTTCAGCACGACCCGGCGGACCCCATCGGCTCATGGGAAGACATTCGCGAAGATGAGCGAGGACTCTATGTCCGTGGGCGACTGACTTTGGAGGTGGCCCGCGCCAGAGAGGTGCATGCGCTGATGAAAGCGGGCGCCTTAGATGGTCTTTCCATCGGATTCCATACGGTCAAGGCCGTGCGGGATGCGAAAACAGGTCTCCGCCATCTGAAGGAAATCGACCTTTGGGAAATCTCGATTGTGACCTTCCCTATGCAGCCAGGCGCGCGTGTAAGTGCGGTGAAGTCTGCCCGGCTGCCCACGGAAAGAGAGTTGGAACGCTGGCTTGCGCGGGATGCGGGGCTCAGCAGATCGGACGCCCGCGCCTTGATCGCAGGCGGCTATAAGGCGGTGAGGGCGCGGCGGGATGCTGGCTTGACCGCAGCAGAGTTGGGCGCGCTGGCTCGAACCATACGGACAGCGAGTACCCATTTTATTCATTAATCCCATCTGAGGAGATTGATATGCCTCTCAACAGAGAGACCCGTGTGGGCCGCATCGGCCACACGCTGAACAATCCTGCGCGTCTTCCCGCGCCGGAAAAGAAAAGTGCAGATGGCGGCTCACCTGCCATACACGAAGTGCGCGACGCCATGGATGAATTCATGACACGCTTCGATGCATTCAAACAGGCGAATGATGACCGCCTAAGCCAGATTGAACGCAAACAAGGGGTCGACGTTGTGACGAGTGAAAAGGTCGACCGCTTGGATGCGGCCTTGGATCTTCAGCAAAAGACGGTGGATGGTCTGGCGCTTTCACTCACCCGACCGGAAATCGGGTCGGCGACGTCTGTGAGCCCGGTCGCGCGGGAGCATAAAGCCGCATTTGAAACCTATGTCCGTCAGGGCGGGTCGGGTCCCTTGCGCAGCCTTGAAGAAAAGGCGCTTTCCGTTCAGTCCGACCCTGATGGCGGCTATCTGGTTCCAAGCGAAACAGAACAGATGATTGACCGGATCGTCTCAGAGGCCTCCCCCATTCGGGCGATCGCCGGGGTACGTCAGATCGGGGCGGCATCTTACAAGAAGCCTTTTGCCACGAGTGGGGCGGCCACCGGTTGGGTGGGCGAGACGGAACCGCGGGCCGAAACCGGCACGCCAAAAATCTCCGAACTCGAATTCCCGGTGATGGAGCTTTATGCCATGCCGGCAGCGACCTCTACCCTGTTGGACGACAGCGCAGTCAATATCGATCAGTGGATTGCGGAAGAAGTCCAGACCGCCTTCGCCGAGCAGGAAGGAGCGGCCTTTGTGTCCGGCGACGGCGTGCGGAAACCCCGCGGCTTCCTCTCCTATGACAATGTCGACAATGACAGTTGGGCCTGGAGCAAGGTGGGCTATGTGGCAACGGGGGTGTCCGGGTCTTTCCCGGTGTCCAACCCGTCAGATGTGTTACTGGATCTCGTCTATTCGGTGAAGTCCGGCTACCGCGCCAATGCCCACTTTGTCATGAACCGGCAGACGCAGGCACAGATCCGGAAATTCAAAGACTCGGACGGCAACTATCTATGGCAGCCAAGTCTGACAGCAGGGGATGCGCCGCGTCTTATGAATGTGCCGATTGCAGAGGCAGAGGACATGCCCGATGTCGATGCCGACAGCTTTGCGCTGGCCTATGGCGACTTCCGCCGCGGCTATCTCATCGTGGACCGGCTGGGCATTCGCGTGCTCCGCGATCCCTACACTGCAAAACCCTATGTCCTGTTCTACACGACCAAACGCGTAGGCGGCGGCATTCAGAATTTCGAAGCGATCAAGCTTCTGAAATTCGGCACATCATAAGGAGGCGTACGCATGCGAGATCTACATTCAAATTTGGGTGTCGTGCAAAGTCTCGACCCGGCGGTGACCACCTCAACCCGGGTCGGCGCACCCATCGACCGGCAAGGCTATGAGAGCGTGGAACATATCGTGTCTCTGGGCATGAGTGGGGACACGCTCTCTCCATCCGTGTCGCTTACATTGAAGCTGGAAGAAAGCGAAGACGGGTCCACATGGTCGTCTGTCGTGAATGACAGTGATGTGCTGGGTCCTGCCATTGATGGGAGCGGAGCGTTCGCTCTGGTCGATGACCCGTCGGAAGACGGCCAGGCCATCGCCATCGGTTATGTGGGCGACGCCCGCTATTGCCGGGTGCAGGTGGAGCTTGCCGGTGTGCATACCAATGGCACGCCTGTCGCCGCCCTGGCGCTCCTCGGCCACGGGTCGGTGAGGCCTGTCTAACTATCTTGTCATGCTCGGGCTTGTTCCGGCAATCCAGGGTTCCAAAACTCATGAAGGTGATTGGCGCTCCTGGATCCCCGGGACAAGCCCGGGGATGACGTCTTCTACCTGTCTTACGCCCAGTAGTTACAAGAGAAACTCATGCCCCACACTTTGGTGACCGGACCGGTCAGCGAACCTGTTGATCTGGCAGATGCCAAACTGCATCTGCGCGTTGATGGGATCGACGAAGACGTTCTGATCGAGGGATATATTTCCGCGGCGCGTCTGAGCATTGAGGCCTATGCCGGACTGGCGCTTGTGGACCAGACCTGGGACCTGGCGCTTGATAGCTGGCCCGGGCCGGTCGTCGATTTCAATTTGGGCCCGGTTACGTCCATTGTAAGCATCTCGGTTGATGGGAGTCTCATCGATCCCGGCAGCTACAATCTCGCACCCGGCCTCAATGCGAGGCTGGTACGCGTCGGTGCCACCAGCTGGCCAAGACCCAAATCCATTGCAGCAGGAATTGTCATCCGCTTTACGAGTGGTTTTGGGCCAAGCGGCAGCGACGTGCCTCGGGACATCCGCCATGCAATCCTCATGACCGTGGCGCATTGGTACGAGAACCGGGAGCTGGGCGCGGACACAGGCGATCAACTCACCCCGCCGGTCCGCAGACTGCTGGCCCCGTACCGAAAGCTTCGCCTGTGATTGCCGACCTTCGACACCGCCTCGTCCTGGAGAGCCGCGTGCACGTCGGGGACGGTGGCGGTGGTGCCACCGAAACCTGGACTCCAATCACGACGCTCTGGGCAGCCGTCCGACAAAAGGGCGGGCGGGAACAGGAAGCCGCTGACCGGTTGGCTGCGAAGACCACAACAGAGATCACCATTCGATACCGCGAGGGGGTTACTCCGGATATGCGCTTCCGGCAAGGGACGAGATATTTCAACATCCGCGCGGTGCTTGACGCGGACGGCCGCCGCCGCTGGCTCAGATGCACCTGCGAAGAAGGAGGCGCATCATGACGCTTGCGGCCAGTTGGGAGCTCCAGAAAGCGGTGCATGCGAGCCTCGTGTCGGACGCAGCGCTCTCGGCTCTTGTTGGCGGGCGTGTGTTTGACAGGCCTCCCCAAGATGCAGCCTTTCCCTTCGTCACGCTTGGCGACGCGGACGTGGAGCCGGACCGGGCCGGGAGTGATGGCGCGGCAGTTCACCGGTTAGCCCTCTCTGTCTGGTCGCGCGCCTGGGGCCGGCGGGAAACAAAAGAGATCATGAGTGCGATTGATCAGGCATTGCAGGACGCGAGTCTGACCCTGACGGGTCATGTGCTCGTGAACCTGCAATTGGAGCGCGCCGGCGTTTCGTATGCCGCCGAGGCGGAAGCTCTGCGCGGCCGCCTCGTTTTTCGTGCCTATACCGAACCGACAATCTGAAACCTTCATAAAGAAGAAGAGAGGAGACGTGAGCATGACCGCTCAACGTGGCAAAGATCTATTGCTCAAAATCGACAGCGATGGTCTGGGAACTTTCACAACCGTGGGCGGCCTTCGCGCCCGCACCCTGTCTTTCAATGCCCGCACAGTGGATGTTACCCATGCGGAATCGGCCGGCGCTTGGCGGGAATTGCTCGCAGGCGCAGGCGTGAAGACGGCGAGTCTAAGCGGCAGCGGCATCTTTAAGGATGGGGCCTCCGATGCCCTGGTCCGGGGATATTTCTTCGACGGCACCATTCGGAACTGGCAGGTCGTCATTCCGGACTTCGGGACAGTTGAGGGCGCGTTCCAAATCACGTCTCTTGAGTATGCGGGCTCCCATGAAGACGAGCTCCGTTTTGAAGTGGCGCTGGAGTCAGCAGGTCAACTTCTCTTCACAGGTGCCTGACATGGTAAACCGGCATCGCGGTGAAGTGGCACTCAAGGCTGAGGGGCGGACCTTTACGCTCTGTCTGACCTTGAGCGCACTTGCGCATCTCGAAGCGGCCTATGGGGGAGAAGACATATTAAGCCTTGCGGATCGTTTCTCCCGCGGACAGCTCACAAGCTCAGATGCTCTGAACCTGCTTGAAGCGGGGTTGAAAGGCGGAGGTCATGAGGGCGAGATACCTGACCTTGAGTCCTCACACTTTGAGGGCGGCATGGCGGGACTTGTCCGCACACTCGCCGATCTGCTCAAGGTCACCTTCGGTGGAACCGATCAGCACGCTATTGAGCGGGCTGACGAGCAAGATGCGGCACCAGGGGAGGGCACTGATGACATGCCCCCTTTCCCTGGAAAGCCCTCATGAGGTTTGCCTGTGGAGTTTTGCGCTGGAGCCCGCCGGACTTTTGGTCATCTACATTGAGCGAGATTGAGTGCGCTGCGTCTCTCTATGGGGAGCATAACGAGCACCCAATGACGATGCACACGCTTGGCCATCTGATGGCTCATTTCCCAGACGCATAGATGGGCCCAACACTTAGATAGGCTGAGCGCATAGATAGGAAAACACGAACATGGACTTTGAGAGCTTTGATGTTGGTGCGCTGTCCTCCGACTTGCGATCGCTTCGCGCTGAGTTTGACGCAGCAGCTGGCGCCAGCGGCCGCCTCGGCAAAGAAGCAAAAAATGCTTTTGGAGATATCGCAAGAGAAGGACAACGGGCGGCCAATACGGGCAGGGATCTGCAGCGCGTGCTGGGGTCGGCCTTCGAAGACCTGATCATCGGCGGCCGCTCTTTCCAGGACGTGCTGAAATCTCTTGCGGTCGATCTCGCAAAGCTGGCGGCAGAGGACATTTTTGGGACGGGCTTAGGGGGTGGAAAGCGGGCAGGAGGCTCTGTATTGGGCGATCTGTTTGGCACGGTGTTCACCCCAAATGCGAAAGGGAATGTGATCGCGCAGGGACGCATTCAGGCCTTCGCCAAAGGCGGTGTTCTTTCAGACCCAACGGTCTTTCCTCTAAAGGGTGGCTTGGGCCTGGCGGGCGAAGCAGGCGCCGAAGCGATCCTGCCGCTTGCGCGCGGTGCGGACGGACGACTTGGCGTGGCGGCGCAGGGACATGCACAAGCTCCGACCATCACCTTCAACGTGACAGCGACCGACGCTGCAAGTTTCAAACGCAGTGAGAGTCAGATAGCCGCCATGCTTCAGCGCACGGTCGGTCGCGGCAACCGCAATCTCTAAAAAGGGGGAACGTCAATGGCGTTTCATGAAGTTCGGTTTCCCACAAATGTTGCCTTTGGTTCGTCCGGCGGTCCGGAACGGCGGACCGATATTGTGACACTCGGGTCAGGTCATGAAGAGCGCAACAGCCCCTGGGCAAACAGCCGTAGGCGGTATGACGCGGGCTATGGCATCCGCTCGCTGGAAGATTTGCAGACAGTCATCACCTTTTTTGAAGCCCGCCATGGCCGGCTTCACGGGTTTCGCTGGAAGGACCGCGCCGATCATGCCTCCGGCGCTTACGGCGCGCCGGTGACGCCCATTGATGAGCTGCTGGGCAGCGGCGACGGGGTCAAGGCGGTATTCACTCTGGCAAAACATTACACATCCGGTGGCGCCACCTACACACGACCCATAGCCAAACCGGTCGAGGGCACCGTCCGGGTGGCCGTCAATGGTGTGGAACAGACACTGGCGTCCGACTTTGTCGTCGATGTGACATCCGGTCAGGTGACGTTCCTCAGTGGCCATGAACCGGGACCGGGCCTCAGCGTCACGGCGGGCTTCGAATTCGACGTGCCGGTGCGGTTCGACACTGATTTTCTGGACGTCAGTCTTACTGGATTTGAAGCGGGGAATATTCCCTCCATCCCGCTGGTTGAAATCCGCGTGTAGCGTCTGGAGGACCAGCCCCATGAAATCCCTTTCCCCCGCTCTCCAGGCCCATTTGGAGAGCGGCACGACGACCCTTTGCCAGTGCTGGAAACTCATCCGTCGTGATGGCACCAAGATGGGCTTCACGGATCACGATCGTGATTTGAGTTTTGATGGGCTCGTGTTCGAAGCGGCGGCGGGGTTCACCGCAAGCGCCATTGCCTCGTCGGGCGGACTGGCCGTGGACAATCTGGATGTTCTGGGCGCGCTGTCTTCTGACCGCCTGGACGAGGGGGATCTGTCAGCAGGCCTTTTTGATGACGCGGAGATAGAAATCTGGCGGGTGAACTGGCAGGCGCCGGAGCAGCGGGTGCTAATGCGAAAGGGCAATCTCGGAGAGATCAGCAGAGGAGATAATGGGTTCTCGGCGGAGGTGCGTGGTCTCTCCCATCGGTTGAACCAGCCCACGGGGCGTCTCTACCAATTTGCCTGTGACGCGGATCTTGGGGATGCCCGGTGCGGTGTTGCTGTGGGCGGACCGGCCTTTACCGGAACTGGCTCGGTGGTGAGCGTATCGGACAATCGCGAGATGACCGTTGCCGGTCTGGATGCCTATGCAGATGCCTGGTTCACGCGCGGGCTTCTCACCTTCACCTCAGGCGCCAATCAGAACGAAGTGGTGGAAATCAAACGCCATAGCAAGCGCAGAGGATCGGTGGTGCTGGAGGTCTGGCACGCACCTGCACAGACGATTGCAGCAAGTGTGACCTTCAGCGTGACGGCAGGCTGCGACAAGCAGTTTCAAACCTGTCGCGCGAAGTTTGCCAATGCGGATAAGTATCGTGGCTTTCCACATATTCCAGGAAATGACTTCGCCCTCTCATATCCCCTGCGCGGTGGGAACAATGACGGAGGCAGCCAGGTATGAGTGCGGAGATTACGCCGGACAAAATTGTCGCCTGCGCGCGCCGCTGGATTGGCACGCCCTACCGCCATCAGGCAAGCAGGCTGGGCGTAGGGACGGACTGTCTTGGTCTTATTCGTGGTGTCTATCGCGATCTCTATGCAACGGAACCTGAAGCGCCGCCACCTTACAGCGCCGACTGGGCGGAGGTGCCGGATCTTGAGGGCGGACTTGATGAGACAATGGCCAACGCCGCACGTCGTCATCTCATTGAACTTGAATGCACAGCGGCAAAGCCCGGCGATGTTCTGCTCTTTCGCATGACGCCCGGGGCGGTGGCGAAACATGCTGCGATCCAGAGTTGCGATAGACGGATGATCCATGCCTGTTCCGGGCGCGCGGTCGCTGAGGTGCATATGGGCGCCTGGTGGCCACGCCATCTGGCCTACGCATTTCGGTTCCCTGGAGGGTCTTAAGAGTGGCTTCTGTTCTTCTAAGCGCAGCAGGGTCAGCTGCCGGGTCGGCACTCTTGCCCTCCGGCCTGAATTTTCTGGGCGCCAACATTTCAGGCGCAGCCATAGGCAATACCATCGGTTCCCTTGCGGGGTCGTTCATTGACGATCAGCTGTTCGGAACGTCCATCACCAGAGAGGGCCCACGGCTCTCAGATCTTGATGTGCAGACATCGACGGAAGGGGCTGGGATCCCACGCGTCTATGGCCGGGTGCGTTGGGCCGGTCAGGTTATCTGGTCGACAAAATTTAAGGAAACCGTCACCACAAGTTCAAGTGGCGGTGGAGGGAAGGGCGGCGGCGGCGGAGGTCCGTCCGTCGAAACAACGAGTTACAGCTATTCCGTCTCTTTCGCAGTTGCGTTGTGCGAAGGTCCGATCACCCGCATTGGTGGCATCTGGGCAGATGGCAACCTCCTGGATCTGACGGGCATCTCCTACCGTGTCTATCGCGGGACAGAAACACAAACTCCGGACAGCACGATCGAAGCAGTCGAGGGTGTCGGCAATGTGCCCGCCTATCAGGGCCTCGCCTATCTCGTCTTTGATGACCTGCAGCTCGCCGATTTTGGCAACCGGTTTCCGCAACTGACCATCGAGGTTTTTCGGGCCTTAAGCGATATTGAACAGGACATCAAAGCGGTCACCATCATTCCGGGCGCCACGGAGTTCGGCTATGACACACAGAAGTTCCGCCGGATATTCGTAAACGGTGTCAGTGATACCGAAAACACAAACAACCAAATTGGCGGCGCCGATTGGCAGGTGTCCCTTGATGACCTGCAGGCGACCTGCCCGAATGTAAGTGCGGCCGCCCTGGTGGTGAGCTGGTATGGCGATGATCTTCGCTGTGGGACCTGCACCCTGCGTCCCAAGGTGGTTCGTCAGGACAAGGTCACAATCCCGGAAGACTGGGCGGTCAGCGGGCTCAATCGGGGCGGAGCCTTGGCCGTAAGTCAGGTGAATGGCCGGCCAGCCTATGGTGGTACGCCGTCCGACGGGTCTGTTAAACGCGCCATAGAAGACTTAAAAGCGCGGGGCCTCTCTGTCTGCTTCTATCCCTTCATTCTGATGGATGTGCCGTCCGGCAATGGCTTGCCGGACCCTTATGGTGGCTTAGAGCAGGCAGCACACCCTTGGCGCGGACGCATCTCGATTGATCCGGCTCCTGGCTTCGTGGGAACGGCGGACAAAACAGCCCCTGTTGCAGCAGAGGTCGCGAGCTTCTTCGGCACTGCCTCCGCGAGTGACTTTGCCGTCAGCCCGGCGGGCATCACTTATTCCGGGCCCGACGAATGGTCTTACCGACGCATGATCCTTCACAATGCAGCGCTGTGCGTTTGGGCGGGCGGTGTTGAGTCTTTTCTGATCGGGACAGAAATGCGCGGACTCACCCAGCTGCGTGATAGTGCCGCGACCTATCCGGCCGTTACGCAACTGATCTCCCTGGCGGCAGAAGTACGCGCTCTGCTGGGGCCTTCGACAAATATTTCCTATGCCGCCGATTGGTCGGAATATTTCGGCCATCAACCGGCAGACGGAAGCGATGACGTCTTCTTCCATCTCGATCCGCTCTGGGCCGATGCCAATATCGACTTTATCGGCATCGACAATTACATGCCGCTGTCTGACTGGCGGGATGGTGCATCCCATGCTGATGCGGACGCTGGTGCGCCCGGCATATATGACCTCGACTACCTGCGCGGCAACATCGCAGGCGGCGAAGGCTATGACTGGTTCTATGTGAGCTCCAGTGATCGCGAGAACCAGATCCGGACCCCCATAACGGATGGGGCGCACGGCAAGCCCTGGGTCTTTCGGTACAAGGATCTGAAAAGCTGGTGGAGCACGTCCCATTACAACAGGCCTGCCGGTATCGAGAGTGGAAGCCCCACCGTCTGGGTTCCCATGGAAAAGCCCATCCGTTTCACGGAACTGGGCTGCCCTGCCGTCGACAAAGGCGCCAATCAGCCCAATGTGTTTGTGGATCCGAAATCATCGGAGAGCAATCTTCCCTATTTTTCGAACGGGGTGCGGGATGATTATGGGCAACGCCGCTTTTTGGAAGCGCACCTCACCTATTGGAAACAACCATCGGTTAATCCTGTCTCGCCCCACTATGGCGGGTCCATGGTGGACACGGATCACCTCTATATCTGGACATGGGACGCGAGACCCTTTCCTTCCTTTCCGTCGCTCACCTCTCTGTGGTCCGACGGGGACAATTGGAAACTGGGTCATTGGATTACGGGTCGCTTAGGCGCGGTCCCCCTTGCATTGCTTGTGCCTGAACTCGCCAAAACGGGCGGAGACGTACCGGTCGATGCAGGCAGTCTCACGGGCTCCGTTGACGGTTTTGTCCTCGACCGCATTCTCTCGCCCCGGCAGGCAATTGAACCTCTGATGCTGGCGCACTTCTTCTCTGCATCTGAAAGCGAAGGCGTCGTCCGGTTTCAACATGAGGGGAACGCACCCGCCGTGACCCTCAGCCCCGGGGAGCTGGCCGTGGAGGAAGGAACGGCGCGCGCAGGCTTTACCCTGACCCGGGGGCAGGAGACCGAGTTGCCGTTTGCGGCCAAGCTCACCTATCTCGATGCACAGGCAGATTATCGGCAGGCGGCTGTCGAAGCCCGCAGAGCAACTGTTTCGTCTCAACGTGTGTCGACAGCATCGCTCCCAATGGTGTTGACCCAGGCGGATGCAAATCGCATTGCAGACATCTGGTTGCAGGACACCTGGGTCAAGAGGGAGCGCGCGTCCTTCGCGCTGCCACCCAGTAAGCTGGCTCTCGATCCGGGTGATGTGGTGACCCTCGACCTGAAGGACCGTCAGGCGGATTACAGCCTTACACTTCTTTCAGATGAAGGGGCGATCAATGCTGAGGCGGTAAAAACCGAGGCACATGTGTTCGGTCTTCTTGCCGCGCCGGACCGCGTACGACCGGCGGATCCCTTGCCGACATTTGGGGCACCTGATGTGGCGTTCCTTGATCTACCGATGTTGACCGGAGATCAGATCCCCCATGCGCCCTTTGTGGCTGTAAGCGCTGTTCCTTGGCCAGGTGGCATTGCGCTTTACCGCAGCGCCACTGGGTCGGGGTTCACTTTGGACCGTGTCCTCGAACGGCCAGCAACCATGGGCCGGACCGTGACCGATCTTCACGCAGGGACGGTGAACCGGTGGGACAGGGCGAACGCGTTTCAGGTGCGTCTGACTCAGGGTGAGCTCCAGAGCGTTTCTGAACAGACGGTGCTCAATGGTGCAAACCTTGCCGCTCTGGAAACGGCGCCAGGCACTTGGGAGGTGGTTCAGTTCACCACAGCTGAACTGGTTGATGTGAACACCTATCTTCTAAGCGGTCTGCTGCGCGGCCAGGGCGGCACGGAAAGCGCAATGGCGGAGACACTCGGGTCCGGGGCGCGCTTTGTCTTGCTGAATGAGGCCGTCGAACAGGTGGGGCTATCGTCGGCTGAACGGGGTCTCGATATTCATTGGCGCTATGGGCCCAGCCGCTACAGCATCGATCACGAGACCTATGCAACAGAAGTCCGGGCATTCGACGGTGCGGGCTTACGGCCTTACGCGCCGGTTCACATCCGAGCGCGGCGCGGGCCGGCCGGCGATATCGCTCTTTCCTGGATAAGACGAACACGACTTGACGGCGATAGCTGGGCAGGGTTGGACGTACCGCTCGGGGAAGAGATTGAGGCTTATGAAGTCGACATTCTAGACGGGCTTGATGTGATCCGGACGCTCACCGCGTCAACGACGGACACCATCTACACAAGCGCCGATCAGATCGCCGATTTTGGCAGCGATACGTTTCCGAACCTCAGTCTCCGCATCACCCAACTAAGCCAGGCCTTTGGCCGTGGCGCACCCCGAGAGGTCACTCTTCATGTCTGACAGCACACATTTAGCTCTTCCTTTCGTGGAAGCTGCGCAGGCGCAGAAACACGTCACAGTGAATGAGGCGCTTGGACGCCTCGATGCTCTGGTACATCTGGCGGTCGAAAGCGCGGGCGACACCACACCGCCGGGCTCACCGGTCGACGGCGCACGATGGATTGTGGGGACGACCGCTTCTGGCGCCTGGACCGGAGAGGATAGAAAAATCGCCGCCTGGATGGATGGTGCCTGGGTGTTTCTGGCTCCAAAAGCGGGATGGCAGGCCTGGATCGTAGCTACGCGAACTCTGCTCATCCATGACGGGGCGGACTGGGTGGCAGGCCCTGCGAGTACGATCGCTGCGCTCACCAGCAACGCCGCCGCCACCCGTATCGAAACCGTGGAGTTGGATCACACACTCGTGGCCGGTGCTTTCAATGACACGGCCCTCACCATCCCCGACCGGGGCATCGTCTTCGGTGTGACGGGCAGGGTGCTGACGGCCATTACAGGCCCTGCTTCATGGACGCTTGGTGTAAGTGCCGACCCGGGACGCTATGGCAACTCAATCGGGATCGCCGCCGACAGCACGGTCAACGGGGTGAGCGGTACGCCCACCGCCTATTACGGAGCAACGCCCGTCCGGGTCACCGGCACCGGCGGTGACTTCGCCGGCGGCTCCATCCGTCTGGCGCTTCACTATTTGGCTCTCGATATCCCCCACGCTTGAGGAAAAACAGATATAGGAAAATAAACCTATTTCGATTATACTGTGTTCATGACCCTACCTGCACACATTCAGTCAGTTTCGATGAAAGCGTCTAACACTATGATTTCCTTGGATGATCAAGGGCCCCCCGTGCCGAGCACCGTCATTTGCGGGCAGGATCTCATCGTCTTAGGCGCGGCGGTCGCCCATTTTGGGCGCGGTTTGAGTGAAGAGGTGCTGAGTGCCCTGAGCTGGGCGCTGTTAAACCGCCGCGGTCTGCGTGATGAGGCTGAACCGGCCCCCGCGGGCAGGATGGCGGAACGCTGGGCTGCGGCCCTGTTGGCCGACCCCCTGGAACAGGATACGACAAGGGCTCTGGCGGTATTCACTCGGGTGCTGGCAGGTGGAATTGCAGACCCAACCGATGGCTCTAGCCGGTTTCACTCTCATGACGAAACGCCCACTTGGGCGGAGCATATGGAAATACGGGCCATTGTCGGCCCTTACCTGTTTTATGCGCCGGTACCGAAGAATTTGGATAAATCCTAACAATTTATTCGCAAGTTCTAGGGCTGAATTTTCCAATTGGTTAGGCTTTCATCCGTATTCTGATAGTGCGGCATAGAGTGTGTGCCGCGTGTGAGGACAGGTGCAATGGCACATCGGATGATCTTTTTGCGAGAAAGGCGGCGCGCATCGATGCGGCGCATGTCGCTGATCGTCTTCCTGATGGCGCTCACCATGATGATCTTCCTCGCAGGCGTGGGCGTGGGTGTGCAATACGCCGCTCACATTGACAAGCAGGCCCCTGTTTTCGCCTCGCTGGAACGCTAACGCGCCGCCCCAGCAAAATTTCCCCCCTTCAGCTTTCCTGCTATGACTTTCCCAAAACAAATCGGGGCCCAATACAAAGCGGGGAAAGTTCATGGATCTTCATCTCACCGGCAAACGGGTGCTTGTCACTGGCTCTTATCGGGGAACAGGCCAGGCAATCGCGACGCTCTTCGCCGAGGAGGGCGCGCATGTTCTGGTTCATGGGTTAGAGCCCGGAACGGCGGAACCTGTCGCTGAGGACATCACCGCAGCGGGCGGCAAGGCGGATCCGGTGACCGGCGACATCCGCTCCGATGACGGCGCGGCGCAGGTTGCGGCAGAAGTCAATGCACTCGGTCCCATCGACATTCTCATCAACAATTATGGCACCGCGGATCGCGGGAGCTGGTCAAGTGCCGACAGTGACGCCTGGCACGAAGCCTATGACGTGAACGTGCTATCGGCTGTCCGCATGGTCCGTCATTTTGTTGAGCCCATGAAGGAACGCGGGTGGGGGCGCATCATTCAACTGGGGACCATCGGCTCCACAACGCCCGCCGCTCGCATGCCGCATTATTATGCGTCCAAGGGCGCCCTCCACACATTGACCGTAAGCCTCGCCAAGGAGCTGGCGGGGACGGGCGTCACCTCCAACATTGTGTCGCCGGGCCTCATCAAGACCAAAGAGGTCGAAGCCTGGTTCATGACACTGGCCAAGAAAAATGGCTGGGGCGAGACCTGGGACGAAATTGAAGCCAAGGCGATGGAAGAGGTGACCGGGGGTCTTACCGGCCGCATTGCCCGCACAGAAGAAGTCGCCGCCCTCGTTGCCTTCGTCGCGAGCCCTCTTGCCGATTCGATCACCAGCACTAATTTCCGGATTGATGGTGGATCGACGGCGATTGTGTCGTGAGAGCGAGCGGTGGATTTTCATCCTTCGAGACGAAGGCTTCGCCTTCCCTCAGGATGAGGTCCGGTTTTTAATAGCCTCATGGTGAGGAAGCCCGCTACCGGAGCGGGAGTGGGCTGTCTCGAACCAGAGTTGTCGGACCGTTGATTCAAGCCTAGGTGTCGCGCAGAAATGAAAGTAAGGGCCCACCTCACCCAACGTCGCCTTGGCGTTTTGACGGCTTAAAATCTCTTGCTTGCCCGCTGCGACCTGATGGCTCAAGGTGCCGCCTCGACAACAAAGATAGTACAGGTGGGAGGGTGCCAGACCCCATGCAGACGTTCCGATTTGATCCCTGCCGGTTGCCGCCGGAAGCCGAAGCGCTTCGAGGTGACGTCCGTGCTTTTCTTGAGGAAGCACTAAAAGACATTCCGCCGGTGGTGCGCGCACAAACCTGGAGCGGCTACGATCCGGAATTCTCCAAAAAACTCGGGGCCAAAGGCTGGATCGGCATGACCTGGCCCAAAAAATATGGCGGTCATGAGCGCTCAGCTCTTGAGCGCTACGTGATGCTGGAGGAGATGCTTGCGGCTGGCGCGCCCGTAGGGGCCCACTGGATTGGCGACCGGCAGAGTGGGCAATTGCTGCTGCGCTTTGGCACCGAAGAACAGCGCCAGATGATCCTGCCGAAAGCGGCGAAAGGCGAACTGCTTTTCTGCATCGGCATGAGCGAGCCGGACAGCGGGTCCGACCTCGCGGCCACGCGCACGAAGGCTGAAAAGACCGATGGCGGCTGGCTTGTGAACGGGACCAAGCTCTGGACGTCGAATGCCCACAATGCGCATTACATGATCGCGCTCTTCCGCACGAATTTCGATCCCGACAATAAGCATTCGGGCCTCACTCAGTTCCTGGTGGACCTGAAGACGCCCGGCATTACCATCCGCCCGATCAAGGACCTCACCGGCAATGCTCACTTCAATGAAGTGGTGTTTGAAGACGTTTTCGTGCCCGACAATATGATGGTGGGCGAAGAGGGCAATGGCTGGATGCAGGTCACCGCAGAGCTCGCCTATGAGCGCAGCGGCCCGGAACGTTATCTCTCCAGCTTCCTCCTCTTGAGTGAACTCATCCGGGAACTCGGACGCCGGAACGATGCGAGCGCGGACGCGGAGATCGGGCGCTTGGTCGCCCACCTCGTCACTCTTCGCCAAATGTCTGTCTCGATTGCAGGTCTGTTGGAAGCGGGGGAAAACCCAATCCAGGAAGCCTCTGTCGTGAAAGATCTGGGCGCACTCTATGAACAGGAATTGCCCGTGAAAGCTCATGAACTGGCGGGCGTGGAGCCCATGCTCGGCACGGGGTCCGATTATGCGCAAGTATTGGGCTTCCTGACCCAGGCAAGCGTGTCGTTTTCTTTGCGCGGCGGCACCCGCGAGATTCTGCGTGGCATCATTGCCCGCGGCCTTGGATTGCGGTGAGGAGAACATTATGAGCGAATTCAGAAATCTCCTTGGCGAAACCATTGAGCGTTTGCTTGCCGATCACGCGACCAAAGAAACGGTACAAAGTGCGGAAGAGGGTACTTGGCCGGAAGGTATTTGGTCTGCATTGGAAGAGAACGGTCTCACCCGCCTGATGGCGAGCGAAGCCCAGGGTGGCGCAGGCGGCACGTGGGGCGATGCGTTGATTTTGTTTCGCGCCCAGGGGCGTTATGCGGCGCCGGTGCCATTGGCAGAAACGATTGTCGCCGCCTGGCTCCTTTCTGAAGCCGGGCTCGATGTGCCTGACGGACCGCTGACCCTCCTGACCGGTGTGACACTCAACGATGATGGCACACTCAGTGGCACGGCACCTCATGTCCCATGGGGCCGAAAAGCAGGCGTGGGCGTTGCGATGGTTGAAGGTACGGATGGAAAATTCCAGATCGTGTCGGCACCGCTGGCAGGCGTGACGATTAAAGAAGAAGAAAACATCGCACGTGAACCCCGCGATACGATCACGTTCGACAAGCATGAAGTTACGTCCGCTCCGTGCAGTCTTACAGAAGGCCTTGAAACCTGGGGTGCGCTGATGCGCTCAGGCCTCATGGCAGGCGGGCTGGACTATCTGCTGACCCAATCGGTCGAGTATGCCAATGACCGGAAGCAGTTTGGTCGGCCCATCGGCAAGTTCCAGGCCGTACAGCAACAACTCGCCGTGCTTGCCACCCAGGCCGCGGCGGCGGGCGCCATCGCGGCGCACGCCTGTGAGCGGGTTGGTGAGACGGATGACCCAGGCTTCGAAGTGGCGGTCGCCAAGACCCGCATCGACGAAGCGGTCAATCTCTCAACCTCTATTTCCCATCAGGTGCATGGCGCAATTGGCTTTACCTATGAGCATGGTCTTCATCTCGTGACCCGCCGCCTATGGAGTTGGCGGGCTGAATATGGAAGTGGCCGCTCCTGGGCAGCGCGTCTGGGACGACAGGCCATTGAACGCGGGGCGGATGCTCTCTGGGCCGATGTCACTGCGCGCTAAAACAAAAAAACATCCCCCATTTGAACAAGGATCTCGCCCATGAAAGTCTCTGAAGCTCTCGACACTCGGATCACCTGCCGCGCTTATACAGATCAGCCGGTGGAAGCAGAGAAGATCGACCGCATTTTAAAGAGTGCGGCGCGAGCCCCATCAGGCGGCAATCTGCAACCCTGGCATGTCTGGGCAATTGGCGGCGAGAAACTGGCTGAGTTCCGCGCCCTTATTCAGTCGAAGATCGTGGACAACCCATTCGGAGACGGTCCGACTGAATATGACATCTATCCGAAAGGGCTGACGGAACCCTATAAGGCACGTCGGTCAAAGTGCGGCGAAGACATGTATGCGAGCATCGGTGTCGCACGCGAAGACAAAGAAGGGCGCCAAAAGCACTTCAACCGCAATTTTGACCTCTTCGGCGCACCGGCTGCCATGTTCTTCGCCATCGACCGGCAAATGGGCCTGGGGCAATGGTCGGATCTGGGCATGTATATTCAGAGCATCATGCTCATGGCCCGCGAAGAAGGGCTTCATACGGCACCTCAGGAAGCCTGGGCACTCTGGTACAAGACCATTGGCGAATTTTTGGGCATTCCCGACAATCTTATGTTCTTTTGCGGGCTTGGCATCGGCTATATGGACGAAAATGCACCCATCAACACTTTGAGAACTGACCGCGCCGACTTTAGCGAATATGCTCATATAGAAGGGTTCTGATCCCCTGAGACCGCGCGCTGAGTTCCTTAACGAACCTGAACGCTCACGTTCATGGCGGGTTCAGGCGATCTCGCGTAGAACGAGGGTCATGAAACGCCAGTCCACCATATTCGCCGCGTTATTGGCTCTGACATGTCTCGTGACGAGCGGGGGCATTGCCTCTGCTAACGAGCCTTGGGGCCCGTTCGGCAATAGCTATGCAAGGTCTGATCAGGATGATGCCCGAGACGCTGTGCGGTCGGGACAATACATCTCCATGGAGCAGGCCTTGTCGACGGTGCGCTCTCAATATCCGGGTCGCCTCCTGGATGCGGGCTTTAATCGGCAGGCCGGCGTTTACAACGTAAAAATGCTGTCTGACGGGGAAGTGCTGCTGGTGGCAGTGAATGCCCGCAATGGACGCATCATGAATGTGCGCAGGGGTGGGCGATAAGGCCCAGATGGTATGACCCAGGTTGCGCGCCAACGGTTTGGAGGTTGGTATGCGGTTGCTTGTTGTTGAAGATGATCCGGATTTGAACCGCCAGATGCGCGAAGCGCTGTCCGATGCAGGCTATGTCGTCGATACGGCGACAGATGGCGAAGAAGGTCATTTTTTGGGTGACACAGAGCCCTACGATGCGGTGATCCTCGACCTGGGGCTCCCGGAAATGGATGGGGTGACCGTGCTCGAAAAATGGCGCCGCGCAGGCAAGGATATGCCGGTGCTCATCCTCACCGCGCGGGACCGCTGGTCGGACAAAGTGGCGGGCTTCGACGCCGGCGCAGACGACTATGTCACCAAGCCATTTTATACGGAAGAAGTGCTGGCCCGTGTGCGTGCGCTCCTGCGTCGTTCGGCAGGCCATGCGACCAGTGAACTGGAGCTTGGGGGCTTGCGGATCGATACACGCAGTGCCCGTGTCACCTTGAATGGCGAGCCCATCAAGCTCACTTCCCTTGAATACCGTCTGCTTGCCTACCTGATGCACCATCAGGATAAGGTTGTGTCCCGGACAGAATTGGTCGAGCATCTCTACGATCAGGACTTTGATCGCGATTCAAATACGATCGAAGTCTTTGTAGGGCGTCTGCGCCGGAAACTCGGCAAGGACATTATCGAAACGGTTCGGGGATTGGGGTACCGGCTTGCAACTGCGGAAGATGCGGCTCGATAGTCTTGCGTTCCGGCTGACGGCGGCGGCAGCGATCTGGCTTGCGATCGTTCTGATCGCGGGTGGGCTCGCTCTCGCATCTGTCTTTCGCCAATCGGTGGAAGCCACTTTTGACGACAATCTCGATGCCATCCTGGAAAGTCTGATCGCCGCTGTCGAGGTGTCGGATGACGGCGACCTCGTGCTCACCCGGCCGTTGAGTGACCCGCGCTTTCAGCGGGTCTATTCTGGTTGGTACTGGCAGGTACGGGCCATGGGCAATGGCAAACCTGAAGCCACAGATGGCAAGCATTCACCTCTACGGTCCCGGTCACTATTTGACCAGGCACTTCGCACCCCCAGCCGCGTGATGATGGATAGAGCGGCACCTCAGGACAGCCTGTTGACCGGTAGAAGCCTTGGGCCAGAAAGTCAGCCCCTGCGTGTGGTTGAGAGGTTGGTGCGCGTTCCAGGTCTTGATGCTCAGATTTCCTTCGCTGTAGCGGGGAACACATCCAAATTGGATGAGCAGGTCGATGAATTTGGCGGTCTCTTGGCCGCAGCACTCGGTGTCATTGGTGCAGGCATCCTGATCGCGCTCCTTATTCAGGTGCGCTACGGCCTGCGTCCGCTCGAGCGCGTGACGCAAGGTCTGCACGATATCCGCACCGGCGATGAGACGCGTCTCAAGGGAGACTTTCCCTCTGAGATTGAACCGCTCGCGAATGAACTGAATTCTCTGCTGGAATATGCGAACGATGTGCTGGAGCGGGCCCGCACACATGTGGGCAATCTGGCGCATGCACTTAAAACGCCTTTGAGTGTTCTTGCGAATGAAGCCCGCGACGATGATGGACCCCTTTCAAATACCGTAACGCATCAGACCGGCCTGATGCGCCAACAGATCGAACATCATCTCTCCCGAGCCCGTACCGCTGCCAATGCCCGTGTGCTTGGCGCGTCCGCCCCGGTTGAACCGCTGCTTGCCGGTCTTACCCGCACCCTTGAACGCATCTACCAGGACAGAGAGGTGAAGGTGAACATGTCGGTGGAAGAGGGACTTTGCTTCAAAGGGGAGGCGCAGGATCTGGAGGAGATGGTTGGAAACCTCCTCGACAATGCCTGCAAGTGGGCGGCAAAGACCGTGTTAGTTAAAGCGGTCAGTGTCGCGGGAACCATCCCTATGCTCACGATCACTGTGGATGATGATGGGCCGGGTCTGCCACCGGAAAAGCGGGACCAGGTGTTGAAACGGGGTGAGCGTCTTGATGAGGCGGTGCCAGGATCAGGACTGGGTCTCAATATTGTCGGCGAAACGGCCGAGCTCTATGGCGGTGAGTTGCGTCTGTCTGAAAGTGAACAGCAGGGCCTCCGAGCGGAAATCTCACTTCCCCGTGTTTGATTTTTCCCACAAATCAGCGGTTTTTATGTGAATGCCAGATGAACGACGTGTTCAGGGCCGGATCAAGCCCACGCGCGTAAGGTTCGTTCACGTTAGATCAACCGAACAAACGGGGTTCGTTATGAAAATCGCCAAACTGGCCACGGTGGGCCTCATCACCGTCTCTCTTGCAGGCTGTTATGCGCACGGTGCCGGGCCGCGGGAAGGCGCCGGAACGATCATCGGTGCCATCGCCGGTGGACTTGCGGGCTCGCAGTTTGGGTCGGGCAGCGGTCGTTTGATTGCGACAGGTGTTGGTGCTGTCGCTGGCGCAGCCCTTGGTCAGGGGATTGGACGAAGCCTCGATCAGCGCGACCGTCAGCACATTGCCTATGCCTCAGAACGTGCTCTGGATACTGGGTATGAGCAGGATTGGTACAATGATCAAAGCGGCAACTATGGAACTGTGTCGCCTGGCCGCTCCTACAAATCCGCGCAAGGCTATTGCCGCGAATATCAGCAAACCGTTTACATCGGTGGTGAGCCTCAGCAGGCCTATGGTACGGCCTGTCGCCAGCCCGATGGTCAATGGCAGGTCATGTAACTTTCTCCTCGCAAAATCACATTGCGGCCAGCTGAGCGCCGCTCTGATGTTATCGTCGGGGCGGCGTTTTTTCTGCAGTCGGCCTGGACAGGAGCACCGGGTGATGTCACCGTTGCCGCATGAAGATCACCGCACGCCTTCTCACTCTTCTTGTCGCCATAGTCCATGTCGGATTTTTGGCGCTGGAGATGTTTTATTGGGAGCATCCGATCGGGCGTGACATTTTTGGAACGACGCCAGAAGAAGCGGCCCAGATGGCAGTGCTCGCCGCCAATCAGGGGCTTTACAACGGTTTCCTCGCCGCGGGGCTTTTCTGGGGTGTCCTGGCTGGAAAGTCGGATGTGATCATCTTCTTCCTGCTCTGTGTGATTGTGGCTGGTGTTTATGGAGCCGCAACAGCAAGCGGCACCATACTTTTCGTTCAGGCTCTTCCCGCTCTATTGGCACTGGCCGCGACGCTGGCGGCTCTACGACGGACTTAAGTCGCAGCAGCGTCCTTTGCGATCAAATCAGCAATGGTTCGGCCTTTGAGCACCGTGGCTTCTGCCTTAGACATGGCTTCCAACATATCTTCCACTTCCGGGTCAGAGCCCAGCGTATCATCCGCCGCGGCCCCGTGATGATCGTGGTTCACGATCACTTTGACGACATCATCAACCGACGTCAGATCGGCTGGCTTGGTGGGGACCAGGCGTTTTTTGTCCGTACCCGCCCAGGCGACAAGGCCCGCGCGGCGGAGAGGGTCCGCAATCAGTTCAACGGTTTGGGGTGGAATGCCAAGCCGTCGCGACAGTCGGGCGCTCGTCCATGGCGTGTCGCCGGTATGGAAAGAGCGGTGCACCACGGTCAGCATCACCAGGCAGACGCGTTTCACCTGATCAAGGGTGAGACGCATGATGCCAGACTCCGGCGAGAGGTGATGCCGGTTCTGGAAATAATATGTGACAGAACATCCAACCAGCACGATGAGCCAGGCCACGTACAGCCAGATCATGCCAAGAACGACACTGGCAAAAGCAGAATAGATGGCGGCATAGTTCGCCGATGTAACAACAAACGTGGCAAAGGCCCAGCCCGTCGCCACCCACATCAGGCCTGTAATCGCGCCCCCGACCAGGGCCGCGGAAATATTCACCCGGGTGTTCGGCACGACCAGATAGAGGAATGCGAACGCACTCATAGTCATGAGGAACGGGACAAGCCTGCTTGCTTCTTCGATTACCATGCGCACGGGACCAAAGGCGCCAAGCGTATCCATAAGGAATGAACTCGCCGTCGTGGCAATCACCCCAATGGCGAGAAAAAGAACGAGCGGCCCGAGCAATCCCACACTCACATAAGCTGCCATCTGGCGTGCAATAGAGCTGTCCGCATGAACTTGCCAGACAGCGTTAAACGCCGCCTGAATTTTCTGGATAAGAGAAATCAGTGTGTAGATGAGAAAGACCAGACCAACGGACCCGAGAACGGAAATATTGACCTGCTGCACAAAGGCGATGGTCTTTTCGGTAATCTCAACGCCTTGCGCGCCCATGGGCGCCAAGAATTCCAGCATCAGTGTTTCGATCTGATCATCGACGCCGAAGGCCTTCAGGATGGCAAACATCAGTGCGAGAACAGGCACAATGGCAAGCAAGGTCGTGTAGACCAGACTCATGGCTCGCAGGTTTGCTTGACCCGTCAGAAGGTCGCGAATGACGACCCACAATATCTGAGCCGCCACAATCAGCGGACGGCGATAGAACGGATCATCCTCTTTTGGTTTTGCCCAGATTTCTTGTGTGAGCCGCGCTTGCAGGTCAGAAACGAAACTACCGAACACCTATGCCTCCAGGCCCGATATGGTTTTTACGTGAACCCAATGTACCCGTTTTGACAGATTTTGGCCAAAAACGGGGGGATTCGGCGGGTGGTCTCAGAATTTTTTTGCAGGTCAGCCGTAAGCCGCCCCTGCGTCAATGAAAATGTGAGCTTGAGGGCTGTTGCGGGGGAGGCCGGAACGCATTATCCCAAACGTTCGAAACAAAAACATGAAGGTGAAAAACATGGCTGAGGCATGGATTATCGACGCCTGTCGCACCCCGCGCGGCATCGGCAAAGTAGGCAAAGGCGCGCTGGCGGAGATCCACCCGCAGCAGCTCGGTGCCACCGTTCTGAAGGCGCTGAAAGAGCGCAACGACATTAAGACAGAAGAAGTTGACGACATCGTCTGGGGCACAAGCTCTCAGAAGGGTGTCCAGTCCGGTGACCTTGGTCGTATGGCAGCGCTGGACGCTGGCTATGACGTGCGTTCAAGCGGCATGACTTTGGACCGGTTCTGTGGGTCGGGCATCACGTCTGTGAACATCGCTGCAGCCAACATCATGTCCGGTATGGAAGATCTGACGATTGCAGGCGGCACGGAAATGATGTCGCTCTTCGGTCAGCTCAACAAGGGCGGCTCGCCTTTCATGGACAATGGCAACAAGCGTCTGCGTCATGAACACCCACAGCCACACCAGGGCGTGTGTGCTGACGCTATTGCGACACTGGAAGGCATTCCACGTGAGGCATTGGATGAGCTTGCTCTCGTAAGTCAGCAGCGTGCGGATGCTGCAATCAAGGGCGGTCATTTCGACAAGTCTTTGGTCCCTGTTTATCACGAAGACGGAACACTTGCTCTGGACAAGGAAGAATTCCCGCGTCCGCAGACAACGATGGATGGGCTTTCAAGCCTCGCCCCGTCTTTTGAAGCGATTGCAGACTTTGAGCTGGACGAAGATGGAACAACCTTCCGCAAACTCGTCGCAGCGAAATATCCGGATCTCAAAATCAACCACGTGCACCATGCGGGTAACTCCTCCGGTGTGGTTGATGGGGCTGCGGCACTTCTGCTTGCATCACCGGACTATGCAAAGGCCAATGGCATGAAGCCAAAGGCCCGTGTTGTTGCAATGGCGAACATGGGGGACAGCCCAACCTTGATGCTGAACGCGCCTGTTCCTGCAGCAAAGAAGGTTCTCGCGAAAGCGAACATGAAGCTGGAGGACATTGACCTTTTCGAAATCAACGAAGCTTTCTCCGTTGTTGCCGAGAAGTTCATCCGCGATCTGGATCTCGACCGTGAAAAAGTGAATGTCAATGGCGGTGCGATGGCACTCGGTCATCCGATCGGTGCAACAGGCTCTATCCTGATTGGCACAATGGTTGACGAGCTGGAACGCCAGGACAAGCAGTTTGGTCTTGTGACCATGTGTGCTGCCGGTGGCATGGCCCCTGCGATCATTATCGAGCGCATGCAATAAGCAGATCCAAGCTTGAGCAATTTTGGCCGCAGGACCCTAGGTTCTGCGGCCTTTTTTAGTGCTTTAGGCGTAATTTTGTGAACAGATTGTTAAGTATGAGAACATAAAGTTTACGCAAGGACGTGCTCTGCTCGAGCGCGACGGCGGTGGCCTGCTTTGGCCTTTTTTGGAAGGTTGGTTGTGACGAAGACCGATGCATTGAGACAGTTCCTCGCTGATCTGCCTCCTCCGGCAGCGGTGAAGCTGATGGATGCCGTCGAGACCGGCGCGTTGCCTGCCACGCATCTCGGTTTGCCAGTCGAAGAAATTCGGGAAAGTCTGGCGCCAGCTCTTGCAAAAATGAAGGGCAAGCGGGACGGCACCCTAACTGATCTCCGTCTCTTTACGGCACCTTTCGAAGACTTTCTGTTCGATGGAGAGCGGGGAGAAAAGGAGGCGGGTCTTATCCCCCGTAGCTCCGTTGAACCCATTTGGAACTGGATCACCAAAGACCTTATTCCCGACACACTGCCGGCGATGGTGACACGTGTCGATACCCATATCGCGAGCGGTGATAAAGAGGCGTTACAGGCTGCGGTCACAGTTCTCTTGCAGGCTGCCGGGGCCGCAATGACGGCTGCTCTTGCCCGGTGCGACACGGACACCAAGTTTGCCAACACAACGGCCGCCCATCTGGGTGGATATGATGTGATGGCAGACGCGCGCGAAGTCGCTGATGTCTTTGTCATTCTGGACGAGATGCGGGAGATGCAGGCAAGCGTGCCGCGGCATATCACGGCCTTTGATGACAGGATGGTCTCTGACGTCCGCGATCTTTACAACGAACTTTATGATCGGGATCCGGATCGTGCGATCTACCTGGCACTTGCGGTAATGGGGCGCCTTGAGTGCCCGTGGCAGATCCTGCGTTTGGCACGCAAGGTAGCCCAGAAGTCGGACGATACGATGATCTCCCGTACGGACTTCTCGATCCTTGGAGAGCGCCTCATTCGCCGATTGGAAATGAATGCCTCCTACTTTGAAAATCTCCGTCCGGGCCTTTCAGATTTAGAGGAGCTCTATCAGCGGATTGTCGAATTTTCGGAACTTTCTAAGGGCATCACCCGGGAAATCGAATTGCTGC
This sequence comes from Parvibaculaceae bacterium, assembly GCA_965248405.1. Lineage (GTDB taxonomy): Bacteria > Pseudomonadota > Alphaproteobacteria > Parvibaculales > Parvibaculaceae > Mf105b01. Next base: position 920,397 of record OZ252104.1, read on the forward strand.
GGATCGGTAATTGGGGGCAGCGGCTTCTCAAAGCGCGGAACGTGATCTCTACGGCGATCAGCGATGAGTTTGCACACTATCCCAAAGACCTGGGCATGGCGCTTCCGCTTCAACGCATGGGGGGCTTCGGTCGCTCCGGGCCGCGCAGGGTCGACATCACGCATATGCCGGATGAAGAAAAACTTGCCCGCATCCGCCGCGAACTCAAATTTGTTTTGAGGACGAGGGAACTGGCGCAGTCAGTCGGTGCCCAGGCGGCGTTCGACAAGCTTCTCCCGGAGCTCGAAGCCTATATGGTCACCTATGAAGATGCGATCCTGGAAGAGATGCGTCATTGTGAGGCTGACCTGACTGACAACGCAGAGGCCTATCTGGAAGTCGCTGCCGAGATCTCTGAGAAATTAACGGGGCAGGCAGGGGCCGCGACTTTGCTCAAGCGCGGCCGCGTTGCGCTGCAGGCGTCTGCCTAAAGAGCGGTCTTCTTAGGGCCGGCTAAATTCAGCCGGATAGGCGAAGACACCGGGCATGCCGCCGGTATGCAGAAAGACAACTGTTTCTGTTTCCGGTATTTCGCCCTTCAGGATCGCCGAAATCAATCCAGCCATCGCTTTGCCGGTGTATACGGGGTCGAGCAGAATGCCTTCGGTCCGGGCCACCAGTTCCACGGCAGACACCATGCCGTCCGTCGGCAATCCATATCCCTCGCCCAGATGTCGAAAATCGACATGGACGTCATCCCCACTGACGGGCCCGCCGCCAATGCGCTCCGACGTCTGATTGGCAATGTCCAGCAATTCGCTAAGCAGAGCTTCCCGATTTGGTTTCGACACACTCACACCATCGATCTTTGGGCCACCTTTCGCGAAAGCACGGCCCGCCAGCAGTCCCGCCTGCGTGCCGAGGCTGCCATTGGCATGGACAATACGATCGACACGGAGATCGGCAGTCTCCGCCTGTTGCTGGATTTCTAAAAATACTTGCGCATAAGCGGTGGAGCCGATGGCATTCGATCCTCCGACCGGAATGAGATAGGGCGTGCCTCCCGCGGCCTGAATTTTGGACGTGACATCTTCAAAGACGGCTCGGGCGTCGGCATCCTTTGATTTCCGGTGGATGTCAGCCCCCAGGATTTTATCCAACAGGATGTTGCCGGACGTTCCATAGGAGGGATCATTGTAGGCAACCGTCTCAAAAAGAATGAGATGTGCTGCCAGCCCCATTTTGGCAGCAGCGGCAGCCGTTTGCCGCGCGTGATTGGACTGCAATGCGCCCGCCGTGATCACCGTATCTGCCCCTTTTTCAAGGGCGTCGGCAATGAGGTATTCAAGTTTCCGGGTCTTGTTGCCTCCGCCCGCAAGGCCAGTCAGATCATCTCGCTTGATGTAGAGCTGCGGGCAGGGCCGCCCTTCGGACATCAACGCTTCGCGCAGGCGCGGCATGGCCTGCAAGGGCGTCGGTCCCTCCATGAGGGGCACGCGAGGTAAGTTTTCTGGCAGCTGCATGGGAAACCCTTCAGATAAGGTCGGTCAAATCACACCGTCGGCCCGCAACGCGTCAATAGCGTCTTGGGTGTAGCCCAGGTCCGTGAGAATGGTATCGGTATGCTCCCCCAGCAATGGGGCACGATGGCGGATACCGCCAGGCGTGTCGGACAGCTTGACGGGCGTCTCCATCACAGGAGCAGGATGGGGTAGCCCTGGGAAATCGACAGGGGTCATGAAATTCATTGCCTGAATGTGCGGGTCCTGAAGCGCTTGAGCTGGTGAGTAGACAGGTCCGGCCGGGATGCGGGCGTCGCCAAGAATGTTGAGCGCTTCCTCCGTCGTGTACGCTGAGGCCCAATCCGCAGTCCGCTTGCTCAATATTTCGCCATGTTCACCGCGCTTCAAATCGTCGGCGAAGCGGGGATCGGTCAGCCAATTGTCGCCTCCCATCAGCTTGGCCCATCGTTTGAACAAGGGATCACCGATAACCTGAACGAAAATCCATCCATCCTTCGTCTGCACACAATCCGCCGGTCCCGCATAGGGGCTGCGGTTGCCAATCGCAGTTCGGTCCGTTCCGCGCAGGTCTTGCTCAATCAGGTGGAAGTTGAAGAAATTGAGGGCAGTGGCGAGAAGGGCGCCTTCTACCATTTGCCCTTTGCCGGTTTGCTGGCGTGCCAGAAGAGCGGCCATTGTTCCGTAAGCAGAGAGAACGGCTGTTCCGAAGTCGACCCAGGGCGCATAGCTTTTGGTGGGCTCGTCTGCGCGGCCGGTGAGATAAGCCGCACCGCTCATGGCCTGGGCAACGCCATCAAAGCCAACCCGGTTTGAATAAGGGCCGCCATGGCCGAAGGCAGAAACTGTAGTGAGAATGATCTTGGGGTTGGTCGCTGACAGGGTTTCGTAATCAAGTCCCATTGCACTCAAAGTCTGTGGAGGCAGATTGGCAACGACCACGTCGGCTTCTTCGACAAGTCGGGAAACGATTTCCCGCCCTTTGTCGCACATAGGGTCCAGGGTCATGCCGCGTTTGTTGCGATTGAGCTGAAGAAACATGGTCCCTTCACCTCCTTCTCCCGGGCCCGCATCAGGAATAACAGGCTGCACGAATCGGTCTTCGCTGCCGTCGCGTTTTTCGATTCGGATAACGTCCGCCCCCATGTCGGCCAGCAATGTCGCGCAATAAGGCCCCGCGATATAGCGCCCAAAATCCAAAACCTTAATGCCATCCAGAACGCCTGACACGTCTTCTCTCCCTTTGGAAACCGCGTGGAATCGCGGTCATTATCGTTAATAGAAGCTCACTATAGCGTCATGGCAGGCATCCGCGCGATCTGTCGATTTTTAGAAAAATTCGGCCGTTTGCCATAACCAAATCTTTTCGGTCCCCCGTGTACTCTTGATAAACGCTGGGGAAAGCGTGGTTTTAGCGTGGGCCGAGGGCCCTTATTTGCTTGAGTAAGTGCCATGTCGACAGAAGAATCTACACAACCGGTCGACACAAATTCGGACCAGCCTGTTTACCGCTGGGACGGAGAGTTTGCTGACCGGGCGCTGGAAGCGCGTTTTGTGAAAGATACATGGGGCGAGGTTGTCGCCAGAAGCCGCGCCGTGATGTTGGCTGCGCTCGTGTTTATGGTCGCGGCTGGTGTTGACTATATCGCGCTGGGTTTCTCCCAGGCATTTCTTCAACTACTTGCATTGAGATTGCTAACGCTGATCGTTGCGTTCGTGCCGGTTGTCCTTTTCTCTGATGGGAGAGATCCCAAGGCCTTCTATGCCAGCGTCAGCTTTACGCAAGCCTATCTCTTTGCCGTTTTTCTGATGTCGGCCATCGTCGGCACAACAAACATTCGCGATATGGCGGTGGCGACCATCGTCATCCTGTTTGCCTATTACATTGCCGTTCCAAACCGTCTGCACCTCAACGCATTTATTGGCGTTGTCTGTAGTGCTGGGCTCATTGTCACGATCGGTTTTGCGCCTGATGCTTCCCTTTACGGTGTAGCGATGATGACCCTCATGTGTGTGACGGTCAATTTTGTGGGTATTCAACTGGGCCGCTTATGGGGCCGTTTGCGGCGGACGGAATACCTGTCTATGGAACATCACAAGACCATGGCGGGCAGACTGGCAGAAGAAATTGCAGAACGTCAGGTGGCTGAGACAGAAGCGCGGGCGAATGAACGAAGCTTTGAAGGTGTTTTCCGCGCAGCCCCCCTGCCTTTGGTCCTCGTGCATCCAGGCGAAACGAAAATCCAGCTGGGCAACCGTGCCGCCTGCGATCTGCTGGGGGTTCGCCCGGAGGAAATGAAGACTCTCGACCTGCAAAAAGTCATCGAAGCACGAATGGTAGAAAACCGTTTTGAGGATGTGAAAACCTTTTTGAATGCCCGGGAGCCCGCAGAGATCGCTATCGAATCCGCTGATGGCCGTCATCTTTGGGTCAATGTCACAACATCTGCGATGCGGTATCGTGGCGCGCCGACGATCCTGATCGCGCTTCATGACATCACACACCGTCGCGAAGAAGAAGAACGCCTCCGCGACGCCCGCGATGTTGCGGATTCCGCAAACCGGTCAAAAACCGAGTTCCTGGCCAATATGAGTCACGAATTGCGCACACCGTTGAATGCGATTATCGGCTTCTCGGAAGCGCTCGATCGCGAAATATATGGCGAGTTGGGTAATGACCGGTACAAGGAATATGCGCAGGACATTCATAGCTCCGGCATTCATCTTCTGAACATTATCAACGACATTCTGGACCTCTCCAAGATTGAGGCGGACAAGTTCGAGCTGGCGGAAGAAGTCGTCGAACTTGAAGATACGATTGATACGGTGATGCGGATCGTTGCCCCTCGGGCTGATCAGGCAGGTGTGAAACTGGAACGCACCGTGGCGGATGGGTTAGGGGTGCGCTGTGATGAACGGTCGCTGAAGCAGATTCTGATTAACCTGCTGTCCAATGCGGTTAAGTTTTCCCGTGAAAAGACCACCGTCCGGGTCAATGTGATGCAGACTGATACAGCGTTGCGGATAGCGGTTGTTGATCAGGGCATCGGGATGGCACCGGAGGACATTCCGGAAGCGCTGGAGCCATTCCGCCAGATCGACGGCACACTGACACGTACCTATGAAGGCACAGGGCTTGGTCTGCCACTGGCTCGTCGCCTCACAGAACTCCATGGCGGGGAACTGTCTATCGAAAGCGCGAGAGGTGAAGGAACCAGCGTCTTTATCGATCTGCCTCTGGAGCGAATTGACGCACCCGCTGGGCGAAATGAGCGTGAAACTGTAAGCGCTTGAACACTCTCGAGAAAAAAGCCGTTGAGGCCCGCCATGTCTATTGCGGCCTAGGGTGACGCACGGCAACGGACCCTCTATACACTCTTCAACACGGACCTGATGACAACCTGTGCTGGAGATTGCTGGTGCCCCTGAGCTCCGATGAGATGCTGCTTTGGCTGATGTTTGCGGTACTGACGGCTGCAACCGTTGGATACATCTTGCGTACCGTTCTGCGCGACGGGCGGACGCATAGCTCCCGCGATGCGGGCATCGCGGTCTATCAGGATCAGCTGGAAGAACTAGATAGAGACGTCGAAAAGGGCCTTTTGGCCGAGGGTGAAGCGGCATCGGCCCGCATTGAGATTTCACGCCGTTTGTTGGCGGCGGCCGATGCGGAAAATGAGCAGCAAGCGGCTGCACGGGCGGGCAGACGCAATGTCCTCTTGGTGGCGATCATCGGTGTGCTGCCTTTGAGTGTGTTGGCTACCTATCTGGCCATGGGCTCCCCAGCGCTTCCCGGACAACCTTACGCAGAGCGGCTGGAGCAACCGCTTGACGAGTTGCCCGTAGAGGGGCTGGTCGCGCGCCTTGAAGAGCAGCTGAAGAAGGACCCAGACGACGCCATGGGTTGGCGCCTGATCGCGCCGGTCTACATGCAGCTGGGGCGCTACAGCGATGCGATCAATGCCTTCGGAACCATCATGCAGCTGGAAGGGCGAGACGCCGACGCATTGGCCGGTCTTGGGGAAGCCCTGACCCTGTCAAGTGATGGCATGGTACCGCCGCCTGCGCGGCAAGCGTTTGATGCGGCGTTGAGAGAAGATCCGAAACATCCTCGGGCGCGTTTCTACCTGGCGCTTGCAAAAGCGCAGCGCGGCGATGTTGCGGAAGCCCTGGCGGATTGGCAAACCCTGCTAACTGAAGCGCCTGACGGAGCGCCTTGGAAAGCAGCGGTGGAGGCGCAGGTCCGCGCCGCAGAAAACATGCTGGCGACTCAAGGCGCACCTAGCACTCCTAACGTTGGCGAGTAAAACGCGCGAACGTCTCGGAGAACACTTCGTCCAGGTCAGCGTTCACCAGGAAAGCCCGAAGGCCGATACTGTCTGATGTCAGCCGGATGACTTGCAGGCCTGCAGAAGAGGACACGGTTCCCTCAAGCGCGCCCCGATTGAGGAGTTCCACCAGGACGCGGTCATCAAGCGTGGTGACCGACATCTCATCCCCATCGATCTCAACCCGAAACAGGTAGTATCCTGCTTCATCCGCCTCGGCGGGTTTTCCGTCCAGACGTTTGAGAAGCGCGGACAAAAAAATCTCTCCCCGGATTTCTGCTGCCTCTGCTTCAAATTCGATCCACCCCTCATTGATCGAGGGTTTGCCTTCTCTGTGACGAATGATGAGTCCGGTGAACCGGGGAGAGGGGGCTGCATCCTCAGCACCCTCCATGAAAATGAGAGTTGCTTTGCCATCGCCGAGGCCCCCATCCCATATGCCGGAGAAAATCTCTGGCGCTTGAGATTCGCCGTTCAGCGCGATGGGATGTTCTGATGTGGGGAAACAGGCCGCGAGAAAAAGAGCAAAAACCCCAACGGCGACAAGGCGAGCCAAGCCCCACCCCTGCAACAGTGGTCGTGACAAATTCATTCTATCCCCTAATCTCACACTATCCCCTAAGCTTCATCATGAAGTCACAAATTGCGGGTTCTGGTCAACCGGCCAGAGTACCTACCGGAGCCCCTAAATGCGTGCTCAGGTGACGGTACAGACGGCGAGCCCAGACCAGGGACCCAGACGAGGGACAGGGAGCGAACATGCCAGTGAACGATATTGAAAAGAAGGCCGCGCAGGCGGTTGTGAACATTTTCGAAACCGGCGCAGTGCTTGGAGATTATGGCAAGGTAACCGTTCTGCCTGGCGATACAGGTCACCTCACCTATGGGCGTGCACAGACGACCCTGGCCTCCGGAAACCTGTTCCTCCTGATCAAGCGCTACGTCAATGCCGCCGGTGCTGCCTTCAGTCACCATCTTGAACCCTACCTCCAACGCTTGAGCGACATGGATGTCAGCCTCGACTTCGATGCGACATTGAAGGGCCTTCTGGAAGCAGCCGGCAATGACCCGGTCATGCAGGACGAACAGGATCGCTTTTTTGATGACGCCTATTGGGCGCCGGCGGCCCGTGCGGCGGACGCATTGGGCCTGACCGACCCACTTGCCATTGCCGTTGTCTATGACAGTTACATCCATGGCTCCTGGCGTTTTATTAGAAACCGGACCTTGGAGAGACATGGCCATCCCGATAACGGCAATGCGCGCACATGGATCCGGCACTATGTCTCTGAACGCCGGGACTGGTTGGCCTCCCATCGAAACCGTCTGTTGCAAAGGACGGTCTATCGCATGGACACGTTCTTGGCGTTAATGGATGCAGACAATTGGGCTCTCGAATTACCATTTACGGCCCGCGGCGTTCGGATCGACGCGGACGCGCTCGAGGTAGCCGCGCCAGTGCGCGCGACAGCCGAGGATGCGGGGCTTCGAACCCTCAAACTCACCGATCCGCCCATGAGCGGGGCCGACGTGCGTGCCCTGGAAGAAGCGCTGGTTGAGGCTGGCTATGCCATTAATGTTGATGGGATCTTCGATGCGAGCCTTGAACGGATCGTTCGGGAGCGCCAGCAGGAATTGGGCCTGGACGTTGATGGTATGGTGGGGCCAATAACCCGAGCAGCATTGGGGCTTTGAGCTCAGATGCGCGGCGATTTGCCGGTTTGCGGCGGGGCCGACCAAAGGTATACCTGAAGCCCAGAAAGGCTGGTACTCGTTGCCAGTCTATATAGTCGGCCTAACAGGTGTGAGGACTTATGACGCGTAAGCAGCGCCGCGCCACCTTGATTGGAACCAGCCTTGGGATATTGGGCCTGGCTGTTGGTCTCGTGCTCTATGCCCTGAGCGACAATATCGTCTTCTTCTATAGCCCCGCAGACATTGTGGAGCAGAATGTGGAAGAGGGCACGCGGATGCGTGTCGGAGGTCTGGTCGTCGAAGACAGCATTGTGCGCGGTGATGGCACACGCGTGCGTTTTGCCGTCACGGATTTTTCGGAAACTCTGTATGTCACCTATGATGGCATCCTGCCCGACCTGTTTCGCGAAGGACAGGGCGTTGTGGCTGAAGGTGTGCTGGGCGCGGACCTGAAATTCAGCGCAGATACGGTGCTCGCGAAGCATGATGAAAACTATATGCCGCCGGAAGTAGCCGACGCTCTCAAGCGAAACGGCAACTGGCAGGGCGAAGGCGCAGAAGCGCCACATAGCGAGACCTACGGACAAGGTGCCTACCCATGATTGCAGAGTTCGGTCATTTCGCACTCGTGCTCGCGCTGGGTGTCGCTTTGGTGCAAGCATTTGGGCCGCTGCTGGGCATGCCCTTCAACGCAAGCTTTGGGCGGCTTGCTGTCCCTGCAGCGCGGGTTCAATTCGTTTTGCTGTCGCTGTCCTTTGCAGCGCTCATATACGCCTTCGCGGTGTCGGACTTCTCCTTGTCCCTCGTGACGGCCAACTCACACAGCGCAAAACCGCTTATCTATAAGCTGACCGGTGCCTGGGGTAACCATGAAGGTTCCATGCTGCTTTGGACCCTGATCCTTGCGACCTTCGGCGCGGCGGTGGCCTTCTTCGGCAGCAATTTGCCCGATGGTTTGCGCGCCCGTGTGCTGGGGGTACAGGGGCTGATCGGCGCTGCGTTCCTCATGTTCCTGCTGTTCACCTCGAACCCGTTCCTGCGCCTTGATCCCGCGCCCTTCGACGGCAATGGACTCAACCCCATTCTGCAGGACCCGGCGCTCGCCTTCCATCCGCCCTTCCTCTATGCAGGCTATGTCGGCTTTTCGATTGCTTTCTCTTTCGCGGTCGCGGCGCTCTTGGAAGGCAAAGTCGATCCGGCCTGGGCCCGCTGGGTGCGGCCCTGGACGCTCGCTGCCTGGTGTTCGCTGACGCTTGGTATCGCCATGGGCTCCTGGTGGGCCTATTACGAGCTCGGCTGGGGCGGCTGGTGGTTCTGGGATCCGGTTGAAAACGCGTCCCTCATGCCCTGGCTCCTGGGCACAGCGCTGCTCCACTCGGCAATCGTTGTGGAAAAACGGGGGGCCTTAAAACGCTGGACCCTGTTGCTGGCCATCTTCACCTTTGCGCTTAGCCTTATCGGGACATTCCTCGTGCGCTCCGGCGTGCTGACGTCTGTTCATGCCTTTGCCGTTGATCCGGCGCGGGGTGTCGTGATCCTCGGCATACTTGTCTTCTTCGTTGGCGGCGCTTTGACGCTCTATGCTCTGCGTGCGCCTGGTTTGAAAGTGGAAGGCCTGTTTGCGCCTTTAAGTCGCGAGGCTGCACTCATCGTCAACAATCTGTTGCTGTCGGCAGCGACAGTCGCGGTTTTTGTGGGCACCCTTTATCCCTTGCTGCTGGACGCAGTGGACGGGAGCAAAATCTCCGTAGGTGCGCCGTTCTACAATCTCACCTTTGTGCCCATTGTGATCCCGCTTCTCCTGTTGGTGCCTTTCGGACCGATGCTCGGATGGAAGCGGGCGGACGTGCTGGGGGCAACCCAGCGGCTTGGTGCCGCCGCCGCCATCAGTACTGTAGGCCTTGCGGCTGCCTGGATGTGGCAGAATGACGGGCCCTGGGGCGCACCATTTGGGATTGCGCTTGGTGTCTGGCTGATAGCAGGCGCTTTTTCTGAAATCGGCTATCGTGTGCGCCTGTTCCGGGGCGCAACGCTAACAGAGGCCATGGGTAAGGCCCGCCGCCTTCCGCGGTCCGCCTGGGGCACGGCCGTGGCTCATGCGGGTGTCGGGGTAATGGTGATCGGCATTGTTGGCATTACTTCCTGGCGGGTGGAGGTGATTGACTCCCTGGCACCAGGCGCCACCCTCGACGTCGGCAGCTACACGGTGACGTTTCAGAATGTGGAATCCTACAATGGTCCGAACTTCCGTGCGGACAGAGGGGTTTTTCTGGTCGAGCGGAATGGAAAAGAGATCACCACACTGACACCGGAAAAGAGGGTGTACCCGGTCTCCGAAATGCCGACGACGGAAGCCGCGATCTACACGATCTGGGTCGCGGACCTTTATGTCGTCTTGGGAGACCCGACAGGCACCGGCGCCTGGACCGTGAGAGCCTATGTAAACCCGCTCGTGCCTTGGATTTGGATTGGTTCCGTCATCATGGTTCTGGGCGGCATGATTTCCTTGAGCGACCGCAGGTACCGCGTGGGTGCACCCGTGCGGGCCCGTAGCACGAAAACCGAGGCTGCTGCATGATCCGGCTGGCGGCGCTGGTCGCACTTCTGATTGTGAGCCAACCGGTTTGGGCCGTGGATCCCGGTGAGCGTCTGGATGATCCCGTGCTGGAAGAGCGCGCGCGGGGTCTCTCTCAGGAACTTCGGTGCCTTGTGTGTCAGAACCAGTCGATTGACGATAGCGACGCGCCACTGGCGAAAGATCTACGCGTCCTGGTCCGTGATCGTCTCAAAGCGGGAGACACGGATGCAGAGGTCCTGTCCTATGTCGTGGATCGATATGGGGAGTTTGTTCTGTTGCGCCCACCCTTGCGTGCAGGAACACTGCTTCTGTGGGTATCGCCCTTCCTGGTGCTGCTGATCGGCATAGGCTCGGTGTGGATCTATATGCGGGGCCGCCGCCCGGAAGCGGTGGAAACGCAGGCGCCGCTCTCGGATGCGGAAAAAGCCCGACTTGAGAAGATTGTGATCACCCGTGAACCACGGGACGATTGAGGCAAGACTGCCACTTCGCCATATCAGTGATAGGTTACGCTTAAGGTCGGACTCTTTCAGGGGCGGCTTCAATTTGTTGCATAGCACCCTGGGAGGGCACCATGGCGACCGGTTCCGTACGTTCAGAAAAAGTTACATTTACAGGCAGCCTGGGTGAAACGCTCGCGGCGCGCCTCGACCGTCCCATTGGTCCTATTCGGGCCTACGCACTTTTCGCCCATTGCTTTACCTGCTCAAAGGATATTTTCGCAGCGTCAAGAATTGCTGGTGCCCTCGCTGAACGGGGTATCGCCGTCTTGCGGTTTGATTTCACCGGGCTCGGCATGAGTGAGGGGGATTTCGCAAACACGAATTTTTCCTCCAACGTAGCGGACCTTGTTGCGGCAGCCGATTACCTTCGCGCAGAACACCAGGCGCCGCGCATTCTGGTGGGCCATTCCCTCGGCGGTGCGGCAGTGCTGGCCGCGGCATCTGAGGTGCCGGAAGCCGTGGCGGTGGCCACCATAGGCGCGCCCTCAACGGCGCACCATGTCGCTGAATCCTTTGCAAATGACATTGAAACGATTGAGAGGGACGGTGAGGCTGAGGTCATGCTCGCGGGCCGACCGTTCAAAATCAAAAAGCAATTTCTTGAGGACATCGCCGAGACCACACTGACCGGAAAAATTGCAAGCTTGAAGAAAGCCTTGATTGTGTTTCATGCGCCGCTTGATCAACAGGTGAGTGTCGACAATGCCGCCGACATATTCACTGCGGCCAAACATCCGAAAAGCTTTGTCTCCCTGGATGATGCCGACCATCTGCTCACCAGAAAACAGGATGCCATCTATGTGGCAGATGTTCTTTCCGCCTGGGCATCCCGCTATCTTCCAGAACAGGAGGCCGCTGACCTGCTGCCACTGGAGCAGGGGAAAGTCACTGTGGAGGAAACCGGCGCGGGCAAGTTTCAGCATCTTGTGCGTGTCGGCAATCACGAGATTTTTGCAGACGAGCCGAAGAAAGTGGGCGGCGATGATACGGGTCTTGCCCCTTATGATCTTCTCCTTGCGGGGCTTGGGGCGTGCACATCCATGACCATGCGGATGTATGCGGCACGCAAAGGCATAAACGCGACCAAGCTTGGGGTGACCCTGTCCCATGACAAGGTTCATGCAGATGATTGCGCGGAATGTGCCGCAGAAGGGAATCAGAAGATCGACGTGATGCGGCGCGAACTTTCAATTGAGGGCGATATGACAGACGAAGAACGCGCCAAACTGGTGGAGATCGCGAATAAGTGTCCAGTGCATCGCACACTTGAGTCCGACATCGAAGTTGTGACGAGCCTAAAAGCGTAAGGTTTGTGCGGACCCGTTTCCAATTGTGGCAAGAAGGCGGCGCTGCGCTAAACGAAATGTAATAGGTCGTTCAGGTGACAGTAAGACAGGAACACCCATGTTTATGAGGAGCTAATTTTACGGAGTTCCCTCAGCATGCCTCGACCTGACGACAACAACCATAAAAGCTTCTTCTGCAACAAGGGTACATTCATCGCCGCCGTTGGTGCGGCGGCGATCATTGGATTCGGTGTTGCCTCACTGAACCATCCTGTTTCGGCGGAAACAAGTGTTCAGGCGCTCCAAGCTGGGACTCCCCAAGGTCTGCCAATGCTTGGATTTGCCGACATGGTGGAGCAGGTGACGCCTGCAGTTGTAAGCATTCAGGTTGTGCAGCGGGTGCCTGCGGCAGCGTCCGGACCGCGGCCCAGCTTTCCTCCGGGACATCCCTTTGAACGCTTCTTCCGCGAAGGGCCCGGCGCCGAAGACCGCAATGAAGGCACGCCCCGGCGGGGCCCACGTCCCCAGGCACAAGGCTCCGGCTTTGTGATTTCTGAAGATGGTTACATCGTCACCAATCACCATGTGGTGGATGACGGCGTCAAGGTCTCGGTTGTTTTCAAAGATGGAACGGAGGCCGAGGCGGAGATTGTCGGAACAGACGAGAAGACCGATCTCGCTCTCCTTAAAATAGAGACCGAGGAAGACCTGCCCTTTGTGTCTTTCAAAGAAACCGACGATCTGCGGGTAGGAGATTGGGTCGTCGCTGTCGGGAACCCGTTCGGTCTCGGCGGAACGGTGACGTCAGGCATTGTATCGGCCCGTGGGCGGGACATTGGTGCGGGGCCCTATGACGATTTTATCCAGATCGATGCCTCTATCAATCAGGGGAATTCCGGCGGGCCCACTTTCGACCTGGCAGGTAATGTGGTCGGTGTGAACACGGCGATTTTCTCTCCCACAGGAGGCAATGTTGGGATTGGTTTTGCGATCCCGGCAGACGTCGCTTTGAAGGTGATTGCCGATCTCCGTGAGAACGGACGGGTCGAGCGCGGTTGGCTGGGCGTCGCCATTCAGCCGGTCGGTCCGGAAATTGCGGAAACGCTCGGTCTGTCTGACGATGAAGGAGCCCTTGTCGCTCAGGTCGTGCCCGGCAGCCCTGCGGAAGCGGGAGGTCTGGAGCCAGGCGATGTCATCTATTCCATCGATGGCACTGTGATGGAAACGCCGAAGGATGTGAGCAAGGCTGTCGCGGCTCTAAAAGCGGGCCGTACTGCCCAGTTCAATCTATGGCGGGATGGCGAACGTGAGGCCATCGACGTGAAGATCGGGGCTTACCCGGAAGAACAGGAATCTGCTGCCCTGACCCCTGAGGAAGACGGTGTTCTCGATGGATTGGGACTGGCGCTGGCGGAAAGCCCGGAAGGAGTCGTTGTCCGCGCTGTGAAGCCTGCAAGCCAGGCTGCAGAGAAGGGTTTGCGTCCTGGTGACATCATTGTCGAGGTTGCAGGCGAGCCCGTTGAGAATTTGTCCGATGTCACAAAAGACATCGCAGACGCAAAAGAGAAGGATCGCAAATCTGTCCTTCTGCTGGTTCGCTCAGATGAGGGACAGCGCTTTGTGGCGCTGCGCCTGCAAGAGACTTGAACCCGTTCGAATTGGGTCTGTACGCAGCGTATGGACCAATCAATTGTCAGGTGAGGGAACCTGATTGGTCACGGCGGTGTCCCATTGTCCCCTGCGAGAGGCCGCTGTGACCACCAACTTCGGAGGTCATGTTATGCCTGTTTCCTATGCGGCACTCGCCACCCATGCCAATTCCAAGCTAGAATGGAATGAACCGCTCGACAGCGTTGACAACGCGGAGGGAGAAGCGGAGGGGATGGAGCCTATGCGGGTACTGGTAATCGAAGATGATCTCGAGGCGGCGGCCTATCTGGTCAAAGGTCTGAAGGAGAGTGGTCACACGGTGGACCATGCAGCGGATGGGGATGACGGCCTGACGCTTGCGATGTCGGCGCCTTACGATGTACTGGTCGTTGATCGCATGCTGCCGAAGCGCGACGGTTTGAGTGTCGTCTCTACCATTCGTGAGCAGGGCAATGAAACGCCTGTGCTGTTTCTAAGCGCTCTTGGCGAAGTGGATGACCGGATAAAGGGCCTGAAGGCAGGCGGGGACGATTATCTCACGAAGCCCTATGCCTTCGCTGAGTTGCTTGCGCGTATCGAAGTGCTGGTGAGGCGCTCAAACCCGGATCAGGTGAAAACCAAGCTTCAGGTCGCCGACCTGGAAGTTGACCTGCTGGCGCGCAAAGTAACCCGGGCAGGCACCGAGATTGATCTCCAGCCGCGTGAATTCCGGCTTCTTGAGTACCTTATGAAAAATGCGGACCGGGTCGTTACCCGCACCATGCTCTTGGAAAATGTCTGGGAGTACCATTTCGACCCGCAAACCAATGTGATCGACGTGCATATTTCCCGGCTTCGGTCGAAAATTGACAAGAATTTCGACGTTCCGCTCTTGCATACGATCCGAGGTGCCGGATACTCGCTACGTGCAGCAGGGTAATCTACTAAATACAACCACGTTCAGGCTGGCGCTTGTCTATCTGGCGCTGTTCGCAACGTCTGCAATCGCGCTTCTGGGTTATGTGTACTGGAACACAGCCGGGTTCCTCGCGCGCCAGTCGGACGAAGCGGTCCAGGCGGAGATCACCGGCCTTGCGGAACAATATGCGCAAGGCGGCATTGCTCAGCTCGTTCATATCGTTATCCAGCGGAGCCGCGATCCCCGCCAAAGCCTCTACTTGTTGGTTGATGCAAGGGGAAGTGTCCTGGCAGGCAATCTCGGGCGTCGGCCCGGCGTGGAACCGGGGCCTGATGGCTGGATGGATTTTCAGTTCAACCGTCTCACTATGGATGGCTCGGAAGTGCATGCCGCCCGCGCCCGGGCGTTTCCGCTGCCGGACGGATCGTTCCTGCTGGTCGGCCGGGATGTGCAGGAGCTGCGCAGCATCGAAAACCTGATTACGTCTTCTCTCGCCTGGGCGATTGCGCTCACCGTTGCACTTGGTCTCATTGGTGGGGTCATTATCAGCCGAAACATGTTGGCGCGGGTGGACGAGATCAATCAGACCAGCCGCAACATTATCAGAGGCGATCTGTCTCAGCGTGTCTCCGTCGCAGGATCGGGCGATGAGTTCGACCAGCTGGCTGAAAACCTCAACGAGATGCTGGAGCAGATCGAAAGCCTGATGACCGGCATGCGGGAGGTCACCGACAATGTCGCGCATGATCTCAGGAGCCCGCTCAACCGCCTTAGGACGCGCCTGGAAATGGCTATGATGCGGGAAGGTTCGTCTGAAGAGGTACGCGTAGAGCTGGAGCGTTCCATCGCCGATGCGGACCATCTGCTCTCCACTTTTAACTCTCTGTTGGCCATCGCCCGCGCTGAAACAGGCTCCATGCGTGACACCATGACGAGTTTCGACCTGGGAGAGTTGGTGCGCGATGCTGTCGAGCTCTATGAACCTGTGGCTGAAGATGCCGGGATTGCCTGTACGGTTGAAACCGATGAAGAGATCGCGGTTTTTGGCAATAAGGAGCTGCTCGCACAGGCGATTGCCAACCTGCTCGACAATGCGATTAAGCACGGGAGCAAGGCGATAGGTGGCGAACCGCGGATTCAGGTGGAAGCCAGGCGACTACAGGGCGATGCCATTGTTAGCGTGTCTGACAACGGACCGGGCATCGCCGTTGGAGACCGCGAGAGGGTTCTGGGTCGGTTTGTCCGGTTGGAAGAGAGCCGCAATACACCCGGCAGTGGGCTGGGCTTGTCTCTTGTCTCCGCTGCTGCCCATCTTCATGGGGGCAAGCTCAAGCTTGATGATGCGGAGCCTGGTCTGAAAGCCGTTCTTCGCCTGCCGCTTCGGGTGAAAGAAAATCGTCCTTCGTGAGGGGTGTGTTCTGCACGTCAAAGGTGGAGTAGTGCCGTCGCTACTGGCTGCGTGATCGCGATCATGTGCATATGCCGCAGGCGAATCATAGCGGTGCAGCCGTAAAACTGATTCGGAAAATGCGCTCTGACCCGCATTCCCAAGCCGGATTCTTGCAACTATAGGGCGCATAGCGACGCCAATTTGCATCATTTCCGCCGCGGTTTGACATTTATCCCCGGAAAAATGCTGTCTAGAGCGAAATCGACGCGAATTTTCGTAGCGGCAGTATTAGGCATTTGTTACTGCTCGTAACGACGGGGGCACCCGGAGGCCAATTTAGGAGAGTGGACTTATGAGCAAAGCAGACTTTATTGAGCGCGTTGCAGACGCTGGCGACTTGAGCAAAGCAGAAGCAAAGCGTGCCGTGGAACTGGTATTCGGTCAAATCGAAGCCGGTCTCAAAGCATCTAAGAAAGAAGGCAAATACACGATCGGTACGTTCGGAACATTTTCTGTCTCCAAGCGTAAAGCCCGCATGGGTCGCAACCCACGCACTGGCGAAGCGATCAAGATCAAAGCATCGAAGACATTGCGGTTCCGCCCGTCTTCACAGCTGAAGGACGCAGCTGGCTGCTGATCTTGCTTCAGCAATGCTGTAGGAATAGGCCTGTCGGTTTCCGACAGGCCTTTTTCTTTGTGTAAGAGGGAGAAAACGCGCAATGGCTGTGACATCCGATTCAAGTTTGCTGGATCATGTCGAAGCGCTGCCCAAACCTGCGGACCGGCCCCGCGGACAGGAAGTACTGACCGACCTGCGTGCCGCACTTCAGGGCTCTGAATGGCAAGACCTGTCTGGGACTGATGCCTTTGAAACCTTGATGCTATCCCTCACCGGCAGCTCTCCCTTCATTGCACGCACCTGTATCCGGTATCCGGATCTTCTGCCAAAGATTGCCGGCACGCCCCCAGGAACCGCCTTCGAAAATTCCCTCGAAGAAGTGAAAAGGGCCGCTGGTGACGCGGCGACCTTCGAAGAGCTCATGACCCTTGTCCGGCAAGCAAAGTCTGAACTGGCTGTCCGCACAGCGGCTGCGGATGTGGCGGGCCTTTGGCCCCTGGAAGAAGTGACAGGAAGTCTCACCCGCTTCGCCGACACTATTCTGGAATGCGGATTTGCCTGGTTGCTGCGCCAGGCTGCGGAGAAAGGCGACGTTACCGCCAAGGTTTCACCGGAGAAGAGTGGTCTCGTTGTATTGGCTATGGGGAAGTACGGCTCCGGCGAACTCAACTATTCAAGCGACATTGACATTGTCGTTTTCTACGAACCAGGGACGCTGTCTCTGAAAGAAGGACTCGACGAGAGCACATTCTTCGTACGACTGACCAAAGACATTGTGAAACTGATGCAGGAGCGAACCGCAGACGGCTATGTCTTCCGCACTGATTTGCGTCTGCGGCCAGACCCAGGCGGCACAAGAGTGGCCGTGTCTCTTCCGGCGGCCGAGCAATATTACGAAAGTCGAGGTCAGAACTGGGAGCGGGCAGCTTTCATCAAGGCGCGCCCCTGCGCCTGCGACAAACAAGCAGGAGAACGCTTCCTCTCCATGATGGCTCCCTTCATCTGGCGCAAATATCTGGATTACGCAGCCATTGAAGACGTGCATTCCATGAAACGGCAGATTCACGCCGTTGGCGGGCATAGCGAGATTGCGGTTGAGGGGCACAATATCAAGCTAGGCCGTGGTGGCATTCGCGAGATCGAGTTTTTTGTTCAGACCCAGCAGTTAATCGCCGGCGGCCGCGACGATGAACTGCGGGGCATGCAGACGGTGCCCATGCTCGACATGCTGGTGAAGAAAGAATGGATCGAACCTCAGGTGGCCGACGAAATGAAGGCGGCCTATCGGTTCTTGCGGACTCTGGAGCATCGATTACAGATGATCGATGACGAACAGACCCATTCTCTGCCTGCGATGGCGGAAGGCATAGAGCATGTCGCCTGCTTCATGGGCTATGACACCCGGGCCGCCTTTGAGACGGATCTGCTGCTTCACCTGTCGAGGGTTCAGACCCACTATGTGGCGCTCTTTGAAACGGCGCCCCCACTCGGCGAAGAAGGGGGAAGCCTTGTCTTCACCGGAACCGAAGATGATCCGGAAACCCTCGCAACCCTGAATGAGTTGGGCTTCAAAAGTGCTGCAGATATGTCTGCCACCATTCGCGGGTGGCATGCAGGCCGATTTGCGGCGACACGCAGTCCACGGTCGAGAGAACGCCTGACGGCTCTGATGCCCGAATTGCTGAGAGCGCTCTCCCGCACAGCAGAGCCGGATATTGCGTTCTTGCGTTTCGATCAGTTCTTGAGCGGCCTGCCCGCAGGGGTCCAGCTCTTTTCGCTTCTCTATGCGAATCCAAGTCTTTTGAGCCTCATCGCGCAGATTTGTGGCACGGCGCCCCGTCTGGCCGCCTATCTCAGTCAGAATGCCGGTGTGCTCGATGCCGTTCTATCGCCGTCCTTCTTCTCGGCATTGCCAGACGAGTCAGTGTTGGAAGCAGAACTGTCGGATGCTTTGAGCCCGGCGCGTGATCTGCAGGACGTTCTCGACTTCGCCCGCGTCTGGGCACGGGAGCAACGCTTTCGCTTGGGCGTCCGTGTTCTGTCTGCGAGCGCCAATGCGAGGGAAGCAGGTCCCGCTTATAGTGCGGTTGCGACAGTATTGATCCGTCAGATGCAGGCGCAGGTTGCTGAGCAAATGGCGGAAAAGCATGGGATCATGCCCGGCGGGGAAATGGCCGTGGTGGCCATGGGTAAACTGGGCAGTGAGGAGATGAGCGCTGCCTCCGATCTCGATATCATTACGATCTACGATCTGCAGGAGGGGGCGGAGGCTTCGGATGGCAAAAAGCCTCTCATGGCCTCGCAATATTATGCGCGCATGACGCAGCAACTTGTGAGCACCCTGACAGCGCCGACTGCCGAGGGAAAACTCTATGAAGTAGACCTTCGACTGCGTCCGTCGGGGAATGCCGGGCCGGTCGCTTCGCAGCTTGCGTCCTTCAAGACTTATCAGGCAGGAAGTGCGTGGACCTGGGAGCATATGGCACTCACCCGTGCACGGGTTGTGAGCGGACCACCCGCCATCGTCGCGAAGGTCGAGACGGTTATCAAGGAAACGCTTACCCAGGAACGAGATGTCGAGAAAACAGCCGTCGATGTTCAGGAAATGAGGCTGCGTATTGAAAAGGAATTCGGGACCAAAGATCCCTGGTCGTTGAAACATGTACGCGGCGGTCTGATCGACCTGGAATTCATCGCGCAGTTTCTCCAGCTGATCCATGCAGCTCAGCACCCGGAGATCCTCAGCCCGGATACACGTGCTGTCTTCACCAAAGCGGCCCAACTGGATCTGATAAGCGACGCCATGATGGAACGTCTGCAAGCGGCTTTCGACCTGCAACACGATCTGACCCAGATTATGCGGATATGTGTCACCGGAAACCTGAAGCCGGATACAGCGACTGAGAGCCTTAAGATGCGGCTGGCCCAGGCCGGAAATGCGCCGGATTTTGGTGTCCTGCAGGCCTCTCTCATGGAGGCCCAGTCGGATGTTCTTGAAGCTTATGCCGGGATAATCGTGTCTCCGACCGCCTGAGAAGAATCAGGCATGTGACCGTCATAGTTTGGCTAATTATTTGCAGTTCAGTGGGTGCCCCAATCCGCCTTGCGGGTTGCGGAGTTCCTGGCAGGACCAATCATTGCCTGGACTCTGCCAAAAACAGGGTTAATGGGGTGGCAGGTGTGATCGGCTCCCGTCTCGGAGAGGGGCAGCTAAGATCGTGACACCTGGACGATGTCAGGTTTTTGTCTCTATTTGAGACATGGGATAGTTGAGTAGGTGAACCCATGGAGCGTGTGGACGCAGTGGTAATCGGAGCGGGGCTGAACGGCCTCACTGCGGCCGCGCGTCTGGGCGGGGCCGGCCTGTCTGTTCTGATCGTGGAGCGAACCGGTCATGTGGGTGGGGGAGCGGCCCATGACGTGCTGGCGCCCGGTTATTCCGCGCCGCCAATTGGATTTTCCCACAGCTATATTCCACCTGAACTGATCCGTGAATTTGATCTTGCGCGCGAGGGACTCCAACTCATTCGACGCGAAGGGGGCATCTCCCTCTTTGACGAGGGCATTCATGTCGCAAACTATGCGAACGCGAATGTGATGCGCCGCGAACTCGCGCGCCATTCGCGCCAGGACGCTGATGCCTGGCCACGGTTTGTGCGCGACATGAAACGGCAGGCGGAGCTAATTCGCCAGTCCCTCCTTAAAGCTCAGGAAGACCCGGGCGAGTGGTCGATTGCCGCGTTCAAACAGATGATGTCGCGGACAAAGTCCGTCATGCAGATGGAACCGGAAGCCCTTTACGACCTCACGCGCTATTGGGCTCTGTCGCTTGACGATTTCCTGGCGGGGTATTTTGAGAACCCGCATATTCGAGCACATTTCGCAGCCCCCGCACTGATTGGACGGGCGCTTGGTCCCTCGGATCCAACGGGAGCCTCTCTGTTGCCCGCCCAATGGATGACGGGTGACAATGGTGGCGCGCCATGGCGCATGAGTCCCAAGGGTGGCACCCAGGCGTTGGCGGACTGCCTCCTCAAAATTGTGCGCAAGCGCGGAGGGGATATTCGTTTCAATGCCGAAGTCACCGACATCAAGATGGTGGACAAGAAGGCCGCAGGTGTCGTTCTGGCTGATGGAGAGGAAATCGACGCAGGAATTGTGCTGTCAGACCTCGATATCAAACGAAGTTTCTTGAGTCTCTTCCAATGGTCGGGCCTGCCGGACGGTTTTGCGCGGGATGTGGCCAATGTTCGGATGGAAGGTATTGTCGCGCGCATCAATTTTGCATTGGAGGGGCTGCCGGAGATCACAGGTATCTCGAAGGATAATCCAGCCTTAAGCGGTGGCCTGATCATCGGCGGCGGCCTGGAGCCCATGGACCGGGCATATGAGGATTGGCTGGATGAACGGCCACCCACAGCGCCGCTTCTGGAGATCGCCATCCCAACCTTGGATGACCCAAGTCTGGCTCCCAAGGGTGGACATGTTTTTGCTGTCTCCGCGCAATATGTCCCGACAGAACTCCATGATGGGGTTTGGTCGACCGCGCGCCGCGACACGTTCATGCAAACGGTCAGAGATATGATCGCGCGTCATGCGCCAGGGTTTGAGAAGCACATTGTCGCGGAAGAGCTGCGGCTGCCGTCAGATATAGAGGACCAGGCAGGCTACACGCGGGGAGACCCGTTCCTCGGCCAGATGTCGCTTGACCAGATGTTCTTCAACCGTCCGGTGCCGGGCTTTAGTGGGCATGAAAGTCCGATCAAAAACTTTTACGTGTGCTCGGCCAGCGGCCACCCTGCGGGTCTGGCCCTTGGAGCTGCGGGCGCGAATGTTGCCCAGGGTATTCTCGGATCTTTGAAGGGGAGACGCCAATGAGCGAAGACGCCCTTCAATATGATGCCATCGTCATCGGTGCGGGCCACAATGGTCTTGTCGCCGCTGGGTATCTGGCGAAGGCCGGGAAGTCGGTGGTGGTACTGGACGGTGCAGACTTTGTTGGCGGTGCTGCGCGCACCGCGGAGATATCGCCCGACTATCAGGTCTCGACGGCGGCTCATCTGGTCTCCGGGTTCCCGCGCAAGATTGAGAAAGATCTTAAGCTGGCAAAGCACGGCCTCACCTGGGCGACCAGTGATATGGCCACTGTCGCGCTTGACCGGGACGGGAAGCATATAGTGCTGTCGAGTGACCGTAAGAACAGTTTGGCCTCTGTTGCAGCGCACGGCGGGGCGGATGGCGAGGCATGGGCGCAGTTCGACGGGCGCCTACGCAAATACGTGAAGCTCTTGAAGCCTCTTCTGGAGGGGGCGGTACCTTCTGTCTCAAAAGATGCGGTAGCCAAAGAAGCAACGAAGATGGCATTGCGGCTGGAAAAGCTGGGACCGGCGGATCTCAGAGCTTTCCTGCAACTGGTCCCTTCAAGCGTCGCAGCTTTATTAGACAGATACTTTGACGGCGACCTTATCAAGGGGGCTCTCTCCTTTGAGGCAACTCTCGGTGCCCATGCAGGGCCACACACGCCAGGAACGGCATTCTCGCTGGTGTACAAAAGGGCACAAGAGGCAATTGGACAGGGGTTGGGATATCCCGTTGGCGGCGCGGGTGGGCTCACGGAAGCCTTGGCGACTTCTGCAGAAGCATCAGGCGTCCGAATTCGTCTGGAGAGTCCGGTTACCGAAATTCTGATCGAGGAGGGCAAGGCAAAAGGTGTTCGCCTTGAGGACGGTACTATCTTCGAAGCACCTGTTGTTTTGAGTAGTGCTGATCCAAAAACGACCTGCCTTGATCTCGTCGGCGCCCGTCACTTTGAAGCACCCGTGGCAACGCGCCTGAGCCGGATTAAGATGAAGGGAGCCACCGCTAAGGTAAACCTGGCGTTGGAAGGGCTACCCACTTTTGAGAATTTCTCAGACCGCGAGTATGGCGGACGTCTGGTGATTGCACCCGATATGGGGACCGTTGAGCGATCCTTTACAGCCGCCAAGCGGGGCGAGCTCGCCCTGGAGCCGGTGATGGAGCTGGTCATTCCCTCCTATCATGACCCGCGTCTGGCGCCGATGGGGCATCATGTCATGTCGATCATCATTCCCAATGTGCCCTTCGATGTGGAAGGTGGGTGGGACGCCCAAAAGGAACCCTTCGTCAAACGCATCATTGACACCATCAGCGAATATGCCCCGGACCTGAGTGATAAGATCATCGCCGGGGAAGTGCTGACGCCGCCCGAACTCGAAGAAACTTTCGGATGGGGTGGGCGCGGTTGGCACCAGGGTAATATGAGCTTCGATCAGCTCTTGGCTTTCCGGCCCACTCCGGGGCTTGCCAATCATGAGGCTGAAGTGCAAGGGCTCTATCTTTGCGGTGTGGGAACCCACCCGGGCGGCGGTTTGACGGGATTGCCCGGCAAACTGTCAGCGGAAGCGGCCTTGGCTGCGGAGAAGGCATCATGACCGAGGGAATGGACAAAACATCAATGGAGGCGGAGGACCTGAACGTATCGCGCGACAGCCCTCTGAACGGTCCTGGTGTAGCGCCGGACCCTGCCTGGTTTGAGCAGCCTGTCAACGAACCACCTTACGCACGCCATGTGCTCACAACACCTTTGCATCTAGATGTGGCGGAAGAAAACCGGACGAACAGCTGGACCGAATGGCTTGGCTACACAGTAGCGGACGTCTTTACCAGCATTGAACAGGAATATGACGCGCTGAGGACACGCGCAGGACTGTCCGACATTTCGCCAATGGTGAAAGTCCGCATATCAGGGCGTGAGGCTGTTCCCTATTTGGACCGTTTGCTGACCCGTGCCGTAGGTGAGTTGGATGTCGACCAGGCTGCAAGGGCTGTGTTGTGCGACGGGGCCGGGAGCGTCATCGCTGAAGGCTTGCTCTTCCGTTTTGATGAGGAAGACTTCCGTCTCACCCTTCGCAGTCCTCATATGGACTGGTTGCAGCAATCCGCATCTGGTTTTGACGTTCAATTGGAAGATGTGACGGGCACGATTGCGGGCATTTCCCTCGGCGGACCGCTGGCGGGCGATGTGCTGGCCTCTGTAGGCATGGAGAACCCGAAGCAACTGGACAGATGCCGGGGAACCTGGATTCAGCTTGGAGGTATGCCGGTCTATGTCAGCCGCACAGGCATGATAGGGGGCCTTGAGTGCGAATTATGGTGTGACCCGGATGATGCATCCATCGTCTGGCGGCGTCTGCTGGCCGATGGTCAGGCATTTGGAGTCCGTCCCGTTGGCGCAGCTGTGCGGGACATTGCGCGCATTGAAAACGGAGTTGCGCTGGAAGGCATCGACTATCAGTCAGCGTTTTCAGCGCTCGAGGCATCGGAAGCCTGCTCACCCTACGATCTGAGTTTGGGCGGATGCGTTTCTCTGGAACGCTCTGTGTTTAACGGTCAAAAGGCATTGAAACGGATCGTGGAGACCGGCAGCACCCATGCCCTTGTCGGTCTGGAACTCGACATCGCGGGCGGCGAACCTCTGGGCGCCGTCTGTAATGGAGAGACAGAGATCGGCAAGATCACCTCCTCAGCATGGTCACCCACGCTTCAATGCACCGTCGCGCTCGCATTGATAGAAGCACGGGCTCTTGGAGCGTCTGGCAGCTTTTGTGTAAAGAGCCGCCGAGGGACACAGATCCCGGCAAAGCTCGCAAAACGGCCTTTTTTGCGGTTTTCCTGAATTGTTTTGAGATTGTCCGACGGAATTGGATCACGCCTGCGTTCAATGAACTGAATGCAGGCGGCAAGGTTTCTCGGGTTTCGGCATTTCGAACCACGAGTTTTGATCTCCTGCATTCCGGCGGTAGGCGTATCCCCCACCCCTTGAGCGTCTACCGCACCTATTTTCAGGCCGGGACCATGGGTCCGCGGGCCTTTACTGGAGATGATCGATGCGTAAAAACAAACTCATTCTGGCGTCAACACTGGCAGGCGTCATGCTTACCTCTGCTGGCATCGCTGTGGCAGCCAAGGGTCCCGGTGGCGGACCGCCGACGCCTGAGCGTATGTTCGAGATGCTGGACCTCAACAAGGACGGTGAAATTACCCGGGAAGAAGCAGAAGACGCCCGCAAAGCCCGTTTTGAGGCAGCGGATGCAAATGGCGATGGCCTTCTTTCTCTTGAGGAGCTAACAGCCGCACGAGAGGCAAGATCAGCAGAGCGTCGGCAGGAGCGTTTCACGAAAATGGATACCAACGAAGATGGTCTTCTGAGCCCGGAAGAGATGGCAGCTGGTCCACGGGGAGAGCGCCATGCCGGAATGTTTGATCGTATCGATGAAAATGGTGACGGTAAGATCACTTTGGACGAAGCGAAGGCCATGCATGAGAAGATGCAGGAGCGCCGCGGCGACAGAGGAAACAGAGGAAACAGAGGAAACAGATAAACTGCGATGGTTGCACTGAAGTCGTCTGTTTCCAGACCAGATGACTTCGGTGCAGCACCTCGCTATAGAAGTAACACTGTTGACCGACGGTTGAGGAGAGGACGGGCTGTCATCCCTCTAAAGAAAGAAATAGGAACACCCGATGTGGCGTCGGATGATGACGCCTTGATGTCCGCGCTTGCTTCTGGAGACGCCGCTGCAGGTCGCGTATTGGTGGAAACACACCTGGCGCATATCCTGGCTGTCGCACGGCGTATGCTGGGCGATCAGGCAGAAGCCGAAGATGTTGCGCAGGATACCTTCATGCGCGCGTGGAAAGCAGCGGAGCGCTGGGAGCCGGGCCGGGCAAAAGTCTCCACTTGGCTCCACCGGATTGCGATGAACCAGTGCCTGGACCGCCTTCGCAAGAAGAAACCGGAATCACTGGACCCGGAATTCGATGCGCCAAGCGATGAGCCAGATCCCGAAACCTTGGTACAGCGGCAGGAACTGGCTGGACGAATTGATGCAGCGATTCAGGCATTACCGGAGCGCCAACGAGCCGCCATCGTTTTGTCGCACTATCAGCAGCTTTCCAACCTGGAGGCCTCGGAAATATTGGGTGTCAGCGTGGAAGCGCTGGAGTCTCTTTTGTCGCGGGGACGCAGGGCATTGAAGAAATCACTCAGGCCAGAATGGTCGGACCTAAAGGGAGAAGGGGATGCTTCATCGCCCGGTCCATCTACTGACCCAACCAAGAGCGTGAAGACATGACAGACGCACCAAAATTCGAAAAAGCAAAGGCGCGGGCGCATCAAGTGCTGGATGCTTACGGCGCGGAGGAAGTGCGATGGCCTGAAGCCGAACGTGAGAGTATGCGCCAGACCATTGCAGCAGACCCATTGCTGGCCAAACGTCAGGCTGAGGAAGCTGAAATTGATGCGCTGCTGGCGTTGGCACCCGTTGAGGCGCCCAGCTATGCCTTACAAAGAAAAATCCTATCGAGCCAAAAAGAGGAAGGTATCGGCGGTGTGGGGATCGCGCGGCAGATCCTCGAACTTCTTTGGCCTTTCGGATCAGGCCTGGTCCCGGCAGGTGCCTTGGCGGTATCAGTAGCACTGGGCGTGGCATCGGGTGCACTGACAAGCGCCACGACGGACAGTTGGAATGAGGATCAGTCCTATGAGGTGCTCGCTCTCGCTCTGGGTGAGACCACACTGGCGGAGGAATGGCAATGAGTGATCAAGCAAATCCAAATGTCACAAAGCCTGTCCGCAAATGGCTTGGGCCCGTGCTTCTTGTCTCGCTCGTAGTCAACCTCTTTCTGGTGGGTGCGTTTGCTGCCGGCTTCATCCGCGACATGGACCCGAAAGGTCGCGCACACGTCTCACCGATTGGCGTTCCTCACCAGGCAATGGTTCGTCAACTCAGCGGCGAGGAACGGGACCTTCTGAAGGCCGTGATGGGGGAAAATCGCGCGAAACTCAGGCCGTTGTTTCAGGAGTTGCGCCAGGCACGGCTGGCGCTGAGTGATGCTATTGCGGCCGACCCTTACGACCCTGACGCTGTGAGAGCGGCATTTTCTGCCATGCGTGTTGGCATGGATCAGGTGGCAAGCCAGTCCCAAAACGCTCTTGTTGACGCATTTGCGGAACTGACGCCGGAATCTCGGGCAAAAATCGCTGATGTGCTGAAGCGAGGCCCCATAGGGAGAAACAGGGGAGAGGGTCCGCGCGAGGGACGTAGCCTGCGTCCAGCTGCTGAGTGATGAAGATATAGAACGCTCCCTTGAGGGATGGCTGGTATCTGTTAAGCACTCTCGCTTATGATTGCACTAAACAGGGCTTGAGAAGAGGCAGCCATGAGTAATCGAGAGAGACCGGCGTCAACGACGCGGGCATCCTTAGCCGACTGGAAGGCGTTTTGTGCTGCCCACCCGAAAGTCGCCTACCTTAACGCCGTTTTTACCGATCAATGCGGCACCGTCCGGGGGAAACGAATTCCTGTGGAGGAAGCGACCAAGGTGTTCACCGACGGTCTTCAATTGCCCATGTCTGTCTATTTTCTGGATGTGACGGGTGTGAATGAAGACATTCAGGGGCGCGGTTTTTCCGATGGGGACCCTGACGGCACGGCATTCCCGATTGATGGGACCCTTGCGGCTGTCCCCTGGGCGCCGGATCAGGCACAGGTTCTAATGACCATGGAAACGCCCGAGGGCGCGCCATGTGAGTTTGAACCACGCAATGTGTTGGCCCGTGTTGCCGACCGATTGGGTGCCCGCGGATTGATGCCTGTCTCCGCAGTCGAGTTTGAGTTTTACCTGCTCGATCCCAAACCTGACGCAAAAGGGCGTCCGCAGCCGCCGATCAATCCGAGTACCGGCAACCGCGAAAAATCAAACCAGGTCTATGGCCTGACAGAACTCGATGGTTTCGGCGATCTCCTCCGGGACATTGGGACCTATGCGACCGGCCTTGGCGTTCCGGCCTCTGCGGCAGTGGCTGAGTTTGCACCTGGACAATATGAGATCAACCTGAAGCATGGGCCTGAACCTCTGCGCTCAGCAGATCAGGGTATTCTGCTGCGGTATCTTATTGGGGCTGCTGCACGTGAGCATGGATTGCGGGCGAGCTTCATGGCGAAACCCTATCTCAACCAGGTCGGCAATGGCTGTCATGTGCACACCAGTCTTCTGGATGTGGATGGCCGTAATGTTTTTGACGATGGGGGAGAAGATGGCTCGGACATGATGCGCCACGCAATCGGCGGGTTGCAACGCACACTGCCACCGGCCATGGCGCTTTTCGCACCCAATCTCAATGCCTATCGACGGTTCGGACCAAACCTCTTTGTACCCGTGAACGGGGCCTGGGGGTACAACAATCGCTCTGTGGCATTCCGCGTGCCGACAGGGGCGCCACAGGCGCGGCGGATTGAGCATCGCGTCGCTGGCGCAGATGCAAACCCTTACCTTGTATTGGCGGCCATTCTTGCGGGCATTGACTATGGTATCGAAAACAAAATCGAGCCGGGCGAGCCGACAGCGGTAAACGCCTGCGATCACGTCGATCCCGATCTGCCACTGACACTTCCCCGGGCGCTCGACGCGTTCATTGCGGCACCCGTGCTCCGAGACTATTTCGGCGATCTGTTTGTCGACATTTATGCGGAGACCAAGCGTCTCGAGTTTGAGAAGTTTAACCAGACCATCTCAACCCGCGAGCTCGAATGGTATCTCTAAACGGCCACTTTAGTGTGTGGCTGCCAGAGGTAGCGTAAACGATACAGTCGTACCGACACCTTCCTCGCTCTCGATGATGAGCTCGCCCTCGTGCATTTCTACAAGAGACCGTGAGAGAGCGAGCCCAAGGCCGGTGCCTTTGTGCTTCTTGCTGTGCTGCGACTCCACCTGCTCGAACGGTTTGCCAAGCTTGGACAGATGAGCGGCAGGAATACCAATGCCCGTATCTGTGACCGCGACTCGAAGCCATCCATCAGAGCCTGTTGCGCTGATTGTGATGTCTCCGCCGGCCTCGGTGAACTTCACAGCGTTTGAGAGCAGGTTCAGGAGCACTTGCTTCACCGCGCGCTTGTCGGCGAAAACCGGCGGCTGAATACCGATCTGATTATCAAGCCGTACCTGGGCAATATCCGCGCGTCCTGCGACAAGCCGAAGCGCATCTCGCACGGCGTCCGCAATGTCCAGGTTCTCCTGTTCAAGGGTGAGACGACCGGCCTCAATCTTCGACATGTCGAGAATGTCATTGATCACATCAAGAAGATGTTCGCCGCTCGCTTTAATGTCGGTCGCATATTCATCATATTTTGGCGCACCGAGTGGCCCGAAGAGTTGCGTCTCCATCATCTGAGAGAAGCCGATAATGGCATTGAGCGGCGTACGCAGCTCATGGCTCATATTGGCCAGGAATTCGGACTTGGAGCGATTGGCCGCTTCTGCGCGGGATTTCTCCGCCGCGTATTTCTCCGCCAGTTCAACGAGCTGGCTCGCCTGGTCCTGAAGTTTTGACTTCGACATTTCCAGGTCACTTACCGTGGACTGCAATTGATCCTGATGTGTCGTGAGCGCTTCTTCCTGCGCTTTGATGGCTGAAATGTCAGTGCCGACACTCACATGCCCGCCATCGGCCGTGGACCGTGTGCTGATCTGTAGCCAGCGCCCGCTTGGCAAACGGGTTTCCGTCGCAGCAGCTTCCGGGTCAGATGGCCACGCATCGGCGGCACCGGTCCCATCAAAGAGGGCTGTGCGCGTCGTGCCGACGACGGCCCGGTCTGCGTCAATATCGAGGAACTCCTGGAACTTGTGGTTGCAGGCCAGCAGGAGGTCATCCTTGTCGAACAGAACAAAGGCTTCCCCAATACTGTCAATCGCGTCGCTCAACCGGTCTGTTGCAAGTTTAGCAGAGGCTTCCGCATTCCGCTGCTCGGAAATATCGATGGTGAGGCCAATGACACGGTCACCGGTATTGCGGGGGCCACTCCAGACCTGACCTTTGGCGTGCACCCAGATCCAGCTGCCATCCTCATGCAACAGGCGGAAACTTGTGTCGTAAGAGCGGGACGCTTTTTCAGGCGCCGAAATGATCTCATCAATAGCAGCCACATCATCCGGGTGGGTGAGTTCTTTGATTTCAGCCGGCGTCATGCGGGTTGCAGGTTGGCGCCTTCCCAGCATATCGAACATGGCTTTGGACCAGTAGACGCGGTTTTCCGTGATGTCCCAGTCCCAGATACCGCAGCGCGCGCCCGCGAATGCCATGTCGAAGCGCTGTTGATTGTCGACTGCACGGGCTTGTGCCTCGGCTTTTCGTTCATTGGACCGGACAAGAGCATAGCCCAGACCCAGACAGGCGGCGCTTGCGAGGGCTGAAAGCAGAAGTGGGCGGGAAAGCCCTTCCTGCCACCATAGGGCGCCATTTACGGCGGCCAGGGAAACGGCTGAGACACCGAGCGTCAGCTTTTGCGCCCAGGTTGTCGGTTCTGAACTCTTTGTAGATAGGTTTGCGCCGTCTGAATTACGCGACATGGCACTCGGCATCTTTTCTTTTACTGTGGCCACAAGGTTCATGGTCTTCTGCCCCCTCTAGGCAGGGTCCATCCTAGACCTACAAAACGCACCCGCCAATCCCGCGGAAACAAGTGTTTCTGCGGATGTGTGATTCGCTTTTTCGATGATTCAGCCACGTGCCGACCTTGTCCAGATCGGCGATACGCGTCAGCCCAAAATCACACCGAAGCGATGCATTTATGACTCACTTTGTGCCGCCCTCAGGCGAGAGATTTACTCGCGATTTCATAAACATCCTGAGAGATGCCCGGCGTGTTAACCACCTTTTGCAGGGCGTCGCGGATCAGGCTCTGCCGCCCCGCATCAAATTGACGCCAGGACCGGAAGGCGCCCAGCATACGCGCCGCGACCTGCGGATTGATCTTGTCCAGTTCAAGCACCTTGTCGCTGATGTAAGCGTAGCCGGACCCGTCCGCTGCATGGAACCGCACCTGATTGGCGGATGCGAAGCTGCCGATCAGAGCGCGGACCTTATTGGGGTTGGAGAGCGAAAAGGCATTGTGACCCGTCAACTGCTTTACGTCATCCAGTGCATCTTCGCGTGACGACGTCGCCTGCAGTGCGAACCATTTGTCGATAACGATATGATCGTCTGCCCAGCGATCATGGAAAGCAGCAAGCGCCTCATCGCGCTCAGGGCCTTCATGGTTCACGAGTAGACCAAGGGCGGCAATCTGGTCTGTCATATTATTGGCGGACTTGAACTGTCGAACGGCGAGCGCCAGGCCTTCAGGATTGGCACTGGTAACCAAATAAGAGAGACATACATTGCGAAGCGTGCGTCGTCCGGCACTCGTGGCATCTGGTGAATAGGCACCTGTCACCTCAAACCGGTCATAGGCGGACCGGAAGTCTTCCCACAAACTGTTGGCAATTGAAGTTTTCAGGTTTTCCCGGGCCTTGTGGATTGAATCCACATCGACATTCGTCGCCATGGTTTGTGCCAGCGTCTGTTCGGCGGGCAGAGTGATGATTTGTGCGACGAATTCCGGTTCAAGCTCCGTGTCTGCAAGCAATCCCTTGATGATGTCGGCGAAGGCGTTGCCCTGACGCTCTTTCTCACTTTTCTGTAAGGCCTCCACATTGCCCATCAGAATGGCAGAGGCGTACTTCTGGCCGGCTTCCCATCGATTGAACGGGTCTGTGTCGTGCGCCATCAGGAAGGTCCAGTCCCGCTCGCTCTGATTGGCGTTGAGTTTGACCGGCGCGGTGAAACCGCGAAGCAGGGAGGGGACGGGCTGCTCCGGGACATTCTGAAATCGGAATACCTGCTCACGCTTGGTGAGGGTGACCACACGGGATGTCCCGCTGGGGGCTTCTTCCCCTTCAAGCTGAAGATCGATCTCACGGCCCTGAGCATCCAACAGGCCGAGGGCGATCGGAATGGGCAGGGCTTCCTTCGTTGGTTGGCCAGGTGTCGGTGTCGAAACCTGACTCATATTGAGTGTGTAGGTTTTGGTCGCGGCATCCCATTTGCCAGCGATCAGAACCTCTGGCGTTCCTGCCTGGGCATACCACCGCTTGAAAGCGGTAAGGTCTTTCTCGCCACCGTCGCCGAGAGAGCTCAGAAAGTCTTCAACCGTCGCGGCTTCACCATCATGGCGTTGAAAATAGAGATCCATGCCTTTGCGGAACCGCTCAGGCCCCAAAAGCGTGTGGATCATCCGAACGAGTTCCGCGCCTTTTTCGTAGACGGTGGCTGTATAGAAATTGTTGATCTCGATATAGCTGTCCGGACGGACCGGGTGTGCCAGCGGACCACCATCTTCAGGGAACTGATGCGTTCTGAGCAGACGTACGTCGGCGATGCGCTTGACCGGGCGCGAGCGCTGGTCGCCGGTGAATTCCTGGTCGCGGAAGACGGTGAGACCTTCTTTCAGGCAAAGCTGGAACCAGTCGCGGCAGGTAATGCGATTGCCGGTCCAATTGTGGAAATATTCATGCGCAATGATGGACTCAATCGCGGCATAATCTGCATCGGTCGCGGTGTCCGGGCGGGCCAGAACATATTTATCATTGAAGATGTTAAGGCCCTTATTTTCCATGGCGCCCATATTGAAGGCGCTGACCGCAACAATCATGAAGATGTCGAGGTCATATTCCCGGCCAAAGACCTCTTCATCCCATTTCATGGACCGCTTGAGCGCATCCATGGCATAGGAGCACCGGTCTTCATTCCCAGGCTCGACAAAAATACGAAGCGTGACGTCGCGCCCGGACATGGTGCGGAATGTATCCTCAACCATGGCGAGGTCGCCCGCCACCAATGCATAGAGGTAGGCGGGTTTTTTGAAAGGGTCGTGCCACTCCGCAAAGTGGCGTCCGTCTTCCGTCTCACCTTCATCCACGCAATTGCCATTGGAGAGAAGCACAGGCGCGAGCTTCTTGTCCGAGACGATACGGGTCCGAAACTCTGCCATCACGTCCGGACGGTCGAGATAGTAGGTGATGCGGCGAAAGCCCTCTGCTTCACACTGGGTGCAGAAGATTCCATTGGACTGATAAAGGCCCGTGAGTTCTGTATTCGTGGCGGGCGAACAGGTCGTCAGGGTTGAGAGGGTAAAACTGTCCGGCAGGTCGGCGATGGTCAGCGATGTGTCGTCAACCTGATATTGGTTTTCTCCCAGACGTTCGTCGTTGACCCGAACTTCCTTCAGGGTCAAATGTTCCCCGTCCAGGACGAGGGGCTCGTGACCGCCAACATCCGGGTTTCGGCGCATGGTAAGGATGGAGCGCACCTCTGTCCGCTCCGGGTCCAGTGAAACGTCAAGAGAGACTGTATCCACCAGGAAAGCTGGCGGGCGATATTCTTTTAGGAGAACGGGACGCGGTTCTTCCGTCTTCATGGGCACGACATTCTCTGTGACAGGCGGGGGACGCTTTCAATGCGCTCTATGGGAAGCGCAGAATGTAAGCGTTTCGATAGCCCTCGCCAACCACATAGCGGAAATTTTACAGCTTTCGTTTGAACCGAGCGAGGCCGCGTCCTTCGTCTGCGTCCACGGCACCTTTCACACGGCCAATAGCCCTCCGGATGAGCCTGCCCGCATCGTCCATCAGCGTATAGGCCGCAGGGACTACGAGGAGCGTGAGGAAAGTTGATGAAGCAAGCCCGCCAATCACCAAAAAGCCCATGGCATTCCTGAATTCAGCGCCCTGGCTGACCGAAAAGGCGACTGGGATCATGCCGCAGATGGTTGAAAAGGCCGTCATCAGAACGGGACGAAGGCGCACGGGGCCTGCGCTGAGCATGGCCTCCCGGGATGACCCGGTCTGTTCCTTCAACTGGTTTGCATAATCTACCAGTAGAATGCCGTTTTTCATGACAAGCCCCATCAAGGCAAGCAGGCCGATCTGCGCGAACATGGTGAGTTCAAGTCCGGACAGCTTCAGCGCAATGAAAGCCCCTACAAACGAAAGGGGGGCGGTGAGCATGATGATCACCGGCTGCACAAAACTGTTAAACTGGCTGGCGAGGATCATATAGAGCGCGGCGAGCGCCACCATGAAGGCAAACCCGATGGCCTGTTGGTTCTCCTTCATGCGCTTGGCTTCACCTTCCGCACTCCAGATATAGCCAGCGGGCAGGCCCACTTCGGCGATGATCTCTTCAAGTTTGTCGGTGGCGGGCCCAAGTGAAACCCCTTGCGGGGTGTTGGCCATGATCATGATGCTGCGGGACCGGTTTTGCCGCGTGATTTGGGCAGGCCCCGCGTCAATGTCGAACCGGGCAAGGTTTGCAATGTCAATGAGGCGCCCGTCTGCTGCACGGATCTGGATCATCTCCAGCTTGGTCACATCATTGCGCTGATCTTCCTCAAGGCGTACCCGAACATCATAGCGCGAGCCAAACTCTTCGTATGTGGTGACATCCGTCCCGCCCACAAGCGCGCGCACGGACTCGGCAAGTGTACGCATGCTGACGCCCAGATCAGCGGCCCGGCCCCGGTCGATGGCGACCTGTACCTCTGGCTTGCCCGCCTCGAAGCTTGATTGAACATCCGCGAACATGCCGCTTGCGCGCATGCGGGCTAGTATCGCGTCGGTGCGTTGTTGCAGGACGCCAAGGTCGGCCCCGCTGATCGCATAGTTGATCCCGAAATTGGAGGCGCCGTCACCAGAGATCCAGGGCACCTCAGTAACCGCAACTTTCTGTGCTTCCGGCGCCGAGAGTTTCATTTCTTCGCGCACCATATCCATGAGCGAGACGATGCCAGCGTCACGGTCTGCCTTGGGTGTCACCGCGATATAGAATTCTGCTTCGTTGACACGCTCCTGCGCATCGGCGCCGATCGTGTAGAAGACCGTGGTGACATGATCCAGACCGCTCAGGCGTTTTGCGACGCGGCTCGCGATGGTGCGCATCTGGTCAATACCGGTGCCGAAGGGCAGGTCGACATTGGCGAGGAACTCGGAGCGGTCGGAACTGCTGTCAAAGGCGATAGGCAGTGTGCGCGCCACCATCACACCCAGGATGACGGTGGCGACAGCCCCCAGCATCACGATCCAGCGATAGGAGAGGGCAAACCCAAGCAGGGTCTTATAGACTTGTTCGAGCTTCACATAGCCATCGTCGAAGAAGCGGGCGACGCGACCCATATTGTCCCGATTGTCTGCGGCTTCGCTCAGCAGCCGCGAACAAAGCATCGGCGTTAGCGTGATAGAGGTGAGAAGGGACACCAGGACGGAGAAGGTAATCGCCATGCCGTACTGGAAGAAGAAGCGGCCCACCATGCCGTCCATAAAGGCGATGGGAACAAACACGGCACAGACGGAAGCCGTCCCCGCAAAGACGGCAAGCCCCACCTGTTTGACGCCCAAAGACGCCGCCTCCATCGGCGGGTGGCCTTCATCAAGTTTCCGATAAATGCTTTCCAGGACCACGATCGCATCATCCACCAGCAGACCGACAGAGATGGAGAGCGCCATCAGCGTCATCATATTGATGGTGAAGTCCATCACATAGAAGGCGAAGAAGCTGGAGATGAGTGCCGTCGGCATGGCCACGGCAACAATAAGCGTGGCGCGGAAACTCAGCAGGAAGGCCAGTGTCACCAGGACGACAAGCATCACGCCCAGCATGATGTCATCAAAAACATCATTGGCCGCAGCTTCAATAAATTTCGATGTGTCGCGCGCGGACACGATCCGGACACCCGGAGGGGCGAGGGCACGAATACCGTCAAGCTCTGCGCGGATTGCTTGTGCCACCTCCACTGTGTTCCGGCCGGACTGGCGGCGCACTTCCAGGGAGATACCAGGCTTCCCATCAAGCTCGGCGTAAGAGCGGCGATCCTCCATGCCGTCCTCAACGCGCGCAACATCGCGGATCCGTGTGGGCAGGCCATCGTCCCGGAAGTTGATGACAATGTCCCCAAACTCCGCAACAGACGTCACTTCGCCCATGGTCTTCACAGAGAACTCGGATTGCAGGCCGGCGGTCTCCAGCCGCCCACCGGGGATTTCCGCATGTTCACGGCGAAGCGCACTGATCACATCATCGGCTGTGACGGCATAGGAGCGAAGTTTCACCGCATCCAGCCAGACACGCACTTCCCGGTCACGTCCCCCCACAACCCGGATGGAGCCGACACCGGAGATGCGCTGCAGATGTTCTTTCACCGTCTTGTCGGCAAACCGGGTGAGATCGCGAATCGGCATGTCGCCCGCAATCATGATCGACATGATGGGCTGAGAATCCGGGTCGATCTTCTGAACGATGGACTGTTCCGCATCGTTTGGTAGTTCGCCCTGTGCCAACGCCACCTTGTCGCGCGCGTCCTGCGCCTTGGCATCCGCGTCTTCGTCCAACTCGAACTGGATGACAACGGAGCTTCGGCCTTCGGAGCTGGTAGATGACAGGGTTTCAATGCCTGAGATCGTGTTGACCTGTTCCTCGATGGCGTCGCTGAGTTCACTCTCAACCGTTTGGGGAGACGCGCCCTCTAGACGCGTCTCAACGGACACAACGGGAAACTCAACTTTGGGGAAGAGGTCGACACCCAACCGGTCGAGAGAAATCCAGCCAAGAGCGACAAGCGCCCCGATCAGCATCACGGCAAAGACGGGGCGTTTGATGGAGACGTCAGAAATCCACATGTGCTTACTGAACCCCCGCAGTCGAAAGCGTTTGTGTTGAAAGCGCGGCGGACGGCTCGCCATCGGTCGCGCGGGGTTCAATCTGCACAGGCATACCTTCGACAAGGGAACTGACCGCCGGACCGATCAGAACCACAGCGCCTTCGCCCAAGCCTTCCAGAAGTTCGAT
The DNA here is from genome assembly GCA_965248405.1 of Parvibaculaceae bacterium. Taxonomy (GTDB): domain Bacteria; phylum Pseudomonadota; class Alphaproteobacteria; order Parvibaculales; family Parvibaculaceae; genus Mf105b01. The sequence continues at coordinate 956,581 of OZ252104.1, forward strand.
ACGCTCCGCGTCAATCTGGGAAACGCGGACCGGCATTTGTTTGGCACGCCCTGCCGCATCTTCGATAAAGACATAGTGATTGCCCTCAATGCCAAGCACGGCTTTTCGATTGAGCGTGAGCGCTTCGCGAGGCGGCGGGAAAAACTCCGCACGGGTAAACATGCCCGGTTTGATCAGATAGTCGGGGTTCTCAAGACCCACCCGCACCTCAGCAGAGCGGGTCGTATGATCGACCATGTCGTTAAAGATGTGGATCTCGCTGTCATAGACCTTGTCGATCCCGTCCACATAGACACGCGCCTTAGTCCCGACTCCAATTTGACCCACATGAACTTCCGGCACATTGATGATGGCGCCCACAATGTCGATCTTCAGCACCTGAACCACGCCGGACGGGCCGCCCATGCCGCCGCCACCCATGCGGGTCGCCATGAACTTACCTTCATAAATGTCCTGTGCCGTGACCACGCCATCGAAAGGAGCGGTCACCGTCGCATCTTTCAGGTTCTGCTTGGCGGCATCAAGCCGGGCCCGAGCGACACTTAAGCGGGCGGACGCGATGTCCGCTTTGGTCTGCACGTTGTCGAGCTGCCCCACGGAGGCAACGCCTTTGCCATGAAGTTCCTTGATACGGTCAAGCTCCCGTCGCGCATTGCGGGACTCCGCTTCTGCAAGCCGGTGTTGTGCTTCCAGTTCCTGAACCCGCAGACGGAATTCGACATCCCGCGTTCGAAAAAGGGGATCACCCTCAGCGACCCGGTCACCCACGCGGACAAAAACTTCTTCGATAATACCATCGACCAGGGGGCCTACGTCGGTTGTCTTCTGAGCGGCAATCGTGCCGGTGCCGGTCACGGGATTGATCAGTTCTTCGCGCTGAACCTGAGTTGAAAAAACACTCACCGCGGCGATAGGGGCTGTTTCACCGGTCGTTTGCGCAGCGTCATCCTCACCGCAGGCGGCGAGCATCAAGGTCGACAATCCGAGTGCTATGATCGTGGGGAGCGATTTCATCCGTATACGAAGGGACGGTGGTTGCATTCCGGGGGCTTTGGGCATAAGCGGCACCTGTTGGATCCCCATTGAATCAGGGACTCGATTCATTGTTGAAAATTGGTTGCTCTGATTATAGTAACTGTGGATATTATATCCAGTGTTCCTTTTTGGCGGAAATTGGCCAGTGTAAGGACATGGCCCAGACGAGATGGGGATAAGTGGCGCATGCCTAAGCAACAAGATGGCGACGAGTTCGAGTTTGAGCGCACATTTGGCTGGCTCATGCATGATGTGCAGCGCCTGATCCGGCGGAACTGGGCGAAAGCCCTCAAGGCATCGGGTTTGGATCTGTCGGAACCGCAGGCGCGGGTTCTCGCCAATCTGGAGCGTCAGGAAGATGGTCTTACCCAGACTCAATTGGCAAATGAACTGGAGATGGAAAAAGCGCCGCTCGGACGTCTGCTCGATCGCATGGAGGAGGGCGGGTACATCACCCGCAAACCTGACCCACAGGATCGCCGCGCCCGGCGCGTGTTCATCAATGACCAAGGCCTGTCAGCATTGCCCAAAATGCGTGAGGCTGCCCGGCAGGTCTTTTCAGCTGCCCTCAAGGATACGCCGCAAGCAAAAGTCGACGTCATGCTGCAGGTGCTCGGCTCCATCAAGACGAATCTGAGCCCCCTCGATGGAGAGGAAGCCGCAGTCCAACCTGTTAAGGGGGCTAACGCGGCAGAATGAGCCAACCAGCTTGACCCAGCGTCAAAGCCCGGCGCCACGCCCCCATTCCCCTACGCGAATTATGCGACGCCCAAAATGCCTTTGATTTCTGGGCGTTTACGGCAAGAATACGCGCCGACTTACTATTGCTAATCGCTGTGCCAGCTCTAGTTTCTGGGGTCGAGTACAGACGCGTTGGCCGCTCATAAAACGATCAGGCAATGCACCTGATCGGGATACTTGGGAGACGATATGAATTTCGATTTTTCTGACGACCAAAAGCTCTTGAAAGAGTCGGTCAAGAAAATGCTGGCGGACAAGTGTGACTTGGCCCGCGTGCGCAAAGTGCTGGATGGCGATGAGCCGTTCGCGAAAGATGTCTGGGACGGCCTCGTTGAAATGGGCGTCACCGGTACCGCCATCCCGGAAGAATATGGTGGACTGGGCCTCGGTGCGCTGGAGCTCTGCGTTGTCGCAGAAGAGTTGGGCCGAGCGGCTGCGCCGGTACCGTTCTCCAGTTCTGTTTACCTGGCGACGGAAGCTCTTCTGGTCGCGGGCACCGAAGAACAGAAGCAGGCCTGGCTGCCAAAGCTCGCCGCTGGTGAAGTGATCGGCACCTTTGCCATGGCGGAAGGTTTCACCGCCGCAAGCCCTCGCACGATCGAAGTGTCCTTCAGCGGTGGCAAGCTGAATGGCACCAAAGTCGCGGTTCCGGATGGTGACATCGCAGACGTTGCGGTCGTCCTTGCCAATACAGGTGGTTCTGGTGATCGCGCTCTTTCGCTGGTCGTTGTTGATCTTAAGGCCAATGGCATCACCATCGAGACAGAGAAGACCATCGACCCGACCCGCTCTCACGCAAGCATCACGTTCAAAGATACTCCTGCGGAGCTCATGGGCACGGAAGGTGAAGGATGGTCGAACACAAGCGAAGTCTTTGACTCTGCCGCAGTCCTGATGGCCTTTGAACAGATCGGGGGCGCGGAAGCCGCTATGTGGATGGCGCGCGACTATGCGCTTGAGCGCTATGCATTCGGTCGTCTGATCGGCTCCTATCAGGCCATCAAGCACAAGATTGCTGACATGTATGTGAAGCTCGAGCTTGCCCGGTCAAACTGCTACTTCGGCGCAATGATGCTGAACGATCGGGGCGCAGAACTGCCGGAAGCAGCGGCTGCCGCGCGCATCTCCGCGACAGAAGCCTATCGCTATGCGGCCCAGGAAAATATCCAGGTCCATGGCGGTATTGGATACACGTGGGAAGCGGACACGCAGTTCTACTTCCGCCGCTCGAAGCTGCTCGCCTTGGCGCTTGGCAGTGCACTTGAGTGGAAAGACAAGCTTGTGGCGCGTCTCGAAACACGTAACGCCGCATAATCATCCAATTTCAAATTCCCCGAATGGAGACAATCCATGGACTTTAACGATACAAAAGAAGAAGCCGCCTACCGCGCTGAAGTGCGTGCCTGGCTGGACAAAAACGCTGAACGTAAGCAGAGCAGTAAAGATGCTCTCCCGTCGCTCGGCCTTGAAGAAGCACTGGAGCGCGCCCGCAAATGGCAGGCGACAAAAGCTGAGGGTGGCTATGCCTGCATCACCTGGCCGAAGGAGTATGGCGGCCAGGGCGGGTCTTCCATTCACAATGTGATCTACAGCCAGGAAGAGTCCAACTACCTGGTGCCGAGTGGGTTCTACGCCATCGGCCTCGGCATGTGTGTGCCCACAGTCCTCGCTTGGGGCACCGAAGAGCACAAGGAACGCTATGTGGCGCCTGCCATCCATGGTGATGAAATCTGGTGTCAGCTTTTCTCAGAGCCTGCTGGTGGTTCCGACGTCGCAGGCCTTCGCACAAAAGCCGAAAAAGATGGTGATGAGTGGGTGATCAACGGCCAGAAGGTCTGGACGTCCGGCGCCCACTATTGTGACTTCGGTATTGTCGTGGTTCGTACAGACCCGAATGTACCGAAGCACAAAGGTCTCACGATGTTCATCATCGACATGAAGTCGGAAGGCGTTGACGTCCGCCCGATTAAACAAATGTCCGGTGAGAGTGAATTCAACGAAGTCTTCTTCACCAATGTGCGTGTGCCGGACTCAAACCGTCTCGGCAACCCAGGCGACGGTTGGAAAGTTGCCCTCACCACTTTGATGAACGAACGCCTCGCCGTCGGTGGCGGTGGCGGTGCCGACTGGGAAGAGCTGATGGCCCTGGGTCGCGAAAGCGAGCTGGAGCAGATGGCAGCCATGTCTAATGGCGCCGTTCGCGAACGCGTTGCAGACTGGTACGTGCAGACCCAAGGACTGAAATACACCCGGTTCCGCACGCTGACCGCGCTGTCAAAAGGCCAAACACCTGGACCGGAAAGCAGCATCTCCAAGGTTGTGTCGGCAGCGAAGATGCAGGACCTTGGGTCTTTCGCCATGGACCTTCAGGGCCAGGCGGGCATCATTCGTGACCGGGAAGTTTCGCCCCAAGGTGCCATCTTCCAGAACCAATGGATGGGTGGTGCAGGTTACCGTATCGCTGGTGGTACGGACGAGATCCTTCGGAATATTGTGGCAGAACGGGTTCTCGGCCTGCCGCAGGACATTCGCGTCGACAAAGACAAGCCTTACAACGAACTGCCCAAATAAGGCCGAATTTGTTGGGAACAGTCAGAGCCCGTGGGGATTTCCCCGCGGGCTTTTTTGTGGATGTTTTGATAGGCTGACATAGTCAAATGCTAGCGGGAGAAAGAGGCTGAGTGACAGTTTAAAAAAGCCACGTCCGAACCCCTTCGCTCTCGATAAAGCCCATTCCCCGTATCTGATCATTGGATTCTTGATCGTCGCTGGTCTTTATCTCACTTTGAGTGACTGGGGTGTCGATGCGTCACTTGAATCCATCCGGGAAGAGGGGCGCCTGATTGTGGTCACCCGCAATTCGCCCACCACCTATTATCTCGGCCGGGACGGAACGCCTGAAGGCTTTGAGGTTGATCTTGCAAATTCCTTCGCCGCGACCCTCGGCCAGGATGTAGCTGTCGAGTTTCTGGAAGTGGACTCTGTTCCCGAGATTTTCGAGGCTGTTGATAGTGGCGATGCGCATATTGCCGCCGCTGGTCTGACAGTTACACCTGCCCGCAATGAGGCCTATCGCTTCGCCCCTTCTTATGACCGGGTTCGACAGATTGTCGTCTGCCGGAAAGATGACAACCCGCCGCAAAATGCTGAGGACCTGATCGGACGCTCTATTGCCGTGACCGATGGCAGTTCTCATGTGGCAGCACTGGAGGCAGTTGCGTCAGAGGTGGAGGGGCTGGACTGGGTTGCTCTGGAGGAAGGTCCGGAAAACCTGATGCAGCAGGTATGGGAGCGGGAATATGATTGCACTGTTGCCGATGATCCGGTCTTTCGGGTCACGCGCCGGCATTATCCCGAGTTGGTCAGGGCATTTGCCCTGACGGAGGAAGAGCCGCTTGCCTGGGTCATCGCGCCCGGCGCTGATGAACTGGCGGACGCTGTCGATGCCTGGTTCGCTCGGCAAAGTACCGCAAAGGAGATTGATCGTCTGACGGCATCTCACTTCGGTTTCTTTCCGAAGTTTGACTACCTGGACATGGTCCGGTTCCGCAAAGACATCAAAGACGTCTTGCCGGATTATGAGCGTGACTTTCGTACTGCCGCCCGGCGCAACGAACTTCCCTGGATGCTTTTGGCGGCCAAGGCTTATCAGGAATCCAGGTGGAACCCGGATGCGGTGAGCCCTACGGGTGTGCGGGGCATTATGATGCTGACGCGCTCAACCGCTGAACGCGTAGGTGTTTCGGACCGAACGGACCCGCGGGAGAGTATATGGGGCGGCGCCCGATATTTCGCGGATCTTCTGGCTCGCATTCCAAAAGAAGTGGAGGGTGACGATCGCTACTGGTTTGCCCTCGCGGCCTACAATATGGGGATGGGCCATGTGTATGATGCCCGCGCGCTGGCGGAGCAGCGGGGCCTCAACAAAAACATCTGGGTCGATGTGAAAAAGGTGTTGAGTTCACTCTCCGATGAGAAGGTCTATCCGACGCTGCGCTACGGATATGCGCGCGGCTACGAAGCCCGGCGCCATGTGGAACAGGTACGTACCTATTGGCATGTGCTGAAAGAACAGCGATAAACTCACCATATGTGAATCGACCGACCCAAGTGGAGAACAACAAATGCGTTTGCCAGTCATTGTGAGTATGGGCGGGGTAAATGCCGCGGGCAGGACATCCGGCTTTCAGAATTACTGCCGGATGGTGATCGACCTGTTGCCGGAGGACGAGCAGCAGCGGACGCTTGCCGGGCTGGCCGTGATGATGGGTCTCGTCAAAGCTGAAGGCGAGACAGATTTCGTGCCGACAGACGGGACCGCTCCGGGACAGAGGTTGAGCGTTGCCGAAGTTGCCGAGCGCTACCGGGAACAGATTATGGCAGGCACCTTGGTCCGTCGGGTCGAGGAAGAGATTTTTGATGTCGATGCGCTGCATTGGCAGTCCTCTGCATCGCTGCAATCAGCCGCCGGTGAGGAAGGTGACCCGCTGCAGTTTGTGCTTGCTGCAGATCAGTTGCCGACACGTATTCCAGAGGGCTGGACGGTTGAACTGGAGCATGAGGGCCCAGACGGCAAGACTGTGCGGGTGACCGTTGCAGGCGGTCTTGAGGTCAAGCTGGACAATTACCGGGACTTTCCCATCAAGGCTGCTGGCCAATTGCCGAGTGGTTTTGAGATGGCCAGTCTCTACAATTCGCGCTTTCAGCCGCGCGGTCTGCAAATGGCCTTGTTCGGCGCAACGGATGCCCTCCGCGCCATGGGGATTGAATGGGAAACGGTGCTTGAACATATCGAACCCGATGAAGTGGGTGTCTATTCCAGCAGCGGTTTTGGGCAGATGGACAAAGAGGCCTATGGGGGAATGCACCAGGCCCGCATGAAGGGCGAACGGGTCACGACCAAGTCGCTGGTCATGGGCATCAATTCCATGCCGACCGATTTCATCAATGCCTATGTGCTGGCCAATGTGGGTATCGCGAGCAGTTCCGTCGCGGCCTGTGCAACCTTCCTCTCCAACCTGCGCCATGCGGTGTCCGACATGAAAGCGGGCAAAATCAGAGTGGCGATGGTGGGCAACAGCGAAGCACCGATTGGACCGGAGCTCATGGACGGGTTCGGCACAATGGGCGCGCTGGCAAGCGACGCCAACATGATGAAGATTTATGGCGACGAAGAGGTCGATCATCGCCGCGCAAGCCGTCCGTTTGGTGAGAATTGTGGCTTCACGATCGGCGAGTCCAGCCAGTACTTCATTCTGATGGACGATGCGCTTGCTGTAGAACTGGGCGCGCCGTGTCTTGGGTCGGTAACGGATGTGTTTGTCGACGCAGACGGCACGAAAAAGTCCATCAGCGCGCCCGGTCCCGGCAATCATATCAGCATGGCAAAGGCGGTCGCGGCTGCCTCAGCCATTGCAGGCAAGGAGGCGGTGCAGGAGAAAAGCTTTGTCCTTGCTCACGGGTCGAGCACGCCGCAAAACCGCGTCTCGGAATCTCAGATTTTCGATCAGGTTGCGGAAGCCTTCAAGATCAGTGCGTGGCCTGTGGTCGCGGTCAAAGCCTATCTGGGTCACACGATTGCGCCTGCGAGCGCCGATCAGCTGGCCACGGCAATCGGCTGTTTCAAGTACGGTATTCTTCCGGGTATTCCGACCATCGATGCCGTCGCCGATGATGTTTACCAGGATCGCTTGAAGCTCGGGCCTGATCACCAGCAGACCGCGCCGGAAAATCTCGACGTGGCCATTCTGAATTCCAAAGGCTTTGGTGGGAACAACGCATCGGCCGTTGTGCTGTCGCCAGACCGTACCGAGGCCATGATGCGCAAACGCCATGGGGATGACGCCATGTCTGGTTACATCAAGAAGCGCGAAGCGAGTCTGGAAGCATCTGAGCGCTACATAAAAGCGGCAGATCGGGGGGAGTATGCCCCCATCTACCGGTTTGGTGAGGATATGATTGACGAGTCCACGATTGAAATCAGCGAGACTGCTGTGTCGATCAAGGGGTTTGCAAACACCATTTCCCTGCCGACGGAAAATCCCTATCAGGACATGACCGACTAGGCGTTTAGCCGTACGGACCGCACCTAACCGGCTACCGGAGAGAAGCAATGAGTGACAACCTCCAGGCCATCAACGCTCAGGCAGACCTGCATCATCAGTTTCTGCTGGGTCTAGAGCTGATGGTTGCCACTCGGGAAGGCCCCGATGTGGTTGGCGAGTGGATGTTCAGGCTGTTCCGAAGTCAGCATGAGGAGAAGTTTCTCTCAAGCTTCAAAAAACTGGGGCTGGAGGGTCTCCCCGATGCCGTGGCCTGTGCCAAGTACCATGTCTTGTCGAATGCAATGGGTGGTGTCGCCGTTGAATACATGCCCGAGACGGACAAAAAGGCCTGGGTCCGTTTTCGCTATCCGCGCTGGATGTATGATGGCGCCGTTGTCTGCGGCATTCCCGTTGAAGCGAGCCGCGGCTTTCTCAAAGGTTGGTACGCGCAAAACGGGGTGTCGCTCAAAAACCCGCGACTGGGCTTTGTCTGTGTGTCGGAAGACATGACGGGTCAGTTCGGCTTTTGCGGCTATTTCAAAGAATATGATCACGATTTGACTGAAGAGCAGCGCCTCGCTTTTGCGCCTGATGAACGTCCTCCCGCCTATGACCCTGCTGAACAACCTAAGCCGCCCGCGACGGAATGGAGCGAGTTTCGTCTCGCCAAGGCCAATCGAAATTATGCGGTGGAATATATCCGAAACGGAATTCGGGAACTTGTGGCTGTGCTCGGGAGCGAGCGTGCTCTGGAGCGGGCAAAGCTCGCTGCGCGTCTGACCGGTCTTCAACATTTTCCGCGAATGTCCGAAACCCTTGGGTTTCCCGAAGGCGGGCCGGAAAGTGCGGCCACTTTTCTATCTGCACTTTTTCAGGGAATGGGCGATCAGGCGCGTGTAGAAGCCCTGAGTGGCGGCGATGGGTTTGTCGTCCACCAGACGGGCTTACGCATTGTGCGTGGTCTCGACGGCACAGAGCGGGACCATCTGCTTTCCTGCTGGATTGAAATCTGGAAAGGCGCGATCGCCTCTCAGCGTCAGTTCATGAAGGTCGATGTGGAAAGCGCTGAAGACGGGCTGGTTTGGTCGATCCGGTCCGAATAGGAATTTCTTGTTATCCCTCGTCAGGCATGATGAGGGTGAACTTAGCAGATCCGAAATCCTGACCATTGATCCGCAGCGAGAGGCCTTGACGTCCCGCATAATAGCGCCGGGTCGTGATGGGTTTGATGGCATGGGCCTTTTCGAGGACCACCCGATCGCCTGGTGCAAGGCTGATCTTCTTCCATTTGAAGACCTTGGGTGCCAGGTCTCCATTCGCCTTTTTGAAATGAACCAGATAGTCGACCACCAGAGACTGTGTCTGCGTCGATGTTGATTTGAGAACGGCTGAAAACTCCAGCTTATCCCCGAACGTGACTTGCTTGGTTTTGACGGTGAGTTTTGGGGGTGCGATTTTGGGTGCACCCAACCCAAAGGCGTCGAGTGTTGGCTTGTGTCCCTGTTTGATGAGCGAACGGCAGGCATGACGCACAAGTTTTTCCCGTTGAGGAGAGGCTCCTTTCAGCCACTTCTTGGCGAGCTTTGCGACAAGATCCGGGTGATCCTTGGCAATATCGTTCAGGTGGTTGGCGACAGAGCGGCGCACATATTCCTCGGGGTCATCTCGCAGGGCTTCAAGGAGGGGGATCATGGGAGAGGGGTCCTCAATAAGGCGCGGCAGCTGCATGCCCCAGGGCAGCCGCGGGCGCGTACCTTCTGAAAGCAGGCGTCGGACATGAAAGTTGGGATGGTCAACCCACTCGCTCATAACAGCGAGAGCGCGCACCTGATCCTCAATCAGGAAATAACGCACATCAAACTCAGACGAGAGATGTCCGGTCATGTCTTTCAGGAGTTCAAGGGAGCCTTCGAAGTCTTTCAGCCCATGTTGGCCGACAACCATGCCCAACGGGAACATGCCCCAGCCGGTAATCCCATCCTTGTTGCTCTGCTGACCTTTCTCAGTTCCACGCGGGTGCAACATGGCGCGGATGACCTTTCCGCGTTTCTTAGGCGCGGTCGGCAGCACCTTATGAAGATGATCCGCGATGAGTTGAGCGCGTTCTTTGAGTTCCAGGTCATTTAGTTCTTTCAGGATGGCCTTCTCAAAAGGTTTGGGCTCAAACCCTTTCACGTGAGTTTGTAACTGAGTGCTGATATGGCCGACAAGGTCTGCTGAGATATTGTTTTTGAACGGTTCCATGGTGGCAGATTTACTCGTGCATCAAGAATAGGTTGCGAGTGAAATACAGGTCTCGAGACCGTCGCCGTTTGTATCGTCCATCACAATCATTTTGAGGTAGGAATGGCAGGCTTCGGATGTTTTCTCTTTTTCCACGACATCAGCAAGCTCTTCAGAGCTTCTGAACTGGATGATTTCAACATAATCGCCCGATTCCCTCCGAAGCAGCTCCCGTCGCAACACGCCGGGCTGTTTGGAAACAAAGTCTCTCTGAAATCGGTCCGAAGCTTCAATGAATTCAGCCTCACTCACACCAGGAGCGAGGCTGCTGGTTGCGAGCACAGTGATTATTTCAGTCAAGATTTTGCTCCTTTATGCCAAGCGGCCTGAGTTTTTGCCTGCATAGCTACTCTCTCCTGACAGCCTTGTGGCAGGAACTGCCATTTCATCCTTCTTTAACCACATTAGATTTATGGTTTCAGGGCTAAAGTATTGGGAGGGGCTCTCTGATTGAGGCGGAACACAATCATCGAGTACCAGTGGGATCATTCAAGACTCGGCAAGGAGAAGAAATTTCACATAGGTGAAGCCGAAATGACCGGAAGTGATCCGAACACTCGAGAAGTGTTCTTCGACGATGATGAGATCATCGTCAGTAAAACCAATCTGAAAGGCCACATCACATACTGCAATGACGTTTTCTTGCGCGTAAGTGGCTATACCGAAAAAGAAGTTCTGGGACAGCCGCACAGTATGATCCGTCATGCTGATATGCCGCGCAGTGTCTTTAAGCTGCTCTGGGACACGATCCAGGCGGGTAGCGAAATATTTGCCTATGTGAAAAACCGCGCAAAAAACGGTGACCATTATTGGGTGCTCGCGCATGTAACGCCAAGCCGTGACGCCAGCGGCAAGATTGTCGGTTATCACTCAAACCGCCGTGTTCCTGACCGCGTCATTCTCGAAAGAAAGATTGAGCCACTATACGCGCAATTATTGCAGGAAGAGGCGCGCCACAAGAACCGGAAAGAAGGTTTGGAAGCCTCTTACGGACTGCTCGTCGCCACGCTTGAAGATGCGGGCGTCGAATATGACGAGTTTATCGCAACACTAGCGGCAGCTTGAAATCAAGCGGGACCGAAACCTGTCGAGAGTGCATGCGCTCAAAGGAAAGATCGCTGACATGAGAAGAAACTCAAACCCCAATGAAAAAGCGCTTGGTATCTGCCAGGCTGTTGCGAATGGTGATTTTGAACAGAGAATTATCGGTATTGATCCAAGAGACAGATATGCGGATCTCTATAACGCCATCAACTTGCTCATTGACCGGACAGACGCCTATGTCCGCGAGTCTACTGCTTGTCTCGGCTATGTGAGTAAGAAAAAGTATTACCGCCGGATTGCGGAAAAGGGAATGGTTGGTGGCTTTGGGACCGCAAGTAAGACCATCAATAGTGCCACTCAAATGATGCAAGACCAGGTGAGCAGCTTTTCGACGATTGTCGGTGAGTTCAAAACGGCGATGGACAGTGTCGTTGAGATGGTGACATCCGCGGCAACAGAATTAGAAGCATCCGCCGGATCCATGCAGACGACAGCAAGCTCCACCCGCGATAAAGCGGCAGTTGTGAGTGACGCATCTGAACAAGCATCGACGAATGTCCAAACCATGTCCGCAGCTGCGGAGCAACTATCGGGGACAGTCGCGGAGATCAGCAATCAGGTATCGCACTCCCGAAAGGTAGTTTCGGGCGCGGTTGATAAGGTGACCGAAACCAGCCACGACATTGAAAAGCTCGCCGGTGCCTCTGAGAAGATTGGGGAGGTGATACAGCTCATCACCGATATCGCGTCCCAAACCAATCTGTTGGCGCTCAATGCGACGATCGAAGCTGCCCGTGCGGGAGAAGCCGGCAAGGGCTTCACCGTCGTGGCTTCTGAAGTCAAAAGCCTTGCAGGCCAAACGGCGAAAGCAACAGAAGAAATCCGTGAGCAGGTGAGCAGCCTTCAGGAAGTGACCGATCTCGTTGTCAATGCAATCAACGGTGTGGGCAGCAGCATGAATCAGGTGACAGAAACATCGACCTCCATCTCGGCGGCGGTTGAAGAACAAAGCGCTGCCACATCTGAAATTGCGCGCAGCGCGGAAGATGTCGCGACACAGACATGCCAAGTGGACACCAACATCAAACAAGTGAGTGAGGGCGCAGAAGAGTCTGCATCTGCTGCTGGTGAGGTCTTGACCGCCGCGGGAGAACTGGGGACCCAGGCCCACGTCCTGCAAAGTGAGATTGACAGCTTCCTAATGGAAGTCCGAAAGGTCGTTTGAGAAATCCCAGCTGGGGTGCGACAAAACATCTTAGGTAATGACCTGACGCACCATCAACGCTGCGTCACGAAAGCCAAATTCGGCTACAACAACCCTGGCTAAAAGTTTTAGTTTATCAATATTTAACCTCTGGAGACCTAGCTTCGGGCGTCAATTTTCAGGGTAGTGGTTTGTTGCGTCAGAGGCGCAGTGGCAAATGTCGGTCGGTCCGGAAAAGTTGGCATGGAGAAATTTGCACAACGGACTGGCGGCCCCAAAAATGATCGACAAATATCTCACAGGAAATGAAGTCTCGTTTGGCGATGATGAGATCATTGTCAGCAAGACCGATCTGAAGGGGCACATAACTTATTGCAATGACGTCTTCCTGAAAGTGAGCGGCTACACGGAAGAAGAGTTGTTGGGTCAGCCTCACAGCATCATTCGTCACCCTGACATGCCACGGTGTGTCTTTAAGCTTCTGTGGGATACGCTCAACGCTGGCGATGAGATTTTTGCCTACGTCAATAACAGAACGAAGAACGGCGACAATTATTGGGTCCTGGCGCATGTGACGCCCAGCTGGGATGTTGCTGGAAACCTTATTGGATATCACTCCAATCGCCGTGTGCCGGACCGCGCAATCGTCGAGCAAACCATTGCTCCGCTCTACGCGAGTCTTTTGGAGGTGGAGAAGAGGCATAGCAACCGCAAGGCGGGCATGCATGCCGCTTATGAGAATTTGGTCGCAGTGCTTGAGAAGTCGGGCATGGAATATGATGAGTTTGTCGCCTCGCTGCACGCCGCCTGAGAACCAATCTACAACTGTAAGATCTGAGTGATGATGAGAAATTCAAATCCAAGTGCGAAAGCGTTGGCGGTTTGTGAAGCTGTCGCCAATGGTGATTTTGAGCAGCGAATTATTGGTATCGACCCGAAAGATAAACACGCCGATCTCTATTACGCGATCAACAGAATGATTGACCGCACCGACGCCTATGTTCGGGAGTCGACTGCGTGCATGAACTATGTCAGCAAGAAGAAATACTTCAGACGCATTGCGGAAAGAGGGATGGTGGGCGGGTACGCTACCGCGAGCCGCGCCTTCAACAACGCCCTTCAGCTGATGCAGGACCAGGTAGGAAGCTTTTCAACGATTGTCGGAGAGTTCAAAACCACAATGAATGGCGTCGTGAATACGGTTACTTCAGCTGTAACGGAGCTCGAAGCATCCGCGCACGCGATGAAAGCGACAGCCAGTGCCACCAATGATAAAGCGACGAACGTTACCGAGGCGGTGGAGAACGCAACGGCAAATGTTCAGACAATGTCAACGGCAACTGAACAGCTTTCCGGCACAGTCTCTGAGATCAGCAACCAGGTCTCTCACTCCCGAAATGTCGTGTCTGGAGCGGCGGAAAAGGTGGCTGAGTCAAGCAAGGATATTGAAAAGCTCGCAGGGGCCTCGGAAAGAATTGGCGAGGTGATCCAGCTCATCACCGATATTGCCTCTCAAACCAACCTGTTGGCGCTAAATGCAACAATTGAAGCGGCCCGTGCCGGTGAAGCCGGAAAGGGATTCACTGTCGTGGCTTCTGAAGTTAAAAATCTTGCTGGTCAAACAGCTAAAGCGACAGAAGAAATACGTGACCAGGTGAGCAGCCTGCAAGAAGTCACTGGTCTTGTGGTGAGTGCGATCAATGGGGTGGGCGACACGATGAACGAAGTGACTGAGACCTCCGCTTCAATTTCCGCTGCCGTTGAAGAACAAAGCACGGCGACGTCCAACATTGCACGGAGTGCCGAAGACGTGGCGGTGCAGACATCTGAGGTCAATTCCAATATCAAGCGGGTGAGTGAGGGGGCAGAGGAGTCGGCCGCCGCCGCAGGTCAAGTGTTGAGTGCAGCTGGAGAGCTAGGGGTCCAGGCCCATGTTCTGCAGAGCCAGATTGAGAGTTTCCTGACAGAAGTCCGGAAGGTGGTCTGATGAGGGTGTGGCGCTAGGAATCAGAGGTCACCGCGTTCGTCAGTGTCTTTAGGAGACTATCTAATTCGCGTTGTTGTTTTTCGGTCAGACCAGTCAACAGGCGATGCTGCGTTTTTACATGCTCCGTGACGGCGTCATCAATGACCGCAAATCCCTTTTTTGTAAGACGAATAAGAAAGCCGCGCTTATCGTCCGTTTTTTGCTCTCGGGTCACGAACCCGGCCTTGACCAGCTGATCGATGCGGTTGGTCATGGTGCCGGACGTCACCATGGTCAGCTCAAGCAGCTCACCGGGTGACAGGCCTTCTGGTTTGCCTGCGCGCCGCAGGGTCGCCAGAACGTCAAAGCTTGCCGTGTTGAGCCCGAACCTCTTCCAGGTCTTCTCCATCTCGCCGCGGAGCAGCGTGTTCAGCCGCAAAAGGCGGCCAATAGGCGCCATCGGACCTACATCCAGGTCCGGTCGGGCGCTGTTCCATTGCGCAATGATGCGATCCACGTGGTCCATATCGAAAAAATACCGCTAAATATCTTGACGTCAAGATTTATCGAACTATCTTGATATCAAGATAAATGGAGAAGCGGGATGAGCAGAGGGATCGATATAGCGCTGACCGCCGTCGCGCCGATGGTGTGGGGCAGCACCTATTTTGTGACGACGGAGTTCTTGCCTGCGGACCACCCTGTGACGATGGCGGCATTTCGCATTCTACCGGCAGGGGTTCTGTTACTTCTCATCGCGCGCCAGCTACCGCGCGGCAGATGGTGGGTGCGCGTCTTCCTGCTGGGCATTCTCAACTTTACCCTTTTCTCAACGCTGCTTTTTGTTGCCGCATACAGGCTGCCCGGCGGCGTCGCCGCAACCGTAGGCGCGGTTCAACCACTGATGGTGGTCTTTCTAAGCGCGCTTGTGCTCGGATCAGCGGTTAAGGGGGCGGCGGTCATTGCTGCGGTGGTGGGCGTGGCAGGGGTTGGGCTTCTCGTCTTGGGATCTGCCATCGCCATGGACGCGATTGGTCTGATGGCCGGAATAGGAGGCGCCGCCTCCATGGCGGCGGGCACCGTCCTGACACGCAAATGGCAGCCTGATGTTCCGCTGCTGACCTTCACCGCCTGGCAAATGACCGCAGGCGGTCTCTGCCTCGTACCCCTTGCCACTCTGTTTGAGCCTATGCTGCCACCACTCGCGCTGCGCAACTTTATGGGTATCGGCTACCTCGCACTTGTCGGGGGCGCGCTTACCTACCTGCTCTGGTTCAGAGGCATTTCCCGCATTGAGCCAGGTGCCGTTTCTACGCTCGGACTTCTAAGCCCTGTCTCTGCCGTTCTGATCGGCTGGGTCTTGCTGGGCCAGGCCCTGACTCTGGTACAAATCACCGGAGCCGTGACGGTGCTCACGGCTGTTTCACTCGGACAGTTTACCGGACCGCCCCGAAAGCGAGTCCGGCCTTTTCACGCAGTACAGTCCCCAACTTGAAGGAGAGACCCCATGAAGATCGTCGTATTTGGTGCAACAGGTGCTGTTGGATCGCGTGTCGTCAAAGAAGCAATGTCACGCTTACATGACGTCACTGCAGTGGTACGGAATGAGGCGGCACGTCAAAAGCTGCCACCGTCGGTTAAAAGCATCATCGCAGATGTGCATGATCCAGCGGCAGTCGCTGCCGCCATGGCAGGTCAGGACCTCGCGATTAGTGCGGTGCGGTCTCCCGCCGGACGGGAAGGGGAGATTGTCGCCCTCACACAATCCATCCTTGATGCTGCATCGGAGGTTGGCATTCGTGTCATTATTGTTGGTGGCGCGGCAAGACTGCGCTTGCCCGATGGCAGCCCCCATACGGTTCTGTCCGACCCAAATTTCCTGCCCGAAGAATTTGTGGCCGTCGCGCGCGCATCTCTCGCACAATCGGAGCTCTGCACCGTGGACACTAAGGCAGACTGGACCTACGCGAGTCCGTCCGCCTTGCTGCAGCCCGGTGAGCGGCACGGTGATTTCCGGATCGGAACCGACATGCTCCTGGTGGATGCAGAAGGAAACTCGGAAATCTCTATGGAGGATTTCGCTATTGCGCTGGTGGATGAGGCCCAAAACGCTCAATTCGTGCGGGCGGCCTTTACCGCCGGATATTGATCCTTTCAGCCGTGAGAGGAGGCAAGCTGTGAAGCTCGGGAGACTGGTTCCTTGCGGTAGGGCCCGATCTTAAGGCATAGATGGCCTCATGAGCATAAAGCCCGAGCCAAACCGCCGCTTTTCTGTGGCGCCGATGATGGAGTGGACCGATCGTCATGACCGGTTCTTCCTGCGGCTCATCTCGGCCCATGCGCTTCTCTATACAGAGATGGTGACGGCGCCTGCTGTTTTACATGGAAAGCGCGACTATCTGCTGGGCTTTGACGAAGCGGAGCATCCGGTTGCCGTCCAGCTGGGGGGCAGCGACCCGCGGGAACTCACCGAAGCTGCCCGCATTGTCGAAGGTTATGGTTATGACGAGATCAACCTGAATGTGGGGTGCCCATCTGATCGCGTGCAGTCCGGCCGGTTTGGGGCCTGCCTGATGAAAGAGCCGGACCTCGTCGCGGATTGTGTCGCGACAATGGCATCGGCAGTGGACGTACCTGTAACAGTGAAGTGCCGGATTGGTGTGGATGAGCAGGACCCGCGGGAGGCACTGCCAACCCTCATCGAAAAAGTGCGCAATTCTGGGTGCCGAACAATCATCGTGCATGCGCGCAAGGCCTGGCTGGAAGGTCTGTCGCCTAAGGAAAACCGGACCGTGCCACCCCTCGACTATGATCTCGTTTATGAGATGAAGCAGACCTATCCCGATCTCGAAATCTGCATCAATGGCGGCATCGTCTCTCTCGACGAAACAGAGGAACACCTTACCCATGTAGATGGGGTGATGATGGGTCGGCAGGCCTATGAACGTCCCTATGTTCTGGCTGACGTCGACCAACGCCTTTTTGGAAGTGCGACCCATGTTCGGTCCCGTCAGGAAGTCATCGAGGCTTTTTTGCCTTACATTGCGAGACGCCTGGAAGAGGGCGTGACACTGCATGCCATGACGCGGCACATTCTGGGCCTGTTCCAGGGCATGCCGGGCGCCCGTGCCTGGCGCCGCCATATCAGTGAGAACGCCTATAAAAAGGGGGCGGACATTTCCGTGGTCACTGAGGCATTGTCGAAAATTCAAACAAGCGCGACAGCTGACCCGTCGGGACAGGTTGAACGCGTGGGGGCGTAAGACATGGAGTTTTTGGGGTTAGAGCTCGGCGAGCTGTTTTTGTTCGCTGGCGCTCTCTTGGTGACCGGTGTCATTGCAGGCATTCTCGCGGGACTTTTGGGTGTTGGCGGTGGCATTGTCATTGTGCCGGTGCTCTTTCACATGTTCACCCTGATCGGGATCGATGAAAGCGTGCGGATGCATCTGGCGGTGGGCACCTCTCTCGGCACCATCATTCCAACATCCATTCGCTCCGTGCGCGCCCATCACAAAAAGGGTGCGGTAGATGTGGACCTGCTAAAGCGCTGGGCCCTGCCCATGTTGATTGGCGTGGCCATCGGCACGGCCGTTGCGGCCTATGTGAACGGGGCGGCTCTTACTGCTGTCTTTGCGACAGTCGCCCTGCTTGTCGCGTTCAACATGGCATTCGGAAAAGAGGAATGGCGACTGGGGGATGATTTGCCGGGCTCTGCGGGGCAGGGGGCCATTGCCAGCTCCATTGGCGGCGTGTCAGCCATGATGGGGATCGGTGGCGGAACCTTTGGCGTCACCATCATGACCCTTTTTGGGCGCCCCATTCATCAGGCCGTGGCAACGTCTGCGGGCCTGGGGCTCTTGATCTCTGTGCCCGGTGCCATTGGCTTCATGATCTCAGGTCTGGGGGTCGAGGCGCGGCCCCCCTTGAGCGTGGGCTATGTGAACCTGATCGGTCTGGCGCTTATTGTACCAGCCACAGTGCTGGCCGCCCCCTGGGGAGCGAACTTGGCCCACGCCATCAGCCGCAAAGCGCTTGCTCGCGCCTTTGCCTTCTTCCTTCTGCTGACGTCGCTCAGAATGTTCTACGGCCTGTTACTTTAGGGCGGGGACGACAAAAATACGGCGGACAAAGCCCCGACAATTCCGCCTATGCACGCGGCAACGAAGCCTATTAAAGCTACTGAGGCAGACATCCGATACGTATCGAGCGATCTGTTATGTGCGGTTATGGCGTCCGACATTCCTCTGTACTTATCAATTGGAATTTCGCTCAATTCTTGGATGACTTCTTGTGTGTATTCGAGGAAGTACTCCAGGTTGGCTTCTGCTTTTAATCGGCTCAGCTCTTTCTGCCCCGCTAACTTCTTTTCTTCGATTAAAAGCTCATACTGGATTAACTCAATTGAGGGAGGGGCCATTCTAGGAAGAGAAAAAAGCTCATATACCCTTTGTCCGAAAGACTTTTCATGGGTTGATTGGTTGAGAGCGTCAGAGAAGTTTTCCAGGAACTTCCTCCACAAGATCCATATCTCGGTCCTCGCCCGCACAAGGTAGTAGTATAGGCCAAGTTCATTTGCGATATTGATCTTCAGACGAGCAATGTCAGTTTCAAATTTCTCTGTACCCGCTAGATTGAAGTACAGATCATCATAGCCTTCGCGCTTTTGTATGTGATGATCGTGATCCAGGGAACTGGAAACAAAAAAGTCTGCGTGAAACGGGCTCGGGCCGAGTACCTGGAACTCTATTTCAGATTCACTGGGCGCAAACCTCTTCAGGTACTCCCTTATGAGAATGATCAAGTATGAGGGGTCTCTTGGTGTGCCGTTTTCACCAAATACAAAAACAACTGGCAAATAGTTTTCATAGACCAGCGAGACACGGTATTTTTGGACACCTTTTTGAAATGGGTGTCGTCGATACTCGCGCCAGAGTTCTTCTTGTACCCGGTCTGGAATGTGCACCGTGAAGTCTATCTGCCAGTCTGATGGTATGACAGGCTCACAATCAGACACGATTGGGTCTGCTATATGATGAAGGTTTAGAAATTCCGCTGTGCCTGGGTCGCCACCAGAATCAGGACCTCTTGGCTCAAAAACATATTCACTTGCATAGCAAAGGTACTGAAAGCTGGGGATCTCAACTTCTTCAATATTGGGGTAGGCTGAAAGGAAATCACGGACCCCAGCTACGTAGGACTCTATGTCCAGCTTATCGGCAAGCATGATCTGTTTATAGCCAAAGTGAAAGCACCCTACACCGAATGCGCCCACTAATTCGTCAGACGTTTGTGCATGTTCCACGGCTGTTGTTCCGCCTTTCTGGGGAGAATAGTTTCCCAGAAACCATAGTATTCAGCGCAACAATACTATGGCAAACTTTACATATCAGAGAAGGTTTCGTTTGGACTAAATCTTCTGGTCATAGTCACCCACGTCCGGCTCTTCGGCCAGCAGGGCGTCCAGCGCGTCGAACATGGCTTTTTTGTTCGTATCTGAGGTTGGGCTTTCCACGACCACAACCAGGCCCGGCTTATTGGATGATGCCCGAATGAGACCCCAGGTTCCATCCTCAACAGTGACACGGACACCGTTCACCGTCACAACGCTGCTAATGGGCTGGCCGATGAGCGTATCGCCCTTGTCGGCCATGGTCTGAATGCGCTCAATAATCCGGTCGACAACGCCATACTTCTTGTCGTCAGGGCAGTGGGGCGACATGGTGGGCGATCCCCAGGTTTTGGGAAGCGCGCGTTTGAGGTCGGCCATGCTCTGGTCTGGCGCCCGGTCCAGCATGTCACAAATGGCAATCGCCGATACGAGTCCGTCATCATAGCCGCGCCCAATAGGCGGATTGAAAAAATAGTGGCCGCTTTTCTCAAAGCCTACGAGAGCATCCAGCTCATGCGCCCGGCGCTTGATGTAGGAGTGGCCGGTTTTCCAATAGTCAGTCTTCGCACCATTTTCGATCAGAACCGGATCGGTGAGGAAGAGCCCTGTTGATTTCACATCAACGACAAATTGCGCGTGTGGCTGCCGCGCGGACAGATCGCGGGCCAGCATAACGCCCACCTTGTCGGCAAAAATCTCTTCGCCTTCATTGTCGACAACGCCGCATCGGTCGCCGTCACCGTCAAACGCCAGGCCGACATCTGCGCCTGTTTCCAAGACCTTGTCCCGCATGGCATGGAGCATCTCCATATCTTCCGGGTTGGGGTTGTAGCGCGGGAACGTGTGGTCCAGTTCACAGTCGAGCGGGATCACCTCGACACCAATGCCTTCAAGAACGGCAGGGGCGAAGATGCCGGCAGTGCCATTGCCGCATGCGGCAACCACTTTCAATTTACGTTTGATCTTCGACCGATCCGTCAGGTCGGCAATGTAGCGCGCTCGCATGTCCTCTACGAAGTGATAGCTCCCGCCTGGGCGCGCTTGATACTTGCCGTTCAGCACGATCTCGCGAAGTGCACTCATTTCGTCCGGCCCGAAGGTGAGCGGACGGGCGGCACCCATTTTCACGCCGGTCCATCCATTTTCATTATGGCTTGCGGTGACCATCGCAACAGCAGGAACGTCGAGTGCGAATTGTGAGAAGTAAGCTGTAGGCGAGAGGGCAAGGCCAATGTCAAACACCTCTGCGCCCGCCGCCATCAATCCGTTCATCAGAGCTTGCTGGATGGAGCCGGAATAGGAGCGATAGTCATGTCCAACGGAAATGCGGGGGTCGACGCCTAAATCGTGCAACAGCGTGCCAAGCCCCATGCCGAGCGCCTGAATGCCCCGCAGATTTATTTCGTCCGGAAAGAGCCAGCGCGCGTCATATTCCCGGAACCCTTGCGGAGCGACGAGTGGCGCAGTCTCAAATTCCTCTGAATTTGGCGCGATGGACGGGCGAGGCTTAGGCAACATGCGATTCAGTCCTTTGCAATCTGCAACTAGCCACCGAACAAGCGGGCAGCGCAGGTCTTATACAGGGATTTATGTGAAAGGTCTGCGATTTCCGGGCCAGCAACCGATACGGGTATTGGAGGTGCAGATCAGGGAGGTGTTTACCCTATTCTCTCAGAATGAGCCGGTCGCCGGAGAGTTCCATCGTGCTCAGCTCTCCCAGAAAGCTCATCCCCAAGAGCGATTTGGAAAGACCGCCTTGCGAAACTGACGCGCGGACATCACGCACAGTAATCGTGCCAATGGAGACCTCCTCAAGCGTGACAGGTGCGGCATAGGCAGTGCCATTGGCTGTCTGATACGGCACGCGGTAGTCGAGTTCGTCGAGATCATACCCGAGCCGCTGGGCATCAAATGGCGTCAGCGCGATGTGGCTCGCACCGGTATCGACAAGAAAGCGCACATGGGTCCCGTCTACCTTTGCGTCTGCCCAGAAATGACCGTTCCCGGCACTCCCGAGGCTCACAACGCCTGGACGGTTTTGAACGGCTGATGCCGCCATCTGCTCGACCTGCGGCGGCTCAAGGGCAGCTGTGAAGACATCGCGATATCCGAACCCGATGACCAGCATCAAGGCGACGGCGACCCAGTTCATGGCCTGGCGAAGGCCGATGCCCCCATTGCCCTGCCAGCCGATGAGGACGCTGACACCCACAAGCCCCAGCAAGCCGCTACCCAGGGCAAGCTCAGACATATCGACATAGGGTGCAAGCAGCCCAGGCTCTGCCTGCAGAAAGCCGAAAAGAGCCGCGGTGACCGCTAGTACCGCCAAACCGACCCATGTCCACCGATTATTTCGCATGGCGTTAGTATGAAGAGAGCCCTTTTCTGGAACGTGAAAATAAAGCGCAAAATTGATCGGGTATCGGGCATGAAAGAGCGTGTATTATGATGTTTTCCGTGGTTCGGATGGATAGTCACCGATTGCACTTGATCAAGCGCTGCAGAAACCCTATTTACGAATTCCTGATGGACAAATAATTATTCCACGTGGTAGTTGTGTAATATGAGCGCTTCGGAGAAGATCATAGCCTTTAGCGGCAAACAGGAAGGCAGTGCGCCTAAGCGCATTGCTGGTCTTGATTTGCCTGTATTCGAAGCAGGCTGGGTCTGGCTCGCAGGGGCAGGCCCTGGCGATCCCGGATTGCTTACGCTGCACACCGTCAATGCGCTGCAGCAGGCGGACGTCATCGTGCATGATGCTTTGGTGAGTGACGACATCTTGTCATTGGCATCGCCAACCACAGAAAAAATCTACGCGGGTAAGCGCGGTGGCAAGCCGAGCGCGAAGCAACGGGACATCTCAGCCAAGCTTGTCGAGCTGGCACGGCAGGGCAAGCGGGTGCTGCGCCTCAAGGGCGGTGACCCCTTCGTCTTTGGCCGCGGAGGAGAGGAAGCGCTGACGCTTGTCGAAGCAGGCATTCCTTTCCGGGTGATCCCCGGCGTGACCGCAGGTATTGGCGGGTTGGCCTATGCAGGCATTCCGGCAACTCACCGCGACACCAATCACGCAGTGACATTTGTCACAGGTCATATGGCCGGCGGCGATGTGCCTGAGAATCTGGATTGGGCGGCGATTGCGAAAGGATCGCCCGCCATCGTGCTCTACATGGCGCTGTCTCACTTGGAAGCGATCATCCAGCTGCTGCTCGACAATGGACGCCTTCCGAGTGAACCGATTGCCTTTGTGCGGAACGCAAGTCTCGCAGACCAGGAAGTGCTGGAAGCGACTCTGGGAACAGCGGTCGATGAAGTTGCGCGCACGGGTTTCAAAGGCCCTGCGATCATCGCGATCGGGGAGATTGTCCGCATGCGCCAAAGCCTCGACTGGCTGGGGGCGTTGGACGGTAAAGTGCTGAAAACGGATCCGCTCGGCACCCGGTCAATCGAAGACGCAGGTTAAGCACCCTCTCAACTGGGCCAGATGACCCGATCGGCTTCAATCTCTCCCAATAGCCAATCGTGATATCCGTTCGCCATCATCCATTCGATGCGGTCACCGCGCCAGGCGATTTTGCGGCGCTCATAGTCGCCCTCAGAGAGGCTTTTCATGAATTCGCGGGTCCGGCGGAGGTCGTGCTGGCAGATGGGCAGAGCACGCATGGATTGCAGCCATTTTTTGACCAGTGGAAATCGGTCCGGATCAATGGTGAAGCCGAGCGCCCGGACAGCAGAGATATGAGGGAAAAAGCTGAACTCAACAATGCCGGGTGTTTCGGAAAAGAAGTTGCCATGTGATCTGTTAAGGGCCGTTTCCAAGCGGTCCCAGATGGCATCAAGGTCCCGTTGAGCGGCGTCCATCATTCCCTCAGGTGGGGCGTCGGGCCGGTCCGCCCAGCTCCAGAGCGAACAGTTCACAATGATTGCATCCAGCAACGTGTCCGACAGCCGTTCCAGCGCGCGGGCCTCGACCCGGTCTTTGATGTCAGATGGATAAACCGGGTTTTCCGGGTATTGCATCTCGAGATAGTGTGCGATGTCGCTGGAGTTTACGACAATCAAGCTGCCGTCTTCCAAAACGGGAACCTCAACGCGGTCATTGACAGCGCGAAGCTCGTCATGACCGGATCGCGCCAAGGCGTCCACGGGCTCGTAAGGGAGGTCCTTGTGCTCCAGGATGAGCGCGATCTTGCGCGCGAACGGGCTAAACCAGCTGGTGTAGAGTTTCATTGATCCGCTCCTCACTCGATAAGACGTGAGTAGTGGGTACGCCGTTTAATCAGGTTGGACCAGCCCGACCTCCGCAAATCGGCTTGCGAGTTCGCCCATAATGACATCCCGCTCCTCGTGGCTGTATTTGCTCCACCCGCCGATTTCTTTCAGGGTCCGTCCGCATCCACGACAAAAACCCAAGCGGCCATCAACGGCACAGAGCCGTTTGCAGGGGCTTTTGATCGGGTCAGTCGACATAAATCCGGGTCCTTCGCTGAGGGCGCGACCATACAGGTCAGGCGATGGCCTGGCCATTGGGATTTGACCATTGAGGTTTGGCCATTGGGCGCCCAACGCTCTATATAGCCTCCCAAACGCAAAAGTCAGGAGCTTTCCATGGAGCGTGCCGCAACCGGCCTGCCATTCGATGATATTCGCCGATTGATTGAGGGACCACCTTTGCCCGATTCTGAGGCCGCCGACGCTGTACGTGCGGGCGCCGAACCGGGTCTCGGCAAGTTGCAGGAGTTGGGTGAATGGCTGGCAGCCTGGCAGGGCCGTCCAACGCCGGCGGTGACACAGCCCTTGGTCGCTGTCTTTGCCGCAAACCACAAGGTCCTCGATCAGGGCGTCGCTGATCTGCCTATGTCGGCGACACAGGAGCAGGTGGAACGGGTCGCCGCGGGCGGTGCAGCCGTCTCTCGCGCGGCGCTTCAAAGCAATGTCGGCCTCAAAGTGTTCGATCTGGCACTCGATCTGCCGACGCCGGACATCACGCTGGAGGATGCGCTGGACGAGGCGGCCTGTGCCGCAACCATGGCCTTTGGCATGGAGGCGATAGCCGGCGGCTCGGATTTACTGTGTGTGACCGATATCGGGGTCGGGAATCGTACCGTTGCCGCTGCGATCGCCCTGGCGCTGTTTGGCGGGAGCGCCGAGGACTGGCTTGCCCCAGAGCCAATGGACACAGAACCAACGGAGACAAAGTGGCAGAGCCAAAAACGGGCCGTGGAGGCAGCTGTTGCCCGGCTCGGAGGCGACACTGGCGAACCGCTGGAGGTTCTGCGGCGCGTAGGGGGGCGCGAATTTGCCGCAGTTGCTGGCGCTATCCTGGCGGCGCGCTACCAGAAGATCCCAGTTCTGCTGGATGGGCCCGTTTCCGCAGCGGCAGCGGCGGTTCTGCGGAGCTTGAATCCTGCCACGATCGCCCATTGCCGTGCGACCCATGCGGACGCTGATCGCGGCCACCGGCGCCTCTTGACGGAACTTGGACTAACGCCACTTCTTGATCTCGGGCTGCAAGAAAGCGGCGGACTGGGCTCTGTGCTTGCGATAGATCTGTGCAGATCTGCAGCTGTCGCTGTTCAGAATCCGGGCGCTTAGCTCCCTTGCAGATTGACACTTTGTCAGTAAAATCCCGCCAAATCGTATTTCCGGAGGCCCCCCTCCGGCACGCAGCCAGAATACCCAGGAGGTACTTCCTATGGACATGAGTTTCTCGTCAGAAGACCTGGCGTTTCGCGATGAAGTCCGTGCTTTCATCGAAGAAAACTATCCACGCGTCACCAACACACGCTCTCGTGGCGATATGACTCGCGACGACATGCTTGCTTGGCACAAAGTCCTCGCTAAAAAAGGATGGGTGGCACCGCATTGGCCGGAGGAGCACGGTGGCTCGGGTTGGACTATTACTCAGCGCTACATCTGGAACGAGGAATGCGCACGTGCGGAAACGACACCGCTCCTGCCGTTCGGCCTCTCCATGGTTGGGCCTGTTATCTACACCTATGGCAATGAAGAGCAGAAAAAGCGCTTCCTGCCCGGCATTTACAATGGGGATGACTGGTGGTGCCAGGGCTATTCAGAGCCGGGTTCCGGTTCGGACCTTGCCTCGCTGAAAACCAAAGCAGTGCGCGAAGGGGATCATTACGTCATCAATGGTCAGAAAACCTGGACGACATTGGCGCAGTTTGCCGACTGGATGTTCTGTCTGGCCCGGACGGATCCGGATGCGAAGATCCAGCAGGGGATTTCCTTCTTCCTCATCGATATGAAGACACCGGGCATCGAGGTGCGTCCGATTATCACCATGGATGGCGCTCATGAGGTGAATGAAGTCTATCTCGACAATGTCAAAGTTCCTGCCGAGAACATGATCGGCGAGGAAAACAAAGGCTGGACCTACGCGAAGTTCCTGCTTGGCAATGAGCGTTCCGGCATTGCGGGTGTGGCGCGCTCCAAAAAGGCGATTGAACGTCTTCGCAATATCGCAGGAAGCGAGCTTCTGGATGGCGAGCCGCTCATCAAGGATGGCGAATTCGGCCGCAAGATTGCAGAGGTCGAAATCGACCTGTCTGCGCTGGAAGTGACCGAACTGCGGACCCTGGCAGCTGAGAGCCGGGGGCAGGGGCCGGGGCCTGAAAGCTCGATCCTGAAGATCAAGGGAACGGAAATTCAGCAGCGGATCACCGAACTCGCGCTGGAAGCGGTCGGCAATTATGCCTACGTCTACGCGCCTCACGGTGAGAGCGAGGGCGACAATGCCTTCACACCAGGGCCGGAGTACTCAATCGGGGTTGCCCAGAACTACCAGAACATGCGGAAAACCTCGATCTATGGCGGTTCGAACGAAATTCAGCATAACATTATTGCCAAAATGGTGTTGGGCCTCTAACACATAGGCCCAATAGCTAATGAAAGGGTGCTGCCCGTGGAGCCATCTGCGGGCAGAGACCTCAAAAAAACACAGCAGAGCGACTACCGCAGGGAAGAACCATCATGGACTTTTCATTTACTGAAGAACAAACACTGCTGCGCAATACCGTGCAGAGCTTCCTTCAGGACAAATATGACTTCGACACACGCCGCAAGATCTCTGCGAGTGCTGATGGATGGAGCAAAGAAATCTGGGGTCAGTTCGCAGAACTCGGCCTTCTGGCAGCCCCCTTCTCCGAAGAACAGGGCGGTCTCGGCGGTGGTCCGATCGAAACCATGATCCTGATGGAAGAATTCGGGCGCAGTCTTGTGATTGAGCCTTTCATGGAAACCGTCGTGATCTGCGGCGGCTTCCTTCGCGAAGCAGGGACTGCTGCTCAACAGGAAGCACACATTCCAGGCATCATCGGTGGCGAGAATGTCTGGGCGTTCGGATATGCGGAACCTCAGGGCCGCTACAACCTGGCTGACCTTGTCACCACAGCGAAGGCTGATGGCGATGGCTATGTCATCAATGGTTACAAAGCTGTTGTGCTTGGTGCGCCTTGGGCAGACAAGCTGATCATTTCGGCGCGCACAAGCGGCGGTCAGCGCGATAAGGACGGTGTATCGCTCTTTATCGTCGATAAGTCAGCGGCTGGCGTTTCAACCCGCGACTATCCAACAGTAGACGGTCGCCGGGCCTCTGAAGTCACGCTTGAAAACGTGAAAGTGGGTGCCGACGCTGTGATTGGCGAAATTGACAAGGCTCTGCCACTCATCGAAAAAGTGACAGACCAGGCGATCGCCGCGCTCAGCGCAGAAGCCGCTGGCGGCATGAAAGAGCTGAACGATGCGACGGTTGAGTATTGTAAGACCCGCAAGCAGTTCGGCGTTCCAATCGGGAGCTTCCAGGTTCTTCAGCACCGCATGGTCGACATGTTCATGGCCTATGAGCAATCTGTCTCCATGACCTATATGGTGACACTGAAGCTCGGCGAGGGCGAAGAAGAGCGCGTGAAAGCGGCGTCAGGCGCCAAGGTACAGATCGGTAAAGCGGGCCGGTTCGTTGGCCAGCAGGCTGTTCAGCTCCATGGTGGCATGGGCATGACCGACGAACTCAATGTCGGGCACTACTTCAAGCGCCTGACCATGATCGATACACAGTTTGGCAATGTTGATCATCACCTGACACGTTATTCAGCTGCTGCTTGAGTGCAAGCTGACAAAGTGAAGTAAAGGCCGCGGGACAAACGTCTCGCGGCTTTTTCTTTGCCTTTCCAAACGGGTGTTATGGATAGGCTTTTGATAGTCGGCTAATTGATTCCGTGCTCGACGCTAAGACACGATCGCGCGGGAAGACAACATAGGCCTGTGTTCCCACGCCGACCTCGCTTTCGAGCATGAACAGGCCACCATGGGCCTCTGAAAGACCCTTCACGATACTGAGGCCAAGGCCAGTCCCGGATCCGGGTCGCGCAATCCCTTCTTTTCCTTGCCCGAACGTTTCTTGAACTCTGGCCAGCTCATCGGCCGCGATGCCTGGGCCTTCGTCATTGACACCGATCCGGAAGGAACCATCCGCTTGGAAATCGGCAACGATATGAACGCTGCTTCCCTGTGGCGCAAACTTCACCGCATTGGTCAATAGATTGAGCCATATCTGGCGGATAGCGCGTTTGTCAGCGCGTAAATCCGGGAGGGAACCTGCAAATCGCCGCTGAAGCGAGATGTTGTTGACGCTCGCCCGCAAGTCCAGCAGCTTGTGGCACTCGTCTGCGATCTGAGCGAGTTCGACGCGCTCCTCGAAAATCGAGTACTGACCGGCTTCAATCTTGGAGAGATCAAGAATGTCATTGATTAATGCGAGCAGGTGGTGACCGCTTGAATGAATGTCGCTCGTATATTGGATGTATTTTTCATTCTCAAGCGGGCCAAAAACCTGGCGGTTGATCACCTCGGAAAAACCAATAATGGCGTTGAGCGGCGTGCGTAGTTCGTGACTCATATTGGCAAGGAACTGAGACTTTGCATGGCTCGCATCCTCTGCGGCTGCCCGCGCTTCATCCGACCTCTTCTTTGCCTCTGACAAGGCCTCAATGAGCGCGTTCTTTTCAATCGACATCTCGATCATGGTCCGCGCTGCGCGATTGATGCGAATGGCGTGACCTGTCATCGCCACAAAGAACATGCAATAGACGACCGCCATTGCGGAGTAGACCGGATTGGGGTGGCTGAGCAGGCTCGTCAGCATAAAAATGGAATTGACGCCTGCAGCTCCTAGGAAATTCGGTAGATAAGCCGCATTCAGCAGGGTGACCGGAGCAAGCGAGATAGCAATCACTGCCAGGAGATAGAAATTATTGAGCAGGACGCCGTCCACCCAGAAAAGGATAACGAATGACGCAAAGGCGGCGCTGTACAGAGCGGAGCACCCGACCAGCCGTGCACCCCAGATCTTCCGTTCACGGTGGGGAAGTGTTGTTTCTTTCGTCTCTTTAAGGAACAGGCGTGCATTGAGAGTGGTAATGGCTTGCGCGAGTGTGGTGGCGAGCACCCAGGCTAGAATTACCTGCCACTCGACCCAGAACAAAAATGTCGGAGCAAGCGCATAGACGGTGGGAAGGTTCTGTCGGTAGCTGGTGGCATGGGTGATCGCGAGCTGTACCATCAGCTGCTGCGTAACCTGGTCAGGCTGGTCGTTGACCAGCCAAAGGCTAGACCACCAATCCGTTAAACCTGACATCGTTTCAATAGCCCCCCGGCTCAGAAGGGCCACCTACACGAACCCTCCTTTTCAACAGCGGGCAGCCTCAACCAAAAGTGTTAAGAAGCGCTTCGAGAGCGTGGTTAAAAAACTTCTATTAAGCGGCGAAAACCGGTGGAAAACAGCGCCTGTTTCATGTTGATCTAACGACACTTGCCACTTAAGCCTATATAATAAAACAACAATTTCCGCATAATGCGGACGAAACGCGGGGAGCCACAAAACCAATGTCTGATCCACTGATCTTCGAAAAAAATGGACATGTTGTCACACTCACCATCAACCGGCCTGAAAGCCGCAATCCTTTAGGTGAGGCGGAGGATGCGGAAAATTTCACGGAAGCAGCCCGGCGGATCAATGAAGATATGGATGTGCGCTGTGTCATTCTCACGGGCGCAGGCTCTGCCTTTTCCGCTGGTGGCAACGTGAAAGCCATGAAGGAGAAGGGCGGCGGCTTTGGTGGTCCGGGCGTTCAAATCGCAGATCGCTATCGCAATGGTATTCACCGCATCGTGCGCTCCATCTGGAACCTTCAGGTGCCCGTGATTGCAGCCGTTAATGGCCCGGCGATCGGTCTCGGAAATGACGTGGCCTGCATGTGCGACACGCGAATCTCGTCTGACAAGGCGAAATTCGGCGTGACTTTCCTGAAAATCGGTCTTGTGCCCGGCGATGGCGGCGCTTGGTTGCTCCCGAAGATCATCGGCATGGCCCGGGCCTCGGAGCTGTTTTTCACCGGTGATGTTATCGATGCTGAAAAAGCCAGAGACTGGGGCCTCGTTTCAGAAGTGGTCCCGCATGATGAGTTGATGGCAAGGGCCAACGAACTGGCAGAGCGGATTTGCGGTCAGTCGCCCAATGTGCTCCGGATGACGAAACGGTTGATGCGCGAAGGCATGATGAACTCCTATGACACAGTGATGGAGATGTCCGCCAACATGCAGGCGCTGGCGCACCATACAGATGATCATATGGAGGCCTTGGACGCTTTCTTCGAAAAACGGACGCCCAACTATCAGGGAAAGTAAGAGAATCCCTAGGGGAATTGGGCGGCACTGAACATTTCTGCGCCGCCCATTTGCGTACTATTTCTAGTGGCTTTTCGTTGATGAACGCGGCCCCAGCCATTAAAGTCCCCCCAACTCAAAACCAAATAAATCAGGGAGAAATTTCATGGGTACGATCGGCGTTATCGCGACATTGAAAGTGCAAGAAGGCAAGGAAGCTGATTTCGAGGCGACCTTTAAAGAATTGCGGGACAAAGTCCGGGCAAATGAAGAAGGCAATCTTCAATATGACCTGACCCGTTCCAAAGCAGACGCACAGACCTATGTCATCATGGAGAAATATGCGTCCCAGGAAGCGCTGGAAGCCCACGGGCAGACAGAATACTTCAAGGCATCTGGCCCGGCTCTTGGTGCTGTTCTGGCGGGCGCCCCAGACATTCAGTATCTCGACCTTATCGACTAATCCCAGTCGGGCGTAGCAGGAGACATTTATGGACCTCTCTTTTAGTCCAGAAGACGAAGCCTTCCGCAAGGAAGTGCGTGACTTCATCGCGGAATACTACACGGATGATATTCGTGATCAGGTATCGCGATCAAAGAACGGATATATCGACAAGCATCTGCACGTGAAATGGCAGAAGGCGCTTGCGAAAAAAGGTTGGGCGGCGCCTAACTGGCCCGAAGAGCATGGGGGTCCTGGCTTCACGCAAACTCAGAAATACATCTTTGATGTTGAAATGAGTGGCGCCCATGTGCCGCACACTGTGCCGTTTGGGATCACCATGGTGGCACCCGTCATCATGAAGTTCGGCACGGAAGAGCAGAAGAAAAAGTTCCTGCCTGACATTCTGGAGACGAATGTCTGGTGGTGTCAGGGCTATTCGGAGCCTGGTTCCGGGTCTGACCTCGCATCGCTGCAGATGAAAGCCGAAAACAAAGGCGATCATTACGTGCTGAACGGGTCCAAAATCTGGACATCCGTTGCGCAGCATGCGGACTGGATTTTCTGTCTTGTACGGACGTCCAATGAAGGCAAGCGTCAGGAAGGTATCTCCTTCGTGCTGGTACCCATGGATTCACCTGGTGTGAAGGTTGAGCCTATCGTCTGTCTTGATGGGTCTCCTGCTCCGCACCAGGAGGTGAACCAGGTCTTCTTCGACGATGTGAAAATTCCGGTTGAAAACCGGATTGGCGAAGAGAACAAAGGCTGGACCTACGCGAAATACCTGCTCGAGTTCGAGCGCGGCAACGCATACTCGCCTGGTCTATACCACTCACTGAAAAACATTCGTAGCATTGCTGCAGACACGGATGTTGAGGGTGGCAAGCTGATCGATCAGCCGGAGTTTAAGGCGAAGATCGCTGACGTGGAAAATCAGGTCCGGGCGATGGAGTTCACGGAACTGCGCATCTTCTCGGCGCTCTCTACCGGCGGCAATGTCGGCCCTGAAAGCTCGCTCCTGAAATGCCGCGGCACGGAACTTCAACAGGCCTGTACGGAACTGGCGCTGGAAGCAGTTGGTTCCTACGCTCAGCCCTATGTCGAAGACACGCTGATCCAGTCCAACGAGCCGGATGTGGGCCCGTCTTACGCAAAGACAATCGCGCCGTACTACTTCTCGGTTCGCAAGACCTCGATCTTCGCGGGCTCGAACGAAGTTCAGCGCAACATCATGGCGAAAGCGGTGTTGGGCCTCTAATCCACTCCACATTCGCAATCAAAGTTTAGGGGAGTGGATTTCGATCCGCTCCCTTTTTCGTTTAAGGAATGCTATGTCCATCCACGATGTGAACATCCGAAAAGCAGAAGAGGCCGACCTTGCAGCCCTTGCCCGCGTCTGGAATGACAGCTGGCATGCTGGGCATGGACGTTTGAATCCGGAGGCTGCTAAGAGCCGCGATCTTCCCTATTTTGAAGCTCGGATCGGCTCAAATATCGACCGTATGATTGTCGCCGAAGAGGGTGATGAAATCGTGGGCTTCTCAGGCTGGGAAGGCGACGGGATCGGGCAGGTTTTTGTGCTGCCGACCCATTTCGGCAAACAGGTCGCCCCACGGCTTCTCGCCACTGTTGAAGCCATCCTGAAGGCAGAGGGGCATGGACGCATCTGGCTCCATTGTGCGGAAGGGAACGGTCGCGCGCGGGCCTTTTATGAAAAGCACGGTTGGGAAGTGATGCGTACATTTGACGATGAGATTGGCACGCATCTCGGCCCCATGCCCATGCGTGCCTGGCATATGGAAAAGGAGGTTTAGCCGATAGCAATTCGCTTGGCGCCGACATCGCTCATTTCCGCGGCGCACGTTTTACAAACTTGAACGGGTGAATGTGTTTCAATGAAGAAAAGTGACCGCGATAAATCGATGACATCCTGGGAGGAACATGATGAGTTTTGCGCGCCCCGAATATCTGATCTCGGCTGAAGAGCTTGCGAAAAAACTGGGCAATGACAATCTGCGGCTCTTCGATGTTTCCTTTTATCTAAAGCCCAATCCCAAGGGTGGCATGATCCCCTCATCGGGCCAGCCGGAATATGACGAAGCGCACATTCCCGGTGCGGTGTTCCTCAATCAATACACCCAGCTCTCAGATACGAAGAGCCCGTTTGGATTTACCCGTCTGCCTGATGACCGGCTTATCAAGGCCTTTGCCGATGCGGGCGTCGCCGAGGACAGCGATGTTGTCGTCTATTCCAGCGGCATGACCATGTGGTCGACGCGCGCCTGGTGGCTGCTGCACTATTGCGGGCACAAGCGGGTCGCGGTGCTGGATGGCGGGTTAGACGCGTGGAAGGGCGCAGGCCTGGAGATATCAACAGCGCCTGCCACCTACGACGCGGTTCAGTGGAGTTCATCGGCGCTGACCCACCACATAGTTGATAAAGCTGACGTGGTGGCTGCAATGGACAATGCCGGCATCTGTACGGTGAACGCGTTGCCAGAAGAGGTCTATTCCGGCACGAGCAACCATCACTATGGGCGCCGGGGTCACATTCCCAACAGCATCAACCTTCCCTATGCAACCTTGTTGAAGGACGAAAAATTCCGCTCGCCAGATGTAGTGAAACAGGCGCTGACCGATAAGGGCCTGCTGGATGACCGGCCGGTGATCGCCTATTGCGGCGGCGGCATCTCAGCAACCATTGACGCTTTTTCCTGTCTTATGGCCGGAAAGACTGATGTCGCTGTCTATGATGGCTCCATGGGAGAGTGGGCAAGCGATGCCTCTCTACCGCTTGTTGAGGGGAGCGAGCCTTAAGCATCCGAAGAGCACAGGAACCTGAAACTATGTCAGTGTCCTTTGGAGCGAGTTCGGTCAAGCAACTGGCGAACGAGTTGAACCAGCGACGGCCGTTTGATCTCCCGCTTGCCATAGGCCTGCGTGATCCGGTCAAACACGATGGCGAGGGCCACAATCGCGATCCCCGCGGTAAGGCCCTGGCCCACATCCAGACGTTGAATACCGAGCAGCACCTGCTCACCCAGCCCCCGCGCGCCAATCATCGACGCAATCACAACCATGGACAGCGCCATCATGATGGTCTGGTTGATGCCTGCCATGATGTTGGGCAGCGCCAAGGGCATTTCGATATCAATCAGTTGCTGCCAGCGTTCCGCACCAAGGTCGGCAGCCACTTCCGTAAACTCGTCCGCCACCAGCCGAATGCCGAGGTCTGTCAGACGAATAAGAGGGGGCGTCGCATAGATCACCGTGGCAAAGACGGCAGGCACTTTGCCGAGTCCAAACAGCATCAGCGCCGGGATGAGATAGACAAAACTGGGTAGCGTCTGCATGGCATCCAGAACGGGCAGGGAATAGCGCCGGGTGCGCGGCAGTTTCGCGAGCATGACCCCGAAGGGAATGCCGATGAGAAGCGCTACCAGCACAGACACAATGGTGAGTGCGAGCGTCTGCATGGCAAGATCCCAAAGGCCCAGTACACCCACCGAGAACAGCGCAACTGTGAACCCAATTGGCGCCCAAATGCCGCCGGTCGCGTGCCAGCCGATGAGGGCCGCCAGCAGAAGCACCACCCACCAGGGGAGCGCCTGAAGGCTGTCTTCGACCAGAAGAATGAGTTTGAGCACCTGATTGCCGGCGCTCTCGAACAGATTGCCGTAGTTGGCAACGAAACCCTCGATCCAATCATTTACCCAGGCCGAGATTGGAAAACGCCAGGCTTCCGGGAAGGAGGATATCTCAACCTCTTCTTGAATGCCGGTTACCCTGTCAGCAACCTCTGCTGAAACCCACTGGCGCCAGACATCAGGGTGTGTGTTGAGGAAGTTCCGGGCAGCATCCCGCGTAGTGGCTTCCTTGTTCGCTTGCAGATAGGCCAGTGCCTCATTCACCATCTGGGAATTGGTTTGATACCGCTTCAGGAAAGCAATGACCTGAGGGGCTTCCGCCGCGAATGCGGTGTTCACGCCAATGGCGACTTCCGTTGTGGGGTAGGCAGTGGGCGGTGCATTGTCCGGATCATCACTAAAGGCCTCCCAGGCTTCTCGCGAATAGGCTGGCTCCTCCAGCATCACCATGTCGTGGGCACCCAGCACCCATGTGGGGGCCCAATGATAGGCGAGGATAGGCTGGCCCCGCGTATAGGCGGAAGAGATGGCCGCCGCGAGGGAGGAGGCAGCGCCGGGGCGAAAATTCGTGAAGCTCTCATCAAGGCCGTAGGCGCGGAGCTTGGCATCGTTCAGCAGTTCGCAATGCCAGCCCAGGATACAGTTATAGAAGCGGCCCTTGCTGGGTTCTTCCGG
Organism: Parvibaculaceae bacterium; assembly: GCA_965248405.1. Lineage (GTDB taxonomy): Bacteria > Pseudomonadota > Alphaproteobacteria > Parvibaculales > Parvibaculaceae > Mf105b01. Next base: position 991,728 of record OZ252104.1, read on the forward strand.
ATCCGTGAAAAGGGAGGCATAGCGCGGCAGGTCGTAAACGGATTTGAGGTCAGGCGCCGCTGGCTCAATGCCGCGCGTCGGGTCGCCCTCAATGAGGTAGCGGGGCACATACCAGCCCTGCACCGCGTCCGGAAAGTTGATGCCGAGATCAATGACGTCGCCGCGCTCTAGGGCCTCCGTCCAGGGTTCCACGAGATTGTCCCGCCAGACCTCCATCAGCACGTCGACATCGCCACGTCCGAGCCCCGTCACAAGTGGCAGGGTGGAGCCCGGAAGGGCGTCCGTCTCGCAGCCATACCCCTCTTCGAGAATGATCCGGGCAACCTCATTGTGGAAGGCGGCCGAATCCCAGTCGAGCCCGCCAAACATGATCGGACGATCCAGATCGCAGGTTTCGGCATGGGCAGTGGGCGTGAGCCAGAAGAGGCTTACCAGCAGCGCACTAAAGAGACGAAGGAAGGAGATAAGAAACCTGCAGCTTTTATGAGTGACCACCTGATTGTAGAGACCCTACAGAAGTGGTCAAACCAGTGCAAAAATGCGCGGATGCCTCTGTTTGGGTTGAGCAACGCGATTGAGCATCTGGCGACAATACGAGTCTCCATGGCGAACCTGAATGTGGCGTCAGTATCCGATCGCCGTATCATCAAACCCGCGCGTGTCGTCTGCAGCGCCGACGAGACTGCCATCCTCCTCAACAAGGATCACCTCAAGGCGGCCCAGCTCCCAATCGAAAAAGGGATAGATGACCGGCGTGTGCCCCCGCATAAGCAAACCCAACAGGGTGAATATATCGGGGTTGCCCTTTTCCATCAGAATAACGTCCGGCAACCATTGGGCGTGAGATTTTCGTGCATCGACGGCCTGTTGTGCCGTCATGCCAAAATCGATCACATTAAGAATGGACTGAAATACCGACGTGATGATGGTGGAGCCGCCGGGGGAGCCCACCACCATGAAAAGCTCTCCGTCTTTCTCGATGATGGTTGGTGTCATAGACGAAAGCATACGTTTTTCTGGTTGGATCGCATTCTCTTCTGCGCCTACCAGGCCAAACTGGTTTGGGTGACCGGGTTTGATGGAAAAATCGTCCATCTCATTGTTGAGGAAGAAGCCTGCGCCCTTCACCACAAGTTTGGCGCCGAACATACCGTTGAGCGTCGTGGTGACGGAGACCGCATTACCCTCGGCATCGACAATCGAATAGTGCGTGGTCTCAACGCTTTCGATTACCTCAACCGTGCCGGGCTTCACCTCTTCGCTGGGCGTGGCGCTGTCCATCTCAATGGTCGCCATACGGGTGTTCACAAAGGCATCGCTGGTGAGGCGGGGAATGTCGATCTCCACAAAGTCGGGGTCGCCAAGATAGGTTGCCCGGTCGGCATAGACACGGCGCGCGAGTTCCGTCATTAGGTGGATATGATCCGTTGAATTATGTCCCATGGCCGCCACATCATGGGCCTCAACCCCTTTTAGAAGCTGGAGGAGCGCGATGCCGCCGGAGGAGGGCGGCGGCATGGAGATAATCCGGTGGCCCCGATAGGTCCCGATAACGGGATCCCGCCACACGGAGCGGTAGTCGGTGAGGTCTTCGAGGGTGATGAGCCCACCACCTGCCTGCATCTCGTCCACGATCAGGTCTGCGGTGATCCCTTCATAGAAGCCTGCGCGGCCTTGGTCGCGAATTCGCGTGAGCGTGGCAGCAAGGTCCGGATAAGAAATTGTGTCCCCTGCTTCCCACGGCGTGTCTTTGAGCGCCGCGGGTGTGAAACGATTGACGCGTACAAAAGCATCGCGAAACCGGTTAAGGGAGGCGGCCCCTTTGGCCGTCAGGTCATAGCCTTCGCTCGCCAGTGTGATGGCAGGTTGTACAAGGTCCTTGAAAGGCAGAGAGCCGAACCGGGCGTGGGTCTCCACCATACCGTCCACGGTGCCGGGCACACCGACCGCCAGCGGGCCGGTGAGGCTGAGACCCGGGATAACATCCCCATTATCGTCCAGATACATATCCCGATGGGCGGCTTTGGGGGCCCGTTCGCGATAGTCGAGTGCCCCTGAAGCGCCATCCGCCTGCCGATAGACGAGGAATCCGCCACCGCCAATATTTCCCGCCTGCGGATAGACAACCGCGAGTGCAAACTGCACGGCAATCGCGGCATCAAAGGCATTGCCGCCTTGCTTCAGCACATCAATCCCGACCTGGCTCGCCAACGGATGAGCGCTCACGACCATGCCATTGCGGGCGCGGATCTCGCCGTCGCGGTCAAACACGGCCGCCTGTTTGCCCCAATAGAAACTCTGATGTGTCAGCGCGATGCCAACAATCAGAAGCGACACGAAGGCGAGCAGTGAGAGGCCGAGTTTCTTAAGCACGAAGCGACTCCGGTTCTTGGGCGTTGGTTATTGCTCAACTATGGAGCGGGACATCAAACGAAACAAGCTGAGCCAGTTGACGATACCGGGGCACAAAAAAGGGGAGCCTGAGGCTCCCCTTTCAAGCTTGTATGAGGGTCTGGCTTACTTGCCGGAAGCCTTCTCGAAGAATTTGCCGGTCTGCTCGCCGCCCATGAAGAAGGCTTTGGCGTTGGACATGTCGGAAATCTTCTCGATGTTTTCAGCCACGTCCTCAGCTGTGAGGTTGTCACGTCCGAGATACATGCCGTCAGATTCCATGATCTTCGCAACGGAGAAGACGCCTGCGCCCGCACACATGATCATGCCTGTTGGTGCATCTTCAGAGACGAGATACATCGCAGCCGGTGTCACGCTTTCAGGCGTCAGCATCTGTTCTGCTTCCGGCGGCATCAGGTTTTCAGTCATCCGTGTGTAAGCAACAGGGGCCAGCGCGTTACAGCGGATATTGTCCTTCTGGCCTTCCAGCTTCAGCGTATTGATGAAACCAACGACGCCCAGCTTGCCTGCGCCATAGTTGGTCTGGCCAAAGTTACCGTAAAGGCCGGAAGAAGAAGAGGTGACCATGATGCGGCCATAGCCCTGTTCCTTCATGATTGGGAACACAGCTTTGGTAGGCTTCACGGTACCGAACAGGTGAACGTCGATCACCATCTGGAAGTCACCGATCTCCATTTTCGCGAAGCTCTTGTCGCGCAGGATGCCGGCATTGTTGATCAGAATGTCGATCCGGCCGAACTCGTCCATGGTCTGTTTGACCATGTTCGCAACGCCTTCATCGTCAGTGACAGAAGATCCGTTGGCGATCGCTTCGCCCCCGGCTGCTTTGATCTCTGCGACCACTGCTTCAGCTGCTGCGGAAGAGCCGTCAGACCCATCGACGGAACCGCCCAGATCGTTGACGACGACCTTTGCGCCGCGTTTTGCAAGATCCAAAGCGTGCGAGCGGCCAAGGCCCCCACCTGCGCCGGTAACGATGGCTACTTTGCCGTCAAAGCTAATGCTCATGTCTGACTGTCTCCTTGTGAGATGTTTTCTTGAAGCTACGCGAGCGGCGCGTCCAAACTGGACAAAAGCCCCTCCGCCCGCTGATTTACGGGAAATTTGGCGCTCTTTGTGCCCGAGCAGGCCTCGGGGGTCAAGCCGAGGGTCTGCGGGGCAAAAAGGGTGGGATTTCAAGGCTTTGTGGTTGCCGTAACAGCCTCCGCCCGTAAGATGCGGGGCGAGTTTGCAGGCTTTTCGGGGGATTCATGACCATTTATGCGGCGCAGAGTGCGTTTGGACTGCTGGTGCTGACAGCGCTTGCCTGGGCAATCAGCGAAGACCGGTCGCGATTTTCCTGGCGGTTGGTCGCAACCGGCCTGGGCATCCAGATTGTGATTGCACTGGCCCTCACAAAGCTTGCCTTCGCTCGCGAGGGGTTGATTGCACTGAATGGTGTCGTCGACACGCTGATGGCGGCAACGAATGAGGGCACCGCCTTCGTCTTTGGCTATGTCGGTGGCGGTGAGGCGCCGTTTGAGGTGGCCAACCCGCAGAATGCCTTTGTGCTGGGCTTTCAGGCCATACCGCTTGTCCTTGTTGTGTCGGCCCTCTCGGCGCTGCTCTGGTACTGGCGCATCCTGCCTTGGGTGACCAAAGGGTTTGCGCTGGCGTTGCAACGTTCCTTCAACTTAGGGGGTGCTGTCGGGTTTGGGACAGCCGCCAATGTCTTTCTGGGAATGGTCGAAGCGCCGCTGCTTGTGCGGCCTTATATCGCACGCCTGACCCGATCGGAGCTTTTCATTCTGATGACGGTAGGCCTTGCCACGGTCGCGGGCACTGTGATCGTCCTCTACGCTTTTGTCTTGTCCTCCATCCTGGAAGGCGCCATGGGGCAAATTCTGACTGCCTCGCTCATCTCTCTGCCTGCTGCGGTTTTGGTCGCGAAGCTTATGGTGCCGGGCGCACCGGACGAACAGCCAACCGCTGGGGAGGTGAAGGCAGAGGACCTTGGATATCAAAGCAGCATGGACGCTGTGACCCGCGGCACGCTGGACGGGCTGTCGCTCTTCCTCAATATCCTCGCCATGCTGCTGGTACTTGTGGCATTGGTGGCGCTTGCCAATATTCTTCTGGGTCTCTTCCCCAATGTCGGCGACGCACCGCTAACATTGCAGCGCATCTTCGGCTGGCTCTTTGCACCTCTTGTTTGGCTCATGGGGATACCTATGGGCGAAGCCGCCGTCGCGGGGCAGTTGATGGGCACCAAAACCATTCTCAATGAGTTCCTGGCCTATGTGGGGCTCACGCAAACGCCGGTAGAAGACCTGTCCGAGCGCTCCCGGCTGATCATGGTCTATGGGCTTTGCGGGTTCGCCAATCTGGGCTCTGTCGGCATCATGATCGGCGGCCTTTCCGCCATTGTACCGGAGCGGCGGCAGGAGATTACCTCGCTCGCCATGAAGGCGCTTGTCGGCGGAACCCTCGCCGCGGCGATGACCGGCGCCACCATCGGAATGATTTCATAACACCAAAAGAGGAAACCCCATGAAACTCTATGACGACACCCGTGCGCCCAATCCAAGACGCGTCCGCATCTATCTGGCGGAGAAGGGCATTGATGTGCCCTTGGAACAGACCCCGGTGATGGAACGGGCCAATCGGACCGAGGCATTTAAAGAGAAGAACGCGCTGCAACAGATACCCGTTCTGGAACTGGACGACGGCACCTGTATTGCGGAGAGCCTGGCGATCTGCCGTTACTTTGAAGCTTCGCATCCAGAGAACCCGCTCTTCGGCGCTACACCGCTCGAGCAGGCGGAGGTCGAAATGTGGAACCGGCGGATCGAGTTTCAATTGCTCAGCACCGTGGGTGCCTATTGGCGCCATTGCCATCCGCTGACGGCAGGTCTCGGCGGCCAGATCAAGGAAGCTGGCGAAGCAGGCAAGAAGCGGGCGGAGTTTATTCTGAACTGGCTGAATGAGGACCTGGAAGGCCGCGACTATTTCGCAGGCGACAGCTTCACGGTTGCGGACATCACAGCTCTATGCGTGATCGACTTCGCAACATTCGTCGGCATTCCGATCCCCGATGAGGCAACCAACCTGAAGGCCTGGCACGAGCGTGTTTCAGCGCGGCCAAGTACAAAAGCCTGACATTCATTTGAAGGAAAAACTGAGAGGGGCGAAGGCGGTGGCCGGGGGTACATTCAGACACCGCCTTGCCCCCTCAGGACCCAACCAGATAACGCATGACAATCCAGCCGGGGCATTTAGGCCGCTGTTGCCAGCGGTTGAAATGAAAATGGCAAGATCTACCTGAACGGTTCCTGAACCAGATAAAAAGGTGTGTTTCATCTTGTTGACGTCGGGTTTTTGGCTGTTTTCCTGGGGTATTGGCGGGTCGTAAATCTGTGTTACTGTTTCCGCTGTCTTTGGGGAGGGACGATGACAGCTGAAAATAACGCGCAGGAATCACAAGGCGCGGCGGCGGACCGGATTCCGACCTGGCGCCTGACCGCCTATGCGCAGATGACCTTGCCGCTAGCGGTGATCGGTCTGCCCATCGCCATTTACATCCCGCCCTTCTACAGCGGAACGCTGGGACTTGATCTGGCAGCAGTGGGCCTCGTCCTCATGCTCGCGCGTTTTTCGGACGTCATCACGGATCCTCTGATTGGCCGGTTTAGTGATCGCACCAGGACACGCTTTGGGCGCCGCCGACCGTGGATTGCCGTCGGTGTGCCGTTGATGATCCTATCGGCCTACATGTTGTTTGTGCCCACGGAGCCCGTGAGTCTCGGTTATCTGCTTCTATGGATCGCGGCCATTTATCTGGGTTTCACACTGATCGGCATTCCCTACGCGGCCTGGGGTGCTGAACTGTCGCAGGACTATCACGAACGCAGTCGCGTCACGGGAGCACGAGAGATCTTTTTGCTTTCCGGGCTCGTGCTTGCCATCAGTGCGCCAATTATTGGCGTCTCTCTTTCCGGCGGGGGAGAGGAAGCAGAAGCCGTAAACTCTGCTTCAAGGGAGGCGATGGCGTCCCTTGGCTGGTTGACGGTTTTCCTGTTGCCGATTTGTGCACTCGTGCTTTTTGCTTTTGTACCCGAGCCAAAGACGCAAACGACCCAGAACATTCCTTTCAAAGATGGGCTCAAGGCGTTCGCGCGCAATGGGCCTTTTCGACGGATATTGCTTTCGACAATGGTTGGCGCCCTTGCAAGTTCTCTCAATGGAGCAGTCGCAATTCTGTTCTTTGATCACGTTCTGAAGATCGGGGAGGCAGGCCTTGTCCTCATCCTTGTCCTGTTTGTCGCGGCCATTTTCGGGTCACCGATCTGGGTGGTGCTCGGGAAAAAGATCGGCAAGCATCGGGCCTTATGTGTTGCGGCTGTCTTTTCGCTCACCGCATTTGCGGCGGTCCCGGCGGTGGTGTTTCTGCTGATCCCCACTGCACCTCAATTCACTTTCGCCGCCATGTTCGTGGTGACTCTCATTCAAGGGTTGGCCGCTGGCGCCACCGCCATATTGGGAGCATCCATGCTGGCGGATGTGGTGGATCTGGACACGATGAGAACCGGCGAGCATCGCACGGGCTTTCTCTTCGCCTTTCTCGGCATGGTGCGGAAGTTCTTTGAAGCGGCCGGTGTCGGCATCGCATTACCATTCATTGCCTTTATGGGATTTGACCCTCAGGCAGAGACCCAAACGGAGTTGGGTGTGGTGGGTATCATGATGGCTTACTGCATGTTCCCGATCATACTCTGGGTATGCTCAGTCGCCATTATCTGGAACTTCCCGCTGACATCTGAGCGACATGCGCGTATCCGTGCGGCGTATGAACGCAAAGCGAAAAGGTTGGGACGGAACATTCAGCCAGCCCCCGCCGATTGAGTTACGCGGCAGCTTTCAGATCAAACGCCTCAGCGAGCAATGCGTAGGACCGTTTCCGCGCCTCATGGTCCGGTGTGATGGTCAGGATCACAAAGTCGTCGACACCATACTCCGCGCCCATCTGAAGCAGACGACCACGGACCTGCTCCGGCGTGCCGGTAATGCTGCGTTGCTTCACGCCTTGCATCATCTGCGCTTCATCCGGCCTGAGCGGGAAGGCAAGGGCATCGTCCAGAGACTTAAAAGGCCCGGCTCTGTTTTGCAGCAGATGAAGGACCCAGAGGTTTCGCGAAGCAGACTGGCGTTCGGCTTCTTCTTCCGTGTCTGCGACCATGACCGAAACGCCGATGGACCCGCGCGGTTGTGAAGAAACGCGCGAGGGACGGAACGTCTTCCGGTAAATCTCGAGGGGGGAGGGGCCCGCATCCTGATTGATGAAATGAGCGAAGCAATAGGGCATGCCGAATTGGGCGGCGTAAGCGGCTCCATCAGAACTTGAGCCCAGCATCCAAAGATCTGGCATGCCGGGGCCCCGCGGCACGGCGTGGATACCCTGGTAAGGATGGTCTGTCGGTAGGCCGCCTTCTTCTCCCTTCAGTCCCTGCGCGTCTTCGAGAAACTGCTGCAGCAACTGTACCTGTTGTGGGAACACGTCAATCGGATAGGCCTGAGGTCCCGGCTGAAGGGCGCGGCTGGTCTTTTGGTCTGATCCGGGCGCACGTCCAAGGCCCAGATCAATCCGGTTTGGGTAGAGGGCATGCAGCACCCGAAACACTTCTGCGACTTTCAAGGGGCTGTAGTGCGGCAGCATCACGCCGCCGGACCCAACGCGGATGGTTTTTGTCGCAGCGGCAATTGCCCCGATCATGATTTCGGGAGCCGAGCCAGCAAAGGATGAACCGCTATGGTGCTCGGCCAGCCAATAGCGCTCATAGCCGGATGCCTCGCAGGCACGTGCGAGATCAATCGTTTCCTGCAGCGCTTGTGCACCTGTGCCGCCTTCGCGGATGGGAGATTGATCGAGAGCGCTCAGCGTTACCATGGGCCTGATCCTATCACGAAATTGGACCTATTTCCGGATACGTTTGATCACACCACTAAAGTTCAGGAGTGTGTCGTCACCACAGAAAATCTGGCCTCTTACGAAAACCATGGAGCGTGTATTGCGAACGATTTCGCCGGTCGCTTCGATCAAATTGCCGGACCCCACTGCGGAGATGAATTCGGAGTTGAAGGATACTGTGACGCCCGGCCCGTCCAACACATCGCCCGCAATTGCAAACAGCGCATAGTCGGCAAACGTCATCAAAGAGCCGCCGTGCAAAAACCCGCCACCATTGCAATGATGAGGGAGGGCTTCAAACGCGCATTTGACGGATCCGTCATCCATCTTTTTGAAGAAATAGGGACCCGCATAGTCTTCAAATGGGTCCGTTCCCCCTTCCCAGGTCCTGTACCCCTCAAGCCGTCCGGTTGGTGCGTTCATGATCTGATGCCCTCATTTTTGTTTTGTCTTTGTCCAGAAACGCAGCGTTTTGACGTCTGCAAAAAAGGCCCGTTTTCGACTCTCTGGCGCCATTTCTGGTCCCTATTTAGGGCTTCTTTAGGAGATTTCCAACATTATGAAACGGTTCAGTTTCATCGGGAACCAAAGATAATGGGGATACAAGAACGGGTCACGCTGGAGAGCGTACTTAGCCCTGAGTCAGCAGCAATTGCACAGCAGCTGGGAAACCACAAGCTGGCCTATGTGGCGCCCGAAGCACTTGAAGCCCCGGAACTGCGTGAACTACTCGAATTCTGGCACAAAGCGCGCGACGGCATGCCTCTCCCGTGTGCGGGCACCCTGGACCCAGTCAAAATCCCCCGGCATCTGTCACAGATATTCCTCCTGAATGTTGCCCATGATCCGCTGCGTTTTGAGTTCCGGATTATTGGGGAAGGACCGACCCATGCATTCGGTTTGAACGCATCCGGCATGAAGGTTGAGGAGATCGAGTTTGGCGGCCTGGAAGCCGGGAAGATGATGCACGAATCATATTCATGGATTGTTGCCCAGCGGAAACCTGTTGCTGTGAGTGGTCCCAACGCCACGCTACAGGATGGGTACAAGCGCCAGGAAATCATCTACCTGCCGTTCTCAGACGGGGGCTGCCAGATTGTCCGCATCCTCGGTGCATCGATCTATTACCGCGATTGAAAACCCTCGCTTTTCCGTGTTTTGACGCCCGGCCATCCCATGGCCTAAAGTCCCGCAACTTTTTGCATAAAGATTTAGCGGGGAATGTATGGCCCTTGATCTCGAAACACGCGATCAGCTTTTGTCCACTATTCGACGGTTTGTCGATGAACGCCTCCGGCCGATTGAAGAGCAGGTGTCTGAGAATGACGAGGTGCCGGAAGAGATCGTGCAGGAAATGCGGGACCTGGGCCTTTTCGGTATCTCAATCCCCACAGAATATGGTGGCCTCGGCCTCACCATGGAGGAGGAGTGCCTGCTTCTCTTCGAATTGGGGCGCACCTCCCCAGCCTTCCGGTCTGTGATCGGGACGAATGTTGGTATCGGCTCCCAAGGCATCGTCATGCATGGACGCCAGGACCAAAAAGAAGAATGGCTGCCCAAACTTGCTACCGGCGAGGCCATTGCAAGTTTTGCGCTGACCGAACCGGAAGCCGGCTCCGATGCGGCATCTCTTCGGACAACCGCCATTCGCGATGGTGACGAATACATCGTGAATGGGACAAAGCGCTACATCACAAACGCGGCCAAAGCGAGCATGTTTACCCTCATGGCGCGCACCGACCCGGACACACCAGGTGCGAAAGGCGTTTCCGCTTTCGTCTGTCCTGCAGACGCACCCGGTATCTCACTGGGCAAGTCTGAGAAAAAGATGGGACAGCAGGGCGCGCATATATGCGATGTGATTTTTGACAATGCACGCATCCCCGCGAGCAGTCTCCTTGGCGAGGAAGAAGGCAAGGGGTTTGTCACCGCCATGCAGGTGCTCGAACGGGGCCGGCTTCATATCTCCGCCGTCTGTGTTGGTGTCGCCGACCGTCTTGTCGAAGATGCGACCAAATATGCAGCGGAGCGAAAACAGTTTGGCCAGCCGATCGGTAATCACCAGCTCGTTCAGGCCATGCTGGCAGACTGTAAGACAGAAGCTTACGCCGCGCGTTGCATGGTGATGGACGCCGCTAAGCGCCGCGATGCAGGTGAAGATGTCGGCACCGAGTCATCTTGTTGTAAGTATTTTGCCTCAGAGATGGTCGGGCGGGTGGCTGACAAGGCTGTTCAGATTTTCGGTGGGGCGGGCTATGTCGCTGACTATGGCGTTGAACGCTTTTACCGTGACGTCCGCATCTTCCGTATCTACGAAGGCACAAGCCAGATCCAGCAGATGATTATTGGCCGCAATATGGTGCGCGAAGCATCTGAATAGGGAGGTACACTTCCTGTGAGTGCCAAGGCTCTCAATTCACTCGTCAAAGATATTCGGAAGTGCCGGGTGTGTTATGAAGAGGGCGGCAAAAAGCCGCTGCCTCATGAACCGCGGCCGGTGCTGCAAGTGTCTACCAAAGCGCGGGTCTGCATTGTGGGACAGGCTCCGGGCACCCGCGTCCATGCTTCAGGCGTCCCGTTTGATGATCCGAGCGGGGACAGGCTCCGCGACTGGTTGGGCATAGACCGTGACACCTTTTACGACGCAACCAAACTAGCCATCGTGCCTATGGGTTTTTGTTTTCCAGGGCTTGATGCCAAGGGAGGCGACCTGCCACCCCGGAAGGAATGTGCGCCGCTTTGGCGGGAACAGCTTTTTAATGCCCTGCCAAACATGGAGCTCACCCTGGTGATTGGCCAGTACGCGCAGGCCTATCATCTGGGAAAAGACAGAAAGAAAAATCTGACAGAGACAGTGGAGCACTGGCGGGACTACATGCCGACGCATTTGCCCCTGCCACACCCATCCTGGCGGAACAATGTCTGGCTGAAAAAGAACCCCTGGTTTGAAACTGATCTGCTGCCGGTCCTGCGAAAAGAAGTCAAACGGCTTCTGAAAAAGAGCGCGTGAAACATGAGGCTCTGGGTCGTTGCCATTCTCCTGGTTGCTGCCTGTGCTCCTCAGACGCTCACCGTCGGAACCCCTGTGCGGCAGGCAGCGCTGGCTGCCGATGTGATTATTGCTGAAGATGCGGCGAGATTACCTTACCGGTCTTGGGAGGCGCCTGAACCGCGGGCGGTGATACTGGGTATTCATGGCTTCAACGATTATTCCCGCGCTTTTGAGATGCCGGGGCCGTGGTTTGCAGAACGGGGCATCACTTTTTATGCCTATGATCAGCGAGGGTTTGGGAAGGCCCCAGCCCACGGGAAGTGGGCCGGGTCGGACGCACTCATTGGCGATCTGAGGACCGTGATCTCGCTGTTGGCTGAGCGCCACCCTGACACACCTCTATTCCTGGTGGGCACCAGCATGGGCGGTGCGGTGACCCTCGCAGCTTTGGAAGACGGGGGGGCACAAGTTGATGGGATCATCCTGGTCGCACCCGCAGTCTGGGGCTGGTCGACACTCAACCCGCTTTATCGCAGCACGCTCTGGCTCGCCGCCCACACCGCGCCGGATTACACCTTGACCGGCGAGGGGCTGGAGCGATGGCCATCGGACAATATGGAGATGTTGCGGGCTTTCTCCCGCGATCCTTTAGTGATCAAGGAAACCCGTATCGATGCCATCTATGGGCTGGTTGATCTTATGGAGAGAGCCTATCTCTCAATAGAGACCGTCAGACCATCGACACTTCTGCTCTATGGGGACAAGGACGAAATTGTGCCCCGTGGTCCGGTTGAGGACATCAAATCACGTTTTACGAATGACCTGACGGTGAAGGACTATCCGGACGGATGGCACATGTTGCTCCGCGATCTCCAACGAGAAAATGTCTGGAAAGATATCGCCGCGTGGACCACTGAACGCTCTTCTATCCAAGCACCTGATTGATTTTCGTCAATTGATGCCGCGGCAGGCTAACCTAAAATCCTCCTATCAAGGGCTCGGGGCATAAGAGCAACAGGAGGTACATCATGGCCCGCAAATCAAAGACACAAACAAAGAAGGAAGACAAGGCACCCGTTCCGGCACCGCGGTCGTTCGGATCACTTGACTGGAACGAACCCTTTCATGGCTTCAGGTCGGAAATGGATTCACTCTTCGACCGGTTTTTCGGACGCTCGCCATTGGGGCTACGGAACTCTCCGCTGCCACAATCCGGCATCTTTGAGGGTGGCGCGCTCTCACCCAATATCGATATCCGCGAAAATGACAAGACCATTACGCTGGAGGCAGAGCTTCCGGGCATGGATGAGAAGGACATTGAGCTAACCGTGGACGATGGCGTGCTGACGCTCAGAGGCGAAAAACGCTACGAGCACGAGGAAAAAGAAAAAGACAAAGCGGTTCGTATCGAACGTCAATATGGATCGTTTCAACGCAGCTTCACCTTGCCGTCCTATGTGGATGACGAGAAGGTATCCGCGAAGTTTGAAAAGGGTGTTCTTACAATTGAGCTGCCGAAAAGAGCAGACGCACCTGCCAAGGGGCGTTCAATCCCCATTGGCTAACCCTCTATTGTGTATCGGTCATCTCTCCGGCAAGCAGCCTGTCTGTTCTGTCGGAGAGATTTTGTAACAGGTCGGCACTCTTCGTCAGGTGCTCCGCTTCGCTTTTGAGAATGGCGCGGAAGAGCTTGCTCTTGACGGCCTCTTCATTGATCGAGACATCTTGTAAGGACGACGACGCGGCATCGACCACAAAATCGACCAGGCGCTCTGCCGCATGAAGCCGCCCCCACACATAGTCATGTTCGCGGGCTTCCCGGCTGAAAAAGGCACCGAAATGTCCAAGCTCGCGCCCTCTGAGCGCGGTATGCGTTTCTGCTGTCTCGAGCGCCGTGCAGTCTTGCGGGCTGATGCGCGCAACCAACACTGTGTCCACATCATCGAGCGGTTGCCACCGAAGGAGAGGAAAGGTCAAAACATCAAAGAACGGGAAGCTGAGATAGGCGAGGATCAGCTCTTGGCGGGCCTCCTTGGGGAGGAAGTTTACAACCATCATGGAGAACTCATCGTCCAGAAGCGTATCTACCTCCACGAGGGACAGCGCGTTCCGCATCTCCACCAGGATCGGGTTAATCTCCTCCGGTGTCGCTTTGCCACCCGTATTGGCAAGCAGCTTTCCTGCTTTCTCGTGAATATCTGATTTGAAGAAGGAACAGGCATCCCGCCGTTGCAGACGTTCCAGGGCTCTGTAGAGCACACGCTTGAACTCATCCAGTCCGTGGCTGTCGAGCGGTGTGTCGGATTGGTCAGATGCCTCGTAAAGTTCATTCAAACGACGGATGACAAATCTGAGCCGGCGTTGCCGAAAGCCCACGTCAAAGCGTCTCAGGAAAATCACCCACCGCAGAGCGCTTGGCGAAAACTCATCGGTTCGATCACCCGTCGCGAATTCAACTGGGAAAATGCCTTCGGACCGTGCCCATTCTTCCACTGATCGGGTAAGAGCATGACGCGCGCTTGGCTGGGCGACCTGAGGCGCAAGGTCCCCCAACATATTGGCGACCCAACTGAGAACTGATAGAACCTTGGTCTGGACATATCCATCATAGGCATATCCGGCGTTTCGGGCGGCGTGGCTGTTGGCCGTCTCGCGCAATTGCGCCAACTGATACGGGGTTGGGTGAAGAGGTACACCCTCCGGCAGAAGGCCGGTGACGGTTTGCTGAATATGCGGACGGGTTGCTTTCAGAACTTCCTGGTAGAGATGAACCTGCTGGCTGATCTCATTGATCTCTGCCAGCTCATCGCGCACAGGTTCGTTCCGCGGGATGTCTGACAGTGAGGCCCGCAGCGTTTGGAAAAAGCCGGGCAACGCCCCACCGCGTTCAATCTCGCCACTTTCCGGATCCGGGTCGATATAGATCACCCGCCGGTCTACTTCGCGAAATGCGGGCCGGTCCGCCAGAACAGAGACAGCCTCGGCGAAGGGTTTGTTATTGAGGACGCTACCATCGATGAAAGAGCTGATGAGCGGGTTGTGTCCGAAATCGATCATCGACTTGAACTTCCGCGCGATGAAGCGATCCCGTGTTGTCCAGTCATCACCCCGCTGCGTCAATACCCGATCGATTTCATTGATCTGAACGGGGGGAAAGGCACCGGGAAAGGACGACGTGGCGCGGGCCGCAAAGACAAGTCCAGGGATGTGGGCCGTGTCAAACTCACTCTGTACGTCACCGTCTGAATGTTGCAGATAGTCGAAGCGCAGAATGTGCCGGTGCTCCTGTTCCGACACAATGGGCGGATCGTGCAGCGGGATCGTTTGTTCATACCCGTAGAAGTCGGTCACACTCACAAAGAGATTGAGCTCTTGACCCACGGGAAGAAGACTTGCCCGGCGGGATTGCGGATCCCCCATGGCATGGCAGGCGTCCAGCAGCATGTCGGTCATGAGTTGCCCGGAGAAGGGGGGCTCAAACCATCTCGACCGCATGAAGGTTGAGAGCTTCTCGCGCATTTCCGTCTCTGGCGCGATCTTCTTTAGCCAGCGGTCATTGATGTCCCAGAAAAGTGGTCGAAGGAATGCCTTGCTCCACTTGCCGGCAATTGTGTCCGGGTCCATCAAGGCCGTGATGTCGGCTTTTTCAAGCCACATCTGACGGTGAGCATCGAGCGGCAGATCATGAGCGAGGGCACGAGCCAGCATCACACCATTAATGCCGCCCGCAGACGCACCGGCAATCACATCGACAAAAACCCGAAGATCGAGCTCCTGTCCGATTTCCTTCAGGAGATCGAAATAGACGCTTTCTGTATCTGTCTCGCGCCGTGGGTCATCATTGAGACTGACGTAAGTCTGATCCGCACGGATTGTGGGGTCATCTGTCTGGTGGTAAAGCGCCGAGGCACGAATGAGTTTCTGGAACTCTTTCGTAACGCCATGCATATAGACGGCGAGCGAAACACCGCCATAGCAGACGAGAGCCAGTCTGAGTTCTTTTTCCTTCATGACTCTTTATCGGTCCAGACTCATAGAAATATCTTTGAGACTAGCTCTTTTTCGCAGCAAACGCACTTGGCACCGTTGCGCGCTGTCAAAATCGGGAACTACTCAAACGATTTGGGACAGGGCTAGGCCAATGCGTGCAACATCCCGTCGAAGACCTCGAGATATCTTTTAGAGGCTTCTTCAAAGTCTTTCTGAGTCGCACAATCTATAGCTGCGGCTTGAATGCCCCCCAATAGGATTCTTGATAAGGGCTCCAGTGGTTGCTGTCTTATCGCACCCGCATCCATCGCTTCCTTAAGCGCATGTGTGACCAGACCGCCAAAGTGCCGGGCATCCAATCTCTGCCAGTTGGCATGCCCCAACACTACTGGTCCGTCCAACAGCATGATCCGCGATACCTGCGCTGGAGCACACAAGTCGAAAAATCGCTTCATGGAATGCATGAGTGTTTCAAGTGTTTCGCCGCCGGGTTCAATGTCGCTGACCATTGCGGCAACAACCTCTGACGAGACCTGATCAAATACAGCTTCAAAAATCTCATTCTTATTTTTGAAGTGGTGGTAGACGGCGCCCTTTGCCACGCCTGCTTCTGCCGCTATGTCGTCAATTTTTGTCGCGTCAAACCCAGGGTCTCCAAAGCGCTTCTGGGCCGCTTTGATAATGGCGGCGCGGGTGGCAACGCGTCTTTCTTGCTGAGTAGCCAAATAGCACCTCCCTTGACAAACCGACCCGGGGTCGGTTACATAACTAAATACCGACCCTGAGTCGGTAATATTCAGACTTTCAGTCGGTTCTAGTTCTATCAAAAGGAAACTTCAAGATGACCGTAACGACCCTGTCCAGAGCCCCCCAGTCAGATAGCAACCTGACGGATCAATGCCGACAAACTGCAGCGCAACTTGTGGAAGCATTTGCGGTTCAAGACATTGACAAAATCATGAGCCTTTTTGCCGACGCGTCTACTTACTGCGATGTCGCTGGAGAAGGGCCACGTGGAGACGAATATGTCGGTAAAGCAGAAATCCGAAAGGCATTTCTCGAAGGGTTTGCGCAGCTTGGTGAGCACACCTACGAGGCCTTGTCAGTCGTCGCCGAAGGGACAACTGCGTTCGCAAGTTGGGTGCTGATCCTTGGCAAAGCAGACGATCCTTCCGCGCTACGGTTCGACGGCGCCGACCATTTCGAAATGAACGAAGACGCTCTGGTTGTTCTGAAAAAGGGGTGGGTCAAAGGACAGTCTCAGCTTTTGGCTCAAGCCTCTTGATCGTCATTTGATGAACGGTTGAAGACGTCTCGCGCAGGAATTCTGAGCGCGAGGCGCATTTGGGAAAAGGAAGAAATCAAATGACACTTACAATCTCCCCCACGGGATTTGAACTTATCTTCTCTGGCGCTCTGCTGTTCTTGGTCGGGCTGGTCCAGGGGGTGGCGATCCCGAAATTCAAAAACTCCCGCATGGCCCTATCAGCACATTTGTCTGCGGTTCAGTCGGGCATGGCATTGATGATATTTGGCGTCATATGGAGCCTGGTGGCGTTGCCTGTGTCATGGCACACACCCGTCAAGCTGGCCCTCATATTGAGTGTTTATTTGATCTGGTTCGGTATTACCGTTTCAGCAATTACCGGCGCAAGCAAAGCACTGCCGATAGCTGGTGAAGGCTATACGGGCAGTAAAGCGAGCGAACTACTCGTGACGGCAATTGAAGGTGCCGGCGTCTTCCTATCCCTTACATCTGGCACAGCGATTATTGTCGGTCTGGCCTTGGCGCTTTAGTTCTGATGTTTGAGGTGCTAGGCCGTCGATAAAGTGAGCGCAGATATTAATCGAAGGAAGAGTTTGCAGGAGCCTAGGATCCCATCGGGACCAATCGGACCGTTGACATGCCCTTCGCAATCACCGTGCCGTCAGGTGTGGTCAAGCATCCTTCAACAAACGCCGTCTTTTTTCCGAGGCGTTCAATCCAGGCCTCGGCATGAACCAGGCCGGGATGAGCTGCGGCGTAAAAGGCAATCTTGATGTCGAGGGATAGGGGGAGAAGCTTACCCTCTGTCTTGATAATGAGGGCGCGGGCCATGGCTGCGTCGATCCAGCCGGTCACAAACCCGCCCTGAACAATATTGCCCGAATGGCATTGTGCGGGTCTGGCTTCAAATTCCAGAACGGCACGTCCTTCCTCTGCATCCATGGAGACGGTGCGGACGAGCCCCATGGTTTCCATCAATGTGTTCTTGTCCATATCGTGCGTTTGCGTGTCAGCCATCTGGTCCCCGGAATTACGAGTTACATGAATTTCGATGGCCGCAAGAATGCAGATGTGGGCCCCTGGCGCAACCGTGATTGGCGCGCGTCGTCAAAATAGTCAGAATACCCTCGCAACAAAGAAAAGAGGTTGGTCGGATGGCGGGCGCTTTAGACGGGGTGAGGATCGTCGACCTCACAACAATGATTTCAGGTCCCATTGCAACCATGATGCTGGCGGATCAGGGCGCCGACGTGATCAAGGTCGAACCCAAGACAGGCGATCTTGTCCGCGTACTGGGGCCTGCGAAGGGAGACCGCACGGGGACATTCCTCGCTGCCAATCGAAACAAGCGCTCCATCGTGTTGGATCTCAAGAGTGAAGAGGGGCTTCGCGCTTTAAAGAAGCTCGTCGCCACAGCAGATGTGGTCGTTCAAAACTTCAGGCCGGGCGCGGCAGAACGTATGGGCATAGGGGAGGGTGAGCTCCGCAAGGAACAGCCCAACCTGATCTATGTCTCCATCTCTGGATTTGGGGAGACGGGCCCCTACGCCAAAAAAAGAGTCTATGATCCGGTAATCCAGGCATTGTCCGGACTGGCGGCCATTCAGGCGGATCGGGATACAGGCCGCCCGCGTATGATCCGCACGATCATTCCCGACAAGCTAACTGCAGTGACAGCGGCGCAGGCAATCACGGCGGCTCTCTTCGCACGGGAGCGGACAGGTGAAGGCCAGCACATAAAGCTATCTATGCTGGATGCGATGTTTCGTTCTTGTGGGCCGAGGGACTGGTTGCACTCACTTTTCCCGGTGGTGAAAAACATGCGGCGCGTGCGCAACTCTCCCAGGACCTGATCTACAAAACACAGGATGGGTACATCACCGTGGGTGCGGTCTCCGATGATGAGTGGAAAGGGCTTTGCACCGCCCTTGAGCAGCCACAATGGTTAGAGGATGAGCGTTTTAACACGCCAAGTGGCCGGGTCGTGAATGCACCGGCGCGCCTGTCGCTGACACAGGAAGTCCTGCAGAAAAAACCCAGCGCCGAATGGCTAAAGGTCCTCGATGCCAATCAGGTGCCCTGCGCGCCGATCCTCGATCGAACAACGTTGCTTGACCATCCGCAGATTGAAGCAAACGAAATTATCAGAACCCATGAAGAGGAAGATTTAGGGGCCTTCCGCCTGCCGCGTCCGGCAGCTCGATTTAGCGGAACACAGGCGGAGGTGAGACGGCAGGCACCCCATCTCGGTGAACACACGGAACAATTGCTCTCAGAGTTGGGGTATGACGACGCAAGTGTGGCTGAATTCCTCAAAGCTGCGGGCCTTGCTGGTCATGGTTAACCATAAGTTACGATTTTCAGCGAGCCTCCTCGTCGCGTGGTAAAATCAGCCTTCGGGGAACGGACCCAATTAATCAGGGTCTGAGTTGAGTTTGGGGGCTGGCGAAGTGTTTCCAGCAGTGCTGAGTCGAATCTTTCTGATTTTTTTGGCGGTCATGGTTCTGGCCGCCTTCCTGCTCCAGTGGGAGCAGCAGCTGCGGCTAAAATTTCTTGGTATTGCAGTAGATGCAGACACCTTGTCATTCGAAATCGCGAACTATGGGGACTCCTATGTAGGCAAGACCGACTATGTCGGGAGCATTGCCTTTTTGTCGCCGGACCAGAAGTCCGTATCCCTGTTCAAGGGGGCGATTGATCTTATCCCACCATCGCGCTCTGTCACTGCCTCGCTGAGCTTTGATGCGCCCATTGTCCCGCCGACCATGGCGCCAACCGAAACATCCGTGACACAGCTCTGCCTCTACACGCGCGGACGGCTCTATTTCGATACCCACTTTCACAAGGTCTATTTTCGCCACCGCACCAGCGAGGCAATAAGGCGCGCTTCCGAGCAATTGCCGGACCTTGAGATCGCAGAATATAAGCACGTCATCTTCGGCAGGCCGCCTTGCACCTTCGTCGGCTCCGGAAACTACTTCACCTACGAGATCAACGCGGCAAACATTGAGTGCAAGTCGATCGGCGAGGTGAACGAAACCGTCTGTCACACGGAGGGCGTCGTTAAATCGACCCTGGAAGGTATTTTTGACCCGGTTCAGACATCGGTAGATTTCAGCTTCCCGGACCGCCGGCAGGTTCGTCCCCAGTCCCTGCTCAGAAACTAGGCCTGTTAAGCGCATTCGGGATTTGCGGTTGTCTCACTGCGCGTCGGTCAAACGTCGTGCGAGGTTTGGCACCTGATCAATAATCTTGTCTATTGTTAGGTAGATGTGTTGTTGCGCTTCGAGACTATGCCGGTCCTCCGGCGCAAACAGGTCGTCCACATCCGGGAGAGGTGTTGATACATTTCCGCAAGCTTCTGAGAAGAGCGGAGACACCACAGAGAAACGGTCGAGCAAAAACGCCTTGTGATCATCATTCATCGCGATGATGTGGGTGGCATCGCGTATGTGATCATGCGTTAGCGTTCGTCTCATATGACCTGAGACATCAATTCCCTTTGTTTGAAGGTAGGATGCAACGTCATCGCGAACTTGTGCAGTGGAGAAGTCATGGGTGCCTGCTGACGAGACTGTGAATCTGTTTCTGTCCGTGAGGTGCGCCCGCAAGGCATATTCAGCGGTCATGCTCCGAAAGATGTTTCCGGTACATACAAACAGGATGTTTTCAGCCGATTTCCTGCCCATTGTTACCCGCCTCCAAACGTGCCATCGAAAACTATAGGTTCACTCGGAACAGCCTAGTGCTCAGAAGACCATCTGCAAATGGAGCCATCCTGCAATAAAGCACCAGGGGGTGGTTTGTTGCTGGTCCAGTCAGACCTATGCAAGGCTTCCATGATTAACCAAGTTATGGCAGCGTCTGTCACGGGAGGACGAGTGATGGCTGAAAAAGCAGGTGGGATTGGAGCGCTGGCAACGCTGGCACGGTTTGCGGCACCGCGGGTCGCAAAGCACTTGTTTGGCGGTCATAGTACGCCGCCCCGAATTCCGCTTGAAGAGAGCCTGTCTCCCCTGTTGGCGGGGGATACCGCTGGCCTTGCAGAATCGGCCTTCCTGAATCTCACGGTCGAAGATGGCCAATGGACAGATACTGGACTCTCGGTTGAGGTCGGAGATCAGGTGAGCATTCTGGCGCAGGGGAGCCTTTGGATGTCGAAACCCCTCGACATTCGGCTGGACGCAGGCTCGGCTCTTTGGGCGCGCATCGGCAGAGGGCCGCTTTTTAAGGTCACGTCGGATGCGAGCACGTTAATCGCTGAACAATCGGGACCGCTGTTTTTGATCGCTGTCGGACCCGGTGCCTTTGACGATCAGGAGGGTGGCCTTCTTGGCGGTGAACTGCCGGAAGGGCCAACAGGCGAGTTTGAGGTTGCCATCCTCAAATGGCAGAGCGCTGCGGCACCTGCTCTTGGCGCATTGGCGGCTAAGGCCGATGGCGCTTTGAAAGACTTACTGTCGGAAGCCGCAACTCGCGCCCGGAACCCAGTTCTCCCGCCCGAGGACTGGAAATATCTTTGGCGATTGGGCGAGGGTGAGCTCTATAAGTCGGCATCAGAGAAGGATGATGCCTGTATCCGCTGCACCACCCACGAGGATGTCGGGATTTTGCAGATTCCCGCTGAGCGGCCTTTGACAGATATGCTGACGCTCAATTGGGATTGGATCGCTCATCAACTTCCTTCCTCATTGCCCGAGGATATTGAGCCCACCCATGATTATCTCTCCATTGCCGTCGAATTCGACAATGGTCTGGACCTGACCTACATGTGGTCGGCGGCCCTGCCGGAGGACACGATCTTCCAATGCCCGCTCGCCTGGTGGGATGAGCGGGAGACCCATTGGGTCATCCGCACAAAAAAGGATATCGGAAAGTGGCTCTCTGAGGAGCGCTCTATCAAAAAAGACTATGAGCGCGCCATCGGAGGAGAGCTGCCCGCCAAGGTTGTGCAGGTCTGGCTGATCGCAAATTCCCTGTTCCAGCGCGGCAAGGGCAAGTGCGATTATCGCGCCATCCGTCTGGTGGATGGCCCCGACGTGCTGAACCTCTGTTAGGCTCAGAAGTGGTCGGGCCGAAGGGTTTTCAATGCCCTCGGCAGCGCATCAAAATGATCAATCAGATGGTCTGCCCCAAGGTCTGGTGCGGGCGTGTCAGTATAACCAAAGGTCACACAGATTGACGGGATCGCGGCGGCTCGCGCGGCGCTGATATCCGGTCCGCTATCGCCAACCATTACTGTGCCCCCAATATCACCTCCCAGACGGGTGACCGCCTCTGTGAGGTGAAGTGGGTCGGGTTTCTTCACGGAGAGCGTGTCGCCACCGATTACGACGGGGAAGAATTGGGCAATTTCCAGAGTGTCGAGAAGCTGGTGGGTGAGCCGTTCCGACTTGTTGGTGCAGACACCCAGGCGGACATTTTGGGTATGGAGCGCATCCAGCTGGTCCAGAACACCGGGAAAGAGCACCGTGTGGTCCGCGATATGTGCGCTGTAATAGTCGAGGAATTCCTCAAACAGCTGGTCAAGCAGGGGCTCATCTGCCGGAGCGCCGGTTGCCTCAAAGCTTCGCTGCATAATCTTTCGTGCACCTGCCCCCACCATGGGCCGCATCTGCTCATAAGGAACCTGGGCCCGCTCATGACGCTCCAGCAGCACATTCATCGTGTGACAAAGGTCGAGCGCCGTGTCGGCGAGTGTTCCGTCGAGATCAAAGAGAACAGTTGGAGCAGAATTCATGCAGGACAAACCGATAGGAAAACCAGAAAAGATGCACCCTGTGGATAAGCCATAAAGAGATTCATTTTCAAATACTTATTCTCACAACCGGACTCAAAAACTGATGCGCCAGATATCTCAAGGCACTTGAGAGATAGGATGAGGATAAGTCACCCACATGGGACGCTTCTTGAATCAACATCTGAACCTGTTGATTCAATCTCTCAAGAACGGTGTCTAGAGAGTCTAGTCCGCTGCGTCAGCCCCCTGCCATTGGGCGAGCCCTGCCAGGGTCTGTGCATAAGTCGTCCGTGCATTGCGAATAACGTTCGTGCGGAAGCTTTCCCGGTTTGGGGCGTAATCGTCTTTTATCTCTGCGAGATAGGATGCGGCTTCCGGTGCGTTTAGTCCGCCTTCAAAGCGGAGCCACCGCTCCAGCATCGAAACGCGCAGAGCTTCCGCCGCGTTCGATTTGTGACTGGCAGATCGAAATTCCACAACCGCACCCGCGAAAGTCGCATGAGATGCCAGTGCGTTTTCGATCCCCCAAAAAAGGATGCCGTGCCGCGTCGGGCGTTTGGAGCCCCAAAGCTGGTCGACATGCTCGGAGCTGAGCGCATCTTTTCCCCACCATTGTTTGGCCTGCGCCAGTCCTGCGCTGCCAGGTGGGGAAAAGCAGAGGAAGATCAGGTCACCGTCCCCCACAGGGCCGGTGTGCCAGTCGATAAAGGCAACTTGGCGCGTGTGGGCTAGCTCCGTTTGGACAATCGTCTGCAGGGTCTTGATCGACCATTCGAGCGACGAGCCACCATAATGAAACCCGTCCGGATGGGTATATTGGCCCCGGCTGATCGCATCTTCGATGGACCAGAGACCGTGTTTGGCGATCAGGCGGGCCCCCTCGTTGAGCAGACGCTGGATGGCCTTATCATTGATATGTTTTGGGCAAAGCAGGGGATGGATCTGCTCATAAAGCGGGTTTTCAGGATAGGGGGCGTCATGGTTCAGCCAGTTCCGGTTGAGATCGACATTGTTTTCCGTGCCCCGCAAGCACCAGGCAAAGCCGAACGGGTTGACCGCGTGGATCATGAGGACGGCGACGCCCGGCGTGAGAGATGAAGGTCCGCCACTCTCAATCCAGTCCAATTGTGCAGCAGACCCGGCGAAACCTTCGGCCCCGTGTGTTCCGCAGGTGTTGATCAGAACCGCGCTGGCATCTTTTGGGCCGAACCAAACCGTGTCCATTGAGAGCGTTTCGCCCGATGGTCCCTTCGCGTTCGGATTGACGTAGTGTCGCATTTCTCCACCCGCCGCTGCTGCCGCTTCAAGAAATCGGTCGCGGGCAATGGCATAGGTTTCGGAAAAGGCGGCTGTCGCGGTCATCACGCTACATGGTCCCTCCATCCGCGCCGTGTGTCGAATATTTTATGCCGAATAGATCGGGGCGACTGGGCCAGCTCTTGATGCAGACGCCGCAGAATGCGCACAATACCACCAGATAGAGCACCCAACAGGGTGCAGACACGATCAAAAAGGACCGCACTCCATGAGCCTTCGTGACCCCAATCTTCTGCGTTCGCTTTGTTACATCAACGGGTCCTGGACCGGCGAGAGCGCGGAGAAGACGCCTGTCACCAACCCGGCAACCGGTGATGTGATCGCTGAGGTGCCGGTTCTGGGTCAGAAAGAGACGGAACAGGCGATCGACGCCGCTTATGACGCGGGGCCCGGCTGGGCCGCGCTCACGGCCAAAGAGCGAAGCGTCATCCTGCGCCGCTGGTTCGACCTGATGATGGAAAATGCGGACGACCTGGCGGTCATCCTCACAAGTGAACAGGGAAAACCATTGGCGGAAGCCAAGGGCGAAATCATCTACGCGGCCTCCTTTCTCGAGTTTTATGCAGAAGAGGCGAAGCGTATTCATGGCAGCATCGTGCCGGCGCCCTCCGATGACCGGCAGATTGTCGTGTTGAAACAGCCTGTCGGGGTGGTGGCCTCGATCACTCCCTGGAACTTCCCAGCTGCCATGATTACCCGGAAGGTGGGACCAGCCCTCGCAGCCGGGTGCACGGTGGTCGCGAAACCCGCAACCCAGACACCTCTTTCCGCTTTTGCGATGGCAGAACTGGCAGAGCGCGCAGGCGTGCCGAAGGGCGTGTTCTCTGTCCTCACCGGCAAGTCGGGTGATATTGGGGGGGAACTCACGTCGAACCCCAAGGTCCGGAAGCTCACCTTCACTGGGTCGACCGAAGTGGGGCGCCTGCTGATGGAACAGGGCGCTTCCACGATTAAAAAGATGTCGATGGAACTGGGTGGCAATGCCCCGTTCATTGTATTCGACGATGCCGACGTGGAAGCTGCCGTGGATGGCGGACTTGCCGCCAAGTACCGAAATACCGGGCAAACCTGCATCTGCACCAACCGCTTTCTGGTGCATGCCAGCGTCTACGACGCGTTCGTGGAAAAGCTGGCGCAGAAGGCGGCAGAACTGAAAGTTGGGAATGGCCTGGAGGAGGGTATCAGCCAGGGCCCGCTCATCGACATGGCAGGCGTGGAGAAGGTCGAGGAACATGTGGCCGATGCGGTGGAAAAGGGTGCGCGTCTTTTAACGGGCGGCAAACGCCATGCCCTGGGCAAAACCTTCTATGAACCAACGGTTTTGGCGGACGTGACGCCTGACATGAAAATCGCCAGCGAAGAGACATTTGGACCAGTCGCACCCGTCTTCCGCTTCGAAACCGAAGAAGAAGCCATCAAATTGGCAAATGACACGCCTTTTGGTCTTGCAGCCTATTTCTATGCCCGCGATATTGGCCGCTGCTGGCGAGTCGCTGCAGCCCTTGAATACGGGCTTGTGGGCGTGAATGCGGGGATCATCTCCACGGAGGTGGCGCCCTTCGGCGGTTGGAAGGAATCGGGTGTCGGGCGCGAAGGTGGCCAGTGGGGCATCGAGGAATTTCTTGAGATAAAATATGTCGCGATGGCCGGTCTCTGATCTGCGTCGCAGAGAAGCGGAGACAGGATGAGCGCAGACGAGCAGAAGAAACGATCAGCGGAGCGCGCGCTCGACTTTGTCGAAGACGGTATGAAACTGGGCCTGGGAACCGGGTCAACGGCGGAGCATCTCGTTCGCCTGTTGGGCGAGAAGGTCGCGAAGGGTTTGCGTGTTGTCTGTGTGCCGACGTCGGACCGAACCGCGGCACTTGCCGAGGAGCTCAACATTCCACTGACGACGCTTTCCGACACACCGCATCTGGATCTCACCATTGATGGAGCGGATGAATTCGATGCGCAACTCCGGTTGATCAAGGGCGGCGGCGGGGCCCTTTTGCGGGAGAAGATTGTCGCGACCGCATCCGACCGCATGCTCGTGATAACCGATGCATCTAAACAGGTGGAAACACTCGGGGCGTTCCCTTTGCCCATCGAAGTCATTCCGTTTGGCTGCCGGACAACGGCCGAAAAGATAAAGCGGGTAGCGGCTGAGTTTGGCTGTAAGGGGCTGATTGAGCGCCGGGCTGATGAATATGGCGAGCCTTTCCTCACCGATAGCGAAAACTTCATCTATGACTGTCAATTTGGCGCAATTCCTGACGCCGATGGTCTGGCGAGTGCTTTGAACCTCATACCCGGCGTTGTCGATAACGGATTGTTTATCGGGATTGGCAGTGTAGCTATTGTCGGAACCGACGACGGCACACATCTGGTAGAGCCGAAATAACATTGCCGTCCACGGGTACCGGGCAATGCTGAAAGAAACAAGCAAGAGCGTGAAGGGACTGCGCCATGTCTGAGAGCAAGACAGAGTTTGATTATGATCTTTTCGTGATAGGGGCGGGTTCAGGCGGTGTGAGAGCGGCCCGCATGTCGGCCTCTCATGGCGCGAAAGTCGCTGTTGCAGAAGAATATCGTGTCGGTGGGACCTGCGTTATCCGCGGTTGTGTGCCTAAAAAACTCTTCGTCTATGCCAGCCAGTTCCATGAAGAGTTTGAAGACGCGGCAGGCTTCGGCTGGACGGTTCCTAAAACCAGCTTCGACTGGGCGACACTCCGCGACAATAAGGATAAAGAGATTGATCGCCTCAATCAGATTTATATCCGGAACCTGAATAATTCAGGCGTTGAGATTATCGAAAGCCGGGCGGTCCTGAAGGATGCGCACACTGTGCATCTGGTCGGCGAGAACCGCGACGTAACCGCTGACAAAATTCTGATCGCCACGGGCGCGACCGCCAATGTGGATGAAAGCCTCAAGGGCGCAGAACATGGCATTACCTCCAACGAGGCCTTCCATCTGGATGAACTGCCGAAAAAGGTCATCGTGACCGGTGGTGGATATATCGCGGTTGAGTTTGCAGGCATTTTCAACGGTCTGGGTATTGAGACCACGTTGCTTTATCGCGGCGAAGAAATCCTGCGGGGTTTTGATGACGACCTTCGCGTCACTCTTCATGAAGAGATGGAAAAGAAGGGCATCAGAGTTGTGACCGGCACCGTCATCAATGAAATCGAAAAGGTCGACGGTGGATATAAAGCGCATCTGAGTAATGATGAAGTGTTGGAGACCGGCCTCGTCATGTTCGCGATTGGCCGCGATCCGAATTCTAAGGATTTGGGGCTGGAGAATGTCGGTATTGAGTTGGGCCGTAAGGGCGAGATCGTCGTCGATCAGTATTCGAAGACCAATGTGGACAATATCTACGCCGTTGGTGACGTCACGGACCGCGCGAACCTGACGCCGATTGCGATCCGCGAAGGCGCTGCTTTTGCCGAGACGGTGTTTAACAACAATCCGCAATCTGTGGATCATTCGATCATCCCAACGGCGGTCTTCTCACAGCCGGAGATCGGAACGGTAGGTCTGACCGAAGAGCAGGCGCGTGCAGAATTTTCTGAAGTGGATATCTACAAATCCAAGTTCAGAGCGATGAAGCACACCCTGTCCGGCAGCAATGAACAGACAATGATGAAACTCATCGTTGATGCAGCGACGGATAAAGTCCTCGGCTGCCACATTATCGGGCCCCATTCTGGCGAAATGATCCAGGCCATTGGCATTGCCGTCACCATGGGCGCAACCAAAGCGCAGTTCGATATGACGGTGGCGGTACACCCAACGGCAGCAGAAGAGCTGGTCACCATGAAAGAAAAATGGGTGGCCCCTGAACTGAAAGCGGCCGACTAGTCCGTCGCCTGCAGGCCACACAGAACGTCTCGGAGCAGCCCTTTGGCAAATCTTTCGTCAAGCGGAAGATGGCCGATAAGCACACGGTAAAAGAGCGGCCCGTAGATCATATCGAGGGCGATGTCGATGTCGGCGTCTGATCGGATATCTCCGGCAGCAATGGCGCGGGTGAGGAGGCTTTGCCCTTCGACACGGCTCTTCAGGATCACCTGATTGCGAAACCCCTTGGCGATTTCGCTGTCCTGCTCCGCCGCCGCCAGCATGAGGCGCACCTGGCTACCGCGTTTGGTGGCGAATTTCTCGACGACTTTAAGCAGCTGACGTTCTAGATCCGCCAGGGGAGAGTCTGTTTCGTGGACATGGGTCGCTGCCGTATCGGTATCCATTAGGGCGGCCATGGCAAGGGCCTGCGCGTTCGGCCAGGACCGGTAGACGGTTGGCTTGCCCACTTTGGCTCGGGAAGCGACGGCTTCCATCGTCACCGCTGAGATGCCGCCTTCCTCTAAAAGACTGCTCGCCGCATCCAGAATGGCCCGCCTGGCGGCTTCGCTTCGCGGCCGCCCACGTTTTGGCTTTTCTGGCTTGACTCTCTCAATCATTATGAAACACTACGTAACGTAATTAAATGAATCTGGCAAGGAGATTTGTCATGGCTAATGTCACTGCGCACGGTCTGATGCCCTATATCGCCGTTAGAAATGGCGCGGCAGCAATAGACTTTTATGTCCGGGCATTTGGGGCTGTTGAGAAGTTCCGTCTGGAAGACCCGGCAGACGGGCGCATAGGGCATGCTGAGCTGACTGTGGGTGGCTCGACCCTGATGCTGTCCGATGAGTACCCCGATTTTGGTGCTCTTTCGCCGGAAAGCCTGGGCGGATCACCGGTGAAACTGCATGTCTATGTGGATGATGTGGACAGCGTGTTCGCGGATGCCCTGGCCGCTGGTGCGGTGGAGTTGCGACCGGTTAAGGACCAGTTTTTCGGCGATCGCAGCGGCATGTTACAGGACCCCTTTGGGCATACCTGGTTTGTCGCCACACAGACGGAAGACGTATCCCCGGCCGAAATGCAGAAGCGCTGGGCGGAAGGGATGGCGGAATAGCGACATCACGAGCCAGTGACCATGCCGGTGATCGGGATTGAAACGCTGAAAGGAACTAACCATCTCAAGCACTTAGCCTTTTCATTGGAACTGATTGGGCCTATAACTTCCCGCCTTCCAAGCAAGCCGTCCAAATATTCGCTAAGCGCGTGGATCGGTTGCTCAGAAGCGACGGAAGACTTGAAAATAAGTGTTTTAAGACAAGAGGTTAGCCATGCCAGACGGCAGCGCATCGAAAAACTGGTCCCCTTCGAGCTGGAGAGAGAAGCCTATTCTCCAGGTCCCGACCTATCCGGATGCCGCTGTGGTTTCGGACGTAGAGGCGACCCTTGCCAAGTCCCCACCGCTCGTTTTTGCAGGGGAAGCCCGGAACCTGAAGAAGGATCTGGCGGAAGTCTGCGAAGGCCGCGCATTCCTTTTGCAGGGTGGCGATTGTGCGGAGAGTTTCGCCGAATTCCACCCAGACAACATTCGCGACACATTTCGTGTTCTGCTGCAGATGGCGGTTGTGCTGACCTATGCGGCAGCGGTGCCGGTCGTGAAGGTTGGCCGAATCGCCGGTCAATTCGCGAAACCCCGCTCATCTGACACGGAAACTGTCGGCGATGTGACGCTGCCGAGCTACCGCGGCGACATCATTAACGGCATCGAATTCACCGAAGAAGCTCGTGTGCCTGACCCTCGGCGTCAGTTGCAGGCCTACAGCCAGTCAGCAGCAGCGCTCAACCTGATTCGTGCGTTTGCAACGGGCGGCTACGCCGACCTGGACTATGTCCATCGCTGGACGCTTGGTTTTGTGGGCGAGGGTGAAGGTAAGAAGCGCTATGAAGGTGTGGCAAACCGCATCACAGAAGCACTCGACTTCATGCGCGCCTGTGGCATTGACGCAGACACGGTGCCGCAGCTTCAGACAACGTCATTCTACACCAGCCACGAAGCTTTGCTGTTGGGCTATGAGCAAGCCATGACCCGTGTCGACTCCACGTCGGGCGATTGGTACGACACGTCAGCGCATATGCTCTGGATTGGGGACCGGACCCGCCAGGCAGACCATGCCCACATTGAATTCTGCCGCGGTGTGAAGAACCCGATTGGCATGAAGTGCGGCCCGTCCATGGAGCCTGATGACTTGCTGCGGCTCATTGATGCGTTGAACCCGGACAATGAGTCCGGTCGCTTGACCCTCATCTGTCGCTTTGGCGCGGAGAATGTTGAGAAGCATCTGCCGACACTCATCCAGGCAGTCGAAAAGGAAGGCCGGAAGGTTGTCTGGTCCTGTGACCCGATGCACGGCAACACGATCAAAGCTTCAACAGGCTACAAAACGCGTCCTGTCGACCGGGTTCTGGCGGAAGTGCAGCAGTTCATGAGTGTGCACCGCGATCTGGGTACGCATGCGGGCGGCGTTCACTTTGAAATGACCGGTCAGAATGTGACCGAATGTCTGGGCGGTGCGCAGGCTATCGGTGAGGAAGATCTGTCGGATCGCTACCACACCCATTGCGACCCGCGCCTCAATGCCAGTCAATCTCTGGAGCTCGCCTTCCTCATTGCCGAAGGGCTGAAGAAAGAACGTGACAGCCGCGCACCGGAAACGAATGTTGTTTCCATCTGATCCAGGATTACAGAACTAAGAAAAGCGGGCCCGGCACAGTCGAGGCCCGCTTTTTTGTTAGCAGCAGCTGTTGCCTTGGTTCTCTTCGCCGAAGATCACGAATTGGCCCGCATAGGCGCCACTGCGAAGGCGGCTCGCTTCTTCGCCTTTGGCGGTGACCCGCGCGCCGCGTTCATACACCTGACCGGTTTCATCGGTCACCTTTTCCCAGGGACCTGTGTAGATAACGTCGAGGTCTTCGTCATCGGCAGTTACGAGCGGTTTATGTGCCACATAGGTAGCAGAACGATACTCAATTTCTTCAACGACCTGCCAAGGCGTCTGTTCAAGCTTGTCGAGTTTCACGCCGGCGAAGCCGGCTTGTGACAGGGCATCAGCAAAACCCCGTTCCGTCAGCGCACCGGAGATGCAACCACTCCAGAGTTCGGGGTCGTTTTTCAGGTGCGCAGGCGACTCTTTATCAGAGACGATATCTGAAATCGCGATCCGGCCACCGGGTTTCAGCACACGGAATATCTCCCGAAACAATTGCGGCTTTTCCTGATCGGAGACCAGGTTCAAAACACAATTGGAAACCACAACATCGACGCTATCATCATCGATGAGCGGCTGTGTCTGACGGCTTGTCTCCAGATGCGCTTCAAGTTCCTTGTAGTCAGCGGCGGATTTGGCCGGGTGTGCCGCAAGCCAGTGGTCAAGTGCATCCAGGTCCGTTTTCAAATCCTGAATGCGGCCATGACGGAACTCGATATTGTCATATCCGAGCTTCGCCGCAACGGCGGGTTGGGCGCTGCGGGAGAGTTCAAGCATGTCGTCATTCATATCGACGCCGATGACTTTGCCTGCAGGCCCGACAATCTGAGCAGCGATGAAACAGATTTTGCCGCCGCCGGCACCAAGGTCGAGAACTGTTTCCCCAGACCGCACATAGGTGGACGGGTCACCACAGCCATAGTCTCTATCGAGAACTTCCTGGGGAATAATCTTGAGGTATTTCGGGTCATAGTCGACCGGGCAGCAGAGCGCCTCTTCCCGCTCGACTGCCGCTGCCGAGTACCGTTCTTTCACTGATTGCATGGTTCCACCCGTGGCGTGAATGCGGGGTGACTCTTTCACAGACGGACACGAGGCGGTACTGAACCAAATTGACTTTTTCGTGAGGAAATCAGCTCACCTTAACGAGACGCCGTCCGAAGTTTTCACCTTCAAACAGACCGGCAAAGGCCGCAGGAGCCGTCTCTAGACCTTCGCTGATGTCTTCCGTGTAAATCAGCTTGCCCTGCATAATCCAGCCGCCCATCTCTGCTTGGGCATCGCGGAACTGCTTGAAATAGTCAAACACGACCAGCCCTTCCATGCGCAGGCGATGGGTGATGAACCGAAGCATGTTGCGGATGCCGCGGGGCTCCGGCCGGTTGTACTCCGACACCGCGCCGGAGATGATGATCCGCGCACGCTCATTGGTGTTGGCGATGGCCGCGTCCAGCATTTCACCGCCCACATTGTCGAAATAGATATCAACACCGTTGGGGCACGCGCCTTTGATGGCATCTTCCAGGTTCGCTACTTCCTTGTAGTTGATGCAGGCATCAAACCCGAGTTCGCCGGTCACATAGGCACATTTCTCTTTCGAGCCGGCAATACCGACAGTGCGGCAGCCCTTCATCTTTGCGATCTGACCCGCGGTCGCTCCGACCGGGCCCGCCGCGGACGAGATCAGAACCGTTTCGCCTTCCTTCGGCTGCCCCAGGTCCTGCAGTCCGAAATAGGAGGTGAGGCCAGGAATGCCGAGAACACCGATAGCCGCTGTCACACGAAGCGGCCCCTGGAACATGGCGGCGTCGAGTTTCGCAAGACCCCGGCCGTTGGAGAGCGCATGGGACTGCCAGCCAAATCCACCGGTCACAAGATCGCCGACCGCAAACTTCTCATTGTTGGACTGGATGACTTCGCCAACCATGGCGCCTTCAATGACTTCACCGATCTGGAGGGCAGCCGCATAGCTATCGGCAGAGAGGCGCGAGCGCATACCTGGATCAATCGAGATATATTTCGCCTGGATCAGCAGTTCATGCTCGCCAGGATCGGCAAGCTCCACTTCCTCCAATCGGAAATTCTCCGGAGCGGGTTTTCCATCTGGTCGGGATGCAAGCACCCAGCGGCGATTTGTCGTCGGCACAGTCTTAGTCCTCCAAAAAAGCAGCCCGGCAGCAGGTGCCGCCGGGCCTCAAGTTTTAGCAATCTGATTGGCGAAACGCCAGCGGCCTTATGTGGACGGATCGTCGCTGATCTTCACCAGCATCTTGCCGAAATTGGCGCCGGAGAATAGGTTGAGGAAAGCCTTAGGTGCATTCTCAATACCCTCTTCAACCGTCTGTTCAGTCTTCATCTGGCCAGAACTGATGAGCTTTGCCATCTCAGCATAGAAGTCTGGAATGATGTCGAGATGGTTGGAGACGATAAAGCCTTCCAGCTTCAGGCTCTTGCCCACAATCTGAATGAGATTGTTCGGGCCCGGACGCGGTTCGGTGTCATTGTACTGCTCGATCATGCCACAGAGCGCCGCCCGACCGAACGGGTTCATATAATTGATGGCCGCCTGCAGGTGCGCGCCGCCCACATTTTCGAAATAAACATCAATGCCCTTAGGGAACGCATCGCGGACGGCGGCATCAAGATCACCGCAGGTCTTGTAGTTGATGGCCTTGTCAATGCCAGCGACTTCTTCAAGCCATTTGCATTTGTCGTCTGAGCCTGCTGAACCAACAACATAGCAGCCATGCGCCTTTGCAAGCTGACAGACGACAGCGCCCACAGCACCCGACGCTGCAGAGACGAATACGTTTTCGCCATCCTTAAGCCCGGCCACTTTGAAGAGGCCGGCATAAGCCGTCATGCCCGGCATGCCGAGCGTACCAAGATTCGCTTCGATAGGGCCCATGGCGGGATCGATCTTGTTCACCATCGTGCCGTCGGTGACGTAAAATTCGCGCCAGCCGTTCATGGAGTTCACATAGTCGCCAACGCCAAAACTCTCATTGTTGGATTCGATGACTTTGCCAATACAGCCACCGTCCATGGTCGCACCAATCTGGAAGGGAGGCACATAGCTTTCCCGATCCATCATGCGGCCACGCATATAGGGGTCGACCGACATCCAGAGATTCTGAACGAGGAATTCGCCAGCACCTGGCGATGCCACGGGAACCTCTACAATCTGGAAGTCACTGTCCTTTGGTTCTCCTTCTGGCCGCGCCGCAAGCTGAACCTCTTTGCTTGTCATGTTTGACATACCTGTCTCCTGTTCGAGTTATGGTTGATTTTGAAATTGAATATTTGTCGATCAGACGACTTTGACCATGCGCTTGCCGCGGTTCTCACCGGCAAGAAGACCGATCAAAGCAGCGGGCGTGTTTTCCAGCCCATCGATAACGTCTTCCTGAACTTTGATCTTGCCTTCGGCGACCCAGCCTTCCAGGTCCTTCAGCGCCTTTTCCCGCTCGTTCGGGAAATCGGACATGATGAAGCCGCGCAGATTAAGGCGCTTGGTCACGATCAGGCCGGGCACGCCACGCGGACCGGCAGAAGGTGGGGCGCCGTCATACTGAGAGACGGCACCGCAACAGGCGATGCGTCCAAAATTATTCATGCGAAAAAGGGCGGCTTCCAGAATGTCACCGCCAACATTATCGAAATAGACATCGATACCCTGTGGGGCGACGGCTTTAAGGGCTTTGAACACCGGCTCCGTTTTGTAGTTCACGGCTGCATCAAAGCCGAGCTCGTTTTTCAGCCATTGGCATTTTTCGTCGGAGCCCGCGATACCGATGACCGTGCAGTCGGGAACTGCCGCCTTGGCGATCTGCCCGACAAGCGTGCCTACGGACCCGGCGGCGGCTGACACGAGAATGGTCTCGCCCGCTTTGGGTGTGGCGCAATGGAGCAGGCCAAAATAGGCCGTGAGCCCGGCCACACCGTAGACGCTGAGAAGGTGGGTTTTTGGTTCCATGGAAGGCACCTTTTGGGCGGCCTTTGCGGGAACCACGGCATAGTCCTGCCAACCCGTGTCCGCGAAGACCAGGTCACCTTTGGCGAAGTCGGGCGCTTTGCTCTCGACAACCTCAGCAATCGCCCCGCCGGCCATCACCTGGCCTGATTCCACGGCGTCCCGGTACGTGGCACCCTGCATCCAGGCCCGATTGGCCGCATCCAGTGAAATATAGTGAGTTCGTACCAATAAAGTGCCGTCATCTGAGAGGCTCGGCACTGCCGCTTCGGACAACTTGAAATGTTCTGGGCCCAGCTTGCCCGTCGGTGTCTCAACCAGCAGGATCTGGCGGTTTGTCGCCTCTGCCATCTTGTTTCTCCCCATTTTCAATGTTTTGTTGCGGCCAGCATATAGCGGGGGCAGGGCGGATGCACCCTCTCTAAACCTCCATATCCCGTACGTAATTGCGTGGCCCTATTGTTCACGCACGAACAGCGAGCTAGAAACACGTTTCCAATCTGACAGAGAGTTGAGTCTTAAGTTCCTCCATGACCGATCAGTTGAAAATAGCCCTCGCTCAGTTGAACCCCACCGTGGGGGATATCGCAGGCAATATGGCAAAAGCCCGGGCGGCGCGCGCCGAGGCTGCAGCCCAAGGTGCGGATCTGGTCATGTTTCCGGAACTCTTTTTGATCGGCTATCCACCGGAAGACCTGGTGCTGAAGCCCTCTTTCCAGAGCGCCGTGGATGAGGCCCTGGCGGAGCTTACGAAAGACACAAGCGATGGGGGACCGGCCTATCTGATCGGCGCGCCATCCCTTGAAGAAACCGGCCTACACAATTCCATGGTCCTGGTCGACGGCGGTGAGATCATCGGCAAGCGCCACAAGGTGCATCTGCCAAATTATGGCGTCTTCGACGAGCCCCGCGTATTTACTCCTGGCAGCATGCCTGGACCCCTTCCGTTCCGAGGCGTCCGCTTGGGTGTGCCCGTTTGCGAAGACATCTGGTTTGAAGATGTCACCGAGTGTCTGGAAGAGACCGGTGCGGAAATCCTGCTGGTGCCCAATGGTTCGCCCTTTGACACCGAAAAGCATGATGCCCGCATGCAGCACTGTGTCGCACGGATCAACGAAACCGGATTGCCGCTTGTCTACCTCAATCAGATCGGCGGGCAGGACGAACTGGTATTCGACGGTGCTTCCTTTGTCCTGAACCGTGACCTCTCGCTGGCGTCGCAGATGCCAGCCTGGCGGGAATGCGTCACGATGATGACCTGGTCACGAGAAGGAGACGGCTGGGTATGTTCCAAGGAGGACATTGCGCAGATCCCGGACGGGGATGAAGCGATCTATAATGCCTGTGTATTGGGTCTCCGCGATTATGTCACCAAAAACCGCTTCCCGGGCGTTGTGTTGGGTCTTTCCGGTGGTGTGGACTCTGCTATTTGCGCGGCCATGGCGGTGGATGCGCTGGGAGCTGACAAGGTTCACTGTGTCATGCTGCCTTACAAATACACAGCAGAAGAAAGCGTGAGTGACGCGGAACAATGCGCCGCGGCCCTTGGGGTGCGGTATGACAGCATTCCGATTGAAGGGCCAGTGAAGGGTTTTCTTGCCGCTCTGGACCCCATGTTCGCCAAGACCCAGTCCGACACGACAGAGGAAAATCTTCAGTCGCGGACGCGGGGCACGATCCTCATGGCGCTCTCTAACAAGTTCGGCAGCATGGTGGTGACCACAGGGAACAAGTCGGAAGTCTCCGTCGGCTACGCGACCCTCTATGGCGACATGAACGGCGGCTACAACCCAATCAAGGATCTATACAAGCTGCAGGTCTTTGCGCTGTGTCGCTGGCGGAATGCCAACAAGCCGGATATAGGACTCGGGCCAGAGGGAGAAGTGATCCCGGTCAACATCATCACCAAGCCCCCCTCGGCGGAGCTTCGCGAAGACCAGAAGGATGAGGATTCGCTACCACCTTATGAAGTGCTGGACGATATTCTTGAATGTCTGGTCGAAAGGGAAATGCCGGTTGCGGAAATCGTTGAGCGGGGTCATGACCGCGACCTCGTGAAACGGATCGAACATCTTCTCTATATCGCGGAATATAAGCGCCGTCAGGCGGCGCCGGGTGTGAAAATCACCTCCCGGAATTTCGGGCGCGATCGCCGCTACCCCATTACCAACGGTTATCGCGACGCGCGATAAGGAAACTCATGACTGCTTGTCTTAGATTTGCCCCGAGTCCCACCGGCACAATTCATGTCGGCAATGTGCGCACAGCCTTGTTCAATTGGCTTTTGGCGAAGAAAGAGGGCGGGACCTTCATTCTGCGGCTAGACGATACCGACACGGAACGCTCCACACAGGAATACGCAGACAAAATCGTTGCGGACATGGCGTGGTTGGGTCTCACCCATGACAAGACCTTCCGGCAGTCGGACCGTTTTGATCGCTACGCCGAAGTGGTCGAGCAGCTTAAAGCGGACGGTCGTCTTTACCCCTGCTACGAAACACCGGAAGAGCTGGACCGTAAACGCAAGCGCCAGCTTGGCCGCAAACTCCCGCCAGTCTACGACCGCGCGGCACTCAATCTGACGGAGGACGAGAAAGCGGCCTACGAGGCAGAAGGGCGCCAACCTCACTGGCGCTTTAAATTGGATCCGGAAGTGATTGAGTTTGATGACCTGTTCTTAGGCACTGTCAAAGTCGACACAAAGAGCCTGTCCGATCCGATCCTGATCCGCGGCGACGGGTCTTACCTCTATACCCTGCCGAGTGTCGTCGATGATGTCGATATGGACATCACCCACATTGTACGTGGCGAGGACCATGTCACCAATACGGGTGCCCAAGTACAGGTGTTTCGCGCATTGGGCGCAGAACCTCCCATCTTTGGGCATCATTCGCTCTTGCTGAACGAAGACGGGCAGCCATTGTCGAAAAGGCTGCGGGGCGAATACTCAATCGAGGCGCTTCGGGAAGCAGGGTTTGAGCCGATGGCGGTGAACTCTTTCCTCGCTCGGTTGGGCACGTCTGACGCGGCTGTGCCGCGGAAAGAACTGGGCGAGCTGGCCACGGAGTTCGATCCAGGAGCGGTTGGGCGATCCGGTCATCGCTTCGACAAGCGAGAGTTGGAGCGCGTCAACGCCGCTCTGATGCACATAACACCCTTCGAGGCGGTGAAGGACCGTCTCGCCGAGCGGGATATTGGCGGTGGCGCGGAGTTTTGGGACGCGGTCCGCCCCAATCTGACGCTCTTTGACGGTGTCGCCGAGTGGTGGCATGTGGCCCATGGACCCGTGGAGCCGGTCATTGAGACAGAGGACGCTGAGTTCATCACTGCTGCAGCGGTGGCACTGCCCGCTGAGCCCTGGGATGAAACCACCTGGAAGGCGTGGACAGGCACCCTCAAGCAAGAGACCGGCCGGAAGGGCAAGGGGCTCTTTATGCCGCTCCGCCTCGCCTTAACCGGTCTTCGCCATGGACCTGAGCTTGCAAACCTGCTACCTCTTCTCGGGCGCGAGCGGGCCCTAGCCCGTTTGGGCGGGCAAAAAGCCTGAAACTTGGTGCAAAACGACGAGACCGATCCGATGAATGTCATCAGCGCGATCATTATTATGGGTCTGATTATCAGCGGCTAATAGCATTGGCCGCCGCCGTTCGAGCACGTTTTCTTCAGAAATTCAGACGCAAAGAACCGGCCGGTGGCGACACAGGAGACACGGTTGGGCGGGCATGTGTCCGCAGAGCATTTTCAGCAAAAGTGCCAGATCGGACTTGGCGGTTTTGCGGTTCGAAAATGCGACCAGCAAATGGACGACGATTATGAGCAAAGAACGGCTATATCTCTTTGACACGACGCTGCGCGATGGCGCGCAGACGCAGGGCGTAGACTTTTCCGTCGAGGACAAGCGGCTCATTGCAGGTCTGCTCGACAAGCTGGGGCTCGACTATGTCGAGGGGGGATACCCTGGGGCGAACCCCACGGACACCGACTTCTTCTCCAGCGATCCGGGGCTGAAACATGCGACCTTCACGGCGTTCGGCATGACCAAACGGGCAGGGCGCTCTGCGGACAATGATCCGGGACTTGCAGCGATCCTCGACAGTTCAGCATCCGCGGTTTGCCTGGTGGCAAAAAGCTGGGATTTTCATGTGGATGTGGCGCTGGGGATCACCAATGACGAAAATCTGGAGACCATCACCGACAGCGTGCGCGCCATCATTGCACGCGGTCGGGAGGCCATGATCGATTGCGAGCATTTTTTCGATGGGTACAAAGCGAACCCGGACTATGCCCGAGCCTGCGTAAAAGCAGCGCTCGACGAGGGTGCGCGCTGGGCAATCCTGTGCGACACTAATGGTGGCACGCTCCCTCACGAGGTGG
This sequence comes from Parvibaculaceae bacterium, assembly GCA_965248405.1. Lineage (GTDB taxonomy): Bacteria > Pseudomonadota > Alphaproteobacteria > Parvibaculales > Parvibaculaceae > Mf105b01. The sequence continues at coordinate 1,030,333 of OZ252104.1, forward strand.
AGCAGATCGTTACCGATCTCACAAAAGAGTTTCCCGGCGACCGGCTGGGTATCCATTGCCACAACGATACCGAGAATGCGGTGGCCAACACCCTTGCCGCCGTTCGTGCCGGGGTGCGGCAGGTGCAGGGCACACTGAACGGCCTCGGCGAGCGGTGCGGTAATGCAAACATGGTGTCGCTCATCCCGACTTTCCTTCTGAAGGAAGAATATGCCGATCGTTTCGAAATCGGCGTCTCGAAAGAGCAGCTCAAAGACCTGACACATGTGTCGCGCACATTGGACGAACTGCTCAACCGTGCGCCTCATCGGTACGCGCCCTATGTCGGCGAAAGTGCTTTCGCATCAAAGGCTGGCATCCATGTATCGGCGATCTTGAAAAACCCATCGACCTATGAACATGTGGAGCCGGAAAGCGTGGGCAACAAGCGCCACATCTCAGTCTCCGATCAATCGGGGCGGTCCAATGTTCTGGCCCAGTTTGAAGCGGCTGGCATTGACGTCGACAGTAAAGACCCGCGCATCAACCGCCTGCTGGAAGAGGTGAAAGAGCGCGAATATCTTGGCTATTCCTATGATGGCGCGGAAGCTTCCTTCGAACTCCTGGCACGCCGCATGTTGGGGCAGGTCCCGGAATATTTCACGGTCAATTCGTTCCGCGTGCTGGTTGAGCGCCGGTACAATGCGCTGGGTGAATTGGTGACGGTATCAGAAGCGACAGCCAAAGTTGTGGTCGACGGGGAACAGTTCATCTCAGTGGGCGAGGGCAATGGTCCGATCAACGCTCTCGATGAAGCGCTGCGCAAAGATCTCGGTAAGTACCAGTCCTATATCGATGAAATCCGACTGGTTGACTTCAAGGTGCGGATCCTTACCGGTGGGACAGAGGCGGTTACCCGCGTGCTGATCGAGAGCGCGGACGGAGACGGCAATCGTTGGTTCACCGTTGGCGTGTCGCCCAACATTGTTGATGCCTCTTTCCAGGCATTGACGGACAGCATCACCTACAAACTTTTGCGGGATGGCGCGCCGGCACCTCTTGCGTCGGACAATCAGGCGACGTTGAAACAGCCCGGACGCTGAACGAACTCAGACGCAGTGCGCGTTACGGCTTGGCGGACATGCCGACAATAAGATGCCGGATTGAGGCCTCCAGTTCTGCCTGAGAGACACGGCGTCCAGAGTGAAGCGCGACCAAAGCTGCTTCCGCCAGCACGGCATTCAGGAGGCGCGCCGCAATTTCGATCGAGGGGACCTCGATTTCCCCAGCCTCGGCTGCTGCTTTCAGGCCCGCAGTCATAAGCCCCAGACTCGATTCTGCTTCCAGATCGCGCGCCCGTTCCCAACCAAGCACCTGGGGCGCCTGGTCGATCAGGATGGCCGCGATATCCGGTTTCCGGACTTCCTTAAGCCAGGAGAGGCAGGCATTGATGAGGTTTTCCAGGGGCGAATCCGTTTTTTTGGCGGCGCGGCCCGAGCGTCTGATCGCACCCTCAGATGTGGCCACAAAAACGGCCTCGAACACATCCCGCTTTGTAGGGAAGTGGTAATACATGGCGCCCCGGCTCACCCCGGCGGCTACCAGGATGTCTTCTGTTGAAGTGCCATCAAATCCTTGATTTACAAAGAGTTTTTCTGCGGACGTGATGAGCGATGCGCGTGTTGCCGCGCGTCTTTCTGGTTGAGTCGCCATGTTTCGACTTTACACCAAGCAGGCGCAGAGATAAAACCGACAGACTGTCGGTTTTTATATGGAGAAAATTGATGAGTGTTTACCCCCCGAATTTCGACCACATGCTGGCCGCCTGGAACGAGCACGACCTCTCTAAAGTCCGAGGACACCTCGAAAAGGCGGTGGCCCCAGATGTTCACTTTCTCGACCCGACCAAAGATGTGACAGGCATTGATGCGTTTGTTGAGATGGTCCACGAGTTTCGTCAGGAACTGATGCCTAACGCTGTTAACTCCAGAGCCAGCGGCATCGACTCTCACAACGGGTTGTATCGCTACAATTGGGCTATACATAGTGACGGCGAACTGGCACTGACCGGGTTCGACATGGTCGTAATGAACGATGCCGGAATGATTTCCAAAGTCTATGGCTTCTTCGGGCCTTTGCCCGAAATGGAAGCCTGATTTCTAACCCGGCACAAAACGCGGAGGCCTGCACTAGTGGGCCTCCGACAAAGGTGAGCCGGGGTGAGTACAATTTCTGAACAGAGTGCAGGCCGCGAGGCCATGCTGGGTGGCATTGGTGCCGCCTCCGGCTATGCCTTCTGGGGCCTTACGGTGATCTTCTATAAGCAGCTCACCCATGTGCCGCCCTATGAGGTCCTGGCGCATCGCACGCTGTGGAGCGTGGTCCTGACAGTCGGCCTGATTTTCCTTTTTAAGCGCCGCGCAGCTTTTTTCGCAGCTCTACGAAACAAACGTCTTTTGCTGACACTCTGTGTCACCAGCCTGATCATTGGGGCGAACTGGTTTGTCTTCATTTACTCGATAAATGAAGAACGGGTGCTGGAAACGAGCTTGGGCTATTACATCAATCCACTGATTAGCGTTTTGATCGGAGTTGCCTTTCTGTCAGAGCGGCTGACACGTCCTCAGATCGCTGCCGTTATTCTTGCGGCCATCGGCGTGCTCGTCATGACCGTGGATTTCGGGACGGTCCCCTGGATTTCGCTCTTCCTCGCAGTCACGTTTGCGATCTACGGATATCTGCGGAAAATCACAAATGTAGAACCTCTGGAAGGCCTCTCCATCGAGGTGCTTATCCTTTTGCCCTTCGCCGTCGCCTATCTGGCATTTATGGAAACTGCCGAAGGTACGGCCCTCATGCATGAGGGCACCTGGACAGCGTTTCTGCTCATGCTGGCCGGGCCCATGACGGTCATTCCATTGTTTCTGTTCAACTATGGGGCACAGCGCATTCGCCTGGCGACGCTCGGGCTGATGCAATACCTTGCGCCGACGGTCCAACTGGTAATCGCCGTTTGGATGTATGGCGAGGAACTTACGGACACGCATCTCGTGACCTTCGGTCTTATCTGGACAGGTCTGGCGCTCTTTAGCTGGGATACCTGGAGGCGGGAGCGGGAGCTCCGGCGCATGGCGCGGGCTGCATAGGCCCACTCAAGGCAGCGAATCTGTTGATTTGGTGTCTCTGGCACCTTAGCCTTTCTGCCAAGGCTTGACCCGCGCCTCCCCCCTCCGTTGGGAAAACATCACACATGTGGGGTGACCACCTCATCGAACCATCTGTTCGAGCATGCGCATAAGGAGGGATTGTGACAACCGCTCGCAATAGGAGGTTCTCCAATGAGACTATCTGCACCCATCTATCGACTAAAGCGCCAGGCGAAGCTGCTGTCGCGCGAACAAGGGATCACCCTTCACAAAGCATTGGATCGTGTCGCAAAGGGTGAAGGCTTCAAAAGCTGGAGCCATCTTGCCAAGCGCTATGCTGAGGACCAGCCCGCACCACATATCCTGTCTGAGTTGGTGCCGGGTGATCTGGTCTTGCTGGGTGCAAGGCCGGAACATGGCAAGACCCTGATGGCGCTTGAGATCATCACCGAGGCCATGAAAAGGGGCGCTGAGGGGGCGTTTTTTACGCTCGACTACAATGAAGCAGACGTCGTGCATCGTTTGCAGTCGATTGGGAGTGACCCTCAAACATTGGGGACTGCCTTCCTGCTGGATACATCTGATGAGATCGACGCGGACTACATCGTAGAACGCCTGAAGCAGAAACCGCGCGGCACAGTTGTCGCTATTGATTATCTGCAGATCCTGGATCAGCGTCGCAGCAGTCCTGATATCAACCAGCAGCTGTCGACCTTACGGTCCTTGGCAAGAAAGGCCGGTCATATCGTCATTTTGATTTCTCAAATTGATCGGAAATATGAGCTGACTGCCCATCATCTGCCGGCACTGGCAGATGTTCGAACGCCCAATCCGCTCGATCTCTCGCTTTTCACCAAAACCTGCTTTCTGAGCGACGGTGAAGTGAAACTGGACGCTGTCGCCTGATCATAAACACGGAACCGGGACATCTGTTCCGGTTCCTTATTCCCAGTCACCCTCTGCCGCAGCGGATCAAAGTGCCGCCTCAATCCGGGGAAGCACGTCTTCAACCCGGTCGATAACGGCATATTGGCCGCGGATGGATGATTGGACGAAGCCCTGATCAATCATGTGATCGAACAGACCGATCAGCGGGTCCCAGAAACCGTTGAGATTGAGAAACAGGATGGGATAGTTGTGGCGGCCAAGCTGCGCCCAGGTGAGCATCTCAATCACTTCCTCCAGCGTACCAATGCCGCCAGGCAGGGCGAGGAAGGCATCCGCTCGCTCAAACATTTTCTGTTTGCGCTCATGCATGGACCCAACCACAAGCAGCTCACTCACCTCATTATAGGCGATTTCTTTAGTCTGCAGAAAATCGGGAATGATGCCGATAACGTGACCGCCCGCTGCCATTACGGTCCGTGCACAAATGCCCATAAGACCGATGCCGCCGCCGCCATAGACCAGCCCCACGTCATTTTCGGCGAACGCTCTACCCAGGTTTTCCGCCATTTCTGAGAATTCGGGTGCATCGCCTGTGCTTGAGCCGCAATAAACGCAGACATTTAAACGAGACATGCGGTTTCCTTGGTACTTTGTCTTCGGGCCTTCAAATTGGTGCCGTATTTGCACTCTAGCGTCATGCATGCCGTGCGGGATAGAGATCTGGTGCGGGACCGGTATTAACCAAGCGCGCGGCTTAAGGAAGCATTTTTCGCAAAGCCGGGTAGCATGGCAACACGGACGGAATCCAGAGAGGGGTCAGTGACAATGTCATCGCGAATCTTAGCCATTGGCGGTGCGGCAGCCGCGGCGATCATCGCCATCGTCATTGCCCTGTTTCTTTTCACAGGGGAGGATGACGCGACAGACGGTGTTGGCACCACTCCTGTTGCTCAACCTCAGCAGACGGCGCCGACAGAAGAGGTTGCCGAAAAAATCGTCCCAACCTTCGACATTGTCCGTGTTGAGCGGGATGGCATGGCCGTCATTGCGGGGCGGTCTGAACCGCGTGCAACCGTGACCCTGAAAAGAAATGGCGCCGCCATTGCCGCTGCCGATGCCGACGGTCGGGGGGAATGGGTGATCGTACTTGACACCCCTCTGGCGCCAGGGGACGTGGAACTCACGCTGACGGCACGGAACCCTGACGGAAGTCAGATTGATTCCATTCAATCCGTGTCTGTTTCGGTTCCGGAGCAGGAAGGCGGTCAGGCCTTGGTTGTGTTGGCCGAGCCCGGCAAAGCCAGCCGCGTGCTGCAGGGACCTGGCGTTCCATCTGATGCAGGAAATCTGGTTCTCGAGGCTGTCGATTATGACGAGAACGGTAACGTCATCATTTCCGGCATCACGGAACCTAACAGCACGGTTCGGATTTACCTGAATGACAAACCCATTGGCGACGCGCAGGCCGATGCCGAGGGACGCTGGGAACTCCGCCCGAACGGTGCGGTAGAGCCCGGAACCTATACGATGCGGATCGACCAGCTGGACGAGAACGGTCAAGTGTCCGCGCGGGTGGAAGTCCCCTTTGAACGGGGCGTGGCGGAAGAGGTTCGCCGTCAACTCGCAGCAGGTGAGGTGGTGATCCAGCCGGGCAACAATCTCTGGAACATCGCCCGACAGCTTTATGGCAGCGGCTTCCGCTACACGGTGATTTATCAGGCGAATCGCGACCAGATCCGCGATCCCGACCTGATCTACCCCGGCCAGGTTCTATCGACCCCGGCTCAATAGCTCGCTCGCAGGCCGGGCACTTGGCACGAAGCAGCCTAGGCCCTAAATAATAGACCACGCTTGTTTCCCACCCCGGTCGTTCAGGCCCCATTTCTAGAGGTGGGGTGTTTTCTTCTGCATTCTGCGAAAATCTGAAGAGCTAAAGCGAACAGGCATCAGAGGAGGGCGTATGACGCCACGTATTGGGGCAATGAGCGAGCCGGTAAACCTCTCTCTGCCGCCAGAAACGACGAGTACCTATCGTTCTGTCCTGCCCTTGCTCTGGCCGGAAGGCAGACTGGATTTGCGCACCCGCGTTGTGCTTGCCTTTATCGCCATGTTCGCCGCCAAAGCGTTCACCGTCTACGCGCCTTTTTTCTATCGCGATGCCGTCGACGCCCTCACCGCGGATGAGAACAGCACAGCAGCGATTGTGGCGGTACCCGTCGCGCTTGTCGTTGCCTATGGCGTCGCCCGCATCATGATGATTGCCATGGCGCAATTGCGTGACGGGCTGTTTGCGCGGGTCGGCCAGAATGCGGTTCGGACGCTGGCGCTGCGCACTTTCAAGCATATCCACGCGCTCTCTCTCCGGTTTCATCTGGAGCGCCGTACGGGCGGCCTCAGCCGGATCATCGAGCGCGGGACCAAGGCCATTGAGTTTCTGCTGCGGTTTTCCCTGTTCAGCATTTTCCCCACCATCATCGAACTGCTTCTTGTGGCCGGAATTCTCTGGTGGAATTTTGACTGGCGCTATGCGGCGGTTACGGCGGGTGTTATTTCGCTCTATATCGCCTTCACCTATTGGGCGACAGAGTGGCGCACCACCATTCGGCGCGAAATGAATGACCGGGACACAGAGGCCAATACCAAGGCCATCGACAGCCTGTTGAACTATGAGACGGTCAAATATTTCGGCAACGAGCACCATGAAAGTGGCAGGTATGACAAGGCAATGGCAGGGTATGAGGATGCGGCCATTCGCACCTCCACGTCGCTGTCCGTGCTGAATACCGGTCAGACCCTCATCTTCACCTTCGGCTTGATAGCCCTCATGTTGATGGCAGCCTACGGCGTTGCCGCGGGCGATCTCACAGTTGGTGAGTTCGTCATGGTGAATGCTTTCATGATCCAGCTGTCGGCGCCGCTTAACCTGTTGGGCTCTGTCTACAGAGAAATCAGACAGGCCCTGGTTGATATGGAGACCATGTTTGGTCTCATCGCGGTGGAGCCGGAAATCGTGGATCAGCCGGGGGCCGTGCCACTCAACGTAGGCGGCGGTGCCATCCGGTTCGACGACGTCTCTTTTTCCTACGACCCGGATCGGGGCATTTTAAGCCACGTCTCCTTCGACGTGCCTGCGGGAAGGTCCGTGGCACTGGTGGGGCCATCCGGAGCGGGGAAATCGACAATAAGCCGTATTCTCTACCGCTTTTATGATGTTCAGGAAGGGACCGTCACCATTGATGGTCAGGACATCTCAAGGGTGACCCAGGACAGCTTGCGGGCAGCCATCGGGATCGTCCCCCAGGACACGGTGCTGTTCAACGATACCATCCGCTACAATATTCGCTATGGGCGTCCAGATGCGACAGATGCAGAGGTCGAAGAAGCGGCGCGCCTTGCCCAGATCTCTGACTTCATCGCCGGGTTGCCCAAAGGCTATGACACGATGGTGGGTGAAAGGGGACTCAAGCTCTCTGGCGGAGAGAAACAACGGGTCGCCATCGCACGCACCATCCTCAAAAACCCGCCGATCCTGATGTTGGATGAAGCCACCTCCGCGCTCGATAGCGCAACAGAGCGGGAAATTCAGACCGCATTGGGGATCGTCTCGGAAAACCGGACGACTCTCATCATTGCGCATCGCTTGTCTACGGTTGTGGACGCGGACGAGATTCTTGTTCTGGATCAGGGGCAGATCATTGAGCGTGGCAGCCACCGGGACCTTTTGAGCTTTGGCGGCACCTATGCCGCCATGTGGAACCGCCAACTTGAAGAAGCGGCTGAAACCCAAGCGTTGAGTGACCCTCAAAACGCACAAGACGGCCCTTAACCTGAAGACGCTGTCGCGGTAAGGTGGACGCCACAGCGGCACCGCCGCATCATCTAACTCAGGGACCGTCAATGGACGCACTCACTTCTGTTCTCGTGCCAATTCATAAGGAAGGGCACAAGTTCATCCTCATTTTTGCTGCCATCACGCTGCTTCTGTTCCTTCTGTGGGAACCGCTCGGGTGGCTTGGTGTGATTTTGACGGCGTGGTGCGCCTACTTTTTCCGCGATCCGGACCGTCTGACGCCGGCGCGCGACGGGTTGCTGATTTCTCCCGCCGATGGTGTGGTGAGCCTGATAACGGAGGCGGCGCCTCCACCCGAGCTGGGCCTTGGCGAAATGGCTCGTCCGCGGATCAGCATTTTCATGAATGTTTTTAACTGCCACGTGAACCGTTCGCCTATTACCGGCACGGTCACGCGTACGGCCTATCGTCCCGGTCTCTTCCTCAATGCAGATCTCGACAAGGCGAGCGATGACAATGAGCGCCATTCTCTGGTGATCGACACCGCTGACGGCAAAAACTATGTCGTGGTTCAGATTGCTGGACTGGTTGCGCGCCGTATCGTCAATGAGGTGAAAGACGGGGACGCCCTTCAGGCAGGGGAGCGGTTTGGGCTCATTCGCTTTGGAAGCCGCGTGGACGTTTACCTTGAACCCGGCGAAGCGCCGCTTGTTTCTGTCGGCCAGACGATGATTGCTGGCGAGACGGTGCTTGCGGACACCAAGTCAGAGGAAACGGCCAGACTTGCGGAAATCCGCTAAGAGGCGGAGACTGTTGGCACAAGAGTTGAGTTGACGGAATAGAGGAGAAGACCATGGCAATCTCTCCATTCGGATCACGTGACCGCACACCCGGCAGCAATCCGCGACGGACCCTCAAGACACTGCCGATCCGCAGTCTTGTGCCCAACAGTCTTACCGTCATGGCTTTGTGTGCGGGCCTCACCTCCATAAGATTTGGCTTGGACGGCAAGTTTGAACTCGCCGTTCTGGCAATCTGCGTTGCCGCCATCCTGGATGGGCTCGATGGCCGCGTGGCCCGGCTCCTCAAAGGAACGACCAAGTTTGGCGCGGAGCTGGACTCGCTCTCCGATTTTCTCTGCTTTGGCGTAGCGCCGGTCATGCTGCTCTATCTCTGGACGCTGGACGGTCTGGGCGGGCTTGGCTGGATCGTGGTGCTAGGCTTTGCCGTGTGCTGTGCCCTACGGCTTGCACGGTTCAATGTTGCGATCGAAGACCCGGATAAACCGGCCTGGACAGCGAACTATTTTGTTGGCGTGCCCTCACCTGCGGCAGCGGGCCTCGTCATGCTGCCTCTTTACCTGTCCTTTATCGGCATTGATTTTTTGAAAGATGTGCCAGTGCTTATCGCAGCCTATGTGGCAGGGATCGCCTTTCTGATGGTGAGCAAGATTCCAAGCTTTTCCGGAAAACGACTGGGCATGCGGGTGCGCCGGGACGAAATGTTGCCCGTTCTGCTGGGCGTGGCCATGTCTGTCGCCGTCCTGTTCAGCTATCCCTGGATCACGCTGAGCAGCCTGGTTGTGGCCTACCTTGCCCTACTACCCCTCAGCACCATGCGGTATCGGCATCACCAAAAGCGCACAGCTTTTGTCTCTGATGATGACGAGGATGAGTTCCTGGCGGACTCAAAATAAAAGGCCCCACTTTTTCAGCAGGGCCTTTCTGATCTAGCAATCAGCGCAGGAAACCTACTCAGCTGGCTGAGAATGTCTCCAGTCTTCCTGGTCCCGACGTCGCAAGAAACGCCGGTTCTGGAAAGACCGTTTGAAGCGGCTGGGGGCGACCAGCAGGACGGGAACCAGCACCAGTGTCAGCAGGGTTGAAAAGCCAAGACCGAAAATGATGGCCGTCGAGAGCTGTACCCACCAGGCGGCAACGGGGCCGCCATAGGTGATTTCCCTGGCAAAGAAGTTCACGTTCACCTGGATCGCCATTGGCAAGAGGCCAAACATGGTTGTGATCGTTGTGAGCAGAATTGGCCGCAGGCGTTGCCCGGCTGTTCGGAGGACTGCCTCAATCTCATCCATGCCGTCTTTCAACAAACGCTGGAACGTATCGATCAACACGATCGAGTTGTTCACCACGATGCCTGCCAGAGCCACGATTCCGGTTCCCGTCATAATGATCGAGAAGGTTTGCCCGGTCACCATCATGCCCAGAAGCACACCGACAGTTGAGAGAACCACTGTGGAGAGCGTTAGAACCGAGAAATAGAAGCTGTTAAACTGCGTGAGCAGAATAATAAACATCAGGAAGAGAGCAGCCAGCATGGCTCTGGAGAGGAACTCCCCTGACTCTGCCTGTTCTTCATTGGCGCCACGGAATCTGACGGTCACCGCCGGGTCAATCGTCTGCTTGGAAATCCAGTCTTCCAGAATGCCGACAACTTCGTCGACATTCCTTTTGTCACCCGTCTCTGGGTTGACGCCGGTATTGGCTTTCAAGGTGTAACGCCGGTGTCCATCAATGCGCTCAATGGTTGAGACCTGTTGTTGTGGCTCCCGTGACACAAAGTTGCTGATGGGGACCAGACCGTTATTGGTTCGGATGCGAAGCTGGTCCAACTGCGCGACGCTTCGATACTCTGTTGGATAGCGAACACGAATATCGACTTCGTCTTCTGCATCATCCGGTCTGTAATTGCCGATAAGGATACCGTTGGTCACAAGCTGAACCGTCGCACCGACGGTTGTAATGTCTGCGCCAAAACGCCCCGCCATTTCGCGGTCGACGGACAAGACCCATTCAATCCCGGGTAGGGGACGTGAATCTTCGACGTCAATTAGGCCAAGGTCCGTATTGTCGACATGGTGTCGGATGAAATCCATGGTGCGCAGGAGCGCGTCCACATCGTCAGAGGTCAACTCGATCTGAATATCTTTACCCGTTGGGGGGCCGTCCTCACGTTTACGTACTTCAACCGTGATCCCGGGGATTTGGGCGGCACGCTGCCGGATTTCCTCCAGAATGATGGCCCCTTTGCGACGCGTTTCATACTTGTCGAGCTCGATCATCATTTCGGCGATCTGGTCGGCAGGCCGGTCTCCACCGCCGGACCCAGGTCCGCCACCGCCTACAGATGTCCCTGCTTGCGAAAACACCGTCCGCACACCATCGGTCGACAGGGCAATGTCTTCGACGTCTTTCGCCAAGCGTTGCATGTCAGTTGCCGAGAGGTTTCCTCTGGCGCCGACAAGAATGATTGCCTGTTCGGGCTCCGTATCGACGAAGAACTCAACACCATTCCCCAAATAGCTATAGGCGACAATGGTGGTGATAAGAACTGCTCCCGCACCGCTCAGCACCAAAAGTGGGTGGTGAACCAGCTTGTCGAGCATACGAACATAGGAGCCCGTGAGTCCGGGAAGGTCGCGCACATCGCCGGTCTCGGCGCCCGCGAGCATCTTCAAGACATCGCTGTCCTGATCTTCTGTTTTGCCGACAAGCGACCCAAGGACGGGCAGGAAGAGCATGGCCGTAATGAAGGAAGCTGTAAGAACCACGATCAGCGTGATGGGCAGGTAAGACATGAACTCACCACTCACACCGGGCCACGCCAGCATCGGCAGGAAGGCGGCAAGCGTTGTCGCGGTGGAGGAGGCGATCGGCCAGAACATGCGTTTGGCGCCGAGCGAATAGGCCTCCAGACGGTCCAGACCCTCGGCCATTTTTCGGTCGGCATACTCAACCACAACGATGGCACCGTCGACGAGAATACCCACCGACAGCAACATGCCGAACATGACCATCATGTTCACCGTCATGCCCATGATGGACATGAACAGAAAGCCGATCATGAAAGAAGTCGGGATCGCGATACCCACGAGAATGGAAGAGCGCATGCCAAGGGCTGCAACACAGACAATCATCACGAGTGCGATGGCGGTGATGATGGATGCCTGCAGGGATCCGAGGGCACGGAAGATCCAGGTCGATGCATCCAGCGTGTAGTTCACCTGGATCTCATCAGGCCAGTTTTTTGAAAAACTCTCCACAACATCGACAACCTGCTTGTTGTTGTCGACAATGTTCTCTCCAATGCGCTTGGTAATCTGCAACGCAATCGCCGGTTGTCCGTTGAAGCGCGCAAACGAGTCCACATCCTTGAATGTGCGGCGAATATCGGCGAGATCTGAGAGTGTTACCACGCCGTCGCCTGACACTTTGATCGGAAGATTGAGCACATCGTCGCGGTCTTCAAAGAGGCCCGGCACTTTCACAGAGAAACGACCTTCGCCCGTATTCACCGCACCAGCCGCAACCAGACGGTTGTTGAGCGTGACAGCGTTGATCAGCTCTGACTGAGAAACGTCATAGGACTCCATACGCGAGGGGTCGATAATGACCTCAAGCAGTTCTTCCCGGTGCCCTACAAGCTCTGCTTGTAGAACGGTGGGCACATTGCCCTCGATTTCGTCTTTCAGTGCCCGCGCATGCTGGAACAATGTCCGTTCCGGCACATCACCCGACAGGGTGACAATGAGGACAGGGAAGAGAGAGGTGTTGAACTCTCGGATGGTGGGTTCTTCGGTATCACCCGGAAGTTCGGCTTTCGCTAGATCGACCTTCTCACGTACATCAGCAAGGGCGTTGTCTTTGTCAAAACTCACATCGAATTCGAGGATAATCCCTGCATGCCCTGTGGAGGCGATCGCTGTTAACTCATCAAGTCCTTCCAGGGAGCGAAGCTCGGTCTCCATCGGTTTGATGAGCAGGCGCTCAGCATCCTCCGGGGAGATGCCCTGGTGGGTGATGGAAACGTAGAAAACCGGGATTTGGATATCCGGGTCCGCTTCTTTTGGGATGGAGATGTAGGATGACACCCCAGCCAACACCATCAGAACCATCAATGTCATGACGGTCCTGGTGCGGGCTATGGCGGCATCGATAAAGCTGTTCATGAGGCAGCCCCAATCTCGTTTTCATAAGTGACATCAACCGTCTGTCCGGGAACCACAAAGTCCTGCCCAACAGTGATGAGCTTTGCGCTGGTTGGGAGGCCGGTCACCCAGACCCCTTCGGGGCCGTCGGCCAGGATCTGGACCCGTTGGAAATGAACCACATTGTCGTCGTCGAGGATTCTCAGACCAATGGTGCCAGCATCATCCAGTCCGAGGATCGATGGCGGGACGCGATGGGCCATAACCTCAGTGCTAGGTACACGAATCTCTGCGGTGACGCCCGCGCGGAGCTTACGGTCCGCGTTGGGCACCTCAAGCTCGACCAGGAAGGTTCGGGTTGCAGGATCTGCCGTGGTTGCGATGAAGCGGACGCGGCCCTCGACCGTCTCGCCGCTCACCAAAGTTGCCGTGCCAATTGTGCCTTCCTGAATTTTGTCAACGTCGGTTTCAGCGACCTGTCCGACGACCAGGAACGGGTCCATGTCTACAATGGTTGCACAAGGTTGAGAGACCTGCAGATAGTCGCCGACCTCTACTGGCCGTTCGTCCATCACACCGTCAAACGGCGCTAGGATTCTCGTGTGGCTGAGTTCAACTTCCTGTTGTTTGACCTGCGCGCGCGCGGCATCATACGCGGCCTGCGAGGCTGCAGCCTGTGTTTCAGACCTGTGTCCACGTGCGGCAAGCTTTTGTGCGGCATCGAGTTCGAGCCAGCGCTGCCTCATCAACGCTTCGGCCTCAGCCATGCGTGCATCACGTGCGTTAAGGGACAAGCGGCAGATCACATCACCCTTTTCTACGGACGAGCCTTTCTCTACAGGAAGTTCGACAATGGTGCCGGAAGTCTCTGCCCGCACCTGAACTGACCTGACGGCCTCGGTCCGCCCGCGAATGACAACTTCAGTGTTGCGTGACTCAGCGTGAAAAATGGCTGCGCGCACCCTGGGAGTACGTGCGGCAGGTTGCTCGGTATTCGCTGATGTTATGACCTCACCGTTTTCATCGACGTCAACGACGTCCGCTTCGCCATTGCCTATCTGCCCGGATAGAACCCAAGCTCCGATGATAGCCGCAATTATCAGCGCCAAAATGTGAGAACGCCGCAAGCTCATCTTATTCAACCTTCTATTCTCGGTCCTTCTTGGACCTTTTCGTTGACCAACTCGGCCAACATGTCGTTCCAGAAACCGGCGATTGTCAGCGTACCGGCTCTACCTCGTTGTTACGCACCTGGTCTTCCACCAGATGCCTGTTCTCTTTGATAAATTTCAAGGACGCCTTCATCACGGCCTCCCCGTACTTCCGGACAAACTCTTGTCCCGGATTTACGCAACTATCTTGTTCCGACTTCAGCTCTTGAAGCTCGCTTCGAATGCTTTGGACGCGGTCCTCAAGAAGGCTGGTAACCCGCTCCGGCGACAACATGTCGGCAAAGAGCATCACAAAGAGAAACTCTGACTTGAAACGGTCCTCTGCTAGAGGTTTCGCCAGCGCCTTTTCAAGCTCCCGTTTGCCCTCAGCTGTGATCGAATAGATTTTTTTGTCCGGTCTGCCCCCCTGTTGCTGTGACTTACATGTCAGCAGGCCATCATCCGTAAGGCGGGTAAGGGCAGGGTAAATCGAGCCGAAACTTGCCTCATGAAAATGAGAAAAGATGCCGGATTCGAACATTTTCTTGATCTCATAGCCTGTGGCATCGCCCAAATCGAGCGCACCGAGACAGAGTATTTTGACGTCCATTCTTCTATTCTGGCCTCATGGGGGGAAATGAGGCTTCCACGCTGTTTTGGGGGCTGCGTATCGTGGCTATATATAGGTTCGATATATCACTCGCCAAGGCGCAGCAAGGAAGAAATTGTAAAATTTTGTAACGAAATCAGGGTGCTGGGAGCATCAGGCGGGCAGGCGGAGGATCAGTCGATCGACATGGCGTCGGTCAAAGAACGTTTCGGCCCGCGCTGCATCACGGCTCGCCCGTGAACAACTCGGAGCTGGCCGCTTTCTAAAGCCCGTGATCGTGAAAGCCAGACCTGGCCCTCTGCCATGAGGGTGTCGACATAGGTGCGCGAGAACGAGCCCGACTTGAGGCTTTCCACCATGGCTTTCCACCCTGTCTGGATCGCCGCAATGTAGGACGCTGTGATGTCATCCATCGATTTCACATCGAACCGCAGCTCAAGCAGAAGCTCTCGATATTCATCGACCGTTGCGGGGTAAGGCTTTTCCGGTTCTGCCTGACGCCAATCGATAACGGACTTGTTCTCTGTCGACCTGTTGGCCAGGACGAAATCGGTGAATATGAGCGATCCATTTGGGCACAGCGATTCACCAATTACCGAAAGAGCGGCTTTTCTGTCCGGCAGGAAGCAAAGCATCTCCCGGGCAACGACGATGTTGTAGCTGTTCTTGTCGAGAGCCTGATCGAGCTGGTTAGCGTCATATGAGCGTATGCTCGCGCGGTCTGCAAAATCCGTTGCTTCGGAGAGCTTATTGGCTGCATTTGCAAGATCGCTATCGCGCTCAAACCCTTCCACCATGGCGCCGGTTTTGGAGGCGATGTAGCGAACACCATTCCCGAGACCGCCGCTCAAATCGACAATGTGGGAGTCTGAAGAAGGCTTTGCTTCGCCAATCAGGTTGAACGTCATCGTCTCTCCGCCAGGCAGCGAGTTTCCCTCGCCCCAGATACTCTGGATAATTTGACGACGCTCTACAGCGGGATCAACCGGAGCTTCCCGTGCCCGATCACTCGCAGCCTTCGGCTTCTTCGCGGTAACTTTGGAGGTCTGAGGGATGAAGTCTTCACCATCCCACCAGGCGCGGACACGTGACCAAAGCTGCACATATCCATCATCATCGGCATCTTGTTTTGATGCGGACGGTTTTGGTTGGGGTTTGGCTGTGCCATTTTTGGTTTTGGCTTTGACCCTAGACGAGCCAGGGCGCGCCTGGCTGGTTTGGGCAGTCATACGTTTTTCAGGGTGCTGACGAAGAAATGTGGTGAGCGCTTCGTTGTGCTCAGCGCTCAGTTTGCGCATGCGTTTGAAGCGATCGATCGCACTTGGGGACATCTCGGACAAGCCAGAGACGAACTCCCGCTGGGACAATTTTCTGAGCTCTGATGAGCTGATTGTGGCCAGGTTAGACATCAATCAATCATTTCATCGCTGTTCCGACCCCGGAGCTTCTCGGCCAGGGCACCCCCGTTTGATGAAATCTTGCCTTTATTTGATTAACATTTCGTGAGAGGTGTAAAAACACACCTTTTGGGTGGGGGGTATCGGCAGGTCAGGCTTTTATTTTTGCTTTAAATACAAAGAACTGTTGATGAGAGTTCGCTCCCGGGGCACCCTCAGCAGAATGCAGAACGAAAGATTGGTTTTCGGCTGTCAGAAGATAACCAAAGTCATCTATGAGTAAAAAAGAAGTGGAGTGGGGCACCTGACTAGTATCTGGCCAAGTGACGCTAGTCAGCGAAATCCAAAACTGGTGCTGGTGGTCTGGCTGTTCCTGTTTCTTGGAATGATCGCGGGCGGCAAGAACCTGACTGTCTCCTTCGACACCCGTATCTTTTATTCAGAGCAGAACCAGCTGCTGCTGCAACTGAGAGACTTTGAACGCAAGTTTTCCCAGAACAATAACATCCTGTTTGTCATCAGCCCGCGCGATGAATCCGACGGACGTATCGCCACAGTTGAGACATTGCAAGCACTGGTCGATATCACCGACCAGGCGTGGCGGCTCCCTCATTCAACGCAGGTGGAGAGCCTCACAAATTTTCCACGGATCGTTTCAGATGAAGATGCGTTCTCAGTTTTGGAGATGGTTTCGTCGTCCGCGCAGTTAACGCCGCGCGATGCAATGGCCATTGAAGAAGAGGCCTTGAACGATCCTCTGGTGGTCAATCGACTGCTGTCGGCTGACGGACGCACGACTGGCATCAACGCCAACTTCAATCTACCTCCTTCCGCTTCTTCCGAAGTTCAGGAGATTACGCAGGCTGCTCACGCGTTTGTTCAGAAGATCGAAACGGATTATCCGCATCTTCAGGTCCACCTGACCGGCAACGTGATGTTGATGACGACGTTCAACGAGGCATCTCATGTGGACGCCCGGCTTTTGGTGCCTGTCGCACTAATTGTTGCGGCTATCATTGTTGCTGTGTTTTTGCGGTCTCGAAACGGCACGATTGCGGTGCTCTCAATCCTGGGGGTTGCGAGTCTTGCTTCAATGGGCGTGGCGGGCTGGTTCGGCCACGTCATCACACCAGCTTCCATTGCGGCACCCGTCATCGTGATATCGATTGCTCTTGCGTCGACCATTCATGTCGTCATTGCGGTCAAACATGAGTTGGCGTCGGGCGCTGAGAACGAAATCGCCATAAGACAGGCGATCAAGACAAATGCGGCCGCAGTCGGCTTAACAAACCTCACGACGGCGGTCGGGTTTCTTGCCATGAACCGAGCGGACGCACCGCCGCTCAACGACATGGGAAACATTGTCTTTGCGGGCATCGTCTTAAGCTATCTGCTGACATTTACTTGGTTGCCAGCCGTCTTGACACTCCTCCCAATGAAGCCGTCACAGGACCGCTCAGCGGCATTGATGGCCGGAGTAGGGCGCCTGATCAACAGGCTGCGGTGGGTTCTTATGATCGTCGTAAGTGCCGGCGTGCTGGCGACGATTGGGGGGCTGGGACAGATCCGGCTGGACGATGATTTCGTGCGCTATTTTGACCATCGCTTTGAATATCGCGTTGCTTCGGATTTTGCGGAAGAACGTTTGACCGGTCTCAATATCATGGAGTTTGACCTTGAGACCGGGGTCGACGGAGGTGTTTACACGCCCGAATATCAGCTTTTTTTGGCTGAGTTTGCCGAGTGGCTCCGAATACAGCCCGGTGTTGCGTATATCGCGGACATCTCAGAGATTACCAGGCGTATCCATACGGCGATGCGCGTTGTTGACGAACCGGCCCGCGATGGTATCCCGGAAAATGCGGACCTTATCTCTCAGTACTTTCTTCTGTACGAATTGTCGCTTCCCTATGGAGCCTCTATTACCGATCGGATCAATGTCTCGCGGAGTGCGAGCCGCGTGACGATCATTATGCGCGGCCTCACATCTGGTGAAATCAGAACGTTGCATGAGCGTGCCACCGTTTGGCTGGCTGCAAATGCACCCCGAGAAACGGCAACAACAGGTATCAGCATCAATGTCCTGTTTGCCTACCTGTCGAATGACAATATCCGATCGATGATCACAGGTACTTTTGTCTCCATTTTGATCATAGGGCTGATCATTGCCGTCGCGTTGCGCAGTTTTGCATTAGGGACGCTGAGCCTTGCGACCAATCTGTTGCCCGCGATTGTGGGATTTGGTCTCTGGGGTTACTTCATCCAGGATATCGGGATCGCCGGTGCCGTGATCACGACGATGACGCTGGGGATTGTGGTGGATGACACAATCCATTTCCTCATGAAGTACCGGCGGCAACGCAAAGCAGGAGAAACGCCAGCCGCAGCAATTGAGACAGTCTTCTCGACGGTGGGGGTTGCGATGGTCATTACGAGCATTTCGCTCGCAGCAGGGTTTATTGTGCTGTCGTTATCCGGTTTTCAAATCAACCGGTCACTGGGAATTCAGACATCAATCATTGTTGTCGTCGCCCTCGGCATTTGTTGGTTCCTGCTGCCAGCCCTGTTACGGTTAATGGACAAGGGTGGCCGTGAACTTGCAGTTGCGGATAGGGAATGATCCGGGGCGACACGTTGACGGGCGTTATGCAGAACCATGGTAGTGATTTTCTATGGTTAAGCTTGGAAATTTGTACCGAAACCGGACACGGATGATCTATATTGAAACGGCAAAATTAGTTTTGCTCATCAAGGAACAGTAAAAAATGCGTACATATGAGCAGCTCACGGGGGCCAAAGGCAGAAAGGTATTTTACCGCGCTGAACGGTTTCGGGCTGACCACCTTTTCAAGGACGTCGTGCCGGCTGTGGACCTGGGAGGCGACCGCGCAGCACTAAAAGACGTGTCGATGACGGGTCTAGCAGCCCAAAGCGGTGAACTGGACTATTGGGATGGACGGCTGGGCGATGAAATTCCCGTACGTCTGTGCATCGCAGATGACACACTCTACGAGGGCTCCGGACGCATCCGCCGGATTGAACCAAGCGGCGTTCGTACAACTGTCGCTGTGGAGCTGACCACCGGCTATATCGACATTCCTTCCGTCGTGACTGACCACGACCAGTTCCTTTTGTCTCGGGCGCTCGCCGATCCGCAATTTGGAGCGGCATCCAACATTCTTCCCGAGTACCAGCAGCTGGCTGCAGAAATCATCTACCTGTTCCGGTCTTACCGAGACCTGCTCTCGCGCTTCGAGGAACGCCTGGGCGATGTATCAGAAGAAGAACGGGCGAAGCAGCTGCATGAGGCGCTTGTCGCATGTGAAGAGAAAATGGTTCCGCAGTGGAAAGAGCTTTGGTATCGCGGTAACGATATCACCTTCCCCATGTTGGACGATCCTATCGCGCTCGCAGAACACAAGCGCTACACCGAACAGGTGTTGACGCCTGATTTCATGCCGGGTCCTGTTATGCGCCGCTGCTACGAAAAGCCGCTTGGCTATCCGGGCGACTATCAGATTATGAACTATGTCTATCGATGGGAGAAAGTGGGCGACACGCCCTACGAGAAGCTTCTCCACCGCATCGGTATCGAGACAGGCGAGTGCGTTGGGACGCGCCTGCGGATGACTCAGAAGTTCATCGATGAGAAGGTGCGTGAGACAGCAGGAAGCGAGGTGATGAACATCACCAACCTTGGCTGTGGCTCGGCCTACGAGGTTGCTGACTTCCTGAAGATTGACACCTTGCCGCGGCCAGTCAACTTCACGCTTATCGATCAGGACCATGACGCTCTGTCATACGCTTATGAACATGCTCATCCGCAGGTGGTGCGGCATGACGGCAACGCCCGGATACAGTGTCTGCAGGCGTCCTTCGCGCAGCTATTGAAGGCAGGTCCACTGTTTAACTCGCTCCCGCCTCAGGACATGATTTATAGCTTAGGCCTCTATGATTATCTCTCGGCGCGCCGCGCGAAGGCATTGACTCACGAACTTTACAATCAGTTGGCGCCAGGTGGTTATATGGTGCTTGCGAACGTGAAGACAGGCCGTGAGACCTGTATGTGGCCGCTGGAATTCATCACTGACTGGAGCCTGGTCTACCGGACAGCTGATGAAATGTGGGACATGGTAGATGGTCTGGACTGTGAGCGAATTTCGCTTGAGGAAGATAAGACCAAATGCGTCTATGTCATGACTGTTCGCAAGCCGGCTTAAGTCAGGCGATGGTTCAAGCTACTTAGGTAGCCCAACGCATGCCGTCTTCGGAAGGTGCGTCAACAAACCGGCTTCGGGGGAATGTCACATAGACATTCGTTCCGAAGCCTTTTCGGCTTTCCAGTTGCACATCGCCGCCGTGGAGCGCCATGATCTTCCGGACCAGCGGGAGCCCGAGGCCTGTGCCTTGCTGCGTGCGGCTCATCGCATTTTCGACCTGAACGAAAGGTTCGAAGATGCGTTCAATGTCATCTTCATCGACCCCGATGCCCGTATCTTCAATTCTAAGCTCAAGCTCACCGGCCTCCGTCAAACCAAGCTCAACACTGACCTGGCCACCTTCCGGGGTAAACTTAAGAGCGTTTGAGGTGAGGTTGATCACGACCTGGTTGAACAGCCGTGGGTCCGCCAATAGCCAGGGAATGTCATCTCGCACACGGAATGTCAGTTTGATTTTCAGTTCGCTCGCACGCGGTCGGAACATGCGCATGGTCTGGTTGAGCGCCTCAACCGGGTCAAGCGCGTCCTCGTCAAGCTCCAGCTTACCAGCTTCCGCTTTTGACAGGTCGAGAATATCGTTGATGATACTTAGAAGGTGTGAGCCGCTATTGCGAATGTCGCCAGCATAATCCGCATAACGCTCATTATTGATCGGGCCGAACATCTGTGTCGCGATAATCTCGGAAAAACCGATGATCGCATTCAGCGGTGTGCGCAGCTCATGACTCATGATCGCAAGAAAATCGTTCTTCGCTCTGTTCGCGGTCTCTGACTTCTCGAGAAGCTCTTCGGAGCGCTCCCTCTCAGACTTTAGCCGCTCGTGGTCTACATAGGCGATACGCATTTGGCGCTCGTGTACGTAGGTCAAGAAGCTACACGTAGCGATGCCCAAAAGCATAAACGCCGTGTTGTTTATGAGCACATTCTCTGGCTGTGGGTTTATGAACAGCACAACCGCCTCATAGGCCGTGAATGTAGCTAGGGCCCAGGTGAGCGAATACATGAAATTCAGACGCCACAAACACGCACTGAAACAGATGATCGCGATCAACCCGCCATAATACAGATAGCTCCCAGGAGCATCGGCAAGGGCAATCATGGCGACAACACCAAGTCCGGGCGTCGCCATCGAGAAGGATAGCCAGAACTGGTGACGATGATGAAACCAGGGGGCGTAGGATAGTGCGACGATGCCAAGCAGAAGCGGACAGACAAGACCTAGCCGGATGAACCAGGCTTCATAGAGAATGTCGGGGACAATGAAGTAATCAAGTATGCCAAATGCTGCCATAATGACCGCACCGGCGATGATGCAAAATCGGGTGAAGCCGATCTGACGTTCGTAATTGTCCTCTCGATAGGCGTCTTCGACCTTGGGATCAAGGAAAGTCATCATAACGGGATGCATGTCGTAAGACGTATGCGGGTCGTGTGGCGTCGCCTCTTTGCCGCCGCGAGCGCGAGCGGAGAGTATCGGTGGCGCGTGTCCCCCTTTACTCGTCTCGGCAAGTCCTTCCTGGCGACTTTGCATGCGTTGAATTGACCCCGGCCTCAATCAGAGAATGCAGAATTATTTAACCTTCTACTGTTGAGAAGATAATTTGGCGTTAATCACACAGCTCACATCGTGTTGCACTAGCGCTTCATTGAGCTTTTGTTAACGCTTCGAGAATGCTGGCTCTAAAATGCCATCGTGAGATTTAAGGGGTGCTGGGCGCTACGCCGATTGGAGGACTGAAGGGTTAACAGGTGGTGTGTATGAATTCGAACTTCAGTAAAAAAAATGCGCCGAATTGATTGTGTGTTTGGCGGAGGTCGGCAAAAAAGCTGACGCGTTTTAAAAGAGGAATATCGCGGGTGATCCAGATTTACGTTGATGGCGATGCATGCCCTGTCAAAAACGAGGTGGAGAAGGTTGCGGAACGGCATGGATTGACAGTCTATATCGTGAGTAATTCCGGAATGCGGCCCAGACGGCACCCGCTCATTCAGCAGATTGTAGTGCCGGAAGGGCCAGATGTTGCGGACGATTGGATAGCGGAGCGCGCCACATCTAACGACATAGCGATCACCGCTGATATTCCGCTCGCGTCGCGCTGTCTGGAGAACGGGGCAACAGTTATTGGCCCGACGGGTAAGATTTTCAGCGAAGATAATATCGGCATGGCGCTTGGAATGCGGGATTTGAAGCAGCACCTCCGCGAAAGCACCAACACCCAGACCTACAATGCGGGCTTCACGGCGAAAGACAGGTCACAGTTTCTGAATACGTTGGAGAATGAGATACAGGCACTGAAGAGACGTAAGGGAAGTTGAGCCCGAGACACTGACAGGCTCACTTCAGAACGGTTTTGAGGAGCTCGTCCGGCAGTGAGGCAGGCAGCTTCCGTAAAATGCCAGGGTCCGGTTCTGCAATGGCGACAGCGATGATGATGAGTGTCCGGGCCGCGGCTTCGTCAGGCGAGAAGTTGAGTTCCAGAAAAGCATCTTGAATAAAGTCAAACGCCGCGGCATCAAGCTGCGCAACGGCTTTAGCCGCTGTTTTGTCGTGCCGTGCCCAGGCTCGCATGGCGAGCGTAAGCTCACGGCCTCCGGCTTCGTCTACAATGCGCGTCAGTTCCCGGATGCGAGCAGCGGGGTCGTCGCTTGATCTCTCTTTTGCAAGATTCAGGCGTTCTTCCAGCTGCTCAACCGCGTAGTAGCTTGCCAGATCCTTCAGGTAAGTCGGAAAGTCAGTGAAGTGGTAGTAGAAGCTGCCCGTGGAGACTTGGAGTGCCTTCGTGAGAGCACGCAGTTTGACGCCCTCTATCCCTTGCTTGCTTAGAAGGTGCTGACCGGCCTCAAGCCATTGACGTCTCGTGACGCCTGTTCCCAATCGACTCATCTCTGTTCCGGTTAACGCCTGCTCATATCGACGGCTGACCATACAGAATGTTGTGCGCCTCCGTAAGGAAATGCGCTTGTCTCTGACCTTGATTCAAAACATAAGTAATGTTATGTTTTGAATCAAGGTGCGATGCGAAGGGGAGGACGTCGTATGGGTGTGGTGTTGCATATCGAAGCAAGCCCGAAAGGGGCGTATTCAGTATCAGGAGCCATCGCCGAAGGATTTTTGGCGGCGTACCGGGATACAAACCCGCAGGATGAAGTGCGTAAGCTCAACGTGTTCGAGGAAGACCTGCCAGAATTCTCAGCGGTGCAGGCAGCGGCAAAGTTCGCGCCCATTTATGGCAGAGCGCGAACGGAGGAAGAGACAACGGCATGGGATCGTGTGGTCGGGGAAATCAGAAAGTTCGATGAGGCGGACAAGATCGTCCTGTCTTGCCCTATGTGGAACTACTCCATTCCCTATCCGCTAAAACAATATATCGACACGCTCATCCAGCCGCTGGAGACCTTTTCCTATGACTTGGAAAAAATGGCGCATGTCGGTTTGCTCCGGAACCGCCCGCTGCAGCTCATTCTGACAAGATCATCGACACCCGCCGGCGCATATAACGATTTTCAGCTGCCTTACCTGCAATACATTTTTTCCAGCATGGGCATCAACGACATGCGGGTGATCACAGCCGGGCAAACCACCAAAGCAACAGAAGAAGAGCGCACAGCCTACATCCAGAAATATGTGACTGAGGCGAAGCGGGCAGCGCGCGCTTTCTGAGTTTCATCAAAACCAGATCATTGAACAGGGGAGCGAGGAAATGTCACATCATGCCGTGAAAGGCCAGGGGGTCCTGTCAAAGGCGGACCTGATCGAACGAGCAGAGCAGCTTGTACCTCTCTTGAAGGAGAAGGCGAGGGCATGCGAACTCGCCCGCCAACCTCTAGATGAGGTGATTGACGCGGTCCGCGACAGCGGCCTCTTCTCTATGATGGTCCCGCAGCGGTTCGGTGGACAGGAAGCGGATATCGACACCTTCTTCGAGGTGAGCTTGGCGCTCAGCACAGCCGATGCGTCCCTCGGGTGGATCATCGGCTTTTACATTGAACATAATTGGTGGTTCTGCAATTTCCCTGAAACCTTTCAGGAAGAAGTGTTCGCGGATGCAAACTATGTTCTTGCCCCTGGCGCGCTTTCCATGGGCGGCGGCAAAGCAACTGTGACCGACGGCGGATATATCCTGAGTGGTCAGTGGCAATGGGGCACCGGGATTGTGCACAGCACCTGGGTCATTGCTGGCGCGCTGCTGGACAAGGGAGATGGCGTACCGGTGCCCACGTTCTTTGTCTTGCCCCGTTCTGATGTTGAGATGATCGATACATGGCACATGTCGGGCATGTGCGGGACGGGCAGCAACGATTTTGCCATTCATGAAAAGTTTGTGCCGGAAGAGAGAGCCCTCGGCTTCGTCGACATGGTCTCGCCGGAAGCGCCGGTTGCCAAGATGTATGACGCACCGATTTACCAGACGCCAATGCTCATCGTGCTGGCGCTGGCGGCAGGGCTGCCGTCTCTGGGCGCCGCCAAGCGGGCGGTTCAGGAGTTCTGTGAGCAAAGTCAGAAGAAATACAATATGGCGACGCTGCAGCTTCAGTCCGAAAACGGGTCCCGTCAGTCCTTGGCAGCCCAGGCCGCTTTAACGGTTGAGTCGGCCGAATTGTTGATGCGCTCAACGCTGGAAGAAGTGATGAGCAAGAGAGGCAGCGCCAGCCGTGAGGAACGCGCCGCTATGCTTGCGCGGATATCCCATGCTGTCGCCTTGTCGCGGAGTGCGGTCAATCAGCTCTGCGAAGCGGCGGGTGCTGGGGCGAACAATCTGGACAATCCGCTGCAGCGTCTTTTGCGGGACGTCAATGTTGCGTCGTGCCATGCGATTTTTGATCGCGATACCCGCTACCGCGATTTTGGACGCACCATGCTGGGGTTGGAGCCGGAGAGTGCCCTTTTGTAGCCCGCGCGCTGCAGTGCCATTGATCCAAGAAGTTCAAGACAACGTATATACCGAAGCTCCAACAATTCATGGTGCCTTGTGGTAGACGCAAAAGAACTGAGATCCTTTACGCCGGGCGGAATGGCGATCATTATTGGTGCGTCTGGGGGTATTGGAAGTGCTCTCACAAAAATGATCGAGGGTTCTGGTGCTTTCGAGATCGTGAGAGGTTTGAGTAGAGACAGCTTTCCGCCCATCGATCTTCTCTCCGAAGAGAGCATCGCCGCCGCCGCAAAAGAGGTGTCGGCTGAAGATACACCCATCCGGCTCATTGTCGATGCGACCGGCATTTTGTCAGATAATGATCTGCAACCGGAAAAGAGTCTCAGAGACCTTGATGGTGCTCAGATGGCGCGGGTTTTTGCCATCAACAGCATCGGTCCGGCACTTCTGATGAAGCATTTTCTTCCATTGCTGCCCCGTGAGGGAAAGTCAGTGTTTGCGACTCTGTCCGCCAAAGTTGGAAGCATCGGCGACAATCGTCTGGGTGGATGGCACAGCTATCGTGCCTCCAAGGCGGCGCTCAACCAGTTGGTGCGCACCGCATCGATTGAACTCAAGAGACGGAAGCCGTCGGCCCTATGTGTTGCGCTTCATCCTGGCACAGTAGACACCAGGCTGTCCGCACCGTTTTCAAAATCCGGATTGAATGTCCAAACGCCAGCCGCAGCCGCGATCAAGCTACTCGCAACCATCGACGGCTTGTTTCCAGAGCAGTCGGGCGGGTTTTATGCCTATGACGGAACAGAACTACCTTGGTAGATGGGCAGCGCCTAGAGCGACCGAGCCGCTGCGGCACCGGATGCCCATGCCCACTGGAAATTATAGCCCCCAAGCCAGCCGGTCACATCCACCACCTCTCCAATGAAGTAGAGGCCGGGAACGGTACGTGCCTCCAGCGTCTTCGGGTGAAGTGCCTTGGTGGACACGCCGCCTACAGTGACCTCGGCGGTGCGGTATCCTTCTGTCCCGGCGGGCGTAACCTGCCAGGCCTGAACCTTGTCCACGAGGTCTCGCAGGCGTTTGTTGGACAGGTCGGCCAGGCGACGGTGTCCGGCAAAGTCTTCGGTCAGATGTTGTGCAAGGCGTTTGGGAAGGAATTCGCTGAGGGCAACGGTGATATCTGTTTTTGGGCGTGTGTCCCTCATGCTAGTTAGAGTCGCAAACAGGTCCATATCAGGAAGAAGTTTTACCTCAACCTGATGTCCTTCCTCCCAGTAAGACGAGGCCTGCAGAATTGCCGGCCCACTTAGTCCGCGATGGGTGAAGAGAAGGGCTTCTCTGAAGGCCGTGCCGCCGGTTGTCACCGTCGCATCTGCTGCGACACCCGGAAGATCACTATGGGCCTCTTTCCACACCGGGTCGAAGGTGAAGGGAACCAACCCGGGTCTGGGCGTGACAATCGGCAGTCCAAACTGTTCGGCGAGCTGATAGCCGAAGCCTGTCGCCCCCATTTTCGGAATAGACTTGCCCCCCGTTGCAATGACGAGCGCTGCGCCTGTAAATGTGTCGCCGCCGGTTTCGACGGTGAAGCCGTTTTCATCCTTTGCGACAGACCCGATCTCTGTTTGCATGCGAATGTCAGCGGTACCCTTGGCGCATTCTGACAGCAGCATATCGATGATTTGTTGTGAGGAACCGTCGCAGAACAGCTGGCCCAGCGTCTTCTCGTGATAGGCAATGCCGTAGGCCTCGACGAGGGCAATGAAATCATCGGGCGTATATGCACTCAAGGCGTTACGGGCAAAATAGGGATCAGCCGAGAGAAAGCGCCCCACCTCAGTATGGATGTTCGTGAAGTTGCAGCGGCCACCACCGGAGATGCGGATCTTTTCGCCTGGCTTCTTCGCGTGATCGAGTACCAGGACCTTCTTCCCGCGTTGCCCGGCAACACCTGTGCACATAAGTCCGGCACCACCGGCGCCAAGGATGATCGCATCGAAAACATTGGTCATTGGATGTCTTTAGAACCTTTCGGCGCAGGTTCTCAACCCTCCCGTCGGCAATTTGAGACAGATTTCTGCGTATTCACGCCAGCGAAAACCAGCGAGCCTGGGTGTAATACGTGGACCCAGCCGCTTGAGGCGGCAGACCACAATCGGTGTATGTGCAGTTTTGCCACTACCCAGTACGACATATCCGGAAATTCTGTTTTTCCGGGAGCGATATAGACCGCGCGCAGGCGTCTTCTTATGACGAAGGCGTCGGGAGTGGAGGTGCCGGGGGTGCCGCTCGCCGACAGAAGAGGGCGGAGCGATTTCCATGGTGCAGGCATTCTCAGGTATCAAGGTTGTAGATTTTACGCAGATCGTGTCGGGGCCGTTTGCAACGGAGCAGCTTGCTTTGTTGGGTGCAGACGTGATCAAAATCGAACCCAGAGGCTTTGGAGATCCCGCCCGCGTCATCGACAAAAGCACCGACGATGACGAGTCCTCCGTCCTCTTTTTGTCGGTGAATGCCGGTAAGCGCGCGATCACCCTCAATCTCAAAAAGCCCGAGTCCCGAGAGATCATCCACCGTCTGGTGAAAGACGCTGATGTTGTGATGGAAAACTTCCGTGCCGGCGTGATGGAACGTCTGGGCTATGGCTATGAAGAGCTTTCCAAGCTCAACCCGAAACTCATCTACTGCTCTCTCTCAGGCTATGGCCAGCAAGGCCCCTACAAGCTGCAGGCGGCCTATGATCCGGTCATCCAGGCCGAGTCCGGCATGATGTCCATGACGGGCCACCCGGAAACGGGACCGGTTCGGACGGGCTTTCCCATTGCCGATACGGCGACGGGCCTCATGGCGGCTTACGCAATTTCGACCGCGCTTCTTCGGCGGGAGAAATGTGGGGAGGGTCAGTATTTGGACGTTTCCATGCTGGACACCATCCTCACATTGCAGGCCTACCCGATCGTGAATTACTTCCATGCGGGAGAGAAAGCGACCCTGCAGGGGAACCGCTCTCACTCCGGCTTGCCGACGATGGATGTGTTCCCCGCCAAAACAGGGTTCGTTCAGATCTCCGTGTTTTCAGACCAGCACTGCAAACAATTGTGCGACCTCATCGGGCGCCCGGACCTGATGGAAGACCCGCGCTTTGCCACCATGGTGGCACGGGCTGAAAATGCGGACGCCATGCGGGAAGAGATTATCTCCGGCCTTGCGGCGAAAGACGCGGGAACCTGGCTTGACATGTTCGCAGAGATTGGGCTGCCAGCCGGTATGGTGCGGGATGTTGAACAAGCGGCGCTCCACCCTCAGCTCGAAAGCCGTGACCTGATCATGGAGCTGGTTGACCCGACTGGGGAGAAGAAACCACTCAAGACCCTAAGCACCGGCTTCATGTCCAACACAGACGGCGCGAAGACGGATCAACGGCCACCCACGGTGGGCGAGCACACGAAAGAGATCCTCGGAGAGCTTGGATATCAAGAAGCCGACATTGAGAAGCTTGTCGAAGCACGCGTGGTCTAGCGCCTACCGCAAGACCTCAATCCGGCTGATCATCTCGGACAGATAACGAAGGAAAGACAATGGCAGACCCCGTTCTCCTATACAGCGTTGAAAATCATATTGCCCATATCCAGCTCAACCGGCCTGAAAAAAGAAATGCATTGAACACCGCGCTTTGCGTTGAGTTGCGGAATGCCTGGAAACGGTTTCAGGATGATCCGGAAGCCCGCGTAGCGGTGGTCAGTGGCACCGGCGATGTATTTTGCTCCGGCGCTGATCTGGGCGGTGATCTCACCATTGAGGCACTCAAAAGCGTTATGCCCGACAATGGCTATGCCGTCCGCAAACCCATCATCGGCGCGGTCACGGGCTACGCCATGGGCGCCGGTTTCACGCTTGCCGTGCGGTGCTGCGATCTGACAATCATGGGTGAGCGTTCGAAGCTTGGATATCCGGAAGCCAAAATCGGCACCTTTGGCGCAATCACAGACCACACGGCTGTGATGCCTTTCAAGGTCGCGCTGGAGTTCACCATGACAGGGGAGCCGATTACGGCGGCCCGCGCCTATGAACTGGGCCTCGCCAACAAGGTGGTGCCGGACGAAGACGTTGTCGAGGAGGCTTTTCGCTTTGCAACCATCCTGGCAGGCAATGCGCCCATGGTGCTTGAAGCGATCAAATACAGCTACTACCGGACCCTCAACACACCGGTCGCGGATATGCAGCGTGACACAGCGCGCCTGATCACACCCATCATGCAAAGCGACGACTTTAAGGAGGGCGTTCAGGCGTTCATGGAGCGGCGCAAGCCGAACTTTAAAGGCCGCTGAGCTGACCCATCAACGAACCAGACCGCCCTTGGCGCGTCGTGGAGGAAGTAATGTCGACGACCCAGAATTGCTGGTCCGATGAGACGGAATATGATTTCCCGGACATTGTGCAGAAACTCCAGACCTATCTGAAGTTGAAGACTGCGCCCATTGGTATGAAACGGTACCGGACGTTGGCGGATGCCGAGAAGATCGAAAAGCTGCGGCGCCCTGCCGAGGGTGTGAAACTCGCGACCGACCAGATCGTCGGTCAGTGTCGCTGGCTGGGCTACACAATCGGCATTACCATGGAGAACCTGGTGGGCTCTCAATGTGGCGCTGTGGTGGGTCTGCACGCCCGCGATGAAGAATTCTTGAGCGGCAATATGTTCAACGGCGTCTGGTACGGGTCCCTTGAGGACAGTGCCGCGCACCAGGCGGCCATGCCCTGTGCGCCCCATGGTGAGTATGAGGCGCTTGTCGTCTCGCCGCTTACGTCCGGACGTATCGGCAATCCCGACATTTGCCTGATCTACGCGACGCCCGGCCAGATGATCACTCTGATCAACGGTCTGCAATGGCGGAACTACAAGCCCTGTGCCTTTACCTGTGTGGGGGAAAGTGCCTGTGCGGACTCTTGGGGACGGGCGCTCAAAACCGGTGAACCGTCAGTCTCAATCCCTTGTTATGCCGAGCGGAAATTCGGGGGCGTGCAGGACGATGAGCTGCTGATTGCTCTTCCGCCCAGCTATTTACCCGGGATTGTGGAAGGCCTGGCGGCCCTCAGCAAGAACGGATTGCGCTACCCGATCCCCAATCATGGGTTGAACTTCTCACCTCTGGAGGCACTCCGCCAGTCCTACGGCTGATTGCCAAGGCTTATACATTCAGGAAAACCCATGACCGAAACTGTCGACTTCTATTTCTTCTTCAAAAGTCCTTATAGCTATCTGGCGTTCTCACAGATTGGGAAGGTGAGCGAGGGCCTGGGCGTGTCTTTCAGTCTGCATCCGTTTAAGCCGGAAGTGCTCTGGCCGAGCGTCGGCAACGAACCGCAAACCAGAAAATGCCCTCCCAAATTCGCCAATGCCATGGAAGACATTCAGCGCTGGGTCGGGCGGTATCAAATTCCATTCACGCTGAATTCTGCGCTCGACAATATTGATGGCACTGCACTGGCGTCAGGCATCTTCACTGCAGCTGACCCGTTGGTGTACGCCGCTTCCGTTTTTGATGCCCTATGGGCGCACCCTAAAGATTTATCGGACGCTGACGTTCTTCACGCTCTGTGCCTTGACGCTGGTCAAAATGACTCCGCTGCCGCTGATATCGCTGGAGGAATGATAGATCAGACTCCTCTCGACAAGACGACTGAGGCGGCAATCGAGGCAGGCGTGTTTGGCGCGCCAAGTTTCATCTATGACGGTAAGCTTTTCTTCGGGAACGACCGGCTCGACTTTTTGATTGAAGCAATTAAGGAAAATCGTCACTAGGGGGCCTTAGGAACGTTCTAGGTCACCCGTTTGCTCGACAAGGTGGTCGACAAAGGCACGAATGCGTTTCGGCACGGCAGAACCGGCTGGCAGGACCACACTGAGCGGCAGAACCGGCAGCGGCAGGTCCGGCAAGAGTTGAACAAGTTGACCCGACTTCAGGTCGTCACGGATCAACATGAGCGGAAGTGCTCCAACACCCAGGTCATCTTTGAGGCATTGGAGCGTGAACGTTGTATCGCTGCTCAGTATTGCAATCCGCTCGTCGGGCAGATCTACATTTCCGAGCGCTTTTTGCTTGGCGGTCACCGTGTCGCGAAAGCTTTGCGGCAGCACAAGCTTGTGATGTTTCAGGTCCCTTAGATGGTGAACAGGCCGGTGTTTCTCCAAGTACGTCTTGGAGCAGCAGAGTGTGACCGGTAGATCTGCGAGCTTGCGCGCAGTGAGCGTTGAATCTTCAAGAAATCCATAACGGATGGCGAGGTCGAAGGGCCCTTCGATCAGGTTTTCCGAAGAGTTGGAGGTGGTGACGCTGAAGTAGATATCCGGATATTGCGCCATAAACGACTTGAGGATCGGGCTCAGAAACAGGTGGCTGAACGTTGTCGGCACGACAATGGAAATGCGCCCGCTCATGTTCGTGTCAATGTCCTGCAACCGGGAGTGGAGTTTCTGCCGTTCTTCCAGAACCGCTATGTAACTCTCCAGGACCGCCTCACCAGCTTCTGTGAGCCGCAGCCCGCGGGTGTTCCGGATCACGAGCGTCATGCCCAGGCGGCTTTCCAACTGGTTGATTTGTTTACTGGCCGCCGCCGCCGAAATGCCTAGTGTTTTGGCCGCGGCGCTAAAACTGCCGCTCCTGGCCAGTTCGACAAACAGGCGTTCGGTATCAATCTTCATCTTCTGGTCTGCTGACTTAAATTCGGCACGGATACTGACCTGCATCATAGCCTATGGCTTCAGCCCTGTGCAGAAGCCCGGCGATTAGGCAATGGTTCGGTGAAGTGGTTAATTGGCTGGGGAACTAGGATTCGAACCTAGACTACCTGAGTCAGAGTCAGGCGTCCTACCATTAGACGATTCCCCATCCGGGCCCTCATGCAGGCTGATTTGCCTGCCGAAGTGGGGCAGAACTTATGTGTCCGGGGCCTTCGCGTCAACCGATGTTAAAATCCTCAAAAAGCGGCCATTCCTTCACCGTCGCGAACCTGATAGGCTCTTCCCAACTAACGATTAAAGGACCCTGGTTGAGACGGCCCAATAGAGCGAAAAGCTCTGCTCAGACCGTGCTCCCAGGTGGATCGATGTGACGGATACGGGAGATCGGTCCCAGGCTGCTTCGGGGGAGGTAGCGGCATCTCGGTCGGATGCGGGACCTTTGGAGGGATCGAACGGCGCAACTGGACGGAAGTCCGGTGAGGGTGTCGTGCGCGACGATCCAACTCAGCCAAGAAAGAGAAGGCGTCGCCGGCGGCGGCGGAAAAAACCGGCGGGTGAGAGCGCAGGGGCAGCCGGGGAAGCTCAAAAGCAGGCGCCGAACACAAAGCCACAAGTCAAAGCACCCAAACCCAAAAATCCACCCGTTTATGCGGCCATCGACCTTGGCACAAACAATTGTCGTTTGCTGGTTGCCAAGCGAAGTCGGGAAGGCTTTCGGGTCATCGATGCCTATTCACGGATTGTGCGCTTAGGCGAAGGCCTGGCGTCAACCGGTCAACTGAGCGACGACGCCATGAACCGGGCCGCCGCCGCCCTGAAAATCTGCGCGGAGAAAATGGAGCGGAGAGGCGTGACCCGCGCCAGGTCAATTGCGACAGAAGCCTGCCGGACAGCCTCAAATGGCGCTGACTTTGTTTCCCGCGTTCAGCAAGAAACCGGCATTGATTTGGACATCGTTTCCACGGCAGATGAGGCCCAATTGGCTGTCGGCGGCTGTGCGCCGCTCCTGGACCCGGACCACGCTGCTGCGCTGGTCTTTGATATTGGCGGCGGCAGCACGGAGCTTATGTGGGTCCACCATGAAGGCAAGCCGAAGCCAAGGATACTCGACTGGACGAGCTTACCCTGTGGTGTCGTGACCCTGGCTGAGACCTATGGTGGTGAAGTTGTATCAGAGACGCTCTATGCAGAGATGGTGGCAGATGTGGCGGAGCGCCTGAGGCCTTTTAAAGAGCGCCTGAAGGAGCAAAAGTGCAGCCAGAAGCGGTTTCACCTGCTGGGCACGTCCGGCACGGTGACCACGATTGCGGGCGTGCACCTGGGCTTGAAACGCTATGACCGCGCTCAGGTTGATGGCGCCTGGGTCGGCCTTGATGATGTCGCCAATGTCACGGGTAAGCTGCTGGGCATGACCTTGGCCGAGCGAGCCGCACACTCCTGTGTTGGGCAGGAGCGAGCAGATCTCGTACTTGCGGGCTGCGCTATTTTGGAGGCGATTGCCGAGGCTTGGCCAACGGACCGGCTGCGGGTCGCGGACAGGGGCCTTAGAGAAGGCATCTTGTTTTCTCTGATGGAAGCTGATCAAACACGCGGGACCAGAGGTCGCCGCCGCCGCAGACGGAGACGTCGGAAAGCAAAGACACCCCAGGGCAGCTCTCCAGTCAGCGGAGAGACCCCGTCATGAGCAGTAAAAATGAGCGATAAAGCGGGAAAGAGTGGAACAAGCCGCAAAGGTGCGCGCCGCAACCTTCGTGAGCGGGTGAAAACAGCCCGGGGGCGCAAATTGTCGTCCAAACTGTGGCTGGAGCGCCAATTGAACGATCCTTATGTGACCCGTGCCAAAGAAGAGGGGTACCGGTCTCGGGCTGCTTTCAAGCTCACGGAAATGGACGATAAGTACCACTTCCTCAAAAAAGGGGGCCGGATTGTCGATCTGGGCGCTGCCCCCGGCGGGTGGACTCAGGTATCTGTTGCGCGCACTGGCTCCGACAAAGGCAAAGGCAAGGTTGTCGGGATCGATCTTCAGGAGATTGACGCGATTCCTGGCGCTGACCTCTATGTGCTCGATTTTTTGGAAGAAGACGCTGACACCAGGGTGAAGGAATGGCTGGGCGGCGAGGCGGACGTTGTTCTGTCTGATATGGCAGCTGCGTCTATGGGCCACAAACAGACAGACCATCTGCGCATCATGGCGCTGGCCGAAGCAGCGGCTCAGTTCGCTCACGATGTCCTGTGTGAAGGGGGCACATATTGCGCCAAAGTCCTGCAAGGGGGCGCAGAACAAGAGCTTTTGACCATGCTGAAGCGGGACTTTAAGACCGTTCGGCATGTGAAACCGGCTGCCAGCCGGGCCGATTCTTCGGAAATGTATGTGCTTGCCACCGGCTTTCGGGGGCGCGATGACGAAGAAGATGCTGGCTTCTGAAGCACACCTCAGGTGTCCCGTAGTTTAAGTAACGCGGTGTCACAATATCGTCCTTTGCAATTTGCCTATCTGGTGTTACACACCAGCGCCAACATCACTATCCCGCTGTAGCCGGAGGTTGGCCCCATGTTCCGCGAAGCTCTTACATTTGATGACGTGCTCCTGCAGCCCGCCGAGTCCGGCGTGATGCCAGGGCAGGTAGACACGTCCACCCGTCTGACACGATCCATAAAGCTTGGAATCCCGCTCATTTCGTCAGCCATGGACACGGTGACGGAAGCCCGGCTGGCGATCGCCATGGCTCAGGCAGGCGGGCTTGGTGTACTGCACCGGAATATGACGCCGGATGAGCAGGCTGAAGAGGTACGGCGGGTAAAACGCTTTGAAAGCGGCATGGTGGTGAACCCGGTCACTATTGGTCCGGATCACTCTTTGGCTGATGCTTTGTCCTTGATGGAACGTCACAGCATTTCCGGTATCCCTGTTGTCGAACCGTCTTCTCAGAAGCTGGTGGGCATTCTGACCAACCGTGATGTGCGGTTTGCGGATAATCCGACTGAGCCAGTCCGCAATTTGATGACCCATGAGAACTTGATCACCGTGAAAGAGGGCGTCACACAGGATCAGGCCCGTAAGCTTCTGCACCAACACCGCATTGAAAAGCTTCTCGTGGTGGACGATCAATATCGCTGCGTTGGTCTGGTCACCGTCAAAGACATGGAAAAGGCGCAAACCCATCCGGACGCCTGTAAAGATGATCAGGGACGTCTCCGCGTTGCTGCTGCCTCCACCGTTGGGGATGACGGCTTCGGGCGCGCCGAACAGCTGATCGATGCCGGCGTCGACCTGATCGTCATCGATACCGCCCATGGGCATTCAATTCACGTCGCGGAAGCCGTGAAGCGGGTGAAGAAACTCTCCAATGATGTTCAGGTTGTGGCCGGGAACATCGCCACAGCAGACGCGGCCCGCTCCCTGATTGATGCGGGCGCTGACGCGGTGAAGGTCGGTATTGGACCCGGATCGATCTGCACGACGCGGATCGTGGCGGGTGTCGGTGTGCCGCAGCTCACAGCGATCATTGATTGTGTGGAAGAGGCTAGAAAAGCGGACATTCCGGTGATTGCGGACGGCGGCATCAAGTTCTCCGGCGATCTGGCCAAAGCGATGGCGGCCGGAGCGGAGTGCGCCATGATTGGGTCGCTCTTTGCAGGCACGGAGGAAAGCCCAGGTGAGGTCTTCCTCTATCAGGGGCGTTCCTACAAATCCTATCGCGGTATGGGATCCGTTGGGGCCATGGCCGTGGGGTCGGCCGACCGGTACTTCCAAAAGGACGTGCAGGACACGCTAAAGCTTGTGCCGGAAGGCGTCGAAGGCCAGGTACCCTACAAAGGACCCATCGGCAGTGTCGTCCATCAGCTGGTGGGCGGTCTGCGTGCCGCCATGGGTTATACAGGCGCCGCCACCATGGCTGATTTCCGGGAGCGGGCGAAATTCGTCAAGATTTCTGCGGCCAGCCTTCACGAAAGCCATGTGCATGACGTGACCATTACCCGGGAGTCACCCAACTATCCGGGTGCCCGCGGGTAATTTTTAAGCAAAACACAAAAGATGACACCCGCCGCCCGCCTTTCAGCCGCTATTGAAATTCTCGACCAGATCGCGAAAGGAAAAATGGCGGACCGGGTGCTGGCTGCCTGGGCGAAGGCAAACCGCTATGCGGGTTCCAAAGACCGGGCAGCGATCCAGGCACGCGTGTTCGATGTGTTGCGCAATCGAGCTCTCTACAGTTTTGCTTTGGACAGTCTCGAGCCACGGGCCCTCATTCAGGCGTCACTCCTGGTCGAAGACAAGTTGGCGCCTAGGGACATCCGCGCGCTGTTTAGCGGAGAGCGCTTTGCGCCTTCGCCCTTGAGTGAGCAGGAAGAACAGTCTCTCTCAGGTGCCATGGATCGCCTTGCGAGTACGCCGGACCATATACGCCTCAATGTGCCCGAATGGGTGCTAACGGAATTGCAGAGCGCCTTTGGGGATGAGCTGGAGACGGAGCTTGCCGCTCTGAACACCCGCGCCCCTGTCGACCTCAGGGTGAACATGTTGAAAGCAACGCGCGCGGATGTGCGTCAGCATCTGGCGGCCGAGAATATTGAGACTGAGCCCTGCAACAGTTCGCCATGGGGCCTTCGCTCCAAAAGCAATGCCCGGGTCACCCACACAAAGACCTTTAATGAAGGCCTGGTCGAAATTCAGGACCTTGGGTCTCAGATCACCTGCCTGATCTCGGGTGTTCGGCCGGGAGAGCGGGTGGTTGATCTTTGTGCAGGCGCAGGCGGGAAGGCGCTGGCACTGTCCGCCATGCTGGCGGGCGAAGGCTCCGTCATCGCCTGTGATACAGATCCTCGCCGACTTGGCCGGTTAAAACCTCGCGCAGAGCGGGCAGGGGCCCAGACAATCGAGACAAGGCGGCTCCATCCCTTTGATCCCAATGTGGCGGATCCTGATCTGGAAGATCTGGAGGGGTTGGTGGATTGCGTGTTCGTGGATGCGCCCTGCTCAGGCACCGGCGCCTGGCGGCGGCAGCCGGAAGCCCGGTGGCAACTCACACCGGAAAAGCTGGACGCCTACCGCTCCGCGCAAGTGGAAGTTCTGATCCGAGGGGCGCGGCTCGTGCGTCCGGGCGGTCGCCTTGTCTATGTCACCTGCTCACTCCTGCCGAGCGAGAATGATGAGCAGATTGATGCCTTCCTGAAAGAGATCACGATGTTTCAGCAACGGGATTGGCGCTCATTCTGGCCGGATGGGGAGCCGATGCCTGCGGCGCCAGAGGGCCCACGCCTGCGTTTGACCCCGCACCGTACCAATACCGATGGCTTTTTTGCCACTATCCTGGAGCGCGTCGAATGAGTGGGGCTGCTCCCTCCTTGACTCAGCGGGTGGGGAATGGTGAGTCCCACTTTGCGAAGTCCCTGTTTCTTCTCCACATCAGTAGAGCCACATGACCGACCGTATTCTGATTATTGATTTTGGCAGCCAGGTAACTCAGCTCATCGCCCGTCGTGTGCGGGAAAGTGGCGTCTACAGCGAAATTGTGCCCTTCAACTCAGCGGCAGAAGCCCTCGAAACATTCGATCCGAAGGCAATCATCCTGTCTGGCGGCCCGGCGAGCGTCACCGGCATTGATACGCCACGGGCACCGGAGGCCGTGTTTACCGCAGGCGTCCCGGTTCTGGGCATTTGCTATGGCGAGCAGACCATGTGCGCCCAGTTGGGCGGACGGGTGGAGTCCCACGATCATCAGGAATTCGGGCGCGCTGATATTGAAGTGGTCGAAGAGTGTGCGCTCTTTGACGGCGTATTGAAGCCGGGTGACAAAGAACAGGTCTGGATGAGCCACGGCGACCGCGTGGTTGAATTGCCGGAGGGCTTCAAAACCGTCGCTGTGTCCGAAGGCGCACCCTATGCGGCCATTGCGGACGAAGAACGGAAATTCTATGCCGTTCAGTTCCACCCGGAAGTAGTGCACACACCAAGAGGGGCGGAGCTTCTTAAAAACTTCACCCACAAGATTGCGGGATGTTCTGGCGACTGGACGATGGCGGCGTTCAGAGAAACAGAAATTGCGAAGGTGCGCGAGCAGGTAGGCTCAGGCCGGGTGATCTGCGGGCTTTCCGGCGGCGTCGACTCCTCCGTGGTGGCTGTGCTCTTGCACGAGGCTATTGGCGACCAACTGCAATGCGTGTTTGTCGATACGGGCGTCATGCGGGCAGGGGAGGCAGATGAGGTCGTGAACCTTTTCCGCGATCACTACAACATCCCGCTCGTTCATGCGGATGCAAGCGATCTCTTTCTGGGTAAACTCGAAGGGATCTCTGATCCGGAAAAGAAACGCAAGATCATTGGCGCGACTTTCATCGATGTCTTCGAAGAGGAAGCCAAGAAGATCGGCGGGGCAGATTTTCTGGCGCAGGGAACGCTCTATCCGGATGTGATTGAAAGTGTTTCTTTCACCGGTGGCCCAAGTGTGACGATTAAGAGCCACCATAATGTAGGCGGACTGCCGGAACGCATGAATATGGAGCTCGTGGAGCCTCTGCGCGAGCTTTTCAAAGACGAAGTGCGCGCCTTGGGACGTGAGTTGGGATTGCCGGAGACATTTGTCGGCCGTCATCCTTTCCCGGGACCAGGGCTTGCCATTCGCATCCCTGGAGAGATCACTCGGGAGAAAGTCGACATCCTCCAGAAGGCGGACGCGGTCTATCTGGATGAGATCCGCAAAGCGGGCCTGTACGACGAGATCTGGCAGGCCTTCGCCGTGCTTCTGCCAGTCCGTACCGTGGGGGTCATGGGCGACAGCCGCACCTATGACTATGTCTGTGGTCTAAGGGCTGTGACGTCAACAGACGGCATGACCGCGGACTATTATCCGTTTGAACATTCGTTCCTGGGGCGCGTCTCGACGCGGATCATCAATGAGGTCAGGGGCATCAACCGCGTCGTCTATGACGTGACGTCAAAGCCCCCCGGAACAATTGAGTGGGAATAGAAATCCTACTCTGACGATCGGTTGCGACCGCCGGGAACGGCAAACTCAAGGCGGAGCCCGCTCGGGTCTCGGACCATCATGTGAACAGTAGGCCCCTCACCATTGAGCTCTGGCGCGAACTCCACAATGACTTTCGGGTGAGCGGCCAACACTTCATGTAATTCGTCCAGTGTTTCGATATCGGGAACCGTCATTGCAAAGTGATGCAGACCGACATTATTCTTTCTGTCGAATGCCACAGCATTTGCAGGATCCGTCGCCTGCCACAGGGTGATGAAGGCAGATCCATCAGTCACGAAACGTGCGGGATAGGAGGGGACGCCACCAACTTCCCGCCAGCCGAGCGTGTCCACGAAGAAGGACGTAGAGCCATCAAGGTCGGAGACTGTGAAACCAATGTGATTGACCCCTCTTGTGATAGGTGCTCTGCGTTCGGTCTCGGCTCCATCAGCCGCGATGGAGGGTGACATGAAACCCACCATCAACAGGCCCAAGAGCGCTGAAGCTGTCGTGAGCACTGGAATTCTGTACCGCATACCTACCTCATGAACGTCAGAACAACATGTTCACGTACATAAAGACGCGAGAAACTCACTAACAAAACACGTTTCCGCGATGACACTTCCGTGGAACATGCGTCGGTTACCCAGCAACAGGAGTTCGACGTCGGAGGAACGCCACAGGCGCGCCATAGGTTGCCCGGCGCCAGAGCCACTCAAGCGGTCCGAACCGAAAGGCGTTGAGCCAAAAACGAGCAATCACACATTGCGCCGTAAAGATGAGAATTGCGAGCACCAAGCCTTCTGAGTATCCGATTGACCCGCCCCACCCCAGTCCGATGCCATAGAAGAGCGCAATCCCGATCAGGCTCTGACTGACATAGGTGGTCAATGCCATGCGTCCCGCTGGGGCAATAGGCTTTAGAAGCCAGCTGCCATAGCTCCACAGAAGAGCAAACGCAGCCGCATAGCTTGTCGCGAGGGCGGGAACAGCGACTGCAAATACAAACTGTTTGATGATCCATTCGCTGGTTGGAGGAAAACCAGGGACGTCGGCATGAAGGGACACAAGCAGAAAATTGCCCACAAGTCCGACGGGTGCACATGTCAGGCACACTAGAGTGAATAATCCCCGATGATCAGAAAGACTACGATACAAGTGAAGTCGTCCCACCAGGGCTCCTAGCAGGAACATGGTGAAGATAGAGATCGCTTTGCCGTCATAGATCGTCTGCAGCGCTTTGAGCTTCACCAACTGCAAGTTGGCCGCGAGCATCGCGGTCACATCATTGCCGTAGAAAACGAGCGTTAGACTGGAGAACTGTGAACCGGGATCGCCTTCGGGTGTCACGCCATACAAAATGGGGACGGCATAGAACATCAATATGGGCCAGACCGCTCGGAGCAAGAAAACGATACCCAATACAATCACAAGTTTGGGCACGGTCCAGCGGGCAAGAGGAATCAATAGAAGTCCAATCAGGGCATAGTCTTTGAGAATATCCCCATACCAGATCAAAGCGTGAGCGAACCCAATGATCCCCAGTACATAAAGACGGCGCCGGAAGTGTTTTGCAAAGTCGGCGCCTCTGCGCGTCGCTGATTCCAACTGAACAGCAAAGCCGATGCCGAATAGGAAGGAAAACAGACTGAAAAATTTGCCCCTGATCAGAAATTCCGCGACGGGTGCGAGGGTGCTGTCAGACCCAAAGCGGTCCAGCGCCGCAGCGCCGGCAGCAGACATGAAAGAATAGCCGGAGAAATCTGGAATGTGAGAAACCAAAATGCCCAGGAGCGCAAAGGCGCGCAACCCGTCAAGAACCTCTGCGCGGTCTGTCTCTGCAATCGGTCCCTGAAGGCGTCCAGAATGACCGGTCGTGGTGCCAGTCATGGTTTCAGAATCCCTCCCACCGTCTGACGCAATTCGTTAAGCCAGACTTTTTTCGCTTTGGCGTTAGAAATTCGTGGTTCAAGACTGATGAGGAAGTAGCCTCGCGTTGCCGGGCGAAACATGAGGGCGCTAATCAGCATGATGAGGGCATCGGGCATGGCAAGCGGGCGCACGGAGCCGGCTGCAACCGCTGCCTCAATCTGGTCCTTGATCAAAGCCAATAAGGCGCTGCTGGGCCGCGAGGGATCATTTGCATCCACGCTGATTTGAAACCCTGGCCCTTCATCGCCCAACGACATGAACCAATGGATCATCAATCGCGCAGAAGACGGATGGTCATAAAGATAGTCGCCAGCTGCGATCGACAAGTCTTCAAGCGATGTCAGGCTAGGGACACTTTTCTCATCGACACGCGACATCAGAACCGACAACAGGGCATCGGACACTTGGTCAATGGCTGCATTTACAAGATCGGCTTTGCTTTTAAAGTGCCGGTACAGACTGCTGTTATCGAGGCCGACAGAATCTCCCAACAGACGCATGGTCATGGAGGCAAAACCGTGGGTTCCCAGGAGTTCAATCGCGGTCTGTAAGATCCTGTCACGCGACGAAGCCTTATGAATAGTTGCGGCCATCGAACCATCTCCATATGCAAGCAAGCGCTTGCTTACATAAGATGGCGTAAGGAGTGTGTCAAGGACCGGCAGTTGGCGTCATGGCGGGATGGCCGACCTACGATTATGTCTGTGGCCTAAGGGCTGTGACGTCAACGGACGGCATGACGGCCGACTATTACCCCTTTGAACATTCGTTCCTGGGGCGCGTCTCGACGCGGATCATCAATGAGGTCAGGGGCATCAACCGCGTTGTCTATGACGTAACGTCCAAACCATCCGGAATGATCGAGTGGGAGTGAGGCTAGACGTCTGTCCGATTGTGCCCCGCAAGTTGTGCGGCCAACTCCTCAACACGGGCCATCGCGTCCGTCTTTGATGTCTCAAAACGGTGATCGGCGAATTCCTGATACTCAATACCGATATGGTGCAACTCATCCGCGCCAAGGTATTTTGAGACTGTACGTATGTGGGGAACAAGGTGATCTGCATCGGCATTGATGCCGCCTGGGCCAAAGCCGAATTCTCCCGAGGCCGTCAGCAGAACCAGGGTCTTGCCGCTGAAGATCGGTTCAAGCGGTCGATCTCCCCGTGACAGATCGAAAGTAAAGGTCTTTCCGATCCTGACGATTTGATCGACCCATGCTTTCAGAGACGCTGGCAGGCCGTAATTATACATCGGTGTCGCGATGAGAATAATGTTTGACCTCTCTATCTCGTCGATGAGCTCATCAGAGGTTTCCAGCTGTGCCGCCTGTTCGCTCGTCCGCTGGTCAATGGACGTGAAAGCGGCATCAATCCAGCTTTCAGAGATCGGTGCGGGCGGGTGCAGGCCCACGTCCCGCTGAATGATCTCCACGTCAGTGTTGCTGTGGTGCCAGGTTTGGAGGAAATGATCGCTCATCATGCGAGTAAGAGACCGTGTGCGCCTGGCACTCGCATCAATACGGAGAAGTGTGGGCATGGGGTTTTCCGTTTGTGTGATTTCACCATTTTCCCCTGTGTTCACGACATAAATGAAGAAAATGAACTCATGAACAGCGGGGAAGATAAAAATGGCTATTCAAACAGTCATGACAAACACAACATAAATACCTATAAATGAGTTGAACTCATCTATAGGAGGAGGCCATGTCCTTGCCATCACTCGCGGCGCTCAGGGCCTTTGACGCGGCGGCGCGGCTCGGGAGCTTCAAGGCGGCGGCCGACGAACTGAACGTATCGGCGACGGCGATCTCCCATCACATACGCGGACTAGAGGCTCAAACGGGCATAGCGCTTTTTCTAAGGGGGACCCGCCAGGTTTCTTTGACAGATGAAGGGCGCCAACTTGCTGAGGCGACCGCGTCTGCGTTCTCTCGTATCGAAACAGTGTTGGATGCGCTTAGCGTTGCCGAAAACACGCTGACCATTTCGACCACGCCGGCCTTTGCATCGCTTTGGCTCGCGCCACGTGTTCAGTCGTTTGAGGAGCAATATCCTCAATTTCGTATCCGGACGATTGCGTCGACAGAAATGGTGGACCTGCGGCGGGACAGGGCGGTCGACATCGCCATTCGATATGGTGTCGATGACAAGAATTCGAGCGACGATCCCCTCGTCTTAAGAGAAAGCTTCGCTGTGTTTGGGGCCAAAGACTATGTCGCGCAGCTTGCGGGACTTGCGGATGCGCAGTTCATCAGCACTGTCTGGATGTCGGCAGAATTGAAACAACCGACTTGGTCAGATTGGTTTACAGCAGCAGGTGAACACCCCTCGGCTAACGCCCAGTATCGGGAATTTTATCAAGAGCATGAAGTGCTCCAAGCAGGCCTCGCTGGACAGGGGCTGATTTTGCTGAGCGACGTCCTGGCAGAGGATATGGTTTCGCGCGGCTGGCTGGAGCCCTATCGCCCAGACATACGTCTTGAAGGTTTTGCGTACCGTGTCGTAGTTGATCCGCATAAGGCGGAC
The DNA here is from genome assembly GCA_965248405.1 of Parvibaculaceae bacterium. Classification (GTDB taxonomy): domain Bacteria; phylum Pseudomonadota; class Alphaproteobacteria; order Parvibaculales; family Parvibaculaceae; genus Mf105b01. Next base: position 1,073,494 of record OZ252104.1, read on the forward strand.
TCAAGAAAGTTAAAAGCCTTTAGGCCGTGGCTCGCAACAGAAATGAATTCTGCTGAGATGAATATTAAGGTCACCGCCCCCTGACTTTCCGCCCTAGGTCGAATACGCCTCTCTCTTCCCCTCATGTGTGCGCATCAATCGAAAAGTGGGCTTGTGTAGGCCGCCGCCTATTGGAGTTCATCAATGATGTCGGAGATCCGCTGGAAAAAATGTAGTCCCTGGACGATCTCTTCATCGCTCATGTGGTCGATGATGCGTTGGATGAAAGCGTCGCCGCGACCAATCATGCCGGAGACGAAGGTTTCGCCTGCCCGTGTGAGGGTCACCACTTTCTCACGTCCTGAATGGGCTGCTTCTTCCACGGTTAGGAGCTTCCGAGGTTCGCTGGCCATGCTCCGAATGGCCTTGGTAATCGCGGCGCCCGAAATGTCGAACCAGGCACCCAGATGACGCTCGATGTCTTTCCGGTTCATCTGACGGCCCTCAATGCCCTCTGAATGGATGAGCCAGAGGATCGCCACCTGGTGGCGGCCGATTTCGCCACCACGCATGGCATCTTCGACCCGCAACCCCGCCTTGTAGTGGATTGGATAGTAAAACTCGAGGAACTGTGTAGCGGCGTCGGCAGGCGCCTGGGCCACGCGTTCTTGTGGTTTGCTTTTTAACATGGCTGTTGCGGTTCCTTTGAAAATCCCAAGTTCAATCTAGACCGAGTTTCATCGGAGGGTAGGCCTAAACCATTTACAATGGAAACAATTTATGATGTAAATAATCTAGTCTTTCTGGGAGGAAAAGATGAAAACTACAGAAACTGATGCTCTGCTAGCGCGACTCACGGCACCCTCGACGATTGCTGACCCGTACCCATTGTATGACAAACTACGGGCGGTCTGTCCGGTAAAGGGGTATTCAGATTACCCGCCGGGTACAGTCCCCGGGCAGGATGATCCGGTCTCCGCATGGGTGCTGCTCTCTTATGAACAGGTTGCCGAGGCTGCACGCGACCATCGAACATTTTCATCACGCGATCCGCTGCAGGAGGCTTCCTCAGCGCCGACTTTGATGCTGGTGAATCACGACAATCCCGAACATGACCGGCTGCGGGGCATCGTTAATCTCGCGTTCTCGCGCAAACGCATGGAAGCGGAAGCACCGGCAGTTCGTGCAATCGTCGAGGAATTATTGAGCGAACTAGGGCCACAGGATGTGGATGTCATGGAAAAAGTGGCGTCCGTTTTGCCCGCCCGGGTAATGGTCCATCTCTTGGGGCTTCCGCCCGCCGATGCTGATCGCTTCCGTCATTGGGCAACCGCTTTCATGTTGTCGGCGGATTTGACAGCAGAAGAACGTCAGGCAAGCAATGAGGAACTGGCTGCTTACTTTATTGAAAAAGTCTCCTCTATGGCGGGTGCGCTAGCTGCTGGGGATGACGTGCCTGATTGCTTGATGCGGGCATTGTTGGAGGCCGAAGCGGAAGGGGAGAAGCTCTCCGTCGAAGAAGTCATTCGCTTCTGCATCACGCTTGTCGTGGCAGGCGCTGAAACCACAACCTTTTTGATTGGGAACTTGCTTTACAACCTCGCGACCATGAAAGATGTGCACCAACGGTTGAAGGCGGACCCCACAGGGTTAGCAGCCTTTATCGACGAAACCCTTCGGCATGCAGGACCACCACAGCGACTTTTCCGGATTGCGACCAAGGATGTGCGCGTCGGTGATGCAGACATCAAAAAGGGCGACTGGGTTGCGCTCTTCTTTGCAGCGGCAAACCATGATCCATCCGTTTTTCCCAACCCCGGCCAGTTTGACATGGACCGGCCGAACCTCAACAAGCAGCTAACGCTGGGCGTGGGGGTCCATCACTGTCTTGGGTCTGCATTGGCGAAACTCGAAGCCCGGGTCCTGCTGGAAGGCATTCTTGCCAAAGGTGAGGAGGTCAACTTTGGGGGCTCTTTCCCGGTTCCCCAAACGGCGAGTCTCTTGAACCACGGGTTTGAACGATTGGTGTTGCGGTTTGGGCAGGCAGTCAAGGAGGCCGCGTGATGTCGAACGAGCAAAACATTGCGGCAACACAGAAACTTTTCGAAGCCTTTGGGGCAGGCGACGTGCCTCGGATTCTTGAATATATGAATGACGATATTCTGATCGAATTCTACGGTCCTGACGACATCATTCCCTATGCGGGAACCTATAAAGGTCGGGAGGAGGCAAGATCCTTCTTCGAGACCGTCCTGTCGTCGGTCGACATTCATGTCTTTGAACCCGAAGAGTTTCTGGCAGACAAAGACAAAGTGATTGTCACCGGACACTTACACCTCACCGCAAAACGGACGGGCGGCACCATCAAGTCGGATTTTGTCCACGTGATCACGATGGCGGGCGGCAAGTGGTCGCGTTTTCGCGACTTCATGAACACGGCTGTGGCTGCAGAGGCATTTTCCACCTGACTGGCTGTTTCCACGTCACCTAAAGGCAGGTACTCTCTCACCACGTTTGGTTTGTGGCGAAGGATGTGGCATGCGTGGAATTCTGTCGTTGGCAATTGGAGTACTGCTGCTCGGATCGATCAGCATGGCTCGGGCCAATGGAGTCGAAGATAACAATAATTGCTACGAGCAGTTCCGCGGCGGGGACATGAAACTCGCCATCTATTATTGCAGCCGAGCCATTCAATCCGGCGATCTGGAGCGGGGGGATATGGTCGTCGCGCTTCTGAACCGCGGCGTTGCCTATAAAAACACCGGCAATCTGGAGATGGCTGTTGTGGATTATTCTTCGGCGCTGGAGCTTGCCCCCGATGATGCGCTCCTCTTCTCTAACCGTGCTAATGCCTACCGCGAGTTGAACAAGCCCGTTGAGGCCATGAGCGACATCAACCGGTCCATTGAATTGAACCCGGAGAACCCGGCCGCATTCTATGTACGCGGCTTGTTGTTCGAAGCATTGGGTGATGGGGAGAACGCGCGGCGAGATTTTCTGCGGGCGCATGAGATCAGTCCTGAGAACAAAGAATTTCGTGATCGGGCTGAAGCGGTCGGTTCAAGCAGCCAACCAGACGGCCAATAAAGGACAGGGGTAGGGGACAGAATATGGCAAAGCTGGATGTAGTTGGGACGGTGACCGAGTCCTACAAAGGGGCCTGGTCTCACTTCGGAGATATGGTGAAACTCGTATGGGCCCCGGTGGTCGTGTACATCGCTGCCAACATTCTTCATTCCATGTCGGTTCAACAGGTGACTGGGGAGATTGATCCCGGCGATATCGAAGCGGCATTACAGGCTAGCTGGGGCTGGCAGACGGTTGTTGTCACGCTCCTGGGTCTTTTCCTCTGGCCGATTATCGCCGTTGCTTGGCATCGTTTCATCTTGCTTGGTGAGACAAGCTCAACGGCGCTTTATTTTAAGTTCGGCCGGCGCGAAGCGCGATTCATGCTGACATCTATTTTTCTCTCGCTGCTTGTTGTCCCCGGCGTGTTGGTGATGGTCGTCGGGGCAGGCACTGCTCTCGCAGCATTCGCCGTCCCGGTGGGTTTTTTGTTGATCATTGCGGGGTTGATTTATCTCCTCCGGCTGTCGCTGCTCTTGCCCGCAGTGGCAACCGATGGTGCTGTTGATGCCCGTATGATCCTTGATGCCACTCAGGGCAATGTCTTGCGCATCTTTGGGGCTCACATTCTCAATTTATTGGCACTGGTTGTTGTTGCGATTGTGGCGAGCATCCCTATTGGTCTTGTCGCGATGGTGATGGGCCCTGTGATCGGCATCATTGGTGGCGCGGTGCTTGGTGTGTTTGCCCAGATCATATCTGTTGCCATTCTCTCGATAATGTACAGAGACCTTGTGCTCTCCCGCCAGGGGGCGGGGAGCCCTCCGGAAATCCAGACCCACTGAACGCATTTCACTGCAACGACGAACGGCTCATTGAAAGGCCGGAACTGGCGAGCCCGTCCAACGTGTCCTCTCTAGATTGCTCAAAAGGCAATTCTTGGAGAAGTCGAAATGGGCAAAACAAACGCATCATGCGAAGGAAAGGTTGCGATTGTGACCGGCGCAAGTTCCGGCATTGGCCGGGCGACGGCGCGCCGGCTCGCTGCAGCGGGCGCGGCCGTTATTGTGGGCGCCAGGCGTCAGGCCGAACTGGACAGTCTGGTAACTGAAATCGATTCAGAAGGCGGACGGGCTGTCGCTGTCGCAGGCGACGTCACCGAAGAGGTTTTTGCCGGTGAGCTGGTTGAGAGGGCTTGTGTTGAATTTGGCGGGCTGGACATCGCAGTCAACGCCGCCGGAACGTTGGGACCCATGGGCCCCGTGATCGACCTGACCTATGACGAATGGGGCACGGTGATGAGCACGAACCTCACCAGCGCTTTCTTCGCCGCTAAACACCAGATCCCCGCAATGCTGGATCGTGGCGCCGGATCGATTGTCTTTGTGAGTTCTTTTGTGGGGCACACGGCGGCGATGCCCGGCGTCTCTGCCTATGGTGCCAGCAAAGCCGGTCTTATCGGGTTCATGAAGTCCCTTGCGGTAGAATATGGCGCACAGGGCATTCGCGCAAACGCATTACTTCCAGGTGGCACGAAAACCGCGATGGCCGACGTCATGGCGAATACGGATGAGATGCGGACATTCGTGCGCAACATGCACGCACTCAAAAGAATCTCAGACCCAGGCGAACAAGCGGAGGCCGCGTTCTTCCTGGCGTCCGATGCCTCTTCCTTCGTGACCGGAACCGCCATGTTGGTGGACGGAGGGGTCTCAATCTCCAAAACATGACCGAAATAGGGCATAAAGTTAACGGGGTGAAGGTATAAGTGACTGAAATCATTGGTAAAATTACGCGCGATCCTGAGGCTTGACCGGGGCGCTCATTTGCCCCATATGCGGGGCGTATTGGCCGCCCCCCGACATCCTTTGAGGATGAAGCGCGGTCGCAATTGGAGGCCGGATCCATGTCGGTTCATACCAAGATCAAGCGCATCACCGTCCCTGAAATTATGGCCCGCAAAGGCAACACACCGATTGTGTCTTTGACTGCCTATCACGCGCATACGGCGCGATACATTGACCCTTACGTCGACTTTCTGTTGGTGGGCGATAGTTTGGGCATGGTCATGTACGGCATGGAGAACACGCTGGGTGTGACCATTGACATGATGATCGCTCATGGTGCCGCCGTGGTTCGCGGGACAGAGCGCGCTCTGGTTGTGGTCGACATGCCGTTCGGATCTTACGAAGAATCACCGGAAATCGCTTTCCGCAATGCCTGCCGCATCATTAAGGAAACGGGCTGTACCGCAGTGAAACTCGAAGGCGGTGCGCGCATGGGCCCGACGATCAAATATCTGAGCGAACGTGGCATCCCGGTCATGGCCCATATCGGTCTGACGCCACAGAGCACCAATGTGATGGGTGGCTTTAAGACACAGGGCCGTGTTGAAGAAGACTGGGCCGAGATCGAAAACGATGCACTCGTCATTTCAGAATCTGGCGCCTTCGCAGTAGTTCTGGAAGGGATGGCGGAGCCGCTGGCTGCCAAAATCTCGGGCCAAATCGGCATCCCCACCATTGGCATTGGCGCGTCTGCTGCCTGTGATGGTCAAATCCTGGTGCTGGAAGACATGCTCGGCCTGTCGCCGAAGCCACCGAAATTCGTGAAAGAATTTGCGACGCTCGGCGCGGCAATCGCGGGTGCGGCAGAGGCCTATGCAGACGAGGTGCGTGGTAGGGCCTTTCCAGCGAAAGAACACACCTACGGAATGAAAAAGGTCGACTAGGAAAGGTCCTCTGGGCGGATCAAGCAGGCCGTTAAACTAATTCGGACAAGTCGCTGATTTGTGGCCGGAAGCACGGTTGGCAAGTCATTGAATTGCCGTTACTTTACGGCCTCAAGACCGCAATTAGGACTGCCACTCGGCTGGCGCCTTGACCTACCTCGGAGACTATTCTTGGCCGACATTTTTCGCGAAGTCGAAGAAGACATTCGCCGCGACCGCCTACAGCATCTTTGGGATAAATATGGCATTTACCTGATCGGCCTTGTGGTGAGCATCATTGCCATCACCAGTCTGATAGTCGGGTGGCGTTCTTACACGCTGTCTCAGGCAGAAGATGCGTCAAAGGCATTTGCGACCGCTGTCGCGGAAGCCGCGCAAGACGGCGCAGATGCGCCTGCAATATTTACGGAATTGGCGGATCAGTCCCCAGCCGGGTATGCAGCGCTCGCGAAGCTTAGAGCCGCGGGAGCGCTCGCAGAGGCGGGAGAGGCCGAGCAGGCGATTGCAGCTTACGATGCTGTGGCCGCAGACAGCAGCGCCGACGACATCCTGCGAGACCTCGCCAAGGTCAAATCCGGAACATTGCTGGTTGGGCGCACGAGTTATGACGACCTGGCCATCCGCCTGGTGCCGTTGGCTGCGGACGCTGAGCCCTGGCGGAACCCTGCGCGCGAGGCTCTGGGGATGGCGGCATATGCGGAGCAGAAATATGGGCTCGCTCAGAGCTTCTTTCAGAGCATCGTTGGCGATCAGACGGCCACCCCGGGTGTTCGTGATCGGGCGCACGTAATGCTGGCATTGATTGCGCCTCACGTTCCGGCGACACAAACGGTGCCTTTGGAGACATCTGAGGACGGGCCGGCGGAAATAGCACCAGAAGAAGCAACTCAACCGGCGGGAGAAGCACAATGACAAACTGGCGTATGGCGACGTTAGGGTTTGTTGCTGCCGTCTCGTTGGCGGGATGCGACACGATTGGGGATCTTGTTTCGTCGGAGGATAAAGAGGCACTGCCGGGTGAGCGCATTTCCGTCATGGCGCTGGAGCGGAAGCTGGAGGCTGACCCCCGTCTGGCGTCCCTGGAAGTCGTTCTTCCGCGGCCATACGTAAACGAAGACTGGCCGCAACCGGGGGGCTACGCCGACAATGCGATGCACCATTTGCAAGCCTCCGGCGGGCTAGATGTTCTATGGAGCAGCAATGCCGGGTCTGGATCAAGCAGCTCAACAGTTCTTGCGACCGCGCCAGTGATGGCGTCAGGACAGATTTACGTCCTGGATTCGGAAACGACAGTCCGTGCCTTCAACGCCACGAGCGGCGATGAAGTCTGGGAAACAGATCTCGTGCCTGAAGACGAAAATAGCGACGGAGGCCGTGGCGGCGGTGTTGCGTACGAGGCTGGCAAGCTCTTTGTGACAACCGGTTTTGGTGAAGCCGTTGCACTTGATGCGGCAAGTGGCGAAGTGATTTGGCGCAATGATTTGAGAACACCCTTCCGGGCGGCACCGACGGTAAATGGCGGGCGCATGTTTACCATCACGTCAGACAATCAGATGATTTGTCTGAACATTGAAGACGGGAGCGTGCTTTGGCGGCATCGTGGCATTGTGGAAAGCGCTGGGATTTTGACTCCGACATCCCCAGCGGTCTCCGGTTCGATTGTGGTGGTGCCGTATTCCTCTGGTGAGCTCTACGCCCTTCGTGTCGAGAATGGCAACTCACTTTGGTCGGACAGCCTGACACGCACCGGCAATGTGACCTCACTGACGGAACTGAACGATATCGCTGGACGCCCCGTTATTGACCGGGGGCGGGTCTATGCGGTGAGCCATTCAGGCCGCGCAGTTTCGATCGATATCAGAACAGGGGAGCGCGTCTGGACGCGGAATATTGCCGGCACGCAGACACCCTGGGTGGCTGGCGGCTTCATTTTCGTTGTGACGCTGGATGCAGAGGTTGTGGCGCTTTCAAGACGCGATGGCCGTATCCGCTGGATTCGGCAGCTGGAACGGTTTGAAGATGAGGAAGATCGCGACGGTCCAATCGCATGGAGCGGACCTGTTCTGGCAGGGGACCGTCTGGTTCTGGTGTCATCGCTCGGCGAAGCGGTATCTTTGTCACCTTACTCAGGCGAAGAACTCGGTCGTATCGAATTGCCCGACGCTGTCTATGTGCCGCCGATCCTCGCAAATGAAACCATGTTTGTTTTGACCGATAGCGCACGCCTCGTCGCGTTAAAGTAGGTGAAAATATGGCTCTTCTAACAAAAGGGTTAGGAGAGCCGGATTTGTCTGGAGCCGCTGTGACAGGCGGGCGGAAAACCGATGCCGTTTAAGCTCGCCATTGTTGGCCGTCCCAATGTTGGGAAATCGACCCTTTTCAACCGGCTGGTTGGAAAGAAGCTGGCGCTTGTGGATGACACGCCGGGGGTGACCCGTGACCGCCGCGAAGGTGATGCAAACCTCGCGGACTTGGACTTCACCATCGTTGACACGGCAGGTCTTGAAGATGCGAAAGGCGATGTGCTCGAGGCTCGGATGCAGCGCGGCACTGAGCTCGCCATCTCGGAGGCCGATGTCTGTCTCCTGCTGATTGACGCCCGGGCCGGGGTGACCCCGGCGGATGCCTATTTCGCGCAGCTCTTGAGAAAGTCTGAGACGCCCGTGATCCTAGCGGCCAACAAGTGTGAAGGGGGGGCTGGTGAAGCTGGCCGGATGGAGGCCTTCGAGCTGGGCCACGGTGCACCGCTCCCGCTGTCGGCTGAGCATGGCGAAGGTCTGGGGGAGCTTTATGACGCACTTCTGCCTTTTGCGCGCGCCTTTGAAGAGGCCGAAGCCAATCAGGCGGTTGAGGAAGCGCTGGGGGAGGAGGAAAGCTTTGATCCCGACGCGCCTTATGAGCCTGATCTTGAGACACCGCTTCGTGTTGCCGTCGTAGGGCGTCCGAACGCAGGCAAATCGACCTTAATCAATCAGCTCCTGGGCGAAGACCGGATGCTGACGGGCCCGGAAGCGGGCATCACGCGTGACTCTATTGGGGTTGAATGGGAATGGCGCGGGCGCCGAGTGAAGCTCCATGACACAGCGGGCCTTCGCCGCCGCGCGCGTGTAACCCAGAAACTGGAAAAACTTTCTGCCGCAGATGCGCTGCGCGCGGTCCGTTTTGCGGAAGTTGTCGTCATTCTGATCGACGCAACCATTCCCTTTGAAAAACAGGACCTGCACATCACAGATCTTGTGGAGCAGGAAGGCCGCGCCCTTGTGATCGCGGTCAATAAGTGGGATCTGGTGGAAACACCTCAGGAAACCATGGAAGACCTGAAGGAAAAACTGGGACGACTTCTGCCACAGGTGCGCGGCGTGCCCATTGTGACTTTCTCAGCCCTGACAGGCAGGGGCGTTGACAAGCTCATGCCCAAAATCGAAGAGATCCATGGTCTCTGGAATGCGCGTATTCCTACCGCCAAGCTGAATAAATGGCTGAGCATCACATCGTCAAAGCACCCACCGCCTGCATCGAGAGGGCGCCCGGTCACCTTACGCTACGCAACACAGGTAAAAAGCCGCCCGCCGACCTTTGCGATCTTTTCGAGCAGAGCGCATGAAGTACCGACATCTTACAAGCGCTACCTCGTGAACACCCTGCGAGAAGAATTCGATCTCCCGGGGGTGCCGATCCGTTTGAACCTGCGTAAGCGGGACAACCCTTATGCGGCGAAGGCCAATAAGCGCAAGCTGGGTTAGGTCCGCGTCAGTTGCACAGTGTCCGACACGTTCATGTTGTCGACGAAGACAGGGTCGTGCGACGTGAACAGTAAACACCCCCGATAGCTCTTCAGAGCCGCTTCAAGGGCCTCCAATGCGTCCATATCCAGATGGTTGCTCGGTTCATCGAGCAGAAGAAGCTGGGCAGGCTGCGGGCAATTGAGCAGCCGCACGAGGTCTGCCCTCAGGCGCTCACCGACGCTCAAGTGACCAACCGGCGTCACGGCTTTCTCCCGTCTGAGACCTGCTCGCGCGAGGCTGGTTCGCATGTCACTTTCCCGCCATTGAGGCCTGTAGGACAGGCACCGGTCAACGGGGGTCTTATGGTCTGCATGTGCCTCGCGTTGCAGCAGATAGCCAATGGGCACATGCCGGGTGATGCGGCCGTCCTGGGGTTCCTTGTGAGCTGCGATGAGGTCCAGCAGGGTCGATTTCCCGCTGCCATTTTCCCCCGCCAGGTGGACCCGCTGAGACCCCTTGAGAGCAAGGTTAAAGTCGGAAAACAACACCCGTTCCCCATACCCAAAGCAAAGACCTTCGATTGTGAGGACAGGGCAGTGGGCCGGCACTGCACTCGCGGCTGGGTCAAAATACACAGGTGTTCGATCTTTCACCCGGGCGCGGGCAGTTTGAACCCTGTCCTCAGCCGCTGAAAGACGGGCACTTTTGATGTGCGAGAGTCTCGCGCCGGTTTGTTCACTTCGCGCCTTGCGGCCATCGAGAATTATTTTGGGTTGGCTCCCCTTGGCGCGTTCCCGCCGTCCTTTGGCAGCGCGGCGCTCCTGACGTTCACGGGATGCCTGATGATCTCGCTCCGCTTGTCTCTTGGCCCGTCGTGCGTGGGCGACGTGAGCCGCTGCCGCCTGATCCTGAACCGTCTTTTCTGAGACATAGTGCGCATAGTCACCGCCGTAGATATCAAGGCCGGTATGCGTGAGCTCCCAAATCTCTTCCGCGAGACCCAGAAGGTGACGGTCATGAGAAATGAGCAGCCAGGCAAAGGGAGCATCTCCGAGCCAGTCTTCCAGCCAAGCGCGTCCTTCTTCGTCCAGATGGTTGGAGGGCTCGTCAAGGATGAGAAGGTCCGGTGCTGTTTGCTTTGCCACCAGAATCTGCAGTCTTAGCCATTCACCGCCGCTGAGATCGGCAAGGGCGTGCCGGGGCGAAATATGCGCCAGGCCGACCTCGTGCAGGTTGTCTCGCAGCCTGTCCTCAAGGTCCCAATCGTCCCCGATGAGGGCCATGTCGTCGGCACTCGCGGCACCTGCGTCGCTTCGGGCAAGAGCATCGAATGTCGGTCCGAGACTCAGAAAGTCGACAACGCGTTCATTCGTTGGTGGTCGAGCGTCTTGCGCTAAAAGTACGACCTGACCGTGGACCGAGAGGACACCTCTTGACGGCGCTGACTCTTTGGCAATCAAGCGGCCAAGGCTGGACTTGCCGCTCCCATTAGGGCCGACAAGCGCGATCCTTTGGTGAGGGTTGATGGAAAATGTGACGTTTGAGAACAAGTCTGCGCCGTCGGGCAACAGATAGGCGATCTTGTCGCCTGCAACCAGAAAAGGTGGCATGGATCAAATCTCCGGCAAGAGGAATTCCTTATGCTCGGTCTATTTGTCCATCGTCCCTTTCCTTCAGCGGTGTCGTTGTCGCGGCTTCAAAACCTAAAGTGGGGACGCGTACGTCCAATGACAAGGGAAGCTCTTGCCTGCCAAGTCTTAAGGGTTACCCCTGGAAAGCCACAACCTCGCCATGACGGGTACATCCTTCGCTCACCAGGTCAATGAAAAGCGGTGCAATGTCTTCCGGCTTCTTGAGGGTTTCAGGGTCCTCGCCAGGCATGGCCTTTTCACGCATCTTGGTAGCAATAGGGCCAGGGCTGATCATATTGATCCGGAGTTCTGTTTTCTCAACTTCATGCGCCCAGGTTTTAACCAGCGCTTCGAGAGCCGCCTTGGAGACGGAGTACGCACCCCAGAACGGGCGGCATTTCTGTGCCGCGCCGGAGGTCACAAACACCGCGCGCCCGGCTTCCGCTCGCTGCAGTAAGGGATCCAGGGAGCGGATCAACCGGTAGTTTGTCGTGACGTTGACAGCAAAAACTTTGTCCCAATCGTCCGGCGAAATATGCCCCGCCGGCGTCAGCGGACCAAGAATGCCGGCATTTCCGACCAGAATATCAAGCTTGCCCCAGCGTTCGAATATCGTACCGCCAAGGCGGTCGATCGCGTCAAAATCCGTGAGATCGAGGGGGACCAGAGTGGCGGTTCCGCCCGCTTTCTGGATCTCATCGTCGACTTCTTCAAGGGCGCCAACAGTCCGCGCCACCAGAATGACATGAGCGCCCTCAGCGGCCAGCGCGAGTGCAACCGCGCGGCCTATTCCTCTCGACGCCCCCGTGATGAGCGCGAGTTTGTCTGCTAGTCGTCCTGCCATAATGTCGGTCCGCGTTTATGCAATTTCCGTCAGCAGCGATAGCTGCGCGGAGCGTTTTTCTTGTTGTTGGTCGACGAGAGCTGTCGGGTAGTCGCCGGTAAAATAGTGGTCGGCAAACTGCGGATTGTCATTGTCCCGGCCCTCATGACCGAGTGCCCGATAAAGCCCGTCAACAGAAACGAAGGCGAGACTATCGACACCAATATAGTTTCTCATGCCTTCAAGATCATAATTCGCCGCCAGCAGCTGATCTCGGTCAGGCGTGTCGATTCCGTAAAAGTCCGGATGTGTGATGGGTGGGCTGGATATGCGCATATGGACTTCTTTGGCGCCAGCCTCATACATCATTTTCACAATCTTGGCTGATGTCGTGCCGCGGACGATGCTGTCATCCACAAGAATGATCCGCTTGCCTTCGACAAGTGCGCGGTTCGCATTGTGCTTCAGACGCACACCCAGAGCCCGAATATTCTGTGTGGGTTCAATAAACGTCCGGCCTACATAGTGGTTCCGGATGATGCCAAGTTCGAAGGGGATGTTGGCCTCTGCCGCGTAGCCGATGGCAGCCGGCACACCGGAGTCTGGAACGGGGATCACCACATCCGCTTCTACATTGGACTCCCGTGCCAGTTCTTCGCCGGTGCGGCGGCGTACATTATAGACGCTCTGGCCGCCGACCACGCTGTCGGGACGGGCGAAATAGATATACTCGAAGACGCAAGGCCGTGGCTGTGTGGGCGGGAAGGGGTGCAGGCTCTCAATGCCATCCTTCGTTGCGACAATGACCTCGCCAGGCTCGATTTCCCGCACAAAGGTCGCGCCGATAATGTCGAGCGCAACGGTCTCTGACGTGAGAATAGGAGCCCCATCAAGCTCACCGAGGATCAGAGGGCGAATACCAAGCGGATCGCGCGCGCCGATCAGTTTTTTATTGGTCAGTGCGACGAGTGCGTAGGCACCCTGGATCTGCCGAAGTGCATCCACAAACCGGTTCATGGTCCGGTCGTGGCGGCCCCGCGCGACCAGCTGCAGAATGACCTCTGTGTCCGAGGTGGACTGGAAGATCGCACCAGAGCGGACCAGGTCATCACGTAAGGTGAGCGCGTTGGTCAGATTGCCATTGTGGCAAATCGCAAAGCCGCCGCCCCACAGGTCAGCAAAGAGCGGTTGGACATTGCGAAGGATCGTTCCGCCCGTGGTGGAATAGCGCACATGGCCGATGGCGCTCGTACCAGCCAAACGGTCCATCATCTTGGCGCTGGTAAAATGGTCGCCGACAAGACCCATCCGCCGCTCCGAATGGAAATGTTCCCCGTCAAAAGAGACGAGTCCTGCTGCTTCCTGTCCGCGGTGCTGAAGCGCATGCATCCCAAGTGCCGTCAGGGCTGCGGCGTCCGGATGGCCGAATATGCCGAAAACGCCACACTCTTCGCGCAAGCGATCAGCATAAAGCTCGTCGTGACTGTCTAGGATGACACTTGCGCCTTCGCCATAATGTGGCATGTCTGACTGAGATTGGCGGTTGGCACTAAGTTCACAAGGTCCTTCATGAGAACCTGTTCTGGAGCCTGTCTCGGACATCTGGGTGAGCGTCCTCTATTCCTGTGTGGCTTCGAAAAGTTGGTCGAGCCCCCTCCGTTCGGAAGGCTTATACCCCGTCGTATCGTCGCTGTCAGTGTCTGATTTCGGCTCTTCGGTCCCCAAGGTTTCAGGGGGCGCTGTGCGCCGGCCCTCCGGCGTAAAGAAAGGCTCTGTAGGTGCTGTCGACTGCTGCGACGCCAGCGAGGAGAGCCCACCTGCGACAAAATCTACCAGGGGCAGCAAGCGCGCATCCGCAATCCATTGAGGCTGATCTTCCCGTTCTGGCACAAGCCAGGTGAACAGGAGAAAGGCAATGGCCACCACCAGCAGTCCCCGAACCACACCGAAAATGAACCCGAGGGAGCGATCCAGAAAGCCGATCTCGCCCCCATGGGCCCGATCAGTCCATCGATAGGTCAGGGCGGAGATAGCGATAAAGACAGTGCCGAAAATCGCGGCGGCGGAAATGCCAAGCGCCAGCCAATAGGGTTCCGCAACGGCTTGCACAAGGGGCAGCAGCAAGGGATAGAGCAGGAGTGCGGCCAGGGCCGCAACAACCCAGGCGAGGATCGACAGGATCTCGCTCGCAAACCCCCGCACCATGGCCAGCAGGCCGGAAACGACCATGATCGCGATCACTGCAATATCAAAAAGGGTCATGACGGATCTGTCCCCCAACTCAAACGCCACATGGGTCCTAGTTTAACGGTCTCCAGGGCTGGGGTCACCTTATGCTTCACGCGCTTTAGGAGCCGATGCGTCGCCGGTGGACAAGCGCGCGATCAGATCGGCCAGGTCTTCCAGCTCAGTGAGTTTCAGTTTGCCCGCCGCAGGCTTCTGTCGGCCCGCGGCTTTGGGCAGGATGGCATGCTTAAATCCCAGCTTTTCAGCCTCTTTCAGCCGCGCTTCCATCTGACTGACAGGGCGCAAAGAGCCGGAAAGAGAAATTTCACCAAAGAGAACCGTATCGGGCGGAATGGAGAGGCCCGACAGAGACGAGATAAGAGCACCCGCAACAGCAAGGTCCGCGGCAGGCTCCCCGATCCGTAATCCGCCTGCCACGTTGAGGTAGACGTCCTGATTCCCGATGGAGAGCCCGCAACGGGCTTCCAGCACGGCGAGCACCATGGAAAGCCTGCCGCTGTCCCATCCAATCACGGCCCGCCGGGGTGTCCCGAGCGCGCTTTGTGCGACGAGGGCCTGGATTTCGACAAGGACAGGTCGCGTGCCTTCGATCCCCGCAAAGACAGCGGCGCCACTGGCCTCCCGGTCCCGTTCGCCAATGAAGAGGGCAGAAGGATTATCAACCTCCATCAATCCGCCCTCAGCCATCTCAAACACGCCGATCTCATTGGCCGGACCAAACCGGTTTTTCACCGCACGCAAAATCCGGAAATGGTGACCACGCTCCCCTTCAAAATAGAGGACGGTATCGACCATATGTTCGACCACCTTCGGGCCCGCGATCTGTCCGTCTTTGGTCACATGGCCGACAATGATCATCGCTGCGCCGGACTTCTTGGCAAAACGGGTGAGCTCCTGCGCCGACGCACGCACCTGGCTGACCGTGCCGGGCGCTGACTCCAGCGCATCCGTCCACATGGTCTGGACAGAGTCGATGACAATGGCATCCGGTGTGGGCCCCTCCTGGAGGGTGGTAAGAATGTCTCGAAGGTTTGTCTCGGCCCCCAGAGAGACGGGTGCGTCGTCGAGTCCCAGCCGACGCGCCCGCATACGCACCTGGTCGATGGCTTCCTCCCCGGAGATATAGACGGCCTCTGCACCACTGCGCGCCAGCACCGCCATCGCCTGCAGGAGGAGGGTGGATTTCCCAATGCCCGGATCGCCGCCGACAAGAACGGCTGAGCCCGGCACCAGACCGCCGCCAAGGACCCGGTCGAACTCTTTCAGACCGGTTGTGCGCCGGGGTGTTTCCGTTGCTTCACCGGCCAGCGGTACGAGGGCAATCTGGCGCCCCTTTTTGGCTGTGTTGGCTTTGGCTGGCCCCCCAGCGACGCCGGAGCTTTCGGCAACTTCTTCGACGATCGTGTTCCACTCGCCGCAGCTGTCACACCGACCGGCCCAGCGCGGCGTCTTGGCACCACAGGATTGACAGACAAATTCACGACGGGCTTTTGCCACAGTCTTCCTTACCGATAGAGAGACACCACGAGGTACTGGGGCGTCAGGGTTTCAATACATCCATCTTGATGGGCCCGTCAGCGCGACCATGGATGAACTGATCCACATATTCATTGCCACTATTGTCGACTTCGTCGCGGGTGCCGGCCCAGATGATCTCTCCCTTATAGATCATCGCGATGTAATCGGCGATCTTTCGTGCGCTCGCCATGTCATGAGTAATGGAAAGCGCGGTCGCCCCAAGCTTCTGAACGCTGTTGAGGATCAGATCATTGATCACATCCGCCATGATCGGATCAAGCCCGGTGGTGGGTTCGTCAAAGAAGATGATTTCCGGATCCGTTGCAATGGCGCGGGCAAGGCCGACGCGTTTTTGCATGCCGCCGGAAAGCTCCGCAGGATGGAGCTCGCCAATGTCCGGTGTCAGGCCAACCTGGCCGAGCTTCTCAATTGCGATTTCCTTGGCGTCTTTGCGGCGCATGTTCCGGCCCTGGATAAGGCCGAAGGCGACATTCTCCCAAACCGGCAGACTGTCAAAAAGAGCCGCGTTCTGGAACAGCATGCCGAACTTGGTGAGCGTTTTTTCCCGGTCGCTGGTGGACAATCTCGTGACATCCTTCCCATCGACCTTGATGCTTCCTTTTTCCGGGCGAATGATGCCCAGAATGCATTTGAGCATCACGGACTTACCGCTGCCTGACCCACCGATCACGACCAGCGACTTGCCTTTGGGAACTGTCAAAGACATGTCGTGGAGAACCACTTTCTTGCCGAAACGCTTATGAACATTGTTCAGCTCAATCTTCACTTCTTTTGCCGGAACGGAAATATTCATGGGGCCAGCCTTAAGACGAGAAGAAGAGCGACGTCATCACATAGTTCGCCGCGAGAATGAGGATTGAAGAGTTCACAACTGCGTTGGTTGTGGCCCGGCCGACGCCCTGGGCGCCGCCCCGGCTGTGAAAGCCCTGATAGCAGCCCATCATGGCAATGATGAAGCCGAAGACAGAGGATTTGATGAGACCGGATGTAAGGTCATCCAACTCGAGGAAGTCGACCGTGGTTTTGATATAGACCCCGGCGTTGAAGTCGAGCGTCTGGGTGCCGACAACAAATCCGCCGAAGATGCCGATCACGTCGCCGACAAAAACGAGGGCGGGCAGGGTGATAACGGCGGCGACCACGCGGGGCACGACGAGATACTTGAATGGGTTGGTTGACAGGGTACTGAGCGCATCGATCTGCTCAGTCACGCGCATGGTGCCGAGTTCCGCCGCGATGGCAGCCGCCGCCCGGCCTGCAACCATAAGTCCGCCCAGAACCGGTCCCAGTTCCCTCGTGATGCCAAGGGCCACAATTGTTGCGACAATATTCTCAGAATTGAATTGGTCGCTGCCGTAGTAGATCTGGAGGGCCAGGACGCCGCCGGTGAAGAAAGCGGTGAGCGCCACCACGGGCAGGGAAAAATAGCCAATCCGCATCATCTGTTGACCGATAAGCCGCCAGTAGAAGGGAGGGCGAAGAACATGGGTGACCGCCTTCCAGGTGAATAAGGAAAGCCGCCCGGACTCACCCAGGGCAGTGATCACAACATTGCCGATTATCGCCAGCGGATTCAAACCTATGCTCCCTCTGCCCCTGTCATTGGATTTCTTCAGTCAGCACTGATTCCGACCGACGAAGTGTACGTCCGGTGATACCGATACCCCAAACGGGTAAGCACTTCGTAACCAATCGTGCCGGCCGCCCGCGCAAGATCCCCCACAGTGATGTTTTTTCCAATCAATTCTGCGAAAGATCCTCGTTTTGAGACGTCCGGTGGCAGATCGGTCACATCCACGGTGATCATATCCATGGAAACCCGTCCAATCACTGGGGCGGCGTGGCCCTCAATCGTCACGGATATGCCACCGCCGTCCTGGCTGCCAAGCGACCGGAAATATCCATCGGCATAGCCAGTGGCGAGCGTCGCCACGCGGGTTGGGCGTTTGGCTTGAAAGGTCGCCCCATAGCCGACCTGATCACCCGGATCGATGGTTTTGACCTGCATGATCCGCGTTGTCACCGTCACCACGGGATGGAAGGGATGGCCGGGTTTCGGAAACGGGTTGGTGCCATAAAGCCCGATGCCGGGACGGACAAGATCGTAGTGGAATTTCGGCCCCAGCAGGATGCCCGCCGTGTTGGCCAGACTAGCAGACGCTTCCGGTAGCCGTGAAAGCAGTTGATGGAACGCGCTCCGCTGTTCTTCATTGAGAGGATGGTTGGCATCGTCGGCACAGGCCAGATGGCTCATCACCAGGTCGGTCTCAAAAGACGTGGCAAGATCTGCAACAGTGCCCAGGTTGTGCGCTTGGATGCCCAAACGCCGAATACCTGTATCTGCGTGAAGGGCTGCCGCCAGTGGGCCAGCCTGACCACAATAGGCCGCCCAATCCTGCACTTCTTCGAGGCTTGAGAGGCACGGACGAAGGTCCTCTGTTTCGAACAGGCGTTCAGCCCCCTCATAGAGGCCGTTCAGTACATAAATAGTGGCATTGGGTAGAACGGAGCGAAGTTCTGCCCCCTCCAGCGCCGTTGCTACAAAAAAGGTCGAACAGCCAGCGTGCGAAAGGGCACGCGCAACAGGCACCAGACCAAGGCCATATCCGTCCGCCTTCACACACGCGCTGACTTCTGCCTGCGTCTCTGATTGGAGGAGGCGGTAATTGTCTGCGATCGCATCCAGATTGATTGTCAAAGTCCCGCTGGACGCAGCCGCACGGGCGCTTTCCATCTCATCAGCTCCAAATCCGCGAGGAGTGCTGTCAGACGGCAAGCTCATTTACTCCATGTAATCAGGCAGGCGGTCACTGTCGGCAAGGTCAGTAAAGCGGGTGATTTCAGCCTCGAACTGCAAGCGAACGGTGCCGGTGGGGCCGTGCCGCTGTTTGCCGATAATGACTTCAGCTTTGCCGAATACAGCTTCCATGTCGGTCTGCCATTGAAGATGCTCAGGCGTGCCCTCTGAGGGTTCGCGGCGCGACACGTAATACTCTTCGCGGAACACAAAGGTCACCACGTCGGCATCCTGCTCAATCGACCCGGATTCACGCAGGTCAGAGAGCTGCGGACGTTTGTCATCCCTCGCTTCCACCTGACGCGAAAGCTGTGAGAGGGCCATGATGGGTACATTGAGTTCCTTCGCGAGGGCTTTGAGGCCAGTGGTGATCTCTGTCACCTCCTGCACGCGATTGTCACTCGATTTGCCGGAGCCCGAGAGCAATTGAATATAGTCGACAACGATGAGACCCAGCCCGCGCTGGCGCTTGAGCTTGCGTGCCCTTGCAGCGAGAGACGCGATGGTGAGACCGCCTGTATCATCAATGTAGAGCGGGATACCTTCCAGCTCGCGGCTGGCATCTACAAACTGATGCCACTCGTTTTCGTCGATCTTCCCGCGTCTGATTTTGCCCGACGGCACGCGGGATTGCTCGGCGAGCAGACGCGTTGCCAATTGTTCCGACGACATTTCGAGGGAGAAAAAGCCCACGATCGCCCCGTCCTTCACTTCGACCGTACCGTCTGTGTGATGCTCGGCCTTGTAGGCTTTGGCGACGTTGAACGCGATATTAGTCGCGAGCGCCGTTTTTCCCATAGAAGGGCGCCCCGCAACAATGATCAGGTCGGAAGGTTGAAGGCCGCCCATCTGTTCATCAAGATCGCGGAGGCCTGTCGAGATGCCGGAGAGCCCACCGTCACGCTCGTAGGCAGCTGCCGCCATATCCACGGCAATCCGCATCGAATCTGAGAAGCTCTGAAAGCCACCTTCATATTTGCCTTTTTCAGCGAGGCTGTAGAGCTGCTGTTCAGCATCCATAATCTGTGCCGACGGTGGGTCATCCACGTTCGCATCGAAAGCGCGGTTATGGATTTCTTCCCCGACGCGGATCAGGTCGCGACGCACCGCCAGATCATAGATGGTGCGTCCATACTCGGCGACATTGATGATCGTTGTTGCGGCACCGGCGAGGCGGGCGAGGTATTGAGCGCCGCCCACTTCTTGCAGGGCTTCGTCCTGATCGAAATAGCTTTTGAGAGTCACCGGCGTCGCAATATGACCGCCGGAAATGAGTTTTGAGACCGCTTCAAAAATACGTGCGTGAAGGGGTTCATAAAAATGAGCGACTTCCAGAAAGGACGCGACTCGATCAAACGAATCATTGTTGATCAGAATTGCACCCAGCAATGCTTGCTCGGCTTCTATATTATGCGGCGCAACGCGATATTCCTCGTCGTCGCTTTGATGCTCATCATATGCCGGCAGCGTATTTTCCATGCATCCGTTTTACGTCAACGATGGAAGTCACGGAAGCGGCAGGTACCCGAATCGTAAAACTATTTTTGCCGCCTGTGGAAAACGGGGACAAATTTGGGCGATGGTTTTAGTTCACCTAAGGACTAGCCGCCGGAGACACGCCTTTGGACCTCAGGTGAATCGCGATGTGTCTCTTCCCAGTCTTCGATATAGGTCCGGGTGATGGGGAGGGTGTCAATCTCCCGCGTGAGTTGGAACTGGAACACAACCATGCCTTCGTGGCGAAACGACGTCTCGGAGCCCGCGAGGTAGAACTCCCACATTCGGGCAAACCTTTCGTCATAAAGAGCGACCGCATCGTCCCACCTGGCAAGAAAGCGATTGCGCCAATGCCGCAACGTCGCCGCATAATGCAGCCGCAGAACTTCCAGGTCGTTCAGCAACAATTGATGGCGTTCCAACGTCGGGGCAACTTCGCTCAGTGCCGGAATGTATCCGCCCGGGAAGATGTATTTTGCGATCCACGGGTTCGTGGCACCAGGTTCGTCCAGGCGTCCAATCGTATGAATGAGAGCAATACCCTGCGGCTTGAGCAGCGAATGAACCTTAGCGGCAAACTCATCATAATGGTGCACACCGACATGCTCATACATGCCGACAGAGACGATGCGGTCAAAACTTTCCTCCACCTCCCGGTAATCCTGTAGGCGAAAATCCACCCTGTCTGAGAGGTTTGCTGCTGCCGCTCTTTCTGTCGCTATTTTGTGCTGTTCCTCGCTTAAGGTGACGCCGGTCACGCGCGCACCCGTTTCCTGGGCAATGTAGAGGGCCATACCGCCCCAGCCGCAGCCAATGTCCAAAACATGGGTCTCCCGGCTGAGGTCGAGTTTTGCCGCAATATGCCTCTTCTTGGCGAGCTGGGCTTCTTCAAGGCTGGTGTCCGGCGTCTCAAAATAAGCACAGGAATATTGCTTGTCTGGATCGAGAAAGAGGTCATAGAGGCCCGCATCCAGATCGTAATGATGCGCAACATTGGCCTGTGCCCGACCGATGGGGTTGAACTGATCAATCCGTCGCTTGGCGCGTCTGATCCGCCCAACAAGCTTCGCCAGCGGGTGGGCCCATGCAATGCCCACATTCGATAGGATCACGTCCAGCACATCATAGATGCGGGCAGGGGCGTCAACCGTGAGTGATCCGTCCATATAGGCTTCACCCAGCTTCAGATAGGGATTGAGGCCGAGCTCCCATTCGAGACCTCTCCTGTGCAGTCTTAGAGTGACCGGCTTGCCGGTGCCATCTCCAAAACGACGAGAGCTGCCAGACGCATCAACCAGCGTCAGGTTCCCGTGGGAAATCAATCGATTGAGTACAAAAGCAAACATCTACCGCCTCCTGAGTTTCAGGTGGACGACAGCGCTTCCCCCAATTGGCTGCCGTATTTCATCTGCATGCACACCGGGTTTAGTCCCGGAACCGTGCGCTCTTAGTCGGCCGACCGTTGGTGAGCTTATTGAAAGGCGAATTTCTTATTTGATCAAGATTGATACGCTGCCTATCAGGCAACAAAAAAGGGCGCCAAGCGCCCTTTTTCAGAATTCATAGATCGAAAGATGATTATTCAGCGGGCTTTTCAGCCTCTTCTTCCGCTGATGCCTCTGTTTCTTCTCCTGCGTCGCCATCTAGGTCAGGCGCTGCATCTTCTTCAAAGAACTCGCTGGCATCCAACTCATCCTCGTCCTCATCATTAAGGGCGTTGATGTCTTCACCACGTGCTTGAGCTTCCGCCTCTTCTTCCGTACGGGCAACATTCACGACGACGGTCGATGTGACTTCTGGGTGAAGCTTCACGGAAACATCATAGAGACCAAGAACTTTGATCGGTGCCGCCAGGATCACCTGACCGCGTGCCACAGAGAAACCGCCTTCGGTCAGTCCTTCAGCGATATCGCGTGGGGATACAGATCCGTAGAGCTGACCTGTTTCGCCAGCCTGACGAATAACAATGATTGAATGACCTTCGAGCTTCTCGTGAACCGCTTCAGCCTCTTTCTTCAGCTCAAGGTTCCGAGCTTCAAGCTGAGCGCGTTCCGCTTCAAAGCGTGACAGGTTTTCCTTGTTGGCGCGCAATGCTTTGCCACGTGGCAGCAGGAAGTTGCGGGCATACCCGTCTTTGACCTGAACCACATCGCCCATCTGTCCGAGCTTTTCAATTCGCTCCAGAAGAACCACTTCCATTAACTTTTCTCCTCGCCCGTCGGGGCCTCAGATTGTGCGAACCGGGCGCGCAAGGCAGCCCAGGGTTCCGCAAGTCCGATCAGGCAGACCGGTACGATCAGCCATCCGGTAAAAATCAGCAAAACATAAAAAACGCCCAGAAGTGCGATCCGGGCCGTCCAAGCGCGCGAAATAGCATGGATTACCGCCAGACCCAACAGAAAATATGGCACAAGGAGCGCAATCATGATCGCCCCTCCCAATTGAGCCGCAGAACCGGGGATAAGGGACAAAATCAGCGCCCCCAGAAACAGGGCCAGCAGGAAGGGCGGGTACTCAATATCCAGCAGTGTCGGTGTCGGCCGAAGATTATGGCCAGCACGTTCCAGGATGACCTGGGCGAGCCACATATTACCCAAATTCAGTAGGCTCCAGGCCATAACCACGAAGGCCGGGAGCGCGATCACAATGAGACTTAAAATGCGCTCAGGGTCGGCATTGAGGCCCAACTCCATCAGTCCGGCTTCAATGGCGCGTCCTTCAATGAGGTCCTCTGCGAGAAGCATTCTGAGGGCGCCTTCCAGGCCTCCCTCGACGCCCATAGCCATGGTCGACAGGCCTGAAATCACCAGCACGCCCACAGCGATAAGGGCCGTCCAGACGGCAAGCGCGCCGGCTGGATACCATTCAGTGACCGGCGGGTCTTTGGGGGCAGGCTCAGCCGGAGCGGGCTCTTCGCCCTTCCGCGCAAGCCTTGCCGCTTCTGCCGGTGTCAGGCGCGGCGTGGTTTCAATGTGATGGAGTAGGGCGAGATGAACCAGCCAGGCGGGAGCAAGCCCGTCTGCCACGAGAAACACAAGACCGGCCGTAAAGCTGGAGGTGGACGAGAGAACTACAAATCCCGTCACCGCTGCAATGAGCGCCGAGCGGGATCCCCAACCAAGGCCAGCCAGAAAAACAGGGAGCGCTGCAAAAAAGAGGGGAAGGCCCAGAATGGGCGAGCCGACACCTGCAGTCAGAAACAGCAACGCCCCGGCAAGACCAGCCCCAACACCGATGGCCCAATATGGCGGCATGGGAAGCTCTCCGAGGCGATTGTGGACGTCGTGAATTGTGGTCGGGCCAACGATTAGTCAGCCCGACCGAAACGGTTTAGCTGATCAGGTAAGGCAGCAGAGCGAGGAAGCGCGCACGCTTAATCGCACGGGCAAGCTCACGCTGTTTTTTTGCAGAAACAGCTGTAATCCGGCTTGGAACAATCTTGCCGCGCTCAGAAATGTAGCGCTGCAGCAGTTTTGTGTCCTTGTAGTCGATCTTTGGGGCATTTGCACCAGAGAACGGGCATGTCTTGCGACGACGGAAAAAGGGCCGGCGGGCGGCAGCTTGTGGGGCGCTCATTCGCTTGTCTCCTCAGCAGCAGGGGCAGCCGCAGCTGCTTCTTCTCGGGGCGCACGGTCTTCGCGCGGGCCCCGGTCTTCCCTAGGGCCTCTGTCTCCGCGGAAACCACCGCGGTCGCCACGATCACGACCGCCACCACGACGCTCATTGCGGCTCTGCATCATGGCAGATGGGCCTTCTTCATGCTCATCAACGCGCAGGGTCAGGTGGCGCAGAACGTCTTCGTTCAGGCCCATCTGACGTTCCATCTCAGCAACGGCTGCGTGAGGGGCGTCAATGTTCAGAAGCTGATAATGGCCTTTGCGGTTCTTCTTCACCTTGTAGGCAAGGTTCTTCAGACCCCAATATTCGCTTTTCGCGATGGTGCCACCGTTTTCAGTGATGATGTTGGAGAATTGCTCCGTCAGGTTTTCAACCTGCTGCGCGCTTACATCCTGGCGCGAAATAAAGACATGCTCATAAAGAGGCATATCGGCCTTCCTTTCCTTAAGCGATCTGTCGTGAGACATCCGCCCAAAATACGGACCCCGGCGCAAAGCCCCCTTTGAGCCCCGGAAGGCTCTAAAGGTGCATCAAAGAAGCGGAGACACCGGAAGCGCGGAGACCTCTCCTGCCAACCCCACACGAGATCCGGGGGTTAGCGCTTCCTTCAGCCCCCAACCGGGGCCTCTCTGAAGCGGCGCACTATAATCAGGAAAAGGCAGGACGCAAGCGGTTTCGATAGGTTTAGGGCGGCTATTCAGGCGTTCTGTCGGCCTGCTTGACTCCCCGGAGCCACCCTGTATCTCTGTCCGCCTGACTTTGGCCCTATTTCAGGGGTTTTAAGGGTCACGAAGAATAAAAGAAAGATAGAGGCGGGGACGCATGACACGGGCATTTACCTTTCCGGGACAGGGATCACAGGCGGTCGGCATGGGCAAGGAGTTGGCGGACGCCTTTTCGGTGGCCAAGGCCGTCTTTGACGAAGTGAACGACGCGCTGGGCCAGGATCTGACGGCGCTCATGTGGAATGGTCCGGAAGATGAGCTGACCCTCACCGAAAACGCTCAGCCCGCGCTGATGGCAGTCTCAGTTGCCGTGATGCGCACGCTGGAAAGTGAAGGCGGCTGGTCCCTGGCCGATAAGGCGAGCTTCGTGGCCGGCCATTCTTTAGGCGAATATTCGGCACTGGCGGCTGCCGGGACCTTCTCTTTGGCAGATACGGCCCGACTCCTCAAAACCCGGGGGAAGGCAATGCAAGCCGCTGTGCCGGTGGGCGAAGGCGCCATGGCAGCCATGCTGGGCCTCTCCTTCGAAGACGCCCAGGCTGTTGCGGCGGAAGCGGCGGGAGACGAGGTCTGCTCTGCAGCAAATGACAATGCGGATGGCCAGGTCGTGATTTCTGGCTCTAAGGCAGCTGTTGAACGTGCGGCCGCGCTGGCAAAAGAAAAGGGAGCCAAGCGCGCCATGCTGCTCCCCGTTAGCGCGCCTTTCCACTGCGCGCTCATGCAGCCTGCAGCCGACGCCATGGCGGAGGCCCTGGCCAGTGTTGAGATGAAAACCCCCTCAGTACCGGTGGTTGCGAACGTTACCGCGTCCGCCGTGTCCGACCCGGACGAGATCCGCAAACTCCTGGTGGAGCAGGTGACGGGCATGGTGCGCTGGCGCGAGAGCGTCAAATATCTGGCAGGTGAGGGCGTCACAGAGCTGGTGGAAACGGGCGCTGGCAAGGTGCTCACAGGGCTCACGCGCCGGATCGACAAGTCTGTTGGAGGGGCCGCTGTGGGCACACCAGCCGACATCACTTCATTTCTCGAATCTCTTTAAATTCAAATGGTTGAGCAACAAAGCTCAAGGAGAAAATCATGTTTGATTTGACCGGAAAAACAGCATTGGTGACAGGCGCATCGGGGGGCATCGGCTCTGCCATCGCCAAGACACTCCATGCGCAGGGCGCTACGGTGGCACTCTCGGGCACCCGTGTGGAGGCGCTCGAAGCCGTCGCTGCGGACCTTGGGGAGCGGACCCATATCTTGCCTTGCAACCTGAGCGACAGCGCTGCGGTGGATGCGCTGCCGAAACAGGCGGAAGAGGCCATGGGCCAGCTCGACATCCTGGTAAACAATGCCGGCGTCACAAAAGACAATATCTTCATGCGCATGAAGGACGAGGAATGGGACGACGTCCTGGCAGTGAACCTGACCGCCTCGTTCCGGCTCGCGCGGGCCTGCATGCGGGGCATGATGAAGCGCCGCTGGGGCCGCATCATTTCCATAACATCTGTGGTGGGCGCCATGGGGAACCCGGGCCAGGCGAACTATGCCGCTTCCAAGGCCGGGGTGACGGGCATGACCAAATCGATCGCCCAGGAAGTGGCTTCACGGAACATCACCGTTAATTGTGTGGCGCCGGGCTTTATTGCGACGGCTATGACGGATGCTCTGGATGACGCACAGCAGGAACGGGTAAATGCGATGATTCCCATGGGGCGTATGGGCTCTGGGGATGAAATTGCAGCCAGCGTGCTCTATTTGGCATCAGAAGAAGCTGCCTATGTGACGGGGCAGACAATTCATGTGAATGGCGGCATGATCATGATCTAAAGCCAAGGAATTTCAATGGGTTAGAAAGAGGCTTTTGGGTTGGTTTCACCAGTCTCAAAACTGGCGTAAGGCCTAAAAGTGTGGTACCTAACCCGCGATTTTTACTTGCGAAAGCGGCGTTAAGAGGCCAGAACAGCCGCGAAGTGGTAACAGGGAGAAGATGAGGATCGAAACCTCACCCGCCACACGAATTTCCAAGCGCGTCTGCGCGAGGCCAAGCCACCGGTGCCGTGAGGCACCAGCAAACAAATCCCGAGCGAAAGCATCGGGAAAGAACACGAAGGATCTGAGGACAGAACATGAGTGACATTGCAGAGCGCGTGAAGAAAATCGTTGTTGAGCATCTCGGCGTTGAAGCTGACAAGGTGCAAGAAAACGCCAGCTTCATCGATGACCTTGGCGCAGACAGCCTCGACAATGTCGAGCTGGTCATGGCCTTTGAAGAAGAGTTCGGTGTTGAAATTCCCGATGACGCGGCAGAAACCATTCTGACCGTTGGCGACGCGGTGAAGTTCATCAGCGCGAATTCCTAATCGAATTAACGATGTCGGGCGCTGCATCCAATGGGTGCATGCGCCCGTCGTCTTTTCAGCGTAGGCTATCTGCCGCAGCTCTTCGGAGCCGTTGAACGATTGATATCCAACTCAATTTGGCCAATGAATTTGGAGTAAGCGAATGCGTCGTGTTGTTGTTACAGGCATGGGAATGGTCACACCGCTAGGTTGCGGCGTTGATACCACCTGGAAACGCGTCCTGAACGGTGAGTCCGGCGCGGGCATGATCTCCAAGTTCGACACAAGCGACCTGCCATGCAAGATCGCCTGTGAGGTACCTCGCGAAGGTGACGGCGCGTTCATTCAGAACGACTGGGTGGACCCAAAAGAAGCCAAGCGGATCGACGAATTCATCATCTACGCCCTGTCGGCTGCGGAGCAGGCGATCAAGGACAGCGGATGGGAGCCCTCAACCGAAGAAGAGAAGTGCCGCACCGGCGTAATGATCGGCTCCGGTATTGGTGGTCTTCCGGGTATTGAAGAAGCAGCCATCACCCTTCGTGACAAAGGCCCGCGCCGCGTGAGCCCGTTCTTCATTCCAGGCCGCCTGATCAACCTGGCTTCGGGATATGTCTCTATCAAATATGGCCTCAAAGGCCCGAACCACTCGGTCGTGACTGCTTGCTCGACAGGGGCGCATGCGATTGGGGACGCGTCGCGCCTCATCATGTTCGGCGATGCGGATGTGATGGTGGCCGGTGGGGCTGAATCAGCGATCAGCCGTTTGGGTATTGCAGGCTTCGCAGCTTGCCGGGCGCTTTCAACCGGCTTCAACGACACACCGGAAAAAGCATCCCGTCCTTATGATGAAGGCCGCGACGGCTTCGTCATGGGCGAAGGCTCCGGCGTGGTGGTGCTCGAAGAATATGAACATGCCAAAGCACGCGGCGCGACCATCTATGCTGAGGTCGCAGGCTATGGTCTCTCCGGCGATGCTTACCACATTACGGCCCCAGCCTCTGATGGTGATGGTGGCTTCCGCTCCATGCAGATGGCTCTGGGGCATTCAGGCCTTGGTGTGTCGGACATTGACTATGTAAATGCTCACGGCACATCGACGCCGCTTGGCGATGAGATTGAGCTCGGCGCTGTATCACGTCTCTTCGGTAACTCCATCGAGACCATGTCCATGTCCTCGACTAAATCATCGATTGGCCACCTGTTGGGTGCAGCCGGGGCAGTGGAGGCCATTTTCTCGATCCTGGCAATGCGGGACAATGTCGTACCGCCAACGATCAATCTGGAAAATCCATCGGTTGAAACTGAGATGGATCTGGTCCCGCTCAAAGCGCGCGAGAAGGAAGTAAACGCCGTCCTCACCAACTCCTTCGGGTTTGGGGGCACTAACGCGTCGCTTGTCATGAAAAAAGCTGACGCTTGAGCGGTCCGGCGGACGATCCAAAGGAAGAGGCTTCAGTAGAGGCTGAAGACAGTGCAACGTCTGACCATGCGTCCGGCGACAGTGCGACTTCGGCTGATGCAGGTGGTTCCGCCGCGGACGGGTCCCCAGCGCCACGCAAATGGTTGCGTTGGCTGCTTGTCGCCGGTCTCGCCGGGACCCTGGTCGTCGCGGGCACGGCCACGGGCGCTTTCTATTACGCAAAAAATCAGTTTGAACGCGAAGGCCCGAGTGAGAGCGATACGGTCTTCCTTCTGGAGCGGGGCAAGGGCCTCAACGCAATTGCCGCTGAGCTTCATGCCAAGGAGCTCATCAGCAAGGCACTCATTTTCCGTGTCGCTCTTCAACTGACCGACCGGGCAACAAGCCTGAAAGCGGGCGAGTACCTCATCCCGGCTGCTGCCAGTATGGATGAGATCGCGGAGATCCTACGCGAAGGAAAATCAATCCTCCACAAGCTCACCATCGCCGAAGGCCTGACAAGCTGGGAGGCGATGCAGATCATTGCCGCCGATCCGGTTCTCATCGGAGAGCCGCCGGAGCTGCCTGAGGAAGGCGCCTTGCTGCCGGAAACCTATCTCTTCACCAGGGGCACGAGCCGGTCGGACATTGTGTCGGAGATGCAGCAAGCGCACGATGAGGTCGTGGAGCGTCTCTGGGAGGCCCGCGCGGAAAACCTCCCCATCAGTTCGATAGACGAAGCGGTTGTGCTCGCGTCGATTGTTGAAAAGGAAACGGGGGTCGCGGCAGAGCGTCCGCGGGTCGCCGCCGTCTTTATCAACCGCTTGCGGCGCGGCATGCGGCTTCAGTCAGATCCGACCATCATTTATGGCATCACCAACGGTCAGGGGCCGCTGGGCCGACCTATTCGCCGCTCAGAGATAGACCGCAAAACGGCCTACAACACCTATCAGATTGACGGGCTGCCTCCGACACCCATTGCCAACCCTGGTGAAGCGTCGATTGCTGCCGTGCTCAATCCGCCGACGACGAACGAGCTTTACTTCGTGGCCGATGGCACCGGGGGGCACGTCTTCGCGACCACGCTGGCGGAACACAACAGAAATGTTGCCAAATGGCGACGGATAGAGCGTTCCCGTCGCCAGTAAGCCCTGTATGTTGCTAATGTTGATCTACAGAAACGACAAAACTGATTCTTCGTCTCTGAAGAACGGCTGATAGTTTGCGACCAAGGAATAGCGTCAATGGCACTTCAAAGCATGACTGGTTTTGCCCGGACAGAGGGCAACCACGGCGCTTACCGATGGCACTGGGAAATCAGGAGTGTAAACGGGAAGGGGCTTGATTGCCGGTTCCGTCTGCCTCCCGGCTTTGAAGACATGGAAGCCGCTTTGCGCGAGGCGCTGGGGAAGGCGATCAAGCGCGGCAATTGTCAGGCGGCCCTTCAGATGGATAAGTCTGAAACTGAAACAACGGTGCGCGTCAACGAGACAATGCTGCGGGATGTGCTCTTGGCGAGCAAGGCGGTTTCCGCCGCCGCAGCTGTCCAGGGTGTCGATGTCGCACCGGCCACCACTGACGGATTGCTCGCGATACGCGGCGTGCTCGAGACAGCCGACGTCGAGGAGGACGCTGACAGTCAGGCCGCTTTGCGCTCTGCGCTGATTGACTCTTTCACCGATGTAGCTGCCCAACTGGCAGCGGCCCGCGGCGATGAAGGGCAGAAGCTCGATGAGATCGTGAGGGGGCAGGTTGATCGAATTGAAGCCCTCACGAAAGAGGCGGCGGCGTCGCCTGCAGGTGGAACGGAGGCCTTCCGGCAACGTTTGAAAGAGCAGGTTTCCGAGTTGTTGGAGGCCTCTCCCGCATTGCCCGAGGACCGGTTGGCGCAGGAAGCAGCTCTTCTTGCAACAAAAGCAGATGTGAGAGAAGAACTCGACAGGCTGACGGCCCATGTGGCCCAGGCGCGGGACCTTGTCTCAAGCGGTGAGCCTGTCGGACGCCGATTGGACTTTCTCACCCAGGAGTTTAATCGGGAGGCGAATACGCTTTGCGCGAAAGCAGCGGATAATGACCTCACCCGCATCGGGCTCGACCTGAAAGCGGTGATCGATCAATTGAAAGAACAGGTGCAAAACGTCGAATGAGCGAGATTGATATTCATCGCCGGGGATTGATGCTTGTCCTGTCCTCACCGTCAGGCGCCGGAAAAACCACACTGTCTCGCCGTCTGCTGGAAAGCGACAGCGAGATCACCATGTCTGTCTCCGCCACCACCCGCACGCCGCGCCCAGGCGAGGAGGATGGCAAGGACTATCATTTTTTGACCACCGAAGATTTTGGTGTGATGCGCAACAAGGGCGAGTTTCTGGAACACGCAAAAGTCTTCGACAATTATTACGGCACCCCAAAAGGGCCGGTTGAAGAAGCCCTGTCAGCCGGACGGGACGTCATGTTCGATATTGACTGGCAGGGGACTCAGCAATTGGAGGAGAGCGCTTCCAACGATCTTGTCAAAGTCTTCATCCTGCCGCCGAGCGGTCATGAGCTTGAGAAACGTCTCAACACAAGAGCCCAGGATCCGCCCGACGTTGTTGCGGGGCGGATGGCGAAAGCTTCGGACGAGATCAGCCACTATGCGGAATATGACTACATCATCGTGAATGACGATGTGGAAAAGGCGCTGAAGGAACTGACAGCCATTCTTGTGGCGGAGCGTGTTCGCCGAGAACGTCGGGTGGGCCTCCGCACCTTCGTGCAGCAGCTTCAGCAGGCTCTATAAGAAGTACACTTGCGGTTTTCGTCCGGAAATCTGAAAAACAGATAAGCGCTAAAAGCTCTCTTTGCCGATCAAATCGTCAAATGGCACCATGACCGCCTGTTGGTAAGCGGGACGCTCCTGCAGCCGTGCGTACCAGGCGCTAACATGGGGCAGTGCCGGTCGCTCGATGCCGTCCATTTCGAAAAACCGATAGAGGTGTGTTCCTGCTGGAATGTCGGCAAGTGAAAATGAGTTGCCGACAAGGTAAGCGTGGTTTGAAAGCTCATTTTCCAGGATAGACAGGGCGTCGAGCGTTCTCCGGAGCGCGCGCTCGACAAATGCTGCGCTCTGCTTTTCTTTCGGTGTGCGAACGCCACCCCAGAACAGGTCCATGAAAGCTGGTTGCAGGGTCGTTTGCGACCAATCCATCCATTGGGACGCCAGTCCGCGTGTCTGTGCA
This sequence comes from Parvibaculaceae bacterium, assembly GCA_965248405.1. GTDB lineage: Bacteria > Pseudomonadota > Alphaproteobacteria > Parvibaculales > Parvibaculaceae > Mf105b01. The sequence continues at coordinate 1,104,822 of OZ252104.1, forward strand.
TCAGACGGGATCAGCGCCGGTGCATATTGATCGCATAGATAACGGACTATGGCGTGGCTTTCCCAGAGTGTGAAGCCGTTATCGTCAAGAACCGGGATGCGTCCATTGGGGTTGCGGGCGACGAAGTCGGGGTCCGTGAGACCGCCAAAATCGCCGCCCGCATCAATGCGTTCATGGGGGCGGTCAGTCTCTAAGACGGCCCAATAGGCTTTCTGGAGATTGAAAGCGCTGGCGCGTCCCCAGATGCGGATCATAATGGGCCCTTCTGACGCTTAAGGTTTCAAAACAACCCGGCCCATAACACCGCCGGTGCGCAGGTCGTCGAGGGACTTGCTCGCCTGGTCGAGTGGTCGTTCTTCGACCGGGATCGGATCAATCTCACCGGATTTAACCAGCTCCATCATGTCGATGGTTTCCTGAAGAGACCCGACATAAGAGCCGCCAATGCTGATCGCGCGCATCGGGAACATCGGGATCGGCATGGAGAAACCGCCACCAAAGAGACCCACGACGATCACCTGACCGCCCTTGCGAACGATGGAGGAGGCGAACTGGAGCGACGACTCCGAGCCCACAAAGTCGACGGCTGCGGGAACGCCGCCATTTGTGTCAGCCAGAACTTTTTTGATCGCGTCTTCATCTTTCGGATTGTAGACGGCCTCAGCGCCGGCACCCATGGCGGCCTGCAGCTTGTTTTCGTCGACATCGGCGCCGATCGGGGGCGCATCAAAGAGCGTCTTGGCAAACTGTAGACCCATCATGCCAACGCCGCCGAGGCCTACAATGGCAACCCGTTCTTCAGGGCTGATATCGCCGAGCTTCTTCATAGCGGAATAGGCGGTGAGGCCGGAACACATATAGGTCGCGGCCAGGCCCTTGGTGACACCGGCATAGTCCAGCAGATAGCGCGGGTGCGGCACGAGGGCATGGGTGGAATAACCACCGGCCACCTGAATGCCGAGATTTTGCGGCTTGTTGCAAAGGTGCTCTTCCCCGCGCCGGCAGGTCGGGCATTCACCACAGCCGATCCAGGGGTAGGCGACGCGCTGATCACCAACGGCAACGCCTTCGGCATCCGGCCCGACGGCGATCACTTCCCCTTCAATCTCGTGGCCGAGGGTGAAGGGCAATTTCCGTCCGCCCCGCACGTCCAGCTTATTGCCGCCGCCCATGTCGAAATGTCCGTCATGCAGGTGCACGTCGGAGTGGCACACGCCGCAATGGGTGACCTTGAGAAGGACCTGAGATCCTTCAGGTGTTGGCAGTTCGCTTTCGACAGACTGCAGAGGGGCTCCATATTCGACGATGGCTTCAGATTTCATCACGCGTTCCCTGTTTAGCTGATTTGTTGGGGCGCAATGTGGCACGGGGCGCGGCCCGGCTCAACTCCGTTTCAGGGCCGAAAAGGCGCGGGCGAGAGCGGCAAACTCCTCAATGGTCAGTTTTTCTGCGCGGGCGGACGGGTCCACGCCGGCTGTCTCACAGAGTGCCAACGGATCGACAGAAAGCGCTTTCAAACTTGCCCGCACCATTTTACGGCGTTGACCGAAGGCCGCCTTCACCACCCGTTGGAGATCGTCAATATGGGCCTCCGCCAACGGCGTTTCACGGGGCTCCAGATGCACGATGGATGACGTGACTTTTGGAGGCGGCGTAAAGGCCATGCGGTCTACGTCGAACATCTTTTGAGCGGTGCAGCGCCACTGGGCGAGGATGGAGAGCCGCCCATAGGCCTTGCTGCCGGGCTGAGCAACAATCCTCTCTGCAACCTCTTTCTGGAACATAAGGGTGAGGCTCTTGAACCAGGGCGGCCAGGGTTCCGTCTCCAGCCATCCGGTGAGCAAGGGGGTCGCAATATTATAGGGCAGGTTGGCAATGACCCGGACCGGCCCTGAGACGAGACTCGTGTGGTCGAGTTCAAGGGCATCCCCCTCAGCAATGGTGAGACGCCCAGGATATGCATCGGCGATTTCCTGCAAGGCTGACAGACACCGTTCGTCGCGTTCAATTGCAACGACTTTTCGGGCACCTTCCGACAAAAGGGCGCGGGTCAGCCCGCCTGGACCCGGACCCACCTCAAGTACAGTCACATCATCGAGGGAGCCTGCAGTGCGTGCGATGCGGCCCGTTAGATTGAGATCCAACAGAAAATTCTGACCCAGAGACTTTTTGGCATTGAGCCCATGCGTGGAAATCACATCCCGCAGCGGGGGCAGGCCGTCAGCGTCACTCATGGCGCAATCGCTCGGTGCGCGGCAATGGCGCTTGCCTGGCGGAGCGCGGCGATAAAGCTGCCGGGCTTGGCTCTCCCCGTGCCGGCAATGTCGCAGGCCGTCCCGTGATCCGGCGACGTGCGGACAATCGGCAATCCCAACGTCGTGTTCACACCATTGTCGAAATCAATGGTCTTGAGGGGGATTAGAGCCTGGTCGTGATACATGGCGAGAACCGCGTCATAACCACGCCGTGCTTCTGTGTGGAAAAGCGTATCGGCGGGGAAGGGGCCTGTAGCGTCGATCCCGGCGCTGCGAAGAGTTTCAACAGCGGGTTTGATAATCTGTACTTCTTCCGATCCAAGAGCACCGCTTTCGCCCGCATGAGGATTAAGGCCTGCGACGGCAATGCGTGGATGGGCCAGACCGAAATCACGCTCCAAAGCTGCGGCGAGTGTTTTTCCCCTCGAAACAATAAGGCCAGTTGTCAGCTGGTTGACGACATCTGCCAGCGGAATGTGAATGGTCACCGGCACCACCCGCAAGCCCGGGCAGGAAAGCATCATGACCGGTGTACCGCCGGTGGCGTCGGCGAGGAATTCTGTATGCCCGGGATGGTCAAATCCGGAATTGTAGAGTGTTTGTTTATGGATGGGATTGGTCACCATGGCGGATGCGTCCCCACTCACAGTGAGGTCCAGTGCACGCTTGAGAGAGGCAACCACACTCGGCGCGTTACGTCCGTCCAGCTTGCCTGCCTCAGCCTGGATCGTGAGAGGCTCAGGCAAAACGGGCAATGCATCAGAAAACACACCGTCTGTTTCTGCAGGTGATGTAATCCTCTGAATGGGAATGCGCAGGCCCAGCAGGTTCGCGAGCGCTCCGAGGCGGTTTGGGTCGTCAATCGCAAAGAAAGGCGGAAGGCTTGCTTCGCGACGTTGTACCCATGCAGCCAGAAGCACATCGCCCCCGATACCGGCAGGGTCCCCCATTGTGACAGCAAGAGGGCCAACAGGGCTGGATTTATCGAAAGACATTATCGGCCCTCCCTAAGGCTAGGCCCTAACAGCTGGTTGAGGACGTTACCGGTATTCGATAACAGCATCGCGTCGCAGGTCGCGCAAATGCCGCCGTGCCATCATGGAGACTTCTTGATTGAAGAGCGTATTTTCGATGGAGTCGCGTGTCGGTTGGTTGCCGAGATCGTCTTTGCGGTCACAAACGATCAGCGCCTCAATACCACGCTCTGTCCGTCCTATCGGAACCACGGTTCCTGCTTCCGTTTGCAGCAATTGACCGCGAATAGGATTGCGCAGCTGCGCCGCTGTAAGAGTGGACGGCTGGCTGATGCGTGCGCCCTGGTACGCGTTGATCTGATCTTGTGCCCCGGCACAAGTCCGAAACTCTGACCTGAACTTGTTGGCTTGAGCGACGCGCGCCTGTACGGCTCGTTCCGGCGCGTTTGCAGCGACCGGGAACAGGACCTGAATGACCTGGAACCGGGTCTCAAGAGGGTTCGGCCCAAGTCCCTGACGCTTGGACCGGAGCTGCATGATGTAAAAACCGTTTAGGGATCTGATCGGGTCAGAGACTGCGCCTACATCCATACGCGCAACAGCTTCTGCAATCTGCGGCGCGAGCTGACTTTCTGATACCCACCCGATGTCGCCACCACTCGCAGCAGATGCTGCCTGGCTGAACTGTTGAGCAACATTTTGAAAGGGAGCACCAGCGCGCAATTGTTCCACCAGGCGCTGTGCGCCCACTGACATTTCACGCTCCTGGCTTGGATTGTCGAAGCTTAAATAAATCTCGGCGAGTTGGAACTGAACCTGGCTTGCATCACTGGTGATACGCGCGAGTGTTTCATCAATTTCGTCTTCGCCAATTTGGACAAGCGGCGCGAAACGCGCACCAATGACACGGTTCCAGGCGACGTCAGCAGTAATCTGCATTCTCAGTGCTGCTTCATTGACGCCGTTTTCGCCCAGGTAATCTATAATCTCTTCAGATGTCATACCGGCACGTTGTGCGATGCCATTGATGGACTCATCGACTTCCTTGTCATCGACTTCCAGTTCGAGCCGCTCAGCCTCCTGCATTTGAAGCTTTTCATCGACGAGGGACCGCAATACTTGCTCACGTATCCGTTCAATGTTTTCACGCGTTGGTTGAATACCAGAGGTGGCGACGACGAGACGCACGCGCTGATCCAGGTCGTATTTCGAGATGACCGCGTCGTTCACAATAGCGGCGATGCCAAGGACCTCGCCAGCCGCGCGTGTTGGCAGAGTGATCATCGAGTACATCAGGCCGACGGCCAGTACCAAATGACAAAGAGCGACAATCATTCTTTTTGATGTCAATCGGTAAGCACGCGTGGACTCTTGAATCATCAATCTCTCAACCAGGGAAATAGCCTCAGAAAGGCGGGTGGTATGCCGCTAAGTAGTGATCCCACAATACAATTTTCGTCCGCTGGATCAACCTGTCTGGGCCGTTAACTTCCAGAGCTTGCCCCCAATGCACTGCGGAATTGGGTGCCGCCTAGATGTTTGAGCACGATGGAGAAAATGATCGAGTTTTCAGGCTCGATATCGCGATCCCGCGTGAACGACTGCGCAAATCCCAGGCCTACGGTCATGCATTCGTCGGCATAGCCTATTTGGATCCCGTTGTTGAGAGTCTGCTTACCCTCAATATCGCGTCTCGTGTAACCAGAGAGTGTCCAATAGTCTGTCAGCCGATAGGCTGCGGAACCAACAAATTCTTCCCGTTCTCCCAAGGCTGCAGACAGGCTCTGGTCGAAGAACGCATATCCGATAGTGCCGGAGAAAGGCCCCCATCGCCCGGTGGCATCAACTTCATTCCGGCGGAAGGTGAAATCGTCCTTGTCGAGCCGGAAGCGGTGATCAATCGAGAAGTTTTCGGACGGGATCAGGGAGATACGCCCGACATAGTCGGATTCCTGATCTCTGAGTCCGGAGGCCGTATCAAATGTGTGATTTTCGCGAACCCGGAATGTCTGGCCAAACTCGAGGGATGCTGAGCCGCCTTCTTCGCCATAAATTGATGCACGAAATCCAACATTTGCACGGGATCCGCCTTCCCATCTGTCCAGACCGGCGAACCGGCTGGCGTCAAAGAGGTTCGATGTATCAAATTCAAAGCTGAGAGAATCCTCGTCGGGAATGTCGTCACGGCTGCCGGTGTTTGGTGCGTAGATCAGCTGCACAATGGGTTCTACCACCTGGCGTGTTGTCCCGCCGGTCCGGACAAGTGGCCAGCGCCACTCCGCACCAACGGTTGGCAGTGCGCGTGCTACGGTTTTGGGGGTCGACACCTGTCCGCTATCCAGAACCACATTGTCTGTGTGGTAAACGTCGCCGCGCATGTTCGCGAAAAATGAATAGACTTCGCCAGTGGATGTAATTGTTTCCGAATCCCATCCAAGATCCATGGAAAAACGCCGCGAGTCAGCACCATCGTTTCTGTTCAGAAGCAACGCGTTGACATCGAGCGCTGTCGTACCGCCCAGGATGCTCCCGCCAAATTCGTGATGATAGTTCAGCAAGGGCGCAATGACGGGCGTTTGCCTATCATTGTCTGACGCAAGAAGGCCCTGAAAATAGAACCCTTCTGCGGTGAAGAGGTTCCGCCCGCTCTCGGCACGTGCATACACCGTGCTGGTGAGGTCTGTTTCATCTGAGAGGTCGAAGCGTCGAAGAAAGGTATCATCTGAAGTCAGCTGCGTCTCGAAACCCCAACTCCAGGCCTGGTCGATTTGAAATCTGCCGTTGGAAAAGAGGCTGCCTCGGAAGTTTTCATCACCCGGTGTTCCGGCAACTTCGTCACCATCTGGCCAGATCGCTGCGGCGTCGATTTCGAAGGCTCCGCTCTCCAACATTTGTCGGTATTCTACTTCAAACAGGGTCCCTTCCTTGGTGGTATAGGTAGGGGCGATCGTCGCGTCGATACTGTCACTAATGACCCAATAGTATGGGACGCTGAAAAAGGTCCCCAGGTCACTGGAGTTCCCGAACGATGGCGCAAGAAAACCAGACTGGCGGTCTACCGTTGGGTCAGGATGCGAGAAGAAGGGGACATAAGCGATCGGGATGCCAAAGAGTTCAAAGAAGGCATCTTCATAGATGATCCGCTGCTCTTCTTGATTGTGAATAACGCGGAATGCTTTGATCTGCCAAAGTGGTGTGGTTTTGCCTTCTTCTTTGCAAACTTCGCAGGGGCTAAACACACCTTTGTAGACCGATGTCACATTGCCGTTCCGCCGCTGAGCTTCGTTCCCCGCAAGCCGAGATTTGTCGGCCATCAAGACTTGCAGTGTGTCAACAACTCCATCCCGCAACTCATCAGAGAGCTCAGCGCGTTCTGCAAAGATGACGTCGCCACTAGGCTCAAGAAGGACCACATTGCCTGAGGCCGTAACGATGCCGGTGGCCTCATTGTAGGTCATCTTGTCGGCGGTCATGATGCGATCACCGTAAGCGACTTCAACATTACCGGTTGCTGTGACGGTCTTTGTGTCCTGATCGTAGGACAGCTCATCCGCCTGCATAAGGATTTCGCCGCCTGGCTCGAGTTCCGCGGCCGATACATTTGTGGAGAGAGATAGCAAGGTCATTGCGACTAACCAGGCGCCCGCTCTGGCTTTGAACAAGTGCAGCCAACTCAAAACAATCATCCCCGTTCGTCGCAACGCTTACATCCCCCGCGCCCTTTGCCCACAATGTCTACCAGACAATCCCAAAGACGTGCAGGCTTTCTCCCGTAGTTTCGCTCATTTTCCGGTGATTCAGCCGTCTTCAAGGTGAAAAAGAGCCGATAGGCCAAGAAGCATGGCAATCAACGCTGGAGCCCAGGCTGCCAGGATAGGGGGAATGATGCCTGAGCTGCCGAAGGCAAGCGACAAGCGAGTCAAGAAAAACAGCATAAATCCGGCAAAAATCGCCGCGACAATGAGCTGTCCGACACCACCAAGACGAGATATGCGCATGGAGAACGTTGCGGCGACCAGGACCATGGTTGCAAATAAGATCGGGCTTGCAAGCAACGAATAAAAATGAATGCGATGTTGGCGCGCGGAAAAGCCAGCCTCCTCGGCAAGATCGATAAACTCTGGAAGGTCCCAGAACGAAATTGTCTCTGGCCTATTAAAGCTCTCCTGAACGCGATCAGGCTGAAGCTCAGTCGTCAATTGATAGGTGTCGTGAAACTTGGGCTGACCGGAAGGCTCCGCCACCCAAACCTCTCGCAATTGCCAATAGCCGGGCTGGAGATCCGCGCTGGCGGCATCAATCCGTCCGGCAAACACATTGTCGGTCGAATATCGGAATATGATGACGTCCTGCAGCTCAATCCCATCGGTGCTGCTACCGCGTAAAGCATGGACGACGGATTTGCCGTTTTCATCTGACTCGCGGAGCCAGAATCCCGTTTGGGCCACCGAAAGGAGGCTGGCACGTCCTTTGATGAATTTAGTCTCCAGTTGACCAAACTGGGAAATCATTGCCGAAGCAACGGGATTATAAACTGTGACAGCAATGACGCCGATGATGAATGCCACGATGACTGCGGGCATAAGGAATTGCCACACAGACACGCCCGCCGCCCGGGCAACCACCAGTTCTTGGCTTCGATTGAGCCGGAGGAGCGATGCCATGCCTCCGATGAGGACGGCAAACGGCATGACCTCCCAACCAAGGCTGGGAAGGCGGAGCAGGGTCATGGAAAGAACGATCCCAATGCCCACATTGTCCTTGCTGGCTGTGCGCCTCAGTAATTCGACAAAGTCCGCGAGAAAAATGATGGCGAGGCAAATAAGGAATGCGATCCCCACCGCGTAGAGAAATTGACGGCTGAAATAGCGCGAGAAGGTCCAGGAGAGATGCATGCGCTTTAAGATACCCCGCTATGCTGGGCTGGTTTCGAGGGAAGGACCGAGCGAAGGGGGCCGAGTAATCTTCCAAACCGTACGCCTGAGATCGATGCTGCGGCGAAGCAGCAGACCGCAATAGGAAACAGATACATGGCAATGGCAGCTTCAGTGTAGGTGACAGTGGTACTGTAAAGAACCAGTGAGAGCAGCCGCGCACCGAGGGCAAGGACCGCCGCGACACCCAAACGGAAGGCATAACCGCGCCGGTTAAACTCAGCCGAAATGAGACTTGCCAGGGCAATGAAAGTCAGCATGAAAGGGTAGAGGATGCCCGCAAGCCGGTCGTGCGCTTCCGCAAGAAGGCGTGGCCGGTAGTTCGCAGCGTAGATATCGTCTGGATCCGGCCACAATAGATCGGTCAGATAGCGTTCACGGCCTTCGTAGTATCTGTCAGATCCGCCTGAGGCGAACTGACTGAGATCGTATGTGTATTTGTCGAAATAGAGCAGGCTTAAGGAAGTGCCGGCATCTTCTTTGTTTGCACGCTGAATGTTTCCGTTGAACATGACCAGACGGGGGCCGGAGTTGGAGAACACCAGGTTTCCTGTCTCCGCCATATAAGTGACCGGTTCAGCGGGATCGCGATTGTCGTGAACCAGAATGCCTTCGATCGTTCCATTGAGCTTTCTGTTCCGAACATAGACAGTCAGCCCATTAATGGGGTTGTTAAAAGCGCCTTCCCGGATCATCGCCGAGGCAAAGTCCGCCCGGATTTCATAGAGCCGTTTTTTCACTTCTCTAAGCCCCGCCGGTGCGAGGTAAATGTTGAGGCTGAGAATCACCACGCTCACAATGCCAGTAAGCAGCAAAAGGGGTTTGGCGATCCCCCAGCGGCTGATGCCCGCTGAGAACATGACCACCAACTCACTATCGGAATAAAGCCGGTGGAGCGCGTAGAGCACGCCGATGAAAAGGGAGATCGGAAGAACCAGCGTCAACACGCTTGGAATTGAAAGAAGCGTCAGGAAAAAGTAGGTGCCGGCGCCCTGGCCCTGAGCAATGATCACATCAAGCAGGCGCAAGGCCTGGGTCAGCCAGATGATCCCCGTAAGGGCGAGCGTTGCCAAGAGGAGCGGGCCGGTGGCCTGCCATAGAATATAGCGGGTGAAGCCGCTCATCATCCGCGTCTCGTCCTTAAGTCTCGAAAACTACCAATACGAATAAGGCGCTAGGCCTGGATTTCCGTCTAAGATAGCTTGCATGTTAAGAATGAATGGTTAATCCATTTTAACCTTTCTGGGAAGTCGCAGAATTCAGCAGATTTTGCGAGGATTTCCGGGAAAACCCAGAAAAACTGTTCGAGAAAAAGCGAAAACTGAGGGACGCGATCCATGAATGTGACTTTTGCCGATTTTTCCTTGCCCAAAACAGGGGCGGTGGCCGTGTTTGCTGCCGAAGGTAAGCCACTGAGTGGCCGTGCAGCAGAAATCGACAAAAAGACCGGGGGTGCCCTGAAACGCGCGATGAAGGGGGCCGAGTTTAAAGGCACCAGGGGGCAGATGATCGATCTTCTGACGCCCAAGGGGCTGTCGGCAGCGCGCGTAGTAGTGGTGGGACTGGGCAAGCCGGAAAAGCTCACCGCGTCGGCCTATGAAACGCTGGGTGGATCGCTGGTTGGTCATCTGGAGAAAGCGGCGGATAAATCCGTTGCCGTGGCGATCGATCCGGTAAAAGGGTCGCCGCTTGATGAGGAAGAGGCCGCCGCTCATTTCGCGCTGGGTGCCAAACTGCGCGGGTACAAGTTCGATAAGTACCAGACGAAGAAGAAGCGCCCGTCTGGCGCTAAACCTAAGCTCAATAAAGTGACGGTGATGTCGGCGGCAACCACTCAGGCGCGCCGTCAATTCTCCCCGCTTGGTAAGATTGCTGACGGAGTGTGCCTCGCGCGCGATCTGGTCAATGAGCCCGCCAACATCCTTCACCCGAGCGAGTTCGCTGGCCGTGCCAAAGAACTCACGAAGCTCGGCGTCAAAGTAGATGTCCTTGGTGAAAAAGCCATGCAGAAACTCGGCATGGGCGCGCTTCTGGGTGTTGGCCAAGGCTCCGTTCGCGAAAGCCAGCTCGTAACTATGCAATGGATGGGCGGCGAAAAAGGAGACGCACCGGTTGCCTTTGTGGGCAAGGGCGTCTGCTTTGATACCGGTGGTATCTCACTCAAGCCGGGTGCTGGCATGGAAGATATGAAGGGTGACATGGGCGGTGCTGCTTGTGTTACGGGTCTCATGCACGCTCTTGCTGCACGTAAAGCACCGGTCAACGTGGTTGGCGTCATCGGCCTGGTGGAAAACATGCCCGATGCGGGTGCACAGCGCCCCGGCGATATTGTGACCGCCGCAGATGGCCAGACCATCGAAGTGATCAACACGGATGCGGAAGGCCGCCTCGTGCTGGCAGATGCGCTTTGGTATACCCAGGACAAGTTCGATCCGAAATTCGTGATTGATCTGGCGACGTTGACAGGGGCGATCATGGTCGCTCTCGGTCAGGAATATGCGGGCCTTTTCTCGAATGACGATGAGTTGAGCGAGCAGCTGACCGCATCAGGACTGAGCGTAAATGAGAAGGTCTGGCGTCTCCCGATGGGCGAGCCCTATGACAAGATGATCAATTCCAAGTTTGCGGACATGAAAAACGTGGGCGGCCGCTATGGTGGATCCATCACGGCCGCGCAGTTTCTGGAACGCTTTATCGATGGGCGTCCTTGGGCACATATCGATATTGCGGGTACCGCCATGAACTCACCCGCGAGCGCCATCAACACAAGCTGGGGGTCGGGATATGGCGTGCGTCTGCTGAACAAGCTCGTCGCCGACCATTACGAAAAGTGACCGAGGTTCTCTTCTATCATCTGCAACAGACGTCGCTGGAACAGGTCCTGCCGGCGCTCCTGGAACGCAGCCTGGAACGGGGTTGGAAAGCCGTGGTCCAGGTCGGCAATCCGGAACGTCTTGAAACCCTGAACGGCGCATTGTGGACCTATAGCGACGATGCATTTCTGCCTCACGGGACAGCGGAAGATGGTCCATTGGAGAAACAGCCCGTGGCACTCGTCAATGACGCGGCCAATCCCAATGAGGCGGACGTCCTGTTTCTGGTAGATGGCGCAGCACCGGCTGAAATTGAACCTTATGAGCGCTGTGTCCTCATGTTTGACGGACGGGACGAGGAGGCGGTGGGAGCCGCGCGCGGCCATTGGAAAACGCTAAGTGACAGCGGTCATGACGTGACCTACTGGCAACAGAACGATGCCGGTGGTTGGGAGAAAAAAGCCTAAGTGACAGGCGCAACCGGTGGGGGAAGATATGAAAAGGCTTGGCGCAGTTGTTCTGGCCATTTTGGTTCTTGGGGGCTTGGGATATTACATCGCCATCTTGCAGATGAGTGATGTCGATGAATCGCTATACTCGATTGATATGGACGAAGTGCGGGAGCTCAGCACCAGTATTGACGGACCTCTTCCGACGAAAGTGATTGCTGAAGCGCCGGTCGGAATTGAGTTTCCCGGCGCTGCCGTGATTACCGGTTGGAGCTGGTCACCGCATCAACTCCCTATTTATGCGTATCAGGTCGTCTACCCAGACGGACACATCATGATTGATGCTGCCATGAGTGAGGAGCAGGCCGCCATCGGTGGGGGTGCGTATTTCTTCGATAAAGATTCTTATGCACGGCTCATGACGGCGCTCAGCAATGCAAAGCAGATCGTCTTTACCCATGAGCATTATGACCATGTTGGCGGGGCGGTTGCGCATCCTGACGCGATCGCACTTCTTGATCGTGTGCGTCTGACAGATCTGCAGCTTGCCTATCCGGAGAAATGGGGAGACGTGCGCTATCCGGACGGTGCTTTGGACGATTATGAATCCCTCTCTTATGACGGCATGCTCGCGATTGCGCCGGGTGTCGTCTTGATAGAAGCGGCGGGACACACGCCCGGCAGTCAGATCATCTATGTCCGTCGTGCCGATGGTCAGGAATATTTCTTCATTGGAGATGTTGCCTGGAACTATGCGGGGATCGATCAGGTGCGTACACGGCCCAATCTCGTGAGCTATGGTTTCCTTGGCGAGGACCGTGCGCGGACCCATGCGCAGGTGGCCGAACTCAAGGCGCTTGAAGCTGAGAATTCGACACTTGAGATCATTGTTGGCCACGATGCACGGCGCACAGGCGCGCAGATTGCGGCGGGCGTGCTGGGCGATCAGTTCGAGTAAGTCTTAAGACTTTGAGTTTCCGTCTTTGGCAATCGCTTCCTTGGCTTTTTCATAAGCCTCGGAGGCGATGAGCCAGCGGTCCTCAGCCTTGTCGAGGGACTTTTGCGCGGCCGTGCGTCCACGCACAAGCTCCGCTGCCCGGTCTGGATCGGTGCGGTAAAGGCCGCCATTGGCAAGACGTGCATCAACCTTCTCAATGAAGGTGCGAGCCTTTTCAATCGCGGCTGTCGCTTCCTCGATGTCCTTTTTGAGAGGCGCGATGGAGGCGCGCGCCTTGGCAGCTTCCTGGCGCTGTTGTTTTCGTGTGGCCTCGGGATCTGGAGCTTCCGGCCCGTCCTCTTCTTCGATATGAGCAAGCGGTCCGCTGCGGCGCGCAGGGTCGAGCAGCCATTTCTGGTAATCGGCGAGATCGCCCTCCCATCGGGATACGCCCCCATCCGCGACGAGCCATAGCCGATCCGCCGTCATCTCAATCAGATGGCGGTCATGGCTGATCAGGATCACGGCACCCTCAAAATCATTGAGTGCCAGCACTAAAGCCTCACGGGCCTGAATGTCCAGATGGTTCGTCGGTTCATCAAGGATCATCAGGTGAGGCTTGTGGAAGGTCGCCAGTGAAAAGAGCAGTCGTGCCTTCTCGCCCCCTGAAAGATTGCCCGCCTTGGTGTCCGCCTTGTCTGCGCCGAACCCGGCTGCCCCTGTGCGCGCCCGTACCTGAGCTTGGGTCGCATCGGGCATGAGCTCACGGAAGTGATCGTAGGCGCTCCAGTCGGCATGAAGTTCATCCAGCTGATGCTGCGCAAAATAGGCGACGCGCAGCTTCTTGGATTTGTAGAAGTTGCCCGCCTGTGTGGTCAGCTTGCTGGACAGGAGCTTGGCGAAGGTCGACTTGCCATTGCCGTTGGCGCCCAGGAGGGCGATTCGGTCATCCTGATCGATCCGCAGATCCATACGTGACAGTACGGGATTACCGTCCTCATACCCCACCGCGGCGCCCTCCAGTCTCACAATCGGAGAGGCGAGTGGCGTATCTGCGTTCGGGAAGTGGAAGGGCAACATTCTGTCCGAAACAATATCCGGGATAGGCTCGAGCTTGGACAGGGCCTTCAAACGACTTTGGGCCTGACGCGCCTTGCTTGCTTTGTAGCGGAACCGTTCGACAAACTTTTCCATGTGCCGTTTGGCATCTTCCTGCTTGGCTTTCATGGCCATCTGCAAGGCTTGCTTTTCGCGCCGGGTCCGCTCAAACCGGTCATAGCCACCCTGATAATAGGTGAGCTTCATCTGATCGAGATGCAGGATGCCCTGGACAGAGCGGTTCAGGAGGTCCCGGTCATGGCTCACGATGATAACGGAGTAGGGATAAGTCTTCAGATAGTTCTCAAGCCAAATCGCCCCCTCCAGATCGAGATAGTTGGTCGGCTCATCGAGAAGCAGAAGATCCGGTTCCGCAAACAGGACCGCGGCAAGGGCGACACGCATGCGCCAGCCGCCGGAAAAATCGGAGCAGGGACGGGCCTGGGCTTCTTCATCAAAGCCCAACCCGGCCAGAATGGTTGCGGCCCGGGCGGGCGCTGCGTGGGCGTTCATATCCGCAAGACGTGTCTGGATGTCGGCAATTCGATGAGGGTCCGTCGCGGTTTCAGCCTCCTCAAGCAGGGCGGAGCGCTCCTTGTTCGCGGCCAGCACCGTGTCGATCAGGCTGATGGGCCCGGCCGGGGCTTCCTGCGCAACCGCGCCGATAACGGCCCTTTTGGGCAGTGAGATACCACCGGTTTCCGGCTCCAACTGGTTGGTGATGAGCTTCAACAGGGTGGATTTGCCCGACCCATTGCGGCCCACCAGGCCGACCTTGTGGCCCGTAGGGATGGCCGCCGTCGCGTGGTTGATCAGCAGACGGCCGTCTATCCGATAGGTGATGTCGTTAATATGCAACATGGGGCCAAAGTCACTGAGGCAATGAGGGCAATTGGGTCAAATAGGTCTGGTTCGCGCATCGATCTAGCACGCACCGGTTGCCGATGCCACCAAGCCCCGCTATAACCCGCGCAAATTCCGGCCCAATCTGGGCTCTTCCCGGTCCTTACCGACAATCTTAGACATCAAGGAATGCCCAAATGGCTCTCGAACGCACTTTCTCTATCATCAAGCCTGATGCGACCCGCCGTAATCTGACCGGCCAGATCATCGCCCGTTTCGAAGAAAACGGCCTGCGCGTTGTGGCATCCAAGCGTATCCACATGACCAAGGAACAGGCTGAAGGCTTCTACGGAGTGCATAAAGAGCGCCCCTTCTTTAACGATCTGGTCGCTTTCATGACGTCTGGTCCGGTTGTGGTTCAGGTTCTGGAAGGCGAAAACGCCATTGCGAAAAACCGCGAAGTGATGGGCGCCACGAACCCGGCTGATGCAGCTGACGGCACAATCCGCAAAGACTTCGCTGAATCCATCGAAGCAAACTCTGTCCACGGGTCAGATGCACCCGAAACAGCTGCTGAAGAAATCAAGTTCTTCTTCACGGACGCCGAAATCGTTGGCTAACTGACCGACGTCAGTTCTATCAGACGGGTCCGCTGGGCTGCTGGTCATGAGAGTGGCCGCATGAACAGTGGACCCGTTTTCGTTTGCGCCGGGTTTGGTGCCGAAGTCTCCGCACACTGACATGTACACGACAGCTTGCTATCCTGAGCGCTAACTGGGAGGAGCGGTCATGGTCGTAAAACGCATTGTCGCAAATGTTGCAGCAGACTCACTCGAGCAGGTGCGGGATTTTTATGCGGACCTGTTTGGTCTCGACATTGTGATGGATCTCGGCTGGATCGCGACACTATCCTCCGGCGAGACGGCGGCAACGCAGATCAGCATCGCGACAGAGGGTGGTTCAGGAACAGCCGTTCCGGATATGTCTATTGAAGTTGATGATGTCGACGCCGTTTATCGACGGGCAAAAGAATTCGGGCATCCGATCGACTACGAACTGACCGACGAGCCTTGGGGCGTGCGGCGCTTCTATGTAACAGACCCAACAGGCAAGCTGCTGAACGTTCTCGCGCACGCCCAATAAGGTGAGAAGGCCCGACGAACGCACCTAAATCTTATTCAGCCAAGAGGCGGTACAAAGAGTGGGCCGGAATTCGTTTCCGAAACCCCATCAATCGCCACACGTTCGCCCTGCACCCGCGCTTTTCCCTCTGCCACCAGTCGAATGGCCATAGGATAAATCTGGTGCTCTGCTTTGAGGACACGCTCTGAGAGCGTTTCAACAGTGTCATCGGACGCTACCGGGACAGCAACCTGAGCAACAATCGGCCCTTCGTCCATCTCGTCGCGCACGAAATGAACGGTCGCGCCTGTCAGCCGCGCGCCTGACTGGAGCACGCGGTCATGCACATGCAGACCTTTGAAAGCGGGCAGGAGGGAAGGGTGAATGTTCAATTGCCGGTTATGCCAGCTTTTGACAAAACCACTGGTCAGGATGCGCATGAAGCCCGCATTGCAGACCAGCTCAACGGCTGCCTCTTTGAGGGTTGTATCCAGCGCAGCATCGAACGTGTCCCGGTCTTCATATTCTTTATGATTGATCACCTGAACAGGCACGCCGGCAGCCTCTGCGATGGCAATACCCTCTGCATTGGGGTTATTGCAAATCGCAATGGCGATCTCTGCCGGATATTTTTCATCCTTGCAGGCGTCAATCAGCGCTTGGAGGTTGCTCCCCCGACCGGAAAAAAGAATTCCGAGCTTCATTTGGCAGATCCCAACTGACCTTTGATCACAACTTCGCCGGTCTCGCCAGCACGCAACGTGCCGATGCAGGCAACGCTTTCACCTTCGGCTTCCAGCGCGGTGGCAACGGCATCGGCGCGATCAGCATCCACCACAACAACCATGCCAATGCCACAGTTGAAGGTGCGGCCCATCTCCGCATTGTCGATACCGCCAAGCTCAGCAAGCCATGTGAAGACGGGCGGTTGGGCCCAGCTGGCCCCATCAATGTCGGCGGCAATATTGTCCGGCAGGACACGGGGAACATTCTCGGTAAAGCCGCCGCCTGTAATGTGGACGAGGGCCTTGATCCCATCCGTCGCCTTCATCGCGGCGAGGAGCTGCTTCACATAGATACGCGTAGGCGTAAGCAAAACATCGCCGACGGTCTCTTCTGTGCCACCAGGGAAGGGGGCATCAAACCCGATACCGTGATCACTCAAAAGGCGGCGCACGAGAGAGAAGCCATTCGAGTGAACGCCGCTTGAGGCCAGTCCCAGAAGGACGTCACCTGGGCCCACATCGGGCCGGGGCAACACAGCGTCGCGCTCGACGGCGCCGACCGAAAATCCGGCCAGATCATAATCACCCTCTGCATACATGCCGGGCATCTCAGCGGTCTCGCCGCCAATAAGCGCGGCCCCTGCCATCTCACAGCCCTTTGCGATCCCGGCGATAACGGCTTCCGCTTCGCCGAGTTCCAGCTTGCCGGTCGCGAAATAGTCGAGGAAGAAGAGAGGCTCTGCACCCTGCACAATGAGATCGTTCACGCACATGGCAACCAGGTCGATGCCGACCGTGTCATGTTTGCCGGTCTCGATGGCGATCTTGAGCTTGGTCCCAACCCCGTCATTGGCGGCGACCAGTAGAGGGTCTTTGAAGCCCGCTGCCTTGGGATCGAAAAACCCGCCAAAGCCTCCGAGGCTGGCATCGGCGCCGGGCCGCGCCGTCGCCCGCGCCAGCGGGGCGATGGCCTTCACCAGGGCATTGCCGGCATCAATATCGACGCCAGCGTCGCGGTAGGTATAGCGATTGGGGCGATCGTCGGAAGATTTGCTCATGGGGCGGGAAGGCCTTGCGTCAGGTTCGAAGGAATCGACGAGGGGCGCCCTCGAAGTTCGCGCTCAAAACACCGCAAAACGCGCTGTGATGCAAGGCGAACTTGAGGAGAAATGGCCCCATTTTGGCCCTCGTAATGCTTCATGGTCGGCGCTCAATGTTGTAGTTTGCCGGTAATCAGCGGATCACGGCTGCAAAACGCGCCAAACTGGGAAATAGAGTGAGTATGAAACCGCAAGTCAGAAAGATCGCTCATGTCAGAAAAATCGCTCAAGGGCTCCATCTGGGCATGCTGATGGGGCTTGCTCTGATGTTTGCGCCAGTGAGCGGGCCCGCCCATGCTGCGGATGTATTCACTGTCACCGGGATTCCCGTCGATGCGACGGCGGAAACAGCGACACTGGCGCGGAATGCAGCGATTGCTGATGGCCAGCGCCGGGCACTGGAAGTCCTGTTGAGGCGTCTGGCGCTTCAGGAAGATTGGTCCCTTTTGCCCACTGTCGACGCCACAATGGCGGAAAGCATGGTCCGCTCGTTTCAAGTGGCCAATGAGAAGCGCTCCGCGACGCGGTACCTCGCAAACCTGACCGTGAGGTTTCAGCCCTCAGCCGTGCGAAACCTGTTCACCGCAAGGTCCATTCCCTTCTCTGAAAGCCGCGAGAAAACGGCGGTCATCGTGCCCGTCTTGACCGATGAAACCGGTGACCGGCTGTGGGATGAGGGTAATGCCTGGACGACCGCCTGGGCGGCCACGGATCTGGACAATATTCTGACGCCGATGGTGGTACCGCTCGGCGATATCGGCGACATGACGACTCTTACTGTTGAGCAGGCGCTGGGGGGCGACAGGCCCGCGCTCTCAAACCTCGCGACACGCTATGGCGCGGACCGGGTCATGGTTGCCCATGCTCAGACGGGAGATGCACCCGGTGCTCTCTCTGTTCGGATCGTGACATATCCGGTCGGCGAAGCCTCACCAAAATCCTGGTCGGGCCGGGAAGCAAATGCACCCTCACTGCAAACGGCAGCCCAGCGCCTTGCCGGGCGTTTCGTGGATGCCACCCAGGCAGACTGGAAGCGGGAAAGCACGGTTCGGTTCGCAGAACGGGCGGTTCTGTCCGCATCGGTTGCGTATGAATCCATTGGCGAATGGCAGACAATCAGAAAACGCCTCGATCAAATTCCACTGATCCAGAAAACGACCATTGTCGCCATTTCAACGGAGGGCGCGCAGGTGGAACTGGACTATGTGGGCACCGTCGACACGTTGGAGCTGAACCTGGCGCAGAAAAACCTGACCCTGAACAATCTCGAAGGCTATTGGTACCTTGCGGCTGTTCGGTAAAGCTCACGCATACGCTTTCAATCGAGGACAAACGGCATGACCATCCAACGTCAGGCGCTGATCTGGGTTACGAGCTTCTTGGTTTTTATTTTGCTCGTCTGGTTGTTGAGTGGCGTTTTGTTGCCATTCGTTGCCGGACTGGCTGCCGCCTATCTCCTTGACCCTGCGGCAGACCGGTTGGAGGAATGGGGCCTGTCCCGGCTGGCGGCGACAACCGTGATCACCGCTCTCTTCATTTTGTTGTTTTTTGCCTCTCTGGTTGTGTTGGTACCCGTGGCCTATGAGCAGACGGTCTCCTTTTTGGAAAGCGTGCCGCGCCTGATGGAACGGGGCAAAGAGCTGATGCTGAGTCTTGGTGAAGGGCGCCTGGGGCAGTTGCTGGCTGGTGATGGAAACGATGTTGAAGAGGCCATTACGAATGGCGCGCAAGCACTGCTCGCCTGGTTGCTGCAATCTCTGGCAACGCTTTGGCAGCAGGGCATCGCCATTGCGGGCCTCCTGTCTCTTGTCTTTGTGACGCCGATCGTGGCCTTCTACATGCTGCTGGACTGGGACAATATGGTGGAGCGGATTGACGGTCTGCTGCCACGGGACCACGCAGCAACCATCCGGGCGATTGCGCGGGAAATTGACGAAGTGCTCGCGGGCTTCGTGCGTGGGCAGGGGGCGGTCTGCCTTCTGCTGGGCAGTTTCTACGCGATCGGCCTGACGGTACTCGGGCTCGAGTTCGGCTTCATCGTTGGCGCCATTGCCGGGATCATCAGCTTCATTCCCTATGTCGGGACCATTGTCGGCTTTGTCCTCGCCATGATCATCGCTTTGGTTCAGTTCTGGCCCGACTATGGATGGATCATTGCCGTCGCTGGTGTCTTTGGAGTCGGGCAGTTCATCGAAGGCAATTTTCTGACGCCGAAACTGGTCGGTGACCGTGTGCGCCTGCATCCGCTCTGGGTCATGCTGGCCTTGTTCGCTTTCGGCTATCTTTTCGGCTTTGTCGGCATGCTGCTGGCTGTTCCGATCGCCGCGTCCATGGGCGTGCTGGTCCGTTTTGCGACCGCCAAATACCTGGTGAGTTCCCTCTATCAGGGGAACGGCGGAGACGGTTCGTGACACCATCGCAAATCCCGCTGGATCTGCCGCACCGCATCGCCTTTGAGCGCGAGGACTTCCTGGTTGGTGAGGCCAACCGGGCCGCCGTCGCGCTGGTCGATCAATGGCCGGACTGGTCGACTCCAGCGGCCATGCTGGTGGGGCCCGCAGGGGCCGGAAAGAGCCATCTGGGTGCTGTCTGGAAGTCGGCGAGTGGTGCCGTGTCTCTGACCGCTTCGGAGCTAGACGAGGCACGTGTGCCGGCGCTCTGCCAGGAAAAAGCCATTCTGTTGGAAGATGTGGACAGGCTGCCGGCAGACCGGGAGACGGCGCTCTTCCATCTGATGAACCTGTCCCGGGAGGAAGGTGTCTCCCTGCTGATGACGTCCAAGGTGGGCCCAGCGAGCCTCCCGGTCCGCCTGCCGGACCTTGCCTCGCGCCTCAAAGCAGTCATGACCGCGGAACTAGGGACGCCAGACGACGCGCTTCTCCGTGCCGTCCTAGAAAAGCTCTTTCAGGACCGGCAGTTGAGAGCCCCGGAGCAGGCGCTCAGCTACCTCGCGACCCACATGGACCGGTCCATTGAGGCAGCCCGCAAGATCGTTGCGGCGGTCGATCAGGCGGCGCTCGCCGGAAAACGGCGGATTACGGTGCCTTTGGTCGCGGAAGTATTGCGGGATGCGACACCATCGTCATGACTCGGTTACAAATTTAAGTTAGATTTCAAGGGAGTAAGCCAAACTTCTGGACTTGGACCTGAGCCTGGATCTGAACCCGGGCCTCAGGCCGCTCCGGAAATCTCTGAGATTCAGCCCCGTGAGATCCAGTCATGAGCACACCACGACCAACAGACGCAGCCAACGAGGACACAGCCCCCAACGCGGTGCCCGAAGGAGCCTCTGCTGCTGTCCCTGCGATTGATCCGGAATCGCCGGAGCGCTTCATGAACCGCGAGCTCTCCTGGCTGGCCTTTAACAAGCGGGTTCTCGAAGAAGCCGAAAACTGCAACCACCCGCTTTTGGAGCGGTTGAGGTTCCTGTCTATCTCAGCCAGCAACCTGGATGAGTTTTATATGGTGCGTGTGGCCGGGTTACGTGGCCAGGTCCATGCAGGCGTTGAAACGCGGAGCCAGGACGGGCTGACGGCGTCACAGCAGCTCACCCGGGTAAACGAGGCAGCTTACCTCCTGATGGCGGAACAACAGCGTCAATGGGAAGAGCTTCGGAAAGAACTTCGCGCCAACAAGATTTCCGTGATTGATGCGAGCGAGGTTGCACCGTCGGAATTCTCCTGGCTTGAGGAACGTTTCCTGGAGACGGTATTTCCCGTGCTGACACCGCTGGCGATCGATCCGGCGCATCCATTCCCCTTTATTCCCAATTCAGGTTTCTGTCTGGCGCTGCAACTGCGCCGGGTGACGGATGGCAAGCTGATGAACGCGCTTCTGCCCGTGCCGCAACAGATTGAACGGTTTGTTCGTTTGCCGCAGGCGGAGAATGCAGATGGAGAGATCCGGTTCCTCAGTCAGGAAAATCTGATCCGCCTGTTCCTCGACCGGCTTTTCCCGGGCTATGAGGTGATCGGCCAGGGGGCGTTCCGCGTCCTGCGCGACAGCGATATCGAAATTGAGGAAGAAGCCGAGGACCTGGTCCGCTTTTTTGAATCAGCCCTGAAACGCCGCCGTCGCGGCAGCGTGATCCGGCTGAAGATGGAAAAGACGACACCGGAAAGCCTGCGCAAGCTTGTTGTCCAGGAGCTGGAAGTCGGCGATGAAGAATTGGTTCTGGTCGATGGTCTGATCGGGCTCGCCCAGACGGACCAATTGATCGTGGATGATTTTCCGAAACTCAAATTCCCGCCTTACAACGCCCGTTTCCCGGAACGGGTCCGCGATTTTGGCGGGGATTGCTTTGCGGCCATCCGAGCCAAAGACTTTGTGGTGCATCATCCCTATGAGAGTTTTGACGTTGTCTGCCAGTTTTTGCGGCAGGCGGCTGCCGACCCGGATGTTGTGGCCATCAAACAGACCCTCTACCGGACGTCGAAAGACTCCCCCATCGTCCAGGCCCTAATTGAGGCGGCCGAAGCGGGCAAGTCCGTAACGGCTCTGGTGGAACTGAAAGCCCGATTTGATGAGGCGGCCAACATCGTCTGGGCGCGCAATCTGGAACGCGCTGGGGTGCAGGTTGTTTTCGGCTTCATCGAATTGAAGACACACGCCAAAATGAGCCTTGTGGTGCGCCGGGAAAGCGGTCACTTGCGTTCCTATGTGCACCTGGGCACCGGGAACTATCACCCCATTACGGCAAAAATTTACACCGACCTGTCCATGTTTACCGACGACCCGGCTATCGGGCGCGACGTGGCACAGGTCTTCAATTATCTCACCGGATATGCAGAGCCGGAGCGGCTTGAAAAAATTGCCATGTCGCCGAAAAACCTGCGCGCGCGGCTGCTTGGTCACATCCAAAGGGAAATGGAGCACGCACAAGCCGGTAGGCCTGCTTCCATATGGGTGAAGGTCAATTCCCTTGTGGACCCCATCATCATTGACGCGCTCTATGCAGCGAGCCAGGCCGGCGTCCAGATTGATCTGATTGTGCGAGGCATTTGCTGTCTGCGGCCAGGCATTCCTGGCCTCTCAGAAAATATCCGAGTGAAAAGCATCGTTGGCCGCTTTCTGGAACATTCCCGAATCGTTTGCTTCGGTGACGGTCACGAATTGCCGTCTGATGAGGCAAAAATCTATTTCTCGTCCGCGGACTGGATGCCCCGAAATCTCGACCGGCGCGTGGAAACCCTTGTTGCGGTGACAAACCCGACGGTTCATGAGCAGATTTTGGACCAGATCATGGTTGCCAATATCAAGGACAATGAGCAAAGCTGGTATATGTTGCCGGACGGTCGATATGAGCGTATTGAGCGTCAGTCAGGGGTGGAACCGTTTAACGCGCACACCTTCTTTATGAACAATGCGAGCTTGTCGGGTCGCGGCAAATCACTAAAGCGAAACGAGCCTTCCTCAGGTGACCACCCTCCAGCGTAAATTTGACGGATCATTGCTCGACAAGCGGGCAGAACCGCACACGCGCAAAGAGGGAAATTTTGGGATCATCGATATTGGTTCGAACTCTGTTCGGCTGGTGATTTACGAGGGCGCGAAACGCAACCCGGTTCCCATTTTCAATGAAAAAGTAATGGCGGGTCTCGGCGCTCAACTGAGCGAGACAGGCCGGCTGGACCCGGATGGCGTCACGCGCGCCATGCGGGCTTTGAAACGCTTCTCTGCCCTCATCGTTCAACTTGATGTGGAACACACTGCGATGGTCGCCACCGCCGCCGTGCGCGATGCGGCTGACGGTGCTGCGTTCGCCGCTGAGGTTGAGTCGGCGACAGGACTGACACTGCATGTGCTGAGCGGCGAAGAGGAAGCGGAATATGCGGCCCTTGGCGTTGTTTCGGGCATCCCGAATGCGAACGGCATTGTGGGTGATCTAGGTGGCGGTAGCCTGGAGCTGGTGGATGTCAAAAAAGGGGCGATGGGCAAAGGGGAGACGCTGCCTCTCGGACCGTTACGTCTTTTGGGCACCGGGTGGTCATCAAAGGCACTGGTAAAGGAAGTCGATAAGGCCCTCGAGAAAGTCCATTGGTTAGGCACGGGAGAAGGCAGGACCCTTTACGCTGTTGGGGGCGTCTGGCGGAACCTGGCACGTATCCATATGGCGCAAAACGACTATCCGGTCCGTGTGCTGCACGAGTATCAGATGCCAGCATCAGAAGCGGCGGACCTCGCCAAACTGATTGAACGTTTGGGACCGAAATCATTGGCGAAAATCCCTGATGTGTCCTCACGGCGGGTCGGCGCCTTGCCTATTGGGGCGATGGTTCTTTCCCGGTTGATTGCGGCCACCAAGGTGAAAACAGTGGAGATCTCGGCCTACGGTCTTCGTGAGGGTGTGCTGTACGATCAACTATCGGAAGCGGATCGGTCGTGCGACCCGCTCCTGGTTGGTGCGAGCGATCTTGCTCGGCGTTTGGTACGGTTTCCTGAACATCGCCATGAACTGGCAGACTGGATAGCGCCTCTCTTTGGAACCGACGGGCTGGGCGAAAATGATACGCAGAGAAGGTTGCGAATGGCAGCCTGCAGCCTTGCGGATATCGGCTGGTACGTACATCCAGACTACCGGGCGATGCATGCCTTTGAACAGACACTGTTGGCGCCCTTGGCTGGCATCACGCACGCGGAACGGGTTTTCCTGGCGCGGGTTGGGTTCCATCGCCATGAAGGGGCGGGTGAACCGGCAGCGTTCGGCAATCTGTCAGGTCTGCTGCCGGAGGACGAAAATCGTCGGGCGCGGGTCATGGGGCTTGCGCTCCGTGTGGCCTTCACGCTTTGTGCGGCGAGTGTTGGTGTCCTCCCCTATACCCGCCTTGTGCTGACAAAGGATGCATTGACACTGAACGTTCAAAGGTCGCATCAAGCCTATTGTGGCGAAGTTGTTGAGAAGCGGCTTGGCGCGCTGGCACGCGCATTGGATCTGCAGCCAAAGACAATGATCGTCTAGGTGATCACAAAAAAGGCCGCCTCGGATGAAGCGGCCTTTTCAACTATTGAATTTGATGATCGGGTTTATGCCGCGCGGATGGAGGAGACGAAGTCGCCGACCTGTTTGCGCAAACCCTCTGCTGTTTTGGAGAGGTTCTCAGCTGAGCTCAAAACCTGATCAGCAGCAGAGCCAGTCTGTTCCGCTGCGGAACGGACAGTGTCTACGCTTGAAGAAACATTGCGGTTCATCACGGCTGTTTCTTCAGCACTGCGCGAAATTTCCTGCGTGGCCGAACTCTGTTCTTCCACCGCTGCGGAGACAGCAGAGGTGACCTGATTGATCTCGCCAATCTTATTGGCGATGCCCGACATGGCCTCTGCAGCTGTTTTTGTTTCTTCTTGAACACGGCTGACATGGTCAGAGATTTCGCCCGTGGCTTTGGCAGTCTGGTTCGCGAGATCTTTAACCTCGGAAGCAACAACCGCAAAGCCTTTGCCCGCATCGCCCGCACGCGCCGCCTCGATGGTGGCATTGAGTGCCAGCAGGTTGGTTTGCTCCGCAATCTCCTGGATCAGCTCCATGACAGACCCGATCCGGTTTGCGGCATCAGAGAGGTTCTTCATCTGAACGTCAGTTTGTTCGGATGCCGCCCGTGATTCCTGTGTCAAAGCCGCTGAAAGCGAAATCTGTTCAGTCACTTCACCAATCGCATTCGACAATTGTGTCGCGGCGGATGCCACTGTCTCGACATTCTGTGTGGCGCCCGTGCTGGCATTGCTCACAGAAATTGCTTCTTCGTTTGTTGTGCCAGCCAACTTGCTCATAGAGCGCGCGGTGGATTCCAACTCGGTCGACGAAGAGGTTAGAGCATCAATCATCTGACCGATCGAAGCTTCGAGGTCGTCAGCCATTTTGTTGAGGCTTTCACGCTTCTCTTCGGCAGCGCGTTTTTCAGCAAGCTGCTGCTCTTCCTTGAGACGTTCTGCAGCCGCACCCTGGTCACGGAACACTTCAACAGCCCGGGCCATATCACCGATTTCGTCTTTGCGGCTTGTGCCTGCGATATCGACATCGAAGGCACCGTCGGCAACTTCACCCATGACGTCCTGAAGTGAAGCAAGAGGCTTCGTAATCGAGCGTCCGACCACATAACAGGCAATGCCGGCAACAAGAAGAGAACCGATAGAAGTCGCAAGCGTGACGAGCAGGGCCATCCAGGCAGAACTCAGGGCACCATCGGCCGTCGCGATAAGTTCTTCTGAGACATAATTCTCAACTTGAGTGATGAGATCAATCTTTGCGGTGATTCCGTCAAACCATTGAATGTCTGTCACATCGTCATAGAGCATGTCGTAACCGGCTTCGACGGCAACATCGCGCCAATATTCGACATCATCAACATGCGTGCCCACGACAGTCTCGTCGTAAAAGGCAAGAGCAGCCGGTGAAGCGTAGGCGCGGAAAACTTCCATATAGGAGTCCTGTTGACCGATAAGGGTCACAAACTCTGTGTGGGTGAGGGAGTCGAATTTCTGTGCCCCATAACCCTTCGCGCCCATCGCACGTTCGAGACCTGCCCGTTCTTTGATCTCAAGCAGGCTCATATAGGCGATGCTTTGACCTTTGATCTCAGCATCATCCGCCAGAGATGACACAACTGAGGCAATGTTCAACAGCAGTCGGATCGTCTCGGTGTAGTACTCGGTCGTGGCTTCGATAGTGGTGCGCGCAGATTTTGTGCGTTCACGAAACCCTTCCAGACGCTCAAATTCAGCAAGTGCTGTGGTAAGGCGCTCTTCAACTTCTGCGCCATAATTGGCAGCAGGGAAGGCTTGCAAAAACGGAATGACCTCGGTGAACACCGCATCACTCGCTGCGAACTGGTCCTCCAGGCGCTTTGCCCAAACGCCGCTTCCGCCAGAAGAAATGTATGTCGCGGAGATACCCCGCTCACCCTGAAGCTCGTTAACTACCGAGCTGATCTTCGGAGAAACCGTTGCCAATGTATGGAGTTGGCTGAGCGACGAATATCGCTGCACCTCTCCGCTGACGATATATGCCGCAAATAATGCAATCCCCACGATCGGCACAATCGCAGCAATAAAAATTCGTTTGCCAATATTGGCATTGAAAATTCCACCAAGCATGTGAATCCCCGTCCCGTAAACTCCCGTTTGTCACAGGATCATCGGAGAATTCTAAATTCTAGTTAAAAGGCGGCATGTATATTTCACGTGGTGAACGAAATACTGCCGCAACTAGCCGTAAAGGTTTAGGTGTGTTGGGGTTGATGCCAAGACTCATCCGCCAACAGATTCAGTCAGATGCGTTACCTTGAGCTGTCGCCCATTTGCTGAAATCGCCAATTCACCTCGTTTGAGAGCCAGAGCATCATTGCCAAAAATATCGCGCCGCCATCCCTTAAGGGCATCGACGTCGGCATCCTTGAAAGCGGCAATTTGTTCCAGGTCGGACACGGTGGCGATAAGCTTCGGTGCCACATTGTGTTCCTCACTTCGCATCTTCAGAAGCACTTTGAGCAACTCAACCAATGGACCGATGCCAGATGGAAGCGGGCGGGGGGGCTCGATATCCGGCAGGTCGGCTTCATTCCGGTTCATGCCCGTTTCAATGGCGTCCAATAGGCTCGTCGCCGAACGGCTGTTTGAGAAACCGCGGGGGACGGCGCGAAGGCGATCCAGACTCTTGAGGTCCCGGGGCTGCTGGTTTGCCAGTTCGAAGAGGGCATCGTCTTTCATGATGCGATTGCGGGGTGTGTCGCGTTCCTGTGCCTGACGTTCGCGCCAGGCCGCGACTTCCATGAGCACGCCAACGGCTTTGCGGCCTTTGACGCGCATTTTCATGCGTTTCCAGGCAGCATCCGGGCGCAGAGCATAGGTTTCGGGATTCTGGAGGATGGCCATCTCTTCAGCCACCCAAGCGACACGATCATTTTCTGCAATCTGACGGGCCAGCACATCGTAGATCTTACGCAGATGGGTCACATCCGCCATGGCATAGCTCAGTTGCTTGTCTGTCAGTGGACGTCGGCTCCAGTCCGTGAAGCGGGAGGATTTGTCGACTTTGCCATTGGCCAGCTTCCGCACCAGGGTCTCATAGCCCACGGACTCGCCGAACCCGCAGACCATGGCTGCGACCTGACTATCAAACAGCGGATCTGGAATGGCTTTCGCCTCATGGTAGAAAATCTCAATGTCCTGACGTGCGGCGTGAAAGACCTTGATGACATTGCGGTCTGTCATGAGGCCATAGAAGCAGGCGAGATCAATCCCCTCCGCCAGAGGGTCGATAATGAACTCGTGCCGAGGTCCGGCGACCTGAATCAGGCAGAGAATCGGCCAATAGGTCGAATCTCTCATAAATTCTGTGTCGACGGTTATATATGAGGCTTGTGCCAAGTGGCCGCAGGCTGCTTCCAGCTGCGCCGTTGTTGTAATAATTTCCATGAGGCCCCTATAGCGCAAACCGGGCCTTCTGTCGCCCCTGTCCCTTGGAATTGCTTCTGGCATGGCCCCAATCGTCAGGTCTTGACAAATCAGCTGTCCCATGCGCTTTTCGGCATCCAGAACTGGGGTCGGCACCCGCCATGGGCCCCTTATTTCCTGCCATTTTTTCAGGGTTGAAGCCAAAATGCACCCTTATCGCAGCCATACCTGTGGCGAGCTCACAAAATCAAACGTCGACGAGACCGTGCGCCTTTCAGGGTGGGTCCACCGCAAGCGCGATCATGGCGGTCTGCTGTTCATCGATCTGCGCGATCATTATGGCCTCACACAGTTGGTTTTCGACCCGGACATGGGCGAGGGCTTCAAGCTGGCTGAGCGTGTGCGGGCGGAGTCGGTGATGCGGATTGATGGACCGGTCGTAGCGCGCTCTGAAGACACGGTGAACCCCAACCTGCCGACAGGGGCGATCGAAATTCTGGTGAAAGATGCTGAGATCCTGTCTGAAGCGCAGGAACTCCCACTGCCAGTGTTTGGTGAGCCGGAATATCCGGAAGACATCCGGCTGCGCAATCGTTTCCTTGATCTGCGCCGGGACGGTCTTCACGAGCGGATCGTGCTTCGCTCCAAACTGATCCGCGCCATGCGCAATTCCATGGAGGAGCAGGGCTTCCTTGACTACCAGACCCCGATCCTGACGGCCTCAAGCCCCGAAGGCGCCCGGGACTTTCTCGTTCCGAGCCGCCTGCACCCGGGCAAATTCTATGCTCTGCCGCAGGCACCACAGCAGTTTAAGCAGCTGACCATGGTTGCCGGTTTCGACCGATACTATCAGATCGCTGCCTGTTTCCGCGATGAGGACGCCCGCGCGGACCGCTCGGCCGGGGAGTTCTACCAGCTCGATGTGGAAATGAGCTTTATCGAGCAGGATGAAGTTTTTGCCGCGATGGAAAAAGTCATGGCAGACACGTTCGGTGTCTTTGCGGGATCTATGGCGACACCGCGGGTGGCCGACAAGGCTCCCTTCATCCGCATTCCGTACAAAGAGTCGATGCTGAAATATGGCAACGACAAGCCTGATCTGCGGAACCCGATCGAAATTGTTGACATCACGGAATTCTTCACGCCGGAGGAGGTCACCTTCAAAGCGTTCAAGAATGTGATCGCCCAAGGCGGCATTGTGCGCGGCATTCCAGCGCCGGGTGCTGGTGATCGTCCGCGTTCGTTCTTCGACAAGCTCAACGACTGGGCCCGCAAGGACCAGGGTGCTGCAGGCTTGGGCTATATCGTCTTTGAAGAAGTCGACGGTGCTCTGGCAGGCAAAGGGCCGATTGCCAAATTCTTCCCCGCAGACATTCTTCAAGGCATGGCGGAAAAAGCGGGTGTTAAAGCAGGCGACGCGCTTTTCTTCGCATGTGACAAAGAAGCAGCGGCAACAGCCCTTGCCGGCAATGCGCGGACCCGCATTGGGACCGAGCTCGATTTGATCGAAAAGGATGTATTCCGCTTCTGCTGGATCACCGACTACCCGATCTATGAGTTTGATGAAACTGAGGGCAAGATCGACTTCTCTCACAACCCCTTCTCCATGCCGGTAGGTGGCCTGGACGCGCTCAACACTGAAGACCCGCTCGAGGTCATGGGTCAGCAATATGATCTGGTCTGCAACGGCTATGAGCTGGGATCCGGCGCGATCCGGAATGCAGACCCGGAATGCATGCTGAAAGCGTTCGAGATCGCGGGCCATGCACGTGAGGATACCGAGAAGAACTTCGCGGGCATGCTGAACGCCTTCCGTTTCGGCGCACCGCCGCACGGTGGCATTGCTTTGGGTGTTGACCGGATCGTCATGCTGCTGGCGGACCAGGCGAACATTCGTGAAGTGACCATGTATCCGATGAACCAGCAGGCGGAAGATCTGCTGATGGGCGCGCCTTCAGAGCCGGCCAATCATCAACTGCGCGAACTTCACCTCCGCCATATCCCGCCGCCGGAAAAGAAGTAGCACCGGGCGGATCAGGAACGCGGCATCAGCCAGTCGGGCCGTGGCCCTTCGGGCACGAACATACGTACCTCATCTTCTTTGAAATGGGGGATCAGCCGGTCGCCGTAACCGAGCTTGGCAAGCGGAAGGACATGCACCATCAAACGCGTGGACCCGTCTGACGGCTCGATATAGGGCAGCGCCAGGCTTTCAAAGCCCATCACGTCGCCTGACCGTGTGCTGAGACGCCCATTCACCCACCGGCCAAAAGCCGCATCGCGCCCATGTTCCCTGTAAAAAGCTTCGAAAGTCTCCTGGCGCGCAGCGGCGTCCTCCGCCGCCATGCTTTCCTCCAGGTAAGTGCCCGTCAGATTGATGTCGAAAGCATCCGTGAGGGCGGTTCCAAAGAGAACGCAAAAGGCGCGTCCGCCTTCATCCAGCCGGTGCAGGAGAAGATTTGGCATAAAGGAGGCGAGGCCGCGAAGGGGCAGGTCGGACTTTTGGGGGATGGGGACCCCGGCTTCTTCCCGGGCGTCATACCAGAGCGATGCGAAGGCGAGCGTAGCTTCTGACTCGACGACTTTGGACGACACTAAATCCCTCCCAGAAATCTACAATAAATATTTTATTATTCTAAGGGGCTTGTGTCCAGATGCGCCACTATCGGCGCTCGGGGCGCTCACGCAAGGGAGGAGTGTTGAGGCTGTAGATACATCCAGCTCGGCCGGGACTGCAGGGCATCGAACTCAATACCGTCCGCCTTGGGATAAGGGGCACCAAGCGTATCGCCCAATGAGACTCCGTCGACGACGGAGTTGTAGGTGATCCGGCGCACTTCGCCATCCTTCGCGTAGACTGGGAAGGTTAAGCCCTCAATTTCTGCCTCTCGGCCATGCTGCGTTGTTACGTCACCAATAAACCAGCGACCATGTGTGGTGAGACCCTGACGCTCCAGCATGTCAGCGGGGGCGACAACTTGTATGAATTGTCCCCGCGCTTCTTCCGCCAAACTGGCTCCAACGTCTTGGCCTGTCAGGTCGTGGCCAATCAGGTCAGCCAGGCCGGTTCCAAAAAAAAGGTAATAGGGTGTGCCGTCTTCCCGCCGACGGGTCACCGCCAGATTGGGCAGAAAATCTGCCATGGTCTCCAAAGGGAAGTCCTCTTGCGATGGCAGCGGCTTCCCGCCTTCATGCCGCATGGCAAACCAGCGATCGGCAAACGCGACAAGTTGCGGGGACTTCAGACACGGACAACGCAACGGAAAGGCCTCTATGGTAAAATATTAACCGGCCAATATTTTAGGATAGAACTCTTAATGACTTCCTATGGGGCAGCGTTACGCATGTTCACGTCTGCGTGGGGTCATTTTTGCACCCTCGCCGACGCTGAGTTGCAGCCAGGAAGGACGCTCAAGCGCCGCGTCAAACCAGATCATCTCATCAGCTTCAAGGAAGCCGGTCATGCCTTCGCCAAATTCGAGCGTACCGAGCACGGTTGCGAAATTCATATGGCGCATTTCCGGAATCTGTCCGTCGAAATAGGGCAGGGCCAGATCTTCCACCTGAACCACCCGGCCACTGGTCGTTGTCGCTTTGCCGACAGACCAACGGGCCCGAAGCGCGTCTGGCCCCCACTTTCTGTGAAACGCCGCAAGTCCTGCTTCGCGCTGGGTTTTAGCATCAGGGGAAAGGGTTTCATCCAGATAGTGGCCGGTAAGGTCGACACCTGCGAGAGCGGTAAGCTGCGTGCCGAAGAGCTCATATTTTGCGCGTCCGCCTGCATCGAAACTCACCAGGGCAATGCTCGGCATAAAGCGCGAGAGAGACCGCAGCGGCAAATCCCTTTTGTGGGGCGCAGAAACGTCCATGGCATCGCGGGTGGCGTACCACAGATCGGCAAAGGCCAAGGTGTTATCTGATACGAGCCTGTACTTGGACACACATCCTCACTTCCCGTCGCGTGAGACGCGACCGGTCAACTATCCCCCAAAAACATAAATCTTTAGTTGTTCACCAAAGTGACTGCTTTGCTTTAGCTGTGAGCAGGAAAGCCGGATAAGGCAGCGTGGTCACTGCGACCGCAGGCGGTCCCGGGCGGCTTCGCGGGAGCCGGTGGCAGGCACCAGCCCGCCAAGGGGCTCGACCGCTTTCCCGAGGCCGAAAGGGGGCATCCCGCTATAAACGTTTTCGTAAGCGCCTGCTTTCACGAGATAGGTCTCGTGCCAAATACCCACATCGCCGCGGGTCTTGCCCAGAAGCGCATTGAAGCGCGCCCAGGCCGGCCAATGCTGGCGGTTACCGTCGCGGGCATACTCCTCCAGATGATCAAAGGAGCGCCAATATTGAATGAAGAGGCTTCCGGCACGCTCCACGCCCAGGAACCCCGTTTCATCACCGGCGGAATTTTCCAATTCCTTCAGCATACGGAACATGGCGCGGGACACCGGCACCCACTTATGCGGCAGCCACCATTTATTGACCCGCATGCCGATCAGAAACACGACAAAGTCGCCGTCAATCTCGGCGGTCATGCGTTGCGGAATGACTTGGCTCATGGGCACCTCCTACACTCTTGGGCTACCAGTCTGCCACTTGCCCGGTGCTCTTGTCATGCCTGGCCTAAGAAATACGAAGATCAAACCCCTTCCACAATAATCACGTCATTCTCTGACGCGCCTTTGCGTTTGGCTTTGGCGGCCTGATATTCCGGGGAGTGGAAGCACGCTAGGGCCGCCTCGACACTCGGGAACTCGACCACGATGTGCCGTTTCTTGGCCGTGCCTTCCACCACTTCAAAGTTGCCGCCGCGCGCGAGGAATGTCGCGCCATATTTCTCGAAGGGCGCAGCGACGCCCGCGCGGTACTCGTCATACTTTGCCTGGTCGGTGACCGTGGCGTGGGCGATCCAATATCCTTTGGGCATCGGTTAAATTTCCTTCAGTTTCGTTTTTCTCATCATGTCATTGCCGTGTTCGGGGTTCACGTCAAATGAAAGCCGTCACCCCCGGACTTGTTCCCGGGGGTCCAGGAGCTGCAATCAGAAGCATTTGTTTGGAACCCTGGATGCCCGGAACAAGTCCGGCAATGACGCATTACACCTACTGTCACCCTCGTGGTGACGGGGGTCCATCCTTCGAGACGCGGCCCCATCTGTAATGGGCCCACTCCTCAGGATGAGGGAAATATTTCTGTAGCAGCCTCATGGTGAGGAGGCGCTTCAGCGCCGTCTCGAACCATGGATTCACGGACGAGCGAGAGAATGGCGTACCACGAGATGTAAAAAATATTTGACTCTGAGTATGAAAATTCATACATGAAGTAAACCAGAGATGACGTGAGGGAGGCATTCTCCTGCGTCACGTCCCCCAACCGGCCCACAGGCTTTCTGATAAGGAGACCGCCCCCATGTCCCAATCTCTCTCCCAGCCGCTGTCCTTCAAGGAGCGTAACCTGGTGGCCTACCTCGTTACTCTGCCACCGGCCTTTGCTCTTTATGGCTGGATTGTCTCCGGCCTGGCGGAGGCCGGGCGGTTTGAGGGGCCGGACGCTCTGGCGCTGCTCGGCATCTGTATTCTCGCTCTCGTCGTCGGCACGATTGCCGCGACGCTGGTCATGACCATCGCCTTCAACATTGTCGGCACGATGATCGAGGGGGACATGGAGGACACGACGGCCTACATGATGGATGAGCGCGATCGGATGATCGAACTGAAGAGTCTCAAGATCGCGCATTATCTCTCCGGCACCGGCGTCTTTCTGTCCATGATCGTGCTGGCGCTGGGGGGCAGCGCCTTCCTTGTCTTCCACCTGATCCTGTTTTCATTCGCGGGCGCAGACATTTTCGGCGCGCTGATGCAGTTGCGCCATTACCGGAAGGGCGCCTGAGGAATGGCCAGGAATGAGAGCGGTGACAAGAAGAAGACGCGCGTGGTGAACAATATTCGCCGTCTGCGTTTCGATCATGACGAGATGACCCAGAAGGAACTGGCGGAACGCGTGGGCGTCACCCGCCAGACCATTGTCGCGATCGAGAAGGCGGCGTATGCGCCGTCCCTTGAACTGGCTTTCCTCATCGCCCGCGAGTTCGACCGGCCCCTGGAAGAAGTCTTCACCTTCGAGGAAGGGTGAGGGGCTTCACCAAGCGTCACCCTCGTGCTCGACACGAGGGTCCATCCTTTGACCCTTCGAGACGAAGGCTTCGCCTTCTCCTCAGGGTGAGGGTTGGATAAAAACAATATCCTCATGGTGAAGAGGCCTGCCATTGTCAACAATGGCAGGCTGTCTCGAACCAGGGCGGCGAGCGCTAACCCCTCAACTACATCCGCTTGTGGCGCCACACGTGTCGCACTTGAGGCAGGTGCCGTTCCGCACCATGGTGAAGTTGCCGCATTCACCGCAGGCCTCGCCCTCATAACCTTTCATGCGCGCTTCAACCGCCGCGGACATGGTGCGCGAGATGGACGTGTTGCCGCCTCCCGCCTGGACTGTCGTCGCGACCGCGATCTGCTCCGTGGCGACGATTTCCGTCTCCGTGGTGAGCATGGTTTCCGGCTCGGCCTCCGCTTCCGCCGCGATTGCTTCCGCTGTCTGGCCGGCGCGCACCGTCGCCGCCCCTCCGCGTACCACATAGAGGTTCGCGAGCTGCGTATTGCGCGCGAAGCCGGGAGACGCGATGGCCGTTGCCGGCATCGGCGCGGGCGGCAGCTTGCCTTCCTCTTCGCCGTCGCCCATGGCGTCGGGCGTCAGGTCCGCCGGGTCCACATGGCCGAGGTCGTGGCGGCCGAGATAGGAGACCGCCAGTTCCCGGAACACATAGTCGAGGATCGACGTGGCGTTCTTGATCGTGTCATTGCCCTGTACAAGGCCTGCAGGCTCGAAGCGGGTGAAGGTGAAGGCCTCCACATATTCTTCCAGCGGCACGCCATATTGCATGCCGAGCGAAATCGCGATGGCGAAGTTATTCATGAGTGAGCGGAAGGCCGCGCCCTCTTTGTGCATGTCGATGAAGATTTCACCGATCGTGCCGTCTTCATATTCCCCGGTGCGGAGATATACCTTGTGGCCACCCACAACCGCTTTCTGGGTGTAGCCCTTGCGCCGATCGGGAAGTTTCGCCCGTTCCCCACGCTCTCCATCGGCCATAGCGACGCCTGCGTTCTGCGCCTGCTCAATGGTTTTTGTGGCAAGTTTTTGCGCGAGGCTCGCGGCCTGGGCGGCGGCAGGCTGATCGATAAGAGTAGGGGCGGCGGCAACGGCCTCCTCCACAGCTTCCATGGCGCCCATCTCCATATCGTCCTCATCCTCTTCCACTAGCTGGGCATTGAGCGGCTGGGAAAGCTTGGAGCCATCCCGGTAAAGCGCATTGGCTTTCAGACCCAGCTTCCAGGAGAGCATGTAGCTCTCTTTGCAGTCTTCGACGGTGGCGGTATTCGGCATGTTGATGGTCTTGGAGATCGCGCCGGAGATGAAAGGCTGCGAGGCCGCCATCATGCGAATGTGGCTTTCCACGGAGAGGAACCGCTTGCCGGTACGGCCGCACGGGTTGGCGCAATCGAAGACGGGAAGGTGCGCGTCTGCGAGGCCCGGCGCACCTTCCAGCGTCATCGCGCCGCAAACATGCAAGTTTGCAGCTTCAATCTCGTCCGCCGTGAAGCCGAGCGCCTCCAGCATGTCAAAATCGATATCATCCATCGCCGCTGCATCGAGACCCAGTGTCTCCACGCAGAACGCCTCGCCGAGCGAATATTTATTAAAGGCAAAGCGAATATCGAACGCGGTCGCGAGCGCTCCTTCCACGATCTCAAGCGCCTGTTGCGTAAAGCCTTTGGCGAGGAGTGTTTCGTGGTTCACGCCCGGCGCATTGGCGAGCGTGCCGTGGCCGACCGCGTAGCCGACAATCTCTTCAATCTGCTCCGGCTTATAGCCGAGCGTGCGAAGCGCTTGCGGCACGGCGCGGTTGATGATCTTGAAATAGCCGCCGCCGGCGAGCTTCTTGAATTTCACCAGCGCGAAGTCCGGTTCAATACCCGTCGTGTCGCAATCCATGACAAGGCCGATGGTGCCGGTGGGTGCCACGACGGTCGCCTGCGCGTTCCGATAGCCATATTTCTCCCCCATGGCGACCGCGAGGTCCCAGGCGGCTCGTGCATGCTCCACCAGGTCGCCTTGCGGGCAGTGGGGGGCATCAAGCGGTACCGGGTGGGTGGAGAGATCTTCATAGGCCGTTGCCTCCCCATGAGCCGCCGCGCGGTGGTTCCGCATGACCCGCAGCATATGCTTTTCGTTTTCGCCATAGCCGGGGAAAGCACCCAGCTCCTTCGCCATTTGCGCGGATGTGGCGTAGGAGACGCCGGTCATAATTGCGGAGATCGCGCCGCAGATCGCGCGCGCCTCTTTGCTGTCATAGCCAATGCCTTGAGACATCAGAAGACCGCCAATATTGGCGAAGCCGAGACCCAGCGTGCGGAACTTGTAGGACAACTCCGCAATCTCTTTCGACGGGAACTGCGCCATCAGGACAGAGATTTCCAGAACCACGGTCCAGAGCTTCGCCACATGCTCAAAGGCTTCCACGTCAAAGCGGCCCGATGCCTGACGGAACTGCATCAGATTGATCGAGGCAAGATTGCAGGCCGTATTGTCCAGGAACATATATTCCGAACACGGATTACTGGCCCGGATCTCGCCGCTTTCCGGGCAGGTGTGCCAGTCATTGATGGTCGTGTGATATTGAATGCCCGGGTCGGCGCTCTGCCAGGCGGCCTGACCAATCTGATCCCACAGGTCGCGCGCCTCTAGCGTTTTGGCGATCGCGCTGTCGGTACGCTGGATCAGATGCCAGTCGCCGTCGGACTCGACCGCTTTCAGGAAATCATCCGTCACGCGCACTGTGTTGTTTGAGTTCTGACCGGACACGGTGAGATAGGCTTCTGAGTCCCAGTCCGTGTCATAGGTGCGGAATTCGATCTCCTTGAAGCCCTGCTTGGCAAACTGAATGACCCGCTGAACATAGTTTTCCGGGATCATGGCTTCCCGCGCGGCGATGATCGCGCGCTTCAGCGCCGGGTTTTTCTTCGGATCGAAGCAATCGCCGTCCGGTCCTTCGCAGTTGACGCAGGCGCGCATCACGGCGCCCAGGAATTTCTCGTTGGTTTTGGAGCCGGTGACGAGGGCCGCAACCTTTTGCTCTTCGATCACTTTCCAGTTGATGAAGTGCTCAATGTCCGGATGGTCTACATCGACGACAACCATCTTGGCGGCGCGCCGTGTGGTGCCGCCGGACTTGATGGCACCCGCTGCCCGATCGCCGATTTTGAGGAAAGACATAAGGCCCGAAGACTTGCCGCCGCCGGAGAGCGGTTCGCTTTCACCGCGCAGGTGGGAGAAGTTGGAGCCGGTGCCGGACCCGAATTTGAAGAGTCGCGCCTCGCGGACCCAAAGGTCCATGATCCCGTTTTCGTTCACAAGGTCGTCGTCGACTCCCTGAATGAAACAGGCATGAGGTTGCGGATGTTCGTAGGCGCTGTCGCTTTCCGTCAGCTCGCCGCTCTGGAAGTCTACAAAATGATGACCCTGTGCTGGCCCATTGATCCCATAGGCCCAGTGGAGTCCTGTGTTGAACCATTGGGGGCTATTGGGCGCCGCAATCTGTGTGGCCAGCATGAAACGCAGCTCATCATAAAAAGCGCGCGCGTCGCCTTCTGTGTCGAAATAGCCGCCTTTCCAGCCCCAATAAGTCCAGGTCCCGGCCAGCCGGTCAAAGACCTGCCGGGCATCGGTTTCGGGGCCATAGCGTTCGCCCTCCGGCATTTCTTCCAGCCGGGGCGCGTCCGCCTCGTGGGCCCACAGCCAGGTCGGAATGCTCTCATCTTTGACAGGCCGGAGCGCAGCAGGCACACCGGCTTTGCGGAAATATTTCTGCGCCAGAATGTCCGCCGCGACCTGGCTCCAGTCCGCCGGCACTGCGATGTCATCCAGCCGAAACACAATTGTGCCATCAGGGTTTCGGATTTCGCTCGTGGTCGTGCGGAATTCGATCCCCTCATAAGGCGATTTGGCTTCGTCTGTGAAACACCGCTGTATGCGCATTTGGCCCCCGTTTTCCCTGTACAATGGGCCACTGTCATCGCCGACGAGACCCAATTTCTGTCACCCTGGTCAGATGATCAGCACCTGGTTCCTGTTCCGTTTCTGGAGGCAATCCACCCTTGGTCCCGCGTCCTTAACCCTTTGACTCTATGGGGAGATTCCCAGTGTCAGAGGGTCAAGGGACGGGCGGAACCTGATCGCCGCCAACTGTCCGGTTGGTACCAGATGCTGTGTCCCACATCTGAGCCGACACAAACTGTGGTGGTCTGCGTGGGGGGCGTCAAGGACTTGTGTCGAACCGTGTACGGGCCTCGAAATATGTCGAGCCCATCGGAGGCCGGGCGCGCAATCTCGATCAAGAGATTCGCGAATCGAAGAATTCACCCTGTTCTGGTTACCAATCAGAAGGATTTAACGACTAAAAGGAAAAGGGCGGAAACGCTCGGTCTTTTTGGTAAATGCCGGGCAAACCACTATCTGATTGTGACACGGGGTCGGTCTTGAGCAAGCAATCCATTGCGGCGAAGCACAGCAATGCCTATGGGCTTGAGCTCAGCACGCTTGATGTGCTGGTGGTGGACGACAACTTCCACATGCGCCGACTGGTGCACACCATTCTGGAAGCATTTGATGTGCGCAATATCCGTGAAGCAACGGATGGCACGGCCGCGTTGACAGAGATTAAGATCCGCCGACCGGACCTCATCATCAGCGACTGGGAAATGAAACCGATGGACGGCTGTTCCTTCCTGAAGGTGTTGAGGAAAGCCGACAATAAACCCGCCTGTTTCATCCCGGTCATCATGTTGACGGCGCATGGTCGACCGCGCCTGATCCGCCAGGCGTTCGACGCAGGCGCAAGTCAATTTCTGGTCAAGCCGCTTACACCGGCAAACCTGCTTCACCGGGTCGATTGGATTCTCGCGGACAAGCGCCCCTTCTATGAAGAAGACGGACGGATGCGTCAGCAACTGACATTGAAGCTGCCAAAAGCAGCCGTCGCGGTCGCCGAGCAGAAAGTAGCCGAAGGCGCTGCCTGGGACTTGGACTTTTAAGCGAGCAGGCGGCGCCACCGTTCGGTGTCGATATTGCGACCGTCAGACAGCGAAAACCGGGCACCCACATTCTCGTATTGGGCAACCAGTTGTTGAGCTTTTTCGAGGGGCAACACGTATAGCGCTGTCGAAAGGCCGTCCGCGAGGGTAGCCGTGGGCGCGACAACACTCACAGACTTATAGTGTGAGGCACTTCTCCCGCTTTTGGGGTCAAGGAGGTGGTGCCCGTGCCGAAACCGATGACCGGACCCTGCTGAGGTTGCAAGCGCACCTTCTCTCAGTTGAACCACATCAGTGAGCCGCCAGATGGCGGCGGGGTCTCTAAGGCCTATCTGCCAGGATGAACCATCGGATTTTGGAGCCAGGGCCCTGAATTCTCCGAGATTGATCAGTGTGTGCCGCGCACCCGCATCGCGAAATAGCCCGGCAACCTTGTCCGTCGCAATTCCTTGTGCAATCCCGTTAAGCGTGAGCGACATGCCACGGGGTAGAGCTATGCCATTCGTAGACACCTTCACTCTATCAAAGTCGACCGATGCCAGCGCTTCTGAAAAATCTGATTTTGTCGACGGGCCGAACTCTTTTTCCCGCGAACCTGCGTCGTAGTACGTCCACAAACGTTGGACGGATGGATCGAAGGCACCGTCAGAGCGCTCATAGAGATCACGGCAAATGGCCAGTGCATCCGTGAGCTCTCTAGGCGCTTCAGTGTAACGTCCATCCCGGTTGAGTTTTGCTAAAGCAGAAGCAGGCCGATAAAGACTGAAAACATCTTCCAGCCCATCAAGGGCTGCCACTGCACGGTTGATAAGTCTCTCACTTGCGGCTGGACTGAAGCCTTCCAGGGTTATCGACACATCTCCACCAAGCGCCTCGCCGGTCCAGGTGCGTGTGTCGGCCGCGCTCGCTTGCGCCGACATGGCACCCGACAACGGGACGGCGGTCGCTGAGGCGAAAAGTGCGAGGCACCTGCGGCGGGAAATCGCCGAAGGCTCCTTGGGAACGCAGGCTTTTGGCGAGAGTGGGGCGTGATTTTTCATGGTGCAGAATTAGCACAGCCCATCAGTAATGCGAAGCACTATCAAAAAACGTTTGAAAATGACTCTCAAGAGCGCCATTACGGTGCGCTGAAAGCCCCTAAATACATCGAAAAATTAGGGAAGGGGCGGGAATGGGATCGAAAATGCATATGAAAAAAATTATTAGGTCAGGAGTGTTGGGCATCGGAGCAACGCTCCTCTCAGCACCTGCATTCGCGGATGATCTGCCTAGTCGCGAAGAGATGTGGCAGATGATTCAGGCGCAGCAGGCTCAGATCAATGAGCTGACATCCAAGCTGGCTGACACGGATGAAAAGGTCGAAGCGACTGGTGAAGTGGTTGAAGAGATTGCCTCAAGCGGTGGCGGTTCGGCAGAGCCAGGCTGGTGGCAGCGGACATCGCTCGGCGGCTATGGTGAGCTTCACTATAATGGCGGCGATAAGGATGAAATAGATTTTCACAGGTTCGTCCTCTTCATTGCCCATGAGTTCACCGACAGTGTTCGCATGTTTGCTGAGGTGGAACTTGAACACGCGCTCGCCGGTGAGGGACAGCCGGGTGAGGTTGAGCTGGAGCAGGCGTATCTTGAATTCGACGTCGCGGAATTTCATTCGTTGACGGCTGGGGTGCAATTGATCCCGGTAGGTATCCTGAACGAGACACACGAGCCACCGACCTTCTATGGTGTAGAGCGGAATGAAGTCGAAAAGAACATCATTCCAACGACATGGTGGGAAGCAGGCGTTGGCGCCCACGGTCAATTGAGCAATAGCTTCGGATACAATGTCATGTATCACTCTGGCCTTCAGGTCCCGACGACGGGAGCGAATGCCTTCAAGATCCGTAATGGTCGTCAAAAAGTGGCTGAGGCAAGAGCCGCGGATGGTGCGGTTACCGGACGGGTACAATGGACCGGCATGCCGGGCGTTGAAATTGGTGTAACGGCGCAGCATCAGTTTGATGTGACGCAGGGCACTGCGGAAGAGACGCCAGCGACACTCCTCGAGGCGCATATTGATGCCGCAATGGCTTTCGGACCAGGGCAGGTCGGTTTCCGGGCGCTGGCAGCCTTCTGGGATCTGGATAGCAATGCCGCCGCCGCGATCGGCCGCGATGAGCAGTATGGGTGGTATATTGAACCGTCCTATCGCTTTGCGACTGACATTGGTGATCTTGGCTTCTTCATTCAGTATGCGGAATGGGATAACAATGGCGGGGACAACACGGACTCCAAGTTCTCCCAGACGCGCTTTGGTGCGAACTTCTGGCCAACCCCCGACACCGTGTTGAAGGCAGACTACCAGATTGATAGTGCCCCGACAGGAGGAACAGAAGATGATCGTGTCAATTTGGGTGTAGGTTTCCAGTTCTAAGATCTCTTCGCATGAAGTAAGGAAGAGCAGGGCACCGGTTTATGGTGCCCTGTTCTCATATGGTAGAGACAGGTATGGCAAAACAGTTCCTCACCATCGCGCAGACCTTGGTACTGACCCTTGTATTGGGTATGACGACGCCCGCGCGCGCGGTTGACATATTTATGGAGCCGGATGCGTTCCTGTCTGAGGTCTTCGGTGGAACAACACCGCAGCCCTCATTTCTTTGGCTGAAGGGCGGCGTCAAAGATGAAATGAAGGAGATATTGGGGCGCAAACCAGGCGGCCTTCGGATGCGGTACTGGATGGACACCGACCGCTCTGTTTGGATTCTTGAAGAAATCGGCAAGACCCAGCCAATTACCACAGGCATCTCCGTCAAAGCGGGTGAGATTGAACGGGTACAGGTTTTGATTTACCGGGAAAGTCATGGTTGGGAAGTGCGCTATCCCTTCTTCACTGATCAGTTTCGAGGCATGCGGTTGGAAGAGGACCGTCGACTTTCCGGCCCGATTGATGGCATTTCAGGTGCCACTTTATCCGTGCGTGCGCTCACAAAACTTGCGCGCCTTGCGCTGCATCTTGATGCTGTGGTTCGGAAGGACGCCTGACCAATGGCAGGACTACGATGGGTGCGAGTTTGGCATCGTCGCTTCGGACTGACGGCCGCCGCGTTGGTGCTGGTCTTGAGCGTGACAGGGCTTCTGTTGAACCACGCCGCGTCACTCAATCTCGACAAATCAAAAGTGGAAAATACCTGGATACTCGATTGGTATGGTATTGCCGGTGTCGACGAGACGTCGCTCTCATTTGAAATTGGCGATTCGACGGTTAGTTGGGCTGGGGGATGGCTTTTTCTGGATGAGCTGCCGCTGGTGGGGGGCGTAAGTGATCTCGTCGGTGCAGCGGCGCTTGGAGAATTGATTGTAGTCACCGCGCCAAGGGAAATTCTACTTTTCACCCGAGAGGGCGAACTGGTTGAGCGTTTTTTGCCTGTAGAATTTCGCACCGACGTTACGGCGATCGGGACGCTGGATCAGGGACTTTATGTCAGAGTGGGAGAGGCCGCTTTTTCGTCAAATTCCGACGCATCGGTCTGGCTGGCTGTCGATACACCTCTTGAAGCCGTGGTCTGGTCAGTAGGGGCGCCGATGCCGGCCCAGATGCACGCCGCGGTAAACAACCATCTGCGCGGCGAAGGACTTCCGGTTTACCGGATTATTCTGGACCTCCATTCGGGAAATTTCTTCGGCAAGCTGGGCGTGCTGATTATGGACGGTGCCGCCATTTTGCTGCTGATCCTAGCGCTTTCCGGCGTCTGGATCTGGTGGCCCAGGTCTCCGTAGGTTAATTTCTGGAGGGCTAGACGGCACCCCTACGGAATGCCATATTCGCCGCGTTTCTTACAGAGAATCCCGCTGCGATCAGCGCGGCAGGATCGAATTCAGGGACTTCCCATGGGCTTCCTCGCACAGTTCTTCACCTGGTGGCACAGCCAAACGCTGGCAACACGTTTTCACACGTGGCGCAAGGGTGAGCTGGTGGGGGAAGATGCTCAAGGCAACAAGTATTACCGTTCAAAGGACGATCGGCGGTGGGTGGTCTATAACGGGCTTGTGGAAGCATCCCGCATTCCACCGGAATGGCATGGCTGGATCCACAAGACCGTCGATACAGTACCGACGGAAGAAGACTATCAGGTTCGTGAGTGGCATAAGCCTCATCGGCCTAATCTGACAGGTACACCTTACGCTTATCGTCCGGACGGCAGCCTGCTGAATGAAGGCGGTCGTCCCCGCGTCACAGGTGATTACG
Source organism: Parvibaculaceae bacterium (assembly GCA_965248405.1). Taxonomy (GTDB): domain Bacteria; phylum Pseudomonadota; class Alphaproteobacteria; order Parvibaculales; family Parvibaculaceae; genus Mf105b01. The sequence goes on from OZ252104.1 coordinate 1,147,830, forward strand.
ACGCTTGGTCTCCCGAATAAGCAGAAATGAGCCCAAAAAAGCTCCCGGATTGGCGCAAGATGGCCACACTTCCGCGTGATACAGGCTTATTAGGAAATCCCAAACGGAATATCATTACACCTTAGGACTGGTTTGTATGATTCCGGCGGTGTGCGCATCGCCGAACGACTGCAATAGGCCCGGTTGACCTTGAGAGGTCGCCAAGGCAGGGAAGTTAAAGATGGATAACAGCTTTGTCGAAACGCTGGTGGGAGGCATCGTCATCGCGATTGCCGCTGCCTTTTTGGCATATGGATATTCGGTGTCCGATGTCGGCAATGTGAGCGGCATAGAGGTAACGGCTGAGTTTGACCGCGTTGATGGTCTGGCCACCGGATCTGATGTGCGCATGTCAGGCATCAAGATCGGAACGGTGACCGGTCAGTCACTCAATACGAACAATTATTACGCTGTTGTCACGCTGAACTTGACGGATGAAGTTCAACTTCCGAACGACTCCTCCGCCAAAATCACAAGCGAAGGCCTGTTGGGTGGCAATTATGTGTCGATTACCCCCGGTGGATCTGAAGACATGCTGACAGACGGCGACGAGATTCAGTTCACGCAAGGCTCAATTGACCTGATTGGTCTTGTGGGACAAGCCGTCTTCAGCGCCCAGGGTGGCAGTGAGTGAGGTCTGCTCTGAGACGGTCCCCAAAAAGCATCCTTGCAGCGGTATTGCTCGCAGCCTCAACTACGGGAACTGCTGCTGAGCCCGCTGGGGAGACCGCCATCTTCACAGGTCTGGATAAGATCACCGCCCGTATTACGCGGCTGGAAGTGCCGATCGGTGAACGGGTCCAGTTCGGCACGCTCGAAATTCTGGCTGACAGCTGCAACAAACGTCCGCCAACCGAGACTCCGGAAACAACCGCCTTTGTCGAGGTCTTTGATGTTGGAAAGACCCTGGCGGATCAGCTGCAGGAAAAAGATCCGGCGGATGTGGGCCTTCCAAGGCCGCCCGAACGTCTCTTTTCTGGTTGGATGTTTGCCTCAAGCCCCGGCCTGAATGCCGTGGAACACCCTGTCTATGACGTCTGGCTGATCGACTGCAAAATGTCGGTGCCTGAAACTTCTGATCCCGCGGCATCAAGCGAGTAGAAATCGCCAGGTTGTCCGGTGAGCGCGTCGGCAAGCCGCGCTTTGTAATCATCCCGCGGAATTTCAATCGCGCCAAATTGTGAAAGATGTGACGTCACGAACTGCGTGTCCAACAGGACATAACCGCCTGTGATGAGACGCGCTGCGAGATGGACCAGCGCGACCTTGCTGGCATCGCGAACCTTGCTGAACATGCTTTCGCCAAAAAAGGCGCGGCCCAGGGAAACACCATAGAGACCGCCGACAAGCTCCCCATCCTTCCAGCACTCAACTGAATGGGTGAAGCCCTGCTGATGGAGCTCTGTATAGGCTTTGAGGATTGCCGCATTGATCCAAGTGCTGCCACGACCCGGCATGTCTTCGGCACAGGCTTCCATGACCTCACGAAAGGCTGTATCGACTTTGACGGTGAACGGATCTGCCTTGATGGTCCGGGCCAGACGGCGCGGCACATGGAACGTGTCGAGAGGCAGAATGCCGCGAAGCTCCGGATCAACCCAGTAAAGCGTGTCAGAGCCACGGGCTTCCCCCATGGGAAAGACGCCATAGGCGTAAGCTCTTAACAGGGTCTCAGGGTCGATTTCTTCCATCTGTGGGCTGCGAGACCTCACGAGCGATCGAGAAACTCTTCAAGCCAGTGAATGTGGTAATCGCCATTCATCAGATCAGGCTCATTCACGAGCTCCTGAAAGAGGGGAATGGTCGTATCCACGCCCTCAATGACAAACTCGTTGAGGGTCCGGCGAAGGCGCATAAGGCATTCATTCCGGTTTCGTCCCTGAACGATCAGTTTGCCAATCAGACTGTCATAATAGGGCGGGATCCGGTAACCGGCATAAACGCCGCTGTCGACGCGAACGCCAAGACCGCCAGGCTGATGGAACCCTTTGATCGTTCCTGGGGACGGCGCAAATGTCTTCGGATGTTCCGCATTGATGCGGCACTCAATCGCGTGGCCGACAAACTCTACATCGTCCTGGGTGAAGCTCATTTCCAGACCGGCGGCAATGCGAATTTGTTCACGCACAAGGTCAATGCCCGTAATCGCTTCGGTGACGGGATGCTCCACCTGAAGCCTTGTGTTCATTTCGATGAAATAGAACTCCCCATTCTCGTAGAGGAATTCGATCGTGCCGACACCGAGATATCCCAGATTGCCAATGGCTTTACGGACAATCTCACCGATCTTGGACCGGGCCGCCTCATTGAGCGCGGGCGAAGGCGCTTCTTCGAATACTTTCTGGTGCCGCCGTTGTAGTGAACAATCGCGCTCGCCCAAATGGGCCACATTCCCGTGGGAGTCTGCCACGACCTGCACTTCAATATGGCGCGGCTGACCGAGATATTTCTCGATATACATGGCGTCATCGCCAAAGGCGGCTTTCGCCTCGGAGCGTGCCGTATGGAGCGCTTCCAGAAGGTCGTCCTCTGTCGGCGCCACTTTCATGCCGCGGCCGCCACCGCCTGCAGCCGCTTTGACGAGAACCGGAAATCCGATCTCTTTGGAGATGCGCATGGCATCTTCATCGCTGGTAACACCGCCATCGGAGCCGGGGACGACTGGAATACCGAGATCTTTCACCGTCGTCTTCGCCGCGATCTTGTCGCCCATCAGATTGATGTGGTCTGCGGTGGGGCCAATGAACGTGATGTCATGGGCGGCCAGAATTTCAGCAAAGCGCGCATTCTCCGACAGAAACCCGTAGCCGGGGTGCACAGCATCCGCGCCGGTAATTTCGCAGGCAGAGATGATCGCAGGGATATTCAGATAGCTGTCAGCGGCAGCAGGCGGACCGATACAGACACTTTCGTCCGCGAGACGCACATGCATGGCATTTTCGTCTGCCGTAGAATGCACGGCGACGGTGGAAATGCCCATCTCCTTACAGGCCCGGTGCACACGAAGCGCAATTTCGCCGCGATTGGCGATGAGAACTTTCTCGATCATGAGGGCGTGGGCTCCGGCTTTATTCGATGATGAGAAGTGGTTCGCCGAATTCAACCGGCTGTCCGTCTTCCACAAGGATTTCCTTCACCGTGCCGGACTTCGGCGCTGGGATCTGGTTCATGGTCTTCATGGCTTCAACGATGAGCACGGTCTGGCCCTGGGTGACCTGAGCACCGACACTGACGAAAGGAGCAGCACCTGGCTCAGCGGCGACATAAACAGTCCCGACCATCGGGGAAGGAACAGCGCCAGGGTGGGCTGACTTATTGCCGCCTTCAGGAGCCGCCGCAGGTGCTGGAGCTGCAGGGGCGACCGGGGCGGGAGCTGGCGCCGCTGCTACAGGTGCCGCTACGCTCATAACCTGTGAAGCCTGGCGTGCAACGCGCACCTTCAAATCGTCTGTTTCAACCTCAATCTCGCTGAGATCCGTTTCATTCAGAATTTCTGCGAGTTGCCGGACCAAATCCTGATCGACGCCTTTTGTGCTCATGTGGCTCTATGCCCTCTTTTATTTTCTAGCTATCCAGATGTGCCGCGAGCGCTTCGACCGCCAGCACATAGCCGATCGGACCGAGCCCGCAAATCACACCAAGAGAAACCGGTGAAACAAAGGAATGGTGGCGGAACTCTTCCCGCTTGAAAATGTTTGAAATGTGAACTTCCACAACGGGAAGTTCTGAGGCTGAAATTGCGTCCATAAGCGCAACGGATGTATGGGTATAGGCTGCGCCATTGAGAATGATGCCGCTGGCTTTCTCGCGCGCCTCCAGAATCCAGTCGACCAGCTGGCCTTCTGAATTGGATTGCCGGAAGTCGATGCTATGCCCGAGCGCGCTCGCCCGCTCAGCCGTCATTGCCTCGACGTCGCCGAGCGTCTGTGAGCCATAGATTTCAGGCTCACGCGTGCCAAGCATGTTCAAGGTCGGCCCGTTCAGCACATAGATCGGCTTAGCCATGCCCCGTTTCCATCGTCTCTTTCAGCCCATAAACGGCAGAAAACTGCCGAAAATCGAAATGCCCAGTGGGCAAGCTTATCTAGAAGTCGAAAAGGGCGAAAATGTGGTCCGCCTCCCGACCATCCTGTGACTGTTGAACCCTACGCCCATTCAGTCCCTGGTGGGTTAACACCCGCCAAGTACATCCGCCAAGGCGGTTAATGCGACTCGCGCTCAACTACACGCGTTGTATACGCGCAAGCGCCCTTAAGTTCCATCAGTTAAGCGCCCTATACCTGAGCGGATCAGGCGGTCTTGCTTTTCGTCAGCTCTAGGAAAGAATGAGTCCGCCATCCACCGGGATGGTTTGGCCGACAACGTAGGCGGACAGGGGCGACGCGAGGAAGAGGGCGACGCCAGCCATGTCCTCAGGCGTACCCAGACGATGAAGAGGGATATTGCGGAGCGAGCCTTCCAGCCGTTTTGGGTTTTCCGTGGTCACTTTGGTGAGTTTCGTGTCCACAAGGCCGGGCGCAATCCCGTTCACGCGGATACCGTCGCTTGCCCAGGCTTCCCCAAGCGTCTTGGTGAGGCCGATGGCGCCGGTCTTTGACGCGCTATAAGCCGGATTGCCGCGAGTGGCGTGATAGCCGGCGGTGGAGGATATAGTGATGAGCGCGCCTTTTGAGGCTGCCAGCATGTCGTGGAATTTGTCGGAGCACGCCATCAGGCTGCCAATGTTCACGTCCATGACCTTTTGCCAGCCCGGCATCTTAAATTCCTGCCGTTTGTAGAGCACCGTGCCCTGGGAGAGCACCAGCACATCCAGACTGTCGAAGGGCGGCGCGTAGGCTTCAATGGCGTCGAAGTCGCTCACATCCATTTGGGCATAATGGATATCAGATAGATCAGAGCCATCGTCGCCCGCATAATCGGCTGCACTTGCCCGGGTGCCCCAGACGTGAACCTCGGCGCCCGCATCCAGAAAGGCGCGGGCGATCCCGTTGCCAATGCCGCTTGAGCCCCCAACAACCAGCACGCGTTTGCCGGTAAAATCCAATGCGTCTTTCATGGCGTCTCCTCCCAAAGCTCTGTTGGGCTCATGGATAGCGCGAGAAAAGGAACCCGTCGAGAGACCTCTAGCAAGGCCCCGGTTCCGCGAGGGAATAGGGTGTCAGGTGGATCGCGCGATCATCGCGATTGTGTCGGATTGCGCATCAAACGGCTCGCCCGTCAGGGCGCCCGCCGTCACTGCTGGCGTGAACCCCGCTTTTTCCAGCTCGGCGGTGAGCGACTCCAGTGAGAAATATTGCAGCCAGTTGAAGATCTCGCGTTCGCGGGTCTCCTCGACAATCCAGTAGCGGTCAAGAGAGACAGCTTCCGTCTCATACCGATAGCTCTTCTTCAGTCCGACATAGGCACCTGGCGCCCAAAAGCCTTCCATAAATTGAGGTTCAATAATGGCCTCTTCACCAAACTGGCTGAACGCAGCTAAAGAGGGAACGTCAAATACGAAACAGCCGCCGGGATTGAGGGCTTTTTTGATTTTGTGCAGCAGGGCGGCCCGTGTGTCGGGCGGCATCACCGCGAAGTCCCAGAAGATGAGCGTGACGATGTCCAGACCATCTGGCAGATCAGCTTTTGTGTAGTCTGCCTCTTCGTAAGTGATCTGTTGCTTAAGGCGTGCGGCCTCTCGCTTCGCGTAGGCGATAGATGTGGGAGAAAAGTCTATGCCAAAGACTTGCGCCCCTAGCGAGCTAAAGCGACTTGTATAGAGACCTGGGCCGCAACCGAGATCACACAGCCGCTTGTCTTGCAGCGAAATTTGATCGTCCAACCATGCGACAGAAGCATCGATGACAGATGCCTGCCTGGACGCAAGGGCAGCCTCCGGGTCGATATGTAGACTCAGCATGCGTTCAGCTATGTGAGCGTCGGTCCATAGATCTGAGACGGTATTCTGCGAAAAAACGGGCGGCTTCTCGGAAAACCTCCGAAGGGCTTCATACATATTCATTCCTATTCATCGCGCATTGTCTCAGATACGTCCAATAGTCTGGGAGACGTCTTATATGGGCTTAACCCCCTGATTACGCCAGAGACGAGACTTGTTTGTTGAGGCAGGTCAACACATTGTCGCGGGGTAGCGCTTAAGGTTTATCCATCAATGACAGTGCAGGGTCGGTCATATGCAAAATCGTCGTGATTTTCTAGCTCTCTCAGCCGCGGGCCTTACTACACCACTGGCAGGCTGCGCCGATGGCAATTTGGATGCCTATCAAATTGAGGTGGCACTGCAGCGGGCACCGCTATCGACGCCCGTCTCGCTGCTGGAACTGGTTCGGTACGCGACACTTGCCGCAAATGGCCACAATACTCAGCCCTGGCACTTTTCCGCACATGAGACGGGGATCGACATTCGGCCTGACCTCACACGGGCAACCCCTGTTGTCGATCCAGATGACCATCACCTTTATGTCAGTCTTGGATGTGCTGCTGAAAACTTACTCATCTCAGCCGATGCCACCGGGCGCCCTGCTGCAACGGTATTTGATCCAGTGGGCGAGGGGCGTATCAGAATTGATTTGAGCACGGGACAGACGAGCCAAACTGAGCTTTTCAAAGCCATTCCCAAACGACAATCCACACGTTCGGATTACGATGGGCGCTCCGTGTCGGTTGAGGACTTGAAAGCGCTTGAACGCGCAGCCGCAATCGAGGGAGTAAACCTCAGACTGATCACCAATGAGAAAGACCGGGAAGACATTTTAGACTTTGTGGTGCAGGGAAACAGTGCGCAGGTGGACGACCCGGATTTTGTTCAGGAGCTTCTCGATTGGATTAGGTTCAACCCAGCCGAAGCGATGCGGTCAGGTGACGGTCTGTTCACTGCGACCTCCGGTAACCCCACTATGCCCACCTGGATTGGCAGACGTCTATTCGGTTGGTTCTTCGAAAAAGAAGCCGAAAATGCGAAGTATGTCTCTCACCTCCGCTCGTCCGCAGGCGTGGCCGTATTCACAGGCGACCGGGAAGACAAGGAACACTGGGTTAAGGTCGGCCGTGCTTTTCAGCGGTTTGCCCTCCAGGCGACAGCCCTGGGCATGCGCCATGCCCATATCAACCAGCCGGCAGAAGTACCGGGAGTTCGGTCGGAATTTTCCAGCTGGCTAGGTGCGCCAGACATGCGTCCAGACTTGGTGGTTCGGTTCGGATATGCCCCAGCCTTGCCTATGTCCCTCCGCCGCTCAGTGGATAGGGTGATCGTGCAACCGGTTTCCTGAAGGAGTAGATCTTTCCCGAACCATTGATTGGTCTTGAATTAGGTCGCAGAGCTACCCATTATCCGGCCCTGTTTGACGATCGAGATTCACCCAATGCCCATGACCCTCACCATCAACGGAGAGCGCCACACATTTGAAGGCCCGCTGACTGTGGCGGGCTTGCTGGTGAAACTCGGCCTCGACCCTCAAAAGCTGGCGGTCGAGCATAATCTCGAAATTGTGCGCCGCTCGGCCTATGATGAGACTGAAGTGAATGACGGCGACACGCTGGAACTGGTCCAGTTTGTCGGTGGTGGATAGAGCATCATCCGACCGGGGCGGAGCGAGGATCGATAAGATGATGCGAAGTGTGATGGGCGAGGAATGAGTAGGATGGCTGAGGCAGCGGTGAAAACAGAAGACATAGGCGCACGCGACAGCTGGACGATTGCTGGCGAGACTTATTCATCGCGGCTCATTGTGGGAACCGGCAAGTATAAGGACTTCGAGGAGACTGCGCGTGCCATTGAAGCCTCTGGTGCGGAAATCGTGACCGTTGCGGTTCGCCGTGTGAACGTGACCAACCCGAATGAGCCCATGCTGGTCGACTATGTCGATCCCAAGAAATACACCTATCTGCCCAACACGGCTGGGTGTTTCACCGGCGACGAGGCCGTGCGTACGCTCCGCCTGGCGCGCGAAGCGGGTGGCTGGGACCTGGTAAAGCTTGAGGTTCTGGGAGACCGGAAAACGCTCTACCCGGACATGATCGAGACTCTGAATGCAGCGGAGCTTCTCATCAATGAGGGCTTCAAGGTGATGGTCTATTGTTCAGACGATGTCCTGCTTGCCAAGCGTCTGGAAGAGATGGGCTGCGTTGCCATCATGCCGTTGGGCGCACCCATCGGGTCTGGTCTCGGCATTCAAACCCCCATCAACATCCGCCTGATCATCGAGCAATCAAACGTGCCCGTGCTCGTGGACGCGGGCGTCGGCACGGCGTCTGATGCAGCGGTGGCGATGGAACTTGGGTGCGACGGTGTGCTCATGAACACGGCGATCGCGGAGGCGAAAGAACCCATCCTCATGGCCGAAGCCATGAAGAAGGCCGTTGAGGCCGGGCGACTTGCCTATCTTGCAGGCCGCATGCCGCGCAAACGTTATGCCGACCCGAGCTCTCCAGTCGCCGGGCTCATCTGAGCGAATGCAGTTTTAACAGCTGACGCAGGATGTGCGTTCCTGCTCGACAACTTCGAGCAGCCGGGCTTTGCCGACCGCACCTGGAACCAGCTGGCTCCCAATAATGAAGGCTGGCGTGCCGTCGATACCGATCTCGCGGGCGATTTGGTGATTGCGGTCGATGGCTGCCTGGATGCCAGGATCTTTCATGTCCTGTTTCAGGCGGTCAACGTCGAGGCCCGCATCATCTGCAATCCGCAAAATCCGGTCTTCATCCAAATCCCCACTGGTTGCCATGAGGGCCAGATGCATCTCCATATATTTGTTCTGGGAGATGGCTGCCATGGCCGCGCGAGCGGCTACTTCTGACTGCTCAGAGAGGATAGGAAATTCCTTATAGACGAGACGGACATTTCCATCTTCTTCAACAGCAGCGATGATGTCTTTGACCGCCCGTTTGCAATAACCACACTTATAGTCGAAGAATTCGACAATGGTCACGTCGCCGTCGGGATTGCCGTAGACAAAAGAATAGTCATCGTTGAACAGGCTATCGCTATTGCTGGCAATGGCAGCCTCGGCTGCTTCCTTCTCCAGTGCGGCCTGCTGCTCTTCCAGTTTTTCAAACACCTCAATCATTACTTGAGGGTTTTCAAGAAGATACTCCCGGACAATTTGTCCGATCGCTTTTGTCTGATCTGCATTGAACTCAGACTGAGAGCTCTCTGCGGTAACAGAGGTGCTGCCGAGTGTCAGCATTGCGGCAATAGCAGCGGACCCAATGAGTCCGGTAAACAGGCGAGGCAAACGAGGCCCGTACGTCATCTCAGCTTCCTTGTGGTTTTTCTTGCAAAATATCTTCAGCGCGCAGCCAGCCGGGTGAGCCCTCATTTAGCTCAACTTGAGCCCGGGCTGCATGTTGTTTGGCGCGGGGCAGTTGCCCAAGCACGTAAAAGCGCTCCGCCGTTGAAAGCTCCGCATTGCCATAATCGCCGAGCCGCGCATACGCAATCGCCGCCTGTTGATAGGCGCGGGAATACTCCCGGTCAGTTCTTTGCGCGATTTCGATTTGTTCGAGTCCCTCGATTGTTTCCTGTCGGCGTTCAAGACCGATCAGAGACTGAGCGAGCCCAACCCGAAGTAGGGGAGAGTTTGGGGCCAGCTCGACTGCGCGCCGATAGGGAGCAACCGATTCTTCCACTTTGCCGCTCTCAAAGAGGACCTGACCTTTGAGCTCCCAAATGAAGGGATTGTTGGGCATAGCGGCTAGCAGCGGTTCAATCTCACCCAGAGCACGGGCAACATCCCCCAGCTTATGATGGGCGACAGCCCGCGCATAACGCGCTGGCAAACTGGTGTCAGTGGCCGGGTACCGGCGGAACGTAACCGCTGGACGATCGATAAAACCGTGCAGCTTCGCTTTGATCATCTCAAAGGCAGCGACCCATTCCGGCGGATCTGGAACGTCCACAAAAGGTGAGCTCAGAACACGGTCTTCCAGGGCGCTCAGACGTTGTGTGGACAGAGGGTGCGACCGCAGATAAGGGTCCTGTTGCCGTTCGCTGAGCACTTCCTGCCCGCGAAAGAGATAGAACGTGTCCATCATGCCCCGCCCGGACCATCCAACCCGATCCAGATAGGTGATTGCTGCCTGGTCGGCAGAGGCCTCCTGAACGCGGCTGTAAGAGAGAAAGTCCCTTTGGGCGAGGGTTTGCCCGCCGGTAATCAGCGCAAAGCCGGCATCGCCTGCGCCTGCGACAATCGCTCCAATTCCAAGCAGGGTAGAGACAATCACTGGAACGGCTGCTGACTTTAATGCTTGCTGCGTGCGGGACAGATGGCCGCCTGCCATATGGCCTGTCTCGTGCGCAATCACGCCGATCAGCATATTTGGCCGGTCAGATTGTTGGATCAGACCCGTATGCAGGAACATGCGTTGGCCCCCCGCGACGAAGGCGTTCAGGGAATTGTTGTTGACCAGGTGTATCTTGACAGCCTTGGGGTCAAGACCTGCCGCCTTGAATATCGGGTCGGAGAATTCCCGCATCAGGTACTCGGTCTCTGCATCCCGAATAAGACCCATCGCCTGAACGGAGGTGGGGAAGGCAAAGACCAACGCCATGATCATGGCAAAGATGGGCGAAACAGCTCTGGGAGTGCGGGCAATCAAAGCAGACATCGTAACTTCCAATTCCTGACAGATCTGGCAAGCCATTGGCTTCCCGGACCACCGTCTCAAATGTCACCCGCTGGGCAGTCGCAAGCTGCTCGGCTGGTCCTTATCACCCCTTCCTCACGACCGTAGGAGAGCGGATGCGCAGGGTCAATCGTGGACGGGGTGTATCTCGCGTACATGTGACCGATTTCAGCCATTTGAGAGCATCTTCCCATTCACAACTGCGCCACAGGTGCTTTTTGAACCGGTCTTGGTTAATCTGTTGGAACCGCTGCAGATTCTGGAGCCTGTCCTTCGATGTCCCTGAGAGACCGTTTCTTGAAGACATCAAGCCGGAGGTGCTAGACCCTGTGGTGTTCAGACGACCTTCCAGCTCAGGTTTTCATCCCGCGACTTAAGGAAAATCAAGATTCAATGAGGCCAAATTTTGACCGCACCGGCCCTGATTGCCGGAAATCGTCCCAATCCAGTTTAAACATCGCCGCAGCGCTCATTGTCTCCGTTACCTTAACTGCGTGCGGCAGTTTGTTTGGAGCTGACGAGCCTGACACAAGCGCGCCTCTGGGATCGGTCACAACAGCCGACCGCAGCAGTCGCGGGCTGACGGGTGTCGGGCGTGCGTCTGAAGAAAGCAATACATCAACCGCGACTGGTGGTTTCGTTGTTGCTGACGAACCTCAAGCCGCATTGGTCGCTCGGGATGTACTGGAAAAAGGGGGAACGGCGGTCGACGCCGCGGTGTCGCTCTATTTCACACTGGCGGTGACGCAGCCACAAGCGGCAAGCGTCGGCGGTGGCGGCATCTGTCTGGTGCATGACCGCTCTGAGCGGAAAACAGAAAGCATTGAGTTTTTGCCGAGACGGGCAGCCGCTGGCGGGCCTGTCGCAATACCCGGAAATGTGCGGGGGTTTGCGCTGATGCATGCGCGCTGGGGCCGAACATCCTGGTCCAGCCTTTTGGCACCTGCGGAGCGCCTTGCTGCGACCGGCACGCCGGTTTCCCGAGCGATGGCTCGTGTCCTTCAGCGTTATGCCACCACCATTCGCGGTGATCAGGCGCTTGCACGTGGGTTGCTTGCCCCAACCGGCCTGCCGCGAAAAGAACTGGAGCAAACGACACAGATCGAACTTGCCTCTACATTGGGGCTTGTTCGTTCCCGCGGCGTATCGGCGCTCTATGCAGGGGATGCAGCACATACCTTTGCTGCCGCGATACAAGAAGCTGGCGGCAATGTTTCTGCCGACGACTTGCGGAACTATCGTCCCCTTATAAGTGAGGCCGGCAGCGTGACAGCTGGTGCGATGACTCTTCGGTTGCCATCGGCGAACGCGGGGGCCGGGGCTTTTGCGGCGAAACTCTGGACAAACCTTCAAGGCATTGCCCCGACCGATGGAGCAGGAGCCGCGCGGACGGCGGACAGTGTCGCACTGCAGCTGGGGGCTCAGGGCACATTGCCGAGCGACCTTGGCTCGACAGGGTTCGCTGTCGCCGCAGCCAATGGTGATGCAATTGCGTGCGCTGTCACAAGCAATGGTGCTTTTGGCACAGGCCGAACAGCAAGCGGCATGGGCGTCGTCCTTGCGCGTTCACCAGATGATCCCATAGGCGGTTTGGCGTCAGCCTTTTTAGCTCCAGCCATCGCCCTGGCACCGGACCAATTGACGGTCACCTATGTTGCTGCCTCGGGCGGGGGGCCATCTGCCGTAGCAGGTGTTCAGCAGGTTGCACGGCAATTGCTCTCAAGCAGCGGATCTGGCCTGGGCAAAGCCCTCGGCACGGCCACGCCTGGTCCCGCACCCCTGCTAAACGCCATCACCTGTCCGTTGGGGTCAGGTGGTCTGTCCGCATGTGAAGTGGGTGTCGATCCGGACGGCGCAGGGCTCGGCGTTGAGGCCATTGGCGGCTAGCGGCAACACTGTACCAACGTCAATTCATGTGCGCTGAGAAAACCAAACCCTCATCACGCAGTGCCGTCGATCCTTTTGTCGTCATGGACGTGATGGCAGAGGCGAACCGGCTGGAAGCATCCGGTCGCTCGATCATGCATTTGGAGGTCGGGCAGCCGGGTGCACCTGTGCCGGAGTCTGTGCGAGGCATCGCAGGAGAGGCGTTAAATGCGGGCCCGCTCGCCTACACGGATGCTCTGGGTCTCCCTTCGCTCCGGGCGCGCATTGCGGCCTACTATGCTGAGCGGCATGATGTTGACGTCGATCCTGGACGGGTGGTTGTCACGGCAGGATCTTCCGCAGCCTTCATTCTCACTTTTCTTGCCTGCTTCGAGCAAGGGGACCGCGTGGGTGTGCCTGAGCCGGGCTATCCCGCTTACCGCAACACATTGCAGGCGCTGGGGTGTGAGCCGGTCGCAATCCCAGTGGGTCCTGATACTGACTGGGTGCTTACGCCGGAATTGATTGACCGCGCTGAAACACAGCACGGCCGGTTGGCGGGTGTGCTGGTTGCCAGTCCGTCAAACCCGACGGGCGCGATGCTCACCAGAGCGCAAATGACAGCACTGGTGACGGCAAACGCATCTGCGGACCGATGGTTTCTATCCGATGAAATCTATCACCGGATCACTTACGGCGAGCCCGATGTCACGGCACTGGAGGCAGGCGACGAGGCGATCGTGATCAACAGCTTCTCGAAATATTATTGCATGACAGGGTGGCGTCTTGGCTGGGCGGTGGTACCGGAGCGGCTGGTCCGACCCATTGAGCGGCTGGCGCAGAACCTGTTTATCTCGCCTCCAACACTCTCTCAGATCGCTGCGGAGCGAGCTTTCGACGAGACAGCTGCCCTTGATGCCAATGTGGCCATCTACGCGCAGAACCGTCAGCTTCTTCTTGAGGAACTGCCAAAGGCGGGGATTACCTCATTTGCACCTGCGGATGGGGCTTTTTATCTCTATGCGGATGTGTCGCATCTGACAGATGACAGCGCTGTCTTTTGCGCGTCCATGTTGCAGGAGGCAGGCGTCGCCGCGACACCCGGCGCGGACTTTGATCCCACCCATGGGCATCAATATGTCCGGTTCTCGTTCGCAGGAAAAACGGCGGACATGGCCGAAGCAGCCCGCCGTATCCAAAAGTGGCTCAGCCGCTAGACGACTTCCCTTTAGTCGGCAGAGGACCGGCGTCGCCACCAGCCACTGCGGGCGGGCGCGGCGGGCTTTTCTTCCGCCGGTTCTTCTTCAGCTTCAGCTGTTTCGGTTTCATCCATTTCAGGTTCCGGGACGTCTGCCTCAGCAGATACAGCTTCCGGCTCCGGCGCTGACGTCTCGGTTTCTGCTTCGGCGTCTGCAGTATCCGACGCTTCTTCTTCAGAAACCGTCGCTTCTGTCTCAGTCGCTGCCTCAGCTTCAGGCTCGCGGGAATAGGCGACGAGCACAGGGGCATCCTCAGTCTCACCGTCGGTCTCAGTGTCCGCGTTTTCGCTTACATCGCTGGGCTCCTCAGCGGCCGCGTCAGCATCTGATGCGCTGCTTTCGGCATCTGCGTCTGCATTCTTGCGGTTGCGGCGACCTCCCCGGCGCCCCCGGCGACGGCGGCGCTTGGGCTTTTCTTCCTCTGACCCATCTTCCCCATCGGCCTTTTCCGATGCATCAGCGGCGGTGTCTGCTTCACCCTCGGCCTCTGCCGCCTCATCGGCAGGTTTTGCTTCTGTCTCGGTTTCAGACTCTGCGCCGTTCTCACCGTCTGACTTGCGGCCACCGCGCCGGCGCCGTCTCCGGCGTTTGCGCTTAGGCTGTTCTTCTTCGTCGTCATTGTCGGCGCGTGCGTCAGCTTCCTCATCTGGAAGATCGTCGGCAACATCGGCCCCAGTGACCGGCGGCCGTGCCTGGGCGGACCCTCGGGCTGCGGCGGGCTCAACCTTATGGTCTGACCCCTGAACGTCACGGTCTGTTTCGACGAAAATAGAAACGCCGTAGGTGGATTCGATCTCCAACAGGTGAGAGCGCTTCTGATTGAGAATGTAAATCGCAACCTCGGGCGAGACTGTGACGGTGAAAGCGGGGTGCTTTCCTTTAACAGCTTCCGCTTCAACGGAGCGCAGCACATGCAGCGCAGTGGATTCAACAGAGCGTACAAAGCCAGACCCGTTGCATGCTGGGCACACCACCGTTGAGCCTTCGATGATCCCGGCACGCATCCGCTGACGTGACATTTCGAGAAGACCGAAATGGCTTATACGACCTACCTGAATGCGGGCACGGTCGGATTTCAGAGCTTCTTTAAGCTTCCGCTCAACCGCCCGGTTATTCCGGTTCTCGTCCATGTCGATAAAGTCGATGACGATGAGGCCCGCAAGGTCTCTGAGCCGGAACTGACGCGCAGCCTCCGCAGCCGCTTCCAGGTTCGTCTTAAGCGCCGTCGCTTCAATATTGCGTTCTTTGGTGGCCCGACCGGAGTTCACATCGATGGCGACCAATGCTTCCGTCTGGTTGATAACGAGGTATCCGCCGGACTTGAGTGTCACAGTCTCAGAGAACATGGCATCAAGTTGAGTGTCGATGCTGTGTTTCTGAAAGATCGGTTCGCGTTCTTTATAAGGCTGCACATTCTTCGCATGGCTCGGCATGAGCATGCGCATGAAGTCTTTCGCTTCCCGGTAGGCGCCTTCGCCCTCAATCAGTACCTGATCAATGTCTTTGGAATAAAGATCCCGGATTGATCGCTTGATCAGACTGCCTTCTTCATAGACGAGGGCAGGGGCCATCGACTCCAGCGTGAGATCCCGCACCCGTTCCCAAAGGCGCAGCAGATACTCAAAATCTCTTTTGATCTCTGTTTTTGTGCGTTTGGCACCGGCGGTTCGAACAATCAAGCCCATACCTTCCGGCACATCGAGGCCTTCTGCGACGGCTTTCAGTTTCTTACGGTCCCCGCCATTTGTGATCTTGCGGGAAATGCCGCCGCCACGTGCCGTGTTTGGCATCAGCACGCAATAACGACCGGCAAGAGAGAGGTATGTTGTGAGAGCTGCGCCTTTATTGCCGCGCTCTTCTTTCACCACCTGGATCAGGATGACCTGACGGCGCTTGATCACTTCCTGGATCTTGTAGGAGCGCATCTGACGGCGCTGTTTCTTGGGTTGAGCCTCTTCGATGGCATCTTCATTACCCATGGCTTCGACTGTTTCATCGGATGCGACATCGGCGTCCTCATCGCCCTCACCATCAGCGGTTTCGGCTTCCGCTTCGCTGGGCTCAGCATCCTCAGCTGCAGCATCGACGTCAGTATCCGCCTCTGCGTCAGCCTCGCTGTCCGCTTCTGCCTCGAGCGTGCCATTGTCTTCTTCGGCTGTTTCTTCGTCGTCCTCTTCGTCAGCGCGCGTTTCCGCTGCCCATTCCTTCAGAAGCTCTTCGCGGTCTGCGACAGGGATCTGATAATAGTCCGGGTGGATTTCGTTGAAGGCAAGGAAGCCGTGGCGATTGCCGCCATATTCAACAAAAGCGGCCTGCAGCGAGGGTTCAACCCGCGTTACTTTTGCGAGATAGATGTTCCCGCGCAGCTGCTTTTTGTTTTCGGATTCAAAGTCAAATTCTTCAACCCGATTGCCGTGCACCACCACAACCCGGGTTTCTTCCGGGTGGGCGGCATCGATGAGCATTTTGTTTCCCATGAGGGGGTTCTCCGAGACGCCGTGTCACGCCATTGCGGAGGCCCAGTTCTGAAAGAATCCGGGGAGGCAATGGGGCGGCGTTTGTTTGTAAGCCATGCCGATAGGGGCGCCGACGAGGTGCCGGAACCTGAAGGGCAGGGTCTGATGAAAGTAATGGGGGCAAACGGAACGCGCGGACGTGTGGGCGGCGCATAAGGTGGTCTTTTAGGACCATCCTGTTCGCTTCGCTTGTCGTCATGATCTGCGGTGTTTGCATCGTTTCTCTATGTGCCCCCGGTTTGGTTGGTTGCGGGGCACGGTCAACCGAATAGACGAATATCCGTCCAGATGCGGTTTGTTTGGCAAAAGCCGGGTGGCCAAAGTCAATCAAACCGGGGCGATACATCACTGGGCTGGTGGGATGAGCTTTTTCGAATTTCGCCTGGTTTTCAGGCCGTTTCTTCGAATAAGCGGGCAGTTTTCCTCCGAAAACCGCCTCCTCCCGCCCGTCTGTCAGCCCTTCGATAGTGATTTGGACCGACTCAAATGACGTACCGTCGAATTAGGTGAGTGTCTTGTACCGTTTTGGATTCAGGCTTGGCAAGCAATGCTTTGCGCCATGCACCCGCACGGTGTGAAAGCATTAACCATTTTAACCATTGATATTGCGTTAAATTCCCGCAAAGTAACCCAATATCAAGCGAAACACGTCAATTTGGCGCTGAAACGGAAAACAGCAAATTCATGGCTGTCTGTTTTCTGGTGCTGGAACCGGTTAGAGGCCAAACGACCGGTGAAGCAGGGCCAGATGGACGAGTGACGCAGATTGCGTGATTCCCGGCTTTAAAGCGGGAAACGCAGTTGGAGCGGCGGCGACAGGACCAGGTAGCGTATGCGTAGAGACCCATTCATCAGGATCGACCGGCTGATCGCTGGCAGACTAGGAGCGCTGATGGCTCCTGTTCTGGCTTGCCTGTTGGTGCTGGGCGGTCTGGGAATGGCGGGGCCGGCGCAGGCGGAAGATCCACGCGTGGCTGCCGTGAATGCGCTGGTGTCAAATGTGCGTCTTGGAGAGCAGGGCGATGTTACCCGGCTTGTGATTGATTTTGGCCAGGGCACCAGCACGCCACAGAATGTTTTTACGCTGGCTGACCCCTACAGGGTTGTTATTGACCTTAACGATGTGAGTTTCCAACTGCCGTCGGACGCTGGCAAAGCAGGCCGGGGCCTGGTCACCGGCTTCCGCTATGGCCAGTTTCAGGAGGGGCTCTCTCGCATCGTGGTCGATGCCACGGGGCCTGTTGCGATCTCAAGGCATTTCGCCTTGCCCGCGCAGAGCGGCTTCGGTCACCGGATTGTCGTGGACCTGAAGTCGGTCACGCCAGCTGAATTTGCTCAGAGCGTCGGGCTAGGACGCCCGATCACCGCACCGACAGTGGCAGCGCCACCCGTCTCCACGCCAAGGGAGCCAACGGCGGATATTGACCGCAAGCGAGTCATCGTAGTTGATGCCGGCCATGGTGGTGTTGACCCGGGCACGCATGGTCAATCCGGTGCCCTCGAAAAAGATGTTGTGCTGGCATTTGCGAAAGAGTTCGGCGCGCAATTACGCGCAACAGGCCGTTATGAAGTTCATCTCACCCGGGACACAGACAGATTCATCCCGCTGCGGGAGCGGGTGAATATTGCCCGCCGCCATGATGCAGACCTGTTCCTCTCTATCCATGCGGATGCCATTGACCGCCGAGGCGTGAGCGGCATGTCGATTTACACCCTGTCCGAAACAGCGTCTGACAAGGAAGCTGCGGCGCTGGCGGCAAAGGAGAACCGGTCCGATGTGATTGCCGGCGTCGATCTCCAGGGTGAGTCTTCCGAAGTGACGGATATCCTGATCGATCTGGCACAGCGCGAAACAAAGAACTTCTCCGTCCGTTTCGCTCGCACCGTCGTACGCAATGCGGAAGGGGTGACGCCGCTTCTTCAACGCACGCATAGATTTGCGGGTTTCCGCGTGCTCAAGGCTCCGGATGTGCCATCGGTTCTTGTAGAACTTGGCTTCCTCACCAACCGGTCCGACGAACGCAACCTCACTACTTCAAGCTGGCGCCGCCGGGTGGCGGGGGCTCTGGTAAAGTCCATCGATAGCTATTTCGGCGAACGCTACGCCGAAGGCACGTACTGATCTCAGGACGCTCGCTTTGCTAACGGCTCGCTGTTGAGGTTCAACGCGGGCAAAGTTGCTCCTATCATTTTTTGCTCATCGACACATTTCTTCGAAGCGGCTGGACAATTGACATGCGACATGTCAATTAATTGGCATTAACAGTGTCAATTGTATGGTAGGCCGGGAGAACCCCCACACATGTCGTCGTCGCTCTATACGCTCTATGGAATTACCGGATCGCTCTATACGGGCAAGGTCCGCGCCTATCTCCGTCACCACAACATACCGTTTGAAGAACGCGCGATGGGTCATGCCGACTTTGCGGCTGAGATCGTGCCGAAGATCGGCCGCATGATCGTGCCGGTTCTGGTGACGCCGGAAGGGATGGTTATTCAGGACGGCACCGACATACTCGACCATCTGGAAACAACAGTCCCGAGCCCGCAACCCATCTATCCCGATCATCCGGTGCTCCGCGCGATCAGCTATCTGTTCGAGCTTTTCGGGGGCGAAGGTCTGCTGCGGCCCGCCATGCATTACCGGTGGAACTTCGATGAGGAGAATCTGATCTTCCTCAAAAGCTTCTTCTCAGAGATGACCCCGACTGGGTCGAGCAAAAAAGAAATCGACGACATGTTCGGCTTCGCAAGCGGGCTCATGCGCGCGGCCTCTGTTGCTTTCGGCGTGGTGCCGGAAACGATGCGGGAAATTGAATCCACCTACACGGATTTTCTAACGCGCTTGGAAGCTCATTTTTCAAAGTTTGGCTTCCTGCTGGGGGGCTATCCAACAGGAGGTGACTACGGTCTCTTCAATCCACTCTATGCTCACCTGGGCCGGGATCCGCACCCTGCGAACTTGATGAAGCAGATCGCGCCGCATGTTTACAAGTGGACGGAGCATATGAACGGGCCGGAGAGCTATGTTGACCACCGCCTATCCCTGAACAGCAACGAGCTTTTTGCACCCGATGACATTCCGGCGACGCTCAAAGACCTGATGCGCTATATCGCGGAGGAATATCTGTCAGAATTGGCGGCACATGTCGCTTTCACAAATGACTGGTTGGCAGAGCGCCCCACCATTGAACCGGGCACAAACGGTTTGGATGACCCGGCCCAGCGGGCAATCGGTATGGCTGAGTTCAACTGGCGCGGTCACGATATCAAGACCGTCGTCATGCCGTACCGGTTCTATCTGCTGCAGCGCCTGACGGACTGCGTAGCCAACGCGCAGCCTGACGATCAAAAGTCTATTCGCGCGTTGTTCAAAGAAACAGGGCTGGAGAAGATCCTCGACCTGCGGACGACGAGACGCGTTGAACGGCTGAACCATCTCGAAGTGTGGGGTGAGTCTCAATAGGGGGCATCAGCGGCGTCATGCTCAAGAGCAGGCGAGCTAGGTTTTGATGCTTTCCAAAAGCATTGTGATCATGTCTGCGACCAACAGTTTTGGCGACCCGAAGTCGAGACTTTCAACATTGATGGGGAGCGCCAGCGCTCCGTGAACCCCTGCCCAAAGCCGGTGGGCGATTTTGCCTGCCTCACCTTGCTTGATTTGACCGGTCTTTTGACCCGCGAGAACAGCGTCCCCGAGCAAGCGTTCAAATTCATCAGCGGCAGGCGCAGGCGGGAGGGCACTGCCCTGGTCTGTCCTGACGAGCAGAAAAGCACCTTTGAGAATGTCAGGACGCCGGAAGGCAAAATCGGCATACCCATTCAGCAGAAGGCGGAGTGTTTCGAGGGGATCCGATATGGTTCCAACCTTGGCCCGCAGCCGTATCATCTCTTCTTCCACCGGCTCGGCCCATAAAGACCGCATCAAGTCGGGAAGGTTGGCGTAGTAACTATAAAGCCTGCCTACGGACACGCCTGCCTCGACAGCGATTGCGCGGGCTGACGTGCCCTCCATCCCTTTCTCTTCATAAACGGCAACGGCCGCACGGTGGATCCGATCTCGTATGTGCGCCCGTTGCTCAGATGTTGCGGCTGGTCTTGGCATATCCCTGATTCTGAATCTTTTCTCGCTGTTCGATTTTGCCTTAAAGCGGCGGTAGGCCTAAAAGCTCGCGAGTCTGAGCTTCGCGGCTTTTCAACCCGATTGCGCGGCCTTCTTCAATGGCGACCTCAGCAGGCACGCCCATGGATGCTCTATACAGGGCCCAAAGTGCACCAACACGATTGGCTGACGCGCAATGAAGAAGGACCGGGAAGCTCGTCCGGTCGTTCATCAGATCCGTGAACTGAGCGATTTGTGCCTCAGTCGGGGCACCCCTTGCTATGGGGATGTTGATGTACGCAAGCCCGGCATCCGCTGCGAGACCTGCTTCAGCGGGCTGATTGGGTTCGGCAGGTGAGCGCAGATCAATGATTGTTCTAAATCCCAGTCGCGCGGCTTCTGCAACACCACCGTCGGCAAGAAGGCCAGCCGTTCCCAAATGAGGTGCCGCGCGAGTGTAGTTTTTAATTGCCGGACTGACCGCATCGCCAAAAGGAGCTTCTGCGACGTCACTGCCACGTACAAAAATCTGTGCGGTCTCGGCATGTCCGGGAACAGTGCCCAGTATCAGTGTGGCGGAAAGAGCCATCGCAGACAGAAACACTCGGCGATCAAACAGGGTCATTGATGAAATCCTTGGTCGGTTGAGCAGGAGTTCACAAATTACAAGTTTGTCTTGTGAATTCAAAGGCGGTTTCAGCGAGAGCAGCGTGAGCTGTCAGGCCGCTAAGGCCTCAGTATTCAGGTTCCATTTCCGCCGGAGGTCGGCAAGCGGCGTATCAATCTCGTCTTCCCAGCGTTCAAACTGGATGTTCGGCGCCGTCCGGCCAAATTGCCAACCATCACAGATGGCATCCATCGACCAGGTGATGATTTTCGGATCAAGATAGGCCATATGAGCCGTGGTCACCGCCATGCGCATGGCGTGATACGGGAACTGCAACTGCGCGAGGTAGAAGGCAGCAACAGCAAGCTCACCTGCATAGGTTGCGTCATACCCTGTCAGCACGTGCATCATGTCGTGAATTTGGAAGCCCCGCACCATAAAGAAACTCAGCTCGTCTGGCAGACGGTCCAGCTTTCCTGAGCTGGTCAGCTCTTCGTTGAACTTCTTGTAGTTACGCCCAAGGTTCGCCTCGAGTTTATTGTCGACGACGAACTTGTGATAGCCGTGGCCCAGTGTGCCCGGTGCACATTCCGCCAGCCGTTCAAGCGGAATGGGGTCGGCGAGAAACCGGTCTTCCAGGAACTTTTTCGTCTCAGGCAGGGAATTGATCAGCTCCAGGTAGGAGTCGATCGCCGATTGTGGGGCCTCGGCCCACCAATCGTGAAACAGGAAATAGACGCCATACTCAAGCGGTCGGTTGACGGAATGGATGAACTTGTCAGCAAAGTCTTTGTCGATCGAAGGGGCAGTCATCAGGCTTTTCCTCAGGTTGTCATCGGCGTAGCACCTATATAGGCGATTAAATGAACATGTTCAATTAATAATTTGTGCGATCACGGCTATGCACCCCAGACCGAGAGCGTCCGCTTATCCCCAGGGAGCCAAATGACTGCCATAATTGACCGCTAGAACCCGAAAAACCGATGGTTTCCCCCGTTTCATTAACCATAGCGCATCAAATTGGCTCTATTTTCTCAAGACATCATCTCGCGGTTGCGCACAGCCGTGGTAAACCTATGGTCTGGCATCGCAGGGCGGCGCCAGGTAAATGGGGCTGAGCCGGTGAAATCTCCGGCACCGAATGTGGCGAAAGGGGCCAATCGAAGCATGTTGCGTGTGTTTGCCACTCTATTTGCAGGGTTAGTTGTGCTGGGTCTGGGCGCAGCATTAGCCGGCTTTTACATGTTGTGGCGCCTTTCCAACGATCTGCCGTCCTATGATCATCTGGCAGATTATGCGCCACCCATCATGACTCGCGTTCATGCGGGCGATGGCAGCCTGATTGCGGAATATGCCCGTGAGCGGCGCATCTTCGTGCCCATCGAGACCATTCCGGAACATGTGGTGCAGGCGTTTCTCGCCGCGGAAGACAAGAATTTCTACACCCACTCAGGTGTCGACTCGCGCGGCATCATGCGCGCCGTTGTCACCAATGTCTGGAATGTGATGAACGATCGCCGCCTTGTGGGCGCATCGACGATCACGCAGCAGGTGGCAAAGAACTTCCTGCTGACCAGTGATGTCACCTTCCAGCGAAAGGTGACGGAGGCACTGCTTGCCCTGAAGCTGGAGCGGGCCTTCACCAAAGACCAGATTCTGGAACTCTATCTGAATGAGATCTATCTGGGGCTCGGCTCCCACGGCGTGGCCGCCGCAGCTCTCAACTATTTCGACAAAAGTCTGACCGAGCTTACTCTTGCTGATGCGGCTTATCTCGCCGCGTTGCCTAAGGCGCCCAACAATTACCATCCGTTCCGGCGCCGCGAAAAAGCCATTGGCCGCCGCAACTGGGTCATTGGCCGGATGCTCGACAATGGCTTTATCTCGACCTACCAGGCATCGGTCGCCCGCGCTGAGGACCTGATCGTCAAGCCGCGGGCCTTTGGCGCACAACTCGTGGAAGCGAACTATTTCGTGGAACAGGTCCGCCGCGACCTTTATGAGCGCTACGGCGAAGAAAAACTTTACGAGAGTGGTCTGTCCGTCCGCACCACCCTTGATACCAAAATGCAGGGGCAGGCGCGGGATGCGTTGAGGCAGGGGCTGGTTGCCTATGATCAGCGCCATGGCTGGCGGGGACCGGTCGACACGCTGGCGCCCAACACCACCTGGACGACGGCATTGACCGAGATCGATCTTGCCAAGGATCTGGAGCCGTGGACGCTCGCCACCGTGATCGGCCTGTCTGAAGATTATGCCAAGATTGGTCTGCGCCCGACGCGCGAAGTCTCCGGCGCCTTCCGCGACGAGATCGTGACCTCCACCATCCCTCTGGAAGAGATGACCTGGGCCCGCAGATATATCGACGATAAACGTATCGGTGCAGAGGTGAAGCGGCCGCACGACGTCGTCTCGATCGGTGACATTGTCTATGTCGAGCCGGTACTCGGCGATGATGGAAAACCGGCGCATTACGCCCTACGGCAACTCCCACAGGTGAACGGTGCCATTGTTGCACTGGATGCGCATACCGGCCGCGTACTCGCGTTGCAGGGCGGTTTTTCCTACGAGCTGTCGGAGTTCAACCGGGCCATTCAGGCAACCCGGCAGCCTGGTTCTGCCTTCAAGCCCTTTGTTTATGCGGCAGCCTTAGATCGCGGCTTCACCCCGTCCAGCATGGTGCTTGATGCGCCCTTCGTGATGGACCAGGGACCGGGACTTGCGCTCTGGAAGCCAGAGAATTATGGCAACCGCTTCTATGGACCGTCCACCTTGCGTCTCGGTATCGAAAAATCCCGGAACGTGATGACGGTGCGCCTCGCGCAGAATATTGGCATGGGCACCGTGCGTGACTATGCGCGCCGCTTTGGCATCACTGAGAATATGCCGCGGGTACTCTCCATGGCGCTGGGGGCGGGTGAGACCACGCTGCTGCGCATGACAAGCGCTTACGCGATGCTCGTCAATGGCGGGCATCAGGTATCGCCAACCCTTATCGACCGCATTCAGGACCGTCGCGGCCAGACGGTGTTCCGTCACGATCAGCGGCCATGCGATGGATGTGAATCCGAAGTGTGGGAAAATCAGCCAATCCCGCAATTGCCCGATACACGTGCGCAGGTGCTAAGCCCTCAGACTTCCTATCAGGTTGTCTCCATGCTGGAAGGTGTCGTGGAGCGGGGCACAGCCACAACGGTTCAGTCCGTCGGACATCCGCTTGCGGGCAAGACCGGCACCACCAATGACGAGCGCGACGCCTGGTTTGTCGGTTTCTCGTCTGATCTGGTTGTGGGCGTCTTTGTCGGTTTTGACAGTCCGCGTCCCATGGGCAGAGGTGAGACTGGCGGCAAGGTGGCGGCACCCATTTTCCGCGACTTCATGACGGCAGCCCTTGCGGACACGGCACCCGTACCTTTCCGTATCCCGGCCGGCATCAACCTGGTGAGGGTCAATGCAAAAACGGGTCTGCTGGCGGGGCCCGGCGAAAGCAATGTAATCCTTGAAGCTTTCAAAGAAGGCACGGAGCCCCAGGCGCCGGAACCCGTAGATACGGGCGTACCTGACCTCGGCGATGTCGCTGGACCGGGTGGTGAACCGCTCACCTCTCGCACGTCAGCGCCTCTTGGGAACGGGACCGGCGGTCTCTACTGACATAGACAATCTGCTTTTCAAGACATCTAGGCAAATCAGCCGCGCGCCGCTATGGTCGCGCCGCTGACAAAGCGTTTTCAAGAAAAGTTGCAGACTTTTCTGGTTCGAGAACGCGGCAATACATAGAACTAGATCGCTTCTCGTGAAGCAAACGAACCGAGAAGCGATCTAACAGGGACTTATATTTATGCGCGCAGAAATAATAGCGATGGCTGACGAGATCAGAGACTCGTTGGCCTTGCTGAGGAGGCATCTTTGACTGGGATACCGCCCAGAAAAGACTGGACGAGCTAAACGCGCGGTCCGAAGACCCCACATTGTGGGACGACCCCCAAAAAGCCCAGGCGCTGATGCGCGAGCGCACCAAGCTCGATGACAGCATCAAGACCTACCTCCGCCTCGAAGCAGAGCTGAACGACAATCTCGAGTTGATCGAGATGGGAGAAGCCGAGGGCGATGAGGATGTGATCAAGGATGCGGAGGCGTCGCTTGAAGC
Source organism: Parvibaculaceae bacterium (assembly GCA_965248405.1). Lineage (GTDB taxonomy): Bacteria > Pseudomonadota > Alphaproteobacteria > Parvibaculales > Parvibaculaceae > Mf105b01. Next base: position 1,172,989 of record OZ252104.1, read on the forward strand.
TGCCCGTGATACGGCAGCGCAGCAACGGGTTTTGACTCTGCTTTCTGGTGAAGCCGATGGTCTCGACACGTATGTCGAAATTCATTCAGGCGCGGGGGGGACGGAAAGCCAGGACTGGGCCTCCATGCTGTTGCGCATGTACACAAGATGGGCTGAAGCTAAAGGCCACAAGGTTGAACTGATTGAACGCCATGACGGGGAAGAAGCGGGCATTAAGTCCGCCACCATTCTCGTGAAGGGCGAAGATGCCTATGGCTGGCTCAAGACCGAAAGTGGTGTCCACCGCCTTGTGCGGATTTCGCCATACGATTCCAACGCGCGCCGTCACACAAGTTTTGCCTCTGTCTGGGTCTATCCGGCTATTGACGACACGATCGAGATTGAAGTGAATGAGAGCGACTGCCGCATTGATACCTACCGCGCTAGTGGGGCCGGCGGGCAGCACGTGAACACGACAGACAGTGCAGTTCGCATCACCCACGAACCCACTGGGATTGTGGTGCAATGTCAGAACGAACGCTCCCAGCATAAAAACCGTGCCACGGCCTGGGATATGTTGCGCGCGCGTCTGTATGAGGCAGAGCTGCAGCGGCGTGAGGAAGAAGCCAATGCGGAAGCCGCTTCAAAAACCGAGATCGGGTGGGGACATCAGATCCGCTCCTACGTCCTGCAGCCCTACCAGATGGTGAAGGACCTGCGCACCGGCGTCGAAACCGGGAATCCCGATAACGTCCTGGATGGGGACCTTGATCCGTTCATGGCAGCAGCTCTTGCTGCCCGCGTTGAGGGAACGACGGCAGAAGTTGCAGACCTGGATTAATCAGCCCGTTTGCTGCATCCATCTCTCGATGATCTTTTGATAGTCGCGGACCGGCTTTTCTCCAATGTCAGCCGACGCGCCAACAGAGAAATAGGGCGAGTTGATTGACGCTTGTTGTTGTTCGCAGGCAAAGACGTCTTCGGCCATAAAGTCACCGCTCGCCATGGGGTCTGTTTGTGGGTCACCCTCATACTTTCCCCGAACCTTTTCTGTCCAGAAGCTTGAAGATCGTCGCGCTGCTTTGGCAAAGGCCGCTTCCGATGCAATGGGCAGTTTGGTGCGTGTCTGAACCAGTGTGCGGTCTGGCGCCTGCGGTATGATGTGAAAGACAGACCAGCTGATCTCAGTTTCGCTTAAGCCGATGCAGGGAAACAGGAGCGGTACATAAGCCCCGACGCGATGGTCGGTGCCAAAATTGACCAGCGGACTCGGCGCATTTTTCTCCAGGTTTGCGGCATAGTCCGGCGCAAGTGGCTCGTAAAATGCAAAATGGTCTCCGACAAATCCTGTTTCTGCGTTTCGATGATCGTACATGCCAAGTGTGCCGGAATGCAGGAGCGGCAAGTGGTAGGCATCTATGTAGTTTTCAGCCACGAACTTCCAGTTCGCCGTTATGACGGTTTCGTTGGCGTAGTCCCGTAGTTCCATCATCTGGTCTGGCTGGTGGGGTCCAAGATAAGCTTCGATAGGGCCAAACCAGTTTTCTATCGGTGGAGCGTCTGCGTCAGGATGTACGAAGATCATCCCGCGCCAGATGGCGACAGACGCTTTGTGCAGACTGAAACAGGTCATATCGAGATCGGGAAATTCCTTGTCCTTATTCGGAATGCCTTTCAGCTGTCCCTCAAAATCATACGTCCAATCGTGATAGGGGCAGGTGATGGCCGATGCGGACTTTCCGTGTGGACGCAACATGCGCGCGCCGCGATGCCGGCAGATATTGTGGAAGGCGCGCAAGGCACCATCATTGCCGCGAATGACGAGGATGTTATTGAGACCCGCCTGGACCGTTACATGGTCGCCGGTATTTGGCAGGTCTTCGGGGAAGCCGGCAAATGTCCAGACGTTCGAAAAAATCAGTTTCTGCTCAAGATCAAACCATTCCTGCGACGTATAGGCCGTGACGGGCAGGACAGGCATGCGGGTGGGGTCGTCATTGATCATGTCAAAGACTCCAAAAAAGGTGACAGGTCGGACAGGACAAGCCAGACACACAGGCTGAGGATGAAGATGGTTGATACCCAGAAAAGGACGGGATCATCTTCGCGGAGAAGATCATCCCATAGGGGAAGATGTCCTTCGCGGATCGAAGGCCATAGCCAGACAATGAACAAAACACCCCAGGGCCATGTCTGTTCCAACAGCACGGCATAAATCATGAAGCCGAGGACCAGAAACGAACGCCATTTGAAATTATCGGTCATTGGGTGGCGGTCTTCAGAGCCTGTAAATGGATGTTGGCCGCCTCTCGTGCTTGGTCCAGCCAACTCGCAGGCGGATCAAGCATCATCAGGCTGTCGATGCTGAAATAAAGCTGGCAGATGCCGAAGGCCGCCACGCGGCATTTCTCATTCCCTGCGTCCGGGTAGTGGTTGTTGAGCTCAACACCGACCGCTGTCTGCATACGATCAATCGCGGCGAGGAGGCCGGTCCGTGCTTTTGGAAATCTATCACTGGCGGCGCCAAGGGCATTTATGGTGAGAACGGAGGCTTTTTCTGTAACGCCGAGTGGTCCAAAGAGAATGTCCAAAAGAGCTTTGGGACGCTCTCTTTCCGGTAGTGAGGCGATCATCTGATCGGTTTCAGCATCGAAGCGGGCCACCACGTGCTTTATCAGCGCCTCCACCATCTCTTCCTTGTTCCCAAGGTAGTGCCGCAACAATGTGCGCTTGACCCCCGCCTGTTCTGCAATCCGCTCTTGCGTGGCACCGTCCAAACCGTGACGCGCGACACAAACTTGGTAGGCATTCAGGATTTCTGCTGTTCTTTGATCCTGCAAGCTTGGACGACCCATGAGGCTCTCCTTCCGCAGACAGAGATAGGGGGTTGGGTGTAAATTGTCAAATATGAAAATTTACTCATAGGCACAAAAAAGCCCCGAGGCCGAAGCGTCGGGGCTTTTTTGATGTCTGGGTGTAGCTCTATTCAGCAGCCGGGCGCTTCACGACAACGCCGCCATCTTTTACGACGACAGGGCTGTCAGCGGTTTTTGGCGCATTTCTGCCGGATTTCGAAGCAGCAGCTGGTGCCGGCGCAGGCTGCGGTGTTGCCGCTGCTTTTGCAGGTTCACTGGCCTGCGCATTCTCAGCCAAAGGGTCATCTGAATGACGGCAATTGCCTTCAAAGAAAGCGCCTGTTTCAACAGCAAGAGCTTCGTGAAGGATGTCGCCTTCCACATGACATGTAGAGCAGAGCTGAACACGGCGGCCACGAATGCCACCGACAACGCGGCCACGGATCACAATATCGTCCGCCACGACCTCGCCATTGATGGAAGCTTGTTCGCCGATCGTGATGGAGGCCGAGCGAATATCCCCCTCAACCGTCCCGTCAATCTGAATGTCGCCACCGGCAACCAGATTGCCTTGGACCACCAGATCATTCGAGATGATCGATGGAGCCGTGCGAGAGCTTGGCCGCCGCTGTGGTGCGGGCTGTGCGCTCACCGGCTTTTCATTATCCTTCGTGCGTGAAAACATACTTACCTGCCTCAATGAACTTTGATGGATCCCTGATCTGGTCGTCGAACCACACTTCATAATGAAGGTGTGGACCACTTGATCGACCAGAAGACCCAACTTTCCCGATCAAATCCTGAAAACCCAACTCTTGACCAACGGAGACGTTGATCTTGTTGAGATGAGCATAGCGAGTGCGGAACCCGTTCCCATGATCGACTTCGACCATACGACCGTAAGGACCGCGCCATTCTGCATATGTGACCACACCGGGGGCAGGTGCGTAAACAGGCGTGTTGTAGGCTGCTGCCATGTCATATCCGGAATGGAATGCCATGCGGCGCTTGAACGGATCCATGCGCGGCCCGAAATCACTTGTTATGCGGTAGTTTTCAAGGGGAGAGGCCAGGGGAAGAAGGCCCACCGTAAAATTCAGGGCTGCCAGCCGGTCCAGATTCTGGGCAACCCGCTGCACCTGACGGTTGAACGAAGTGGCGGTGCCCCCGCCTGCAAGTCCGTCGCTGCTGACAAGGTCAATATAGGGGCCGCCACTGGCAACGCCGTCTGCATCAACCCGCTCCATGAACTCCTCAGGAGACGTGACGCCGGTCATGGCAATCACATGCTCAAGCTCGCGGATTTCCTTGTCCGTCGTCTCTTCCATAGAGTTGATCAGACTCTGCTGCGCCTGATCCAGGCTGGAGAGGCGAGTCTCAAGATCGAAGCTTGGATCGCTGCCAAACACAGATCCTCTCAACAGGCCACCGAACATGAGCGGTGTCTCACCTGAAAGAACGTTGAACAGGCTCGTAGATTGATCCGAGGTTCCCAGAGTGGTGACGGTTTCGGAACGCGACACGCGCGGAGCGCCAGGCGCCTCAGCCAGCGACATCATCACTTTGTTGCCGCGGCTGCTCCGGTTGCTGTTGCTTTGGGTCTCTGCAATGCGCGACCGCAGTGAATTCAGCGATTGGACTGCTGCCTCACGATGACTCAGAACCTCTGCAATCTGCTCGTGCTTTGCTTCCAGTTCCTGGGTAGTCGCGATAAAGCGCTCCTGCGCCAAAATCAGCTGACCATTCAGGTCGTCATAGGACGCCTGCATCTGGGCGATGCGTTCCTCATAAGCCGCCTGAACCTTCACGAATCGGCGGTCTTTCGACGCGATGATCTGTTCTTTGAAAACGACATTCACTGATGTGAAGGCGACCCACGACAGAAAGCCTACAGCGATCGCTGCCATGCCGATCTGCGCAATCGGTGACAGGGACACAAACTGCACATGCCCATGACTTCTCAGATAAATCTGACGCTCTGCATACAGGTGGGCGATCACATCACGCGCCCGGTCCATCAATCTAGAGATGGTTTCAATCATGCCCCTCGACAACCCCTTGTAACCCCACAGGCAAACTAGGACGTAATTCCATCCTATATTGACAAAGATTTCAACAGACGGACCTTAACATATCGTATTAACCTTAAAGCTGACGCGACAAAAATGGGTTTTCCACACCCAAATTAGGTTCATAAATCCGAAACCTTTTGGAGCCGGAGATTTGCCTCTGAAGGAGGTCGCGAGTCCATCGGTCCAGTGTCTTAGTTCTGATCATTGGCGAGCGGTTCGTAGTAGGTCGGGGAGAGCCCGGCCGCTTGTCTCGCCGCATCGTTAAAGGGGCGTTTGAGGTCGCCCTTGAAGTAGCGCCGAACCAGATCGTGGAACGTGGTTTCAGCATCGAGGTGCCGGGCCGAAATTTCTGAGGCAAACCAACGGCTTCCGGCCTCGACATGCCCTTTTTCTTCTTCGTAAATGATCTGCAGGATGCCAGCACTCTCTTCATCCCCGGCACGGATGAGCTTGTCGATCATGGGAGGCGTGACATCGAGCCCGCGCGCTTCCAGAACCATCGGGACAACCGCCAGCCTTGCCAGCAGATCTTCGCGGGTCGCAAAAGCCGCATCCCACAAACCATCATGGGCGGGCAGGTCACCATAGGCGCCGCCCAGCGCTTTAAGGCGGTCGCTTAAGAGGTTGAAATGCTTACCTTCTTCGGCGCCAACGCGAACCCAGTCAGCCGTGAAATCCCGCGGCTGGTCAGACCCGAAACGGGCAACCATATCGAAGGCCAGGTCGATGGCGTTTAGCTCAATATGTGCCAGCGAATGCAACAGGGCGAAGCGGCCCTTTTCACCGCCAGCCCGTCGGCGCGGCATGTCTCGCGGCAGACGGAGCTCCGGCTTCTCGGGGCGGGCGGGACGGTCTGGAGGTGCAGTGTCGCTGAAGCTGAAGCCGAGCTCGCCATCGGCCCAGGCCGCCCCTACCTCCTGAGCCAAAGCCGCCTTCGCAGCGGCATCGCCTGTGTAGAGAACTGCAAGGGCAGCACCCTCAATTGAGGTGCCCCCAATGGAAGCACGGGGCGATAGGCTGGGGCGGGATGTCATTTAGAGCGCTTTTGCCGCCTCCAGAACCTCGTCTGCATGGCCTTTAACCCGCACTTTTGGCCAGATTTTGGCAATTTTACCCTCGGTATTGATGAGGATTGTCGAGCGAACAATACCCATAAATACTTTCCCGTAGAGCTTCTTTTCCTGCCAGACGCCGTATTTTTCCAGCATCGCACCGCTCTCGTCGGACGCCAGAGTGACAGTCAGGTCGTGTTTGGCCTTGAATTTGTCGTGGCGTTCCACGCTGTCTTTGGACACGCCGATGACCACTGTGTTCGCCTTTTTAAAGGCGGCAGCGTGTCCTGAGAAATCAATGGCCTCGGTCGTGCAGCCGGGGGTCATGTCCTTTGGATAGAAATAGAGCACAATGTTCTGGCCTTTCAGGTCCGCAAGGCGAATTTTGCCGCCTCCGTCCGTTGGCAGGGAAAAGGCGGGGGCTTTCAAGCCCTCTTTAAGCTCTTTGGCCATATTTTCAGGTCTCTTTCATTGAATGGTCAGTTCAGAGGGGGCCGTAAATGATGAGGTCAAATAGCCGGCCCCAATAGCTTGGTGATTTCATTCTCAGAAACTAGCGGAGTTTGAGATATTTCAACACCTTGGTGCCACATTTATGAGACATCAAGGCAATGAGTCGATAGGCACCTTGGTTGTGAAGATGCTTGGCGTGCGAAGCGGTGGATCAGCCGCGTTGAGTGGGTCACAAGCTCCACCCGGAGACCTTCGACAGTAAGAATGAGGCGGCAACAGAATTGATCCGGCCAGCAGTCAAATACGGACTGGAAGCGCTCGGCGTCCTGATAACGGCGGCGACTGTGCTACTGGCTCTGCTCGTCTGGCGTTTGGCTGCAGGGCCGGTCCCCCTCAGCTTTCTGAACGAGACGATTCTGGAATATGCCAACGCGGAGCTTCAAGAGGGGTCCCTGACCCTTGAGGACACGGTGCTCTTATGGGTTCCGGATGACCGGAAGCTGGTTATCAGTCTTTTGGGGACGGAGCTGTTCGACGCGGGAGAAAATTCTGTTGTCTCTGTCCCGGAGATCCGGATTGACCTGCGGGTGAGGTCGCTCCTTCGCGGCAATGTTGCGTTGCAGGAAGTGGACCTTGTTGGCGTCAGTGCCGCCGTTGTGCGCAGGCCCGACACGGGCGTCCAACTAGCGCTGGCTGAAAACCCGGAGGAAACAGAAGCACTGATCGGTCTGGAAGACCTCATGACACAGCTGGCGGCACCGCCAACCGATGAAGGCTTACTCGGCGAAATGCGATCCTTCGGCATGCGGGATGCATCTCTGCGTTTCGTCGACGAAGTGAACGATGTTGAGTGGCAGGCAGACGACGCCACGCTGGTTCTGCGAAGAAGTCAGGACGGCGTGACAGCGTTTCTGGATGCAGAGCTCGTAGCGGGCGAGGCGCGTCTTGATGTCGAAATGTTCGGTCGGGCACCGGCGGGGGCAGAAGAGGTCGTCTTTCAGGCTGAAGGCAGTGGCTTTGTGCCTGCGGCTCTGGCGCGCAACAGTCCCGTGTTTTCTGACCTCTCGGTTTTGGATGCGCCTTTGTCTTGGGAAGGGACTGTCACCATCGGCAAGAACGGTGTCTGGTTGGGCGCAGAACTGGATGTCACTGTGGGGGCAGGAACCGCGACATTGCCTGACGGCCGGGCACCTCTGGAAATTGATGGGGCGACCGCATCGCTTACGCTCGATCCGTCCGAAAACATCTTGTTGCTGAAAAGACTGTATTTTGAAGCGGGCAACAACAAAGGGACCCTAAGCGGCAATGCCGTCTATGATCAGCCGGAAGGGTTTGACATATCCGGTGCAACGGTCGCGCTCAACGCGCAGGACCTGCAGCTCGACGTTGAGGGCTTCACGGAGGGCGTTTCCGACATTGACGCCATATCCTTTACCGGACGGCTGGATTTTGACGATCTGGTTGCAGACATCAGCGCACTTTCCATCCGCGTCGGCGGTGGGGTGCTCGCGCTCTCGGGCCGCATTGCAGATCACCCGGAGTCGCCCGCCATCTCAGCACAAGGAGAAGCTTCCGACATTCTGACGGAACGGCTAAGGGATATTTGGCCGGTGCCGCTTGCGAGGGGCGCGCGAGAATGGTTCGCCGAGAATGTTAGCGGTGGGATCATCAATACGGCGCGGATCAATATCGACCTTGCCGGTGGCATGATCGCAGCGGCGGATCGTCAGGAAAAGCTGCCCGATGACGCGCTTGACCTGGAATTCACCATGACCGGCGCGACGGTGAAATATCTGGGCGAGCTCCCGCCTCTGCGCCGGGTCGGCGGACGAGGGCTTCTCAAAGGAGACCGCTTCGATGCCTGGGTGGACCGCGCCTATATCGATATCGCCAATGACCGGCTGCAAATCAACTCAGGACATTTTGCGGCGACAGCCCTTCATGTAAAGGGCGGTCCGGGTGAGATCGAGATGAATGTCGCAGGCGCGACAGCAACAGTCTTGGCTCTTTTGGATCACCAGCCGCTTGGTTTTATCTCTCGGTTTGGTATGGACCCGGCAATCGTCGGTGGGTACGGCGACGTCGAGGCCTCGCTCACCCTGCCGCTTGCCAAAGATGTCACCATGGATGATGTAGGCTTCTCTGGCCGGGCGGTCGCGCGCGATGTTGGACTGCCAGATGTAATCGAGGGCGTCTCCATTGATGGCGGTGAGCTGGTCATTGATGTCGAACGTAAAGGTCTGACCGCAGAAGGCCCGATCACCCTGAATGGTGTGCCGGTGACCCTGGATTGGCAGGAAACCTTTGAAAGCGGCAGCGAGCCCTCAAGCATTTTCCGGCTGCGAAGCACGACCAATGATGAGCAACGTGAGGCGCTGGGCTTAAGCGTCGGATCGCTCGTCAACGGTCCCGTCACGTCTGATGTGACAGTGCGAGGCTCAGGACCAGACCTTGTCGACGGGACCGTCACAATGATGCTGACTGATGCGGTTCTCAAGCAGGAAACGATTTTGTGGTCAAAGCCCGCCGGATCTCCTGCGCAGGGACGCTTTAACCTGGCATTTGAAGACGAAGGCAAAGTCCGCTTGAACGCCATCGCCATTGCCGGGCCTGAGATTGATCTGTCCGGCTCGGTCCTGCTGGATGATGAGGGCGATGTGCTGGAGATTGTCTTGCCGCGCGCACGGCTTGGTGCGGAGACGGAAGCAAGTTTCCGGGCAATGCGTCTGGAGAATGGTGTGCTGGAGATGCATGCGGAAGGCCCGCGGTTTGACGCAAGAGGTGTTCTCACCAATCTCTTTTCAGGCAGTACCGCGCCAGTATCAGCGACACCTGTCGCTCAGCAGGAGGACGTCACGCCCGCAGATACAACGGGCACCATTGAAGTCGAACCTCTGCCGGTGATCACGCCGGAGGAGGAGACGAACATCTCTCTGACTGCGCGTTTTCCCTCGACGCTGGCACATGGTGACGTGCGCACACAGAATGTCGATGTGGACCTTCTGATCTTGAAGGGCGAGACACAGCGTCTCGTTGTGTCTGGCGATTTCGACAACAACGCAACTCTGCTGGCGACGATCACGCCGACACCCGAAGGGCGCCGTGTTCTGGGCGCTGAATCGGATGATGCGGGCAGTGTTCTGCGCGGCATAAATTTCTACGAAAGCATGCGCGGCGGCCGTCTCAATCTCACCGCGACATTTGACGATATGGCGCCGGGAGCTCCTCTCAACGGAAAAATCATCGTCGATAATTTTCGGATTGTGAATGCGCCGGTCCTTGCAAATCTGTTGACCGTGGGATCATTGACCGGGATTGGCGACACACTCCAGGGCGAAGGTATTCGATTTGTAAGGCTCGACATGCCTTTCCAGATGACGACGGACCGCTTTCATGTTCTGGATGCGCGCATGAGCGGCCCTGCCATCGGTCTCACGATCAAGGGACAGGTTGGGCGCGCGGAAGGCATCTTTGATCTGAATGGTACCATTGTACCGGCATATACGTTGAACTCCGCGCTAGGTGCGGTGCCCGTTTTGGGCGACATCCTCGTTGGCAGAGATGGAGAGGGTATTTTCGCCGCAACCTATGCGATGCGGGGAACCACCGAACAACCGGTCATTACTGTCAACCCGTTGGCGGCCCTCGCGCCCGGGTTCCTGCGCCGAATCTTTGAATTTGGAGAGGTTATGGAACCTGAAGCGCCGCCGGTCACTGAGGCGCCTGCAACTGCAGAAAACGGGGCTTCCGGGGTTCCGGCGCCTGCGCCACAACCATAGGCGCGACGCGGATATTTGGCGAACAGTCAGTTTCAGGACTAAAGTGACGCCATCGTCATTTCGAACTGAAAACCTTGGAGGAGGGTACCGTTCAATGTCAGATAATCAAGCAAGCATGACTATTGACCCGGCCTATGATGCCGTGGCGCCGGATGACTTCCCGGCGATGATGGAGGTTGATCGCTACGGCAGTCGCTCGACGGCATTCGACAAAATCATCTCAGCGACCCACGACCATTTTTGGGACCCGCTCGACACCAAATATATCGACTTCACCGCGCCCTGGGATCTTGAGCGGGACATGTTGATTTCAGAAGACATGAACCTGGAATTGCGGACCGCCGTGTCCGACAAACTGAACCAGGATCAGAAGGTCTTTCTCGTCAACGAGAGTGTCCGCTGGACCATGTCCTCCATCTTGCATGGGGAACAGGGGGCGTTGAACCTGTCAGCTTCGCTCTGTCATATCATGCGCGACCCGGGCGCTCAGGAATATGCGGCGAACCAGACCCGCGAAGAAGCGCGACACGTGACAGGCTTTTCGCAATACATTAGAGCGCGATGGGGAACACCGACGCCCTGTGGGCAGGTGCTGGAGAAACTCCTCGTGGAGCTGGTGGGCACACCCATCGTCTGGAAAAAGCTTGTTGGCATGCAGATGGTGCTTGAGGGGCTCGCCATGGGGACCTTTGCGAGCTTCTATTCCAACGCAAAAGACCCCGTGCTGACCCGCCTTATGCAGCTGGTCATGACCGATGAAGCCTTCCATCACAAGTTCGGGAAAATCTGGGCTGACCGGACAGTGCCTAATCTGCCGGACGCAGAGCGGGATCAGATCGAAGACTGGGCGCTGGAAGTCTTCATGATGCTGTTCCGCAATTCGAGCGGTCCGGAGCAGAAAAAAGATATGTACGCGAAAATCGGTCTTGATTGGCAATGGGTGCAATCGGCGCTTATGGAGGCGATGGGCGATAAGGAAGCCCGCCGCCAGATGCGCAAGTCGACCAGCATTTTCCGCACGCTCATCAAGACCCTTCTGAAAGCGGGTATCATCACAGAGCGGACGGCGCCGCATTACGCAGCCTATGTCGATATGCAGGAGCTCCATGCGGAAGGAGACCGCATGGTAGGCGATGATATTGCTGAAGAAGGCATCAAATACTTGAAAGAGATCAATGGCGGCGATGGCAAGGATGCCATTTTCGCGCTCTCAGGAACGGCTGCGGAATAGAGAGCACGCAGCCCCGCACTCATCAAGCCCGGCGCGCGAACGCCGGGCTTTTTTGTGAACATTCGTCCTGACAAAATTGCCGAAGCGCAGTATGGTCGCTCAATAGCCAACAGGGCGGGATACGCCCGGCCACAGCCTGAACGGCAGAAGGGATTTTTATGATTGTCAGTGGTCTCCAGTTCGCTGGTGCAAACCTCTAAAGGTTGGGTGGGTGAACGTGTCTCACTTTCAGGATCTGCCTGAGCAGACCTGTGACGCGTATCCTTTCAGCTTCAGTTCTGCGCCGGCCTTCGAGCCGATGACGATTGCTCCACTTGGTTCGCAACGTGGATCACTACATCGGCCCTGTTTTCTCTGTTCCGCTGATCGAATGCGGACAGATGCTGGTGACATACAATGACGATTCAAATCTCCGATCTGGCCGAATATGGCTGGAGCAATTTTTTCACAAGTCAGTTAGATGCAGATGATCTGGACACTTACATCCCGGCGCGGGTGAAGTCTGTCCATCGCAATCAGATCCACGTTATTGGCGTGGAGCTGGATCGCATGACGATGCCCTATATTTCCAAGGACGGCGAGGGTGCGCAGGCGACGGTTGGCGACTGGCTCCTTCTCGAGCCGGATACCTATCGTCCCAAGCGGCTGTTGGACCGCAAGAGTATCTTTAAGAGGAAAGCCGTCGGTTCCCATCGGGCAGAGCAGCTGATTGCCGCCAATGTGGATACGCTCTTCATCGTGGCGTCGTGCAATTTCGACTTCAATCTCGCTCGTCTGGAGCGGTATCTGTCTCTGGCACATGAAGCACAGGTTACCCCCGTCATCATCCTGACCAAGGCCGATCTGGTGGAGGAGCCGGACGAATTTTCTGACGCCGTCTCAGCGCTTCAATCCGGTCTTATTGTTGAGGTGGTGGATGCGCGCGAGGCGGACTCCGTTAAATGTCTGGAGCCCTGGTGCGGACCCGGTCAGACCGTCGCCTTTGTCGGGTCGTCCGGCGTGGGAAAATCGACTCTCATCAACACGCTCATTGGCACGGATGACATTGAGACCAGAGATATTCGAGTGGACGATTCCAAGGGGCGTCACACCACCACGGGGCGGACATTGCACCGCCTTCCCGAGGGTGGCTGGCTCATCGACACGCCGGGCATGCGTGAAATCCAGCTCAGCCAAGTTGAGGAAGGCATCAAGGAAGTTTTTTCCGATATCCTGGAATTGGCGGCGTCCTGCAAGTTCAATGACTGCAGTCACGACCAGGAACCCGGCTGTGCGGTCCGTGCGGCGATCGAAGAGGGACGCCTGGATCCCGAGCGCTTAAAGCGTTGGCGGAAACTGGCAGCGGAAGAAGCCCGCAACACGGAAACCCTGGCGCAGCGTCACTCCCGAGACCGCAGCTTCGGCAAAATGGTCAAACGCGCTATGAAAGAAAAAGCGCGCAGACAGGAAGACTAGCATTGACGCGGGCTGACAAAGTCAGCCCGCGCTTTCATCCCAATACATGGCTTCAATCTTGTGGCCCTCCAGGTCACGAACGAAGCAGCCATAATAGCCGGGACCATAATCGCTCCGGGGACCCGGTGCGCCATCGTCCGTCGCGCCTGCATCAAGAGCTGTGTCGTAAAAGGCGTGAACCTGATCCTTCGACGTGGCGAAGAAGGCGAAATGAACACCGTTGGCTATTTGGGCTTGTCCGCCGTCAAAAGGCGTCTGGACCCAGAATTCAGGAAACAGTTTACCGTACGCAACCGCGCCTGGGTGCTCCATGATCCGTTTGGCCCCGATGGTCGCCATTACCTTGTCATAGAAGGCGACAGCTTCGTCGAACTTGTTTGTGCCGACAGACACGTGAGACATGATGCTTGGATTTTCCTCAGCCATGAGCGCTCCTCCTTTGATGCATTGGACGATGAGCCGTCCACTGTGGATAGGAAGACAATAATCACTCTTGATGACCGATGCATCACAGCCGTTTCGACCTGCTGACAGGAGGTGTCAGCAGAAGCGCGTCAAACCGGCTTCAGAAGAACGTGCTTCTTTTTGCCGATGGAGAGTTTGATCACGCCTTCGTCGGTCAGATCGTCCTTTGTGAGCGAACCCCGTTCGTCCTGCACGCCCTTGTCATTCACCTTAGCGCCGCCGCCTTTTATCTGACGGCGGGCATCCCCGTTGGAGTTGCAGAGCCCGGCGGCAACGAAGGCCGACAGGACGCCAAGCCCTTCGTTCAGATCGGACGCTGAAATCTCCACAGTTGGAAGGTCGGTTGCCACCGAGCCTGTCTCAAAGGCTACCCGGGCTGTCTCAGCCGCTTTTTCGGCCTCCGCACGCCCATGCGCCATGGCTGTGGCTTCTGTCGCGAGCACTTTCTTGGCGTCGTTCAGCTCCGCCCCTTCGAGAGCTTCCAGGCGGGCGACCTCATCCAGCGGAAGCTCGGTAAAGAGCCGTAGGAACTTACCCACGTCGGCATCTTCCGTATTCCGCCAGTACTGCCAATAGTCGTAAGGCGAAAGCATATCGGCATTGACCCAGACAGCCCCGTCCGCCGTCTTGCCCATCTTGCCCCCACTTGATGTGGTGAGCAGGTTGGTGGTGAGGCCCACAAGAGATGCGCTGTCTGCCCGGCGTCCGAGCTCAATCCCGTTGACGATATTGCCCCATTGGTCTGATCCCCCCATCTGCAGATTGCAGCCGAAGCGCTTGTTCAGCTCTACAAAGTCGTAGGCCTGCAGGATCATGTAGTTGAATTCAAGAAACGAGAGGGATTGCTCCCGGTCCAGGCGCAGTTTCACGCTGTCGAAACTCAACATTCGGTTGACCGAGAAATGACGGCCATAGTCGCGCAGGAAGTCAATGTACTGAAGCTCGTCCAGCCAGTCCCGATTGTTGACCATGATGCCGTCTGTGGGACCATCGCCAAAAGTCAGGAACTTGTCGAAGACGCTTCTAATGCCTGCAAGGTTTTGATCGATCAGCTCATCGGTCAGAAGCGGTCGTGCCTCATCCTTAAAAGAGGGGTCGCCAATCCGCGTCGTGCCGCCGCCCATCAATGCGATGGGTTTATGGCCCGTCTGCTGCAGCCAGCGCAGCATCATGATCTGTATGAGGCTGCCGGCATGGAGGCTGGGGGCTGTGCAGTCAAAGCCGATATAGCCCGTGACAACGCCAGAGGAAAGCCGCTCATCGAGCAGCTCAAAGTCGGAGCATTGGGCGATAAATCCCCGCTCTTCCATGACGTTAAGGAAATCAGATTTGTAACTGCTCATGTGATTAGGCCACTTGTTTGGTCACTTCACCGCTTGGGCGCGGCGTCGGGCTGGTGTATCACGGATTACACCTTAATTGGCAAGGGCTCCCAGTAGAATCCGGGGCAAGAGAGCTATGGCAAAGACCTATTTCGCAATCGGCCTAATGAGCGGCACCTCCATGGACGGGATCGATATCGCTGGCCTGGAGACGGATGGCGAGACCTTCCTGAAGCCGGGCCCTGCAGGCGCGCTCATCTATTCCGATGAAGAGCGCACCTATCTCCGCCGAGCCGTTGAGGCTGCGGCGGGGTGGAAGGCGGGGGATCCGGTGCCGGGCGCCGTGGCCTTAGCGGAAGAAAAACTGACCGCAGCCCATGTAGAAGCTGTGCGCACATTCATGGCCGAAAACGGGTTAAACGCTGCCAATATTGATGTTATCGGGTTTCACGGACAAACCGTTCTGCACGCACCGGACGAGCGGCGCACGGTACAGATTGGCCTCGGTGACCAGCTGGCGGTGGCGTTGGGCATTGACGTCGTCAACGATTTCCGCAGCGCGGATGTGGCGGCAGGCGGTGAGGGGGCACCTTTCGCGCCGCTTTATCACAAGGCGCTCGCTGCCAATCTAGAGGGGCCACGTCCCATCGCCGTGCTGAACCTGGGCGGTGTTGCCAATGTCACCTGGTTGGGCGATGGACCGGATGAGATTTTGGCATTCGATACCGGTCCTGCCAGCGGGCCGATTGACGATTGGGTTCAGTCCCACGGGGCAGGGCGGATGGACGCGGATGGCCGTCTGGCCAGGGTCGGAACAGTGAACGAGGCGATCCTGGCGACCATGCTTGATCACCCGTTTTTTGATGTCCCGCCACCCAAATCCCTCGACAGACTGGATTTTCCGATGGATCCGGTCACAGGTCTTAGTCTGGAAGACGGAGCGGCGACTCTAACCGCTTTCACCGCCGCGTCGATCGTTCGATCAACCGAACATCTGCCGTCGATGCCCCATCGCTGGATTGTCTGTGGCGGTGGCCGCCATAACCCGGCCATTCTGGGTGAACTGCGCTCCCGGCTCGGTGTGCCGGTGGAGCCTGCAGAAAGTGTCGGCTGGCGTGGTGATGATGTTGAGGCGGAAGCCTTCGCCTATCTGGCAGTGCGCTCGCTGCGCGGTCTGCCGCTCAGCGTGCCCGGGACAACCCGGGTGCCCGCACCGCAAACCGGCGGTGTGCTCCACCGCGCGGAGAAGGAGCCTGTATGAAGTATTTCCAGGTGAAGTGGACGCCGGTTCACCGTCCGGAAATGCGACAAAACTAAACTCTAGCTCGCTTCTTCTTCCTCGGCTTCAGGTTCTGGCGCGAGACGTTTGTCGAGATAGGCACCGACAACACCCAGCATGTCATCCATGTGGTCATCATAGAAATGATTGGCGCCCGCAATGGACTGGTGCTCAATCACAATGCCTTTTTGGGTTTTCAGCCTTTCCACAAGGCGCAGCACGTCCGCCTCAGGTGCCACCTGATCCACACTGCCCGACGTGATCAGCCCGGAGGACGGGCAGGGCGCCAGGAAGGAAAAGTCGTACATGTTCGCAGGAGGAGCCACGGAGATGAACCCATCAATCTCCGGACGGCGCATCAGGACCTGCATGCCGATCCAGGCGCCAAACGAAAAGCCCGCAATCCAGCACTGTGGTGCTTCTGCGTGCTGGGCCTGGAGCCAATCAAGCGCCGTGGCCGCGTCTGAAAGCTCGCCGATACCGCCGTCAAACACGCCCTGACTACGCCCAACACCGCGGAAATTGAACCTGAGCACGTTGAAGCCCCGGTCGACAAAAGTCTGATACAGGGAATAGGCGACCGGATTGTTCATGGTCCCGCCAAATTGGGGGTGCGGATGCAGCACAAGAGCCAACGGCGAATTGGGCTTCTGGCTGATATGGTAGCGGCCTTCGATCCGCCCCGCAGGACCATTGAAAATAACTTCCGGCATATCTTTTTGTTCCTTGAACAGGTCAAAAAACGGCTGTTTACAGCCATTTTTTCCGAGACCGTCTATTTCCCAGTAAAATAATCAGCTATTAAAGCTGGAAATTTCGGGATAAAACCTTAAATACTTGACTACCAGGGTTGGTGAAAGCGGGATGATTAAGGTCCCGGGTTCCCCTAGCTGATTGTCTGAGGTGCCACAAAAGGCGCCGTTACTTACCACAGGCAGCAGCCCAATGCGCAACAAAATGGTGGAGCGCGTCGAATTGGGCTGATTAACGGTCGGAAAAGCTGCAAATGCAGCCTTCCCCTTGGTATCTTGGGGTTGCAGAAGGGAACGACAGAGGGTCGTTCCCAAAGCAAAGGAGACTAATCTTGAAGTTGACCACGAAAGGCCGATACGCCGTTATGGCGATGACCGACCTGGCGAAACATAGTGAGGGGCGCCCGGTCTCATTGGCAGATATTGCATCTCGTCAGGAAATATCCCTCTCATACCTCGAGCAACTGTTCGCGCGGCTTCGCCGTGGCGGTCTGGTTCGCTCAGTTCGGGGCCCAGGCGGCGGATATCTGCTGGCTCGCTCCCTCGAGGAAACACGGATTTCAGACGTGATCCTCTCTGTCGACGAGCCTATGTCGGCAACCAGGTGTAAATCCAATTCGGCAACAGGTTGTTTGTCGGATGGCACGCGCTGCCTGACCCACGATCTTTGGGATGAACTCGGGCACCAGATACATCTCTATCTGGACAGTGTGTCGTTGGATGATGTGATGAACCGACAGGTTCGTCGGACAGCATCTCAGCAGGGTGTGGGGACGGCAGTTGCAACGCCGGAAACCCATGAACTTTCACTTTAATGTGGCACCTTGACCACTAGCAATTAACCGCGGCGATGAAATAGAAACAGCCGCAAATTGGAACTGATTGCACCAGCCGATGACAGGTGAGCGTACATATCTTGACTACAATGCGACCGCGCCTTTGCGCCCGGAAGCATACGAAGCCGTGTGCGCGGCAATGGACGGCATCGGCAATGCGTCGTCAGTTCACAAAGAAGGACGAGACGCCCGTGCGCTCGTTGAAAACGCAAGACAGGCCGTCGCAAACCTTGTGGGTGTCGACGCTGACTGTGTGACTTTTACCAGCGGTGGAACAGAAGCCAATCATTTGGCATTTAGGCAGGCTGCGGAACGCGGCGCCACTGATATTCTTTATTCTGCCATTGAGCACCCCTCGGTCGCTGAAGCTGCCAAGCTTGCCAGCGCGGAAGCTGGGGTTCCAGCAACAGAAATTCCAGTAGATGAAGATGGGCGCGTATCACTCGCAGCCCTCGGAGATCTGCTCGGCCAGGGAGGCACCCGTCCATTTGCCTCCCTCATGGCCGCCAACAATGAAACCGGCGTCCTTCAGCCGCTCGCGGAGGTCGCTGATCTCGTGCATGAGCATGGTGGCGTGCTGCACACGGATGCGGTGCAGATCGTCGGCAAGGCGCCGTTTGATATGAAAGCGTGCCGCGTGGACATGGTGACGCTGTCAGCGCACAAGATCGGTGGGCCCTTGGGTGTTGGTGCCTTCGTATTGCGCGAAGATGGGCACGTCGCGGCGCGGCAGACTGGCGGTGGTCAGGAACGTGGCCGCCGTTCAGGCACGGAAAATGTGAGCGGTATTGCGGGCTTCGGCACGGCCGCCATGCTGGCAGCGGACCCTGAGACGGCAAACAAGATGCAGAGTTTGCGAGATCGGTTGGAAAAGAGCCTCAGGGCGTCAATCCCCGAGGTCGTGTTTTTCGGCAGCGCCGCAGAGCGCCTGGCGAACACGAGCTGTCTGTCGGCGCCCGGCCTAAAAGCGGAGACTTTATTGATGCAGCTCGATCTCGCAGGGCTTGCAGTCAGTGCGGGATCCGCTTGTTCCTCCGGCAAGGTTGCCCGCTCACATGTGCTGGATGCCATGGGCGTAGAGGAAGAGCTCGCCGGCGGTGCGGTGCGGGTAAGCCTTGGCTGGAACACAACGGAAGAAGACATTGAGAAGTTTTGCGCCGCCTGGATCAAGGCAGCACAGAAGAGTAACCGAACCGGCAGCGAAGGCCCCCGTCTTGCTGCGATGGAAGGGTAAGAGGAATGGTCGCGACACGCGAAACAGTTGAAGCCGTCGATGAGGCCGTAGGCAAGTACAAGTATGGCTTCTCCACAGACATTGAATCGGAAAAGGCACCAAAGGGTCTTAACGAAGACACGGTGCGCTTCATCTCGGCCAAAAAGAACGAGCCCGAATGGCTGTTGGAATGGCGCCTGGACGCCTTCCGCCGTTGGCAGACGATGGAAGAGCCGGATTGGGCAAAGGTCAACTATCCCAAGATCGACTATCAGGATGCCTACTACTATGCGGCACCGAAGAGCGACGATGACCGTCCTAAAAGCCTGGATGAGGTTGATCCGAAACTTCTCGAGACTTACGAGAAGTTGGGCATTCCGCTTGTAGAGCAGATGGCACTGGCAGGCGTTGCCGTGGATGCCGTGTTCGACAGCGTATCGGTTGCAACAACGTTTAAGGAGCGGCTTGCAGAAGCCGGTGTGATTTTCTGTTCCTTCTCCGAAGCGGTCCAGGATCATCCGGAACTCGTCCGCAAATATCTGGGCACGGTGGTGCCTGTCACTGACAATTACTTTGCGACGCTGAACTCTGCCGTGTTTTCCGACGGGTCATTTGTCTATGTGCCGAAAGGCGTGCGCTGTCCGATGGAACTCTCCACCTATTTCCGCATCAATGAAGCGGATACAGGGCAGTTCGAACGCACGCTGATCGTTGTCGAAGACGGCGCTTATGTGAGCTATCTGGAAGGCTGCACGGCGCCCATGCGCGATGAGCATCAGTTGCATGCAGCCGTGGTTGAACTCGTCTGCCTTGAAGATGCGGAGATCAAATACTCAACGGTTCAGAACTGGTACCCTGGTGACGAAGATGGCAATGGCGGCATCTACAATTTCGTGACCAAGCGGGGCGACTGCCGCGGCGACAATTCGAAGATTTCCTGGACGCAAGTAGAGACCGGCTCAGCGGTAACATGGAAATATCCGAGCTGTGTGCTCCGCGGTGACAATTCCGTGGGAGAGTTTTACTCCATCGCGATTTCCAACAATCTGCAGCAGGTCGATAGCGGAACCAAGATGATCCATCTCGGCAAGAACACGTCGAGCCGGATTATCTCTAAAGGTATCTCTGCAGGCCGCTCATCCAGCACCTATCGTGGTCTCGTGTCTGTGCACAAGAAAGCCGAAGACGCGCGGAACTTCACCCAATGCGACAGTTTGCTCATCGGCGATCGTTGCTCGGCGCATACCGTGCCCTATATCGAGAGCAAGAACCCCAGTGCCGTGCTGGAACATGAAGCAACCACGTCGAAGCTCAGCGAAGACCAGCTCTTCTATTGCCGTCAACGCGGGCTCGATGAAGAGGAAGCAGTGGCACTTCTTGTAAACGGTTTCTGCCGTGATGTGCTGCAGCAATTGCCGATGGAATTTGCCGTTGAAGCCCAGAAACTGGTGGGCATCAGCTTGGAAGGCAGCGTGGGTTAAGGCCGCGCGAAAAGGAACAAAGAGTTATGCTTGAGATTAAAGATCTTCATGCAAGTGTTGATGGAACCCCCATCCTGAACGGCATTTCGCTCTCCATCGGTGATGGGGAAGTGCACGCGATTATGGGTCCGAACGGCTCTGGCAAGAGCACCCTGTCAAACGTGCTCGCTGGCCGCGAAGATTATGAGATCACCAAGGGGTCCATCACCTACAAAGGCAAAGACCTGACGGAACTGTCAATCGAGGAACGTGCCTCTGCCGGTGTTTTCCTGGCGTTCCAGTACCCGACCGAAATTCCCGGCGTGACGACCATGACGTTTCTGAAAACAGCCGTGAACGCACAGCGCAAAGCCCGCGGTGAAGACGAGCTCGACGCCGTGAAATTCCTGAAGCTTGTTCGTGAAAAAGCGAAAGAGTTGAAGGTCGATGAGGACATGCTGAAAAGGCCTCTCAATGTCGGGTTCTCGGGTGGTGAGAAAAAGCGGGCAGAAACACTGCAAATGTCATTGCTTGAGCCGTCTCTGGCAGTGCTTGATGAAACAGACTCCGGTCTCGACATTGACGCGCTAAAAATCGTTGCCGACGGGGTGAACCGTCTGCGCGATCCCCATCGATCCATGATTGTGATCACCCACTATCAGCGCCTTCTCGACTATATCGTGCCGGACCATGTCCACGTGCTTGCGAAGGGCAAAATCATTCGCTCTGGCGGCAAGGAACTCGCGGCCGAGCTGGAAGCATCCGGCTATGGTGATCTGACTGAGAGTGCAGCATGAGCGAACAGGCTCTCACATATCTGGAAGCCAACAGCGTCGAAGCTGAAGGTCCGGCCTGGCTGGATGTGCGGCGCAAAGCGGCACGCGCAAGCTTTGCGGACGCGGGCTTTCCCCATCGCCGCGTAGAAGCCTGGCGCTATACGGATCTCTCCCGCCTGATCGCGAAAGCCGATTGGCGGCCCGCCGTTCCCCACGAAGGAGCCGTCTTGGTTCCTGAAGGCCGCAGCAACCCGTTTGCGGGCATCGCCTCGCACAAGCTTGTCTTTGTGAACGGCTTCTTCCGTCCCGATCTGTCGGAGCTGGAAGAACTGCCGGAAGGTGTTGATATCCTGCCATTGGAAACGGCGCTCGAGCGGGGGACCAAGTTTGAAAATGCGTTCGACGCCAACGGTCCGGAAGCAATGGCGCCCATCGCTGCCTTGAACACGGCCTGCGCGAGGGATGGTGCGGTCATCCGTCTGGGTGAGGGGGTGCAGTTGGACCAGCCGGTGCAACTCATTCACTACACAGCAGATGGCAACTCAACCGCAGCGCACACACGTAATGTGATTGAACTTGGGGCAGGGGCATCAATGACCCTGCTGGAGGTTCAGATTGGCTGGGGCGGTTCTTATCTCGTGGATCGGGTGACCAACCTCAATCTGGCCGAAGGAGCGTCGCTCACCCATGTCCGGCTGGAAGACGAAGATGGACAAGCCGTTCATTTGTCTACGGTGCTGGGCGATGTGTCTGCGGACGCCTCTTACATAGCAAATACACTCGCCGTCGGCGGCCGCGCTGGACGCATGCAATCGGCGCTCCATTTCGCAGGCCAAGGCGCGCACGCGGAGAGCAACACGGCCTATCTCCTGCGCGACGCGCAACATCTGGACTCGACCATCGTGGTCGATCACGCGGTGCCGGGTTGCACAAGTGGCGCCCTGGCGAAGGGTGTGCTTGACGATGAAGCAACAGGCGTATTTCAAGGCAAGGTGATCGTGGCCCCGCAAGCACAAAAGAGCGATGCGACGCAGATGAGCAATGCGCTGCTCCTGTCCCGCGATGCTGCGATGAACGCCAAGCCGGAACTGGAAATCTATGCCGATGATGTTCAATGCGCCCACGGCAGCACCATTGGGGAGCTTGACGGTGACGCGCTCTTTTATCTTCGCTCGCGAGGGATTGACGAGCAGACGGCCCGCCAAATGCTCATATCAGCTTTCTTAGGTGATGTGCTGGAACAGATTTCCCATGACGCGGCACGTGAGGCACTCAGCGAACGGGCAGCAAGCTGGTTTGAGGCAAAGTCAGAATCAGAGAGGGAGGTGTAAGATATGAACATGATCGACAGCACAACTCCTCTTGCGGCTGGCCTCGACGTGGATGCCATCCGCCGCGATTTTCCGATCCTCTCGCGAGAGGTTTATGGCAAGCCGCTGGTCTATCTGGACAATGCGGCATCGGCGCAGAAACCCTCTGCCGTGATTAATGCGGTCCGCGAGGCCTATGAGAACGAATATGCGAATGTGCATCGCGGGCTTCACTATCTGTCAAACGAAGCAACGCAGAAATTCGAAGATGCACGAGAGAAGATCGCTGCTTTTTTGAATGCACCGTCGTCCGACGAGATCATTTTTACGAGCGGGGCCACAGACTCGATCAACCTGGTTGCCGACAGTTTGGGGGCAGAGCTGGAAGAGGGCGATGAAATCATCCTCTCTATTCTGGAACACCATTCCAACATTGTTCCCTGGCATTTTCTGCGCGAGCGCAAAGGCGTGGTCCTGAAATGGGTGCCTGTAAATGATGAAGGCGAGCTGTTGATCGATGAGTATCAAAAGCTCTTCTCCGCGCGGACCAGACTGGTGGCTGTCACCGGCATGTCCAATGCACTCGGTACCATCGCACCGACAAAAGAGATGGTGCGGATTGCGCACGAGCACGAGGTCCCAATTCTGATCGACGCCAGCCAACGCGTCGTTCATATGGCGACTGACGTGCAAGACCTGGATTGTGATTTCCTGGCGCTGACCGGTCACAAGCTTTACGGGCCCAGCGGCATCGGTGTGCTTTACGGAAAACGCGAGAGGCTTGCGGCCATGCGCCCCTATCGCGGCGGCGGCGAGATGATCCGCGAAGTAAAAATGGACACCGTCACGTACAACGAGCCACCCCACCGCTTTGAAGCGGGCACACCACCGATCGTGCAGGCGATTGGTCTGGGCGCGGCGGTCGACTATGTCTCAGGCATCGGTATGGACGCGATCTACGCCCACGAGAAGGAACTGCTTGCCTATGCGACGGAGCGGCTGTCGGAGATTAATTCCCTGACGGTTTTGGGGACGACACCTCAAAAAGGCGCGATCATGTCTTTTATTGTCGAAGGGGCGCACCCACATGACGTTTCAACCGTGATTGACCGGGCAGGTGTCGCCGTGAGAGCAGGCCATCATTGTGCCCAGCCTTTGATGGACCGGTTTGACGTGACCGGCACATGCCGTGCGTCATTTGCCATGTACAATACCAAATCTGAAGTTGATGCGCTGGCAGAGGCAATAGCAGGCGCCATCAAATTCTTCAGTTGAACAAGAGAGAATAAGTGGATCAGGATATGAGTGAAGATCTGCAAAAAGAGGCCGTTCCGGCGGAACCCGCCGATGTAGCGGACGCAGAAGCACCGACACAGTCGGCCATTCCGGCTGATGAGTTGGCACGCCTGACTGATGACCTGATCGGCGCGATTAAGACGGTTTATGATCCGGAAATTCCCGTCGATATTTATGAGTTGGGCCTTATCTACAAGATCGACGTGTCGGATGACCGGGATGTTGTGGTCGATATGACGCTGACCGCACCGGGCTGCCCGGTGGCCGGCGAAATGCCCGGCTGGGTCGCGGATGCGATCCGGTCAGTTGACGGAATTTGTGATGTGGATGTTAATCTGGTGTTTGATCCTCCATGGGATCCTGGCCGGATGAGTGATGAAGCGCGCGTCGCGCTCAATATGTACTAACCGGAGTTTTTGGAATGACGGTAGTGAGAGAACGACCAAAAGCAGTAACCCTGACCGACCGTGCGGCGGATCGGGTGAAAGGGATCATGGCCAACGCGAAGGAAGACTTCGTTGGCGTGCGCATCGGTGTGGAAACCGGTGGCTGCGCAGGCATGGCCTACACCATGGATTATGCCGAAGAAGTGAGCCCGCTGGATGAGGTCGTCGAGGACAAGGGCGTTCGCATCCTGATTGATCCCAAAGCTGTACTCTTTCTCATCGGGACAGAAATGGACTGGGAGCAGGACACATTCACCAGTGGCTTCAAGTTCAATAACCCGAATGCCGTGGACGCTTGCGGCTGCGGCGAGAGCTTCACGATTACGCCTGCAGCAAAGTCCAACTAACCCCCAGCATGGCGGTCAGTGGGGAATACAAAGCCTTCGTCATGGAGGTGCTGGAACCGCTGGGCGATATCCGCATCCGCGCCATGTTTGGCGGCGGAGGGGTTTACTACCGCGATCTGATGTTTGGTTTGATCGCGAGCGAAACCCTCTATTTCAAAGCAGACGACCTCAATAAACCTGCCTATGAAGCGGAAGGCATGGACCCCTTCGTCTATGAAGCGCCGCCTAAGAACGGGAAAGAAGGCCGCAAGATTTCCATGTCCTATTGGGAACTGCCAGACCGCCTTTACGATGAGCCCGAAGAATTAATCGAATGGGCGAAAGAGGCGATTGAGGCCGCGACCCGAAACAAGAAGGCCAAGCCGAAACGCAAACGTGCGGCCAAAAAGAAATCAGCCTCTAAGAAGAAAACCAAACCCAAAAAGAAGTAAGGGCCGCCTTCGGTCTGAAGCAGCCCCTTCTTTAGCTCTCATGAAGTCTTAGTTTTCGCCCATGGGCCCAAAATGCTTGCTGCGGCCTTCAGCGATTGGGGCTCCGGAGTCTCGCTCCGCGACGGCTTGCTTGAACCCTGCTTCTTGCGCCCGCTCCTCAAACCATTTCCCTTCCGGTGAGTGACGGGCCACACCATCGAACATGGTTGCAAACATTTGCGTAGTTTTGAGGCCCATATTTTCATAGGCCTGATTGACGGACATTTTGGTCATCATCAGTTGATTGCGTGGCACGCCTTTGATGCGGTCGCAAAGAGCTTGAACTGTCTCCTCCAGTTTTTCCTGCGGTACCGCCTGAAGAATGAGGCCGTCATCCTCCGCCTGTTTGCCGCTGATGAGATCGCCCGTGAAGAGCATGCGCTTGGCCTTCTCAATTCCGAGCCGGTAGACCCACATCATGGTGGTGGGAACGCCCCAAACACGGGCGGGCGGGTAGCCAATCCGTGCATCTTCGGCCATCACGATCAGATCGCTGCAAAGCGCAATATCACTTCCTCCGGCTACGGCTGCGCCGTGAATTTTGGTAATGACCGGCTTATTGCACCGCCAGATCGACATGAATTTTTGCGTGAAGCTCCACATGGCTTCGAAATCAAGCGTGGGGTCCCAGGGCATCACATCTTGCGTACATGGCCCTTCGACGTGCGTTTCGGCACTTTCCTTCAGGTCGTAACCCCCGCAGAAACCTTTGCCGGCGCCTTGCAGGACGATGACTCGTACTTCCGGATCACCTGCTGCTTTCTCAACCGCTGATTCAAGATCACAGGCCAGCTGCCAGGTGATGGCGTTGAAGCGGTCGGGCCGGTTCAGGGTAATTGTCGCAACGCGGTCATTGGTTTCATAGAGCACGGTTTTGAATGTCATGGGCTAGGGTCCTTTCCGAATACCTCGTAACAGATGAGGCGCTGCTCGCGTTGTTGCCGTATCCCCTTTTTCGACAAATAAGAGGACAGTCTGTTCAGCAATATATATACTGGACACAGTGTTCTGTAAATGTCAGAACCGACAGGCGGCGAACGCATGGTTTGGACAATGCGAATATGCGCCAATCAATTGGGTAATCTCTACCCGGAGAGCTGAGCGGCGGGATGCAGGAAACAGATACCCCAGGTCGGGGACGACCGAGAGATGAAGCGGTTCGAACCTCTATCCATGACGCGCTGGTTGCCGGAATGAAAGAGGAAACCTATTCCGGACTGACAATTGACGCCGTTGCCAAGCGTGCCAGGGTCAGTCGAACCACCATTTATCGTTGGTACAAAGACAAGGACGAAATCGCGCTTGAGGTTGCGACGCGCGAAGTGGATGAACATCTAAACATTCCAGAGTCGGAAGATCCTGATGAAGATATCCGGCGTTTCTTTCGCCAGACTTTCGAGCGTGCTAACGAAATAGGCCCGCTTGTCACGGCGTTGATGGCTCGGGCGCAGGCGGACCCGGATTTCAGGAAGAAGCTCTGGGAGCGGTTTTCAAGCAAGCGCCGCGCCCGCTTAACGCGTCTGTTGAAAAAGAACCCTGAGCTGACGGTCGACGCTTTGGGCGGGAGTGGTATCAGTTTAGAAGCGACTTTGGATATGGTCTTCGGCTCAATCTGGTACCGGATGATGAGCCAGCACGCACCGTTAGATGATCAATTCGTAGAAGAGCTTTATTGCGCCATTAAGCAGAGCCTGTCTTCAGTGACAGAGACAAAACGCAAAAGATCCCCCAAAAAGAAGTAAAGGGCCGCTTCGGTGAGAAGCAGCCCTTTGTGTGCTCTAGAAGGTAGGTTACTCGCCTTTGAACTGAGCTGGCCGTTTCTCAAGGAACGCTTTTACGCCTTCTTTAAAGTCGGCACTCCGTCCGGCAGTCCGTTGAAGCTGCCGCTCAAGATTGAGCTGCTCTTCATACGTATTGTCGTCGCTTTCCCAGTAAAGCTGACGGATGAGGCCCAGCGAGAAGGGACCGTTTGCCAGTTCACGGGCGATCTTGTCGGTTTCTTCCGGCAGAGCATTGTCGTCGAATACCCGGTTGACCAGGCCCCACTGCAGAGCGGTCTCAGCGGGCAGCTTTTCGCCCATCATAGAAAGCTCCATGGCCCGTGCGCGGCCCACAAGGCGCGGCAGAAGCCAGGTCGAGCCGCCATCCGGCACCAGGCCGATGCGGCGGAACGCCTGCATGAAATAGGACGAACGTGCACAAAGGATCATGTCGCCCATCAGCGCGAAGCTCATGCCGACGCCGGCTGCAGCACCATTGACAGAGGTTACGAGTGGAAAAGGCAGGTTCCGAAGGCGGCGCAGGAACGGGTGGTAGGCCTTTTCAAGCGCGGAACCCGCATCGGGGTTCTTTGGCTGTGGCCCCTCATTGCGGCCCTGCAGGTTGGCGCCTGCGCAAAAGCCACGGCCTTCGCCGGTGAGGACCAGGCAGCGCACTTTGCTGTCCGGGTCTTCGACCACATCCATGGCCTCTTCAAGGCCCTGCAGCATCTCCATAGAGACGGCGTTCATAACCTCTGGATGGTTCAGCGTCAGTGTCGCAATCCCATCTTCGATCTCAAGTCTGACATGTTGAAAGTCCATCGACTTCTCCCTGTATGTTTGTCGCGGCCTAGTCGGCAACGAATTCCGGTTCTTTCTTTTTCAGGAACGAGAGAACACCCTCGGCGAAGTTGGGATGATCCCCAAGCTTTCCTTGCGTGTCCCGTTCATAATCCAGTTGCTGCTCCAGCGTGTGATGTTCGGCGAGGTCCAGTGCCTTCTTGATCTCGGCAAAGGCATTGGGCGGCCCGGATGCGAGTTGGGTTGCATACCCCATCGCTGTTTCCATGAGCTTGTCATCATCCACACATTCGTAAATGAGACCCCACTCGGCAGCGGTCTCCGCGGGCAGTTTGTTCCCCAGAAGGGCGAGAGCTCGCGCACGGGCACGCCCGATCAAGTGAGGAGTGAACCAGGTGCACCCCATATCCGGGATTAGGGCAAGACGCGGTCCGAAGACTTGCACGAATTTGGCAGAGCGGGCCGCGACAACAATGTCGCCTGCAAGGGCCAGGCCCACACCGCCTCCAGCGGTCATGCCATTCACGGCGGTCACAACGGGTTTCGAAACCTGTGAGAGTTCACGGACCATCGGGTTGAAGCCAATATCCATGCCGTGAGCCACACGTTCTCCGCGCGACATGCTGTCGTCACCTGCTGTTTCAGCGGCGAGGTCAGCCCCCGCACAAAAACCGCGTCCTTCTCCGGTGAGCAGAAGAACCCGCGCATCATTGTCAGCGGCGAACTCGGCGACTGCGGAGCGGACCTCGGCGATCATCTCCATATTGATGCTGTTCAAAACCTCGGGTCGGTTGAGCGTCAGTCGGCCAATACCTTCAGACAGTTCATATCGGATCGTTTCCATAAGTCCTCGTCATAGTCGACGACATGCCTCAAGCTTTCAAAGGTAGGCACGCCAAATTTGGCGCAAACCTTAGCGGCAGGCGGCGATAGACGGAAGCGGAATAGGTCTGTTTGGCGGAAGTGCGGGGCGACGCTACGGAAAAACAGGCTGAGATATGAGGCTGGATATCTCAGCCGGCGGCTTGAGCTGCCTCCGCCGGAGATGCACCGTTGGCGGCAACGACTCGGTTCCGACCCTGCTCTTTGGCTTCATAGAGAGCGGCGTCAGCACGGGCAATCATCGATTGGGGTGTGTCGCCAATCGCGAACTGCGCCACGCCCAGAGACATTGTCACCCGACCGAGGTTCTCGCCAGTCGACTTTTTGACGAGTTCCCGGGATTTTACCGTTTCGCGAATGTGATTGGAGAGCTTAATGGCGTCTTCCAGCGCCGTATTGGGCAGGATCATCGCGAACTCCTCTCCGCCGTAGCGGGCAGGCGTGTCTTGACCCTTTACATTGTTGCTCAGGCACCGGCCAACAAGACGGAGCACCTGGTCACCGGCCTGGTGGCCGAACGTGTCATTGAATTTCTTGAAAAAGTCGATGTCCGCCATGGCAAGGCAGAGTTCGGACCCGTTTTGAGAGGCCGCTGCGATTGAACTGAGCAGAACTTCATCGAACGCTTTACGGTTCGCGATGCCGGTAAGCTGGTCTGTAAGGGCTTCAGTTCGTGCCTGGGCGAGGTTGCTTCTGAGTTCTTCAACCTCACTCTTGGACTCTGTAAGCCTTTCCTCAAGCTCGCGGGAGCGTGACTCCATTTGCTTTGTAGCCGCAACGATGGTCTCAACAACCTGCCCGAGGTCCGCAGCTGAAATTTCGCTTGAAAGAGCGTCGCTGACACCCTGCATGGACTTTCCAAACCGGCTCGTGTCGCCGGACACGCTCGCGATCAACTCGATCACGTTATCCATTTTGCCGGTCAGTTTTTCACCCGCTTCAATCGTCGTGTCAGTCAACTCTTCTTCCGGTGTGCTCAGAAGAGACTCCATTTCATACATGAAAGACGAGTCGAAAGGCTGCGACGCTTCAATGCGCTCGTTGATCCGATTATTAATTTCGGGGTTTTCCCCTGACGCGTAGGAGAACCAAACGCCATAAGCGCCTGGGGTAGGTTCAACACCGTTATCGACCATCAGCTGCATGGCTTTCGCGCCATATTCCAAAGCTGGTGATGTATTGGTTACAGATACCACTTTACTTCCCCGGATCAGCTAAGTTGTCCCTACGACTATCAATCTACGCACGGTTTCTTACGCGTTCGTAAATTTTGAGATTTTCGTAGGGTATTTTGCGGAGAAAACTCGCAGTTTATTGCGGTTTTACCGGTATAGCGCGATCTGGATGGCAATGTTAGTCTCCAACTCAGGGAAGACCACGGTTGTATCAATGTGCAGCCGCAAAAATCGAAAGACTGTCTGCGGAGGGAATACCGGCGTGGACAGAATAAACAAGGCGCGGCCGGGGCCGCCATTCGGAGGAACAAATGAGCGTAGCCGAAGACACAAGCGGGGCAGATGCGGACTCAGCAGGTGCTGCCATCAGAGAGATTTTAGACCGGCAAAAGGAAGCCCACATTAAGGAAGGGCCCCCAAGTATTGAGCGGCGGATTGACTGGATTGACCGTGCAATAGCGCTTCTGGTGGATAACCAGAAGGAAATTGCAGAGGCCATGGCAGCGGACTTTGGTCATCGCAGCATTGAACAGTCCCTCCTGACCGATGTGATGGGATCGATTGGTCCTCTCAAGCACTCCAAAAAACATCTGAAACAGTGGATGAAGCCTGAGAAGCGGAAGGTCATGTTCCCACTCGGGTTGTTCGGCGCGAAGGCTCGTGTCGAATATCAGCCAAAAGGCGTTGTCGGCGTGATCAGCCCTTGGAACTTTCCGGTCAATCTGACCTTCGTTCCACTCTCGGGAATTTTCGCCGCAGGCAATCGCACGATCATCAAACCGTCGGAATACACGCCGGTAACCTCGGACCTGATGGCGCGGATGTTCCGGGAGGCATATGACGAAACTGAAGTCGCTGTGGTGACAGGTGGACCTGCAGTAGGGGAAGCGTTTTCGCGCCAGCCCTTTGACCACCTTCTCTTTACCGGAGCGACTTCGATTGCCTATCACGTGATGCGGGCGGCTTCGGAAAACCTGGTACCGTTGACCCTGGAATTGGGTGGCAAATCTCCTGTCATCGTGTCTAAGAGCGCGAACATGGAAGACGCGGCCGCCAAGATCATGACCGGCAAGACACTTAATGCCGGACAGATTTGTCTAGCGCCAGACTATGTGTTTGTGCCGGAAGGCAAGGTGGATGCATTTGTGGGTGCCGCTGAGAAGTCTGTCGCCAAAATGTATCCGACGCTGAAAGACAATCCGGATTACACATCCGTGATCAATCAGCGTCACTATGATCGTCTCAACGGCTATATTGACGATGCGAAAGCCAAGGGCGCCAAAGTGATTGAAGTGAATCCCGCTAATGAGGATTTCTCTCAGCAACAGGCTCACAAAATTCCGCCGACCATCGTTCTGGATCCGACGGAAGACATGAAGATCATGCAGGAAGAAATCTTTGGGCCACTCTTGCCTGTGAAGACCTTTAAAGAAACAGACGAAACCATTGATTACATCAATGAGAATGATCGTCCGCTTGGTCTCTACTATTTTGGCGATGACAAAGCTGAAGAAGACAAAATGATGAAACAGACCACAGCTGGCGGCGTGACCGTCAATGATGTGGTTATGCATGTTTCGATGGAAGATCTGCCGTTTGGCGGGATCGGCCCATCTGGCATGGGCTCCTATCACGGCTTTGATGGCTTCAAAGAGTTCAGCCACGCCAAGGCGATCTACACCCAGGCGAAGTCAAAGATGGTCGTGGAGATGTTCCGTCCGCCATATGGCGAGAAAACAAAGAAAAACCTCGCGGGCCAGATCAAGAAATAGGCTCCAACGGTTCCAAAAGAAAAGGGCAGCTTTTTGAGCTGCCCTTTTTTGTGCCGAATGGCTGATCCTCTAACGGACGCCCAGCCGCCGGATCGATGCAGGCGTGTATCTGTCCTCCCGAAGCTCCGTCGCGAAGAAGTTGACGGCAGGTTCCTGATTGATCATGCCGCCCATAAGATAGCGCCCATTTGTGAGGTCATAGTAAGCCATGCCCGAGCCGGCGCAGAGCGGCACCTCATAGGCAGTTTTGGGATAGCCTTCCTGCAGGCGCCACAGCTCGCCTCTTGTGTCATACAGCTCAGTGGCAATGATTCCCCAACTGTCTTCCTGAAGATACATACGGCGCCGGGCATAGACATGACGCGTTGCCGGTTTGAGATTTGCCTCAATGACCCAGGCACGCTGCAATTCGTAACGCGTATGTTCCTGGTTGATATGACGGGGAGTTATGATGTCGTCATAGGAGAGGCTGTCTGACCCAAGACGATAATTATTGTTTGGCAGGTAATATTCATTCTTGCCGATCACGGTCCAATCATAGCGGTTGGGTGAGCCATTATATCCCCCCAGGCTATCGACGGTGAACATACCATCTGAGTTTACGCCGGGATTGTCATAGGCAATATTCGGGGCCCGACGAACACGGCGTGTACCGGGACTATATTGCCAGGCGAGTCTTGGTTGCTGTGCCATGTTGATCGTTTCATGCACAAGCGTCACATTGCCAGCCCGCCGGGCGGGGGCAACCGTGTGGGCAATGTAAAGCGCCCAGATATTCTCCAGGTCTTCCGCTCTTTCTTTGGACGGGTCATTCCAGGCAACGATCGCCTCATCCTGTACGGTATAAAGCGTGTAGTCACCGCTTGCTGTGGGTATGGCGGCAGCAAATTGCCGTGTCGCCTTATAGTTGATGAAAACCAGCATGTGGTTCCAGACGATCTCCAATGCACTATTGGGGATCGGGAAAGGTTTGGACATGATGGCGCCGTTTACGCCATTGCCGCCTTCGGCAAGCTCACCAACCAGAGCGTTGTTGCGTGCTGCGGCAAAGACATTTTCCGGGAAGGTACATGTTCGTCGGGACTTGTAGACAGGCATGAAATAGGAGCTGCCATAAACATCCAGCAGGGCCTTATGTGCACCCGTTAGCCGGTCGGCATATTGCGCAGCATTATTGGCGTCAATCTTAAAGAGGATGGGATCATTTGCGAACGGATCCGGGTGATGCATGCCCACCTGATAGGTCACGTTGGCGGGTGGGGCGGTGAGACCGCCGGTCCATGGCGGAATGGTGCCATCAGCATTGCCGCCCATTTCTGCACCAAGCGGTGTGAGATCACTTCCTAAACGGGCAGCCTGGCTCTCAGGGACTTTCGCAATTGCCGCTGAGCTCGCACCGACTCCTGCAGCGACAAGCATAGCCAATGCGGTTTTGTGCAACTTCCCCATAACACCCTCCCAAGTAGTAACAACGAATTACTAAATCAGAATGCGTCATGTGAGGGTGAACTTCAACCCACGATTGGCGAAAAATAGGGGTATTTGAAGCAAGCGGTCATATGTCGTCGGCGATAAATAGCGGCCTGCGTCAGGCAGTGCGCCTTAAGCGTCGACAGTCTCGGCTTCTTCTACGTCGGAATTCTCCGCTTCAGCAGCAGCACGGCGAACAATCGGCCGGGCGATGAAGGCCGGCATGTGACCGCCAAACGGATCCTGCCCCTTTTTGCCACGAAGAGGCTTGGCGTCAGACGTCGTCTCTTCGGAGGCAGGCTTAGGGGAGGTCTTCTTTTTTGCCGCTGTTTTGCGCGTACGGGTCCGCTTAGGCTTCGGAGCCTCTTCTTCAGCCGCTTCTGCAGCAGGCTCTTCTGATGTGACTTCTACGGGAGTCTCGGTTGCCGCTTCGGATATCTCCTCGGTCTTCTTACGGCGACCGCGGCGTGGCTTTTTCGGTGCCTCTTCTTCCGTGTCCGATGCGTCCGCCTTTGAAGAGTCGGCAGGTTTCTTACTCTTTTTGCCGTAAGGCGTATCGTCGTCGATTTTTGATGAGATCAGCTTTTCAATAGCGCTGAGATATTTGCCGTCTTCTTTCGTCGCCAGCATGAATGCTGCCCCTTCGCGGCCCGCACGGCCGGTCCGGCCAATACGGTGGACATAGTCTTCTGCGTGAGAGGGCACGTCAAAGTTCACCACATGGCTCACATCAGGAATGTCGAGACCGCGCGCTGCTACATCACTGGCCACAAGAATCTGGATGTCGTTCTTCTTGAACCCATCGAGTGTGCGCATGCGTGTCGTCTGATCCAGATCGCCATGCAGGCATCCGGCGGAGAAGCCATGCTTCACAAGAGAACGATGGAGGATGCCCACGTCGCGCTTCCGGTTGCAGAAGACGATCGCATTTTTCACATCTTCCGTTTTCAGAATATCCCGCAGCACTTCACGCTTGTCGAGACGATGGGTGGTGATGAGCTTTTGCGTCACGGTAGAAGCGGTCGATGAGGCGCGTGCGACTTCAATCCGTACCGGGTCTTTCAGGAACGCTTTGGTGAGGCGTGTGATCTCTGGCGGCATGGTGGCCGAGAAGAACAAGGTCTGGCGCTTGCCGGGAATGAGTTTGCAGATACGCTCAATGTCAGGAATGAACCCCATGTCGAGCATGCGGTCCGCTTCGTCGATTACCAATGTCTGAACACCGGTGAGCAGCACCTTGCCACGTTCAAAATGGTCAAGCAGGCGGCCTGGCGTTGCGATCAACACATCGACGCCACGGTCGAGTTTCTTTTCCTGATCGCCAAACGAGACACCACCAATGAGAAGTGCCATCGTCAGCTTGTGGTTCTTGCCATAGATCTCGAAATTTTCAGCAACCTGCGCGGCGAGTTCGCGCGTCGGCTCCACAATGAGGGAACGCGGCATACGTGCGCGGGCGCGGCCACGGCCAAGCTTTTCGATCATCGGAAGCGTGAAAGAGGCTGTCTTGCCGGTGCCGGTTTGCGCGATGCCGAGAATATCGCGGCCGTTCAGCGCTTCCGGAATGGCTTGTGCCTGAATGGGGGTAGGGTGAGTGTAACCGGCCTGGCCGATAGCATCCAGGACCTTGGTTCCAAGGCCCAAATCATCAAACGTCGTCTGGGGCGCACTGCCCGTTTCGTCAGCTGTCATATGTCTCTGTTCTGCCGTTTTCACAAAGCCGCGTGACACTGGCCCGGATGGCAAAGGTCTGCGCGGCGCTGGCAGCTAGAGTTCAGCGCTGCCATACGAATTGGGCGGAACATAAGGGCTGACAAGGGAATGTCAACAAAACCGCCACAGGTTTCGTGGCTTTCGCGCAACAGTTAGAAGGGCAAGCCTAATTCGGGCGTTCGATCGGGCCTAAATGTCCAAATCAGTCGCAAATTCAGCCCGTTCCTGTATGAATTTGAAGCGCAGCTCCGGCTTATTGCCCATGAGCTTCTTCACGGAGGAACGCGTTTCAGCCATCTCATCTTCCGGCATCACTACCTGAAGCAGGGTGCGTTTGGCCCGATTCATGGTTGTTTCTTTGAGTTGTGCCGGAAGCATTTCACCCAACCCTTTAAAGCGGCTGATCTCAATTTTGCCGCGGCCTTTAAACTCATTCTCCATTAGCGCGTCTTTATCCGCATCATCGCGGGCATAGGCAGTCTTGCCACCCTGAGCGATCTTGTAGAGCGGTGGCACCGCAAGGAACAGGTGACCGCTTCGGATCAGGTCCGGCATTTGCTGGAAGAAGAAGGTGATAAGAAGCGAGGCGATGTGTGCGCCGTCCACGTCCGCATCGGTCATGATGATGATCTTCTCATAGCGCAGCTCTTCGTTTCGGTAATACTGACCGGGGCGGACTCCGAGCGCCTGAATGAGATCGCTGATCTGCTGGTTCTGAGACATCTTGTCGGCAGATGCACTTGCGACGTTCAGGATCTTACCCCGGAGCGGCAGAATGGCCTGGGTCTTCCGGTCCCGCGCCTGTTTGGCGGAGCCACCAGCCGAGTCCCCCTCAACGATGAAGAGCTCGGATCCGGCAGCGCCTGACTGAGAACAGTCGGCAAGCTTGCCCGGCAGACGGAGCTTCCGTGTGGCCGATTGCCGATTGACTTCTTTTTCCTGTTTGCGCCGCAGCCGTTCTTCGGAACGGTCAATCACCCATTCCAGAAGCTTGGTCGCCTGCTGTGGCCGCTCCGTGAGCCAATGGTCGAAATGGTCACGGATCGCCGCTTCAGAAAGCTTTTGCGCCGACACCGTCGCGAGCTTGTCTTTCGTCTGACCGACGAACTCCGGTTCGCGAATAAAAACGGACAGAAGTGCACCACAGGAGGTCACCACATCGTCTGCCGTGATCTGCGATGCTTTCTTATTGTTGGTGAGCTCCCCGTAGGCTTTTAGGCCCTTGGTGAGCGCCGCGCGCATACCGGCTTCGTGGGTGCCGCCATCGGCTGTCGGGATAGTGTTGCAGTAAGATGAGATAAAGCCGTCGCTATTGTACCAGCCAATGGCCCACTCGACCGTGCCATGCCCGCCATTCTCCCGTTTGACGCGGCCCGTGAAGGGCTCCGCCGTAACGGACGTAAGTCCCTCAGTGGAGACGGTGAGATAGTCCACCAGCCCGTTGGGGAAGTGCAGCACATCCTTGGCCGGTGTTGGGTCCTTGTCGCCCACTAGGGAGGGGTCGCAGGACCAGCGGATTTCCACACCGCCAAACAGATAGGCTTTGGAGCGCGCCATTTTGTAGAGACGCGCAGGCTTGAACTTCAACCCGCCTTTGAAAATCTCGGCATCCGGGTGGAACGTGACACTGGTGCCGCGCCTGTTTTTGACGCCGCCTTTTTTCTTGAGTTTCCCTTTGGCTTTCCCGCGGGTGAATTCCTGAACATAGAGCTGCTGATCGCGGGCGACTTCCACCACAAGACTGTCGGAGAGGGCGTTCACAACGGAGACACCCACACCATGCAGACCGCCGGACGTCTCATAGGCATCGCCACCGAACTTGCCGCCTGCATGAAGCGTGGTCATGATCACTTCAAGGGCCGACTTGTTCTTGAACTTCGGATGGGGATCGGTCGGGATGCCGCGGCCATTGTCCGCGACCTTGAGCGAGCCGTCCGCCATCAGTTCCACGTCGATCCAGGTCGCATGGCCTGCGACCGCCTCGTCCATGGAATTGTCGAGCACTTCCGCAAACAAGTGATGCAGTGCTTTTTCATCCGTCCCGCCAATATACATGCCCGGGCGCCGACGAACGGGCTCCAGCCCCTCGAGAACCTCAATATCCTTGGCAGAATAGCCGGCCTTCTTGGAGGCTGTCTTCTTGGCCGCGGCTTTCGGCGCTGCCTTCTTGGTGGCGGCTTTTGCTTTGGGCGTGCTGAACAGGTCGCCAGAATCTGATTTGTGAGAGGCGGCTTTGCTTTTTCTCTTGGCAGCCGTCTTACGGGCGGGGGTTTTCTTCTTAGCGGGCATAAAAACTCAATGGAAAAGGGGGTGCGCGACCCGGAACCGAATCAAACCCCATTCTAACCCGCCCCTGCTTGTGCGAGCGAGAGAATGCCACATATGATCGGGTAACCAACATTCCAAGATTGACGATCCGGGGAGGACCGACATGCCCACCATCAATGATCCACTGACTCTGCCCTGCGGTGTGACGCTCAAAAACCGGCTCTGTAAGGCCGCCATGACGGAAGGTCTGGGCGATCCGGACAACAAGGCGACCCATCGCCATGTCAATCTCTATCGCCGCTGGGCGGAAGGCGGCGCTGGCATGCTCCTCACCGGCAATGTCCAGGTGGACCGGCGCTATATGGAACGGCCTGGCAATGTGGCCATCGATGGGCCTCAATCGAACGAGGCCATTGCAGCGCTCCGTGCCTATGCGGAAGCGGGCACAGCAAACGACACGCATCTCTGGATGCAGATCAGCCATGCCGGACGCCAGACACCTTCATCGGTGGCGAAGGAGCCGGTCGGCCCATCAGACATCGCGCTGGAAATGCCGGGCAGCCAGTTCGGCAAACCGCGTCCGCTGACGGGTGAGGAAATCAGGGACGTGATTGGCCGCTTCGCTCACGCAGCACAGGTGGCAAGGGATACGGGCTTCACCGGCGTGCAGGTGCATGGCGCCCATGGCTATCTCATCTCCGAATTTCTGTCGCCGGATGTGAACACAAGAACGGACGAGTGGGGCGGCAGCCTGGAAAACCGGGCGCGGCTCCTGCTTGAGATCGTCCGCGCGGTACGCGGTGCCGTGGGGCCGGACTTTCCCGTGGCGGTCAAGCTCAACTCCGCCGACTTTCAGCGCGGCGGTTTCTCGCACGAGGACTCGCTACAGGTCGCCAAATGGTTGAACGACGAGACGGTTGACCTGCTGGAGATTTCCGGCGGCACCTATGAGCAGCCGCGTATGGGCGGCTATGACGACATGACCCTTAATCCCGAGCGGTCGGAAAAGCGCGCGGAAAGCACCATCGCCCGCGAAGCCTATTTTCTGGAATATGCAACGGATATCCGGAAGGCGACCACCATGCCGCTCATGGTGACCGGCGGTTTCCGCACGGTGGAAGGCATGAACGCGGCCCTGGCCTCCGGGGAGATGGACATGGTTGGCCTCGGCCGCCCGCTCTGTGTCGATGCGGACGTGCCGAACAAACTGCTCTCTGGTGCCATGACGGAAACACCGGCCTTCGAGAAGACGCTTCAGATCGGACCCGGTTGGCTCGGCCCTCATTCGCCCTTTGCACTAGTGAAGGGGTTGAATGGCTGGGGACAGCAGGGCTGGTTCTGCCTGCAGATCCTGCGCATGGGCGACGGCCAGGATCCGGACACGAAAATGGGTGTCTTCAAGGCCTTCCGCGATTACGCCAAAAACGAAGCCCGCACGGCGGATGCGTTGGTGCGGTAGGTGTCCGGCATTGTCAGCCTTGCACTAGGCTTTTCCGATTTTATCGAGGAGGGGGTCGCCTGTCTGCGCGACTTTAATGAAATCGTCCATTGCTTTGTGTGCGTCAGCAAGAGGTCCTGAAGTTGCGTCATTAAGCACACGTTGAGCTTCCGGTCCATTACCATTCGCTTGCAGATCATCGTGCAAACGCATTTGACGATCAAAGTTAGCCAAATGGACACCAATTTCCGTCCTCCTCAATGCGCACTTTGTAAAGTACTGTCTGATCTCATCTCGCAGTTCCTGATCAACTATTCGGATTGTGTGCTCCCTGTTCCGTCCAAATATGTTCACCTCGGCATCGAACAATGCGAACAAATCTGGATGGATTAACTTGCTCCTACGTCGGGCTTCTTCGACATCTTCTGCAATCTTTACAACATTTCGGATGAGGTCACGGCAGAGATCAAGTACATCTCTGCTCTGCAATGTGAGGTTACGGCGGAAATGATACTCAGCATGCATATATGCTCCCCCCATTGAGAGGGCTAAGCCGATAAGAGTGCCCCAGACAAATTGACTCGTTACCACTGCGATAATCCAGTCGGGCATAACGTGTCCTTCAGTTGACTTCAAAAAACGCGACATACACTTTGACAATTTAGTTGTGTTTACGCAAACCAAGGCGTTGTCACCCCCGGACTTGTTCCGGGGGTCCAGGGGCGGCAAGCTTCGCCCATGGAAAAACGCTTCCACGTCTATCTGATGGCAAACTGTCGCAATGGCACGCTCTATTGCGGCGTGACAAGCGACCTCGCTCGGCGCGCCTATGAACACAAAACTGGGACCGTAGAAGGCTTCACCTCACGCCACGATGTGAAGCTACTGGTCTGGTTTGAAGAGGCAGGCGATGCACATTCAGCGATCCAGCGAGAGAAGACAATCAAAGGATATCCGCGTGCGTGGAAGATCAACCTGATTGAAGAGCGCAATCCGCAATGGCGGGATCTTTACGACGACCTCATGAAATAGCGCCGTGCAGGTACCCTTACCCTGGACCCCCGGAACAAGTCCGGGGGTGACAACGGGGTGGAGACTTCCCCCACATCATTTCCCTTCCCCCTAAACAGTTGATTCTGGTATGGTCGTAGCGCGGTGGGCAAATTCCCGCCGTGGGGCTTAGTATCCCCTCTAGGACATACGGTTACGCGCCGTTAGGTTTTACCTAACGAGACATACGTGGCCGGATGACGGTTACGTATGTCCAGGGTTCACGCCTAAAGGTAATCGTGCCCTCTGTCTTAGGAGGGATACTAACGTCCGGCTACACGTGCCGGATTTGCCTCTCCCCAAAACGGACAAGAGAGGCACGCATGACCTCCCCAGATGATCCTGAAGATGGTGATCCAAAAAACAGTGACCCGAAAGACGGTGGTGCGAACAACGGTGCCGGTAAAGAAGACAAGTTAAACCTCGCGTACATCGCACCTCATACACGGGCCTATTACGCGAACCCGGACGAGCGCATTCAAAACGCCCTCTCCCATGTAAACCCGGAAAGCGCGGTCACTTTCTTGCGCAAAACCCATGGTCCCCAAGCAGGTCAGGAGGCGCTCATCCGCGCCTTCCTCGCCGAGCGGCAGCACCATCGCGAGGCCGCGCGCTATTGGCTCGGTGTGTATGAGGAACTGGTAGAGTAACAGAGCGTCTCGTCACGCGGGCGTTTCTTCTTCACATATATTGTCACCCTCGGGCTTGACCCGAGGGTCCAAGCAACCGTTCGATTCAGTATGGATCCTCGGGTCAAGCCCGAGGATGACAGTGTTGGTTTGTCATCACCGCAGCAAAACCTAAAAACAGAAGTGTCACCCCGGACCAGATCCGGGGACCATACTGACTCATAGCAAAATCGACGTGCCCCATGGATCCCGCATCAAGTGCGGGATGACGGTTTGTGTTTGGCGGAGAAACAGTGAGCCGAACTAAGCCCCGAAAAACTTATCCTCCTCCTACAAGAAGCCTCATTTAATAAGGCATCTCCCGCCCAAGTGAGGGGCGTGTCGACCGTTCAACAGGCGGGCGGGAGCTGCGGCGCCGGTGGAAGAAGGGGTAACGGCCTTCGAAAGTCGGGCAGTCCTCAAGAGGCCGTGGCCAGAGTTCACGGGGGTTGGTTGGTTTAGCTCTGACAGGCGCTTAAGGTGAAAACCTTAGGCAGCTGGAAGTCAGATAGTAATCAGCCAGCTGGGCAGGTTGGTGGATGCGCAGCCGTCGCGCGCGGAGTGCCGGAAGGCCTCGCATACAAGAAACCAGATGAGGCTTTGCGGCATTCCGCGTCCCTCACGACTTCGGACAAACGTGGCGGCTCCCTCCGGCGCGAACACTTCTACACGCCTACACACTCTGCCGTCACCCGACCGACACAGACCCGAAATCAAACTGTCACGGGGCGCCTGCTAAGCAGGGCAAAACGGGCGCGGGCCTTGGCAAGAATGAGTCGGGCGCGCGCCATCACACGTTCAGCCAGAGGCGACCGCCCCCATGCTCGCGACACCCCCGTTCCTGAAAAACCCGCAATCCTCCACCGCGCTTAAAGACACGACGCGGCGGCTCAGATCCGCCGTGCATCAGAACAAGGCGGCAAGCCGCGCAGGCTTCACGGAGCGTTTCTTCACCTTCGTCTTTAAAGGCCTCGTCTATCCGCAAATATGGGAAGATCCGAAAGTGGATATGGAGGCGCTGGCGCTTACGCCAAACTCCCGGGTCCTCACCATCGCGTCCGGCGGCTGCAATGTGCTCTCCTATCTCACCGCCGATCCGAAAGAGATTGTGGCGGTGGACCTGAACCGCGCCCACCTCGCCCTCACACGGCTGAAGCTCATGGCGGCGCGGGAACTGCCTAATTATGAAAGCTTCTATCGTTTCTTCGGCGAGGCGGACCGCCAATCCAACATCGCGGTCTA
The DNA here is from genome assembly GCA_965248405.1 of Parvibaculaceae bacterium. GTDB lineage: Bacteria > Pseudomonadota > Alphaproteobacteria > Parvibaculales > Parvibaculaceae > Mf105b01. The sequence goes on from OZ252104.1 coordinate 1,214,076, forward strand.
TAAACGCTTTCTGCAGCCGAAGCTCGATGCGGAAAGCCGCGCCTATTGGGAGGGGCGCGATCTGTTGGGCCAGCGCCGCTACACGCTTTTCTCCCGCGACCTCTATCACCACGGGCTTCTGGGCTATTTTATCGGCGCGGCGCATTTTATGGCCCGGCGCCTGGGCGTGGACCCGAGCGAGCTTACAAAGACGCAGAGCCTCGCGGAACAGCGCTCCTATTTTGACCGGGTGCTCGCGCCGCTGTTCGACAAGCGGGTCGTGAAATGGGTGACCTCCAAGAAAATGTCGCTCTATGGATTGGGCATTCCCCCTGCGCAGTATGAGGCGCTCGCCGCAGATGGCGGTGGGGACATGGCCGCCGTGCTGAAAGGTCGGCTGGAAAAACTCGTCTGCGATTTTCCCATGAACGAAAACTATTTCGCCTGGCAGGCCTTTGGCAGGGGCTACGCGCCGACAGAGGGCGATGGCTCAACCGGTCCGGCAGGGCCGCTGCCGCCCTATCTGCAGCCAGATCACTTCGCTGAGATGCGCGACCGGGCAGACCGGGTGCGTGTCATGCACCGCTCCTTCACGGAACTCCTGGCGGAAGAACCGGGGGGGTCATTCGACGCCTATGTCCTGCTCGATGCGCAGGACTGGATGACCGATGCGCAATTGAATGATCTGTGGCGGGAGATCACCCGGACAGCCGAACCCGGCGCCCGGGTTGTTTTCCGCACCGCGGGCAGCGACACCATTCTCCCCGGAAGGGTTGCCGACGAAAGATTGGGCCGCTGGCGCTACGCGCGAGAAGAAAGCCGCGACTACACGGCGCGGGACCGGTCCGCCATCTATGGCGGTGTGCACCTCTACCGGTTCGAGGGGTAGGGCCATGAATGCCACCAGTACCTTGATGGACAGCATCTACCGCCGCCAGCGGCACTTCTATGACTTCACACGGAAATATTATCTGCTTGGCCGGGATCGGTTGATCGCAGAACTTCGCCCACCAGAAGGTGGCATTGTGCTGGAGATCGGTTGTGGCACCGGACGCAATCTCATTAAGGCGGCGAAGCGCTACCCCCATGCTCTGTTCTATGGCCTCGACATTTCTGCCGAGATGCTCATGACCGCGCGGGCCGAGATCAGGCGGGCAGGGCTGGAAGACCGGGTGAAGGTGGCACAGGCAGACGCGGCGGACTTTGACGCCGATATCCTTTTCCACCGCTCCAAGTTCGACCGGGTTTTCTTCTCATACTCCCTATCCATGATCCCCGACTGGGAAGGCGCGCTCGCGCAAGGCTATGCGGTAACAGCGGAGGGGGGGCGGCTCGTTGTCGTCGATTTTGGAGAACAGAAGCGCTTACCTCACTGGTTCCAGCGTCTGCTCACCTGGTGGTTGACACTTTTCCATGTGGCCCCGCGCGCGGAGTTGGAGACGGCGCTCGAACGGTTCGGTCAGGCGGAACTGAAGCCCCTCTATGGGGATTATGCCCGGCTTGCGGAAGTCCCTCGCGGGCGAGGCCGCAGCGCGGCAGCCTAGGTCTCCAGCGTATCGCTCAGATAAAGTTCGATCATACGCAGCATTTCCTGACGCCGAATTTCACGAGTGGCTGCGTCGTCAATCAGCATGGCAAGGTCGGTAAGGGCAGAGAGCGAGCCAAGCACTGTCTCGGTAATGGCTTCCGCTTTAGCGGCAGGGAGTTTCGCCCCGCCAACTTCCAGGCTGCGACGAAACAGGCCTCCAATATCGCTCTCACCTAGGCCCATCGAGTCGATGAAGGAGCGGGTTCGGGACGCATTGCGCAGCAGAGCGACATAGACCGGACGCTTCAGGAGCTCTTCCCAATAGGTGTCGATGGTGAGACGGGTGCTGGTTCGCCAATCTGTGTCGGGCGGCATGTTATCGAGTGCTGTGTGACAAGCGACCACGAGTTCCGCTGCAAGCTCACCCTGAACCGTCCGCAAGATGTCACTCGCATCTTCGAAATATTGATAGACCGACCCAACGGGCACACCGGCCTTTTGCGCCACATCTGTTGTCGTGACCGCGTCTACCCCGTCGTCTGAAATCAGGTCTGCCGCTGCCGCCAATATGTCTGCGACGCGCTGTCGGGCTCGTGCTTGGGTAGGTTCACGCATGGCTTTTCTTGGCTTTTTTCCGCGGATTTGACAAGCGGGCATTCATAATGTGAAATAGTTTCACATTTTGGGAGGGTGTCAAATGAGATGGAAATTTGCAGCAACGGCGTTGAGCGGACTGTTGGCGATGGGAGGCCACAGTTTTGCGGCGGTGGTGGAACTCGACCCGGTCGCCTTGGCGTCTGATCCTCAGGAAACAATTCAGGAAGCCCTGATCGATGTCAGCCCTGGCGATACCATCATCTTGCCAGCGGGCACTTTTTCTCTGACAGACGGACTTTCTCTCGACATTGACGGCGTGACACTGAGGGGGCAGGGGCCTGATGCCACCATCCTCTCCTTCAAAGGCCAGGAAGCAGGCGGGGAAGGGCTGCTTGTGACGTCCGACAGAATCGTCCTGGAAGGGTTTGCCGTCGAAGACGTGAAGGGCGATGCGATCAAAGCGAACGGATCGGATGAAATCACCTTTCGCAATATACGCACGGAATGGACCAACGGACCTGCGGAGACGAACGGGGCTTACGGTCTCTATCCCGTCTCTTCCACACACGTGCTGATCGACAATTGCGTGGCCATCGGCGCCTCAGATGCCGGGATTTATGTTGGCCAGTCACAATACATCATCGTTCGTAATTCGCGCGCGGAATACAATGTGGCGGGAATTGAGATTGAAAACTCTTACTATGCGGACGTGTACAACAATGTCGCGACCCACAATACGGGTGGGATCCTGATCTTTGACTTACCGGGCCTGCCGCAGCAGGGTGGCCACACAGTCCGCGTGTTCAACAATAAGTCGATCAACAATGACACGCCGAATTTTGCACCAGAGGGTAACATCGTGGGCATCACCCCCATGGGTACGGGTATTATTGTCATGGCCAACCGCAATGTCGAAGTTTTTGATAATGAGATCGATGAAAACGCCACGACCGGCGTCCTGATTGTTGCCTACCCAAATGAAACGGATGATGAGCAGTATCAGCCGTTCCCCGCAGGTATTTCCGTTCATTCAAACAGGTTCGGTCGGAACGGCTTTGCGCCGGACAATGAGATTGGCGACCTGCTAGCAGAAATCGTCGGAACCCCGATCCCCGATATTGTCTGGGACGGGCGACTTCCGTGGATGCAGACCTTCTTCGGCGTTAACGAGGATATGGGCATCTATATTGGAGACAATGAAAGCACTGACGGTGGGGAAGTGTCCTTTGTGAATGCGGACGTGACCTTCTGGTATGCGGCGCGCTGGTTCCACGGGATAAACACTGAAGTTCCAGAACATGCCGGGAGGCCAGCTGAGATCAAGCCTGTGCAGCTCAGACAGGAAAGTGCTTCATGAAGCATCTGCTTCTTTCCGTTGCGCTGCTGGTCAGCAGTGTTACATCCGCGATAGCGCTAGACAGAGCGGCGGCGCTTGCAGAGAAACCTGCAAAACTCCTGTCCGCTTATGGCCTGTTCGAAGACATGGGTGAGCAAGTACCGGCGGCGGGCGTCGTCCCTTACGATCTCATCACACCGCTCTTTACCGACTATGCGGAAAAGATGCGCTTCATCTCTCTGCCAGAAGGAGAGATAGCCACTTATCAAGGAGCAGGCCTGCCGGAATTTCCTGTCGGCACGATCCTGGTCAAGACTTTTGCCTATCCGGATACATCGGTAACAGCGGCACACGGCCTCAATCTGATTGAAACGCGTCTGCTCATCCATCAAAGCGAGGGATGGATTGCACTTCCTTATGTATGGAACGACGACGATAGTGATGCGGTCCTGAAGCGGGCAGGCAAACGCCTGACCGTTGAGTGGACGCGCGAAGACGGCACCGTTCTGCCCATCCGCTATGCAGTGCCAAATGTGAACCAGTGTAAAGGCTGTCATGTGACGGGAGGCGAGTTCGTTCCCATCGGTCCGAAGGTGCGTAATCTCAATCACGATTTCGACTATGCGAGTGGACCTGAAAACCAGCTGACATACTGGGCGAACGCGGGCCTGCTCTCCCCATTGCCAGATGATCCGGTGAGACTGCCGCGCATCGCCAATTGGCTGGACCAGAATCACGCCACGCTCGATCAGCGTGCACGGGCTTATCTGGATGTGAACTGTGGTCATTGCCACGACGATGCTGGTCCGGGAAAAACCTCCGGCCTGTTTCTCACCTGGGAGGAACAAGATGCCTCACGCCTCGGTGTGTTAAAGCGTCCGGTCGCTGCTGGCAGAGGGTCGGGTGGGTTTGAATTCGACATCGCGCCAGGCAATCCGGACGAGTCGATCCTCTATTTCCGGATGGCCTCGACTGACCCCGGCATCATGATGCCGGAGACGGGACGCAGCTTGGTCCACGAAGAAGGTCTTGCGCTCATCCGGGAGTGGATTGACGCGATGGAGGAGTAAGGGCGAGATCGCGCTCCGAGTGTTTCTCCGATTTTCCGCAGCGTCAGAGAAGCTTGCACGCAAGCAGGACAGCAGGGCTGCCAGACTGCTTGCTCTCAAACGTCTGTGAATTTGATCCGTCCGCGGAACCTGCTACCGTTATGACAATTGGTCATTTGGAGGAACGGGAGGAAATACCATGCATGATCTGGTCATTCGGGGCGGCACGATTGTCGATGGAACGGGCGCAGCCTCTTTCATTGGCGATGTCGCAATCGACGGCGACCGTGTAACCCTGGTGGGCGAGGTGAAAGCGGAAGGCCGTGAAGAAATCGATGCGACCGGCAAGATTGTGACACCGGGGTTTGTCGATGTGCACACCCACTATGATGGTCAGGCAACCTGGGACGATGAAATGGCGCCGTCGAGTTGGCACGGCGTAACAACAGTGGTTATGGGCAATTGCGGCGTCGGATTTGCACCCGCAAAGCCGGACAAGCATGACTGGCTCATCGGTCTCATGGAAGGCGTGGAAGATATTCCCGGCACAGCGCTTGCCGAAGGCCTGCCCTGGAATTGGGAAACCTTCCCGGAATATCTGGACGCGCTGGAAGGCCTGCCGCGAACGGTCGATGTCGCCACCCACGTACCGCACGGTGCGGTCCGGGCCTATGTTTTGGGTGAGCGGGAGAAGCCAGGTGCTGTCCCGACAGATGACGATGTGGAGCAGATGTCCAAGATTGTCGAAGATGGGCTCAAGGCAGGTGCGCTCGGCTTTTCCACGTCACGCACCATCCTGCATCGCTCGGTGGATGGGGAACTGGTCCCAGGCACCACGGCTACCAAGGAAGAGCTGATCGGTATTGGCCGGGCCATGGGCCGGGTGGGTCACGGTGTGTTTGAAATGGCCTCCGACCTCAACCCGGAATGGAAAGAATTCGAATGGATGGGGGACTTGAGCCGTGAAACAGGCATGCCGGTAACGTTCGCAGCGTTGCAGTCCATCGCCAAAGCCTTCCCGCTGGACGAACAGATTTCCCAGATGCGCGAGCAAAATGAAAAGGGCGCCAATATCGTGGCGCAAATTGCACTGCGCGGAAACGGCATTGTCATGGCCTGGCGGGGCACCGTGCACCCCTTCATCTCTCATCCGAGTTGGGTTGCCATCGCAGAGCTGCCTTGGGAAGAGCAGTACGCGAAGCTGAAAGACCCGGCATTCAAGGCACAGCTCTTGAGCGAATCTCTAACGCTTCCCGAAGAAGTCGACATGCAGCCGATCTTTATGATCATCACGCAGGGCTGGCCGGCTCAGTTCGAGATGGATGAGGATTTCAACTATGAGCCACAGGCAGATGAAAGCGTTGCGGCACGGGCTGAAGCGGCGGGCAAGTCCGGCGCAGAATATGCCTATGATCTGATGATGGCCGATGACGGCAAGGGCTTCATCTATCTGCCGATCCTCAATTATGTAGACGGCAATCTCGACTTCCTGGTCGATCTGCAGCATGCAGATGATACAGTGAACAGCCTGTCCGACGGAGGCGCTCATTGCGGTACGATCTGCGATGCCGCAAGCCCGACCTTTATGTTGGAACACTGGGTGAAAAACCGGGAACGGGGCACGATCGCTCTGGAGAATGCCATTAAACGTCAATGCCTCGATACGGCGCGCCTCTATGGCCTCAATGATCGCGGTGTGTTGAAGCCGGGATATCTGGCGGACGTGAATGTGGTCGACATGGACCGGATCAAGCTCGGAAAACCCTGGCTTGCCTTTGACCTGCCCGCAGGTGGCAAACGCCTTCTGCAAAAAGCGGAGGGCTACGACTATACGATCAAGTCAGGGCAGGTGACCTTCAAAGGCGGTGTCGTCACAGACAAACGCCCTGGTGGCCTCATTCGCGGGCCTCAGTCAGTGGAGACCCTTGCCGCAGCGGAGTAACGCTTTGGCTGAATGAACAGACAAAGATGAACGGTTAGCCTAGGCGCTCAATTGAACGCCTAGGCTTTCTTCTTCTTTTTCGCCAGGTGATAGGTGAGGGCGTGCGCGAGGCAGTGTCGAAGCTCTTTCTCCGGCAGTTTTTTGCTCGTGTCTAGAATGAGAGCGCGGTTGCCTTCAAAAGAGAGTTTGTCGCCATACCGATCTCGGAAGGTCGGGACCAGACTCGTCTGGCAATGGAAATAGACAGCCACGTGTGCAGGATCGTCCTTGATCGCATCGATCCTTATGGTGCTGCCGCTTTTTGTCTGAGGTGTCAGGTAGCTGGGCTGGCCCCATTTGAGGGTTTCTTGCACGTCACCGACTCCCGGCGTGTCCGCCGCGGTTTCAAAAATGAGGCTACGAAGCGTCAAAAGCTTCTGCCTGGCTTTGCCTTCATAGCCGTCAAAAACACCAGCAACGCTTTCCGAGCCAAACGGTATCTGAGGTTTGTTGGTCATATCAGCGCCCATCCTGTCGCATACTTGCCATACGCAAAGCCTATCATGAGGCCCCTGACGGATTGTGTCAGTAGTATCTAAAGCGGCAATAAAGGTGCCCTACTTGGCTTTGGCGCCGAATCCGCAGAGAATAAATATACCTCTCGTGTGGTATTCGGGAGTCTCAGCATTTTGGGAGTTGGTTATGCTACGCCAGGTGGGCGCAATACCCTTTGTCATTCGGGAAAAAGAACCGCTGGTTCTTATGATTACCTCGCGGACACACGAACGCTGGATTTTCCCAAAAGGTGCGAAGGAAAAGGGGGAGACCGAGGCGGATGCCGCTGCGCGGGAAGCGCATGAGGAGGCGGGTATTCGCGGTCGGGCACTGGATCAGTTCTCTCATGAGGTTCAGGCGATCAAACAACTCGCTGACGGACCCCAGGATCTTCTCGTCACCTATCTGCCCTTACACTTTACAAAGCAATATGACGATTGGCCGGAGCGCAAGAACCGCGATCGTCATTGGGTCACGTTGAAAGATGCGCGGAAAATTGCCGGTGGACCTGATATCCAGAGCGCGCTGGAATGGTTCGAAGAGCTTCTTCCGAACCTTCACAGCATCGCTAAGACAAAGTAGATCGTCGCAGACAGGGCGGCCGCGGCGGGCACCGTAATGACCCACGCGGCGGCGATAGAGTAGGCGAAACGTCTGCGCACCAGCATCCGTTTTTGACGAATGACCGGTTGGCGAAGCGCCTCGTCTGGCGTGTCGCTGAGCAGTACCTTGCGCCGGCCCTCTTTCCGCTTTGGGTTTTCCAAATATTCCCGAAGGAAACCCACACCGAAAATTGAGCCGATCGCAATATGGGTCGAACTCACGGGCAATCCCATATTGGTTGCGATGAGGACGGTGACGGCCGCTGACAGTGCGACGCAATAGGCGCGAATGGCGTTAAGGCGGGTAATCTTTTCACCGACGGTGCGGATGAGCTTGGGGCCAAACAGCGCAAGGCCGATGGCGATGCCGAAGCCGCCAATCGCCAATACCCAGAAGGGGATGGCCACTTTCGACTGCAGGCCCGACGTTTCTGTCACCACAGAGGCGATGGCCGCGAGAGGGCCGACTGCATTCGCAACATCGTTTGCCCCATGTGCAAAGGACAAGAGCGCTGCCCCCAGAATGAGCGGCAGGTGAAAGAGGCGTGTGATGTCTTTCTTTTTGTTCCGTAAACCCAAAGTGAGGCGATTGATGTAGGGGATCGAAAGAAAACCCGCCGCGACAAAGGCAATCAAGGAGACAAGGACAACCTCCCCCAAGCCTGGTTTCCAGATACGCTTCAGACCTTTTAGGGCCATATAGGCTGCAAAGGTTGCTGCCATAAGTGCGATGAGCAGGGGCACCCATTTGCGGGCTGCTGCAAGCTTATCTTCTCTGTTGAGAATGAGGGACTTGATTGAGGCAAGTAGAGCGGCGGCAATGACGCCACCAAGAACCGGAGAGATCACCCAGCTTGCGGCGATGCTGGCCATGGTCGGCCAGTTGACTACGCTCAAGCCGGCTGCCGCAATGCCGCCCCCTAAAACGCCCCCGACAATTGAATGGGTTGTAGAAACAGGGGCATTCAAAACCGTAGCAAGGTTGATCCAGAGAGCTGCCGCGATGAGCGCGCTCATCATGAGGAGCACGAAATCGCTTTCACCAACGGCACCTTCCGGGCTGATAATGCCTTTTGCGACAGTGCTGACAACATCACCACCGGCAAGGAGCGCACCGGCGGCCTCGCAGACCACGGCAATGGCAACAGCACCGCCAATGGTGAGAACTTTGCCACCAACGGCCGGGCCCATATTGTTCGCAACATCATTGGCCCCGATATTGAGAGCCATATAGCCGCCGAACATCGCTGACAGGACAAGGATCAATGTGGCGTTGATGCCGCCCTGGGGACCGATAAGGGAACTCGACGCAACGGCAATACCGATTGCCCCAAGAAAAACGACCGACAAAACGATCGGTAGTGCCTGAATGCGAAATCCGCGCGCTGAGTTCAGAATGAACTCCTGCCGACGCAGGTCGTTGACATAACGGTTTTCGAGTTTCTTATTCGCCACGCGCGCGCCCCCCACATTAGGCCCGCAGATCAGGCGTGGGACCGAATCTGCGGCAGATATGCCTCTATTGGGTAGCATTCCTGAGGTCAGATTGCACTTGATGGTCTGAGGTGCTGTCGATCTCGAAATATGTATGATGGGTGTAAATCAATGACGGTGGAGCGCACATTTTGCCATCCGATACATCCAGTGCAGTGTCATTCGCCACCTACAAAGTGACGGGAGAGGGAGGGGTTCAGCAGCTTTCTGAGTTGCCTGAGGGGCACCCGACTGACGAGACAGCGTATCAATGGATTCGGATAGTCCAGCATCGAACCACTGATGACTACGAGTTTCTTGACGGCCTCGGTCTGCCACAAATTGTTGTTCAGGCTCTGCTGGCACCTGAGACTCAACCGAGATTCAGCAAGTTAAATCGCGGCTTTTTGCTGGTGTTGAGGGGAGTGAACACTCTGGCACGCACCGACCCGGAAGACATGGTCTCTGTTCGGCTTTGGGTCGAGCCAAAAAGAGTCGTTTCCGTTCAGCTTCGGCCCGTCCTGTCCCTGGAGGAATTGGCAGAAGAATGCGAAGGTGGGACCGCACCACCGACAATCGGTCAATTCTTGACTGAACTGGTTCGTAGCATGACGGCTAAGATAGAAAGCATGGTCATGAACTTGGCGGACGAGCTCGATGACTTGGAAGAGAACAGCCTCGACAATGGGCTCGCAGCTGATCGTGTTTTGCTCAGTGAGTTGAAGCGTCAACTGATTGGCGTTCGACGGTATGTTGCGCCCCAACGGGGAGCATTGGACAGAGTCAGCCAGGCGGAAACACCTTTTCTGAAAGAACCAGACAGGCAGGCAATTCGCGAAAACTGTGATCAGATGGTCAGGCTCGTCGATGAGCTGGATGCTGCGAGAGAGCGCGCAACCGTGATAAGCGAAACATGGACAGCAGCGAGGGCGGAGCAAATGAATCGCAACATGCTGGTCTTGTCTATCGTTGCGGCGGTTTTCCTACCTCTCGGGTTTTTGACGGGTTTGCTGGGTGTCAATGTCGGTGGTGTTCCCGGTGCCGGATCCCCCTACGGGTTCTGGATTGTTTGCGGTGTGAGTGTTGGCTTGGCCGCCTGCTTCTGGGCTCTTTTCAAATGGCTTAAGTGGATTTAGCCAGCAAAAAAGCCGGACGCGAAATTCTCGCGCCCGGCTGTGCCTGAAATAAGCTCTCGCTAGCTTGCCTTGGCTTCTTCGCCCGGAAACTGATCCCGAAGGATGCGCTTCAACGCCTTACCCGTCGGGTTCCGCGGGATCGCATCAACAAACTCAACGCCCTTAGGCAGCTTGTAGCGGGCGAGTTTCCCGTCGCAATGCTTCATGACCTCTGCCTCGCTCAGACTGTCATCCTCCCGGACAACCACGGCAATCGGGATTTCACCCCATTGCTGGTTCTGCTGGCCAATGACGGCACAGTCCTGGATCTTCGGATGAGCAAGCAGCACATTCTCGATTTCAGCAGGATAAATATTCTCGCCGCCGGAAATGATCATGTCTTTGATGCGGTCCTGAATATAGACAAAGCCATCTTCATCAATGGTCGCAAGGTCACCGGTGTGGAGCCAGCCGTCGACAATGGTCTCAGCTGTTGCATCCGCACGGTTCCAATATTCTTTCATGATGTGTTTGCCGGAGACCAGCACCTCGCCGACGTCACCTGCTTTAATGTCATTCCCTTCATTGTCCACCACGCGGACATTTGTGTGGAAGAAGGCTTTACCCGTTGATCCGGCTTTTGCCATCGCGTCGTCAGGTGAAATGAGGCAGGAAGGTCCGCAGGTTTCGGTCAGGCCATAAACCTGGTGAATTTCAATACCCATGCCCGCGTAAGTTTCTATCAATGTAACCGGTACGGGAGCAGCCCCACTCATGACCCAGCGAAGGGATGAGTAATCGCTCGTGTCTTTAGCCCCTGACAGAAGCATGAAGTTCAGCATCGCTGGCACCGCCAGCATGGTCGTGATCTTCTCAGCTTCAATGTTCTTCCACATCGCATCGAGGTCAAACCCGCGCATGACAACGGAGGTGCCACCGCCATGGACGCAGGAAATGAGCGGGCTCAATGCCCCCACATGGAAGAGAGGAAGAACAAGTAGGTACCGGTCCTTCTGCTGCATGTCGCTCGTTGCGAGTGAGGTCAGCGACCCCCACATGGTTGAGTTGTGGGTATGGACGGCCCCTTTGGGCAGGCCTGTCGTGCCAGATGTGTACATGATGAAAAGCACATCATCTTCCTGTGCACCAATTGGCGGGCGGGCATCCGAAGCGGCTGCATGCAGTGCATCATAGTCCTGAGCGATGACCGAGCGTTCCCCGACGCTGATCCAGCGTGCGACGTCTGTAGCGTCGCTGCCACGCCCATGAATGTCTTCCACCGCTTCGGTGAAGTCCGAACTGAAGACAAGGGTCGTTGCGCCGCTATCTTTCAGGATGAAGCAGAGCTCATCGGGGGTGAGGCGCCAGTTGAGCGGTACGCACACAGCACCAATTTTTGCGATCGCGAAAAACGCATCGATAAATTCAACGCCATTCATCATCAGAAGCGCGACCCGATCACCTGGCTTCACGCCCTGTTCCAGCAGCATGTTGGCGGCTTTGTTGCACCGCTGATCCAGCTCCGCATAGGTAAAGCGACGACCGCTTTCCGTTTCAACACAGCCTTCCAGTTTGGGGTGAAGGTGCGCGCGCTTCTCCAGCAGAAGCCCGATATTATGGTCCATTATGTCCTCCCTCAGCCTGCGTGAGAACGCAGGCGATCGATCCGGTTGTCGTGATATGTTTCCGGGTTGTGCCGGTATTCTTGACTATTAGGTGGGTCGCGCGGATGCGATCCAGGTCCCCCGACCATGCGCGCCTAGTGTGGCCCAAAGTGTAGCAAAAACAAAGGGTTGATTTGGCATTTTATCTTAAAGGGCGAGGCGTCCCAATGCGCCTGACACGGCCCTGACCAGCCAGCGTGGCGATGCGCGGCCCGCGACGGCAGCTGCCAGATTGACCATACCCGGAACGCGGATAACTTCTCCCTTCATGCAGGCTGTGTATCCCTCATTGGCCACACCTTTAACGTCTGAAATCATGAAGTCGGGGATCTTAGCGGCCGTCTCGTTGCTCTCTTTGGCGCCTGCCACCATGTCGGTCGCCGTCATGCCAGGACACAACGCCGTGGCTATGATGCCGTGAGGTTTGAGCTCCTCCGACAGGGACTCCGTGAGCGACAAGACATAGGCCTTTGTCGCGGCATAGGTCGCGAGCGACGGGATCGGCTGAAAGGCCGCAATCGATGCGACGTTTAATATGCGTCCTTCCTGCCGCTCGATCATGGCGGGAATGAAGAGGCTTGTAAGCTCGGTCAGTGTGGTCACGTTAAGATGGACAAGCTCCAGGTGTCGGCTCGTATCCATATCACTGAAGGCCCCCATTTCCAGCACGCCCGCATTGTTGACCAGTGTCTCCACATGAATGCCCTTTGCGGAGATAGTGTCAAAAAGCTTCTTGCCGGCATTGGGCTTGAATAGGTCGGTCGGCAGAGGGAGAGCGGCAATGCCGTATTCGTCAGACAGGCGCTTGGCAATGGCTTCCAGCTTGCCTTTCGAGCGGGCCACAAGAATGAGATTGGAGCCCCCTTGCGCAAACTCTTCAGCAAGTGCTTCGCCGATCCCGGCAGATGCACCGGTGATGAGGGTAGCTTCTTTCATGGAGGGGGCGGATTTTCGTTTGGGCGCGGCCTTTTTCCTGGTCGTTTTCTTTTTTGCAGCTGCACTGCGCGCTTTGGTGGCCATCTCATCCTCCCTAAACAATCTGTCAATCAGTCTAGGGCGCACATGGCATCAGAGGAAAGGTATGACTGTTTGTCAGCTATCAAAAGCACTCAGGTTGGAAAGATTGCCGACCCAATGATCCATCTTGTCCGGTGAAGAAATCTGGATATGCCCATATGCCCGCGACACAAGACCTTCACCCTCCAGCTCTGCTAGAGCTTTGTTGATCGAGACCCGGGTGACACCCAGGATCTCTGCAAGCTCCGTCTGGGTGATTTTGATAGCGGTGGCATCCGGGTTGGACCGGCGCATCATGTTCAGTGTTTTGGCAACACGCGCAGAAAGGGTGAGGTGCCGTAGGTCGTCGATGAAGGAGAGGGCAGCGTGCAGCCGCTGTGCGAGGAACCTTAGAAAGTAAGACCGGATGTCGCGATGCTTGTCCAGCAGCCGGTCAAAGCGCACGCCGTTTATAAATTGAATCTCTGTCGGACCGACAGCAAACGCATCAAACTCTCGTGGTAGCCCACCAAAGATCGTGAACTCCCCAAAAAACTGGCCGGGACCGAGCACCGCCATGCCCGTATAGCTCCCATCGAGCCCGATCTGGCCCATTCTCACAGTGCCGCTTTTAACGATTGTGAGCGACGGGTCCGTATCACCTCGTGCCTGAATGAGCTGCCCATCAGAATAGGTCACGGAGACAGCGGCACTGAAAAGCGCTTCCTCAAGGTCGGGGGGAAGCGTGTCCCTGAGCCCCGAAAGCCCAAAATCCAGATGACCTGCCAAAATAGTTCCTAAAATGTAAAATTCTATACATTTTAGCGAAGCCCTCTGGTCTATCAAGGCCCGGCAACCAGAGGAGGTCAGCATGAAACCGGAAATGATGGTGGTACTGGGGTTATTTTTTGCGTTCGTATTGGCAGAAATTCTCAAAACGAGCTTTTTCAAGAAAAAGGGCGAAGTGCCCGATGATGCGAAAATCGAGATCATCTCAACAACTGTGCTGGTCCTGCTAACCCAGCCAGCGATCCTGTTTTCGTCCTATTGGCTCGCGAGCACTTTTGCTCCGGGGGCGGAAAACATGCTGATCGGCATTCCGGTCATCGCTCAGATCGCATTATTCGTCGTCTTTGACGATATGACTCAATATTGGTGGCACAGAGCGTCCCACACATTCCCGTGGCTCTACAATCTGCATCGGTGTCATCACAACTCGGAATATCTGAGTATTCGGGTGATCTACCGCAACAACCTGTTCTATTACGCGATGATGCCGGGTATCTGGTTCTCAGGTGTTCTGATTTATATGGGTCTGGGTTGGATCTACGCGTTTTACATCGTTGTGAAGATGGCGGTTGTCTTTGGTGCCCACTCCGATGTCCGCTGGGATGTGCCGCTCTACAAAATCAAATGGCTTTCACCCATTATGTGGGTAGTGGAACGCACGATCTCAACGCCGGCGACCCATTCCGCCCACCACGGGAAGCACAAGGATGACGGGATCACCAATTACAAAGGTAATTTCGGCAACCTGCTGTTTTTCTGGGATGTTCTGTTCGGGACGGCTAAGATAACCCGGAAGGTACCTGAAGAGTTTGGCGTCGAAAACCTGGAGCCGGTTACCCTGGGGGAACAGCTCGCTTGGCCCTTGTTCCAAGGAAAAGGGTCCAAGTCAGCGATGGCTGCGAACCCAGCGGACTAACGAAGGCTCCTTCATGAGGAGACTTCTATGTCAGTTGACGCACATGATGAGGACCGTATCAAGACCTATGCGGAGTTCTGGCCTTACTATTTAAGAGAGCACTCCGTACCGGCCTGCCGAACAATGCACTATATCGGCACGGCCTTGACCTTTGTGGCGTTCGGCCTGGGACTCTATGTAAACGCATATTGGTTCCTGGCCGCGCCGCTGGCAGGATACTTCTTTGCCTGGGTCGCACATTTCGCAATCGAGAAGAATAAGCCCGCGACGTTCACCTATCCCGTCTGGTCTCTCATCAGCGACTACCGTATGTTTTTCGCGTGGATCACAGGCAGGCTTGGACCCCAGCTTGAAGAGGCGGGCGTCCACTGAGCCGCGCTCAGCGTTATGTCCTGTCCGGCTGTTCGGGCGGTGGGAAGTCAACCCTTCTCAGTGAGTTGAAAGGCCGTGGCTACCCGGTGGTCGAAGAACCGGGCCGTCAGATTGTGCGAGAAGAGCAGGCGACCGGCGGGGACGCACTGCCTTGGGTCGACCCAGTGGCCTTTGCAGAGAAGGCGATAGAAAAGTCGGTTGCGGCGTTCGATGAAGCTGCGGATACGACGGGCCCATGCTTCTTTGACCGCTCCTTCATTGATGCCATTTCCTATCTCGCGCATTTTGAAGGGCGCGTAAGGCCTGAGCATGAGCGCTTGCTCCATGAGCGGCGCTATGCGTCCACTGTGTTTCTAGTCCCGCCCTGGCGGGAGATCTTTCAGAATGATGCGGAGCGGCAGACGAGCTTCGAGAAGGCCGTTGAGGAGTATAAGCGGCTGGCGGTGAGTTTTGTTGAGTTTGGCTACGAGCCGGTTGTTCTGCCAAAGCTGTCGGTGGCTGACCGGATAGGCGATCTCTTGGAAAGAATAGATAGGTAGGAGTTGGGAACATGATCGTCGCCATTTTCCGTGCACGGGTCAGGCAAGAAAACGCTCAAGAGTATTACACCCTGGCGGACGAGATGGGGGAGATCGCACGTAAGATGCCGGGCTTCATCTCATGGAAAGGCTACTTTGCCGATGATGGTGAACGCGTATCCGTTCATGAGTGGGAGAGTGCGGATGCACTGGAAGCCTGGCGGACCCATCCAGAACATTTACGCGTCCAGGCCCTTGGCCGAGAGAAATTCTATGATGAGTATACGCTCTATGTGATGGACGAGCCCCGAACGTCTAAATTCGTTCGCAGATAAACGTGCTTGCGTCGGAGAGGTAGGCGGCGTAGAAGGCTCCGGCAAAGGCGCTGCGGGCGCGCCTGGTCCGCCGAAAGCGAAAGCACCCGCCCATCTGTTGAGCGACCGTCTGATACCGGCATGTTGCTTTCTTGTGACCCCATGGAGCGGAAGAGGGGCGATAAGGAGAGTGACCCCCATGTCTAATTTTGGGTCCATGGAGTCAGAAAAACCGCAAGCCCATTTGCTGGGCGAAACCGTTACAGATGTTCTCACATTTCTAAAATCCAGAGCTCGCAGACTTCACAAGCACGTGGAAAAGGGCTCTGCCCTTGATGTCGCGCGGATGAGGGCCTTGCCGGGCATGGCCTCGTTGACCGACCAGGAGGTGGTAGGGCAGGTCAAACGCCGTCTATGCCTGAATGTCATTGCGATGGAGCTTGGCTTCCGCACCTGGGCTGCACTTGCGCATGTGATGGAAGGCGATGAAGTGGGCGGAGATTTCGGCACTATCCTTTGTCCGCAGCGCATGATGGCGCATCAGAATATTTGGCTGGCAGACTATCAGGAGGCTCGTGCCATCCACGCGGACCATGGCGGATATCTGCTGGGCTACCGTCGGCAATTCTTCATCGCGGATGGAGACTACCTCCAAGACCTTGGGCTTGACCCGGAGCGGGAGGAGTGGGCCAGAATGGAGCGTAACTGGATCGAGCCAAGCGATTTGAACGCCCGGGCACGTCTCTATGCGCGGCTTTTTGCAGAGCGCTTGCCAGCGTAGCAAGCTTTCATAGATGGCTTGTCCGCTCTGCACTGAAAATGTGAGCAAATTTAATGCCTATAGAAATTCAGCTCGTGGACGAAGAGCATCAAGCTTACATCCGTACACTTTTGGATGAATATCTGAAGGAGCTCAGTGCGTATGGGGAGGTAAATCACTCCTATCCTTACTTTGATGCTTATTGGAGCGAGAGGGACTCCAGGTGGCCGTATTTCATTCTTGAGGACGGCAATGTGGTTGGCTTTGTATTTGTTAACACGATCTCGCCGTCCGGTCGCGGAACTGATTTCTCGATGGCTGAATTCTACGTCCGCCCCTCTGCTCGGGGGAACGGTTGCGGATTGACCGCGGCAAAGGCGGTCTTTCTAAAGCATGTTGGAGTGTGGGAGCTCAGCATCATGAGCGCAAACAAGCCCGCCCAGACTTTCTGGCCAAAGGCAATTTCTGCGGCCAACGCGGTTGAGCGGGAAGTATTCGAGCACGAAGAAGAAACAATCCATTGTTTCTCCATCAAGCCTGTAGCTTGAAAGCAGAAAACAGCAGGGTGCATCGTACCAGTTGGTGTTTCAAACAACGCAACCCCGATCTCCTCAGGCCGGCGACCTGGGACGGGGTTGCTCTTGTGCTTCTCGCACGTGCCCATGCTAAAGAGCCGGGCTTTTCATCGTATGTCTAGAGACCGACGCTGCTTGATGCAGCTGGGGCTAAAGGTCTGTGTTTGCGCTATCTGGCCTAAAATCCTTTGCGTTTGAGCTGCGCTTCTGCACACGCCGTTCGGACTCTACGCTTCAATGTATCTTGGAGATTTTCACTGCTTGAACGTGACATATACGCCTTTGTTTCAAGCTACGCTACGCTTCGCAGGTGGGGTCATCTTCGAAACCTCCTTCTGAAATGTGCATTAATTGTGTAGCAAGGAATCGGCTTCGTGTCAAGGGAATCGTGCGATGTGACGTCGCGTCGCACTATGAGTCTGCACTGCTGACCTATTAGAAATTGAGGAAAATAAATCAGTAAACTGAGTAAAAACAGAATATGGCGCACACAAATTGATACGAGCCTAAACGGCATTCGATCTATTCAGGCATCCCAACTCGGACGCGCTCTGACTCTGTCCGCCCACTGAGCTGCGAAAGTGCAGGACGATGGAATATGAATGTCAAAAAAACCGCCGAGCATGAGAGCGACCATTCCGTGTATGTCGGCCATGCTGAAGTCGTCTCCTGCGATGTAGGTGCGCCCGTCCGACATCTCTTTGTCCAGCCATTCCCATCTTTCCGGGATGACAGCTCGCTCAGCAGCGGCAAAGTCGGGGATCTGTGTGACCACATCTTTGAATAAAGGGATTGTATGGCGCACATAGTGGCCGTGGGGGAGAAACAGTTGGTTGTAGATCCGCTGACTCCACATCTCAATATGGCCTTGTTCATAAGCGTCTCTCCCCATAAGCGGTGGTTCAGGGAACCTGGCTTCGAGATAGCGGCAGATGGCGACACTCTCCGTGATGATGCCTCCATCGTCCAACTCCAGAACCGGGAGTTCGCCCAAGGAGTTGATTTTGAGAAACTCGTCCGTCCTTGTATCTGTGCCGGCCTCAAGGTCAACCCGGGGAATGTCGATCCCCTTTTCAGCAATGAATATGCGAACCCTCTTGGGGTTTCCCGCATTGGCGTTGTAGAGCTTCATGAGTGCCGGCCCGCTTCTGTTTGGATAACGCAGCCCTATCTGTAAATCATTTAATCGATTGATTAAATAAAAAATGTGATGGCGAGGGGCCGGTGTGCCGGCGCAAAGCCGGCCCCTCGGAGACAGCTCTGTTATGCGCGCAGCAATTTGCTGAAGCTTGGAAAGACGGCAGGTGTGCGTTTTCGATACGCTCGGTATTGCTCGCCAAAGGACCGGATCAGGTCTCGCTCCTCAAAAAAGAGTCCGACGGCGATGTAGAGACTAAGGCCCATAGCCATCAACAGGTGTCCAATCGTCATGTGAGGCGTTACCCAGATGCCGATGAGAATACCAAGTTGCATGGGGTGTCGCACAACCCGGTAGATATACGGCTCCTGCATCGGAAGGTCTGTATAGGGACGGTTGCGAAATTGAAGCCAGACGTGCCGCAAGCCGAATAGATCAAAGTGATTAATCGCGAAGGTGGCGTAGACAACAAGGGCCCATCCGGACATGGCGATGGCTTTCAATGCGATTATTCCTGTTGGAGATGTAATCTCCCATAGTGATCCGCTCATCGGGCGCCAGAAGAGAATGAGAGCTACAATGCTCACGGCTGAGGTCAACACATAGGTGCTGCGTTCCGCCGTTGGGGGGACGAGCTTCGTCCAAAAGGCTTTGAAACCGGGCCGTGCCATGACTGTATGGGACAAGCCAAACAGGCCAATAAGGACGAGGTTGATGGCCGCGTCGAGAACATTGGGCGGCACGGCGCCAGTATTGATTGTGATAGGAAGAAAGAGGCCAACAATAAAGAACTGTAACCAGGTGATGGCCGCCATCCCTGCGAGATAGGCAGTAACGCCATAGACAAATATGAGCAATCGACTCATTGGTTTCTCCAAAGAAGTTGTTTGTGAATTCGCGGCGGACGCTATCGGCAAACTTCTTGGGATGCTGCTACACGGATTGTAGTATTGCGCTACACATTTTGTAGTCGGGGGACAAAATCATGCAGTACAACCAGTTTTGCCCTGTGGCCAAAGCGACGGAGTTGCTTGGTGAGCGGTGGACATTGTTGATCGTGCGCGAGTTGGTTTTTGGCGCGACCCGCTTTAGCGAGATGCAGCGGGCACTGTCCCACATATCGCCCACTATGTTGACGCGCCGCTTAAAAGAGTTGGAGCACGGCGGGTTGATTGTGCGCCGGAAGATAGAAGGGCAGAAAGGAAGCTCCTATCACCTGACGGAAGCGGGCCGCGAGCTTGCGCCGATCATCGACGGGCTGGCGGAATGGGGCATGCGCTGGGTCCGGGGCAGGGCGTCGGATCAGGAACTCGATTTGGAAATGCTCTTCTCATACATTGAGAAGACGCTGGACACGAACGCTTTGCCGGATGGTGAGACCATCCTGCAGTTCTCCTTTAAGGATGTGGACGGCATGGACAAGTGGTGGCTCATTTGTGAAGCGGGAAAAGTCGATGTCTGCACCGATGATCCTGGTCGCGATGTGGACCTCTATGTCACCACAGATGCGCGCACGCTTATCGAATGCTGGATGGGAGACCAGTCCCTACCTGCGTGCCTGAGAGAGGAAAAGATATCCCTCATAGGTGAGAGACATCTCTGTGAGACCTTCACCAAATGGTTTGGCCTCTATCCAAATGCGCATGTGCGTCCGGCTGAAAGCGTCGCTGGTTGAGCACAAAAAAAGGCCGGTGAGATCACCGGCCTTTTCCGTATATGTGCGTCCGCTTAGACGGAGTAGTACATGTCGAATTCGACCGGATGCGGCGTCATTTCGAAACGCTCAACTTCTTCCATCTTCAGGTCAATGTAGCCATCGATCTGAGCGTTTGAGAAGACGTCGCCTTTCGTCAGGAAGTCACGGTCGGCGTCCAGACTCTCAATCGCTTCGCGAAGTGACCCAGCAACCGTTGGAATGTCAGCCAGCTCTTCTGGTGGAAGTGCATAGAGGTCTTTATCCATTGGGTCGCCAGGATGGATCTTGTTCTGAATGCCATCAAGGCCAGCCATCATCATCGCAGCGAAGGCGAGGTATGGGTTGGCGGTTGGATCCGGGAAGCGAATTTCAATCCGCTTGGACGCAGGCGATGTACCATAAGGAATACGGCAGGAGGCAGAGCGGTTGCGCGCAGAGTAGGCGAGCAGAACCGGCGCTTCATAGCCTGGCACCAGACGCTTGTAGGAGTTGGTTGAGGCGTTGGTGAACGCGTTCAGAGCTTTAGCGTGTTTCAGGATGCCGCCAATATAGTGCAGGCAGGTTTCTGAAAGGTCAGCGTAGCCGTTGCCTGCGAAGGTAGGCTTACCATCTTTCCAGATTGACTGGTGGCAGTGCATGCCTGTGCCATTGTCACCGAAGACTGGCTTCGGCATGAACGTCGCGGACTTGCCAAATGCGTGAGCCACATTGTGGATCGCGTATTTGTAGATCTGCAGATGGTCGGCAACAGTTGTGAGTGTCTGGAACTTCATGCCCAGCTCATGCTGTGCAGCCGCTACTTCGTGGTGGTGCTTTTCAACTTCCACGCCCATTTCGGCCATGGTGGATAGCATTTCAGACCGCAGGTCCTGTGCGCTGTCGATTGGGTTTACGGGGAAGTAGCCGCCCTTTGTGCGCGGACGGTGGCCCAGATTGCCCATCTCGTACTCGGTGCCGGTATTGTCTGGCAGCTCAACGCTGTCGAGAACGAAGCCTGTGTTGTAAGGCGTTGAAGAGAAGCGAACGTCGTCGAAGACGAAGAACTCAGCTTCAGGGCCGAAATAGACCGTGTCGCCAATTCCGGTGCTTTTCAGGTACGCTTCTGCGCGTTTTGCTGT
Source organism: Parvibaculaceae bacterium (assembly GCA_965248405.1). Lineage (GTDB taxonomy): Bacteria > Pseudomonadota > Alphaproteobacteria > Parvibaculales > Parvibaculaceae > Mf105b01. The sequence continues at coordinate 1,235,087 of OZ252104.1, forward strand.
ACCGCGTGGGTCGCGCTCATAGAGCTCGCCGGTATTCGGCTCAATGATGTCGCAGAAGATGGCGAGTGTTGTCTGGGCGTAGAATGGATCGATCGTTGCTGTTGCGCAATCTGGCATCAGCACCATGTCGGACTCGTTGATCGCTTTCCAACCAGCGATGGAGGAGCCGTCGAACATCTGACCATCGTTGAAGAAGTCTTCGTCCTGGATCATTGCAACATCAAAAGTCACGTGCTGCATTTTTCCGCGTGGGTCGGTGAACCGAAGGTCCACATATTTCACGTCTTTATCTTTGATTGTCTTTAGGACAGCGGCGGCATCGGCCATGGTGTTCTCTTTCCCTGCTGTGTCTCTTAAATGATGGCGGGCTTAAGCCCACCGGTTGGATTACACAAACCCCGGAACGGGGTGAGTGATATTAAATTGCTTCGTCGCCGGTTTCCCCGGTGCGGATGCGGATGGCTTCCTCGACGGAGGAGATGAAGATCTTTCCGTCGCCGATGCGTCCTGTGCGGGCGGCATTCTGAATAGCCTCAACCGCTTTTTCTACGGTTTCGTCGTCGAGTACCACCTCGATTTTCACTTTTGGCAGAAAATCGACCACATATTCCGCGCCCCGGTAGAGCTCGGTATGTCCTTTTTGACGCCCGAAGCCCTTGGCCTCAGTGACCGTGATCCCCTGCAGCCCGACTTCCTGAAGCGCTTCCTTCACTTCGTCGAGCTTGAACGGCTTGATGATTGCCTCGATTTTTTTCATCGTTTTTGTTTCCTGATCGACCGGTGAAGCATGTTTTCGCTCTTGCCCGGCGCAATCCTGTAAAGCTTGCCCAATTGGCTGATAATCCGACGCGCCACCGCCGCGCCCGCGGTAACACTTGGTTAGCACAAGCTGTGCCAATGCTTTGGGCTCCAAATATCCTTTTTATATCAATAATTTAGTGTGAACTTTGGTAGGTGTAGCTCATTTACTGGGCAGATATTGAGCACAAAAAATAGGCAAATGCACAATATATACTCACGCAATCTTTGTGCAGCTGGTCATTGCTCGATCTCCGAACCTCTGAAATGCTCCGCGGCAGACAAAATCAGCTGTTCTTGGGGGATTAATGCGGCCGGGTAATACAGTCTTTTCAGGACTTGGGACCACTATTTTCACCACCATGTCAGCCATGGCGACGGAACATGGCGCTATCAATCTGGGGCAGGGCTTTCCGGATGATGAGGGGCCTGTTGAGTTACGGGAGCGGGCGGCTCAGGCCGTCATGGCCGGCCCGAACCAATATCCGCCGTCTATGGGCCTGCCGGATCTGCGCAAAGCGGTGGCGGAGCACGATTCTCGTTTCTACGGGCTGGGCGTTGATTGGGAGACGGAAACGCTGGTGACGTCTGGCGCAACGGAAGCCCTGGCGGATTGTTTTCTGGCGCTGCTGAACCCAGGCGATGAGGCGATCCTCATTGAGCCCTTCTATGACTCCTACCTGCCCATGGTGGAGGCGACGGGGGCACGTTCGGTAACAGTTGGCCTGGAGGCGCCCCACTGGGACCTCGATCTTGATGCATTGGCCGCTGTGTTTTCGGACAAGACCAAGCTCATTGTTGTGAACACGCCGATGAACCCCACCGGCAAAGTCTTCACCAAACCCGAACTTCTGGGCATCGCTGATCTTGCGTTGAAGCACGATGCCTATGTGATCCTCGATGAAGTCTATGAGCATCTTGTCTATTCCGGCGCTGTACACGAGACCATGATGGCCCTGCCAGACATGCGGGAGCGTTGTGTGCGGATTGCATCAGCGGGAAAGACCTTCTCATTAACGGGGTGGAAGATCGGCTACCTCACCGCTGCCCCGGACCTGTTGGCACTGATTACCAAGGCGCATCAGTTTGTCACTTTCACCACACCTCCCGCCTTTCAGTTAGCTGTCGCTTGGGGCCTGGGGCAGGACGACGCCTATTTCCAAAATCTCGCGACGGATTTGGAGCAGAAACGCGATCTGCTTTCCAAGGGATTGGCATCTGTTGGGTTCGACGTCGTCCGGGCAGATGGAACTTACTTTGTGACAACGGATATTGCAGGCCTGGGCTACAACGGCTCGGACCTGGACTTTTGTAAAGAGATCACGGCCAATGCTGGGGTGAGTGCGATCCCCGTAAGCCCATTTTACAAGCCACGGGAAGGGGAGGCAGACATTCCTCAAAACATGGTCCGCTTCTGTTTTTCAAAGCAGCCCGAGATCCTGGAAGAAAGCGTTTTGCGTTTAAAACAATATTTTGGGTGAGCCGCGCTTCAGCAAAATAAGGAAAGCAATAATGCAAAAAGAACTGACTGCCGGACCGCTACATAACAAAAATGGCCACCTGATCGAGCAAGGCTGGGCGGCGAATGAATGTCGACGATACGCCCGAGACGGAGTCATGGCGCCGTGGTACCGCCTGAAAGAGTGGGACTATTATTGCGTTATGGGGGAGGAATACGGCGTCTCTTTTGTTATCGCTGACAATGGCTATATGGGCCTCCTATCCGTGACATGGTTAGATTTTACATCCCCTGAAACGACGGCAGAAATTCGGATACTGCCTTTCCCCAAGGGGCGTATGGGAATGCCGGAGAGCGCGGACACTGGTGACGTGGCTGTGGCCTACAAAGGCATGACACTGGATTTTCGTCATGAAGCCGGCGGACGACGCCTGCGGCTTGACTGTCCATCCTTCGATGGCAACAAGGGGCTGGCAGGTGAGTTGTTCCTAGCGCAACCGCCGATGGATCGGATGGTGATTGCGACGCCGTTCGATCACAATCCAAAGGCCTTCTATTACAACCAAAAAATCAACTGCATGCCTGCAAACGGCGAAGTCACAGTCGCAGGACAGTCTTACAGTTTTTCACCTGACAAGCATTTTGGCGTGTTGGATTGGGGACGCGGCGTCTGGGCCTATGACAATCAATGGTACTGGGGGTCGGCTTCAGGGATGGTTGATGGACGGTCTTTTGGTTTCAATATCGGATATGGTTTTGGCAATACGTCTGCCGCTTCCGAGAACATGGTCTTTGTCGACGGCAAGGCGCACAAGCTCGACCAGGTAACGTTCCATATTCCGGAAGAGGGATATGACGTCGCGCCATGGAAATTCACCAGCAATGATGGCCGCTTTGAAATGACTTTTGAGCCGATCCTGGACCGCATTGATAATGTCAACATTTATGTTTTCCGCTCAATTGCACACCAGGTGTTTGGTCGCTTCACGGGTACTGTCATCCTTGACAGCGGCGAGAAACTTGAAGTTCGCGATTTTGTAGGCTTCGCAGAAGAAGTGTGGAACCGGTGGTAGACGGGACGCCACTTCGTCGCCCGCCTCTGGAGGGGGAATCCAAGTGGCTTGTCATGTTTCTGCATGGGCTGGGCTCGAACGGAGCTGATCTCATGGCATTTGCCGACTATTGGGCGACGTCCATGCCCGGCGCTGCCTTTACGGCCCCATCGGCACCAACACCATGTCCGGACTCTCCCCCCGCTTCCGATGGGCAGGGCGGTTTTCAGTGGATCCCCAGGTTGCCACCAGGTCATCCTCGCTTGCTGCCGGAGGTGGAAATAGCCGCGAAGGACCTGCAGCCACTTATCGATCAGGAACTGGAGGCAGCCGGCGTGCCGCCAGACCATTTGGCCTTGGTGGGGTTTTCTCAAGGCACTGTCATGGCCTTGCATGTGGGGCTTCGCCGCAAGATCGCACCGGCTGCCGTGCTGGGCTACGCCGGAGGTCTCGTCGGACGGGAAAGACTGGCGGATGAAATCATATCCAAGCCGCCGGTCATGCTGATCAACGGGGATGCAGATCCCATGGTGCCGGCATCGGCGCAGGCACCAGCACTTGAAGCGTTACAGAATGTCGGTGTCGTGGCAGCTGGCCAGATCATGCCGGGCCTGGATCACAGTGTGAACGCAGACGCGTTGGTCTTAGGTGCCAGATTTTTGCTGAGCGCTTTTGCTTATAGAGAGAAAAACCCCGCCTAGGCGGCAGCCGCTTTTCGCCGGCGTCCAAACCATCGTGCAGGCGAAAGTGATGACCGGGCCCGGTCTACCTGAGGTTCAATATCGACGCCGAGTTCCTCAGAAAGCTGATCGGCTCCACCAATATATTCACCATCAATCCAGATCTGAGGAACGGTCACCGGTGTCTTTTCGCCGATATGTGCTTTGACGCGGGGAAACATTTCATACATGCGACCCGGATTTTTCACGACGTCATGATAGTTGTACTCAATGCCCGCATCTTCGAGATATTTTTTTGCCCGTTTGCAATGGGGGCAATTTTCTTTGCCGAACAATTGATTGCCTTCAACGGGAAACCGCTCTGTTGCTACATTCATGACCTTCTCTGCCAGAACGCCGCGGTTCAATGCTTCGCCTTCCGAGACGACCTCGCCCTCAACCAGGACGATCGGTGCATGCCATGCTCCCTTGCGGAGCGGCTTCCACCATTCCGACAGCCATTCACGCACATCAAGCTCCACCGGGACACCGTTGAGTTCGTTCGCCATCGTGTCCTCAATAATGTCGACTGTGAGAGCACATTCGCCGCAGGGAATTTTCACCTTGAAGGGTCCCCATTGCCCGGCCCACCGGTAGAGGGTGATGCGGATGGGTGTCTTTTGAGCGTCGGTCATAATGCCAAGCCTCGTTGTCGAAGGTTATCCAGATTTACGAGCGCCGAACGGAATTCCAATTGAACACGGATGACGTTCTCGTGACTCGGTGTGAAACCCGGCGGACGCGACGTCAGATCGCTCCACTGGACAGGGGATGTCGCATCGTTATCTTCACGAACAACTGGTCGTCAGAGCGAAATAAACGGGAGTTTTCGGATGGTAGATCCGCGTATGCCTGTCCTTGTGGGATGTGGGCAGGTAGTTCAAAAAGAAAAAGACCTCGACAAGGTCAAAGATCCTGCATCTTTGATGGCAGACGCAGCCAGGCTGGCCCTCGCGGACACAAGCGTTGCTGATCTGACGGGCGAGCTCGACACGATCACCTGCACACGCTTCGTGATAGACAGTCCGGGCAGTCGTGAACTTCCGATCAATCAGTATGCCAACCTTCCGCAGACGCTTGCGAACAAGCTGGGCGCGACACCGGCAAATACCTGTTACGGCCCGACGGGCGGCAACAGTCCCCAATTGCTTGTGAACTATACCGCCGAGCGGATTGCCGAAGGGGATCAGGACATTGTCCTGCTCGCAGGTGTGGAGTGCTTTGGCTCCATGCAGAAACTCCTAATGGCGGGCAAAACGCCTGAGAGCTGGAATGATGATCCGGGTGGCACCCGCATCGACATCGGGTATGAAAAAGAGGGTGTGTCTGAGGTGGAAAACCTCCACAAGCTACAACACCCCGTGAATTGCTACCCGCTGTTTGAAAACGCACTGCGCGGTGAAGCAGGACGGTCCGTTAAGGACCATCAACTCTTCATCGGTGAATTGATGTCACCCTTCACAAAAGTGGCGGCAGCCCATCCGCAGGCCTGGTTTCCGGTTGAGCGTTCGCCGGAAGAAATCGCAACACCGAGCGATGCCAACCGCTATGTGGGCTATCCTTATACGAAATATATGAATGCCATTATGGCTGTCGACCAGGCGGCAGCTGTGGTCATGATGTCCGTTGAGAAAGCGCGCGAACTTGGCGTGCCGGAAGACAAGTGGGTCTATCTCCATGGCTCCGGCGATGCGAATGACCATTGGTACCTGACCGAGCGCCAGAATTTCTACTCAAGTCCAGCTATCGCCATGATGGGGCAGAAAGCATTTGCCCAGGCAGGATGGTCGATCAACGATATTGACATCATCGATCTCTATTCCTGCTTCCCGAGTGCAGTGCAGATCGGCATGAAAGAGCTGGGCATTCAGGTGGGTGATCCACGTCCGCTGACGGTCACCGGTGGGCTGCCTTACTTTGGCGGTGCGGGAAACAACTATGTCATGCACTCGATTGCAACCATGGTTGAGAAGCTTCGTGCCAACCCGGGCAAAAAGGGCATGTGCACCTCTAACGGGTATTATGTGACCAAGCACGGCATCGGCCTCTACTCCACGACGGCGCCGGAAGGGCCGTGGAAGCGGGAAAACCCGGCCACCTATCAGGCTGAGTTGGATGCGATGGACCATCCACGCGTGGAAGAAAAACCAAATGGGGCCGCGAAGATTGAAACCTTCACCGTGATGCACGGTCGAGGCGGGCCGGAATTTGGCATCGTGATGGGACGGTTGGACTCAGACAATGCACGTTTCGTGTCTCACGTGACAGCGGACGCAGATATTCAAAGCCTGCTCACCCAAGAAAGCCTGGGCCGTCCAGGCACTGTGGAGAACACGGATACCGGCTTGAACATCTTTACGCTCAGCTAGGCTGAGAAGCTTACGAAAAAGGCGGCTCCCGGAGCCGCCTTTTTTGTTACCAGATCCAGGTTTCCGGGTCTGGCACCGGCTCACCATCGCTCATCCAAAAGAAGCCTTTGACATTTCGTATGATGATCCAGACGACCGTGGCGAACATCATGAACATGCCGACCACAAAGACGAACAAAAGCGCGCTGATAACGAAGTAGAGCAGGCCGATCCAGAATGTACGGATTTGATAAGTGAAGTGCGTCTCGGTGAGATCATCGGCGTCCGCGCGCCGGAGATAGGCCATGACTAGGCCGATGATCGTTGTTAGACCACCGGTTACTAAACCGCCAAAGTTCAGAAGATAGATAAGCTTGACGATATCTGAATTATTGGAGCCACCATTTGGACCGTCTTGGTCGGACATGCTATTCCCTCCGCATTGATACATTGGAAGGTTAAGCGCCGAGATTGGGTCTGTCGATGGATTCGATGGCCTGGCGAGAAGGCGCGGGAGAGTGGAATGGCGCGAATATATATGATCCGGCACGGAGAGGCCGCCGCGGGCTGGAGCGAAGATAAGGACCCCGGCCTGTCGGACCTGGGGCGTGCGCAGTCTGAGGCCGCCGCCAAGGCTATTATGGCGCGCGAAGCCGGTGCTCTGCCGGTTCTCTCAAGCCCGCTTCGCCGCTGTCAGGAAACAAGCCTTCCGCTTGCCACAGCTTGGGGCCAAAATGCGACCATTGAACCGCGTGTCGCGGAAATCCCGTCGCCAGACCTGAGTTTGGAAGAGCGGGGCGTCTGGTTGCGGCAGATCATGACCGGGACTTGGGCGGAGACCGAAGCACCTGTCGGACATGATCTCAACCTAATCGGTTGGAAACAGTCCGTAGTTGATGCGCTGCTGGAACTAAAAAGCGACACAGTCATCTTTTCCCACTTCATTGCGATCAATGCAGCAGTTGGTCATGCGTTGGAGGATCCGCGGGTCATTTGCTTTCGCCCGGATAATTGCTCCGTCACGGTTTTTGAAACCGAAGGCACCAAGCTCTCTGTTTTGGAGCAGGGCAACGAGGCGGAAACGAAAGTCAACTGACACCAACCAGGTTGGCTCAAAACAGCGCCGCCTTTTTTCCGCCATTGCGAACGGTCTATACTCTTCCCATGAGTGCAGTATTGACCGTTGAACAGATGTACGCCGCCGACCGCTGGGCGATTGCCCGCGGCGTCAGTGGAACCTCGTTGATGGAAGCCGCAGGCAAGGCCTGTGCGGATGCCATCATGGAGCGCTTCGAGCGCTGTCAGGTCGCAGTCCTTTGCGGGCCCGGCAATAATGGGGGCGACGGGTTCGTCATTGCCCGCCTTCTGAGACAGGAAGGGTGGGGCGTCTCCATCTATCTGATGGGTGAACGAGAGGCCCTCCAAGGCGATGCCGGGCACATGGCGCATAAGTGGAACGGACCCGTCTATTCTCTGACACCGGATGCAATCGACAATGTGGATCTGATTGTCGATGCCTTGTTTGGCGCGGGCCTCTCGAAGGATCTTGAAGGAACTCCCAAGGCGCTTGTTGAAGTAGCGACCGCCAAAGGCACACCGGTTATGGCCGTGGATGTGCCGAGTGGAATTGATGGGGATACGGGAGATGTCCGGGGGGCCGCATTTCAGGCAGCCCTAACTGTGACGTTCTTTCGAAAGAAGCCCGCTCACCTTCTGTTTCCTGGTCGTGGACATTGCGGCGAGGTTCTTGTTGCCGATATCGGGATCGAAGACGGCGCGCTGGAGGACGTGGAAACTGAACTCTCAGAAAACGGACCAGAAGTCTGGCAGTCCGCATTTCCTCGGTTGGACGAAGCCGGTCACAAATATTCCAGAGGTCATGCCGTATCTGTCTCCGGCGGGCCGAGTACGACAGGTGCGGCGCGCATGGGTGCCAGAGCGGCGCTGCGCATTGGTGCAGGCCTGGTGACCGTCGCATCGCCGCCAAACGCGGTGCAGGTCAACGCCATGCACTTGACCGCAATTATGCTGCAACGGTTCGAAGGAGCGGAAGGTCTCACGGAACTGCTAGAGGACAAGCGGAAAAACGCTGTCTTGATTGGCCCCGCCAATGGTGTTGGAGCACAGACCCGCGAGAATGTGCAGGCGGCGCTGACCTCGGGTGCAGCCGTGGTGCTTGATGCCGATGCATTGACCTCGTTTGAAGAAATCCCCCGTGATCTCTTTGTGGCGATCGATAGTTACTTCGCTGGCCCTGTGGTGCTCACCCCCCATGAGGGAGAATTCAAACGGCTCTTTCCAGCTCTGGAAGGGTCGAAACTTGAGCGCGCCCACGTCGCAGCAAAACAATGCCATGCGGTTGTCCTGTTGAAAGGTCCTGATACGGTGATCGCTGCACCCGATGGCCGGGTCACGATCAACACGAACGCGGGTCCGGAGCTTGGCACTGCCGGATCGGGCGACGTTTTGGCGGGCATGGTTACCGGACTTCTGGCCCAAGGCATGCCAGCTTTTGAAGCAGCTGCGGCAGCAGCCTGGTTGCACGGGCAAGCAGGGCACAGGGTTGGGCGCGGGTTGATTGCGGAGGACCTGCCGGAACAGTTGCCGACCGTGCTGCAGGAGCTCTTTGCATGAGCGATGTCACAATCCGTTGGGCCGTTGAATCCGACATCCCGCAAATCAACGAGATCTACAATCACTACATTCGCGAAACGCCCATCACTTTTGACATTGAAGAAAAGACGGATGCCGACAGCGCTTACTGGCTTCAGAAACTAGGCACGTCCGGTCGCCATCAGTGTTTTGTCGCGGCTCGCGGAGACGCAATCCTCGGGTGGGCCTGTTCCGGTGCCTATCGTCCGAAGGCCGCCTATGAGACGTCTGTGGAGGTGAGCGTCTATCTAGCCCCGGTTGCAGGTGGCAGGGGCCTCGGCACGACGCTTTACACGCGCCTCTTTAAAGCATTGGAAGGGGAAGATGTTCACCGTGCTCTGGCGGGGGTCACACTGCCTAATGCGGCTTCGCTCGCGCTCCATAAACGGTTTGGTTTCACGGAAGTCGGCACCTATTCAGGCGTTGGCAGGAAATTCGGCAAGTATTGGGACGTCATGTGGCTGGAAAAGCAGCTTTAGATTTGCCCAAAATAAATAGCTAAGACTAGCTTTTGGGTCTGGCCGTGTTTAAAGATGTCAGGGTAACACCCAGACAGAAGCAGCGGGGCAAAAGAGCAATGAACCACCTGATCGTAAGAAGGCTGTTGGCCACTCTTTTGCTCCTTGGCATGACAAGCGTAACTGCGCATGCCAACGAATACCTGATCGGTCGGGGCATGACCGACATTACCGGCCCAGCCTTTGGTATCCAGATGTGGGGCTTCAGCCGAGAGGGGCAGGTCACGGAAGGGATCCATATCCGTCAACGTGCCCGCGCCTTCATCATTGCAGAACCCGAGACAGACAAGCGCCTTGTCTTTGTAAGTGCTGACATTGGCAGCATCGAACACAACATGACTTTGGAGGTTTTGGATCGCCTGCAGGCTCGCTATCAGAATCTCTACACGCTGGACAATGTAATCCTGAGCGCAACCCACACTCATGCGGGGGCAGGTGGCTATTGGCATACCCGGGTCGAGTTTGCTCTTGCTGGGGCATTTTATCCGGAACGCTACGAGCGGATTGTGACGGGCATTGTGGATGCAATTGTTGCTGCCCATGACGATCTGCAGCCAGGAGATATTCTCATCAACAAGGGAGATGTCGAAGGCGCGGGCGCTAACCGCTCCATGGCGGCTTATGAACAAAACCCCGAAGACGAGAGGGCACGTTACAGCTCACCGCTCGACAAAGAGATGACACTCCTGAGTTTTGTGCGAGCCGATGGGCCCATCGGCATGATCAACTGGTTTGCCGTGCATCCGACCTCCATGACTTATGACAACAAACTCATCTCAGGTGATCACAAAGGCTATGCTTCACTGGCCTTTGAAAAAGCAATGGGTGTCGACTACACCTCGGCAGACGATTTTGTTGCGGCTTTTGCGCAGTCCACACCCGGCGACGTCACACCCAATCTCAATCTCGACAATACCGGCCCTGGAAAAGATGACGTCGAAAGCACCGCCATCATTGGATCGCGGCAATTGGATGTCGCGCGTGAGCTGTTCGAGGCAGCTGAGGAACCCTTGGTTGGTCCAGTCGATTACCGCCAACTCTATGTAGACCTGTCAGCGCTTGCAGTAGTGGACGAATTTACAGGCGCGGGAACGAAGAGAACCTGCCCCTCTGCCTATGGCTATTCCTTTGCAGGCGGTTCGACGGAAGATGGGGGCGGACACTTCCTGTTTGAGGAAGGAATGACTGAGTCCCGGTTCTATCTAGATTTCTTGATTGGATGGCTCACGAGCGCCCCGGAGCCGACGCCGGAAGTCATGGCGTGCCAGAGTCCAAAGCCCATTCTTTTCCAGACCGGTACGGGCCAACCGCCGCTTCAGTCACAGATCCGCTCTATTGGACTGGCGCGGGTCGGCCAGTTGGTCATTCTGACAGTACCGGCCGAAGTCACCACGATGGCCGCGCGGCGTTTGAAAGAAACTGTGCGGGCTGAGTTGGGTGATTGGGTCTCCCACGTGGTTATTGCCGGTTATGTAAATGGATATGCGGGCTACGTCACCACACCTGAGGAGTACCAGGTTCAGCAATATGAAGGTGGCCATACTCTGCATGGGAAGTGGACATTGCCTGCCTATCGTCAGACGACAGCGCTCCTCGCCCGAGCCTTGGAAAGCGGAAAGCCGCTGACAAACAGCGTGACCTATGATGATTGGCGCGGCAAATCATCAGAAACAGAACTGCACGATGGGACCGCTGATGGCCTACCCGAGGGCGCGAACTTTGGTGAAGCCCTTCCGCTCAGCCAGGACACATTCACACCCGGCGATATTGCAGTGGTTGAGTTTCGATCCGGCAACCCGACGGCGGATCATGGAGCACTCAAGACCTTCATGGAGATTGAACGAGAAGAGCAAGGCAGCTGGGCGAGGGTCGCCGGCGACGGCGATTGGGAAACGAAAATCAGGTGGCGCAAGGGCGAGAAAGAAGACCATTTGATCGCGCAGGTCATTTGGGAAATCCCAAGCGACCTTGCCCCGGGCACTTATCGGGTGAGACATTTCGGTCAGGCGACATTGGCGAATGGAGATCGTGATCCTTTTGAGGGGATATCTGATCCGTTACAGGTGGCCCTAAACTAAGCAGATCAGCCAAAAAACGGGCCCAGATGGCCCCTCGGAGACCCGAAAGCTACGGTTTGGGGGATGAGGCGTCAAAAAGCGGGGGCATCCCAGCAAAAACCGACCTTTATTGGGCTTTCCAAGGCTCATGACCCTTGCTATAGAGGGCGCCAAATTCAGACGAGCCGCGTTTTGCCTGACATAGCCGAAACGCAGCGGCTCGCTTTTGCCCTTATGGCAGGTAGTCCGTGCGGGCGTGGTGGAATTGGTAGACACGCTAGATTTAGGTTCTAGTGCCGCAAGGCGTGGGGGTTCAAGTCCCTTCGCCCGCACCACGCCGGGGTTCGTGACGGCCTGATTTTGAGGAAAAAGCGGGAATAATCGAGCCGAAAACGGCTTAGCGAACGAAAGCGATAAAAGTCATGCAGGTCAACGAGACAGTTTCTGAGGGTCTCAAGCGCGAGCTCACCATCACAATCGAAGCAGCTGCGCTCGAAGAAAAACTCTCCGGCAAGCTCGATGAGATGAAAAATCAGGTCCGCCTAAAAGGGTTCCGCCCGGGTAAGGTGCCTGTGAGCCATCTGCGCCGCACTTTCGGTAAGCAGGTCATGACAGAGGTCATTCAGGAAACCGTCAGCCAGTCCAGCGGCGACGTCCTGCAGGAGCGTGAGCTGAAGCCGGCCATGCAGCCGGAAATCAACCTGGAAGGCGAGGTTGAACAGGTCATTGAAGGCAAAGCTGATCTCGTCTTCAAAGTGTCCTTCGAGATTGTGCCTGACTTCGAAATCGCGGACCTGTCCAAAATCGAACTGGAAAAACCGGTCGCTGAGGTTGAAGACTCAGAAATTGATGAAGCTGTAGAGCGTCTGGCCGAAGCTCAGAAGAATTTTGAGCCAAAAGACGGCAAGGCCGAAGAAGGTGATCTGGTTGTCATCGACTTTATTGGTCGCATCGACGGCGACGCCTTCGACGGCGGCACGGCAGATGATGCGCGCCTGGAACTTGGCTCCGGTCAGTTCATTCCGGGCTTCGAAGATCAACTGGTTGGTGCCAAGAAGGACGACAAGCTGAACGTCACGGTCACCTTCCCTGAGGACTACAACGCGGAGAACCTCGCAGGCAAAGAAGCAGTCTTTGAAACAACCGTTAAGGGCGTCGAAGCGCCTGCCAAGGTCACCATCGATGATGCGTTCGCTGAAAAATTCGGCATGGAGAACCTTGAAAAGCTGCGTGAAGCAATGTCTCAGCAGATCAAGGCCGACTATGACAATGTCTCCATGGCTAAACTGAAGAGGGACATGCTCGATAAGCTGGACGAGCTCCACTCATTTGAGTTGCCGCCCACGCTGGTGAGCCAGGAGTTCGACCAGATCTGGCAGCAGTTCGAGCATGAGCTTGAAAACGAAGGCAAAAAGATTGAAGACGCGGACCAGCCGGAAGAAGAACTTCGTGCTGAGTACCAGACGATTGCGGAGCGTCGGGTTCGCTTGGGCCTTGTCATTGCAGAGATCGGTGCCAAGAACGACGTAAAGGTCGAAGACGCGGAAGTAAATCGCGCGGTGGCTCAGCGGGCACAACAGTTCCCGGGCCAGGAACAGCAGGTTTATGAGTTCTACTCAAAGAACCCGCAGGCGATTGCAGAAATCCGTGCGCCTTTGTTCGAGGACAAGGTTGTCGCGTTCATTGCCGAACTTGCAAAAGTGACCGAAAAGGTTGTGACCAGAGAAGAACTCACAGCTGACCCGGACGCAGAGGAAGAAGAGAAGAAGCCGGCTGCAAAAAAGAAAACAGCCAAGAAGAAAACCGCTGCGAAAAAGAAAACGGCCACGAAGAAAACAGCTGCGAAGAAGACAGCAGCCAAAAAGACGACGGCGAAGAAAAAGGCTGCCCCAAAAAAGGCAGCCAAGAAAGACGATTGAGGCAGGCACACGCCTAATTAAAAAAGGCCGGAGAGATATCTCCGGCCTTTTTTGTATCTGACATCTGGACTAGTAGGTCCCAGCGTCCGGATCGCGCCTAAAGCCGTCGTCCGCATCCCTGCGTCTCAATCCACCTCTGACGCGTCTTTTTGAAGCGTCATTCAGCTCCGCAGCACTGATGACACCGTCACCATTCGTGTCGAGTGCGATGAAATCAGTCTCCGGGAGCGCCATAATTTCATCGAAGGTCAAAACACCATTTCCGTCGAAATCGAGTGCGATGAAGGCAGCCCGCCGGATGCCGGTCTCATTAGCGTCGCGTATATCGTCCCACTCATCTTCGTCTATGACACCATTTCCGTCTGCATCGGCTTGCGCAAAAATGTTCCGTCGATACTGCCGATATTCCTCTCTTGTCACGGCTCCATTGTCATTTAAATCCCAGGCATAAGCGGGGTGCTTGATGATGGTGACGTCCCCGGCACTTCCCGAGCTGCAGGCACCCAGCACTGGCAGGAGCAGCGCGAGCCCCAGAACACGGCCAGATGAAACATTTACAGATGACACAAAACGCATGGGGCCTCCCGACCGCAGATTGAACCGATTTTTGAGGATTATACGCCGCTTTCGGAGATTCCGGGTGTTGGAATGGCTTTTTTGCGTTTCATCCCCATATTATTGGCTGGACGGTGAAGATTCTCGCGCTTGCGCTATAGTTCTCCACGGTCCATTTACCGAATCATCCTATGCCTTGTTGTGGGACGACCCGGCTGGCAGCGATGCTGTTCCCAAAACAGTGTGCCAGTTAAGTGACGCGTGCAACCCTTGGAAAGCGAACCATGAAAGATCCTCTTGAGCTCACGATGAACCTGGTGCCAATGGTGGTCGAACAGACCAACCGTGGGGAGCGCGCCTATGACATTTTCTCCCGGCTTTTGAAGGAGCGGATCATTTTTGTGACCGGGCCTGTGGAAGACGGGATGGCGACACTCATTACTGCCCAGCTGCTGTTCCTGGAAGCGGACAATCCCAGCAAAGAAATTTCCATGTATATCAACTCGCCAGGCGGCGTGGTGACATCGGGGCTCGCGATCTATGACACGATGAAATACATCCAGCCGGCTATCACAACCGTTTGTGTCGGCCAGGCTGCCTCAATGGGGTCTTTGCTTCTGGCTGCGGGCGAAAAGGGGCAGCGTTTTGCGCTCCCGAATGCCCGGATCATGGTTCACCAGCCCTCTGGCGGGTTCCAGGGGCAGGCGACGGATATTGAAATCCATGCCCGTGAAACGTTGGCGCTTAGGGAGCGTCTGAACCAGATCTATGTCGAGCACACAGGACAGGATATCGAAACAGTCCGGGACGCATTGGAACGTGATAATTTTATGTCGCCGGAACAGGCAAAGGATTTCGGTCTGATCGACAAAGTTGGCGCGACCCGTGAGGATTTCGGCAAGGCTGAGGAGTGATTTGGCCGATTCTGAGCTGATCCGGTCCAGCCAAAACTAAGGTATTGTGGTGCTAACCCATTGAAAATTAAGGTATTAATGAAATCTTGATGCCTGAAGCGCTAACATACACCTATGATAGGTCTGTTTTGACGGGCATGAATCTCAGATCACGTGGACACTCGCCTCAGCTCAAAGCGAGCCACATTGTGTCCATTTTGAGTGTGTAGACTGTTGAAACGAAAATAGGGTGATCGTGTCGTGACGGTTACCACCTGAAAGACGGTCCGAAAGGTTGGGCCACAAGGAGAGTACATGAGCAAGGTAAGCGGCGGCGGAAGCGGTGACTCCAAGAATACGCTTTACTGTTCCTTCTGCGGTAAGAGTCAGCATGAAGTCCGCAAACTGATTGCCGGACCGACAGTTTTTATCTGCGATGAATGCGTTGAACTGTGCATGGACATTATCCGCGAGGAGAACAAAACCTCGCTCGTGAAATCCCGTGATGGGGTTCCGACACCGCAAGAAATCATGTCGGTGCTGGATGATTATGTGATCGGCCAGGCAGCTGCAAAGCGTGTTCTCTCTGTTGCGGTTCACAACCACTACAAGCGCCTAAGCCACGCTGCGAAAAACAACGACGTAGAGCTCGCGAAATCCAACATTATGCTCATCGGGCCTACCGGTTGCGGTAAGACGCTTCTCGCCCAGACGCTGGCGCGGATCATCGACGTGCCGTTCACGATGGCGGATGCGACGACGCTAACGGAAGCTGGCTATGTCGGGGAAGATGTTGAAAACATCATTCTGAAACTTCTTCAGGCCGCGGACTACAATGTCGAACGTGCCCAACGCGGCATCGTCTACATTGACGAAGTCGATAAGATCAGCCGCAAGTCTGACAACCCTTCCATTACCCGGGACGTATCCGGTGAAGGCGTGCAGCAGGCGCTCTTGAAGATTATGGAAGGCACGGTTGCCTCGGTTCCACCACAGGGTGGTCGGAAACATCCGCAGCAGGAATTCCTGCAGGTGGATACGACCAATATCCTTTTCATCTGCGGCGGGGCCTTTGCCGGGCTGGAGAAAATCATCTCATCGCGCGGGCAGGGTTCGGGTATCGGCTTTGGTGCCAAGGTGGAAGACCCAGATGAGCGCCGGACAGGCGAGGTTCTGACGGAGCTGGAGCCTGAAGACCTTCTGAAGTTTGGCCTGATCCCGGAATTTGTCGGTCGTATGCCGGTGATCGCCACTCTGGGCGATCTGGACAATGACGCCCTCGTTCAGATCCTGACTCAGCCGAAGAACGCACTTGTGAAGCAGTATGAGCGCCTCTTCGATATGGAAGATGTGAAGCTCACCTTCTCTGAAGATGCTCAGGTCGCGATCGCAAACAAAGCGATTGAGCGAAAAACCGGGGCGCGTGGCCTTCGGTCCATCATGGAAGGAATTCTGCTCGACACCATGTTCGAACTCCCGGCTCTTGAAGGGGTTGAGGAGGTGGTTATCTCTGCCGAAGTCGTCGAAGGCGACGCCCAGCCGCTTTATATCTATTCGGAGCGCTCAGGTGACGTAGAGACAAGCGCCTGATTGGGAGAAATTTCCCATAATATTGAATTGAGTGGCCTTGAAAGCTTTTGCCTTCAGGGCCATTTCTCTGTAAATCGACACGAAATACGCTGATTTGAGTGAAAATCAGTCCGATTTACGCGAATCCGGCTAGTTTTATGGTCAGCATTCGTTCAGCAATCTCATGGCATACTTCTGAGCAAATCAGGGCATGGGTGCGCCGGTCGGACCATCAACGCGGCGCCCACAGAACAAGGTTTCCAATATGAGTGACAATCACGACGAACCTCAAAACGAAGCAGTAAGACAGGGATCAAGCGACGACACGCCGGAATTCACTGGCGGCGTTCTGCCCGTGCTTCCGCTTCGCGACATCGTCGTGTTTCCTCACATGATCGTGCCGCTCTTTGTTGGTCGGGCGAAATCTGTAAGGGCACTGGAAGAGGTCATGCAGGACGATAAGCAGATCCTGCTGGTCGCCCAAAAAGATCCGGGTGATGACGATCCAAACCCAGGCGATATTTATGATGTCGGCACAGTGGGGCAGGTTCTGCAGCTCTTGAAGTTGCCAGACCAGACGGTGAAGGTTCTGGTTGAAGGGACTACGCGGGCCCGCGTGGAACGCTTCACCGCTCGTGAAGACTTTTTCGAAGCGGATGTGACGCCTATCCCGGATACGGATGCGGACGATGAGCGCCTGGAAGCACTTGCCCGGACCGTCACCGGACATTTCGAAAACTATGTGAAGCTTAACAAGAAAGTGCCGCCGGAAGTTCTGGGATCTGTGACTCAGATTGAGGACTACGCAAAGCTCGCAGACACAATTGCGAGCCACCTCAACATTAAGCTTGAAGAGAAGCAGGAATTGCTTGAGATCGCCAGCACGGCTGAGCGGTTGGAACGCGTCTATTCCATGATGGAAGGCGAGATTTCTGTTCTCAACGTTGAGAAGAAGATCCGCAGCCGCGTCAAACGCCAGATGGAGAAGACGCAGCGCGAGTACTATCTCAACGAGCAGATGAAGGCGATCCAGAAGGAGCTTGGCGGCGCTGACGGCGAAGATGGCCGGGATGAGTTGCACGAGCTGGAAAGCCGCATTGAACAAACCAAGCTTTCGAAAGAAGCGCGCGAAAAAGTTGATGCAGAGATGCGGAAGCTCAAACAGATGAGCCCCATGTCTGCGGAAGCAACCGTGGTGCGCAACTATCTTGATTGGATCCTGTCTATTCCGTGGAACAAGAAAGGCCGGGTCAAGAAAGACCTGTCCAAGGCGGAAGAGATCCTGGACGCGGATCACTATGGTCTGGAGAAGGTCAAAGAGCGGATTGTTGAATATCTCGCTGTGCAACAGCGTGCGAACAAGCTCAAGGGCCCGATCCTGTGCCTCGTTGGTCCTCCGGGTGTTGGTAAGACCTCATTGGGCAAATCCATCGCGAAAGCGACAGGGCGTGAATTTGCGCGTCTGTCTCTCGGTGGTGTGCGGGATGAAGCGGAGATCCGTGGTCACCGCCGGACCTATATCGGCTCTATGCCTGGCAAGGTCATTCAGTCGATGAAGAAGGTGAAGAATTCCAATCCGCTCTTCTTACTCGATGAGATTGACAAGATGGGCGCAGACTTCCGTGGCGACCCATCATCGGCACTGCTTGAGGTGCTGGACCCGGAGCAGAACAACTCCTTCATGGATCATTATCTTGAAGTCGAATACGACCTCTCGAATGTGATGTTCGTGACAACGGCGAATACGCTCAATATTCCAGGCCCCCTGATGGACCGGATGGAGATCATTCGCATTGCCGGATACACGGAAGATGAGAAGGTGGAGATCACCCGTCGGCACCTCATTCCGAAGGTGATGAAAAACCATGGCCTGAAGGCGGAGGAATGGACCATTGACGACGAAGGCCTGTTGGAGTTGGTTCGGACCTATACGCGTGAGGCCGGTGTTCGGAGCCTGGAGCGGGAAATCTCGAACCTGTGCCGGAAAGCGGTGAAAGAACTCATTACCTCTGACAAGACAGAGATCAACGTCACCAGAGACAATCTGTCTGACTATGCCGGTGTGCCGAAATTCCGCCATGGCGAGATCGACGGTGAAGACCAGGTCGGTGTCGTGACGGGCTTGGCCTGGACCGAGGTCGGCGGTGAGCTGCTGACCATTGAGGGCGTTGAGATGCCTGGGAAAGGCCGGATGACGGTCACGGGTAACCTCAAGGATGTCATGAAAGAGTCCATCTCCGCCGCGAGTTCCTATGTGAAGTCCCGGGCGACAACGTTCGGTGTGGAACCGCCGGTCTTCGACCGGAAAGACATCCACGTCCACGTGCCTGAAGGGGCAACGCCAAAGGATGGTCCAAGCGCGGGGGTTGCCATGGCAACCACCATCGTCTCGATTATGACCGGTATTCCGATCCGGAAGGATGTGGCCATGACCGGCGAAATCACCCTACGTGGGCGAGTTTTGCCAATCGGCGGCTTGAAGGAGAAGCTGCTGGCGGCCCTTCGTGGGGGCATCAAAACTGTCTTGATCCCGAAAGACAACGCCAAGGATCTGGCTGATATTCCAGATAATGTGAAGAATCAGCTGGAAATTGTGCCGGTGGAGACTGTGGATGAGGTGCTCACACGCGCTCTGACGAAGATGCCTGAGGCGATTGAATGGGACGAAGAGGCCTACGCAGCGCAACAAGCAGAGCGGGGCGCAGACACTACTTCATCTGAAGGTCTTACTGCCCACTAAATAAAGAGAAAAAGCGCTTTTCGATCTGGAGCTCCCAGGGAGATCAGCGCTTTTTTGTGTCCGGCTTTCGCACCCGCAATATAGTGATGATTGTCTGAAAACTCGCAGAAATCTGCGCATTTCTGCGCTTAATTCTTTGACCCCGCTCTGGGAGGGTGTTTACACTTTTCCCTGATCTCCTGGGGATTCGCTCCCCGCAGCCTAGAGGGGCCGAACGTGAATAAGAACGATCTCATTGCCGTCATTGCCGAACAGACTGGTCTGGCAAAGGGCGACGCCACAAAAGCCGTCGATTGCGTATTTGATACAATCACCTCCACCCTGAAGGGGGGCGATGAAGTCCGCCTGGTTGGGTTTGGCACTTTCAACGTAACGCGACGGAATGCTTCCGAGGGCCGCAATCCGCGGACCGGTGAGAAGATCCAGATCCCGGCATCGAACCAGCCTAAATTTAAAGCTGGCAAGGGCCTGAAGGACGCTGTGAACAGCTAACGCTTTCCGGCCTGGGGCAGCCCGGGCCAGAAAACGCAAGAAGGTCGGCACCAGCCGGCCTTTTTTGTTGCCAGGTGAAGGCGGTCAACGTCCTATTTCTGCGCATTGTCGTCTTCGCCGTCCGCCCGAGGGTCCAGCTCAAGCGGCGCAGCCGTCGTTTGGCTGATTGGAACAGCGACAAAGTCTTCTTTTTCGCTGTCAGGAACCGCCTCGCGGGTATAGATTCGCGCAAGAACAAAGAAGATGAACAGGCCGGACGACACCGTAGACAGCGCAAAAACAGCGCCGATACCCAACAGGCCGATCAATACTGAAATGATCAGCGGGCCTGCCATGGCTCCCACGGCAAAAACCAAGGTCAGGCCGCTCGCCACCAGCACAAATTGGTGAGGTGCCGCATGGTCATTCGCCTGCGCGACGCAGAGTCCGTAAAGAGACAGCGCAAAAGCACCAAAACCAAAAGCGCCCAAAAAGATCCCTGAGGGAGCGACCTGGCCGGGCGCAACGCTCAAGTAAGCCGCGGTCAGTGCCACGCCCGCCAACACGGCAATCAACACCCAGCGGCGATCCATGAGATCTGACAGGCGGCCGACTGGGACCTGCAGAAGAGCGCCACCTAGAATGGCGAGGGTCATGAAGAATGAGACCCCCTGGATGTCGAGACCGACGTCCCTGGCGTAAACCGGCCCCAGAGCCCAGAAGGGACCATTGACCAGCCCCACGATAAAACAACCCATTACGCCGACTGGTGAGATCAGCCAGAGCTCCCTGAGCTTCACCCTCGCCGTCTCCAGCGGGGCGGGCTGAACAGCTTTCGTAAGTGAAACCGGGACAAGAGCAAAGGAGGTCAGGATGGCGACCACAGCGAACAGTTCGAACCCGCTTGGGTCAAAGAGGTTGAGCGCCAGCTGGCCCAGCGTGAGTGCAGCCAGGCTCACGACGCGGTAAACTGCGAACACCGTCCCCCGGTTGGAATTGGTCGCCTGTTCGTTGAGCCAGCTCTCAATGATCATGTAGAGGCCCGCAAGGCAGAAGCCGGTGGCAACACGCAGGACGATCCAAACGACAGGCTCAGAAAACAGCAAGTGAGCGAGGGGGGCCGCTGAGGCGATGGATGCAAAGACGGCAAATGAGCGGATATGACCGACGCGCATGATCCCTGCAGGGCCAAAAAGAGCGCCGAGGATGTAGCCCGCAAAATAGGCAGAGCCCATAAGGCTGAGGCTTGTCGCAGAAAAACCATTGAGGCTGCCCCTGATCGGGAGGAGCGTACCAAACAGGCCGTCGCCCAACAGCAGGATGGCCGTTGAGAGAAACAGGGAGAAGAAGGGAGCGAGACTTCGCGTCATGACAACCTCCGCAGGCGGCCCGAACAGCGGGTCTCAAGCGAACAGAGAAGCGGTTTTAAAAAACGCGTTTGATCTCAAAAGCAGCCGGGCTGCAAGTGGTTTCTTTCCTTCTTATCGGTCGGGAAGGAGGCGGGGCTTGATTTGATTGACCATCACATCGAAAAACCTGTCCGGTTCTTCCCAGGGCGGCGCATGGGCGGAGTTCTCGAAATAGAAAAGCTCTTTTTCAGGAGCGGTTAGACGATTGAAATAGGTTTCGGCAAGCTCCGAAGGTGTCTGATGATCATATCGGCCAAGAACAAAAAAGACCGGCACCTCAAACGACAAATAGGTCTGGTCGAGATTGATATCTCCAATCTGGTCCCAGAGGTGATCCATGGAGAAGAGGGCGCTTCGGACCAGGTTGATGAGATCGATCAAATTGAATTCTGGATTGGAGAGGGCCGTCCAGGCGAGACTGAGTTGAGAGCGCCCATCGTGGGTGAGCCCGCCGCCGAATTCGGTCAGCCATCTCCGTTGGATCAGTGTTGCTTCGACGCTATAGGGCGGTGACCCAATCTGAGTGAGCTCTTCCACTGCTTGTTCGTGTCCCAGTCGCTGCGCTTCTGCTAACGCAAACTCGTAGGAAACCCGTTCATTGTCTTTCATATCGGCGATTTGGCCGGTGCCGACATAGCCGGAGACCTTTTCCGGATGTGCCGAGGCGTAAAGTGTCCCCAGGAGGGAGCCCCAGGAATGACCAAGAATGGCGATACGCTCCCGTCCAAACTTTGAGCGCAGATGGTCAACAACCATATCAATGTCCGCGACGATTTGCGGAAGGTTCATGGTCTCAGCGGGCGTGGCCGGATCAAAGCTCTTGCCCGCACCACGCTGATCCCAGTGCACGACAACAAACTCGTCCTCAAGATTGCTGTTATAGGCGCGGAACCAGGCAAACTCTCCCGCACCTGGACCGCCATGGAGAACCAGAAGGACCGGGTTGTCTACGTGGGCACCACGGGTAAGAGTCCATTGCTGAAGCCCGTTAACCTCGACCCATTCTTCCTCGGCAATGCTGCCTGAAACAGGGGCGCCGTTCGCATCGACGAACGCCGGTGTCGACGTCGGCCAAAGCTGCCAAACGAGCGCCAAAGTGATTGCCAGGAACAAGATACCGAGTGAGCGGAACAAGATTTTCATGGATGTCCTCGAAATGTGACCACGCCGCACCTTACAGGAAGGTTTTCTGCCCTGTATTGCGGCAAATTAGGTGCATTTCCCGCTTGACGTGGGACATTCCATGACTAATGTCGGCGGCGCTTCAGACACTTCTGAACGGGCGGTTAGCTCAGCTGGGAGAGCATCTCGTTTACACCGAGAGGGTCGGCGGTTCGATCCCGTCACCGCCCACCATTTTCTAAAATCTACTTTAAACCTACAAAGCGATTACACCTCCTTCGGGGATAAGCGCTGGTCGATCACGCTCTTCGAACTTTTTGCACCGCACATGCAGGTGCAGTTGACCAAATCTGGCCAAAACAAAAAATAAAATATACAGTTTATGAATAGGCACTGATGCGGCAGCACCCTACTCAAGTTTTGGAGCGCTGGAATGATCAAGTTGCTGATGTTGATCTGGGAAGACATCTACGATTTCTGGATTGCACTTAAACCGATGCGGTTTTCCGCTCTTGCCGTCATCATGGGCGGCATTGTTCTTCAGTTGGGGCAAATACAGGACCTGTTCATCACCATTGCAGAGACAGCGTCTGCAAACATGTGGGCGGGGCAGGTATGGGGGTTGCTGGTTTCAAGTGCCATGTTTGGCATCTATGTGTGGTTGGCAGCCCGCGTCGCTGCGCGTCTCCGCTTCTCAGGCGAAAGTGATGTCATCACGAAATACCGGACACAGTTTCCGAAGGAGGATTTCGAGGGAGACCTTGAAAAAGTCAAAGCTAGGGCTCTCGAGCGAACAGCTTCTATTTTACAATGGCGGGCCAGACTGCCCCGTGTTCTGGGAACACTTGGCGTCCTGTTGATTGTACTCGCGATGTGGCGTGCTCAATATCGGGCGCCCGGCGCTGATTCTGGCCCCCTCTTGTGGCTGTTGATTGGTCTCGCTCTCCTCGTTTTTTTAGCGACGACTTATCGTCGCAAGGTCTGGAACGCGCTGGCGTCGCGTCGAGGATGGGGAGCATCAAAAGAAGAACTTTCGGAAGAAACGGTCGACACTTTTGATAAGTTGCTGGAGGAAGGTAAGCCGACATTGATACTGGGCGGCATTTTTGTCGTTCCCGCAATCGGCACTATATTTCTTGCCGCAGTTGAACCGCTCTTGTTCATGCACCTGACGGGCATTCCAGTGCTGTTTGGGTTTTTCGCAGGCGTCGCTCTTGTCGGCACGTTCCTCACGATCGTAAGTCGGCAATCTAATCTGCCCGTTCTCTCAGCACTTGTCGCCGTGACTTTGGTTTTTATGTCAGCTTGTGAACGGCACGATATCCAGCTTGAGAGAGAAATGGCGGATTTTAAGCGCATTACGCAACGGCCGACTACCCGGGAGGCCCTCGCCAATTGGCTTGAGGTTGATACCGATACCGAAACCGTTGCTGAAGTTTGCGAAGCAGCGGAAACCGCTAAGCCCATTATACTTGTTGCCACCGCTGGCGGTGGCATACGCGCCGCATACTGGACGACACAAGTGATGCATAATCTTGCGGAGCAATTTCCTCTTTCCAATGACCTGCAAGTACCTCTTGGTTTCAACGAGAACTTGTTTGCAGTTAGCGGTGTCTCCGGCGGTGCGGTAGGCGCTGTTTTTGTGCAGGCTGGTTTTTTTGGCAACGCAGAACCCTGGCAAGTGTCAAAAGCGGTTGGTCAAGATTTTTTGGGCCCAGTTTTTGCGGCCATGCTGGTTCGCGACCTGCTTCCGCTTTCCTGGGATGGCCGTGCGCGGGCGTTGGAAAAGGCATGGGAGAGGTCTTGGAAAGAAGAAACTGATAACGACCGGATGGCGGACCCGTTTCTCAAGCTTTGGCCTGAAGGCAAACAATACCCATTGCTATTTCTCAACGGCACAATCGTGGGCACAGGGGAACGGATAGTCCTGTCAAATCTCAACATTGCGGGTGAGGCTGGTTTCCTGGCTGAAGACTTTCACACATTGGCAGGGGGCGACGTGAGAGCAAGTACGGCAGGCAATCACGCTGCTCGCTTTCCCTTCATTGGCCCTGCCGGGCGCATTGTTGATAAGCGTGAGCCCCCTCGGTTTGAGGAGCTGCGGATTGTGGATGGTGGATATTTCGACAATTTCGGTGCCCAGACCGCTCGCGATTTACTGGTTGCGCTGGGGGCGGATGTTGGCGGCCCGTGTCACGAAAAACTCAATCCCATCGTTATCCAGATATCCAGCAACCCGGAGTTGAGCCCGGAGGATTTTGGAGATGAGAGAACAAACGGCGAAGATCAAGGGAGCGACGCCGATGGTGCAAAGGACGACGAAGTCCCAGAAGAGGGGTTAAGCTTCATCCCCCAAATTAGGGCGCCCCTTCACACGCTTCTTAATACTACTGGAGCCCATGAAGCACAGGCGGTCCGGGATTTGCGCCGCGCTGTTGGTGATGATCGATTTGTCCATTTCGGCATGTGCGAACCGACATGCGGACAAGTCGGTGAGCCACCTCTTGGCTGGAGTTTGTCTGAAGTGGCAAAGACACAGATAGAAGGCTATTGGAATGGCTGCGAAGAGAACGTTAAAGCGCTGGAGAAGCTTGAAAAGCTGCTCAGGTCAAACGAGGTTGTAGATTGAAAAGCGTCGGTGGTTCGATCCCGTCACCGCCCGCCATTTTCCAAAAACTATCGGCCACAAGAATTCAGGCTCGGATAAATCCCACATTTGATGTGTAGATTGCTGCCCCATTCATTGAATGCGCGATCACGGATTTGTGTGGGCTCTGTCCGCTCTATCCCAGATCAGGTACGGTTCCAGCTATTGAAATAGAGGGGACCGATGGGCACTTAGAGCACCATCGAAAATCAGCTGGGCAGGAGCACATCGCATGAGCGACACAGACACCTACGTACCGCCAAAAGTATGGACATGGGACAGTGAGAGCGGAGGCCGGTTCGCCAACATTAACCGTCCGATTTCGGGGTCAACACATGAAAAGGACCTTCCTGTCGGCAAACATCCATTGCAGCTTTATTCTCTTGCCACACCTAACGGCGTAAAAGTGACGGTCATGCTCGAGGAGCTGTTGGCGCTCGGCCACAAGGGAGCCGAATATGATGCATGGCTCATTAACATCGGAGAGGGCGATCAGTTCAGCAGCGGTTTCGTTGAGGCAAACCCCAATTCAAAAATCCCCGCCTTGATGGATCACAGCACTGAAACACCGACACGTGTTTTTGAATCCGGTGCGATCCTTTGGTATCTCGCAGAGAAGTTCGATGCTTTCCTGCCAAAAGATCACAAGAAGCGCACGGAGTGCATGTCCTGGCTGATGTGGTTGATGGGAAGCGCACCTTATCTTGGTGGCGGCTTTGGGCATTTCTATGCCTACGCACCTGAAAAATGGGAATACCCGATCAACCGGTTTGCGATGGAAGTGAAACGTCAGCTGGACGTGTTGGACAAACACCTGGCGGACAATCAGTTCCTAGCGGGGGATGAATATTCCATCGCTGATATGGCAACCTCTCCATGGTATGGCGCTCTTGCCAAAGGCATCCTTTATGAAGCTGGCGAGTTCTTGGACGTCGCCTCCTATAAAAACGTGAACCGTTGGACGGATGAGATATTTACCCGCCCGGCAGTTCAGCGCGGTCAAAAAGTCAACCGGGTGTGGGGCGAAGAAAGCAGCCAGGTTCCTGAACGTCACGACGCGAGCGACATTGACGCCGCAGGGGCCAAAGCGTCGGCCTAACACATATAGGGTGCTCTACTTCTTGAAGGTCGTTGAGACCACCACAAGTAGAGCGCCCGATACCGCGAGACCCGCTGAAGCGAGAAACGCGTAGACGCCGAACTGGCCAGCGAGCCAGCCAAAGGCGACCAGAGCAAGAATTGCAACACCAGACTGCATGGCCCCGAACAGACTCTGCGCCTGTGCCGCGATGGCTTCGTCAGAAAGATCTGCAATGAAATGCGTGCAGGCAAGAAAGCCGAGTGCGTATGTGACCGCCTGCAGCAATTGAAGAGCAAACAGAACAGATATTGGTGGCGAGAAGGCAAAAGCTGTCCAACGAACCACAGCAACCACGCAAGATATGAAGATGAGTGTCTGTGGTGATATGCGGGCTGTGAAGTGTTTGAACCCTACAAACATTGCCAACTCAGCGATGCTGCCAATGGCGATCAGCAAGCCGATCATGCTCTCCGAGATGCCTTGGTCGTGCCAGAGAAGGCCTAGAAAGCCGTTCAACACAAAATGGGTCGAGTGAACGAGCGACCATCCGGCAAGCGGGAAGAGAAACCAGGGATGGAGAACATCCCTCAGTGATGCAGACGCTGTGTTTGAGGACGCGACCCCTTTGGGTTCGCGAAAACGCGGTAGCGTGAAAGCTGTTGCGGTTCTGACGAGCGTCAGACCCACGAACATGGGGAGAAAAGCACTAATGCCAAACCGCGCAACAATGAAGCCCGCAACCAAGATCGTGAGCATGTAGCCAATTGTTTTCCATGCATAGAGAGGGCTGAAGTCAAATCCCGTCCGCCGACCGAGCCGTATGGAGGCGGCATCGATAATAGGAAGGACGGCCATCTGCATTGTGACAGCCAGAGTCCAGATGAAAAGGATGCTCCAGAATCCGGTGGCAAAGAAAAGGGGAAGCGCCGCCAGACCCGAGGCAATGCCACCCCAGACGATTACCTGTCGCCAATCGGGAGCGCGGTCGGCAAGGCGTCCCACCAAAACACCTATTGCCAGGATGACGACAAGAGGGGCTGCAGTGATGAGACCTATTTGCTCTTCGCGAATATCTTGTGACGCGAACCAGATGCCGGCGAAGGAATTCACCACTCCTACGCTCATGGCCTGAAAGAAATAGTAAATCGTGACGCGCCTTTTGGGCGTCCGCCACGCAGCGGTATTGATGGGGAGCATGATTGAAAGACCAAAAAGGAAATGTGCGCGCAGAGCGCACCGCCGCCGCTCGAAAGCAACAGGCTGTTTCACCTTCAATCCCTTGTGAGGTGACGAAGGTGAGTGAAGTCTTTTTGGTCAGTTATCTGAGCATGTTGCTATTCTAGAGCCTGATCGCGAATGCAGCAACCTGTCTTAGGCGGTGCGGAGTTGCCCTGTCGCGACCGCTGCCGGACCCCATTACAGACATCGAACCAGTTTCTCCTCCTCCGACGCGATCAGACTTCTCAAGAGCAGGCGGTTTGCATCTGACAGCTTGGGCTTCGCGAAACTGACCGAAGACCTCAATCGCGCACCGTCTTCAAACAGAGCGTCAACATGGCGGCGCACAGCGCGATAGGGGACAGGAGGAAGAACACTGCCGTCACTATATGTGCCTCGCCCGGATGCATGTGTCGCAAGAGCGTTCAGTCGGTATGTGAGCGGCGCCCCATCAAGGGCACCAGGAAGAATTGATAGATACTGTCCCAGGGCGACGCGATCATCGAGCCCCTGACCGGACTGATCCAGATCTAGGATGAAGTCAGCATGGAGCACACCATTCAATAGGGCAGATACATAGACTTCCCAGAAGAGGGGGCCGAAGCGATCGTCGGAAATCTCGGCGACCTTTCGTTTGAGTGTCCGGTCTATTCTTATGCGCTCGAGCAATGACAGATCCGCGATTTCCGGAAAGTCGTCTTCCATGCGGCCCGGATCAAACTCCAGAAAGATCCGGAGAAATTTTGCAAAGAAATAGCTTCGCCTTTCTTTAAGTGAGAGCCAGGTTGCCAACGGGTTACGGAGGGAAAAGACGTGCACAGCCTCTGGCGCGATGTCTCGGAACGCGGACATGCGCCCCCAGCTCCTGTTGAGGCAGAACACTGGCACCTTCTTATGGGCCTGGGCAAAATGCGCCAGAAGGTCAAAATAGCACTTCAGTTCAGCCCGCCCGGTGGAACCAACGTCAAAAAACTGCCCGTATGACAGGTGGGAGGGAAAAGCCGGGACCCCTTGGCGCCGCGCCACTAGCTTGCGATATTCCGCGAAATAGGGCCGGGTAAGACCACTATGGCCCATCCGCTGGATATCTTGTGGGTTAAACCGGTCCGCTTTCTTGGGGGTCAGCGTTCTGAGGCCTTCGTGGAGCGGTTCGTAAAAACACATGAACCGGTCATCTGCGCGGAATGCATTGAAAATGGAGGTGCTGCCAGTGCGCCAGAGCGCATGGCAATAGACAGCCGTAGGAACGGCCGGAAGCTGGGTTGGCATTGAGTATAAGGCCCCGATTGCCCGATCGGCGGTGCAAGCAAGTGCCGATCAGTCGGTTTAACGCCCGCCAGAGGCTGGGGCGCTCCTCATCCCTCAATCATTCAACGTAAGTCCGTCCGGTTTCCGTCGGTCAAAACCAAGAATCTTGGATGAGGCCATTTTTCGCCCCAGGGAACCGGCAAGGGCGGTGTGAATCAGTAAAAGGGTAGGGGCTGCCGCCGCCAATAGACCAATTTCAAGCGGCGGCTCATCCTTAAAACCCCTCTCAACGCGAGGGTTGGTAAGAAGATGCGAATAAACGCAGAAATCAGCCATTCGCTGCTTGACAGGACTCAGGGCCTGCCGTACATCACCGCATCCCCGGAGGCATTATGCCTTCGTTTAAGGGGGTGTAGCTCAGCTGGTTAGAGCGCTGGCCTGTCACGCCAGAGGCCGCGGGTTCGAGTCCCGTCACTCCCGCCATTTTTTCTCAAAATGTGCGGATCCAACTTTCCCCCCACTAGGAGGGATGATATCGCTTCACGCCCATTTCGAGGGAGCAGTGGGCGGTCCTGCGAGCGGTTCTTAAGGGCCATGTGCTGCGCGTCAAAAAGCCACAAAAATCTCCACGTTTTAGGGTGTTTTTGGCCCCGACAGTCGTTTGACTCGGGGCAAGCGAGAGCTATACTCCGCGCGATTTTAGAGGGGCAACACGCGAGAATCACCCAGGCGTCTTCGGCGCAAAAAATTGGGTGTGATTTCCGCAGACAGGTCGGGCCAGACCACCACCTAGGCCAGACCATTCAGGTGCTGAAAAATGGAACAGCTCTTAAGCGAGTATCTGCCGATCGTGATTTTTCTCGGTCTGTCGATCGTTATTTCTGTCGCACTGGTGATCGTGCCGTTTGTGATCGCACCGTCAAACCCCGATCCCGAAAAACTGTCCGCTTATGAGTGCGGGTTCGACGCCTTTGACGACAGCCGGATGCGGTTTGACGTGAAATTCTATCTCGTCGCGATCCTCTTCATCATTTTCGACCTTGAAGTGGCATTCCTTTTTCCATGGGCTATTTCTCTTGGAGATGTGGGAATGTTCGGGTTCTGGTCGATGATGGTGTTCCTGGGCGTCCTGACCGTTGGATTTATCTATGAATGGAAGAAGGGCGCTCTCGAATGGGACTGAGCCTTTTTCTCCGTCAGCTGTGTGGAGTGCGCGTATGACCACTAGCCCGATCATTACAGACGCCCCCAAAGGCATTATTGATCCGAAAACCGGTGCGCCGGTGGGGGAAGATGATCCTTTCTTCAAGCAGATGTCGGACGAGCTTGCCGACAAGAACTTCCTCGTCACGTCGCTCGACAATCTGATCAATTGGTCCCGGACGGGCTCCTTGATGTGGATGACGTTCGGCTTGGCCTGTTGCGGCGTGGAAATGATGCAGACCAACATGCCGCGTTATGACCTTGAGCGGTTTGGAACGGCACCGCGCGCGAGCCCCCGGCAATCAGATGTGATGATCGTCGCCGGCACGCTGACGAACAAAATGGCCCCCGCGCTGCGCAAGGTCTACGACCAGATGCCCGATCCGCGCTATGTGATCTCGATGGGATCCTGTGCAAATGGCGGTGGTTATTATCACTACTCCTATTCCGTCGTACGCGGTTGCGATCGGATTGTTCCCGTGGACATTTATGTTCCGGGCTGTCCACCGTCTGCTGAAGCGCTCCTGTACGGCATCCTGGCTTTGCAGCGGAAGATTCGCCGCACCGGGACTATCGAACGTTAGAAGATTACAGGTGTGGCGAGGGTTCGTTGCCACACTGACCACATTGTTAGAGATGCCAATTGTCTGAGAAAAACGACATGGACGAAAGTCTGCAAGATCTAGGGGATCATATTGCCGCCGGTTTGGGCGATGCGATTACCTCATCCCAGGTCTCATATGGCGAGCTGACGCTACTGACCAGCGCAGACAAGATCGTCAAGGTATTGAAGTTCCTGCGTGATGACCCGGCCTGCCACTTTTCGGTTTTGGTGGATATCTGTGGGGCGGATCATCCGGAGCGGGCCAAGCGTTTTGACGTTGTCTATCACCTGCTGTCCATGCATCAGAACCAGCGCATTCGCGTGAAGCTTGAGACCGATGAAGAGGCGCAGGTGCCAAGTGTTGTTGGTGTCTTTCCTGCTGCGAACTGGTTTGAACGCGAAGCGTTTGACCTCTATGGCATTCTCTTCTCTGGACACCCGGACCTCCGCCGTATTTTGACAGATTATGGCTTTACCGGGCATCCGCTCCGCAAGGATTTCCCGCTCACCGGCTTTGTTGAACTTCGCTATGATGATGAGCTGAAGCGTGTGGCGTATGAGCCTGTGAAACTCACTCAAGAATTCCGGAACTTTGACTTCGAAAGCCCTTGGGAGGCAGCTGAATATCTGCTTCCGGGTGATGAGAAAGCATCTGGGGGTGAGGGGTAATCCATGGCCGAGTCTCAGATCAAAAACATCAACATCAATTTTGGGCCTCAGCACCCGGCGGCGCACGGCGTTTTGCGTTTGGTGCTTGAGCTCGAAGGCGAGGTAGTAGAGCGCGTCGATCCGCATATCGGGCTGCTGCATCGCGGCACCGAAAAGCTGATCGAAAACAAAACCTACCTTCAGGCCCTGCCATATTTTGACCGCCTCGACTACGTGGCGCCGATGAACCAGGAACACGCCTACTCATTGGCAGTGGAACGGTTGCTCGGGATCGAAGTGCCGAAGCGCGCGCAATACATCCGCGTTCTCTATTCAGAGATCGGCCGCATTCTCAATCATCTGCTGAACGTAACGACGCAGGCATTGGACGTCGGCGCCTTCACGCCGTCGCTCTGGGGCTTTGAAGTGCGTGAAGAGCTCATGTCCTTCTATGAGCGGGCATCGGGCAGCCGCATGCATGCGGCTTACTTCCGGCCAGGCGGGGTGCATCAGGATCTTCCGCCGAAGCTCCTGGAGGACATTCACGCTTACTGCGATTTCATTGAAAAGATCGTCGATGATGTGGATGCGCTGCTGACCGGCAACCGTATCTTCAAACAGCGCAATGTGGATATCGGTAACGTGTCTGCCGAAGACGCACAGGCCTGGGGCTTCTCAGGCGTGATGGTGCGCGGCTCGGGCATGGCCTGGGATCTGCGCCGTTCGCAGCCTTACGAATGCTACAACGATCTTGAGTTTGATATTCCGGTCGGCAAGAACGGCGACAATTTTGATCGCTATCTCATTCGCATTGAAGAATGCCGCCAGTCCGTCCGCATTATGCGTCAGTGTATTGAGCAAATGCCGGAAGGTCCGGTGGTGACGACGGACGGCAAGATCGCGCCGCCGCGCCGTGGCGACATGAAGAAGTCGATGGAAAGCCTGATCCATCACTTTAAGCTCTATACCGAGGGCTACCACGTGCCAGCCGGTGAGGTGTATGCCGCTGTTGAAGCACCAAAAGGTGAATTTGGTGTCTATCTTGTGTCGGATGGGTCGAACAAACCGAGCCGCTGCAAGATCAAAGCGCCTGGCTATTCGCATCTTCAGGCGATGGATTTCTTATGTAAGGGCTACATGCTCGCTGACGTATCGGCGATCCTGGGCTCGCTCGACATTGTGTTCGGGGAGGTTGACCGATGAGTGTGCGCAGACTGGACCCGAACCAGCCTGACAGTTTTGAGTTCACGGCAGAAAACAAAGCCTGGGCCGAAGGTCAGATCAAGAAGTACCCGGATGGCCGTCAGGCTTCCGCGATCATCTCGCTCCTGTGGCGCGCCCAGAAGCAAGCTGGCGGGTGGCTGCCAGAACCGGCGATCCGCTACATTGCAGACTATCTGGACATGCCCCACATGCGGGCGATGGAAGTCGCGACCTTCTACACGATGTTCAACCTGTCACCCGTTGGGGAGCACTTTGTGCAACTCTGTGGAACAACACCATGCTGGTTGCGCGGGTCGGATGATCTGAAAGCTGTCTGCAAAAAAGTGATCGGCGATGAACGCCAGGTCTCAAACGACGGTAAGTTTTCCTGGATGGAAGTTGAGTGCCTGGGCGCCTGCGCAAACGCACCCATGGTTCAGATCAATGATGATTTCTACGAAGACCTCGACGCTGAAAACTTTGAGAAGCTTCTGGCAGACCTGAAAGAAGGGCGCCCAGTGAAGATCGGGCCACAGAGCAGCCGCAAGGGCTCTGAGCCTGCCGGAGAACTGACGAGCCTCACAGAAGTGGGGGGTGCCGAGTAATGTTGCAGGATAAGGATCGCATCTTCACCAATCTCTATGGCCTGGATGATTATGGCCTTGAAGGCGCACGCCGCCGCGGAGACTGGGACAATACAAAAGACATCATCGCTAAGGGGCGCGATTGGATCATCGAAGAGATGAAACAGTCTGGTCTTCGTGGGCGTGGCGGCGCCGGCTTCCCGACGGGCCTTAAATGGTCCTTCATGCCGAAAGAGTCTGACGGCAGACCTCATTATCTCGTGGTTAATGCAGACGAGTCCGAGCCCGGCACCTGTAAAGACCGCGAGATCATGCGCCATGATCCGCACAAGCTGATCGAAGGCTGTCTCGTTGCCGGTTTCGCCATGGGAGCGAATGCTGGTTACATCTATGTGCGCGGTGAATTCATTTTTGAGCGTGAGCAGTTGCAGCGCGCGGTGGATCAGGCTTATGACGCCGGTCTTTTGGGCAAGAACGCTGCTGACAGCGGCTGGGATTTCGATCTCTATGTTGTGCACGGCGCGGGCGCTTATATCTGTGGTGAAGAGACGGCGCTCATTGAAAGCCTCGAAGGCAAGAAGGGCATGCCGCGGTTGAAGCCGCCATTCCCGGCCAATGTTGGCCTCTATGGTGCCCCGACTACGGTGAACAATGTTGAGAGTATCGCTGTCGCGCCGACCATTTTGCGCCGGGGGGCTTCCTGGTTTGGGGGACTTGGCCGACCCAACAATACGGGAACCAAAGTTTTCTCCATCTCGGGCCACGTGAACAATCCGTGCAACGTTGAAGAAGAGATGGGCATTCCGCTCAAAGAACTCATCGAAAAGCATTGCGGCGGTGTTCGGGGCGGTTGGGACAACCTTCTGGCCGTTATACCAGGCGGTTCATCTGTACCACTCCTTCCAAAGAGCATCTGCGACACGGTGCTGATGGACTTTGACTCGCTGAAAGAAGTGCAGTCCGGTCTCGGCACAGCGGCTGTAATCGTGATGGACAAGTCGACGGATGTGATCAAAGCGATTGCCCGCCTGTCAGCCTTCTATAAGCACGAAAGCTGCGGCCAGTGCACGCCGTGCCGGGAAGGCACCGGCTGGATGTGGCGCGTGATGGAGCGTCTCGTCACCGGCGAGGCGGAAGTTGAAGAAATTGAAATGCTGTTGGATGTGACCAAACGTGTTGAAGGCCACACGATTTGCGCCCTCGGCGATGCGGCTGCCTGGCCGGTCCAGGGGCTGATCCGGCATTTCCGGCCAGTGATTGAAGAGCGTATTGCGGCCCGCAAGGCGGGTGGTGCAGCGCCGGTAGCGGCGGAGTAAACCCATGCCAAAACTCACAGTCGATGGCGTAGAAGTCGAAGTGGAAAACGGGGCCACGGTTCTGCAGGCCTGTGAAGAAGCAAACGCGGATGTCCCGCGCTTCTGCTATCACGAACGCCTCTCGATCGCGGGCAACTGCCGCATGTGCCTTGTGGACATCGAAAAATCGCCTAAGCCAGTTGCAAGCTGCGCGATGCCAGCGGCAGACGGCATGGTCGTCCATACAAAGACCCCATCCGTAAAGCGCGCGCGCGAAGGTGTGATGGAATTCCTACTCATCAACCATCCGCTGGATTGCCCGATTTGCGACCAGGGTGGGGAATGTGACCTGCAAGACCAGGCCATGGCCTTTGGTGTCGACACGTCGCGTTTCGATGAAAACAAGCGCGCCGTCGAAGACAAAGAGATGGGGCCGCTGGTCAAAACCATCATGACCCGCTGCATCCACTGCACTCGCTGCGTGCGCTTCGCTCAGGAAGTGGCTGGCGTGCCGGAGATCGGCGCGATTGGTCGTGGCGAAGACATGGAGATCACGACTTACCTCGAAAAATCACTGACGTCGGAACTCTCCGGCAATGTGATCGACCTCTGTCCCGTTGGAGCGTTGACATCGAAGCCTTATGCCTTCACAGCCCGCCCATGGGAACTCCGCAAAACAGAGACCGTTGATGTGATGGACGCCGTTGGCTCTGCCATTCGGGTGGACGCGCGCGGCAAGGAAGTCATGCGCGTGATGCCGCGTCTCAATGACGATGTGAACGAAGAGTGGATTTCAGACAAAACCCGCTTCATCTGGGACGGGTTGAAATCACAGCGGCTCGACCGTCCTTATGTTCGCGAAAATGGCAAGCTGCGCGCGGCATCCTGGAATGAAGCATTCGACGCGATCGCAGCCAAAGCGAAATCCACAACGCCGGAAAAGATGGCCGCTATTGCTGGTGATCTGGCCTGCGTTGAGGGAATGAGCGCTCTCAAAGACCTGATGGTGTCGCTCGGAGTCACCAACTTGGACTGTCGACAGGACGGGACGAAGTTGAATGCAGGCGACCGCGCATCCTACCTGTTCAACTCATCCATTGCGGGTATTGAGGACGCAGATGCGCTCCTCATCATCGGCAGCAATCCTCGCACGGAAGCGCCGGTTCTGAACGCCCGCATTCGCAAACGCTGGAGCGTGGGGGGCTTCCCCGTAGGGATTGTCGGTGAAGATGTGGACCTCACCTACGATACGGAGCATCTGGGGGCTGGACCGCAGACGCTGAAAGAAATCGCAGACGGGTCTCACCCGTTTGCCCGCGTTCTGGAAGTTGCAGAGCGTCCTATGATCATTCTGGGGCAGGGAGCCCTGACCCGCGCGGATGGTGCTGCTGTTCACGCAACCGCGCTCCAGATTGCGGAGAAGGCAGGCGCGATCTCAGCTGACTGGAACGGCTTCAACGTGCTTCATACTGCAGCCGCGCGTGTTGGTGGCCTTGATCTGGGCTTTGTGCCGGGCGAAGGCGGCAAGGACGTCGCCGGCATTCTGGACGCAGCGGCATCGGGCGACGTGGATTTTGTCTTCCTGCTGGGCGCCGATGAGATCGACACGAAGAAGCTTGAAAAAACATTCGTTGTCTATCAAGGGACCCATGGCGATGCTGGTGCACATGCCGCCGATGTTATTCTTCCTGCGGCGACCTACACAGAAAAGAGTGCTCTCTGGGTGAACACGGAAGGCCGTGTTCAGATGGGCCGCCGGGCCGCTTTCCCGCCTGGGGATGCACGGGAAGACTGGGCGATCCTGCGGGCGCTGTCTGATGTTCTGGGACAAACATTGCCCTACGACAGTCTGCAGCAGCTGCGCGGCGCGCTCTTTGAAGCCTATCCGCACTTGGGCCAGCTGGACACCGTTTCAAGTGCGCCGAGCGTGACCAGCGGAACAGGCGGCGCGATGGACGATGCGCCTTTCAGCAACGCCATCAGTGATTTCTACTTTACGAACCCGATTGCCCGCGCAAGCAAGATCATGGCGGATTGCGCCGCGACCTATGGCAACAAAGAAGCAGGAGCGACCGGCACCAATGGCTGAGCTCTGGACCACATACGGCTTTCCGCTGTTCATAATTGTCGGCCAATCCCTGGGTGTACTGGTGGGGCTGCTGCTCTTCACGGCCTACATTCTTTACGCTGACCGGAAGATCTTCGCCGCTGTGCAGATGCGTCGGGGACCGAACGTTGTGGGGCCGTGGGGGCTTCTGCAATCTTTCGCTGACCTGACCAAATTCCTGTTCAAGGAAGCGATCATTCCATCAGGCGCCAATAAGGGCATCTACCTTCTTGCACCGGTCATCACGGCAACTCTGGCGCTGAGCGCCTGGGCCGTGATCCCGTTTGATGATGGCTGGGTGGTCGCCGATATTAATGTCGGCATTCTCTACATTGTCGCGTTTTCGTCGCTCGGTGTGTACGGCATTATTATGGGCGGTTGGGCGTCCAACTCGAAATACCCTTTCATGGGGGCGCTTCGGTCTGCCGCGCAAATGGTGTCTTACGAAGTATCGCTTGGTTTTGTGATCGTCTGTGTCTTGATGACGGCGGGCTCGCTGAACCTCTCTGACATTGTGCGTGCGCAAGATACCAGTGCTGGCATGTTTGGCTGGTATTGGCTCATCCATTTCCCGGCCTTTGTGATCTTCTTCATCTCAGCCATTGCGGAGACCAACCGCCCGCCGTTTGACTTGCCGGAGGCGGAGTCGGAGCTGGTGGCAGGTTATGCGACCGAATATTCATCGACACCGTTCCTGCTCTTCTTCCTGGGAGAGTTCGTGGCGATCAATCTGATGGCTGCGATGGTGACGATCCTCTTCCTTGGCGGATGGCTGCCGCTGTTCGATGTGCCGTTCCTGAACGACATTCCTGGGATCATCTGGTTCATCCTCAAAGTCTGTTTTGTCTTTTTCCTCTTTGCGATGGTTCGCGCCTATGTGCCGCGCTACCGCTATGACCAACTGATGCGTTTGGGCTGGAAAGTATTCCTGCCTCTGTCGCTCGGGTGGGTTGTGGTGACAGCCGGGGTCCTGGTCGCGTTCGATCTCGCGCCGTAAGTTAAGGAGAGCTGTTCCATGTCCAGTCTGACACAGTCCGTACGCTCCCTGTTTTTGGCGGAGTTTGTCTCCAGTTTCTTTTTGGCCTTGAAGTACTTTTTCGGGCCAAAGGCGACACTGAATTACCCTTACGAAAAAGGTCTGTTGAGCCCGCGCTTTAGAGGCGAGCATGCGCTGCGCCGCTATCCGAACGGGGAAGAGCGCTGCATTGCCTGCAAACTCTGCGAGGCAATTTGCCCGGCTCAGGCCATCACGATTGAGGCCGGTCCGCGTCGGAATGACGGGACACGGCGCACCGTGCGCTACGACATTGATATGACGAAATGCATCTATTGCGGCTTCTGTCAGGAAGCCTGTCCGGTGGATGCCATCGTTGAAGGACCGAACTTCGAGTTCGCAACAGAAACCCGAGAAGAGCTGTTCTACACAAAAGAAAAGCTGCTCGATAATGGCGACCGTTGGGAACGCGAAATCGCAAAGAACATCGAACTCGACTCTCCCTACCGGTAATTGCCGGGGGGCTGAGTAACGCAACACGAGAGAGGGCAAAGGGGCAATGATCCTCGCCACCATAGCTTTTTACATTTTTGCAGGCGTCGCCGTGGCCGCAGGCTTCATGGTTATTGCCGCCCGCAATCCGGTGCATTCCGTGCTCTTTCTGATCCTGGCGTTTTTCAACGCAGCGGGTCTCTTTGTGCTGATGGGCGCAGAGTTCCTGGCGATGATCCTGATCATTGTCTATGTGGGCGCCGTTGCGGTGCTGTTCCTCTTTGTCGTCATGATGCTCGACATCGACTTTGCGGAGCTGCGCGAAGGCTTCTTGCAATATATGCCGATCGGTGCCTTGATCGGGTTGATCGTTCTGCTGGAACTGCTTCTGGTCGCTGGGACCTGGACGCTCGCGCCCGAGGTTGCATCTCTCGCGGCGTCGCCAATCCCACCCATGGCAGAAGTGACCAACGCGGAAGCCATCGGTCAGGTCATGTACACGCAATATGTTTATTTCTTCCAGGCTGCCGGCATGGTTCTGCTGGTGGCCATGGTCGGCGCGATTGTGCTGACCCTCAGGAAGAAACCGGACGCTCAGAGACAGAGCATTCCGGACCAGGTCGCACGCACGGCTGAAACAGCAGTAGAACTCAAGAAGGTGGAACCTGGTCAGGGCCTCTAAGGTCTGGCCACGAAAGAAACGCACATGGAAATCGGTCTTGCACATTATCTGACGGTGGCGGCGATCCTCTTCACACTGGGGATTTTCGGCATCTTCCTGAACAGGAAGAACGTCATCATTATCCTCATGTCGATTGAGTTGATGCTCCTCGCCGTCAACATCAACCTTGTCGCGTTTTCCACGCATCTGGGTGATCTCACCGGGCAGGTATTTGCGATGCTGGTGCTCACAGTCGCCGCTGCTGAAGCGGCCATCGGGCTCGCAATCCTCGTTGTTTATTTCCGTAATCGCGGCTCCATTGCCGTCGAAGACATCAACCTGATGAAAGGCTGAGCGGCACATGTACGAAGCAATTGTCTTCCTTCCGCTCGTCGGATGTTTGATCGCTGGATTGTTCGGGCGCCAGATTGGCGTTACCGCGTCTCAGTGGGTGACCTGTGGCGGTCTCGTCATTTCGGCTCTGTTGAGCTGGGTGGCGTTCTACAATGTGGCGCTGCAGGGGCAGGCTGAAACCATTCAGGTTCTAACCTGGATCGACAGCGGCTCTTTCGAGGCGGACTGGCGCCTGCGGATCGATACGTTGACTGCCGTGATGCTGGTGGTTGTGACCAATGTGTCTGCCTTGGTGCACATCTATTCCGTCGGCTATATGAGCCACGATCCGCACCAGCAGCGCTTCTTTGCCTATCTGTCGCTCTTTACGTTCGCCATGCTGATGCTGGTAACAGCGGACAATCTGGTTCAGCTCTT
The DNA here is from genome assembly GCA_965248405.1 of Parvibaculaceae bacterium. Lineage (GTDB taxonomy): Bacteria > Pseudomonadota > Alphaproteobacteria > Parvibaculales > Parvibaculaceae > Mf105b01. The sequence goes on from OZ252104.1 coordinate 1,274,124, forward strand.
CTTTGGCTGGGAAGGCGTGGGGCTTGCCTCTTATCTGCTGATTGGCTTCTGGTACAAAAAGCCGACCGCCAATGCAGCCGCCATCAAAGCCTTTGTGGTGAACCGGGTCGGTGACTTTGGTCTCATTCTGGGCCTCTCGGCGATCTATCTGACTGTCGGCTCCGTCGAGTATGACACAATCTTCGCGGCCATTCCGGGCCTCGCAGACGACAGCTTCATGTTCCTTGGCGCCGAGTTCCCGATCGTCACAACGATCTGCCTGCTTCTCTTCATGGGCGCTATGGGTAAATCAGCGCAGTTCCTGCTCCACACGTGGTTGCCGGACGCGATGGAAGGCCCGACACCTGTTTCCGCGCTGATCCATGCCGCGACCATGGTGACCGCCGGTGTCTTCCTGGTCTGCCGCATGTCGCCGCTCTTTGAGCTGTCGCAGGATGCGCTCACAGTTGTCGTGTTTATCGGCGCAACGACGGCCTTCTTCGCTGCGACGGTGGGCCTGGTGCAGAACGACATCAAGCGCGTCATTGCTTATTCGACCTGTTCGCAGCTGGGATACATGTTCGTTGCTGCCGGTGTCGGCGCCTACGAGGTGGCCATGTTCCACCTCTTCACCCATGCTTTCTTTAAAGCTCTGCTCTTCCTTGGCAGTGGCTCCGTGATCCACGCCATGTCTGATGAACAGGACATGCGCAAGATGGGCGGCCTTTATAAATTCGTGCCGGTCACCTGGGTCATGATGCTGATCGGGACGCTCGCGCTCACTGGCTTCCCGTTGACCGCCGGTTACTTCTCCAAGGACGCGGTGATTGAAGCAGCCTATGCGGCACAGAACCCGGTCCACATGTATGCCTTCTACGCGACGGTCGTGGCCGCTCTCTTCACGAGCTTCTATTCCTGGCGTCTCATCTTCATGACGTTCCACGGGCAAACCCGGGCGTCCAATGAAGTACTGTCTCACGCTCATGAGAGCCCACCCTCCATGATGATCCCTCTTTACTTGCTTGCAGGCGGTGCATTGGGAGCGGGTGCGATGTTCTCAAGCCTCTTCATTGGCGGTGCCGCCGATGGCTTCTGGGCAGGTGCGATCTTTACGCTTGAGGGCAACAATATCCTTGTGGAACTTAAACAAGTTCCAGCCTGGGTGAAATTCTCACCGCTTGTCATGATGGCTCTTGGCTTCGTGACCGCCTGGTACTTCTATATCCTTAAACCCGAGACACCGAAGACCCTCGCCAGAGAACAGGAGCTTCTCTACAAGTTCCTGCTCAACAAATGGTACGTCGATGAAATCTACGACTTCCTGTTTGTGAAGCCGGCTTTCTGGATCGGGCGTCTGTTCTGGAAACAGGGCGATGGGAAGACCATCGACGGGCTGGGGCCTGATGGGATCGCAGCACGCGTTCTCGACATCACCCGCGGTATCGGCCGACTGCAAACCGGCTATGTCTATCACTATGCGTTTGCCATGCTCCTCGGGATTGCGGCACTGACGACCTACTTTATGTTCGGGGGATCCCACTAATGTCCGGTATTCCTTGGCTTTCGATTATCACCTTCCTGCCATTGGTCGGTGCGCTCTTCATTCTCACGATCCCGAACAGTGTTGAAGTCGCTGACCGGAATGCACGCTGGGTCGCGTTCTGGACCACGGCAATCACTTTTGTAGTGTCGCTGGTTATCTGGGTCGGGTTCGACAATTCGACCGCTGACTTCCAGTTCGTCGAACAAGGCGAATGGCTGGGCGGGTCCATCAACTACCATATGGGTGTTGATGGCATCTCCATGCTCTTCGTGATCCTGACCACGTTCCTGATGCCGTTCTGCATCCTGGCCAGCTGGGAAGCGATCCAGAAACGCGTGAAGGAGTACATGATCGCGTTCCTGATTCTGGAAACGCTGATGATCGGCGTCTTCTGTTCACTGGATCTGGTGCTCTTCTACCTCTTTTTTGAGGCAGGCCTGATCCCGATGTTCCTGATCATCGGCGTCTGGGGTGGAGCACGCCGCGTCTATGCGAGCTTCAAGTTCTTCCTCTACACGCTGGCAGGGTCGGTTCTGATGCTGCTGGCCATTATGGCCATGTACTGGCAGGTGGGCACGACAGACATCCCGACGCTCCTCTCATATGACTTCCCGGCGGGTATGCAGACCTGGCTGTGGCTCGCGTTCTTCGCATCTTTTGCGGTGAAAATGCCCATGTGGCCGGTTCACACCTGGCTGCCCGATGCACACGTGGAAGCGCCGACCGCAGGCTCGGTCATCCTAGCTGGCATTCTGCTGAAGATGGGGGGCTATGGCTTCCTGCGTTTCTCGCTGCCCATGTTCCCGATTGCTTCCGACCTGTTCGCACCGATGGTCTTTGGCCTGTCGGTCGTTGCCATCATCTACACCTCGCTGGTGGCGCTGGTGCAGGAAGATATGAAGAAGCTGATTGCCTATTCCTCCGTTGCCCATATGGGCTTCGTGACCATGGGGATTTTCGCGGCCACAACTCAGGGCGTGCAGGGCGGCATCTTCCAGATGCTCTCTCACGGATGGGTCTCCGGCGCTCTCTTCCTCTGTGTTGGTGTGGTCTACGACCGAATGCACACCCGGGAGATCGCGGCTTATGGCGGCCTTGTGAACCGGATGCCGGTCTACGCCTTCGCCTTCATGGTGTTCACCATGGCGAATGTTGGTCTGCCGGGCACCAGTGGGTTCGTCGGTGAATTCCTGACCATTGTTGGTGTGTTTCAGGTGAGCTCCTGGATTGCGCTCTTGGCAGCGACGGGTGTCATCCTGTCCGCCTGTTACGCGCTTTACCTCTACCGCCGCGTGGTTTTTGGGGAACTGGAAAAAGACACACTAAAAAACATCAAGGATGTGAGCCCGCGGGAGCTTGCAACATTGGCGCCGCTCATTGCTGCGACGATCTTCTTTGGTGTGTACCCGCTGCCAATTCTGGATGTGACCGCTGTGTCTGTCGACAATCTGGTTGCCAATTACACAGCCGCTGTTGAGGCCCATGAAGTGGCTGGTGGCAGCATGTTTGACTTTGCTTGGGCTGGCTTCGGCCGCTGACGCGATAGACGCCTGGAGAGATGTAAGACCATGGAAACCGCCCTTGTCATGCCGGATTTAACCCCGGCCCTCGCGGAAATCATCCTCGCTATTGGCGCAATGGCGCTGCTTATGCTCGGCGTTTTCAGAGGGGATGGTGCCAGCCGCTCAGTGAGCGTCGGTGCAATCCTCCTGTTGATCGTTGCCGCTTTTGCTGTGATCAGCCAGCCTGAAGGCCGCACGCTGACATTTGGTGGCGCCTTTGTCATGGACGGCTTCGCCGTTGTGATGAAGTGCCTGGTACTACTGGGCTCTGCTGTCGCTATCGTCATGGCCCAGGGTTTTATGGCGCGCGAGAATATTGACCGGTTTGAATTCCCCGTCCTGATCGTGCTCGCCACACTGGGCATGCTGATGATGGTCTCGGCAAACGGGTTGATTGCGCTGTACATGGGGCTGGAGCTTCAAAGCCTGGCGCTCTATGTCGTTGCCTCCTTTCACCGGGACAACACCCGTTCTACAGAAGCGGGCCTTAAATATTTTGTTTTGGGCGCTCTCGCCTCAGGCATGCTGCTTTACGGATCGTCGCTTATCTACGGTTTCTCCGGCACCACGAATTTCGATGTGCTCGCTGGCGTAATTGCCATGGAAGGCATGTCCACGGGCCTCATCTTCGGGCTTGTCTTCCTCCTGGCAGGCCTTGCGTTCAAAATTTCCGCTGTCCCGTTCCATATGTGGACACCTGACGTGTATGAAGGTGCACCGACCCCGGTGACGGCGTTCTTTGCGGCGGCCCCCAAAATTGCCGCCATGGCTCTGTTCCTCCGCGTCATGTATGGCGGTTTCGCGGACGCAGTGTTCCAGTGGCAGCAGGTGGTGGTGTTCATCTCCATCGCCTCCATGGTGCTGGGGGCTTTTGCTGCGATTGGCCAAACCAACATCAAGCGTCTGATGGCCTATTCGTCCATCGGGCATATGGGCTTTGCGCTGGTTGGGCTTGCCGCAGGCACGCCTGAGGGTGTGAAGGGTGTGGTGGTCTATCTCACCATCTATCTGATCATGAACGCTGGCGTCTTCTGCTGCATCCTGGCAATGCGCCACAAGGAAGGCCCGGTGGAGGACATTTCCGACCTGGCAGGCCTGTCGCAGAACCAGCCAATGCTGGCGGCTGTCTTCGCCATGCTCATGTTCTCTCTGGCTGGCATTCCACCACTCGCCGGGTTCTTTGCGAAGTTCTATGTCTTCCTTGCCGCCATTAACGCAGGTCTCTACGCGCTTGCAATCATTGGTGTATTGGCGAGCGTCGTGGGCGCCTTCTATTACCTCCGCGTCGTGAAGATAATCTATTTTGACGATCCGGCTCCTGCATTTGCCGGTCCCTTGGGATCAGAAATCCGGGCGGTTCTCGCCGTGTCGGCGCTCTTCACGCTGCTCTTCATCCTCTATCCAACACCTGTGCTGGATATGGCCGAGGGCGCGGCGAACTCGCTGGTGCCGTCCGTAGAAGCAGCTGAGGCGGCGGCTTCAGCCGTTCCAGCCGAGCAAGCTAACTAAGGAATGTCGGACAAGCTGGTCGTTCCCGCAGGCTATGCGCTGAACCGCCACAGCGAGATCGACTCCACCAACGAAGAAGCCAAGCGCCTCGCAGCAAGCGGTGAGAGCGGACCCTTGTGGATCGTCACAGATAGCCAAACCGCGGGGCGGGGCAGGCGGGGTCGGGCCTGGACCTCCCCGGTGGGCAATCTCATGTGCACGCTGCTGATCAGACCCGGATGCGGCCCGGCAGAGGCAGGCGAGATGTCCTTCGTGGCAGGCCTGGCACTTTATGATGCAGCATCGATGCTCTTGCCTGATGAGGTCGCCGCAAAGGTGAGCCTTAAATGGCCCAACGACCTTCTGATAGACGGAAAAAAGGCAAGCGGCATCCTTTTGGAGTCTGAGAGTACGGGCGGGGCTGAGGTCAGCTGGCTTGCGATTGGCATCGGACTCAACCTTGTCGACTTCCCCAAAGACACGCCTTACCCGGCGACAAGCCTTCAAGCAGAAAGCGGCTTTGCCTGTAGTGTTGAACAAGCTCTTAGCGCGCTCGCTGCCGCGTTTGATAAGTGGTACGCGACCTGGCAGCAGCCAGCAGGGTTCGCCGCTATACGGCAAGCCTGGTTGAGCAGAGCCCGCGGGCTGGGGGAGGAAATCACCGTGCGGCTCTCCGACGAGACGCTTGTCGGCACTTTCGAAGACCTGTCTGCCGATGGGGCGCTGCGACTGCGGTTGGCATCTGGGGTGCTGCAGGAAGTCGCCGCAGGTGATGTCTTCTTTGGCAGTGGCTCGTCTGGCCGGTAAGGTAGGGCATGGAGAGCAGTTTGCTGAACGACGCTGAGCTGGTTTTTGTGCCCCTAGGCGGCACCGGCGAAATCGGCATGAACTTGAACCTCTACGGGTTCGGGAGCGAAGAAGACCGCAGATGGATCATGGTCGATCTGGGGGTCACCTTCTCCGATGGGCGGACACCCGGCGTCGATGTGATCATGCCTGACCCGACCTTCATCGAAGAACATCGTCAGGACTTGCTCGCGGTCATCCTGACCCATGCCCATGAAGATCATATCGGGGCCGTAGCGCATCTCTGGCCCAAACTTCGATGTCCGGTCTATGCCACGCCGTTCACCGCCGAACTGGTAAAAGGTAAGCTGATCGAAGCCGGGATCGAGCAGGAAGTCCCTCTCAATATTGTCGATCTTGGTGCCCGCTTTGACCTCGGGCCCTTTGATATTGAGTTTGTGACGCTGACCCACTCCATACCGGAGCCCAATGCACTCGCTATCCGCACACCCCTTGGTACGGTCATGCATACCGGCGATTGGAAAATTGATCCGGGCCCGGTCATCGGCGAAACGCTGGACAGCAAACGCCTCAGCGAAATCGGGGAAGAGGGTGTTCGCGCGATCGTCTGCGACAGCACGAACGTTTTCACGCCCGGTGAAGCCGGATCTGAAGCGGATGTGGCGGCAAGCCTTACCGACCTTATTGCCGGTCTGGATGGTCGTGTTGTCGTCACGACCTTTGCCTCAAACGTTGCCCGGCTCGAAAGCGTCATTCGCGCGGCGGAAGCCAACGGACGGCATGTCGTCCTGGCGGGGCGGTCTATGTTTCGCGTTATTGCGGCGGCACGTGATACCGGCCATCTGAAAAACCTTCCGCCCTTCGTGGAGGCGGAGGACGCAGGCTATCTGCCAAAAGACAAGGTCCTGTTTCTGTGTACAGGTTCGCAGGGAGAACCCCGCGCGGCGCTTGCCCGCATCGCCGCTGACGCCCATCGGGACATTGTTCTGGAAGAAGGTGATACAGTTATCTTCTCTTCTCGGATTATTCCTGGGAACGATGTCGCCATCTTTGAGATGCAGAATGACCTTGCGCGCGAAGGCGTTCGTGTGATCACGGAGAAAGATCACTTTGTCCACGTCTCTGGTCATCCCTGCCGCGACGAGTTGACAGCGATGTATCAATGGATCAAGCCTGAACTGGCAATCCCCGTTCATGGGGAAGCCCGACACCTTCTGGAACACGCAGCTTTGGCAAAGGAACTACAGGTGCCGGAAGCCCTTGTGATCCAGAACGGGGACATGGTGCGTCTCGCACCGGGTGAGGCCGAGGTTATTGACGAAGTCCCTTCAGGTCGTGTGGTCATGGATGGGGATGTTCTTGTGCCGTCCTGGGATCCTGGCATTCAGGAGCGGCGGCGCTTGGGATTCGCCGGAGCGGTCTTCGTGTCAGTTGCCCTCGACGACAAAGGAGAGGTGAGAGGCGACCCCGAAATTCGCCTGATCGGATTGCCGGAACGCGACAACTACGGTGTGCGCTTTGAAGAGCGGGCTTACGACGCCCTGGATGGTGCTCTCGACCAATTGCCGCTGCGGAAACGGAAAGATGACGCTCAGATAGGGGAATATCTGCGCCGGGCGATCCGCGGGGGTATCCGCAAGGAGTGGGGCAAGAAGGCTGCTGTCGAGGTCATTGTCACCCGGGTCTGACGCTTGCCGCGAGGCTCACATCGGCCTAAATAGAAGCATAAGAATTACGAGGAGTTCAAGATGCTGGGTCAGCTAAACCATGTTGCCATCGCCGTGCCGGATATCGCGGAAGCGGCTGAAATGTACAAGGTCAAATTCGGTGCCAAAGTTTCCGGACAGGTACCACAGCCGGACCATGGCGTGACAACGGTCTTTGTTGATCTGGGCAACACAAAGCTGGAGCTGCTGGAGCCGCTGGGAGATGATTCACCCATCGCGGGCTTCCTGGCAAAGAACCCAAAAGGGGGCATCCATCACATCTGTGTTGAGGTCGACGATATCGACGCGGCCTGTGAACAGGTAACAGACCATGGCGTGACAATCACTGGCACCGGTAAGCCGCGGATTGGTGCTCATGGCAAGCCCGTTGTCTTCCTGCACCCGAAAGATCTGTTCGGAACGCTGGTCGAGCTGGAACAGGCCTAGACACCCATGACACTTGTGAGCGGCATCGCGACCTACGCCATCATCTGGTGGTTGACACTCTTTGTGGTGCTGCCTTTCGGCATCGTGACGCAGGAAGAAGTGGGAGAGGTTGAAGAAGGCTCAGCTCCCAGCGCGCCCGCGCGCCCGCAGATTGTGCGCAAGATTCTGATCACAACCGCCGTCTCTGCCCTAATTTTTGCGGGCGTCTACTGGTTCCTCGAACTGAGTGGTGTGGGGCTGAACGATCTTCCGTTCGCCCCGACGTTTGACGACAAGTATTAATCACGGGGCTGATAGCCGAGATACCGGTCCGGAAGCTTACAGATGCGCTTCATGCGCGTTTCTTCCTCAATCGCGGGATAGGTCCAGACAAGCGTATCGTCCTCCATCCGCCGGGTCACAATGGTGAAGGGAAGACCGAAGGGGCTGAACTCCATCACACCCTCGTCATTGAACGCGATAGATACCAGCGTGTTCATGCACCTGGGCGGTTCAATGTCCCTTGAGCCGTTTGCCAGAGTGCCGTCGGTCCGGAAGTCGTGGATGATGCCCGACGATGTGACGACGGTCCTGTTGCCGCATTGCTCAATGCGCTCGACATGGCCGACGGCACCCGTCTCCGCAAGCCATAGACCGCGCATATCGACCACACCGTCAGCGAGAGGCTCTGTGCACTCCGCGAGCACGGGCATCGGGAAGCGTTCCCACCCACAGCCCGGCGTATAGGCTTTGGGAATTTGGCTGGCCATCAGTCCTGCACCATCAAGCTCAGGCAGGTCACAATAATCGAGGAGTGAGGCGTCCCCTTCGAAAATGCGGACATCTGTTGTGTTTGCGGGCCGAGGGACTAGGAACAGGAAGCCGGCGAGACCAGCAATGATTATGGCCAATATCACGGCTCCCGATCCGAACAGCTTTTTCACTACCTGTACCCCCAATAAGTGGGACAACCATACTATTGGCATGAATGGTGTCAATATTGTGTGGATTTTCCAAACGATAGACAAAAAAAAGCAAGGCGCGTTTCCACGACCTTGCTGCAGTCATCCCATCCGGCGCTTCGATCAGGTTTGTCCCGGAAGCCGAGCGTGATGTGGTCCGCTCTTGGCCAGATGTGTCCTCCCTAGACTTGGGTTTAATGCCCAGCCCCTTTTTATGGTGAGGGAATATATCGGCGGTTTTCCCTTGAGTCACGCAATTTTCGAACCTTTTTAGACGGGTTTAGAACAATTCCATTTCAGGCCTGTTGGCGGTGAGCGCCTTGCTGGTGTCCATGCATGTTGATCGCGGGTGATCAAACGACCTGCAAAAATGTCTTGAAGCCCCGTTGCCCCGATTTGATAGCGTCGATCTATCGAGCTTTTGGTCATCGAATTCTTGGCCATCGAAATCTGGGGAGGAGATCATGGAAAAAGTCTGTTTGGTGTTGGGGGCAGGCGCGGGGATTGGCGGCAGTGTCGGCAAACGCTTTGCTGCTGAAGGCTATACGACAGTGCTGTGCCGTCGTCGTGACAAGGGCGGACTGGATCGTATGATCGCTGAGATAAAGGCGGATGGCGGTAAGGCGACCGGACATATCCTGAATGCCGTAGAACCAGACGTCATAGAGGATCTCATCGTCAGTACGGAACAGAATGTCGGACCGATTGACACCGTGATCTTTAATCTCGGTGCCCAGATCGGCAACCGGCCACTCGCGGAAACCAGTTACAAAGCGTTTGAGCAATGTTGGCGTATTGCGACATTCACACTGTTCCGCCTCGCCCACACCATGTGTCCGATAATGCTGGAGCGTGGCGGCGGCAACATCTTGGTGACGTCGGCCACGGCGGCTGTGAGGGGCAACGCGGGGCAGCATGCGCACGCGGCTGCGGTCGGCGGGCGGCGGATGTTGTGTCAATCGCTCTATGCTGAAATGGCCCCGCTGGGTATCCATGTGGCCCATATCCTGGTCGATGGGCCCGTCGATGCTCCTGATACTTTGGGGAAACTTTTGGGTGAAGAGGCTTTCCAGAAACTGCGGGAGGAACGAGGCCTGGAACATGACGGGCTCTTGCTTCCGGAGAAAATAGCCGAAACCTACCTCCACCTGGCGCAGCAACATCGAAGCGCCTGGACCCATGAGCTTGACCTGCGAACCTTCGCTGACTTGCCTTGGTGGAACAGTTAGAAGAAACGTTCTACCCATCGAAAGTGATCGGTTTGCGGATGAAACTTTACACTCAGCGCTTAGCTCCGAACCCGACGAAAGTGGAGCTTTACATCGAAGAAAAACGCGAAGCTGGCTGCACCATTGAGCTGGACCTCGTCATGATAAATCTGGTGAAGGGAGAACAGCGAAGCGATGCAATCACTGCCAAGAACCCGCTTCAAAGAGTCCCGTTCCTGGAGTTGAATGACGGAAGGGTGATCTTTGAATCCCTCCCGGTTATCGAATACCTGGAGGAACTGTTTCCAGAGCCACCCCTATTGGGCGATACCCCGGAAACCAGAGGGATCGTGCGCTCGGTCGAACGGATGATCGACGGCGACCTCCTCAGAAACATCGCTATTCATGTTCACATGACGCGGTCACCTGCAGGATATGGCGAGAACCCGGCAGTTGCTGAATGGGCCCTGGCTGCTGTGGCCAAGCCGCTGAGCCTCCTGGAAAACATGCTTGCAGATAAGCGACCGTTCCTGGCGGGTCCTTCGGTAACAATCGCGGATTGTGCTCTCGCAGCCGCGTTTCAGTTTGCCCGATACGGCAAGTTGGATGTGCTGAACGGTTTGCCCAACCTGTCTTCATGGGATGAACGGTTTCGGGATAGAAAATCGGCCAAGAAGATCCTTGTCTTCTGATGACTTAAAGTCGGATAGCCGCTCGCCATAAACCATGTTCTTACTGTTGCGGGGAACGCGCCTCACTGCCTGTTGTTCCGCCCACGGATTGGGTGCTAGGTTCAAGTAAGGGTGAATTATCCACAACGCTTCCAACTCTAAGACAGAGCTGCTTTCCGCAGAAATGCTGGGTTTGTAGCGATCTCTAGTTGAATTTGTTGAAAGAGAATTAAGGCGAAATGAGCATTTCGTAAAGAGTTGGGCGTTAGAGTGGAAGCATGAACGATCAGGCACAAATGGCAGCAGTTCTCCTCGCGGGTTTTTTCGCGACCGGTGACCCTGTACCGCCCGAAGCGGGCCTCGCGGGCGCCGATGTCCTTGCCGCGCGCGCCAAGCCCGAGATTGTTGAGATCAGCTCTGGTAGCTGTGCAATTGTGACTGCGCATCAGCCCCGTGAAGATGTTGCCTTCAAGTCTGGCGTCACCATCAACGGCGCGAAGACAGTGCCGGCGAATATCGAGCCGGCAGACGTGTACACTTTGCGGCCGATTTATGAGTTCGATGTACGGATTAACCCGCTCCCCAACAGTTCTATCGCAGTGTCTCCTCGTTTGGAGGTCGCGACCGTGACCTATGAGCCAGACAATGGCCGTATCACGCTGGATGGGCAGGAACTGGTCTGGATGCATGAAAATGCTCTAAGAGCGGCTTGTGAAAGCCACACCAGCATTACGCCTTAACCGCGCTCTCTGGGTCACAATCCCTCAATTTCCAACGCATTTCCCGGAGTTTTCTTGACTCTTATCGCCCTGTTTTGGAGGCTGCCTCCTGTGATTGCGTCATTGGTGGGGTACGGATAAGGGGCAATGGGGATGATCTCCAATGTGAGTGAGTGGTTGGGCCCATCCGTAAGGAAAGCGGCTCTGGCAACAGGCATGGCCATGGCCTTGATATGTGCTGGTCAGGCAGTCGCAGCAGCTCCAGCGCAGCCCTGGCGAATTACTCAGGAAACCTGGACCGAGACCGACGAGCGCGGATATTCAGAGTTTGTCGCGGCCATGGGTGCGGCCGATTGTTGGAATGTCGACGATTGTCTGGAGAGCGCGGCCAATCCCTACCGGCATCGTCATGGGCACATGCGCTTTCGGGCAGACTGTGCTGATTTTCCCTACCTTTTGCGGGCCTATTACGCCTGGATGAATGGCCTGCCTTTCTCCTACCAGAACGGCATCCTGCCTCAATCCGGATGGACAAGGGATATTCGCTATACCCGCGGTGGCAATAGGGTCGTGTCCCGAAAATCCGTTCCGGCAACGCAAAGCGGGATCAATGCAAATTCAATTCTGGTGGACCTGAGAAGCGCCATCTCGACCGGCAGCTACAGGCATCACGCGGTTGCCAATGATCAGACCTATTTCACCGATATGTACTCGCCGGTTATCGACCGCGACGCGATCCGCCCGGGTACGATCGTTTATGACGTGAATGGCCATGTCGTCCTGGTGTGGAAAGTGGAAGATGATGGGCGTGTTCTCACCCTGTCGGCCCATCCGGACAATTCCGTATCGCGGTCCTTCTATGGGCGTAATTTTCTGCGGACCCACCCGCGCTTAGGCACGGGGTTTAAAGACTGGCGGCCTGTTCGTCTGGTGGGCGCCCAGCGCTTGGCAGATGGAACACTGGTCGGGGGGCACATTGAGGCCACACCGAACCAGGCGATCCAGAATTATTCGCTGATGCAATATGTCGGCACTGAGACGGCGGACACGTCGACGCGCGCGCTGGATCAGTGGCGGCAGGCCTCCTTTGCCCGGAACGGGGAAACGCTCGACTATTATCATTATGTCCGGGCGGTCATGGCGCGGGGCAATCTGGTGATGGAGCCGGTGCAGGAGATCCGCTCTTCTATGCGGTCAATCTGCAATGATGTCCGCGCAAGGAAACAAGCGGTTGATGCAGCCATCCTGAACGGCATCGACAAAGTGAACGCACCCGCCAAGCTGCCGCAGAACATCTACGGGACGTTTGGCTATTGGGAGTTCTACTCGACCCCGTCTCGGGATGCGCGGCTGAAAACAGCCCTGAAAGAACAGCGGGACCATGTCGAAGCTCTGATTGAGATGCATCGACAGGGGGCGTCAACGGTCACCTATGCAGGCACAGACCTTATCGGTGATCTGATCACCGCCTATGATGAGGAGAGTGCCAACTGTGTCACGACCTATACCCGGTCAAACGGTGCCCCGGTACGGCTCACTTTGGATGAGGTCATTGCCCGTATCTACGATCTTTCTTTTGATCCCTACCAGTGCATCGAGCGCCGCTGGGGAGCAACAGATCCGGCAGAACTGGCTTCCTGCGCGGATGGCGCTGCGAAAGACCGGTGGTATCGGGCGCAGCGCTTCCTCCGGAACCAGATTGACCGGACCTACGACGTCCATATGGGCTACACACCGGCGCAGCTGGAAGCGGGGCCTCATGACCTCTTCTCCGGTCGCGGCGTGGCAGAAGGGCCCGATGTCGACGTGAGGGGATTTCTAACCTCGCTGCAGGAGCGTCGACAGGCGTCCATTGACCGTCCGGCGGTTCGCTGACCGGCGGGTTATGGGCGTTGCCAACAGGCCGCTAAGTCCCTAATACTGACGCATAATTTCGAAGCGGCGGCGTTCTTCTGAGAGCGGTGGTGCTCGTGTTCCGCTGTTACCAGAGACGTCAATTCCCATGCGCTTATCCCAGTTCCTGCTTCCCACCCTGAAAGAAGACCCTGCTGAGGCACAAATCGTGTCTCACCGGCTGATGTTGCGTGCGGGGCTGATCCGTCAGACAGCGGCGGGAATTTACGCCTGGCTTCCCCTCGGCATTCGGGTTTTGAAGAAGATCGAACAGATCGTGCGTGAGGAGATGGACCGGGCAGGGGCTGTTGAGCTGCTCATGCCGACCCTTCAGTCTGCCGAACTCTGGCAACGCTCCGGCCGGTACGATGGGTATGGCAAAGAAATGCTACGGATCACCGACCGGCATGACCGGGAGATGCTCTACGGGCCCACAAATGAAGAGATGGTGACGGAACTCTTTGCGAACGGCGTGCGCAGTTACAAAGACCTGCCGATGAACCTCTATCACATTCAGTGGAAGTTTCGCGATGAGATCCGGCCACGCTTCGGCGTCATGCGGGGCCGTGAATTCCTCATGAAGGATGCCTACTCGTTCGATCTGGATGAGGAAAAGGGGAGAGAAGCCTACTACCGCATGTTTGTGGCCTACCTGCGGACTTTTGGCCGGATGGGATTGAAAGCGGTTCCCATGGCGGCAGACACCGGTCCGATTGGTGGGGACCTCAGCCATGAATTCATCATCCTCGCGGAGACCGGTGAGTCAGAAGTGTTCTGTCACAAAGATCTGATTGAGATGGAAATCCCCGGTGAAGACATTGATTACAGCGCAGACCTGACATCCATCGTTGATCAGCGCCGCGCGCTCTATGCAGCAACCGATGAAATCCACGACCAGGCGAAGTTCGAGGCTGAAGTGCCTGAGGCAGACCGCCTGTCGGCGCGGGGCATCGAAGTGGGTCACATCTTCTTCTTTGGAACGAAATACTCAGAACCCCTGAACGCAGTCGTCACGGGACCGGACGGGAAAGACGTGCCCGTCCAGATGGGGTCCTATGGAATCGGCGTATCGCGGCTGATGGGCGGCATTATTGAGGCGAGCCATGATGAGAACGGCATAATTTGGCCAGAATCTGTGGCTCCTTATAAGGTGGGTCTCATCAACCTCAAATCTGGGGATGCCGAGACCGACCGCGTATGCGAGGAGCTTTACGCCAAATTGACCGATGCAGGAGTAGATGTCCTCTATGACGATACCGATGCGCGCGGTGGCACAAAGTTCTCGAACATGGATTTGATCGGTTTGCCGTGGCAGGTGGTTGTTGGTCCGCGGGGGCTCAAATCGGGCGTGGTTGAACTGAAGAATAGAGCGACCGGTGAGCGCGAAGAATTGACGCCGGAAGCCGCGTTGAACGCCTTAGGCGGCGCGTGAGAAGCAAGGTCTAATCGGCCACCCCGGTGATCCTGGGTCATGAAGGCGTTGGAGTGACAGGACGTATGACGGATACGGCGATCAGCTCAACCGAGAGTGAGGCCACACAAAAGTCAGCCACCGGACCCTTCTCGCGGTTCGAATGGATGGTGTCCTTGCGCTACCTCCGCGCTCGGCGCCGCGAAGGTTTCATCTCGGTGATCGCCGGTTTCTCTTTCGCCGGCATCATGCTGGGGGTTGCGACGCTGATCATTGTCATGGCGGTCATGAATGGCTTCCGGACGGAACTGCTCGACAAAATCCTGGGACTCAACGGACATATGATGGTCCGCGCACTTGGCACGAACGTCAGTGACTTTGATGCGGTGGCGGATGCTGTCCGGAATGTGGACGGCGTCATACGCGTGGCCCCGCTGGTGGAAGGCCAGGTGATGGCTTCGAGCAGCAGCAATGCAGCAGGCGCTTTCGTACGGGGCATGCGCGCATCGGACATTGCCGGGCTTGGCTCCGTTTCGCAGAACCTCATCGCCGGTACGCTTGCTGATTTTGATACCAGCGGTGGGGTGGCACTCGGCAGCCGATTGGCCACCGCCTTGCGCGTGAATATTGGCGACCAGGTGACCTTGTTGTCGCCCAGAGGCGCCGTAACACCCTTTGGCACGGCGCCCCGCGTGCGCGCCTACACCGTTCAGGCTGTGTTCGAGATCGGCATGTCCGAATATGACAGCTCGGTTATGTTCATGGGACTGGAAGAAGCGCAGCAATATTTCCGTTCGGGCAATGGAGTAACGGCGCTCGAAATCATGGTTGAAGATCCGGACCAGGTAAACGACTTCATTGTGCCTGTCGCTCAAGCAGCGGGGCCGCTGCTGCGCGTTTGGACCTGGCAGCAAACCAATCAGAGTTTCTTTAGTGCGCTGCAGGTCGAGCGCAATGTGATGTTCCTCATCCTCACATTGATCCTGCTGGTGGCCGCGCTCAACATCGTTTCCGGCCTCATCATGCTGGTGAAAGACAAAGGGCGCGATATTGCCGTGTTGCGCACCATGGGCGCGTCCCGTGGAGCGGTTATGCGGATCTTTTTTATCGCAGGCGCAAGCATCGGGGTTTTGGGAACGCTGGCGGGCTTTGCGCTGGGCACAGCGTTCTGCGCCAATATTGAGACCTTGCGACAGGGCCTGTCCGCGCTGGTGGGAACGGAACTCTTCTCGCCGGAAGTCTACTTCCTGTCGCGCATGCCGGCGGAGATGGACCCGTCAGAAGTCGCCTCTGTCGTCATCATGTCACTGGTCCTGTCCTTCGGGGCGACCCTTTATCCTGCCTGGCGGGCGGCGTCCCTCGATCCGGTGGAGGCGCTTCGCTATGAGTAGTGAACCAGCACGCGTCCTCGACCCAGCACTTGTTCTCGACAATGTCACCCGGACCTATCTTCAGGGGGACAGCGAGCTTCACATTTTCAACGAACTGTCACTCACCCTGATGCCGGGTGAGATTGTGGCGCTTGTCGGCCCTTCGGGTGCCGGGAAGTCTTCCCTGCTGCACATTGCAGGGTTTCTTGAAGAACCCAATGCGGGACGGGTCATTGTCAACGGCGTGGACGGGGGTGCGCTGGACGATGCCGGCCGCACAGCCATCCGGCGGCAGGATATCGGGTTCGTCTATCAGGCGCATAATCTGCTGGCGGAATTCACAGCGCTGGAAAATGTGATCCTGCCACAAATGATCGCGGGCGCGGCCAAAAAAGGAGCGGAGGACGAGGCCGCAAGACTGCTTTCAAGTTTCGGTCTGGGGGATCGTTTGAATCACCGTCCGGCAGAACTTTCAGGCGGCGAGCAGCAACGCGTGGCGATCGCCCGGTCCCTCGCAAACGAGCCCAAGATCTTGCTGGCGGATGAGCCGACGGGGAACCTGGACCCCAAAACCTCCAAGGCCGTGTTTGGCGAGTTGGTGGACGTGACCCGGGGCGAGGGCGCGGCAGCCCTCATCGCAACCCATAACCTGGACCTTGCGGCCAAGATGGACCGTGTCGTTCTGCTGCATGATGGTAAGTTGCTGGAGGGCGCGTCATTGGCGGAACAATACGGATCGCTCTGAAGAGGTCTATCCGAAGGCAATGCTGGTTAGCCAGTAGCCACTGCGCCGTCGCCAGCAGCGGAGAGTTTCCTGGCAGCACCGTCCAGCATGCCCTTCACGATCATTTTGTGGAACGGCAGGATCGCCGCCAGATAGAGATGTCCGAACAGATTGTGGCGCTGGCAACAGGTGGCGAGATAGAGCGTGGTAGGGTCACCAGGCGCCCTAAACAGCGAAACCCGGAAATCCTGATGAACGTCATCTTCGCCCAGGATGATCTCGTTCCGCTCAATACTGTAAATCTTAAAGAAGCCGACCCTGTCTCCGACCTGCATGTTTTGAGGTGAGCTTGGACCGCTTTGCTGGCTCATGTCATCCGAGGTTTTGAGGCCCAATGGCTTCACGATCAGATTGCGGAGCTTAACCAATTGTTCAGCGCCGGGCACCTCGGTTTCCACGATGAGGGCAGCAATCTCGGGCATGGTCGCAACATTCGCCGCCCACGCATTGTCGACAGTGACGCTGAAGCAGTCGAGAAAATCCTGTGGCTTGGCATAGGTATGAAGCTGACTATCAGGGGGGAGCACGTCTGACCGGGACATGGCAGGCCTTTCAGATAGAGCATGGGGAGAAGCATGCGCCTGTGAGGAAGCCTTGAGCGTAGGTGGCTGAGGAAAGCCCGTCGAGAGGCGGCAGTGTCGCAGTGTGCACAGGAGCAGGCTGTTGTCGTTTGAAGCTCAGCCTAGTCAGAACAATACGGAAAACATCAGTATTTCAGCCAAAAATCACGGGGCTTGACAAAAGAACAAAACAAGAACATAAATAAATTAGAGTGTGTTTGCGTATTTCTGAAACCAACGTGATCCAAACGATATGCACCATCGTAAAACGTGCATTACCGGGTGGGTGGCAACTGTCCGAGTTGCGTTGGCGTACAGGGGCGAAGTGAGCCCCATATGAACAACAAACAGGAGCACCTATGCGGTATTTCAAAGAAAAAGCCCGAGGTCACGGCCTTCGCGAGTGGATGCAGGATGTTGCGGCTCTCGTGAGCGTTGCAGCGATGGGCTGGACAGTCTTGCTGTGGAGCGAGATCGCAAAAACCTCAATGATCGGCTGACCGCAGCCACACCACATCAGGACAGATAACCGCCCCATAGCTACTTGAGGCTTTAGCTGCTTGAAGCTTTTTTGGACGGTTATCTGTCTTTTCCACAACTTTCCTTGATTGGGGCGGGTGACATGGGCAGGGCGTCATCCGACAATGGGCATCTGAAGGAAGGAGCAGGCGTGGCTTTAGCGACGCCGTTCAGCCTTAGAGAATGAGAGCCCCATCCCGTGTCGAAAAAACCGTCCGAACTCCCTGACGATCTGAAATTTATCCATCTGCGGCTGCACTCGGCCTATTCCCTCCTTGAAGGCGCAATCCGCGTGAAAGAGCTCCCGGGGCTCGTGCGCGATGCAGGCATGCCCGCGGTCGGCATTACAGACACGGGCAATCTGTTTGGCGCTCTGGAAGCGTCTGAGACCTTATCAAAAGCCGGTATTCAGCCCATAACGGGGTGTACTCTGGCAGTCGATCTGAAACTGGATGGCGACAATCCTACGCTCGGCCGGAATGAACGGAAGGAACCGGATGGCTCCCTCGCACTTCTGGTCCAGAACGAGGAGGGCTACGCCAACCTGATGCGCCTCACCTCCAAAGCCTATTTGGAGACGGAAGGTACGGACGATCCACATATCTCAATCGAAGATCTAGCGGATTTGAGTGGGGGGCTCATCTGCCTGACAGGTGGTCCCGCCGGACCCATCAATCGTCTGCTGGTGGACGGTCAGCAGGAGAAGGCGAAAGAGGTTCTGGAGCGCCTGCGCGTCATGTTCCCGGACCGGCTCTATGTAGAGCTGCAGCGTCACGGTATGGCGGAGGAGGGCCAGGCAGAGGGCCCGCTGATCGATTTCGCCTACGAGATGGATCTGCCGCTGGTCGCAACCAATGAATGTTTCTTCACGAAGAAAGATGAGTTTGAAGCGCATGACGCGCTGATCTGTATCTCCGCAGGCGCCTATGTGATCGAGACGGAGCGCCGCCGCCTGACTCCTGAGCACTACTTTAAAAGCCAGGTAGAGATGGCAGAATTGTTTAACGATCTGCCAGAAGCCATTGAAAATACAATAGAAGTCGCCCGAAGGTGTGCTTATCGCCCCCACACACGCGATCCGATCCTGCCAAGCTTCGGGTCCGGGGACGGAGAGGTGAGCGAGGCCGACGAGTTGCGGCGCCAGGCGCATGAAGGGCTGACCCAAAGGCTCGCTGTTACCGAAACTGTCGCGGATGAGCAGGAATATCGGGACCGTCTGGACTTCGAGCTCGACGTTATCATCAAGATGGATTTCCCGGGCTACTTCCTGATCGTGGCGGATTTCATTAAATGGGCGAAGGATCACGATATTCCGGTGGGTCCGGGCCGTGGTTCTGGCGCCGGTTCGGTGGTTGCCTGGGTGCTGACCATTACCGACCTCGACCCCCTGCGCTTCAACCTCCTGTTTGAGCGGTTCTTGAACCCCGAACGGATCTCCATGCCGGACTTCGACATCGACTTCTGTCAGGACCGGCGCGATGAGGTGATCCGCTATGTGCAGGATCGCTATGGCCATGACCAGGTGGCCCAGATCATCACCTTCGGGAAATTGCAGGCGAGGGCCGTTCTGCGGGATGTGGGCCGCGTCCTGCAGATGCCCTTCGGTCAGGTGGACCGTCTCTGCAAGATGATCCCCAATAACCCGGCCAATCCTGTGACGCTCGCAGAAGCGATCGAGGGGGAGCCGCGCTTGCGGGAAGAACGGGACAGCGAGGAGGCTGTCGCCAAGCTGCTGGAGATGGGGCTGCGCCTGGAGGGCCTTTATCGCCATGCTTCGACCCATGCAGCCGGGGTTGTGATCGGGGACCGGCCGCTCGACCAGTTGGTGCCGCTCTATCGCGATCCGCGCTCGGACATGCCCGTCACCCAGTTCAATATGAAGTGGGTCGAACCTGCTGGCCTCGTGAAGTTTGACTTTCTGGGGCTCAAAACCCTGACCGTTCTGCAGAAGGCGGTGGAGCTGGTGGAGCGCCGGGGCATCAAGATCGATCTGTCCAATCTGCCGCTGGATGACGAGAAAACCTACAAAATGCTCCAGAAAGGCGAGACGGTTGGCGTCTTCCAGCTGGAAAGTGGCGGTATGCGGGACCTGATCCGTCAGGCGGTGCCCTCCACAATCGAAGACATCATCGCTCTGGTCGCGCTCTACCGCCCGGGGCCGATGGAGAACATCCCCAAATATCTGGCCTGTAAGCATGGACGCGAAGAGCCGGAAGTCCTCCACGAGCTGATTGAGCCGGTGGTGGCCGACACCTATGGCGTGATCATCTACCAGGAACAGGTCATGCAGGTGGCGCAGGTCTTTGCGGGCTACTCCCTCGGCGACGCGGACCTGCTACGCCGCGCTATGGGTAAAAAGATTAAATCAGAGATGGATGCCCAGCGCGCCCGCTTTGTGGACGGCGCGAAGGAGAAGGGGATCTCCGCCGAACGGGCCAACTATGTCTTCGACATTGTCGACAAGTTTGCGGGCTACGGCTTCAACAAGTCCCACTCTGCCTGTTACGCCCTGGTGGCCTATCAGACGGCTTATCTGAAGGCGAATTACCCGGTTGAGTTCCTGGCTGCCTCCATGAGCTTGGATTTGAATAACACGGAAAAACTCCATGTTTTCAAGCAGGAAGCGGACCAACTTAAGATAAAGGTTTGCCCGCCAAGTGTGCAGGACTCGCAGGCCGTTTTTGACGTGAAGGACGGTCAGATCCTCTATGCGCTGGGGGCGATCAAGAATGTAGGCCGCCAGGCAATGGAACAGCTGGCGGAAGAGCGGGAGGAAAACGGCCCCTTCAAAGACCTGTTCGATTTCGCCCGCAGGCTGAACCCCAAAGGCATCAACAAGCGCCAGCTGGAAAATCTGGTGCGCGCCGGTGCGTTGGACTGCCTGAACCCTAACCGGGCGCAGGTGCTGGCCTCTGTGGACCTGATTATGAGCCTTGCCAATCAGGCGGCGAGTGAGCGTGACAGCCAGCAGGTGAGCCTGTTCGGCGATGCCATGGAAAGCGATATGGACAATCCGGTTCTGCCGCAGGTGGAGCCCTGGCTGCCCATGGACCGGCTGAATGAGGAGTTCAACGCGGTCGGCTTCTATATTTCCGGTCATCCGCTGGACGACTATGCCAAGGCGATGAAGCAGACCGGTGTCGTGACCTATGCGGAGCTGCTGGCGAAAACCTCCAGCGCCGAGCGGGTGGCGGGCACTGTGGCGGCCCGCCAGGACCGGCGCTCCAAACAGGGTAATCCTTTCGCTTTTGTGACCCTGTCCGACCCGACGGGCCGGTTTGAAGTGGTGGTCTTCTCGGAGACGCTGAACGCCTTCCGGGAGCTGCTTGAGCCTGGGCGCTCTGTGGTGATTGGCGTGGAGATTGAGCGGGACGGGGAGGAAGTGCGCCTTCGGGCCCAGTCCGTGCGACCGGTGGATGAGGTGGCGGCCACGGCGGCTGATGGCCTTAAAATCTTCCTGGATACGCCGGAACCGCTCCCATCCATCAAATCCCGCCTGCCGGATCAGGGCCGGGGTGTCGTCTCGCTCGTGTTGCTGGCCGGTCAGGGCCGCGAAGTAGAGGTGGAGTTGAAGGAGCGGTTCCACATCACACCGCCTGTCAGAGCCGCCATTCAGGCGGTCCCAGGGGTTGTCGATGTTCAAGACATCTAGATTCGGCTGATTTTCCGGTAACTCCAATTGGGGCTTGCGTTTTTTGAGACACCGCCCTATACGTTCGCCCATTCCACATGCGGGGATACGGGCTTTTTCATGGGGCACGCGGCAATCGCCAAGGGCCCCCTCATAGAAAGAACTCGATCCGGTCCATGGGGGCGTCCCGTCAGGGAGCTCATGGTTCCCCCCGCAGAGGTTCAACCGGAAAAGAAGGAGAAAGGGCGTCATGGCACTCCCTGAATATTCTATGCGTCAATTGCTGGAGGCCGGTGTTCACTTCGGTCACCAGACTCACCGTTGGAACCCGAAGATGGAGAGCTATCTCTTCGGCGACCGCAACGGCATCCATATTGTCGACCTGACACAAACTGTACCGCTGCTACACCAGGCACTCGTCGCTGTGCGTGACGTGGTTGCTGCTGGTGGCCGTGTTCTCTTCGTAGGCACCAAGCGTCAGGCATCTGAGCCCATCGCTCAGGCTGCCAAACAGTGCGCGCAGTACTACATCAATCACCGCTGGCTCGGTGGCACGCTCACCAACTGGAAAACCATTTCCAACTCCATTCGTCGCCTGCGCGACTTGGAAGAGCTGCTCGACGGTGAAGCCAAGGGTCTCACCAAGAAAGAGCTTCTGAACCTGACTCGCGAACGCGACAAGCTTGAGCTGTCCATCGGCGGGATTAAGGACATGGGCGGTGTGCCGGACATTATGTTCGTGATCGACACAAACAAAGAAGAGATCGCCATTAAGGAAGCCCGCAAACTTGGCATCCCCGTGATCGCGATCCTCGACTCCAACTGCAACCCGGACAACATCACGCACCCGATCCCAGGGAACGACGATGCGGCACGGGCCATCGCGCTTTACACGGACCTGATCTCCCGCGCTGCCATTGATGGCATCTCGGCGAGCCAGGCAAGCTCCGGCGTCGATATCGGTGAGCAGGTGGATCCAGTGGCAGAGGTGCTGCCAGAGGAAGCAGCAGCAGAACCTGCTGCGGAAGCTGCTCCAGCGGAAGCACCGGCAGACGCGTCCTAATCACGGGCCTGTCACTTAACTGCGTTATTTAAAGTAGGGTCCGGGTCGCGAACGCGAGGCGGACCCCCTATTTCAAATGAGGATTACCAATGGCTGAAATCACAGCAAGCCTGGTGAAAGAACTGCGCGAGAAATCCGGCGCAGGCATGATGGACTGCAAGGCAGCCCTGAAAGAAACAGACGGCGACATGGAAGCTGCCATCGACTGGCTGCGTACCAAAGGTCTCGCCAAAGCTGCCAAAAAGGCTGGCCGCGTCGCGGCTGAAGGTCTTGTTGGCGTTGTTGCGGAAGGCACATCTGGCGCTGTCGTCGAAGTAAACTCCGAGACGGACTTTGTTGCCCGGAATGAAAGCTTTCAGACCATGGTCAACGGCATTGCTGGCGTTGCCAATACAGCGGGTGGCGACCTGGCGAAGCTGCTCGCAGCCAAGTTCCCTGGAAGCGACAAGTCGATTGAAGACTATGTCACGGAAGCCGTCGGCACGATCGGCGAAAACATGAACGTGCGCCGCACGGAAGCGCTGAGCGTGGGCTCCGGTGTTGTGGTGTCCTACATCCACAACCAGGCAGCACCTGGCCTCGGCAAGATCGGCGTGCTTGTCGGTCTGGAGTCTGAAGGTGATACAGACAAACTTGCAGCGTTGGGCAAACAGATTGCGATGCACGTGGCGGCAACCAGCCCGCTCTCAACAAGTGTTGAAGAGCTCGACCCGGCTGTTGTTGAGCGTGAGAAAAACGTGCTTGCGGCTGAAGCGCGTGAGTCCGGCAAACCTGAGAACATCATCGAAAAGATGATCGAGGGCCGGATCCGTAAGTTCTATGAAGAAGTTGTGCTTCTCTCCCAGACCTTCGTTATTGATGGCGAAAACACAGTCGAAAAGGCTGTGAAAAACGCTGAAGGTGATGTCGGCGCCCCCATCAAGGTAGCGGGCTTTATCCGCCTAGCTCTTGGTGAAGGCATCGAGAAGGAAGAAGAAGACTTCGCCGCAGAAGTTGCAGCGGCCGCCAAAGGCTAACTGGGGCTAAAAAATAGCCAAAACCCTGGTGGGAAGGGAGATCTCAAGGTCGCCACGCCCCACTGGGAGCGCTATTGTTGAGGCGTGTGAGATAAGGATTCGCAAATGGTGCAGTCCCGCCTCGCGCGCCTTAATTGTATGCGGATCTTTTGCTATTCGGGGGGATGCAGAAGATCGCCAACGGGGATGAGCGGACAATAGATGGCAAGTGACGCAAAGTATCAAAGGGTGCTTCTGAAGGTTTCCGGTGAGGCGCTCATGGGCGATCAGGCCTATGGGATCGACGTAAGCACGGTCGACCGCATCGCTGATGAGGTGAAGCAGGCCGTCGAGATCGGTGTTCAGGTCTGTCTGGTCATTGGCGGTGGCAATATTTTCCGCGGACTGTCCGGGGCAGCAGAAGGCATGGAGCGGGCAAGCGCTGACTATATGGGCATGCTGGCAACGGTCATGAATGCCATCGCGATGCAAAATGCACTTGAGCGAATGGGCGTACCCACCCGCGTTCAGTCTGCAATCCCGATGATGAGTGTGTGTGAGCCTTATGTGCGCAGGAAAGCCGAACGTCATATGGAAAAGGGGCGGGTTGTGATTTTTGCTGCCGGCACAGGCAATCCGTTTTTCACAACCGATACGGCAGCGGCACTCCGGGCTTCTGAGATGGGATGCAATGCGCTGCTCAAAGGAACCCAGGTTGACGGCGTCTATACAGCCGATCCGAAAACTGATCCGAAGGCGGAGCGATATGACAGGCTGTCCTATACGGATGTGCTGGCAAACGATCTGAAGGTCATGGATGCGTCAGCAGTGTCGCTGGCACGCGAGAACGACATTCCCATTCTGGTCTTCTCAATCCACAATCCGGGCGGCTTCGTTGAAGTGCTGCGCGGGAATGGGTTGTTCACAAAGGTAGATGGTGGAACATAGGCGCGGCTAACTGAATGCCGCGTTCAATGATGCCTCAATAAACAAAAAGGAACGGAACCATGGCTGAACAGGAACTGGATTTTGATGATCTGAACCGCCGAATGACGGGGGCCGTGACTGCGTTGAAGAGCGAGTTTTCGGGGCTGCGGACAGGCCGTGCGTCGGCAAGCCTTTTGGAGCCTGTACAGGTGGAAGCCTACGGTTCCATGATGCCGATCGATCAGGTGGGCACGGTTTCCGTTCCCGAAAGCCGGATGATCACGGTTCAAGTCTGGGACAAAGGACTTGTTGGACCAACGGAGAAGGCCATTCGGACCGCCGGTCTCGGGCTTAATCCTGCTGTTGATGGACAGCTCTTGCGGATCCCGATCCCGGAACTGAATGAGGAGCGCCGTCAGGAACTGACAAAGGTCGCCGCAAAATATGCAGAAGATGCCCGTATTGCTGTGCGGAATGTCCGCCGGGACGGCATGGACGAGCTCAAGCGTCTGGAGAAAGACGGGGATATGAGCAAAGATGAGCAGAAGGCGTCGGGCGACAAGGTTCAGCAGGCAACGGATAAGTTTATCGCTGAAATCGACAAGGCGCTTGAGACGAAGCAAGCTGAGATCATGCAGGTTTAGACAGCAGTCTTAGCGATAATTGCGGAACGGAACCGAGTTGTGACGCCCATCGAGAAAGAACAAACTGCGGAGGCCAAGGCACCGCGACATGTTGCGATTGTCATGGACGGCAATCGGCGATGGGCGGCCAAACGTCACCTGCCCAAAAAACTTGGACACAAAGCAGGTGTTGAAGCGGTCAGAAAAATCGTCCGCGCTGCCGGCGATATGGGCGTTCAATATCTCACGCTGTTTGGATTTTCATCGGAGAACTGGAACAGGGGGCCGGAGGAAGTGTCCGACCTTATGGGGCTGCTCCGCATGTTCATCCGCGGCGATCTGGCTGAACTTCACCAAAATGGGGTTCAGATCAAAATCATCGGGGAGCGCACCCATCTCGATCCCGATATCATTTCGCTGATTGAGGAAGCTGAGACCCTCACAGCGGACAATTGCAATCTACATCTCGTGATCGCATTCAATTATGGGGGGCATCTGGAAATCGCTGCAGCGGTTCGGCGCATCGCAACCAAGGTTGCAGCAGGCGAGGTCAAGCCCGACGAAATTACACCGGATACGATTGAAGCCCATCTTGATACGGCTGGTGTGCCGCATCCTGACCTCGTTATCCGGACCAGCGGTGAGAAACGCCTTTCAAACTTCCTCCTCTGGCAAAGCGCCTACTCGGAGTTCGTGTTCACAGATGTTCTGTGGCCGGACTTCACAAAAGACACATTGGAAGAAGCGGTCTCGGAATTCCGGTCCCGGGACCGCAGGTTCGGCGAGGGGTAAGAGCATTGAACGCCGCCGCACCTGCTGACTCCAAATCTTCCTCGCTGGGCGTCCGTGTTGCATCTGCCGTCGTGCTGGCGCCAATCGTATTAGGTGCTGTCTGGGTTGGGGGAACGCCATTTCTCGCCCTGCTCATGATTGCCGGTCCATTGATGGCACTGGAGTGGGCCCGGTTAGCGGCGCCTGATGGATCGGCCATCAGCGACCAGATTGCTCTCACCGTAGGATTGGTTGTCTATCTGCTGACCCTGGCGACAGGGGACTCCGGTTTGGCATTTGCTCTTTTCCTGGCAGTGTTGGGGCTGGCGCTCGCATGGTCATTGTGGACCGGAACTCCGACGTCGCGCACACTAGTTGGCTTTGCCTATGTAGGGGGAGCTGTTGCGGCATTCGCCTGGCTCAGAGGCGATAGCGACATGGGGCGGACCACCATTATCTGGCTGTTAGGGGTGGTATGGGCGACTGACATCGGCGCCTATTTTGCCGGGCGCACTTTTGGTGGACCGAAAATGGCCCCAAAACTGTCGCCAAATAAAACCTGGTCAGGCCTCATTGGCGGCATGATTTCAGCGGCAATGGTAAGCGTTGCTGTGTTCGTCTGGGCCGACATTGACGGTTTTGCTCTGACGACCGGTTTAATCGTGGGTCTTGCGGTTTTTGCAGCGCTGGTCGCCCTCCTGTCCCAGGCAGGGGATGTGTATGAGTCTTCCATGAAGCGCGCGGCGGGGGTGAAAGACTCCGGGACGGTGATCCCCGGACACGGCGGTATTCTGGATCGTGTCGACGGTCTTATGTTTGCCGCGACATTCGTCGCGATCACAGTCATCAGTGTGCACTACTTAGTTGGATGGATGTCATGAGCGCCAGCCCTGCGCCGAAAATAGCTACCGCGCAGCGACGCGTTTCCATTCTGGGGTCCACAGGGTCAATAGGCTGCAATACGCTTGATCTGATTGGGCGGAACAGGAACGCCTATAATGTTGTCGCACTGACGGCGCAGACAAATGTCAAAACCCTGGCCGAGCAGGCCAAAGAGTTTGATGCGGAGCTCGCCGTGATCGGGGACGAAACTCGCTACGGGGACCTGAAAGACGCGCTCGCAGGAACAGGCATTGAGTGTGCTGCCGGACGGTCCGCATTGGTGGAAGCCGGTGCACGTTCTGCTGATTGGGTTATGGCGGCAATTGTTGGGACGGCAGGCCTGGCACCAACTCTGGAAGCTGTGAGACAGGGCGCTCATGTCGCGTTGGCCAACAAGGAATGCCTCGTTTCCGCCGGGAACATATTTCTGGCCGAAGTCGCAGCCTCAGGTGCAACACTGTTACCCGCAGATTCAGAGCACAACGCCATTTTTCAGGTGCTCGACCCGTCGAAATATGACTGTGTCGATAAGATCATTCTGACCGCGTCGGGGGGACCATTTTTGAGCGCCTCCATCGAAGACATGCGGCGGGCAACGCCGGCGCAGGCCGTGGCTCATCCTCAATGGTCAATGGGGGCGAAAATCTCTGTTGATTCGGCCACTTTGATGAATAAAGGGCTGGAATTGATCGAAGCCCACTATTTGTTCCCCGTAGGCCGGGAAAAACTGGATGTGGTGATCCACCCGCAATCCATCGTTCACTCAATGGTGGCTTACAAGGATGGATCCGTCTTGGCGCAGCTGGGCGCGCCGGATATGCGGACACCGATCAGCTATACGCTTGCCTGGCCGGAACGGATGGAGACACCGGCGGACCGATTGGATCTGACGGAAATTGGCCAGTTAACCTTCAAAAAGCCCGATTTAGAGCGGTTTCCGGCCCTTGCACTCGCAAGCGAGGCTCTGCGGCTGGGGGGTGGCACGGCCACTGTCATGAATGCAGCGAATGAAATAGCGGTCGCAGCCTTCTTAGATGAAAGCATAGGGTTCCTGGATATCTCTGCGCTCGCGGCAGATGTTATGGAAGATTTTGCCGCTAGTGGCAGTTCTGCTCCATTTACCACTCTCTCCGATGTGATGGATTTAGACGATTTGGGGCGTCAAAAAGCTCAGGAATGGGTGCAAAACCGCGCCAGCTGAATTAGGGTATGCCTTCGCTTTGACAGTTCATTTGGCTGTCGAGTGGCCGGGCGCGGGTGCGCCCGCGGGGGAAACAAAGGGCGGAGCCCTTAAACGAGAGTTGCTGTCGGCAGTATGGAATTCATCACCGGAATTGGGGGGATAGGCGGATCTCTGATCGGCTATGTGATTCCCTTTTTGTTTGTGCTCACCATCGTCGTGTTTTTCCACGAGCTGGGCCATTTCATGGTGGCGCGCTGGGCCGGCGTCACCGTTGAGACGTTCTCAATAGGTTTTGGCCGCGAAATTGTGGGGTGGCACGACAGCAAAGGGACCCGCTGGAAGGTGAGCTGGATACCGCTCGGCGGTTACGTAAAATTTTTAGGCGATGAGAACGCGGCAAGCACACCGTCGAAAGATGCGCTTGATGATCTGACGCCGGAGCAGGCCGCTGGAAACTTTCACACAAAACCCCTGGCGAGCCGGGCGGCCGTCGTAGCAGCCGGTCCTGTCGCAAATTTCATTCTCGCGATTGTCATCTTTGCCGGCCTGATCTTGGCCTTTGGCGAACGAATTGTTGCGCCGCTTGTGGCAGAAGTGAGGGCGGATAGCGCCGCCGAGGCAGCTGGTTTTGAAGTTGGCGACCGGGTGCTGGAGATATCCGGGACCCAGATCGATAGTTTCCGCGAAATGCAGATGATTGTTTCGTTCAGTGCAGACGAGCGTCTGGAGATTCTTGTCGACCGGAACGGCAGGGAAATTCTGCTGGAAGCAACACCGACCGTTCATGAGATGACAGACCGGTTCGGCAATGTGCAGCGCATCGGTCTGTTGGGGATCGGTGCGGACCCTGATCCGGCCAATGCTCTACATGTGCGTCACGGACCACTCACCGCCTTGTGGATGGGGGTGGAGCAGACCTGGTTTATCGTAACCCGGACATTCCAGTTTCTCGGTGACATGATCGTGGGGCGGGAGGACACGTCTCAACTGAGGGGGCCCCTCGGGATTGCCCAGACATCGGGACAGGTTGCAACACTCGGGTTGGCGGCGCTGATCAACCTGGCTGCCGTCCTGTCTGTGAGTATTGGGCTGATCAACCTGTTTCCCATCCCGATGCTGGATGGCGGCCACTTACTCTACTATGGCGTCGAAGCGGTGCGGGGGCGCCCCATGGGTGATGAGGCACAGGAATATGGATTTCGCATTGGTCTCGCATTGGTGATGATGCTGATGGTCTTTGCCACGTGGAATGATTTAACTCACCTTCGGGTGTTTGAGTTTCTTTCGAACCTCCTGAGTTAATGTGAGGACGAACGTATGAGGCGTACGACGCAGATGATGGATAAGAGATACAGTGTCCTGGCAGCAGCAATGATGCCACTTGCATATGCCATTGCGCTTGTTGGGCTGGTGATCGGGGCATCCGGAGCACAGGCTGCAGATCCGGTCACACCCTTTCAGATCGCGGCAAACAATGTCATCTCCTCCATTGTTGTTGAGGGCAATCAACGCATCGAAGCGGAGACCGTGCGGTCTTATATGGTCTTTAAAGAGGGCGACGAGTACGACGATGAAAAAGTCGACCAGTCTCTCAAAACGCTTTTTACGACGGGGCTGTTTGCTGACGTCACCATCCGCCGTGAAGGCAGTCGTCTGATTGTCGCGATTGCAGAAAACCCCGTCATCAACCGTGTCGCCTTCGAGGGCAACAATGCGGTGAACGATGATGCGCTTGAAACCGAAGTGCAGCTGAAGCCGCGAACAATCTACACAAGGGCGAAGGTGCAGAGTGACGTCCAACGCATCGTCGATGTAATGCGCCGCTCGGGCCGCTTCTCGGCAACAGTTGAGCCAAAGGTCATCCAGCTTCCTCAAAACCGGGTTGATCTGGTTTTTGAAATTGATGAAGGCCCTGTCACCAAGATTGGCGGCATTAATTTCATCGGTAACCAGGAATTTTCAGATGGCCGTCTGCGGGAGATTATTGCGACGTCTGAGTCGGCCTGGTGGAAGTTTCTGTCGAGCTCGGACAATTACGACCCGGATCGCCTGGCGTTTGACCGGGAGCTTCTAAGGCGGCACTACCTGTCAGAAGGTTTTGCCGACTTTCAGGTCGTCTCTGCCGTCGCTGATTTGAGCCGCGATGGTAAAGAGTTTTTCATTACTTTCACGGTGGAAGAAGGTGAGCAGTATACCTTTGGTCCGTCGGAGGTGACGACGGAGCTGGATAAGCTCGATATTGACAAGCTGAATTCTCTGATCTTGACGGTAGAAGGTGAAACGTATGATGCGGGGCTGATCGACAAAACGGTTGATGCGCTAACGTTTGAGGCCGGCACCAAGGGGTATGCTTTCTCTGAAGTGCGTCCTCGCGTACGCCGTGACAAGGAAACGCTTGTCGCAGCCGTGACATACCGAATTACGGAGGGCCCCCGTACCTATGTTGAGCGCATCAATATTGCAGGCAACCTGCGAACGCTTGACCGGGTTATCCGTCGTGAGATGCGGATGGCAGAAGGGGACGCGTTTAACCGAGTCCTTCTGGAGAGATCTGAAAAGAGTATCAGGGCGCTCGGGTTCTTTGCCGCTGTCGAAGTAACAGAAGAGCCTGGCTCTGCACCAGACCAGACAATTATCAACGTGGCGGTGCAGGAGCAATCGACCGGTGAACTGTCCCTCGGGTTTGGTTTTTCATCCACGGATAGCGCGCTGGCAGATATCAGTCTCACCGAACGGAACTTTATGGGCAAAGGTCAATTCCTGAGATTGCGTCTCGCATTGTCGGGCACAAGCCAGCAAATTGATCTGCGCTTTACGGAACCCTATTTCCTCGGTCGTGATCTCGTTGCAGGTGTCGATATCTTTGGTATCGAAAATGACTTCCAGGATGAGTCGGGCTTCGACGAACGTGTCACGGGTTTTGGTTTCCGGTTTGGCTTCCCACTTTCCGAAAATGGTCGAATACTCACTCGTTACGCACTTCGTCGCGAGGAAATTACAAACCTGACCACGGCTGCTCAGGCCTTTATTTTGCCACGCGATGAGATCAAATCGTCCGTTGGCTACACCTACTACCTAGATCGCCGAAATGACCCGGTCGAACCCACTGGCGGCTGGGATCTTGAAATAGACCAGGAGTTTGCCGGTGTCGGCGGCTCCGTGCGCTATGTCCGAAACGAACTGACTGCCCGGACCTATTATGAATTCTCTGACGAGTTTCTTGCGAGCCTTCGTATCAAGGCAGGGTCTATTGAGGGCATCGGTCAGGAGGTCAATATTTCGGACCGCTTCTTTATCGGCGGATCTGATTTCCGTGGCTTCGAACGGTCCGGTGTTGGACCGCGGGATCTTGTGTCCGACAACGCACTTGGCGCACAGGCCTTCGCGGTAGGGAGCGCAGAGTTGACCTTCCCGAATTTCCTGCCGGAAGCACTGGATATCACGACGAGTTTCTTTTCAGACGTCGGGGTTGTCGGCATAGCTGATCAGGAGGATCGGTTCTTGGGGGCTGCCCAAACCGTTAGAGTTGAAGACGAGCTGACACCTCGGGTGACGGCGGGTATCAGCATCTATTGGCAATCACCTTTCGGTCCCGTCAGAGTCGATCTGAGCCAGGCGATACGTAAAGAAGACTATGACAAAACAGAAGCCTTTAGGTTCTCTGCGGGTACGCGTTTCTAAATCAACGGACAAAAACATGATGTATTTCTACAAGGCAGCGAAACAGC
This sequence comes from Parvibaculaceae bacterium, assembly GCA_965248405.1. GTDB lineage: Bacteria > Pseudomonadota > Alphaproteobacteria > Parvibaculales > Parvibaculaceae > Mf105b01. Next base: position 1,305,535 of record OZ252104.1, read on the forward strand.
TTGCCGCAGTTTTCACTTTGGTTTCCGCTATGGTGATGGCGCAGGCGGTGACCAGCACAACCGCACAGGCAGAGAAAGCGCCGACTGTTATCCTGATCGTAGATATGGCGGGATTGTTCACCAATTCCGAGGTTGGAAAAGATGTTGCGCGCCAGGTACAGGAACTGGCTGCCGCTCTGCAACAGGAAGACCTGACGACCAGACAAGCTTTGGCCGCAGAAGCCGACAGCATTCGAGAGCAACGCGGAAACTTCACACCCGAAGAGCTGCAGGCAAAAGCGACAGATCTGGCCCAACGGCAACAGACACATGTCCAAAAAATTGCTGTACGCCAGCAGGAGATCCAGCTTGGACGGGCACAGGCGAACAACCAAATCGCTGAAGTGATCAAGCCGATCTTCGGTGAACTCCTTCGGAGGCATAATGCAGGGCTTCTGATCGACCAGGCCAATGTGTTGGCAGGTGGCCTGGACCTGAACATCACGGAAGAAGCGATGGCCCTGTTGAACCAGCGTCTGTCCAAATTGACGGTAACGCCGGTGAGCGCAGCTGCCGCAGGTCAGTAGTCTTTCTGACCAAAAGCGCCTGGAGGAATTATGGCTGATCCACGCTTCTTCGACAGACAGGGCCCTTTTACGCTGGGCGAACTGGCATCGCGCATAGAAGCAACGGTACATGAGGGATCTGACGAGACCCTCTCAATCGTTGATGTGGCGCCTCTTGATTCAGCCGGCCCAGGTGAGATTGCGTTTCTCGACAACCCGAAATACGTGCCTGCGTTTGAAGCAACCAAAGCCAGTGCATGCATTGTGGGACGGAAATTTGTCGACAAAGCCCCGACAGGGTTGGCGCTTCTTGTAAGCGATCAACCCTATCGGTCCTATGCTCTCGCGGCTCAGTGCTTTTACCCGGCAAGCTGTCGGCCATCGGATACTTTCGGTAACGCTGCGACAGTGAGCCCTGGTGCGCACGTACACCCAACTGCCAAACTCGGTGAGGGTGTAACGATCGAACCTGGTGCCGTTGTGAGTGCAGAGTGTGAGGTAGGGGCAGGCGCTGTTATCGCTTCGACCGCTGTCGTCTCCAAAGGCACAACGATTGGTCGGGAAAGCTGTATTGGTCCGGGTGCCGTTGTCTCGCATGCGCATATCGGCGACCGGGTCATCATCCATCCTGGTGTGCGGATCGGTCAGGATGGGTTTGGGTTTGCGATGGGGCTCCCGACCCATGAGAAAATTCCCCAGATCGGTCGAGTCATCGTGCAAGACGATGTGGAGATTGGTGCAAATACGACCATCGACAGGGGCGCGGGACCGGATACGGTTATCGGGGCAGGAACGAAGATCGATAACCTCGTTCAAATTGGCCACAATGTCACGATTGGTCAGGGCTGTATTATCGTTGCGCAATGTGGTCTTTCGGGCAGCGGCGAATTCGGCGATTACGTTGCGCTGGGGGCTCGCGTTGGCACGATCGGCCATATTAAGATTGGCGATGGCGTTCAGATCGCCGCCCGGTCAAGCGTTATTCACGACATTCCAGCTGGGCAACGGTGGGGCGGGACCCCCGCAAGACCTGTCAGGGAATGGCAGCGTGAGCTGATTGCGTTGCAGCGCATGGCGAAGGATTACGGTAAAAAGAAGAGTTCGGACACCTGAGGTTCCTCTGGTGTTTTGTTCGAGGCGTTCAGCTTTGGAAGCAGAGAGATGACTGATACAACAGAAGAGTTAGAAGGTGGCACCGGTGAAACGTTGGGGTTCGCGGACGTTAACAGGGTGATGGAGCTACTGCCTCACCGCTACCCAATGCTCCTAATTGACAAAATCCGAGATATGAAAGGCTGTGAGTCTGCCGTCGGCATCAAGAATGTCACGATCAATGATCCCTATTTTCAGGGGCATTTCCCCGGCCATCCTGTTTTCCCCGGCGTACTGATTGTGGAAGCAATGGCTCAGACCGCAGGCGCGCTTGTTATTCACGGGACTTCTGGCGATGCAGGCGAGAAGGTTGTCTACTTCATGGCAATCGACAAGGCCAAATTCAGAAAACCTGTCGTCCCTGGTGACCAGCTGGAGTTACACGTATCCAAACTGCAGAACCGGGGACCGGTCTGGAAATTCCGGGGTATTGCAAAAGTAGATGGCGTAGTCGTCGCTGAAGCAGATTATGCAGCGATGATCCGCGACGCGGAAAATGACGAATGACCCAGGTTCACGAAACCGCAATCGTTGACCCGTCAGCAGAGCTGGCGCCGGATGTTGTCGTGGGTGCCTATTCGATTATTGGACCGCGCGTTCGTCTTGCGGAAGGCGTTAAGCTGCACTCGCATGTTGTTATTGATGGCAAAACCAGTATCGGTCCGCGAACGGAGATATTCCCATTTGCCTCCATTGGTCAGCCACCGCAGGACCTGAAGTATCAGGGTGAGGACAGTGAACTCATTGTGGGCGCGGACAATATGATCCGTGAACATGTCACGATGAATTCAGGTACAGAAGGTGGCGGCCTGATAACGGAAGTCGGCAGCAATTGTGCCTTTCTGACCGGGTCTCACGTTGGCCATGACACGAAGGTCGGGAACGGAGTCGTGCTGTCCAACAATGTCATGCTTGCAGGCCACTGTATTATCGATGATTTCGTTATCGTCAGTGGCGGTGCCGGCGTGCACCAGTTTACACGCATCGGGAAACACTCCTTCATTGGGGGCATGAGCGGTGTGGAAAATGATGTGATCCCCTATGGCATGGTTCTGGGAAACCGGGCCCGCCTCGCTGGTCTCAATGTGATCGGCATGAAGCGGCGTGGCTTTGAACGCGAACAGATCCATGCGCTGCGGGCAGCTTACCGTATGCTGTTTGCAGAAGAAGGGACACTGCGTGAGCGGGTAGAGGACGTGGCAGCCCTCTTTAGCGAGCAACAGGATGTGATGGACATCATCACCTTCATCAAAGCGGAGACCAGTCGTTCCATCTGTATGCCGCGTGCCTCAGCAGATGACTAAGGCGTAGAGAGCGCGGATCACAAATGAGCGCTTTACCTCCCGACAAATCTGCTCTCGGCATCATCGCGGGCGGAGGCCCCCTGCCGGGTGTCGTCGCGGAAGCAGCTGCGGCAAAAGGCCGTGCAGTTTTTATCGTTGGGATCAAAGGGTGGAGTGACCAGTCGATTGAACAGTTTCCCCACGCCTGGGTTCGCTATGGCGCGCTGGGAAAAACAATTGAGCTGCTGAAACAAGCTCAATGCCGCGAGCTGGTCATGATTGGACCTCTCGATCGGCCGACCTTGTTTAACTTTCGCCCCGATATGACCATCCTGCGCTCACTTGGCCACGTTCTTTCTCTACTAAGTCGCGGTGATGATGGTCTTCTGAGCGGCACGGTGAAATATTTCGAGGAAACGCATGGGTTTCACATCCGTCCCGCCGAAGAAGTCGCCGCAGACCTGGTGGCGCCAGCCGGAGCGCTGACGAAGACCGAGCCGTCGCTGGCTGACGAAACAGACATCCGAATGGCCATCGATATTGTGCGCGAGCGCGGCGCAAAGGACCTGGGTCAGGGGGCGGTTGTCGCCGGTGGCCAGGTCCTCGACGTCGAAGACACTGCGGGGACAGATGAAATGCTCAAGCGTGTCTCCCGACTGTCTGGCCGGTCCACTGACGCTGCGAAATCAGGAGTCCTTGTGAAACTCCCCAAGCCTGGCCAGGAACGCCGGATCGACCTTCCGACACTGGGGCTCACAACCGTCGAAAATGCGGCAGCGGCTGGTCTCGCTGGAATTGCCTATGAGGCGTCCGGCGCGTTGATCGCGAATGTCGCAGGTGTTGGAGAACGGGCAGACGAACTGGGCCTGTTTGTTGTGGGGCTTCCTGCGGGAACCGGAGAGGGTATGCCATGAGCGGTCAACACCACATCATGCTGGTTGCCGGTGAAACCTCCGGCGACACATTAGGTGCTGCATTGATGGCATCACTGCGCGAGGTCCTGGGCGAACGTGTGCAATTCTCCGGTGTTGGTGGCGCGCGCATGGAAGCGGAGGGGCTCACGTCAATATTTCCAATGACCGACATTGCCGTGATGGGTCCGCGCGAGGTGATCCCGCGCTTACCCCTCATTCTAAGGCGGATGTCGCAAACCACCCGCCATGCCGTAGAGACACAGCCTGACCTTGTGGTGATCATTGATAGCCCTGACTTCACCCACACGGTCGCCAAACGTATTCATAAAAAAGCACCCGAAATTCCCATCGCGAACTATGTGTCGCCCAGCGTATGGGCCTGGCGCCGGGGACGGGCGAAGGCGATGGCCACCTACTTGCGCAAGGTGCTGGCGCTTCTCCCGTTCGAGCCCGCCTTCTTTCGGGCAGAAGCAGGGTTGGACTGTGAATATGTCGGACACCCGGCGATTGAGAAGATTGCGGACACTTCCGAAGGGGTAGCCTTTCGGGAACAGAAGGGCATTGATGCTGACGCCCCTGTCCTGTTGGCCCTTCCTGGCAGCCGGACGAACGAAGTTAAACGATTGATTGGCCTTATGGGCGAGACCGCGGCACAGGTTGCGGCCTGCCGTAAGGACCTGCGGGTCGTTATCCCAGTTGTGCCACATGTTGAGGATCTCGTGATCGAGGCCGTCAAAGACTGGCCGGTGACGCCTATTCTGGCATTCGGGGATGACGAGAAAAGAGGGGCATTTGCGTCTGCAACAGCAGCAATTGCGGCCTCGGGCACGGTCTCATTGGAGTTGGGGCTGGCGGGCATCCCGATGGTGGTGGCTTACAAAATCGACCCAATCGCGGCCTGGAGCGTGTCCAGGTTTCTGAAAGTGCCGACCGTGGTCTTGGTCAATTTGATCCTGGACCGCCCTGCGGTGAAGGAGTTTCTGCAGGACTATTGCAAGTCTGAAGACCTGAGCACTGCGCTCATTCCGCTGATTGGTGACACGGATGAGCGGCGGCAGGCGCTTTCAGATCTGGCAGAGATGCGGGACCTGATGGGGGTCGGTGGCCCAAGTCCCAGCACTCGCGCCGCCAATGTGGTGCTTGAAATGCTGGGCGAGAAACAGGTGCAATAAAAAAGGCGCTTACCCGTTGGGCAAGCGCCTTTCTTGTCGTGCCGGAGCATTTCGCTGCGATTATCGCTTCGCAACGTCCACATAGTCGCGGCTTGGCGCACCATTATAGAGCTGACGCGGACGGCCGATCCGTTGCTCGGGATCGCGGACCATCTCGTTCCACTGAGCCACCCATCCCGTTGTCCGGGCAAGAGCGAACAGAACAGTGAACATCGTGGTCGGGAAGCCCAGAGCCTTCAGCGTGATGCCGGAATAGAAGTCGATGTTCGGATAAAGCTTCTTCTCAATGAAGTACTCGTCGTTCAAGGCGATTTTTTCGAGTTCCATCGCGACGTCCAGAAGCGGATCATCTTTGATACCCAGTTCTTTCAGAACTTCGTGGCAGGCTTCCTGCATCACCGTCGCCCGAGGATCGTAGTTTTTGTAGACGCGGTGTCCGAAGCCCATCAGACGGAACGGGTCATCCTTGTCTTTCGCCTTCGCGACATATTCAGGGATACGATCAACAGAACCGATCTCCTGCAGCATGTTGAGGGCTGCTTCATTGGCGCCACCATGCGCAGGACCCCAGAGACAGGCAATGCCCGCTGCGATGCACGCGAAGGGGTTTGCACCTGAAGAGCCGGCCAGACGTACCGTAGATGTGGATGCGTTCTGCTCGTGATCCGCATGGAGAATGAAGATCTTGTCCATTGCCTTCGCGATCACAGGATTAACGTGATATTCCTCGGCAGGCACCGCGAAGCACATATGCATGAAATTCTCGGCGTAGCCCAGGTCGTTGCGCGGATAAACAACCGGCTGACCGATGGAATATTTGTAGGCCATTGCTGCAATCGTCGGGATTTTCGCAATCATCCGGCGGCTGGCAACCATCCGCTGATGCGGATCATTGATGTCCGTTGAGTCGTGATAGAACGCAGAAAGCGCACCAACCATGCCGACCATGATGGCCATAGGGTGCGCATCCCGGCGGAAACCACGCACGAAATTCTGCATCTGCTCATGCACCATCGTGTGGTTGGTGATTGCCTTTTCGAATTCGGAAAACTCTTTGGCAGTCGGCAGTTCGCCGTTCAACAGCAGATAGGCAGTTTCGAGGAAGTTCCCGTTGTTTGCGAGACCCTCAATTGGGTAGCCGCGATAGAGCAATTCACCCTTGTCGCCATCAATATAGGTAATGTCACTGTCGCAGCTGGCGGTCGACGTGAAGCCAGGGTCGAATGTGAAATAGCCGGACTGACCATAAAGCTTGCTCACGTCGACAGCGCGAGGGCCGACCACACCCTGGAAGATTGGCAATTCATAGGTTTCGCCGCCAATGTCGAGCTTGGCAGTTTCGTTCGTTTGTCGTGCACTTCTATCAATCGTCATGGCGTAAACCTGTTCCTTCACTTGTCTTCCCGCCCCGGACAGTATTGGTTCCGTCCCTCGGGAATGGTTGCGCATTATAGATACCTGATGCCGTTCCGGCCACCGCCGGAGGCATCGGTTTAAACTTGATCTCTTATCCTCTCGATCGCTTCATCTCGGCCGAGAGAGGCGAGTACGTCGTAAATTCCGGGCGATACACTGCCCCCGGTAAGCGCGGCACGGAGCGGCTGGGCCACCTTGCCGAGTTTGATGTCTTCTGCAGTCAGGAAATCCGTGACGGCCTGTTCCAGGCCATCCGCTGTCCACTCGGCCTCTGCGGGCAGCGCGTCAGCGAGACGCCCGAGGATCAGCCGCGCATCATCATTGAGCGCCTTTTTGGCTTTTCCTGTGAGTTCCAGCGGCCGCGCGCGCCGCAGATAGTCGGCGCCTTCGGCAAGTTCGACCAGCGTTTTCGCGCGTTCTTTTAGGCCGGGCATGGCAGATCTGAGACGGGCTTGGAAAGTGGTGTCGTCCGTTGGCCAATTCTCAAGGGTTTGCATGATGCTGAGCGTGAGCTCTGTTAGGCGATCATCATCAGCGAGCCGGATATAGTGTGAATTCAGGTTCTCAAGCTTGGCAAAGTCAAAACGCGCAGGAGATTTGCCGATGCTGTCGAGGTTGAACCATTCGATCGCTTGTTCAGTCGAGAAGATCTCGTCATCTCCATGACTCCAGCCAAGGCGGACCAGATAGTTCCGCATCGCTTCCGGCAGATATCCCATGTCCCGATAGGCTTCTGCACCAAGGGCGCCATGCCTTTTGGACAGTTTGGCGCCATCAGATCCGTGAATAAGTGGGACGTGGGCGAAAATCGGCGGGGTCCATCCCAGCGCATCGTAAATCTGCGTTTGCCGGGCCGCATTAGTCAGGTGGTCGTCACCGCGAATAATGTGGGTGATGCCCATGTCATGGTCGTCGACAACAACAGAGAGCATATAGGTAGGCGTTCCATCGGATCGCAGCAGGATGAGGTCATCCAGCTGATCATTGTCAAAGCTGACATCGCCCATCACCTGATCCTTGACCAGTGTTTTGCCTTCTTTGGGCGCTTTGAAGCGGACAACGTGCGCCACCCCGTCAGGGGCGTCTGCCGGGTCTCTGTCCCGCCAGGTTCCGTCATACCGCATGGGACGGCCTTCTACGCGCGCCTTCTCCCGCATCGCGGTCAACTCTTCCGGGGAACAGTAACAATGGTAGGCATTGCCGGAGGCAAGCAGCTGCTGAACCACCTCAACATGACGGGCCTGCTGCGCAAACTGGTAAACCGGTTCTCCATCCCATTCGAGACCAAGCCAGCGCAGACCCTCGAAAATCGCGTCAATCGCCTCGTCCGTGGAGCGTTCCCGGTCGGTATCTTCAACGCGCATCAAAAATTTGCCGCCTTGATGGCGCGCAAATAGCCAATTGAACAAAGCTGTCCGCGCCCCTCCAATGTGCAGAAAGCCCGTAGGAGAAGGGGCAAAACGCGTTACGACTGTTTCAGGTCCGCTCAAAGGTACAATCAAGCTCCGGTAACATCGCGAGAGGAATCCCGCGCTGGGTTTCAGTTCACAATTTGGGCAAGCCGGGTCGGGAGACCGCTGGAAGGTGCGCCGGAAATGGAGCCCCACAGGCTACGTGGCCGCGAGGGAAACACGCCCCTTCGGCTGGGGTTCTTTAGCACATCACAGGCTCCGGCCAAAGACCTCTTGAGCATGACTTTTTCGCACAAGACTGCGATTTTTGAGCCATACTCAATGACGAAATGGATGTTTTTCGCAAAAATCCGTCACAACCTCCACCAAAATGGTCGTTTGAGGATGCAAAAGGCCTGTTTGAAAATCTTTGGACCCGAGTCGAGCAGCATTGGCATGTCCTGTGCCAACGCGAACAAGACCATCTGAGTCTTTGGGTACCCCTGGGCCTGGCTGTGGGAATCGCGACCTATTTCTCCCTTGCCCGCGAGCCTTATCTTGGCTGGTCGATCGTCTCCTTCCTTACTGCTGCCGGCGCGGCCTATGTGTTGCGCCAGCGCGGGTGGCTCGCGGTAGCGGCTGCAGCAACCCTTTGCGCGGCGTTGGGCTTTTTGGCGGCGCAGGTCCGGACCATAAGTGTGGCGGCGCCAGTGCTGCAAAGTGAGATGCGGGGTGCGCCGATCACCGGTCAGGTGATGCAGGCAAGCTTGAACCAGGAAGGGGGCACCACGCTTCTCCTTAAACCGACCTATATTGGTGGATTGCCGGATGAGCGCCTTCCAGGGCTTGTGCGGCTGCGTGTGCGCCAAGAACATGCACCTATTTGGCCCGGCGACGAGATTAAGACCAGGGTTATGCTCTGGCCGCCCGCTGAACCCGTGGCACCGGGGGCGTTCGATTTTGCACGTCAAGCCTGGTTCCGGGGTCTCGGCGGGACAGGTGTGACCCTGGCGGCACCGGATGTTCTGAGCCAGGGGCAAAAGGCCGGTTGGGAGGTCGCTGTTGCAGCGGTGCGGGAGACGGTTGCGCGTCATGTGATCGAGCACATGTCTGAAGAAGAGGGGCCGGTCGCCGCAGCGCTGATGACGGGGCTCAGACATGCAATCAGTGATGGGGTGGAGCAGGACCTCCGCGATGCGGGGCTCGCACACATCTTGGCGATTTCGGGTCTTCATATGGCGCTCTTTGCCGGGACACTCTTTTGGCTGGTCCGGGCATTTTTCGCACTGTTTCCGCCCTTGGTTCACCGGTTTCCCATCAAAAAATGGGCAGCGTCGGTGGCGCTTCTAGGAGCGTTCGCCTACCTCTTCCTGTCCGGCGGATCGGTCGCGACCCAAAGAGCGTTCATCATGGCGGCCCTCATGTTTGTTGCGATCCTGATTGATCGGCCGGCCTTTTCTCTTCGCAATGTGGCGTTGGCGGCCGTCATCGTTCTTCTCCTGAGACCGGAAAGCCTTTTGGAACCGGGTTTTCAAATGTCGTTTGCCGCCGTGACCGCCCTTGTGGCGGTTTATCAGAACCGGGAGCTGCAGCTTCTGCGCTTCCGGGAAAACGCGACCGGCATTTCGGGGGCGTTTCGCCTGGGTATCGTTTACATGGTCACACTCTGCGTAACGAGCCTGGTCGCAGGCGCGGCAACGGCGCCCTTTGCGGCCTTCCATTTCAATCGGATGGCTGCATTCGGGCTCGTGGGCAACATGGCGGCCATGCCGCTGGTCGGCACTCTGATCATGCCCTCCGCTCTCATTGCCTACATCCTCTTGCCGCTGGGGCTGGAAGGTCCGGCGCTTTGGGTGATGGAAGTGGGGCTCGCCGGTGTCATCTGGGTGGCCGATCAGGTCAGCGGTTGGGGTGGTGCGATTATTATCATCGGGTCCTTTTCCACGCTCGCCCTCGTATTGATTTCGCTGGGTGGTGTGTGGATGGCACTGTGGCAGACCCGTCTCCGAATTGTGGGGATAATCCCCCTGCTTCTTGGCCTCTATCTGGCCTCAACGCCCAACGCGCCGGACATTCTCGTTGATAGGGACGCCAAGCTCGCAGCTGTAAAGGAGGAGGGGGGGCGCTATCTCTGGTCCGGCCGGACACCAAGATATGCGCGTGAAAGTTGGCTGAGACGAAACGGCGAGGCAGCAGACAGTGACATTTCAGATCACCGAATACCGTGTGATGACATCGGGTGCGTCGTTCAGGGGACACCCATTGTCGCCATGCCCAGATCGGCAGCGGCACTGAGTGATGACTGTAGGCAGGCGGACATCGTTATCGCGTCGGTTCCTATGCGCCGACGACTGAGAGAAACCTGCAATGCGGTACTGATTATTGATCGCTTTGACGTTGCACGAGAAGGAGCGCACGCCATTTACCTGGATGAAGACGGGAACATCGACCGGGTTGAAACTGTGCGGGATTGGCGGGGCGAGAGACCCTGGTCAACTTATGAACTTCAATAGCGCCGGAGCAGCCCGACAAGCCGTCCCTGAACTTTGACGCGATCTGGTCCAAAAATGCGGGTCTCATAGGCAGGATTGGCCGCTTCCAGAGCGACTGAGTCACCTTTGCGGCGAAGACGCTTCAAGGTTGCCTCCTGATCATCCACCAGAGCCACAACAATCTCGCCATTATTCGCCGTGTCACAGCGTTCAATAACCACCGTGTCGCCATCAAGAATGCCCGCATCGATCATCGAGTCGCCTTTGACTTCCAGAGCATAGTGCTCGCCGCGGGCCAGCATATCGACAGGCACGGAGACCTGATGGCTCTCTTCCTGAAGAGCCTCAATGGGCGTACCCGCTGCGATGCGGCCCATAACCGAAATCGGCATCGCATCTTCATTGGCAGGCAAGGGGGACGGCATTTGCGTCTTGCCGAGACTGCCTTCAATGACAGAAGGTGAAAAGCCACTGTTCCGCCCAAAACTCGGCGATGCGGATTCCGGCAGTTTCAAAATCTCAAGCGCCCGGGCGCGATGCGGCAAGCGTCTTAGAAACCCTCTTTCCTCCAGGGCTGTGATCAGCCGGTGAATACCGGATTTGGACCTCAGGTCGAGCGCATCCTTCATTTCATCGAACGAGGGAGAGACACCTGTCTCCTTGATCCGTTCGTTGATGAACATAAGCAATTCATGTTGTTTGCGCGTCAGCATCAGCAGTCTCCGAGATGCCTGTACTTCAAAACGTCCAACTGGCCGTCATGAAATCCAGTAACCAAGAAATTCAGTCACAAAGTCCTAGAGCGGTCTGAGATCTGTGGACAACTCAGGGAAGCTGAGAACAAATCAAAAACATCTGATTCTGTTCTAGTTTGGTTCTCGTGACCCGTCAACCCTAATCTGTGGATAAGTCGGGCGCGCGGAGGAGAACTGCCTGACAGGTATCGCCAGCCTGAGCGGCAGGCGCGTGTGGCGGCCGAACCAGGAGGCAATGGCTTCGGGACAAGGCGCTCAACATGGAGCTGTCCTGCCGGTTGAGGGGTGTTGCGGTCCAGGTGGCATCGATGATTTCGAGGGTTGCCCGAAGATAGTCCTGACGTTTGTCGTTTTCACGAAGGACGGCACCCAGCGTGACGGGCGTGAGCACCGGGTGAGCTGGGCGGCGGCCTTGCCTTGCTTCAATAGCAGCCCGTAGAAACAAGTGTCCGCAGACCAGCGCCGACACGGGGTTGCCCGGAAGTCCGAGAAAGGGTGTCCCATTGAGATCGCCAAACATGAGTGGCTTGCCCGGGCGCATCGCGATACGCCAGAAATCAACGGTGAGACCCATAGCCGTGAGGACTGGCTGAACAAGGTCATGATCGCCCACGGATGCGCCGCCCACCGTAACCAGAATGTCGGCGTCTTTCGCGCGTTCCGCGCACGCGCGGATGCTGGCTTCATTGTCGCGGGCAATGCCGAGGTCTATGGGGGTGCCGCCGAGCTCCGTAATGAGAGCGGAGAGGCCTGCGCTGTTTGAGCTGACAATCTGATTGGGCCCTGGTGTTTCGCCTGGCAGGACCAATTCATCTCCTGTGGCAAAAAAGGCGACACGCGGTTTCATAAAGACAGACAGCGATGGAATGTTCATTGCGGAGGCGAGGGCGACATCGCTCGCCGACATCAGGCGTCCGGCTTTGAAGAACTTGTCTCCTTCGGTGAAGTCAATACCGGCCCGGCGGATATGCTGCCGGGGCTTGGGAACTTCTTTGATGGTGACAATGTTGCCGTCTCGCGCGGTATCTTCCTGGATGACAATCGTGTCTGCGCCGTCCGGAAGAGGCGCGCCGGTAAAGATCCGAACCGCCTGGTGTTCACCGAGCCTCTCGTCAAAAGAACCACCGGCGGCACTCTCGCCAATGACGGTGAGGTGAGCCGGCACCTGAGTGACGTCTGCCAGGCGCACCGCATACCCGTCCATCGCTGATCCGTCGAACGGCGGATGTGTCCGTCTGGCGGTCAGCGGTTCTGCGAGAATGCGGCCCCCAGCTTCAGATACGGGAATGTCCTCTGTCGACAGAGGCGCGATTGCGGCACCAATGCGCGCAATGGCGTCATCAACGGGAAGAAGAGGCTGAGCGCTCATGATGCGTTGAAGGTTCCGGACTTGCCGCCGGACTTGTGGGTGAGACGGACCTCGCCAATCGCCATGCTGCGGTCAACCGCTTTGGCCATGTCATAAATTGTAAGGCAGGCAATGGTGACAGCGGTAAGAGCCTCCATCTCCACACCGGTCTTGCCCGAAACCCGGACCGTTGCCTCAACCGTAAGAGAGCTGGTACTCGAATCCGGTTCAATGTCGATGGCGACTTTGTTGATCAGAAGCGGGTGACAGAGAGGGATGAGCTCATGTGTCCGCTTCGCGGCCATAATCCCAGCGAGCCGCGCGGCCTCTATGACATTGCCTTTGGCAATACGGTTTTCGAGGATGAGGTTGAGCGTTGCCGGCTCCATGGTGATCCGGCCACATGCCGTGGCGACCCTATCGGTCACGTCTTTCTCGGTGACATCAACCATCGCGATGCGCCCATCGGCGTCAACATGACTGAGCTTCTTTTCGCTCATCAGAGTTCCTTCCTCATAAAACAGCGCCGCTCAATGTCGAGGCCGCCATCTTCCTCCCGTCCGCGGAGCACATGAAACGCCGGGCTCCATTCCGACGGAGGAAGTATCTCAAAGCCGAGTGTGGCATAGAACGGGGCGTTCCAGGGCACATCAAGAAAGGTCGAAAGGGTGAGGGCTTTGTAGCTTTTCGAAAGCGCCCAGGCACAGGCCCCTTCAACCAGCTTGCGCCCAATCCCTTGGCCTTGAAAGTCGCGCGAAACGGAGACCTCATATAGGTGCGCGTTTCTGTCGTAGGCGGCAACCAGCGCGAAGCCTGCTACCTCCCCATCAACGTCAGCGACCAATGCGCCGCCAAACCGGGTGAAGGAAAGAATGAAATTAGCTGGCATCTGCCCGCCATTCGCCACATCATCCATACCGTGCTCACGAAAGAGCTCAGCTGCGGACTTCTCAATCGGGCCCAGCAAGGGAATCTCATCAGGTTCAATCGGCCGGATGCGGACCGTCATGCATCTTGCCTTTGAAGCAGGTCCCGCGTGGCCTCTGCCACATCGCTCTTGCGCATTAGGCTTTCGCCGATAAGGAACGTGTTAACACCCGCTTTGGAAAGCGTCGCAAGATCTGCTTGGGTCGAGAGAGCGCTCTCACCGACCACCAGCCGATCCTCTGGAACTCGTGGGGCAAGGTCCAGCGTGGTCTGAAGGCTTGTCTCAAAGGTCCGAAGGTTCCGGTTGTTAATGCCGATCAGCGGACTCTTCAGTTTGAGCGCGCGATCCAATTCATTCCCGTCATGAACTTCAATGAGAACGTCCATGCCCCAATCGAAAGCCGTCTGCTCTAACTCAGCCGCCAGAGTGTCATCAACACTCGCTAGGATAATGAGAATGCAGTCGGCTTCCCAGGCTCTGGCCTCGACCACCTGATAGGGGTCGTAGAGAAAGTCTTTTCGAAGCGCGGGCAGGGAGACGGCAGCCCGAGCCGCGGTCAGGAACTCCGGCGCGCCCTGAAAAGAGGGCGCATCTGTCAGAACAGAAAGGCAGGTGGCACCGCCTGCTTCATATGCTTTGGCAAGTTCCGGCGGATCAAAATCCTCCCGAATAAGCCCTTTCGAAGGGCTCGCCTTCTTGATCTCGGCAATGAGTGCATAACGGCCAGCGTCAACAGAGGCTTTAAGCGACCGCGCAAAGCCACGGGGTGGAGACGCAGCTTTTGCTCTCGCTTCAAGGGCGCTCAAGGGCAGCTTGGCCTTTGCAGCCGCGATCTCTTCCAGCTTATAGGCTCCAATTTTTTCCAGGATGTCTGCCATGGGTCAGCTCGCGTTGGAGACGGCGACGAGCTTATCAAGTGCGGCTTTCGCAGCACCCGATGCAATTGCCTCTCCCGCCATCTGGACACCGTCTTTCAGGCTTGGCGCTTTCCCGGCAACAACCAGGGACGCGGCGGCGTTGAGCGCGACGATATCGCGATACGGGCCGGTTTCACCCTCCAGCAAGCGGCGGAGCGCGTCTGTGTTTTCATCCGGATCACCGCCCTTGAGGTCAGCTGCCGCGGCGCGCGGCAGGCCGACCTCTTCCGGTGTTACCTCAAAGGTTGAGACAGCCCCGTCTTTCAGCTCAGCCACATGGCTGGGGCCGGTGGTGGTGAGTTCATCAAGCCCATCACTGCCGTGCATCACCCAGACCCTCTTGGAGCCGAGGTTTTTGAGAACGTGAGCGAGCGGTTCAACCCACTTATGGTCGAAGACACCAACGACCTGAAACTTCGCACCTGCGGGGTTTGAGAGTGGTCCCAGAAGATTGAAAATCGTCCGTGTGCCGAGTTCTGCGCGCGTGGGTCCCACATGTTTCATGGCCGAGTGATGCGCGGGCGCAAACATAAAACCGATGCCTGCTTCATCAATACAACGGCGGATCTGATCCGGACCAATATCAAGTTTGACGCCGAGCTTCTCCAACACTTCCGCAGAGCCGGATTTGGAGGACAGCGCTTTATTGCCATGCTTGGCGACCGGGACACCGCACGCAGCCACAGCGAAAGAGGCCGCGGTAGAGATATTGTAGGTACCGGACGCATCGCCGCCGGTGCCGCATGTGTCGATCGCATTTTCCGGGGCAGGCACTTTGACCGCCTTCGCCCGCATAATCTTGGCGCCGGCTGTAATCTCGTCAATCGTTTCACCCCGCACCCTGAGCGCCATCAGGAATGCCCCAATCTGTCCCGAGGTCGCCTCACCGGACATCATCGCATCAAACGCGGCTTCCGCCTCGCTGGATGCAAGGGCGTGTCCGTCGGCTACTTTGGCAATCAGGCTTTTAAAGTCGGTCATAATACTCAGTCAGGTTTTGGCAGATTTAGGCTGGGAGTGCGCGCTTGACGCCCGCGAGATCAAGAAAGTTGGCAAGAATGTCGCGCCCATGTTCTGAGGCAATGCTTTCAGGGTGAAACTGGACCCCATGAATGGGGAGCGACTTATGCTGCACCCCCATAATGACCCCATCGTCACTATGGGCAGTGACCTCCAGGCAGTCGGGCAGACTCTCCGGCGCAATCGTGAGCGAGTGGTACCGTGTCGCCTCGAAAGGGTTCGGCAGGCCTGTGAAAACGCCTTTGCCTTCATGAGAGATGGGGCTCATCTTGCCATGCATCATTTCGGGGGCACGAATGATCGTGCCGCCAAATGCCTGGCCGATGGATTGGTGGCCGAGGCAGACACCAAAGAGCGGCATTTCAGTCTCCGCAGCCGCTTTGACAAGATCAAGGCAGATGCCGGCCCGGTCCGGGTCACAGGGGCCGGGGGAAATCACGATGGCATCAGGTTCCAACGCCATGGCATCGCTCACGCTAATCTGGTTGTTTCGGTGCACAACGCAGTCCGCGCCCACGTCACCTAGAAAATGAACCAGGTTGTAGGTGAAGCTGTCGTAATTATCGATCAGTAGCAGCATTGCTGCGAACTCCGTATGAATGAGAAAAGGCGAAAGCCTTTCGCAAAAGCCTGTCTAAGTGTCTGCAATATAGGAACTTTCTTATAGGCACGCGGGTCACCGGCAACAAGACCTTCGACCTTCCGGTGAAACGCTGGCACATCACCCGTCAAAACCTGTGGATAAGCCTCTTCTCCCGATTGCGGACGGGCTACTACATATGGTCAAATGGCGTTGGAAATCTACTGCATATTGGGGCCGTTCGCACATGTGGACAGATATGCGGTGAGGGAAACGCAGCGTGCAGCAGGACGATCAAAACGACGCGATGACGTCTGATCCGGCCGGGTCTGGGGGCTATGTGCTTGCCATATTGGCAGCGCTGGCGCTGGGCGCGCTTGTGGGGCTATCAGCGGGCTATGCTTTGCCCGAGCATGCGTGGCAGGAGCGGGGCGCCAATCTGATTACGGTGGCGGGACCTGTCGACGCGGCGCGCCAGAGCGGGCTTGAGGCGCCGATCGTGTCGAACCGTCCCTCGCCGCGGGTTCTTGCGCCAGCGAGTGCGGAACCGGTCACCACGCCAGGCAATCCGTTTTTCATGGCCTCTGTGGAGCGGGTTGACCCTTTGTCGCGTCCGGCGAACGAGCCCCCGGCACCCATGCCACAGACAGATCTGCTCGACCTGCCGGCAGACTTTGCGGCAGTTGAGGTGTTTGCCGAAGCCCAGACCAGCCCAATCATTGAACGCGTAAATCTGGCGGTGAGCGAGCCCAAGCTGCCTCAGATTGCCATTGTCATGGATGATCTGGGACTGGACCCGAAAGCGACGCGCCGGGCGATCGCGCTGCCGTCGGAAGTGACCCTCTCGTTTTTGCCCTATGGACGGGCATCTCAAGGGCTTGCGGAGGAAGCGCTGGCGCGGGGCCATGAGATCTTGGTTCATATCCCCATGGAGCCGGCAGGAGATGCCGACCCTGGCCCCAATGCTTTGCTGACGGGGCTATCAAGCGATCAGATCGCCTCTCTGCTGGCACGACAGCTTGATGAGTTTCCCGGTGCGATTGGTTTCAACAATCACATGGGCAGCCGCTTCACGACGGATGTGCGCGCACTTTTGCCGGTCATGCGGGAAGCGCGAGCACGAGGTCTGCTTTTTCTTGATAGCCGGACGACGGCGAACACGCTCGCCGCCAAAATTGGCGAGGCCGCAGGAGCAAAAACGGTGAGCCGCGATGTCTTCCTGGATCATGGTGTTGGTACAGATGGTCTGCTGGCGCAACTGAATGAACTTGAGGACACGGCTCGGGCAACGGGGCGGGCGGTTGCCATCGCGCACCCTCACGATCTCACCCTTGATGTTCTTGAATTCTGGGTGCGCGGATTGGCGGGCAAGGGCCTCACCCTGGCGCCCATCAGTAAGATGGCAGACCCAGATGCGCCAGACGAGGGCGGACTATTGGCCGCGTCCAGCCTCTGAGGCGAAACGCACGGCTTCTTCTGCCGCCCGGAAAAGTGCCTTCGCTTTGTTTACGGACTCCGCATATTCATACTCAGGGGTGGAGTCAGCAACAACACCGCCGCCGGCCTGAACATACATCTTCCCGTCTTTGACGACGGCGGTACGCAGCACAATGCACGTGTCCATGTCGCCACCCGCCGAGAAATAGCCAACAAGGCCTGCATAGGCGCCCCGTTTCTCAAGCTCAAGCTCATCGATAATTTCCATGGCCCGCACCTTGGGGGCGCCGGAAACCGTGCCCGCCGGGTGGCCGGCGATGAGCGCAGCGATCGCATCAAACCGCGGATCAAGATCACCTTCCACATTCGATACGATGTGGATGAGGTGAGAGGTATATTGCAGGGCGAATTGGTCGGTGACATTGACGGAGCCCAGTTTGGAGACGCGGCCAACATCATTGCGTCCCAGGTCCAGGAGCATGAGATGCTCCGCCCGTTCCTTTGGATCGCTGAGCAGGTCCTCCGCAATGGCGGCGTCCTCTGCCCGGTTTGTCCCTCTGTGGCGTGTCCCGGCGATGGGGCGGATGGTCACTTTACCCTCGCGCACACGAACCAGAATTTCAGGGCTCGACCCAACCAGCGAAAACCCTTCGAAATTCAGAAAGAAGAGATAGGGCGATGGGTTGATCCGGCGCAGCGCCCGATAAAGCGCGAAGGGTGGAAGTTCAAAGTCCGTCTCGAAGCGTTGGCTCAGTACTACCTGAAATATGTCACCAGCGGCGATGTACTCTTTTGCCTGAGAAACCATGTCGAAATAGGTCTCTTTCGGCGTGTTGGACTTCGGCGCCGGGAGAGCTGCCACATCCACTTCCGGCTCCGCATGGGGCAGGGCCTGGTCAAACCGGGTGATCGTTCGTTCAAGCCGGTCGAGCGCTTTCTCATAAGCCATCTTTGCGGTGATTCCCTCAGTGGGCCTCACTGGGGTGACAAGCGTGACTTCGTCTTTCACGGAGTCGAACACGGCGATCATAGTGGGGCGGAGGAACAGACCGTCAGGTAAACCCAGGGCGTCCGGGTTTTCATTCGGCAGGTTCTCCATAAGCCGCACGCCGTCATAGCCCATATACCCGAACACACCAGCCGACATGGGCGGCAGGTCCTCCGGGAGGTCAATATGAGCGCTCTCTATAAAGTCACGAAGGGCGTTGAGCGTGCCCTTGTCACAAGGCTTGAACGCAGTCGGATCGTGTTCCGCGTTGAGGTTGAGTTCCGCATTGTCTCCCTGTGCCTTCCAGATCGCATCAGGCGTCAGGCCAATGATGGAGTAGCGGCCGCGCGTGTCGCCGCCCTCAACAGATTCAAGAAGGAAACTGTTGGGCTGTTCCGACGCAATCTTGAGATAGGCGGATACCGGGGTTTCCAGATCTGCCACAAGGCGCGTCCAGACGACCTGAGCCACTCCATTGGAGTAGACAGCATTGAAATCGTCGAACGCGGGATGGAACATGAAACCTTCTGACCCGGACAAGCCCGGGGTCAGTCTCCTTTTGGTCAAACAGTCTGTGTTAAGCGGCTGGATCAGCCACCGGTGCCCGGTGAAAGCATCTGATCGAGGAGCCCATAATTCACCTCAACCTCATACTTCTCCTGAAGCGCAACGACAAGGGAGGCAATGAGATCATCGGAAGCGGTAGTTTTCAAACGTTCCTCGATTTCCGACAGTTCTGCCGTTCCATCGCCCGGTTCTGGGGTTTCGATCGAGATGACCTGCATCAACACCATACTGTCGCCAAACCCGGCAAGGGCATGGGTGAACTTGTCGACCGGCGTTGCAAACACATTCGTGACACCAATACGCGAGAAGGTCTCATTGTTGAAACGGCGGACCATGAGTGGCGAGGTGAGGGCTGCACGCCCAAACTCCTCGGCGATTTTGTCCATGCTCTCGCCAAGATTTCCCCTCTCCACGAGTGACTGGGCAAGCTCTTCGAGAAGGGCTTTGCGCTTCTCACGTTTCCAAAGATCGATAACGTCTTGCCGAACCTCCTCGAGCGGCTTGAGCTCCGCAGGCGAAACGTCGGTCACCTCAACCCAGAAATATCCTTCATCGTCCAGGTCACCCGCAGGGATCTCAATCCCAATGTCGTTGGCAAAGACGAGCGACATCAGATCTTGAATATTGGGCATGTTTTCAGGCGGAGGCCCCGCAACTGTCAGGCCCTGCTGCGTGACCCCTTTAACCTCAATAACGTCCAGCGTCTGGCTGCGGGCAATTTCGGCCAGAAGGGCACCGCCTGCGCGCTCGTCTTCGATCGCGTTGTAAATGTCAAACACAGCGTCAGAGGCCTGTTCAGCGACCAGTTCCTGTTGTAGCTCGCTCCGCACATCTTCAAAGACCGCAGGAACGCCCGGTTTAATCCCCGTAACAATCAGCACAACAGGCCCTAGCGGTCCATCAACCGGATCGCTCACCTCGCCATCTTCAAGTGCAAAAGCCGCCTCGCCAATGTCAGGGCTGAGAAAGCCTACGATCGTTGCATCATTAATGGTCACATCATCAATGTTGAGGTCAATCTCGGCCAGGATCTCTTCGATCGCTGTACCTGCGCGCAGTCTCTCGCTGATCTCAAGCGCTTTGGCGGCATCCGGCGCCGGGATTTGAATGACTGACCGTGTCTCCTGTTGGTCGAATTCACCGCGGCGGTCTTCGAATTCCGACCGCAATACGTCCTCATCGACAGCGAGTGTCGGCGCAATGTCGCCTGGGCGAATTGTGACGACGCTGAATGACCGGGTTTCAGGACGTGTAAATCGAGCGGCGGCCTGGGCGTGATAGGCCTCCAACACGTCTTCAGCAGGATCCTCGACATTCTCAACAAGATCCGGCGGAAGAGTGATGTACCGAACGCTGCGGCGTTCATACTGGTATTCGTAGAGAGCCTGGGCGAGACCGGCCGCAGGCGCAGCACCTGCTGTTACGGTTGAGAGAAGCTGATCACGCGTTAGAAAATCGCGGCGGTCAGCGACAAATACCTGCTCCGAAATTCGGTTCTGAATGAGCGCCAGTTCAAATGTTTGGCGGTCAAACTGTCCAAAGGCGCCGAAAAATGTCTCATCGGTTCGAATATCGGTCGCAACCATCTCATCAGACGCGGCGAGGCCGAGCGCGCGCGCTTCCTCCGACAGAACGGCACTCCCGGCGAGTTGCGAGAGAACCCGCCGGTCAATGCCGTAGCGCCGGCCTTCCTGCGGCGAAATATACTGCCCGATCTGGTCGCTCAAATTCTCCAACTGCTGTGTGTATTCAGCATTGAAACGCTGGGCGCTGATTTCGGTCTCGCCTGCCGTCAGGACCGTATCGCTGCCAAAGCCCGTCAAAATGTCGCCAATGCCCCAAACCGCGAAGGCCGCCACCAGTGGAACAATGATGATGTAAGCGACCCAGCCGCTTGCCGTTTTTCTCAGTTGGTGGAGCATGTGCGTAGTGTCTTTCGCCGCCTGGCAGTAAGTGTAAAAAGAGACGCCAAATCAGCGCCTCCAGACGGGCTGCATGATACGGGCGCCGTCCGGTTAAGAGCAAGTGGCATAAAAGAAATTTGCCGTGGGCAAAGGCTCTTTCTTGGCGCATGCTGACAGTTCTGGTAAACGCAGACGCTAGTAGCGCAAAAGAGCTTTCAGGGAGACAAAGAATGGCTGCGAGAAAACCCAAACCGTTAGTCGCGGGCAATTGGAAAATGAACGGCCTGAAAGCCGCCGTCCGCGAGGTGAATGCGCTCGACACAAAGCTGAAGAAGGCGGGACGAGTTCCCTGCGAGGTGCTGATTTGTCCACCCATGCCGTCTGTCCAGGCATTTGCTGCGAAGGCCAAGGGATCCAAAGTCGCCATCGGCGCGCAGGATTGTCACGCGAACCAGAGCGGTGCCCATACGGGCGACGTGAGCGCGGAGATGCTGAAAGATGTCGGTGCGAAATTCGTCATTGTCGGGCACTCTGAACGCCGGGCCGACCATGGAGAAACGAACGCAGACGTGCAGGCGAAAGCACTGGCGGCTCACCGGGCAGGTATCACCGCCATTGTCTGTGTCGGCGAGACGGAGAAAGAGCGTGATGCCGGGGACACTCTTAAAGTGATCACCAGCCAGCTCAAAGGCTCTCTGGATGATGGATTTACGGCAAAGAATACGGTTATCGCGTATGAGCCGGTTTGGGCAATCGGAACAGGGCGGACGCCAACCCCTGAGGACGTCGCCAAGGTCCACGCCCATATCCGTAAGCGTCTGGGCGCCCGGTTTGGGGACGATGGCGCTGGCTTCCGGATCCTCTATGGCGGGTCGGTGAAACCTTCCAACGCTGAGGAATTGATGGCCGTGGCAAACGTCAATGGTGCCCTAGTGGGCGGTGCGAGCCTCAAGGCGACGGACTTCTTCGGGATCATCTCAGCCTATCTTTGATATTCTGAGAAATTGAGTCCGAGAAACCCCGTAAGCGACTGAAGTTAAATCAGTTTAAGAGGGTGGGCGCCACCATGGCGGCATAGAGCACAAGGGCTGTGACCCCAAATCCGACACCCAAAGCAGGGGCCGCGGCGAGGTCCCGGCGTCGCATGAGTTGCCATGCGAGGCCAAAATGCAGGATCGCGAGTAAGGGCAACCCAAAATTGGTGATGACCGCCAGGGCGCTCTCGGCATATCCCATCTGCTCTGCTGCCAGGATGAACAGGATCGGGCTCAGGCCAACAGCCATTGTGCCCAGACGCGGGTCGAGAACGCCGGACTTGCGGATACCTAGTCCGGCAAATAACAGCCAGAAGCCCATGGAAATATTGGATAAATGCTCCCCGATGAGCATACCGACATACCGATTGAAGCTGCCCTCAATGAGACCGATCATCTCTTTGCCGGTTTCGCTGATCGTTGGGTCTGCCATCTGCTCTGCGAGATAGGGGATGAGAATGGCCCACCGTCCAAATCCCATGGCCTGACCAAGGCCGGTGATCGTGCCAAAAATCACCGCGAGGGTGACCAGGCCGCCGGTATAGGGTCTGAGTGCCAGGGCCAGAAAAACAGCGGCAAAAATCTGAGTGAACCCGGACATTGTGAGTGCCCAATAGGTCGCCACAATGACTGGTTGATTTTCCCGAAAAAGGGCCAGGCGTTCCTGGGTTGGCAGTCGAAGCACATCAGGAAACTGAAATGCGGCAGCCAGCGTCGTGAAGCCACCAAAGAGGATCACAATGTGCAAAACAAGAAAGCCGGCGGCTGCCAGATAAATGGGTCTTGTTGCCGATTGAGGTTGTAAATCGGACATAAACTCGGTCTCCTGCAAAGGTCTATCCTGAGCTTGAGGTAGCCGCTCTGATAATTAAAGACTTGAACATCTGCGCCACGGATCAAAAATCATCTGAATGGGAACCGTGACTCACAGATCGTCCAGCACCAAGGGGCAGCAGAAAGTCGCTGATGGCTGGACCAGCTCAGCGCTCACCGCGCTGGTGATCCGCGGGCTTGAAGCGCGGTGCCCTGACTTGCTGCCCTCCGCGCTTAAAATGCCGGAATGTACGCACACGGCCCATGCGCCTGCGGGTTTCAAAAGGGACATTTTGGTCAGAGCCTATGAAGCAGGTGGCGCAGCCCTGATCCTCGATCTTCGGGAAGACCTAAAGCATGTGGGTTTTGACCCGATCCTTCATGTTCTTCTGAACTCGCAGACCCCTCAGGTTTTGGCGGAAAAGTGGGAACGTTTTGAACGCTACACCCATTCCACTAATCGGCTGGGTCTTGCTCCCAACGGAGACAAGGCGTTCGTGACCCGGCGCTACAAGAATAAGGGGGGCGCGACCCACCCGGCAGAGGATTTGCTGATGCTGGGTGTCATGACGACGCTGTTGGAACAGATCGGAGCCGTCGGTGTGTCGGTCACTCTGACCCCTGACGGCGATGATCCGGTGACCCTCATTGACGCTGGGCGGATCGTAACCGGGGAGAGTGTGCTTACTATCAGTACCAGCAAAGGGCGGATTGACTGGCAGGATTATGTCCCGGCCAGGTCCGCCAATGCTGATGCGGACAGGCTGATCGTTTATGGCGGAAATGAGGGCAGGGCCATCACAGGTGCCATCACGCGGCTCATTGCAGGGGATGTGGCCCGGGTTTGGACCTGGCCGGTCATATCCCGTGAACTTGGGCAGCCGGTCCGCAGTCTGCAACGGTGTTTGGCAAATGAGGAAACCAGCCTCTCCGAACTCGTGCGTGCGGTACGGGTGCGTGAGGCCTGCCATTTGCTGGAGGCCGGCGAACTTTCGCTCACCCAGATTGGCTTCTGGTGTGGATTTTCAGATAGCGCCCATTTTAGCCGGGATTTTAAGAAATCGCTGGGAATGGCGCCGAGCGTGTATCGGGCTTCAAGTGCTGGATAATCAAAGATATTTAGCAGATCTGGGCTGGCAAAACGGGCATTTGTGGGCTAGAAAACGCCCGGCCTGACGAGAGGCCACCCGATTATCGATCAGGCGAAAGCCTAGCCACCGAGGAGCCACCCATGGCCACCATTCTGCTTGTGATCCATCTGCTGATCGCAGTTGCGCTCGTTGCTACGATTTTGCTGCAACGCTCAGAGGGCGGTGCACTGGGTATTGGCGGCGGTGGTGGGGGCGGATTGGTCTCCAATCGCGGTGCTGGCAATCTCCTGACCCGGGCATCGGCAATCCTGGCCGGTCTCTTTTTTCTGACCAGTATTAGCCTGACGTTGCTCTATAAGCAGCAGGCTGGCGGCACTTCTATCCTGGACACCGTTCCGGTCGATGAGTCCGCTCCTCTGGTCCCGAACACCGACGATGATGCGGCGCCGATCACACCGGCTCCGGCACCTCTGGGCGCCGAAGAGCCTGCATCGCAAGGTCCGTTGGTTCCACGAGCTGAGTAACGACGGGCGAAACCGGGGCTTCATAGCCACTGTCTAAAAAGAATTTTTCCGCAGCGTGTTTATCCGCTTCGAATCGCTGTGCATTCCATATAGTTTGAGGGTCCATGACGCGGTATATTTTCATCACCGGCGGCGTGGTCTCTTCCCTTGGTAAAGGACTGGCATCCGCAGCTCTTGGTGCGCTCTTGCAGGCGCGTGGCTTCTCTGTGCGGCTGCGTAAGCTCGACCCATACTTGAATGTTGACCCCGGGACCATGAGCCCGATCCAGCATGGCGAAGTCTTCGTAACCGATGACGGCGCTGAAACGGATCTGGACCTTGGCCACTATGAGCGGTTCACAGGTGTCCCCGCTACGCAGGGTGACAACATCACCACTGGTCGCATCTATCAGAACATCATCACCAAAGAACGGCGCGGCGACTATTTGGGCGGTACGGTTCAGGTCATTCCCCATGTAACGGACGCAATCAAAGAGTTTGTCCTGGATGGGAACGAGGGTGTCGATTTTGTTCTGTGTGAGATCGGTGGCACGGTGGGCGATATCGAAGGCCTTCCGTTTTTTGAAGCAATCCGACAGCTAGGCAACGATCTGCCGCGGGGTATGACCTGCTTCATTCATCTGACTCTGATGCCTTTCATTCCAAGTGCCGGGGAAATGAAGACCAAGCCGACACAGCACTCGGTAAAGGAATTGCGCTCGATCGGGATCCAGCCCGATATCTTGATGTGCCGGTGTGACCGTCCGATCCCGGCAGACGAAAAACGAAAAATCGGCCTCTTCTGTAACGTTCGCGAGAGCGCCGTGATACAGGCGATGGACGTCGATACCATCTACGATGTCCCGCACGCCTATCACTTGGAAGGGCTGGACCGGGAAGTCCTGTCGGTTTTCGGAATTGAGAGCGCGGATGCGCCCAAGCTGGAAAACTGGCTGGAGCTTGTAAAGACGCTGCGTGAGCCCGAAGGCGAAGTAACGATCGCCATCGTCGGGAAATATACCGGTCTTAAAGACGCTTATAAATCGCTCACGGAAGCGCTGACCCATGGCGGGATCGCGAACAAGGTTGGTGTGAAAGTTAAATGGCTTGAGTCAGAGATCTTCGAGAAAGAAGACACGGTTCAGCATCTCGAGAATGTAAACGGGATCCTGGTTCCAGGCGGCTTCGGCGAGCGGGGCTCTGAAGGTAAGATCGCAGCCGCGAGTTTTGCCCGCGAGCGGGGTATTCCCTACCTCGGTATTTGCTTCGGGATGCAGATGGCCGTCATTGAGGCGCTGAGGAACCTTGCGGGGCTTGAAGATGCCACCTCGACAGAGTTCCGTCCCAATGCGCCTGAACCAGCAGTCGGCCTGATGACCGAATGGATGCAGGAAAATGAGTTGGTGAAGCGACGCGAAGGCGGGGACCTGGGCGGTACCATGCGGCTGGGGGCTTATGACGCGCTCCTGAGCGAGGGCAGCAGAGTCTCCGAAATCTACGGCGGTCAAACCATTAGCGAGCGGCATCGCCATCGCTATGAGGTCAATATGGCCTATCGGGAGAAGCTGGAGGCGGCTGGCATGATCGTGTCAGGAACGTCACCTGATGGCCTGCTGCCTGAAATTGTCGAGATACCGGACCATCCCTGGTATGTCGGCGTGCAGTTTCATCCGGAACTCAAGTCGAAGCCGTTGGACCCGCACCCGCTCTTTAGTTCATTTATTGAAGCAGCTCTCGCGCAAAGCCGGTTGGTCTAGTCTAGGCCGGGTCAATGCTGGGTTAAGCGCGCCAATCCTGCGCAAAGGATGATGCGCTTGGGAGTTCATAAGCACGGCAGGATTGGGGCAGCCAAACGCATGCTTTTGTCCCGTGTCCCTTTTCGCTTTTCAGTTCTAGGGTGCCCCCCAACAGCTCCACGAGCTGTGCCGTAATGGACAGGCCAAGGCCCGACTCTTTCATATCGCCAGCAGAAATATCTGACTCTTCTCGCCAGAATGTCGCTGTGGCTTTTTCCAGTTCGTCTGGGGTCATGCCGATACCGTTGTCGCTCACTTCGAACAACAGGCGGCCATCATCGCTGATGGATGTGCTGAACAATATATTCCCGCTGGCAGGTGTGTATTTTATCGCGTTGATGAGAAGGTTCACCAAAATCTGTCGGAGTCTCTGTTTGTCCGAAGACATATAGGCCAGTGCTGGATCACACTCTGTCCTAATCTCAATATTCTTGGATTTTGCCCGATGGGCGACCAACGATAGGCAACTATCAAAAAGCTGGGGCACCTCAAATGTCGTCAGAGTCGCTCTGAGTTGACCTTTTTCAACAAGAACCAGGTCATTCAGATCATCCAACATGGATATTAGGTGGTTGCCCGCATCCGTAATGTCTTGAGCATATTCTTTGTATTTGGGATTCCCAATCGATCCCATCGTTTCCATTTTCATAGCCTGCGAAAACCCGATGACGGCGTTTAAGGGCGTTCGCAATTCCTGGCTCAAATGAGCGATGAATGCGTCCTTCGCAACATTCCGCTTTTCGGCGACGTCTGCTTCGCACCCTCGCGCGATGGCTTTCTGGAGGGACTCCTGAACCTGCAGATCGTGTTTTCGATAAGCAATGACTCGATTGTAGATTTTGAAACGGGCAATGAATGCCGCGATGCTAATACCGCCGGCTGTGACCAGGGCGAAGCTATAGTGGTTTACCATTTGAGCTTCGTAGGTAACCGCCTGTTGAAGTGCCAGCCACGCAATTGCCGTGCAGCAGAGAAACAGGACAAACCACGGCACTGACAAAACAAACAACCCCCATCCAATGAGGATAAGGGCGAGGTTCGTGGACTGCATCAGGTCATCTGTCAGGTAGATGTGGGCGGTGCAATTCAAAAGGACCAGGAGGGCAGCCGCAAACAGAACAGGGTTGGTTGCACGCAGGGTGACAGCGGATTTGTAGCTCAGCAATGTGATGGTGCTGATGAAAAACGAGCTCACAAAGGCGATGATCGCCAGTGGTACATTGTGCGGTGGTGGGACAAAGAAGAAATGCGAAGTCCCCAGAATGACGTAAATCCCGGCAACGACTGCCGCTATGGCGCCCAGCGAGTCGCGGGTAATTTCATCTCTGTCTGATTGCAATACTGCGCATTCTTCAAACGCTTTTATGCTCTCATCCAAAGGAGCGCCGGCATTTTGAGATGTTCTTGGATAGTCCACGCCCGTACCCCAGTCTCAATCAGACCATCTTGAGATGACCTTGAGCGGACAATCCTGTCAGATAGGGTTTTCTAAAATGCCAATATTCTTCGTTAACAGAGAGTTTTTCTCTGTTTCACCCTGGCACTATCCGCGGCCGCGGTAGGGGGGAACCCCTTGATCTGGGATCCAAACGTCCTCAGGTGGCTGGCCTGTCTGCCAAAACACATCAATGGGGATGCCACCCCGGGGGTACCAATAGCCACCAATGCGCAACCAGGCTGGTTGCAGCTCGTCCGCTAACCTGCGGCCGATACCGACGGTGCAGTCTTCATGAAATGCGCCATGGTTGCGAAACGACTGCAAGTAGAGCTTGAGCGATTTAGACTCCACCAGCCATTCGCCTGGAACATAGTCGATTACCAGGTGCGCAAAATCGGGCTGACCTGTAACAGGACAGAGAGAGGTGAACTCTGGGCAGACAAACCGTGCGACATAGCTCGTGCCTGTCTGCGGGTTCGGCACACGTTCAAGTGTGGCGACCTCGGGAGACGCGGGTGCCTCAGTCGACGAGCCGAGCTGTGTCAGGTTTTTGGTGTAGTCCGCCATTTTGCTCAACCCTTTAAAGTGTCGCTGGGGCCATCATACACACAGCCCTCCCGGCAACTATCGCGATGGACCTCAATTCGTGACAGGCGTCTTAACTTCGGCGACAGCCGCTCCCAGAGCCACACACAAATGTTCTCGAGTGTCGGGACGGATAGTCCCTCAATCTCGTTGAGACACCGATGGTCGAGATCGGCCTTCACTTCGTTGAGCACCTCAAGCAGGCTTCCAAATTCGCGGATGAGCCCCGTCTCAGGGTCAGGTTCACCTTCCATCCACACGACCGCGCGGAAGGAGTGGCCGTGCAAACGTGAGTTGGGGTGTCCGTCGGGGGCAGAGGGGAGAAAATGCGCCGCTTCAAAACCAAATTCCTTATAGATACGCATTAATCAATCCCGAGATATTTATGTGTTTGCAGAGAAAGCTGCCAGCGCGGGTGAGCGAGGCAATACTCTACGGTTGATTGGACATTCGCCTGATAGTCATCCCTATCGAGAGGTTGTAGCAGGAAATTGTCAAAGGCGAGTTCTTCAAATTGGGCTGGCTGCGCGAGCGTTTGTGGAAAAACCAGTTTGAGCTCCGAGCCTGATGTTTGCACCAGGGGTGCATCCGCTTTGGGGCTTATACAAATCCAATCAATTCCCTCCGGGGCTTTGATCGTTCCATTGGTTTCCACAGCAACCTCAAATCCGTGCTTGTGAAAGGCATCGATGAGAGCTTTGTCCAACTGCAAGAGAGGCTCACCACCGGTGCAGACGACATATTTTGCTTCCCCGCTATAAGCAGATGTGTCACCGGTTGGCCAATGCGCCGCGACTGCTTCTGCCAATTCATTTGCATCAGCAAACTTGCCCCCATTCTGCCCGTCGGTACCGACAAAGTCAGTATCGCAGAACGTGCAGACAGCATTGCCCCGATCTTGCTCCCGTCCGGTCCACAGGTTGCAGCCGGCAAAGCGGCAAAAGACAGCTGGACGTCCCGCCTGTTTTCCTTCGCCCTGAAGCGTGAAAAAAATCTCTTTCACTGAATACATGGATGTTAGCCCGCCATTCCCGGCGCTTTTTGAGCCCACTTGTTAAAGCCCGAAGCGCGCAGCTCACAGGCCGGACACTCACCACATCCATAGCCCCAGGGATGTCGGTGCGTTCGGTCACCTTTGTAGCAGGTGTGGGTTTCTTCAATGATCAGATCAATCAACGCTTGCCCGCCCAGCGTCTCGGCCATCGCCCAGGTTTCTTCCTTGTCGATCCACATGAGGGGGGTGTCGAGTGTGAACGGGCGATCCATGCCTAAGCTGATTGCGTGGGTGAGCGCTTTCAGCGTGTCATCGCGACAATCAGGGTAGCCAGAATAGTCGGTCTCGCACATTCCTCCCACCAGACGGGACGCGCCGCGCCGATACCCAACAGCTGCTGCATAGGTCATGAACAGCAGATTCCGCCCGGGCACGAAGCTCGTGGGCAGTCCGTTTTCGCCCATGACAATTTCCTGGTCGCGCGTCAGCGCGGTCTCGCTGATTTCGCCAAGCGCGTTCAAATGCAGAAGATGGTCGGGGCCCAGCCGGGACGCCCATTGAGGGAAGGCTTCGATAAGCTTCGAACGAATGCTTGTGCGACACTCGAGCTCTACCTTGTGCGACTGCCCATAGTCGAAGCCAATGGTCTCCACGCAGGCATACCGGTCGAGGGCCCAGGCAAGACAAACCGTCGAGTCCTGGCCACCGGAAAAGAGAACCATCGCTGTATCATTGTTCTTCATGGGCGTGTTGAAACCTGTCGAGCGGGCGAGGTCAATAGGCAGGCTCTAAAAAAGGGATGGGGCGCGGAAAACAGCCAAATATGGGGCGTGCGATAAGATGGACCCCACATCACACAGAAGTGTTGGCTCTGTGTTTGCGATCTCGAACAGATCGTTGTTATGCCTGCCGTTAACAGAGATTAGGGCTTACGCGCTGGAAGCAGAACGCTGAAATGCCGGACGCCGCGAGATTATCAACGAGAAGAGAGATCAGAGCATGTTGAAACCTATTTCCCTACTCCTGCTGCGGATTGGCACAGGCCTTCTCCTGTCAATCTGGGGCCTCATAAAGATAGCCGCGCCGGAGGCATCTATTGGCGTATCGGAAACCTATTATGGCGGCGCCCTCAGTCTCGCCGCTCTTCAGCTGCCGCTTGGCGTTCTGCAGGTTCTGCTCGGACTGTCGGTTGTCCTGGGGCTGTTCCGGAAAATCACATATCCGGTTCAATCGATTGTTTTGGGGCTCGGCCTTCTCGCAATCTGGAAGTACATCCTTGATCCGCTGGGCCTCTATTTGCTCAGCGAAGAAACGAGGGAAGTGCTCTTTTTCCCGTCCCTCACGGTTTTTGCGGCAACGCTTGTGCTCCTCGCATTCCGAGAAGATGACAGGTTGAGCCTGGATGCCCGATTGGGCCGATAGACACCAGACAAGCCCGATGCAGCCCATCGGGCTTTAATTTTACCCGGAATCTCGGCTGGTCAGCGTTGAGGGCGCCAGAATCCGCCCAAATCAGGAAATTTTCGCCAAAACGCTTTCGAAGCGCCGCCGCCTTGGGTATGTATCGCGCAACAATAGTTCACATACCCATGGGAGCCCCTAATGAGCGCCATTATCGACATTGTCGGCCGCGAAATCCTCGACAGCCGCGGTAACCCCACCGTCGAAGTCGACGTTGTCCTGGAGGACGGAGCCGTGGGGCGCGCCGCGGTGCCATCAGGCGCCTCGACCGGTGCCCACGAGGCAGTGGAGCTTCGAGACGGGGACAATGGCCGCTATGGCGGCAAAGGGGTTCTGAAGGCCGTGGAGGCCGTCAATGGAGAGATTTTTGACGCCATTGGCGGAATGGATGCAGAAGAGCAGATCCACCTGGACCGCCTGATGTGTGAGCTGGACGGCACGCCCAACAAAGCCCGCATCGGCGCGAACTCTATACTGGGCGTTTCCATGGCCATTGCCAAAGCTCAGGCAGAGTCGTCTGAACTGCCGCTGTTCAGATATGTCGGCGGTCCGGCGGCCCGGACGCTGCCGGTTCCGATGATGAACATCGTGAATGGTGGCGAACATGCCGACAATCCGATTGATATTCAGGAATTCATGATTATGCCGGTCGCTGCGGACAACATCCGGGACGCGGTTCGCATGGGGGCAGAAGTCTTCCACCAACTGAAATCAGAACTGAAGGCTGATGGTCACAACACGGCGGTTGGTGACGAAGGCGGGTTTGCGCCCAATCTCGCCTCCACCGATGCGGCGCTCGACTACATCATGAAGGCGATTGAAAAAGCGGGCTATAAGCCTGGTGAAGATATGTATCTCGCCCTCGATGCAGCGTCGACCGAGTTTCATGAAAACGGCGTCTACAATCTCAAAGGCGAAGGTAAGAAGCTCGATGCCGGTGGCATGGTCGACTATTGGGCCGATCTGGTGAGCCGTTATCCGATCATTTCCATTGAAGATGGCATGGATGAAGACGACTGGGATGGATGGAAAGCCCTGACAGATCGCATCGGTGACAAGGTTCAGCTTGTCGGCGATGATCTTTTCGTAACCAACAAGGCTCGCCTTCACGATGGTATCAAGATGGGTGTTGCCAACTCCATCCTGGTCAAGGTGAACCAGATCGGGTCTCTGACGGAAACACTCGAGTCTGTCGAAATGGCGCACAAGGCAAACTATACCGCTGTCATGTCACACCGTTCCGGCGAAACGGAAGATGCAACGATCGCAGACCTGGCAGTCGCGACCAATTGCGGCCAGATCAAAACCGGTTCGCTCGCCCGCTCAGACCGGTTGGCCAAGTACAATCAGCTCATTCGGATTGAGGAACTGCTCGGCCCTGCAGCTGAATATGCAGGCCGGTCCATTCTGAAAGGCTGATCCATGTCCGGCGATGCGCAATATGAGCAGGATACCAATCTCGCCACGCGCATCGCTTTTCATGAAAACTACACTGAGCCGCCCCAGGATTTTTCGCGCTGGGTTTTTGATCATATTCCGTTCGCTGCTGGTCAAAAAGTCCTTGAGCTTGGCTGCGGCAATGGAGAGTTCTGGGTTCGAAATGCAGATCAGCTACCTGAGGGTCTGACGCTGGTTCTGACCGATACCTCGCCTGGAATGGTGGGAGCCGCGAAAAAGCGACTCTCCGATGCAGGCATTTCTGCAACCCATCAGGTCATGTCTGCTGAAGAGCCTTCGATAGACGAGCAGGACGTCGACCTGATCCTCGCAAAACATATGCTCTACCACGTGTCTGACCGGCCGAAGGCCCTGTCCGCAGCAAAAAATCTGCTGAGTCCCGGCGGCACCTTTTGCGCGACGACCAACAGCGGCGCGTACCTTGAGGAGCTGCAAGCCCTGCTAACGGGTGAGGGTGTGCCGTGGTACTCGAATTTCACAGATGAATTCACTCTTGAAAACGGCGCGGAACAATTGAGCGCACATTTCAGCAGCGTTCGGCTCGACACTCTCGACGGACAATTGGTCGTGCCGGTCGCTGATGCGATTGTTGATTACGTAAGATCAACGGCCTCCCTCTTTCCCGATCCTGACTTGGTCCTGGCTGCCTCAGCTGCAATCCGTCCAAAGGTGCAGGAAGCAATCGATCGTGAGGGAGCCTTTAGGATCGGCAAGCGTGCCGGAATTTTCCTGTGTCAGTGAGTGTCGCGATCATTGGTGGCGGGCCGGCTGGGTTGATGGCTGCGGAAACACTGACCCGCCGCGGCATCTCCGTAGACCTGTTCGATGCTATGCCCTCGCTCGGCCGGAAGTTTTTGATGGCGGGGAAGAGCGGGCTCAATCTCACCCATGCTGAACCGGTCGATGAATTCCTGTCGCGTTTCGGAGCGGCAGCGCCATACCTTGCGAATGCAATTGAACATTTCCCGCCGAATGCGGTTCGCGACTGGGCCGCAAACCTGGGGACCAAAACCTTTGTCGGCACGTCGGGGCACGTTTTCCCCAAAAGCATGAAGGCGGCACCGCTTTTGCGCGCGTGGATACGCGAGCTCAAAACACGAGGGATGAGTGTTTACGTTCGTCACAAATGGCTCGGCTGGGATGAGGATGAGGCGCTGGTATTTGAAACACCTTTGGGTAAGAAAAGCGTCAAAGCTGACGCGACCATCCTGGCGTTGGGCGGTGCGAGTTGGCCTCAACTCGGGTCCGATGCCAGCTGGGTTCCTGAGCTGAGAGATGCTGGAGTGGATGTTCACCCCTTCGAACCCGCCAATTGCGGTTTCAACTGTGTCTGGTCAGACCACTTTAAAGACAGGTTTGCGGGAGAACCTGTGAAGGCAGTTGCGCTGACAGCAGATGATGTGCGTTTGACGGGCGAGTGTGTCGTCACCGAGTATGGCATTGAAGGGAGTGGTATCTATCAGCACGCGCGCGCACTCCGCGAGACGATTAAGGAGAAGGGGGAGGCTCTCCTTCGTCTCGATCTGATGCCGGATGTCTCCCTCGACAAAGTAGTCACACGCCTCTCAAAACCACGCGGCTCCCGAAGTCTCTCCACGCATCTGAAAAAGACGGTTTTTCTGTCGGGAGTTAAAGCCAACCTTTTAAGAGAATGTGCGCCGGACCGGTTGAATGATACGGAGACGCTTGCGGAGGCAATTAAGAGCCTTCCTCTTACGTTGACGAGCGCACGACCTATTGCGGAGGCAATCTCATCTGCTGGCGGCATCGCTTTTGAGGCGCTGGATGACAGCTTTATGCTGACCTCCAAACCAGGGGTATTCTGCACAGGTGAGATGCTCAACTGGGAAGCACCGACAGGGGGATATCTGTTGAATGCCTGCATGGCTCTTGGACGCTCATGTGGCGTCGCTGTAGCCGACTACGTGAAACCGTCTTGAGACTTGGTGATGGGCAAGATACGCATCAATGGCCGGATCGCGATCGATGAGTCCGAGCTTGAGGAGACTTTCATACAGGCCGGAGGTCCCGGGGGGCAGAATGTCAACAAGCTTGCGACGGCGGTTCAACTTCGTTTCGACGTTTCTGGCTCCCAATCACTAACACAAGCGGTGAAGAGCAGGCTGGCGACTGTCGCTGGCCGCCGATTGTCGTCCAGCGGCATTCTGACCATTACGGCGAGAGAGCATCGGTCCCAACAGTTGAACAGGGAAGCCGCACAAGCGCGCCTCGTGGCTTTGATAAGAGAAGCGGCCAAACCGGTGCGAAAGCGTGTGAAAACAAAACCAACCCTGGCCTCCAAAAGAAGACGCCTGGAAGCGAAGGGCAAACGCGGCGACACAAAGAAAATGCGCCGTAAGCCGACCATGGACTAATTGAGTTTTTGGGAGCGCCAGGAATCAAACAAGTCAGGCGTTGACGGTTTCACGCTTTGAGGCAGGAGGAGAGGGTTTAGTCGCCGGCTCGCCGCACCCTATATCCGCATGTTCCATTCTATGCCAATTGACGACAAGAGCGGTCTCTCCCTTGGTACTTATGATACCTGTCGGCTTATGCGTGGAATGGTAGCTAAAAAATAGCTTTGCTTCGGCGTCTTCATTCTTGCGCATAGGTAGTGTCACGGTTTCCGACAACATTCGATTGCCGTTTTCCAGTTCATTCTCGTAGACCAGATAGCACCCGCATGGGTGTGAAAGCATGAGTTGATGCCCTTCCATGGAGCCTTCTCTTTGATCTGGGTGAAGAAGGTCAAGGAAGTTCATGCCGGTCGGATTGAATCCTAAGCGTTCAATGATTGTATCGCCTGCGATGCGGTAGATGATCTGGTCCGGCGACTTTTGCTCTACCAGGGTAATCTGCGCCATCAGTCCGGCGAGTTCGCGCATGGGCAAGGCGTTTTGGCACGCGGGGCCGGGGCCGGACTGTGCGGCGCGATAGCAGTCAAAAAAGCGGCGTAGCCCTTCTCTATCGTGCGCGATTTCTATCAATTCATCGAGTTTCATGGCGATATACCGTCAACACTGAGCCTGGCCAAGTGTATCGACACTTGCCGAAATTGCGGCCAGCGCCGTGGAGTCTGGTAAGCCGAGCCCGATATCAATGAACTCTGAAACGTCCCAACTGGTGCCCAGCTGTGTTCTTCCACCAAGAGAAAAGCTGTTCGTTGCTTGGTGGTGAACATGGTAGCCAAAGATGAAGTCGATCTCCGCACTTGCTGTCTTTCGCATGGGGAGCAGCAGGCTTTCACTCACCAGAGAGCGTCCGGATTCAAATCGGCTTTGATAAATGGAATAGTGTCCGCAGGGAGCCGCTAGACCAGCTTTTGTCGTGTAAATGGATTCCGCCCGCTGTGACGGG
Organism: Parvibaculaceae bacterium; assembly: GCA_965248405.1. Taxonomy (GTDB): domain Bacteria; phylum Pseudomonadota; class Alphaproteobacteria; order Parvibaculales; family Parvibaculaceae; genus Mf105b01. The sequence goes on from OZ252104.1 coordinate 1,340,874, forward strand.
TCCAGAAAGTCATAAAAGTTCTGGCCTGTTGGATTGAACCCAAGCCTTTCAACGATGCGCTCACCCATGATGCGGTAGAGAATTGTGCCCTCATCAATGCATTCCATAAGGGTGATGTTGGGAAGCAGTGGTGCCATTTCCCGCATGGGGAGCCGATCTTGCGACGCAACGTCATTCTCACCGCGGGCCTTTAGGTAGGCGGCAAAAACGCTGCGCAGCGTTTCAGGCTCTATCGATTGCGCGATTACTTCGTCAAACGTCATGATTTCCCCGATACTTTGGCATCAAACCAAAGACACCGGATGAGAGTGTCACCATCCTTTTTACAAAACATGAAACCACGCCTCATAACTTGGTGAAATGGTGAGTTTTCTGCCGTTTTTCAGGGATTTGAGGCGCGTACCTTGCGGAATTGGGACGGGAGAGGTAACCAGTCAGCAAACGCGCAGGATGAAGATGATGAGTAACGACAACAAATACACCGTGGCGGCAATGTATAAGTTCGTCACGCTGCCAGACTTTGAAGACCTTCAGGAGCCTTTGCAGGCTGTGTGCCGCAATGGGGGCGTTATGGGCACACTGTTGCTCGCAGAAGAGGGGATCAACGGGACGATCGCCGGTCCGCAAAAGGGCATAGAAGCGGTGATTTCTCATATCCGGTCTGACCCGCGGTTTGACGGCATGAGCCTCAAATACTCCTACGCTGACAACATGCCCTTCCATCGGATGAAGGTCCGCTTGAAGAAAGAGATCGTAACGCTCGGAAAACCAGTCGCCGATCCCAACAAGCAGGTCGGCACATACGTGAAACCGGAAGACTGGAACGATCTGATTTCAGACCCGGATGTTGTCGTTGTGGATACGCGGAACGATTATGAAGTCGCCATCGGAACGTTTGAGGGCGCCGAGGATCCGAAGACCGCAAGCTTCCGTGAGTTCCCGGACTGGGTGAGCGAGCTCAAAGCCCGCGTACACAATGGCCAGAAACCGAAAGTCGCCATGTTCTGCACCGGTGGTATTCGGTGCGAGAAGGCGAGTTCTTACATGTTGGCAGAAGGTTTCGATGAGGTTTTTCACCTGGATGGTGGAATTCTGAAATATCTGGAAACCGTTCCTGAGGAGAAGAGCCTTTGGCATGGCGAGTGTTTCGTCTTCGACCAGCGTGTCTCCGTGGAACACGGGCTGAAGCCCGGCAATTACGACATGTGCCACGCGTGCCGGCGTCCCATCACAGAGGAAGACAAGGCATCCGCAGCCTATGAACCCGGCGTCAGCTGTCCCCATTGTTTGGATGAGTCCAGCCCGGAGCAGAAGCAGCGCTTTGCCTCGCGGCAGAAGCAGATCAATCTCGCAAAGCAGCGCAATGAAACCCACATCGGTGCGCGCTACGAGAAGGAAGTGTCGGCGGGCGAGTGACGAGCGAACGGCACATCCTCTACTCGTTTCGACGCTGTCCCTATGCCATGCGCGCACGTCTCGCATTAGCTGTGAGCGGTCAGCGGGTGGCACTCCGTGAGGTGGTGTTGAGGGATAAGCCGGCAGAAATGTTGGAGGCATCGCCAAAAGCAACGGTGCCGGTGCTGGTTCTCAAAGATGGAACCGTGCTTGAGGAAAGCCTGGATGTGATGAACTGGGCCCTGTCGGAAGCGGATCCGGAAGGGTGGCTGGATGCGGATCGCGCGGAGATGGACCGGCTGGTTGAGCAGAATGATGGACCATTTAAACATCACCTCGATCGCTACAAGTATGCCAATCGCTATGATGGCGCTGTCGCTGAGGAACACAGGACAGAAGCTTCCAAAATCCTTATAGCGCTCGACGCCCGTTTAGCGGAACAAGAATGGCTATGTGGGCCAAAGGCGCGTTTTGCCGACTACGCCATTCTTCCCTTCGTGCGCCAGTTCGCGAATACAGACCGGGCCTGGTTTGACGCGCAGGATTGGCCGCATTTAAAGGCATGGCTCGAGACCTTTCTGGCCTCTGACCGGTTCCAGTCGATCATGAAAAAGTACCCTCAATGGTCCACGGGGGACGATGAAGTAAGCTTCCCAACATGAGGAGTGAGTCCCTGCGGACACACCCGCAACTATTTGGACTCATTGAGAGAATCGCGAATCGTTTCCGCTTGACGGAGCGAATCACTTTGTGATTCTCTGATCCTTATGGAACGTTTTGGTCTCGTCGCAACTCATGAACCTCTCAGGCTTCGGCTGCTCGTTTTGCCGGTCCTGTGTGGGCTTCTTCTCACCTATTTCATCGTCAATGCGGTGAAGGGGGATCAGGGCTTGCGGGCATGGTCATCCCTGTCATTGGAAATTGAAACACTGCGCGAGAACCTGGATGCCGTGAGTGCCGACCGGGCGCGGCTCGAACATCAAGTCGCCTTGCTGCGTCCTGAAAGCCTGGATCCGGACCTGCTCGATGAGCGGGCGCGCGCCTACTTGGGAGTTTCCCGGCCGGATGAGTTGACGATTTATCGTGATCCCCAATGATCAGGAAGTGATTTGGCCCATCACGGCTGACTTGGCTTTCGATTAAACGCAGGAGATTCCAGCGTTTTAACTGAAATTCAGTTCATCACGGAATTTTTCATACAAATCAAATATTTGGCGCTTATCTTTGTTGGTGAAACCGGGGGCTTAACCTCGATTCTGACAATGCGAGGCCCATTGATGGCGACCAAAAAGCCAGTCCCCAAAAAGACAACCTCCCGGACGGGCGCAGCGAAGAAATCCACCGCCCGTAAGAAAAATCCCTCCAATCAGCCAGATTTCCCTGCCTTCACAAACGAAGAGGATCTGGAAGCCTACAAGATGATGCTCATGATCCGCCGCTTCGAAGAAAAGGCGGGCCAGATGTACGGCATGGGATTGATCGGCGGATTCTGCCATCTCTATATCGGTCAGGAAGCGGTTGTTGTGGGCGTTCAGATGGCCTCCAAAGAAGGCGATCAGATGATCACCGGATACCGGGACCACGGGCACATGCTTGCTATGGGGCTCGATCCGAACGGTGTGATGGCGGAGCTGACGGGCCGGGAAGGGGGGCTCTCCCGCGGCAAGGGCGGCTCCATGCACATGTTCTCAGCCGAAAAGCACTTTTACGGCGGTCACGGCATTGTTGGCGCGCAAGTGTCCCTGGGCACAGGGCTCGCTTTCGCCAATCGCTATCGCGACAACGGCAATGTCTCCTTTGTCTATTTTGGGGATGGTGCCGCGAACCAGGGCCAGGTCTATGAAAGCTTCAACATGGCGGAGCTATGGGAACTCCCCGTCGTCTATGTGGTTGAGAACAATCAATACGCAATGGGCACGGCCATCAGCCGGGCGTCGGCCCAAACGGATCTATCCAAACGTGGTGTGAGTTTCAATATTCCGGGAGAGCAGGTCGACGGCATGGATGTCCGCGCGGTGAAGGATGCGGCAGCACGTGCGGCAGACTCCTGCCGTGCGGGTAAGGGTCCCTACATCCTCGAGATGAACACCTATCGCTATCGTGGTCACTCCATGTCCGACCCGGCAAAATATCGTGCGCGGGAAGAGGTGAACCGTATGCGCGAAGAACACGATCCGATCGAACAGGTGAAAGCCCGTCTTCTGAAATCCAAAAAGATCGACGAAGCCGGCCTCAAAGAAATTGATGCGGAGGTGCGTGGCGTTGTGACGGAGGCGGCGAACTTCGCTCAGGAAAGTCCGGAACCCGATCCCTCAGAGCTTTGGACGGATATCATCGAAGAGGTGCAGGCATGAGTATTGAGATCCTAATGCCGGCGCTGTCACCGACCATGGAAGAGGGCACCCTTGCTAAATGGATGGTGAAGGAAGGCGACGAGGTCCGCTCCGGGGATGTCATTGCAGAGATTGAAACCGACAAAGCAACCATGGAACTGGAAGCTGTCGACGAGGGGCGCATTGGCAAGATTGTCGTGCCGGAAGGAACCGAGAACGTGCCCGTCAACGATCTGATTGCTGTCCTTCTGTCGGATGGCGAAGAGACGGTGTCCATCAACGAGAGCGTGTCAAACGCATCAACCGAGGAAAGCAGTGCTTCACCGGTCGATCCAGCGGACAACACCGCATCTGACGACAGCACGGCCGCCCCGCAGACCGTGGCCGTCGCACCCGATCCCGACATTCCGGAAGGGACAAGCATGCAACCCACGACAGTACGTGAAGCGCTCCGGGATGCCATGGCTGAAGAGATGCGGGCTGATGGCGATGTCTTCATTATGGGTGAAGAGGTTGCGGAATATCAGGGCGCCTACAAGGTGACCCAAGGCCTGCTGGAGGAATTTGGTCCGCAACGGGTCGTGGACACACCCATCACAGAGCATGGATTCGCCGGGCTTGGTACGGGGGCGGCCATGGCTGGCCTGAAGCCAATAGTTGAATTCATGACCTTCAACTTTGCCATGCAGGCGATCGACCACATCATCAACTCTGCCGCCAAGACACGCTACATGTCCGGCGGGCAGATGACCTGCCCGATTGTGTTTCGCGGACCCAATGGGCCAGCCGCCCGCGTGGGCGCTCAACACAGCCAGGACTATTCAGCCTGGTATGCGCACATTCCGGGATTGAAAGTCGTCGCGCCATACTCCGCCGCGGACGCGAAGGGCCTGCTTAAAGCGGCGATCCGCGATCCGAATCCGGTCGTCTTTCTGGAAAATGAAATCCTTTATGGCCGCACTTTCGATGTGCCGGAGGTGGACGATTGGGTGGTTCCCATCGGCAAGGCAAAAGTGCTGCGCGAAGGAACCGATGTTACCATCGTATCCTTCAGCATGGGGCTTACCTATGCGCTGGAGGCTGCGGACAAGCTCGCCGAAGAGGGCGTGAGAGCGGAAGTGATTGACTTAAGATCTCTGCGCCCGCTGGACACAGACACGATTATCGCCTCTGTCCAGAAGACCAACCGGTTGGTTGTGGTGGAAGAGACCTGGCCCATTTGCGGCATCGGGTCCGAAATCGCGGCACAGGTTCAAGAAAAGGCGTTCGACTATCTCGACGCACCGATCCTCCGCGTTTCCGGCAAGGATGTGCCGATGCCCTATGCGGCAAACCTTGAGAAGCTCGCGCTACCGGGCACACCGGAGGTTGTCGCCGCCATTAATTCCGTCATGTATCGCTAGGGAGGGGACGTCATGCCAATACCAATTCTCATGCCTGCCCTGTCCCCGACTATGGAAGAGGGCACATTGGCCAAATGGCTGGTGAAAGAGGGCGATGAAGTCCGCTCCGGAGATTTGATCGCTGAGATTGAGACGGATAAAGCGACCATGGAGATGGAAGCCGTCGACGAAGGAACCGTCGGGAAACTGTTGGTTGCCGAAGGCACAGAGGGTGTGCCCGTCAACGAGACCATTGCCGTCATCCTGGAAGAGGGGGAGGACGCCAGCGCGGCGGACAATGTCGCTGCCCCAGCACGTACACAAGCGCCAGCGCCAAAACCGTCGGCACCGGCGGCCCCGGCAGCGGACAGTAGCTCTGAATCCAAGGCGTCAGCACCGCAAACGCAGGCGAAGGTGGCACCAACGGGCACCCGCATCTTTGCGAGCCCGCTTGCCAAACGCATTGCTGCGGACAAGGGCATCGATCTTTCTACTTTGTCGGGGAGCGGGCCGCGAGGCCGCATCGTCAAAGCAGATGTGGAAGGGGCGCCGAAAACAGCAGGCCGCTCAGCAGGCAAAGCGCCTGTGCCGCAAGGTAGCATTGACGCGCGTGCATTCTACGAGTCTGGGACCTATGACGAGATCCCGCTCAATTCGATGCGGAAGACCATCGCGCGGCGGCTCACCCAATCTAAGCAGGAAATTCCACACTATTATCTCACCATCGACTGCGTACTGGATGAGTTGCTGAAAGTTCGCAAGCATCTGAACGAAGAAGGAGCCGACGCGGGTATTAAACTCTCCGTCAATGACTTCATCGTTCGGGCGGCAGCCCTCGCCCTCAAAAAGGTGCCCGAGGCGAATGTCAGCTTCGCAGAGGATGCGCTTCTTCAGCACCATAATGCAGATGTCGGCATAGCGGTCGCCCTTGAAGGCGGGCTGATCACACCGATCATCCGTCGCGCCGATGGGAAAGGGCTCGCAGAGATTTCAGCAGAAGCGAAAGAACTCGCGGCACGCGCGAGGGACAAGAAACTCAGTCCCGCTGAGTTTGAAGGCGGCAGCTTTTCTGTGTCGAACCTTGGCATGTATGGCATCAAGAACTTCACTGCTGTGATTAACCCGCCTCAGGCGGCCATCATGGCTGTTGGCGCTGGTGAACAACGGCCCATTATCGTCGATGGCGAAGTGAAGGCGGCGACCGTGATGACGGTGACGCTCTCTTGTGACCATCGCGCCATTGATGGGGCGTTGGGCGCGCAGTTGCTCGCGGCTTTCAAGGCTTACATCGAATATCCACCCTCAATGTTGCTGTGAGGACCGACAATGGCTGAAAAATCATATGATGTTGTTGTCGTGGGCTCCGGCCCCGGTGGGTATGTCGCTGCAATCCGGGCGTCTCAACTCGGGCTGAAAACCGCTGTCGTGGAACGCTCAGAGGTTGGCGGTATATGTCTCAATTGGGGATGTATCCCCACCAAAGCGCTGCTGAGATCTGCCGAGATTTATCACAATATGGAGCGCGCGGAAGAGTTTGGTCTTAAGGTCGAGGGCCTTTCCTTTGACGGCACGAAGATTGTAGAGCGCTCGCGCGCTGTTGCCGCGCAACTCTCGCAGGGCGTTCAGTTCCTGCTTAAGAAAAACAAAGTCGATGTCATTGTTGGCAGCGGAAGTTTGGCCGGGAAGGGCAAGCTCAACGTTGAGGCTGACGGCAAGGAAACAGATATCTCTGCCAAAAATATCATCTTGGCAACGGGTGCTCGCGCACGCACTTTGCCGGGCTTGGAACCCGATGGTGAGACGGTCTGGTCTTACCGGGAAGCCATGGTGCCGAAATCCATTCCAAAGTCTGTCCTGGTGATCGGGTCGGGCGCTATCGGGATTGAGTTTGCGAGCTTCTACAAAACTTTTGGAGCTGACGTCACCGTGGTAGAGCTCCTCGATCGCGTCCTGCCGGTTGAGGATGAAGAGATTTCTGCCTTCGCAGCCAAGGCCTTCAAGAAACAGGGCATGAACCTGTTGACCGGAGCCAAAGTGACGGACCTGAAGAAATCCAAATCAGGCGTCACCGCGACCATTGACATGGGCGGCAAAACACAGACCGTGAAAGCGGAGAAGGTGGTTTCCGCGGTCGGCATTACCGGGAACATTGAAGACATAGGTCTGGAAAAGGCGGGCGTGAAAACCGATCGTGGGCACGTCACCGTCAACGAATGGTGTGAAACCGGTGTGCCAGGCGTCTACGCGATTGGCGATCTGGTTGGCCCACCCTGGTTGGCGCACAAAGCAAGCCACGAAGGTGTCATGGTTGCGGAACGGATCGCGGGCGTGAAAGGTGTGCACCCGATGGACACGAGCAAGATCCCCGGTTGTACCTATTGCCATCCGCAGGTGGCGAGCGTCGGCATGACCGAGGCGGCTGCAAAGGAAGCAGGCCACGAAGTCAAAGTCGGGCGTTTCCCCTTTATCGGGAACGGGAAAGCCATTGCATTGGGTGAGCCCGAAGGGCTGATTAAAACGGTTTTTGATGCCAAGACGGGGGAGCTGCTGGGCGCTCACATGGTGGGTGCCGAGGTCACGGAACTGATCCAGGGCTATACAATCGCGCGACAGTTGGAGACCACCGAAGCAGACTTGATGGCGACGGTGTTCCCTCATCCCACATTGAGTGAAATGATGCATGAATCCGTGCTAGATGCCTTTGGACGCGCTCTGCACATCTGAAGTACGCCCGTTTTACCGCTCGATCTTAACTTTTTCGGGCTATACTCCTATATGAGAAGAGTTCAAGACTCAGCAGATAGAAACCCATGGTAACGGTCCTCAAAACAGTCGGTGACGATCAGACTCGGCCTAAAGCCAAGTCTACAGAGAGAGCCAGACATCCGGAAAAGGCGCACCGGCCGGACACGCCTGTGCTTCGCAAGCCGGAATGGATTCGTGTGAAAGCGCCGGGGTCGCCGGTCTACGCAGAAACAAAAAAGATCATTCGCGAACATGGGCTCGTCACGGTGTGTGAAGAGGCTGGCTGCCCGAATGTAGGCGAATGCTGGACGGAAAAACACGCGACCATGATGATCATGGGCGAGACCTGTACCCGCGCCTGCGCCTTTTGCAACGTGAGCACCGGTCTGCCGAATGCGCTGGACCCGGACGAACCAGAAAAAGTGGCAAATGCTGTCGAAAAGCTCGGCCTGCGTCATGTGGTGATCACGTCCGTGGACCGCGATGATCTGGACGATGGGGGCGCGGAGCATTTTGCAAAGACCATTCGAGCCATTCGCAAGCGCATGCCGGAGACGACCATCGAGATTTTGACACCCGACTTTCTTAGGAAAGAAGGGGCACTGGAGGTGGTTGTTGAAGCGCGTCCAGACGTCTTCAATCACAATCTGGAAACGGTCCCGCGCCTTTACCTGTCGATCCGGCCGGGTGCCCGTTACTTCCATTCCATTCGCCTGCTACAGCGTGTGAAGGAACTCGACCCGACCATCTTCACCAAGTCGGGCGTCATGGTAGGCCTCGGTGAGACACGCGAAGAGCTCATGCAGGTGATGGACGATATGCGCTCGGCCGATATCGACTTTCTGACGGTGGGGCAGTATCTGCAACCCACAAGGAAACACGCGGCCGTTGATCGCTTTGTCACGCCGGAGGAATTTGAGGGTTACGAAACCACCGCTCGGTCCAAAGGCTTTCTGATGGTGTCGGCGACACCATTGACGCGCTCTTCCTATCATGCGGACGCGGACTTCGCGGCCTTGCGCGCTGCGCGAGAAGCGCAACTAAACAAAAGCTGACTCCTTGCCTGCCCATAAAGAACGACGTCTCGTCGCGCATCCACCACAGAAGCTTTATGAATTGGTCTCGGATATTGAAAGCTATCCGCAGTTTTTGCCGTGGGTGACCGGGGTGCGGGTGCGCAGTCGCGGCACAGCAGGCGACAATCAGGTGATCGTTGCGGACGTTCTCATCTCCTACAAAATGTTCCGCGAGACTTTCAGGAGCAGTGTGACACTGAACCCGGAGCATCGAACGATCGACGTGGCCTACGTCAACGGACCCTTCAAACATCTCGACAACCACTGGCGCTTTGAGCCTGTGGACCAAGGAACCGAAGTGGATTTCGCTGTCGACTTCGAATTCCGCAGCCGCATGATGGAAAAAATGATTACCGGCATGTTTGACAAAGCCGTCCATAAAATTGTTACGGCTTTCTTTGAACGGGCCGATGAACTCTACGGGAACCCTGAAGCGTAAGGGTCAGCGGTCGATCTGACGGCGAATAAGTTCAAGCGCCGCTTGAACGGCCTGTATCCGCACTTCGTCCCGGCCGACATTTCCAAACCGGTAGACTTCATGAATGATGCTGTAGCGCAGCCGCGCTGCTGCCATGTGGACAAGTCCCACGGGTTTGAGTGCGGTACCGCCACCAGGACCCGCAATGCCGGTAATCGAAACGCTGACATGGGCTCTCGATTCCTCCAGAGCGCCTTCGGCCATCGCCCGTGCGACCGGCTCACTTACAGCGCCATGGTCGGCGATCATATCGCCGGGTACACCCAGCATGTCGCGCTTCGCTTCGTTGGAATAGGTCACGAATGCACGTTCCACCACTGCGGACGAGCCTGCGACTTCAGTCAGGCAACTCGCGACAAGACCGCCGGTGCAGCTTTCTGCTGTGACGATCTTGAGATTCTTTTCACTGGCATCAGCCAGCACCAGTTCCGCCAATTGCAGAATAGGGCGTGGGAACAAGGACATTCAAAAATCTCCAACAGCGAAGGTGATCAGCATCAGCACGAGCGCGGCAAAAATTCCGGCAACCACATCGTCCAGCATAATACCCCAGCCGCCTGAGACTCGCTTGTCAATCCAGCTAATGGGCCAGGGTTTTAGGACATCAAACAGCCGAAACAGCAGGAAGGCTGTGAACCAGCCGAGGGGGGAAAATGGCGCAACGGCGAGGGCGATCCACTGGCCGACCACCTCATCAACGACGATTTCCCCCGCATCATGCTCGCCGAGCGTGGCGCTGTGCTGGCTTGCGGCCCACACGCCAACCAGCAGCAAGAAAACGCTTGCAACGAGTATGGGGAAAACACCTGGAGCAATCAGCATGATGCCCCAGGCAAAGGGGAGCGCTGCGAGGGAGCCCCAGGTGCCAGGCGCCTTCGGCAGGTACCCCGAGCCAAACCAGGTCGCAATGACTTGTGCCAGGTGGTTCATCGATCTGACGTCCGGGGAAGCGTGACGGTCGCCAACGCTTGTGCGGCGATGCCTTCACCACGGCCGGTAAAGCCAAGGCCCTCTGTTGTTGTCGCTTTGACGCTGATCCGGTCGGGAGCAATGTCTGTGATTTCTGCAATGGCGGCCCGCATCGCATCTCGATGAGGGCCGATCTTCGGCGCTTCGCAAATCAGTGTGACATCGATATTAGTAATGCGTCCGTTTTGCTTCGCCAGCAATGTTGCTGCGTGTTCGAGGAAGACCCGTGAGGGCGCGCCCTTCCATTGGGGGTCGGAGGGCGGGAAATGGTCGCCGATATCCCCGGCGCCAAACGCACCAAGCAGTGCGTCCGTTATCGCGTGGAGCCCCACATCGGCGTCGGAATGGCCGAGCAGGCTTTGCTCGTGGGGAATGGAGACCCCGCAGAGAGTGATCTGGTCGCCTGCCGCAAAGCGGTGCACGTCAAACCCGGTTCCAGTCCGTGTTTCATGTGCGCTGGCCAAAAAGTGCTCAGCTCTCTCAAAATCGTCTGGTGTTGTCACCTTAAAATTGTCCTCCGACCCGTCAACAAGATGGGTCTCAATCCCTGCAGTCACGGCAAGCGCGACATCGTCAGTGAATTCTGCAGATTGATGGGCTGTGTGGGCGTCCAGTATGGCTTTGTAGGCGAAGCCCTGAGGTGTCTGCGCACGAACCAAGCCCGCGCGGTCAACTGTTTCACCAGCGAGCCCATTTGCATGCCGGCGCAACGTATCTGTCACCGGGAGGCTGGGAAGAGCTCCCTGATGGGTTTTGAGGCCCTCCACGACCCGGCTGATCATCTCGGGCGAGGCGAAGGGCCGGGCACCGTCATGGATCAGCACATGGGTTGGGTCGATATCAGCCAAAGCCGTGAGCCCCGCCAGAACAGACGCTTGTCTTGTTGCGCTCCCATTCGCAGGCGGCAGGAGTTTTGGCAAATCGCTGCTGCAATCGTTGTAGAGGAGCGTGTCATCCGGATGGATCACGGCAAGGACATTGTCGATATCTGGGTGGGTGGCGAAAGCACTCAAGGTGCGAGCAAGAATAGGCACGCCGCCCACGGGACGGTATTGCTTGGGCAGGCCTTCGCCAGCCCGGGTTCCCCGGCCAGCGGCAACAATGAGAGCGGCAACACGCATATTCTTCGTTTCGCACCTAAGCCCGGGCTTGGCAAGTCCCGGATTTGGTGGATTTTTTAAGGTTTTTGGCAGTTAAACATTGCACTTGGGCCGCAGACGCGATACAAATTGCACAAGAAATAAGCAATTTAATATATGCCTAAATAATGAACATATCTGTCGGCGCACACATATATCCCAGCCGGGTCTTTCTGGCTCCCATGTCCGGCGTGACGGATCTGCCCTATCGGGTGGCCGTCTCAAAGGCATCGCCTGCTGTACTCGTGTCTGAAATGGTCGCGAGCGAGGAACTGGCACGAGCCCGGCCGGATGTCGTCCGCCGGGCAGCAGGGAGCGGCGTGCTCAAGCCTCTGGTCATACAGCTTGCGGGGCGCGAAGCCCATTGGATGGCTGAGGGCGCCAAGCTTGCTGAAGAGGCCGGCGCGGACGTTATTGACATAAATATGGGATGCCCGGCACGCCAGGTGACATCCGGTTTGTCCGGGTCGGCGCTCATGCGGGATCTGGACCATGCGCTGACGCTCATCGAGGCGACAGTCGCGGCAACTGTGCTGCCCGTCACCCTTAAGATGCGCCTCGGTTGGGACCATGAATCCCTGAATGCGGCTGAACTTGCAACGCGCGCAGAAGCGGCAGGCGTCAAGCTCGTGACGGTGCATGGGCGAACGCGCTGCCAGTTCTATAAAGGAAGCGCCGATTGGGGAGCCATTCGCCCGGTCGCGGAAGCCGTCGAGATTCCTGTCATAGCCAATGGCGATATTCTGTCGATTGAAGATGCAAAAGCCTGCCTGAAAGCGTCTGGTGCAGACGGCGTTATGGTGGGGCGCGGCGCCAATGGCCGTCCGTGGCTGCTGCGCCAGATAGATGATGCTCTGTCCGGTCGTGAAATCACTGCAGCGCCAACTGCTGAAATCAGATGGGACATTATTCGGTCCCACTACTCAGATGCATTGGATCTCTATGGTGAGCGGCTTGGGAGCCGCATCGTGCGAAAACATCTGGGCTGGTATCTCGACGCCGCCGCTGCCGACTGGCAGTGCGAGGTGGCGCCCCTCAAAGCACAAATTCTTCCGAGCGATGACCCGAGGTTTGTGCTGGACAGGCTTGAGCGCTTTTTTACCAACGAGACAGAAAGGACGGCAGCATGAGTGTTCATGAGCTGACTATCGGCAATGACGGTATTGCGCCTGACGCTGCCCAACTGCTCAATGCCATGCCGCATCCGGTGATTGCCGTTGGCGACAATCTGCAGGCGAATTTCGTGAACGTGGCGGCTGAGCAGTTTTTTGATGCGAGCAGCGCGGTTCTCACCCGGCATCCGCTCTCTGAATTTGTCTCTTTTGGAAGTCCGCTTCTCTCTTTGATTTCGCAAGTGATGGAGAACAAGGCGTCCGTCAATGAATATGGTGTCGAACTCGCGTCCCCTCGGTTTGGCGAGCGAGCGGTCGATATTCAGGTCTCACCGATTGTCGATGCGCCTGGCACGGTCCTGGTCATTCTGCAGGAGCGCACGATGGCCCATAAGATGGACCGGCAACTCACGCACCGCGGTGCGGCGCGGTCAGTTGCGGGCATGGCAGGGGTTCTGGCGCACGAAATCAAAAACCCGCTCTCCGGGATCAGGGGCGCAGCGCAGCTTCTTGAGCAAGTGGCCAGCGAAGATGATCGTGCATTGACGCGACTCATCTGCGATGAGACTGACCGCATATGCGGTCTGGTTGACCGCATGGAAGTCTTTTCCGATGAGCGGCCCATCCCGCGCGTGCCCACCAACATTCATGTGGTGCTTGGCCGGGTGAAGCAGCTGGCTGCCAATGGTTTTGCAAGCTCCATTAAGATCACGGAGGAGTATGATCCTTCATTGCCGCCGGTTCCGGGCGATCAGGACCAGCTGATCCAGGTATTTCTAAACCTGGTGAAGAATGCGGCGGAAGCGATTGATAAGCCGGATGGCGAAATCACCCTAACGACGGCGTTCAGGCCGGGTGTGCGCCTTTCCGTTCCCGGCAGTCAGGAACGTGTCGGTCTTCCGATTGAGATATGTATCATCGACAACGGGCCCGGCGTCCCTGATGACCTGGTGCCGTATCTGTTTGATCCCTTTGTGACAACCAAGGCGTCGGGCACCGGTCTTGGGTTGGCGCTCGTTGCAAAAATTATCGGCGACCATGGCGGCATCATCGAATGCGACAGCCAGCCTAGACGTACCATTTTTCGCGTTCTGCTGCCGATGCACTCGGCGGACGAGGCGACCCAAGCGAGGGAAGGCTAACCTATGCCGTCTGGAACCATACTCATTGCAGATGATGATGCAGCGATCAGGACCGTGCTGAGCCATGCGCTTGGCCGGGCCGGATACGATGTGCGAACCACGTCAAATGCAGCAACGCTTTGGCGCTGGGCAAACCAGGGTGATGGCGACCTGGTTTTCACAGATGTGGTCATGCCGGACGAGAACGGATTTGATCTTTTGCCTCGCATCAAGAAGGTGCGTCCGGAGCTGCCCGTCATTGTCATGAGCGCCCAAAACACACTCATGACAGCGATTACCGCTGCCGAACGCGGCGCTTATGAATATCTGCCCAAACCATTTGACCTGAATGAAGTGGCGGCTGTTGCAGAGCGCGCCCTGTCCACACCTGGCGCGAGTGCCGTGCCTGCCGTACCGCAGGACGATGACGACAAAATTCCGCTGATCGGCCGCTCACCGGCGATGCAGGAAATCTATCGTGTCCTCGCAAGGCTGATGCAGACCGATCTCTCGGTGATGGTCTCCGGTGAAAGTGGCACCGGGAAAGAGCTGGTGGCAAAAGCGCTCCATGACTACGGGAAACGCCGCCATGGACCCTTTGTGGCCATCAACATGGCGGCCATTCCCCGCGAGCTGATTGAAAGCGAGCTCTTTGGACACGAGAAGGGGGCGTTTACCGGCGCCAGCCAGCGCAGCACCGGCCGGTTCCAACAAGCGGAAGGTGGAACACTCTTCCTTGATGAGATTGGCGATATGCCGATGGAGGCGCAAACCCGCCTGTTGCGCGTGTTGCAGGAAGGGGAATACACGACGGTTGGTGGCCGGACACCGATCAAAACGGATGTCCGTATCGTTGCGGCCACCAACCGGGACCTGCGTCAACTCATCAATCAGGGTCTCTTCCGGGAGGATCTGTTCTATCGGTTGAACGTTGTCCCCATTCGCCTGCCACCATTGCGCGAGCGCACGGAGGATATCCCTGATCTCGTGAGACACTTCCTGACATTGGCGCAGGAAGAGGGGCTGCCGCCCAAAACGGTAGATACCGAGGGGATGGACTTTCTGAAACGCTACCGCTGGCCCGGCAATGTGCGTGAACTGGAGAACCTGGTTCGCCGTTTGGCGGCGCTCTACACCGAGGACACAATAGGCGTGTCTGTCCTTCAGTCGGAGTTGACAGAACCTGCCTTTGGTCCGGTTTCCGAGCCGGCTGCGGCTGACGAGGGGTTGGGAGAGATGGTTGAGCGGGCGCTCAGCCGGGAGTTTGCCTCCCATGGAGATCAGCTGCCGCCGGAGGGGCTCTATGAGCGTGTCCTCAAGGAAGTCGAAAAACCGCTCTTCACGATCAGCCTGGCGGCTACCCGAGGCAATCAGATCAAAGCGGCTCAGTTGTTGGGTATAAACCGCAATACACTGCGCAAAAAGATCCGCGAGCTGGATGTACAAGTGGTCCGCATGCCGCGTTAACGTCCAGGTTAGCTTGATGCACAAACTGATGTAATCCTGCAACATTGTTGTTGAAAGGGCGCGCGACAAGCGCCAGAATGCGGCGGTCGTAGGGTATCCGTGACCCTCACGACACAGGTCATGCCCTCGTCTGAAACGCGAAGGCAACAGTTCGGGATGGTTTGAAGCCGCAATGGCGACAATCGACTACATGACGGCATGGTCCGGCTGGGTCAGAAACTCTGACCTGGGAAGACGCCTTCGTCTGGGCACAACCTTACCCATTAGTCTTGTGGTTGTGGCGGTGTTCCTCGGAACCTTCACCTACATGACCCTGACGGGGCTTACCCCATTTGCGCCCAGCAAGGGAGTTGTTACCGCTCTCTTATTGGCCAACTTTTTCGTGGCGCTCGTCCTTGCCGGATTGATTGGATGGCGGGTCATCCGCCTGGTGATGGAAAGGCACAGCGGCATCGCTGGAGCGAAGCTGCATGCCCGCCTTGTGACCATGTTTTCGCTGATCGCCGTTCTTCCGGCCATCACTGTCGCCGTGTTCGCTATCGTCACACTGGATCGCGGTCTGGATACCTGGTTCAGTGAAAGAACCCGAGCCATTATCGAAAATGCCCTGCAGGTCGCAGAAGCCTATTTGGACGAACATCACCAGGTTTTGCGGCTGGATGTGCTGGCCATGGCAAATGACCTTAACCGGGCAGCGCCTTATCTGACTTCAAATTACCAGCGGGGCCAGCAGCTTCTGGCGACCCAGGCCGCTCTCCGGTCTTTACCAGCTGCTTATCTGGTGGACCGGGAGGGCAAGACAGTTCTGCGCGCCACGGCAGCGGTGGCACCGGCAATGGGAGTTCCCGGCCCCGGTCAGTTTGATAAGGCAGACGAAGGGTTGGTTGTTCTCTATACCGCGAATGATGGCGATCAAATTCGGGCGCTGGTTAAGCTCCCAGCATTCGACGACACCTATCTCTATGTGGCGCGGTTTGTGGATGCGCGCGTGCTTGACCATTTGGCGCTGACACAGGCTGCGGTCACTGAATATGAAACGCTTGAAGGTGGGTTGAGTTCCGTACAGGTCACATTCGCACTGATCTATGTGACCTTGGCGCTTGTGGTTCTTCTGGCCGCGATTTGGCTAGGGCTTTGGGCTGCGAACAGAATTGTTTCACCGATCGGAAGTCTCGTCACTGCCGCGGAGCGTGTGAGTGACGGTGACCTGACGACACGGGTCGACATCGGAAACAATGACGATGAAATTGAAACGCTGGGACGCGCGTTCAATCGCATGACGAGTCAGATTGAGAACCAACAAAACGACCTCGTGACCGCGAACTATGAATTGGATGATCGTCGCCGGTTCACCGAAGCGGTGTTAGCGGGTGTGAGTGCCGGTGTGATTGGTCTCGATGCTGATATGCGGATCAATCACGCAAACCGCGCGGCTCAAGACTTTCTTGGATGGGACGAAGACAGCCTGAATGGTTTTCTTCTATCTGATGCCGCGCCGGAACTTGCTCCCGTGGTTACAGTGGCGATGAAGCAGGTGCGGGGCTCTGCGCGGGATCAGGTTGTCCTGCTTCGGTCTGGCAGAGAGCGTACTCTTAATGTGCGGGTAACGGGTGAAAGGGCCGGGGGTGACTTGCAAGGGTATGTCCTAACATTCGACGACATTACCGAACTTGTTTCGGCCCAGCGAAACGCAGCCTGGTCCGACGTAGCCCGGCGCATTGCGCATGAAATCAAAAACCCGCTCACACCTATTCAGCTCTCTGCGGAGCGACTGCGACGAAAATACGCCGGTGATGTTGCCAATGATCCCGAGGTGTTTCAGCAATGCACCGACACAATCATCAGGCAAGTCGGCGATATCGGGCGTATGGTGGATGAGTTCTCCTCCTTTGCACGCATGCCGGAAGCGGTGATGAAAGATGCTGATCTGGGCGAAATTGTTCGGCAGGCTGTCTTTTTGCAACGGGTGGCCCATCCGGAAATTGAATATGTTCTCTCCCTTCAGGAAGCACCGATCAGCTTCCAGGGAGACGCTAGGCTGATAAGTCAGGCGCTGACCAATATTCTAAAAAATGCCGCTGAAGCCGTCGAAGGCAAGGGGGAAGACGCAGAAGGGGACTCTAATAGGATTGAGACCCGTGCGACATCTGATGGGAACACTATCGAGATTCTGGTTACCGACTCCGGTCGTGGTCTTCCCGATACAGGACGTATGCGCCTGACCGAGCCTTACATGACAACTCGTGCGAAAGGCACAGGGTTGGGGTTGGCGATCGTCAAGAAGATCATGGAAGACCATGGTGGAACCCTTGATCTTTTGGATGCACCGGAAGACGAAGGTTGGGAAAATGGGGCCAGAGTTGTGCTCCGGTTCCCTTGTGTCAGTCATCCTTCCAAGGATGAAACTGATGACGAAACAAACAGGTCCAACGAAATGGACCAACTGAGTTTAGTAGAAACAGGTAGAGGCGGCTGATGGCTTCCGAAATACTAATTGTCGATGACGAAGCGGATATTCGCGAACTGATCTCAGGCATCCTGTCTGACGAAGGATATGATACGCGAGTGGCGGCAGACAGCGATGGCGTTTTGCAGGCGTTGGAACAGCGCATGCCCAGCCTCGTGGTGCTTGATATCTGGCTCCAAGGAAGCCGCTTGGATGGGCTGGAAGTACTTGATGTGATTTCGGAAAGGTATCCGGATTTGCCCGTCGTCATTATCAGCGGTCACGGCAACATTGAGACTGCTGTTTCCGCAATCAAGAAGGGGGCGTATGACTTTGTCGAAAAGCCCTTCAAGGCAGATAGGCTGATCCTGATCATTCGGCGCGCCATTGAGGCCCACCGCTTGCGGAAAGAGAATGCTGAGCTGCGCGTTAAAGTGGGGCAGGAGACGACCCTGATTGGGGCATCGCCAAATATGAATATCGTCCGGCAGACAGTGGAGAAGGTTGCGCCGACGGGCAGCCGCGTACTGATCTGTGGACCTTCTGGATGCGGGAAAGAAGTGGTCGCCCGCTTGCTGCACGCGTCATCCCGGCGGGCAAACAGTCCGTTTGTCGCAATCAACGCGGCAACGATGGCTCCGGATCGCATGGAAGTCGAACTCTTTGGGACCGAAGAGGGGGCGGACGGCCCACGTAAAGTCGGCGTTTTCGAACAGGCCCACGGAGGTACTCTCTTCTTAGATGAAGTCGCAGACATGCCGCTGGAAACTCAGAGCAAGATCCTGCGGGTGCTTGTTGAACAGACATTCGTGCGTGTTGGCGGAAACAGCAAAGTGAAGGTCGACGTGCGTGTTGTCTCCTCGTCCAGTAAAGACTTGCGCGAGGAAATTTCAGCAGGTCGGTTCCGCGAAGATCTATTCCACCGTTTGAATGTTGTGCCAATCAATGTCCCGTCTCTCGAGCAGCGCAGAGATGACATTCCGTTGCTCGTGGAGCATTTCGTTGCTCAGATATCCAGATCATCTGGTCTGCCGCCGCGCAGAGTAAGCGAAGACGCTATGGCGGCCCTCCAGTCCTATTCCTGGCCTGGGAACGTCCGTCAGTTGAGAAACAATATTGAACGTCTGATGATTCTGACCTCCGCGGAACCGACTGCTGTTATCACGGCTGACAAGCTGCCGACGGATGAAAGCACAACGCCTTCCGGTGGCATGAACGGGTCGGGTGGCGAACACATTATGTCTATGCCGTTACGAGAGGCGAGAGAGACGTTCGAGCGTGACTATCTGATTGCACAGATCGGACGGTTTGGAGGCAACATTTCCCGGACAGCTGCGTTCATCGGAATGGAGCGCTCTGCTCTTCACCGAAAACTCAAGTCTCTCGGGGTGAACACCTCGGACCGCGCGTCGTTACAGGCCTAAGATATGAACCTCAAGGCACTCATATCCGATAACATGTCCAAGAAAGAATAGATGATATGAAAGTCATCATATGCGGAGCAGGGCAGGTAGGCTTTGGCATCGCGCGCCAACTCGCGGCCGAGAATAACGATGTGACAGTGGTCGACCAGTCACCGGCGTTGGTGCAACGTGTCTCGGATATTCTGGACGTCCGGGCAATCGTTGGGCATGGGGCGCACCCTGATGTCTTGGAGCGGGCCGGTGCGCCAGACGCCGACATGCTGATCGCGGTTACCTTCCATGATGAAGTGAATATGGTGGCGTGTCAGGTGGCCCATTCGGTTTTCAATGTGCCGACCAAAATTGCGCGGGTCAGAGCGCAGAGCTATTTGCAGGCGGGGTTCCAGGACTTGTTCGCCCGCGACCATATGCCGATCGACGTGATCATTTCTCCAGAGCTGGAAGTTGGGCGTACCGTTTTGCGACGATTGGCAGTGCCCGGCGCTTTCGACATTCTCGAGTTCGCCGATGGGGCGGTGAACGTTGTTGGTGTTGCTCTGGATGATGACTGTCCCATCGTCAATACGCCGCTCAGACAGCTCACCGAGTTATTCCCCGATCTGAAAGCACGGGTTGTAGGGATTGTGCGGAACGGAAGTCTGTTTGTCCCTCACTCAGAGGATCAGATGATTGTTGGGGATCAGGTCTATTTTGCCGCCGATACAACAGAAGTTCGCCGCACGCTCTCTATCTTTGGGCATGAAGAACAAGAAGCACGAAAAGTTCTGATCGTCGGCGCCGGGAATATCGGTCTTTATGTGGCGCAAGAACTTGAGAAGCAGCACAGCGGTGTCCGGGTGAAGGTACTTGAGAGGGACCGTGAACGCGCCATCTTCGCGGCTGACCGGTTACAACGTGCCATTGTGTTGAACGGGGACGGGCTCGATCCAGAACTTCTGCGCGAAGCAGGGGTGCAGGAAACTGAAACCATCGTGACCCTGACCAATGATGATCAGGTGAACCTCCTGACATGCGTGCTGGCAAAGCGAGAGGGATCAAGCCGTGCTCTCAGCCTTATCAACAATCAGACCTATTCACCCCTGATGCAATCGCTGGGTATCGATGCGTTTCTCAATCCGCGCTCCACAACAGTGAGCCACGTGTTGCGGCATGTGCGACGCGGGCGTATCCGGGGCCTGCAGGCAGTGCAAGATGGTGCTGCTGAGGTGATTGAGGCCGAAGCGCTGGAAACCTCTCCCTTGGTCGGGCAGCCACTGCGCGAAGTGGAACTGCCAGACGGTTTGATCGTGGGCGCCATCGCAAGAGACGGTGAGGTGATCACGCCCAGCGGATCAACCGAAATACAATCGGGTGACAAGGTCGTTATGTTCGCTCAGCGAGACCAGGTCTCGACAGTCGAACAAATGTTCCGTGTCAGCCTTGAATTCTTTTGATCCCAGCGATGCGGGCTGAACCATGAGCTACAGCACTGTCCTGCATGCTCTCGGCTGGCTCTTGTTGCTTTTGGCAGCGGCAGTTTCACTGCCGCTGGTAACGGCGGTTTACAACGGGGAGAGCCAGTCAATTCTCGGGTTCGGGCTAGCGCTCTTCCTTGCAGGGTTTAGCGGTGGCGCGTTGATCATGGCTTTTCGTGATGTGAGTCACAGGCCATCCAAGTTTGATCTTCTAACACTTGTTGTAATTGCGTGGCTTGCCATTCCGTTGTTTGCGTCGGTTCCATTCTACCTGTCAGGTTTTTTTGAAAATGTGACGGATGCCTATTTCGAGGCCATTTCCGGTTTCACGACAACAGGCGCCTCTGTCATTCCGTCGTTGGACGTAGTCGACAGATCAATCATCATGTGGCGGGCTGTCCTTCAATGGTTCGGCGGGTGGGCGAGCATTGTCATGGGGGCAGCCGTCCTTGCGCCGCTCGGCGTCGGAGGGATGGAACTCCGCGTATCGCCATTGACCCGAGCCGACAAGTCTCGGGCTCTCGATCGGTTTCGCGGGACCGCCGAAGCAGTGGGCGGCATTTATGCGGTGTTTACCATGGGCGCTTTTCTGACTGTTTGGGCGGGCGGTATACCGCCGTTTGAGGCCTTTTGTCTGGCCTTATCGGCCATCTCAACAGGGGGCTTCATGCCGTCTGACACTGCGCTCTCGGAGTTCAGGGCACCCTGGGCGATGGCGTTCCTCTTTGTGTTTATGGGACTGGGGGCCATTAGCTTTGCGACCCACCGGGCAGGCTTTAAGGGGAGGGGCACGGAATACCGCGAAGACCCCGAGGTACTTTATCTTTGCGTCGCAGTCCTGACTGCAGGGGCATTGTTTGCATTGCTTGCACTAGGTGAGACCGGCGATGTCCTGGCAGCTCTTGGGAATGGTCTTTTTTTGGCGATGAGCTTGATCTCCGGAACAGCCTATATGTCTCCGGACCCCTCTCTCAATGCCGGCCTGTCGAGTGTTTTTGTGATCGGACTCATTCTCGTTGGCGGTGCAACTCTGTCGACTGCCGGCGGAATCAAGCTCATGCGTTTTGCGCTTCTGATGAAGCAGAGTTCGCGGGAACTGAAGCGCTTGACTCATCCGCATGGCATCATTCGAACGAATTTTGGGCGTCGTCCGGTCACCATCCAGATAATGAAGTCTGTTTGGAGCTTTTTCGCGCTGTTTCTGGTGGTGTACGCAATTCTAGCGGCCCTGTTGGCTGCATCTGGTTTGGGGTTTGAATCAGCACTTGTTGCCGCAGCATCGGCCATCGGAAATGCGGGGCCGGCCTATGATTTGGTCCGGCCGTCTATGCTGGGTGAAAGCCCATCTTATCCGGAGATGGAAAATACAGCGAAATGGATACTGATGGGGGGGATGGTCTTAGGACGTTTAGAGCTCCTTGCATTGGTTGCGCTGTTCAGTCGAGAGCAATGGCGAAATTGAAAGAGGACGTTTAGTTGTGACCCGGATTGCCTATGTGAACGGCCAGTATGTACCCCACGCCAGTGCCGCAATACATATTGAGGATCGCGGATTCCAATTTGCTGACAGTGTGTATGAGGTCTGCGCCGTAGAAAACGGGTACCTGATCGATGAACAATGGCATTTTGATAGGCTTGAACGGTCGCTAGGGCAGCTGGAGATCCGGGTTCCTGTGACCAAGCAGGTTTTGGGCATTATCTATCGGGAGGTTCTGCGAAAAAACCGCCTGCGAAATGCGATCGTCTATTGTCAGGTGAGCCGTGGCGCTGCCCCTCGTGATCACGCCTTCCCGACGGTCCCAGTAACCCCAACGATTGTCGTCACAGCGAAACCGGTCGATGGTGAAGCGCTTGCCCGGCGGAGGTCAGAGGGTGTCGCTGTCGTCACAAGGCCTGATCAGCGTTGGGGCCGGTGTGACATCAAATCGACTGGATTGCTCGCGAATGTCCTGGCAAAGCAAAGCGCTCGCAATGAAGGCGCCTACGAAGCCTGGCTTGTGGATGAGGAGGACAACATCACCGAGGGAACATCCACGAATGCGTGGATTGTAACGGGCGACGGTATTCTCGTGACACGGCAGCTAGATACCCACATTTTGGGAGGGGTCACGCGACTTGCGCTTCTGGAGTGTGCGCAAAGTATGGGCATATTGGTGGAAGAACGCGCTTTTTCGAAAGAAGAAGCATACGGCGCTGCGGAAGCATTCTCCTCTGCTTCTACCGTCGGGGCGCTGCCAGTGATTTCGATCGATCAGAAGCAGGTTTCAGGTGGAAGGCCCGGTCCAATGACGCAAAAATTGAATGGTTTTTATCATGAGAGGGCCAAAAAATCGGCCTTAATTTGAGCGATTTCAATCTTTAGGCTGGTTGGCTAATGACCGCTTCTGGTTTTGGTCTATATGATGCATGAGGGCCGTGTCGGGGTTGGAGTGATCGTCAGCGGGGATAGGCCCTCACCTCGCTAAATCAATACGAAGGCCGCGCTGATGTGGAAATGAGGCGGCTTTGTAAAAA
Organism: Parvibaculaceae bacterium; assembly: GCA_965248405.1. Classification (GTDB taxonomy): domain Bacteria; phylum Pseudomonadota; class Alphaproteobacteria; order Parvibaculales; family Parvibaculaceae; genus Mf105b01. The sequence continues at coordinate 1,363,929 of OZ252104.1, forward strand.
TAGGTGCGCGTGGCAGTCATCCCTAGCCAGAGATAGGAAGAATTGGCGGTGGGTGACTAAGATGCGACCCGGAATGGAAAAAAATGTCGGATAAACCGCAAAATCTCCAAGATACCTTTCTGAATACCGTCCGAAAAAACAAGACGACGCTCACAATCTTTCTTGTGAACGGCGTCAAGCTGCAGGGTGTGATAACCTGGTTTGACAATTTCTGTGTGTTGCTACGCCGTGATGGGCACTCCCAACTCGTATATAAGCATGCAATATCGACAATTATGCCAGGACAACCCGTTTCCTTGTTTGAAGGCGACGAAGAGGAAAGCTGAGGTCGTTTGACGACTGACCATCCAGAATTGGGTGACGTGACCACCGGCGAGGGCGGAAAACGCTCTCAGCCGGCCTTCCAGGTTGAGGGCACTCCCGTGACCAAGTCATTTGTGTTGCTTCCGTGGTTGAAACGGGGCGCTGACGAGCGCCGATCGGCCGGCGAGCGGCTCGAGGAAGCTGTTGGGCTCGCCGCTGCCATTCACCTGGATATTGTAACTGCGGACATTATTGCCCTTGAGACGATCCGGCCCGCGACCCTGTTTGGGAGCGGCAAGGTCGAAGAGCTGGGCCGGCAAATCAAGAAACAGAAGGTAGAGCTGGTGATTGTCGACGGGCAGCTGTCGCCTGTCCAGCAACGCAATCTGGAACGAGCCTGGAAGGTCAAAGTGCTTGATCGCACGGGGCTCATTCTTGAGATCTTCGGTGAGCGTGCGCGAACAAGGGAAGGGCGCCTGCAGGTGGAGCTTGCCCATCTCACCTATCAGAAAAGCCGCTTGGTACGTTCATGGACTCACCTTGAGCGGCAACGTGGTGGTGTGGGCTTTCTGGGCGGACCCGGTGAAACACAAATCGAGGCAGACCGGCGGGCACTGCAGGGGAAAATCAACCGCCTCGAAAAAGACATCGCTAAGGTTAAGAAAACCCGCGAATTGCATCGAAAGACCCGTCGGTCTGCGCCGTACCCGGTTATTGCGCTTGTAGGCTATACGAACGCTGGCAAGTCGACCCTTTTCAATCGCGTCACTGAGTCAGATGTCTTTGCCAAAGACCTGCTCTTTGCGACTCTCGACCCTACCATGCGGGCTATTGAGCTCCCAAGCGGGCGAAAAGTCATCCTGTCCGACACCGTCGGGTTTATCTCGGACCTACCGACGCACTTGATTGCGTCTTTCCGTGCGACTTTGGAAGAAGTGCTGGAAGCCGAGATCATTCTTCATGTACGCGATGTCGCGCATGCTGAAACAGACGCTCAGAAAGCAGATGTTGCGGACGTGCTGAAAAGTCTGGGCATTGATCTTGAGACCCGGGACGAGGGCAAACTGATTGAGGTGCTCAATAAGTCGGATCTGCTGGACGAAGACGCAGCTGCATCGCTCACAGAGCTAACGGCAAGAGACAGCAACACCATCGCGACCTCCGCCCTTACCGGTGATGGCGTGGACGAGCTGCTGACACGGCTCGATGACCTTCTCGCGAGTGACACCACCAGCCTGCACCTCGCCATTGCTCCTGAACAGGCGGAGGCCATTGCCTGGTTGCATCGTCACGGCAATGTTCGTAGAAGCGAGCCGGATGAGCAGGGCGTCACACATATTGATGTGGACTTGGCTGCGCCGGAGATGGGCCGATTTGAAAAAAAGTATCCCCAGATTGTTCGCGAGGCGCTGGCGGAGTTCGCGGAAGCTGCGGAATGAGCGCTGACATGGATCAGCTCGCGGACCTTGTCCGTGAGACAGCGTCTGAAAAAATTCTCCCCAGATTCAAGTCTCTTTCCTCTGAAGATATTGAAGAAAAGAGCAGGGGCGATTTTGTGACCGTCGCAGACCGGGAAGCGGAACTGTTTCTGACACCACGCCTCATGGACTTGGTTCCGGGCTCGCATGTTGTCGGGGAAGAAGCCACCGCAGCAGATCCAGACTTGCTCGACCGCGCATTGGGCATGGAACCCACTTGGTTTGTGGACCCGATAGATGGGACGGCACTCTTTGTGGACGGCCAGCCGACGTTTGCAACGATGGTGGCGTTTGCTGACAAAGGACTGGTTATTCAATCGGCCATCTTCTTTCCCGTGCTAAATGAACTTTTCCTTGCTGAACGGGGTGCAGGCGTCCGGTTTGCCGGACCGGATGATACCACACTTGTCAGGCGAACTGAGGCGGTGCCGCTGGAAACCGCAAGGGCTGCTTTCTACACCAAGCACTTTCCTCAACAATGGGCTGAAGGTTTGAGCCGTTTGCAACAGCAGGTGGGAAGCTTTCAGAATGAGATGTGTGCTGCGCGCGAATACACCGATATTGCGAGGGGGGCAAAGGACCTCGCTTCCTATCATCGCATGCTGCCTTGGGATCATGCGCCGGGCAGTTTGATCTTGAGTGAGGCGGGCGGTGTTTCAAGAAATGTGGAGTCAGATGAAGACTATCGGCCAGGAGTCTTGAAAGGGCCGCACCTATTGGCGGCCAACGAAGAGCTCTGGCTCGCTGCGCAGGACGTGCTTGTCTAGGGTGTTTTCTCCGCGCGCTTGGCGTCAACCCATAGACCTTCGAGTTCGTCCAGAGACAGGTCGGCGAGATTGATGTTTCGAGAACCGGCCGAAGTTTCCATCGCAGCAAACCGGCTTCTGAACTTCTGATTGGCCCGACGAAGGGCAGCGTCGGGATCGACCTTTAGGTGGCGCGCATAGTTGGCCAGGACAAACAACAAGTCCCCGAACTCCTCTTCGATCTTGTCATGATCCTGTTCGGCGACTTCATGGCGAAGTTCGCCAATTTCTTCCTCTATTTTATCGAGGACGGGCGCGGCGCTCGGCCAATCGAAACCCACCTTCGCCGCTCGCTTCTGAAGTTTCACTGCCTGGGTGAGGGCGGGGAGTACCACAGGCACGTCATCAAGCAAGCCTGATGGCGCTTTGCCTTTTGCGTCCTTCTCCGCCTGCTTGATTTCCTCCCATGTCGCGGCGACGCCGTCTGGCGTATCAGATGTTCCATCCGCAAATACATGGGGGTGGCGCCGCGCCATCTTCGACGCGATGCCTTCAACCACATCGGCGAATGTGAATGCATCTTCCTCTTGCGCCATCTGGGCATGAAAGACGACCTGGAGCAGCAGGTCGCCTAGTTCCTCCTTGAGGTCTTCCAGATCACCACGCTCGATGGCGTCGGCTACCTCGTAGGCTTCCTCCAGCGTGTAGGGAGCGATCGTCCGAAAATTCTGCTGAAGGTCCCAGGGACAGCCGCCATCCGGATCTCGCAGTGCCCTCATAATGGCGAGCAAAGCATCGATAGAGCGGAGATCTTCTGGAATGTCCTTCACGAGGATCGTCCCTATTTGGTTGGCCTGTCAGCAACGCCACCTGCGGTGCCGACCTGTGTCACGGCCGCTGCGGCATCACTGACCGGGTGCTCATCCAGCTTGTGCTGGTCGCGGGCAGCGATCCGTTCCCGTAGGAGTTTCTGCTGCGTCCTGTCCAGAGGAAAGTTCCACATTACAGCCGCCGCCGCCAGCATGAAGAGGGCGGGGAAGCCAACATAGACATAGAGAAGCTGATCGAGCGTCTCTCGCGAGTTGCCGCCGGCGGCATCAAAACCGATCCAGTCGAGCAGAGGGTAGGTGATGCCAATAGCGAGTGCGGACCCGACTTTACTTGTCATGGTAAGGAGCGAGTAATACATGCCGGTTCTTTGTTCGCCGGTTTCCAGATTGTCATAGTCGGTCACGTCCGCCATCACGGACCGCAGGAGGAACGATCCGGCGCCGTAAGCGATGCCATAGGCCGTGTTGCCAAAGAACAACCACCAGAAGCTCTCTGTTGGGAAAAATATGACCATGGGAAGAGAGATCGACCCGTAAATCATGGCATAGGCAAGTGTGCGGTGTTTGCCGGAAACCGTGGCGAGCTTGATCCAGATAGGAACACCGATGAAGCCAGCGATGAAATAGACCAGCAGCAGCTGGCTGGCATTGTCCGGAAGTCCCATGACCTGCGCAGCAAAGAAGATGTAAAGTGCGCCGGTGATGGACGGTCCGATCCCGACCAGAAGGTCCGCTACCAGGATGCGTTGCAGCAGCCGGTTTTTCAAAAGGATCTGGAGCGCTTCCTTGTAATCAAAACCTGCAGGTTTCTCAGAAGGGCGCTCTGGCACCAGCCAGACCGCCAGGGTGATGGTGACCGGCAGAAGCACGATGATAAACCAGCCCATCGCCGCCACACCTGCAGCACCTGATGCCTCACCGGTGACCCCTTCCAGAATTGCGGGGAGTGCGAGCACTGTGAACATGCCAAAGATGAGTGCGAACTCGCGCCACCCTTGAATGATGGAACGCTCGTCATAATCCGGCGACAGTTCTGCACCCCAGCTCATATGGGAGATCGTAATCAGCGTCCATCCGATATAGAGGATCACCATCCAGGACAGCAGATAGATCGCCGTGTCATTGGGAGTGCCGCCCATAAGCGTCCACAAGTCCCCAATCCAGTCAAACATCCACATGCCGCTGAGCGGGATCGTCGGCATGAACAGCATAAAGGCGGAGACCATGAGGAACGGAGCTGAGAGGGCGATCCAATGGCGTCGGCGGCCCCAGCGGCTTGGAATGCGGTCCGAGACGATGCCGAGCACCGGGTCTGTGAAAACATCCCAGAGTCGTGCGAAGAGGAAAATGGTTCCCACCAGGGTGAGCGACAGGCCCATTTCGCTGGCATAGAAGGGTGGCAGATACACAACAATGGGCAGGCCCAACGCTGAAATCGGAATGGATGGCAAGCTAAACATTGCGATCCGCCAGCGTGGCAGTCGGTCGTTACTCATAGAGCCTCCCCAGGCAATTATCTATTTTGTGTACGAGGGATCCGCACTTTTTGACTTTTTGTCATTTCTTAACAAGGAAGCCTATTCGCGCCGAAATGTCCACCCCACGTTAAGTTTCTAATTCTATTTTACTAGGTGATTGGGCTGAGCAAATGGGGGATGAGCGTGACGACGTTCACCACAGACAAGCAAGAGGCTGCAACGTCGCTCGGCGCGGCGGATCTTGATGCTGGCCCTCAGAAGGTGCTTCCTGATCTGTCCCCGTCCAGATTGTGCGCCCGCGCAATTGTTGAAGGCTACGCTGAAACCTCCCTGGAGGGTGCGACCTATCTCGAAATCGCTCGCCAGCCGGGTGCAAACTTGGTGGCGCAAGCGGCGGCCTTTCTGCAAACCTCTTTTGCAAGTGTGGCTCTGGCATCTCCCGCGCCCGTCGAGGCACTGGCGCAAAATGCCGGTCTGCAGAACATCACCTCAGGCACAATGAACCTCGCCGATTTCGAAAGCGATGGCCTTGGGACATATGACTTCGTTACGGCGGTAGACGTATTCGCGACGGCGGCCACGGCGGAGCGCATGGCCCTGCTGGTCCTGGTGAAAAAGCATCTGAGTGAAAGCGGCATCGCCTGCATTGGTATCGATGTAAGTCCCGGGTGGGATCTGATCGACAATTTGAGGACTCGATTCTGCGCCGATCTCGATCAGAGGGCATCTGCGAAAGAGCGGGTGGATATTGTTCGGACCCGTGTCACAAACCTTGCGAAGACGCTTGCAGCCGATAAATCCGGGGAGCAGCGAGCGCTGCAGAACGAACTTGTGAGACTGGCCCGAGCCTCGGACGCGGAGATCTACAGGGACCTGCTCGACCCGAACCATCAGGCGATGCCGATTGCGGCCTTTCTGGCAATGGCTGATGCAGCCAGGCTCAAGCCCATCGGCGATATTGATCCGACAAAATCCAATCTCAGCCGTATACCATCGGCGTCCCGTCCATTGGATGCCTCAGCTCTTGGTGCAGCGGAGCTCTACAGTCTGATCGACAAGCACACGCTCACTAAGCGGCGGCATGTTCTGCTTGTTCACGCAGATAGGCCTGAACAAAAGGGCGACTTGGACGCCGCGTTCAAGTCGCTCTGCTTCACAAGCGATCTCGTGCGGGGCGACGGGTCTCTGTCCGATACCGCTCTGCTGTCCGGGCCGCCGGTCACATTTGTAGGGCCTTTAAAGTACAAAACAGACAATCTGGTGGAGATCGCTGCTCTGGCGCTGATGGAGCGGCACAGGTACTTCCCTGTGCGGGGAGATCATCTGATTGACCATGTCGTCACCGCACTGAAGCCCGCCGGTATCCAGTCTGCGGACAGGTCGGCCGTGGCCCGGATCATTCGGTCGGTCGTGACAAAGCTTCTGCCGGCGGGCGCCATTGTTGCCCACATGGAAGAGAACCGGGCGGTTTCCAGGGTCTCTGAGCGTCCGGTCATCGCGCCTTTGGCTCTCTCTCAGGCGCGTGATGGGGCCTCGCATCTGGCAAGCCTTCTTCCGCATTCGATTGCGGTCGACAACACGGCGCGGTTTATTCTCGGGCGGCTTGACGGCACCCAGACGGTCGTACAGATCGCTGATGAGCTGGCCGCCGCCGTCGCAAAAGGGGAGTTGTCTCTCGCTGCTGTCGAGGGGACGCCGGAGGCGCGGGCAAAGGCGACGACCATGCGCGTACTGGGCCACGCCGCCCGCAGTGGGTTGCTTGTTTCCTAAGCGCGGCTCGTCTTAAGCGCCGACCGCCATGTCCGAGCAGAACGGATTGGTCTTTTTCTCAAACTCAAAAGTCGACATGGGCCCATGGCCCGGCACAAACGCGATCTCACCCCCGAGCGGGAAGAGACGGTCGCGAATGGACGAGATGAGCTGATCATGATTGCCCCGGGGAAAGTCCGTACGGCCGATAGAACCCTGGAAAATCACGTCACCCACAATGGCAAGCTTTGAGGGTTCGTGGATAAAGACGACGTGGCCCGGCGTGTGGCCGGGACAGTGGCGCACCCGGAGCGTGAGACCGGCAAGCTCTACGGTGTCTTCGTCTTCCAGCCAGCGGTCCGGCAGAAACGCGTCATAGGTTGGCATGCCATATTTGGCGCCCTGTTCAGGCAAGTCATCGATTAGGAACTGATCGTCTTTGTGCGGCCCCTCAATGGGCACGCCATGCTTCTTCGCAAGTTCGCCGGCGGCGGAGGCATGGTCCAGATGCCCATGGGTGAGCAGGACCTTCTCCAGCTTCACGCCTGTCTGTTTGAGCGCATCCTCGATCTTGTCGAGATCACCCCCCGGGTCGGTGACGGCGCCCAACATGTTTTCATCATTCCAGATGAGGCAGCAATTCTGCTCAAGCGGTGTCACGGGGATAATCGCAGCTTTAAGAGGCATGGGGCCGACCTTGGAATGGTTCAATAAAGATGAGGCTTTATAGCGGGTTCGACGCCTTGAGGGAAAGCGGCCCTAATAGCTCTTATGCTCCGGGATCGAGCCGAAATAGTGGTGCCGGTGCCGTCCATGCAGTTTGGCGAGATCCGCCATGGCATTCATGCAGATAAGGGCGGCACTGTACTGAACCGATTGAATACGGTGGGTCATGGTGATTTTCACCAGCGCCCCATAGGCCGGACGCATGGCCATCAGGCTGTCATGCCACTCGTCCGGCGTCATCCGGTCCTTCTTGCCCTTATATCTGCCTGTCGCCATTCCGGCCCTCCAATGCTGCGGGTGATCAATATAGGTATATAGTCCTATATCGAAGGAAGGAGCAACGGCGAGAAACCTCCGTTTCGGAGGTGCGCTTTTTTAAGCGGACATGGCTTTCTGGAAGGCGGGCCGGGTCTCCAGCCGCTTCACGTAAGCCTTGAGGTTCGTCATATCGTCAGTGACACTGCCCAGGCGATTGGACATGTAGATGGCGTGACCCAGCATGGTGTCGACGGCGGAGAAGTCTCCCAGAATATACTCGCGGCCTTCCATCGCTTCATTGACCGGGGCAAGGGCGCGCGTGAGCAATCTTTGCGCCTGGCCGCGCACGGTTTCGTCCTGGCGCTCTGGCGGCAGGAGCAGGGTGTGCACCACGATCGTGTTGACCGGCGGCATGACCATGCCTTCGCAATAGTGGAACCACTGCAGATATTCCGAGTAGAGCGGATCGTCGACGGCGGGCTTCAGTCCGCCATTCTTGTGGCGCTCCAGAATGTATTCCGCAATCGCACCGCTCTCGAAAATGGACACGTCACCATCGTCCAAAACTGGAATCCGTCCAAGGGGATGGCGGGCTTTGTGTTCATCTGACTTGAGGTCTTTCGGGCTGAACTCCATCCGGTTGAGTTCGTATGGCAGGCCCAGTTCCTCCAGCAGCCAGAGTGTGCGCTGCGCACGGGAATTAGGTGCGAAATGAAGCTTGAGCATGAGATCCCCCTGAAGTTCTTTTGGCCATAAGTTCTTTTTTAGAATGCGTTTCCTCAACACTGGCTGAGGGGAAGGGCGAGGGCAAGAGGGTGAACGCTTTTTCGCAGGTGCTCACCAAATTGGCGCTCACCATATGGGCGCTTTGGGGATAAGCGGGAAGTCCGCTTGCAACCGGTCCCTGTTTGGCTATGACTAATTGGATGACCTCAGATGCCGAAAATATTGTGGATCTCTATCGTCGGCATGCGGGCGCATGGGTGACACAGCGGGAACAGCATTTTATAGAGCGAACCTGGCTCGACAGGTTCCTGGAGCTTCTTCCTGAAGCACCGTCGGTTCTCGACATAGGCTGCGGCTTCGGAGAACCGATCGACCGGTATCTGACGGACCGGGGCTGCGCCGTGACGGGCATTGATACGTCCGAGGAACTGATCCAGATTGCCAAAGCGCGCGTGCCCGAGGCCACCTGGATTGTGTCGGATATGCGCACACTCGATTTAGGAACGAAGTTTGACGGGATCCTTGCGTGGGACAGCAGCTTTCATCTGACACAGGACGATCAGCGGCGATTGTTTCCCATTTTTGGACGGCATGCCGCGCGCAGCGCGGCCCTGATGTTTACAAGCGGTCCAAGCCACGGCGAGGCCATGGGTGAGATGGAGGGCGAGCCTCTCTATCATTCAAGCCTTGGCGCAGACGAGTACCGCTCTCTGCTCGACGGACACGGGTTCGATGTCGTCGAGCATGTCGTCGAAGACCCGGACTGTGGTGGCCACACAATCTGGCTCGCTAGGGGCCGCGCTTCTGGATAAACACAGAAAAGAGGAGTGCCAGATGGTCAAATTCCACACCAACAAATATCGCATCAAAAGGCGCATAATTTATATTATGGTAAATATTTGATATCTTTCCAGTCGACCTATCTCAATGGTTAGGTTTCTATAGAAGCCACCAAGGAAGCTCAGGAATCTGCGAAATTCCACGTCTGGAGGAGACAATTATGGATGAGCCCACAATCGCGGCGAAAGAGCCCGCTCAGGTCGAGGTCAAAGCCGGTGAAAGCTACTGGTGGTGCCGCTGCGGGAAATCCGCCAATCAGCCCTTCTGCGACGGCTCACACAAAGGCACGTCCTTTGAGCCTATGGAATACAAGGCTGAGAAAGACCGTACGCTCTTCTTCTGCCAGTGCAAGCATACGAAACGCGCGCCGCTTTGTGACGGTGCCCATAACGACCTGTAGACGCGCGCTCAGCTCTTATCGCGGCGAAGAACCATCACTTTGTCGGCCTCCAGGCCGACAATGCGTTCAAAGCCGTATTGCTCATAAAGTCCATGGGCGTCGTTGGTGCCGAGCATCCAGCGATTGACCTTGGCGAGCGCCGGATCGTCCGTGATCACTTCCATGAGCCATTTGCCAAGGCCCTGGCCCTGAAACTTGGGGTCAACCAGCACGTCCGAGAGCCAGGCAAACCGGGCCATATCCGTGACGACACGGGCGAACCCGACCTGTGCGCCGTCCGCATCGTAAAGCCCATAGATCCGCGAGTTTTCCTGACTGGTCCAGAGGGTTTCAGGCGTGTTGCCGCTGGCCCAATAGGTCTTGGCAAGCGTGCCCAGGAGCCAATCCTTGTCAACGCGGCTAAGGTCTGTTGAAATCTCAAAACCATCACGTTTCCAGGTGTTTATCGACATTTCTTCACCTTATGTGGGTGCCAGCTATCAGTGCTGATTTCAGTCCTGGACGGTAATCGTCAGCCCGTCATAGGCGGGCTCATGGCCCTCCGGCAGCTCTTTCGCGAGGGTGGCATAATCGAGATCCACATGGAGGTTCGTGAGCACCCCATGGGCCACCTTGAGCCGTTCCAGCCAGGAAAGCGTCATCTCGACATGGGCATGGCTCGGATGCGGCTTATAACGAAGCGCATCGACAACCCAGTGCTCAATGCCCTCAAGCGCCGCGAAGCTCTCCTCCGGCAATCCCACCAGATCGGCGGAATAGGCGACGGACCCAATACGGAACCCCAGCGAGCGGATATCCCCATGATCCTGATCGAACGGCAGGGCGGTGATGGCGCCCCCTTCCCCCTCAATCGCCACGGGCTCGCCCGGGCGGATCAGATGCGCATTCAGGATCGGCGGATAGCTGGACCCTTCCGGCGTCTGAAAACAATAGCCGAAGCGCGTCATCAGTGTTTCCGACGTATAGGCGTCCATATAGGTCGCAACGCGCTGCATACGGTTGATTGCGACCATACGCAGATCGTCAATGCCGTGGCTCTGATCCGCATGATCATGGGTGAAAAGCACCCCATCGATCCACTGTGTGCCCGTATCGATGAGCTGCTCGCGCATATCGGGCGAGGTGTCGATCAGCACCGTGGTCTTTTTCTCAGGATCGTCTTCCCAGCGCTCGACCAGGAGCGAACAGCGCCGGCGCCGGTTTTTTGGTTCATTGGGATCACACGCCCCCCAATAGCCGCCAATGCGCGGCACGCCGCCGGACGACCCGGAGCCCAGAACGGTAAAGCGGGTGGTCATGCCAGCGCCTCCCGGGGGGCCTTGGTGAACAGCCGGAAGAAATTATCCGTCGTCGCGGCGGTAAGGGCTTCAACCTCAATGCCCTGAAGCTCAGCCACCTTCGCGGCCGTATGGGCGACGAAGGAAGGTTCATTCCGCTTGCCGCGCTTGGGCACTGGGGCGAGATAAGGCGCATCGGTTTCCACCAGGAGCCGCTCCAGCGGCACGTCTTTCGCCGTTGCCTGAAGCTCTGTCGCGCTCCTGAAGGTCACGATGCCGGACAAGGAGATATAGAGACCGAGATCAAGCGCTGTCATGGCAAGCGCGCGGCTGGAACTGAAACAATGGAGGAGTGCGGGAAACGTCCCCTTCCCCATTTCTTCTGTCAGGATCTCCGCCATATCTTCATCTGCGTCACGGGTATGAATGACGAGCGGCAGTTTTGTTTCCCGCGAGGCTTCTATATGCGCGCGGAAGTTTGTTTTCTGCGCCTCGCGGGGGCTGTGCTCGTAGAAATAGTCGAGCCCGGTTTCGCCAATGCCCACAACCTTTGGGTGCTGTGCCAGCTCAACAAGCCGGGCCGTATCCACGTCCGGTTCCGCTTCTGCTTCGTGCGGATGAATGCCGACCGTGCAGACAATATTGTCGTAGGTCTCAGCGACTTTCAGCACGCCCTCAAAGCCACGGAGCGTCGTGCCGATGGTGACCATCATGCCGACACCGGCCTCGCCGGCGCGGGCCACCACCTCATCCAACTCGCCGTTGAAATCCTTGAAGTCCAGATGGCAATGGCTGTCGACCAGGCGGGCACTCATGCACCATTCTCCGGATCAACATAGCGCGGAAAGACTGGCTCCGGCTTGGGCAGTTCCATGCCAGGTTTCAGGCGATGGTCTGCCCCGCACTGTTCGAAAAGCCGCTCACCTTCTGGCACCGCCAATACGTCGAGCAGTTTTGCAGCCCCAGCCGGCACGACCGGTTGCGCCAGAAGCGCCACGTTACGCACGACTTCGGCGGTCACATAGAGCACCGTGCCCATACGTTCCGGATCGGTCTTCTTGAGAGCCCAGGGCTCTTCGCCCGCGAAATAGCGGTTGGCTTCAGCAACCACATCCCAAACAACGCCAAGTGCTTTGTGAATGGCGCGGTTCTCGATGTGGGTTCGGGCGAGCTCCAGCATGCCGTCCGCCTGATCCAGAATGGCCTTGTCCTGCGGTTGCAGGTCTTTGGGCTCCGGAACGATGCCGCCCAGGTTCTTGTTCAGCATCGACAGAGAGCGTTGGGCCAGATTGCCGAGATCATTGGCAAGATCCGCATTGATCCGGTTTGTCACCGTTTCATGGCTATAGGAGCCGTCCTGACCGTAAGGCACTTCTCTGCAGAAGAAATAGCGCAGTGCATCGACGCCGTAGAGGTTTGCCAGCTCGATCGGGTCGATCACATTGCCAACGGACTTGGACATTTTCTCGCCGCGATTGTTGAGAAAACCATGTCCGAAAATCTGTTTCGGAAGCGGCAGCTCTGCGGCCATCAACAGCGCCGGCCAGATCATCGCGTGGAAGCGCACAATGTCTTTGCCGATAATGTGCACATCCGCGGGCCAGTATTTTTTGAAGTCTGCGTGCTCGGTATCGGGATAGCCAACGCCCGTGATGTAGTTTGTGAGCGCATCCACCCACACATACATCACATGACTATCATCCCCGGGTACCGGAATACCCCAGTCAAGTTTAGCCACAGCGCGGGAGATGGAGAGATCCCGCAACCCCCTTTTGACGAAGGCCACGACCTCATTGCGGCGCGAGGCAGGCTGGATGAAGTCCGGATTGGATTCATAGAGGTCCAGCAGGCGGTCTGCATATTCAGACAGTTTGAAGAAGTAGGTTTCTTCTTCAATCCACTCTACAGGCGTGCCGGTCGGCGCGTACTTGTTGCCGTCATCCCCCTCGGACAATTCGTCTTCGCCGTAATAGGCTTCGTCCCGAACGGAGTACCAGCCTGAATATTTTCCGAGATAGATATCGCCCTTCGCCGCGATCCGCTCCCAGATGTGCTGGACGGACTTCACATGCCGGTCTTCGACCGTGCGGATGAAATCATCATTGGAGATGTTGAGTGCGCGGGCCATCTCCTGGAACTTCGGCGCCATCTCGTCGGCGAGTTCAAGGGCGGTGATCCCCCGCTCCCGTGCGGTCTGAACCATCTTCTGTCCATGGTCGTCGACCCCGGTCAGAAATTTGACGTCATAACCGTCAAGGCGCTTAAAGCGGGCGAGCACGTCTGTCGTGATCGCCTCATAGGCGTGACCAATATGGGGCGGGCCATTGGGATAGGAGATGGCTGTGGTGATGTAGAAAGACTTTGCGGCGGACATGGGAAGCACTCTTTAAAATGGATGCGTTGGCGGCGAACAGGTGCGGGCGACAGCTTAGGCCGACATGTGCATGCCGGAAGCAGCCGCCTCAAGCATCGAGAATGCGTTCAAAATCACCAACTTGCGATCCATGTTTAGCGCCTCTGCGCGTGTGGCCAACTCGCCGATCTTTTCCCATACCTCGACCCAGCGATCAAGGTTTTGCCCGTGGACCAGCCCGGCCATGGCGGCAGCTTCACCGGGCACGATTTCAGGGTTTGCCGGGCCTCCTGCCCCCTGGCGCACCGCCCGGGCCACCCAATCGCGCAGTAGGTCGATCAAAATCTCAAATGTCTGTTCCGCTCCCCGCCGTGCGGCCTTATCTGCTAGAGCATGCATCGCGGCAATGTCCGGTCGGGGCAACTGGCAGATCAGACCGACCATGGACCGATAAAGCTCAAGCCCGTCTCCCGAGGCGATGGTGAGCGCCCGCCCGGCACTGCCTTCGGCCAGCACGTCAATGGCAGCAATATCATCAGGGCTGAGATCGGCGCCATTGGCGCCGAGCACCTGATCCATGGCACTGGTGCTCAGCGCCGGCATGGCAAGCTGCCGGCACCGGGACCGGATGGTCGGTAGCAACCGCCCCGGCTGGTGACTGATGAGCAGGAAGAGCGACTTTGCCGGTGGTTCCTCCAGGACTTTGAGCAGCGCATTGGCGGAATTCGCATTCATCTCGTCAGCGCTGTCCACAATGCAGACACGCCATCCACCGGCCCCGGCACTTTTTCCAAAAAAGCCGGATGTTTTGCGGACCTGATCAACAGGGATAACCGACTTGGCTTTCTTCGTTTTCTCATCCACGGGGCGGCGAATGACAAGCAGGTCCGGATGCCCCTGGGCCAGGATTTGGCGGGCTGCCGGCATGTCATCTGCGACAGACAGGTTTTCAGCGCCCATCGCCTTGGCTTTCTCGGCATCTGAATAGGTGAGAACGAACTTCGCCATCCGGTAGGCGAGTGTTGCCTTGCCAATACCCTTGGGGCCTGTGAGCAGCCAGGCATGATGCATCCGCCCGCTCATAAAGGCACTGAACAGGCTTTCCTCGGCATGGGCATGCCCATAAAGGGCGGAGGTTTCCCTCGGGTGTTTGAAATCACCAAGTCTGTCGGGTTCTGGTAAGTCGCTCATGGACGCAATCTTAGCACGGGCGTGTTGGTGTGTCAGAGGCCGAAGCGTCCTGCGGTCTCGGCCCAAATGGCCTGATGGACGGTGTCGACATCGGTTGAAGCATCGATCACTTTGCAGCGATCCGAGGCGTCTTGAGCAATATCTAAAAACGCCTGACGCAGGGTATTGTGGAACGCCTGCCCCATCTTCTCATACCGGTCTTCCCCCTCACCGCGACTGCCTGCGCGGGACAGCCCGTCATCGACCGACAGGTCGAGGATCAGGGTCAGGTCAGGCATGGTCTCGCCGACGACCAGATTGGTGAGGTCTGAGACAACGTCTTTGCCCAAACCCTGCGCCACCCCTTGATAAGCCATCGAAGAATCCACAAACCGGTCGCAGAGAACCCAGGTTCCAGCCTCCAGAGCGGGGCGAACGACCCGCTCGAGATGATCGGCCCGGGCGGCGAAGTGCAGCAATACTTCGGTCATACCGCCCCACCGGTCGCCGTCTCCGGTTACGAGAAGTGACCGTATTTCTTCTGCCCCGGGCGACCCGCCAGGTTCACGCGTCAGCAGAACTGTGTGCCCGGCTTTCTGAAGCGCGTCTCCGAGGAGACGGATCTGGGTTGACTTGCCTGCCCCCTCACCGCCCTCAAAGGTAATGAAGTGTCCTTTGTCTGGGTGGTCGGTGTTCATGGCGCTTTATTCGCCGGTGATCATCTGCAGGAGAGAGCTCATGGCGCGACCGAAAAGCCCAATCTGATCCACATTGGCGCCTGCATAGATCGGGAACTCTCGTGTCGGTGCATTTGGCGCTTCGATGGTCAAGGTGCCCACCTGCTGTCCGGCTTTAATCGGTGCGGGAATAGGCCCATCCCAGTTCGCGGAGACTTTCATATCCCGGCGAGCCGCGCGCGTCATCGTGAGGCTTACGTCTTCCGCTACCACTAAGGGCACGAGATCATAAACGCCCTGCCAGACTTCGGCATTCTCCACGACTTCGCCTGCCGCATAGAGATCATACGTTTTGAACTCCCGGAAGCCCCAGCGCAGGAGCTTTTCGCTCTCTTCAGAGCGCTCGCGTTCAGAGGAAAGGCCGTTCACCACCAGAATAAGGCGCCGTCCGTTTTGCTCACCCGACGCGACGAGACCATATCCGGAGGCCTCTGTGTGGCCGGTTTTGAGGCCGTCCACATTAAGGTTCATATAAAGCAACGGGTTACGGTTTGATTGGGTGATTCCGTTCCAGGTGAAGTCACGTTCCTTGTAATAGGGGTAATAATCGCTCAGGTCGTAAATGAGATGACGAGCAAGTTTCGCGAGCTCGACGGCTGTCATAAGATGCTCAGGATGGGGCCACCCGGTCGCGTTCCGGAACTCTGCACGGTCCAGTCCGAGCTCGCGGCCACGCCGGGTCATTTCAATGGCGAAGGACTCCTCAGAGCCACTCATGCCTTCCGCAATAGCGATGCAGGCATCGTTGCCGGACTGAACAATCACACCGCGGATGAGATCCTCCACCGGGATGCGGGAATTGACTTCTGCGAACATTGTTGATGAGCCGGAAGCAGCCCCGCCACGGCGCCACGCATTCTCGCTGACGATCATCGTGTCAGCGAGACTGAGCCGCCCCTCTTTCAAAGCTTCAAACAAAAGCGTCATGGTCATGAGCTTCGTCATGCTGGCCGGCGCCATCAGAACGTCACCCTCTTTCTCATAGAGAATATCGCCAGTCTCTCCATCCATCAGGACGGCGTAAGTGGCTTTTGTTTCAAAGCCTGCTGCCGACACCGCAGTGAAGGAACCAGCGATGAAAAGCAGAGCAAAAATGCTGCGGGAAATTAGACGAACGATCATGGGACTCTTTAGGTTTTGAATGGCGAAGTACGCGAACTTATTCAGCGCGCTTGATTATTCCCAGCGCACTTGATTATTCAATGACAACTCTGGCGTTTGTGTGGCCACGGCCGGTGATTTGCTGCAACAGGCTGTTGGCGGCTTGTGGGTCTTGGATGGGACCGACGCGAACTCTGTAGAGCTCTGCCCCGTTTACGCTAATTGGGCTTACATCGACTGCGCCCAGGTCAGACAGTTGGATCTTGAGCGCTTCAGCGTTGGCCTGATTGGCAAAAGCACCCGCCTGCACGTAAGTGCCGGGAACAGGCGGCGTCACTGTGTTTGACGATGCCGGGTTAGAAGACGCTGGCGCCGCTGCCTGCCCAGGGATCGGATCATCTGGGATGGGCGCCATGTCTGAGGGCAGTAATGTGCCACTAGAGGCGCTCACGGGATATGTGGGCGTAAGGGATGCGACCTGAACAGCCTGCGTTGGCGCGGCAATGGCTCGCTCGCGGTCTGAAATTTGTTGAGGCGGCGGTGCGGTAAACCGGTTTTCTGCGACAACCGACTGCACGTTGGGGACATCACCTTCAAGTGGTGCGCGCCGCAAATACTGAACCCGCACGCGGGCGGTCCCTTTGGTCAGATATCCAAGAAGCTCTGCGGAGCGACGGGAGAGGTCAATCTCACGGTCAGCGACGAACGGCCCGCGGTCATTAATCCGCACGACGAGCGACCGGCCATTTTCCAGATTTGTGACCCGGGCGTAGATCGGCATGGGGAGAGTTGGGTGTGCCGCCGTTATCAGGTTCTGATCGAAGACTTCGCCATTTGCCGTTGGTCTGCCGTGGAACTTCGGCCCGTACCAGGAGGCGATGCCCTCCCGGTCGTAGTTTTCATCTTCCGCCGGGTAATACCATTGACCGTCGATCTTATAAGGATTGCCAACTTTATAAATGCCGCCGCCGGTACCCTGCCCGAGTGACTTCGCGACATGTGCCCCCAACTGAGCTTCTGCACATCCAGCCGCCACCAGGGGTCCGATCATAAGGCCGACCATCATGGCCAAACGGCGCCGCTTCAATTGTCTTCGAGTGGGAACTCTGGCTTCTATTTCCTGGCCGCTCTGATCTGTCCGCGTGTCCATGTGTATCGCTGCCCGTGTTGCCCGAATCAGGTCCATTCTTCTGGCTTATCTTATAGCGCCGCTGAAATACTGGCGCTACGAAACTCGGCCTTTCACAGCACCCACATTGCATCAATAGGCTATGGCGGTCAGTATGGCGCCGCCGGGCGCTGAATTTCTCTCCGGCAATGCGAATAAAACCTTTGCGCGAGTTCGAGAATTGACCCCTACCATGCCATCGCTGACGCGGTCCCTGGTGAGCCTGATCCGGTCTAAACCGATTACGGAGGCAGATCTGTCGGCGGCGGCTCTCTTTGTGTTGGATGCGATCGCCAACACCTGCGCGGGTCAGAACTCAGAACCTGGCAGAGCCCTACTCGCCTGGAACAAGGCGGATGGCGGGGCAAACTGGTCACACGAGACAGGTAAGCGGGCATTCTTACTAGGTGCGCTCACGCACATACTGGAAACCGACGATCTGCACCGGCAATCGGTTGTTCATCCCGGTTGTGTCGTGGTGCCGCCCGCCTGGGTGTTGGCCGCTGAGCACGGGATTGATGGGCAGGCTTTTCTGACATCAGTGCTTCATGGGTTTGAAGCGACGACTCGTGTCGGCATGGCGGTAGGTGCTGAGCACTATCGGATATGGCACAACACGGCGACATGTGGCCCCTTCGGCTCGGCAATGGCTGCGGCTGCCTTGTTGGATCTGAGTGACGAAGAAGCGACCCATGCGCTGGGTAATGCGGGAAGTCAGGCGGCGGGACTGTGGGAGTTTCTTGAAACCGGTGCCATGACAAAGCATTTGCATGCAGGTCACGCGTCCGAAGCCGGTGTTCGCGCTGCCGAGCTTGCAAAACACGGTTTCACCGGGCCACCAAAAATCCTGGAGGGTGAGAAGGGTTTCTTCAAGGCGGCCTGCCCGGACGCCAATCCAGAAGCAGTTCTCACAGACGCTAGCGCGCCCTGGCAGTTGACGACAACGTCCATCAAGCCCTGGCCGTCCTGCCGCCATACCCATCCAGCGATTGATGCGGCGCAGGCCATCCGGGCACGTTTGAAGAGTCAAGGTACCACTCTTACGGAGGACATGATTCAGTCTGTGAATGTAGGTGTGTACCAGGCGACGCTCGATGTGTGCGACAGAGTTAATCCGATGACGGAGTATGAAGCAAAGTTTTCGCTCCATCACACAACGGTTGCCGGTCTTCTGTTGGACCGGGTTGATTTCGAAGCTTTCGGAGAGTCTGCTCGCTCAGAACTTCAGACAGCACGGGCCAAAGTCCGGCCTGAGCTACAAGAACCCTACGCATCCGCCTACCCTCAAGCCTGGGGAAGCTCAGTCACCGTGCAATTGAACTCCGGCGAAACAGTCACTGAAACACGAACACATGCGAAGGGCGACCCAGAGGCGCCCCTGTCGAGAGATGAGATGGTTGATAAGGCAGACATGCTGCTGAGCCATGCAGGCCTTCCTGAACCGATGCGGTTCATCGACTCCGTGCTGGCTTTACCTGAAGGGGGGACGCTGCCCGCTTTGCCTCTAAACCTTTAGAGAGGTAGAGCGCCGATTAAACGGCGACGTAGCTTAGATAAGCTTGTGCAGCTGCACCGACCAAGATGGAACCCCAGATCCAGCTGGTCCGGAAAAGAAAGCCACTCTTTTGTTTCGCAGCAGGAGCGGCGCTTGCTTCTTCAACCTCTGCGGGAGCTGGTGCAGCGGGCATAGGCATCCGGTATTCGCGCAGGCCGGCAATAAAAATTCCGGTTCCCAAGACAAGCATGATCGTTGCCGGTACCCACCACTGCGTAAAATCAATCGCCATAAACTCCACCCAACTCATTCTTTTTGCGGCGCCCCCAGGCACCGGTCTGTTGCGGCGCATTGTGGCAAACTGCGGGAAACTTGGCAAAGTCCATTTCTTACCGGTTTGTTCACCCGTTGGGTGCAAAATGGGTTTTATTAACCTTGTTTCCCTTGTGTTTGATTAACCTACTTTAACCAACGACACCGATCGGTTCGATTCACCATGCCCCATGAAAAACGTGAAATCGTCTTTTCAATGAACGAATTCTTGGAAGCTTTGATGCGCTACAACGAGATGCGCGGTGGTATTCGATATCGTGCGCATCAGATAAGAGCGGTGGGCGTGGACAAGACAGGGGCCGGGTCGACTGAACTCACCTTCGATGATGACGAGACGATCAGCTTCACCGAAAGCGACATCGTGGCCTCCCTCATTGCTTATTGTATCGAAAATAAGGTGCCTCTTCCGGCCAGAGCTGGGAAGAAGATCGTCGTGACGGAGACCGGTGTTGAGCTATCGATAGAAAGCAAGACGGATTGGGTTCAGCCCGTCCCTCTTCCCATCAGTCAAATCGCACGCTGAAAAATGTGAAGCTTTCTTTTGTGCACCGAAGCGTTATTTGCTAAACGATCACCGCGCTGGGATGATCCCCGGTGAGTCGCCATAGCATTTCCAGCGGAAATGCGACAAACGACTTTGAATGCCCCTGCGGAGGGGTGCGAGAGTGGTTGAATCGACCGGTCTTGAAAACCGGCAGGCGTGCAAGCGTCTCGTGGGTTCGAATCCCACCCCCTCCGCCACCATTTCTTCTTTTGTTCGGCGCTGAATTTCGGGTGGGATGATCGAACCCACCTCTAAAAGCAGGCAATGCGCTGTGCGCATTGCCGGTGGTTCGAATCCCACCCCCTCCGCCATTCCCAAGCTAAGTTGCTGAAAAGCTTGTAAGACGCTGAAGTCAATAGGGTATTTCTTTCTCTTGTGTCACCAGACTGGTACACAAAGAGGATGAAACAAGTGCCCGGACACCCCCGACTACACCAGCGAAATGGCACCTACTACTTTCGCGCCCGACTTCAAAGCCGGGCCGACCCAGCCGGCCACTTTGCCGATGCCCATAGCGACAATATCGGCGTCGGCGCCACCAACCGCGCCCCCGGTCGTGGCTGTTTCTATCTTGAGAATAACTTCCGAGGCCTTTTCATAAGGCCGTACAAAACCTACTCGGATTGAAAAGCAATGAGGTCGCGGTTTTCTACCGTGACCTACATAGGTTCTCACAATGCGTCTGACGTTGTCTTCTCTGAGGATGAGCGTTGTGATCTAGGCCTTCGCCGCGCGCACTGCCTACAATCGACTCCCTTTAACTTTTGAGAAGAGGGTGGAGCCAGGCGGACGCTCCACCCGAACCATTTCTTCCAATAAATTCAATGCCTTACGTTCACCGTGGATGACGAATGTGTACCACAAATGTGTCCCAGAGTCGAAACTTATGTTCACATTCGTTGATGGTTCGCAGGTGGACCACCACTCAACAACTTCGCTTTTAGATGGCGGCGGAGTAGAGTCTAGGGAGTGAATACGAGTGTTTGCAAATACAAATACCCGGTCCGACTGTTCGGTGTGTATTTACCCCTGATCTTTCGATACGACCGAGAGTGCTGCCCGCAGTTGGTTCAACACTAACGGAAATTGCAACACAAGCACATGTCAGCCTTTCTCAGTTTGACGAGACCAAGGACCGTTTAGATATCGCAATTACCAGCTGTGCGCATCGAAAACACTATGATCGATTGGGGTATCATTATCGTGGCGCCCCTGTTTGAGGTGCAACAATAGATGAAGCCAAACGGGCAAAACCCGATACGAAGAGTTGATAGGGCTATGTTGCTTCATCGCGACGCTCTGGTAGGCGTACTGCTTGTCTTCACTATTAGTGTAAGTACTAAGGAAGTCAGTGCGCGCGGCGTCGAAGATGAGCTTTCAGATGTCAGCGACCAGATAAAAAGCATCCAGCATTTGGAATCTGACGAGAAGAGCGAGTTCGACTTCATCGCCGCGCCTGTTCCAATTGGGAATCCGACGGTCGGAACGGGCATCGCTGGCGTCGGCGCCTTCTTATTCCAGGTTGACCCAAAATCACAATCATCCTTTGTCGGGTTTGGCGGCGGATACACAGATAACGGGTCATGGGGTATTGGCGCAGCTCAATCCCTCTTCTTCAACCAGGACCTGCTCAACATAGACGCAAGTCTCGTCTATGCGACCGTCACGTATGATTTCTTCGGCGTAGGCGTTGATGCAGGCGACACCGGTCGGTCGATCACCCTAGAGCAAACTGTGTTCGGTGGGACTTTGAAGGGAAAAGTCCGCGTCGCGCCTTCTACATATATGGGCGCGCAAGCTTGGTACTTCGATATCGACACAAGCGTTCCCATTGGGCGATTAGGCACCCTCTTTCCCAATCTCAATCCTGTCGAGCTCAAAATGCATAATGTGGGAGTTGGCTTTCTCGCGGACTATGATACGCGCGACAATCGTTTCGACCCAAAGAGAGGAGTCTATGCTCAATTCGCAGCCAACTATGGTTTAACTGACATAGGGGATAGCTTCAACTTTCAGTTCGATTATCAGAAAGTCGAATTGAACGTGAACCACTACGTCAACGTCATAGACGGCGACACACTCGCTCTCAGGGCGTCCAGTTGTTCCATTTGGGGGCAAGCGCCCCTGTTCGATCTTTGCCTTTTTGGAGCCAAAAGCGATCTTCGAGGATATGTGTCAGGGCAGTATAGAGATCGTGCGATGTTCGCGGCACAGGCTGAATACCGGCGCGATCTGTTCTGGCGCATCGGAACCGTAGCTTTCGTCGGCGTCGGAGGTGTCGCTGAGGATTTAGCGAGCTTTTCTAAAGACGAACTCCTTCCATCCGTGGGAGGAGGGATACGAGTTAATCTATCTGAAGAGTTTGGAGTCAATTTCGGCGTCGACTATGCTTATGGACGCGATAGTGACGCCATCTACTTCCGCGTCGGTGAAGCATTTTAGCGATAAACTGCTTCTTTCATCATTGGACATAGAGTGTGGCCCGGGTTAAAATTTCACCTTGAACCGCATTCCAAATGGAAACGGAGAAATGGCACAATGTTGAAAAAGAAACGCCTGATTGAGGCTCTTTGCACAAGCGTTTTGGTCCTTTCTATAACCACCAGTGCCATCGCAGCTAACCCCTTCCTACGCTCCGAGTTCGAGCTGGCTGACGGCGATTTGGATATCATCAAAGAAGCGGGCGCGAAGCTCTACAACGACAGCTCGAGGGCTGTTGGCGATACTGAACTTTGGCGGAACGAGGCTTCCGGCAATTACGGCTCAATTGAGCTTGTTCTAATTCACGCTTACAATGAAATGCCCTGCAGGCGGCTGCAACACGACATAGTTCTGGCAGGTATTAACCAGTCATATCGCTTCATCATTGATCGATGCCAAACAGAAGATGGCTCTTGGAAGCTTCTCTAAATGTTCTGGTTCCCCGCCAACAAACAATCCAACTTGGCCTCCGGAACGTCTTAGCGTGACAGACCAAGCTCAAGTTGGATCAGTTGAAGGCTGGATGGGTTGTGCCTGAGTGCTTCCTCAAGTGTCTTTCGCGCACCGTCTATATCCTGCGCCGCCAAACGTAGCTGAATAATCATTGACCAGGCATCTTCCAATTGTGGGTCCAGCAAGACCGCTTCTCGGAAAGCCGCCTCGGCGGCAGATGCATTGCGCATCACAAGACCGGTCCCGCCAAGAACCAAATGTGTTTCGGGGAAATCCGCCTTCCCCGCAAGCGAGCGTTGAAACTCCTGCATCGCACCACGGTAAGACTGCGCAGCGTCAGTCGAAGCGCCGTTCACAGGAATACCGATAAGCGCACGCGCCGCAGCAATCCGCACCGACTGAAGCGAGTCGTCCGTGAGGGGAAGCACCCTCCCTAGCAGTTCGGCAGGCGCTGACCCGCGCTGCAACCCAATCGCGTTCTCGCGCACCAGCGGGTGTGCATCGGCGAGCAGCGGCACGCTCGCCGCCGCAACATCCTCATTTGTCACGCCCCGAAGCATTTCAAGCGCCGTCGCTCTGACAATGGCAGCGGCATTTGTGTCACTCGCGATTGTGAGCAGTTCTTCGACATTGTCGCCTGGAAACATGCGGGCGGCGGCAAAGGTTTGTGAGAAGTGCGGACCCCGATGCACACTGTCGGGAAAGCGCTGTGCTATTTGAGCCGCCGCCCACACGGCAGTCTTGTCTCCGTGGCAGTCGGTACAGGCGTTTGGTGCTCCGGTTTCCTCAGAGAGATCGGGACGGGGAATGCGGAAGCTGTGATCGCGACGACCGTCAATCTGCATATAGTCGCGCTCGATCATGTGACAGGAAACGCATTGCGCCCCAGCCGTGCCAGGTTCATGAAAATGATGGTCCGGGGTGTCGTAATCCGCCAGCTGAAGCGACGGAAACCGGTCATTCCCTGCCTCGGAGTGACATTGCGTACACAGACCATTGCCGCGCACCCGCACTTCCGCCCGGTGAGGATCATGACAGTCGGTGCATCGGACCCCGTTTGCATACATTTTTGATTGGAGGATCGATCCATAGACATAGACCTCCTCTAAGATCGTCCCGTCCGCGTGATAAAGCCCCTGACGCAGCAGGGCGAGCCGGTAGCTGTCGTGAAACGGCGTGCCGGGCAAAGGGCTCTCGGCTGTGAGCGGCTCACGCCTAGAATGGCATCCAGCACATTGCTGAATTTCAACCTCCGGATCGGCGGGGGTGAAGTTTGCAGTAAAACCATATCCCCCTGCCTCGTTGCTGTCCGCCGCACTCGCCGCACCGCTTGCCCACGCAATATGGGACGATCCGGGACCATGACAGGCTTCACAACCGACACCGATCTCCGACTGGCGGCTTTCATACTCTCTCTTTATCGGTGTGTATCTTTTTTCGAAGCCGGTCGCATGGCATTCCGCACATCGCGAGTTCCAGTTCTTGTAAGGACCCGTCCAATGCAGACCGTCGCCGGCGTCGAGCTCTTGATCCGGGTAGAGGTGGTACCAGCGCTCTTCTTCCGTGTCCCATGACACATCGTGTGCCTGCAGCCGCCCAGCTTCGATCTCAAATAGATATTGCTGCAGCGGCGTTATCCCCACCACGCCAACGACCTTATATCGGACAAGCTCACCATCCGGCCCGTCGGTTTCCATATAGAAGACACCGTCTTCCTGTGTGAACCGATGGACAACCCCTTGGTGCTCAAAGCTTGTATCGTCGAAATCGCCAAGAACGGTTTCTGCCGTTGGTTCCGTCCAGGCGAGATCGTGATGAGATGACCGCCAAGCTTCCCATTGCGATTGATGACACGCGGTGCATTGCGCTGTGCCAACATAAGAAAGCGTGTCTGCATGAGCACGAGCGGCGAGCCAGCTGAAACTCAGAAAGACAAGCGCCAATAGCACGCCCGCGTGGCAAGAGGTCGCTTTGGCTGCAGCACGGTGGGAACCTTGACATCGCGTCATCGGCCAAGCTCCCGCTCCGATGCTCCCGGGTTGAGCGCTGGAAGGGACGCGGCTTCGACCTCACTATTGCGCCTTTGTGTCGCCTGACGGCTGTCTCTGAGGGCACGCCGGGCCCGCCGCCACAATTGCGCTGTGCTTTGGCCGCGCGCCGGATCGGGCCCATAGCCCCGCGCCCCCAATGCCAGAAAGGCCGCCCCCAGTCTCGGCGGAAGCGCATCTTTATGGGTGGCAAATGTCCGCGCCCAATATTGCGACGCGCTGAGCGCAGTGCCCATCTTGTGCCGACCGATTGCGGCTTGGGCGGTCCAATAGGCATAGGTTTCCGATGAATAAAATACATCGCGCACCCGGCCATAATAGGTCGCAATCAGTGGCGCCATCTGGCGCAGGACCAAGGCAAGAGCGCTAAGTCCAATAAGAAGAACCGCCCAGCGGACTATTATCGCGCCCCAATACTCGACTTCTTTGGCAAAAGAGAGAGGGGTGCCTTGCGCCTTAACGCCAAGTCCCGGCACCTCCGCACGTTCGATCTCACCGGTCTCTAGGTTGAACCACTCAATGGCGACCGGCGGAATGCTGAAACGACCTCCGGCCTCAATGACATAACTGATCTCCTCAACACGCGACCCGATCAGACCACCAACCGGGTTGGTTTCGGTCAAAAGTCTCGGACTTCGGCGGTAGGTCGACATGCCTCTGACCGGGGCGTCGGTGACCAGAGGGGGGAGAATAAGAGGCGGCGCGCCTTCCACAGTGGCGACCACCTCGCGGATAATTGCGTCGCCCTGTTCCATATTCTCCAGGTGGCCATCAAAATTCTGAGAAAGCGTCAGGCCCGTCGCCGCGATGAAAGGGTCGAGATCCGCTGCCGCATCCGGGACTGTCACCGACAGGGCAATGGAGGCGGTTTGGTCGCTTCTGTTGATCGGCGCTCGTGTCGACGGATCGGCATAGGTCACCTCTACGACCTGTGGGGGAAGACGATACTCTCCAGCGCTCATCGGGTAGAGGTGATACACACGCGTCAACCCCGTCCACAAGGTTCTGTTGATCCGCCGGCTTGTCGGGTTGGTCGCCCGCTCGGGGAGCAAAACATGCAGGTTTGGAAGATCGAATGTTGGCAGAACCGGTGGCTTGGGCATCCAAGTGGGCACCAGCACAGTGAGCCTCAGCACGACAGGCCGGCCAGGCATGGTCGATGTTCTGTCGACCGTCATTTCGACAATGAGATCGTCATTGCCTTCCGCAACGGATGGCTGAGGTCCGAACACCCCCATCAGAAACACGACCAGCGCAATGCCCAAATACCGGATCATTGTGGACCTCCCGCCGCTTCCAAGAGAAAGCGACTCTTCAAGAAGTCGGCTGTCGCTGTTTCGACTGTGCGCATCCATTGCTCTTCTGAAAGCGTCTGTGCTTCGCCGGATGTGGCTTCTAGCGTTGTCTCGGTTCCAGCAGATGCTTCATTGTCATACACGATCTCATCGGCCCCGACGCCGCCCTCCTCGCCCGTGTCCGATTGAAGGCGTGCCCGCTCGACATAAGCCACAATCGCATTGGCGATCTCGAGATTTCTTTGCGCTCCTGGGTAGAGCGGGTCGCGTTCAAGCACCGCCTCGAACGATCGGACGGCGTCTCGGTATCCACGAGATTTGAGATGCGCGAGACCGGCGGTGAATGCGGCGCGGGCTGTATCGACCCGGGTCAATACGTCCACAGCCTCATCATACCGCCCGGCGCGGTAAAGAGCATAACCTTTCCACTCCGGGTCCTGGAAAAGGTCAGCGGCCTCCCCAAACCGCTTTTCGTCAAAGGCAAGCCGCCCTTGTTGATCAGCGGTGAAAAACCAATCGGCAACACCATCTGCGCGCGCAGGTGTGGACTGACTGGACAGGACAAAAGCGAGCAACACCGCGCTCCACTGCATGGTCCAGCCGCGCCTGAACCACAGCAACGCCAGTATCGCCGCCGGCCATAACAGGACCCACCCGCGATCGTCCCACTGTTGACGGTCGTCACCAACCATCGCCTCACTGAAGGACTGCGAAACGCGCCGTTCGATCGCCGCCACATCCTTATCATCAGGCGTGAGTTCGACAATGGTCGTGCCACTCAGTCCGGCAATATTGTTGAGCGCGCCACGTTCCTTGCTGACGGGTAGGAAAACAAGGGCGCTGTCATTCTGCCGCATGTGCTCTTCAAACGCGGGAAGGTCGGCTCCGTCTACAGCGTCCGCAACAAAGAGGATCGCCCCAGGCATGTCTTCTTCCTCAAGGGCGGCGGTCGCCAGAGCGAGAGCAGCCGTCGCATTCGTGCCTGCACGCGGCATAATTGCCGGGGACAATCCTTCAAGGAACGGCGTCAGGACTGCCGGGTCTTCGCTCAGTGGAACCACGCGGTGTGCCGTTCCGGCATAGGCGATCAACGCCGTGCGGGCACCAGCCCGCGTCCGGAGAAGATCAAGAATCTTATGCTTTGCTCGTTCCAGCCGGCTGGGCGCGATGTCACGCATCTCCATGCTGGCGCTAACCTTGAGAGCCACAACCAGCGGGGCTGTCTGCGCCTGCAAAGGGTTCGGCACGCGGCTCCATGTAGGGCCCGCAAGGGCGATGGTCACCAACAGGGTTAGGAGCAGCACACCATCGATCGGCAAAAACCATCGACTATCGGTATCCCCAACACGCAGTGCAGATGACAGATGCGGCGCTATGACCCGCGGCGCCTCTTGCTGCAGCGTGGCCCGCCGTCTCACAGTCCACCAAAGAAAGATCACAAATGGGGCTAAGGCGAACCATAACGGCCTTAGAAAATGAAACTCCGCAAGGTTTGTGAAAAATCCGCTCATACATCGCTCACATTTGTCTGCGACGTCATGCGGGAAGTGCTGTAGATACTCAATTGAAGCCAAGCAAGCGTGAAAATGATGATGAGTGCTGCCGGTGCGAGCACCCAATGCCCAATCGCCTCGCGCGAGCGAAATGAGAGGGTTTCGACTGACCGCGGCGTTAATTCGTCGATACGCTGATAGACGGTGGCGAGCGCATCGGTATCGTTGGCAAAGAAGAAACGACCGTCCGCCCGTCGGGCGATGTCCGCCAACGCTTCTGTGTCGACACGATTGACACCGCTTGTGCCCGGCTCGCCGACACCGATGGTGAAAATTTCCACGCCATTTTGCGCCGCGATCTCTGCAGCATTGACCGGACTCATCTTGCTGCCTGTGTCAGCACCATCGCTCAGGAGGATGAGCAGACGCTGATCAACATCGCTGGCTTCAAACGTTCGAATAGCAAGGCCGACCGCATCTCCGAGCGCCGTGTGCGGCCCGGCCATGCCGACCGCCGTTTGCTCCAAAAGTTCCCTGACGGTCTCCAGGTCTTCTGTGAAGGGCGCTTGGACAAACGCCTTGCTGCCAAAGACGACGAGAGCGACCCGGTCACCTTCTCTTTTGACGACGAAGTCGCCGACGATGTCTTTCACCGCCGCCAGCCGCTGAAGTGGCTCTGCGTCTCCCTTTGAAAAGTCGCGTTCATCCATCGACCCGGAAATGTCGATCGCGAGGATGAGATCGCGCGCGGCCTTGGTGATCTCAACCGGTTCTCCCACCCGTTCCGGCCGCGCCAAAGCGACCACTACGAGACTCCAGACCGCCACTGCGACAAGCATCTGCAGATTGCGCCGTCGCACGATGGTTGATCCTGTACGTGCTTCTGCGCCGGTAATCTGAGTGATTGCCTGAAAGAAAGGAAACCGAATAGCTCCTGTTGTCTGTCGGTAGGGGGGCGCCAGCCACCAAACAAGGAGAGGCAGTGGCAGAAGTAAGAGCACCCACGGATTGGCAAGTTCAATCATGACCGGCTCCTCGATGCTGGCGCACCCAGCGGATGGCAGCATCCGTCAATCCCGGACACTCCATATTCGGTCTGTAGGGCGCGGAGGCAAGGGCCCGGCCAGGGCCGGTCCGGAACTGGTTTCCATCATAGCTTTGATCGAGGAAGGCGAGCCACGCGTCACCATGCAGGGACGCAACGTCTTGGCGCGGAAACGCCACAAGGGCCGTTCGTCGCATAATCGCTGCGATGGCGGCCGGATCCGATTTCACGCGCTTCAGTTCGCTTTCGGCCACGCGTCGGTAGCCATTTGAACGCCGATGGCGGATGATCCGCGGCAGAACAAGTCCGACCCCCGCCAGCAATACCGCCAGAAGCCATAGCCAACCCGTCGTCTGCGGCAGAAGCGAAACAGGCGGCGGTGCCACCACCGGCTCGAGAAGGTCGAGCAGCTCAATCAGGTTGAGGTCAGAGAGGTCTTCGTTCACCGTGCACCTCCCGCGAGACCGAAACTGCGGCGTAGTTGGGGGAGTGTTTCTTCGCCTGCATTGATGGGGAAAACCGGAATGCCCGAGCGACGCGCCCACCTGCCGATGGTCTCCAACCGCCCTTCCGTGAAGTCGGTGAGCAACTTGTGAATCCTTGATGAGCCCGTGTTCAGAGATGCCTGCAAGGTGCCGTCGGAAATGGTGAACCGGAGATCGCTCTCCACCGCATGCGCAATGGGGTCGGTGACCAACCCGATAATCACATCATTGCGTTGCGCGAGGCCGTTTAGGAGCGTGTCGGTGCGCTTATCCACGCCATCAAAATCGGTCAGAAAGACAATCAGATGATCGTGACCGGCAATTTTTGAGACTGCCTCGAACACTCTATTAAGTGGCATGGGAATGGTAGCGGGCGCATTGGCGTACAGACGCGCATTTGCATTGGCGAGTGCTGTAAGGAAGAGATTGACTGTATTTTGACTGCGTTGGGGTCGAATTTCGGCAATCTCTTCGTCGCCAAAAACGATGCCGCCGACACGATCCCCTTGATCGTGGATGCGGAAGGCGATCAGCGCTGCAACCTCAGCCGCAGTGACCGATTTCATATTGAGCGCGGTGCCGAAGAACATGGACATGCGTTGATCCACAACGATGAGGGCCGGACGGTCTCGTTCTTCGGTGAACACGCGTATATGGGGCTTGCCTGTGCGCGCCGTCACCTTCCAGTCGATGGATCGCACGTCATCGCCTGGGAGATAGTCCCGCAGCTCTTCGAAATTGAGACCGCGTCCCCGCAACTTCGAGGCGTGACGGCCATTCAGCACACTGCGGGCGGGTTGCCGCGGAAGCAGCGTCAGGTTTCGCATCTGGCCCGCCATAGAGCGCAGATGCACCAAGTCGACTGAAACCCGCGGGTCAATCGACCGGTCCTTGTTATCTCTATCCGTTTCGCCCTGGGCACTCATGGGGCAACCTCATAGCTATCAGGGCAGAGCGACATTTTTCAGCACATCACTGGTGATCTTGTCCGCGGTAATACCTTCGCCTTGAGCCTCGAAGCTCAATGTGAGCCTGTGACGCAGAACGTCAGGTGCAATCGCTTGAACATCCTGCGGGTCGACATAATCGCGCCCATGGAGCCACGCATGGACCCGGCCGCATTTGTCCAGCGCAATCGATGCACGCGGGCTGGCACCGATCTCGATCCAACGATCCAGTTCTTCGCCATAGACTTCCGGCGTCCGCGTTGCGTAGACGATATCCGCCATGTAGCGCTCCATCGTGTCGGCAACGTGGATCTTCGCGATTTCGTTTCGAGCATCGAAAACAGCCTGCTGAGGAATGACAGAAACAGCATCACGACCGTTTCCGCTCTTAGACCCGCCCGCCGCACTTTCTTCGCCGCGGACCAGTTGGATTACCTTCACTTCGTCCTCAACCGGCGGATAGGTGATCATGACGTGCATCAGAAACCGGTCCATCTGTGCTTCAGGCAAACGATAGGTACCTTCCTGCTCGATCGGATTCTGCGTCGCCATGACCATGAACAAGGGCTCCATGGAATGCGTGGTGCCGGCCACCGTGACCTGGCGCTCTTCCATTGCCTCCAGCAGTGCTGCCTGCACCTTGGCTGGCGCGCGATTGATCTCGTCTGCAAGCACAATGTTCGCAAAAATGGGGCCCGGGTCGAACCTGAACTCGCCGGCCCCGTCGACTTGGTGATAGACTTCTGTGCCGGTCACATCTGACGGCAGAAGATCAGGCGTGAACTGAATCCGACTGAAGGCGGCCTCCAGATGCTTAGCCATAGCCTTTACCGCGCGCGTCTTCGCAAGGCCTGGCAGGCCCTCAATAAGCAGATTACCATTCGCGAGCAGGCCAATCAGTAGCCGTTCCACCACGGTCTCCTGACCAATAATCGACCGGCTCATGCTCGACTTGAGGTCGAGGATTTGTTCATGTGCACTCATTCATCACTCGCAAAAACCTCGGCCCACTCGGATTTCATATCGACGATCAGCCAATTGCGATCGGGACCCTCATCCAATCCTCGCACAAGGCGACCAATGTGGCTGTCGCGATCATAGGCCCATTCGCGATCAGCATCGGTGTGATGAATGATTGCCGACAATCGGGGGCCATCACCTGTCGACGTCCACTCCAACATCTCGAAATCGCCATCGGAATTGCCGAATGCCAACACCGGGCGGCGCCCAATGCCACGATCAATGCCCACCGGCTTTCCTTGTTTGTCATCGAAAAAAAAGATATCCGGGAGCTTAGAGATTTCCGGCACGCCATCGACAACGCGATATTCTGCGCCGCCCATGGATCCGACGACGTTCTCAGGGGGAATCCCATACACATCGTACGAAAAAGACCGCACAAAGTGAATGCCGCCACCGGTGACGATATAGGTCTCAAACCCTTCCGCTCGAAGGTAATCAAGAAGCTCCAGCATCGGCTGAAAGACATGATAGATGAAGGGCCTGTTGGTGACTGGGTGGGGCGTCTCTTCTAGCCAACGCCGCGCGTCTGCGGTGAACTCCCTTACCGGCATGCCAGAATGCGACACAGTCATAAGTTCAGCGAGCGCCGCATGTCCCCCGGCGAGCACTGTCTCGATCTCTCCCGCCGCCGCCGCCCTTAACAGGTCCGTCTTCAGGATTGACGGATCTGATTCAGCTCGTTCAGCCAGATAATCCATCGCGAACAGCAATTGGAAATAGAGCGGCTGCTCCGCCCACAGTGTCCCATCATTGTCAAAAACCGCTATCCGCGACTCTCGCTCTACGTAGCCAAGACTGCTCTCTTCCGTGACCGCTTCGACAAAAGACATGATGCGAGTCTTAGCTGTGCCTTCGTTCCACGAGGGAAGAGGGTCCGCAAAAGCGACGGTGTGCGAGAAAGAGAAAACCGCGACTAAAAGCAAACTCCTAATCATTTGTGTCTCCCGTTTTCTGTGCGGATACGCTGTTCCTCTTGAGGCGAAGCACCGCCTCGATCAGCACATTAAGCGCCCGGCTCGCACTCGCACCTATTTCGCCGGTCACAACGCCGACGTGCCGCTCGCCGAAGGTTGGCCTAGGTCATCAGGCGCTGCACGAAAGCGGAAAGCATCGCCTCGACGGCACTTGGCAGCGGTCACTCAGGCCGCCTGTCTCCTCCTAACAACAGGAGGAGACATATCCCGACCGAAAGAGACCGGGCAACAGACCGTTAGCGCGCGCCGCCGTTCTCTTGCAGTTTCTCCATGACCTGGTCGATCGAGAAACTCGCCGGCCGTTGTCGTGGCGGGAACTCCTCGAACGTTGCAAGAAACTCCCCGACATAGACCTGCGCCGGTACAAGCAGGTAGATTCGGTCGAGCATCCAGTCGTAATAGGTGTTCGACGTCCTGTAGGCCCGCTCATAAGGATCGCGGCGAAGGTTCACAATGAGCGGGACACGGAGTTCCGTCCAAGGTTCAATCCAGGCGCGTAAGGTGGTGTATTCCTTCTGTTCAAGGAAAATCGCTTTCCAATCATCGTAGCGCAACGCTGTCAATTCACCCGTATCTGCAAAATAGAAAATCTCGCGACGTGGACCTATTTCTTCCTCTCCCAGGAGGTGAGGCAGAAAGTTGTACCCGTCGAGATGCACTTTGTATCGGCGACCAATTGCACGGACGCCGCCTTCGCGAAGCTCTTCTTTGATGTTGGGATTGCCCGCGGCAGCCAGATAGGTCGGCAGCCAGTCCATATGGTGCATGATCTGGTTCGAAACACTGCCGGCCTCAATTTTGCCGGGCCACCGCACAAAGGACGGCACGCGCCATCCGCCTTCCCAGTTTGTATTCTTCTCACCGAAAAACGGTGAAGACGCAGCATCTGGCCAAGTATTCAGGTGCGGCCCATTGTCCGTTGAGTAGTGTACGATTGTATTGTCAGCGATACCGAGTTCATCCAATAGCGCGAGCAGCTGGCCAACATGCATATCATGCTCGACCATCGCATCACCATATTCATCCTGACCTGAGATACCGCGCACCTCATCCTTGATATGTGTGCGGAAGTGCATCCTCGTCCCATTCCACCATACATAAAAAGGCTTGTCCTGCTCATGGGCACGCTTGATAAAGTCGATAGCCGCCGCGACGGTCTCATCGTCTACGGTCTCCATGCGCAGCTTCGTGAGTGGACCCGTATCTTCTATCTCGCCGTCGACTGCTGACCGGATAACACCCCGTGGGCCGAAACGTTCACGGAAGGCCGGATCTGTCGGATAGTCGGCATTCTCTGGTTCTTCCTCAGCGTTCAGGTGATAAAGATTGCCAAAAAACTCATCGAAACCGTGATTTGTTGGCAGGTGCTCATCTTTATCACCCAGATGGTTTTTGCCAAACTGCCCCGTTACATATCCCTCCGCTTTGAGGAGTCCGGCGATCGTCGGATCTTCTATCTGCATGCCGAGATCAGCGCCCGGCATGCCGACTTTCGACAATCCGGTGCGATAAACGCTTTGGCCAGTAATATAGGACGAGCGTCCCGCGGTGCAGGATTGTTCCCCATAGTAGTCGGTGAACATCATGCCCTCTCTAGCGATCCGGTCGATATTTGGCGTTTGATAGCCCATGAGTCCAAACGTGTGGGCGCTGATATTGGACTGGCCAACATCGTCCCCCCAAATAACAAGGATATTCGGTTTATCCGCCGCTATCGCAACCGTGGTGAGCGTGAACAGACCAGCCGCACCAACAGCAACATAGCTGCATAGATGCGCAACAAACGTTTTAGCGATTCTGAGCAACTGCATGATCGTCTCCCTTTAAACTCCCATCAAACATAGGATTCAGATTCTTCGTCTCACTTCTTGACTCTCCCAAAGTGACCTCAGGGCGGTCCCTTCTCTTTTCTGATGCGCTCACTATTGGCGCCCACTCCTTGAACTTTTCTGCAACCTGTCCTTGATCTACTGAGGAAAAAGAAACTGGACTAGCCAGCGGTCATCAGCACCTCATCGGACGAGTTTGATTTCTGGCATCTGGTACATTTTGAATGCCTCAACATCTGGGCGATAAGCGCGAAGAAGGAAGTTCCATCCATCTTCCGGCGTATTCAGGTAGTTGGGGGCCAAGTCACGGCACGCCTCGCCGCCGAATGCAACAGAGAAGGAGCCATCCTCATTGGTGACCACCCCCTGGTTCGAGCTCACAATGTTGTTCGTGTCGGTCATCAGATATTTCTCCGGACCGTAAACAGTGATCGAGAAGAATGCCTCTACGGGAACCTCTGGGAAGGTTGCGGCGTAGCAAGAGCCGCCTTCCGCATTCGCGGGTCCGCCGATCGCGTACATCGCATTCTCATCAGCCGACAAGCCCCATGCGCCGGCGGTGACATACGTGAAGTATTCCCAATCCTCGACATCCGCGACACGCCTCTGCATCGCGCCGAAGGAAGCAGGAAGCTTGGAATATTCAGACAAAAGGGATGCGCGCACCCGCGCGAGAGTCTCCATGTCTGCTCCTGGCAAATCGTCCTCAGCGGCGGCACCGGCGATTGCGTATCGAGGTTGCAGCGCTTCCGTCACCGTTTGGACGTCTTCAGCTGATCCGTCCGTTCCGGTACGGACCCCCACCGCGACGAAATCAGTCTCGAAGTCGTCGGACGAGAACGTGTAAGCGCCGCCACCATAGAGATAGAACGGGGTCATGTGGTCTTCGGTGATGATCTGAATCGATATGAACCGGTCGCCTACATCCGGCAGATTCAAGGTGAACCCTTGGCGGGCATTGACGATTGCGATCGAATAGATCGTATCGTTGTTGGGGGAGACCACCCAGCGGTCGTCCGCTGTCGTTAGGCTTTTAAAATGAAAGAACTGGTTGATCCCCGAGCGGCCGAGAAAGTTCGCAAAAAAGGCACGGCTTTCGGCATTTATGTATTCGGCCGGGCTCATTCCAAGCGAGCGCGGGTCGGTAGACCAGCCTGAGCTGTCAATGTCAGGGATTTCCGCGTGAGCGGATGGGATGGTCAGTAAACCACAGAGCACGGCGGCAGCAAGGTTGCGCGACATAATGATCTCCTTCACCTGGTCTCAACCGCGACCGACATGTCTGCACCGACTACAGGCACATAGGCGCGCAAGACGCCGTAAAATGGCTTGCCGGTTGGGATGCCGTTCAGGCCCTTGCCTGATGGGCTCAGGGTCACGGTGTACGTGCCATCCGGGTTCGGTTCCGCGCTATAGCTGGTCCGGTCATAGCGGCCCTGCGGATTCGGGATGAGCAGCTTATTGTCACTGCCGTAGAGCGTGACCGAAAAATACCCCTGAGGCTCCACAAGACCAGCCGGTACCGTCAGGACATATGTGTCGTCGCCGTTGAACGGTTTGCCGTTCTCGTCGACCGCCAACAGCCCGTAGCGCACAACATGAGACGGCGTGCCCAGTTGGCCCTGGAACACGCCAACCGCCGCGTGGATTTCGCCAATGTCGCCCGAGACGGTCCCGAATATCTTGTCAGTATCGACCAGCGGCAACGCCGCCTCGATCAGCTTCAGCGCTGCCGCCTCAACCTCTGGTGAAAATAGCTGAACGTCTCGGCCCATGTCGCCATCACCACCCTCCATGACAATCTCGTCGCTCAGCGCCATGACATCGTCGAGATTGTCCACCACTACCATGCGGGTGAATGCAAGACCCTGGTCGGTCTCCATCGTGACCCTATGGAAATCGCCCTCCGGCAGCGCCTGGCCCGGGCGATGGAGCAGGATCGGCCGATCGGGGTTAACGATCACACCAGGCACGTTGTGCTTCATGTCAAAGATCGAGACTGAGAAATAGCGCTCATAGTCTGGCGTGCGGATGATCGCTGGACTCTCGGAGAGGCTAAACCAATTGTAGCCGTAGTTTACAGTCGCCTGCGGCGTGATGACGGTTGCATCAGTCGGGTCGACCAATCCGGTAAAAGTGAAGGTGCCCGGTTTGTTCCCCTCCAGCCACTTCGTCATCATCCGAACCTGCTCCTGGTTCGGATATTCACGTATGTACTCTTCGATTGTATCCTTTGCCATCGCGTGCGATGAAAACAGAATACAAACGACGGACGCCACCACGCTCATGCAACGATGCATGCTAGATCTCCCTGCCTCTATGAAAACTTTTTGATCATCTGGTTTAATTTTTTGGGAACAAAAAACGTCACCAATTCGCTCATTCATGCTCCTAATCTACTGAGGAAAAAGAAACTGGACTTGAAACCGAAGCGACCAATCGGGTCCCAAATCGGGGCTTTCGATGTTGTAATAGGATTGCAGAGACGTATTGATCGGCAGCGTTCCGATGCGAAACAATCTGCCAGCCCCACCACCAACGGGCACCGTCCAACGATCGCCGCTATCAGCGCTCCAATTCGCCGTCACAACCGGCGCGCTAACAAGGTACCAACCGTCGTCCAGATTATAGTTCACGAATGGCTGGATCAGCCCTTGGTTCACATCGGAACGCCCGCCATTTCCGGCAAAAGACCAGAGTTGGCGGGCGAGAGCGCCGACCGTCCAACCGGGGGGTTGAATGAGGATCACGGCTGAGGGGCCGACACTCCATTTCTCACTTCCAAGTAAACTGTCCGTGGCGGTTGGGAGTGTGAGGGACGGACCAACTCCCCAGATAACGCTGCCTGGGTCAGCGGGTGACAGAAAAGCCGTGACGTTGATATCACCTAACCCAAACTCCGTGCCGCTCCCCACGCCTTCCGGCAGGACATCAAGGCCCTCGACCGTGCCTGGAACATAGATAAGCGGTGCGATGGTTCGCGTAATGACATTGATGTCGTCTGTCAGCGCAAAAGGGATAACGGGTTGAATGTTTAGGACATTGACCTCTTCATCATTGGGACCAATGCCAAAGAAGGTATTGTTCTGAAATGGAACGCTGATCAGGTTCGCCACAGGGTTTTGCGTGGCTGCTTGTAAATCCTCGGTAGATTGCTGAGCAGACACCGCATTGGAAAAGGCAACAGCGCCAAAAAGCAGGGTACAAAGGGACAGTATTTTTCGACCCACGATCTTGTCTCCCTATAGTTTAAACGCAAAGCCGATGATTGGGCCGTGCGTTACCGTGTCATATGCAAAACGGTCCGGCGTGCCAGGTGTACCGGTTCGTCGGTCCACACCCAGCGCGCGGTACTGCAGAACAAGGCTGAAGACATCGCTCGTATCCCAAGCGACACCCCCTTGCGCATTCCACGAAAATTCAGAGCCAACGCCGAACCCACCAACATCACCCTGAAGCATCAGACGCCAGTCACTGTCTGCGATGGGAATGGCGGTTCGGGCCCCTAAGACGGGATCAACCCAGCTATCGCCAGCACCTACGGTTGTGTTGACTGGACCACCCGACACAGTGAGGTCCACATCAATGTCCCACCAACGAACACCGGCATAGACATCTATAGACTCGGGTTTCTGCTTAAGCCGGTAAGTGCCATAAGCTTCAAAGACCCCTTGAAATATGTCGACATCGGCGGACCCAGCTCCGCCAGCTAGGCTGGAGGAATCTCCGAGGTCCATAAAAGAATAATCAAGTGACACTCCAAAGCCGCTCGCATGCCTGGCCTCAACATGCAGCATTCCACCAAGATTGAGTGCTTCGATGATGTCGACGGGATCAACATCTACACCAGCCGCTTCGATCCGGCCCGCGGACGCGTTTCCATCTATAAAAGGCACAAGAATGTAAGGGGCTATAACAAAGTTCCAATCGTCTGCTTTAGCGGGACCGCTGCCGATCAGCAGCAAAATCACACCAAACCAAAAGCGTTTGAACAGCACCCCACCCATGCGCAACTTACCTACATCTGCCAGTTGGCACGCCCCGTCTGTCTGCGGAAGACACTTCTCCCCCGCGCTGTGACATGGCCACAACTCACAAAAATTTTCGATTTTCTAATCGGCCACTTTTCCTAGGCCGTTCGAAAAAAGGTAAGTCATCTTAAAACGGCAGACTTGCCATTTCATGACAATGGTCCATTTCTTTAGATGTAGGCGGCCGATATCAAACTTGATCTGGGAGATAATTGTGCCGAACAAACTGATCCCGTCTTTCACTCGTACGGTTCATATTGAAGCGTTGATAGATCTCATCACGGACCGCGCTGATACACACACATTGGCAGAGGTTTTTGACAAGCAAGATGTTTCGATAGCTCTTTCTGAGCAGCCAAACACGCTATTGCTGTGGCGAGACTACATAGGCCTCTATGCCCGAGCGGCTCAGGTTACAAACGCACCAAACCTTGGCCTACTCGAGACTGCATCTAGCGGTTTCAGTCGCCTTGGTCCCTATGGAAGCTATGTGACTTCGGCTCCGACACTCTTGCATGCGTTGGAACGTGCTCGAAACACTCTCTCTTTTCATGAGAATGCTTCACATTTTGGCTTCCAGCCTGAAGGAGGCGACATCAAGGTGTTCTATTACTCCACCGATCAAGAGATGTTGGGCTGGCGTCATATCGCTGATAGGTGTTTGTATTTGTTGCGCGATATCGTTCGGTGTTTTCTCGGGATGACTTGGAATCCTCACAAGATAGAAGTGAGTTATCGACCAGGACCTTGGCGGCAACATCTCGAAGAAAGCTTCGGTGCTTCGACAGAATTCGACAAACATGCTGTCGCTGTATATGTGCCCAAAGATTTTCTGAACACACCAAATTTACAACCCAATGAAACAGAAGACCCTAAGGTTTTGGATGAACTGATGGCATTGGGTAAGATGCTACCCTCCAGTTTCGCGGAGGCACTTCGAGAACTGATACGGCAACGGCTCTTGAATGGGAAGACAGACATCAAAGGTGCAGCGATGAAGCTAGGCCTAACTGAGAGAACTTTACAGCGCCGTCTACGAGACAATAACAGCTCGTACCGAAAACTGCTGTCAGCCTGCACCGCTGACCTTGCAGAAAAACTCCTAACAGAAACAGATACAACAGATGTGCAGATTGCCTTGATGTTAGGTTATTCGTCCGAAGCACATTTCATTCGAGCGTTCAAACGAAACAAAGGTCTGGCTCCTGGTCGATTTAGGAAGGCGTACAAAAATGCCAACTCAGTTCACTGAACAAACCATTCAGTGTCTTAAAGACTTTGTTGTTTCGGCTTACTTGTCGATAGGTGCTGTCGGTCTCTTTCTCTTTATGTTTTTAACGCAAGTCCTTGGGCAGGACTTGGTTCCACCGCTTGTAGACCCACGAACACCGAACCTGGTCGCGCTAGGTGCCGGAACCGTGCCAGATTATCTGGGCTCTGACGACTACATTTCAGGCGCCATCCCCATTGCCCGTTATCAGCCTGATGGGCAGAATCGATATGTGTTTCTTTCGGGCAATGCATTGGGGACCAACATCATAGATCATCCCTGGTTACGGACCGGCCCAACAGCGCTCTATCGTTTTGGACGGGACGACGTAAAAGATGAAGTCGTCAACCGCCTCCCCAGCATTGACGGTGGCTTGGAGCTGGGGTGGTCTGTCGGTGCTGAATGGATTGATCCAAACAATATTGCCCGCCGCATGCGGGTGGACACCTATGCCTCACATGATGTGAGCGGAACCCATGATGGAATGCATATCGGGCTATCTGTCGTGGGCTGGCTACCGGTACCCGACATTGCCTTGCTGGGATTCTATGGCGCGGTCTTGTGGAGTGATACCTCCTATACGGACACCTATTTCAGCGTTACGCCGGCGGGTAGCGGCGCCAGTGGGTTACCGGCATTTGAGGCTGGATCGGGCCTGCGCGATGGGCGTTTGGCCATTACCAGCATGTGGCCCTTGGGCGACCGTTGGGTTGTCGGAGCAGGCGTCTCTTATATGCGGCTGCTCGGAGACGCCGCGGATAGCCCAATAACAAGCGACCGCGGAGATCCAAATCAGTTCCTCGGCGGTGTCGGGGTCGGGTACACATGGTAGGTATTGCAGGTCGACGACCCTTGACCACTCAATCGAAACACAGGCGTTAAGTGCAAAGTGTAAACAACAGGAGAGTGTCAATGCAGATTAGTCGTAAAGGAGCGATTGCCCTCGTTGGATTTTTGATCGCGGTAACTGCAGCACCGGCGAGCGCGAAAGAGATAACTTTCCGCAATGACACATGCGCAGACTTGAGTTTGGAAGGGTCAGCGGACAATGCATGCTTCGGAACCGGGGCCTGCACATTGGAACTGCCGGCCTACGGGACCAAGCATGTACGTCTGCGTGAAGGCTACAGCCCAAAATGGGCGCAGATTTCGGTTGTGGGCACCTGCGAGGAACAGGAATATTCCGTCGCTGGAATTTGCGCGATTGATCTGGAAGACGCGCTGCGCGACAAGGGCTTCAACACTTCCGTCGCTCCCACGATTGGCCCCTCAGGTCAGCGGCCGATTTTTGAAGACGTGCTTGGCTCCCTCGATCAAGGCAGCGATTTTGCGACGGTCACCATCAGCACCAGCTTGTGCGAAAGCGGCGCAGGTCTAGGCGATAGCGATGTCTGCGCACCGCGCTGTACCGTCGACTAGAGAACGGTGCGGTGCCACCGGTCAACCGAAGCTGATTAAGCACTGACTTTTTCACATTCTCTACCCAGGGTGTCAGCTCCTTATGTCATGGTCGGATAAGACAGATCAGTGATCGACATCTCGATGCCTCACAAACAAGCGCGCCACAGATTCCATGTGCTTGGCTTCCGGGTTCGCGACAAGCTCACTTGGTGGAGCCGGGCGAGAGTTCGAGGAATGCACGGCAATGTGTCCCACGATTGTGTACCAATTGGCACAATAACATATGCCGCACGGCCTCGACGAAACCTCGAAGGAAGTACTCGTAGACCCGCCCGAGGATATGGCGCGAGCGATCCGCCTTCTTGGCCACGCCGATCCCGTTCACCTAGTCGATCAATTCGCCTAGCATGACTTTTTGAGGGCCGGGCGGGTGA
Source organism: Parvibaculaceae bacterium (assembly GCA_965248405.1). Classification (GTDB taxonomy): domain Bacteria; phylum Pseudomonadota; class Alphaproteobacteria; order Parvibaculales; family Parvibaculaceae; genus Mf105b01. Next base: position 1,404,850 of record OZ252104.1, read on the forward strand.
AGTCCTTGGGCAGGACACTCCTTGAGCGATGGCGTGCAACTAGTTGCACCTCTGGTAGTTGGTACACGATGCTGGTACACTTAGCCCCGACACAAGATCAAAAAACCTAGGGTTTCAGCGGTTTTTTGGAGACACGCGGAAGGTCCCACCCCCTCCGCCACTTCTTTTCATACTCAGAGCTAAAATTCGGGTGGGATAAACGGGCCCACCTCTAAAAGCAGGCGACGCACGGGCAATCTCCAGTCTCGGACTCCCTGATGGCGCACAAGCTTGTTTAAAGCCCGATCACAGGCCTAGAGTATCTGTCATCAAACTCAAGGATGGTCGATGGAAAAGTCACAACTCATTGCGTCACTGATGGGCCCGACACTTATTGTGCTGGGCATAACAGAAGCGATGAACATGCACATTTTTGAGCATCAGACAGGCCCGACCATCTATCTCAATGGATTGATTGTGTTCGTCGCGGGACTCTCCCTTGTCCGTTTCCACAATATCTGGGAGCTCAGCTGGAGGGTTTTAATAACTCTAACGGGCTGGTTGCTGTTGGCTGCCGGTCTTTACCGGATGATCTTCCCCGAGGGCCAGCAAGCCGAGGCCACAACGTCCACATTCATCTTGCTGGGCGTTATCATAATTGTGGGACTGGTGCTGACCGTTGCCGCCTATGGACCAAAAAGGAAATAGCTTCCTTTTTGGCACCTGCACTAACTGGTTTCATCGTAGCCAGGCTTCTGGTTAGCAGTCACGAACGCCGTATCGGCTCGGCACGTTTTCCAAAATATTTTGTTTTCAAAGACCTAGCGTCATTTCGGGCGTTGAACTGGGTCCGCCTAAGCCTGTGGCAAATAATTTTGCCTCACCCCTTGTTAGAATAATTCTAAGTTGCTATATCTCTGTTTAGAGAGATTCTAAAGTTGGTTCAGATAGCAATGGGAGATGGTTATGGACGCTGAAGGCAAGTGCCCTTTTTCAGGTGGGGCAAACAAGCACACGGCAGGTGAAGGCACATCAAACCGGGACTGGTGGCCCAATCAGTTAAAGCTCAACATTCTTCGGCAGCATTCCTCGAAGTCCAATCCATTGGGCGCAGACTTCGACTACGCAGAAGAGTTCAAGAAACTCGATCTCAACGCGGTGAAGCAGGACATTTTTGACCTGATGACCGACTCTCAGGACTGGTGGCCCGCAGACTATGGACACTATGGCCCCCTCTTCATTCGGATGGCTTGGCACAGCGCGGGCACCTACCGTACAGCCGATGGCAGGGGCGGTGCAGGCACCGGCACGCAACGTTTCGCTCCCCTCAACAGCTGGCCCGACAATGGCAATCTGGACAAGGCCCGCATGTTGCTTTGGCCAGTGAAGAAGAAATACGGAAACAAGATCTCATGGGCCGACCTCATGATCCTCGCAGGCAACTGCGCCATCGAGTCCATGGGGCTGGAGCCCTTCGGCTTCGCCGGCGGACGCGCGGATGTGTGGGAGCCGGAGCAGGACATTTACTGGGGCGCTGAAGATAGCTGGTTGGGCGACGATCGCTATTCCGGTGACCGCGAGCTGGAAAACCCCCTTGCGGCCGTTCAGATGGGCCTCATCTATGTTAACCCGGAAGGTCCGAACGGCAATCCCGATCCAGTCGCTTCAGGACGGGACATCCGCGAAACCTTCGCACGCATGGCGATGAATGACGAAGAAACGGTGGCCCTGGTTGCGGGCGGTCACACATTCGGCAAAGGCCATGGTGCAGGTGATGCCGCTCAGGTTGGTCCAGAACCTGAAGGTGCGCCGATTGAAGCACAGGGTCAGGGGTGGCTCAGCACCCACGGGTCCGGGAAAGGTGTCGATACGATCACCAGCGGTATTGAAGGGGCATGGACCCCTACCCCGACGACCTGGGATAACTCCTACTTTGATGTCTTGTTTGGGTATGAGTGGGAACTGACCAAGAGTCCGGCAGGCGCACATCAGTGGGCACCCAAGGACCTGGCTGAAAAGGATCATGCGCCGGAAGTCGACGGGTCGGACAAACGTGTTCCAATCATGATGACGACGGCGGACATGGCGTTGCGCATGGACCCGATCTATGAGCCGATCTCCCGCCGTTTCCACGAGAATCCAGACGAGTTTGCAGATGCGTTCGCCCGGGCCTGGTTCAAACTTACCCACCGGGATATGGGACCACGGTCCCGCTACCTCGGCCCGGACGTGCCCGCTGAAGACCTGATCTGGCAAGACCCGATCCCGGCGGTGACGCACACGCTGATTGAGGATCAGGATATTGTGGGTCTTAAGGAAAGTGTCCTTGCAACCGGCCTCACAGTGTCTGAACTGGTCTCGACAGCCTGGGCCTCCGCATCGACCTTTCGTGGGTCGGACATGCGGGGTGGCGCCAATGGGGCTCGTGTTCGGCTCTCTCCCCAGAAAGATTGGGAAGTGAACCAGCCGGCCCAACTGGCAAAAGTCTTGGACAAGCTGGAGGAAGTTCAGAAGGCTTTCAATGCATCACAGTCCAACGGCAAGCAAGTGTCGCTCGCGGATGTGATTGTGCTTGCCGGGAACGCTGCTATCGAGAAAGCGGCGAAGGACGCCGGTCATGATGTGATTGTGCCTTTCTCCCCGGGTCGGGCGGATGCCTCGCAAGAGCAGACGGAAGTTGCCTCGGTCGCCATGCTGGAACCAGCAGCAGATGGATTCCGGAACTACCTCAAGGCCAAATACACGGTCTCCGCAGAAGAGCTGCTGGTTGACCGTGCGCAGTTGCTCACCCTGACGGCGCCTGAAATGACCGTGCTCGTGGGTGGCCTGCGGGTCCTGGGCGCCAATGTCGATGGGGCGAAACATGGTGTCTTCACGGATCAACCGGGCAAGCTCACGAACGACTTTTTCGTGAACCTGCTCGATATGGGAACCACATGGAAAACGGTATCAGACGATGATGCAGTTTTCGAAGGTCGCGACCGCACCAGCGGCGCTGTTAGGTGGACTGGAACCCGAGTTGATTTGATCTTCGGCTCTAACTCGGAACTCCGCGCCTTGTCGGAAGTCTATGCAAGCGAGGATGATGGCGAAAAGTTTGTCAGCGATTTCATCGCCGCCTGGACAAAGGTGATGAACCTGGATCGCTTTGATCTCGCTTAAGTGAGGGAGGCTGGATCCGCAGGACCCTGCCCGATCCACGCCATCCATGGAAGGCCGCGGCACTGCCGCGGCCTTTTTTGCTGATCCGTCTGTTGTTTCGAGGTTGGTCCCGCGATTAGGCTCTACCCATGTCGGCACCAGCTTCAATTATTGTCTGCGCAAATCCGCGAAGTGGCAGCACGATGCTGTGTGATCTGATGACGGCAACCGGCGTTCTTGGCAGGCCCGCCTCCTACTACCGGTGGCAGTCGATCCCCGAATGGGCGTCCCGATGGGGCGTTGACGACAGTCAGGGGACGACGTCAAAGGACTTCGAACGCGACTACCTTTCCGCAGTCCGGCAGCACGGGACGGATGCTTCAGGCGTGTTTGGTCTTCGCCTCATGTGGGACACTGTCGAGGGCCTTACCAAGCACCTGCAAAGAATCTTTCCGGATGAAGACAAGGATGCTGCTCTCTTCGAAACAGCATTTGGGACGCCACTTTATATAAGTCTCGTGCGAGAAGATAAGGTGGCGCAGGCAGTTTCGCTGGTTCGGGCTGAACAGAGCGGTCTGTGGCATCTGGCATTCGACAGGACAGTCAGACAGGGAGAACAAAAGCCGCGTCCAACAACGTATAATGCTGAAATTATTGAAGACCAGATTGCCGCTCTGTCAGGCGATGATGCTGCCTGGCAGGCATGGTTCATTGCTCAAGATATCGTTCCTCTCAAGATCGTCTACGAAGATCTCGCCAGTGACCCGCTCGCGACCCTCCGGGCCCTTCTGACTGCTTCGGGTCAGGATCCTGCCAAAGCGAAGGGTATCAAACCCGCGACGGCTCAAATGGCGGACGGTGAGTCTGAGCTTTGGATAAAGCGATATCGTGGTCGTTAAGACGCCAGTATAACAAAAAATTGATGCCAAAATTTCTGTAATATCTATTTTAGTCTTTCATGTAGACTGTATAGCCGGTGTTTCTACTATCAGGATCTTATGACCAGCTCATCCAGGTTCAATATATTCACGATTGCCAAATTTCTCTTGTTGGCGTGCTGCCTTCTGTCGCCAACATCAGCTTTCTCATTGCCAAGTGTGAAGTCGGAACGGGAGATGAACGAAGCTGCGACGAGGGTTTTGGAACAGACTGAGCGGTTTGCCACAGCAATCGATTTTGCATTTCAGCATATTGCGACATTCATCGCGTTATCAGACGCGCCTGGTGAGATTGTCCATGCAGAGTTAGATGCGACAGCCAACCGTATTGATGGTGTTAGATCGATTATCGTTGTGTCCAAAGAAGGAGACATTCTTTGGGACGCCTATTCTCACCCACCGCCACCTGTGAATTTGAGTAGTAGAGACTATTTTCGGCGCAGCCTCGCGGCGCATAGACTCCGTTTTGATGAGATTGCTGTTGGGCGGACCAGTGGCTTTCCATTTGTTCCCGTTAGCGTTTTTAAACCGTCAATTGACAAGGTTGTCGCTGGGGTGCTGGACCCACGTGTACTTCAGGATCCTTTGAATTGGTGCCTGGAAAGCTGCGGCGGAGCACTACTGACAGAAGATGGGCGCATAATTACGATCTCGCCCGTGGAAGCCCGTCTGTCACGTGAACTCATTGAATCGATTTTGCAGGCGCATGTAGGCGGTGTTTCGGAAGGCTATCTTCATGAGCCGAGGGAGAATTTCGCACTAACTGTCGCTTGGCGCGCGTCGCGCAAATTCCCTTTCTACGCTGTCGTCTTTCAGCACGCCGCAGGTGCCATTACGAGCCCTATCGATTAGGAAGGTGAGCACCTCTTCTCGCTTTGACCTTTCAGAACCAATGGTTCGTGTTGCTTCAAGATAGACGCTTGCGGGCGTTTGCCCTTCGCACGTCGCCAAAACGACGGCTTCCATAAGTATTTTGTTGGATATCTCGGGCGGACTTGCCTGGAAGGTCCCGACAAAGAAGCTCGCGCCCGATGCGGCAAACAGGATCGACACCGCAAAAACTGCAGCGCTGACTTCAAATTTGCGGCTTCGGCTAGGTATTACCCTGCGTAGACGCGCCTGCATGGCTGCATCAAGCACCTGATTCCTCCCTCTTAAGCGAATTAAATGTTTCACTACATGTTTCACCTTGTCAAATATGGAGAGACAAATGGAACCTGTCGTGGAACCTGCTTCGCGGGAAGACCTTCCTGGAATTGCCAGAATTCATGTCAATTGCTGGCGGGAAATCTACACTTTTGTACCGGAATCCGTTCATAAGGCGCGAAATTTGACCTATCGCTACGAGCAATGGGAGGAAGTTTTGCGGCAAAATCGACCAAACGAGGTGTTGTGGGCAGTGCGTCTCGGTGGCGAGTTAGTCGGGTTTGCGCATGCCAATGATGCCGGCGATCCGGACGTACCGCAGGCAAAAGCGCTATTCAACGCCGCTTACTTCAAGCCGGATATTCGGAAACAGAGTGTCGGTGTCTACGTTATGGATGCGATGGTCAACTTCGCAATCGAGCGTGACCTCTGGCCCGCTTGTTTGTGGGCGTTCGAAAAGAACCCAGGCAGAGCGAGGAACGAGGCTGCGGGCTGGAGAGAAGTGGTCCGGAGAAATAGAGTTATTGAGGGCGTTTCAATCCCCGAGGTGGGATATCTGTCGCCGGATACGCCTGCCGAACTCTATGGCCGGATGAACCGGCGTCTTGCCGCCGCACATGCGCCGCGGACACTTCGTGCACCGGCAGTGAATGCTGAGCACGATAAAGAAATCGTCTCACCCCTTCAGGAAATGAAGCTTCCTGAATTGTCGAAATAGAGACGCAGATGGGTGACCGGTCTCTCAGACGGGGTCGGTCACCCAGCGCTCATTTGCTGTGTTTCTTAGCCTTGGGTTTGCGGATAAGTGCGTCTAAGCCGTCGGAACTGGTTCCTGACTTCCGCGCTCTCTTTTTGTTTTTTGATTGTTCTTGGGCACGTTGTCTTTTGGCTGTGTTTTTCCGAGCGCGTGTCCATTTTTCTTTCTTGCGCGGCTTGCCTTTGCCTTTGCCTTTGTCACCGTCTTTCTTTCTCTTCGGTGGCGCTGTGGGATGTTCCAATGAGCTCGCCTCGGGAGCCCAATCTCCATCTGTGCCTTGGTCCTCGGTAATGCGGATCGATTTCTCTCCGCCGCCGGAGGCAGCTACAGCTTCAATGAAGCGTCCGGCGTCTTTCGCTTTAATCTCAAAGCGGGTTTCCGTTTCGCCTATTTTGATGGCACCAACTTCTCGCTTTGTCACATGGCCCAGGCGGCAGATGATGGGCAGCAGCCAGCTTGGTTCCGCCCGCTCCTTCCGACCTGCAGTCATCTTGAACCAGACACTCTCACCAAAGGGCTCACGCTCACGTTTCTGTTTGTCGCGTTTCGCGCGAGTTTCTTTATGGACCGGCGCATCGAGCAGTTCTTCGGCAGACGGTGTGCCAGCTTGGCGCTGATGAAGAAAAGCAGCGGCGATCTGCTCCGCCCCGTGGCGTTCCAAAAGATCTTGCGCGGCCTTAAGCGCTTTCTCGTCGTATGATTGTGTGAGCACTGGATCGGAGAGCAAACGCTCCCGGTCCTGGGCTTCAATTTCTTTGAGGCTTGGAGCCGCCGCCCAGGTTGCTTCAAGCCGCGCGCCCTGCAGCAGACGCTGTGCCCGCTTGCGCATCGTGTGAGGAACGATCAACGCACAAATGCCTTTCTTGCCTGCGCGGCCCGTTCGCCCACTTCTGTGTTTCAGCACATCGCTGTTGGTCGGCAAATCTGCATGGATGACCAACTCGAGTCCTGGCAGGTCGATCCCGCGCGCTGCCACATCCGTTGCAATGCAGACTCGGGCCCGGCCGTCGCGCATCGCCTGGAGCGCATGGGTCCGTTCGTTCTGGCTCAACTCACCGGAAAGCGCGACAACGGAAAAGCCGCGATTGCCAAACCTGCTGGACAGTCGGTTCACGTCCTGGCGGGTTTTGCAGAAGACGATGGCGCTCTCAGCCTCATAGAAGCGCAAGACATTGATGATGGCGTTTTCCTTGTCGCTGGGGGCAACAGCCAAGGCCCGATACTCGATGTCACTATGTTGTTCGCGTTCCGCAATCGTTGAGATCCGCTGGGCGTCCCTTTGATACCGCTTTGCCATTTTGCTGATGGCACGCGGCACAGTGGCGGAAAACATGAGCGTCCGACGTTCCTCAGGTGCCGTATCCAGAATAAATTCCAAATCCTCTCTGAAGCCGAAATCGAGCATCTCGTCTGCCTCATCCAGCACCACTGCACGCAGGCCCGACATGTCGAGCCCGCCCCGTTCAATATGGTCGCGAAGACGGCCAGGGGTGCCGACCACAATATGCGCCCCGCGCTGAAGGGCACGGCGTTCAGCCCGGGGGTCCATGCCACCCACACAGGATGCAATTCGACCCTTTGCCTCTCCAAAGAGCCAGCTGAGCTCCCGTTGCACCTGGATGGCAAGTTCTCGTGTTGGGGCGACAATGAGCGCCTGAGGCAGGACTGCCGGACCAAACTTGTCCTGATTGCCAAGAATGGTGGGGGCAATGGCGAGCCCAAAGGCGACCGTCTTCCCAGACCCTGTCTGGGCGGAAACCAGAAGGTCGCCCCCGTCGATCTCAGGCGCAATCACGGCCTCCTGGACCTCAGTCAAAGAGGCATATCCCTTTTTCTCCAATGCGCGCGTGAGGACAGGGTTGATGTTGTGGGGGTCTGACATAATTCTTGGTGTTCCGGCTCTCGGCGCCTTTGAGAGAGAAAGTGGCGCAGGCAAACCCGGGTCTTATACGGTTTTGTGGAAAACAGCTAATAGTTCGGCATTGTCGCAGTTGAATATTGCGCGATTTCCCCTACGGTATCGGCCACATATCAATCGCCAATATCACACTAAAAGAAAGATGAATTGATGGCAGGGACAAGAGAATTCGACATTGTCGTATACGGAGGCACCGGATTTACCGGCCGCCTCGTCGCAGAATATCTGAGCAAGCACTATGCAGACGGGTCCGTGAAATGGGCGATGGCCGGTCGCAGCGCCGAAAAGCTTGAGTCAGTTCGTGATTTGATTGGGGCGCCTGCAGATACGCCCCTTATCACAGCCGACGCAACTGATCCGGCTTCTTTGAAAGCCATGGTTGAAAGCACGAAAGTCGTGATCACCACCGTGGGGCCGTACCTTCATTATGGAGAACCGCTCGTGGCCGCCTGTGCTGAGGCAGGGACTGATTATGTGGACCTATGCGGCGAAGTGCCGTTCATGCGCAAAATGATTGATGCGCATGGCGAAGCCGCCAAACAGTCCGGCGCGCGGATTGTTTTCTCCTGTGGCTTCGACTCCATTCCGTTCGACATGGGCGTCTATTTTCTCCAGGAGCAGGCAAAGTCCAAATTCGGCAAACCGGCTCCGCGGGTCAAAGGACGCGTTCGGGCAATGAATGGCACACTTTCAGGCGGTACAGCCGCAAGTGGCCGGGCAACCTTTGAGCTCGCTCAGGCAGACCCGGCGATGATGGCGCATCTCTTCAACCCCTACTCACTCGCACCAGGCTATGAGGGTGTTGAGCAACCCGATGGCATGAAGCCTTACGAGGATCCTGCAGTAGGTATGTGGGTCGCCCCCTTCTTCATGGCGGTCATTAACACCAAGAACATCCACCGCTCCAATTTCCTGATGGGTAATGCATACGGGGATGACTTCCAGTACGACGAGATGATGCTGGCTGGCCCCGGTGAAACCGGCAAGAAGACGGCTGAAGTAATTGCGGCGACCGATATTACCGGCGGTGACGATGCGCCGAAGCCGGGCGAAGGTCCTTCAAAGGAAGAACGCGAAGCTGGCAACTATGACGTGCTCTTCATTGGCGAAATGCCGGATGGCGAGTCGATCAAGGTTGGTGTGACCGGTGACAAAGACCCCGGCTATGGCTCGACCTCAAAGATGATCGCCGAAAGCGCAATCTGTTTGATCCAGAATGTGCCGGACCTCGCTGGCGGGATTTATACGCCAGCGCCAGCCTTTGGTATGGAGATTATTGACCGCCTTCGCGCCAATGCAGGCCTGACCTTTGAGGTTGAGTCTTAAAGCTTCAAACCATCACCAAAAAGTCAAAGGCGGCACCTGTTGAGGAGCCGCCTTTTCTATTCAGTGTAGCTTTGCTACTTAGTCCCGATAGGACGGATCAATCCGGTCAAGCTTCCGGAGCATGGCAGGCCAGGCCAGATGATTAGTCACTTTTTGAGCAAGCTCTGGGTCTGTGCCCTGCGTTGCCGTTTTCTCTGGCACACCTTGCATCGGATTATGAAGCTGCTTGGCAGATGAGAGGGTCGCCACCTGCATCTCACAGGCACGCTCCAGATAATACATCCGCATGAAGGCTTCAGCGACGGTTTCGCCCACCGTCAGTGTTCCGTGATTCCACAAAAGCATCATGTTTTTGTCGCCAAGGTCTTCCTGCAGACGCGGCCGCTCATCATGATCGACAGCGACGCCTTCATATTCATGATAGGCCAGCTCTTCCCGGATCAGCATGGCGGTCTGGTTGAGCGGCAGAAGCCCCTCTTCAGCCGTTGAAACGGCTGTCCCGGGGATTGTGTGCAGGTGAATGACGCAATTCGCATCGTGGCGAACCTCGTGCACCGCACTATGGATGGTAAAGCCTGCTGGGTTCACGAAATGGGGCGAGTCGTCCAGCTTGTTGCCTTCAAGATCGATCTTTACCAAGCTGCTCGCAGTGATCTCATCAAAGAAATAGCCATAAGGGTTGATGAGAAAGGTTCCGTCCGACAGTTTGGCGGAGATATGTGTGAAGATCATATCGTCCCATCCATAATGGGCGACAAGGCGATAGCAGGCGGCAAGATTGACGCGGGCTTCCCACTCTTCGGGAGAGACGCTATCGCGAACACTGGTTGGGGCTGCTTCTTGGACTGACATAATATTTCCTCCGATTGCGTGCGGCCTCTGTCAGGCCATGCGCCGCTTTTTAAAGAGAAGCTGGAAATCAGACTGCGATCTGGGTCACATTTGACCTTGAGATGAGAAAAACCGGGAGAAATCATGGGGAAATCGGACGAGAAAATCAGTGCGGACGCACTGGTCAAGATGAGTCCCCTCTTCGCGGTGCTGTCAGAGGTCGCTCGGTCCGCCGTTCTGAAGCGCACCAAATCTCTTTCTTTGGAACCTGGTGATGTTCTCTACAGGCGCGGAGACCCGTCTGACCGTTACTTCGGAATTCTGAAAGGCCGGCTCGGCCTGTCTGTCGACTCCCTCGTTGGGAAGACCGTCATGCTCAACCATGCCGATGTAGGTGAGTGGTTTGGTGAACTGGGCCTCTTTGAGGGCGGCAAGCGCCTGGTAGATGCGACGGCAGCGGAACCAACTGATCTTATCAGCCTCAGTCGGGAGGACATGTTGGGGTTTGCCACGTCGGAACCGGCGATGTTTATGCCGATTGTCGAACTTCTGGGCGGGCGGATTCAACTCGCGGGTGAACTGCTTCAGGAGGCAGTTTTTCATGATGTGACTTATCGTCTGGCAAAGCGCCTGCTGGATCTTGCCAGTAAGCGAGGCCGTGAAGTCGAAACGGGGGTCCTTATTGACCAGCATCTCCCTCAGGAGGAGTTGGGGCAGATGGTGGGGGCCACAAGAGAAGCCGTCGGTCGCCAGTTGAGCAGCTGGAAGAAAAAGGCTTGGATCGAAGTCTCTTACGGCAAAATCACGCTCCTCAATCGGAATGCGCTGATGCAAATCATTGTCTCAGCCCAGGGTGATGACGATTTTTGATCCCCCTACCCTCATTCTGGTAGCCTGACCGCATCGAAATTCACAATAACCTCCAGCGGACGACCCTGTCTGACTGGCGGAGCAAACAGGGCAAACATTCCATGGGGTTTCAGAAACTGTTGATCGCCAATCGCGGCGAGATTTCGGTGCGGATTGCACGCGCAGCGGCAGAGATGGACATACCGTCCGTCTCCATCTTCGTAGAGGATGATGCAACTTCTCTTCATGTGCAGGTAGCTGATGAGGCTGTGGCGCTGACAGGCAGTGGCGTTCCGGCTTACCTCGATATTCGGCAAATCATTGGTGCGGCGAAGGCCTCCGGTTGCGACGCGATCCATCCGGGTTACGGGTTCCTGAGCGAGAATGTTGAGTTTGCAAAAGCTTGCCGCGAGGCAGGTCTGACGTTCATAGGGCCCAACCCTGAAGCGCTTGCCTTATTTGGCGACAAAGCGCGGGCACGCACATTGGCTGAGAAGGTGGGTGTGCCGCTTCTACCGGGTACGAACGGAGCCACAAGTCTTGAAGAGACGAAATCCTTCTTTGAGAGCCTTGGGGCGAGCGCATCCATGATGATCAAGGCAGTCGCGGGCGGCGGTGGCCGTGGCATGCGACCCGTACACCATGCGGCAGACATTGATGACGCTTATGCGCGCTGTCAGTCCGAAGCCAAGTCCGCTTTTGGAGATGACTCGGTTTATGTGGAACGGCTCATCACAAAGGCGCGGCACATTGAGATACAGATAGTAGGCGACGGCAAGGATGTCATTCATCTCGGTGAGCGGGAGTGCTCCCTGCAACGTCGGCGTCAGAAACTTGTTGAAATCGCTCCGAGCCCGACACTGAGCGATGCTCTGCGCGGCAAGCTAACGGACGCTGCCGTAAAACTTGCCAAAGAGGCATCTTACGACAATATCGGCACGTTTGAATTTCTGGTGGATGAAACAGACCAGAGCTTCGCCTTTATGGAAACCAATCCTCGATTGCAGGTTGAGCACACGGTTACAGAAGAAGTCACCGGCATTGATCTTGTGAAAACGCAATTGCGGATTGCAGCGGGCAAAACACTGGGGGCAATAGGTCTCGGCACCGTGCCGGAGCCCCGCGGATACGCAGTTCAGCTGCGGATCAATATGGAAAGCATGAATGCAGAGGGAGAAGCTCTGCCTTCCGGCGGCACCCTCGCTTCCTATCAGGCCCCAAGTGGCCCCGGTATCCGTGTCGATGGGTTTGGATATGCGGGCTACACGACCAGTCCTCACTACGATTCCCTATTGGCTAAGTTGATCGCCTACGCACCAAGCGCCGATTATCAAGACGCTGTGAAACGTGCGGAGCGGGCACTATCTGAATTCAAGATCGAAGGAGTAAAAACAAACCTCTCCTTCCATCAGAATCTCCTGAGCATGCCCGCTTTCGCAGCGAACGATGTCTACACCACCTTCATTGCAGACCACGCGGCTGACCTCGCCAAAGAAGGCGAACACCAGACCCGGTTTGTTTCGGGAACATCAGCGGGCGCAGCGCCGAGCGCGACTGTTCACGCAACAGGTCCGGATGGAACCCGTCCCCTGCCCGCGCAGCTGCAGGGACGCGTCGTGAGCATCGACGTGGCTGAAGGTGACAGTGTGGCGCCCGGTCAACAGATCGCCGTACTGGAAGCCATGAAGATGGAACACATTGTGGCGGCTGAGGCGGGCGGCATCGTGCGGCAGTTGGCAGCAAAGCCTGACGATACGGTGTTCGAAGGGGCTCCTCTTCTCTTTATCGAAGAGAAGGATGTTGGCATGTCGGAAAGTGCTGCTGCTGCTGTAGTTGATCTCGACTACATTCGGCCTGACCTGGAGGAAGTTATCGAGCGTCATGCCATTGGTCTGGATGAGCGCCGTCCTGACGCCGTTGCCCGCCGCCGGGGACGTAACCAGCGGACTGCCCGCGAAAACATTGACGATCTCTGTGATCCAGAGAGCTTCATTGAATATGGCGCTCTGGTTCTGGCGGCACAGCGCCGCCGCCGGTCCATGGAAGATCTGATCAATATGAGTCCAGCTGACGGCATGATCACCGGTGTGGGGTCAGTCAATGGCGAGGACTTCGGCGAAGAGGCTTCGCGCGCCATGGTCCTTGCTTATGACTTTACCGTCTTCGCAGGCACACAAGGCCACATGAACCACAAGAAGACGGACCGGATGCTGGGGCTTGCCCACCAATGGAACCTGCCGCTCATCCTCTTCGGTGAAGGCGGCGGCGGGCGCCCTGGTGATACAGACACAGCCGGTGTCGCCGGTCTGGATGTTCCGACCTTTAAGAGCTTCGCGGCTTTGAGCGGCAATGTACCCGTGATCAGTATCGTTTCAGGCCGGTGTTTTGCTGGGAACGCGGCCTTGGTTGGGTGTAGCGATGTAATCATCGCTACAGCGGACTCCAATATCGGTATGGGCGGTCCAGCTATGATCGAAGGCGGTGGCCTCGGAGCCTATAAGCCGGAAGACATTGGCCCGATTGATGTGCACAGGAAAAACGGCGTTGTCGACATCGCCGTCGCCGATGAGGCGGAAGCTGTTGCGGCAGCGAAGAAGTATCTTTCCTACTTTCAGGGGCCGTTGGAGAAATGGGACGCCGCTGATCAACGTGAACTGCGCCACCTGATCCCGGAAAACCGTTTGCGTGCTTATGATGTGCGAACCGTGATCGACACAGTGGCGGACAAGGACAGTGTGCTGGAGCTTCGCAAGGATTTTGGTGTCGGCATTCTCACCTGTTTCATCCGTATTGAAGGCCGTCCAATGGGACTGATTGCAAACAATCCCTTCCATCTGGGGGGCGCGATTGATGCAGATGCCGCCGATAAGGCCGCCCGTTTCATGCAATTGTGTGATGCCTTTGGTCTGCCAATCCTCTCTTTCTGTGACACGCCTGGATTCATGGTGGGGCCTGAAGTAGAGGAAACTGCACAAGTTCGCCATGTCTCCAGAATGTTCGTGACCGCCGCCAATATGTCGGTACCGGTTTTCACTATTGTCCTGCGCAAAGGTTATGGGCTCGGCGCTCAGGCCATGACTGGCGGAACCTTTCACGCCCCCTTCTTCAACGTTGCTTGGCCAACGGGTGAGTTTGGCGGCATGGGCCTCGAAGGCGCTGTCCGCCTGGGCTACCGCCGGGAAATGGAAGCCATTGAAGATGAGCAAGAGCGGCAGGAATTCTATGAAAAGATGGTTGCGAAATACTATGCCAATGGCAAAGCCATCAATATGGCGTCCTTCTTGGAAATTGATGGGGTGATAGATCCGCTTGAGACACGGCACTGGATCATGCGGGGGCTAAAATCCCTGCCACCTAAATCTGAAGAAACAAAGACACGGTCATTCATCGATACTTGGTGAGTAAAGGTACTGGGAGACAGAAATGAACTGCCACAAAGTGGACTACACAATTATCGGCGATGACATGCAGCTCGTAGAGATTGAACTCGACCCCGGCGAGACCGTTGTCGCGGAAGCCGGTGCCATGAACTATATGGAAGATGGCATTGAGTTCGAAACCCGGTTGGGTGATGGCTCCAAACCGGATGAGGGGATGATGGGAAAACTCTTCTCAGCAGCCAAGCGTACGTTCACCGGTGAGTCTCTGTTTATGACCCACTTCACCAATCAGGGGTCAAAAAAGGCATCTGCGGCCTTTGCGGCCCCCTTCCCTGGTAAGATCATCGCTCTCGATCAAGCGGTGACAGGCGAAGTCCTCTGTCAGAAAGATTCCTTCCTCGCCGCTGCACTCGGAACAAGCATCGATATCGCCTTTCACAAAAGGCTGGGCGCGGGCTTCTTCGGCGGCGAAGGGTTTATTCTTCAGCGGCTTCAGGGAGACGGCATGGCTTTTGTTCACGCCGGCGGTACGATTGTTGAGAAGAAACTCAATGGAGAAAAGCTGCGAGTCGACACAGGCTGCATTGTCGCCTTCACTCCATCGCTGGACTACAACATTGAACGCGCTGGCGGCCTGAAGTCCATGATCTTTGGCGGCGAAGGGCTTTTCCTGGCGACGCTTCAAGGGACCGGCACGGTGTGGTTGCAAAGCCTGCCATTCTCGCGTCTTGCTGACCGTATTCTTGAGCATGCACCGTCTGCCGGTGGCAATGATCAGGGTGAAGGGTCGCTGCTGGGTGGTGCGTCTCGGATCTTCGAAAAATAAAGCGTTACTCGGCAGGTCGCGAAGGACGCCCGAGTTTGAAGGTTCCGCTCGCTCGGGCGACCAGCTCGCCATCCTCGCGGCGCAGTTCCGCTTCTGCGAAAGCGATGGACTTGCCGCGATGGCGCACCCACCCTTCGCCGATCAGAATGCCCGTGTCCGCGCGTCCAAGAAAGCTTGTTTTCAATTCTAGAGTCACTTGCGGTGTGGGTTTAGTGGTTGTTGCTCGTACCGCATGACCACACAGTCCGTCGAGCATGGCGGCAAGAAAACCACCATAGATCCGGCCCCCCCGATTGATGAAGTTTTCTCCGGCAAAGTACGAAGCTTTGATATAGCCGCGGTCCGGATCGAGTTCTAAGACTTTTTTGCCGAGCGTCACCGCAGCGGGTGACTCCCAGTCTGAAGGTGGAAGATCATTCATGCGGTGATCTTAAAACACCGGCTTGAAGTTTGCTACGTACTCTTGGGTGCAGGCAGCTCTCTCCTCGGTCAGTATCTCGTGGCCCTGCTCTGCACAGTGTCGGTCAGCTCTAAAACGTGCGACGCCTCTGTTTGTACAGGCCGTCAGGTCAGGGTCGTAGAGAAATACACAGATCGCCACGATGTATTTCTCTTCGCAGGGAAGCTCAATCATGTAGCGCTGTTCGAGAGCACTCCGTCTGCTCCACCAGCCATCACCCGCAGCCTTGTTGCCTTGGGTGGGGCTGTCCAGACAGTGCCGAAACTCTTCATAGGTTGCCGGCCTGTTTGTTGTCTCCTCAGCATAGGCTGGAAGCAGCCAGAAACCGGCAAGAACTCCGATCACCGATAATACAGAAGTCAGAAAACGCACGAATTCCCTCCTCTTAGACACCCCCGCTTGATCAGCTTATCGGAGGAGAAGGAAAGAAGTAAAGATCATTTACGAGTTAAGCTTCCGTTGCAACGTCTCTAGACGAGCTGGCGTTTGTACATGTCGAACACTTTTCCCCACACCTGCTCAGCGGCGTCCTTTACGTAAGCATCGCGCTCGGGAAAACAAAATCCATGCCCCGTTCCTGGCCAGATATCGAGTGTGTAGGAGACCTTGTGTGCATCCAGCTCAGTGCGAAGGTCCGGAATAACGTTATCCGGTACCCATTCGTCGGTTTCCGCAAAGCCGAGATAGAGTTCTCCCTTCATACTGGAAGCAAGTTTGTGTGGTGTGTCTGGGGCATCGGTAACAATCCCGACGCCGTAAAGGGACGCAGAAGCGGCAAAAAACTCCGGATAGGTACCGGCTGCTGTGACGACATATTGTCCGCTCATACAATAGCCGATACAGCCAGCGGGCCCCTTTTTGACACGGGAGTCCTTTTGCATCCAAGCGAGAATGCCAGCTGTATCTGTCATGACGAGCGAATTGTTAAGAGAACGCATTGCAGAAAACATTTGTTCGCGGACGGCATCGTCCGCCGTCGACATATCGAAACGAAGCCGTCCAAGCCTGTAATACATATCAGGCAGTAGAACCGTATAGCCTTCGGCTGCAATCCGCCTGGCGAAACCATAAAGCTCTTCGCGTATGCCCGGCGCGTCCATGTAAATGATGACCGGTGGTCGTGGTCCGTCATCGTGAGACACGACCAGCGTTTCCATCTCACCGTCTGTCGTTTTAATCGTAAGAATTTCTTCTTTCATGGGCCCCCCTAATACCACTCATGAAAAAAGGCCGGGAGCTCAGTCCCGGCCATATGTTTTATGCTGGTGCACCCGCAACGCCTGGACGCGCCTTAACGCGTTCAAACCAGGCGGAGACGTTTTTGTTGCTCGCATCGATTGGCTGACCAACGGAAGCGCCAAACTCTAAAAAAGCGAACAGAAGAACATCTGCGAGTGTGAAGCGATCACCGGCAATCCATTCTTTGCCTTCAAGCTGTTCGTCGAGCCATTTGATTTTGTCTTGCGCAGTTGCTTTCAGCCCATCCGCTGCTTCAGGAAGGCACCGGAAACGGTCTTTAAACATTGGTAGTCCCTCCGCGAACCGGAATCCATTCGCCAGAGGTTCGCAAATGCCAAGATCAACCCGACGAACCCACTTGCGTGTTTCCGCGCGTTCTTCGGCATTTGTGCCGACCAAGGCAGGAGCAGGCTGGTGCTCTTCCAGATACTCGCAGATCGCCGTGATTTCTGTGACGATATCACCATTGTCGAGTTGAAGTGCCGGCAGCTGGCCTGCTGGATTGACTTTGAGATAGTCAGCCTGCCGATTGGCACCAGCCATAATGTCGATTTCCTCGAAAGGCAGCTCGATTCCCTTTTCAGCCATGAAGATTTTCACGACACGCGGGTTCGGTCCAATTGAGTTGTAGAGTTTCATTTGACGGTGCTCCCAAGTATGCATCTTATTATCAATACTGAGAGTCTTAGCCGATGACAGCCGTCATCGCCACAATTACGCAAACTGAATTACACTTCTCAGCCCGAGGAATGTGGCGAATTGGTTCTCGCTATTGTGGATACCTCTGCTATGTCTTGACCATCAATATTTTCACTATGCCGATCACTTAGGACGAATGACAGAAAACGTAACGTCAGCCACGCCGTCCGGCAGGCCCCCCATTTTCTATGGTTGGTACATCGTACTTGCTGCGTTTGTCGTAATGACGGTTTCTGCAGGTTTTGGATTCTACAACCTATCGGTGTATCTGGAAGCCTTTGTCGACGAGCGCGGTTTTTCGGTCGGTTACACGTCGGGGGCAACTGCTGCCTTTTTTGTTTCATCCGGCATCGCAGGGCTTGGGGTCGGCTGGCTGATCGAGCGATATGATCCACGCTGGACTATTGCAGTAGGTGCTGTGCTCTCTGGCTTGGTTCTATCTGGCGCAGGTTGGGTTACCGAACTTTGGCAGCTATACCTGTTTTATGTACTCTTTGGCGTTGGCTATTCCGCTTGCGCATTGTTGCCCTGTACCACCCTTGTCGCACGCTGGTTTGAGAAAAAAAGGTCAGTTGCCCTGTCGGTCGCATCAACGGGGCTCTCGCTCGGAGGGATCCTACTGACACCCCTCTCAGCTGAATTGATCGAGAGACTGGGGCTTGGTGGCGCTGCACCCTGGCTTGGCGCAGGCATGTTTTTCGGGATTGCACCTGTCGCGATTTTGCTTTTCCGGCCAAGCCCGGCGTCCATGGGGCTGTCACCTGATGGGGATGATGAGCAAGAGAAGGGCCTAAATGGAGAACCTGCAGTCAACGGTGTTACCTATCAGGTGGCGGTTCGCAGCAGGTTTTTTGTCTTTGCAACGATCACCTTCATGACATCGATGATGGCTCAGGTGGGGTCCATAGCGCATCAGTTTTCGCTGGTTGCAGGACGTGCTGATGATCGGGACCTGGCGGCGTTGGCTGTTTCGGTGATGGCAGGCTTGAGCATTGCCGGACGCTTGGTTGGGGGGTGGGTTCTTCCGCACATTTCCTCGCGCATCTTTATGGGTGCCCTCCTCATCGTTCAGGCAATCGCCTTGAGCCTTTACGCATTCGCGGCAACCCCCACGACCCTGCTGCTGGTGGCAGCCCTGTTTGGCATGACGGTCGGAAACTTATTGATGATGCAACCTCTGCTGATCGCGGAAGCGTTTGGCACTGTCGCCTATGCCCGCATCTATTCAACGTCTCAATTGTTCACGACATTGGGCGTGGCCAGCGGCCCGGCGGTATACGGCTTTGTCTATGAGGCCGCCAACGGCTATGCGGCCTCTTATCTTTATGGAGCGGCTGCCTCCATGGTGGGTCTGCTCGCCTTGCTTGCTGCAGGACCTGTCAAACAAGAAGAATAGTACGAGGAGTGACCATGTCTGATTTCGGACCGGGGATTGAGCTACACAATCCTGCCTTTATTCATCCGACAGCCCTGATTTATGGGAAGGTCTTTATCGATGAAGGCGTCTCCTTATGGCCCTACACGGTGATCAGAAGCGAGATGCACGAGGTGCGGATCGGCAAACGGACGAACATCCAGGATTTTGTGATGATCCACGTCGGCAACACCACGCCGACGATCATTGGCGCGAATTGCTCCATCACCCATCACTGCACAATTCACGGGGCGGAGATCGGCGATAATTGTCTGATCGGCATCAACTCCACGATCATGGATGGTGCGAAGATCGGGAAAAACTGCATCATTGGTGGGCACACCATCGTTACAGAAGGCACAATCATTCCCGATAACTCGATTGTCATGGGGTCGCCGGGAAAAGTCGTGAAGGAACGAGATAGCTCCAAGGCAAATATCATGAACGCCGCTTTCTATTTCGAAAACGCCAAGGCCTATGCCAAGGGCGAGCACCGGGTTTCCGAGACAGAGGCATTCAAACAAGCAATGGTGCGCGAACAGGAAGCGCTAACTGTCTGATTTTCTGGGGTAAATTGCGGCTGGTGAAATCAATGCGCCGAGACTATGCTGCGCCGCAAATCAACCCCAACAAAGTGGACGATCATGAAGCTTCCAGCGTCTTTCTACAAGCCCCTCTCTATTGGAGCCCCTGCTCCCTTCCAGGAACTGCCTTTGGCGTTGGAACGGATGATCCACTTCTTTCCTGCTCACAATGAGAAGGTTCATGCGAAAATTCCGGACCTCATTCCGCAGGTCGACGTCATTCTGGGGAACCTTGAGGATGCCATTCCCGCTGACGCCAAGGAGGCGGCCCGGGCGGGTTTTATCAAAGTCGCGAGAGAGAACGAGTTTGGGAATACAGGTCTCTGGACCCGCGTGAACGCACTCAACAGCCCATGGGCACTGGATGACATTATTGAAATCGTGAGCGCTGTTGGAGACAAGCTCGATGTACTCATGCTGCCGAAGGTGGAAGGTGCATGGGACATTCACTACGCAGACCAGTTGCTGGCTCAATTGGAAGCGAAGAATGGTGCCAAAAAGCCGATCCTTATTCACGCCATCCTTGAGACAGCGCAGGGCGTGAAAAACGTGAACGAAATTGCAGCAGCCAGTCCACGTATGCACGGTATGAGCTTGGGGCCTGCTGATCTTGCGGCATCACGGGGGATGAAGACCACGCGTGTGGGCGGCGGACATCCCTCTTACGGCGTGATCGAAGACCCGAAGGAGGACGGAAGCAATCGGATTTTTGCCCAACAGGATCTCTGGCACTACACGGTCGCGCGCATGGTAGATGCCTGCCTGTCGAATGGGATTCGTCCTTTCTACGGACCTTTCGGCGATATTCAGGACACGGATGCCTGCGAGGTTCAGTTCCGCAATTCTTTCTTGCTCGGTTGCGTTGGGGCTTGGTCGCTTCATCCGGTCCAGATCGACATTGCCAAAAAGGTGTTCAGCCCCGATGTCGATGAAGTGAAATTCGCGATGCGTATTCTGGAAGCCATGCCCGATGGCACGGGTGCCGTGATGCTCGATGGCAAAATGCAGGACGATGCAACCTGGAAACAGGCGAAGGTTATTGTTGATCTGGCAAAGCGCGTCGCAGAGCGCGACGCGGAACTGGGCAAAGCTTACGGACTTTAGGCCGTCAGCTTAGCTGATCAGCGGCTCTTCATATTTGACGAACGTGTCGATCGCGTCGAGAGCCGCTGACAATGGGATGCGCGATGCATCGTCGACACCATAATCGCGCAGGGCATGGAGAATCTTTAGCCCTCGCGCCTGTGCCGCGTACTTTGCCGGGTCATGCCGGGTGAATATAGATACGAGCGGTGCGCCACCCACGGCGAGCATATGGCCAGTACCTGAATTGTTGGCAATGGCTGCCGACATGTGGGCAGCCAATGCCATCACCAGCATGGGCCCCTTTATCTGAGGATAGGCGTCTGATCTGTCCCATTCGGGCAGGAGCGCATTGGGAACTTCCTTACGCACCAGGCCAACCAGTTCTGCTTCATCCGGACCGAGAAGAAAGACAGGTACACGGCCCATCGCTTCCTGCTTTCTGGCAAGCTCGAAATACCGCTCGATCGGCCATAGTTTGCGACGATCTCCTGCACCTGGGGCGATGCCGATATAGGTCGAACCTGGCGGGAGCAAGGCCGCGGCCGCCGCGCGGTGTTCTTCCGAAAGATCGAATACGTTCGTTGCATCCTCATTCGGTCGTGGCGAGATAAGATCCAACATGTCGATCAGACTACCCACAAAAGAGGGATCGGGCTCGAAGCCCCTTGGCGGTTTGATGTCGGAAAAGAAAAAGTCAGCGGTGCCGGAAACAAAGGTACCGTGTGGAATGCGCTTTACAATCATCGTTCGCGCAACCAGACGTTGCGTATCGATAATGAGGTCGAACTTCCGCCCAGGCAGAGGAGACCATTTGGTGAAGAGCTGATGGGTCTTGTCGCCTATGCCCGCGTTTTCAATGACTTCGTCTATGAGTCTGTCTGCGATCGGCTTTAGAATGCCTGCGTAAACCGTTTTCCCCGTCCCGGCGACCCAGGTGACCTTTGCGTCAGGGAAACGCTGGCGCACCTGGTGAGCGAAACTCAGCTTCAAAATGCCATCGCCAATGACCTCCTCACAGGAATATATGAGGACGGACATCGGATGAAGTGCGCGCACGGGCAGGTGTATAGAAGATATGTCTGACAATTGATCCCCAGGTGCCAGTTTGCTGAGGCTTGCAGCCTCTGATCTTTCTATAGACTGGCGGTGGGTCGCAAACAATAGCCGGTGGGGGCGGTTGAAGCGGGACCGCCCGTGTGAGGCGGTCCCTGATTTGTGTCAGGCCAGCTCTGCCATGGCTTCGCGGGTGAACTTCTTGAGTTCGCCAGCCCGGCCTTCGCGGATCTTGTTGGCCCATTCCGGGTCAACCAACAGCGCTCGTCCGACTGCAACCATGTCGAATTCGTCGGCGTTGAGGCGTTCAAGAAGTTTGTCGATGCTGGTTGGTTCTGAGCCCTCACCTGCAAAAGCTGCGATGAACTCACCAGAAAGGCCAACACTACCGACCGTAATCGTGGGTTTGCCAGTGAGCTTTTTGGTCCATCCGGCGAGATTGAGATCAGAGCCGTCAAACTCCGGTTCCCAGAAACGTCTTGTTGAACAGTGGAAAACATCCACACCCGCATCGGATAGGGGTTTCAGGAAGGCTCCCAGTTCCTCTGACGTTGGCGCGATCTTGTGATCAAAGTCCTGCTGTTTCCACTGTGAGAAGCGGAAAATAAGTGGGTAGTCGTCGCCGACTTCTGAGCGGACTGCGTTGATGATATCCACCGCAAACTTCGTCCGGGCGACCGCGTCTTTACCGCCATATTCGTCGTCGCGCTGATTTGTCCCTTCCCAGAAGAACTGGTCAATCAGATATCCATGGGCGCCGTGCAGTTCGATACCGTCAAATCCTGCTTCTCGTGCGGCACCTGCTGAGCGGCGGAAGGCATCGATACAGGCTTGAATATCTTCCGGCGTCATTGGGTCGGCGATTTGCTTGCCCGGCACAAACAGACCGGAAGGACCTGCACTCGGTTCATCCGGGTTTGGTGCTTCTGCCTGGTTGCGCATTGTGCCCACGTGCCATAGCTGCGGCATAATCTTGCCACCCGCTTCGTGAACTTCCGACACAACGTTTTTCCACCCATCAAGCGCCGCTTTGCCGTGAAATGCAGGGATGGTGTCTGCCATCGTGGAGACACGGTGCCCGACTGTCGTGCCTTCCGTGATGATAAGGCCCGTCCCGCCTTCGGCCCGGCGCCGGTAATAAGCAGCAACATCAGCCCCCGGCACCTCGCCAGGTGAGAAGTTTCGGGTCATGGGAGCCATGACCACGCGGTTTGGTACGGTCAGCCCATTGAAGGTAAATGGCGAAAACAGCTTCTCAGTAGAGTTGCTCATGAAATGATCCTTGTGAGACAGTCGGACGAACCGAATGTAGATTTTGGTTTCGCGTATATTGCGTGCCACCAACGTAGGATCAAGGGGCACTTGAGGCCTGATTGTGTGCATTGGTGAAGATTGGCCGGCGCACCAGCGGACAGGAGGAAGAATGGGACCGAATCCAGCATTGAAAAAGCTTGGTTTTTCCGAAACCGACCGGGTGGTTTTGGTTCACACCGATGACATTGGGATGTGTCACGCTTCTGTGACTGCATTCGCCGATCTCTGGCAAGCAGGTGCCATATCCTGCGCCGCAGCCATGGTCCCTTGCGCATGGTTTAACGCCGCTGCTGACCATTGCCGGGAGCATCCTGATGTCGATATGGGAATCCATGCGACGCTGACGAGTGAATGGCACCCCTACCGCTGGGGTCCCATCACGCCCGGTGCAACCGCAGGCGGTCTCACGGATTCTGAGGCCAAATTTCACAAAACCTCCGCCGCGGTAGCTGAAAAGGCGGACCCACAAGCAGTCAAGGTGGAGCTCAAAGCTCAGATTGATGCTGCTAAGACAGCTGGCATTGATCCGACTCACATAGACACGCATATGGGATCGGTGATGCACGGTCCGCTCTACGATGTATTTGTTGACCTCGCTTTGGAGTATGGAATTCCGCCATTCGCGCTCCGCCTCACCGCCGATCAATGGTCAAAGGGGGGCTATGACGCGGAGAGTTGCAGGCTTTTCGAGCGACGTGTGAGCGAACTGGAAGAAGCCCGTGTTCCGACCTTGGACCGGATATTGAGTGTCTCTCTGTCAGACGAAGACAACCGGACGGAAAAAACAAAACAAGCCCTTAGCTCTATCAAGCCGGGGCAGATGAGTTATTTCATTCTTCACCCCAGCCATGACACGCCAGAACTGAGAGGAATCTGCCCTGACTGGCGATCACGTGTGATGGATCTTGAAATGTTTTTGAGCGGCGAAATGGCGGAACATCTCGCGCGTGAGAACATTCAGATGATTGGATATCGGACGCTAAAAGAGCATATGGCCCAAGGGGTTGCTGCGTGATCTTCAGATAGCTATCAAATAGGAACGATTCAAAGTAAAATATGGAAATTCTGGGTATTTGGTGCCCTTTTGACAGGTACACGCGTAATGATCGATAGACAGGCAAAATTCCACATCGGGCAGATCGTGCAGCACCGCTACTTTTCGTTTCGCGGTGTGATTTTTGATGTCGATCCAACCTTCAACAATACCGAAGAGTGGTGGCTATCGATTCCGGAGGAAATCCGACCGCATAAGGACCAACCCTACTACCATCTCCTGGCTGAAAATTCAGAGTCGGAGTATGTCGCCTATGTGTCGGAACAGAACCTGTTGGAAGACGAAACAGGCGCCCCGGTTGGTCATTCAGACGTAGCCAAGTTATTTGGCCCCATGGAGGGCGGAATTTACACGCTAAAAGGTGAAACTGCGCACTAGCGCAAGAAAGATCATCGGCGCCCATCAGAAGGCTCCCAAAAGGATACAGAAGTCCATGCGGCGCGACACCCGTCCCTACTCCATCCGCCGCATTCGTGATGCGTTTACAGACTGGCGTGTACGCCACTTCCTTGTTCCGCAATTCGATGCCGTTGGGCCGGGCCTCAATGTCGCTTATCCGCAGGGTGTTGAATTATGGGGCTCGAACATACATGCCGGCGCACACTTGCACCTTCGGGCAGCTAAGGGAAACATGATCCGCTTGGCGAC
The DNA here is from genome assembly GCA_965248405.1 of Parvibaculaceae bacterium. Taxonomy (GTDB): domain Bacteria; phylum Pseudomonadota; class Alphaproteobacteria; order Parvibaculales; family Parvibaculaceae; genus Mf105b01. Next base: position 1,429,492 of record OZ252104.1, read on the forward strand.
ATGGGACAGTGGTGTCCGTGTCGGAGAGATCCATATTGGCGATTATGTTCTGATAAGCCCTGGGAATCAGGTTATTGCCTCAGAGCGGATCACCATTGGCAGCAACACGATGATTGCGAGCGGATGCTATATCTCCGACTCCGATTGGCACGATACTTATGACCGAACCTCTGAACTGGACAAACACGCGCCGGTGACTTTGGAGGAAAATGTTTGGATCGGCAGCCGTGTGATCATCGGCAAAGGGGTCACAATTGGACAAAACTCTATCATTGGTGCTGGATCGGTCGTCACGCGTGATATTCCAGCCAATGTGATTGCAGCAGGCAATCCAGCCAAGGTGATCAAGGAACTTGACACCAACAGAGAATTTCGCACGCGCGCCCACATGCTAGGTGATGCGGAGGCCGTGAATCACGAATTCGATCAGTTGAACCGGTATCTGCTGCGCCACAATACGATTTTCACCTGGCTCAGAAGCATCTTGAACCCCACACGGCGCGATTGACCCAGCCCTTGAGAATATCACCCTTTGACATGGATCAATGAGCAGTGAGCGCATTCACGTTTTTGTCCTCCTAAACAATATGGAGGAAAAAACATGACTGATGCGGATTTCGTTTACTTGCTGCTGGTTGGGGGCGCCTTTGGGCTGTTTATGCTGGTTCTTGGCTACTACATGATCGCGGTGCCATCTCGCGATTCTTAACTCGGGCTTTGTTGGTCCAGCCAGTTGATTGCTGCCGTCATGCCAGAGAGGCTGACATTCAGTGAGACAGGACCGTTCCGAATATCAACAAAGTCGACGACCATGTTGTTGCCGGCTTTGAGCCTTTGCAGGCTGTCTGTAGCAACGGGTGAAATTGATTGACAGCCGATGGGAATGCAAACTTGGAGCGGAATGGCAGCAAGTTCTGTCCCATCCACACTGAATTTCACACCATTTGGCAGGTGCGTGCCCAGCGGCACGATCGTGATGGCGTAGTACTCGTTGTTGGGGTTTCGTCCAACAGCAAAGAACAAAGCGACTGTCTGGCTTTGCTCGGAACGAATTTCGAACGACACAGTACAGATACTGTTTGTTCCGTCCGGAGAGGCGCATTTGCCCCGCCAGTTTCCGAATTTTTCGATCGTAGACCCGTCCTCAGCTATGACTGTCTCAGCCTGTGCGGAAATCGGATTGCCCAAGAAAAACACCGCAACAAATAACGCAGCAGCGACGCGCCTTAATTCAAACATAAAAAATTCCTCTGGTTAGGGGCACCTGCCCCAACGACCCCGCGTGTAATAGGGTATTATAGGCCGAGCGACGTGAGATGCACACCCAGCTTGCACACAATCGGAAAAAGCGCGACAAGCATTACCGGGGGCATTGGTGAGAGTGGTTTTGGGAGGAAGCTCATGCGTTTCGGTCTGAAAGCGGCATCATTCGTGTTCGGTGCCGCAATGGCGGCGAGTACGGGGGCATGGGCGGAGCCACAACATGGGATTGCTATGCATGGGGCGCCCCTCCACGGTCCCGACTTTGAGCATTTTTCCTATGTTAATCCGGACGCACCAAAAGGCGGAGATCTAAAACTGGCCGCCATAGGCAGTTTTGATAGTCTGAACCCGCTGATTATTAAGGGAGTCTCAGGCGGCGGCATTCGGGATTATGTCTTTGAAAGCCTGATGGCGCGGGCCTATGACGAGCCCTTCTCGCTCTATGGGCTGCTTGCCGAAACCGTTGAAACGCCTGACGACCGCTCCTGGGTCGAATTTCGCCTGCGTAAAGAAGCCCGTTTTTCCGATGGGAGGCCGGTCACCGTTGACGACATTATCTTTTCGCTTGAAACGCTCAGAGACCAGGGGCGTCCTAATCACAAGTATTATTACTCCAAAGTCGCTGAAATTCTGAGACCGGACGCACAGACAGTCCGGTTTGTATTCGGGCCTGACGGCGATCGGGAAATGCCGCTGATTATGGGGCTAATGCCGATTATTCCTAAGCACATCTATGAAACGCGGGCCTTTGACGAAACAACGTTGGTGCCACCGATTGGCAGTGGGCCTTATGTGATTAGCGAGGTCGAGCCGGGTGCTCGTATTGTCTACTCCCGCTCGCCCGACTACTGGGGCAAAGATCTGCCGGTCAATCGCGGCCGCTATAATTTTGGCCGTCTGATTTATGACTATTTTCGTGATGCCAATGCGTCGTTTGAAGCATTCAAAGCGGGGCTCTACGACATTCGGCCGGAGGACGATCCCACGCGCTGGGCAACAGGGTTCGACATTCCCGCTGTTCGCGATGGGCGGATCGAACTGCAGAGTTTCAGCAAAGCGACCCCGTCGGGCATGCGCGCTTTGGTTTACAATACGCGGCGGGCAGTTTTCGGCGATCCTCAAGTACGCGCGGCGCTGGGATTAGTGTTCGACTTCGAATGGGTGAACACAAACTTCTACTACAGCGCCTACAAGCGAACGCAGAGCTTCTATGACGGGTCTGAACTGGCGAGTACTGCACGCGCTGCAAGTGACATTGAGCGTACCCTGCTTGCGCCTTACGAAGGTGTCGTGAGCGACACTATCCTGAGTGACGGATTTGTGGCGCCGGTGAGTGACGGCACGGCACGCAACCGCCAAAACCGCCGCGCAGCGATCAAAGCGTTGGAGGCCGCTGGCTGGGTTATCAAAGACGGGATCATGGTGGCCGCAGCAACCAATCAGCCTCTGACCTTCGAGATCACTGTAGCCTCGCCGGAAGACCAGCGTCTGGCACTCAATTACTCAGATGCTCTTAAAAGCATCGGGGTGGAAGCCAATGTTCGGTACGTGGACTCAAGTCAGTATCAACAGCTTCGCCAGACCTATGATTTCGATATGATTTTCAACTTTTGGTACGCATCCCTGTCTCCAGGCAATGAACAGAGCTTCTATTGGGGCATGGAGGCAGCAGACCAGGATGGAACGCGGAATTATATGGGCGTGAAGGAACCGGCAGTCGACGCGATGATCGAGGCGATGCTGGCCGCGCGCGAACGCAGCGAGTTTGTCGCGGCAGTTCGCGCACTCGATCGGGTGTTGCTGTCTGGGAACTATGTCATTCCCCTCTTCTATCAACCGGATCAATGGGTGGCCCATTGGGCAAAACTGAAGCATCCAGAGGAAACCTCACTTTACGGCTACAAGATCAATACCTGGTGGATGGAGGAATAAGAACAACAATGCCTTTGCCTGAGTGTTTGCGAGGGAAGCTCAAGCTTCCCTTGATTGCGGCCCCTATGTTTCTTGTGTCCGGACCAGACCTTGTCGTCGCGGCCTGCAAGGAAGGAGTTGTAGGAAGCTTTCCAACACCCAATGCGCGCACGCCCGAAATCCTGGATGAGTGGTTGAATGAAATAACCGAACGGCTGGCGGGTATACCTGATGTAGGACCGCTGGCCGTCAATCTGGTGGTTCATCCTTCAAACGACCGCCTTAAAGATGATCTGGCGCTGGTTGAGAAATACAAAATTCCACTCGTGATTACAGCATTGGGCAGTCCCAAAGCGGTGGTTGACCGCATTCATGCCTATGGCGGTGCGGTTTTTGCCGATGTGAATTCAGTGCGCTTCGCCCGCAAGGCAGCAAGTGTCGGTGTAGACGGTCTTGTACTTGTTGCTGCCGGGGCTGGCGGACACACCGGCAACATGACCGGCTTCTCATTTGTACCTGCTGTGCGTGAGTTCTTTGACGGGACGATTGTTCTGGGCGGCGGCCTGGGAGATGGACGGGCCATCAAGGCAGCTGAAACGCTGGGCGCTGATCTCGCCTATATGGGCACACGGTTTATCGCCACAAAAGAAAGCATGGCGAAGGCTGAGTATCAGCAAATGCTGGTGGACAGCACGGTCGAGGATCTCATCCTCACCAATGCCGTCACAGGCGTTCATGCAAACTGGTTGAAGCCTTCATTGGCCGCAGCTGGCATGGACCCGGATGCGCTCCAAGAAAACCCGGACGTTGATTTCACAAACCCTCAATCTGGCGTGAAACGATGGGCCAATACCTTTTCCGCGGGGCATGGTGTTGGCGTCGTGGACCAGATCGAAACAGTTCACACACTGGTAGAGAGACTGAAGCAGGAATATGCGGAGGCTTAAGTGATGCGATTGGGATCGGAAGCTCAGACGGAAGACTTCATAGCCAAGGGATGGTGGGCCCGTGAGACGCTGATTGATCTCTACGATCTTAACGCCGCTGCCTCTCCTGACCGGCTCGCAGTTGTCGACCCATTAAACCGTGAAGCAATTGATGGTCAGTCCCCGCGCCGGTTCACCTATGCCGAACTAGATACCGAGGTACAGCGCGCGGAAGGCCGGTTTGAGGGCTTGGGGCTTCGCCCCGGTGATGTTGTCGCCTTTCAGCTCCCGAATACGGTTGAACAAGTCGTCCTCTATCTGGCGGCCATGCGGCGAGGGCTGATCATTTCACCCTTCCCCATTCAATGGCGGGCACATGAATTAAAGGACATCCTGACCTTCGTAGGCGCGAAACTCGTTATCACCTCGGAGAACATTCGAGACTTCGCTCATGCAGAACTTTTGGCGTCCCTCCAGACCGATGTTCCATCCCTTGAGTCTGTCGCGGTGATTGGCAAGACGGCGCCTGCTGGGACGTCTCTGTTTGAAGACCTTCCTGAGGCACCGCTGGAGACATTCACGCCGCATATTGATGATGCGGTGACGATTTGCTGGACCAGCGGAACAGAGGCCCGCCCGAAAGGCGTGCCGCGCCATCACAACCATTGGATCAGTGCAGGTATTGCGAGCGTGGATGCCGCCCGATTGAAAAATGGCTGCACAATCCTGAATCCATTCCCATTCATCAACATGGCTGCGATCGGGGGAACCTTCGTTCCTTGGATCCTTACCGGTGGCACGTTGGTGCAGCATCACCCGTTCGATCTTCCGACCTTTCTTCAACAGATTGCACTGGAGAAGGTGAATTACACAGTGGCTCCGCCTGCTCTCCTTACCATGCTGTTGAAGCAGGAAGGCGTTTTGGAGCAGGTTGACCTGTCCTCTTTAAAAACCATGGGGTCTGGCTCGGCGCCACTTCCGCCGTTTATGGTGAAGGAGTGGCAAGAGAAACACAGCCTGCCCGTGATCAACATATTCGGATCAAATGAGGGAACTTGTCTCTTCTCTGGCGTAGATGATGTTCCGGACCCAGAAGAACGGGCGCAATACTTCCCCCGGTTTGGTGTCAAGGGCCTGAACTGGCCGGCGCGTATCGCAAACCGCATCGAGACCAGGTTGGCTGATATCTCAACGGGTGTCGAAATCACAGAGCCAGGGGTGCCCGGTGAGCTGCTATTGAAAGGCGCGACTGTCTTTGATGGATACTTCCGGATGGGAGATGAAGGTGCTCCTGCAAACCCGTTTGATGCTGATGGCTTCTTTCACACTGGCGATGTTTTCCAGATCGCAGGACCTGAAGACCGGTTCTACCAGTTTGTTGAGCGGGCGAAAGACATCATCATTCGCGGCGGCATGAATATAAGCCCGAGTGAGTTGGACGTGCTGCTGACGGCGCATCCATCGGTTGCTGAGGCAGCGGTCATGGGTGTTCCTGATGAGGTGATGGGGGAGCGCATCTGCGCTGTTGTCGTGCCAGCCCCGGGCACAGAGATAACTCTTGAGACGCTTACCGGACACCTGAAGGCCGAAGGTGTTGCTGCGTACAAGCTGCCGGAAAAGCTGGTGATCACGGATGCTCTGCCTCGCAATCCGGTGGGCAAAGTGTTGCGACGGCAGCTTGTTGCGCTGCACACAAACTAAATTGGCTGGCGGCGCACCCAAGCTTTCGTGCGCGGCAATCTCACGCTAGGCTCCTTCATCGATTTTGGGAGGATTGAGAATGGCCTATGCACCGGATACCCGAGCTTTTTATGATGCCGACAGTCATATCATGGAGCTGCCGAATTTCCTGAAGGATTACGCGGACCCTAAACTCCGAGATCAGATCCCGGAAGTCAGCTACAGCGCGTCCCTGGTCACTGACGAAGAGGTCGCCGTGATCATGGAGCAAGGCGGCAAGCACAGCCGCGAGCATGTTCAGAGCATGATCGATTTGGGTGATACGCTGATCAACACGTCCAAAGAAATCCAGGCGCTTGGTGCCTTCGACAAGTCGGACCGCACCGTCGCCATGGATATGCTGGGCTTTAAGAAACAGCTTGTGTTTGCGACCCACTCCGTCGTGATGCCATTTCATCCCAGTTCCAAAACCTCCTCTGAACTGCGTTACGGTGCTACTCGTGCTCACAATCGCCATATGGCCGACTTTTGTAGCGATGATGGTCGTTTGATGGGCGTGGGGGTTGTTCCGCTTGATGATCCGGCTCTCGCGGTCGAAGAACTCGATTTCGCTCTTAAGAATGGTATGGAGGCCATTTGGGTGCCCCACCGGTCCCCTATTGGCTTTGCGCCAGGTCACGTTGATCTGGAGCCTTTCTGGGCCCGGCTGGCTGAAAGCGGGACACCGTTTGTGCTCCACGTTGGCGGCTCTCCGCTTCAGGCGCTCAAATCCTGGAGCAACAATGGCCGGAAAGCAGTGAAAGATTGGATGGGCGGCGGTGAGAATGTGCGAAGTAAAGATGCCGCGCTCATACACCAGCCACCAGAGACCTTTGTCAGCATGTTGGTCATGGACGGGGTGTTTGAACGCCATCCGGATCTAAGGGGTGCTGCCGTGGAGCTGGGCGCCGGCTGGGTGCCCGAAATGCTCCGGCGTTTGGATGACATCACCCAAATCTATAGTCGCGTTGATGAGTCCATTCGATTTGATCGCAAACCATCAGAGCAGCTCACTCAGCAAATGGCTTTTACGCCTTTCCCGCATGAGGATGTATCCCGCCTTATCGATGACTCAAATTCCGAACTCTATCTTTTCAGCAGCGACTATCCGCACGTCGAAGGTGGCCGCGATCCAATCCGCAAATTTGAGAAATATCTGGGCGATCGGTCAGACGAGATCAAAGACAATTTTTATGCCGAAAACTTCTTACGGCTCTTCCCCGATGCGCGCGTGAGCTAGGCATCAGGGAAATATCTGTAGCGGCTCAATCCGCAGCGAAGAGTTGAAGGCGGGCCTGCTTCACAGCGCGCGTCTTCTCTTCCCAGGCGCGAATGTTTTTCTCCATGGCGGACGCTTCGTCCGCCAGGAACGCATCGTGCTTTTCATCACGCACCGTAATTTCACAGGCGAGGCCGCTGGGATCGAAGAAATAGATTGAGTGGCAGAACTCGTGATCAATCGGCCCGAAGCACGGGACCTTTGCTTCGGCCAGTCTGTCCATGAACTTCTGCATTTCGTCCATAGACGCGACTTCGAAGGCGAAGTGGTAGTCTTCGATGCCGTCCTTGATGTTGAATTGGTCTTCTTCAGCATTTGATGGCGCATCAAAAAACGCGATGTAGTTACCGTCTCCCATCTCAAAGAATAGATGCATGTAGGGGCGGTCGGCTCCGCTGGGATCTTTGTCGAATGCGAGTGCCGCAGCGGGCTTGAGGCCAAGAATATCAGCGTAGAATTTTTTGGTCTCTTCTGCATCACGGCATCGATAGGCCGTATGGTGCACGCCCTTGATCATTGGCGCCGGTGTTTTCATCTCACTTAGATGGTCCACCGTTCCGTGAAATTCCCGTGCCATATCAGCTCCTCCTCGTGCGTCGATGACAGAAATCCTACCACGGACAAATGAGAAGTCACGCGGCTCTCTAAAATCCAAGGCTTACCTTGGGTCATTCCGGGTCGCGCGCGAAAATAGCCTCGAGGCTGTTCATGTTCATGCCGTGTTTGACGTAGTTATAAGGCGTTAGATTGACCGCTTTGATCATGGTGCGCTCGATCCTGGTGCCGCCATTGTCGTTTGGCACCATGTCGAAATCGATCACGTTGATGCAAGCCGTGTCCTGCTCAAAGGCTCGCACGGCTGCCAGACCACCACCGCTCGCCCAACCCAGGATCAGGCGGTTAATGCCCTCATGAGCTGCAATCAGAAGTGTGTGCCAACCGGGTTCAGCCAGCAGGCGTTCGATAGAAGCAACGGACCGCGCCATTGCGTCCGCAAACACTTCACCGCCTGGGAGCATGGAGGCACCGGGCTCTCCCGCGATGTCGAAATGAAAGGCCATCTTGGCCGCCATCTCAGCGCGACTTTTTACATGGCCATAATCGCCGCCATGGACTTCCACCAAACCTACGTCCACTTCCAACGCAGGCGCTGTGCCAGAAGGCTGGGCCGCCAGAACAAATTCCGCCGTCTGTTGCGTTCGGGGATAGCCGGAGCAGACAGCCCGGTCAAACGCCACGTGGGACAGCGCGATGCCGGCTGCTTTGGCTTGCTCCTGACCGAGAGGCGTCAGCGGTACAACAGAGAAGTCTCCGCCCGCTTCACGTATCTCTTTTCCGAAATAGTCTACATGGCCGTGGCGCATCAAATAGATGCGCCGCCGACCTGTTGTGCCAGGTAATGCAGACATAAATGCCTCTGTCTCTGGTGGGTAGTTAGAGGGCGTCGGCTGACTTCAATGCCGCAATCTCGTCTGAAGAGAACCCCCAATCGGACAGGGCTTCATCGTTGTGTGCCCCAACAGCTGGCGGCGGTCCCTGAATTTCAGATGGGGTGCCGGAAAAGCGCGGCGCAACATTTGGCTGTTTCACCCCGTCAATTTCGACAATGGTTTGCCGTTCTTTGTTATGCGGATGATCCATTGCCTCGTCCAAACCGAGAACCGGTGCGAAGCAAATGTCCGTACCTTCCATGAGATCGCACCATTCGTCGCGGCTCTTTGTCTTAAAGACAGCCTCGATTTTTTCTTTCATCTCAGGCCATTTGGTCCGGTCCATCTGGGCATCCCAAATCTCTTCGCTGAGACCTGCTTTCTCCCGCAACAGCGCATAAAACTGTGGCTCGATCGATCCGATAGAGATCCATTTGCCGTCAGATGTTTCGTACGTATCGTAGAAATGTGCGCCGCCATCCAGCATGTTGGTGCCGTGTTCCGGCTGCCACATGCCCGACGCGGTGAAGCCATAGAACATGGCCATGAGCGAAGCAGAGCCATCCGTCATCGCGCAGTCCACGACCTGTCCTTTACCGGTTGCACGGGCACTGGTGAGTGCGGAGACCATGCCAAGGGCGAGATAAAGCGCCCCGCCGCCAAAGTCGCCGACCAGATTGAGCGGAGGTACAGGTTTTTCACCAGGCCGGCCGATTGCATGAAGGGCCCCGGTGATGGAGATATAGTTGATGTCATGACCTGCTGCCTGAGCAAGCGAGCCATACTGCCCCCATCCGGTCATCCGGCCATAGACGAGCTTCGGATTTCGTTTCAGGCAGACATCGGGACCGAGGCCTAGACGCTCCATAACACCCGGGCGGAATCCTTCCTGGAGCATGTCGGCTTCTTCGATGAGCTTGAGGCAGGCTTCGACAGCTTCCGGTTTCTTCAGGTCCATCGCAACAGAGCGGCGGCCGCGAGCGCCCACTTCGAACTTGGATCCGCCGCCGCTGCCTTTGCGGTCGATGCGGACCACATCCGCGCCCATATCGGACAGGAGCATGCCGCAAAACGGTCCCGGTCCGATCCCGGCGAATTCAACGATTTTCACTCCTGAGAGCGGTCCCTTGCCCATGGCATTTCTCCCTGATTTTGCACTAGTTGATTAGGTTTTACCCTTGCGACGGGGGTGCGTAAACCATGCAGCGGCCATGGGCCCCGTGACGCAGGGGCGCGCTGCTTATTCCATTCGTGTTCTGGTCATTAGGAACGGTGTGGCAGAAGAATTGAATCCAAATCGCTCATAAAATGGTTCTGTGCCCGGTGTGGCATGGAGCGTCACAGTGGCATCATCACGGACCTCCAGGTCCACGAGTTTCAGCAAATGTTGCAGAATCGCACTGCCAACCCCTTGCGAATGAAGGTGTGGCAGAACTGCGATATCAGACAGATGGGCGTAATGGGCACCAGCCCCACTGGCTCGCCCCATCCCCGCAAGCTCTCCCTGATTCCACGCAGTGACAACATGGCGAGCATTTACGATGAGATCACGGGCCTGACTAGTGGTGCGATGCTCCCAGCCTACACCCTCGGCGATCAGTTGATATCCTTCCGGGGTCAGACCCCCGGCCTTCACGCGGAGGCCGGCATTCTGTCCAGCTCCTTTGACCACCCTGCCCCCAAAATTTTGCTCCGGTGCTTGGCAACAAAGCAACGCACCTGTAGACCAATCTTATGAAACCAACGGAGAGACCCCAAGCCTTTTCAGGGCCACTGCCACCTGCTGAGTTTAATATGGCGCGGTATTGTCTTGCGGCTAGTGCTGGGACGAACCCCGACAAAACCGCACTGATCGTTGTAGACAACGAAAAGGCGCCGGCCGATGCCGCCGAGCAATGGACTTATGGACAATTGGATGAAGCGGTCAGAAGGATCGCCTCTGCCCTCGCCGCCGCTGGATTGACACCAGGTGATAGGCTGATGATCAGATTGCCGAACACAAGCGCCTACGCGCTCTTGTTTTTTGGCGCTCTTGCTGCCGGTATCGTTCCCCTACCCGCGTCATCGCAGCTAACTGTGGACGAAGCGCGGTTTCTGCTTGATGATTCAGGGGCGCGGGCGATTGCAATCGCCGGCGAATTTGAGATGGCCACGGAAGGCATCTTGCGTTTCACGCCGGAAGATGTGGACGCCATGATCCGATTTCCGCAGATCAGTGACTATGCCGATACCCGGGCCGATGACCCGGGCTATCTCGTCTATACATCGGGTACCAGCGGTACCCCGAAGGGTGTGCTGCACGCTCACAGAGCCGCCTGGGGTCGTCGTCCAATGTATGACGGCTGGTACGGTATCAGAAGCGACGACATTATTTTGCACGCCGGTGCATTCAACTGGACATATACGTTGGGGGTAGGCCTGACTGACCCCTGGGCCAATGGGGCCACAACTGTGCTCTTCACCGGCGAAAAGAATGTTCAGGTTTGGCCTCTTCTTCTGGAGAGATTTGAGGCGACTTTGTTTGCTGCCGTACCGTCACTCTATCGCCAGGTTCTCAAATATTGTGACTTGTCCAAAACGGATCTGACTAAATTTCGTCATGGACTGACAGCAGGAGAAGCGCTGTCACCGACGCTTCTGGAGAATTGGCGCCAGGCGACAGGGACTGATCTTTTCGAGGCTCTGGGAATGAGTGAATGCTCGACCTACATCTCAACCGGCCCCAGCATGGATATCCGTGAAGGCAGCCCTGGCAAGCCGCAGCCCGGTCGCTCAATTGCTATTCTCGACGTTGACGAGCCAAACAATAACCATTCGCTGCCTCCCGGCCATACGGGTTTGCTGGCGGTCCATCGGTCCGACCCTGCCTTGATGCTGGGATATTGGAACCGCCCCGACGAAGATGCGAATGTCTATCGTGGCGACTGGTTTATTGGCGGAGATCTCGCCCGCTTCGATGATGATGGCTATCTCTGGTACGAAGGCCGTGCCGACGACGTGATGAACGCCATGGGTTACCGGGTATCGCCGCTCGAAGTTGAAACTGCCCTCGCCTCACACCCCAATGTGGTGGAAGTGGGAGTCTGCGAGCTTCAGGTGAGGTCTGATGTCTCGGTGATAGCAGCTTTTGTGGTTGCTACCGATCCGGATGCAGTCGATGCAGCGTCGGTTCTCACCCACGCTGCAGACCATCTTGCCACCTATAAGAGGCCGCGCGAAGTGATCTTCGTTGAAACGCTGCCCCGTTCGCCCAACGGGAAGGTGCTCCGCCGTGAGTTGGCAGAGGTGTTTTCAAAACACCAGCGCTAGCAGGCGGCGTCAATTCCTCATCATGGCTAGACTTGGCCAGGTAAGAAGCAATCGCCCGATCCCACAATTCGATGGGTGCGCCGGGATTTTCACGAATGTCACGGGCACTCATGACAACCTCAACGCCAACAGAATGGATTGTCTTGTCGGAAGTCTCAGCTACAGCTGCATAGGGCTTAAAAAAACGTCGTATATGCAACTCGAACATTTCATGCAACCAGGGAAGGCCACCGCTTTCGGCAACCAGGTCTTTGGGAAACTCCCAACGCAGGTGTGGCCGAACGATAAGGTGAGTTGCCTTTCTTCTGGAACACGGAACGACGCCTCCGCGCCAGTGTTTTCGCGCATACAGAGTTGCAACACAGAACTTGGTATCGGCGAACGGTGTTTCGCCTTCATAGAAGTGATGTTTTTCGTGCGGACTGACGGCCTCGGAATAGGCAAGCGTATTCTGCTCACGCTCAATCCGAGCGAGCACACGCCATTTCAGGTCACCGACCTTCGCCTCAAACACTTTGAGCCTCCCATCACTGGTCGGTGGACATAAAAGTGAGATCCCATACAGCCCACACAACCATCGCAATGAAGCGATAATTAGAGGCGATTTATTGATAAGTTATGAGTTAGAGACCGAATAGTATAAATTTCCCGGCCGATCAGAACCAAGGTATTACAAGGTGTTTTGTGCAATAGATTGGGTGGTCTAAAAACCTGTCGCAACTGTGTAAAACTAAAATTTGCCGTGTACGGAGCAATATAGTGAAACCTCTTTTTGCCATGCAAAGTAGGCTTGATCGGGAGAAGTTTCGATATCGGCGGCGCTAAGGATCAACTCGATACCAACCCATGTTTTATGCGTTTCAGTCTCTTCAGTCTCCCCGGCGAAGAGCTTGCTCGTGTTCGAAAGCTGATCGCGAAATCTCAGCATTCCGTTACGTTCTTTGATGGCTGAGCAGGACAATGGTCGATGCCATTCTTTGAACAAATGCGGTCGGACGATCAAATGTGTTGCTTTGTTTTTTGTGCACGGCTTGACGTCATTGCGCCATTTCGTTTTTGAGTAAGCGATGGAGACACAGAATGGCAGTCCCTTGAAGTCGGGTGCTGGACCGAATTGATATCTCTTTTCGTGGGGGCCCGTGATTTCGGCATACTGCACGGCGCCCAAATGTCTCTCAAAGGGCGCTAACACAAGCCATTTCTGTCGCCACACACGTCGATGGAACATGTTGCCACTCGAACACCGTCACAATGATCAAATGTTTCTCTGACTTACAGGCCATTTTAGGCCCGAAACATGGATTTTATATGACGGAGCAAGTCGGGAAAACTCAGCAGGTGGCCTAGAACCAGGCGGTCCGAGCACTAGTACTAAAGCGATTGGCCATCATCGATGGTGAGGACAGACCCTGTAATTAGTCGGCCCTGTTGCGATGCAAGCATCAGCACAGCGCCGTCAAGGTCCGTCTCTTCACCCAGCCGTCGGCGGGGCCAGGTTTTGATCTGCTTCTCACCGCCAGGGGTTGCAAACCATTCGCTATTAAGTTCAGTCTCGATGAAACCAGGACACAGAGCATTGACGTTGATCTTGTGTCGGGCCCATTCGTGCGCCAGTGATCGCGTCATCATGGCAACAGCCGCCTTCGACATACAGTAAGTTGTAAGTCCAGGAAGGACCGTATGGGCGCCGATGGAGGCAATATTTATGATGTTGCCCCCTTCTCCGCGTTCGATCATGCGTTTTGCAACGCGCGTCGCCATGAAAAACGCACCGCGCATATTTGTCGACATCATCGTATCGAAGTCTTCAGGTGACATATCGACCGCAGGTGATTGCACGTTCATGCCGGCATTGTTTACCAACAGATCAATGTGACCGAGTTCCGTTTCAACCTCTCGCACACATCGCTCAATTGAGGAGACATCCGTAACGTCAAGCTGAACGGGCAGAACACGCGCGCCCATCGCCTCAATCTCGGCACCCAGCGTCTCAAGCCGGTCGACCCGCCGCCCGGTGATCGCCACAGTAGCGCCAGCGTTTGCGAGTACCTGTGCAAAACGGCGTCCAAGGCCACTGGTTGTGCCGGTCACGATGGCAACTTTGCCGGTTAGATCTTGTTGGGCTGGCGGCACGAAGGTCATCGGAAAACTCCTGAGGTGAGGTTCGGCGCATCCTATGTTTCAAACCATCCCCGTCAAGTGATTGTGAATGTTGAGGTTTTGCGTGAAACAAGGACAAGCGGCATACTCGGACTACTCAGCATTACATCAAATTGAGGAAACCCAATGCAACTCGACGTCATTTCAGACACTGTCTGTCCCTGGTGCTACATCGGCAAGAAGCGTTTGGACAAAGCCGTCGCTGCATGGGACCGGAAAGATGTGGATATTGCGATTTCCTGGCGCCCCTATCAGCTTGATGCAACGATTCCCGCTGAAGGCGTCGATCGACAAAAATATTATGAGCGAAAGTTCGGGTCTGAGCGGGCAAAAGAGGCCGGCAAGATGATCGCTGAGTTGGGAGAAAAGGAAGGCATTCATTTCGCCTTCGACAAAATCAAACGCTCTCCCAATACTCTAGACAGTCATCGTCTGGTGCGCTGGGCTGGAGCTGTAGGTCTGCAGATGGAAGCTGTGGAGCTTCTTTTCAAACGCTATTTTGAGGAAGGCGAGGATGTCGGAAAAGCGGAGGTTCTGACCGAAGTCGCCTCTGACATCGGCATGGATGTTGATCTGGTAAAAGAGCTGCTCGCAGGCGACGCGGACCGGAAACAGGTGGAGTATGAAGATCACCTCGCGCGCGAGATGGGGGTCACCGGCGTTCCCTGCTTCCTGTTTGAAAACAAGTTCCAGGTTGTTGGTGCACAAGAAGTAGAAACCCTGTCGAAAGTTTTCGCCCGTGTGCAGGAACGACTTGTAGAACGGCCAGCAGCTAACGGTTAAGCCGCCACTGCTTCTGCTGCGAGTTCGGAGAGTTTGCGCGCAAGCTTGAAGGTGCCGTCCAGGCGGTCGTCAGCAAGGTCCCATGCCCTTTTGAAGACAAGCTTGTGGTCTGGACGCAGCTTCGCTCTGTCGCGCTCATCATTGATGAATTCTACAAGGCCAACGGGATTCGGAAATGCATTGTCACGGAAGGAGAGCACAGCCCCCTTCGGTCCGGCGTCGATCTTTTCAATCCCGGCAGTGCGACAAAATCCCTTGATCTCAACAATCTTGAGAAGCGAGTCCACCTCCTCAGGCAGAGGCCCAAACCGGTCGATCAGTTCGGCGGCGAAGGCATCAATGTCGCTCCGGTTGTCAACCTGTGACAGGCGACGGTAAAGCGCCATGCGTGCGTCGAGGTCAGTGACGTAGTGATCAGGGATCAGGACCGGCGCCCCGATATTGATCTGGGGCGACCAATGGTCCGACCCGTCACCCTCTTCGCCCCGAAGTTGTGCAACCGCTTCTTCCAGCATCTCCTGATAAAGCTCATATCCGACTTCGCGAATGTGACCTGATTGCTCGTCGCCCAGCAAATTGCCTGCCCCGCGAATATCAAGGTCATGACTCGCCAGCGTGAACCCGGCACCCAGGCTGTCGAGAGACTGCAGGACACGAAGACGTTTCTCAGCATTTGCGGTCAGCTTGCGGGTGGCAGGTGTCGTGAAATAGGCGTAAGCCCGTGATTTGGAGCGTCCGACTCGTCCGCGCAACTGATAGAGCTGGGCAAGCCCAAACATATCGGCCCTGTGGATCACAAGAGTGTTGGCAGACGGAATATCAATGCCGGACTCAACGATGGTCGTCGATAGAAGCACATCGTACTGCCCGTCATAGAAAGCGGTCATCTTGTCTTCGAGCTCACTCGGCGACATCTGCCCATGAGCTGTGATGAATTTCACTTCAGGTATCTGCTCGCGGAGGAACTCTTCGATCTCTGCGAGGTCTGCGATACGCGGACAAACATAGAAGCTCTGTCCGCCGCGGTAGTGCTCGCGGAGGATGGCTTCACGGATCACCACGGGATCAAAGGGCGTCACATAGGTGCGCACAGCGAGCCTATCGACTGGAGGCGTCGCGATGATTGAGAGCTCTCTCACACCGGAGAGCGCTAGCTGGAGTGTACGCGGGATCGGTGTTGCTGTGAGCGTCAGAACGTGCACATCCGCTTTGAGCTGTTTCAGACGTTCCTTGTGGGACACGCCGAAATGCTGCTCTTCATCGACAATGAGCAGACCCAGATCCTTAAAATTGATGCTCTTGGCGAGTAGCGCGTGGGTGCCGATGATCACATCAATCTGTCCGCTCGCGAGTTCTTCGCGCGTCTGCGCGGCTTCTTTGGGGCCAACAAGTCGGGAAAGGCGTCCCAGTCTGATGGGCAGGCCTTTGAAGCGATCCACAAATGTCTTGTAGTGCTGACGCGCCAACAAGGTGGTGGGCACTACAACGGCAACCTGGCGCCCCTCCATGGCGGCGACAAAGGCAGCACGTAGTGCGACTTCTGTTTTTCCAAAGCCGACATCGCCGCAGACCAGGCGGTCCATGGGCCGGCCACGGGACAGATCCTCAACAACGGCTTCGATAGACTGGAGTTGATCGTCTGTCTCGTCGAATGGGAAGCGGGCGCAGAATTCATCGAAAGCGCCTTCTTGCGGGACAAATTTCGGTGCGTCTTTTAGCTCCCGGGCTGCGGCGATCTTGATGAGTTCGCCCGCCATTTCGGTGATGCGTTCTTTGAGCTTCGCTTTGCGCGCCTGCCACCCGGTGCCGCCGAGCCGGTCCAGTTGCACGGCCGTGTCATCAGAGCCATAGCGCGACAGCAGCTCAATGTTTTCAACGGGAAGAAAGAGTTTGTCACCGCCGTGATAGAGCAGCAGAACGCAATCATGTGGGGCGCCGGTCACATCAATCGTCTGCAGTCCATCAAATCGTCCGATCCCATGGTCGACATGCACAACAATATCGCCGGGCGTCAGGCTCGACGCTTCTTTCAGGAAATTGTCGGCCCGTTTCTTCCGGTGTCGGCGAACCAGGCGGTCGCCCAACACGTCCTGCTCACTGATGATGGCAACATCGTCGGTTTCAAACCCGGTCTCCAGGCCCAGAACCAGCAGATGAACCATGGCAGGGTTGCTGGAGAGCACACTCGCCCAATCATCCGTCGCCGCAACATTTTCAACACCATGGTCACCGAGGACACCCTGCAGACGTTCGCGGGCGCCGATGCTCCAGCTGGCGAGCGCAATGCGTTTTTTTCCAGCGCGAAGCTTCCGAATATGTTCTGCAAGGGCATCAAAGACATTGACGCCATCTTGTTGGCGCTCGGGTGCAAAGCTGCGTCCTTCTTTTGCGCCGAGACTGAGAGAGCTCTCACTATCCGGTTGCGCGAAGGGGGTGAAAACGCGTACCTGCCGATCGCCCAGTTCAGACTGCCATTCGTCCTCGTTGAGGTAGAGGGCCGATGGCGGCAATGGTTTAAAGCTGGCACCCTCAAGGTTTTTCATATTGAGGGCCGTTTCACGGGCTTCAAAATAGTCTTTGATCAGGTCGAGCCGGGATTGCCGGGAGTCATCCACCAGTTGATCGAGGGTGACCGTGGAGCCTTCCAGATAGTCAAAGAGCGTATCAAGCTGCTCGTGGAAAAGCGGCAGCCAGTGCTCCATCCCGTGATGTTTGCGGCCTTCGCTGACCGCTTCATAAAGTGGGTCAGCGTCCGAAACCGCACCAAATGCCGCCACATATCCGGCCCTAAACCGGCGGATGGCCGCCTCGTCCAGATGGATTTCGCTGACTGGTACCAGATCCATCCGCTGCCGCTTGCCTGTCGTCAGCTGATCCTCCGCATCGAATGTGCGGATCGCCTCAAGCGTGTCTCCAAACATATCGAGACGTAGTGGGGTATTCCCGTCCGGCGGGTATAGGTCGACTATGCCGCCTCGCACCGCATATTCGCCAGACTCACGGACAGTACCGGTACGATTGTAACCATTGAGCGTCAGGTATTCGATCAGACCGTCCAGATCGATCCGGTCTCCCGCTGAGGCACCCCAGGCCCCCTCTTCCAGCATTTGGCGTGGCGGTACGCGCTGCAGGGCGGCGTTGACGGTCGCCAGCACGATAAGTGGTTTAGGCCCTGATGCTGTCTGCACAAGACGGGCAAGGGTCGCCATGCGTTGAGCCATCACCTCCGATTGCGGCGAAACCCTGTCGTAGGGAAGACAATCCCAAGCGGGGAACCGCAGCACCTCAAGGTCAGGTGCGAAGAAGGCCAGTGCTTCCGCCAGTGCGTTCAGGCGCGCGTCATCCCGCGCGATATGGAGTACGGGCTTTTCAGCGGCGCGCACGATGTCGGCCAGCACCAGAGCATCATAGCCTTCAGGCGTTTCCCCGAGGGTCAGGTGCCCCTTGGCAGTCAGAATTCGGTTATGCAGCGTCACGGGGCTCAATCGCTCTTTTTCGGAGCTGCCTCACGCATGAAGTCGAGCCGGCAGATACGTTGGTAGATGTGGGTGTTGAAAGCATCCGGCACGGGCTCGCGATTCGCGATCCAGCCATAGACCTGATCGTCTGGCTCCTCTAGCAGAGCTTCAAACAGGTCCAGATCGTCCATATCGAGCTCATGAATATGGGCGTCGGCAAACCGCCCCATAATGAGGTCCATTTCCTTGATGCCCCTGTGCCAGGCCCGGAACTGCAGCCGTTTGCGGCGGACGTCTACCGTCTCGTCGGTCATGAATGCCTCAATATCGGTGGTAGTGCTTTTGCCGCAGGATATATACGTTTCCGCTCTGCCTGTCAGCCCGTGCCGGGTAAGATAGGCGCCCTATCAATCGAATGATGGACCACATGCGGCCCGAGATCCTTTTTCCGCTTTTTGCGCCCATTTCGCGCCTGCCCGGCATCGGGCCGCGGCTTGAAAAGCTGCTGGAAAAGCCGGTGGGGCCCCATGTCATCGATCTGGTCTGGCACCTGCCCGCCAGCCTGATCGATCGGCGGAACCGCCCAAAAATTGCGGAAACCACGGACGGGGAAATCGCAACGCTGGAAGTGGATGTAGGAACCCATATTCCCTCTAGAAACAAACGCTTGCCCTATCGCGTTCATGTGTCGGACGAGACGGGTGAGATGCCGCTCATCTTCTTTCGGGCCCGGCCTGACTATCTGACCAAGGTCCTGCCGGAAGGGTCAAAGCGGATCATTTCAGGCCGGATCGACTATTATCAGGGTGACCCGCAAATGCCCCATCCGGACCACATTGTGGCACAGGAGAATGCGGCAGAGATGCCTCTTATCGAACCTGTCTATCCGCTCACCGCTGGCGTAACGCTGAAGGTGATGGCAAAGGCCGTCCGCGGAGCCCTGGAACTGGTTCCTGACCTAGCTGAGTGGCAGGAAACCAATTGGCTCGCCAAGCAATCCTACCCGGGTTGGAAAGAAGCGCTCCTCACGGTTCATGCACCACAAAGCAGTGCGGATCTGGAGCCGGGAACGTCTGCCCGCTCCCGCCTCGCCTATGACGAGCTTCTTGCGAACCAGCTGGCTCTTGGTCTGGTCCGCACCCGTATGCGCGCGCGGGCCGGTCGGGAAACTCAAGGCGATGGGAAGCTGAGGTCGCAGGTCCTCGCAGCGCTGCCGTTCAAGCTCACCAACTCACAGATGATGGCACTTGCCGAGATTGACGGCGATATGGCGGCCAACAAGCGCATGCTCCGCCTGCTGCAGGGCGATGTCGGCAGTGGCAAAACAGCTGTCGCCCTGATGGCGATGCTGAACGCCGTCGAAACCGGTGCTCAGGGCGCCATGATGGCCCCAACGGAAATTTTGGCCCGCCAGCACGCCGCCAGTCTTGGTCCTCTCTGTGAGGCAGCGGGTGTGCGGCTGGAAGTGCTGACAGGCCGTGACAAGGGAAAGAAGCGGGACGCTCTGCTGGCGGACCTTGAGAGTGGTGCCATCGACATCCTCATCGGCACGCATGCCATTTTTGAGGGGGACGTGGCCTTCAAAGACCTGGCACTTGCCGTGGTGGACGAACAGCATCGCTTTGGTGTGCATCAGCGGCTTCAGCTTTCCGCCAAAGGAGGCGTGCCGGCAGACGTCTTGGTGATGACTGCAACGCCGATCCCACGCACTCTGTCGTTGACGGTCTATGGCGATATGGATGTGACCCGGCTGACGGAAAAGCCAGCAGGCCGCCAACCCATCGATACAAGGGGTCTGCCAAATTCTCGGCTGGATGAGGTGGTGAGTGGTATCGGCCGTGCGGTTGCGGGTGGTGCCCGAGCCTACTGGGTCTGCCCGCTCGTGGAGGAATCCGAGAAATTAGACGTGGCGGCTGCCGAAGACCGGGCCGCCGCTCTCAGGGCGGAGTTCGGCGACAAGGTCGGGCTCATTCATGGCCGCATGAAGTCGGCAGAGAAAGACGCGGTCATGGCGCAGTTTCAGTCGGGCGAAATATCAATCCTCGTAGCAACGACGGTCATTGAAGTCGGCGTCGATGTGCCGGAGGCGACCATCATGGTCATCGAACATGCCGAGCGGTTCGGTCTGTCGCAGCTGCATCAGTTGAGGGGCCGTGTTGGCCGTGGCAGTGGAAAATCGAGCTGTCTGCTGCTTTATCAGACACCTCTGGGCGAGACCGCCAAAGCGCGGATCAATATCCTGCGCGAGACCGAAGACGGGTTTGTCATTGCGGAGGAAGATTTACGGCTTCGCGGTGCCGGAGAAGTTTTGGGCACCCGCCAGAGCGGCTTGCCGGAATTCCGGCTGGCGGACCCGGTTGCCCACGCCGATCTGCTTGCAACCGCCCATGACGATACGCGCCTCATTCTCGAAACGGACCCGGCGCTCCAGTCCGACCGTGGCAAGGCGCTCCGCACCCTGCTCTATCTTTTTGAACGAGATGAGGCGATCCGCTATTTGGAGTCGGGCTGACCAGTAAGTTGAAGCTCTGCTTCTTTCGGGGGTTCAACGAGACCAGCGGAGATAATGAGTTTCGCCGCCTCTTCCACTGTCATATCCATGATGGTGATGCCACTTTTCGGCACGAACAGCAGAAACCCGGATGTTGGGTTGGGCGTCGTCGGCAGGAAGACGCTGACAAGCTCTTCTTCTGTGGGGGCTTTCTCCAGCACCTCTCCCTTGGTCTGCGTAGTGACGAACACCAGCGCATAGAGGCCCTTTCGCGGATATTCAATCAACCCGACCTCCCGGAAGGACGTTCCGCTCTGCGAGATGACCGTCTCAAAAATCTGCTTCAGGGCGTTGTAGATATTCCGGACAATGGGCATCCGGTCCACAAGACGCTCCCCAAATGCCAGAATACGCCGCCCCAGGAAATTTGCGGTGAGCGCGCCCAGCACCGTCAGACCAATGAGGCCGATAACAACCCCAATACCCGGAACCGTGAAGGGAAGCATCTGGTCCGGGTGATACTGATCCGGGAAGAAGCCAACCACATAGGTGTCGATAAATTCGACAAACCAGCGCAGCAAATAGATTGTAATCCAGATGGGTGCGGCAACCGCCAGGCCGGTCAGGAAATATGTCCGAAGACGCGAAGTAATCCCCGCCTTTTTGGCCGGTTGAATGATCGTGTGATGATCCTGTCCGTCGGGGGATGTCATTTTTCGCCTCTACCTAACCCTAGGTCACCCTTACCATTTCAGGCGTTTCATGTCAGAAATATGTGGTGAATTTCCGGGCGACAAGACCCGACCCCGTTTTGAGCATTTTGGTGAGCGCGACCCGATACGCAGCTCCCAGACCGAAATCCGAAATACACACTAAATGGGAGGAAAAAATGGCGGAACCAGCAAAAGGGTTCAAAGTGCGACTCGATCCGCAGGATGAGTACACGCATACGCCCGACGCGGCGGCGAATTACAACGAGAGCATGTATTTCAACATGTTCGACCCGGAGCAGAAGGTCGGCGGCTGGTTTCGCATCGGCAATCGGCCGAATGAAAAATATGCAGAAACATCAGTCTGTATCTACCTGCCGGATGGCCGGGTGGGCTTCATGTTCGGGCGGCCGAAAATCGAAAACAATGACGAGATGAACGCGGGCGGCCTGAAGGTGGATGTCATTGAGCCCTTCAAAAAGCTGAAGGTGACCTACGAGGGCAAGGTGCTTCTTTTGGACAAGCCCTTTGACATGGCAAACCCATCGAAAGCTTTCAAAGATCACCCGACTGTGTCCTGTTCCGTTTCTTTGGACTATGAGGGTGTTTCGCCCATGTTCGGCGGTGAAACCGTGAAGGAAGATGGGTCGTCCCTCGAAATTGATCCTGAAAAGTCCTTCGCTAAAGCCCACTACGAGCAGCACATGGCGGCGAGCGGCACCATCACGGTTGGTGACGAAAGTTGGACGGTCTCGGGCTTTGGTTTGCGGGATAAGAGCTGGGGACCGCGTCACTGGCAGGCAATCAACTGGTACCGCTGGTTGCCCATGAATTTTGGCCGGGATTTTGGCATGATGATTTCCATCGTGACCAATGAAGAAGGACAGGAACGCCATGGCGGCATGGTGCTGAAAGACGGTGCCTATGACCTGATTGAAGAAGTGAAGATCGAGAGTGAATGGGATGAGAATTTCTACCAGACCTCACTTCAGGCTGATGTCAAAACCAAATCTGGTGCTGAATATCGAGTCGATGGGAAAGTGCTGTCACTGATCCCACTGCGCAACAGGCGGACCACGCCTGACGGCGAAGAACTCAACACCCGCATCACAGAGGGAATGACGGAATACCGGTGCGACGGTCATGTCGGATATGGCCTCTCGGAATATCTCGACCAGATTATCGACGGTAAACCAACCGGGCTTCGTTGATCATGTCGGATACGAAGAAGCAATTGACGGATGCTCTGTCGAAAATTGCGGCAGAGCATCTTGGCGGAGCGAGCATCGCTGACCTTAAGCGCCTTTCCGGTGGTGCTAGCCAGGAAACATGGTCGTTCAAAGCTCACAAAGATGGAGAGAGTGAACCTCTTATCCTTCGGCGTGCGCCGGGCGGCGGTGATGGCAATGCCAGCGGCACGGCTGTGGGACTGGAAACGGAAGCAAAGCTCATTCAACTGTCTGATGAGGCGGGGGTCGCGGTCCCTACCGTGCGTTATGTGGCAACACCCGACGATGGAATTGGCAGCGGCTTCATCATGAACCACGTCCATGGAGAGACATTGGGATCGAAGATTGTCAGAAGCGACGACTTCGCTCCCGTCCGGCCAAAACTTGCGCGGCAGTGCGGCGAAGCTCTCGCCAAGCTGCATGCGGTCCCAAAAGACTCCCTGCCCGATCTCCGCGTCTCTCCTGCCACGGAAGAGATTGCACGCTACAAGGAAGTCTATAAAGCGCATGGGCACCCGCACCCGGTGTTTGATCTGGCGTTCAAGTGGCTGGTTAACAACGCGCCAGCCGATGACCGGGTCACGCTGGTCCATGGCGACTTCCGCAATGGGAATATCATGTTCGATACAACCCACGGTGTGTCAGCCATTCTCGATTGGGAACTCGCTCATGTCGGAGATCCTATGGAGGACATGGGCTGGATCTGCGTGAATTCCTGGCGTTTTGGTGGGATCGATAAACCCGTCGGCGGCTTTGGAAGCCGGGAGGATATGTTCGCGGGCTATGAAGATGCCGGTGGACCAAAGGTCGACCCAGACCGCGTGAAGTTCTGGGAGGTTCTGGGCACGCTCAAATGGGGTGTCATGTGCACCACCATGTATGAAGCGTTCAAAACCGGTATGGACCGCTCCGTTGAGCGGGCGGCAATCGGACGCCGCTCGTCGGAGACTGAAATCGACCTGCTTTATCTTTTGGCAGCGGACTAAGGGGAGCCTCATGCAAGATCTACCAACCTCTTTGGAAATCGTCGGCGTTGTGAGCGAGTTCATGCGGGAGCAAGTTCTGCCCGAGCTTGAAGGCAGAACACGGTTTCACGCCCTCGTCGCTGCCAACGCTCTCGACATCGTTCATCGCGAGCTGGAAACAGCCCAATCGGCCAACACTCTGGAGATTGCCCGTCTGCAGGCACTGCTCTCCAGCAAAGAAACCGACCTTGAAGTGCTGAACCGAAAACTCAGCGATCACATTGAGAGCGGCGCCATCACCTTGGACACACCTGGTCTTAAAGAGCATTTGTGGACGAGTACCCTAACGAAACTCTCCATCGACCAACCGAAATACTCCGCCTACAAAAAGGCGAGAGAGGAAAACCGCACATGAGCGGCGAACTGATGACGCTGGAACAGCGGGACGCGCTTGCGATCGTCACGTTCAATAATCCGCCGCGGGGCTATCTTAACCAGGCCCAGGTGACGGAGCTTTCTGGCGTGATGGATGAAATTGAGAAGACGGCTTCCATCAGGGCGGTGATTTTCACCGGTGGTGTACCTGGAGTCTTCATCCGTCACTATGATGTGGGTGAAATTCTGGGAGCCGCAGACGCGATCAAGCAAAGCGGTCTAGATGCGGCCGGACTTATGGAAGCCGGAAAACGCGGCAATCCGATTTCCCAGCTGTTCGACCGGATCGACCAATTCAGCAAACCAACGATTGCGGCGATCAATGGGTTTTGCCAGGGCGGCGGTTTTGAGTTCGCTCTTTGCTGTGACATTCGAATTGCGGAACCTGGCGACTACAGAATTGGACTGCCTGAGACCAATTTGGGAATTTTCCCGGGTGCGGGGGGTACTCAGCGCCTGCCCCGTCTGGTGGGCGAAGCAAAGGCTCTGGACCTGATCCTGCGGGGACGAACGGTGGGCCCGGCAGAGGCCGCAGAGATGGGGCTGGTCCACTATCTGTCGAGTGGTTCAGCCATGGAGTTGGCTCTGGAAATCGTGAAAGAAATCGTGAGCAAGCCGCCCCGGGCCTTGGCCGACGCCAAAACCCTTATTAAGTCAGCAACAACGACCCCTTTGACGGAGGGGTGTGCTAAAGAACGGGGGCTCTTTTCAATTCTCCTGGCAGAGGATGACGAGGCGCAAACCCAGATGGCAAACTTCTTGGCGACTGGGGAAGACATCAACACGTAAAGCAAGGTCGGCCGCATATGTTGAAGAAAATAGGTTTTGGCGTTCTCGGACTGGTTCTGATTGGCGTCGTCGGAGCTCTCACCCTCTATCTGAACCCGAAGCTGAGCCAGCGCATTTTCCTGAAACCGTCAGCTGATTTTGATCTCGCCTCCGTGCCGCCTGCGCCGGACTACTCCAATCCTGACACCTGGGCCGCACTCCCTACCCGCGACGACAATGCGGATGTGGTGCCGCCTGAAAGTGGTGCTGTCGATGGCCAGGAGTCCGCAGTCGTGGACGTCTTCTTCGTCCATCCGACGACCTATTATCAGGACGATATGTGGAATGCCCGCTATGACGAGCCGGATGAAACCAAGGCGTTTCTCGACGACGGTGTGTTGCGCCATCAGGCGGCTGTATTTAACAGTAGTGCGCGCGTGTATGCGCCCCGCTATCGCCAGGCCACTCTCTATTCATTTATGGGCGAAGAGCCCGACGCCTATAAAGCGCTTGAATTTGCCTATGGTGATGTCGAGCGTGCTTTTGAACACTACATCGAAAACATGAATGAGAGCCGTCCCTTCATTCTGGCATCGCACAGCCAGGGCTCATTGCACGGCATGAAATTGCTGCAGGAAAAAATCGCCGGAACCGATCTCGCAAACCGAATGGTCGCAGCCTATATAGTCGGCTTCTCAATTCCTGAAGAGCTGGGTGCAGAAGGCGTCGGTCCGTGCCGGGAAGCGTTGTCGACAGGCTGCTATCTCAACTGGAATTCCGTGACGGCTGAAGCAGACAATACCGGCTGGAAAGAGACCACAAAGATTTGGGTTGACGGAAAGCTTCAACATATCGCGGGTCGGAAGATCGCGTGTGTCAATCCCATCACCGGGAGCCTTGGTGGCGCAGCAGACGCTTCAGCAAATCTTGGCGCGCAGCCCTTTGCAGATAGCGGTGAGACCGTCCGCTCCCTTCGGGAAGAAGCAACGGGAGCGGCTTGCAGCGAGGACGGGATGCTGATCGTCACCCCGCCCACGGACGATGAAGGTTTCACCTTCGGGACGTTTGGTGAGGACTATCACATCTACGACTACAACCTCTTCCATATGAATCTTCGAGCAGATGTCGCAAGGCGGATCGATGCCTTCTGGAAAAGGTAAAGAGTGTCTGCCTAAAGCATTGAATTTAGGGCCTCCGACCCCATCTCTTACCTAAGGGAAATGGGATAGACCGCACCTGCATGTTGGGTGCGTCGAGTTGGGGACATTGATGTCGTTTCAGCCGATTCAGGCAGAAGAGATTCCAGCAGACCATCCGGTGCGCGCTTTCCTCCGTCATTTTGAAGCTCATAAAAGCAAAGCAGGTGTGCTTACAGGTCGCGATTTCGATCCCTTGCAAGTTGCCTCTCTTCTTCCATGGTTATTGATATTGGATGTCATGCCTCGGCATCAGCCGCCCGTCTACAGGTACCGGTTTACAGGTCCGGGTTGCTGCGATCTGTTCGGCATCGACTATACGGGAAAGCTGCTGGGTGATGACCTGCCGGTTGAGGCAGCGAAGCGGCGTCGCGAAGAATTTCATCAGGTGGTAGAAGGCCGAGTTCCCGTATTCGCCCGTGCCAATATTCCCCTGCCCGGCAGAGAGCACAAAGAGGTCTATCGGGGTGTTTTCCCATTAGCGAAACAGGACTCGGATTTCATTGATCAGTTGCATGTGGTCATTGCGCCCATTGACGAAGCTTGCTGACAATTGACCACCCAAACAGACAGTGCGATAGCTGACTGGGTGTTCTCCGCGAACGATGTACAAAGGAACTCAAATGAACCGTGATGCCAGTTTTTGGGACAAAACGGCCGAAAAATATGCGGCGTCTCCTGTAAAAGACCAGGAGGCTTATGAGCACACCCTCGGCGAAACTCGGAAGCATCTGAAACCCACCGACAATGTTCTTGAAGTCGGGTGCGGGACCGGCAGTACGGCTCTTCTCCTCGCAGATGCTGTAGGGTCCCTCACTGCCAGTGACATTTCGGGCAATATGATTGCTATTGCCAATGAAAAAGCAGCGGACCAGGGCGTCGGCAATGTCGAATTTGTAGAAGCAACACCAACGGACCCGAAACTAGCTGTGCAATCCTATGACGCTGTTTTGGGATTCAATATCTTCCACCTGCTTCCGGACTTGAGGGGCGATCTTGCTGTCCTGCGAGACCGCCTGAAACCCGGCGGTCTTTTGATTTCCAAAACACCCTGCATTGCGGACTGGGCGTGGAGCCCACTGGTCCGTCTTGCGATACCCGTCATGCAGCTGTTCGGCAAAGCCCCCTATGTGAGCTTCCTTAAAGGAGCTGACGTAGAAGCTGCCATTACTGTGGCAGGATTCGAGATTATCACCGCCGAAAACCACAACACCTTCAGCCGCTTCATTCTTGCCCGGAAATGCTGAATAGAGTTAGCCCTGCGAGTTCGCGAATTCCGTGCTTCTAGCGCGTTGCGTATGCCTAGGCTCCAGCTCCTTTCCTAGTAGCTTAAGAGTTTGATGGGACTCTACCGTGGCGGCCTACTAAAAATAAAACAAACATTTTGCTTTTAATGGGTTATGGGCAAACGTGGAGTTTGCGGCTTTGCGTGAGGGTAGCATGGCAACTAGAAGTGAAACCTCAGAAAGAGTCCTCAATCTCGTTCGCGATATTGGCGCCAAAGCCAACGACCTGCTGTCTCGTGCAGGTCGCTCAGCTCTCTCCGGAGCGCTATTGTATATTGTAACCGTATTGGTCGCCTATTCGACGCTCCTCGCGATCTTTGCGCTGAGTGAGGTGATGGAGAGAATATCCGCTCGATCTTTGATTTTGGCAGAGATTTCCAAGTCCAACGAAGGACTTGTGGATGCCATCGGGACAGAACTAACTGCATTTGCAGCGTCAGGTAGTGCACCTGGGTTCGACCAGGTGCGGCCGGAGCTTGTGGGTGATTATTCGATCCACATGAACAAGCGTCAAACCTACGAAGTACTACTAACACGTTTGTCATTGCTAGAAGCCGTAGGCGCATCAAATGAGAACGATACGCTTAAATCAATCCTGACCGAATTTGCGCGCACTGCTAGTGCTAGCGACCTAACAGAAAAAGGCAACATCCCAAGTTCGATTTCGTTTGAATTTAGCGCAGAGGGCAAACCGCGCTCTAAGACCAATACAGCATCTGCTGCTGAACAGATTAACCCATTTGGTGAACACTGGGAGTACTTGAGCAATGATCAGTTGCTTGCTTGGGCGGTAATTGCTGGAGGCTTCTTGGGTGCTGCAACAGGTGGACTCAGAAACGCATTCAAAGCAAATTTGGTTGATCCGAAAGTGACTGGTCGGCTTTCTTCTTTTGTCAAAGACGCCTTATTAGGGGGCAGCGCTGGTATCATCGTATTCTTCTTCCTGAAGAGTGGCGACGTTTTGGTGCCTTATGGAAGCGAAAGTGCGCTCTCTGTGAGCCCCTATGGTGGAGCGTTTATTGCTGTTCTTGCTGGACTCTTTACTGAAGTGACCTTTGATTTTTTCTCGCAAACCTACGGTCGAATTATCGACCGTTTTGGAAGGTTCCTAGACGGGCCAAACTCAGAGCCACATTCCAGTAACCCTGCCAATTAGACAATCGTCATTGATGATCTTGAGTTCTCCACAAGAGCATACCTACTGGCAATACTCTTGTGGATACCGGTTGCCTGTAAGACTTTAAGCGTCATGGGCGCCGATGATCGCAACTGAGCAGACATTCTGAGACGGAGCGCCGCCCAGATTGTGGGTCAAGCCAATCTTCGGGTTGGGAAGCTGGCGTTCCCCGGCTCTGCCTTGCAGCTGCAGATACATCTCATACGCCATGCGAAGGCCTGACGCGCCAATCGGGTGGCCAAAGCATTTGAGGCCACCATCAATCTGGCAGGGAACATCACCGTCACTGTCGTAAAATCCGTCCATGACGTCTTTGACGGCACCACCCTCCGGTGAGATGAACAGGTCTTCCATCGTGACAAGCTCCGTGACGGAAAAACAGTCATGGACCTCCATCATGGAGACTTCTTCGCGAGGATTCTCAATGCCTGCTTCCGCATAAGCTTTCTTTGCGGCGATGCGCGCCGTGTGGAAGTAGCTGCCGTCCCAGCTATTGTGCTGGCTTTCCAGACCATTTGAAACAGAGAGCTGCAGCGCCTTTACGGTCACGATATCGCTCTTACCCATCGATTTGGCGATCTCTGGTGTGGTCACAATCGCGGCCGCAGCGCCATCAGACACGCCACAGCAATCGAACAGGCCGAGCGGTTCCGCAATCATCGGCGCATTGATCACCTGCTCTTCCGTGACCTCGTTTCTGAGATGCGCTTTGGGGTTCTTGGCCCCGTTCGCATGGCTCTTTACCGACACATGAGCGATTGCGCGCTTCAGATCTTCCTTGTTGACGCCGTGTTTCGCGCGATAGGCGGAAGCGAGCTGGGCGAAATTGCCCGGCGCAGAGCCGTTCGGAGAGAGCTGCGGGTTGAGTGTGCCCGGATTTGCCACGGGCAAACCGCCATAGCCGGTATCCTTCAGCTTCTCAACACCGAGAGCCAAAGCAATGTCGGCAGCCCCTGAGGCGACGGCATAAACCGCACCGCGTAGGGCTTCTGAACCGGAGGCACAGAAATTTTCAACGCGGGTTACGGCAATATTAGGCAGACGCAACGCTACGGAAAGTGGTGTGCCGCCTTTGCCCGTGCCGATCTCGTCAATGTGCGTGGAAAACCAGGCGGCATCCAGCTGGGTCGGTTCAATGCCCGCATCTTCGATCGCTTCAAGATAGGCCTCGACCATCAGCTCTTCCGGACCGCTGTCCCAGCGTTCGCCGAACTTCGAGCACCCCATGCCCAGGATTGCGACTTTATCTTTGATGCCTCGTGCCATGTTTCCCTCCCTCGGGACAGTCCGGTCCGTGCCGGAATTTAGATAGTCAGTTGGTTTGTGACGTCACTTGTTTATTCAGCAGCCTGGGCAGCTGGCACCGTGTTGCGCACGGGGACCGCCTTCCAGAAATAGCGTTTGAATCCGCGCTGATCATCAAAATCCTTAATGCGGAAAACCATCCGCACTTCCATGCCGCTATCGACCTCGCCCTGAGCGACGTCGCCAATGTCCATCATGATGCGGCCACCACCCTCGAACACGATCATGCCGTAATGGTTGGGCGGGTTCATGGAAAAGCTCAGGAAATCAGCAGACCACGAAAGAATTTTGGCCTTCCGGTCAGCAAACTTATAGGGCTCCTGCGTGTCCACAGTCGGCTTGTTGGGCGCGACGGAAATCCGGGACCGTGGGAACTGAACCACACCGGTCTCAGTGCAGCGGCCGCCAACGAGGCCCATAATCGTGTCCTCATTGCGGTAGAGCGTCGTGAGCGCCGTTTTCTTGTCCTGCTCGCCCCGCATGCCGCGTTCCCATTCCACAAGCCCGTGGAAGGTGAGGAACTTCATATAATTCGTCTCTTCCTGTCGGTCCGCCAGCGATCCGACAATGCCGCGCTTGGACGCCATGGACGCTAGAAGCTCCGTGGTTTCGAAAATGAGCACATCGCAGCCGCCGCCGAAATGCGCCAGCAGCACTTTTTCGCCCGGCTTGGCGTTCTGGAGCGTGTGCACAAGCATCACGAGCGCATGCGCTGCACCCGTCTCACCGCAAACGGCGCCCAGCGGGTCCGCAACCGCCTCAGGATTGATCCCGCAGATCTTCGCGAGTTTCTGTGGTAGCCGTGCAAAGGTGCATGGCATGACAAAATGATCGATATCAGAGGCACTTAGACCTGTTTTCTTAAGTGCACCGGCAACAGCTTTCGGGACGATTTTGCTGAAACCCTCGTCCCGGATCCAGCGTTCCTCCCAGCCATAGTCAAATTCCTCACCACTTCCACGGAAATGGTCCACAAAATCAACCGTCAGTGTGTGAGAGCCCAGGAAGGTCGCAATGAGGTCATCGGATCCGACAGTCACAGCAGCGGCTCCATCGCCGAACTCGAGCTCCTGAGCGCTGGCGGCCCGGGCTTTCCGATGATCTGCGGCGCAGACAAGTGCCTCTTGGTTGGCGCCGCCGGCAACGCTGTTGAGCGCCTGCACCAGCGCCGTGGTTCCCGCACGCTGCGTGGAGGACACATCCACAGCCTGAATTCCCTCATCAAGAGTAAGAGCCGCCGAAATGATGCCGGAATTGAGCCTGTCGCTGAAAGGCAGCGTTGTGGAGCCAAAATAGACTACGTCTATGTGTGAGCGGTCCTCATCGGTCCCAAGGAGATCGCGGGCCGCCTCTACAGCCATGGTGAGACTGTCTTCATCCCAGTTTCCCATGGACCGCTCGCCCTTCCCCTTGCCAACCAGGTTGGGGGCAATCCACGCATTTGCGCTTGTTATGGATTTCCGCTGAAGTCGCAGCCTTGGGATGTATCCGCCATAGGCCTTGAGGCCGATTGTGTTCTGCGCCATTTGTCTCTTCCCTGCCCCCGATCATATTTCACACCACGCTATTAATGGGTGTTTTTTGGGCACTTCTTGTTGTGTTTCCTTGGTTCAGTTTAGCGATTGTTCTCCGCATCGAACAAGAGCTAGATCGGCGGACGGCCGTCACACTGGGGACAATGCTGAGTGATCGAAGCGAAGGAAAACCCTGCGTTACTTGACCACCGGCCGGCGAGTTGAGCCAGATCACACACATACCGGTCAAGATTTGGCAGAACTAACCCGTCCTCTATCAGGCAACTGTGCCGCAGATTGAGGTGATCTGGGTATGTGATCTGGGGCGGAAAGAAGGATGATCGGGTGAGCGACGTAGACATGACAGCAGTAGACTTGGCAGAATTTACAGACACGCTTTCGAGGGCAAGAAGCACGGCGCATCTGGAAACCCTCTTTGGGCAAGCGCTGCGGCGTATCGGGTTAGACGGGTATGATTTCTTCTGCGCCACTCGGAATGGCCTGCGTCGACCAGCTCTGGACGATGTCCTATACGCTGGAGACACGATGCCGGATGCCCTATCGGATCCTTATATAACGTCAAACTGGTTCGACTACTGCCCAAGCATTACGGTAGCCATGGGGCCGCCGCGACCACAGTCAATGATGGCTACGATTGGAGACCCTGAACGCGGTTCGGTGCGTCGTGAAATGCTTTCCGCAACACTCGACCACGATATTGAACATGGGATTTGTATTCCGCTTTCTGATTTAGAGCGGCTTCGGTTTATCAACGTCTATTCGACCGGTCGCAGTGAGGCGGTGCGTAGGCACCTTGTCGCGATGCAGCCGGCTGCCATCGCAATGGCGATGGCGTTCTTATGGGCCTATGACGATCGAGTAGGACCGGATCTCAAATTTGAGGATGTCGCTCTGACGGCACGTGAGTCAGAGTGTTTGCAATGGGCGGGTGCGGGTCGCACGACGATTGAAATCGGAGAGCAGTTAGGCATCAGCAAGCGGACCGCACGTTTTCACATCGACAATGCCGTCGAAAA
The DNA here is from genome assembly GCA_965248405.1 of Parvibaculaceae bacterium. Classification (GTDB taxonomy): domain Bacteria; phylum Pseudomonadota; class Alphaproteobacteria; order Parvibaculales; family Parvibaculaceae; genus Mf105b01. Next base: position 1,461,843 of record OZ252104.1, read on the forward strand.
GCTTCAATCGAGCTCCCGAACACAAGCGGTTGCGCGCGCGCTTCAACTGGGCCTTATCAGCCTCTGATCCATCCGATTTCACACCACCCTGGCAAAAATGCCAGTTATCTGACTGAGCGCAGTTTTTTACTTTTGTGCACAAATCGTAAAGGCGGATTCGCATGCGAAAGCCGCCAATATAGTGAGGCGTGCAATGATTTTCAGGTCAGAACAAAATTGGACAATGATGCTCCTTCTCGGAGCGATCTCAATGATGCTTTCGTGGGGCGTAACGCCGGTTCTCGCCGGAATCGGCGATCCTTCGGCAAACCTCCTTGAAGCTAATGCCGGGCCGGGTGAAACGACCCAACGCGTCTGCCTGCCAAACGGGTTTTACAAGGTAAATTTTTTTAAGCCGCGCGGGAACCTCGTTTCCTCAATCGAGTCGTCAACACCCTGCACATCAGGCTCTAGTTCTTCCTCCCAGAGTTCCCAGGCTCATGTTCACGCGGCAAACGACACAATGGTTCAGATTCTCAATGACCTTTTTCGATTCCGGACGGGTGCCTTTTGGGCCCAACCGTTCGGGGCGTCCGCTGTGCCAGAACCACAAAGTAGCAATGTTAAGCCGAACACAGTGAGACTTGTTGAAGCGGAGGCTGTCGACGTACAGATCAGGCAAGATCTTAAGGCCGCTGAGGCTAAACTGGCCCAACATAAGGCCAGGGTGGCACGCGAGCTAGCGAAAGCCAAAGCAGACCTAGCCCGCGCTGAGGCGCAGCTTTACGCCGCCAGGAGTGACTATGTTGCGCTCAGCGAAGGATATGAGGGGCCCGCCATCAGACCCATTGATGAAGTGAGTAAAGACCTGGACGAGCTGCCAGAGAAACTCAGGTATCTGCGCGACAAAATTGCGTCCCTGGAGCTTGATGCCGAGGGACGGCATCTCCAATTCGAGGTATCGGCAATGAAGACCGAACTCGCCAACAACCAAGTCACTATCACCAATCTAAAAAACGCAATCTCAGCCGCAGAGGGCGCTTCGAGTGGGGCGAATAACCAACTTGCCGGTTCAGCACCATCGCCCGGAACATTCGAAGCATTGCGTGCACAAGGAATAGAGCTGTTTTTCCACGGCACCTATTTGTCGGCGACAGACAAACAGCGTGGGCAGAACCTGGATATTGATGCGGGGGGGATTGCCGGAGGGATTCTCGTTCGTGTGAGCGAGCGTCTCGCTGCCGGTGTCTCCGCGAGCGCTGCACGCGCGGACAGTGACGACAAGAACGGTGCGGGCGTCTCTACAGAAAGCAAGATCTTAGCCATAGCCCCGTTTCTTATCTATGAATTTGCAGAAGGCATCGCAGTCGATGCGAACCTGGGCTATGCCTACACAGACAATGACATAACCCGTACTGGGGGCGTGACGGGCGACTATTCGTCTGATGCATTCAGCATTGGTTTTGGACTGAACGGCACCCGCCAGGTTGCCGAGGATGTTATCGCAACGGGTCGGTTGGGATATAGCCATGTCTTCATTGAAAATGATGGCTACACGGACTCAGGCGGGACAAGCGTTGCGAGTACCGACGAAGATCGGGCCGCCTTGTCGCTTTCTGGACGGTTGGACTATCGCCCTGAGCCTGATTGGCGCCTTTTTGCGGGGGCAAGCCTCAACTACGATATGATCGAGCGGCTAGGTGTTGATGATCGCGTCGATACCGAGCTCAGTTTGGGCGCAGAGTACACTTATGGTTCAGTATCGATATTGGGCCAGGTTGGGGTAAACGCGTTCCGTGATAACTTTGATGCCACGACAATTGGTATTCAGGTTCGGATGCCTCTTTAAAGCGGGGGGCTGCGCTGCCCTTGTGATCCTGCTCTTCGGTTGCAATAGCCGCGCAATCGAAGAGCCAGTTGCCGTGCAGATAATGACGAGCTCCTCAGGATGGCCAGCGCACGACGTTGAACAACAGAAACAGAATGCAGAATGGCGTTTTGCTCAATGTGGCATTCAACTTGAGTTTGTATCGGAGGAAATCGAAACCTCCGGGACCCCGCACCCGCTACATTTTGTCGATACGCTCACTCAAACCGACGGCAAGGACGTAGAAGGCCGAACCATCTTTGAAGATGGTCGGAGGATCGCCATGGTTGCTTTCGCAAATGCAGCTGGGATTCCACTTGATCACAACCAAACCGCCGCGCACGAGCTTGGTCATATGTTTGGTCTGAGCCACTCTGGTCCGTATGAGATCAATTTAATGGCGCCGTACGGGTGTGAATTCTGCCGTTTCACAGCCCATCAATGCGATCTCATGCGGTCAGCGGTCCTATTCGACACCGCAAACCCTTCACAAAACCAGACTTTTCCGCAGCAATAGGGGGCCATTTGTGCAGGGCCCACCTAATTTTGCTGAAAGTCAGCCTTCCGCAGTCCCAACGAACACCTATATTCGGTAGATATCGAAAAAAATCACGGGATTTCACCGCAGGATTTACGGGATGTTGTCGACTTCCAAAGAAAATAGGGACATAGCGAGTGCGGCGGCGCGAAGATATCAACCTAACCTAGCGTCGGTCCGCCAGCGGTCACCCAGGGGGCTAAATTGGCCGAATTGTCGGAAGCCGGAATCAGGGTTTTGCGCGAGTGTGTTCGAATGAGCGTAGAAACCGAACGAGCCTATCGGCGGCACCTGTTGCAGGCGCTCGGATGGGTGTGTGTGGCTCTGGGAGCAATTGGCATTGTCTTGCCTGTCATGCCAACAACTGTGTTCCTGCTGGTGGCGTTGTGGGCCTTTGCGCGGTCGTCGCCCCGTCTTCACACGTGGCTGATTGAGAACCCCTATTTCGGTCCTTACATTGAAGATTGGGAACGCGATCGGATCATCCCGATCCGAGCGAAGGTCATCGCGGTCTCAATGATGACAGCCAGCGGCCTTTGGCTGGCGTTTGGCACGGATGCGCCGCTTATCGTTGTCTTTGGGATCATCTTCATTCTGATCGGCGTTGCGAGCTATGTCGTCACGCGTCCGAGTCAGGTAGCTGACTGATCCGTCATATACCTAAGCGTAGTTCTCCAGAGGCATCTACGCGAACTCTCCTACCGGGCGGCGAGGATGCAGTCCTGTCCGCGCGCTTTCAGTGCATTGCAAAGCGCCTTGGCCTCAGTGCTCGAATGAAGAGGTCCAATCTGCAGCCGATAAAATATTCCCCGGGCCCCGAGATCTGCTTCAACAATGTAAGGCTGTCTTTGACCGATTAGCTCCTGATGAGCGCCCACCGTCTTGTCCCACGCGGCTGTCGCATCTGCCGCTGACCGGAAGGATCCGATTTGGACTCGAAGCCCGCGTGGCGCAGGTCCGGCATCGCTTGTCGTCGTCGCTGTACCTTGTGCGACACGTATGGGCGTTGCTGAGGCGGCACGCTGAGGAGGTGTTAGAAGGCTTCTGGTCCGAGCAGCTGGCGCAGGGCGTGCGGTATCAATAGAGGCCGTCGTCATTTGATAATCTGCTGGGGGTTCAACTGATGGCACAGCTGCACTACGCCCGCTTGTGCTGGATGCTGCTGCAGGAGGCTGCGCAAAGCGCGTAACGGTGGCCGTCCATCCGTTTTCCGTTGCTCGTGGGGGCGGCAACGCTTCAGACAAAGGCCGTACTGTAACGTTGCCGTTTAGGGGCTCGATGGCCGCAACATTTGGCGGGGTCAGCGTCACTGGCTGCCCCGCACTTGATGGAGCATTAGGAACCCTGATTGAATCCAAAGCAGGAGTCTGGGGCTTGTCAGGGCGAGAAACTGACGCGACTGGTTTGGTTTCGGCGGGCGTTCTGGCGACAGGAGTGGGGCGCGCATCCCGTACCTCCAGTGCTGGCGGCGCGGGTTCAGGCAGCGATGCTGTGACGATCGGAGTTTCAACTGGCTTTGCCGCGGCGACTTGGGTCAAACGCGCCTCACCCCATTCGGTTAGAGCAGTTTTCGCAGGGCCAAAATCAGCTTTAAGCTCAAGCGACCGGGCCGCATCGTCAAGAGCTGCGGTTTTGTTCCCCATCTCATTGTGAGAAAGGGCACGCGCAAAATAGGTCAGGTGGGCGCGGGGTCCCATTCCCAGGGTCAATGCGCGGTCATAATCAGAGATTGCGTCTGAATGCTGGCCCAAGTGCCGGCGAAGGTTTCCACGGTTGTGAAAAGCTGACGCATAGTTTGGCGCCAGCTCAATTGCTTTGTCATAGTCGCGCGCGGCGCGGTCCTGTTGCCCCATTCCTGCATACGCCACGGCTCTGTTGTAGTAGCTGCGTGGTAATATGCTCGCCGGGAGTCCGCCTTGCCAGATTGCGCTGGTGTAGTCTGCAACAGCATGACCGTTCAGACCGAGCTTCTGATTGGCAATCCCTCGATGATGGTAGGCAAGAGCCATCTTTTCGGCATCAAGAGCATTCCCCTCGATTGCCGAGTTCAGGTAGTCAATCGCTTCGAGTGCTCGACCAGACTGAATGGCGGCGGTTCCCGCGTTCAGAGAGGCAATAGCTGCCGCCGTTTCATTGCTTGTTGCGGCCTGAGACGGGGTCCAGAAAAACACGGTTGCGGCCAACAGAAGTGAAAATGGTAACCGCACACGCGCCCCATTGCCGACTTTTGCACAACCACCGCTTTTGCGCATTTTCAGCACACCTCTTCCACTCTAAGGCAACCACGGGCGAATCACCCCTGCCCTGAGTGCCTAGGATATGCCAAGGCGCTCGCTTTGTCGCTAACCCAGAGAGTGTAGGTACGCGGATAGGTATTTCGAGCTTTGAGTCTCGGAAATAAACCCCATGAAAACTCACTCCGCGTCGTCTCAATCGTGAAAACGCTCGCGAGCCCCTTCTCACTCAACGGTGACAGATTTAGCCAGATTTCGCGGTTGGTCTACGTCGGTTCCTTTAGCAACCGCTGTATAATAGGCAAGCAGTTGCACCGGGATGGTGGCAATGATTGGCTGAATGAATGGATCACAGGTAGGAAGCTCAACATGCTCCCACACAGTGTCCCCGGCTTTGGCCAGTCCCTCCTCATCTGAAATTAGGAGAACTTTGCCGCCCCGCGCGATCACTTCCTGCATGTTGGACACCGTCTTGTCGAACAACCTGTCGGTTGGTGCGATAACGATAACGGGAACGTCCTCATCGATGAGGGCAATTGGGCCGTGCTTCAGTTCACCCGCGGCGTAGCCTTCAGCATGAATGTAAGAGATTTCTTTCAGTTTAAGAGCACCTTCAAGTGCGATCGGATAATTTGCGCCACGACCGAGATAAAGCACATCCCTCGCTCGCGCGAGAGAATGAGAGTGTTCTTCAAGCTTTGCCGTATGGCCCAGCGCTGCGGAGATATGGCGGGGGACCTCAAGCAGTGATCGCACAAGGTGATTTTCTTCTTGCGCCGTGATCGTTTCCCGCGCGCGTCCAGTTGCAATCGCGAGAACCGCCAACGCTGTTAACTGGCAAGTGAATGCCTTGGTAGAAGCAACACCAATTTCAGGGCCTGCGAAGGTTGGAATAATAACATCCGATGCGCGGGCAATTGTCGACTCTGTGACATTTACAACCGACAAAATATGCTGTTCCTGTTGGCGGCAATAAGTGAGAGCGGCATGCGTATCTGCTGTTTCACCTGACTGCGAAATGAAAATAGCAAGGCCGCCGTTCGGAAGTGCGGACTCGCGATACCGGAACTCCGAAGCAATATCGATTTCGACAGAGATGCGCGCTTTCTCTTCAAACCAATATTTCGCAACATGAGCGGCGTATGAGGCCGTTCCGCAAGCGACGATGGTGATTTTCGGCACTGTCGCGAGATCAAATGGCAGCTCAGGAAGCCGGACTGCTTCAGCCATTGGATCGACATAGTCGCCGAGCGTATGGCCGATGACCTCTGGTTGCTCGAAGATTTCTTTCGCCATGAAATGACGATGATTACCTTTGTCTACCAATTGCGACGATGCGTCTGTAATTTTTATGGGGCGCTCAACGATGTTCCCGCCCGCATCTCTTATTACCACCTCACTTTTGCTGATTTCCGCCCAGTCTCCATCCTCGAGGAAGGTGACCCGGTTGGTCATCGGGGCAAGTGCAAACGCATCCGATCCGAGATACATGGCATTCTCGCCATAGCCAACCGCAAGGGGGCTACCTCGGCGGGCACCTATGATCAGATCTTCTTCGCCTTGGAACAATACGCCGAGGGCAAACGCACCCTCTAACATGTCAAAGGCGGCCTTGGCTGCGTCCAGAGGTTTCAGGCCGTTCTTAAGCTGTGCTGAAATCAGATGAGCAACGACCTCGGAGTCTGTGTCCGTTTGAAAGTTCGCTCCGGAAGCTAGCAGACCTTCTTTGAGTTCCCGGAAATTCTCAATGATACCATTGTGAACGATTGCAACATCATCTGTGACGTGAGGATGAGCATTACGTTCATTGGGCGCTCCGTGCGTCGCCCAACGGGTATGCCCGATGCCAATGGCGCCATCAAGTGGCGCTGCGCGCAGTGCGGACTCGAGATTTGTTAATTTCCCCTCTGCCCGACGCCGGTTGATTTCTCCGTCCACCAACGTTGCGATGCCAGTAGAGTCATAGCCTCTATACTCAAGACGCTTGAGTGCTTCGAGGATGAGTGGAGAGGCCGTTTCGTCACCGACGACACCTATGATCCCGCACATGGTTCAGTCTTTCTTTTCGTTTGATGTGGTATGCCGGTCTCTGAAGGAAGCGCCCCAACCGGACTTTTCAATCTGTTTGGCGCGAGTAACCGCAAGAGCATCTTCGGTGACGTCTTTCGTTACCACGCTGCCAGATCCAATATAAGCTCCGTCACCGATCTTGACGGGCGCAACCAGGGAACTGTTTGAGCCGACAAAGGCTCCGGCGCCGATATCTGTAAAGTGTTTGTTGAACCCGTCGTAATTGCAAGTAATGGTGCCAGCGCCGATGTTCGCCTCTGCCCCTACCCGCGCGTCTCCGATGTAAGTGAGGTGGCTGACTTTTGCGCCTGCTTCAATATCGGCCTTCTTTGTCTCAACAAAATTGCCGATCTTTGCGCCTTCTCCGACAACTGTGCCGGGACGCAAGCGAGCAAAAGGCCCGATGCTGCTGCCTTGTTCAATGCTTACGCCTTCTAGGTGTGAAAACCCTTTGACGGTGACATTGTCGCCGATACGAACATTGGGCCGAAAGACAACATTGGGTTCTACCGTTACGTCTTTACCAATTTCTGTGTCGACGCAGAAGTAGACGCTTTCCGGGTCGTGCAGCGTTACGCCGTTGGCGAGGAATTTTGTCCTCAGTCGCGATTGGAAAAGGGCTTCCGCTGTCGCGAGGTCGCCACGGCTGTCGACGCCGATAACTGTATCGCCCATGTCGCGTTTTGTTGTTGAGCATGTCAGGCCGCGATCCTGAGCGATCTCAGGCAGATCGGTCAGATAAATTTCCCCGCTTGCCGAATTAGGGGCTAGGGCTCCAATCATCTCGTGCAGCAGTTCTCGGGAGATGGCCATGACGCCGCTATTGCAGAGTGTGATTTTCTTCTCGTCTTCGGTTGCTGCTTTTTCCTCTACAATGCGCAAAAGCACTCCAGTGTCATCGCAAACGAGACGACCATAATTAGTCGGATCCTCGGTATCGAATCCAAGAACGACCACTGCCGCGCCTGCAGCACAAGTGTCACGCATTTCAATCAGCGTTTCCGTCTCAAGGAAAGCGGCGTCACCAAATACGACCAACGCGACCCCTGGGTCAGTCGGCACACAATCAAGAGCGCTACGCGTTGCATCTCCGGTTCCGTTCGCCTGGTGCTGCACACAGGTCTGGACTTCGTCCCCCCAGGATTGAGCATAGGCGGCAACCTCATCCATGTCTGGTGCTACGACGGCCACGACCTCGGAGGGGCCAAGAGCCTTCACAGCTGACAACACATGGCCCAATAGAGGGCGTCCAGCGACTTCATGCATGACCTTCGGCGTAGCCGATTTCATGCGGGTTCCTTTGCCAGCAGCTAGCACTATGACGGTGGTATCGTGTCCGCTCATTTAATTCTTCATCTCTAAATAGGGGCGCATAGTCTGCCGAAATCTGCGCCAGAAAATGGCACAACACCATTTTCGACCAAAATAACTTAATGTTTCATTCTGTTGCGCTAGGGCTTTGGGTCGGAGAGAGATTCTGACTTCCCGAAACAGCTGCGGGAGAAAAGTCCGGTATCAGACGACCCATGAGTTCACGCACGCCATTGTCATCGCCCTCTCCCGCCGCCTCAACCATTGCGGAGATTCCTTTTTCGACAAAGGCGCGGTCCGCGACGCGAGGCCGAGCTGCCATCATGCCCGCATGGCTTGTCGGCAGAAGTTCTTCCGCATCATCAAAAAGGTCCTCGTAAAGACGTTCGCCAGGCCTGAGGCCAGTGACCTTCACTTGAATGTCAACACCGGGCGTAAGGCCGGCGAGTTTAATCATCTCATGGGCCATATCCAGGATCTTCACAGGCTTGCCCATATCGAGCACGAGGATGGCACCGCCGGACTCGATGGTATCGTCTCTCAGTGTCGCGGCCTGGAGCACAAGTTCTACTGCTTCCCTGATCGTCATGAAGTAGCGTGTCATCTCTTCATGAGTGACTGTGATGGGGCCCCCCTGGCGCAACTGTTTCTCAAATAGGGGAATAACCGACCCCGCCGACCCAAGCACATTGCCAAAGCGAACTGTGACAAAACGGGTTTGGCTGTTTTTGCGTGCTTCAATGTCGAGCGATTGACAATAAGTTTCCGCGATCCGCTTTGAGGCACCCATCGCGTTCACCGGATGCGTAGCCTTGTCGGTCGAAATCATCACCATCGTGTCGATACCATGCCTGACGGTGGCGTCGGCGATGTTTTTTGTGCCCAAAACATTGGTGAGAACCGCCTGGGAAGGCTGTGGCTCAAGCATGGGAACATGTTTGAGCGCTGCGGCGTGAAACACGATCTCTGGCTGTTCCTGTGCAAAGATCCGCTCGACGTGATTGGCGTCACGAACATTCCCAATGATGGCTGAGCGCGATATTGAGGAAAAGTTTTCTCCAAGCTGCCTGTCTATCTCGTAGAGGTTGAATTCTGAATTGTCGATCAGCGATAGGTGTGCCGGAGCAAAGCTCGCGATCTGACGCACAAGCTCGGACCCAATGCTTCCTCCGGCGCCCGTAACAAGAACTCGTTTATCACCAATCAGGCCCGCCATTGCCGCACGATCAAGCTCTGCCTGCGGTCTGCTGAGAAGGTCTTCTACATCAACCGGGCGGACATCAATCTCTTGTGCTGATGCTTTTGTCAAAAGAGATATCTGCGGAAGACGGTCTAGTTTCAGTCCATGCGCGCGAGCTGTCTCCAACAACTCCCGAACTGGTTCCCCTCGCATGTCAGGGTCGGCGAGAACGAGACTGGAAAGGATATTTCTATGGGCAAGGATTGCTTCCGGCAGAGATTCCACACTACCCACAATTTTTACTCCTCGAATCCGGCTGCCGACCGGGCGTGTGCCGGTCTCAACGATACCTAGAACCTGGTAACGGGCATTTGGATCGCGCGCCATTTTTCGGATGAAGGCCTCAGCTTCATCCGTCGCACCAATGAGCAAAACAGATTGAGCGTTTGGTCTGTTCGTTGACATTCGAAGGAGACCAATTTGCTTTTCGTACCACAGCCGAACAGCTAGCCGAACCCCGACAAAGAGGGTCGTCAGCACCATCGTATCGATGACAACGGACGACCGCGGAATGCCATCTAGCCGTACTGTAAAAAACATGACGACCAGAAAGGTCAAATTGATGATCAAGGCAGTCCGTCCGAGCAGGATTGCGTCATCAACAGAGACATAGCGCCAAGGAATTCGGTGAAGCTTTGATTGGAAAATCACGATAGCGGCGACCAGCGTGAATATGCTCGTTGACGTTACAACCAAGCTCCAATCATAATCAAAGAGTCCTGATCCCAATCGAAGGTAGAGAGCGATTGGGAAAGAGAGAGCTGCCAGCATGACATCAATCAGGAAAATCGAAGTCGTACGGCGCCGTGTATTTGAGGTTGGAAGGTCTTTATTTGGCACGCGAACACAGCTCCGCCGAGTTAACCGATTGCGCCGCCCCCTGCGGCTACACCTGATTGTGATAGCATGTCGATCAGGGCTCTGTCACCGAGCTAGAATGGCAAAAAAGGACAGCTTTTCCGTGGGTTGGCTCTCTCAGCCGACCCTATTTCGACGATTGGAGCAGTTTGCTTTCCCAATTGTACGCATGTGTCACGATTTCATCTAAATCATCATGGCGAGGGGCCCACGCCAGCTTCGTTCTCGCGAGACTTGCATCTGCGACAACTTCTGCCGGATCACCAGCGCGGCGGTCATCAATGCGAGCATCAATGCGCTTACCGGCGACCCGCTCAACGGCTTCGACGACCTGCCTGACGCTTGATCCATGACCATAGCCGCAATTGGCCGTCAGGCTTTCACCTCCGGAACGAAGATAGTGAAGCGCCGCTTCATGGGCTGAAATCAAGTCACTGACGTGTATGTAGTCGCGAATACCTGTTCCATCTGGCGTCGCATAGTCGTCGCCAAAGATTTTCATATGATCTCGAATACCCAAGGCTGTTTGAACGGCTACTTTGATAAGGTGGGTCGCGTCTTTCGTGGATTGGCCAGAGCGTCCCGCAGGGTCGGCACCAGCCACATTGAAATATCGAAGGGCCACATAGGTGAGCTTATGCGCGGCTGCGACATCCCGCAGCATCCATTCGCTCATCAACTTTGAGCGGCCATAGGGAGACATGGGCGACAACTGAGCATCTTCGGTCACCGGCACTTGGTTTGGTGAACCATATACTGCCGCTGTCGACGAAAAGACAAACCGTGGCACATTTTCGTTGACACAACACTCGATGAGAGTCCGGGTCTTGGCCGTGTTGTTACTGTAATATTTGAGCGGGTCAGCGACCGATTCAGGCACAATAATCGAGCCGGCAAAATGCACCACGTCTGTGACACCCTTTCGCTTTATTGTCTCGCGAACGAGGTGTGTATTGCCGATATCGCCTTCGACTAGTTCGGCACGCGGGTCAACCGCAGATCGCAGGCCGGTCGAAAGATCATCCAGGACTGTGACGTCCTCGCCAGAATCGGCAAGAGCGAGGACCATATGGCTGCCAATGTAACCTGCCCCACCTGTAACTAGAACGCCCATGAACTTCTCCCGGTTCTGTGTCTCAAGGAACCTTATACGCGGAAGTTCCTATCCACGTAATTAACGAGTTGCTCGACGCAGGCGTCAATAGAAGCGGCCTCTGTATCGATCACCAACTCAGGTGTTGTGGGTGCCTCATAGGGAGCAGAAATACCCGTGAAATCTGGAATGTCCCCTCTCATAGCGCGCTCATAAAGACCCTTTGGATCCCGTCCAATACAGGTCTCGATGCCCGCCTTTATGTAGATTTCGTGAAATGAGGAATAGGCCGCGTGCCGAGCCCGATCTCGGTCCGAGCGATAAGGAGAGATGAAGGACGAGATAACAATAACCCCAGCCTGGCGGAAAAGCGCCGCGACCTCGCCAACCCGTCGAATGTTCTCAGAACGGTCGTCCGGCGAAAACCCGAGGTTTGAGGTGAGGCCCTGACGGACGTTATCGCCGTCCAACACAAATACTTGATAGCCTTTCTCGAATAGTCTGGCCTCCAGGGCGACAGCGAGTGTCGATTTGCCGGATCCTGAAAGACCGGTAAACCAAAGGACTCCACCTTCATGGCCATTGCGCTCGGACCGAGCACTCTCGCTCACAGAAAACTGGATCGGCGTCGTGTTGAGCGCTTTGGGCGTCAGAAGGTTTCGCTGGTCTGCGTACCCCTGCATTGAAAGAAAACCGGTTGCAAGGACTGCGGCTCCGGGGTCAGCGCTCATGAGTTTAACCCCTGCGGCCTCGGACAGACCTGCCGTATGATCAATGGCAAGTACCTGCTCCGCCCGCACAATAATGTCGACAAGACCACCGTCAATCAGCGACGCATCTGGCGACACCTTATAAGTGTCCTCATACAAGATATGGTCAACGGACTGAATGGTGGCGCGGGTCGTTCCGTAAGCAGTTTCGACGTTCACCGGGTCCCCTGACGCCCGCGGTTCTCCGAACCAACGCGCTTTTACCCGAAACACGTCAGTTTCGACAGGCGCTGCATCCGTATGTGAGAGGACTTCGCCTGGCTCCACAAAATGAGGTGTATCGAAGGTGAGTTGGTCTCTTCGGTCATCTGTTTGAGAGACAGAGCGCACCACACCAATCAGATTGGATGGCGAGCTCAGGACTTCGTCACCCACATGAACAGCGCCACTGAGGATAATGCCCGTCACCGTCCAAACTCCATCGTTACTGCTGGATACGGTGACTTTCATTCGAAACGGCACTGTCGAGGGGGGAGCCGAAACCATCGGGATTGGGGCCAGATCCCAGTCATGCCACCACGGAATGAGATCGGGGCGTCCAATTGGGAGGGGGCAGAAATATGAGGGCGTGAGGTTCGCTCCTGCGAGGAGATCCCGATACTCTTCTTCAATGAGCTCAAACTGATCCTGCTCAAACCCAATCAGATCGAGATTGCAGACAATGACGACCGGATTCTTTAGATCCAGAAACCTCAATAAGCGGGCGTAGAATCTATCCTGGTCTCCGATGCCCTCTGTGGCGTCAAGCACAATGATGGGGATCACGAGATCAGCTTCTTGTGCAGGGCCAGCGAACCATTCACTGCTGTCAAAGAAATCCGCTGCTGGAGCCTCGAGCAGCTTCGTGACTGTTTCTATATCCGTTGCATTGCATCTTTCCCCACCAAAAACGACGCAACGTCTGATGGACTGAGGGGCGGAATGCAGGTCAGGAATTGCCACTTGAAACTCAATTCACAAGAAAAAATGGGAATTAAAACTATTTCCAACAATTTCATGTGGAGTTATAGATGTCCCTCTCGAAAATCAAGTCCCATATGGTCTATTTCGGCTGACGTCGCTTTTGCTTGCGCTTAATCGGTCTCGGTGGTGGCGCAAGACCATTGACGGATGGGCGCATGCCCCCGCCGCTACCGGCACTCGCAAGAGCTCTCACGTCCCTCCTGAGTCCCTCTAACACCGCCGACTGAGACCTATTTCGAAGTGAAGATGCCATCAGCAGCTGAGCAATAATTAGCAATATTAGGGCTATAGCAAAGGCGATGATGCCGGCTTGGGCTGCGAATGGCAGCGCATAAAATCCCTCAAAACCCATCTTTAGTCGTCCCATCCCTGTAATTCGGCGCAATCAATCGCGTATCTGTGCTGATCGCATCAGCAAAAGTTGGGCCGCGTTGCGGAAGCAAGCGCTGGTGCGCGTTTCTTAGGCGGCGGTTGGATATGGTTGACGAAATATTAATCGACTTGCCTTCACAATAGGCGGCGAACCTGCTGATCCATCAGCATTTGACCGCATACGCGACTCACTCTACGCAGAAAGACAGGTTTTGCGGTCGCGCCGTGCGCACCGGCGGGCGCCGATAGACTTAAACAGGCTCAGGGATTGGACAAATGTCCCATCAAGAAAAAACAACGGTACGGCTTCTGCCCAAGGGTCTTCTAGTTGCAGGTATAGCGGTTGCACTGGCGGCCTGCGTCGGTCCAAACCCAACAGCCGGAACAGGCGCATCACCCAATCAAATGCCCGGTGCGACTGAAACGTTGGAGCAACGCGTCGACCGTTTAGAGCGAGATTTGGCAACACTGCGCATAGACTATTCGGTTGTCCGGCCGTCTATGGAGCGGATCGTTTCTGCTGAAAATGGTATCGAAGCGCGCCTTCAGGCAATTGAGGGCGCGTTTGGGCCGATCACAGCATCAATCTCCCCAGAGAGTGCTGATGTGCCTACCTATCGGCCACTGGCGGCAACGACCCTGCCCTCTGTAGGTATTCATCTGGCGTCGTATCGTGATGCGGAAAACGTCAAGCGCGGTTGGAGCGAATTGGTGGCTGGACATGGTGACCTGCTCGCAGATTTGGAACTGAAAGTGGTGGATTACCGAAGTGCGCATGATGGCCTCTACCGTCGCCTCGTGGCCGGCCCGGTAGATCCTGCAGCAGCGGAAAGCCGCTGTGCCAGCCTGAAGGATCGGGGCATTTGGTGCCAGGTCGTATCGCTGGATGGCCGCTAGGCCAGTCGGCTAGCTCGCTAAACGTACGTTTTCTTCTGCCTACATGTCTCATCGCGAGGTGTCATGAGAGTTCTTCTTCTAAAGCAGGAGATGTGTATTTCGCCGCTGTTGCCTCACGGCTGATTTTTCCACTCGTACTCTTGATCAGCCACATGGGTGGAAACAGGTGGATTGATGCCGGCAATAAGCCGGTTTCATCCAACATCCTGTCGCGGATATTCTTTTTGATCATCTTGAGCGCTGCTGCATCGGTTTCTCGCGTTTCGGCGAGGACAATGAGAGTGTCGCTACCAAGGTTTACACGATAGTCAGAGAGAGCCATCACCCGCCCTGGTACGATTCCCGATGTGTCGCGCAAGGCGAACTCCAGATCATGCGCATAATGATTTCTTCCATTTAATATCAAGAGGTCATCTACACGCCCGGTAACAAACAGCTCACCGTTTGACAGATAACCGAGGTCGCGCGTGTGATACCAACCTTCACGGAACACCGCGTTTGATTTTTCAGGCTGGCGGTCATAACCCCGCGCGAGGCACGGTCCAGTGACACAGATCTCGCCGATACGCCTGTCGGGCAATCGGTTGCCCTCTTCATCCATAATGAGGACTGAAAGGCCGTCGATCGGAGTACCGCATGAGAGGACGGAAGTGGTCTTCGCATGAACGTCAATCATTGGCCGTGCGACACCCTCTTTGACAAGTGCTTGTGTGTCGATTGTCTCAGTCCGTGGCGCGGCATCGATGTCACTTTGCGTCACAGAGAATACTGTTTCGGCCATGGCGTAGCAGGTGTGCAACGCAGACTTCTTTACACCCATTGGGCCGAAAGTCGCAGCGAACTGGTCAAGCGTCTCTGGACGACACCGCTCAGAGCAATCGATGAATGCGCGCATAGAGGACAGGTCCCATCTGTCCTCCTCTTTGGTGCAGTTTATAAGGTGTTGAAAAGCAAAGTTCGGTTGCCAGACAAGCGTTGCTTTTGTGCGCTCAATCAGATCGAACAGCCTGGTTGGGCGCATAGTCCACTCGAAAGGACTGATCATGGTCACAGGGACGCCAGTGAGCACAGGGAGCAAACAGCACGCGACGAGACCCATATCGTGATATAGCGGCAACCAGCTAACAATATGATCATCTTCGGTGAGAGACAGACGCCGGGCATAGGCATCTACCTGATGAAGCAGCGCCTCATGTGAAATCATGATACCTTTCTTCGCTCCTGTCGTTCCGGAACTGTGTTGAAGAAAGGCAATATCTTGCGAGTAAACGGTGGCTAGTGGCAGCTCAGATGTGTCAGGCAGATCATCAGCCGTGATAACAGCGATGTCGTGATCCGCTGAAAAGCTGGTGAGCTCGATTTTGTGTTTTGATGTGGTAATCAAAAGCTGTGCTTGGATGCGCTCCATTACTTCGCGACGATCACGCCAAAAATGAGCAGGATCTTGGCGAGGACTCGGTGGTGCAAGGATTGTAGGTACCGCGCCAGAAAAAATGGCCCCGTAAAACGCATAGAGAAGTTCAGGTCCATGGTCCTTTAGAACAACGACCCTATCCCCTGAAGTGAGGTTCGCTCTTCTGCAGGCAGCAGCATAGGGAGACGCTCGTTCGACCAGACGTCGATAACTGATCGAGTGTGTCTTATCGCCGTCGTGGACCTGCGCATACAGGCGGTCTGGCGTCTCCTCTAAGCGTTCAAGAATACGCTGTGAAACGGTATCCCGTTCTGGCTTCTTCCAGAAAGATAACAGCGACATGATCTGTCCTACGGACCGCGGAAAACTCGCAGTCATTCCATAGAAACAGGGTAAATTTCAGGTAAACGAGGTTTCTGTGCTGGCGCACTACCAGGGTCGCCGATGAGGAGGCGGCCCAAAGCCATTTCTTCGTCCTGGACCATCAGCGTTGGGTCGCCGTCCGCTCTCTGAGAGACCAGCAACTGTAACCGGATCGCCTCTGAAACAAGAGAGCGTATAGGGGTAATCCGGTGTGGCGTGATAGTGGTAAACCGTTTGGCGTTCTCCATCGACCATAACGGGTCCGACGTGTCCGTGGCATTCATCAAGATCGCTGCTTTGCAGCAGAATGCCGTCCTCGTCATGATATCCATAGATGCCGAAACCATCGAAAGCGTATCCAATAAGGGTCGAATGCTCGGTGGCGGTAGCAGGATCAGGTTGGCACGGACTTTTGCCGTGATAGTGGTAGAGCCCACTTTGTTGCGGGTGTCCCTGGCATCTATCAAGAATTTCATGTGCCAGCGCATTTTCGCCACGCGCATCCAGAGCGTTGAAGAGCACAGCTCCGGTGAGCATGATCCCAATGGCGCCCATAGGAACACAAGAAGGTTCATCAGCTATCGTCGGGGTTAAGGGAAGCGATGCAGTGAACGCATGCGCGCGGATTGTCCCAGGATTGCGGTCATAATAGTAAGCATCATCCGACCGGGACACAGGGAAGCGTCCTGTCGGGTGGTTCGGGAGCGCGTTGCCGCTGATCACCCTCCTTGTGCCCGAGATGGCAATCTCCAGCTCTGAAATGTGAACGACATTGCCGTCGACAGTGGGTTTTCGGGTGAGGTCAAAAATGCCCGCGGCATGGTTGATCCAGTTGCCAGAGCGCTGCGCACCAGGCGCATTCGGATTGAAGCGTGTCTGGCAGGCAAAGACCGAACCTACTTTAGGCTCACGCGAAACCTTGCCATCACTCAGCGGTAAAGATGTCAGGTCGACCGTGTGGGCGTTAGCCGGTGCTCCCAAAAACGGCAGTGACAGGGCTAGATATATGAGCGCTCGCATTATTCACATCCAGATTTCCAACGACGGAGACTTATACGGCCCTCTGGAGCCATCCCGTCGCGATCTCAGGGACAATCAGCGCGATTACTTTTGGGAAAATGGTGAGCCCTGAAGGATTCGAACCTTCGACCTACTGATTAAAAGTCAGTTGCTCTACCAACTGAGCTAAGGGCCCGCCTGAATCGGGAACCCCGACTTGGACGGGCGGAACCTAGTCATCCGGGCCAGTCCGGTCAACCAATTTGACCCAAATTTCCGGCTCTTTGGGTGATTTAGTTAAGCTGAGCGTCGCTATGTCGCGGGAAGATCCCCTGCCGCCTGCTCCGCCTTGAAACGAGAGACGAAATCAGCCAATTCGCCTTGTTCTATGGCTGCCCGCAGGTCAGCCATCAGTGACTGGTAATAAGAGATATTGTTCCAGGAAAGCAGCATCATCCCCAGAATCTCACCGTTTTTCAGGAGATGATGCAGATAGGCACGGGAATAGTCCCGGGCCGCGGGGCAAGAACTTGTCTCATCCAGCGGACGGGGGTCATTGGCATGGCGGGCATTTTTGAGATTGACCTTGCCGAAGCGGGTAAATGCCTGGCCATGGCGGCCGGAACGCGTAGGCATAACGCAGTCGAACATATCTATGCCACGTGACACGGCCTCGACAAGATCGTCCGGCGTGCCGACCCCCATAAGGTAGCGAGGTCGGTCCTTTGGGAGCGTCGGCGCTGTAAAATCGAGTACCCGGAGCATCTCGTCCTGACCTTCGCCGACGGCGAGGCCGCCAATGGCATACCCGTCAAATCCGATGTCCTGTAGTGCCGCAGCACTTTCGCGCCGAAGGTCCTCATAGACGCTGCCCTGCACAATCCCGAACAGAGCTTGGCCGTCCTTCCGGTTTGGCTGTGCCTTGAAAGCATCCTTCGACCGTTTTGCCCAACGGGTGGACAGCTTCATGGACAGGTCAGCCTCCTCATGCGTCGCGGGGAATGGTGTGCATTCGTCCAATACCATTTGGATATCAGCACCGAGGAGACATTGAATTTCAATACTGCGTTCGGGCGAGAGTTCGTAGGAGGACCCGTCAATATGGCTCTGGAAAGTAACGCCCTCCTCGCTCATTTTCCGGAGTTTGGAAAGCGACATGACCTGAAAGCCGCCACTGTCAGTGAGGATGGGCCCCTGCCAGTTCATGAAGGAGTGAAGCCCGCCGAGGTTTGCGACTTCTTCCGCCCCCGGGCGCAGCATGAGATGGTAGGTGTTACCAAGAACGATATCGGACCCGGTCTCCTTCACCTGGTCGGTATAGAGCGCCTTCACGGTGCCAGCAGTGCCGACTGGCATAAAGGCAGGCGTTTGAATATCGCCACGCGGGGTATGAATAACGCCGCGCCGTGCTGCCCCATCTTCGGCTAACAAATCATACGTAAACGAGCTCATGAGACTCAGCTCTCCGGAAAAATCAGGCAGGCATCGCCATAGGAATAGAAACGGTATTCTTGCTCGATAGCATGGGCGTAAGCCGCCTGCATCTCGCCTAGTGACCGAAAGGCCGAAACCAGCATAAAAAGGGTCGATTTGGGCAGATGAAAATTGGTCATGAGCGCATCAATCGCCTTAAAGCGGTATCCAGGCGTAATGAAAATATCCGTCGCGCCAGACCACGGGTGAATAAGACCATCATCGCTCGCCGCCGACTCAAGCAACCTGAGACTGGTGGTCCCGACAGACACGATGCGGCCTCCTCGGGCTCGTGCCTTGTTGAGTTGCGCGGCGGTTTGATCCGTCACCACACCTACTTCTGAGTGCATTTTGTGGGCGTCAGTATCGTCAACGCTGACGGGTAGAAAGGTGCCCGCCCCCACATGCAAGGTGACCGTCGCAGTTTCAATACCCCGCTCATTGAGAGTGTCCATGAGCCGCGGCGTGAAATGAAGACCTGCTGTCGGTGCCGCGACCGCGCCAGGTTCATCCGCGAAGAGAGTTTGGTAGTCTTCCAGATCGGCGTCGTCTGTATCGCGTTTGCTGGCGATGTAAGGCGGGAGCGGCATAACACCTGCTTCCGCAATAGCAATGTCGAGCGCGGGGCCGGAGGCAGAAAATCTGAAGTGGACCTCGCCACCGGTGCGACTGAGTACTTCGCCTTTAAGGTCACGGTCAAACTCAACAATATCCCCCTCGCCCAGCCGTTTTGCCGGTTTGGCAAAAGCCAGCCAATCATCGGGCCCCAAGCGCTGATGAAGCGTGACTTCGATTTTCGCAACGGCGTCGCCGCGCTTTCGTGTCCCGGTGAGGCGCGCAGGAATAACCTTTGTGTCGTTGAAAACCAGAACATCGCCGGGTTTCAGCAAGTTAGGTAACTCTAGTACGGAGCTGTCTGTGAGGTGGCGCTCTTCCGGACCGACGACAAGCAGACGTGCGGAATCACGAGGACGCGCGGGCCGTAAAGCAATCCGCGCGTCCGGAAGGTCGAAATCAAAAGCATCAACCCGCATGGGAAGCTCTCTTCGAGCGGTGAGCCTTAAGCGGCGTCAGCGGCTACCTGCATTTTCACGATCTTGTCGGGATCCTGCACAGGTTCGCCCCGCTTGATCTTGTCGACATGCTCCATGCCCTCGATCACCTGGCCCCAAACCGTATATTGGTTGTCGAGGAAGCGGGCATCATCAAACACAATGAAAAACTGGCTGTCAGCGCTGTTGGGATCCTGCGCGCGTGCCATGGAGCAGATGCCGCGCACATGAGGCTCAGCCGAGAATTCAGCATCCAGGTTCTTGCCAGACCCGCTCATGCCGGTGCCGGTTGGATCACCGCCCTGCGCCATAAAGCCTTCAATCACACGGTGAAAGACGATGCCATCATAAAAGCCTTCGCGTGCGAGCTCCTTAATCCGCGCCACATGGTTGGGTGCAAGGTCAGGGCGAAGCTCGATGGTTACCCGGCCGTACTCAAGGTCGAGCAACAGCGCATTTTCCGGGTCTTTGATATCAGCCATTCGGTTGAATTCCTTATATGATGTTATTGAGCAGCGTCTGCTGCAACTTGAAGTCGAACGATTTTGTCTGGGTTCACAGGAGGCTCGCCGCGTTTGATATTGTCGACGAACTCCATGCCTTCGACGACACGGCCCCAGACCGTGTAATTGCCATCCAGAAAGCTTGCGTCACCAAACACGATGAAAAACTGGCTGTTGGCACTGTCAGGGTGCTGCGAACGGGCGGCGCCCACAGCGCCGCGTGAGAAAGGTTCACTTGAGAATTCGGCGCGTACATCCGGGTAGTCAGAACCGCCACGGCCAGTGCCCGTCGGATCCCCCGTTTGCGCCATGAAACCGTCAATCACGCGATGAAAGACGATGCCATCATAGAACCCTTCTCGGGTCAGCTTCTTGATCCGTTTCACGTGCTTCGGCGCCACGTCAGGCAACAGCTCAATCACAACCCGCCCGTCTTTCAGATCGAGATAGAGTGTGTTTTCCGGATCCAGAGCGGAAGCCTGGGATGTGAGACCCATCATGAGGCCCAAAGCGGCGATAGCGCTAATTATACGAGACATACGAACTCCTTTGGTCACGCCGTCATTTCTCTTTAACAGCGCTCAGCACTTTTTCCGCCACAGCGGGCGGCACGAAACGGGAAATATCTCCGTCCATTGTGGCAATTTGACGGACAAGCGTGGATGAGATGAAGCCAACTTCTGGTGAGGCGGTGAGGAAAACCGTTTCGACGCGTGGGTTCAGAATACCATTCATGCCCACCATCTGATCTTCATATTCATAATCAACGGTACCTCGTAAGCCCCTGATTATGATACCTGCACCGACATCGTCCGCCGCATCAACGACTAGACCTTTGAAGGACCTTACTTCCAGCGTTGAACCGACTTCCTCTCCGAATGCTTTTGTTTCTGCTTCAATGAGCGAAGCGCGCTCTTCAAAGCTCAAAAGCGGTTTCTTGGAGGAATTGATTCCGATGCCGATGACCAGATGGTCAACCAGCCGGAAGGCTCGGCGAATGATATCGATATGACCAAACGTGACGGGATCAAAAGTCCCTGAATAAAGGCCAACACGTTTCATGAACAAAATCCTGCGGTTCTGGCGCGAGGCCTATTCTTCATCCGAACTATCACCAAGATGCTCAACAGACACAACCTTCTCTTCCTTGTCGGTCCGGAAGATGGTCACGCCCTGGGTTGAGCGGCCGGCGACGCGAATGTCATTTACAGGGCAACGGATCAACTGGCCCCCATCGGTCACGAGCATGATTTCGTCCTGCTCTTCGACAGGGAACGAGGCAATGAGTTCGCCGTTTCTCTGTGAGACGGACATGGCAATAATGCCTTTGCCGCCTCGGCCGGAGGTTCTGTATTCAAACGACGAACTACGCTTGCCGTATCCTTTTTCGCTCACGGTTAGAACAAACTGCTCATGGGCGCCAAGCTCCGCGTAGCGCTCCGGAGACAGTGTGGTGACTTCACCTTCATCTTCTTCTTCGAGCGGGTCGGCCGCTTCCTCAATCTCTTCACCGGTCGCCGCCCTGCGGGCCAATGCAGCCTGTTTCAGGTAGGCACGGGCCTCAGCTGGCGTAACATCAAGGTGGTTGAGGATGGTCATTGAGATCGTTTGATCATCCCCGTCCAGTTTCACCCCGCGTACGCCGGTCGAGTTTCGGCTCGAGAAAACGCGAACATCAGTGACAGGGAAGCGGATACAGCGGCCACCAGCATTGGTGAGCAGCACATCATCGTTTTCAGTGCAAATCTGAACGCCCACAATGCCATCGCCCTCATCGAGCTTCATGGCGATCTTGCCGTTCCGGTTGATCTGAACAAAGTCAGATAGCTTGTTTCGCCGCACATTGCCGGAGCGGGTCGCAAACATAATGTCGAGTGCGTCCCAGCTCTTCTCATCCTCTGGCAATGGCATGACAGAGGTGATGCGTTCGTTTGACTTAAGCGGCAACAGGTTCACCATTGCCTTGCCTTTTGACTGCGGTGTCGCTTGCGGCAGGCGCCAGACTTTCATCTTGTAGACCATGCCGGTCGACGAGAAGAACAGAACCGGTGTATGGGTGCTGGCGACAAATATCCGGGCGACGAAATCTTCATCCTTCGTTGCCATGCCGGACCGGCCTTTGCCACCTCGGCGTTGCGCGCGGTAAGTGGAAAGCGGTACGCGCTTGATGTAGCCCTGATGACTGACGGTGACCACCATGTCTTCCCGTTGGATCAGGTCTTCATCTTCAACATCGTCTGCGGCTTCCATGATCTCGGTACGGCGCGGTGTTGCGAATTCGTCTTTGATCGCGGTGAGTTCTTCCCGAATGATTGTCAGGATACGCTCGCGCGACCGGAGAATTTCAAGGTAGTCGGCGATCTTCTCGCCCAGTTCCCGAACTTCATCGCCGATTTCATCCCGACCAAGGGCAGTCAAGCGCTGCAGACGAAGGTCCAGAATGGCGCGCGCTTGCGTCTCAGAAAGGCGGTACGTGCCGTCGTCGGCAATCCGGTGTCGTGGATCATCGATCAGCTCAATAATCGGCGCAATGTCTTTCGCGGGCCAATGGCGCTCCATCAATTGCGCACGCGCAGTCGAGGGGTCTGGCGCCGAGCGGATGAGCGCAATCACCTCGTCGATATTGGCAACCGCAATCGCAAGACCGACCAAAATATGAGCGCGATCACGCGCCTTGTTGAGCTCAAACTTGGTGCGCCGCGCAACAACCGTCTCGCGAAACGCAATGAACGCTTCAAGCATCTGCTTGAGGTTCATCTGCGCAGGTCGACCATAGTCCAGCGCGACCATATTTGCGCCAAAGGATGTCTGCAGAGGTGAGAAACGATAGAGCTGGTTCAGGATGATTTCCGGAACCACATCCCGTTTCAATTCAATGACCACGCGCATACCCTGACGCGAGCTCTCGTCGCGAATATCGGAAATGCCTTCGATCTTTTTGTCGCGCACCAGCTCCGCGATCTTCTCAATCATCGCCGCTTTGTTCACCTGATAGGGAATTTCGGTCACGATGATCGCGTGGCGGTCTTTCTTGAACTCTTCGATCTCTGTGCGGCCACGCATCAGAATGGACCCGCGACCCAGATGATAGGCAGAGCGGATACCCTGACGCCCAAGAATCAGCCCGCCTGTTGGGAAATCGGGGCCCGGAATAATTTCAATCAGCCGGTCAATGCCCATTTCGGGGTCATTCATCAACGCCAGGCAGGCATCGATAGTTTCGCCAAGATTGTGTGGCGGGATATTCGTGGCCATCCCAACAGCAATGCCGCCAGCACCGTTGACGAGCAGATTGGGAAACTCCGCGGGAAGGACTTCCGGTTCTCTCTCTGAATTGTCGTAATTGTCCTGGAAGGCGACCGTATCTTTATCGATATCGCTCAGCAAAGCGTGTGCGGGCTTGCCCATGCGAACTTCGGTGTAACGCATCGCCGCAGGCGGGTCTCCGTCAATCGACCCGAAGTTGCCCTGCCCGTCCAGCAAGGGCAGACGTAAGGAGAAATCCTGCGCCATACGCACCAGCGCATCATAAATCGCCTGGTCGCCATGTGGGTGATATTTACCCATCACATCGCCGACGATGCGCGCAGACTTTTTGTAAGGCTTATTCCAGTCGTAGCCGCTCTCATTCATCGCGTAGAGGATGCGACGATGCACCGGCTTGAGGCCGTCACGCACATCTGGAAGTGCCCGGCTCACGATCACGCTCATCGCATAATCGAGATAGGAGTTTTTCATCTCCTCTTCGATCGCAATGGGAGACACATCGCGCTCTGGCGGTACACCGCCGTCTCCGCCAGTGGACCCACCATCTCCGCCGTTCAGATTTCCATTCCCTCCGGGAACAGGTTCCTCACCTGGCGTCTCCGTATCGTGTGTATCGGACAAGTTCAGACCTTCAAAAAGGGCTCCTATGGCTGTGATCAGCCGCCCTGACTTCTTTTCAAAAAAGGGGCTCCGAACACCGTCCGAATCCCCTGATTATTTGTCGGAAATTGTACCATTTGGCCTGCTAACAGGCAACAAATTGCACTTCAGAAATCATGCTCTAACTAGTTGAAATCACAGCAAAATCTAAAGCGCTAAAACGGTTCAGATGTTGTGTGCAAGCGATCTCAATGTCTGACCCGTTTAAAACGGGATTTCATCGTCAATGGGGGCGCCACCGCCACTGCTTCCGCCGCCAAAGTCGCCACCACCCTGGTCATAGCCACCGGACGATCCGCCAAAATCACCGCCGCCACCACCGGAATTGCGGCTGTCGAGCATCGTCAGTGTTGAATTGAAGCCCTGCAAGACGACTTCCGTTGAATAGCGGTCCTGACCCTGCTGGTCCTGCCACTTGCGGGTCTGAAGCTGACCTTCAATGTATACCTTTGCGCCCTTCTTGAGATACTGCTCAGCGATCCGGCAAAGACCTTCATTGAAGATCACCACACGGTGCCACTCGGTCCGCTCCCGGCGCTCTCCTGAGCTCTTGTCGCGCCAGCTTTCGCTGGTAGCGATCCGCAGGTTACACACCGGGTTGCCGTTCTGCATGCTGCGGATCTCTGGATCCGCACCCAGATTTCCTACGAGAATGACTTTATTGACACTTCCGGCCATGTTGAGACGCCCCTTCTTTTTTCCGCTTAAAGCTGGTTAATTGTCGCCGAACCTAAACCAACAGCCGGACGACCGCCACGCCAAAAAGGGCCTGAAAGGTTCTCTTTTTTGCCGTGATTGGCCCTTGCTAGAATCAAGCAGCAATGGCATTTGTTCACACTATGTTCCTTTGGTGCTGTAGGGTCAAGTAACGGAGAAAGTTTCGAGGATGACGACACTACTGACAGAACGTCTTCTGTTGCGCCCCTATAAAAAGGACGAGGCTCATCTAATTCATTCAATAACCAGCGACCTGCGGGTGATGTTTTGGAGATCCGAGCCGGGAACGTTGGAGGAAGCGGAACTAATCCTCGCAGAGAAGCTTGGCTTCTATGAGAAATTCGGCATGGGGTTTTGGGCTGTATTTCTTCGCGAGACCAATGAGTTCTTGGGCCAGGTCGCGCTTCAACCGCTGCCTGAAACCGGCGAGCCGGAGATCGGCTACCATTTTCATGTGAAGGCGCAGGGAAAAGGCTACGCGACAGAGGCAGCGAAGTGCCTGCTGCATCATGGGTTCATGGATATGAAGCTAGACAGAATTGTTGCGGTGATCCTTCCAGACAACCACCCCTCGCACGCCGTCATGAAAAAACTAGGGCTGCCCTATGCTGGGGATCTTATGAAGGGTGACATGCCCCACAATTACTTTGCGCTCGAGCGCCCCGCCTACCTCGCCCGTCAGAACCAAACAACCTAAACCGCCAAACGTCGGAAGAACGAGTACCCGTTTATGCAAAAGAACATCTCTATCGCCGGAGCCCGCGAGCATAATCTGAAAAACGTGACGATTGAGCTGCCGCGCGATGAGCTGATCGTGATTACCGGCCTGTCCGGGTCCGGCAAGTCATCGCTCGCGTTCGACACGATCTATGCCGAGGGACAGCGCCGGTATGTGGAGAGCCTGTCGGCTTATGCACGCCAGTTCCTGGAGATGATGCAGAAACCCGATGTGGATCAGATTGATGGCCTCTCCCCCGCTATCTCCATCGAGCAGAAAACCACCTCGCGCAATCCGCGTTCAACCGTGGGTACGGTGACGGAAATCTACGACTATATGCGCCTGCTTTGGGCGCGGGTCGGCATTCCCTATTCCCCTGCAACGGGGCTGCCCATTGAAAGCCAGACCGTCACTCAGATGGTAGACCGGGTAAAGGCCTTGCCCGAAGGTACACGGCTTTATCTGTTGGCGCCCATCGTGCGCGGTCGTAAAGGCGAGTACCGCAAAGAGTTTGCCGAGCTTCTAAAAAAGGGCTTCCAGCGCGTGAAAGTCGATGGGTCTTTTTATGAGCTGGATGACTTGCCCAAGCTCGACAAGAAGTACAAGCACGACATCGACGTTGTCGTTGACCGGATTGTCGTGCGTGACGATCTGGGGAACCGGCTGGCGGACTCTTTTGAGATTGCCTTACAGCTAACAGATGGCATCGCGGTCGCTGAATTCGCTGACTTGAAAGAGGGCGAAAAAGAACCGGAACGGATCATCTTTTCCTCCCGCTTCGCCTGCCCTGTTTCCGGGTTCACGATCGATGAGATCGAACCACGGCTCTTCTCGTTCAACAATCCGTTTGGCGCCTGCCCGTCTTGTGATGGATTGGGAACGCAGTACTTCATCGACCCCGACCTTGTGATCCCGGATCAGGGGCTATCGATCCGCAAAGGGGCTGTTGCACCCTGGTCAAAATCCACCTCGCCCTACTATACCCAGACGCTGGACAGCATTGCGAAGCATTACAAATTCTCAGTCACGGTGCCCTGGAGCGAATTGCCGAAGAAAGCGCAGGACGTGGTGCTCTATGGGTCGGGGGATGACGTTATCACCTTTTCCTACGATGACGGTTTGCGGTCCTACAAAACCAAGAAACCGTTTGAAGGCGTGATCCCCAATCTCAATCGCCGCTGGCGTGAAACAGACAGTGCCTGGGCGCGGGAAGAAATTGAAAAGTTCCAGGACGTGACCGACTGTGAAGCCTGTAGTGGGTTCCGTCTGAAGCCGGAAGCGCTCGCCGTGCGGGTTGGTGACAGCCATATCAGCCAGGTTGCACAATTGTCGATCAAAGAGGCGGACGCCTGGTTCGCCGATATCGATAAAAAGCTCACCAAGAAACAAAACGAGATTGCTGGCCGGGTGCTAAAGGAAATCCGCGAGCGCCTACATTTTCTCAACAATGTAGGGCTCGACTATCTGAGCTTGTCGCGCAATTCAGGCACCTTATCTGGCGGCGAGAGTCAGCGCATTCGCCTAGCGTCTCAGATCGGCTCTGGGCTCACGGGTGTACTCTATGTGCTCGACGAGCCATCCATCGGCTTGCATCAGCGGGACAATGACCGGCTGCTCGCAACCCTTCGCCGTCTCCGTGATCTCGGCAATACGGTGATCGTGGTGGAGCATGACGAAGACGCCATCCGCACCGCGGATTATGTGGTCGATATCGGCCCAGGGGCCGGTATTCACGGCGGCGAGATTGTCGCCAAGGGGACTCCCAAAGATATAATGGCAAGTCCTGATAGTCTGACGGGAAAGTATCTGACCGGCCTGGAGCAGATCGACATTCCGGCCGAACGGCGTCCGGTGTCAGATGCAAAAAAAGTCAGTGTTGTTGGGGCAAGCGGTAACAATCTCAAAGATGTAACTGCCGAAATTCCTCTGGGCACCTTCACCTGTGTGACGGGTGTCTCCGGCGGCGGTAAGTCCACTCTGCTGATTGAGACCATCTACAAAGCCATTGCGCGACGTCTCAACAATGCTCGCACGCACCCCGCTCCATTTGATCAGATTGAGGGCCTCGAACATCTCGACAAGATTATCGACATTGACCAGTCGCCAATTGGCCGGACACCGCGCTCCAACCCCGCCACCTATACCGGTGCCTTCACGCACATCCGGGACTGGTTTGCGGGTCTGCCGGAATCCAAGGCGCGGGGATATAAGCCCGGCCGTTTCTCGTTCAACGTGAAAGGTGGCCGCTGCGAGGCGTGCCAGGGCGACGGCGTCATCAAGATTGAGATGCACTTCCTGCCGGACGTGTATGTGGAATGTGATGCCTGTCATGGTCACCGCTACAATCGCGAAACCCTGGAAGTGAAATTCAAGGACAGGTCGATCGCCGACGTGCTGGAGATGACCGTCGATGAGGCACAAAGCTTCTTTAAGGCGGTTCCGTCCGTCCGCGAGAAGATGGACGTGCTGCAGCGCGTCGGGCTTGGCTACATCAAGGTCGGCCAGCAGGCGACCACCCTTTCCGGCGGTGAAGCTCAGCGGGTGAAGCTGGCGAAGGAACTCTCCAAGCGCGCGACAGGCCGGACCATCTACATTCTGGATGAGCCGACGACCGGTCTCCACTTCCATGATGTGAAAAAGCTTCTCGACGTGCTGCACGAACTTGTCGACACCGGCAACACAGTCGTGGTGATCGAACATAATCTGGAGGTCATCAAAACCGCTGACTGGATTATCGATCTGGGTCCTGAAGGCGGCGACGGAGGCGGTGAGGTTGTCGCCGCGGGTCGCCCGGAAGAAGTGGCTGAAGAACCACGCTCCTACACCGGGCAATATCTCCGGTCGCTGCTTAAACGCTCAGGCCGCGCACCTGCGAGAAAGAAAGCCGCCGTCAGAAAGGCGGCATCTCCCAAAGCAAAATCGAAGTCTAAAGCACCGGCAAAGAGAAGCGCTGCCAAGAAGGCAGCACCCAAAAAGACCGCAAAGAAAAAAGCTGCTTCCAAGCGCAAGGCGACCAAACGCACACCCCGTCAGGCTGCCGAGTGAGAGTAGCTCAGGACCTCTTCTTTCTTGCCGCCTTACTGTCTCCGCGAGTAGCTTTTGGTCGCCTCTCAAGAGTGGAAGCTGCTGGAAGCTTTTTCGCTAACAGGTCACTGATCTTAAGGCGGCCGACTCCATTTGTTACTTTCCGCCCTTTCTTCTCCAAAAGAGGTACAGAACTGGTTCTCAGAAGCTTCCGGAAGGCTTCTACGCGTTGCCAAGGCTCGAGGTAACGCTTATTGAGCGTATTTTCCCCATGATAGCGAAGCCAAAGTGCGGCCGCCGCGGCGACGTGTACCGTTCCGTAAGAAGTACCCTCACCTTCTTCGGTCAAATACATTTTTCCTTGAGATTTCCACTTGGGGTTTGCTCGTATGATTTCCGTTGAGGGCGCCCAGGTGTCAATAAACCGGACTTGAGTTTCGCTGTAGCGACCGAGATGCCAGATCTTACGTTTTGGTGTGTGACCACCAACACCGATCGAACGCTGAAATTTGCCAGGATATGTCACCTTGTCGATGTATTGACCGCCGGCACCAACAACAATGACTCCGGCCTTGTAGGCAGCGTTTACGGCTTTCCTAAGTTTATCTGAACGCATGATTGGAAAGCCAAGGCTCATGCTGATGATCTTGCAGTCGTTTTTTATGGCATCCAAAATCGCATCATGAATGTTCCCTAGTACTGGCTTTTGCACGAGCAAGACGGTATCCGTGACCCGGTATGGCACTACGGGCAATCCCGGCAGCAATCCAACTCGGCTTGTTAGTGTTTTGCCTGCCTTCTTTTGTTTAAAGGTACCGTCACCACATAAAACGCTCAGCGTCTTGGTGCCGTGCCCATCCATTCCCTCAGCAGTCATATCTGAGATCCATCGGGTCCCGTCATCAGGTAGCCGACCACTGGACGCGTGTGGGGGTTCAATTGGCCGCTTACCAATTTCTATGAAGTTGAGACCCTCTGACAACTTGACCCAGGAATTGGCGCTTTTTATCCCGCCAAAAACGGGATGATCTCTTACTCCAGTATCGATATGCGCAACCCGAACACCTCTCCAATCGATCTTCTTTGGATCAGCAGAGCCTCCCGTAATTTTCTGTACTGCGCTCGATACATCAGTGGAGATAAAATTCCAGTCGGGATTGGCCATCGCTGTTTCCTTTCGCGAAAGGGTTACGTGCTCTGTACCGCATCTTTAGCTAGAGTAATTGGACCAGTGAATAGCGCAACAATAATTTTACCAAGGGGCTGAGAGCTGATGCTAGATCTTAATCGTCGCGAGTTCGTAAAAGGTTTTTCAACGTTGGCTGGCTGTTTTGTGTTCTCAGCGGGGGCGGCTGTGCGACCGACCTTCGCAAGTGAAACTAGCATCAATCCGGATCGCTTCCCTCAGGGGCTCGCATCCGGTGACCCCCAATCTGATGCGGTCATCCTCTGGACACGGGCTGTACCGGATATGCCCTCCGGTGCCGTCGAGCTTATCTGTCAAATGTCGACGGATGCCGATTTTGCGTCAATTGTGCTGGAGAAACCGGTTTCCGTGACAGCGGAAAGCGACTTCACGGCTCGCGTATTTGCTCAAGGTCTCACGCCGGACACGCGCTACTTTTTTCGCTTTGTGACAAGCGACGGTGAGGTGGGGCTGCATACCGGACGCACCCGAACAGCCCCAGATTCAGATGCTGAGCGCCCTGTTCGGTTTGCCTTCGCGTCCTGCCAAAAATACGAGTCCGGGTTTTATGGCGCCTGGGCAAGGCTCGTTGCGGATGATGAGGCAGCCCCAGAAGATGAACAGCTGGACTTCGTCCTGCACTTAGGCGACTTCATCTATGAGGTGATCGGCGATGTTCCGGAAGGTGTCGATGCGTCACGGAAAGTGCCGCCCTTCCCCGACGGGTCCACCCCCTGGGTGCCCGACGGAACGAAACCCTATTGGACAGCAGGTGCAACATGGGCCGTGACGGTCGATGACTATCGGCACCTCTACAAAACCTACCTTAAGGACCCGAACCTGCAGGCTGCTCGTGCACGCTTCCCGTTCATTTGTACGTGGGACGACCATGAATTCACCAATGACAGTTGGCAGAGCCATGACACTTATTTTCGGCCTGGTATTCCCGCCCAGAAACGCAAAGTGGCCGCCAATCAGGCCTGGTTTGAATTTATCCCCGCGCTGTTGACTAACTCGGCGTCGATTGCAGGGGTTGTCAACGAAGCGAGCGATTTCAAGCCCACCAACGTCGAAGACGCTGCCTATGAAGATTATGACGCCACGTTCCTTAATACGAACAGGGAAAACCAGCGCGCACTTGAATCGCTGACGATTTACCGCTCCTTGTCCTGGGGCAAAATGCTGGATCTTGTGGTCACTGACCTGCGCTCATATCGCAGTCCGCCGGTTCTGACAGAAGACGTTCGGGAACTATTGAGCGGGAGTGCACGACTGGCCCCAGTGCGACTAATCCAAGAATTGGATGCCGGCAAGACGGCAAACAATGGTGTGCCGCTTGAAAAGCTAACCTATGAAGGCCGTGAAATCGCGAACCCGCGCAAGGACAGCCCTGCAGGAACCTGCATGGGTGCGAAACAGAAGGCCTGGTTCAAATCTGCTATGCAAAGCTCAACAGCTTCCTGGCGCATTTGGGCGAACTCGATCCCGGCAGTTTCTCTTCGTCTCGATTTGAACAAGGTACCCTCCGCCGATCTGGAGGACAGCTACCTTGGGGTTGACGCCTGGCAGGGCTTTCCCGGTGAGTTGAGTGAGCTCATGGGCTTCCTGCGCGACAATCAGATCACGAATACCATCTCCTGTTCCGGGGACTACCATACCCACGCTGCAGGAAGGCTGGCGCCTAATCTGGATGATGACAATCCGGACTTTGTCGCGGTTGATTTCGCGACCACAAGCATCAGTTCTGGCAATCTGTTTACGGGCGCCGAACGCGGGACTCCTGATGGGGATCCGTTTCGCCAATTTGTGGCATATGAAAGTGGCGGCAAACTTGTCGAGAACTTCAACAATACGGTTGTGAACGGCATGTTGAGCGGACTGAGCGCCGCCTATACCGGAAGTGCTTTCATCTCCGGCTTTTTAGCATCCGATAAGGCAAGTCCCGGCCTGCAATACATGGATGGCAATGCTCATGGGTTCGGCCTCGCAACAATCACAAAGGAAGGCGCCAGTGTTTCGCTCGTGAATGTCGGTCCGGTTTTGAAGGACCCAGGGCCCGACGTGCAACCCATCTTGCGCCGGGCGACTTTCAGTCTGCCTGCCTGGACCGCTGACGATCAGCCCAAACTGGAAGGTCCGGATTTTGAAGGAACACCACCCTTTCCCTTTTCGTGACAGATCCGCCCTTTCCTGCCTATCATGATCGAAACAAGAAAATGAGGATGGGAGACAGGGCATGGGCCTGAAGGAATATGCAGAACTTGACGGTCTTGCGCTCGGTGACATGGTCTCGAAAGGCGATGTAAGCGCTGTCGAGCTCGCCGAAGAAGCCATCACCCGGATTGAAAAGCACAACCCGACCCTCAATGCCGTAGTGACCAAACTTTATGACGTTGGTAGAGCCGCCGCAGAAAACCCCGTAGATGGGCCGTTCAAGGGTGTCCCCTTCTTGCTCAAAGATATTATGGGCGATCTTCAAGGCGTCGAGACCCGCTCCGGCTCCAGGTTCATGTCCGGCGTTCCAGCGGCCCAGGACTCGACTCTGACAGCGCGCTTCAAAGCGGCGGGGGTGTCCATCCTTGGCAAAACAAATGTGCCTGAATTTGGGTTGCTGCCCACAACGGAGTCGGCCCTCTACGGAGCGGCTCGTAATCCCTGGAACACAGACCACTCTACCGGCGGCTCGTCAGGAGGATCTGCGGCGGCGGTTGCTGCAGGCATCGTTCCCCTCGCCCATGCGAATGATGGAGGGGGCTCCATCCGCATTCCCGCAGCCTGTTGTGGTCTGGTCGGACTGAAGCCGACGCGCGCCCGAAATCCGCTGGGTCCCGTACTTGGTGACCTCATGGGCGGTCTGATCCACGAACATGTCGTCAGTCGGACGGTGCGAGACAGCGCCGCCATGCTGGACTGCACAGAAGGACCGGAGCCCGGCGATCCCTACTTTGCCCCTCCCAAAGAGCGGCCCTATCTGGATGAGGTAAGCCGCGATCCCGGGAAGCTGCGCATCGCGTTCAGCACAAAAGATCTCGAGGGGAAGAGTCTCGATCCGGAATGCGTCAAAGCCATTGAGGCCTCCGCCAAGCTGTTGAGTGATCTTGGGCACACGGTCGAAGAAGCGGCCCCTGCGATCCCGTCTGAAATGATGACTGAGGCCTTTATGGCTGTTTGGGCAGCGGGACTTGCAGCCGGTATTGATGCATTTGCCGGTGCGACCGGCCAGACACCTGGAGACAATGAACTGGAAGGGCTTACCTGGGGTCTTTATCAGGCGGGCAAAGAGGTAACCGCCTCTCAGTATCAGCATGCATTGGCCGGGTTCCAGATGTTGGGGCGTCAGATGGCTCAGTTCCATCAGACCTATGATGTCTGGATGACCACAACCCTGGGCGCCCCGCCGATTGAACTGGGCAAGATCGACATCGGTAATCGCAACGCTCTGGAAGCGTTTGCGCCAATCATCAATTATGTACCCTTTACGGCCATTGAAAACGCAACAGGCCAACCTGCTATTTCGTTGCCGCTTCACTGGAGCGAAGCAGGATTGCCTGTCGGTGTCATGTTTGCCGCCGCGTTCGGGGAGGAAGGCCTCCTCTATCGCCTAGCCGGACAGTTGGAACAGGCGAAACCATGGGCCGACAAACACCCGGCAGTGTGGAACTAAGCAACATCGAAAACGGATGACCTGGGGAGGAACAGATGAGCTTCAAGGAATATGCGGATTATGACGGGCTCGGTCTCGCTGAGCTGGTCTCCAAAGGAGATGTCACACCGTCTGAGCTGACGGAAGCTGCCATTGAACGCATCGAAGAACATAACAACACGTTGAACGCTGTTGTGCACAAAGGCTACGAAGATGCCCGCGCGTCTGCAAAAAGCGACCTACCCGATGGCCCGTTCAAAGGCGTGCCATTTCTGATCAAGGATCTGGGGCTGAAAGTGGCAGGCTGGCCACGCACCAATGGCAGCAAGTTCACCAAGGACACGGTCGATACGATCGATAGTGAGCTCACCAAACGCTTCCGCGAGACAGGTGTCGTATTCGTCGGCAAAACCAACACGCCGGAATATGGCATTACGGGCACGACGGAGTCCGGATTGCTCGGGCCCTGTCGCAACCCCTGGAATCCGGATCATATTTCTGGCGGCTCGTCTGGCGGCGCGGCTGCCGCTGTTGGGGCGGGAATTGTACCCCTGGCCCACGCCAGTGACGGCCTCGGCTCGATCCGTATCCCCGCCGCCTGCTGTGGCCTTGTGGGTATGAAAGTCACGCGGGACCGAAATCCAAATGGGCCCGACGATTTTGATCGGGCAATCGGCTTCAGTGTCGACCATGTGGTCTCCCGGACTGTGCGCGACAGCGCCGCCATGCTGGATGCCACCGGATACCCAGAGCCCGCATCTCCCTACGCGCCTCCGCCGAAAGAACGGCCCTATATGGAGGCAATTGAGCAAAGCCCAGGCAAGCTCAAAATTGCCTACTCAAGCGAGACCCCAAGCAAAAAACCGATTGATGCGGAAGTTCAAAAAGGCTTCGAGGACACGGTCGACATGCTGAAGAGCCTTGGCCATGACATGATTGACCGGAGTCTGGACGTTGACTTCAAGGAATATTATCGGGCTCAGGGCGCCGTGAGTGCTGGGAACTTCGCCGCGGGTATGCGCCGCCGGATCGAGCAGATCGGACGCGAGCCCCGCGAAGACGAACTGGAGCCCCTCACCTGGGCAGCTTTCAAAAATGGAGCGCGGGTGACTGCTGAACAGGCCATGCATGGGTGGCAGACGCTCCGGCTGATCAATCGGCAGGTTCTCCAGCATTTTGAGGAATTCGACGTATTTCTCTCGCCGGTCCTAGGCACACCGCCACCAGAAGTCGGCGTCATCGATCCTGTGCGGCTGGAGCCACGGGAAGTAAACAAGCGTCAGGGCAAGGCTTTCCCTTATACACCCCCCTTCAACTTTACCGGACAGCCTTCCCTATCCCTGCCGCTCTGCTGGAGTGAGAAAGGACTGCCCTTTGGCATGATGTTCACGGGCCGCTATGGAGATGAAGCGACACTCTTCCGGCTGGCGGCACAGCTCGAAAAAGAAAAACCCTGGATCAACAAGCGTCCACCTGTCTGGTCTTAAGCTCGGGAGTTGCCGGAAGCCGCGAAGCCTGATACCTCACCATCCATGACGAAACCGATCCATATCATTGGCGGCGGCATGGCCGGATCTGAAGCCGCCTGGCAGGTCACCCGAACCGGCACGCCCGTGATCCTTCACGAAATGCGTCCCGAGCGGGGAACCGATGCCCATCAAACCGACGGGTTGGCGGAGCTTGTGTGCTCCAATTCCTTCCGCTCAGATGATTGGGAAAACAACGCGGTCGGCCTTCTGCATGAAGAGATGCGCCGATGCGGCTCCCTCATCATGTCTGCGGCAGCGGAAGCTAAAGTGCCTGCAGGCAGCGCCCTCGCCGTCG
Organism: Parvibaculaceae bacterium; assembly: GCA_965248405.1. GTDB lineage: Bacteria > Pseudomonadota > Alphaproteobacteria > Parvibaculales > Parvibaculaceae > Mf105b01. The sequence continues at coordinate 1,496,878 of OZ252104.1, forward strand.
ACCGGGAGCTTTTTTCTAACGTTGTGACCAAGACCCTTGAAGAAGAACCCCTTGTCACGATTGAACGCGGCGAGGTCGTGGGACTACCTCCGGAAGACTGGGGCTCGACCATCATCGCGACCGGCCCGTTGACGTCAGAAGCGCTGAGCTCAGCGATCGGCTCCGTCACAGGAAAAGACGAACTCGCCTTTTTCGATGCGATCGCACCGATCATCTATACAGACACAATCGATTTTGATGTCTGCTGGTATCAGTCGCGGTACGACAAGGTCGGTCCGGACGGTGATGGCAAGGACTACATCAACTGCCCCATGAATGAAGAGCAGTACAATGCCTTCATCACGGCTCTTCTCGAGGGCGACAAAACGGACTTCAAAGAATGGGAAGAAAACACGCCCTATTTTGAAGGCTGTCTGCCGATTGAGGTCATGTCCGAACGGGGTCGGGAGACACTTCGCCATGGTCCGATGAAGCCGGTTGGACTCACTGATCCCCACAATCCGGATGTGAAGCCCTACGCCATCGTGCAGCTGCGCCAGGACAATAAGCTCGCGACCCTCTACAACATGGTGGGTTTCCAAACCAAGCTCCGCCACGGTGAACAGAAACGTATCTTCCGAATGATCCCCGGCCTGGAGAAAGCAGAGTTTGCGCGTCTCGGTGGCCTGCACAGAAACACGTTCCTCAACTCGCCGCGTTTGCTTGACGAGACGATGCGTCTCAAGTCGCATCCGCATATTCGGTTTGCCGGGCAGATTACGGGTGTCGAAGGGTATGTGGAAAGCGCTGCTATGGGGCTGATGGCAGGACGTTTTGCGGCAATGGAGGCGAACGGCAGTATCGCGACGCCACCACCAACCACGACTGCCTTTGGTGCTCTAATCAGTCACATCACGGGCGGGGCGGACGCAAAGACCTTCCAGCCGATGAATGTGAATTATGGGCTGCTGCCCCCTATTGAGCTCCCGAAACCGGCTGACGGCAAACGCCTTCGCGGCAAGGAGAAAGGCCGCGCTCGTAAAACGGCAATGAGCCACAGGGCGCTGAGGGATTTAGAGGCCTGGCTTAGTCCAACGCCTGTAGCCGCTGACTAAGCCTGAAACTGCTTCGACCACCGCACACGCAAATACCGCAACTGTCGTCTGAAGGCAGGGATTTCACTGGAATCGTGGAAAAGGTCGAAGCCCGGCGTGCGCAGTTTTGCGGTGTAGAGCGACCGCAGGATGGTGGGCAGCATAGGCGGAACAAGCTCTGCATGAGATCTGAGATCAAGGTCCCCTGCACTCGCTATAAGACTATCCGCGCGCTCCAAAATCTCCTCCAATGCGCGATTGAACCCCAGACTAGATGCCCCTTGAAAGAGGCTATGAGGATCAATGTCATGAGACCCCATGAGGTCAAGCGGCAGGCTGAGCTGCGAGGATGCCGCATCGTGGGGCAATCGCCGGAGCTGATTGACCAGTCCATATACAAGTAAATGGGTGGTGGCCGTTTCGCTGGTTCTCTCATCCAGTGCTTGGCCGACAATTCGACTGATCAATTTCAAATGCTGCGCCGCGACCTCTCGTTGATAGCTCTCAAGATCATCCACGGTCTGGAAGGGTTCTTCTGCCAGATCTCGTTCGCGAAGGTCTATGAGAGACACAAGATCGGACGGTGCGATGCCAATTTGAAAGAAGGTGTCAGACAGAGCTGCTGCGATTTCATGTCCAGGCTCGCCCATTGGCGTCATGGCTTCCAGCGTTTCACGCCACCATTGAAACCGAATATTCGCGAGCATCGGTTCGCTAACGGTTGATGGGATGCGCATCATTTCCGCATCAAACGCAAAAAATGCTGCAATCGCTGCGCGCTGTTTCTCTGGCGTCAGGAGGATCGCCAGGTACCGGTCATGATCAAACCGTCTGAGCTGGTCGAGGCAATATTTGAAACGATCCTGGTCCATGTGCCTTACGTCAAAAAAACGGGACCGCCTTCAATTGAAAGCAGTCCCGCAATTTTAGCAGTACTCGGGGGAGTCCCCGATGCTTATTAGTAGATGTTCTGCGCCGAGACCATTGCAAAGAGCATTGGGATCGAGAGCAAAGTGTTGGTGCGCGAGAACGCTTTAGCTGTTGCAGCAGCTTTTGCTTTGGCATCAGCATCCGCATCGACAATACCCAGAGCGATCTTCTGGTTTGGCCAGATAACGAACCAGACGTTGAACCACATGATTGTGCCAAGCCACATGCCAATACCAATGGCAATGTTCTTCTCAACTGCAAAGCCGTTTGCAGCGCCGAGCGTGTACGCATCAAGCAGGTAGCCGTTCATGGCGGCAAGAATGATACCTGTAACAATGGTCGCCATTGCGCCCCAGCGGAACCACCAAAGGGCTTCAGGTGCAATCACTTTAGAGATGGCTGGTTTCTGTTCGTCCGGAATGTTGCCCATGTTCGGGATCTGAACAAAGTTGAAATACCACAAAAGGCCAATCCACATGACGCCGCTGATCACGTGCAACCAGCGCATAATGAATGCACCAAAGGCATGATCGAACGTGCCACCCCAATTGAGGTACATGAGAAGAAGTACTGCTGCGACAACAAAACCGGCAATGACGGTGTTGCGCAGAGAATCGAGAATTGCAGACATGGGTTGTATCCCCCTATTTTGCGTGCGCGCTAGATGGTCAACGCACAGACCACATCCTCGCCCCAACAGACTGGAAACCGGCCAAAGGCCGCAGCGACTCACCGGGCGAGTCAAAGAAATAGTCTGGAGAGATTAGGAGCTTCGGTCAGAAAAGCCAAGCAATCCAACCGAATAAAAGTAAAGAAAATTCTTTATTCAACAGCAATGAGCGCAGCCGCAACGCGGCGTTGTTCGCCTAATAGAACATTGTATGTGCGGCACGCGGCACCGGTATCCATAACCTCATAATGCAAAGGGATGTTCGCTAAATGCTCGCGCACATGGGCCGAGGGAAATCTAAGCGATGTTCCTGCACCGATCAGCAAAAGGTCGAACGTGCCTGAGGCTGCTGCGATCTCGCTGAAATGATCCGGTGTAAGCTCATCAATGCTTCCGACTACCCAAGGAAACATGCCCGCGTCCGGCAGCAAATACATCGACCCTTCAACACGCTTTTTGTCAATTCGAAAGCCCATGTCGCCATAGGCATCTATCGGCGGCTGACTTCCGAAATCCGTGTTGGAAAGTTCCATGCCCTCACACTGACGGTGTGGAACTCGGCGCAGCGACGCTCCAGTCTCGCTTCACGCCAAGGATTATCAGAAGTGGCGCAGCAATGAAGATGGATGAATAGGTTCCGATAAAGACACCCCACATCATGGCAAACGTAAAGCCACGAATGACCTCACCACCGAAGATGTAAAGAGCCAACAACGCAAGCAGTGTGGTAATCGACGTCATCGCCGTCCGGGACAATGTTTCATTGATCGATCGGTCGAGCAGTTCGCCCAGATCCAGCTTTTTGTATTTCCGCAAGTTCTCGCGCACCCGGTCATAAACAACCACAGTGTCATTCATCGAATAGCCGACGATCGTCAGGATTGCCGCAATGATGGAGAGATTGAACTCAAGCTGGAACACCGAGAAAATACCAATGGTCAGCAACACATCATGCATCAGCGCCAGGACAGCGCCCACTGAAAACTGCCATTCAAAGCGGAACCAGATGTAGACGAGCATCAGGATCACCGCGATCACAACCGCAAGCGTTCCCGCCTCAACCAGTTCTGAGCTTACTTTCGGGCCAACAACTTCGACACGACGATACTCAACGCCCTCGCCCAGCTCGCCTCGAATGAGCTCTACGACACTCTGATCGCTGCCTTCAGTTTCGCTCTGTTGCTCGACGCGGATCAGAACATCATTCGGGGCGCCAAACTCCTGAACCTGAACGTCACCGAGATTGAGCGAAGACAAGCGGCTTCTGAGATCGCCAATGTCTGCAGGACCCTCCGTCCCGATTTCAATCATAGTGCCGCCGCGAAAGTCGATACCGAAATTGAGGCCATTCGTGAAAAACAACGCCATAGACGCAACCACAAGCAGCGCAGACAAGGCGTAGGCCACATAGCGTAAGCCGATGAACTTAAAGGCCGTGTTCGCAGGAACGAGCTTAAGTCTAAACATGTCGCGGCGCTCCTAAAGGACCAGCTCTTTGGGCCGCCGTGCACGGAACCAAAGAGCCACCATCAATCGTGTGACAATGAAGGCGGTGAATACAGATGTGATGATGCCGACACCAAGCGTGACGGAAAAGCCGCGGACAGGACCTGACCCCAGCTGGAAGAGGATCGCTGCAGCAATAAACGTCGTGATGTTTGCATCCAAGATTGTCGTAAGAGCTTTGTCATACCCGATCTGGATGGCGTTGATGGGTGTCTTCCCATTTCGGACTTCTTCGCGAATGCGCTCGAAGATCAGCACATTGGCATCAACGGCCATCCCGATTGTCAGAACAATACCGGCAATCCCCGGGAGCGTTAGAGTCGCGCCCAAAATTGAAAGAGTTGCGGCAATCAGAAACACATTGACGATCAGAGCCACATTGGCAAACACGCCAAACAGACCATAGGACAGCGCGATATAGATGATGACTGCCGTGAAGCCGATAATGGCGGCGATACGTCCCGCTTCCACACTGTCGGCGCCAAGACCGGGGCCAACTGTCCGCTCTTCCAATATGTTCAACGGCGCAGGCAGCGCCCCTGCCCGCAGCAGGACGGCCAGATCATTGGCGGTCTGGACTGTGTAGCCACCTGAAATCTGTCCACGGCCACCGAGAATTGGCTCGCGGATATTCGGCGCACTAATCACCTCATCGTCCAACACAATCGCGAAGGGGCGACCGACATTGGCAGCAGTGACCTCACCAAACTTGCGGGCACCCGACGTGTCGAACTGGAAGGTAATGATGGGCTCATTCGTCTGCTGATCAAAGCCCGGTTGCGCGTCGGTCAGGTTCTCCCCACTCACCATGACGCGCTTGCGCACCAGAATGGGTTGTGGCGGGTCGAACTCGGTCATGTAGAGAATTTCGGCACCCTGCGGCACGCGGGTCGCAAGCGCCTGTTGCGCCGTCATCGTCTGGTCAACCAGTCGGAACGAAAGCTTTGCCGTCTTACCGAGAAGCGCCTTCAGGCGTTCAGGATCATCCAGTCCAGGGACTTCCACGACAATCCGATTGTCTCCCTGGCGCTGAATGCTGGGTTCAGTGGTGCCGAGCTCATCAATCCTGCGCCGAACAATCTCAATGGATTGAGAAACGGCGGAGCGTGCCCGCGCCGTCCGGGATGCTTCTGTCGGCGAGAGAGTGATCTTCCCGCCGTCACCCAGGCTAATGTCTAGGTCCTGCTCCGCGACACCTGTGAAAATATTGGTACTGATCTGGGATGACAGACCACGAAGCGCTTCAAGGCCGCGTGCTTCGTCCTCCGGCTTACGAATGCGGACGACTACCTGTCCCTGGGAGATGCCGAGCCCGGTATAGCCGATGGGCCCGCCTTCAAGATCACGGCTGCGAAGCGTGGCGCGAACATCCGCCCGGAGATTTTCCAGACGTTCAGTTTGAACGGCGGCGGTATCAACTTCGAGCAGCAGATAGGACCCGCCCTGAAGGTCGAGCCCCAGAACGATCTGGCGCTGAGGTACCCAGTCCGGCAGATCGGTCAGCTGTTCCTCGGAGAAGAAGTTCGGGATCGTGTAGATGAAACCGGCAAGGCTCACCAGAACGATAAGCGTAATTTTCCAGGGTTCGAAACGAAGCATGAGAACGCCCTTAAGCGAAGCGAAACGGAATGTCCGTCAGGCGTCTTTGTTGGTGTTGGCCGCCTCTGGCGCAGGCTGGGATTTGGAACGCACATTGGCGAGCGTGCTCTTCACGACCTTTACGCGAACGCCATCAGCAATCTCGACCTGAATATCATCACCCTCACTCACTTTGGTGACCTTGCCCAGAATACCGCCTGCTGTAACCACATCGTCGCCCCGGCGGACAGCGTTCACCATATCTGCATGTTCTTTCGCCCGCTTTTGCTGCGGCCGGATGACCAGGAAATACATAATCGCGAAGATCGCAACCAGCGGGAAAACGAATGACAGAAGTTCACCCCCACCCCCAGCGGCGGTATTGGCATAGGCGGGTGTAATAAACATGGGGCAGCTCTCCGTGGCGGCCGGAATATAGAATCCGGTATTGGGTCAAGTTTGGCGCGGACTATACCGGCCCCGGCGCTCTTTGCAAAGCCAGTAACCCTTTACAAACCGGGGCTTAGGGGCTTTTTTGCGTCGATCGCATTCCTACTGGAGAACATTGACGAAGAGGGCTCAAATGATACGGTCCGGCCCCATGACTGAGATGAAATCACCGACAAAAAAAGATCTTCTGAACCGAATTGCGACGGCGCTTGAGCGGCTGGCCCCAGTGCTGCCTGGGGCGCCAGATCTGACCGCAGCAGACGCCTTCCTGTGGCAGTCGGCTGATGAGACCCTGACGCCGGTCCCAACGGTGGCAAGGGTGGATATCTCCTTGCTTCAGGGGGTGGACCGCCAGAAAGACCAGCTGGTTGAGAATACAGAACGGTTTGCCAAAGGACTTCCTGCCAACAATGCGCTTCTGTGGGGAGCGCGCGGCATGGGGAAGAGTTCTCTCGTAAAAGCCGTCCACGGCGCTATTAATCAAAAGACGCCCGGCGCTCTGATCCTCATCGAAATTCACCGGGAAGACGTGGAGAGTCTCCCTGCCCTCATGAACATCCTTAAAGCGGCAGAGCGGCAGGCAGTCATTTTTTGTGACGATCTTTCCTTCGACAAGGATGAGACTAGTTACAAATCCCTCAAAGCAGTTCTCGAAGGCGGGATCGAGGGACGACCGGATAATGTTATTTTCTACGCCACATCCAACCGCCGTCATCTGATGCCGCGAGATATGATGGAGAACGAGCGCTCCACGGCGATCAATCCGTCAGAAGCAGTCGAAGAACGGGTCTCCCTGTCCGATAGATTTGGCCTGTGGTTGGGCTTTCACAAATGCAGCCAGGATGAGTATCTGTCTATGGTGCGTGCCTACGCAGCTCATCATCATCTGAAGATCTCCGATGAAGATTTACGCGCCGGCGCAATTGAGTGGACGGCCACCCGCGGCAGCCGCTCCGGGCGTGTCGCCTGGCAATATATTCAGGATGTCGCGGGACGCTTGGGGCAGAAGCTGACCTAGGCGCGGTTAACCGCTCATAGCCTTAATGGGATCGAGTGCCTGTGATCCGCGCCGGATTTCGAAATGCACCTGAGCGGTCTGCACACTGCCTGTACGTCCGGCAAGGGCAATCGTCTGTCCTTTAGTAACGGTTGCACCACGTTGAACCAGAAGCTCACCATTGTGGGCGTAGGCCGTCATCCATCCATTTGAATGGCGCACCAGGAGCAGATTGCCATACCCGCGCAGTTCATTGCCAGCATAGGCCACCACGCCACTTTGTGCGGCACGTACCGGTGTACCCTCAGGGACAGCGATATTGATCCCGTCATTGTGGAGTCCATCCGCCTTCGGTCCAAAGCGGGAAATAATCCGTCCCTCGGCGGGCCAGATGAAGTCACCCGTTACGGGTGGTGGCGTCGGCAGGGGCGGCTTATTCCGTGGTGTCGGCGCACCACTTGAAGGCCGCGCAGGTGCAGCGGCAACACGAGTTGTGCGCGGTTGATCACCTGGGATCGCAAGGCGCTGTCCGACACGCAGACTATTGTCGGGGCCAATGCCATTGGCTGATTTCAGGTCGCTCTGCTCAACCTTATACATAGTTGAAATGCGATAGACCGTCTCGCCAGGCTTCACCACATGGGTGCGCGCCGCAATCGTCCGCGATGATCTTGGACCGGATGAGCTGGGTCGTGCCGCCGGTGTGGCACGATTACGCACGTAGTCGGTCCGTGTTTGCGGCCTCGCGCGCGGCCGAGCCACAGGACCGCTGGAGCTGTTTCTGGAAGAGGCGCTTGAATAGTCTCGATAGTCATACTGACTGTCCCACCAGGGAGCGGAAGACCCGGCGCAGGATGCAAGTGACAAAGCAATCAGAATAAGTCCCGCCCGGCGCACATGCCGACCAAGATTGTTTCCGAATTTCGCCGCACCTAGGGACATTGATCCCCCCTTCAGCTCTCGCGCGCGACTCCTTCAACCATCGGAACGAATCGCACGGGAAGAAGCTCTTCCACGTTTGCACCGTCTTCTTCACGCGTCAGACGGACAAGCTTTTGGCCTCCTTGTCCGCCGTCAACGTCTACCGGCACCACCATAATACCACCGACTTTCAATTGGTTAGCCAATTCGAGCGGTATTTCAGGCGCCGCCGCAGTGACAATAATCCGGTCAAATGGGGCCTGTTCGGGCCATCCTTTCCCGCCATCGCCAACTTGCGCGGTAATATTGTGGAAACCAAGAATTTCGAAACGCTTAACAGCGTCGTTTAAAAGTGTCCGATATCGCTCAATTGTGTAAACACGGCGGCAAAGCTGGGCCAAAACGGCTGCCTGATAGCCGGATCCGGTGCCCACTTCGAGCACTTTCATACGCTCTCCAACCTCCAGTTTCTCGGTCATATAGGCCACGACATAAGGCTGGGAGATGGTTTGCCCACATTCTATGGGGAGCGCGTGATCGTCATAGGCCTGCTCAACAAAGGCATCTGTGACGAAAACCTCCCGGGGGACCCGTTCAATGGCGGAAATCACCCGCGCATCTCGAATACCCTGGCGCCGAAGCGCCATAACCAGCCGAATTCTGCCCGCTTCCAGCTCTTCTGCGGTTTCGTCTGCGTCCAACTTATCCCCAGTCCCCATGCTGCTGCTCACGGGTCCGAAAAGGCCTGGACCAGTTTTTTCTGAGCCGATCCATGGCTGAGGTTCAAATGAAGGGGCGTTATCGAAATCCGACCGTCATAAATCGACCGCAAATCGGTCCCTTTTGCCGGGTTTGAGAGAATTCGTTGAAAACCCGTCCAATAGTAGGGTTTTCCCATGCCGTCGATCCGCTCTTCAATTTTCATGAGAGACTGATCCCGTTTCCCCTGCCGGGTAATGTCGATCCCGCCCACATTGCCTGCAGGCACATCGGGGAAATTCACATTCATCAGAACATCATCCTGCCAGCCGACAGATACCAATTCCTGGATGATGCCAGGTCCATGGGTCTCCGCCGTCGCCCAATGCAGGTTTTGTGTGCCGTCAAAGCCGAACGCCTGACTGAGAGCAATAGAGGGCACGCCAAGAGTGGTGCCTTCCATCGCAGCCGCAATCGTGCCTGAATAGGTCACATCGTCAGCAACATTCTGCCCTCGGTTCACCCCGGACAGAACCAGCGCAGGCGGATTGTCGATCAGGACATGGCGAATGGCCATCAGCACGCAATCAGTCGGTGTGCCTTCTACTGCATATTTACGCGGTGAGATTTTGCGCAGCCGAAGCGGGTTGGAGAGGGTCAGGGAATGAGACGCGCCGCTTTGCTCGCTTTCCGGTGCCACGATCCAAATATCGGACGACAATTGTTTGGCGATCTTCTCAAGGACTTTGAGGCCAGGCGCGTGAATACCATCATCATTGGTCAGCAGAATGCGCATGCCCTCCAGAGGCAGCTTTTTTTTCGCCCGAGTGCGCTTAGCCATCAGCTGTAATGACCTCTAGTCCACCAAGATATGGCTGCAAGGCAGCGGGAACTGCAACACTGCCATCAGCTTGCTGGTAGTTTTCCAGAATGGCGACCATGGTCCGTCCGACAGCGAGGCCGGAGCCATTCAGTGTATGCACGAATTTCGTTCCCTTCTCGCCGTCGGGTCGGTAGCGCGCATTCATCCGCCGCGCCTGGAAGTCGCCACATACAGAGCAGCTGGAAATCTCGCGATACATGTTCTGTCCGGGCAACCAGACTTCAATGTCATAGGTGCGCTGCGCGCCAAAGCCCATATCGCCGGTCGATAGCGTCATGGTGCGGAACGGCAGGTCTAAACGCTTCAGAACTTCCTCTGCGCAATTGAGCATACGTTCATGCTCGTCAGCGGACTGGTCCGGCGTGGTGATACTTACCAACTCAACCTTGGAGAACTGGTGCTGCCGGATCATGCCTCGGGTGTCCCGGCCGGCAGATCCCGCCTCTGAGCGGAAACAGGCGGTATAGGCGGTGAGGCGCAGCGGCAGCTCTTCTTCCGACAGGATGCTTTCCCGCACGGTGTTTGTGAGCGGCACTTCGGCTGTCGGGATAAGCCAGAAACCATCATCGGTATGGAAGGAGTCCTCTGCGAATTTTGGCAGTTGGCTCGTGCCATACATGGCGTCATCTTTGACGAGCAAGGGCGGCGCGATTTCCTGATAGCCAAACTCGGTTGTATGCAGGTCGAGCATGAAATTACCGATCGCCCGTTCAAGCCGCGCCAGGTTCTTTCGCAGAATTACAAAGCGGGAGCCGGACAGCTTTGCAGCCGTCTCGAAATCCATCAAGCCGAGCCCCTCGCCTATGTCGAAATGCTCTTTGGGCTCGAAATTGAACTGACGCGGCTCGCCAAATTTATGGCGCTCCACATTGGCCTCTTCATCCTCACCAAGTGGCACATCCGCATGCGGTAAGTTTGGCAGGCTTGAAAGGATCTCTTTCAGAGCAGCATCGACCTGCCGCTCTTCCTCCTCACCTTCCTGGATTTTTGTTTTGAGGTCTGCCACTTCCGCCATCAGCGCATTCGCGGTCTCCTCATCCCCTTTGCCCTTGGCGGCACCAATCTGCTTGGAGGCTGCGTTCCGGCGTGACTGCGCCTCCTGCATGGCAGCCACCACTTCCCGGCGCTTGGCGTCCAGTTCCAGAATGCGGGCCGATTGCGGCTCTTTGTAACGCCGGGCAAGAGCGGCATCGAAGGCAGCTGGATCGTCTCGGATGAGTTTAATGTCAAACATGGGCAGGCCTGAAAACGGTAGAAAAGCCGGGATCGAATCGAAAAGGACCCCGGAAATTGTAATTTGTTACAGGTGTATACGCGGCTCGCGGAATCCCGTCTAGCGCATCTGAGCTACAGTTTCTGAGGCTTATGCGCTCGGTGCCGCTTCGCCATCAGCGGTTTCATCATCCGCATCTTGCTTGCGGCGCCGTTCAATCAGTGCCACGGACAGGATCGAAATCTCGTAGAGCACAAGTGTCGGGAGCCCCAAGCCCAACTGGCTGATAATATCCGGTGGCGTGAGGATTGCGGCGACCGCAAAAACCCCAACCACTGCATATTTTCGGCCCTTACGAAGTTGCGCCGAACTGATGAGGCCCGCACGCCCCAGAAGTGTCATCAGCACAGGCAGCTGAAAGCACAGCCCAAACGCAAAAATGAGCGTCATGGTGAGGCTGAGATATTCGCTCACCCGGGGCAGCAGTTCGATGGCAGCCTGCCCCTCGCCGCCTGTCTGCTCCATACCGATGAAAAAGCCAAGGGCCAGCGGCATAATCAGGAAGTAGACAAGGGACGCGCCCATCAGAAAGAGGACGGGCGTTGCAATCAGGAACGGAAGAAAGGCGCCCCTCTCGTTTTTATAGAGACCCGGCGCCACAAACATGTAGATCTGCGTAGCCAGAACAGGAAAGGCAATAAACAACGCACCAAAAAGCGCAAGCTTCAACTGTGTGAAGAAATACTCCTGGGGCGCTGTGAAGATGAGCTTTACTTCACTCGCATCGCCAACAGCGCTTTCAAAAGGAACCAGCAGAATATTGAAGACTTGGTCTGCGAAATAGAAACAGACACCAAAGGCCACAGCGATCGCAATGATCGAGTACAGCAGGCGCTGCCGTAGCTCGATCAGATGTTCCAGCAGCGGGGCACGCGAGGCGTCAATATCGTGTTCGCTCATTGTGCCGCATCCCGGGGCGCCGCATCCCCGGCAACACCGGTTTTTGGCGTGTCGGTTTTCTCTTCAGGTAGAGGTTCTTTTGCCACTGCGGCCGCCTCAGCCGCATCGCCTACCATCTCATCTGGAAGACCAGGGAGCGGTTTGCCCGCATCATCGAGCGCCTTGCCGACGGAATCCAGTGGATGCTTGATCGCGTCTTTCACCTGAGTAACAGGATTATTGGCCTTCACTTCGGCAATCTGCCTCCGCAGCTCATCCAGCTCGCTCTCGCGGGCCATCTCATCGAAACTGCGTTGAAACTCTCTTGCTGCACCCCGGATTTTGGCTGTGTATTGACCGATCGTCCGCATCATGCGCGGCAGGTCCTTCGGCCCGACCACCAGAATGGCCAGCACGCCTAGGAAAAGAAGTTCAGTCCAGCCAATGTCGAACATGGGCCCTCAGCTATTCCGCAAAAACCGTCACGCGAAGACCGGAGTTAGTTTGCTGCCGTTTTGTCTTTGGTTGTTGTTTCGCCGGGCTGGGCGTTGATCGTTTTGGGGTCAGCCTGCTGTTGAGCAGCATTCTGCTGTTCCTCATCGCTGAGGCCTGAGCGGAAGCTCTTAATGCCTTTTGCGACATCGCCCATCAGCTCGGAGATTTTGCCGCGACCAAACAGCAAAACAACAAGCACCAACACAATAATGATTTGCCACGGACCTATCTGTCCCATTGTCTCTCTCCAAATCCGCCCACTTTAGGTGAAGGCGGCGTCTATAGAATTAGAGGCCAGCATCTCAGATTTACTGCGATACATCAATGATTTAGGCCCAACTCTTCACAAATGGGCGCTTGTGCAGGATCTACAAGAGGAGGACAGAGTTAACCGACTTTTTCTGCCGCTTCCCCCTCTTCGGCACTCCCCAGATGCTCATCCAATGCCTCACCATATTCCTCTTCCGGCTCATCTTCGCTGAAGTCGCCGTCTCCATCACCACCCTCGGAGGATGGTGTGGGAACCTCAAAGTCTGGTGGCAGATTGGCCTCTAGAAGACCGGAGGCACGCAATTCCTCATGGCCCGGCAGGTCGCCGATATTTTCGAGTCCAAAATGGATCATGAACTCTTCGGTGGTGCCATAGGTCACCGGGCGGCCGGGAACGCGTCTCCGGCCCCTGAGCCGGACCCAGCCCGTTTCCATCAGAACATCCAGCGTTCCTTTCGAGACACTGACGCCTCGCACCTCTTCGATTTCCGCGCGAGTAACCGGCTGGTGGTAAGCGATGATGGCCAAGGTCTCCATCGCCGCGCGTGACAGACGGCGTTGCTGAATAGCTTCGCGCTCCATCAGGAATGTGAGGTCATCCGCCGTGCGGAACATCCATTTGTTCGCGAGACGCACTAGATTAACGCCCCGAGGCTCGTACATTTTCTGCAGGTCTTCGATGAGGGCGCCAACATCAGCGCCTTCCGGCAGGCGCGCGGCAATGCTGTCGATATCAAGCGGCTCTGCAGCCGCGAAAAGCAGGGCCTCGATCATCCGCAGATGCGCAGAATGCTCATCCCCGCCCGGGAACGGCGTTACATTGTCGGACTCATCTCCTTCAGCATCGCTCTCAGCCGTCGCTTCATCCGGTTGAGCATCTTCTTCTGCGGCTTCTACCTGAGCTGCTTCAGCAGCGGTTTCCTCAGCTGCCTGAGCCTCGGTTTCTTCCACGATGTCGGTTACCTGTTCGTCTGTCATGGCTTACTCGGCTTCTTGAGAGTCTGTTGAAGGTGGGAGGTCCTGGTCGTTTTCACGCGGAACATCGCGTTTCCGCACAAAAATAGGGTCAAAAGCATTCCCCTGCTGAACTTCGATATGCCCGTCCCGCACCAGTTCGAGCGATGCGCTGAACGTGCTCGCGAGCGCAGTGCGCCGTTCCTTGCCAGTCGCAAAATCTTCCGGCAGCAGAGCGTCGATACGATCCCAGTCGATCAACATTCCCATCATTTTTTCAAGGCGCCGGCGCGCCGCCTCGATTGCAAAGATCGGCTGTTTCTTGATCGTGATCTTGGTCGGCTTCAGCGCACGAATGCGCTCTTCCGAATAGGCCTTCAGAAGATCGTAGAGTGTCCCTGTATAAATGCTTGTACGCGTTACCCGAATGCCCTCCGGTGCCCCACGCTGGAATACATGCTGGCCCATGCGCTTGCGCTTCATCAGCTCTGCCGCCGCATTGCGCATCGCTTCCAGCCGCCGAAGCTGGAACGCGAGGCGGGCAGCCATTTCTTCGCCGCTCGGTCCTTCCTCTTCCTCTGGTGGTGGCAGCAGGAGCTTTGACTTTAGGAAGGCCAACCACGACGCCATAACCAGATAATCAGCTGCAAGATCGAGCTCTAGTCGTTTGGCTTCATTGATAAATTCGAGATACTGCTCCGCCAGCGGCAGGATCGCGATTTTGGCGAGGTCCACTTTCTGGGTGCGCGCGAGTGCCAGCAGTACGTCGAGAGGCCCTTCGAACCCGTCAATATCGATGACCAGCCCGCCGGGTTGAGCCTGCATTTCAACCCGGGTGCCTCCCTCTTTAAACGCATCTTGCGTATCGCCTGCGGGCTCATTGTCCTGCGCAGCAACCGCCCCGGCAGCACCTTCAACAGGTGTTTGCTGATCGGTAGACTCTATCTGGGCGTCTTGGTCAGTCATATAGGCTCGAGCATCACATTCAGGGCAATAGAGGGCATGCAGCGACATCCCCATATGCCGCTGACAATCAGGCGAGAATAAGCCGATTCTCCCACGACCTCCTCCGCTTAAAGCGAGAGAAGAGATGAAAAACGGTGGATAAGATCTTCTAAATCAACACGTTCTGGGTCTGTTCGCATCCCAAGCGCTTGTTCCGTTCGCGCCAGAGAAGCTCCGGAAAGAGTTTGCGCCTCTTTGGCCACAGCCTCCATCTCTGTCATATCGCCATTGCAGTGAAGAACCAGGTCGCACCCGGCTGCAAGCGATGCACGCGTGCGATCCTCAAAGCTGCCGCCTAGCGCTTTCATGGAAAGGTCGTCGGACATGAGGGCACCCGAAAACCCGATCTCGCCCCGGATAATTTCAGAAATCACAGTAGCGCTCGTGGTTGCCGGACTGTCACCGTCAATCGCGCTGTAGATCACATGGGCCGTCATCGCCAGCGGAGCATCGCAGAGCGCCGAAAACGGTCCAAAATCAGTGGCAGACAGTGTCTCGTGGTCCGTGTCGACAATCGGCAGCTTCTCATGGCTGTCGACCCCAGCGCGCCCATGCCCTGGAATATGCTTGATGATGGGGAGGACGCCGCCCGCAAGAGCTCCCTCCAGTGCGGCCTGCCCCAGCGCTGCAACGATCTCAGGCGTCTCCCCATAGGCCCGATCGCCAATAACATCGTGGGCACCCGGCACGGGTACGTCGAGCACCGGCAGACAATCCACATCGACGCCCACTTCTCTCAACTCCAAGGCAATGAGCTGCGCGCCGAGATGAGCAGCCTCAAGTCCATCTGAGGGAGATTTCGCGAAGAGGTCGCCATATCGGCGGCCAGGCGGATAGGACCGCCAATGAGGTGGGCGCAAACGGGTGACCCGCCCTCCCTCCTGATCAATCAAGATCGGCGCGTTCCACCCGACAATTGTCCGGAGCTCGCCTGTGAGCGTCCTTACCTGGTCCGGCGTGTGGACATTTCGAGCGAACAGGATGAAGCCCCAGGGGCTGCTGTCAGCAAAGAATTGTTTCTCGCTCTCGGTCAGCGAGAGACCGGAACATCCATAGATGGCTGATGACGTCATGAGGCCCAGTTTTCCAAGTATTCCTACCGCTCTTTGACGATGCAGTCCTGCCCGCGCCCTTTGAGACGGGTGCAAAGCGCCGCCGCGGCGTCTTTGGTCTCGAATGCCCCGATCCGCAATCGGTAATAGATCCCCCGGTCCCCAAGGTCGGCACGTTCCACATCAGGCGTGAGGCCTTCTACAAGGTCAGGATAGGCCGTGCGAAGTCGGGCGAAACCAGCGGCCGCCTGCACCTGGTCTCTGAAGGCAGCAATCTGAATGACATACCGCCCGCTCGCGCTCGGCTGGACAGCTGCCGGCACCTCTGGCACGGCAACAGGTGGCAGAACAGCTGGTGGTGGAGCGACATCCTCACCGCGCGTGACCGGAGCGACCGGCACGGGAACCACATCAGCGCCCTCTTCTGTCGGACGCTGCCCATCACCCGCGGCAAGCGCTTCCGGATCAGGCACAATATCAAGTGCTGGGGGCTGCACGGGCATCGGATCGGCTGTGGCTTCTGGCTTTGGCGCAGGCGTACGGTCTTCAACACGCATCGGCTCTTCGGCCCGTGGCAGCAACTGCTCAACCCCCGGTTCCGCCGGATCTTCGCCGTTCATCCGGTCATAAATCAGCTTGTCCGTATTGGGGATCTCCATGCCGCCCGGATCATCTGGCGCCACCTTTACCGGCGACCCATCCGCTTCGATGACTGGAGGAGCATTTCGCGCGCCTTCCCGCATGCCCTGCTGATAGGCGAGATAGAGCACACCGCCAAAAAGGAGCAAAGCGGCAATCAGGCCCAGCAGAACAAACAGCGTGCGTCCGCCACCGCCGCCATCTGTGGCGTCATAGGTATGAAATTCGTCCGTCGCGTCGAGCTCGTAATGCTCTTCGCTGCCGCGACCCATATTCGCCATTCAGCGCATTTCCTCGATAGGCTCCACGCCCAATACCCCAAGGCCTGAAGCGATCACATACCCCGTCGCCCGAATCAAAGCGAGCCGGCTAAGCGTAACATCTCTTTGTTCTGGAAGGATAAAACGCAACTCCGGATGATCTTTGCCCTTGTTCCAGAGTGCATGAAAGCTGGAGGCCAGCTCATACAGATAGAAGGCAACGCGATGGGGTTCATGAGCCTCAGCCGCCGCTTCAATCATGCGCGGATATTGAAGCATGTGTTTGATGAGGCTGAGTTCCGCTTCATCGCCCAAGGAGCTGAGATCAGCTGCCGCGAGTGCGCCGTCGGAAATATCGACGCTGGTAAGCCCTTCGTCAGCCGCAGCATTGCGCAGCACTGAGTGAATCCGGGCATGAGCGTATTGCACATAGAAGACAGGGTTGTCTTTGGACTGCTCTGTCACTTTCGCAAAGTCGAAATCGAGCGGTGCATCGTTTTTGCGGTACAGCATCATGAAGCGCACAGCGTCGCGGCCCACCTCTTCCACCACATCCCGGAGAGTGACAAAGGTGCCGGCTCTCTTCGACATCTTGATGGGTTCACCATTCCGCATCAGCCGCACCAACTGGCAGATCTTCACATCCAGATCCGCGCCGCCTTCGGTTACCGCCTCAACCGCTGACTTCATCCGCTTGACGTAACCGCCATGGTCCGCGCCCCAGACATCAATCAGATGTGTGTAGCCCCGTTCAAACTTGTCGAGGTGATACGCAATGTCCGGCGCAAAATAGGTCCAGCTGCCGTCGGACTTCTTCAAAGCGCGGTCGACATCGTCGCCGAAATTGGTCGAGCGAAACAGGGTCTGCGGTTTGGGCTCCCAATCGTCCGGTGTCTTGCCCTTCGGTGGCTCAAGAACGCCGACATAGATGAGGTCTTTGTCTTCAAGCTGTTTCAGCGTTGTGTCGATCTTGCCTGACTGATGAAGCTCGCGTTCGGAGAAGAAGATTTCATGGGTGATACCCAGCGCATCCAGGTCCCCCCGGATCAGGTCCATCATGGAGTCGACAGCGGCGGTCCGAACAATTTCATGACGGCCTGCCTCTTCCATCGACAGGAGTTTGTCCCCATGGTCGGCCGCCAGCGCGCGCCCGACCGGAACGAGGTAGTCGCCTGGATAAAGCCCCTCCGGAATCTCACCGACCTCTTCCCCCAGCGCCTCGCGGTACCGCAAGAAGGCACTCTCAGCTAGCACGCCTATCTGTCCGCCCGCATCATTGATGTAATACTCACGACAGACGTCGAAACTTGCTTTTTCAAGCAGGTTGGCCAGTGCATCGCCAAACACAGCGCCACGTGTATGACCCACATGCATCGGTCCCGTCGGGTTGGCAGACACATATTCGACATTCACCTTCTGGCCTTTGCCCATTTCGCTGACGCCATAAGCCGTGCGCGCGGCCAGCACATCCGCAAGGCGGGTCTGCCAGAAAGAGTCTCGGACGGTCATATTGATGAACCCCGGGCCGGCAACGTCGACCTTGGTGAAGTGACCGCTGGCTTCCAAGGCCTCCGATATCGGGCCTGCCAAGCCGCGTGGTTTCATACCCGCAGGTTTTGCCAGCACCATGGCCGCATTGGTCGAAATATCACCGTGGGATGGGTCCCGTGGCGGCTCAACAGCCACTCGGGAGAGATCAATGTCGGCGCTAAGGGTGCCTGCGCTCTGAAGGCTGCTGAGCGCATCAGAGACGATCTCTTCGAAATGACTGAAAATATTCATGTGTCTGGTCGGTTCTTCAATATTGCGTGGGTACTTGGAAAGCGGCGCACTCTACCGGGGCATCTGTCGTCTTTCCAGCCTGAACCCGGCTTTTGGGCCCAATTTTGCTGGATATCAAGCTTCTGAATTCAGGTCGAACAATCGCCGGTGCTCCAGGATCGCGAACCTGTCGGTCATGCCCGCAATGAAATCGCAAACCCGCCGGGCCGTCTTGACGCCGCCGCCGCCATCACACCCGATTTGCCATTCGGGGGGCAGCAGTTCTGGCTCGCTGTGGAGGATCCCGAACAGGTTCTCAACGATCCGCCGGGCCTTGCTCGACATGCGGTTGACGCGGTAATGGCGATACATTTTCTCGAACAGGAATGCCTTCAGGGCTGCGTCATTCTCCCGCATATCAGCTGAGAATGCCGCGACCGGGTGATCCAACGCCCTCACCTCCTCCGATGTCTGAACGCCAGACGCTGAAATGCGGGCTTTCGTCTCGTCGATGAGGTCATTGACCATTTTCCCAATCAGGGAGCGAACAGCCTCTGAAATGATTCGGCCTTCCTCAATCATGGGGTTGGCTTCAATGGCCTCCCGGAACACTTCACCGACCAAAGGAACCGACAAAACATCATCAATCGTAAAAAGGCCCGCCCGCAAACCATCATCAATGTCGTGATTGTTGTAGGCAATGTCGTCTGCCAAGGCCGCGACCTGAGCCTCAGCGCTGGCGTAGGTATGCAGTTCAAGGTCCTGAGTCTCTGCATATTCGGCAATCGCCCGAGGCAGATCGTCAATGGACCGCGCGGCTGTCACAACCGGCCCATTGTGCTTCACGATGCCTTCAAGCGTCTCCCAGGTCAGGTTCAGACCGTCGAAAGCCGCGTAGCGTTCCTCCAGCTTGGTGACAATGCGGAGCGTCTGCGCATTGTGGTCGAACCCGCCATAGTCCGCCATGCAGCTGTCGAGCGCCCGCTCCCCTGCGTGTCCGAACGGCGTGTGGCCCAGGTCGTGGGCCAGCGCCAAAGCCTCTGCCAGATCCTCGTCCAGGCCCAACACCCGCGCGACAGACCGCGCGATTTGGGCCACCTCAAGAGAGTGAGTGAGCCGCGTCCTGAAATAATCTCCTTCGTGATAGACGAAGACCTGGGTTTTGTATTTCAGACGGCGAAACGCATTGCAGTGAATGATCCGGTCGCGATCCCGCTGGAAGGCGGTTCGGGTCGCACTTTCATGTTCATTGTGAACACGCCCCCGGCTTTTTCCAGCTTTTGCGGAATATGGGGCCGTTGCTGCCGGATTGATGATTGCCAAAATATGCCTCGAAATTGGGTTTGGCCTTGGGTTTTTGGGCCTGAATCGCTCTAACAGTCCTTTTACCTGTTTGACAATCTATTTGCTGTACTTACATGACAGCTTGGAAGAGTTATAATGCTTCCAAACTATCCCCTATCACTAGAAGGGATTTGAGGAATGAGCGAAACACCGACCCTGGAACTGCCCGGCCTTGGCGAGCCCATCACTGTGTCCGACAGCGCTGCAAAACGCATTGCCGAGATTATGGCGAGTGAAGGCGGCGATACGGTCCTGCGTGTTTCAGTGAATGGTGGCGGGTGCTCCGGGTTCCAATATGCGTTCACCCTTGATGATACACGCCAGGATGATGACCTGGTCCTCGAAAAAGACGGCGCAACCGTTCTGATCGACAGTGTCTCTCAAATGTATATGGGCGGCTCCGAGATTGATTTTGCAGACGACCTGATTGGTCAGGCGTTCAAAATCAATAATCCGAATGCAACGGCTAATTGCGGTTGCGGGACGTCATTCTCTGTCTGATTTTTTGGGCGGCTTCCCCATCTCTGCATGCTAGGTTCGGCGTCAAAATAACTGAGGCTGAACAAAGCGACCCTGCGCCATGAAAATTGCGACATTCAACGTCAACTCCATAAAGGCACGTCTGAAGAACCTTCTTCAATGGTTGGAAGAAGCGGAGCCCGATGTAGTGTGTCTTCAGGAACTGAAATGCGTGGACGATGCTTTCCCGCGAGAAGAGATTGAAGCGCTTGGCTACAATGTCGCGGTTCACGGCCAGAAGACCTATAACGGCGTTGCCATCCTCTCCAAATTCCCGTTGGAAGATATTCAAACCGGCTTGCCTGGTGATGAGAGTGACGAGCAGGCCCGCTATGTAGAAGCTCTTGTTGCCGCTGGAGAGAATGTTGTTCGCGTCGGCGCCATCTATTTGCCCAACGGCAACCCTGTGGACACGGAGAAATATCCGTACAAACTTGGCTGGATGGACCGGCTAACCGCGCATGCCAAAGAGCTGCTGCAGAACGAAGAAATGCTTGTGCTTGCGGGAGACTACAATGTCATCCCTCATGAGGATGACTGCTACGATCCAAAAGCATGGGCAGATGATGCCCTGTTCAAACCGGAGACCCGGGCCAAATTTTATGAGCTGATGAACTTGGGCTTCACGGATTCCTTTCGTGCCTGTCATACAGAGCCCAATCGCTATTCCTTCTGGGACTATCAGCGGGGCGCCTGGCAGAAGGACAACGGTATTCGCATCGACCATCTGCTGCTCTCACCCCAGGCAGCTGATCACTTGACGGCCTGTGACATAGACCGGACACCCCGAGGCCGCGAGAAGCCGTCGGATCACACGCCCGTTTGGATTGAGCTCGATATCTGACTAGCCCAGCGCGCTGTCGACCACCCGCTCAACCAAAGCACCGCCCGCCCATGACCCGAGCGGGATGAGCAGGAACAAAGTGAACCGGGCAAACCCGCCAGGTGCGATCGGCCAAGCGTGAACCTCATTCACTTCTTTTGAATACATGAGCAAACCAGCAAGCTCCTGCCCAGCCGCCGCATCTCCTTTTCGCAAGGCGGACCGCGCCACGGGAATGCGTGCATTGCACCACTCTGCTTCCTTGGCCTTCTCTTCCTGAATGCGTTCCCGGAGTGCCCAAACAGGGAGAAACAATCCGACAAGAGCGACCACAACGCCGTAGAGCGTGATAGACCCGACAAGCAAGAGGTAGCGGTCCACAATAGCAACAAAAGCAAAGGGAGCGACAAAGCCAATCACAATCGCCGCGTTGGAAAGTCCCTGAGCGGTGAACGGCATATAACGCCCGAGATCGGTTAACTCAATGGACGTGATTTCTCTCGCCAATTCCCAGAAGCGTATCGAGTCAGAAATGATGACGTGTACAAGAAGGGCGACACCCGCTCCCAGAAGCGGTCCCACGATCCTGTGCACATAGACTTCCGGAGACCAAAAGGCGGGGTTGAAGGCATCGTAATTCCCAACAATGGGAAACTCTAAGATTGGCGCCATAAAGGCGAACGCAAAACCGGTCAGGGCAACAATAGCAAGGCGAACGGAGCTATAGTCGCTGAGCGCTGCCTCGACACGCTTGATACCCTCCTCCGGCACTTCGGCTAGAAGCTTCAGCTCTTCGATCGTACGGTCGGTTCTGTTTTCATGAGCAGCCATGGCCGCAACCACAAAGATCAGAAGCTCGCCGAGGATCAGAACCAGACCGAGCTCCACGAGAAATGTTTCAAGATCTTCGCCGGAGCGTTCAACAAACAGGCGGCCGGTGAGTGCCTCGATGGAGAGGACTGCAACACCCCATAGGGTGGCGAACAGAATGCCGCCGAACAAAGGAGTCATCCCAATCTTATGAAATAACGCTTGGGCAGTGGTGGTCCGCACCATCATGTCGAGGCGGTCAATGAGTGTGGTCATGATGTTTCTTCCGCTCCCGGCATCAAACGAACACCAGCTCGAAGGTTTTTATAGGTGAGGTCACGGTGATCGGCGGGGTTCGGCCCTGGGCTTGCCACCACCAGCACCTCTGACGCAATCGGTTCGAAGTCAGCCCTAAAGTGCACCGAACTTTTCACAACCACGATTGCTTGTTGCATGAGATCCACCCCGAAATGCGTGAACATGGCCTGATCTGCACATTGAACCTTTTTGGATCCCACCACCATTTTGACACCGTCAATCTCCAAAAGGGCTGACGCACCGAGTGATAGGCGAATACCTGCATAATAGGGGCCCGTCGCGTCGATCTCCCCATCCGACAATCGAACCACCCTGAAAGCGCCGGAGACAGGCGTCTCCTCCGGTGCTCCACCGGTAAGAGACCCAAGGTTGAGCTCGACCATTGCCCCTTCACCCGCTTCATGGGCAAGTTGTGCGGATGCCGGGTCGTACAGGACGCCCAGCACGGCTCCTTGCATCCTGGCTTTGATCAAGGCTTTCAAAATGCCGACCGTATCGCCATTGCCGCCAGCGCCCGGATTGTCCTGCGTATCGGCCATCAGAACGGGCGCACCCACTGAGGATCGAGCGATCGCGTGTGCAATAGCTTCTTCAGGCGTCCGGAGTGGGGCGGAAAAATCACTCTCACACTGCTCAACCTTAAGCCGCAAACGATCGAGAACAGCTTTGGCCTTTTTTGGCGTGTCCGCATAGGCGAGTACGGTCGGGCCGCACTCCTCAATATCTGCAGGAGAGAACCCGGTAGCAAACGAAGCACCAAGAACATCGTGGTTCTGGTCTAGTTCTTCAATATCCCGATAGACAGTCACAGCGGGCTCAACAAGGGTACAGCTCCCCGTGAGTGGAATAAGAAAGTCCGCCTTGTGAAATGCTTTTGCCGGACGCAGGCCCTCGCGAAGAATTCGGTCGAGCACGCGCGCGCAGCGTTTACCTGTCTCCGCCATATCGACATGCGGATAAGTCCGATAGGCGGTCAAAAAATCAGACGCCTCAACCATTGCTTGAGTGACGTTGGCGTGTAGATCAAGGCTTGCCACGATGGGCACATCCGGTCCCACAAGCTCGCGAACGGCTTGCAGAAGCGTCCCCTCGCCGTCTTCAAGATGCTCTGTCACCATGGCGCCGTGAAGATCGAGGTAGATCGCATCCACTTTTTTTGAGACCGCCTTCAACTCGTCCAAGATCAAGGTACTGATCCGTTCGTAAGCATCTTGCGTGACGTAGCCTGAGGGCGTCGCGGAACACCAGGCAAGCGGTTCAAAGGAATGATCAAGAAGTGCTGCTTCCTCAAGGAAGCCGCCCAGAGGGATATTCATGCCGAGACACGCCGTCAAAACAGATGGGCCGACTTGTAAGGCCGGCCAGCTATCCGCCTGCTCGAAAGCAGTCCAATCCGCCTTCATTGGTGCGAATGTATTTGTCTCGTGCTGGAAGCCACCAACGGCAATCTTCATGCAAACAATCCCTCTTGGCGATACGATAGCGGCAACAGGAAACGAAATCGAGAGAGGAACCGGCCCATGATCAGGATCACATTCTGTCTGACCAAACGTGATGAACTGAGCCTTGAGGAGTTTCAAGACTACTGGTTGAACACGCACGCACCGCTTGTGAAGTCAGTCGCTGAGACTCTGAGGATCAAAAAGTACGTTCAGCTGCATACTCGGCAATGGGAGGAAAATGATGCCGCGCGGGCATCACGCGCTGGGTCGCTGGAGGCCGCCCCCGCAATCTATGATGGTGTTGCGGAATTGTGGTGGGAAAGCCTGGAAGATCTACGAGCCGCCGTTGCGACTGAGGAAGGCCGGCAAGCAGGCATTCTGCTGCTTGAAGATGAAGCGAAGTTCATCGACTTCTCGCGGTCACCTCTTTGGTACGGCGAGGAACACCATATCATCTGATGAGCCATCAACGCTTGTCGTTGGCGTTCACCCAAAGGTCCGCCTGAAGGCGTCCCTCTGCTCGTTCATCTGCACTGATGAAACGCTTTGTGGCATCGAATACGTCTGAAACAGCGTCACGGTTCGTGGTGTCTGAATACCGCCGGGCAAGGTCAAGATACATGGCGGCTTTGATCGGTTCTTCAACAACGCCGTCGCCTTTGGCATAGATTTCAGCCAACAGAAGATAGGTAGGAACATAGAACTTGTTGGCTGAGAGGGACAGCCAGCGCAGACCCTCTGTGCGGTCACGCGCCACGCCCTGTCCTTCACGATGCATCACACCGAGATAATATTGGGCGACACCGCTGAACTGGAGGGCCGCCTTATCAAACCAGTTGGCCGCTTCCAGGTAATTCTGATCAATGTCGGCGTCTCCATCACCATTGTAATAATATAGCGCTGTTTCGACCTGAGCGTCGGAATGCCCTCGCTGGGCTGCTTGAAGAAAGTACGGAAACGCGAGAGCCGATGATTTTGTCAGCCCATTTCCTGATTTGTACATGTGCCCCACAAGAAACGCGGCGATAACATTCCCGTTCTCCGCTGCTTGTTTCCACTCCTCTGCGGCTCCTGGCGCGTCACCGCTCTGGTACAGCTCAAGACCGCGATCGAAATCTGCGTGGGCAGCGGTAAAGGTGATCGGCAAAAAAAGGAGCGTGGTGACGATCAAGAAAAGGGAAGACTGACACGACATAATCGAACTTTCGGCTGGATGATTGGCACTCATCATAGACAATTTTGTTTGTGTGCGCTGCGGCATTTTCTCGAGTGGTAAATGAGCGATCCTAGACTTGGGACAGCTGAACGTGCGCTGAATTGTGCAATTGCCCCATTCCGTAAGGGCATTTTGCCACACAAAACACCGAACTTTCTGCCATTGACGCAGCCTGCCAGCCACGCCAACATCTTGCTAACAAAGCAAAACAACATTGTCAGGGAGGAAGAAATGAAAGCGGCCGTGTTACGGGAGGTGGGCAAGCCACTTGAAATAGAAGACGTTCAGATCAATAAGCCGGGGCCCCACGAAGTGCTCATTCGCACGGCGGCTGCGGGCGTCTGCCACTCCGATCTGCATTTTGTGAACGGAACCTACCCCTACCCACTTCCAGCCGTTCTTGGTCATGAGTCCTCCGGTATTGTCGAGCAGGTGGGATCAGAGGTCCGCACCGTCGAAGTTGGGGATCACGTCATCACCTGTCTCTCTGCTTTCTGCGGCCACTGCGAACACTGTCTGACGGGGCACATGTCCCGCTGCCCAGGCACAGAAACGCAGCGCGGCCCGGATGAAGAACCGCGTCTCGCTAATGCAGCTGATCCGATGTATCAG
The DNA here is from genome assembly GCA_965248405.1 of Parvibaculaceae bacterium. Classification (GTDB taxonomy): domain Bacteria; phylum Pseudomonadota; class Alphaproteobacteria; order Parvibaculales; family Parvibaculaceae; genus Mf105b01. Next base: position 1,522,257 of record OZ252104.1, read on the forward strand.
TTTCTAAATCTGTCCTCTTTCGCGGAGCAGATGTTGATCCATGAACATGCCTGCACGAAGATCCGCAAAGACATGCCGCTGGATGTCGCCGCACTTATTGGCTGTTCAGTAACAACCGGCATTGGTGCGATTACGAACACCGCAAAAGTCGAGCCGGGTGAAACTGTTGCGGTGATTGGCTGCGGTGGTGTTGGCCTGGCCGCAATCAACGGCGCTTCCATTGCTGGAGCCGGACGGATCATCGCCGTCGATATGCAGGGATCGAAACTCAACCTTGCAAAAGAGTTTGGCGCGACGGATGTGGTTGATGCCTCTAAAGGTGATGCGGTTGCCCAAGTGATGGAAATGACGGGTGGTGGTGTTCACCACGCTCTTGAGGCGATTGGCCTAAAGGCGACGACTGAACAGGCTTTCCAGATGCTGGCGCGCGGCGGGACGGCTACCGTGATCGGGATGATCCCACTTGGGACCAACATCGAGCTTCACGGGGCAGATTTCCTTGCGGAGAAGAAGATTCAAGGGTCGCTCATGGGGTCCAACCGTTTCCCCGTCGATATGCCACGTTATGTCGACTTCTACATGGCCGGGAAACTGAAACTCGACAACATGATTTCTCAGCGCATTAAACTCGGTGACGTGAACAGCGCGTTTGACGAGTTGGAGCGCGGCGAACTTGCGCGTTCCGTGATCACGTTCGACTAATGACCACTTGTTCCTCAAGTGATGGGGCGGTTTAAAGACCGCCCCTTTTTCTATTTCAGGTGATGAAGAAGACCTGCATAAAGAATCGAAAGGGTGATTTCGTCCAACGGCTCTGAATTGTTCCAGGTCGCGCTGACACAGTAGCGTTTGCCGTCTTTTGACGTGAGCGCCGTCGTATAATTGAGGGCTCCAAAATCACTCCCGCCTTTGTAGGCGATTTGATCCCAATCTGTTTTGAGCGCAATTCCGGGATTGATTTGTACAACGTCCAGATGCCGAACCGATTCCATGAGGCCGCAAAGGTCCTGGGTAGCGAAGAACCACTCGATTTGTAAAAGTGGATCCGTATTGAGGTCTGTCACCTTTGGCAAAGGTTCCTGTCCCAGTGCGGATAGGATACGCATTCGATCGTCGAATGTGCCGTCTGCGAAGGCCTGCCGTTGCTCCTCCGCATCTTTGCGTTTCAGTTGAAAGAACTCCCGTGTGGTCAAAAACGGTCTGTTCTGCGGGCTTATGGTTTCCAGGCTTCCTCTTGAAACCAAATCTATCAGGGCGTCCGTCGCCGTATTGTCACTTATCGAAATCATTAGGCTCGCAAGTGTGTGGATTGTGATAGGCGCGCCGGCTGGCCAGTCTTGCAACTGACCTGTCGGCAAGCTCCGCCAATCGTCCTTGAACTCCACGACCTGGTTCCATTCAAGCTTTCCGGCACCAATTAGTGTGTCGAGAGCCTTGAGAACTGCAAGTTTGAACGTGGAGCCGACGGCCAATGGGGTATCGGCATCAATGCCCGCCAATACCTGATCTCCCTCCACGACCATGACCGAGACGTCTCCTGGCAGTTCGTTGAATTGATCGACAGCGTCTTCGAGAGAGTCGGTATAAATGATGGGCGGATCAATCCATAAAGACGAGATAAGTCCTTCCGACGTCACGGTGATGTCGAAGCTGAATTCGCCCAATTCAAACCGTGCGAGGCATTTCGGCGTGCAGGATTCAATAGCCTCTAGTTCGCCGAGCTCTTCCTGAAGTTCGCTGACAACATGGGGAACCGCCGACGAAAGTCCCTGATTGGAAAACCATTCGGGGTCGACATCTTCGGCGGAAAAGAGCCTCTCTGCCGCGTCTTCCGCCCGGAGGACATCGGCATGCGCGGACCCAAAGCTTCCCCAGAAGACAATCAGCAGTGCGACAAGCGTCAAATTCCACATAAAACCCTACTTTCCTGCCAATTTTCGCGTCAAAGAGAAGTGTAACAGTGTGTTTCAATCGCTTGAAGCGCTGCAAGCCTGAACTTAGGTCAGGTGGGTCACGGGTGTTCGTGACGCTCAAGAAAGGAGTCACACATGTCCTATGCCTCGGATGCTTCCGGTTCCCAGAATGGGTTCGGTTTGGAGAGGCTTGATGATCTGCCGAAAGGTGCCTGGATTGCGATCATGATTGTCGCGTTCATCCTAGCCTGGCCGATTGGTCTGCTGGTTTTGGGTTACCTGCTTTGGAGTGGAAAAATGCAATCTTGGAGAAGTGAGTACCGGTGCAGTAAGCGCTATCGCCGCCGTCACGGGCGCCGCTCGCGGCCGACCGGAAATGCGGCTTTTGATAACTATCGTGCCGAAACCTTAAAGCGGCTCGAAGAAGAGCAGGAAGCTTTCGAAGCCTTCCTTGATCAGCTTCGCAGAGCGAAAGACCAAAAAGAGTTTGACGACTTTATGGCTCAGCGCTCGCGCAGTGACGAAGGGTCAAGCCCCTCGCCAACTGCGGGTTAAGGCGATTGCCCGACACTAACTGGTGACGTCTTCAGTTGAAGGCGTCACTGCTGGCCTGCCTGGTCCACCAGGGTCGACCAAAGCCTCCATGAAATCCGAGTTTGCCATGATCTGAGAGATGAGTTGGCTGAGCGCAGCTTCCAAGGCCGCCTTAGCATTGTCGCCATCTGCAATAAATGCATCATCGGTCTGGCTGGCGATGAAATTTTTCTCAAATCTGGGTGCATCTGGATCACCGACCAAAACATCGACCTCTACTGTCGAAATAGCTGACCCAGTAATCAATCCAACTTCATACTGATTGTAGAACTCATTTAATCGAGCCGTAACAGATAGACCTGTATTGCCCACGTTGAACCCACGTGCTCGCAGTTCTTGCTTCAGGGCTGTTTCAACCAGGTCAACAGGGTTGCGGGTCGCGCGGATTGCAGCCATTTCCATTCCAAAGCCGTTGATTTTGCGCGATATAATGGTTCTGTTGTTCGTCCGTCCGTCCTCGACGCTAAGGTGGATTGCAACCTCTTTTGCCGCCTCAACAACGCTGGAATGTGCGACAGGCAGATAGCGCAGAGCGACCTTGTCTTCAGATAGTGCACAACCCGAGAGGGCGGATAGCACTATGGCCGCCATGATAGACTTAAAAGCCATCTCTACGTGACCTTTCCTTAAGAGTTGAAGGCTTGTTTGCACAGTGAGTCAGCAAACTCTCGGCTTAATGATCGTTCGGAATCTGCCATTCCGGCGGCAGCGAAGAGCCCTCCGCCGCCAACTGACTCTGAGACATCATAGTCGGCAACAATACGGTTGGTTTCCGGTTCTATCAGCTTTGCCGTTCCTTGAAGTTCTGCGCCATCGCCCAAAAGGATGGTCTTCGCCGCATTCTGTCCTTTAAAGCGAGTGACGTTAACCACCAGGCTTAGCGATTGCGACCCGGTGGCACAGGAGTTCAGCTCCCGCCGTAGGACCTCAGGCATAACCCTCTCCAACTCCGGACTCGTTACATCACTCGCAAGAGTCACGGTGATGGAACCGACATGCGCCCCATTAGCAATCGCAGGATCAATTTGTTTTACGGCTTCGGCCCCACCCGCATAAATACAGCCCGACAAACCTATGCTGATTAACGTCAAGCATAAGACGTTTGAGATACTCGAAAACACGAAATTCCCCCCAATAAGCATTCCCCACGTTGCCGGATCAAAGGACCCGGCGACGAAAAAGCCTATCGTAGCGATGGTGTTTTATCCAGCGGCTTTCAGTTTACTTAGGGCATCCGCAAGCTTGGCTTTTTCCGCCTCCGCAGTCGCTTTGCGTTCTCTCTGTTCGTCGATCACAGCCTGCGGCGCTTTGGATATGAACTTCTCATTTCCCAGCTTGCCATCGATCTTCTTGATTTCACCGTCGAGCTTAGCCATGGCTTTTTGAAGCCGTTCTGTTTCTGCAGTGAGATCAATCACATCTGCGATCGGCAAAGCGCCGGTTGCTTCATCAATGACGAACTGCAGAGATCCGTCAGGCAGGTCGCTTCCAGCCGAAATTTCCGAAAGCCGCGCCATACGGCAGAGAAGATCATTGTGACGCGCTATCCGCTCTCCCGTCGACGCACTGGCATCCTTCAGAACGAGTGGGATTTTCGCCCCCGCGGGTACGTTCATCTCAGCGCGCACAGAACGCACTTCCGTTATGAGCCGGATGACCCATTCCATCTCCGCATCAGCTTCTGCATTGACGAGACCATTATGCTGTGGCCACTCGCTCAGCATCAGCATTGTGGCGCGCGGCGTTCCCGCATCGCCTGTTTTTTGCCAAAGCTCCTCTGTAAGGAAAGGCATAAAGGGATGCAGGAGCATCGTCGCTTGATCCAGGACCCAGGCAGCACATGCGCGTGTTTCCGCCTTGGCGGCTTCGTCATCGCCTTGCAAAAGCGGTTTTGCAAGCTCTACATACCAGTCACAGAAGATGTTCCAGATGAAGCGGTAGGCTGCATTCGCTGCCTCGTTGAAGCGATAGGCTTCAATCTCTTCTGTGATCTTGTCAGCCGTCTTTTGAACTTCACCAACGATCCAGCGATTGAGCGTCTGTGAGACAGCCGACGGGTCAAATCCATCGACACGAACACATTCATTCATCTCGCAAAAACGGGCTGCGTTCCAAAGTTTGGTTCCGAAATTCCGATAGCCTTCGACACGAGACGTCGAGAGTTTGACGTCTCGGCCTTGTGCCGCCATGGCTGCAAGTGTGAAGCGCAGGGCATCTGCACCGTACTCATCAATCAATCCAAGAGGGTCGACAACGTTACCTTTGGATTTCGACATTTTGGCGCCATGCTCGTCTCGAACAAGGGCGTGAACGTAAACCGTGTGGAATGGCACATCCTTCATAAAATGAAGGCCCATCATCATCATCCGGGCGACCCAGAAAAAGATGATGTCGAAAGCTGTAACGAGAACGTCCGTCTTGTAGTGACGTTTCAGTTCTGCTGTTTCCTCTGGCCAGCCCAGCGTGGAAAACGGCCAAAGGCCGGATGAGAACCAGGTATCAAGCACGTCTTCATCACGGGTGAGTTCAACATCCACCCCATGTTTCGCGCGTGCAAGTTCATAGGCTTCGTCCTCGTTGTGAGCAACAAAGACGTCGCCGTCCGGCGTGTACCAGGCCGGGATCTGATGACCCCACCAGAGCTGCCGGGAAATGCACCAGGGCTGGATGTTGCGCATCCATTCGAAATAGGTCTTATCCCAGCTCTTTGGCACGAATTGGGTCTGGCCGCGCTCAACAGCTTCAATCGCCGGTTTCGCAAGCGTTGGTGCATCGACGTACCACTGGTCGGTGAGCCAGGGCTCAATCACATCGTTTGACCGGTCCCCGTAAGGAACCATCAGTGTGTGATCGTCAATTTTCTCAAGAAGACCCAGAGCATCGAGGTCAGCGACAACGGCTTTTCTCGCCACATAGCGCTCCATGCCGCGATACTTTTCAGGTACCTCATCATTGAGATGGGCCCGGGCATCGAGAATATTGATCATCGGCAGGTCGTGCCGGCGCCCAACTTCAAAATCGTTAAAATCATGTGCGGGCGTTATCTTCACGGCCCCAGATCCCTGTTCCGGATCCGCATGTTCGTCGGCCACAATCGGAATGAGGCGGCCAACCAAGGGCAGGACAACATTCTTGCCGATCAGATCTTTGTAGCGCTCATCCTCAGCGTTTACGGCAACCGCGGTGTCGCCCAGCATGGTTTCCGGCCGCGTGGTCGCGACGACGATGTAACGCCCTTCTTCCCCCTCAATTGGATAGCGGAAGTGCCAAAGACTGCCCTGCACCTCTTTCTGTTCAACTTCCAAATCGGAGATCGCGGTCCCTAAGGTTGGGTCCCAATTGACCAGTCGTTTGTCCTTATAGATCAGACCCTCTTTATGGAGCTGAACAAAGACTTTCAGCACAGCCTGGGAAAGACCTTCATCCATGGTGAAGCGTTCACGGCTCCAGTCACAGGATGCGCCTAGGCGGCGTAACTGATTGGTGATTGTGCCTCCACTCTCACCCTTCCATTTCCAGACCCGTTCCAGAAAGGCCTCACGCCCCATGTCGCGGCGGCCAATATTACCTTCCTCCGCGAGCTGGCGCTCGACAACCATCTGGGTCGCAATTCCCGCATGGTCGGTCCCCGGTTGCCAAAGCACATCCTTACCGCGCATCCGCTCAAAACGAACCAGAATGTCCTGAAGCGTATTGTTGAGCGCATGACCCATATGAAGCGAACCCGTCACGTTGGGCGGCGGGATGACGATCGTGTAAGGCGCCGCACCTGCTTCGATACGCTTAGGGTCACCCGCCTTAAAGGCGCCGGATGACTCCCAGGTTTTATAGAGCCGTTCTTCTACGTCCTGCGGACGAAATGTCTTTTCCAGCATGGAAAGTCTCGTAAATCTTGAGGAAAGCCGGTCTGGAAGCCTTGGGTGCGCGAGACAGGCCGCTTCGAGCAGCCGTTACAGCATAAGGGATGCCAGCCCGCAAGGGCTCTGCATCCGAGACGTTCTCAGACATGATCTGTGGGTCAGGCGCAGTTTGGGCATTTTTAGCCCAAGGCCGGCAGGCGGTGAGGCCTAGCGGCCGCGCCGGGCGACTCGCTCGATTTCTTCGCGGACCATCCGCTCAACCAGATCTGGCAGGTTTTGGTCCATCCACTCCTTGAGCATGGGCCGGAGCATGTCCGCCACCAAGTCCTCAAGAGTTCGGGATTCGCCGTTTGAAGTCAGGATTGAACTGGCAAGCGCGCCGAAGGCTGCCGCTGTAGCGGTTTCGGTAGTCCCTGAAATCAGCGATGAGTCCTCTTCGTTGGCCTCGACAGGTTCTGGAAGCGGCTCTGGTTCCGGCTCGGGCTCGGGTGCGACCTCTTCTTCCGGTTCCTCGAAAGGCTCACCGAAATCAATGTCATCTTCGACATCGGCCGATGCCGCGGGTTCAGGCTCTGGTTCCGGTTCGGGAGCGACTTCAAGCTCAAGAGGTTCTTCTTCAGCTTCTGGTTCTGGCTCCGGTTCAGGCTCGGGCTCTGGTTCCTCGACGACCATCTCCGTGAGGTCCATCACGTCCTCTTCCTCAGCCTCCGGTTCGGGCTCCGGAGCGGGTTCAGCGGCAACTTCCTCGGCTGCGGCCTCCGGCTCTCCGCCTTCCTCGTCATCCTCAGAAATAATCCGGCGAATGGACGCCAGGATCTCTTCCATTGTTGGTTCTGGGCTTTCGGCTTCGTCGCTCATATCGACCGCATCCTACTTGTACTGTGCTGCCCTGCTATCCGGGCGGAAATCTCAAAAATCTTAGGGCAGCAGCGTGCCATTGCCAACCGACGCTGTACCATTACACGACTATTCGTCGTTGGTGCCCCATCCCACCCATTGGTGCTTAACATCTTCATAATTTTCTACAGGGTCGTAATACTCAACCGCCAGGCCGAGATCCCGGGCACTTAGCTGCCCAACGGCGGACAACAGGCCATACCCGGCCACATACTCGTCTCTTTCCGCAGTCACGAGGGATACCTGACTGTCCAGAAGCTCCTGCTCGGCGTCCAACACATCAAGTGTTGTTCGGGAGCCCACCTGGGCTTCCTGCCGAACACCGTCGAGAGCAATCTCGTTTGCTCTGACTTGCTGCCGATTTGAGACGATAGCTGACCGTGTCGCTCTTAGCTGCTCCCAAGCGTTACGGACCGCTTCTTCAACCTGTCGAAGCGTGTCTGCCACCTGCAGCCTGCTTTGACTCTCCAGATGTTTTGCTTCCCGGATCGCCGAATATTGAGAACCAGACTGGTAAAGCGGAATTGTGATGGTGCCCAGGAGCCTTGTCGTGGTCGAGCGCGCTGTTGTGCTCGAAGGCTCTTCTGCATGCTCATAGGTCGCGTCCAAAGAGACCGTGGGCAGCAGCCCCCCTTTTGCAACTGTTACAGCATGTCCTGCCGCTCTCTCGGAATGGCGCGCGGCTTCAAGAGCTGGATTAGCTGAAATCGCCAGCTGCATGGCTTCTGCTTCGCTTTGTGGCAGAGCCGGCAGCGGCGGCGCTGGCTCCAATGTACCAGGTGTCTGGCCGACAACCCGCTCATAGGCAGCGCGGCTCGCAATTAGGGCGGCTTCGGCCGCAATTAAATTGGTATCAGAAAGGCTTAGACGCGCTTCGGATTGCGCGACGTCGGTCCGGGTAATTTCGCCTACCCGAAAACGGTCCTGAGATGCCTCAAGCTGACGCCTCAGCACTTGGACATTCTTTCTACGGAGATCGACGACAGCGATATCCCGCACCACATCCATATAGGCGGTAACTGCATTCAGAAGCGTGTTCTGCTCAACATTCCGCAAGTTTTCGCGGCCAGCTTCAACGGAGGCCTCTGCCCGGCGGGCACCATAAAGAGTTCGGCCACCTGTAAATACATTCTGTGAGAGAGCCAGCGTCCCTGTCATCGGGTCAAATGTCTGTTTGCCGCCGAAGCCTGGAATATTGATGGATGAGGCAGAGTCAGTCTCCACGCTGCCGTAGGACCCTGTGGCACTCAAAGATGGGCGCCAGCCAGCCAGTGCTTGGGGGACTTGTTCATCTGTGGCTCTCAACCCTGCTCTCTGAGCGAGGAGTGCCGGGTTTGATTGATAGGCTGCAGCCAGCGCATCAAACAGGTTTTCGGCATGCGCTGGCGCTGAGAACATGATCGCTCCAAGCGCGACGCCGCCCAGCAACCGCCCGACGCTGCTCTTGATCAACAGTGTCATGCGCTTTGTACTCAAACCTGATTGTGTCATTTCACCCTCTCCCAGACAGAATCTTGCCTACGCAAATCCGCCGTACCAAATGCTTTGCCCGGTCTGTTTAGCCACATAGTGCGGCAAAAATGGTAACCGGGTTATTAACCTTAGCGGAACATAAACACAGTGGATATGTGGGAAATGGCATCAGAAATTAAAGGTTTCCGCGACCTCAAAGCCCGGAAGAGCATGAATTCCAGCCTCAAAACCACTCCGCTGGGTGGATTGCGCACCACTTTTAACATAGACACGTGCTTTTCCGACATTGTCTTCAATGACAACACCGACAAGCCGTCCGCCTTCCTTCAACTGATCCAGAAGGGCTGGCGGGACAAACGGAACCGATCCATTGAGAAAAATGACGTCGAACGGACCCTGCTTGGTATTGCCTTCAGCCAATGGACCTTCAATGACGGCTGCATTGTCGACACCCAGCTCAAGAAGCACAGCGCTCGCCTTCTCCGCCAGGTCCGAATCACTCTCCAGCGCGACAACCGTGTCTGTGACGTCGGCCAGCAAGGCGGTTGAATAGCCAGTAGCGGGACCGACATCCAAGACAAGATCCGAAGATGACAGAGACGCCAATTCCATGAGTTTCGCCAAGACACGCGGATCCATCAAAAAGCGTGCTGCGGAGTCTGCTGTCGCTTCCTTGACACAGAGATCATCGCCTAGATAAGCGAGAGAGCGTTTTGCTTCTGGTACAAAATGTTCGCGTGGAACCCGGCTCATCGCACCAAGAATGCGTTCGTCGGTGACACTGGAGGTTCTTACCTGACTCTCCACCATATTCTTTCTGGCTGCGTCCAACTCGCTCATCGTCCCTCTAACTAAGGCCTGAATTTCTCTGAGCGCCAACAATGCTCACGATGGCAAACCTGACGCTATTCCCTGCAGGTTTATACTGACCGAGGCCACCAAAAACAATTGGATTCAAGGAAGGCCAAGAACCGCAGTTCATAAGGTCTGTGACGATTTCTTCGTTGTAGCCCATGCCTGAACTTGGTATATCCCCGCTGCTTGGCTGTAAATTGCCAGGATGTGAGGCCACGTGGCGGAGTGGTTACGCAGCGGATTGCAAATCCGTGTACCCCAGTTCGATTCTGGGCGTGGCCTCCAATTTCCCCTGAGAATAGCTCCTGTGGGACCGCAGTCTGGCTAGGCCGCGAACCCGTCAATTCGTCTGCCTTCTGTAGCCGAAACCGGCAAAGCCGCCCGCCTTGCGCCTGTGTTTATACGCACATACACGATTCCACCCCAGACGAGACCCATCAGCAGATAGACATGCCGCCAATTGTCGATGTCGATAATAAACGCTTCTGCGGCGTGGGCCGCAAAGGTGGAAACAGCAACGATCTGGAGACCCTGGAAAGGGATTGAAGCAAAACAGGTCCGAACGCCCAGAACGAGGGTCGTGAGAATCAACACAACATACGCCGCGCCCGACAGCCAACCTCCGGCAAGAAACACGTTCAAATAGACATTGTGTGGGTCGACGCCCACGACTTTGGCCCATTGAGATGGACCGATGCCAAAGGGTTTTTCGATGACGGTGAGGATCGCTTGTTCCTGCACAGCAAACCGACCACCCTCTTCTGACACATCGTATGACTGTGTCAGAGAAAACCGCTCTTCAAACAGGTCTGAAACGAGATCCGATGACAGAGCCCAGGCCACGACGCCCGCTGCCAAAACCCCGATCAAAGACACCGCGAGGGTCAATCGGGCGATTTGTCTGGCAGATGTTGCTGTCATCCAGGTCAATACGAGGAATATACCACCGGCAGCTATGAGGTTTCCCCAGGCCCCCCGAGAGAAGCTGAGGAGAATGGCCAAAAAAAGCAGCCCGACTATCGGAACAAGCAGGAGGTCGCGCCGCCGAGACGACATCGAGAGGCGATAGACTAGAAACAGCACGGGCCCCACGAGAAACGGCCCGAAGACATTTGGATCGTTGAATGTGCTGCGTACCCGACCGAATTTGAGAAAACTCTCCGCGCTGAGTATCAAACCAAAATAGGCTGCACACCCGATCGCCGCTGCGATTGTCGCAGAGAGCGTATATGCCCACCAGACAATCGCCAGGTTGCGCTCCGGGTTTGCCACAACCAGTGAAGCAAAAAACAACATACTCAAGACGAGATAGGTCGACACGAGCAGAAAGTCCGTGACTCTCTCAATGTAGAGCGCGTTGATCCCCGAGAACGCATAGCCGAGCAGTAACAGACCCCACAAGACAGCTGGCGTGCGCAGATCGCGGGGAAAACGCAAGCCCACAGCGAAGGTGAAAGCCATCGTCAGCACCATCAACAGATCATAAGGCGCGGGCGTCGACGACGAGCCGCTTGATTGTGTGCTGACATAGAAGCCGGTTGTGAGGGTCAGAAAGAGTAAACCGCCGCTCAAAAGCGTCCAGAGGGTGTGAGAGTTGGTTCGGTTCCCTGCCGACCTGCTTCCTACATCCAGTTGCCATCCATCCATAGCGCTGCCTCAGTAAGCGTTTTCGCCCTTTAGCAGCGCCCAGGGGGTCCGCAGAATGATATAAAGGTCAAACAGCAGTGACCAGTTATCAATATAGAAAAGGTCATATTCTGTCCGACGACGGATCTTCTCATCGGTATCTGTTTCGCCACGCCAGCCATTGATCTGTGCCCACCCCGTAATGCCGGGTTTCACGCGGTGCCGAGCAAAATACCCGTCAACCACATCGCCATAGAGTTGGTCGGCTGCTTTTGCCAGAACAGCATGCGGGCGTGGTCCAACCATCGACATGTCACCTTTAAGAACAGTGATGAGCTGCGGCAGCTCATCAATGCTGGAGCGGCGCAGGAAACGACCTACCCCGGTCACTCTATCGTCGTCTGCGGTGACAAGTTTTTCAGCGTTTGAGTCCTGATTTGCATGGGAAAGCGTTCTGAACTTGTAGACTTCCACAAGTTCGTTGTTGAAGCCGTACCGTCTCTGTTTGAAGAAGACAGGTCCTTTACTATCCAGCTTAATTGCAACTGCCACAGCCGCAAAAATGGGCAATGTCGCAATCAGCATTGCGCCCGCGATAAGACGATCAGAGACGGTCTTTATGACATAGTCCCAATCGGTGAGCGGCTTCTTATAGATGTCGAGAAAGGGCACATTGCCGATATAGCTGTATGTGCCGGACTTGAACCGCAACCGTGAGTCCAGTGCACTGAGACGAATATCGACCGGGAGCACCCAAAGCTTCCGAAGAAGCTCCAGCATTCGTCCTTCCGCAGTCATGGGAAGAGCGACGAGCAACATGTCAATCCGGTTGGATCGTGCAAAGCGGACAAGCTCATCGAAACTGCCGAGTTTTTTGATGCCTTGGATCGTGTCCGGCGCTCTGTCGGACGACCGATCGTCAAACACACCGCAAATGTTGATGTAGTGCACATCGGATTCCTGAAGCGCGTCGATAAGCCGTTGGCCCGTCTGCCCTCCGCCAACCAAGACCACATTCTGTTGAAGGCGTCCCTGCTCAGCCCATTTCCCGATAATGCCATGTGCGGCGCCACGCAGAGCTGCGATCCCTACCAAGCCGCTCAAGAACCAACCTGCGAGCCATACACGCGACAGGCTTTCGCTTTCCTTGATGAGGACTGAAAAAATGAGTCCGCAGATGAACACCCCCGTCCATGTCGCACAGGCAGAGCGAATGGTGCCCCATTGCATTTGCAAGACAGCGACTCGATAGAGACGGGAAAAGTCACTCGCCAGCACGTAAGCAAACGGCAGCGCAATGGTGAGCAACACATAGTAAGCAAAAGCATCCCAGACATGCGAACCGACATATGCCCAGGCAATCGCAGCGCCGACACTCACAAGCATCAAGCATTCAAGAAGTCGTAGCGATCCTCTGACAACCGTGGGCGAGATTGATGTTTGGACTTTCGAACGGCGATCAACCTTCGGCACTGGGCCTGTTGGACGCCCTTCCCGCTCGAAACGTGAGTTGGAAGAACGCCTTGGCGTATCTGACCCGATGGTGGCGTCCGCCGGTGCACTATGGTGTGTTTCCGGTGTGTCAGTCATTCTGCTGCGTCCAGCTTTGGATTTGGTGAGGAGTCAGCAACCGCATCGTGTTTTCTCACTGAACCAGCCAAGGCGTTTGCGTATGCCGACGCAACACCTGCCGCCATGCCGCTCAAAGAAAACTGATGCCTTACATGGTCGCGAAGCTTCTGAGCGAGTCGCATGTGGTCTGCTTCATGATCCAGGAAATGCTCCATTGCATTGTGCAATTCTTGAACATTTGCTGGATCAATCAGACTGCGCACGAAAGGACCGAATATCTCCGGTACGCCGCCAGTCGACGTCGCAATGAGTGGTCGGCCCGCTGCGGCGGCTTCCAATGCAACATATGGAAACGAATCCTGATGAGAGGGAAGCACCACCGCTCGAGCACGGGCAAGCGCCTCACGTGCAGGTACCTGGCCGAGGACATTCACCGATCCGGTAAGGGATCGCGTTTCAATGGCGGCACGAAATGCGGCCATGTCCGGCCCATCACCCGCCACGTCCACACGGATTGCACGGTGGCTTGCGATCTTGGAAATGGCATCAAGGAGAGTGAATATGCCTTTTAACTCACGGATCTCGCCGAGGAAGAGAAAATCAGCCGGATCTTCTATGAGAGGAATGGGGTCAAATTCCTCTAATGCCAGGCCGTTGTGAACAATCTGGGTATTGATCGGCAGTTCACCAAAACGTTTGGAAAAAACAGATCGGGCAAATTCAGACTCAAAAATCAGTCCGTCAGTGCGCGCCAGCATCACCTTTTCTGCAGCGCCAAAAAGAACGCCAGAGACGCTGTTTGGCGCATAATGGATGCTGCCACCATGCGGCGTGTAAACACGCACTGGATGAGGTTTTGACGCAGGAGTGCATCGCGCTAATAAGCCGCCTTTCGCACCATGTCCATGCAAAACGTCGGGCTTGATCTCCCGAATTTTACGGGACGTTGCCAACACAGCTCTGAGGTCACTCACGCCGGGCATCCGTCCGAGGCCGATGCGGGTCACACCCAGGTTACAATGCCTTTCCAGCGCTGAGAGTCGGTCCAGCGTTTGTGGGTCATTTGGTTTGTCCGCGCAGAGCACGCCGACTGAATGGCCGGCCTCACTTTGCGCTGCCGCAAGATCGCACACATGGCGAAACAAACCGCCGACAGGTGCTCTGAGGCAGTGAAGAACTCGAAAAGACTGGGGTGGTACGCGGGAACTCATGGCGAGCCTCAAAAATACCGTTCGCGGATGAGGATCGTGTCCCCCGGCCGAACAGCAGCATTTGTCTCAACGCCCAGTTCTACAATCCGGTCACCGAGATTCCGCGTGACCCGTGCAACATTCGTGTTCGCGCGGTGTGTATAGCCGCCGGCAATGGCGACGGCCGTATTGACTGTCATGCCAGCCACAAACGGATACTGGCCGGCACTACTCACCTCACCAAGAATGAAGAAAGGCCGGAAATTCAAAACTTCAACACTGACACTCGGGTCACGCAAAAGGGTTTGAGAGAGAACGCTGACAAGCGATATCTCAAGCTCTTCTGTGGTAAGGCCCCTCGCCTGCACCGCTTGAATAAGGGGCATGGAGATCTCACCGGCACCATCCACAGCGTATTCGCCGGTCAGGTCTTCCTGCCCGAACACAATCACACGAAGCCGGTCGCCGCTATCCAGCCGATAGGGCGCGTTTTGGCCCGCAACAGGCATTTCCGACAGAATGCCAGTGTTGGAACAGGCGCCGAGCATGAATGCTATCGCTGCTATGATGAGAAACCGGCTCATGGGGCCCTTTTTGATCCTTAGACTATGTTCAACGCTAGACCGAATTCGTTAAGACTTTCCGACCGCGCACCCGTGTTCACATCACACGTAAACCATCTAAAGGCTGGTTTTCATTGACGCTTACCTGCTTCGTTAAACATTCCGTTACCTAAACGCCGTCTACTCGAGCCTCGTGAACAAGTCCGGACTCTCGGACCTGGCGACATCTGTGCGTGCGGGAAACAGAAACAGGTTATGAGCAATACGTCTGCCACACCTCCCATGACCGGGTATGCGCCACCGCAGGCAGCTCCTCGCGGCGACGCAAACTTCGGCGACAGGCGTCGCGCTCCCACCAGCAGTGAGATCGATCCGTGGGATCTTTTAAGGGCGATCTGGGCCCGCAAAGAGCGCCTGCTGGTCCTCTTCGTGGTCTTTCTGACGGTTGGTGCGTTTTGGGTCCTCACCATGGAGCCCACCTATGTCGCCGAGTCGCAGGTTTCCATCAAACCCCGGTCAGGTGAAGTCTCCCGGTTCGATACGCCCGAGCGGCCCCAGCAAGCCGATCCCATTTCAATTGAAAGCGAAGTCCAAATCCTGACGTCGGGAGCGCTCGTGCCTGCACTGATCCGCGAGCTCGATCTTCACCAACTGCCAGAGTTCAATCCCGCGCTCAGAAGTGGCGGCGCGGTTTCTCAATTACTGCAAATCTTCGGTGTTACATCAAAACCAAAACCTGCCTCTCTTGCTGCCATCACGGAAAACGTGCTCGATCGCCTGTCCGTTTATCGGCGTGGCGACAGCCGTGTTATCGCAATCCGCTTTTCCTCAAGTGATCCCAAACGCGCGGCGGCGCTCGCAAACGCCTATGCGGAGATTTACATCGCACAACAGGTCGCTGAAGGTAATGCGCTGAACGCGGAGGCCACGGCCTGGCTGAAGGAGCAGATTGCCAACCTTCGGGACGAAGTCGCGCTGTCCGAAGCGGCTGTTGAGCAGTTTCGCGGTCGTACAGGTCTGTTCCCCGCCAACAACACAACACTTCCACGAGAAGAACTCTCTCAGCTGAGCGCGCAGCTGGTACAAGCGCAGGCTGATCGGTCTTCTGTTATGGCGCGGCTTTCTCTTGCAAAAGACCTGGTAGACACAGAAGGCGCAATTGACACGACGGCCGAGGTCCTCGGGTCTCCGCTCATTCAAAACCTGCGTCAGCAGGAAGTTCAATTGAAGGCGCAGATTGCAGAACTCTCTGCCACGCTTCTACCCTCCCATCCGCGTATGCGGACCTCTCAGGCCAATCTGCAGGACTTGAGGCTTCAGATCGGCCGCGAGGTGGCGAAGCTTATCCGCAGCATGGAGAACGAAGCGCACATTGCCAATGAGCGGGTCAGGACATTAAGTGATCGTGTGGGGCGTTTGAAAGGACGTGTTGCCCGCCTTGGTCAGCAGGAGGTCGAGCTCCGTGCCTTGGAAAGAGAAGCAGCAGCGAACCGCACTTTGCTTGAGCAATTCCTGGGTCGATACGAAGCTGCAAGCGCCAGAGCATCCGCTGATGGGGCAGTCGCAAATGCGACCATTGTCTCTCGAGCCCCCGTGCCAACAAGTCCTGCCGCACCCAATCGCAAGTCTGCCATGGTGCTTGCAATCATCGGCTCCGCGTTCGGCGCGATCGCCCTGGTGTTTCTCATTGAAGCAATGGCACCCGGCTTCCGCACAGCGGAGCAGATTGAACGCCAAACCGGGATGCCGTTTCTGGGGACAATGCCAGCCATCAATGGGGCTAAGTCTTCTGCCGGTATTGCAGCAAACACCGTCCGCAGTCCCTACGGGTACATAGCGGAGGCGCTACGTCGTCTTCAATCAAACCTTCTGATGGCCCGCGTCAATGGGAAACCAGCTCGTACCCTGCTTGTCACCTCCGCAGTTGATGGAGAAGCAAAAAGCGGCGTGGCTGGGGGATTGGCTCGCTTAATGGCACAAAGTGGATACCGCGTATTGCTGATTGACGCGGACCTTCGCAGACCAGGCGTCAATCAAACGCTTGGCCTTCATCCACATTGGGGGCTTTCGGAAGTTCTAAGCGGCCGCGCAGAGTTTGAGCGTGTCGTTGTTCGGGACCACGCGACGCCCCTTCACGTTCTTCAAGCGGGAAGCCAAGTCTCTAACCCGACATCGCTTCTCGGCTCATCGCGCATGACCTGGATGATGTACGCCCTCGTCCAGAACTATGACTACGTGGTGATTGACGGACCGCCGGTCCATTCGGCCTCGGAAGCACCTGTGCTCTCTCAACTCACAGATGTAACCGTAATGTGCGTTAAATGGGGCGCAACCAATCGCCGTTCCGTGTTGCGGGCGTTGAAGTCTCTTGCCGCAGCATCCACACGCCGTGTGGGGGTCTTTTTAACCGGTGTCGACCGGCGGCAATACCGCCGGCTGACAGACGACGCTGCAGACGCTTAGTGGGATCGCTCCTTACTTCGCCGCAAATTTTTCCCGAAGTTTCGTGAATGCGTTCCAGAGCACCGGCGTTTGTTTGATCTTGCGCTTGGCTGCAAGCATTAGTCGACATTTCATCAGAGCCATATGACCTTTGACCGTCTTGGCTGCCAGATGATCGTGAAGATCAATCTTCGTCTCGCACCATTCGTGCTTGTAGCGCTCGTCACCAATTGTGAAGTCAAACGTGTCCAAGCCTTTATCAATTGCCCAACGCATGGTTTCAACGAGCGCTTGGACACCTGGTGCATACCGGCCGAATTTTGGACCGTCATAGCTTGCGAGCAGGTAGTAGAAGCGTCCCTTGTGGACCAGCCCCCAGTTGCCCGCAACATATTCGCCTGCAACTTCCATATGGGAGACATGAGCCACACCGTTTGCGCCTGATTTCAGCGTGAGGGCTTTGTAGAAATCAGCATAGCCGGGCTTTGCGAGGAAGTCGGTAGCACCCATTGCATTGAGCGCCGCTGATTTGAGGTCGATCAGTTTCTCAACCGACGCTTCAATTTTCTTCGGTGAGTTCGGATGCACGTAGACGGTTTCACCCATTGCTTCGAGTTTCTTCCGGCGGCTGCGAAAATGACGTTTCGCTTTGGCGTTCCGCTTTTCATCGTAATAGGTGTCAAAATCAGTGCCCAGTGTTGTCATATGCGCACCGCTGGCATTGAGGCGCGTATCCAGTTCTACGAACGGGTTGGGTTGGCCATCGATCATCGCTGGCTGACGCATGAGTTCGGCAACGTCGTAGGCAGGAAGAACTGCCTGAATATCGTCCCAAAGTGTGACGAATTCACCGGGGGCAACATGATCGCGAAAATTCGGGGCGAGCAACGGCCCGTTATAGTCGTTCAGATCACCCCCGAGCCAACTCAGTTTGCTGAGCGGTCCCGTCTTCTCAATGCCCAGTGGCAGGATCATCAATGGCTTGGCTTTAGACCCCCAGGCGACAACAATCTGAAGGTCGACATTGGCTCGAGCGCCGATATGTTCATACCAGGTCGCCAGAAAATCGTAGGTCTGGAAGACAAAGCCATCAGCTACCTTTTCAAACCGCCGCCAGACAGCCTCAACAGAGGAAAACTCATTGTGGACAGAGAGCAGAACGGACGGACGAGCGCCGATCGTCGTTTCTGAGGCCGGTGCCTCGACCAGATGAGTTTCGGAGATTTTCTGTGCAGAAAAGGACATGGGGGTGTCTTCCTGATATCTTGTGTTTCGTTCTGGGACACTCATGTGTTCCAGAAACCCCAGCTTTTCTGCCTTTTCTCAATCTTGGACAGCCAAACTGCGGTTCACACTGCAATTTGCAAAATCCATGCACATTGAAAAACGGAGTGTCAGAGCAGGCTATCTAGACAGGAAGCGCGACCGTAACTTGGTGAAATTGTCCCAGAGAAGCGGCGTCTGTTTGATCTTGCGCTTGGCTGCAAGAAAGCCGCGGGCCCTCATAGCAGCGAGAGCCCCGCGGACCGTGTTGGCACTCAGGTGATTGTGCAAATCGATATGCATTTCACACCATGTGCCTTTGTAACTCTCGTCACCGACCGTGAAATCAAACACTTCGATTCCTTGGTCCGTGGCCCAGCGCATGGTTTCCACAAGCGTCTGCACACCCGGTTTAAAGCGGCCAAAACCAGCGCCGTCATAACTTGCCAGCAGGTAATAAAAGCGTTTCCTGTGTACCAGACCCCAAATCCCGGCAACATATTTGCCTCCGACTTCCAGGTGGCAAACATGAACATCACTTGGTCCGGAAAGCTTCTCCGCCAGGAGTTTGTAAAACTCACCATATCCTGGATCGGCCAGGAAATTACGTACGCCCATGGCGTTGAGCGACGCTGTCTTTAGCTGAATGAGATTTTCGACCGACGCGGAGATATCCGCCTGCGTATCGGGATAAACGAAAGTTACCTCACCGAGTGCTTCGAGTTTTTTTCGCCTGTTTCGGAGGTGACTACGCGCCTTTGAACTTCTTTTGCCTTTATAAAACTTCTCAAAATCGCCGCCTAGCAAGGTCATGTGGGCACCGCTGGCATTCAGGTGCGCTGGTAACTCCATAAACGGATTGGCCTGATTGTCGATCAAAGCTGGCTGATACAGCAGCTCAACCCAATCATGAGCCGGGATCGCTGCCAGAATGTCGGTCCATAGACGACTGAATTCTCCTGGTTTCACGTGCTCGGCAAAAGCCGGGGCAAGCAGCGGCGCGTTATAATCAGTGACATCACCGCCCAGCCAGGTCAGTTTGCGCGCAAAACCTGCTTTCTCAATGCCTAAGGGTAAGATCATAAGGGGCACCGCGTCCGTCCCCCAAGCCACGACGATCTGAAGATCGATCGACGATCGGTGTCCAATGTGCTCGTACCAGCTTTCCAGGAAATCAAAGGTCTGAAAGGCGAAGCAATCAGCCGTTTTTTCAAACTGTCGCCATATGGCTTGAACCGAAGAAAACTCATTGTGGACAGACAATAAGGTGGTTTGAGGGTGCTTAACGTCCCTACGACCGCCTTGCTGTTGAGCAAGGTCTGCAGGCTTTACCTCGTCAAAACCCAGCGACATTCAAGATTCCCTCAAAGGCACGTGTGTCATTCTGAAACGCTGGACGCTTCACAAATTTGCGTGCTGCAATCATTTCTCAATTAAAGACAGCCAAACTGCCGACCATGCCAACCGTTGCAAGGGACGTGCACAGTCTCCTTCACGCCTAGACTGGATGTGAGAACTGAAGCTATGAGCTTGAAATCAAACCTATTTCGCTCAGCGCTGCTGACATTGCACAAGTCCGGCTTGCACAATCTCAGCCCAAGCAGCCTGTCTGGGGTGGGTGTCTTGTTCATGCTTCACCGAGTACGCCCCACGTTGGAGACAGCGGGCTTTTCACCCAATGCGCTTCTGGAGATCACACCGGAGTACCTGAACGCCGTTCTGACGACGGTTGCTGCCCTGGACTACGATTTTGTTAGCATGGATGAAGCTCACCGGCGTTTACAGCAGCGCCAGTTCGATCGGAAGTTTGCCGTATTTACGTTAGATGACGGATACAAAGACAATCTAGAGATTGCAGCACCCATATTCGCAAAACATCGCGCACCCTTCACGGTCTACCTGAGTTCAGGCATGCCGGACGGCACTGTCGACCTGTGGTGGATGGGCCTGGAGGCGGCAATTCGCGCCCGCGATAGCTTAGACTGGACTTGCGCGGGCGTACGTTACGATCTTTCAATGGAAACGGCAGCGCAAAAGCAACAGGCCTTCGATACGCTCTATTGGCCGCTGAGAAATTTGCCCGAACACGACCAGCGCAGAGCAATACGTGACCTCACCGAACACTGCGGCGTGGATATGAGAAAGCTCACCCGCGACTGCGCCCTGACATGGGATGAAGTAAGAGAGCTTGCGAACCATGCATTTTGCACGTTGGGAGCTCACACCATTGACCATTTCGCCTTGTCAAAGCTCACCGAGGCGGAAGCCCGCCGCGAAATTGTTGATGGTGCTGAACGGATCAAGCAGGAAACCGATGATTGGCCCCGTCACTTGGCCTTTCCATATGGCGATAGCGGGTCCGCAGGGCCCCGGGAGTATGAGCTGGCGCAGTTCCTAGGCTTTGACACAGCCGTCACAACCCGGAAGGGGTTCCTTACCGCGGCCCACGGCGCCGACCCGTTCGCCATGCCTAGGCTCTCTCTGAATGGCGATTATCAGGACTTGAGAATGCTGGAGGTCCTGATGAGCGGCCTGCCCTTCGCATTGGCGAGCATCCTACCGTCGGTCGAGACCGCCTGAGCGCCGCTCTTCCCGTTTGCGCTGCCTGCGCCGTCCAAGACGAACCTCGATTTGCCGCCGCCACCGGCGAACAGCGTGTAAGTCGACAGAAAGAAACAAGATGCCGAGCGGGATCATCCAGAACCCCAGAACCGGCAGAAATCCCAAAATTCCGCCAATCACCAGCAACACGCCTGCTCCCATCCGAATCGGTGCCGATCCTGGAAGAGGAATCTTCCGTCCATTGAACCTGATAAACGCCAAAAGTCTCTCCGAAACACCTGCCTGCCGGTCGTGCACCCTCTCCAGACACACCAGTTAGGCACGAAACAGGAAAACCACAAGAATTTTAGAGTTTTGGCGACAATTTCGGGCTAGTAAGGCGAGGAACGGTTTGCTATATGCTCCGCTCATTGGCGGATTATTCCGCCAACCTGATCCCCGGTAGCTCAGTTGGTAGAGCAGTCGGCTGTTAACCGACTTGTCGCTGGTTCGAGTCCGGCCCGGGGAGCCATTTGAAAAGCCGACGGTCTCAACACCGTCGGCTTTTCCTTTTTCTGCAAAAAATGGGGTATGCCTTAGTCTATGAATGCGACAGCCTGATCGGTTGTCCAGACAGCGTTCGCGATCATCTCATAATTCAGTAGTGCGGCCTTGTACGCATCCTCGCCAGGCGCACCAACCGCGTCCCGGACCACGACGACATTGAACCCGTTCTCGATGAGTTCCCTCATATGGGAGTCCGTACACAGGTTCGCAGCAAAACCGCCGAGGATAACCGTGTTAAGTCCGCGCTTCCGAAGTTGCAGAACCAGATCATTTGAATCCGGCCCATAGACCTTATGAGGTGACGTGATAATTGTCTCGCCATCCAAAATCAGGGGCTTCAGAGGCTCGTAGAAATCCGCGCCGCTGCCCTCGAAGGACGCGTACGTCGTTGGCCCATCGACTTTAAACATGCCGATATCGTGCATGAGGCCCTGAATCGGACCGCGCGCTTCCCAATCCACGTCATGCTCGAAATAGGTATGCGGGCTTACAAATACCTGCATGCCCGCAGACTTCGACGCTTCCATAAGCCGTTTGATGTTCTGCCTTGTTCCTAGCCACTCGACATTGTCCTTGACCAACCCCCAGGCCGCACCCTGCTCGCTCATAAAGTCATTCTGAGGATCTGTGATGAGCAGAGCTGTCTGAGCTGGATCTGGGACAAATGCTGCCGGCTCAGCCCCTGAGGCCACTACGGCACTCACTTGGGAAAGAACAAAGGCGATTGAAGCGACAAATATTTTGCTTGAAGCGGTTTTACCCAACATCTCGATATTCTCCTGGTCAACTGCCCCGCTATTGGAGCAATTGAGTCCCTACCGGGATGCATTTCATTTGAAAAATTGAACTATAGAATGATTTAATAGAAAAAGCCTATATATTGGGATAGGATGGATTTTCAAAGCCTCTCAGCCCTTTCTGTGAGCCAGTTTTGGAGACCTGCCAACTTGATCCTCCAAGACCGGTTCTAGGCCGCTGCGCATAAATGTCGCGCCTCAGACATGCAGAGTTCGCAGATATGAAACTTCGTCAGATAGAATTTGTCATCGCGATTGCGGATACCGAGTCCTTCAGTCAGGCCGCACAAATGATCGGTGCGACTCAACCAACCCTCTCAAATTCTATCGCGCAACTGGAAGAGGAGCTGGGTGGAAAGCTATTCACACGCACAACCCGCAAAGTGGAACTAACAGATTTTGGTGCCCATCTCTTGCCGAGCATGCGGGAGCTGCTGGAGACACAGAAGTCGCTGGAACAAACTGCCAAATCCTTCCTCAAGGGTAACCAGAACATTCTGCGCATTGGCTTCTCGCCACTTGTCGATACGTCGTTGATGCATCTTGTCATGGAGCCATTCCGGCGCACCCATCCTCAATTAGAGATCTACTACAAAGAATGTCTTCTAGATGACCTTGAAGGCCGTCTTTTGGAAAACTCTATCGATCTGTCAGTTATCCCAAGGCCGGCGATATCTGATCCGTTTGAGAGCTGCGCCTTCTATGAAGATCCGCTCTATTACCTTCCTCAGAACGGATCATCGAAATTGATGCAATCGCCAGAGAGAGTCATAAACCTGCCTGCGACTCCGCTGATCGTTACAAACGGTGCATGCGGTCTCAACAAGTCACTTGATGCCCTGTTCACATCCGAAGAAGGCTCCTGGGAAAGCTATCCTGGCTATGCTCTTAGCTATCAGGTCATCTCGGAGTGGGTAGATCTTGGTATCGGCGCGGCAATACTGCCTGCAGCCAAGCTTCCTTCTGAAAAGAACTTTGCCGTACCGCTCATTCTAAATGACGGACACCCTGCGTGTTTTCAGTTTGATTGGGTGTGGTCAAGCAATGCGGTAGACAGCGCTGGTCTGCGAGCGTCTTTGATCGACCACATCAGAAATACAGTACCAAAGTTGGTCAGCGGCCTTGACCGATAAAGGCTTGGAACACTTTGAGCCAGCATCAAAACGGTCTCTTCAAAAAAAGTTCATCAACATTTTCCGGCGCAGTTTCCAAGACTTTTTTTGATCACTCTTGCCTCCCCCCCTCATCGCGCTATCATTTTCGCGAGCGGCGTTGAGCCAGCTTGTTTGGCTCTTTTTGTCATTGCCGCATTGAAGATTTCGCACAGTTTGTGCTGAGACATCCGGAGTAGTGCCATGGCAGAAAGTGTGTCCGCCTCACTTCGACAGAGCGTCGGAGAGAAAGCATTCAATCAGCAGCACCCATTGAATCAGATATCTCTGACCGGTGTCCCTTGGCCGGCGCGAAGCGTATTGAAGGCCGCGAGCGCTCTAGAACAGGGGCAACTTACCGTAACCCTGCCGGACGGACGGGAGCTGGTGTTTCAGGGTGAAAAAGAGGGCACAGTTGCACGCATTGAAATCACCTCTTACAGGTTCGCTTGGCTCATCGCATTGAATGGCAGTCTTGGCGCAGCCGAAGCATTCCTGACGGGACATTGGAAGAGCGACAACATTGTCGCTGTGCTGGAACTGTTTGCTGAAAATCGGAACGTGTTTACCGGCGCACTTAATGGCTTGTCCCTACCAATGCTGTTTGAACGCGCTGGCCACTTGCTTCGCCGCAACAGTAAATCTGGTTCGAAAAAGAACATTCACTACCACTATGACCTGGGTAATAGCTTTTATAAGCGTTGGTTGGATCCGACAATGACCTATTCATCCGCGCGCTTCCAACAGCCGGGTCAGGATCTGAGTGCAGCTCAGACAAACAAATACCGCTCGCTCGCGCAAGGAATGGAGCTTGGACCTGATCATTCGGTCTTGGAAATCGGATGTGGTTGGGGTGGCTTTGCGGAATATGCAGCAGGCGAAATTGGGTGCAACGTCACGGCTCTAACCATCTCCAAAGAACAGCTCGATTTCGCGCGGAGACGAATTTTTGAAAAAGGCCTGAACGAAAAGGTCGAAGTTCGCTATCAGGACTACCGTGACGTCGATGAGAAGTTTGACCGTATTGCCTCCATCGAAATGTTCGAGGCCGTCGGTGAGGAATACTGGCCAGCCTATTTCTCAAAAGTACGCGATGTGCTGAAGCCAGGAGGTCAGGCAGGCTTGCAGATCATCACAATCGACGACAGTTCCTTTGAAACCTACCGTCGTGGTGTGGATTTCATCCAGCGCTACATTTTCCCGGGTGGCATGCTGCCATCTCCGTCTGCGCTGAAATCGCAAGTGGCGCAGGCAGGCTTGAGCTGGAAAGCGAGTACAGAGTTTGGCCTCGACTATGCGGAGACGCTTGCAAGATGGCGGGACCGTTTCCTGGCGGCATGGCCGGAGATCCGTGAGCTTGGGTTTGATGAGCGCTTCCGGCGCATGTGGGAGTACTATCTCGCTTATTGCGAAGCTGGATTCCGGAACGGGAATATTGATGTCACCCAGCTGACACTTTCACGCTCATAGTTTCACTTGGTTCGGTAAAAGAAGTCGGTAGACTGCCCTCTCCCAAATTTCAGGAGAGGCCATGAATTCCCGACTCACGCTGACAAAACGAACCAATGATGATGTCGAGATCATTCAAAAAGAGCTTCTAGGGAAAGGTTGGGGGACCCTTGAGCGGTATCACCTGAAGCATCGACGGTTTGACAATGATTGGTCGGAGCCGATCGATCGCGACCTCTACACAATCGGGGAAGTGGCTGCCGTTCTGCTCTACGATCCACAGGCGGACACAGTCCTTCTGACAGAACAATTCAGAACATGTGGGCTGCGCTATGGCGAGGCCACCTGGCTGGTGGAGGTCGTGGCAGGTCTCATTGACGGCTCAGACGACCCCGAAGAAACGGCCCGCAGAGAAGCTAAAGAAGAAGCCGGGTGCGATGTTGCCGAACTGGTTCACATTTCAACCACCTATTCCTCGCCTGGCGGATATGGGGAACGCATCTATCTGTATGCCGCTTCAGCAGACCTGTCAGAGGCAGGAGGCTTTTTTGGTCTTGCGCACGAACATGAAGACATTCGCGCCATGGTCGTTCCTTTCGACGATGCCCTCACCGCCTGTGACGACGGGAGGATCATCGATGGAAAAACGCTTATCGCGCTGAACTGGTTATCTCGTCACAAAGCAATACTTAAATAGCTACGATTGATACTGGTCGCGCCTTCTGACCCACTCCATTGGGAAGGACAGGTCATCTTCGTCGCGTCCCTTAGGGGTGGCGTCCAACAGCCGGTAAGTCCCGTTCAGGTCTTCCAGACCTCGCGCATAGACTGAATAGGTGTGATAGATCGTACCATCATCATCTTTAAAGAAAACGCTGATACCGGGCGCTTCCGACTGCGGGAAGACAGTCTCCCGGTAATTGTAATAGACGGGCGCATCCGGCTCCTTATCCGCATCAAACGAAACATCAAAATCAAAGTTGAAGTCGCTTTTCAATGATGAGACCCACGGAAACGCCCACCCCAGCCTCTCGCGATAAGTTAAAAGGGTTTTGAGAGGTGCGCGTGAGACGGCAACAAAGGAAACATCTCTGGCAGCCAAGTGTGGCGCCGTTTTGTCGAAATTGTCCCCCCAGAACGAGCAGGAAGGACAGCCTTCCTTCCAGTCCGGTCCAAACATGAAGTGCTGGACGATGAGCTGGCTTCGCCCGTCAAACAGGTCGGAGAATGACTTTTCACCCTCCTCTGTTTCGAAGACATAAGGCTTGTCGACCAATGTCCAAGGCATCTCCCGGCGCTTGGCCGCCAACGCGTCCCGGGCTTTGGAAAAGGATTTCTCCTCTTCCAACAGTTCTTTGCGGGCACTCACCCATTCGTCTCTGCTAACAATTGTGTGCTGTGTCATCAGACTCTCCCTCGTCAGCTTGCTGCTGCCAATTGCTGATCGACCTCACGCCAATAGATTGGATAGGTCGTATCATATTCGGGCAAGTTCTGGATATTCTCTCTCCAGGCCTGCAGGTTCGGATAGCGGTCGCCGAAGCGGTCAAAACCCAGATCGAGAGAACGAACGTCTGGTTTGGTCGCAAATCGGATGGTCGGCTCAATCATGGTGTAAAGGGTAATATCCGCTGCGCTGATGGTATCACCAACCATCCAGCCAGCCTCTTCCACTCTTGCTTCGAGTTTCGCGAGCTCTTCATGAGCGATTTTCGCGCCGGCCCTGACCGCATCAGCTTCGTTCAAGGCGCTGCCTTGGATGATCGGCACAATAAGCTGCGAGACAAGGTCGCTTGAGACATAGAGGTCGAAATCGAGGCACATCTGCCAGATTCGTCCGGTTTCTTGCGGCGTCGTTCCAAACAAAGGCCGCTGGGGATATCTCGCTTCCAGATAAGCCATGATTGCCAGGGATTCCGAGGTAGCAAATCCTTCGGTCTCAATTACTGGCACCTTCCCTCGCGGACTGAGCCTAAGGAATGCTGGTGCTTTAAGTTCGTCCGGTGTCGGTTGCATGTAAGCAGCCTCATAAGGAATGCCTTTGAGCTCGCACGCCAATTGAACCCTCCAGCTGAAGCCGCTCCCGCTAAACATATGGAGCTTCATTTTGCCCTCCTTTAATTAATGAATAGATTAAATAATAAGGCAAGGCGCCCGCACAAGGGGTCAGGGCGAAAATTTTTGAGTATCCGTCTTGGTAGAAAACCCTCTATGCCCATCTTTGCTATAAGCAGACAGAGCTCGATTCTGGGCCGGTAGCCCCAAGAAACGACCAACAAATAAGAACCAGGGACCCCTCTCATGGACATCAAAAACGGCCTTGTGGATGCCATCGGCAACACCCCCCTGATCCGCCTCAAAAAGGCGTCAGAGGAGACCGGGTGTGAAATTCTGGGCAAATGTGAATTCCTCAACCCAGGTCAGTCGGTCAAGGATCGGGCGGCGCTCTACATCATCAAGGATGCTGTCGCGAAAGGCGATCTGAAGCCCGGCGGCGTCATTGTTGAGGGAACAGCGGGTAATACAGGCATCGGCCTTGCACTGGTTGGGAATGCGCTTGGTTTTCGCTCTGTCATCGTGATCCCGGAGACCCAGTCTCAGGAAAAGAAGGACATGCTTCGTCTCTGCGGAGCAGAGCTCATTGAAGTACCAGCGGTCCCGTACAAAGACCCGAACAATTACGTCAAATATTCAGGTCGTCTGGCAGAAGAACTCGCAGCAAAAGATCCAAATGGAGCCATCTGGGCGAACCAGTTTGATAATGTCGCGAACAGACTTGCGCATATCGAAACCACGGGTCCCGAAATATGGAACCAGACCGACGGAAAGGTCGATGGGTTTATTTGCGCTGTCGGTACGGGTGGCACGCTGGCGGGCACCGGCATGGCGCTCAAGGAACGTAATAAAGACATTCAGATCGGCCTCGCCGACCCAATGGGGGCTGCGCTCTATAACTACTACAAGAATGGGGAACTGAAGGCAGAGGGAAGTTCGATTACAGAGGGCATTGGACAGGGCCGCATCACAGCGAACCTCGAAGATGCACCCATTGATCATCCGTTCCAGATACCGGACTCGGAAGCCCTGCCCATCTGTTTCGATCTTTTGAGCGATGAAGGCCTCTGTCTCGGCGGGTCCAGCGGCATCAATGTCGCCGGGGCCATCCGATTGGCAAAAGAAATGGGCCCAGGCCACACCATCGTGACCATCCTCTGCGACTACGGCACGCGCTACCAGAGCAAAATGTTCAACCCGGCTTTCCTGAAGGAACAGGGCCTACCGGTTCCGTCGTGGCTGTAGCACCGCTCGTAACAGCCGACTGGCTGTCAGACCGCCTCACGGCTCCGGACCTGAAGGTCATTGACGGATCATGGTACCTGCCTCAAATGGGCCGGGATGCAAAACAGGAATTCGCCGATCGTCATATCCCAGGCGCTATGTTCCTGGATCTTGATGAGATCAGCAACACAGAGAGCCCCTACCCCCACATGTTGCCTTCAGCGGAGAAATTTTCTTCGCATATGGAGCAGTTAGGTATCGGGAACAACCATCACGTCGTGGTCTATGACGGTGCCGGTCTCTTCAGTGCGGCCCGCTTCTGGTGGACGTTTAAAACCATGGGGCACGACAAGGTATCGGTTCTGGATGGCGGTCTGCCCGCATGGATCGCAGGAAGGCATCGAACGGACGCAGGACACACCGCGCCGGCGCCGAGCCAGCACACGGCCCGGCTTCGCAGTGCCATCCTGCGCCACATCGACGACATGAAGCGCAACCTTCAGACTGGCCGCGAGCAGGTTATTGATGCCAGAAGCAAAGGACGTTTTGAAGGAACGGATCCCGAGCCTCGCCCTGAACTGTCCTCCGGCCATATGCCTGGAAGCCTGTCAGTGCCTTTTGGTGAGCTTCTGAAAGACGATGGCACCCTCAAGGCCAAGCCGGACTTGCAACGTGTGTTTGAAGAGGCTGGCGTCGACCTCACTCGCCCCATCGTCACGACCTGCGGGTCTGGGGTTACTGCAGCGATTCCCTATCTGGCACTCACAGTCCTAGGCCACGAGGAAATCGCGCTCTATGATGGATCCTGGTCTGAATGGGCGGCAACAAAGGGGGCCCCCATCGAACAGGACTGATTGGGAGAACCAAGGGAGCGTGATGTCATGGGGCAGAAGAAAACAACGACAGTCACGCACCTGGAGATGCTGCAGGAACCGAGCCTAATCTGCCCGTCTCCGCGCGGAAAGTTTGCTCTGCTGCGGGCAGAAAAACCGCCCATCCATTTCTATCGCTATCTCTACGAGACGGTTGGCAGAGACTATTTCTGGGTAACCAGGAGAGCCCTCAACGATGAGGAGCTGGCAGCAATTATCCATCACGACCAGGTATATGTTTTTGTTCTCTACCTGGATGGATCCCCGGCAGGGTTCTCGGAACTCGATCTCAGGAAAATGCCGACGGCAGACCTGTCATTCCTCGGGATCTTGCCGGAGTTTTTGGGACAAGGCCTCGGCCGCTTCCTGTTATGTGAAACGATCGACATAGCGTGGATGCACCATCCGCGAAAACTGACCGTTCAAACATGCACGCTGGACCACCCAAGCGCTCTACCGCTCTATCAACGCAATGGTTTCACACCCTGCGGTCAGGATGTCGTGGAACTGGAAGAGCCTGATAGCTAGTCCTCAAGAATCTGTGACAGGAACAGTTTCGTTCGTTCGTGCTCAGGGTTTTCAAAGAATTCCTCAGGCGGCTGGATCTCAATAATCTCACCCTCATCCATGAAGATGACCCTGTCCGCGACGCGCCGGGCAAAACCCATTTCATGGGTCACACAGATCATTGTCATGCCGCCTTCCGCAAGATCGACCATCACATCCAGCACTTCTTTGATCATCTCTGGGTCGAGCGCAGACGTGGGCTCATCGAACAGCATGATTTTGGGGTTCATGCAAAGCGCCCGGGCAATTGCCACACGTTGCTGCTGGCCGCCACTAAGCTGACCGGGATATTTCATGGCCTGTTCGGGAATGCGGACACGCTCAAGATAGGACATGGCGAGTTCTTCTGCTTCCTTCTGCGGCAGCTTCCGAACCCAGATAGGAGCCAGCGTACAGTTCTCTAGCACCGTCATATGTGGAAACAGATTGAACTGCTGAAACACCATGCCGACTTCACGCCGGACCTCATCGATACGTTTCAGGTCTTCCGTAAGCTCAATACCGTCCACTACAATCCGGCCTTGATCATGGGCCTCCAGCCGGTTGATACAGCGAATGAGCGTAGACTTTCCAGATCCAGAAGGTCCGACAACGACGATCCGTTCCCCTTCCCGCACTGTCAGCGACAGATCTTTCAGAACATGAAAGTCACCAAACCATTTATCGATTTTGTCTATTTCAATGATGGCCGTTTTGGAAGCGGTCATGAACTATCCTAACGTTGCTCACCGGCATCGAGACGGCGTTCCATGTAGACGGAATATCGCGACATGCCGAAGCAGAAAACCCAGAAAACGAAGGCAGCAAAGACATAACCCGTCGTGGCCGTCTGGGGAGAAGACCAGGTCGGGTCCGTGAAGTTGGATTGCACAATTCCAAGAAGATCAAACAATCCGATAATCAGGACCAGGGTCGTATCTTTGAAGAGGCCGATGAAATTGTTCACGATGCCCGGAATAACCGTCTTCAGAGCCTGAGGAAGAACGATTTTTCCCATCGACTGCCAATAGGTAAGCCCCAGCGCTTTCGCTGCCTCATACTGACCTGCAGGCACTGCCGCGAGGCCGCCACGAACAACCTCGGCCATATAAGCAGACGAGAACAAGGCAACCCCGATCAACGCACGCAGCAGTTTATCGAAGCTCATGCCTTCAGGCAGGAAAAGCGGAAGCATGACACTCGACATGAAAAGCACGGTGATCAATGGAACGCCGCGCCAGAACTCGATGAACAGAACGCAGAGGATACGAACAACCGGCATGTCGGACCGACGTCCCAGAGCCAGGAGAACGCCAAGCGGCAGGGACGCTGCAATGCCCGTCAGGGCCACCACCAGCGTGACCATGAGGCCACCCCAGTCGCTGGTCTCGACCCGCTCAAGGCCGAACAGTCCACCTGAAAGAAGAACGAAAGCAAGCAAGGGAAAGGGAACCAAAAGGTAGGCGACGAACCATTTCTTCGGAAATTCGCTGGGAATGAGCAAAGGCGCAAGCCCGGCCGCACCCAGGAAGAGCGTCAGAAGCACCCGCCATCTCTCCTCAATCGGATAACGGCCAAATAGAAACTGCCCGAATTTGGCTTCGACAAACGCCCAGCACGCCCCCGCTCCCTCAACACGACAGGCAGACCCGTCTTTGCCAGAAAACACGGCGCTAAACAGTACCCAATCAAGGAACGGCGGGAGTGTGATGAGGAGCAGGCCCAATGCCGCGATAGTCAGCCCTGAATTGAACCAGGACGAAAACAGGTTTTCCCGCATCCAGCGGACCGCCCCGACGTGACTGTTGGGGGGCATACGATCGGGCGCATGGTCGGTACGGACGAATGTGTCGCTCATGGCCTACCGCTCCACCAGCGCCATATGGCGGTTGTACCAATTCATGACCAAAGATGTGAACAAGCTAAGGCTCAAATAGATCGTCATAGTGATTGCGATTACCTCAACTGCCTGTCCGGTCTGGTTCAGCACAGTGCCTGAGAACACGGAGACAAGGTCCGGATAAGCAATCGCAACTGCCAAGGAAGAGTTCTTGGTCAGGTTGAGATATTGGCTTGTCAGCGGCGGGATGATCACCCGCAGGGCCTGGGGAATGATCACCAAGCGCAGGATGGGCGTCGGTTTGAGACCAAGCGCCCGTGCGGCTTCAGTCTGTCCCTTCGACACTGCCAGGATACCTGAGCGCACATTCTCCGCGATGAACGCCGCCGTATAGATCGAGAGCGCCAGCAGGAGCGAGACGAACTCAGGGATGAGTGACAGCCCACCCTTAAAGCCAAAGCCCTGGAGCGTCGGAATCTCTGCCTTGAGCCCCATGCCAAACACGAGGAAAACCAGAACCGGAAGAATGACAACAAGCAGCGAGGCAAAACCTGCGCCCGCAATGGTCTGTCCCGTTTCCAGCCTTTTCTTTTTGGCATAGCGCAGGATGAGCCACGCAGAAAGGGCTCCGACGACCGCACTCAACATCAGAACCAGTCCATTGCCATCAAGCAAGAGGGCCGGGACAAAAATCCCCCGATTATTGAGGAAAGCGACGTCAAACAGCGTCAGGCTTTCTCGAGGGAGCGGCAGAGCCCGCAAAACTGCGAAATACCAGAAGAAGAGTTGCAGCAGCAGCGGAACGTTTCTGACAACTTCGATATAAACCGTTGCGATCTTTGCCACGAGCCAGTTCGACGAAAGGCGCGCAATACCGAGCGAGAAGCCCAGCACCGTGGCCAGAACAATTCCGATGACAGCCACCAGAAGCGTGTTGAGAAATCCGACAAGAAGTGCCCGCCCATAGCTCGACTGCTCACTGTATTCGACAAGCGTAAGCGCGATGCCGAACCCGGCCGAGTTTTCAAGAAAACCAAACCCTGAGGCGATGTTCTGCCGCTGTAGATTGGTGATCGTGTTGTCGATCACCATCCAAACAAATGAGCCAACGACGAACAGAACCGCAAGCTGGATCGCAATGGCGCGGAGCTTAGGATTGTTCCAGGGCTGCGGGCTGGAGGACATCGTATTGATTTTATCAGTCACGTGTCCTGGTTCAGCGTACCGGTGGTGAATATTGCAGACCGCCATCCTTCCACAGAGCGTTTAAGCCCCTTGGAATACCGAGAGGCGTGTTGACGCCAACGCCGCGCTCGAAGGACTCGCCATAATTGCCAACCTGCGTCACGATCTTATAGGCCCAGTCATTGGGGATACCGAGGTTCTGCCCAAAGGCACCCTCAACACCCAGTAGTCGCCGGATAGCGGGATTTTGTGAATTGCGCATCTCACCGGCATTTTTAGACGTGATGCCCAGCTCTTCCGCCTCGACCATGGCAAACAGGGCCCATCTGACGATGTCCGCCCATTGATCGTCTCCCTGGCGCACAGCCGGGCCCAGCGGTTCTTTTGAGATGATTTCCGGAAGAACGACATGCTCCTCCAGGTTGGCGAGCTTGAGACGCTCCGAGTAAAGGCCGGACGCATCTGTCGTGAAGGCATCACACCGACCTGCATCGTAGGCCGCGACCACTTCATCCGACTTCTCGAAAGCAACAATCGAATAAGCCAATCCGTTGGACCGGAAAAAGTCAGCAACATTAAGCTCAGTCGTCGTGCCCGTATTGGTGCACACAACAGCGCCATCGAGCTCCATCACACTCTTCACACCCAGCTCCTTGCGAACCATGAAGCCCTGGCCGTCATAATAATTGACGCCCACGAAATCGAGACCAAGCGCTGTATCGCGAGTGAGGGACCAGGTGGTATTGCGTGTCAGGACATCAATTTCACCGGACTGCAGCGCGGTAAAGCGTTCTTTGGCGGAGAGTGGCGTAAATCGGGATTTATCCGCATCTCCAAACACTGCAGCAGCGACAGCTCGACACACGTCGACATCAATGCCGCTCCAGTCACCTGAGTCGTTCGGATTGGAGAAACCGGGCAAGCCCTGGCTCACCCCACAGCGCACGTAGCCGCGTTCACGGACGAGATCGAGAGTTGATCGGCTCTCCACAACAGGTAGTGCTTCTGGTGCAGGTTCAGGGGTCGCTGCATCCGTCGCGGCCACTACAGGTGCCGGTTCGTCAGCGCCGTTGCTCACCATCGGATACAACAAAAAGCCAGCTACAAGCCCGACCACAAGAGCCAAGACAGCTGGCAAAAGCCGATTATTCATGAAATCTCCCCTCAAACACGCTCAACTCCCCGTCGAACTAACTGTCGAACTCTGACTTTAGCTCCATAGCTCTTTTGCTAGGGGCCGCCACCCCCTATTCTTACAACGAAGTCGGCTGTGACACTAGAAGCGGCGACCATAAGTCTAAGAGTGGCGGAATATGAGCAAAAAAAAGCATCAGGACACAGTAATCGTCACAACCGGAAGAGATCCCCACAATAATCACGGGGTCATCAATCCCCCGGTCTACCACGCCTCCACCATCCTCTATCCCACAGTCGACGCACTCCACGCCAGGGATGCGAAGGTGACCTACGGTCGACGTGGCACGCCCACGACATTTGCCTTTCAGGATGCCGTTGCAGAACTCGAAGGCGGTTATCGCTCTCTCGTCACGCCGTCCGGCCTGTCCGCCTGTTCGGTTGCGCTGCTGGCGCATCTGAAAGCCGGTGATCACGTTCTTGTCACCGACAGTGTTTATGGGCCGACCCGCACCTTCTGCGATGTCGTCCTCAAACGGTATGGCATAGATGTAGAGTACTACGATCCGGTCATCGGTGTGGGAATCGCAAACCTGTTGAAGCCCGAGACGACAGTTGTCTATACCGAAGCGCCGGGGTCGCAGACATTTGAGATGCAGGACGTCCCTGCAACCTCAAAGGTAGCGCATGATGCGGGCGCCCTTGTCATCATGGACAATACCTGGGCGTCCCCTCTTTTCTGCAACCCGTTTGACCTCGGTGCCGACGTCTCCGTCCAGGCGGCGACCAAATACATTGTCGGCCACTCAGATGTGATGATGGGAACCATCACGACAAACGAAAGAGCATGGCGCGCGACCATCAAGAACCACGGTGCCATCGGTATTACCGCGGGTCCCGATGATATCTATCTCGCATTGCGGGGCTTGAGGACACTTTCGGTGCGTCTCAAGCAGCACATGCAGACCGGCATCCAGCTTGCCAAGTGGCTGCAGGATCGCCCGGAAGTGTCCCGCGTCCTGCACCCGGCCCTGCCGACAGATCCAGGCCATGAAATTTGGAAAAGGGATTTCACGGGTGCCTCCGGTCTCTTCAGCATCGTATTGAAGCCTGTAAGCGACAAGGCCGTCGCGGCGATGCTCGACCATATGGAGCTTTTTGGCATGGGGTATTCCTGGGGCGGTTATGAAAGCCTCATCATCCCCGCCGACCCATCAAGCAATCGAACGGCGACAAAATGGGATCCGGAAGGCCCCCTTCTTCGTCTCCACGCCGGGCTTGAAGATCCACAGGATCTGATCGCCGATCTGGAAGCAGGTTTTGAAAGGTTGGCCCAAAACCAATGAAAGCATCCCTCCTTGCAATCTGTCTCTGGTTTGCGTGCTCTCTGACGCCCGCAATAAGTGCTGATGGTGCCTGTGAGCCCATTTCCATATTTGCGGCTGCAAGCACAACCAATGTGATTGAACAAATCGCCGCCGATTATGAGCGCGAGACCGCCTGTTCCGTCAGCACCATATTTGCTGGTTCGGGAACCCTGGCAAGACAGATTGAAGCCGGCGCGCCAGCCGACCTTTTTCTGTCCGCGAACAAGGAATGGATGGATTGGATTGACCGCGCAGGTCTTGTTCGTCCCGGCAATAAGCTTGCGCTCCTGACAAACCAGCTCGTCTTTATTGTGCCCGCAGACAACGCCGACGCGCGCATGGATGTCCATACCAGTCCGAGCATTTTGAACGTCATTGGCACTGGCAAACTGGCGATTGGAGACCCCGCCACGGTTCCCGCCGGACGCTATGCACAAGCTGCACTTCGCCATTTTGGGCTGAGTAGACTGGAAGAGGATCAAATCGTTCGTGCCTCCTCCGTGCGCGCTGCCCTCACCTGGGTGGCCCGGGGAGAAGCCAATGCGGGCATTGTCTACAGGACAGATGCAAGGATCGATGACCAAGTGAGAATTGCGGGCACAATCCCATCCATTGAGAGTGTCGATATCACCTATCCCCTGGCGCTCATTGGCAGAACACCCAATAGCGCAGCACGTGCTTTCTTCACCTATCTGCAGAGTTACCATGCTGCCCGTGTTTTCGCGGAACATGGCTTCAGCAGGGCGGCAACACAGTGATCCTTGAGCTGACAGACGCAGAGTGGATCGCACTCACTCTGTCACTCAAAGTGGCTCTTGTCGGTGTCGCCGTTTCCCTGCCCTTCGGTTTTGCAATTGCCTGGGCCCTTGCCCGCACGACCTTCCCCGGAAAGATCATTCTCGACGGTCTGGTTCACCTGCCTCTCGTGGTCCCGCCGGTGGCGACTGGCTATCTGCTCCTTGTTCTGTTGGGCGTCAATGGCGCAATAGGCGGGTGGCTCAATGAGCAGCTCGGCATCCGGCTGGTCTTTACCTGGCAGGGCGCTGCCGTTGTCGCCGCGGTCATGGGGTTCCCGCTCCTGGTCAGAGCCCTTCGCCTCTCCATAGAAGCCATCGACCAGGGTCTCATTCAAGCAGCCCGTACCTTGGGTGCATCACCCATGCGGGTCTTCGTTACAATCATTCTGCCATTGGTATCTCCCGGTCTGATCGCAGGATCACTTCTCGCGTTTTCACGCGCCCTTGGCGAATTTGGCGCCACAATTGCATTTGTGGGGAACATACCAGGCGAAACGCAAACTTTACCGCTCGCCCTCTATAGCGCGCTCCAGACTCCTGGCGGTGAAGAGATGGGATACCGGCTTGTCGCTATCTCGATTGTTCTGGCTATCGTGACGCTCGCCGCGTCTGAACTTTTAGGCCGGGCAGTCCGCAAACGTTTGACGGGAGACACTCTGTGAGCAGCGTCCTGTCGGCCAGCGTGGAGAAGCAAGAAGGAGCCTTCTCGCTCGATGTTCATTTCGAGGCTTCCGGCGGTGTTACCGGTCTTATAGGACCTTCGGGGGCGGGCAAAAGCATGCTGCTCTCCACCATTGCAGGGCTCGCCACCCCGGACCACGGATCAATAGAGCTGGACGGCCAATCACTGTTCGATGCGAAGACCAAGGTCAACCTGGCACCCGAGCAGAGAGAACTCGGCGTGGTTTTTCAGGAGGCACGTCTTTTCCCGCACATGACAGTGCAGTCCAATCTCACCTACTCACGAAGACAGAACCGAGAGCCCCTTTGCACGTTCGAGGAAGTTACCGACCTGTTGGACATCAGACATCTGCTTTCCCGCCGTCCGCACCATTTGTCAGGAGGCGAAAAACAACGCATTGCCATCGGCCGCGCGCTTCTTTCCGCACCGGCGGCCCTCCTGATGGATGAACCGCTTGCAAGCCTCGATCTTGCCCGCCGCCGTGAAATCATGCCGTTTCTTGAGCGGTTGCGGTATCGCTTTGATCTTCCCATCCTTTACGTCAGTCACAATTTGGACGAGACATTGAGGCTCGCAGACACTGTCCTCGTCATGGATCAAGGAAAGCTACTTGCACGCGGGCCAGTCGAAGAGACACTCAGCCGCATAGATATTCAATCTCTCATTCTCGGCGGTGCTAGTGCCAGTCCCGGTGGGAGTGAGCAGCCAGAACCGGTCACCATCATGGCGGCAACCATTGGAAAACAGGCTGCCGACGGCCTCTATTCCATCGAGACTCCATGGGGCATATTAACCGCGCCAAACATCTCTGCCGACCAGGGAGATCAAGTACGTTTGCGCATTCGAGCACGCGACATTGTCCTTTCAACAGCTGAGCCCGCGAGCCTCTCTATTCGAAATGTCATCGCTGGAGAGGTCGGAACCATGACAGAAGCGGGCGATGCACAGGTCGATGTTCTGGTTCGTCCACACGGCGCATCTGATGCTCCACCTGTGTGGGCCAGGATCACAAGACGCGCGGCGACTGAATTGGACCTACGGCCAGGGCGCCCCATTTGGGCGCTCCTAAAAGCCGTGGTGCTCACGTCCGACATCGAGCTGGAAGCCCTTCGATGACGGACATGTCTCGTGATAGAGTGCACAAAACAAATTTCCAATAGCGGGAGGCCTATGTGGCGCAGATCGAAGTAAAAAGTGAGATCACGGGAAAAGTCTGGAAGATCGAGACCAAAGCCGGGGACAAGCTCGACGAAGATGATCCCATCCTGATCCTGGAATCGATGAAGATGGAAATCCCGATCATGGCGCCCGCAGACGGAACACTTGTCGAAATCCTCGTCGCTGAGGAAGATCCAGTTGAAGAAGGTCAGACCGTCGCCCTGTTCGACGAAGACTGATCACTCGACACCGAAAATTTTTCGTAAGAAAGGGTTCAACATCTTAGCCTGCGGATCCACCTGCGATCGCAGCGCACAAAAGTCCCGCCATCTGGGATAGAGTGCTTCAAAATCAGATGCCGCAAGCGTATGAAGTTTGCCCCAGTGCGGCCGTCCGTCATACTTGCGGAATATCTTCTCCACGCCGGAGAACAGCTTGGCATAGGGCTGCTTGTGATACTGATGAACAGAGATCGTAACGGAGTCCCGCTCATAGAACGGGCTGAGCCAGGCATTGTCTGCCGCCACATATCTGTACTCGATAGGAAAAAGAAAATTTACGCCGCATGAGCGCATATGCTCCGCCACTTCGCGGACGCAGTCAGGACCTTTATCAGCAGGCACCGCATATTCCATCTCATTGAAGCGAACATTCCGGTCACTCGGAAAAGCGTCATGTGACCAGCGTGAGCGCCCAGGTGCATCACCTGCGTAGCGCGCGCCCCCCTGCTCTGTCATCTGCCGCTGATAGCGCCGGCGAAGGAAGGGCGCAAACCGGCTGATTTCGCACAGCTTGCGGAATGCACTATCCGCTCGACCATCGACTCCATCGGGAAGTCTCTTTCGCGGTTTTGGAGAAACGTCGGAGAGATTGAGCGTCTTTACCAGCACTTCGTCGGCGAAAGGAAACCAGAAGAACTCAAAGTGCCGGTTGCTGTCCCGGAGCATAGCAAGTTGATCGAACGCGTCTGCAACGGGCAAACGTCCTCCCCGTTCTTCCAAGGCGTAGGCCGACATACATTGAAGGTCAATCTCGGTCATGATGCCAAGACTTCCCATAGACACCCGCCCGGCATCGAAGAGATCGGCATTTTCGTCGGACGAACAGGAGACGATTTCTCCGTCGGGTTTTACGAGCCGGAACCCAATCACGGCAGCGGAGACACTTTTTAAGTCTCGACCGGTTCCATGAGTCCCGGTCCCGACCGCGCCGGCAATTGCCTGGCGGTCAATGTCTCCCTGATTGACGAGCCCCATGCCTTCCGCGTGGAGAAGAGGACCAAGATCTCTAATGGTTGTCCCCGCGTAGGCAGTTGCTGTTGAGCTTTCGCGATCCGCTGCAATCAGACCACTCATTTTCTCCAGAGAGAAAAGCGTTCCATCACTTTGACAGATCGGCGTGAACGAATGTCCGGAGCCAGCGACACGGACAGGACCATTAGCAGCTCTGATGAGATCCGCGAGTTCTGCTTCACTTGTTGGCTGATGAAAGGCTTGAGGACGGGCCTTCACCCACCCCGACCAGTTTTCCCAAGAAGCTTGTGACATGCCCTTCCCCCCTGAACGCCATTTGCATTCAGCATACAAAAAAGTAGCGGGCATACAAAAGGCGGGCACATCAGTGATGCACCCGCCTTGATTTCAATCAGACTTCAGATCAACGGCTCGCCGCAGCCCGCACACCGGATGGTGTGAACTGATCTTCACTCAATTCGTCTGCAAAGAAGTTGATCATGGGCTCCTGGTTTTTCAGACCTTGAACAACATAGCGTCCGACAATCAGGTCATAGACGATCTCTGATCCGTTGAAGCAAGTCGGCACATCGTAATATTGAACGATATGAGCTTCCTGCGTCCGCCACAATTCACCGCGGCCGTCATAGAGCTCAGCTGCTGCCATCGTCCAGCTGTCTTCGTCCATGTATTTCACGCGGCGCGTATAGATATGGCGCTGACCTTCATTCAGCTTACCTTCAACCGCCCACACACGATGAAGCTCATAACGAAGCAGGTCCTGATCAATATGCCGCTCTTGAGCGATCTGCTCGTAAGTCAGCCCATCGGAACCAATCTTATAGCTGTTGTAGGCGATGTATTTCTCCTGCTTCCCAAGCATCTCCCACTGATAGCGGTCAGGCGAGCCATTGAAGAGGTCAAAATTATCAGCCGTTTGAAGGCCATCTGAATAAGCCTGTGGATTGTCATAAGCGATCGTCGGTGCACGGCGCACACGGCGAGTTCCCGGGCTGTAGGACCAGGCGTTACGCGGGCCGGCAACCTGATTGATCGTGTCATGCACCAGAATAATTTCGCCAGCACGGCGCGCAGGCGACACAACTGTCTGCATGTATTTCAGAGAAATGTTGTTCAGATCGGCGGTGTTCTCAACCGTTGGGTCAGCGTAGGTAAAGATCACCTGGTCGCGCACAACGATCGGCGTAAAGCCCCCACCAAACGACGGAGAGAATGCCGAGAACTGACGCGTCAACTTATGACCGCGATAACGAAGATTGTGGTTCCAAACCACCTCAACGCCTTCCTGTGGGATGGGGAATGGTGTGCCCAGAAGAGCGCCATCCACACCGTTACCGCCAGCGACCAGCGATGCATTCACAGCATTCGCCCGGTTGGCTGCGTATACAGCTTCCGGAAACGCACAAGACCGCCGCGACGGGTACACATTCATCTTGTAGGTGTCGTACGTATTCAGCAGAGCCAAATGCCCTGGCGTCAGGTTGTCCGCATATTGGGCAGCATTGTCTTTTGTGATGGTGAAAAGAATTTCGTCATCAGCAAAAGGATCAGCATGGTGATCGCCAATCGTGTAGTCGAGACCTGCAGGAGGGCTTGAAATCCCGCCCGTCCAGGCAGGAATGGTCCCGGCTGCATTGCCAGCCCGTTCGGCCCCCATCGGCGTGAGATCACCATCAAGACGGGCTGCCTCGCTCTCACTCACCCCTGCCATTGCAGGGAAAGCCACGCCAAGGCTCATACCTGCAACCAGAGAAGCCGCGAGCAGCTTTCTTGAGCCTTTTGAAGATACAAATTTCATGAGACACCCCTCTCCTGAGAGTCAATCGTTTCCAGACGGCGCCCTGATATCTGCCAGCTATTATTTATTGTTTAAGACGACAGCGTTTACCGCGCGCATTAGTCCTTAAGACTAGCAGAAAAGAGCGAATTTACCAATGCGTCAAAAACGGTCAGCTTAATCGTACTTAGCTATCGCGTTCAGTGGAGTTGTTGTCCAAGGGCTTGAATTCACGCGCCATCAGCGTGGCCTCTTTGATCTGCTCAGCTGTCATCGTCCGCGACACATTTTCCAGCTCGGTCGTGGCAAAATGAGGAAAGCCCCCCTGCACGGCCAGCAGGTAGTACATGTACGCTTTTTCAATGTCCTTTTCGACGCCCGTTCCCGTTTCATACATCGTGGCAATATTATACTGAGCGACCGGGCTGCCGCGTTTGGCCGCTTCGAGATACCAGAAGGCCGCCTTCTCAACGTCGGCTGTCACACCCCAACCATTGTCATACATGGTCGCGAGGTCCTGCTGCGCGCGGTCATCTCCGCCTTCGGCACCGAGAGTGAGATATTTGACCGCTTTCGGCACATCCCGCTTCACAACCTTGGCGTCGAAATACTCTTCCCCAAGACGAAAGGCGGCGCCAGCGTCACCATTCTCATCGGCGGCTTTGGTCCATTCGTCGATTGCTTCTTCGTAGTAGCCGCGGCGGTAAAGATCGTGACCTGTTGCTTCGCTGGCAGCAGCTGGCGCTTCAGCGCCACTTTCTGCTGCCCCGCTTTGCGACATCATGGCAGCAACAGCCGCTGCTGCTAGTAGAAAAGCTGCAAACATCCCCATCGCCAAACGCTGAAATTGGCCGCCATCGTTAGAAAGGACTGCGGTTTTGGCCCTATTTCGAGGCGTGCGATGGTTGGTCATGGTCGTTTACCCAATTCTCTGATTTCAGCGCTAAGCTTACATCCAACTATAGTATCACTTGAAGAGCATCGGCGAGGATTTGGCTCTTTGCCAAGTTAACGATTGGTCACAAAGCTGTGTCGATGATAGCGGAAAAATTGGCAGAATTTGGACTTCTCCGTCCCGATTGGGAGGGGGTGCTGCTGCTCGCCAGTGTCATGCTCGTCTTCATCCTTCTCGCGGGCTTCGTAGCCCGCCATTTCAAGGGCAGAAGCCTCCTTGTTTGGCTCGGTATTTCGATAGCCGCTCAAACCCTGGCGATTGCCATTCCGCTTACGATTGCTGCGCTCACGGGCATATTGGATCCGGCCGATCTGGACACCCAAGGCGGTGCCATCGATTTTGCGACCTTCCGCCTCTTCGCCGAAATGTCTGTCGTCGTAGGCATTACTACGCTGCTCGTGTTGAGCTTCCTCACCCAGACCAAGTGGAAAACCTGTCCCGCCTGTAGTGCTCGTGCTCCCTGGCGCGCGAAGACCTGTCCGGCATGTGCGAGCCCCATCCCATCTGGTGTGAGCATGCTCGACCGACGCGAACCAGGCGAGCAACCGCAGCTTCGGGCAAGAACCATCCATATTCCCCCGGAACTTGACGCGAAGCTCCTGCGCCTTGCGTCCCCAAAAGGAACCCGCACAAAAAACACGGAAGATGCCGCCGTCTCCAAATATATTCGCCAGCTTTTGGAACAGTTTGAGGCAGAAGCACGTCGGAATGACAAGGATGCGGCGGAGTAAGAAAGAGTGGAGCTCCCCATTTTTTGCTCCTGCCAGGAGGGTGGCAGGAAGGTCCTGCTAAATGCCACACTCAGGCGACGGAGGCCTCTCACATGAAACACTTTTACAATCCCATGAGCCGGGCAATGACCACGCTGTGGATGTTTGCCGAACTGGGTGTTGAGCCTGAACAGATCCTCATAGACGTCCATGCTGGCGAAACAGCGACCGCCGAATTCCGGGCAATCAACCCGATGGGTAAAATACCTGTGCTCGTCGATGGAGATGTCGTCGTTACGGAGGTCGCAGCGATCTGCGCCTACCTCGCCGACAAGTTTCCCGAAAAAGACCTGGCGCCTGTAGTCGGCACACCAGAACGCGGCAAGTACTATCGCTACCTGTTCGTGCCGGGCACCACGCTGGAGCCGATGTTCACGGTGAATTCGATGAATGTCGGGGACTATCCTGCAACGTCTGCCGGGTTTGGCGATCTGGACAGATGCCTGGCCACCATTGAGGAAATGACCCCCGAAACCGATTTCGCACTCGGTGAGCGATTTACGGCTGCCGATGTCGTTTTCGGCGGCACGCTGGACTTCTTCGTACAGACGGGCGCAATCAACCAACCGAGTGACAAGCTGCAAGCTTATGTGAAACGCCTCAAAGCGAGACCCGCCTACCAGGCAACTCATGATCCCAGCTGGCATTAACGCGCGTCAGCGCTGCCAAACCAGCAATCCTAGTCGAGGCTCCCCACAAGGGAGGCGCGCTGCGACAGCTCAATCCAGTTTCCATCCGGGTCCCGAACCATGGAAATCCGTGCTGTCTTGCCCAGTGTCACTGGGGCCAAACCTTCGCCGCCGCCAGCACCAAGAACACGTTTGTGTTCTTCATCCACTTTGAACACCTGGAAAGTGATGTAGCGCCACCCTTTGCCGCGAAACTCTGCATCGCTGGGAGCTTGCGGGTCCTGTTTGAGGAGGATCAGCCCCTCGCCTGCCTGAAAGGCCAGCCCTTTGTCGTGAGGCCGCTCAGGAAACCCAAACGCTTCCGAGTAGAACCGCTTATGAGCCTCCAGGTCCCTCACCCCCAAACGCACCGCAATTTGAGAAATTCCACTGTCCCCCGGCGCAACCAGAGTTACCGCATTGCCGTCCGGGTCGATGAGGTGCCTCGAGGGCTTCTCACTCGCAACCAGCAACTCCCCGTAGCCCGCAGGCGGCACATCGGGGATCGCGTCTTCAAGGTGATTGATTTTGAGCACGGAGCCCATCAGATCGTGCCGGTGCTGGTCCTGACCGCGTTTGACTTTAAGCACATGATCAAACGGCACACCGACTTCGTTCTGCCAGAACGCAAGCATGTCCTGGAGGTTATTGGTCGCCAATCCAATGTCGAACTGCGGCTTCGCGAGTTTCATCTGGGTCATGTCAGCTTTGACCTCAACTTTCCGACCTGGAAACAACGGAGCAAATGGCGATCCCGCGAGGACTCGAACCTCGAACCTGCTGCTTAGAAGGCAGCTGCTCTATCCAGTTGAGCTACGGGACCTAACCTTGGCAGCAAACACTCTGAGTGTTTAGTGCGTCCATTGGCCGATGCGGCCAAACTTGAAATTGTCTGAGTAGGCCTTGATTGATCTCTTACCCTTTTTGGGTTCCACGACCTGGTAAGCGAGCCCGTGCTTTTCCGCATAAGCGATCGCTTGATCTTTGCTCTCAAAGCTCATCTTTACCTGAGAGTTCATGTCGGACGAGCCCGTATACCCCATGAGCGGGTCAATGGAGCGTGCCTGCTCCGCTTCAAACTCCAAGACCCAATTGCGCGTTCTGGCGGTGCCAGACTGCATGGCCGTCTTCGCAGGCTTATAGATGCGTGCAAGCATGGAGATCCCTCAGTACCTAAATCCGTTTGAGACCACTGTATCGCCTGATTTGCGACCAAAAACAAGAGCTTGACCCGGAGCTTTCGGCCCCCTTTTCGTCACCAAATCATCGCAGACGAGACAAATAACGGTCACTGCTGCCCCTTACCTAAGCGCCGTCACCCGCTCGATGAGCAGAGCTGCAGAAGCAACACCCAAATGTGCGTTATGGAGAGGCCAATCATGACAAACACCCCATCAAAGACGATCACCGCGGCGGAGGCTGCCCGCAAACTCAACAAGCTTGGTTTCAACTGGCTTGATGTCGAGTTCGTTCTTGAATTCGCCCCTCACCACCTGTCTGACGGTCAGATGCACTACCCCACCGACCGGCTTCAGCATTTTGTGAAACGGGCCTTCTGGCTGAACGAAATCCCCATCAATTTTGAGCAGGCCGTGGCGGCCTAGCGCCAGCTTCCAGAGGGGGAACAGGGTGGTGCTGAGCAAGAAAACGCAGCACCGCCGCTGATATCGCGTCCGGTTGTTCCGGAAAAAGCGCATGCCCAGCGTTCTCAATCTCCGCTACCGTCACCCGATCTCCAAACTCTTGCTCGAGCAGAACCGCCGTATGCTCCGGCGGCGCAATCGTGTCGTCCATGGCTTGAACGACGAGGAGAGGCGCCGTCCCCCCGGCCCAATAATCGTCGACCGGCGTA
Source organism: Parvibaculaceae bacterium (assembly GCA_965248405.1). GTDB lineage: Bacteria > Pseudomonadota > Alphaproteobacteria > Parvibaculales > Parvibaculaceae > Mf105b01. Next base: position 1,567,145 of record OZ252104.1, read on the forward strand.
TTGGTCACCGTCTCGATCTGCAGCAAGGCTGTTCTGATCGACCAGCCGCCCATCCAATGGTCCGGAACTGAATTCCCCTCAGCGAAAAATCCGTAACGGACCTTGGGGCGCCGCCACCAGTCCGGCATAAACGTCCACAAACTCTTCGTGAGCGCGTCCCGGGCTTTGGGTGAAATCGGTACCTTGCCGCCGGCGGCCGCGAGGACAGTTGCCGCGACTCTCTCCGGATAGTCCGCCGCGAAGGTTCGCGCCACACGATTGCCAAACGCATGGCCAAGGACGACGATCCGCTGGTCCGCCGGGACCTCCGTCAGCACGATCTGGTGCACGCCTTCGGCCAGATCATGGTGGGTCATGCCATCCGCGTTCATCAGGGTACTTTGGCCAATCCCAGGCGGATCGATAGCAATCGTGCGATAACCCTGCTCATTAAGAGGCAGCACTAACTCATTGAAATCACTGGCGCCACGCCCAAGGCTCGCCAACAAAACCACCGTCGGCCCGCTCCCAGAGACATAATAGCCTCTGGTCTCATCCCCACTGACAAGCGTAGCGGTCGTACCGACGGCGGGCCTGGGCGGAACATTGGCGTACCAGAGATAGAGACCACCCAGCACTACAATTGCCACGAGAGCAGACAGGCCTCTCACCAAAATCCGCATCAGCGTTCCCCCAAATATCTGGAGCCTAGCCTATCGGATTGGCCTCGATGAAATCCATAATCACAGAGGCAAGCTCGTCGGGCTGGTCGTGCTGGAGAAAGTGCCCAGCCGTCGTGATGGTCGTATGTGGCTGGCCTTTCGCCCCGGGGACTTCCTCCTGAAAACGCTTTTCACCGCCCGCTGTAACTGGATCCATGTCGCTGAAAGCGGTGAGGAACGGTTTTTCCCATTTGTGGAAGACTTCCCACGCAGCTCTGTTAGCCGGGATTGCAGGATTGTCAGGAATGATGGGCACGAGCGACGGGAATTTGCGGGCCCCTGCCATATATTCCTCGCTGGGGAACGGCGCATCAAATGCAGCGGCTTCCTCATCAGAAATCCCCACAGGCGAACTGTTCTTCACCATGTTTGACACAACAAAATCAGGGGCTTCTGCCGCAAACTTCACCCAATGCAGAAAGCCCATGCCGTTTGTGTTTTCAACAAAATGGGTGGCGAGGTTTTCCGCAGTTGGCACCTCAATGCTCTCGTAGTAGGCGTGCATCTTTGGCGCGAGCTCCAAGGGCACATCCTTGGCGTCCGGCAGGCCGGTATTGCCGATGCAGACACGGGCAAACCTGTCTTCGTTCTCTGCAACAACGCGCAGACCAATCAAACCGCCCCAGTCCTGACCAAAAAAAGTTACATGCTGGAGATTGAGCTGGGTAACGAGAGAGGTCATCCATCCCACATGGCGTGCGTAGGTGTAATCATCTTTACTCGCCGGCTTGTCTGAGCGCCCAAACCCAATGAGATCAGGGCATATCACCCGGTAGCCCTTGGCGGTAAACAGCGGGATCATCTTCCGATAGAGATAAGACCAGACTGGCTGCCCATGCATGGCCAGGATCAGGGGGCCGTCCGCGGGTCCTTCATCCACATAGTGCATGCGCACCACATGACCCTCCCCATCGTCGACATCGCAATAATGAGGTTCAAACGGGTAAAACGGCAGATTGTTGAAGCGTTCTTCGGGGGTACGCAGCGTTTCCATGGACGTCTCCTCTTGTTGGTTGCGACCATAGAAACTAATGACATGATAACTGTCAATTCATATCGGCGTGAACCAAAGATGTTGGACACCGTCGACTGAAATGAGGAAGAAATGGTCGGGGCAGCAAGATTCGAACTTGCGACCCCCTGGTCCCAAACCAGGTGCGCTACCAGACTGCGCCATGCCCCGACGGCGCTCTTGTTAGCGCCCCTTTGCCTTTGGTGCAATGCCAAAAATCAAGAAAATCAGCCAAACTTTAGAGGCAACCCTAGGATGGTGTGGCTTCTTCCTCTTTATGCCGCTGCATGAGCTTGAAAACCCCCGTGGCGCGCAGAACCGAGCGTTTGCCCACATAGAGCTCAGCCTCGCAAAAGGCGACAGAAGCCGTGGCCCGCGTCACCCTCGCGGTCCCTTCCAGCCATTCGCCCGGCCGCGCCGAGGACAGAAAGTCGGAATTCATTCGCGCGGTCAGCGCCACCGTTCTGGTTTCTAGATAAACAGCGGTCCCAAGCAACCCATCAGCGAACGCCATCAGCATGCCGCCATGTGTGATGCCTTTGGAGTTGCAATGGCGCTTTTGCACCCGCACACCGTGCCAGAAGCCCTCATCGGTGGTTTTGTGAAAAAAGGGTCCGTTATGGGAGGTGTAAGGACCTCTTGTCGTGGACTCCTGAAAACCTTCAGGAGGATCCCACGGAAACTCTTCATCACCGGTTTCTTGTGTTTTTGAAGTATCAGACATGCCACTGCATAGAACAGGCGCAGGGAGATTGCACCCGACTTAAAGATCAAAAACAGCGTTTAGTGAGTATCGTCAGACGTTGCGCCGGAACCATCATTGTCAGCTTAAATCTCAGCGACCATCAATCCTTTTGGTCCTTCGCCAAACCGCACACTGACCTCCTGGCCGGGCACAAGCTCTCGGATGCCAAACCGGCGGAGCGTTTCCATATGGACAAATATGTCCGGCGTACCGTCGCCACGAGTCACGAACCCATAGCCTCGCGCCCTGTTGAACCATTTCACAACGGCAACTTCAAAGTCGCCGACTGGCACCACAGCAGTTTCGGGATTCTTGTCTGCCGGACGGATAGGCGCCGCCTGTACCGCCGTACTGTCATCAATATCGATGATTTTTGAGGCTTGCATACCTTTGGGCCGCTTCACAGCCTCACAGGTAATGGTCGCGCCTTCCTCGAGAGAATCGCGACCGAACTGCCGCAAACAAGAAGAGTGTACCAACACGTCTGCGGCACCATCGTCTGGTACTAGGAAACCGTACCCCTTTACCGAATCAAACCACTTAACAACGCCATGTATTTCTACAGTCGTTTCGGGTGATTCCCCGGTGGATTCGAATTGTTCTTCCATCCCCACCCCGAAATCAGACCGGATATCGTACCGAAATTTGAGCTCCTCTTGCTCACGGACAGACCGGCCCTCTCTGATCTTCAGTGTGCCCCCCCCAAAGAGGCAATAGTCAATCATACAGTTTTTTGTCTCGCGGTGAAACCCGCTAACGCAGCTTTTACAAATAGATCTCGGCAAGGCCCACATGCCTTGCAGGCTTAACGTTGAGCCATTAAGAAAAGAGATGAACTGCGCAGAGTAAGCACAAAAGAAGAGTGACACTTCTGCCGTTCGTTTCAAGGATCTGCGCAAGAACGACAAAAACAAACTTGCGCTTATAGTCCGAAAGCAGGGGTATGATTCACGCTGTCACTATGGGCCTAGGTCTTTTTGGACTCTGGCTACTTCTATCTGGATTTTTGGACAACACGCTGTTGCTCGGCTTGGGTGCAGTGTCATGCGTTGCGTGTGTCTACATCGCAGCACGCATGGAGGTGGTTGACCATGAGTCGGTGCCGCTGCAGCTTAAGTTTGGTGTATTTAAATACCTTTTGTGGCTATCCGCAGAAATCGGCAAAGCTAACTGGGCGGTCACCAAGGTCATTCTCTCCCCGCGTATGCGCCTTCAACAACGCATGATTACAGTCCCTGCCACACAGACGACCGACGTCGGTCGCGTTACGTTTGCGAACTCCATCACGCTAACGCCGGGGACCATCACCGTCGAAACAGAAGACCAATCGATGCTGGTCCACGCACTGACCAGCGACGCGGCTGATATGGAGGCCCTGGCCGACATGGGTGCACGCGTTTCTGCCGTGGAGAGTCGTTCCTGATGTTCACAGCAGCAACAATGGCCGTCTCTGTGACAATGGCACTCATCCTCATCAGAGCTTTCCTGGGCCCGACTGTTTATGATCGCGTATTAGCTGTAAACGCATTTGGGACTGTCACAGTCCTCATTATCGGGTTGATCGGCTTCCTGACCGAACGCCCAGAATTTCTGGATATCGCCCTGCTCTATGCCCTTATCAATTTCGTAGGCACGATCGCGATCCTCAAATTCTTCAGATACCGGGCTCTGGGGCGCACCTCCGACCAGAGCCAAGCAAATGGAAATGGAGAGCGTGTCAAATGATCGATCTCGCTCTCGATATCGCCAGCTGGATATCTTTTGCGCTTGGTGGATTTTTCCTCATCGTGGGCGCCATTGGCATGATCCGCTTGCCTGATTTTTGGTCCAGGCTTCACGGCGCTGGCGTAATCGACACAGCGGGTGCTGAACTCATTCTTCTCGGCATGATGTTTCAGGCTGGACTCTCACAGGTCACGATCAAACTTATCCTGATTGGCCTCTTTGTGTTTTTCACCAGTCCGACCGGTACCCATGCGGTTGCAAATGCCGCATTCGTCGCAGGTATTCGCCCACTCGGCGAGTTAAAGGACGACGATGACCAAAAGGAGCCGGGGTCATAGAAGCTTATATCGACATCATCCTTTTTGGATTTTTGATCATCACATCATTCGCCATTATGAAGCTGCGAAACCTGTTCGCTGTGGTCATGTTGTCGGGTGTTTTTAGCCTGCTCTCCGCCGGGCTTTTTGTCGCAATGGACGCGGTCGATGTCGCCTTTACAGAAGCAGCCGTTGGCGCGGGCATCTCGACAGTCTTGATGCTCGGGACACTGGCCCTAACCCGCCACGACGAAAAACCGGCCCAGCATTCAAGACTGCTTCCTTTGCTGGTGGTTTTCGTTACGGGTGCGGCACTTATCTACGGGACGATGGACCTTCCACCCTTTGGTGCCGCAGACACACCGATCCAACAACATGTGGCACCGGAATATATCGAGCGGACGCCGCAAGAGATTGATGTTCCCAACATCGTGACTGCCGTCCTTGCCTCCTATAGAGGCTATGACACGCTCGGCGAGGTCGTTGTGATCTTCACCGCCGGCATTGCCGTCATTGTTCTTCTCCACAGCTCAACCAGGCGTAGACGCCACGATGAAGACGGGGAGGCCGACATCTAATGGATCACCATTACATTCTTCGCGTCATATCGAAAATGCTTATACCGCCCATCTTGCTGTATGCCCTTTATGTGCAGTTTCACGGCGACTTCGGGCCAGGCGGTGGCTTTCAGGCAGGTGTGATTTTTGCCGTCGCCTTCATCCTCTATGGCCTTGTATATGGCCTTGATCGCTTGCGGCTTGTCTGTCCACCTGCTGTCGTGCGGGCGTTTACGGCGATTGGTGTCCTTTTATACTCAGGCACAGGGGCCTATAGCTTCTTGAGAAGCAAAAACTATCTCGACTATTCAGCACTCGCAGATGCTGAGAATGCTGTGGCGGGCCAGCATCTGGGCATCCTGCTTGTCGAGGCCGGTGTTGGCATTACTGTTGCCAGCGTGATGATCGTCGTCTTCTTGGCGTTCGCGTCCCGAGCACCTGAAATCAAGGATACTGACTGGTGATGTGGGAGGAAGTAACTGCCGACTTTTTCGTCGGCCATTACAATTATTGGATGACCATTGTCCTCATGATGATTGGTCTCTACGTCGTCGTGAGCCGCGGCAATCTTGTAAAGAAAATCGTTGGGCTGAACCTGTTTCAGACCTCTGTTTTCATGCTCTACATCTCCATGTCGAAGATCTTCGGCGGCACGGCTCCTATCCTGACCGGTAACCCGGACGAGGTGTACTCCAACCCACTCCCCCACGTTCTCATCCTCACCGCCATTGTGGTGGGTGTTGCGACAACGGCACTGGGTCTTGCGCTGATCATCCGCATCCGAGAGAACTTTGACACGATTGAGGAAGATGAGATCTTCGACATTGAACAACAGATGGCGAAAAACGCCACAAAGGCCGGCGGAGAGCGCTAAGACATGTTGAGCAGTCTCACGCCCCATCTACCTGCTCTGCAGGTCGTCATTCCACTTATCGCCGCTCCTCTTTGCGCGCTCGTGATGAACCGGCACCTTGCCTGGGTCATCGCCTTTGCAGCCTCCGCTCTTGCGTTTGGGGTATCCGCCCTGCTCCTTGTCTCCGTGCTCGACGGGTCAGTTATCTCATACCAGATGGGTGGGTGGGCACCGCCCTGGGGCATTGAGTATAGGATCGATGCAGCCAATGCCTTTGTGCTTTTCATCGTCTCGCTGATTGGCGCTCTGGTTCTTCCCTATGCGCGGGAAAGTATTGAGCGGGACTTTGACGCCTCAACACATACATACCTCTACACCTGTTATCTGCTGTGCCTGACCGGCTTATTGGGCGTTTCAGCCACCGGCGATGCGTTCAACGTCTTCGTCTTCCTCGAGATTTCATCACTGTCGACCTATGCGCTTGTGGCCTTCGGTGCCAAACGGGATCGCCGAGCCCTAACCGCTGCGTATAACTACCTCATCATGGGGACAATCGGCGCAACGTTCTTCGTGATTGGTATCGGTTTCCTCTACATGGTGACAGGCACGCTGAACATCGCGGATCTCGCCGTCCGTCTGGAAGAAGTCGGCGACACAAGGGTCACCCGCGTCGCCTTTGTCTTCATTCTGGTTGGCATGGGTCTGAAGTTCGCTATGTTCCCGCTGCACCTCTGGCTGCCAAATGCATACAGTTATGCGCCACCCGCAGTGACAGCCTTTCTCGCGGCAACAGCGACAAAGGTCGCTCTTTATGTCCTGCTGCGCTTCATGTTCACGGTCTTCCAGTTCGACCATCCTTTTCAGGGCCTGACTTTTGAATATGTCGTCATGCCGCTCGCGATTGTGGCCATGTTCGCAGCCTCAATAGCCGCAGTCTTTCAGACAGACGTAAAGCGCCTGCTCGCCTACTCCAGCATTGCGCAAGTTGGATATATGTTGCTCGGCGTTGCGCTTCTTACGGAAGCCGGTGTAACCGCTGGGATCATTCACCTGTTCAATCACGCCGTTACGAAGGGAGCTCTCTTCCTCGCCGTTGGATGCTTCGTCTATCAAGTGGGGTCGAGCCATCTTGGTGATTTGAGAGGTATCGGCAAAACCATGCCCTGGACGACGGCAGCATTTGCGGCAAGCGGCCTTAGCCTTATCGGTGTGCCACTTACCGTTGGTTTCATCTCCAAATGGTATCTGATCCAGGCATCTCTGGAGGCAGGCTCTCTTCTCATCGCCGGTTTGATCGTGGCTTCATCCCTCATTGCCGTTATCTATGTCTGGCGGGTCATCGAGGTCGCTTATTTGGAGCCTGTCCCCGAAGGACGCGCGCCAAAAGAAGCGCCCCTCTCAATGCTCATTCCGGCTTACGCTTTGGTTGCGGCAAGCATCTTCTTCGGCATCAATAGTGACCTGACCAGCGACGCAGCTACTCAAGCTGCCAACGCCCTTTACGACGGTACAGGCCTCGTGAGCGAAGGAGCTGCCCAATGAGCGCCGAACTCGCAATCACACTGACCATCCTGATGCCAGCAGCCGCAACTATTCTGCTTGCACTGCTGGACAAACAGCCAAACCTGCGCGAAGCGGTGAGCCTTCTCACGGCAGGGAGCCTCTTCGTTATCGTACTCGGGCTCTTGCAAACAGTGCTGGATGGCACCCAGCCAACGGCTCACTGGTTTGACGTTTTGCCTGGCCTCACTCTGGCCTTTGAGATCGAACCTCTGGGCATGCTGTTTGGGGTTGTCGCTTCGGGTCTCTGGATTGTCACCGCGCTTTATTCGATCGGATATATGCGCGGCAATAATGAGACGAACCAGACACGCTTCTATATCTGCTTCGCGATTGCGATTTCCGCGGCAATGGGGATCGCCTTCGCCGCCAATATGTTCACGCTCTTCATCTTCTACGAAGTGCTGACCCTCTCCACCTATCCGTTGGTGGCCCATAAGGAGACAGACGTGGCCCGTAAGGGCGCCCGGAGTTACCTCGCAATCCTCATCAGCACGTCCATCGGGTTTCAGCTCGTCGCTATCGTCTGGACCTGGGTGGTGGCCGGTACGCTGGACTTCGAACAAGGCGGGATCCTCGCCGATAAAATCGACCCGACACTTTTACCCTTCCTGCTGGCACTCTACGCTTTTGGCATCGGCAAGGCCGCCCTCATGCCGTTCCACAGATGGCTACCCGCTGCGATGGTTGCGCCGACACCCGTGAGCGCCCTCTTGCATGCCGTCGCCGTTGTGAAGGCAGGTGTCTTCACCATGCTCAAAGTGGGTGTCTATATTTTTGGCATTGATCTGCTGGCCACAACAGGAGCCGCCGACTGGCTGATGTGGCTCGCCGCCTTCTCTATTCTGGCTGCCTCGATTGTCGCTATGACAAAGGACAATCTGAAGGCCCGGCTCGCCTATTCCACCGTCAGCCAGCTCTCATACATAACGCTTGGTATGGCACTCGCGACATCCTTAGGCGTGATGGGTGGCGCTATGCACATCGCCATGCATGCTATGGGCAAGATTACGCTCTTTATGTGCGCTGGCGCGATCTATGTCGCGACCCACAAGACCGAAATCAGTGATATGGATGGGCTCGGCCGGACGATGCCATTCACCTATGCGGCCTTTTTTGTAGGCGCTCTCTCCATCATCGGGCTACCGCCGTTAGGGGGCGCCTGGTCCAAATGGTACTTGATGTTGGGCGCCGCCGATGCGGGCCAGATCATCATGATGGCGGTCTTCATGGTGAGTTCTCTTCTCAATATCGCCTATTTGCTGCCGGTCGTGGCACGCGGCTTTTTCATGGGCAGCGCTGCACCCGTCGCTCATTCGCTTGGCGCAGCGGCCGCGCCAACCAAAGGCATTCAGGAAGCCCCCCTCTGGTGTGTTGTTCCACCCTGCCTGACGGCGCTTGGTTGCCTGCTGCTTTTCTTCTACGCAAGCGACATCTACACACTGATTGAGCCAGTCGCGTTTCCAAGTGGAGCGCCTCAGCCATGAGTAAAGACATGAAGACACCCGAGACTGATCCGTCAAAGCTTCCATGGCTCGGAAGCAAGCTTCTTTGGTTCGATAACATGAAGAATGTGGACCGCCTCATCTATGCACTCTTCATACTCTGTGCAGGGCTGCTTGCCGCCGACTTCATGTATCATAAGCACAGCTATCTCGACATTGAGGACATTCCAGGGTTCTACACGGCCTTTGGCTTCTTCATGAGTGCGGCCATGGTTATTTGCGCGCGCGCGATACGCTTCCTTCTAAAACGCGATGAAGATTATTACGCGCCAAAAGATGTGGAGTCTGAACCTTTCCCGGAAGACCAGTTGAGCCGGGAGACGATCAATGACTGATCTTTTTCCGCCTTTCCTTCTCTTCGTTGCAGGCGCCCTTATTCTGCCGTTCATCCCGAATGGTCATCCGCGCGCCCTTGCGGCCACCATTGTCCCAATCATCAGTGCCTATCTGATCTGGATGATGCCGGAAGGCCTGCATGGTCAATTCACGCTGATGGGCCAGGAGCTCACGCTGTTGCGCGTCGACAAGCTCTCCATCATCTTTGGCCTCGTGTTCTCCCTCGCAGCCTTCCTGGCCCTTATCTATGCCTGGCATGTGCGCGATACGATCCAGCAGACCATGGCTCTGCTTTACGCGGGCGCAGCCATTGGCGCAGTGTTCGCTGGCGATCTGGTCTCCCTTTTTATCTTCTGGGAAGGCACAGCCATTGCATCCGTTTTCCTGATCTGGGCAAGACGCACCGAAGGCGCTTACTGGACCGGACTTCGGTATCTGATCATACAGGTGGGCTCCGGCGTGATCCTTCTCGCGGGCGTCGTTTTGCATTATCACGACACAGGATCGATTGCGTTCGAGGCGATGACTCTCGGGAGCCCGGCGACCTGGTTCATCTTCCTGGCCTTCGGAATTAAATGCGCTTTCCCTCTGCTCCATAACTGGGTTCAGGATGCCTATCCAGCGGCAACTGTTACCGGCACGGTTGTGCTCTCCGTATTCACGACCAAACTGGCCGTTTATGCCCTGGCACGCGGTTTCGCCGGAACGGAAATCCTGATCTATATCGGCGCGACCATGACCCTGTTCCCGATCTTCTATGCGGTGATCGAAAATGATCTCCGCCGGGTCCTGGCCTACAGTCTCAACATCCAGTTGGGCTTCATGGTCGTCGGCGTCGGTGTTGGGACGGAACTGGCCTTGAATGGCACCGCAGCCCACGCTCTGGCCCATATTCTCTATAAAGCTCTTCTGTTCATGAGCATCGGGGCAGTCCTTTTCCGGACCGGCACAGCCAAAGCTTCCGAACTGGGCGGACTCTATAAAACCATGCCGCTCACGATGATTTTCTGCGTCATCGGCGCGGCGTCGATTTCGGCCTTCCCGCTCTTCTCGGGCTTTGTCACCAAATCACTGCTCCTGTCCGCCACAGTTAAAGAAGGGCACTACATCGTTTGGGGTATTCTGATCTTCGCATCAGCAGGGGTCCTTCACTATTCCGCTATCAAGATCCCCTATTACACCTTTTTTGCCCATGACAGCGGCCTTCGGCCAAAGGAAGCTCCATGGAACATGCTGATCGCCATGGGTCTGACAGCCTGTCTGTGCATCACGGTCGGTGTCTATCCGGAACCGCTCTATGCACTCTTGCCCTATGAGATCGACTATGCCCCCTACACAACCACCCATGTGGTAACGCAGCTCCAACTTCTCTTTTTCTCAGCGCTCGCCTTCACCTTCCTTATGCGCACCGGCATCTATCCGCAGCAGTTGAGGTCAGTAAATCTTGATTTCGATTGGACCTACAGAAAGCTCGGTCCTGCTCTGATCAGAGGTATCAGATCGCTTATTCGCGCTGTTTGGGGGGCAATAATCGATACAGGCCTGCGCTGTGTGAACTTCGGGGTTGCAAAGCTAGAGCGCGCCCATGGCACAGAAGGCTTGCTCGCCCGTGCCTGGCCGACAGGATCCATGGTTCTTTGGATCGCGGTGCTCCTTGGCGCCACGCTTCTGCTAAACTATATGTGACGCATTAAATTTGACGCTGAAACCGACGAGGGGCATCTGACATGGAAATGACTGGCGAATTCCGGATTCCTGCTCCGCGAGACCAGGTTTGGGCGGCACTCAACGACCCCGAAGTGCTGCAACAATCCATCCCGGGCGCTGAAAGCGTCGAGAAAACCAGCGACACGGAATTTGCAGCCGTCGCCAAAGCGAAGGTCGGCCCTGTCAGTGCCAAATTTAAAGGCAAAGTGAGCCTCTCAGACATTGATGCCCCCAATGGCTACAAGATCAGCGGCGAAGGCTCTGGCGGCGCAGCAGGCTTTGCGAAAGGCTCAGCCGTGGTGAAACTCACGCCTGACGGAGACGGCACGCTTCTGAGCTATGAAGTGCAGGCAACGGTCGGCGGTAAGCTCGCCCAGGTTGGGCAGCGCTTTATCGATTCAACCGCCAAAAAGATGGCCGATGAATTCTTCACGTCTTTTGCCGCGATTGCGGGCGGCACAACCGAAGAAGAAGTCGATGCGATTGCCCCGACCCACGTGCCACTGGTCCCCGACGAAGAAGCCGGCCTCAGCCTTGCGCCCTGGATGTGGGGCACACTTGTGATCGCCGGTGCATTGATCGCGATCTACATCGTTACTATTTAACGGGTGGTCGCGCGGCTTGACGGCGACCAATCAAGCGCAGACACTTAATTCAAACAAACCCAAAGGGCGCCTGCGAACGTCCTGACGGCTGTCTAAGGCCGTTGTCTAACTCGGGAGGATCACCCATGGCTCTCGTCTCCATGACGGTCAATGGCAAACCTGTATCTGGCGAGGTCGAAGGCCGAACGCTGTTGGTGCAGTTTATCCGTGAAAACCTTGGCCTGACGGGCACTCATGTAGGCTGCGATACAAGCCAGTGTGGCGCCTGTGTCATTCATATGGATGGTAAAGCGGTCAAAGCCTGTACAACCCTTGCCCTACAGGCTGAGGGAAGTTCGATCACAACCATTGAGGGTTTGGCACAAGGTGACGAGCTGCACCCTGTGCAGAAAGCCTTCAAGGACAATCACGGTCTCCAGTGTGGCTTCTGCACGCCAGGCATGATCATGACCGCCGTCGATATGATCGACCGCATTCCAGACCTGGATGAAAAAACGGTGCGCGCCGAACTTGAAGGCAATATCTGTCGCTGCACTGGCTACCAGAACATCGTGAAATCGATTTTAGACGCCGCAGAAAAAACGCCCGCCTAAGTAAGCACGGGAATTCCGGGAGGAGGAATTCATGAGCACAACAGGAATAGGACAGGCCGTCCGCCGAAAAGAAGACAAACGGTTCATCACAGGCGCCGGGCGGTATACCGATGACCTGAACCGACCGAACCAAACCTATGCCTACTTCCTTCGGAGCCCCCATGCCCATGCCAGGATTAATGGGATTGATCTGACGGAGGCCGTTTCGGCACCAGGCGTCGTCAGCATCTTTACAGGCTCTGATGTCGCCGCAGACGGGCTTGGCGGTTTGATTTGTGGTTGGACTGTTCATTCCAAAGACGGGTCAGAAATGAAGGCTGGGGCACACCCCATCCTGGCGGAAGATATGGTGCGCTATGTCGGTGATCATGTTGCCATGGTGATTGCCGAAACCTATGCGCAAGCGAAATCCGCAGCTGAGCTCATCAGCGTTGACTATGAGATCCTGGACGCCGCCGCCGATGTGGCCACAGCCCAGGACGCGTCCGCACCTCAGGTTCATGACGAGGCACCCAATAACACAAGCTTTGACTGGGAATTGGGAAACAAGCCGGAGACGGAAGCTGCGTTCAAAAAGGCGGCACACATCGTGAAGCTGGATGTCACCAACAACCGTCTGATCCCCAATGCCATGGAGCCTCGCGCGGCGATCGCTGACTATGACAGCGGCACGGATGAATACACGCTCTGGACCACGAGCCAGAACCCCCACGTTGCCCGCTTGGTATTGTCCGCATTCGTGGGCGTCGCACCGGAACACAAGTTGCGGGTGATTGCGCCCGACGTTGGAGGTGGTTTTGGCTCCAAAATCTTCATCTACGCAGAAGAAACGGCGTGTGCCTGGGCCTCTGCCAAAATCAAACGCCCCATCAAATGGACGGCGGAACGCAGCGAGTCTTTCCTGTCAGATGCCCATGGTCGCGACCATGTGAGCCATGCCGAACTGGCACTCGCAGAAGATGGAACCTTCTTAGGCCTCCATGTCAAAACCAAGGCGAACCTCGGCGCCTATCTTTCAACCTTCGCCTCGTCTGTCCCGACCTATCTCTATGGCACACTGCTCTCAGGCCAATACGCGTTCCCGGCCATCTATGTTGAAGTCGACGGTGTTTTCACGCACACCGCACCAGTCGATGCCTATCGCGGTGCGGGACGTCCGGAAGCGACTTATCTAATTGAGCGCATCGTTGAGACAGCGGCACGCGAGCTTGGCTTCGATCCCGCTGAGCTGCGACGCAAAAATTTCATCCGGAGTTTTCCGCATCAAACTCCCGTCATCATGAATTATGACATTGGCGACTATGACGCGTCTCTCGACAAGGCGCTCGCGCTGATTGACTATGACGGGTTTGCGACCCGCAAGGCTGAAGCAGCAAGCCGGGGAAAGAAACGGGGCATTGGCTTCTCCACCTATATTGAGGCCTGTGGTCTCGCGCCCTCCGCCGCCGTGGGGTCACTCGGTGCTGGAGTCGGCCTTTGGGAAAGCGCTGAGGTTCAAGTGGCCCCCACCGGCAAGATCGAAGTCTTCACCGGCACGCACAGTCATGGTCAGGGCCATGAAACCACGTTTGCGCAGCTCGTCTGTGACCGGATCGGCGTGCCCATCGAAGATGTTGAAATCATTCATGGCGACACCGGACGCGTACAGTTCGGCATGGGCACCTATGGCTCCAGGTCCGGTTCTGTCGGCATGAGCGCACTTGCAAATGCGCTTGATAAGATTGAAGCCAAGGCGAAAAAGATCGCCGCTCACCTGATGGAAGCCGACGCCGGAGACATTGAGCTCAAAGACGGCGTCTTCACCGTCGCGGGAACAGATAAAGAGCTGGCCTGGGCAGAGCTTGCGCTAGGCGCCTACACTGCCCACGGGTTCCCGACCGGCGAGATTGAGCCCGGCCTTAAAGAAAACGCTTTTTATGATCCACTGAACTTTACCTTCCCGTCGGGCTGCCACATTTGTGAAATTGAGATAGACCCAGATACTGGCGTGACGCAGATCGCAAACTTCGTCGCCGTTGATGATTTTGGTGTCATCGTGAATCCGATGATTGTTGAAGGTCAGGTGCAAGGTGGCATCGCGCAAGGCATTGGCCAGGCCCTCTTTGAAGCCGCGCACTATGATGAGACTGGCCAACTCATCACCGGCTCCTTCATGGACTATTGCATGCCCCGCGCTGACGATCTGCCGGACTTCAACTTGGGCTTCACACAGACAGACTGTCCTTCCAACCCGATGGGTATGAAGGGCTGCGGCGAGGCAGGCGCCATTGCGTCACCTCCTGCCGTTATCAACGCCATTACGGACGCCCTCGGTGTCCGCGAAATTGAAATGCCAGCAACCCCCGCACGTGTATGGGCCGCTCTCGCCGCACCATCACTCGCAGCTGATTGAGGAAAACCATGTACCAGTTTGACTATCACCGCGCTGAAACAGTCGCCGAAGCTGCGGAGCTTCTTGCCGCCAATGATGAAAACAAACTCCTGGCGGGCGGACAGACACTGATCCCAACCTTGAAGCAACGCCTTGCCATGCCGGCGATATTGGTCGACATCGGCAACATCGCTGACCTCAACTTCATCAAAGCGGAAGGCGATGCCATCACCATTGGCGCAGCCACAAAACATGCAGACGTTGCATCATCGCCTGATGTGGCGAAGCACCTGCCCGCCCTTGCAGAGCTCGCGGCCCATATTGGAGACCCGGCCGTGCGCAACCGTGGAACCATAGGCGGATCGCTCGCCAACAATGACCCGGCAGCGGACTATCCCGCTGCCGTGCTGGGTCTCGATGCCAAAATCCATACCAATAAACGTCTGATTGACGCTGATCCCTACTTTACCGGCATGTTTGAAACAGCACTTGAAGAAGATGAGATCATCACGGAGGTCACCTTCCCTCATCCGGAGAAAGCGGCCTATGTGAAATTCCCAAACCCGGCGTCTCGTTACGCCATGGTCGGCGTTTTCGTGGCAAAAACGCCGATCGACATTCGGGTCGCGGTGACGGGCGCCGGCGCAGATGGGGTCTTCCGTGTAAAGGAGATGGAAGACGCTTTGGGTGCCAATTGGTCACCGGAGGCGATTGCCAACATCAAGGTGCCTGAGGATGACCTTCTATCGGACCTGCATGGTGCCGCGGATTACCGGAGCCATCTCATCACTGTTATGGCGAGCCGCGCCGTTGCTGCCACGATGTGACTTGATAAGCCATTCGCAGTAACCTTACGCCATGACCAACTCCCTTCCCGCCTCAATCGAGGAGACAGAGGCGCTTCTGTCGAGCGGTGCCTATGTGGCCGACCGCTCTCTCGCGACCGTACTTTTCCTCGCGCTCAAAATGGGCCGGCCGCTCTTCCTGGAGGGGGAAGCCGGTGTCGGCAAAACGGAGATTGCCAAAGTCCTGGCGAGCGCGCTCGGCCGAAAGCTGATCCGCCTGCAATGCTATGAAGGACTTGATACTGCCGCTGCTGTTTATGAGTGGAACTATCAGGCCCAGATGATCGAAATCCGCCTTGCCGAAGCACAAGGCGTGGAAGACAGAAATGTTCTCGCGAAGGATGTGTTTGATGACCGGTTTTTGATCCGCCGCCCGCTTCTGCAAGCGCTGGAACCGGACGTTAACGGCCCACCCGTCCTTCTTATCGACGAGCTTGATCGCACGGATGAGCCCTTCGAGGCCTATTTGCTTGAGGTGCTCTCTGACTTTCAGATCACCATCCCTGAAATCGGAACGGTGAAAGCTGCAGAACCGCCCATCGTCATTGTAACATCCAACCGCACCCGCGAAATCCACGACGCCCTGAAACGCCGCTGCCTCTACCATTGGGTAGACTATCCGGATGCGGAACGAGAGCTGCAGATCGTGCGTCTCAAAGCGCCCGATGCCGCGGAGGACCTGTCCCGCCAAATCGTCGCCTTTGTTCAGGCACTGCGGGACCGCGATCTCTACAAACAACCTGGCATTGCTGAAACTCTCGATTGGGCAAATGCCCTGACCCAACTGAACGCCGTCTCGCTGAGTGAAAGCAATATCAACGACACATTGGGCACGCTCCTCAAATATCAGGACGATATTGCACAAGTCCGCGGCTCAGATGCGGCTCAAATACTGGATGAACTGAAAACCGCGGCTGAATGACCGAAACCCCGGGCCATATCGCAGACAATATTGCGCATTTTGCGCGCGTTCTGAGGCGCGCAGGCGTACCCGTTGGGCCCCGGCAGGTTCTGGACGCCATAGAGGCGGTCAAAACCGCAGGCATCAAGTCAGAGAGCGACCTCTATTGGGCGCTCCACACAACCCTCATTCACACCCAGGAGATGAGACAAATTTTCGACCAGGCTTTTCACGTGTTCTGGCGTGATCCGCGCATGTTGGAACGCATGATGGCCCTGATGCTGCCAGAGCTGACGATGCCTCAGGAAGAACCCGAAGGGCAAACCAGCCGAAGACTCGCAGAAGCTTTGCTCAATCAGGAAACCCCACCGGCTCTAGATCCCGAGACAGACATTGAGATTGACGCGCGGGAGACCACATCTTCCGCTGAAATTCTGCGGACCAAAGACTTTGAGCAAATGACAGCCGCGGAAGTTGCTGAGGCGCATAAGGCATTGGCTAGACTGCACCTCCGCCATGACCGGGTGCTAACCCGTCGAACCCGGCCCTCAGCCCGCGGTTCCCTTGTCGATATGCGCGCCTCTCTCAGAGCATCCCTCAGGGGAGGAGATATCATTCCACTAAAGCGGCAGGAACGCAGACATCGCCCGCCTCCGCTTGTGGTGCTCTGTGACATTTCAGGGTCCATGAGTGTTTATGCCCGGACGTTCCTGCACTTCCTTCACGCCCTCACCAATGATCGGGATCGTGTGCACACCTTCCTGTTCGGCACGCGGCTTACCCACGTGTCGCACCAGCTCAGACATAAAGACATCGATGAGGCCCTGGCGGCTGTCTCTGATGCAGTCGAGGATTGGGACGGCGGCACCCGCATCGGGGAAACGCTGAGACGGTTCAATGTGGATTGGGCACGCCGGGTTTTGGGCCAGGGCGCGACGGTGCTCCTTGTGACCGATGGTCTCGACCGGGACGGGGCTCAAGGGTTGGAGCTGGAAATCGCCCGCCTTCACCGATCCTCCCGCCGGCTCATATGGTTAAACCCGCTCCTGCGCTATAATGCCTTCGAGCCCAAAGCCCTTGGCATCCGGACCATGCTTCCCCATGTGGATGAGTTCAGAGCCGTTCACAATATGGCCTCTCTGGAGGACCTTGTGGCAGCCCTAAATGCCCCCGAAAAGAAATGGCCGACCGCTGCATGACCGACATTTCAACATCCCTAGACGACAACGTTCTAACGCAAGCGGCTGCCTGGGCCGATGCCGGAAAGAAGGTCGCCCTGGCCACAGTTATTGAAACCTGGGGGTCCGCCCCGCGGCCGGTCGGCAGCCAACTCGCCATTTGCGATGATGCCACCTTCGTCGGCTCTGTCTCCGGTGGATGTATCGAGGGTGACGTTGTCACCCGCGCACTTGATGCCATTCAAAACGGAACATCCGAAGTCCTGGAATATGGCGTGGCCGATGCCATGGCATGGGAGGTCGGCCTTGCCTGCGGCGGCAAAATCAAAATCTACCTTGAGCCCCTAACGGACGTTTGAGTGCATGAAACAGGATACGCTCAAAAAAATCCTAGACGCCCAGGCTGCGAAAGAGCCGATCGTGCTGGCGTCAAACCTGGAAACACACGAACAAATGACGCTCTCCGGTCAGCAAACAGACGCGCCGGACTGGATGTTGGCGGAGGTGGCTAACGCGATTAGATCGGACAAAAGCCGCGTCACACCGGCACCGGACGGATCACCCTGGTTCTTCAATGTTTTCAATCCACCTCTGCGCCTCGTCATTGTCGGCGCCGTCCACATTGCCCAGCCTCTGGCGCGCATGGGGCGCGACGCCGGATATGACGTTAGTGTCGTTGACCCGAGAGAAGCCTTCGCCTCCGCTGAACGATTTCCGAGTGTAAACCTGATCTGCGACTGGCCGGACGACGCCCTCAAAACCCTCTCTCCTGATGCCCGCACGGCCATCGTTACCCTCACCCATGATCCAAAGCTCGATGATCCTGCTCTGCACGTCGCATTGAAGTCGCCCGCTTTCTATGTCGGCGCACTCGGCAGTAAAAAAACGCAAGGCGCACGTCGGGAACGGCTTGAGGAAGCGGGCTTCAGCACCGGTGAGATAAGTCGTATCTGTGGTCCTGTCGGCCTCAACATTGGGGCGAAGAGCCCTGCAGAAATTGCCATCTCCATTCTGGCTGAAGTCACACAGACACTACGTCAGGACCGATCATGAAATTCGGCTCCGTACCTGTGGCAGAAGCTGAAGGCAGAGTACTCGCCCATTCCGTTCGTGCTGGTGGAATGACCCTCAAAAAAGGCCGTGTCCTGAACGGCGAGGATATCAAAACCCTGGAATCTGCGGGTGTTGCGACCGTCTATGCCGCCGCACTGGAAGCAACCGATATACCGGAAGACGAAGCCGCCGCCACAATCGCCTCAGCGTTGAATGGGCCGAATACACGTGTAGACACAGCCTTCACCGGGCGCACAAACCTCTACGCGACAGCGGCTGGTGTTCTTGAACTGAGTGAGCGTGCCATTAATCAGATCAACAGCCTTGATGAAGCCGTTACCCTCGCCACGCTTCCAAACCTGGAAGCCGTGTCCGAAGGACAAATGCTGGCCACGGTAAAAATCATCCCTTATGCCGCCCCGACAAAGAAAGTCGATGACGCATCCAACATCGCAGCAGAAGCGTCTCCGGTTCTGAAAATCCACCCCTTCAAACTGAAACGCGCAGCCCTGATCCTCACAAAGGTCGATGGGACCAAACCATCTCTGCTCACCAAGTCAGAACAGGTTATCCGCGACAGGCTTGTCGCCCTGGGTATATCGTTGGAAACCGTGAGGGTCTGTCAACACACCGAAACGTCCCTCGAAGAAACACTTCAGTCTCTTCCCGAAAACACTGAAATGGTTCTGATCTTAGGCGCATCGGCGACGGGCGATCGGCGGGATGTTGTCCCTGCCGCTATTGAAAAAGTCGGCGGCAATATCCAGCACTTTGGCATGCCAGTAGACCCGGGAAACCTTCTTCTTCTGGCCGAGATGGATAACCGTCCTGTTATTGGACTTCCCGGCTGCGCGCGCTCACCAAAACTAAACGGCACCGACTGGGTGTTGCAGCGCCTTGCAGCGGGCATGACGATTGTCCCAGCCGATATACAGGCAATGGGTGTAGGAGGATTGTTGAAAGAAATCCCATCTCGACCGCAACCCCGCGGTATCAAACAGTCGGGCTCTGAAGCACCGCGCGTCGCTGCGATTATCCTGGGTGGCGGACGCTCCACCCGCATGGGAGATCAAAACAAGCTCACCAGCGACTTTGACGGCAAGCCTATGATCGCCCACGTCGCAGACGCAGCACTCGCTTCAAAAGCAGACATTATTGTGCTGGTCACGGGCCACGAACAGGACGATGTTTTAAAAGCCCTCGCAGGTCGGCCGATGAGTTATGCGCACAATCCGGACTTTGCGAGCGGATTGAGTACCTCCATCAAGGTAGGTATTAAGGCCGCTGCCGAGCTGGACCCGCCTGTCGATGCGGCCATCATCCTCCTAGGCGATATGCCGCTTATCACAGCGGATCTCATCAATCGGCTCATCGGCGCCCGGGACCCGGAAGAAGACCGCTATATCTGTGTGCCTGTAGTCGGTAGCAAAAGAGGCAACCCGGTTCTATGGGATGCCTCTTTCTTTGATGACCTGCAGAACCTGTCCGGTGATGTCGGCGCCAAAGCGCTCATCGCCCAGAACTCAGATCTGGTCTACGAAGTGCCTGTAGACAGCAATGCGCCCCTGACAGACTTCGATACGCCAGATGCCCTTCGCCGACATCGCTCAGACTAAGAGACCTTGAAGAACGCGGCACTTCTAGGCCCCATGATAAGCTCATTGCCGACGATCGACACATCGCCCGTGCCAAATGGCAGCTGTTCCGCGCCTGTCAGAACAATTGCTGATGCTGCCTCACCGTGCCAGATGGCTGACTCAGAACTTGAATTAAAGGCACAGGTCAGCACCTCCTCTCCGAGTGTTCGCTGAAACGCAAGCACGGACCCGTCACTTTCGAGAAACTCAATGTCGCCTGTGCGCAAACATTTATGCGTCGCGCGGAACCCAATCGCGTCGCGCGCGAATTTCAGCACCGTGTCACTCATGGCTTCCTGAACATCCACCGCCCGCTCCGCATGTGCCTCCGGAATGGGCAACCAGGGCTCACCATTTGTGAACGCTGCATTGGGGGTACCGCCAATCCACGGCATAGGCGTCCGACACCCATCACGCCCTTTCCCGAAGGGGAAATAGAGGTCTCCCACCGGGTCCTGTAGCTGATCGCGCTCAATATCCACATCCGGCAATCCCAGTTCTTCACCCTGATAGAGGAGCACGGTCCCTTTCAGGGCCAGAAGAAGAGCAAGTCCGAATTTCGCCAGCTCATCATCGCCCTCTCTACCGCCCCCCCACCTGGTGACAGGACGCGTCAGATCATGGTTGGAGAAGGTCACACAGGGCCATGGATCTCCATTTTTCAATAGAACATTCTGGTAATAGTTCTGGAACACCTTTGGAGCGAGCGATTTATCTTCCAGGAAATCAAATGTGTAAGCGGTATGAAGCCGGTCGGGCTCGCCGACATAAGTCCCGATCATTTCCGGCGTTTCCGCAAACTCCCCAAAGGCGAGCCTGCCCTCATACTCATCCATAACCGACCGGACAGCCCGCATCGCGAACTGGTTTTCCGGCAGGCCGCTGTCATGGGTATGCTCCTGAAGCCGGGGTGCATGCGACCAGTTAAGGCCCGTGCGCTCCTCCATTGGCACCGGCGGGTTGTCAGTCAAAGTTGCGTCATGCAGGTAGGCGTGAGCAACGTCCAGACGAAACCCGTCCACACCCCGGTCCAACCAGAAACGCAAAACGTTCATGAGCGCCTTCACGACTTCCGGCTCATGGAAGTTCAGTTTTGGCTGCTGGCGTAGAAATTTGTGGTGGTAATATTGCCGCCGTACCGGATGCCAAGACCAGGCTGGACCGCCGAAGGCAGACAGCCAATTATTGGGCGGTGTCCCATCTTCCTGCGCGTCCGCCCAGACATACCAGTTCGATTTGTCATTATCGCGGGAGAGCAGACTTTCCTGAAACCAGGCATGCTGATCGGAACTATGCGCCAGCACCTGATCCAATATGAGTTTCAAGCCCCGCTCATGGGTGGCCTCTACAAGGGCATCAAACGCGTCAAGTGTCCCCATCTCAGGCGCAATGGCACAATAGTCGGAAACGTCATACCCAAAATCCTTGTTTGGGCTGGGGAAAATCGGGGAAAGCCAGATCGCATCAACACCCAGCGACGCAACGTAATCCAGCTTCCGCCGAATACCTTCAAGGTCTCCAATGCCTGTGCCGGTCGTATCGGCATAACTCCTTGGATATATCTGATAAACAACTGCGCCTTTCCACCAAGGCGTGGCCCCTACACCGCTCATGCGTCTCCCCTAAAACATCGCACTCGAACTTGGGAGATGCTACATCAGGACGGCACATAAGGACATGTTGGAGGAACCTATGAGTGAACTATCAGGCAGCATCATTCTGATCACAGACCTGGAGCACTTTGTCGGATACCCATCAGCAAAAGCCCTCCTGCAGGGCGGCGCAACTGTCTATGGCACCGACCCAACCTATGCCGACAAAGAGGCACGGAGCGCTGCAGAGGCCGCTCTGCCCGGTCTCAAAACAATTGGGGGGGCAGATCCTGTCACGGCTGCCGGGCGCGTCCTGGAAGAAACAGATGGGATTGACGTCCTCATCAACAATGATGCTTTCCCGGCACTCCGCGCCCCACTGGACACAGCTAAGGATGAAGATTTGGAGGCGACCTATGAGGCACTCGTCTTCAAACCGTTCCGGGTGACACGCGCGGTTGTGCCGTCCATGAAATCAGCCGGCGGCGGCAAGGTCCTGTTTCTTACCTCTGCCGCCCCCCTAAACGGGCTTGCCAACTATTCCATGTACGCCTCAGCACGGGGCGCTGCCAATTCCCTCATGCTGTCACTGGCCAGAGAACTCGCGCCCAAAAACATCCAGGTGAACGCCGTTGCACCAAATTATGTTGAAAACCCGGATTATTTCCCACCAGAACTCCGCGCCAACGAAGAGGCCATGACAAAAATCCTGAAAAACATTCCTCTTGGCCGATTAGGGAAACCGGAAGAAGCCGCCGCGCTCATCCGGTTTCTGGCCAACCCCTTGTCTGGCTTCATCACCGGTCAGGTCATTCCGTTCGCCGGTGGGTGGGCAAACGCGCGCTAGTCTACCCACCTACGCACACTCTACTTACCGGTGAACTCTGCCAGACCGCGAAACGCTTTGGATCCGTGCTTGACCATGACCTCAACCCCATGAACAAAATCATGGGAGTCAAAAAGCGGCGGTCCGACTTCAAGCAGCAACCTGTCTGCCGCCTCAACGCCTTCATCCAAAAACTTCCGGATGGTCTGTTTCGTGATCGCGTGCGCTCTGGTCGGGCCTTTGGAGACTTTCTTCGCATAGTCCAAAGCGACCGAGGGCAGATCATCGTCCGCAACAACCTGATTGATAATCCCCCAGCGTTCAAACTCATCTGAGCTGAAGAAGTCGCCGGAAAAACAGATATGGCGCGCCCGGGCAGGCCCACACCGCTCCGCGAGGAGATAGGCACCGCCCAAATAGGTCGCGGCACCGATATGCTGTTCGACCTGGGCAAATTGGGCGGTCTTCGACGCGATGATGATGTCGCACCGCAGAGCGATCTCCAGACCGGCAGCAAGACAGAGTCCCTGCACGGCGCAGATGATCGGAATGGGCATGCGCTCCAGCCTCTGTAGATCATTAACGCCACGTTGGAGCATTGGCAGGGCATCTTCTGCACTTCGGCCGACAAAGGTCGTGTTGACGTTGACGCCACAGCCAAAATGATCGCCCTCCGCCCGGATCAGCGCTGCCCGCGCGTCGGACGCCTCAAGCTGATCAATCGCATCGTGCAGAGCCACAAAGAGAGCGTCATCCGCCAGATTGATCGGCGGGTTGTTTATCGTGAGGATGCCGAGCTCACCCTCCATATGAAATTCAACGACAGCCATGGCCTTCCCTTTCACCTGAAACCTGGTTTCTTCCCTGTTGGTTTCAAATAAAGGCACTCTGGTTTCATTTCACAACCGCTGAGCCAGAAGTAAAATGTGGCGCCGCCGCATATTCGTTGTACAAAATTGAACAGTATCGGACGCTAGTTCAGCTGAACAATGGGTGCGAGGGTCGGGCCAATCTCTTCATGCACAACAAGGTCGGCGAGCGGGTCCAACTCCGTCTCTTCCCGGTTAAGGATCACAAGCATCGCACCATTTTTCTTCGCCATAATGGGAAAACCCGCAGCCGGATAGACTTGCAAGGAAGATCCGATGGCAATGAAGAGGTCGCAATCCAGTGTCGCCTCCGTTGCCCGCTCCATCTCCGCCTCGGGCATCGCCTGCCCAAAGGAGATCGTTGCAGATTTGATGATCCCGCCACAAAACTGACAATCCTGAGGCTTTCCATGCTCTTCATAATGGGCACGGATGTCATCCAGCTCATACCGCGCGCCGCAGTTGAGGCATGTCGCATAGGTGCTGTTCCCGTGAAGCTCAATCACCTTGTCCGTCGGCACACCGGAATTCTGATGGAGATTGTCGACATTCTGCGTGATGACATGGCTGACCTTGCCGGTGTCTACCAGTTTGGCAACAGCCATATGCCCCTTGTTGGGTTCTGCCGCAGCAAAGCTGCCATCCATGGCGAATTTCCGCCGCCACGCCTCAACCCTCATTTCCTCCGACGCCATAAAGTCCCGAAAATCAATCGGCGCCATTTTGGTCCACAACCCACCGGGACTGCGAAAATCCGGAATGCCGGATTCCGTGCTGATCCCGGCCCCTGTAAACACAACCGCCCTGTGGCTCCGGTCAATCAGTGCCTTCAACTCAGCCGACATCATCTCCCCCAACAATTGCTTTGATCTTCTGATCCGTTCCGGAAATGATACGCAAAACAAACCCCTGAAGGATAGGCAAACAACGCATGCGCTATTTGCACACTATGGTCCGTGTGACCGACCTTGACGCCTCACTCGAATTTTACTGCACCCATCTGGGCCTCAAAAATGTTGGTCGCTTTGATATCGAGGAAGGCCGGTTCACGCTGGTTTTCCTGGCGCCGAAAGGCCAGGAGGAGGCCCAGATCGAGCTGACCTATAATTGGGACCCCGAAGAGCTCGATGAAGGTCGGAATTTCGGTCATCTGGCCTATCGCGTCGATAACATTTACGAGATCTGCCAAAAGCTAGCGGATGCGGGAATCACCATTAATCGCCCTCCCCGCGACGGACGGATGGCCTTTGTCCGCTCGCCGGACAACATATCCATTGAACTTTTGCAGGACGGGCAGCCCCTGCCAGCCCAGGAACCGTGGGCATCCATGGAGAATACAGGTCACTGGTAGGCCGAACCTGAACAAGCTGTTCATCCAGCGTTCAATTCAAGAGGACCACCTTCTCTCTTGAGGATGTGACACCGGTCATCCGCGACCGGTCCCAAGTTGCAAATAGATTGGGAGAAGGGAATGTTACTCGCGAGACTGGCACTGAGTGCCTGTCTGGTTGCCGGGTCTATGGCCAGTATGACCGCTCCAGCAGCGGCTGCGGGGCCCGTGGGCGCTGGCAATCTGACACCAACCAACAACCTGCAGCTGGTAAGCGACAGGCATAGACATCACGGCCGTGGGCATGGCCGACACTATCGCGGTGGCCGACATCATGGCGGGCACCATGGCGGCCATAGACGGCACCGAGACCGTGCCGGCGCGTTCATCGCAGGCGCGATTGTGGGCGGGCTCATCGGCTGGAGCAGTGGCTATGGGTACCCGCGCGCGCATCATCAGCGCTACCGTCACTATCACCGTCCCTATTATGCGCCCCGACGGCATCATCGGCATGACTATTATGGCGGCCACTCACGGAGGCACTACAGTTATTCGGACGGAGGCTATAACCGCCATCATCGCTATCGCCACACAAACAACCGCGCCTGCCACCCGGTCTACAAAAGAGGCTACTGGCACGGCCGCCCGGCAAAGGTAGGCGGAACCATGTGCTACAACCGGTATGGCGAAGGATATGTGGTTGGCGGCAGCCGGTATCTGATCCACTACCGCTGAATTTAGGTCGGCACTGATAATTGAAACATATCCGCGGTCGGGATACGGTTTTGCCATGAAAACCAGTACCCAGGCCGCGTTTTATCTCTGTATTCTGAGCATGCTGTTTGCGGGCACATTGCCCTCGAGCCGAGCGCATGCGGAAAGCCAGCAGGACCCCCGAAGGTCACCCCATTATGAAGTTCGGGAACGGTACAACTACCGTGACCCACAGGCTGCCTATTGGGAAGGCTTTGAGCTCAAAAATGAGGGTGAGTGTGAAGCGGCAATCGAACGTCTTCGTCCACTCGCGCGGAACGGACGGGGATATGAATCCGCACAGCATGCCTACGGACTTTGCCTCATGTCCCTTGGCGGTTTGCCGACAGAAAGCGGCGCCTCGTTCGATCAGCAAACAGTCGCAAACAACGAGCAGTTTCAACAAGGGCGCACATGGGTTATGCGCGCCGCAAACGCAGGACACTTCCAGGCCCAACGCACCCTGCTCGCGCTCTACGCCGCCAATATTGGCCCCGACAATGACCCGGTCCAGATCGGCAAATGGCTTCGCCTCTATGACGTCAATCCGCTTCGTCTCACCCTTGGCGCGATCGATCAGAATGACGGTCTCCGAGCGCACCTAAAGCGAACAATCACCAGGTCGGATTTTCTCGACGGAAAGGAGCTGGCGCGAAACTGGATCCCGACCTATTGGGCTCCGCCCGGTGTGAGAAATTAGAAGGGATTGGCCCGTGCTTTGGAGAAACAGCGAAACACGCTTTGGTCTGATAGCCGCAGGTTTCCACTGGCTCGTGGCTCTCTTCTTTCTAGGCAATCTGGGCCTGGGCGTCTACATGAGCGGCCTGGAACTATCAGATCCCAATCTGTTTCCGCTATACCAGCTCCACAAATCCTTTGGGGTGTGCATCTTTGTCGTCGTCGTCTTTCGACTAGGCTGGCGCCTCTTTGACACGCCTCCCGCATTGCCGGAACAAATGCCCTGGTGGGAGAAGACGGCGGCGTCCCTCACCCATCTGGGGCTCTACTTGATCCTTGTTGTCATGCCTCTTAGCGGATGGATCATCGTCTCCGCATCTCCGATCAACATACCCACACTGGTTTTCGACACTGTGCCGCTTCCCCATATCGATTTCATTGCAACCAGCCCTGACAAAGATCTTTGGTTAGCGCTCGGCGAATGGACGCACTGGCTCCTGGCATGGGCTGCAGGTGCCGCAGTCCCACTCCACGTGGCTGCGGCGCTCCGCCATCACTTCATTTTGAAGGATGACATCTTGCGCCGCATGCTGCCCTGGACATCTTAAGTCCATAGATCAATCACAATCACCCCGGGAACGTCCCATGTTTTTTCGATCTCTCACATTCTTCTTTCTGCTGACCTCAAATGCCTTTGCCAGCGACTGGACGCTCATCCCGGAGAACAGCCAACTGACATTTGAAGGCACACAGGCTGGAGCTGCTTTCCAAGGGGCGTTTGCGGATTTCAGTGCTGAGATCACTTTCGACCCGGCCGATCTCCAAAACGCGTCTATCCAGGTTGAGATCAGGACAGCCAGCGCGAGCAGCGGCTCTGCGGAGCGAGACGGTGCTTTGCCAGGTGCAGACTGGTTTGATGTCGCAAATCACCCGACTGCCACATTCACGTCAACAGAGGTGAGCAAGAGCGATAATGGATATACGGCTTCAGGCATCCTCACCATAAAAGGAACGGCCCTGCCCGCAACGCTCCCTTTCAGCCTGACCATTGAAGGCGATGAAGCTATAGCCACGGGTGGCCTCACCATTGACCGAAACGACTATGGTGTCGGGACCGGCGCCCTCAGCCCCATGGTGGGCAACGAGGTGGCTATCGCTTTCGAAATCATAGCCACCCGTTAGTCTGCCACAGCTCCCGTGTTTTATGCCGGAAGCTTTTCGAAAGTCGGGATGCCATCCGGGATCATGTGGAAGTCCTGAGCATCGCACGTGTAGATCGCAACCTGTGGCCCCTCAAACTGTTTGGGGTTATCCATTGAGCCCACTTTCAGAAGGACAAGGCCAGGCGCCCCTGGGGCACGAGAGAGAATGCTTGTTCCGCAGTTGCCACAAAACTCGCGTGTCACTGCTGGGTCAATGTCCGTTCGTTTGAACTGCTTTGGCTCGCCCTTGGTGTACTTAAACGTCCCCTCCGGCATGCCCATGGTCACATTCGGTGACCCGCCGGAGATATATTGGCATTCACGGCAATGGCATTGAGCTTTAAAGAGCGCATCGCCGTCAGCCTCGTAGCGCAGCGCGCCGCAATAGCATCCACCTTCTACTTTCATGACATTCCTCCCATTTTTCAGTTCATAGGAGTGTCGCAGATCAGGCAGAGCCAGACCAGCGTCGCAAGGTCAATGATGAAGGAGAAACTGGTACGCCCTAGGGGAATCGAACCCCTCTTTCCAGGTTGAAAACCTGGCGTCCTAACCGATAGACGAAGGGCGCGCAGTGCGGCTTTAATAATGGGTCACATTCGGGAATGCAAGAGCCTAATCCGCTGATTTTTGTCTATTTTCCGGGGTTTTTTGAGATCAGAGCCGAGCAGCATCGTCTATTTGCAGCTGAACGCCTCTTCGCCCCTGCCAATCATCAGCCCGAAGCCGTCCAGCGACATGGAAAACCGCACCTCCACTATTCAGAAGGCTCTCTCCAAGCTCAGAATCGGCAGCTCTAAAGGCGATTCCTTTTAATCGTCCCCCCTCATCACCAGCCAGAATACAGCGCACGTGATTCTGACCAACCCGGTCCGCACGGACAATCCGCACCCTGGGAACCGCAAACCGGGGTTCCGGGTTTCCGGCGCCATAAGGCCCTGCCTTTTCCAGCATCTCAAACATCTCGCGGGAGGCGGCATCTGTTGTAAGAGCGCCGTCGAGTTTCAATTGGCGTTCTTCCCCGGCAGCCAGCACATCTGCAGAGATCCGGCTGTTCAGGAAGTCATGAAGCTCCTCAAGTTTGGACTCGCGTACCGTAAGGCCCGCTGCCATGGCGTGTCCGCCACCATTGACCAGCAACCCCGCTTCAAGGGCTGCGGTCACCGCCCGTCCCAGATCTACACCCGGAATGGAACGCCCCGATCCCTTTCCTTCACCTTTGCTGTCAATCGCTACGACAAAAGTGGGGCGGTCAAATTTATCTTTCAGACGGCTCGCCACAATGCCGATGACACCGGGGTGCCACCCTGCACCTGATGCAATGATGAGGGGTGGCGGTTGATTAGCACGCGCATGAACAAGGGAAGCTTCCACCTGTTCAATTGCCTGCTCCAAAACCATTGCTTCAATCGCCTGGCGTTCGCGATTGTACGTGTCGAGCGCAATCGCGATCTCATGTGCTTCTTCAGCATCATGGGTGGTGAGTAATCGCGCGCCTAGGTCAGCACGGCCAACACGCCCACCAGCATTGACGCGGGGGCCCAGCAAGAAACCCGCATGATACGTCCCCGGCGCACCCTGCATTTTCGCAACATCACCGAGAGCAGCCAAACCAATGTTATTTCGCGACGCCATGACTTTCAGACCCTGCGTGACAATGGCGCGATTGAGACCGGTTAGAGGAACCACGTCACACACCGTTCCAAGAGCTGCAATGTCGAGCATGTCGAGAAGGTTGGGCTCTTCACGCTCACCATCGAACCAGCCGGCTCCGCGAAGTGTTCTGTTGAGAGCAATCAGAAGAAGAAAGGTCACCCCAACCGCAGCCAGCTGACCAAGACCGCTTGTGTCATCCAACCTGTTAGGGTTCACCACGGCAACCGCAGGCGGCAACAAGGGCTCTGCCTGATGGTGATCGACGACGACCACATCCAGCCCCCGCTCCTTGGCCACCCCAAGCGGCTTGTGGGCCATCGTCCCGCAGTCGACAGTAATGATGAGGGAAACGCCCAAGTCTTTCAGCTTAAGAAAGGCAGGCGCATTCGGGCCATATCCCTCTTTGATCCGGTCTGGAATGTAAATCCGAAGCGGTGCACCGATCGCTTCAAAATAAAGCTTCAGGAGAGCTGATGACGTCGCACCATCTACATCGTAATCCCCAAAGACAGCAACTTGCTCGCCGTCCACAACCGCTTTGGTTATGCGCTCTGCCGCCTTGTCCATGTCCTCCACGACCGAAGGGTCCGGCAGAAAAGAACGCAATGTCGGGTTGAGGTGTTGTTCGCAAGCCTCGGCGGTCACGCCCCGCGCAGCCAGGACACGCGCAAGAAGCTCCGGCACGTCTGCCTGTTGTGCAAGCTGCAGTGCAAGCCGATCGTTTTCGAGCCGAGGGACCCAACGGCGGCTGGTCAAAGACCGGCCGATGCCCAAAAATCCACTATCCGGCTCGTACTCCAATCAGCCTCCTAAAGCGCAGGAATCTCGCACTCAATCGCTTTCGAATTTTGAGTCCGCTCTGTGGAACGCACGAATACGCCGCACGGTTCCCGTTGAGGATCGCATCACGATCGTATGGGTGGATACACCCTCATTCGTGACCTTAATCCCATCCAGCATGGATCCATCCGTCACGCCGGTCGCAGCAAAGATCACGTCGCCACTCGCCATTTCCATCATGGAATATTTGGCGTCGAAATCTTTAACACCCATCTTGGCGGCGCGGGCTTTCTGTTCTTCATTGTTGGTCACAAGACGCCCTTGCATCTGACCGCCAATGCAGCGCAGAGCAGCAGCCGCGAGCACCCCTTCCGGTGCCCCACCGACGCCCATATAGATATCAATACCTGTGGTTGCATCCGTTGTCGCAATCACGCCGGCAATGTCACCGTCGGAGATCAGGGAAACACGGGCGCCCACGGCACGGATATCTGCAATCAATTGCGCGTGGCGCGGCCGGTCTAGAACACAGGCTGTGATTTCACTCACATCCACGCCCTTTGCTTGCGCGAGCGCCTTGATATTGTCGCCAGTTGGAGCATCAAGGTCGACAATTCCGTCTGGATAGCCGCCACCCACTGCGATCTTGTCCATATAGACGTCCGGTGCGTTCAGCAGCGTACCACCTTCCGCCATGGCGACCACGGCGAGGGCGTTCTGCATGTTCTTCGCCGTCAGTGTCGTGCCTTCAAGAGGATCAAGCGCGATATCGACCTTCGGGCCGCCTGTACCGACTTCCTCTCCGATATAGAGCATGGGGGCTTCATCCCGTTCCCCTTCGCCGATGACAACCGTGCCATCAATCGGCAGCGCATTCAGCTCCTGACGCATCGCGTCCACTGCGGCCTGATCAGCTTGCTTTTCATCGCCTCTACCGGAAAGGCGGGACGCAGCCACTGCTGCACGCTCGGTCACACGCGCGAGTTCCAGAGCCAAGGTACGGCTCAAACCCTGATTAGCGGCTGTTTTGGAAGTCATTCTTATCCCCGTTGGTTCACGTGTGTTTCTTGCGCTGACTTTTAGAGCATTTTCAGCAAAAGTTGCAGACTTTTGTGGTTCGAAAATGCGACAAAAATGAGAGAATTAAGCCGGTTCTCGATAGTTCAGAAATGCTCTACTGACCTTGGATGCGGATCACAACCGGCGTGCTGACGACATCTGCATGCTCTGAGAGGAGCCCCAGCGCCCTCTGCATGGTCGCTTCGCGGGTCTCGTGAGTGATGAGCACGACTGGTAGCCATTCCCCATCCTGCCCCTGATCGGGGCGCTGAACGATCCGCTCAATTGAGACATCTGCTTCGGCGAGCGCTTTGGTCACTTCAGCCATACTCCCGGCTCGGTCAGCAGCCTCGAGCCGCAGATAGTAAGCACCAGAATAGTCGCCCATATCCACATTTTCCGCAGCTGCAAGCTGGGATTGCGGAAGGATAAATGGCGGAAACGCAATGCCACGGGCAATATCAACGATATCAGCAACAACAGCAGAGGCTGTCGGCCCCTCTCCGGCGCCCGGACCGGTCAGCACCACATTGCCGACATACCCCCCATGGACGGAGACGGCATTCGTCACGCCCGAAACGCTGGCAAGTGGCGCCTTGTGGGAAACCAGAGCAGGATGTACCCGCTGCTCAACCGCGCCCTGCGCGTTGCGGACGGCCGTGCCCAGCAGCTTGATCCGGTACCCGAATTCGGCAGCAAACTTGATATCTGCAGCAGTAACGCTCTCAATGCCTTCGACATAGACCGACGAAAAATCAACCGCGGTTCCGAACGCGAGACTGGCGAGGATGGCGAGCTTATGCGCCGCGTCCGTGCCCCCGACGTCAAAACTCGGATCGGCCTCCGCATAGCCCAGCTTCTGGGCATCCGCGAGCACGTTCCCAAAGTCGGCGCCAGTTTCTTCCATCTCTGTCAGGATATAGTTGCACGTCCCATTCAGGATGCCAGAAACCTGAGAAATCTGGTTCGCCAACAGGCCTTCGCGCATGGCCTTGATGATCGGAATGCCGCCTGCAACTGCCGCTTCAAAGTTAAGTGCTGCCCCGCCCTTTTCGGCGAGCGCCGCCAGAGACGCCCCGTGATGCGCCACAAGCGCCTTGTTGGCTGTCACAACATGTTTGCCGGATGAGAGGGCCGCCTCAACTGCGCTCTTTGCAGAGCCGTCAGAGCCACCGATAAGCTCCACAAACACATCAATTTCAGCGTTTTTGGCCATATCGACCGGATCGTCGAACCAGGTGGCACTGGAGACGTCAAATCCACGATCTTTCGAGCGGTCGCGGGCGCAAATCGCAGAGACCACGATTTCGCGACCAGAGATCGCCGCCAACCGCTTCCCTTCAGCTTCCAGCTGTTTGCCGACGCCACCGCCGACCGTGCCCAGACCCGCCAGGCCAATTCGCAGCGGTGTTGTCATGTTTTACGCTTTCTGTCCCGGATACTGGACGACTGTGCCCCCGGTCGGGTCATAGTCCGCCAGGATCTTGTCCGCATTTTCCAGGAATTTCTTCACATTCCGGGCAGCCTGCCGGATGCGCTGTTCATTCTCGACAAACCCGATCCGCACATGCCCGTCCCCATATTCGCCAAAGCCAATACCCGCGGCGACGGCTATGTCCGCATGCTCCAACAGCAGCATGGAAAAGGTCAGAGAGCCTAGATGTTTGAACTTCTCAGGGATGGGCGCCCAGGCAAACATGCCGGCTTTCGGCGACGGGATGTCCCACCCGGCACGGCCCATACTGTCGATCAGAATGTCCCGCCGGGTTTTGTAGGTTTCCCGGATTTCCTCAATACAGTCGGTCGGCCCATTAAGCGCTGCCGTTGCAGCCACCTGGATCGGTGTGAACGCGCCGTAGTCCAGATAGGATTTCACCCGGGCCAGCGCTCCAATCAGGCGCTCATTTCCCACGGCAAAGCCCATACGCCAGCCGGGCATGGCAAAGGTCTTGGAGAGCGAGGTGAACTCAACCGCCAGGTCCATGGCACCAGGCACCTGCAGGAGTGACGGCGGTGGATTATCGTCGAAGTAGATTTCCGCATAGGCAAGATCTGAGATCAGGAACAGATCGTGCTGTTTCGCGATCTGTACGACCTCCTTGTAAAACTCGAGGTCTGCGACATAACCCGTTGGATTTGCGGGATAATTAAGCACCAGCGCAGACGGTGCCGGAACTGAATGCTTCAAGGCCCGATGAAGGGTCCGCAGATATTCCTCACCTGGCTCAATACCCCCGAGAAGGTGGCGCACAACCCCGCCGGAGATGATGAAACCGAACGCATGGATCGGATAGGTCGGATTTGGAACAAGGATCACGTCGCCCGGCGCCGAGATCGCCTGAGCAAGGTTCGCAAGCCCTTCTTTCGAGCCAAGCGTTGCAATAACCTGCGTTTCGGGGTCGAGCTTGACGCCAAACCGGCGCTCATAATAGCCCGCCTGCGCCTTTCTGAGGCCCGGAATGCCTCTGGACGCCGAATACCGATGGGTGCGCGGATCCTGCACCGTCTCAATGAGCTTATCGACGATGTGCTGAGGCGTCGGCATATCGGGATTGCCCATCCCGAAATCGATAATATCACGCCCTTCCGCTCGCGCCTTTGCCTTGAGGCGGTTGACCACCTCCAGAACGTAAGGCGGCAAACGTTTGATGCGATGAAATTCCTCAGTCATCTCGAAGGACTCCGGCTAAGCAGCCATAAATGCAGGCAAAAGCGCCTTTGGGCGCTCTTATAGCGCCAAAAAACCGGTCGGACCACGGCTTTCAGCACCTTTGGTTCTGCACCAGGCGGAACAAGGGGAAGAAGTGAAATAAACGGCTGAAAAAGGCCAAAGAATGGCCGTTTTCGAACTTGAAAGCGCCTATTCGATGAAAATTTCAGCGCGGCGGTTTCCGGCTTCCCCAGCTGGCATGGATTCGTAGTAGACGGGGACATTGTCCCCCTTCGCTTCGATCACCACACGTGAGGGATCCACACCCGCTCGAATAAGCTCGTTCGCGACCGCGGTCGCTCGCTTCATCGAGACATTGAAGTTCGCCAGCAGATGCTGGCCGACACCCAAGTCCCCGGTCCGGCTGGAAGCATGGCCAACAACCCGCACAATACCGCTATAGGCTGCAGCACTGGCGGCGGCGTCGGCGATTTTCGCACGGTCCGCAGCGTTCAATCCGGTCGATCCATGCGCGAAACTCACCACAAAGGGTGGAATATTGCCGGGCCCGCCCTGGTTCGCAAAGGCACCATTGTCTGGGGCGCTTGGGGTAGGCGCCAGAGACGCTCCTGGACCAACGGGACCGAGCCCCCTCAGCGCGTCCAGATTGACCTCAACGGGGTCTTCCGGATCTGCAGAGCCTGTGGGCGCACCAGCGGCACCATATCGCGAGGAGACGATTGGTCCTGCAGCTTCCAGTGCTTCCTGGGTCAAGGCAGGGGCTGATGACGCCTCAAATGCGCTATTTGAACGGGGAACAGGCGCCGTTGCGGCTACAGAAGGCGTTGCCCTCGGTGTCGGCGCGACAGCGGTTTCCTGTGGCTGAGACACCACTGTTCTCTCAGGCATCGGCGGCCGCTCGCGGTAATTTGGAGTCGCTGAAGGAGCAGAGCTCGGGCGAGACGTCGTGCTCACACGGGCCGTTTCCGGCACAGCCGGGACCGCCGGGCGGCGGGTTGTCTGGGCCGGTTCAGCTGGCTGAGGAGCAACCGGTGTCGCTGCAGCTACCGGCTGAGGAGCAGGAACTGGTTCCGAAGCAGCCGCCTGCGGCGCGGGAGCAGGTGTCGGCTCAACTGTTACCGGCGCCGTTGCGGCAGCCTGGGTCGCAGGCTGAGCAGCTTGCTCCGCAGCAGGTTCACTCGAAGTCAGTGATGACCGGCCACCGCGAGGTGGCAGGGGAATCACCCCATCGTCAGATGCAGCACCGGCAGCCGTTGTACCAGGCGCAGGTGCCGCCAATGTCGCTGTCGGTAGTGGTGCAGGCGCAGACGCCGGGGCAGCACTTCTTGGTGCCGGAGCGGGCGTACCCGTACCCCCTCTCAGGATCTCGTCGCTATACCGCGCGCGTGCCCTGTCGGCCGCCAAACCGTCTGCGGCTTCTTTCAGTTCAGCAGCTGAACTGCTTGCTGGCACCTCACCCGGCACATCAGCAAGTTCCGGGAAGTCCTTCTCTGTATTGGGATCGGCGGCAGCCGCAGCAGCATCATCGCCATAGATGAGTCCAGGGCGTGCCCACTCAGGAGCAGTCGAACAAGCAGCAAGTCCCGCCACGAGAACAACGGCGCTGATGCGCTTTGTTGCCCTTTCCATCAGCCCAGAACCGGCAACCATTCCTGCCTTGGCAGGTGAACGCTTTTCGCTCGTTTGGTTTTCACTTGTCATGTCGACCCCGCGCAAATGACCACTCATTGGCCAGACCCCTTTTAGCCCACCTCAACGACTCTGGTTGAGGATCACCGAATTACAGTGCTCTACCCTATAGGATAAACGCAGCAAACGTAACCAGATCAATTGCCAACAATTTGACGTTTCTACGTGTGTATTTCTGAAACACTTTGCCAAAGTGTCACACCGCGCAAGACCATTTGCCATTTCTCAGAATAGGCAGGCGGCAGATATGGCCTCTATGGTCCGGCTCATGGAAACCGACATCAGCCTCGCCTTAATCGGCCTTGTGCTCCTAACAGCTCTCATGCATGCAAGCTGGAACGCCATGGTGCGTGCAGGCGAAGACCGTCTCAACTCACTCGCCCTCATGACCGGTGCCTGTGGCCTGATTGCCCTGCCGGTTTTGCCTTTTCTACCACTTCCGACGCCTGAGACCTGGGCAATTCTTGCTGTGACCCTAGTCCTCCACACAGGATACAAATTGTTTCTTGTGCGGGCTTATAGCTACGGTGACCTGGGGCATGTCTATCCGATCGCGCGCGGCACCGCCCCTCTTCTGGTTGCAATCGGTGCCTTTCTTGTTATCGGCGAAACACTCTCAGTCTATGCGATCGCGGGATTGCTGCTAGTCACAGGCGGCATCATGAGCCTTGCCTGGCAAAAACGCGGCGGATCGTCAGACGAGCGCAAAGCGACATTCTACGCGCTGGGCACGGCTGCATTCATTGCCAGTTACACTATGATGGATGGCATCGGCGGGCGCGTGGCCCCCACCCCCATGACCTATGTGTTCTGGCTGTTTCTGCTAGACGGATTGATTTTCTTTTCGATCGGTCTTTACCGCCGAGGGTGGCAGTCCATTCGAACAACGCAATCAGTTGGCCTTGTCGCCTTTGGCGGCGCCTCGCTCCAGATGGTTGCTTATGCATTGGTTATTTGGGCCATGAGTGTGGCGCCTTTGGGCCTCGTCTCAGCGCTCCGAGAAACCAGCGTCATCTTCGCCGCCATTCTTTCGGCCTTTATCCTGAAGGAACCCATAGGCCGCATCGGCATCGCCGCCGCAATCATTGTTGCGGCAGGCGTCATCCTCATTCGGTTTTGAAAGTCAGAACGTGCGTTCAATACCCAGCGCCATGAGCGACGCTTTGACGTCTTCGGCCCGCGGCTGCATATCGTCCCACAAGTGCGCCTGCGTCGGGATGTAGAAAAGGCCTAAGTCCATACCCTTCAGCGCTACCTCCGCGCACCGCTCCGC
Organism: Parvibaculaceae bacterium; assembly: GCA_965248405.1. GTDB lineage: Bacteria > Pseudomonadota > Alphaproteobacteria > Parvibaculales > Parvibaculaceae > Mf105b01. The sequence continues at coordinate 1,603,724 of OZ252104.1, forward strand.
AGATATAAGCTCCACCTCCGGCGGTGCCATGGACGGGTCCGGCAGCCCCCGCGATACGAGCGGCGTATAGACAGCCCCTGGCATCAGAACGTGTAGGTCAAGAAGACCTGTCTCTTCCTGCTCAATGCGTAGCCATTCCATAGCCACCAGAAGCGCGTGCTTCGTTGCGCCATAGAACATCATCTTTCCGGCCCGCACGGCAGGCGCGGAAGGAACACTTAAGGAATTCTCCGATGCCGTGACCATGAAACGCCCACGCCTTCCATCCCGCTCCAGATGACGCGCATAGGCCTGCGCGATCTTGGGCCCGGCAAAGAAATTGATCTCAAAGAGCTTCGCCATTGCATCCGTTGCATCGAACGGTTCCTTTGCGATGTTGCTGCGATGTCCAATACCGGCATTGGAAAAAATCAGATCCAGATGCCCCGCTCTCTCATAGGCCTGATCAACGAGCTGAGCTGCAGCACCTGGATCGCTGAGATCACAAAGCAGAGACGTCGCCGTATCCCCAATCGTTGCAACCGTCCGCTCAACGCCGTCGGCATCCACGTCCGCGCAAATCACCTGCGCACCGCGCTTCGCCAATGCAATCGCCGTTGCCTCACCAATCCCCGAGGCCGCACCGGTCACCAGCACTGCCTGGCCTGAATAATCGATCATTTCTTCCTCCCCGAATGAATGAACGTTCAGCCATCCGGCACTAGGCCGGTCGCTTCGTCAAGCCCCAGGACCAGATTCATGCTCTGGACCGCGGCACCGGAAGCGCCTTTGCCGAGATTGTCGAGCAACGCCACAAGCCGGACCTGTTCTGCCTCTTCGTTGCCGAAAACGAAGAGCTTCATCTCATTCGTCTGATTGAGGCCTTCCGGATCGATGTTCGCGATCTTCGCTGTTTCTTCCGCACTCGCGACAGAAACGAACCGCTCACCAGCATAATGATCCGTCAACACCTCGCGAATGCGAGACGGAGTCGCGTCTGATGCGAGCGACCAGAGCTGCACAGGCACTTCAACGAGCATGCCCTGCCGGTACTTGCCGACAGCGGGTGAGAACAGAGGTTTATGGTAAAGACCGGTATAGGTCTGCATTTCCGGCACATGCTTGTGCGCGAGCGTCAGACCATAAAGCCGGAAGGGTTGCTCTGATGTCGCCGGCGCCTGTGGGTCTTCAAACTCGGCAATCATGCCCTTGCCCCCACCGCTATAGCCGGACACCGCATTGATGGTGAGCGGAAAGTCTTTCGGCAGGATGCCCGCATCCACGAGAGGCCGCACAAGCGCAATCGTACCCGTCGGATAACAGCCCGGGTTGCTGATCCGCTTTGAGCTCGCGACCGCGGCACGATGATCTTTCGTCATTTCCGGGAAGCCATAGGTCCACCCGTCAGCCACCCGAAAGGCCGTCGATCCGTCGATAACCACCGTGTCGGAATTGTCGATCAGCGACACAGCCTCAATGGCTGCGGCATCCGGTAGACAGAGAAAGACAATATCGGCCGCATTCAACAGGCGCTTCCGCTCGTCCGCGTCTTTCCGTTTCGCAGGATCAATCTGCAGAAGCTCAATGTCGCGCCGGCCGACAATCCGATCCCGAATAAGGAGACCCGTTGTTCCCGCTTCACCGTCAATAAAAACCCGCTTCATCTTCTTCACCATTCAACTCATGCTGATTGCATCATAACAAAAAAGGGGCGCCTCGCTGGCGCCCCTTTGAACTTTGAACCCAAACAAACTCAACGTTTGGAGAACTGGAAGCTCCGGCGCGCTTTCGCAAGGCCATATTTTTTACGTTCCACAACGCGGCTGTCGCGTGTGAGGAAGCCACCGCTTTTCAGAACACCGCGAAGTGCAGGCTCGTAATAGGTCAGTGCTTTCGAGAGGCCGTGACGTACAGCACCAGCCTGGCCCGACAGACCACCACCAGAAACTTTCGCCACGATATCAAACTGATTTTCACGGCCAGCAGCCACCAACGGCTGACGAAGAACCATCCGCAGCACAGGGCGCGCGAAATATACTTCGACTTCCCGGTCATTGATGGTGATGCGGCCAGAACCAGGCTTAATCCAAACACGGGCGACAGCGTCTTTCCGCTTGCCTGTGGCATAGGACCGGCCATGCTCGTCAATCTTTGGCTCACGAGGAGCAGGCGCTTCTTCGGCTGGAGCAACCACGTCCTTCAGGTCTTCCAGCGTGCGTGCTTCTTCTGACATTACGCACTCCTCACATTCTTAGAATTCATTGCGCCAACATCGAGCTTTTCAGGCTTCTGCGCTTCATGCGGATGATCCGTACCAGCATAGACATGCAGGTTGGACAGCTGCTTGCGGGACAAAGGTCCGCCTGGCAGCATACGCTGCACAGCAAGCTCAACCACCCGTGTTGGGAATTTGCCGTTCAGGATCTTCTCCGGCGTGGTTTCCTTGATCCCGCCGGGATATCCCGTGTGACGGTAATATTTCTTGTCCGTCAGCTTCTTGCCGGTCATGGCAACTTTGTCGGCATTGACGACGATGACATTGTCACCACAGTCCATATGAGGCGTGAAAGTCGGCAGATGCTTGCCACGAAGGCGCATCGCAATGAGAGATGCCAGGCGACCCACAACGAGGCCTTTTGCATCAATCACGATCCATTTCTTCTCAATGTCTGCGGGTTTTGCAGAATAGGTTTTCATGTGACCCATAATCTCGGCCCTTACGCAGGCCTTGACCCTGTTAAATAGAAGAAGGCACCCGCCATGGGTGCCCGTTGGCGCGAGTTTTAGGCGAGCCCGCGTTTCAAGTCAAACGGATATGTGTCAAAAAAGCAGAAGAATTTCAGTCGCTTACTTGAGCGGTATTTAAATACCTCAGATTTCAACGATTGGGCGGAATGGAATAGGTAGAGGTCACGTGAGCCACGGGGTCATCCTCTTCCCCCTCGTTGAAGAGGGTCACTTCACCCACAGCCAGCCGTTTCCCGAGTTTCAGAAGTTTCCCCTCTGCAAGAAGGTCCTGAAGCCCCGGTTTCCGCAGAAAATTGATGTTGAGGTTGGTGGTCACAGCCAGGGCAACCGGGCCGATATGGCCCAAAATCACTGCATACATGGCATGATCCGCGAGAGCCATCATCGTAGGACCCGAAACTGTACCGCCGGGACGGAGATTAACCTCCGACACCTTACGACGAACGAGAACCCGCCCCGGTGTAATCTCCTCGACCAATGTCTCGTCACCAGATGCCCCAAGCGCCTGCGGAAACGCCTCGACAAAGAACGCCCGTAACTCCGCCACATTCATCACAGGCTCAAGACCACTCGCCATTTCCAGACCCCTCCGCTTTTGCCGGGACCATAAATCCTGGGAGGAGACGCCGCAAATCGGCAAGAATTTTCAAAATCCACACCAGACGAATGAGCCCATTTCACTATTCTGCAAAAAGCTTCATTTGTCAGGCGTTCTCCGGGAAGGCATCTATCCTAAAACGCAACTGACGGGATCGATGCAGCGCGGTATCATTGCTGAAACCGTGGAGAAAAATATGGCCGAGGCAGCAACCGCAATATCAGAAGAGGTTCTCCTACGAGAGGACCATGAGGGTGTGACGACCCTCACGCTAAACCGCCCGCGGCAACGCAATTCCCTCTCGGAAGCGCTTATGGCGGCCCTCACCTCGGAAATGGCTGCGATTGCTGAGGACCCATCTGTCCGGGTGGTGGTGCTCGCGGCCAACGGGCCGGTCTTCAGCGCGGGCCACGACCTGAAAGAGCTGACCGCCGCACGCGAGCAGGAAGATCGCGGGCGCGCTTACTATCAGGACATCATGAAGTGCTGCTCAACCATGATGCTCTCCATTCTGCAAAACCCGAAACCCGTCATCGCCAAGGTGCATGGAACCGCGACGGCTGCGGGGTGCCAACTCGTCGCCACCTGCGATCTGGCAATCGCGGCTGACGACGCGCACTTCGCGACACCAGGGGTGAATATCGGTCTCTTTTGCTCAACACCGATGGTCGCCCTCTCCCGCAATGTGAACCGTAAACAAGCCATGGAAATGCTCCTGACCGGCGATATGGCAGATGCCGCTCATGCGGCGGAGATTGGTCTCATCAACCGCGCCGTCCCGGCAGCGGCACTGGACAGGCAAGTGGACGAGCTCGCGGCCAAGATCGCATCCAAGTCATCGCTGACCCTCTCCATTGGCAAACGGGCCTTCTATGATCAGCTGGAGCTTGGCGTCTCCGATGCCTATGCCTACACAAGCGAGGTCATGGTCAAAAACATGCTGACCTACGACGCGGAAGAAGGCGTCAACGCCTTTATTGAAAAACGCGAGCCTTCCTGGGAAGACCGGTGAGCCTCCATGACCCGACTGGACTACAGCCCAGCCCTGCTCTCGCGGGTGTTGAAGGAAACAAAGACGATTGCACTTGTGGGTGCCAGCCCTGATTGGCGAAAGGCGAGCCACATTGTCATGAAGTATATGCTGTCCAAAGGCTATGACGTGACCCCGGTAAACCCACGAGCCGCGGGTACAGAGATACTGGGACGACCGGCTGTCGCTTCGCTTGCCGATATTGCCCATGACATCGACATGGTCGACATCTTCCGGAACTCAGACGCCGCAGGCGCCATTACGGATGAGGCGATTGCGTTAAACGCGAAGACGGTATGGATGCAACTTGGCGTCATTAATGAACCGGCGGCTGCCCGCGCTGAAGCAGCAGGCTTGACCGTCATCATGGACCGATGTCCGAAAGTAGAATATAGCCGCCTTTCCGGCGAAGGCGGGTGGATGGGTTTGCCGTCCAACATCATTACCAGCAAACGAAACCAGCGTCTCTGAAAGACGCATCAATAGAAAAACAGGGAAACATCATGAGCGACTACGGTTTTGACACACTTGCCATTCATGCAGGTGCCGCCCCCGACCCCACGACCGGCGCACGCGCGACACCGATTTATCAGACAACGTCATTCGTGTTCGATGATACGGATCATGCAGCAAGCCTGTTCGACCTCCAGGCCTTCGGCAACATCTACACCCGGATCACGAATCCGACGACCGCGGTCCTGGAAGAACGTGTCGCAACTCTTGAGGGCGGCGTTGCCGCCCTTGCGACAGCGTCCGGTCATGCAGCTCAGCTCATCGCTTTTCACACGCTCATGCAGCCGGGTGACCACTTTGTTGCGGCACGCCAGCTCTATGGCGGGTCCATCACACAGTTTGGTGTTTCGTTCCAGAAGTTCGACTGGCATGTGGACTGGGCAGATGTGACAGATCCTGCCTCCATCAAGGCCGCCATCGGTCCAAAAACAAAAGCGGTTTTCATCGAGAGCATCGCCAATCCAGGCGGGCTTGTCACCGACATTGCGGCTATTGCTGACATCGCCCATGAGGCAGGCATTCCGCTGATCGTCGACAACACATTGGCGTCGCCTTACCTCTGCAAGCCGCTTTCTCATGGTGCCGACATTGTGCTGCACTCTGCAACCAAGTTCCTGGGCGGTCATGGCAATTCCATGGGCGGCATCATCGTTGACGGCGGTAAGTTCGACTGGTCGGCGTCCGACAAATACCCGTCCCTCTCCCAGCCCAATGACGGCTATCACGGGATGAAGCTGCACGAGACTTTCGGAGAGATTGCCTTTGCCATTGCCTGCCGGGTCATCGGGCTCAGGGATCTGGGCCCAGCTATCTCCCCCACCAATGCCTTCATGATCATCACAGGTATTGAGACCCTGCATCTGCGCATGCCGCGCCACTGTGAGAATGCCCTCAAGGTGGCCGAGTTCCTCAAGTCTCATGACGCGGTGAGCTGGGTGTCTTATGCAGGCCTCGCAGACGACCCAAGTCACGACCTGATGAAGAAATATTCTCCGAAAGGCGCTGGAAGCGTCTTCACCTTCGGTGTCAAAGGCGGCTATGAGGCGGGTGTGAAACTCGCAAACAATGTGAACCTCCTGAGCCTGCTCGCAAATGTGGGCGATACACGGAGCCTCATCATTCACCCGTCCTCGACCACACACAGGCAGCTGACCGAAGAACAGCAGACCGCAGCCGGCGCCGGTCCGGATGTGGTGCGTCTTTCTGTTGGTCTGGAAGACGCGGCCGACATCATCGCTGACCTCCACCAGGCCCTGTCAGCGTAAGTCAACTGAAGCGGGCTGCGCTAACGCGTGGCCCGCCCGATATTCTGCAGATGGAAAAGCGCGATGCTCAATAGCAGAACAGCCCCTGCCTGGTGCAGCAGCGCGATCTCGATCCGGGCGACTGTCAGAATTGTCGCGATACCGAGAAACACCTGGAAGACAAGCCCCCCAAGCAACCAATGTCCCGTCCGCTGGATCTCAGGAGCTGAATGGTTCAGCTTCCAATAATGCCAACCAACCAACACCAGCAGCGCATAGGCGAACATGCGGTGGTTGAACTGGACGGTGCGCACATCTTCAAAGGCACTCGCCCAGATTGACTCAAGCGGATAAAGGTGACGCGGGATGAAGGATCCGTCCATCAGCGGCCAGGTGTTGAAAATGAAGCCCGCGTTAAGTCCGGCGACAAACGCACCAAGAATGACCTGCACGGAGATCGCAACCAGGACGATAACCGCCCCAAGCTCAAGCCCTCTGAAGCCAATGCGTCCCGGCAACTCACGCCGCCACAACGCAGTGGCAAACCAGAACATGTAGCCGTATACGAAAAAGGCGAGGCTCAAATGTGCCGCCAAACGGTACTGGCTGACATCAACCCGTTCTGTCAGCCCGCTCATCACCATGTACCAGCCAAGTGCCCCCTGAATGCCCCCAAGCGCAAACATGGCAATCAGATGTGGCAGGAGCGGCCGCTCTATCCGCTTGGTGAAATAGAAGAAGACAAATGGAATAAAGAAAGCGAGCCCCACCAGGCGCCCCAGGAAGCGATGGCCCCACTCCCACCAATAGATGACCTTAAACTCGTCGAGGCTCATCCCCCGATTGATGCGAATATATTCCGGGATCTGCTTGTACTTCTCGAACTCTTCTTCCCACACTTCCTGACTGAGTGGGGGAATGGCACCTGTTACCGGTTTCCATTCCGTGATTGAGAGTCCGCTATCGGTGAGCCGGGTCGCTCCACCAACAACAACCATACCTGCCACCAGGGCACACATCACAAAAAGCCAAATGGCGATCGAGCGCCGGGCAGCCACCTGGCGGTCCGTCGCTTCTGCCGATATCTGAATATCCGTAGCTGTCATAGTCACATGACATAGCGCGGTCCCCCGCCCGCAACAAGGCTCTCAGCCAGACGCGACCTCTCGCCGCATGTTCGCGAGTATCCCCAGCACCGTGGTTACGCAGCTGCTCTAGAAGGAAACGTTTCCCTGCATGTAGGTGGGAATAAGTCTACGCGGCACTGAAAAATAGAGCGCCGTTGTCCCCAAAACCCGCCGCGAAAGCAAGACCCGCTGCCACTGCCTTCTTATCCTCTCCCGTTGGATTCAAGGTCAGGTCATATTTGCCAGCCTTACCGGCGTCCCCAAACTGGGTCTGGGTGTAAGGATAGGACAGATTGAGATCCGGCTGACTCAAAGAGTCCTCTACGCGCAGCGTTCCGTTAACAACAGCATCACGCAGTTGCTGCGCTTTTTCGGTCTGACCAGACCGCTCGAGCAAATCGACCTTGCTGGCGAGCTTCCTTACGACACCGTTAAGCAAACTCTCTTCTCTTGAGCTAGCTTCTGTTACGAAACCATTAGGCTCGCCGCGCTCAGCCCGGTCCCGCATTTCCGTGTATTGATCAACCAGTGCGTCAAAATCAACGCCGTCAAAGCCGCTCTCTGCGGCAGACCGGACCAGGCTTAGCGGATCAGCGACGGGCTCTTCTAGAGAGGTCGACCCCCTGAAATTCGTCTCAAAAACTCTGTGAGTGTAGTCGGGTTCTTCTTTGCGGATCTGGACTTCCGATCCGTCACCTGCAGTCGATGTCAGAGTTTGAATCAGCTTCTGCGCGACAGCATGTTCACGCTCCAGACGTTCGAGTCTAGCCTGGGCTTCCGGTGAGATATCTATTGTCGTCGCTGGGCCATCTGACTTGGCTGCCACCTCGCCGGGCGCTGCGGCATCGTTCGAGCTGCGGGGAAACGTTGTTTGAGATGACTCCTGGGCCCCTCGCGTCGGCCCGGTAGGATCAGCGGTTGTGCTGGATGCAATAACTGTCATGAGCTCAGTATCCGCCCAAAGTGAAATACCAATGTCAATTTATTTGAATTGAGAAAAGTTAAGAAATGGACAAGCATAATCGTTGACCGCACCAATTAGTTGGACGGCACCCATTCATTCGCTAATGGACATTAGCTCTCACCATCGTTCAAATGCGGCATGATTCACCGAGCGCTTGCGCTCTAAACGAAAAGTACACTGATGATGAGCGCCGATCGCAAGCCGCCCCTATTGCCAATCGGTGTCCGAAAGCTTTTAGGGACCGTAATTATTCTGGTCGGGTTGATCGCCTACACACTCGCCGCTGTTTGGCTGGCGGTCGATGTCTTGCCGGACCATTGGGCAGTTCAGCTCATCTTCTACCCGATAGCGGGCATTGCCTGGGCGTTTCCTGCACGGCCGCTGATCGCGTGGATGCAGCGTCCGGATGCCCCTGCGGAGTAGCCGTATCAGTCGAAACGACCAAAAGTCATTTTGTTGAGAATCGCCATAACAGCGATGAAAGCGACAATGGCGTAAATTGCGGTCATTGGATGTTCCACTCGATAGATATGATCTGCCCAAATCAGGCGTGGCCGGACAATGCCTGAGCTCCCTGTTCCTGTCCAGATGCACCAAACTGAAAAAAAGCCGCCCCCCCACAGTACCAAAAGGAAGGGACGGCTTTTCACATTGGTCGGAGCGGCGGGATTTGAACCCACGACCCCTTGTCCCCCAGACAAGTGCGCTACCGGGCTGCGCTACGCTCCGTCAGTTCATCCGAGGCAAAGGAGGGTAACCCCCGGAAGGAGCGGCACTATAGAGGCGCGCTCTTTGCTGATCAACGGGGCATCTCCTGGAAAATAATGTTTTAGATCAGCCGTTCAGCTGTCGGACTCTTCGTCTTCCGCGTCGGCATCTGCGTCGAGATCCGCCTTCAACGCTTCCAGGCGCCGGGCAATTCCTGAAAGAATTGATTTAGCCGTTCGGTCGAGACCATGTTCCTGACCATCCGCATCAGCGACAACCTCCCCACCCCGCTCAACGACCGTTCGAGCAATTCCGGCAACTGAATCATCGGTTGCGGCCCGTCCCGTCTCCATGACAAAGCGGACACCCTGGTCACGAAAGACCTTTTGAACACCTTTGATCGTGTAGCCATCCTTGTAGAGAAGCGCCCGCACACCTCTCAGTAGGTCCACATCTTCAGGCCGGTAGTAGCGGCGCCCGCCGCCGCGCTTCAACGGCTTGATCTGTGCAAACTTACTCTCCCAGAACCGCAAAACATGCTGAGGCACATCCAAATCAGCCGCCACTTCACTGATCGTCCGAAAGGCGTCGGGCGATTTTCGCGGGCTTGATGTCTCAATCACAGTCATATCGAACGATTGCGCTTTTCATTAGGGAGACGGTCGCTCAACCACTTTTAGTCAGCTGCTGGATCGGGCGACCCGGTGGAACTGACACCGGACAAATTCGCTCCCGCCGCCTTCGCAACGGTCAGCGCCTTGTTGATCTGCTCTTTCAATACATGGCTTGGACGGAAGACAAGCACACGCCTCGGTTTAATAGGCACCTCTTCCCCTGTCTTCGGATTTCGTCCCATGCGCCCGCCTTTTTGGCGGACTGAAAAAGATCCAAAGGAAGAAAGCTTCACAGTCTCACCATCAGAAAGACTGTCGCCAATCGCGGTCAACACAGACTCGACAAGATCTGCCGACTCATTCCGTGACAAGCCGACTTCCTGATAGACCGCTTCGCTCAGATGAGCGCGCGTAATTGTTTGCCCCATAACCATCCTCTCGCGTTGTCACAAAAGGTAGGCCAGCGGAATTATCCCGTCAATATCAATGAGATGGCGCAATCTTCTTACTTAGAATGTTGTGTCGAAATTGACGCGCTGGTGCAAAAAGCTACCAACGTACAAGCGCAGAGCCCCAGGTGAAGCCGCCGCCCATAGCCTCCAGCAGGACAAGGTCGCCCCGCTGTATACGCCCATCGGCTACCGCCACACTAAGGGCAAGCGGCACTGAGGCAGCAGACGTGTTTCCGTGTTCACCAACGGTCATCACTACCTTTTCCGGTGGAAGACCGATTCGCTTTGCAGTGCCGTCCAAAATCCGCTTGTTCGCCTGATGAGGCACAAACCAGTCAATATCGTCGATCGTCAGGTTCGTTGCTTCCAAAGCCTCATTGATCACATCGGCGATGTTCACAACCGCATGCCGGAACACATCCCGCCCGAGCATTCGGACGTGACCGACGGTCTGGGTTGAGGATGGTCCACCATCCACATAAAGCTTCTCTTTATGTCGCCCGTCACTATGGAGATGTGCTGTCAGGACGCCGCGATCTTCAATCGTCCCCTTGCCCTCTTCAGCCTGGAGGACAACTGCCCCCGCGCCATCACCAAAAAGGACGCAGGTCGTTCGGTCCTCAAAGTCCAGCAGACGCGAGAAGGTTTCGGCGCCGATCACAAGAGCATTTTTGAACTGTCCCGCTTTCAGGAAATTATCCGCCGTCGACAGGCCAAAGACAAAACCCGAGCACACAGCCTGAAGATCAAACGCAGCCCCGTGATGGATCCCAAGTTCCGCCTGAACCGTCGTGGCCGTGGCCGGAAACGTATTGTCCGGTGTCGTTGTGGCCATGACAATGAGGTCAATTTCTTGTGGGTCTAGATTCGCATTTGCGAGGGCCGCTTTGGCAGCGGCGAGCGCTAGATCGGAGGTTTTTTCGCCCTCTTCCACCATGTACCGCTGATGGATCCCGGAGCGCTCGACAATCCATTCATGACTTGTGTCCACGATCTTGGCGAGATCATCATTCGTAACAACTTTCGAAGGAAGATAAGACCCAACACCCGTAACTACACTTCTGATCACACTCACGATGCAGCAACCTCGGCCTGATCTGCGTCCACTCTGTTACTCCACTCTGCGATGACGTCGAGATCAGCCGCGATTTTTTCTACAAGACCGGCGGAGGAAACATCCACCGCAAGGTCAATGGCCGACGCAATGCCTGCAGCATTTGCTCCACCGTGACTTTTCACAACAAGCCCGTTCAGCCCCATGAACAGGCCGCCATTATGGACGTTTGGATCGAGCCGGTCTCGAAGCATGTTGAACGCTGTCTGAGCCAACAGATATCCGAGTTTGCTGAAAATCGATTTGGACATGGCCTCCCGCAAATAAGTGCTGATCAACCGAGCGGTGCCCTCTGCCGTCTTCAAAGCCACATTGCCCGTGAACCCGTCCGTTACAACGACGTCGACAGTGCCTTTGGCTATATCATCGCCTTCAATAAACCCATGAAAGTGGATGGGCAGATTCGCTTCCCGCAGCATTTGCGCCGCAGCCTTGACGGATTCTGTGCCCTTCATCTCTTCTTCGCCAATGTTCAAAAGGCCCACACTTGGCTTGTCGAGATTGAACAGGACCCGGGCATAGGCCTCGCCCATGACGGCAAACTGGACCATCTGTTTTTCGTCCGGACCGATCGTCGCCCCGCAATCCAGCATCACACTTTCACCGCGTATGGTCGGAATGAGAGCAGCAAGCGCCGGACGGTCGATGTTCGGCATGGTTTTGAGCAGAACCTTGGACATCGCCATGAGCGCGCCGGTATTCCCGGCGGACATGGCCGCCTGTGCGTCCCCCTGCTTCACGGCATCAATCGCGCGCCACATGCTGCTGGTTTTGCGTCCCCGCCGAAGAGCCTGGCTGGGCTTGTCGTCCATCGAAATGGCAACGTCTGTATGAACGATGGTGCTAACATCCGCGAGCCGTGGTTCTTTCTCGAGCTCTGCGGTGATCTTTGTTTCATCTCCGAAGATCAGGAAACGAACTTCCGGATGCCGTATGCGGGCCAGCTCAGCCCCAGGGATCACCACGGACGGGCCGATATCTCCACCCATTCCGTCCAGTGCTATCGTTAGGTCACGCGCCAAATCTTGGGTTTCCCAATTCTTGGTTTCGATTGCCCGGCCACCAAATCCATCAGTTCCAGGCGGTCAGACAATACCCAGTCTCCCCACTGAAACAACAGTTAATAGGTAGGGGTCTGCTCGCCGTAGCGCCAGTCTGGCTTTATTCGGTTGTTTTGAGATTTTTCAGTATTTCGAACGGGTTAGGCTTTTTTTCTGATCCATCATCTGACGACTCAGTCGCGACCAATTGAGCCCCGTCTCGTCGAGGATACGGATCGAGAATCAGCGCCAATTGTTCAGCAACAGCTTCGCCAAGATCGACACCTTCGATTGGAAGTGGATCAGGCGGCTCTTCCGCCAGCGGGTCAACGGCCACTTCCATGGCCCTGCGCCCCGACACATCCTCAGGCAGGTAGAGCAAGGTAAATTCAGAGTCCAATCGTGCCGGGACAGGATCCAGGGTCACAATACAGGCCTGCTCGAGTACCGCATGAAGCGTTCCGGCGACCTTGATGCCCTTTTTGCGCCAGGGCTCAATCACGAGACGTGCGTTAAACTCCTCCAGAGCCAGCAAGTCATAGCGGGCAGCAAGAATGTCGCGTGTTTCACGTTCGGCCTTCAGAGTGATCTCAAGCCCGTCATCGGAAACGTCCTCACGTGCGACGGTATAGCTAAACCCCGGAAGCCCCCCACTCTCGGTCAAGGACGCACCTCTGCCGTCAAGATGCCCTCAGGAGCTGCAGGAAATTGAACTTTTCCGGAACTAAAGACCTCCAGATCCATCTCTTGTAGGGCTGCCCTCACCGACTGAAGATAGCTCGCAAGGGCCTCAAGCCGCTCTGGAGCAACCTCAGTATCCGGGAAAATGTTTCTTTTCAGCGCCGCAATCAGCGCCTCGTCGCTTCCATTTTTGAAAGCATCGTCATAGGCACCCAGACGACCGTAAAAAGCCCGGGCCATGGTCTTCACTTTCTTGCCCACGGATAAGTCGCCAACACCCAATTCTCGGAGCGCCTGATCCATATCGTCGAACATGACATCAAACAGCTTCTGGTTGAGCTCCTTGGCCGGCACACCAATGACACTCAGGCGCTCGATAACCACAACCATATGCAGGACAATCATGTCGAAACGCCCGTCCATCGTGTCGGGGACGCCCACATTCAGGTAAAACTGGGGAGATCGCGCCTGATCGACCAGATTTCGATAGAGAAGAAAAGCACTATCGTCAGCAGATGAGCCCTTAAACCAGCTTTTCCAAAACATATGAAATCTTTCTCTCTTTCCGCCAAACCAGCCTTCAGACTGGCAGGAAAGCTTGAATCTAGACGCCGTTACAGGTAGGTCAACAGGGGACTTGTGCAACCCCCGACCCAGGCCCCGACCTCGGATCGGGAGCATTAAAGGTATTTCGATGAGACAGCGTTTAGCCGCTCTGCTGGCCCCCTTCAAGTCGGCAATCATTGCCTCGGTTCTTAGTGCAGCTACGCTTGCAGCATGCAGTGCCGAAATCGAAGAACGAGGGTATGTCTACGATCAGCGGGATTTCGATCAGATCAAACCGGGCCTGACCAGCGAAGCAGAAGTCACCGCAATCCTTGGTAGCCCGTCAACGGTGGCAACGGTAGAGGGCAAAACCTGGTATTACATCTCTTCGACCTTTGAGAAGTTGATGTTCTATACGCCTGAAGAAATCGACCGTAAGGTCGTTGCGATCTACTTCGATGACGCAAAAACCGTCGAAGAAGTGGGCTATTATGGCCTGGAAGACGGGCGCATCGTCGATTTTAGGACCCGAAAGACACCGACCCGTGGCAAGGAGCTGACTGTTCTTGGCCAGATTTTCGGCAATTTGGGCCGTTTCAACCAAAACGCACCGGCCCAGCCCGGTCGCTAATTTCACCGCTTTTGAACAGCTAACTGAGAATAGAAATTAATGTCTACAAAACTGAAACCCGGCGTCCAAACGGGTGCTGATTACATCGCTCTTGTTGAGGCTTGCAAATCGGGCGGATATGCCCTCCCCGCAGTGAATGTGGTCAACACCCAGTCAATCAACGCCGTATTGGAAGCAGCCGCTAAAGCCAAGTCAGACATCATCATTCAGCTGTCCGGTGGCGGCGCTCAGTTTTATGCAGGCAAAGGCATTAAAGACAGTGAGCAGGCAAAAGTTCTGGGCGCCATCTCAGCCGCTGAACATGTTCACCGGGTTGCTGAAGCTTATGGTGTCTGCGCAGTACTTCACACCGATCATGCGAACCGGGCCCTGATCCCCTGGGTTGACGCCCTGATCGATGCTGGCGAAGAACGCTTCAAAGCGACCGGCAAACCTCTTTTCAGTTCCCATATGCTCGACCTCTCAGAGGAAAGCCTTGAGGACAATCTGGCGGAATGTGAACGCCTTCTGAAACGCCTCGCGCCCATTGGCATGAGCCTTGAAATTGAGCTGGGTGTGACCGGTGGTGAAGAAGATGGTGTCGGCAAAGACCTTGATGAGGTCGACAATGACAAGCTCTACACCCAACCGGATGAAGTGCTGACGGCCTACCGCCGTCTGGCGCCTCTTGGGCACTTCTCAGTGGCTGCCGCCTTCGGAAACGTCCATGGCGTCTACAAACCCGGAAACGTGAAGCTCCGCCCCGAGATCCTGAAGGCTTCCCAGGAAGCCGTCTCAGCCGCAGAGAAGACAGATGGCGACCATCCGCTTCACTTTGTGTTCCACGGCGGGTCTGGCTCAGAGAAAGAAAAAATCACAGAAGCTGTCGGCTACGGCGTGTTCAAGATGAACATCGATACGGACACGCAGTTCGCCTTTGCTGAGCGTGTTGGTCAGTATGTGGAAGACAACACCAATGCGTTTAAGTATCAGATCGATCCTGAAACCGACGAGCCCTACAAAAAGAAATATGACCCTCGCGCCTGGCTGCGCAAAGGCGAAGAAGGCATTGTCGACCGTCTGTTGATCGCCTGCGATGACCTGGGGTCCACTGGTAAATCGCTCGCCGGATAATCAACGGCAGAGACCGAAGCATTTTCAACAAAAATTGCGGACTTTTGTGGTTCGAAAATGCGGTAAAAAAAGAAAAACCCCGCGAGGATCGCTCCCCGCGGGGTTTCTTTTTGTTCTTTGGGTCGCTTAGTGAGCGAGGATCGCGAGCAGCAGCAGGGCTACAATGTTCGTGATCTTGATCATGGGATTCACAGCAGGGCCTGCAGTGTCCTTGTAAGGGTCACCAACCGTATCGCCGGTCACAGCAGCTTTATGAGCTTCTGAGCCCTTGCCGCCATGATTGCCGTCCTCGATATACTTCTTGGCATTATCCCATGCACCACCACCGGCGGTCATGGACAGAGCCACGAAGAGACCCGTGATGATCACACCAAGCAGCATTGCACCGAGTGCAGAGAAGGCCGCTGATTTGTCAGCGATCTGCAACACGATGAAGTAGAGAACCACAGGAGAGAGAACCGGCAAGAGCGACGGCACAACCATTTCTTTGATGGCCGACCGGGTCAGCAGGTCAACGGCTGCTGTATAATCCGGTTTCTCAGTGCCCTGCATAATGCCAGGCTTCTCTTTGAACTGGCGGCGCACCTCTTCAACAATCGCACCACCGGCACGGCCAACGGCCATCATGCCCATAGCACCAAAGAGATATGGCAGCAGGCCGCCAATGAAGAGACCGACAACCACATAGGGGTTCGACAGGGAGAAGTCCGCAACGACGCCTGCGAAGTATGGGTACTTCTCAGGATCAGCCGCAAACACAGTCAAGTCCTGCGTATAAGCGGCAAAGAGCACCAGAGCGCCCAGGCCAGCAGACCCAATCGCGTAACCTTTGGTTACCGCTTTCGTCGTGTTGCCAACAGCATCGAGCGCATCTGTCGTGTTCCGAACATCCTCAGGAAGTTCCGCCATTTCGGCAATACCGCCTGCATTATCCGTCACAGGACCAAACGCATCGAGTGCCACCACCATACCAGCAAGCGCCAGCATTGTGGTCACGGCAATCGCAATGCCAAACAGACCGGCAAGCGAATAGGTTGCGATGATACCAACAACAATCACCAAGGCGGGCAAGGCTGTGGCTTCCATTGACACAGCAAGCCCCTGAATGACGTTCGTGCCATGGCCCGTTTCGGATGCCTTTGCTACCGACTTCACTGGGCGGAAATTGACGCCTGTGTAGTACTCCGTGATCCAGATGATAAGGCCTGTAATGACAAGACCGAGGACACCGCAAATATAAAGGTCCTGACCGGTGAAGGTCTGACCGGCAACGGTGAATTCACTGGCAAAGCCAACAAGACGGTTCGTCACGTACCACAATCCGCCCAAGGACAGCACCGCAGAAGCGATGAAGCCTTTATAGAGAGCGCCCATGATCGACTGGTTTGAGCCCAACCGAACAAAGAATGTGCCGATGATGGAGGTAATGATGCAGACGCCACCAATAGCCAGCGGATAAAGCATCATATTCGTGGCAGCTTCACCAACGAAGAAGATCGACGCCAACACCATGGTCGCCACAATTGTCACCGCATAGGTTTCGAACAAGTCAGCGGCCATGCCAGCACAGTCACCAACATTATCGCCCACATTGTCAGCAATTGTTGCTGGGTTCCGCGGATCATCTTCCGGGATACCCGCTTCAACCTTACCGACAAGGTCACCGCCAACGTCAGCACCTTTGGTGAAGATACCGCCACCAAGACGGGCAAAGATCGAGATCAGCGAAGCACCAAACCCAAGTGCAACGAGCGCATCAATGACAGTTCTGGAACCGGCATCAAGACCCATCTGCTGTGTCAAAATGCCGAAATAGACAGCCACAGCCAACAGGGCCAGACCGGCAACCAACATGCCTGTGACGGCACCCGATTTAAACGCAATCGTCAAACCGCCCGCGAGGCTCTCGCTTGCAGCCTGCGTCGTTCGAACGTTAGCCCGAACGGACACCAGCATGCCGATATACCCGGCAGCGCCAGACAGGATCGCCCCGATCGCAAACCCAATAGCAACGGTCATGCCGAGTAGCCACCAGACCACAGCGAAAATAACAATACCCACATATCCGATGGTGCGGTATTGACGATTTAGATAGGCGCTAGCCCCTTCCTGGATCGCTGACGCGATCTCCTGCATCCGCGCGTTACCCGCGTCGGCTGCCATCACCGACCGTGAGGCCCAGATACCGTACAAAACGGCCAAGGCTCCACACCCAATGATTGCCCACAAAGACGTGCTCATAGTTTTTCCTTATCCCTTTATAGGATTGAACTTTCAACATGAGACAAGGGTATTTCAGCTACCTCCCAGCCGAACGCCCCCTCCCCTTAGATGGACAAAAGACTGCCAAACCTTAACCATAGACGCAACAGCCACGCGGGGATCGCCTCCAGGGACGCTAAGGGATTGCCCGCTAGGGGATGGTCGGAAATTGACTGAAAATGCTGTCTGAAAAAGCCGTAGAGGTGACGATAGGTGCCCAAGCTTACCTGACGTCACCTAAAATTATTGGCTGGAAACCTCTGCAGAACTGAGAATGCGCTTAAGTTGCTTCTCGCCTTCGCGCTGGACAGCTGGATCAAGCTGTCCAGACTTCTTTGCAGCGAGCCGTTCTTTCCGGCTCTGCTTCATCCAGTGCACGTATCCGCGGCGGCAATCGAAACTTCTGCAAATCGCGGGGCGATTCTCATAATTTGAACATCCTGAGTCCGAATCAAGATAGATGCAGCTGCCATTACTTTGGCGCTTGAGGACCATCGTTCCTTCAACGAACTCAACATTATCGCCGTACAGAGCCGGGTCATCACCAACTTCCGGGAGAATCTGGATCGCCGGATTGTTTTGGCAACACTTTTGACAGGCACCACACTCAATCGGGTGAAGACTGATGATGGCTTCTAGCTGGTCCAAGGAATTGATCTCCCAATTGCACTATTGAGCTGCAAACTCGTGCGCGTAGAAGTTCAACTATCGACAGCAAGTGTTTTGATTTCGTTAACCATAAGGCACTCTCAAGAGGGAGCCAGGCGCTGCTGAATGGAAAACCAGAGAGTCAGCAGAATCGCGAGGCCGACAAAGGGAAAGAGCGCATAATTGACGGCATCCCAACCAAATCCATTTAAAAGACCACCCGACGCAAAGGATGCGATCGCAACAACCGCAAACACCATCAGATCATTCGTCGCCTGGGCCTTACCCATTTCTTCAGATGTGTAGCATTCGGTCAGAAGTGTCGTCGCGCCGACAAAAGTGAAGTTCCAACCGAGCCCGAGAAGAACAAGGGCAGCTAGGAACCGCTCCACCTCAAGGCCACTAAGCGCAACCGCACCGCACCCGGCCAGCAAGGCCAACCCCATGCCAATGATTCGCATCACACCAAATCGCGCGATCAGGTTCCCGGTAAAGAAGCTCGGCGCAAACATCGAAAAGATATGCCACTGGATTACGAAGGCTGCATCTTTCACACTCAAACCACATCCGACCATGGCAATAGGTGTAGCCGTCATGACGAGAGTCATAATGCCAAAGCCTACCATTCCGCAGGCAACTGCCACGATGGCCTTTTGTTGAGAAAAGATCTCCCGCAATGGACGGCCAGAATTCGCCTGTTCCCCAGCACTCAGCTTCGGAATGGTCAGAAATGACATCACAACAAAGGCTATCAGACTGAGGAAGACGCAGGTCGCATAGCCCCCGACAAAGGGAACCGGTCCCAGCCAATCACTCGACAGAGCCACAAGCTGGCCACCAACAAATGCCGCGGCGACACCTCCGGCCATAACCCAGGAAATGGCGCGCGGACGGAATTCTTCACTCGCCGTATCTGCCGCCGCAAACCGGTAGTAACCCGCGAACGCCTGATAAATGCCACTTATGAAAAGTGCCACACAAAAGAGGGGAAAAGAGTTCCCAAACAGAGCCACCATAGCGAGGGCTGCACCGAAGACGCCTGCTGCAGTTCCCAGCATAAAACCGCGTCGTCGGCTCGTCCGCCGCATGAAGAGCGACGCAGGTACAGTCGAGAGCGCGGTCCCGACGACCATCGAGCTAATCGGGAGGGTCGCGTAAACAGGGTCTGGCGCGAGGTACCCTCCAGCCAAACCGCTGAGCGTAATAAGCACCGCCATGTTAGAGCCATAAAGCGCCTGTCCTCCCGAAAGAAGAAATGTGTTTCGCTTTGCGAGCGCATCGTTCTGAAGAGAGCTGATACCAGTCATTTGGGAACGCTAGGCCATGGGCCAATACAGACCAAGGTCAAAAGAGCCACAATGTCAGTCAAAAAAGGCTTCCACCGCCTTCCAGGTCTGGTACCCTGCCGATGAGTGACAAAAGGACCGCTCTGTACCCATGCGCTAATTCCTACGCCTGCCCTGGCAACACATGAATACCTTAAGGGCAACACCTCATGCCCCTAACGACCGCAGCTCCATAGGAGCATGCGATGTCTCATGTTGGAATTAGGAACAATCGCAATGACGTATACAATCAGAAACGCTCAGTTGAGCGACATCCCCGCTATGGCCCAAGTTGAATTGAACGCAGGGGAACTTTTCAAAACCGCCGGGCTGGATCAACTGACCGGTGATTTTGCATCGCCGGAATTTGTGGCAAGCTTCGTGCGTTCGGGTGGCGCTTTTTCAGCAGTCGATGAAAACGGTGCCGTTGTCGGCTTCGCCCTCGCATTTTTTTTGGACGGTGCGTTACATCTCCATGAAATATCTGTTGATCCCGCTCATGGACGGAAGGGTCTGGGTGGTCGGCTTCTCGATGCTGTCGCTGAGTTTGCTCGCACCAAGGATTGCTCGCGCATAACACTTTCAACATTCCAAGATGTGCCCTGGAATGCCCCCTTCTATGAACGCCACGGTTACAGGCAGGTCACTCAGGAAAACTGGACACCGGGCTTTCATATCCTCCGCGACCATGAACAAGAAGCAGGACTTCCAGTCGAGCGGCGATGTTTCATGGAAAAATACCTCCTCGCCCAATACCCTGACGCTAAATAAATTTTATCTTGTATTATAAAAACTGAAATATATCTTGATGCGCGAAGCTGTGGTGTGACGTGCGTTTGGTGTGTCACCTGAAACTTGGGGGACATGCAAATGAACAACATCAAACGATCATTGATACTCTTTTTAGCCGTCACACTCTCCGCTTGCGCATCAAGCTACGAGTCGATCCCTTACAACCAGGCATCAAACGGTGACGTCAAACGTATAGGGTTAGTAACCCCTTATGTCCCCGAACGGCCAGAAGCATGGTTGGCAACAACAGTGGGCCAAAGCTTTGGTCTACTTGGTGCCCTCGTGGATGCAGGCATGCAGTCAAACAGGATTAGTAGCCTCGAAGGCATTCTGAATTCTCAATCCTTCAGTGCTGAAAAACTGATAACGGCAGAGCTGACAGCGACATTGGAAGAACGCGGATACGAGGTGGTAGAGGTCAACCGTGGCCCAACAACGAAGGGAATTGAGTTTTTGGAGCGCTATCCGGACGCTGAGGTTGATGCCTATCTAGACGTCATCGTTGGTGCCTATGGATATGGAGCTGCTGGAATCACTTCAAGTGCTCCCTACCGACCCATCATCTACACGAAAAACCGACTGGTAGATGCCGATGGGAACACAGTATTGATGCGTGACAACGTGCTCTACAATCCAATAGGCACTCCCAAAGGAGAAGCGATTACAATCTCGCCGGACGCTGAATACTCATTTGTAGACTTCGACGCCATCGAGGCAAACCCAAAGAGAACAACAGACGGGCTTAACCGCGCGTTTGAAAGCACAGCATCAACAATCGGTGTGCTACTACAATGAAACGGTACGTAATCGTAAGCACCCTCTTTGCGAGCGCCTGTGCGCCGACTCAGGAGGTCGTCCCCCCTGTGTTTTCCTTGGGCGCAACGAGTTGCTCGTCAGAACCCAGCCTGTCGTCGACGCTTCCGATCACCTTCAATCCGAAAGAGCCTGTAACGATTGAATTCAGGATCGATCAATCAAGCAGGTGCTTGCAAACCCCCGACGACAGAAAACAGCTCTATCAAATGGTACAACTACCATCTGTAGGGCATGAATACATCGTCACCGTCCGTTCAAAGACCAACGGGCAAAGCATCTTTGCGCCTACTTTGGTAACACTGAAAGAGAACGGAGATATCGGTCAACAACTGAGCCAGTCAGACTTTCTTTTCCGTGGGGACAGCCTGACAGCCAAAATAGAGATTGAGGCAACAGAGCAATATCTCATGATTGCCTCGAACCCCCAATCCATTGGTCAGAGCACAACACAGATCCGAAGCCTCATTAACTCCAATATGGCCTACTCAAATGGGATTGCCATGAGGTATAATACCGGAACCGAAAACAGGTCAGACTACAAGTTTTCTCACGCCGGAATGCTAAGCGTGACAACACAAGCCCCGCCCAACAGAACAATTGACGCAAAGTAGCCAGCGCTTAGCAAAGCTGACTGCTGTTGAGACCTGATATTGAGCCTAAAAGTGTTGATAACCCTCGATATCGATCGAGCCGAGCGTTTCAGATCCGCGCTTCAGTAATACTGAAGCGTCAATATCGTTTGTTATCTCACCGATCCTCATGACCTGAACATTCGCAAGCTGGGCAGCTTCTTCAATTTCTGATGAGAGTGTGCCCGGCACTGAAAAAAGGATCTGGTAGTCGTCACCCCCACCCAGGGCAAACTGCAAGACTTCATCCTCAGCTTCAACACATCGATTGAACGGTTCAGACAGTGGAAGAGAAGCCAGATTGATTTGACCGCCAACCTGCGACGCTGTGCAGAGGTGCTCCAAGTCGCCTAGAAGACCGTCGGAAATATCAATGGCCGCTGACGCGAGCCCGCGCAACTGTCGACCAAATGCGACCGGTGGTTCAGGCACCCGGTAGCGGCCTATGAGGTAGTCACGGTCTGCCCCGCTGAGAGCATCATGACTCCCCTGCGCAACCTTCAGCCCCAAAGCAGCATCGCCAATTGTGCCCGTCACCCACAAATCATCGCCCGGTGCTGCCCCCGACCGTGTAATCATCTTGCCGGTCGCTACCTCACCGACTGCTGTGAGTGAAAATACAGCCGAGCCCTCAACCTTGATTGTATCGCCACCCCAGAGCTGCAGCCCGAACTCTTCCTGATCCTCCTCCAGCCCCTTCGCGAAGGCCTGCATCCACTCATAAGTCGTTTCTTCAGACCAGCCGCAGGACAGGAGGTATCCGCGCGGCGTCGCTCCTTTGGCGGCCAGGTCTGACAGATTTACCCTGAGCAACTTTTTTGCGACGGTCTCTGGTGGGTCGTCAGGCAGATAGTGGCGCCCTTCGGCGATGGCATCTTTGGTGAACACCAGGTCATAGCCTGCGCGCGGCGATAGCACTGCAGCATCGTCCGTCAAACCGAGCCCCTCCGGCCCCGCCAAAGGTGCAAACAGCTCTTCAATAAGAGAAAACTCTCCGGGCACGCGGTCTTTGTCGCCGCCCTGGGCCATATCAGGCGCTCGCCTGCCCAAATTCCTGCGGTCGAATGGCACGGGCAACCCGGTCAAGAACGGCGTTCACCACCTTGGGCTCATCGTTCTCAAAGAAGGCCTTTGCAATATCAAGATATTCGTTGATGACAACCTTAGCCGGAATATCTTTATTGCGCTGAAGCTCGTATCCCCCCGCACGCAAAGTGGCACGCAGGGTGCTGTCGAGACGCGCCAATACCCAGCCCTCAGCCAAAGCATCATTGATCCGCACATCAATGGATTTCTGCTCCCGCACGACGCCCCGGACCACATCGTCAAAATGCGCTTCTTCCGCCTCGTGATAAAGCTCGCCCTCAACCTCACGACCGAAACGGTGATGAACAAACTCTTCGATCACATCTTCCAGGTCTGTTTGGGCGACATCCATTTGGTAGAGCGCCTGCACAGCCGCAAGGCGCGCCGCACTGCGGCCCGCCCGATGTGACGCCTTGCCTGATTTGGAAGAAGACATGAGAGTTTTAGGCTCCCGAACCGTATTGCTGTTTCAACGCAGCCATTGCTAACGCTGCAGCAGCTGCGCCGCCACCTTTATTTTTGTCGGAAACATTGGCCCGCGCCCAGGCCTGATCACTATTCTCAACAGTCTGAATGCCGTTACCCAAAGCAATTTTGTCCGTAACGGTCAAATCCATGAGCGCCCGGGCGGATTCATTGGACACAATATCGTAATGAGTTGTTTCGCCTCGGATGACTACCCCAAGCGTCACATAGCCATCATAGACCTTGTCCAGCGATCCCGCCCTGCTGGCATCCGCGGCGATCTTCACAGCGGCGGGGATTTCCAGCACGCCAGGCACAGATACTCGCTCATAGGTCCCGCCTTGAGCCTCAATCTCTGCGATAGCACCACGGGCAAGTTCATCTGCCAAATCGTCGTAGAAACGCGCTTCAACGATCAAAATGTGTTTTCCGGACATCAGACAGTTTCCGCATCTTTGGTGGCGATCTTCGCACCATTCACCGAGCGCTGTTCAACCACCCGAAGGCCATATCCTTCAAGCCCGACAATCTGACGCGGCGTATCGGACATCAGAATCATGTCGTGAACCCCAAGATCGAGCAGGATCTGCGCCCCGACACCATATTCTCTGAGGCGGCGCGGCCCCTGCTCTTCTGACTCACCTTTATGAAGAAGCATGTCCGAGACAACAGTCGCCGTCGTATCGCGGATCAGCACTATGACACCACGGCCTTCTTTCGCGATGGTCCGCATGGAATCTTCAATCAGACTGTTACGTCCGCCCTTCGCTCCCAGCATGTCATCAAACACATTGATCGCATGCATACGCACCATCACCGGTTCAGGCGTTGTCAGGTCACCCATCGTCAAAGCGATATGCTCTGCATATTCCGCCGTGTTGAGATAGACGTTCAGGTTAAACGTGCCACCATACTCACTTTCAATCTCGGTCTCGATTGCACGATGAATGAGATTGTCATGACGACGGCGATAGGCAATCAGATCCGCGATCGTCGCAATTTTCAATCCATGGAGTTGTGCGAACTGAACGAGATCAGGCAGACGGGCCATTGTCCCATCATCATTCATGATCTCACAGATGACCCCTGCGGGATAAAGACCCGCAAGCCGCGAAATATCAACCGCAGCTTCTGTATGGCCGGCACGCACCAACACGCCGCCGTCACGTGCAACCAGTGGGAACACGTGGCCGGGTGACACGATATCGGTCGCGCCTTTTGTTGGATCAATCGCCACAGCAATCGTATGCGCCCTGTCATGAGCGGAGATGCCGGTAGTGATTCCTTCACGGGCTTCAATAGAAACAGTGAACGCCGTCTGATGCCGCGATTGATTGTTGGACGACATGAGCTCCAGATTGAGCTGTTTCGCCCGGTCCGAATTCATCGACAGGCAAATCAAGCCACGGCCATATTTCGCCATGAAGTTGACAGTCTCCGGAGTCGCCATCTGTGCCGGAATAACGAGGTCCCCCTCATTCTCCCGGTCCTCAGCATCAACAAGCACAAACATCTTGCCGTTGCGGGCGTCTTCAATGACTTCTTCGATAGGCGATAGAAATTCTTTGTACACGGGTCTTAGTCCTCTTGTGTCAGGCGCGCGACATAGCGGGCCAGCACGTCTATTTCAAGGTTGATCTTGTCGCCAACCTTTGCATGTCCCCAGGTCGTGACTTCCTGGGTATGCGGAATAATGTTAACGCCGAATGTGTCACCCTCCACCTCATTCACAGTGAGAGAGGTTCCAGACAAAGTGACAGAGCCTTTAGGCGCAATGTATTTCTTGAGGTCGTTGGGTACCCGAAATGTGAAGCGCTTAGAGTCTCCTTCATCTCGTATATCTGTGATCTCGCCGACACCGTCGACGTGACCACTCACAATATGTCCTCCAAGCTCATCTCCGACTTTAAGCGCCCGCTCCAGATTTATTGGTCGGCCTTCGGCCCAATCTCCAAGAGAGGTGCAGTCGAGCGTTTCTTTAGAGGCATCGACAGCAAACCAATTACTGCCATTCATTGTGCCCTTTTCAACAACGGTCAGGCAGCATCCGTCACAGGCGATGGAGGCACCTAGAGCAATTCCCGCCGGGTCATAGGATGTCTCAATCACATAACGCGTATCGCCTTGCTGCTCTATCGCGCTGATTTTTCCGACATCTGTGATAATTCCAGTGAACATGAACGCTTACCTTTTTACACTAAAGCTTTGCAGCGTGTCTTCACCAAGAGACAAGACTTCAAGCAATTCAAATCCCGGCGCATTATCCACGGTTTCAATACCCAGCCCCGCAAGCGCTGGATACCCATCGCCGCCAATGATTTTAGGTGCCTGGAACCAGTCGAGCCGGTCAACCAAGCCCTCTCTCATAAGCGAAGAGACAAGACGGGAGCCACCTTCAACCATCAGCCGTGTGATCCCTCGTTCGCCCAACAGTGAAAGCGCCACCGACATGTCCATGGTACCGTCCGGCCCGGCCGGAACGTCAATGAGCGTAACCCCGCATTCTTCAAAAGCCTGTCGGCGCGCCTCGTCACCGCCCGGAAAGGTCAAAATCCAAACTGACACGTCCCGCGCTGAGCGGACCAGTTTGGACGTCAATGGCAACCTCAACCGCCCATCCGCAATGATCCGCCGCGGCGACCGGTCTCCCAGCCCCGCTAGACGGCAGGTGAGATCGGGATCATCGACAATGGCCGTGGCACTTCCAACCATGATCGCATCCGTACGCGCCCGCATCAGATGCGCCCGATTGCGGGCCCGCTCACCTGTGATCCACTGGCTGTGACCTGAATGCGTCGCAGTTCGTCCATCAAGAGAGCTCGCAAGCTTCACGCTGACCATGGGGCGCCCGGAGCGAACATGCGTGAGGAACCCTTCATTGAGCCGTTCGGCCTCCTCGCTCAGCACACCGTCAACAACCTCAATACCCGCATCTTCGAGCATCTGGTAGCCACCGCCGGCAACACGGGGATCAGGATCTTTGACCGCACTCACAACACGCGAAATCCCTGCATCAATCAGCGCTTTCGCGCATGGCGGCGTCTTACCGGTATGTGCACAAGGCTCAAGGCTTACATAGGCAGTCGCGCCTTTTGCAGCCTCACCTGCTCGAGCAAGAGCTTCTGTTTCAGCGTGAGGCCGTCCCGAGGGCTGGGTCCAACCGCGCCCAACAATAGTGCCGCTCCCATCAGCTTCCTGGACGATCACACAGCCCACAGCCGGGTTAGGTGCCACCCGACCAAGACCGCGTTCGGCAAGCCCTAATGCAATACGCATCATTCGCTCATCAAAGGCCGCCGTCACAGGTGATCTCCCCGGAGCGTATCCATGGTCGGAATCTGGAAGTTTAAGTATCGATCAGTCGTTTTCGCCGGGCCCAGAGAGCTCTCCGAGGACCTCTTCGAAGTCCTTGGCTTCCCGGAAGTTTTTATAAACTGAGGCAAAACGCACATAAGCAATATCATCCAACGAGCGGAGCCCTTCCATAATCAGCTCGCCCACTACTTGAGACGGAATCTCAGGTTCGCCCATACTTTCCAGACGCCTGACAATGCCGCTTACCATACGCTCGATCCTCTCAGCCTCAACCGGGCGTTTGCGCATAGCAACTTGCACGGAGCGCATGAGTTTATCCCGGTCAAATGGGACCCTGCGACCGCTGGATTTCACGATTGTCAGCTCTCGAAGCTGGATGCGCTCAAACGTGGTAAAGCGACCGCCGCAACCGGGGCAAAAGCGCCGCCGTCTGATCGCCGTATTGTCCTCTGTCGGACGGGAATCTTTCACCTGCGTGTCTTCGTTTCCGCAATATGGGCACCGCATGCCGCTTCAAACTCCCCTATTTGGCTCTGGCCAATTGAATTTCCCCGCCCTTGTATGACGCGCCTATTCCTCAGCGTAAATTGGAAAACGGCTGCAAAGCGCATCAACTTCGCTCCGAACAGCTGCTTCAATCTCAGCGTTCCCATCCGCACCATTTTCCGCCAGCCCATCCAACACACGCGCGATAAGCTCGCCAACGAGACGGAATTCAGCTGCCCCAAACCCCCGGGTGGTTCCAGCAGGCGTCCCCAACCGAACACCAGATGTGATTGCAGGTTTTTCCGGATCAAAAGGAATGCCGTTTTTGTTGCAGGTGATGCTGGCCCGCTCAAGGCTCGCTTCAGCCACATTGCCCGTCTGCCCTTTTGGCCGGAGATCGACCAGCATGAGATGCGTGTCCGTCCCACCAGAAACGATATCAAGACCGTTCTCAACCAGTGTCGCAGCAAGCGTTCGCGCGTTCTCTACGATCTGGTTTGCATAAGATTTGAAGCTTGGCCTAAGTGCTTCACCAAAAGCGACCGCCTTACCGGCGATCACATGCATGAGCGGTCCACCCTGAATGCCAGGGAAGATCGCTGAATTAAACTTTTTCCCCAGCTCCTCATTGTTGGACAGGATCATGCCCCCCCGTGGCCCGCGCAGCGTTTTATGCGTGGTCGTCGTCACCACATCCGCATAAGGCAGAGGGCTCGGATGAGCACCGCCTGCAACCAGACCGGCAAAATGCGCCATATCAACCATCAGATAGGCACCAACTGAGTCGGCAATCTGACGGAAAGCAGCAAAATCAATAACGCGAGGGTACGCAGACCCACCAGCAATGATCAGTTGCGGCTTGTGTTCTTTTGCCAAGCTCTCCACTTCATCCATATCGATCAGATGGTCTTGAGCCCGCACGCCATACTGGACCGCATTAAACCATTTGCCTGACTGATTGGGTTTCGCGCCATGGGTCAGATGACCGCCAGCGGCGAGGCTCATACCCAGGATCGTGTCACCCGGCTTGATCATGCCCATGAGAGCGCCCTGATTGGCCTGACTACCGGAGTTCGGCTGAACGTTTACGTATGCACAGTTAAAAAGCTGCTTTGCGCGTTCGATCGCCAGTTCTTCAGCAACGTCGACAAACTCGCACCCACCATAATACCGCCGCCCTGGGTACCCTTCTGCGTATTTATTGGTGAGAACGGACCCCTGAGCCTCCAGCACAGCTTTGGACACAATATTCTCCGACGCAATCAGTTCGATCTGATTTTGCTGGCGACCAAGCTCGCGCTCAATCGCTCCAAAGATCTCGGGGTCGCTCTCTTCCAGAGAACGACCGAAAAACTGAGAAGACGGAGTGTCCATGCTTGCGGGGCTGGAAACGGCCATGTCGAAAAACCTTTTCTGAAACTGTCACTGGAGGGCGAACCCAGAGGGCAAATGAGGGGGGTCGAGACCAGAGTCAGACTACGTTGATGTAAGGCGCGCTAGTTACCACATCTAGTCACCTGACGCCATCACCGCACAAGCCAAGTCACCTCAAAAAATCTGGCTATTTCTTCAACATCAGCCTTGTCGGCTCGGGACTGCACGAAGAAAACGCTGGAACAAGAAAACCAAGTTTCTCAGTCGGTTAATACCAAAGGTCATCAAACATATGGGCGTTTTACGAAAAGCATCTCGATCACTTTTTAAATAATTCGAAGAAATACTTGATTAATCTTGCGCCCTTTGCGATACAGCAGACAAGTATTGGTTCAAAGAACTCTGGTTAAGATTCTTGTCGGATTCCAAGATGACGAGTGATCGTGAAGATCCCCCACCCTCTGCAACGCTCCAGTTTGCGTCTGAAATTGTTGCGGCCTATGTGAGCAATAATACGCTGTCAGTCGATGAACTGCCGGACATGATCCGCACCGTTCATGGCGTGCTTGCAGCACTTGGAGATGACGCCGGAGCGGCACTTTCTCAACAAGGGCCCGCAGTATCCGTCGATGAGTCGGTCACTGACGAATATTTGATCTGCTTGGAAGACGGCAAAAAGCTCAAAATGCTGAAACGATACCTACGATCTAGGTATGGCCTGTCTCCTGAGGAATATAGGGCAAAATGGGGGCTTCCAGCCGACTATCCGATGGTGGCACCGAACTACGCCGCACAGCGCTCAAAGCTCGCCAAGAAAATCGGCCTTGGACAGAACAGCGCGCCGCGAAAGCGCGACTGAAGCGCTTTCAACAAAAGTTGCTGACTTTTGTGGCTCGAAAATGCGATGAGATGAACAAGAGACTTGAAGGTTTTTTGATTGTGCCGCGGCACCAGCCCCACTCAAATTCCGAGTTTCAGACAACCCAACCTTTACCATCATCCGATGGCTCACGGTCGAGCGGAGACGGTTTCTCATCCCCGGCATCTCGAGCGAGCACATAATTCAGTTTGTTGAGCGCGACCTGCTCAAGCTCCGATTGCGGAAGTGTAACAGGCCCCACGATGGAAACCTCTGTTCCCGTGGCAGCATCAACTGCAGAAACCTTCATGCTATCGCCAACAGGATACAGCTCGAAGTAAACCTCACGCGTGCCACCAGAGCCGCTTGAACGGTCCTTTCCGGACAAATCCGATTGTTGTTGTTTACGCCGCACGCCTGATTTTACGCCGGGTCCACACTTCATCAAGTGCATGCACCAGGCTCTCCATCATTTCATCCGTATGCAGAGGACATGGTGTAAACCGAAGTCGCTCCGTCCCGCGCGGCACAGTCGGGTAGTTGATCGGCTGAACATAAATATTATGGTCGCTCAAGAGATCGTCAGCAACCTGCTTGCACAAGACAGGATCTTTAACCATCACCGGTACGATATGACTTTCACACATCATGACCGGCAGACCAGCATCCAGAAGCATTTTACGAAGCGTTTTGGCGCGTTCCTGATGCACCTCGCGCTCGACATTGCTCGATTTAAGATGACGAACGCTGGCGAGGATCCCTGCAACAAGGACCGGCGACAAGGACGTCGAGAAAATAAAGCCAGGTGCATAGGACCGCACAACATCAACAACGGCTTCGCTCGCAGCGATATAGCCGCCCATGACGCCAAAACCTTTGGCAAGCGTCCCTTCGATAATATCGACTTTATCCAGAACGCCGTCGCGTTCTCCGATACCGCCGCCGCGCGGTCCATACAGACCAACAGCGTGAACTTCGTCCAGATAAGTCAGGGCCCCGTATTTATGGGCAAGATCGCAAATCTCACCAATCGGTGCGATGTCGCCATCCATAGAGTAAACCGACTCGAAAGCAACGATCTTAGGCTGGTCCAGCGGTACAGACTGTAGAAGCTCTTCCAGGTGCTCAAGATCATTGTGACGCCAAACGCGCTTCGGCCCGCCGCTACGGCGAATACCTTCAATCATAGACGCATGATTGAGTTCGTCTGAGATTGTCAGACAGTCTCCAAATACCCGCGCAAGGGTGCTGAGCGTCGCATCATTGGCGATATAGCCGGACGTGAAGAGAAGTGCAGACTCTTTCTGGTGCAGATCCGCAATCTCTTTCTCCAGCTCAACATGATAGTGAGTTGTTCCGGATATGTTGCGCGTGCCGCCCGACCCAGCGCCAACACGGTCGACGGCTTCATGCATCGCAGCGGTGACGAGTTCGTTCTGCCCCATGCCCAGATAATCATTCGAGCACCAGACAACGATCTCTTTTTCACCTTCCGGAGAATGGAAGGTCGCGCGAGGAAAACTGCCGCGATGGCGCACAATATCGGCAAAAACACGGTAGCGACCTTCGTTCCGCAACGAGGTCAGCGCATCCGACAGTTTACCTTCATAGTCCATCGTTCATTCCACTCTTAGTTGACTGCACGCTAATATACCACCATAGGAAGAGTCGCGACTTATGGTTTATAAACCGTTAACGCGCTTGTGCACCCTATGAAATCTGCAGATTTCTGGGCCTCACTCAACCTGCGAATTGTCGCAGAAAATGCGGCTGAATACTAGAACCTCAGATTTAACACCAAGAATCCCGCTCTTCGAGGACTGATTTAAGCACTTCCGGCTGGTCCGTCATCAGCCCGTCTACACCCAAATCCAGCAATCTTCTCATTTCCACTGCCTCATCGATTGTCCAGACATGCACCTGAAGCTCAAGGTCGTGCGCATGCTCAATCAAACGGCGGTCGATCAGGCGAATACCAAATTGATGCGTGGGAATTTGCAGACAGCCCTCAGCAAAAGCCCCCCAAATCCCTGTGAACGGACCCGACAGGCTGGAAAACCGCATCCTGGTCGTACTGAAAGGCCCAGTACCTGTGCACAAATCAGGCCCCAACTGATCCCGGATCCAAGCCGTCCGCTTATCCGAGAAGGACGTCACACAGACGCGATCGAGAACGTTGACTGCTTTCAGCACTTTGACGAGTGGTTCCGCCGCATTATCAAGCTTGGGATCGATGTTGATCCGGGCATCCGGCCAGCTCGCCAGCAGTTCCTCAAACAGAGGAATAGGTTCTTTTCCCTCAATCCGGGCTTTCGAGACGTCGGCGTAATCCATCTCATTGATGCGTCCGGTCATGTCCGTGACGCGGTCGAGCTCTTCGTCATGGAACGCTAAAAGCACACCATCCCGCGTCGCATGTACATCTGTTTCGAGATACCGATATCCAAGGTCAATGGCATGTTGGAAGGCAGGCAAAGTATTCTCGGGATGCGCGCTCGTTCCTCCCCGGTGGGCAAAGGCCAAGAAGCCGTCAAATTCTAGGTAAGGAAACTTCGCCGGTCGCGCCATATCACTCTCCCCTGCGGGAGAAATCTAAACCATTCAAAGAGGATTAAAAGCCCCTGCTGAAAGCAATACTTATCGTGTGAGTGAGGACGTCCGAACCCGCCGGTCAATGTCATAGACGTCGTCGCGGAAATTCACGACACCACTGTCATCCACCCAGGCAGTCAGATACATCAGGTACACAGGTACGGGAGCCGCCAGTGAAACATCCCGGCGATTGCGCTGATTGACAACACCATCAATACGGGCGCGATCCCAGCCTTCCGTCTCGCTGAGCAACCACTCCGTCAGATCATGAACATCTTCGACACGCACACAGCCGGAGCTGTATGTCCGCGCTGTCCGGCCGAAGAGGCTTTTTGACGGGGTATCATGAAGGTAAACAGCATAAGGGTTGTTGAAATGGATCTTCACTGTCCCGAGCGAGTTCCGCGGACTCGGATCCTGACGCAGCCGCACATCCCGGGCGCTGGTTCTGTACCAGTTCACTGAACGCGGACTCACTTCACGGCCGCCGCGATAAACCCGAATGCCCAGACGTTCAAAGTAAGCGGGGTTACGACGGGCTTTTGGAATGAGATCTTTCTCTGCAATGCTGCGGGGAACGTGCCAATAAGGATTGAAGGCCAGATAGGTTATGGCGCTCGTGATCTCAGGCGTCTGCCGGTCTTCTTTACCGACAATCACCCGGCGCCGCAGATCTACACGTCCATCGGTAACCGCTTCGACTTCCTGACCGGCGATGTTCACAAATACATAACGGCGTCCCAATGACTCGGAGACTTCGTTCAAACGCTTAAGGTTGATCGCGAGCTGCTTGATGCGCTTCGACACGGGCACGTTCATCGTATCGATCGTTCTGGGGCCGATCACTCCGTCAGGCGTCAGTCCATGACGGCTCTGGAAACGCCGCGTGCCCTCATAAACATGCTCATCGTAGACTGCCGGGTCCCCGCCGGAGATCGCAAGGTCACCAGTAGCCACCAGACGCTCACGAATAAGGGGAACACGGTCATCCCGATCCCCCAGCTCAATCTTCTCACCCCGCGGTATGGGCTTCCAACCACCCCACTCCTCAATCTGCTCATACATGGACATCGCGCGCAGCACGGGCCAGAAACCAGCATCTCCAAGCGTTGGAACACTTGAGAGCGACGTCGGGGTTTCAGGAATGAGGGCTTCAGAACTCGGGTTCCACGGATCAACCCACTGTTGTTCCCATGGGTTGAAACCATCATCTGCCGCAGCTGGCGACGCGACAAACAGCACGACACCAACAAAAACGGCACTTAGAACCAAGAAAATCCAGTCGAAAGATGTCTTTGCGACATGCGTCACAGTGCTGCCCCCGCGGCCTGTCTCGAATTTACGTCTGTTAGCGTTCATTTTCGGCACACCAGAGTCAAAGCACAAATAGGTTAAATTGCCTCTTTGAGACAGTTTTTGGTTGTTCGGCAACAGTTTGCCATGATGAACGCAAATTGGAGGCCAAGTTTCACTTAACAAAGGCCCTAAACAAAAAGGGTAAATGCAGTATATGGCGCAAACACTGATAACAAATTTAGCCGTGATTGCAGTATGTCTGATCACCCTTTGGGGCATCAGTATCAGGATTCGCGACGCGAGCATCATCGACATTTTTTGGGGTCCCGGGTTTGGCATTGTTGCCCTTGCGACCTTCATCCTCACAGACGCCCCAGGCCCCTCCGGCCTTCTCCTAACAGCCTTCGCCTGCTTGTGGTCCATTCGCCTGGGCACACACCTGGCCGGTCGATGGCTTTCCCACGGACGCAAAGAAGACCCGCGCTATGTCGCCATGCGCAAAAAGGCTGGCGCTTCTTTCGGAAGACGTTCTCTCATCACTGTGTACGGCCTTCAGGGAGCCCTCATGTGGATTGTGTCCCTGCCACTCCAAGTCGGTATCGTGCAAAGCACTGGCGCAGCCTTCGGCCTCTTCACCGCGCTTGGCTGTCTCCTTTTCACTACCGGCTTTGTGATGGAGGCATTGGCCGATGCACAATTGAGAGACTTCAAAGCATCTCCCGCCAACAAAGGACAAATCATGTCTCAAGGTTTGTGGGCCTGGAGTCGGCATCCAAACTATTTTGGAAATGCGTGCCTGTGGTGGGGACTGTTCTTCATCGCCGCCGATGCGCCCTATGGATTCTTCACCATCGTAAGCCCGATCCTCATGACATTCCTGCTACTTCGAGTTTCAGGCGTTTCTTTGCTGGAGAAGAGGATGGCGAGAGCGAAGCCTGACTATCTTGACTATCAGAAGGCCGTAAACGCATTTGTGCCGCTTCCACCATCGTGGAAACGGCACAAATAATGATCGCAGTAATCTGACTTAGAGGCGGAAACGGATTTGGTCCGTCCAGAAGCGCTCAAGTTTGTTCAGAGTCTTATTGATGGTCTGAAGTTCTTCCTGACTCACGTCACCAACTTCTGAAATCGTGTCGATGTGGCGGTTATAGAGCGCATCAATCGTATCGCAGATCTCGCGGCCTTTTTGAGTGAGCCGCACGCGAACTGACCGCCGGTCCATCTCTGAACGCTGGTGATTGATATACCCGGCTTCTACAAGCTTCTTCAGATTGTAAGAAACATTCGAACCCAGATAGTGACCACGAGAGCGCAACTCACCAGCAGTCATTTCCTGATCACCGATATTGAACAGGAGCAGCGCCTGCACGCTGTTGATCTCGACATTGCCGCTGCGATCCAACTCGTCCTTGATCACATCCAGCAAGCGACGGTGAAGCCGCTCAACAAATGTCAGCGCCGTCAGGTAGGCCTCACGCGCTTCCGGGGAAGCACTCCTTGGCTCACTTGTTTCCGCTTCTTCAATCATCGCACTCATAGCACAAACCTCTGCAAATCCGCCCATGCGGCGTACTCAAACTGAACCGCCGCAAATCACTAGTCTTCACCATATCTGCGGCGTCCTAATGGTGGCTTAACCCGAATATCAAATTTGGACTAAATTCGAGGTTGTATGGCTACACCGAAGGTTACTCGGCCGCCTGACCGTAGGCTGCGCCAATCATCGTGTCAGAAAGGATTTGGTAAGTATGTTTCCAAGCAGCATCGACCTCAGGCGTGTATGCATCGCCGAGACCCTGCTCGAGCGTCCATAAAAGGGCCGCACCAACCTTGTCATAGTGCTCCGGCTTAACGCCGTAGGCGACATGCCCCTGACCAAGTTTCTGAACGACAGGCACCAAAGAATTAAGATCGTTGAGACCCGCAACAGCAATGGTGAGAGTCTTCATAAGCTTACGGCCCTGCTCAACCATATCCCCTGAAAACAGAGGCTTAACTTCGGGAGCAATTTCAAACAGACGGCCGTAAAACAGCTCAGCGGCTTTGTCCGCGATGGGTTTTACAGCTTCGAAAGAGTTTTGGACGAGTTCAATTTCAGTTGGGGTCATTTTCATTTCCTCTCGTTATGTGAGAAGAAACTTAATGCCCACACCCTAAGTCCAGGTTAAAGGACGAAAAACGAGATTAAACGGCCCGTTCGTCAAATGGTCCGTCTAAAGATCGCCTTTCAGCATCTTTATAATGCCTGAGAAATCGACCTGATCGTGGCCGCTGGATTCCATAAGACTGTAGAGCGCGGCCGCTTGAGCACCGAGCGGGGTCGCTGCCTTCGCACTCTGAGCGGCTTCCTGCGCAAGACGGAGATCCTTCAACATCATGCCGGCGGTAAAACCTGCCTGATAATCCCGGTTGGCGGGTGAACTCGGGACAGGTCCGGGCACAGGACAATAAGACGTCATGGACCAGCACTGGCCGGAAGCGGTCGAGGAAATGTCGAACAGGGTCTGACCATCAAGGCCCAGTTTCTCCGCGAGGACAAAGGCCTCCGACACGCCGATCATGGAAATGCCCAACAGCATATTGTTGCAGACTTTGGCAACCTGTCCGTTTCCTGCTGCGCCCGCATGGAAAATATTCTGGCCCATAATGTCGAGATAGGGTTTTGCTACATTGAACGCTGACGTTTCTCCGCCCGCCATAAAGGTGAGCGTCCCGGCTTCAGCTCCACCGACACCCCCAGAGACAGGCGCATCAATCATCTGCATGCCCGCCGCCTCTGCTTCTGCAATAACCGCCCGCGCCGTTGTCACATCAATTGTGGAAGAGTCGATAAAGAGCGTTCCTTTGTCGGCGGTCGCCAGTAGTCCATCATCACCCAGATAGACTGATGACACATGCGCACCGGCAGGCAGCATCGTCACGACTGCATCAACACCGCGTGCAACATCCGCTGACCTAGCAGCAGCTGTTGCACCGGCATCTGTCGCCTTCTTGACTGCGTCGGCAGACAGATCAAAAACCGTAAGCTCGTGCCCCGCCTTGATCAGGTTCTGTGCCATCGGACCGCCCATATTCCCAAGCCCGATAAATCCAATTTTTGCCATGTCCCGCCTCCCGCGAAAATCAGTCGAATGTCAGTTCATTGTCACCAAGTGACGCGAAATATCCCGCCACTTGCTCATCCGTAACGACGTCGAGCGATCCAGGTTGCCACTTTGGTGCCTGATCTTTGTCGATGACGACCGCTCTAACACCTTCATAGAAATCGGGTGCAGCCATAAACCTGTTGGTCAGCCGAAACTCAAGCGACATACAATCTGCAAAATCAAGATCCGCACCTGCGCGGATCTGGTCAAAGGTCACACGCGTCGATAATGGCGACTTGCTGCGAATGGTTTTTGCGGTTGTTGTTGCCCACTCGCTGCCGTCTGCATCCAACCGCTCCAGAATCTCGTCTACGCTCCCAGCGCTGAATACAGCATCAATCTGCGACTGCAGGTCAGCTAGCGGGGCGGCATCGGTTGCCTGCTTTTCGGCAGCAATTGCAGCGTCAACAGCTTCCCCTGCCACCAATCGATCAAGCAATGCGCCATGCTGGTCAGCCGGCACAAAAGCATCCGCAATCCCCGCATAGACGGCATCAGCGACCTTAAGGCGCGCACCGGTCAGACCGAGATACATCCCCACTTCGCCTGGACAACGCGGCAGAAAATAGGTCCCGCCAACATCCGGAAACAAACCAATGCCTGTCTCAGGCATTGCAAAGGTCAGGCGCTCAGAAGCCACACGGTGACTTCCATTCACCGACACGCCAACACCGCCCCCCATGTTGATGCCGCTCATGAGCGCCACGTATGGCTTCGGATAGCTCTGGATGTACCGGTTGAGCCGGTATTCATCCCGGTAGAAATTGATCACTTCCGGAGAGCCCGCCTTGCCCCAATCGTGAAGCGCACGGATGTCGCCACCGGCACAGAACGCCTTCTCACCTGCTGCCTGAATAACAACAGCAGTAATTGAAGTTTCCTTCGCCCAACGTTCGAGCTGAGGGTGCAATTGCTTCACCATATTATAGGTGAGCGCATTCAGCACTTTGGGACGGTTGAGCGTTATGAGACCTATCGGCCCGCGCTCTTCGAAGAGAATCTCTGGTTCGTCACTCATGAACTTCGTCAGTCTTTCAACATCTCGCGCGCGATAATGACGCGCATAATCTCGTTGGTCCCTTCCAGGATCTGATGCACGCGCACGTCGCGCAGGTGCCGCTCCAGCGGGTAGTCTTTCAGGTATCCGTACCCGCCATGTATTTGCAGCGCTTCATTGACAACGCGGAAGCCCGTGTCGGTTGCAAACCGCTTCGCCATGGCTGCCTGCATGGTCGCATCCGGCGCCTTGGCATCAACCTTCGCGGCAGCTTGGTAGAGCAGCAAGCGTGCTGCTTCGAGCTCCGTCGCCATGTCTGCGAGCTTGAATTGAAGCGCCTGGAAGTCGGCCAGCGGTCGGCCAAACTGCTTGCGCTCCTGCATATAGGTTTTCGCGGTTTCCAGAGCCGTTTGGGCGGTGCCGAGAGAACAGGCCCCAATGTTGAGACGGCCGCCGTCAAGCCCCATCATCGCAATTTTAAAGCCCTGCCCCTCTTCACCAATGAGATTGGCGACGGGAACACGCGCATCTTCAAAAATCACAGCTGCTGTCGGTTGACTGTTCCAGCCCATCTTTTTCTCGACCGCGCCAAAGGAGAGCCCCGGTGTGCCTTTTTCGACAACCAGACAGGATACGCCTTTCGGTCCCTCACCGCCGGTCCGCACCATGCACACATAGACATCAGAGGTCCCGCTGCCGGAGATGAAGGCTTTTGATCCGTTGAGGACATAGTGGTCCCCGTCTTTCACTGCCTTGGTCCGCAGCGAGGCGGCATCTGATCCGGAGCCTGGCTCGGTCAGGCAATAACTCGCAATCTTCTTCATAGAAGTGAGGTCCGGCAGCCATTTGGAGCGCTGTTCCTCCGACCCGAACCGGTCGATCATCCAGGACGCCATATTGTGGATCGACATGTAGGCTGCCGTCGACGTGCACCCAGCCGAAAGCGCCTCGAAGATCAATGCCGCATCCAGCCGCGTGAGCGCGGATCCGCCTACGTCTTCGCGCACATAAATGCCAGCGAAACCCAACTCCGCAGCTTTGCGCATCGTTTCAACAGGGAAAAACGCATCCCGGTCCCATTCAGCCGCGAAAGGCGCAAGTTCGTCCTGAGCGAATCCGCGCGCGACGTCCTGAAACGCCTGCTGCTCTTCCGATAGTTCAAACTGCACTTGCCAGACCTCCCTTTGGAATGCGTAGTTATAATACGCATCTCATTCTGCGCGTGATAAAAGCTAGAGTGCCCCCTGTCAAATCAGCCTGCGACCGAAGGAGGACTCCCCGCTGAATCTTGCCAGCATGAGGTACAGCCGATAAGACAGAACCACAACAAAAAGAACCGAAAGCTAGAGCCTGTGCCCACAAATCCGACATTTCCAAGCACCCGCATGCGCCGTAATCGCCACAGCGATTGGTCGCGGCGCCTCGTGTCGGAAAACAAGCTCAGCATCGACGATCTGATCTGGCCGCTCTTTATTTTTGAAGGCTCGGGACGCCAATCCGTCTCCACCATGCCGGGAGTTGATCGCCTCTCCATCGATGAGGCCGTGAAATCTGCAGAAGCCGCTGCGGAAATCGGCATCCCCGTGATCGCCCTTTTCCCCTATACCGATTCAGAAGGCCGGACACCGGGGGGTGACCTGGCGATGGACCCCGACAATCTTGTCTGCCGGACCGTCCGCGCGATCAAACAGGCCGTGCCAAATATCGGTATTTTGTGCGACGTGGCGCTCGATCCTTACACAAGCCATGGCCATGACGGTGTCATGGACGGCGACGTCATCCTCAACGACGAGACTGTCGAAATCCTGGTGAAACAATCACTGGTACAGGTGGAAGCAGGCTGTGACATCATCGCCCCTTCAGACATGATGGACGGACGTGTCGCAGCCATCCGCGAAGGTTTGGAAGCTGCCGGGCACACCAACACCCAAATCATGGCTTATGCCGCCAAATATGCGTCGGCCTTCTACGGTCCGTTCCGGGACGCGATTGGCTCATCAGGCGCTCTCAAGGGCGACAAGCGCACCTATCAGATGGACCCTGCCAACACCGACGAGGCGCTGCGCGAAGTCGCCCTCGACATCGCTGAGGGCGCAGACTTTGTGATGGTCAAGCCTGGCATGCCCTATCTCGACATTGTCACGCGGGTGAAGCAGGAGTTTGGCGTGCCCACCTTCGCCTATCAGGTCTCAGGCGAGTATTCGATGCTGGCGGGCAGCATCGAACGCGGCTGGCTCGACCGGGACCGGGTCATTCTTGAAGCGCTGACCGGCTTCAAACGCGCCGGTGCGGATGGTGTGTTGACTTATTTCGCCATGGACGCCGCCAAGCTGTTGAAGAGCAACTAACGCTTCAAGCGGGCGATCAGGCTCGACGTATCCCACCGCTTGCCGCCCATCTCCTGAATGTCCGCGTAGAACTGATCGACAAGGGCCGCAACCGGTAATTGCGAGCCATTGCGCCGCCCCTCTTCGAGGCAGATCGCGAGATCCTTTCGCATCCAATCAACCGCAAACCCATGATCGAACTCGCCCGCAATCATGGTCTCGAAGCGGTTTTCCATCTGCCAGGATTGCGCTGCCCCTTTTGAAATCACATCAATGACCGCCGCCGCATCAAGACCCGCATTCTCCGCAAACTGGATGCCCTCGGACAGGCTTTGTACGAGACCGGCAATGCAGATCTGATTGACCATCTTGGTGAGCTGCCCGGCGCCGGCAGGGCCCATCAGGCGAACAGACTTTGAAAAACAGTCGATCAGCGGCTGAGCCCTCTGAAATGTTTTTTCATCACCCCCGACCATCACTGTAAGCGCCCCATTCTCCGCCCCCGCCTGACCGCCGGAGACCGGCGCATCGAGCACGCCAATACCTCGCCCGGCGCCGATTTCTGCCAGCTCCCGCGCCACGCCGGCAGAAGCCGTGGTGTGATCCACAAAAACACTGCCTTCTGTCATGCCCGCAAAGGCCCCATCGTCCCCAATAGTGACCGCACGCAGGTCGTCATCATTGCCGACGCAGGCGAATACGAAATCAGCCCCCTTGGCGGCTGCAGCGGGTGTCGGTGCCATTGCCCCCTTGTGTTGAGCCGTCCATTTTTCGGCCACAGACATTGTACGGTTGAAGACCGTCACAGAGTGACCCATTTGGCTTAAATGGCCCGCCATCGGGTATCCCATCACGCCAAGTCCAATAAATGCGACTGATTTATCCATGCCCACCGGTTTTGCCCTTATTCTAGAGTTGGGCGCCATTTGTAGCGGACGACGGGCTCAAAAAGCAAAGACGCCTCAAAGGGAAACAGGACCAAGCAGAAACCATGAACGCAGCGCGAAAAATCGGAAAATGGGTCGGCCTCACAGTCTTGGGCGTGGTCGTCGTGATCGGGCTGCTGCTCATGGACCGGTACGGTGCAGCCCGCCAGTCAGTCGATGCACATAAGGGTGATTTAGAGCTGGTGGGCCTGACGGCCCGCGTCGAGATCATCCGGGACGAAAACAGCGTCCCCCACATTTTCGGCAGCACGGAGGAAGATGTCGCGTTTGGACTGGGTGTGACCCACGCGCAGGATCGGCTCTGGCAAATGGAATTGTTCCGTCGGGTGGGTCAAGGGCGCCTGGCAGAACTTTTGGGCAGTTTCGCGCTGCCTGCCGACCGGTATATCCGGACCCTCAATCTCTATGGGCTCGCGCAAAAGACAGTCCCGGAACTGTCGCCTGAAATGCAAGCGGTGCTTGAAGCCTATGCCGCGGGCGTGAACTCGTATTTGGACCAACGGGACATTCCGCTGCCGCCTGAATTCCTCTTCATGGCGCACATCCCGGAACCATGGGTCGCTGCGGACTCGGTTGTGATGATCAAACTTCTGGCCCTCGGTCTCTCAGGCAATGCAACACGGGAACTCTCCCGGGCGCGCCTGGCGGAAGTTCTAACGGCAGACCAGCTTGCCGCCTTCTTCCCTCCCTATCCGGGTGACGCCCCAGTCGCGCTCCCAGACTATGCAAGCCTCTATGCAGACACGCCCGTTCGCGAAGCAGCGGCTGCCATCCCCGATGTTGGCCCCAAGGGTGCATCCAACAATTGGGTGGTTGATGGCCGCCATACAGCGAGCGGCAAACCACTCCTCGCCAATGACCCTCATCTTGGCATGCTTGCCCCGTCAATCTGGTATCTGGCCCACCTCGCCTACCCGGACCGCAATGTCGTCGGAGGCACCATTGCAGGCGTGCCCAGTGTTGTGCTGGGTCGCAATGATCATATTGCCTGGGGCTACACCAATACCGGGCCGGATACACAGGATCTCTATGTCGAAAAGCTAAACCCGGATGATTCAAACAAATATCTGACGCCGGACGGGTACCAGGCGTTTGAGGAACGAACCGAAACCATCAAAGTGCGCTTCGGCGGAGAGGAAACCTTCACTGTGCGCTCAACCCGAAACGGCCCCGTCCTGCCGTCTGACTTTTTTGGCGCCGACGAACTCATCGCCGACGGTCACGTTCTGTCCATCTCCTGGACAGCTATGACCAGCCCTGATCTCACCATTGAAGCGGGCCACAACATCACCAAAGCGAGAAACTTCGAAGAATTTCGAAATGCGCTACGCCCCTATGTGGCGCCCATGCAGAACATGGTGTTTGCCAACGTGGACGGAGAAATTGGATTTATCGCGCCCGCCCGCATTCCCGTGAGAGACGATGCGCATGAAACACTGGGTCTCATGCCGGCACCTGGCTGGAAGCCGGAAAACCGCTGGACGGGAACCATCCCCTTTGACGCGCTCCCGCAAACGTTCAATCCGCCGAGCGGACAGATCGTGACCGCAAACAACAAGATCGTTTCCGATTCATATCCCTACTCCCTCACGAAGCAATGGGATCTCCCCTACCGCGCGGAACGGATCGAAAATCTGTTGGCGGAATCGACGGCCCATACGGTCGACAGCTTCAACACGATGTTGATGGATAATGGCTCAAGTTTCGCTGCTAAGTTTTCCCCCATGCTCCTCAACATGGCGTCAGACGCGGTTGAGACAGCTAAAGCCCGGGCACGCCTTGCGACCTGGGATCACAGGATGGATGGCGATCAGGCAGAACCGATCCTCTTTCTTAGCTGGATGCGGGAACTGACCCGCCTCGTCTATGCCGACGAACTTGGCGAAGAATTCAGCTCTCGCTGGCGTTTTCATCCCGTATTCATGGAACAGGTGCTGACCGGCGTCGAGGGGCAAGAGGTTTGGTGCAACAACACGCAAACAATGGACATCACCGAAACCTGCCCAGACCTTGTCGATCAGGCCCTTGTAAAAGCCCTGACAGACGCCAAGACGCGCTTTGGCGAAGACATGGACGCCTGGCGATGGGATGAGGCACACCCTGTCGTCAATCGGCACATACCCGGATCTTTTTTGCCG
The DNA here is from genome assembly GCA_965248405.1 of Parvibaculaceae bacterium. Taxonomy (GTDB): domain Bacteria; phylum Pseudomonadota; class Alphaproteobacteria; order Parvibaculales; family Parvibaculaceae; genus Mf105b01. The sequence continues at coordinate 1,646,329 of OZ252104.1, forward strand.
CTCGTGGGCAACGCCCTGACAATTGCGCGCCCCTCTTCAGGCGGCAACCACACCATCAATCGGGGGCAGCACTCAATCGGCTCAAGCAATCCATTCGACAATATCCACGCAGCCGGATATCGCGCTGTGTATGACCTGGCGGATCTGGATGCGTCTCGGTACATGATCTCCACAGGCCAATCCGGCAATCCGTTCTCACCGGATTTCGATCACCTCGCAACCATCTGGGCTGACGGTGGCAGCATATCCATTAAAACGGATCGGGCTTCAATTGAGGCTGTCTCCCGCATGAACCTCACACCAATCTCTTCTCACCTCAGCGAATAGACCCTTCGCCCGCCAGGCGGTAGGACTTGCAGTGCGGCGATGAGTTCCGCAAACACTGGGCGTAGTAGAGACGCAAGACAGATCCATCCAGGTTCATGTCATAACAATCCTTGGTCCCGTATGAGATGATTTCGGATTGGTGGCACCAGCGATTGCCTTCGATCCACCAGCGCCCGCTCCCACGTTTCGAACGCGTCGAGGACCGTTCCTGGTGAAAGGTTTTGTAGTGATAGTAAATCAGCGTCACACGGCTCGTACCGTCTGAGTTCAACTGGATCTCTACATTTGTGAGGCGGTTACCGCCCTGAATATCCAGACGCCCCATTTCCAGATGAAGGGTCTGGCCCGTCAGACGTGCACTGATCGCATTGCCGGTCAGCGAATTCCCAGGCCGATTGCGGATCGTCTCTTCCAGATTCCCGCCGCCGCCGTAGTGGTCATATCCCTGGATACCCACCGACCCGCCGGGTGTCGCAACTTCTTCATCACCACGCTGCTGCGTCGTCGCTGCCTGTTGCGGCTGTACATCTTGATTGCGCCGTGTCGGCAGCTGCTCCGTCACTTGGGGTTTCGGCTCAGGCTTGGGTTCCGGTTTAACCTCCGGCGTAGGTTCAGGCTCCGGTGTCGGTTCCGGAACCGGGTCAATGTCTGCATCCGCGAATGTGGGGGTTTGCTGATCTGATCCATCAACCTGAGCAGCAGCATCGTCATTATTGTCGAGCCCTGCAGCCAGTTGGAACGTCAATGCATCTCCATCACCCGGTCCCTCTGACCCGAAAATACCACCCCCCAGAAGGTAATAGACCAGCAGTAAAAGATGCAGGCCGAGAGAGACAAGCAGGACTGTCCGCAGCCGTGGCGCTTCAAACCCATTAAACGGATCTGTGAATTGTTCTGGCTCCGCAACACTCATTCAGATTGCTCCGTCACAAGGTTCACTTCACGCACGCCCACATTCCGCAACCCTTCCATGAGCTTGATCAACTCATGGGCTGGCGCATCCTGGTCAGCCTTGATGGAGACGTCATAAATGCCTTGCTCGTCGAGGAAATCGCGAAGCGCATAAGCAGCAAGATCAGCGCCCATCACCCTGTCACCGAGATAGACAAACCCGTCTGCCTCGACATAGAGGACCAGGTCTTCTGATGCCCGCTTGTCATCCACCTGACCTGCCGGCAGATCGACATCTACATCGTCCGTCGGTTGAAGGGTTCCCGCCAGCAGGAAAAAGATCAGCAGCAGGAAGACCACATTGATCAGGGGTACGACAGATTCATAGGGCCGACGCTGAGGAGGTTCATCAAATTCAATCATTATCTCAAACTCTCCACCCGTGAGGTCCCTATGGACTTCGCACCTCCATTGCGCGCCGCCTCAATCGCCGAAATCAGTGGCTGAACTGCCGACCCGTTTTCCGCGAGAATTGACACGACCGCCTCAGGGTCACCGCCGAGATTGTTACGAATACCGTCGCTTAAGGCGTCCTGCGCAATCTGTTCACCATCAAGACGCAAAGTCCCGTCTGTCAGCACCCAAACCTCCACCACGTGGCGGTCTGTCTCCACCTCCTCCGGATCCGGCGCGGGCGTCAGAACAGCGATTGATTGCGTCTGCAAAAAGGAACTCGCCAACATAAAAAAGATCAGCAGCAGAAAGACCACATCAATAAGTGGTGTCAGACTGACGATCCTTTTCCTGTGGATTGGCTCATCAAACATGCAAGACCCGCCTTATGCAGACTTCAGCGCAGCAACCAACCTTGACGACGCATCACGAAGTGTGAGGCGCGCCATATCCACCCGGCTTTCCAGCAGATTGAGAGACGCAATCGCCGGAATCGCGACCGCAAGACCAACCGCCGTTGTCAGGAGCGCCACCCAGATACCGCCTGAAAGGATCGCCGGGTCCACCTTATTGCCGGCAAGCTGCAACTGTTGGAACGCATTGATCATCCCGATCACTGTTCCGAGCAGGCCAAGCAGCGGAGAAATATTCCCGATCACCTCAAGCCAGCGGAAATAGCTTTGCAAGCCGCCGAGCTCATTCCCGCCAACACGAGAGATTTCTTCTTCTACATCTCCGCCATTCTGGGCACCCTCAATACCGGCCAGCAGCGTGCGGGCGACTGGCGACCGCGTTTTGCGCAGAATGGCTGCGGCACCGTCTCTGTCACCTGCCCTGACTTTATCAATGGTGGCATCGATGAACGCACGCCGGGTCAAACCAGCTCGCCAGAACTGAAACACTTTGAGCAGGATAATGGCGAGTGAAAGGACCGACAGACAAAGCAAAATGACGACAATGGGCCCGCCTCTGTCGACAAGCGGGATCAACTCCCAGATACCACTGTCGCTTCCGGCAGCAGCTGCTGCATCAAGCGCGGATAGTCCTTCCGCTCCTTCAGTCGCCTCCCCGGTTGCTACATCCCCTGTCGCTTCAGACGCGGCCTCTGCATTGGCAGACGCCTCCTCACTCACCACACTTTCCTCATCGGCCAACGCTATCACTCCCCCAAACAGCCTGATTGCCATCAGACCCTACAATTAGTAACGTAAATTTACTAGAACACTGGAAGGACAACAAGGTCAACCCGGATTTGCGTTTGCGATCATATCATTTAAACGAGTGCAAAACCTGCTTGAAAGGGTGAAAATCCATTCACCAATGGACCGATAAACAGCGCACCTGTAATTGATGCCTGGACCACAACGAAGAACGAGCCAACAGAGCTAGATGGTTAATCAAGACACAGATCGCGACGAGCTGGATCCCTTTTACTTCATCGAGCTCTTTTCTGAAGTAGGCGCCCTGCTTCAACACAATTATGACAGCCGCAGTGGCCTTAGCCGCAATCAAACGAGAGTTATTGTCACGCTCCTACAGACAGACGGTCTAACTCAAACGGAGCTGGCTGACGCGCTTGGCATTCACAAAGTCTCGGCTGGCATTTACATCTCGGAGCTCGAAGAAATCGGTCTGGTGGAACGCAGACCCCATCCACAAGACGGACGGGCAAAATGCATTTTCCTGACCCCTCTTCTCCACGAACATCGCACGGGCGGAGAAGATATCGTCAAGGACATGCACAAAGGGGTTATCGAAGGAATAGAGCGCAAAGAGTATCTCAAGCTGCTGAGCTACATGCGCCTCATGCGGGACAATCTAAAAAAGATGAACCCGACGCCCCCGCCAAACCGGACACCGGATTAGACCGCCAAACTTAAGTGGCAAGCGCGCAATATCCACCTCGATGATAAATCAGCGGGGTTTCTGCACTGGGTTGGTGAAAGGACTTTACGCGTCCAACCATGATGATGTGGTCACCGGCATCATGGCGGGCATGCACATCACACTCAAATGTCGCCAGAGACTCAGACAAATAAGGGCATCCATTTATACCCTCATTGACCGGGATGCCATCCAGGTAAGGCTCGCCAGCGCGCGACAGACGGTTGGAGAGATCGCGCTGGGTCTCAGCCAGAATATTGATCGTGAAGCCTTTGCATCGTTCAAACACGTCCAGGCGGTCCGACCCCTTGTCCAGGCACCACAGCACCAGAGGCGGCTCGAGGGAAACGGAGGAAAAGGAATTGACCGTAATACCTATAGGGGCTTCATCGCCAACCTGAGTAGTCACAATGGCAACGCCGGTGGCAAACTCCCCAAGTGCATTGCGAAACGCGCGACTATCTAGGCTATTCATCCAGTTTTCCGATGCAGTATTGATTTCTTAACAGACATTTCTAGTTGGTGAAGAAAATCACCTGAGCCCTTTTAGGGAAGCCCTAAAAGCCACGCAACCCACATTACCGAAAGGTGCATTGCGTACGCACGAGAGATTTACCTCCTAAGTGTTAGAAACCCACGCGTATGGCTGTTCCTTCAACACCATATTAACAATGCCTCAGCAGAATAGCCTCAGAAAAGTGTTGGCCAGGATGGCTGCTACGTAATGGGCTTGTAGTGGCGTGACTGGATCACAGTAAGGGCGGTCTCGCGATGCAGCTGATTGTTGGTGTAATAGTAGTAGTTCTTTGCGTGTTTGGCGGCTATGCGGCCATGGGCGGCAAGCTGGGCGTTCTCTGGCAACCATTTGAGTTCGTCATCATTCTGGGTGCGGCCATCGGCGCCTTCATCATCGGCAACCCCAGCAGTGTGCTGAAAAGCGTCGGCGGAATCTTTGGGACGATCTTCAAAGGATCAAAATACTCCAAAGAAGCTTTCTTAGAATTGCTCGGTCTGCAATTCACTCTCTTCAAGCTAGCGAAAGCAAAAGGCTCACTTGCCCTTGAAGCCCATATTGAAGATCCGCATAGCTCCGATATTTTCAATCAGTTCCCTATCTTTGCAGCCGATCATCACGCGGTTGAATTCATGTGTGACTATCTGCGCATGATTACGCTCGGCACCGAGAACGCGCATGAGCTTGAAGCGTTGATGGACGAAGAGCTTGATACCCATCACCAGGAACAGGAACTTGCGGTCGGCGCCATGCAGGCCCTCGGCGACGGTACTCCTGCTTTGGGAATTGTTGCCGCTGTGTTGGGCGTGATCAAGACAATGGGGTCCATCGACCAGCCACCGGAAATCCTGGGCCACCTCATCGGTGGTGCGCTTGTCGGCACCTTCTTCGGCGTGTTCGTGGCCTATGGCTTCTTCTCTCCCATGGCGAGCTTCCTGAAAGCGGCCTACGAAGCCGAGAGCAAATACTTTCTCTCCATGAAAGCAGGCCTGCTCGCCCATATGAACGGATATGCACCTGCCGTTTCTGTGGAATTTGCGCGTAAAGCCGTAATGACGCCTTATCGCCCAACCTTCGCGGAAGTCGAAGAGTCAACAAGCAACCTTTCCGTGCCCACCAGTTAAGTAGTCACCGCCCATGTCGATGAATGAACAACCCATCATCATCAAGAAGGTGAAGAAAGGCGGCCACGCCCACCATGGCGGCGCGTGGAAAATTGCCTATGCCGACTTTGTGACAGCGATGATGGCCTTCTTTTTGTTGATGTGGCTGATTTCGATGACGACGCCGGAGCAAAAACAAGGGCTCGCTGACTATTTCGCGCCCGCAAGCATCAGCCGCTCGACATCAGGGGCTGGCGGTTTGATGGGCGGCACCGCCTTTGATGCGGATGGCGCGCGCATGGCCGGGTCCACGCCAAAAATCATGATGTCAATCTCGACGCCGGCTGCCCCCAAGAGCCCCGAGTCTGAAAACCAGCGGACAGCAACAAGCTCCGACGGCAAAGACTCATCCAACGGTCAAGCACCGGGGACCGCGGATTTTGAGTCGTCGGCTCTGGAGAAAGATCAAAATGCTGCAAACGACGAAAGCCAGTTTGCTAGCGCAGCCGCCAGTCTTCGCCAGTCCATGCAGGATTTACCTGAATTGGCGGAACTATCACGCAACATCATCATTGAGGAAACCCCCGAGGGCCTCCACATTCAACTGACAGACCAGGATGGCCGTTCCATGTTCCCACCGGGACATGCAGAACCTTACGAACGGACACGGCTCGTCCTCGAACAGGTGGCAAAAGTCATTCAACAATTACCAAATAGGTTGGTCATTACAGGCCACACAGATGCAACACCGTTGGAGAGCATTCCAGGATATTCCAACTGGGAGCTCACTGCCGATCGAGCAAATGCCACACGCCGCATTCTTCAATTGAACGGCGTGAAAGCAGATCAGATTTCCGAAGTTTCCGGAAAGGCTGACTCCGATCCGTTGTTCCCTGAGGATATCTATCTGCCGGCGAACAGGCGGGTTGGCATCCTGTTATTGCATGAAGCACCCGTCATTCCGCCGGGCTTTGGACGCTGATCCACCTCTTGCGAAACCCAGCGTAAAGCCCCAAATATCCTGATGAGCCATTACGGCACCAGGAGAGACAGAATGGACGACGCCGAGCAGAATTCTCGGGCCAATTTTCCATCAAGCGATTATGTCCGGGACAGCTTTTATGCAAAAGGCGCTCCTAACCCGACAGACAATCCGGAAGCCTTTGAGGGTTTATTGCGCTCTCGGATTCTCGCTTTCATCGCCGACCTCGCGGCCATCACGGTCCTCTTCGTCGCAGCTTCCATACTTTTCGGGATACTTGGCGTTCTAAGCCTCGGCGTTCTTTGGCCGGGCTTTGGTCTCATCGCCCCTGTTTTGTTTTTTGCCTATTTCACAATGACGTTGGGGGGACCTCGCTCTGCGACGCCCGGCATGCAATGGCAAGGGATCGAAATGCGCACCTGGGACGGCTATCGCCCAGGCTTTGTGCAAGCATTCGTGCAGACATTGCTCTTCTATGTAACCGCAACGCCTTTGTTTGGCTTGTCCTTGGCCGTGGCACTGTTCAACAGAAGAAAACGCTGCCTCCATGACTATTTCTCAGGATCGGTGTTTGTCCGAACCAGCGCTGTACAATAAGGCGTTTTCAACAGAGGTTGCCGACTTTTGCGATCCGAAACGGCGACAATACAAGAGATAAAATACCGCGATCACGATCATTCTGTGAGACTGCGCGCAAATTTGCGATAAGATGCGTCCTCAAAAAGCGCGGTTAAAACGGTCAAAAACTCATCAATGCAAGCACTTGCCCCCGAAACGTGGCAGATGTGGGTCACCTTTGGCGCCATCGTCACCGCGATCGTGCTCTACAGCACAGAGCGCCTCACACTTGAATTGACGTCACTGCTCGTCATCGGGTTCTTTCTGGTTTTCTTCACGCTGTTCCCGGTCATTGCCGCGGACGGCACGAACCTTCTCTCGAGTGCACAACTCCTAGCGGGCTTTGCCAATCCGGCACTGGTTGCTGTCTTATCACTTTTGGTCGTGGGACAAGGGCTCTTCCACTCAGGCGCAATGGAGGCCCCGACACAGTGGATCGCATCTATCGGGGGAAGTCGGCCAAAGACGACACTCATTGGCACGCTTTTCTTCGTTGCCGCCATCAGCGCATTCCTGAACAACACACCTGTGGCCGTGATGTTCATTCCCGTCCTCGTGACCCTTGCCGCACAGATGCGCAAACAGGCAAGTCAGGTCATGATGCTGCTGAGTTTTGTCTGCATTCTGGGGGGCATGACAACTCTCATTGGCTCATCAACCAACCTTCTGACAGCCGGCATCACCGCAAGTCTGGGGCTTGGCCAAATCGGATTTTTCGACTTCACAATACCCGGCCTCGTGATGGCCGGTGTCGGCATGGTTTATGTCCTGTTTGTCGCACCGCGAATTCTGCCGAAACGGGAAGGCCTGACCGACGAATTGGGGCACGGGTCAGGCAAACAGTACATTGCGCAGATACACCTCACCTACAATCACCCTTTGGTCGGCGAGAGCGCCGTGGCCGGCATGTTTCCGTCCCTCAAGGAAATGACGGTTCGCATGGTGATGCGCGGGGAGCATCCCATCCTGCCCCCCTTTGACGAAGTGACCCTGCAACCCGGCGACACTCTGATCTTAGCTGCAACCCGCCAAAGCCTGACCGACGCGCTCAAATCCAGTTCAAACATTTTCCGGGGTATGCTGGAAGAGACACTCCATGCGGACGACGGTGAAGAAGCCCCAGCGGGATCGGGCAAGATCACACTTGTGGAAGCCGTTGTTGCACCGGGCTCCAGAATGATTGGCCGTAATATTGAGCAGATCGGGTTTCGTCATGAAACCGGGTGCATCGTGCTCGGCATTCAACGCCGCAGCCGCATGATCCGTGCACGCATGAGCGACATTAGACTCGAAGATGGAGATGTTCTTCTGATCCTCGGCGAAGCGGACGACGTTCAAGGGCTGCGCCTCAACAGGGACGTCATCCCCCTTGAATGGTCTGCCACTGAACTCCCCGATATACGCCGCGCCTGGCGTGCCCGGATCATATTCGGTGCAAGCATCCTTGCGGCCGTGACCGGCGTGGTCCCCATTGAAGTTGCAGCCCTGGCCGGGGCGGCAGGTATGATCGCCTTCGATGTACTGAATATCCGACAGGCATCCCGCGCCGTCGACCGACGCATTTTCCTACTTGTTGGTGCAGCGCTCGCCATGGGCTCCGCTCTCCAGTTTACAGGAGGTGCCGGCTTCCTTGCGCATACAGTCGTAACTATTTTCCAAGGTGCAGGTCCCACCGTGGTCCTCTCTGCCTTCTTCCTGCTCATCGCCATCATGACCAACATGTTGAGCAACAATGCGACCGCGGTTCTCTTTGTTCCGATCGCCGCCGGAACGGCGCAGGAACTCGGCGTCGATCCGATGATCTTCATCTATGCGGTCATTTTCGCCGCCAACTGCTCATTTGCAACGCCGATGGGCTATCAAACCAATCTTCTGGTCATGGGGCCCGGGCACTACCAATTCAGAGACTTTTTGAATGTTGGCGGTCCCCTGATTATAATCCTTTGGATAGCATTTTCGCTGTTCGCGCCTTGGTACTATGGGCTCTGACACTCTTGAACCTGACGACACTAGTTTTGCAGGACGGATATTGATCAAGTGACGACACAGTTCGGGTCAAAATTTCCACAGTTCTATATTACGGCACCCTCCAAGTGCCCCTATCTTGATGGTTTTTACGAGAAGAAGGTTTTCACTCACCTGATGGGCGAAAATGCCGATCTTCTGAACAACGCCCTAACCCATGGCGGCTTCCGCCGTAGCCAGAACATCGCCTACCGTCCTGCCTGCGACGATTGTTCAGCCTGCGTGTCGGTGCGTGTCCTCGTCGACCAGTTCATCGAGACCAAATCCTTCAAACGAATCCGGAAAATCAACTCAGACCTTGTGCGGACCACACTTGAACCGGCGGCTAGCGAAGAACAGTTCGGCCTGTTGCGGGCCTATCTCGATGGACGCCATGCGGAAGGCGGCATGTCAGACATGACAGCGCTTGATTACGCATCCATGGTCGAGGACACCACCGTCAACACCGGCATCTTTGAATATCGGGAACGGCGGGAGCTGGGCAGCACGGACCAAGGCCAATTGACCGCCGTCGCGCTGACAGATCGTCTCGAAGACGGTCTTTCGATGGTCTATTCGTTCTTCGATGCAAGCAAGCCCAACAGGAGCCTGGGCACCTATATGATCCTTGATCATATCGTCCGGGCCCGCCAACTGGGTCTGCCTTATGTCTACCTGGGCTATTGGGTCGCCGGGTCCCAGAAGATGGCCTACAAGGCGCGCTTCAAGCCGCTAGAGGGATTGCGCCCCGAAGGCTGGGAGATTCTTGCAGACGAATGAAACAGGGGTCTCAAACGAGAGCGCTAACCCCCTCGAAACACTGCAAAATCCCTCTCCTAAGCCATTGCGCACGAAGCATCGCTCCCTATACTGAGCCCAATTAATGAGCTGGACGCTTTTGGGACGTCCGGCAAGGGGAAACTGTGGGTACCGGGAGTTACAAACCATGAAGCGGCGTTCATTTTTAGCAGGCGCAGGCGTAGCTGCGACTGCCGCGACCACAATTGCCGCACCGGCAATTGCGAACAGCACTCGAACGCTGAAAATGGTCACCACCTGGCCGAAGAACTTCCCGGGCCTTGGCGTCTCCGCAGAGCGCACGGCGAAACGGATCAATGAGCTGACCAATGGAGAGCTTGAGATCAAGGTCTTCGCAGCCGGTGAGCTTGTCCCGGCGCTCGAGGCCTTCGATACCGTCTCAAGCGGCGCTGCGGACATCTACAATGGTGCGGAATACTACTGGCAGGGAAAATCGGTCGCTTATAACTTCTTCACCGCTGTTCCCTTCGGTATGACCGCTAACGAAATCAATGCCTGGATCTACTGGGGTGGTGGGCAGGCGCTGTGGGATGAGTTGGCAGCGGGCTTCAACATTAAGCCCTTCATGAGTGCCAACACAGGCGTCCAGATGGGTGGGTGGTTCCGAAAAGAAATCAACACACTCGAAGACTTCAAGGGGCTGAAAGTCCGCATGCCAGGTCTTGGCGGTGAGGTCATGCGCCGCCTGGGCGCAGCTGCCATCACCCTGCCCGGAAATGAAATCTACCAAGCTCTGCAGGCAGGCACGATCGACGCGACCGAATGGGTGGGCCCCTGGAACGATGTCGCGTTCGGTTTCCACCAGGTTGCCGACTATTATTATTGGCCCGGTTTCCACGAACCGGGTTCAGCGCTTGCAACAGGGTTCAATCTGGAAGTGTGGAATTCTTTGACACCATTCCAACAGCAAGCCATCGAAACGGCATGCCAGGCTGAAAACAACTACACCCTTGCCGAATTCAACCATTTCAATGCGACGTCTCTTCAGACACTGGTCAGCGAACATGGCGTTAAGCTGCGGCGCTTCACGCCAGAAATCATGGCGGGAATCAAAGAACAATCCGACATCGTTCTTGAAGAAGCGGTCGGTACCGACGAAATGACGAAGCGTGTTTACGAGAGCTTCAAAACATCCCTAGAAGCGTCCCGCGAATGGACGCGGATTGCCGAACAGGCCTTTACAGAAGCACGTGGCTGACCTTGACAGGACTGCTCAAACTCGCTGATCGGATTGACGGTTTCGCCAATCGCACAGGCCGCATAGTCGCCTGGGCAGCCCTGCTCATGGTGCTGATCCAGTTCACCGTCGTGATGATGCGCTATGTCTTTGGCCTGTCCAGTGTCTGGATGCAGGAGAGCATCATCTATCTCCATGGCATTCTGTTCATGTTGGCCGCCGGATACACGCTCTATTGCGACGGCCATGTCCGCGTAGACATCTTCTACAGAGAAGCGTCAGCCAGATACAAAGCAACCATCGACCTGCTGGGCATCCTTCTCTTCCTGTGGCCGGTTGCGATCCTCGTGATCTATGTGTCCTGGCCTTATGTCGCGAGTTCCTGGAGCGTTCTTGAGGGTTCCCGCGAAACCAGCGGCATCCCGGCGGTCTTCCTGCTGAAGACGATTATCCCCGTCTTCGCGGTCTTGATCATGTTGCAAGGCCTATCAACGGCCATTCGCTCGATCGCGACACTGGCCGGACAAGCACCGCCAAATGACACCGCAAGCACGTCGGAGGCCATCTGAACATGACGGCTGACGTTCTTGATGTCCTGATGTTCGCGGTCGCCTGCATTGTCCTTCTTTCAGGCTTCCCGGTAGCATTCACCCTGGCAGGCGTCGCCCTCCTCTTTGCCCTGATCGGTATTGCGCTTGGCATTTTCGATTTCGGATTTCTAGGAGCCCTTCCGTCCCGCATTTTTGGCACCATGACCAATGAGACCCTGATCGCGGTGCCTCTCTTTGTGTTCATGGGAACGATGCTGGAGCGCTCCAAAGTTGCGGAAGAGCTCCTGGAGAGCATGGGCCAGCTCTTTGGCTCCATCAGAGGCGGCTTGGGCTACTCCGTATCGATTGTAGGGGCCTTGCTTGCAGCTTCCACCGGCATTGTCGGCGCCACAGTCGTGACCATGGGCCTTCTGTCGCTCCCCACCATGCTCCGGCGGGGCTATGACATTCCCCTCGCAACCGGCAGCATCGCCGCTGCGGGTACACTCGGACAGATCATTCCGCCGTCAATCGTTCTCGTTTTGTTGGGTGATGTGCTCTCGAACGCTTACCAACAGGCCCAGACATCACAGGGCCTATTCGTCCTCGAAACCATGTCGGTAGGCGACCTTTTTGCGGGCGCCCTCATTCCGGGTCTTATGCTGGTGGGTCTCTACATCTCCTATCAGATTGTTCGCGCAGCCATCCACCCGGCGTCCAGCCCGGCAATGCCGCCTGACGAAACACTCAATCGGAGTGAGCTCTACAAGAAGACAATCCGTGCCCTTGTACCGCCCGTCCTCTTGATCCTTTCCGTTCTGGGCTCGATCCTGGGCGGTATTGCAACGCCGACAGAAGCTGCGGGCGTCGGCGCTGTTGGCTCTCTACTGCTTGCCGGTTACCGGCAGGACGGTGCCAAACGGGCCATCATCGTGGCGGCTGCAAGCCTGATCTTGATCCTTATTCTCACCAGCATTGTCGACCTCCGCGTCACACGGACCGATATCGGGGCAGGTGAAATGCTGGCGATTAGCATCGCGGCTCTCCTGTCCGTTGGGATCGCCTGTGGGGTCTTTGTCAGCTGCCTCCGCCTATTCGGTGGGGGCATCCTGGCAGACGTGGTTCAATCCACCACCCGCACGACCTCAATGGTGTTTGTGATCCTCATCGGCGCGGCGCTCTTCAGCCTTGTGTTTCGGGGTCTGGGTGGCGATGAAACGGTGCAGGAATTCCTGCTTCATGATCCGGACAGCTGGGCGACGCAGCTCTTTGGGCCGTTGGCCCCTGTCGTCATTGTCATGGCGGTCATGTTTATCCTCGGCTTCTTTCTGGACTTTATCGAGATCACCTTTGTGGTCGTGCCGATTGTCGCCCCCATCTTGCTGATGATGGGATTTGACCCGATCTGGCTTGGGGTGATGATGGCGATCAACCTCCAGACCTCGTTCCTCACGCCGCCCTTTGGCTTCGCCCTTTTCTATCTCCGTGGTGTGGCACCCGACCAGGTGCGCACAAGCCAGATCTACCGCGGCGTGATCCCCTTTGTTTTCATCCAGATACTGGCGCTCATCATCATCGCCCGTTTCCCGGAAATCGCAACCTGGTTGCCGGAAGTGATATTTGGATGACCTGCTCCAGACTGTTAGGCTCTCTTCATGCGTATACCTGATTTCCTAAAACCCGGACGCGGTCTCGGTTCCTTTTCCCCGATGACCCTGGTGCTGGTCTTCGGCATTCTGATCATTGGCCTTGCAAGTGAATACGGCGTCGTGAGCTTTGAAGATGATTTGGAGCTTAAAGTAACCGGCGAGCCGGGGGCTCAGTCAGGAGATATCATTCCGCTAGAGGTGCAGGTACAACTCATCAACAATACAGACGAAGAGATGGGCCTGACCGCACCGACCCCTTGTAAAGTTTTCAAATGGGTACTGGTCGACAGCCGCAGGGATTTCGTGCAGGCCAAGCTTGATGAAGTCTGCCCCCAGGTCATGATGCAGGCCAGCCTGCCGGCAAACAGCAACACAACAGAAGCATTCGTCCTCGAAATCGATGCCAAGCGCCTGCGGCCCGACACAAGCTACGAACTGCGTGTCAGTTATTGGGGTGTTATGGGCACCCTGCCCGTCGACTTCGTCTTCGACCTTTAAGCTCCCAGCCCGATTGCATGGGCGATGTCCGCGCCTTCATTCACCACCTGATAAAAGGGACGCGGCGGGTGCAACTCAATGTCTACAGAGCGTTCAATCCATTGATGATGGGTGAGCTCCTGCAGGGACTTCGAGAGCGCACGATCCGTAATCGGTGTCAGATCCCGCTTCAGGTCTGAGAAGACTCTGGGTTTCTCCGCCACAGCGAGTACGGGCACCGTCCAGCTTTTTCTGATGAGCGTTTCTCCAGACGCGTCCCGCGCAGCGTTCTCAATCCGATGCGCCATGGGGGCCAGCGCCTCTCCTTTGGCCGTGAGGCGGAACTCGGGCCGAAGCGGGTGGCCATGACCGGGATTACGTTCCAGAACACCAAGCTCTTCTAAATGCCGCAGCGAATGCACAAAAGTCGTTCGGCTGGCGCCTGAGGCTGCCAGCAACCGCGCCTGGCGACCCGGCACGCCCTCATGCATGAGCGCCAGAATTTTGAGGGACCAGGCCCGCGATGTCACTTTGACAAGAAGATCAATGTCCATTTAATATAGTATATATATTTTCAGAAAAAGAGAAAGTGCCAACCTCATGCCAGTCGTCACCCTTGAAGACACCATTACCCTCGCCCTCTCCGTCAGTGACAGGCATACAGCCGCAAAATGGTACGGCGAAATGCTTGGCTTCGATCTCTTGTTTCATGCAGATGATGCCGGGTGGAGCGAAGTGCAGACCAAAACCCCTGGCGTGACTTTAGGCTTGGGCGAGCAAACAAAACCATCACCCGGGAACTGCGTGCCTGTGTTTGGGGTCACCGACATTGCCTCAGCGAGATCAGCGCTCGAAGCCGCCAGCGTGAAATTTGACGGGCCAACGGACACGGTTGAAGGCATGGTCAGCACCGCCACTTTCTATGACCCAGACGGCAACGCCCTGATGTTGGCCCAAGATCTGACTAAATAGTCTGAGAAATCAGTCGAACTTGTTGCCGAATTTCTCCGTCCGGGGGAAGCCCTTCGGCGGCAAACGCCCTGCCTGCGCGCGCGTGCCCATCCAGTCTTTCAGTTCTGTTTTGGTGAAGCTGCGCGCGCGGTTTGACCGATCGAAAATCGTCAGCCCTTCTTTCAGGGTGAATGTCTTCACATCAGAGAGACCGCCGTCTTTATATTTCTGAAGGCGGACGCCTTTGCCGCGTCCCATCTCGGGCACATCGTCGATCTTGAAGAGCAGGAGCTTTCTGTTTTCGCCAATCACCGCGATATGATCGCCGTCGACGACAGCACAGGCGCAGGCCTCATTGCCACCGGAGACGTTGAGCGTTTGTTTGCCCGGTCGACGTAGTGCCACCACATCATCCTCCGGCACGATAAACCCATGGCCGGTTCGCGACGCGACAAGCAGTTTCCGTCCGGGCTTATGGATGAAAAGCGCAACGATATCGTGTCCCTCTTCCATATCGATAAAGAAACGAATGGGCTGCCCATTGCCCCGCCCGCCCGGAAGACGGTCAGCAGGAATAGTGTAAAAGCGTCCATCGGTCGCAAACAGCAGAACCTTGTCCGTCGTCTCCGCGTGGAACACGAAACGCTCCCGGTCACCCTCTTTGTATTTGAGGTCACCGGTTTTCTCCATGTGGCCCTTCATAGACCGGATCCAGCCCTTGTCCGAACAGACGACGGTAATAGGCTCTTTCTCAATCATGGCCTCAAGGGGAACATCTTCCAGAACCGGCGCTTCTCCTAAAGTAGAGCGGCGGCGTCCAAGCTCTGTCTTAGGCCCGTACTCTTTCTTGAGGGTACTGATCTCCTCAGCAATCCTCTTCCATTGAGCGTCATCCGATTTCAGCAAGGCCTTAATCTTCCGGCGTTCGGCGCTAAGGTCTTTATGCTCTTTCTTGATCTCAATTTCTTCGAGCTTGCGCAAAGCGCGCAACCGCATATTGAGGATCGCTTCGGCCTGATTGTCCGTGAGATCAAACGCCTTCATCATGAACTGCTTCGGTTCATCTTCTTCGCGAATGATCCGGATTACCTCATCCAGATTGAGGTAGGCGATGAGATAGCCTGCCAGGATTTCCAGGCGACGCTCAATTTTATCGAGGCGGAACTTACTGCGCCGAACCAGCACTTCCTTGCGATGATCCAGCCAGGCTTTGAGCGCCTCACGCAGGCTCATCACACCAGGCACCTGACCGGCAGACAGTACATTTAGGTTGAGCGGAATGCGCACTTCCAGGTCACTTGCCTTAAAGAGCGACTCCATCAGGTGTTCGGGATCGACATTCTTGCTCTTGGGCACCAGAACCAGCCGAATATCTTCAGCGGACTCATCGCGCACGTCGTCCAGCAATGGCAGTTTTTTCGCGAGCAGCAAATCGGCAATGCGCTCTATGAGCTTCGCCTTCTGCACCTGATAGGGAATTTCCGTGACAACGATCTGCCAGCTTCCGCGTGCACCGTCTTCTTTTTCCCAGCGAGCTCTCAGACGGAAGCCCCCGCGCCCCGTCGCATAAGCTTCCTGGATAGCCTCTTTGCTCTCAACGATAATCCCGCCGGTCGGAAAATCCGGTCCCGGGATCATCTCCACCATCTTTGCTGCCGTGGTGTTCGGGTGCTTAATCAGATGAAGCGCAGCCGTACACAGCTCGCCCACATTATGGGGCGGGATGCTGGTCGCCATGCCAACAGCAATCCCATTGGCGCCATTGGCCAGAAGGTTCGGGAAATTGCCTGGCAGCACAACCGGCTCACGCTCTTCCCCGTCATAGGTCTCACGAAAATCGACCGTATCTTCGTCAATTCCATCCAGTAGCCGCTGGGCGATCTCCGTCAGGCGGGTTTCCGTGTAACGCATCGCGGCAGCATTATCGCCGTCAATGTTACCGAAATTACCCTGGCCTTCAGCCAACGGATAGCGCTGCGCAAACTCCTGCGACAGGCGCACCAGAGCATCATAAATCGCCTGGTCGCCGTGTGGGTGAAAACGCCCCATCACGTCACCGACGATACGGGCCGACTTTTTAAATCCCGAATTCGGATCTAGCTTCAATTGCCGCATCGCATAAAGCAGCCGGCGATGGACAGGTTTCAGCCCGTCCCGCACATCCGGCAGAGCGCGATGCATGATGGTCGACAGCGCGTAGGCGAGATAGCGCTCTTCCAGCGCTTCGCGGAGGTTCACTTCCTGATCTGGGATATCGGGGGGCAGAGTGGCCTTTGTCATGCCTGATTTATACCGAGATTCGGAGCCTCTCCTATCCGAAATCCGCCCCAAATCCCCGAAAGATCTGCGCTCACGGTTATTTCACGCACTGTGACGCCCCGAGATCGCCGCCCTCGCTATGCTTTCCCCCAAAGATGGAGAGCAAAATGCCACAATCCCTGAAACAGCACCTATCTCGTTTCACCATCCGTTCAGCTGCAATTCTGGCCCTTATCGCTCCGGTATTGCCAGCTAAAGCCGTTGGAACAGATAACCTGCAAACGGCGAACATGGCCGCTCAGATGTTGTCCCAGTCGCCAGCCCTGAGACGTGTCTCTATCGAGTGGCTCCGAGACGTCGGCGGCAAACCTGCCATCCCGGCCCTCATTCGCGGCCTCCGGTTCAACCCGGAAGAGCGAGACCTGATCCTTGAGGCATTAGAGTCGCTCACTGGCGAGCAGGCTGGGGAAAGGTGGCATGACTGGATGCTCTGGCAGGAAGCACGAGCCAACGCGCCGGTGTTCGAAGGCCATGACAGCTTCCTCGCGACTGTCTTCGCGTCCATCGATCCCAATTTTGTCAGTTTCATCTATCCAGGCGTGAACCATCAAATCCGCCTCGAAGAAATTGTCTGGGGCGGTGTTCATAAGGACGGTATTCCCGCCCTGACCAATCCGGAGCTGATACCTGCTAACGACGCTGACTATCTGACAGACGATGAACTGGTGTTCGGCGTTTCCATCAATGGTGACGTGCGAGCCTATCCGCTGCGGATCATGGATTGGCATGAGATGTTCAACGACGTGATCGGCGGCGTCCCCGTCTCCCTTGCCTATTGCACGCTTTGCGCGTCCGGTATTCTTTTCGACACGCGACGCCCCGACGGAACAAGCTTCACTTTTGGCAGCTCGGGCTTTCTCTACCGATCAAACAAGCTCATGTATGACCATCAAACGCAGTCTCTGTGGAACCAGTTCACAGGCGAGCCCGTCGTCGGCCATTTGGCCAGCTCGGACATTTCCCTCAACACCCTGCCTATCACCATTACAAGTTGGAAGGACTGGAAAACGACCAATCCTGATACAAAGGTTCTTGCACTCGAACAGGGTATATTCGCGACTACCGACCCGGCAAACCCTATGCCGACTATTTTGAAAGTGCGGGTCTCATGTTCCCAGCGCGGGTTGATCGAACCGACTTGGAGCCCAAAGACTATGTGTTTGCCCTAAGATCGTCAGGCATCAATAAGGCATGGTCCCTAGCCAGCTTCGAGGAGACACCGATCATCAATGATACAGCTGGCGTGCTCTCACTCACGCTCGTTGGTGATCCTCAGACCAGAACAGTACGTGCCTACCGGACCGACGGAACTCAATTTCAGAAAACAGACGATCCGCGACAACTGGTCGCAAACGGAGAAGTGTGGCGTGCCAGCGAGGAAGCCCTTGCAAACTCAAGCGGAACTTCATTTCCACGCTTGCCTGGTCATATAGCCTACTGGTTTGCCTGGTCGGGATATCTCGGCGATAGTGGTGTCCTGGCAGACGTGTCGAAAGACTAACAATCCTCACTCACGTTGGCCCCATCGAAGCCTACCGGGAGAGCGTGACATGAGTGCTGTCGAAACCACAAGCAATCCAATCGAAGAATGCCTGGAGCGCATCGCCAACGTCCACGGTGACCCAACAGACCTCGTGTACAAAAAGCTTTTTTCCAAACACCCAGAGATGCGGGAGCTTTTTCTTCTCGACCGGGACGACAGTGTCAAAGGAAACATGCTCTCTCAGGTCATAGAGTGCTTTCTAGACTTCACAGGTGACAAACACTACGCGACCAGTCTGATCGCAACGGAGAAGATCAATCACGATCAGATTGGTGTTCCGCCTGAAACTTTCGAGACCTTTTTTGTCACGGTTGTTGAGACATTTCGTGAGATCTTAGGCGATGCATGGACCCATGAGGATGAAATCGCGTGGAATAGTCTGATTGCGGATTTGAGTGCGGCTGTCGCGCGCCAAAAAGTTTGAATTAGACCAAATGATCTAGTGTTTTTCGAATGGTCATCCGTCCCAAGAACAGCTAAAACCCAGCAAATTGTTGGATATCGGCACTTTTCGGCATAGGTGAGCCGGATAAATCCATACAATTTTCCTTAAAAATAAAAGCCGGTGTTTAACCGCTGTAAAATATTTTCGGTTAACAATCGTCGAATAATTTAGGCGACTTATCTGGAAATGCCATGTCATCGACCGACTATGATCTCAGTGTGCTGACAGCTATGTTTGTGGACGACAGTCCCTACATGCGCAAACTCATCCATGACCTACTGATCCTGATGGGGATCGGAAAAGTCGTCACCGCGACTGATGGCGAGTCAGCCTTGAAGCTCTATAAAGACCAGGTTCCTGATCTGCTGATTACGGATGCAAACATGGCACCTATGGATGGCTTTGAGTTTGTGCGCCGCATCCGCATGGATGCCGACAACCCCAACCCCTTTGTGCCGATCATTATGCTTTCAGGTCATGTTGAGATGTCGAATATCGAAAAGGCGCGCGACCATGGTGTTACCGAATACCTCGCAAAACCCGTGTCTGCGCAAAGCCTCATGAAACGTGTGATCAGCGTGATTGAACGTCCTAGACAGTTTGTGAAAGTGGGCCCCTATTTCGGTCCTGATCGGCGCCGACATACTGACGACGTTTATTTTGGCGACGACAAGCGTGCTGGTTCCGGAGAAGCAGAAGCACAACAAGGTGCTGACAAGGATACTTGGGCTATCTAATTCAGAATATGAGTTAACCCAACGATAGACAGATTTCAGGCGGGACGAATTTATGACCTCGAAAGCCGACAAAATGGAAGACGGACACAAGCGAGCGCCGGTCGGAAAACGCGGCGGGAACAAAAAGGGGGATCCTTGCGAGTTCATCAACCCTCCGAACCTGCTCCTTGCAAAGGTTACGCATGACCCGAGTCTTGAACGTGTCCGCAACCTAACCGACAGCAAATTTAAGCCGGATACAGCACGTCTTCGGAAGATGACAACGCTCATCACTGAAAACGAAGAGAAGTGTGTCGCTGCCTTGAACCGGAAAATCAAGCAGATCGAACCGGTCTATAAGGACTTGCAGGCTGGGACCCTTCCCGACCCGAAAGTGTTTATCGCGGAATGCAAAGACATTCATGGAGCGGCAAAAGCGCTGGATCACATGCCGGTTATCCGGATTACAGCCTCGCTCATACGCTATCTTCAGTCACAAAAAGCTGAAGACCCGGCGATTTACTCAGCGCACCTCGACGCCCTGTTCAACAGAAACGCACTTGATGTGAAACTTGATGCGCCAACAAAACTGGTGCTCACAGCATTAGAAACTCTGGTAGACCACGCGATCACAGCAAACGCCTGACTCTGATTTTATTCAGAGACGGCAGCTCTCGTATCAGGCGCATTAGCAAGTCGCTCCACCAACCGGTATCGCGCATCGGGCAGCCGTCCATGAAACGGCCCGAATAGATGTCTTTCCAGAAAATGCCCCGTTAACCGGAGTCCATCCGCGATATCTTCAGGCGCCGCGGCCGCCACGCGCCCACCAATAAGAAACGTCGGCAGACGATAGAGCCGCTTTTTGTAGGGCTCCCCAGCTTCTCGACACACAGCCCGACCTGTCTTTGGGGATACATAGACCAGCTCCTGCGTGCTGCCTGTCGCAGCACACTTGGTAAGATCAAGGCCGAAGCCCAATTCTTGTAAGAGACCAAGCTCGAAGCGCACAAAAACCGCTGGCCAGATATCAAGCTCCTCCAGAGTATCAAGAAGAACAACGAAGGCTTCATAAAGGGCCTTATGCCCTTCACGTTCCGGCAGTGCTGAGACCACAGCACATGCACCACTCAGCCCCGCGAGAGACAATGGATCATCCATCAGAACACCGGCACGCGCACGGTCCAAATCAACCGTGAAATTTCCAAGATGCTCTGGAAGCCGCGCGCGCCATGTCACGCTGACACTGTTACCCGGCTGCAGAACAGGTTTCATACGGCGAGAGGCACCGCCACGAACAAGGCCCGCATGGCGCCCATGCTCTGCCGTAAAGAGCTCGACAATCGCGCTGGTCTCGCCGTGTGATTTGACGGACAGCACGACACCCTCGTCACGCCACTCCAAATCAGCCTCCTCCGAGTCCGTGACCCCTCAACAGTTCCACATTGCAGCCAGTCAGTCTTTCGGGAACTCCAGCCCCATTTCCTGGAACCGTTCCCGTTCTTCACCCCATTTTTCCCGAACCTTTACATGCAGGAACAGGTGAACTTTGTGACCGAACAATTCCGCCATCTCCTCACGCGCCATCTTACCGATCGCCTTCAGAGACTGTCCGCCCTTCCCAATCACAATTTTTTTCTGACTGTCCCGCTCCACATAAATCGTCTGTTCGACCTTGGCACTGCCATCCTTTTGACCCGTCCACTGTTCCGTCTCAACTGTGAGGGCATAGGGGATTTCCTGATGCAAACGGAGATACAGCTTTTCGCGGGTGATCTCAGCGGCCATAGACCGAAGGGGCACATCAGCGATTTGGTCTTCAGGGTAATGCCAGGGCCCAAGCGGCATCATACCAGCCAGGTGCTCGCGCAGATCTTGAAGACCGTGTCCCTTCTCGGCCGAAATCATAAAAACGTCGGAGAAATCAGCAGCTTCAGACAGGCGCGCAGTTAAGGCGAGAAGTGCCTCGTGTTTCACGAGATCAATCTTATTGAGAGCGAGGATCGCTGACCGGCCGGACTTTCTCAGTCCATCCAATATACGCTCTACGTCTTCATCCACACCTCTCTGAGCATCGACAAGCAGGACAACTGCATCTGAGTCAGCAGCTCCGCCCCATGCTGCCTCAACCATGGCGCGATCGAGCCGCCGACGTGGTTGAAAAATACCGGGCGTATCAACGAAGACAATCTGCGTCGGTCCTTCAAGAGCAATCCCGCGAATGCGCGCGCGCGTCGTCTGCACCTTGTGGGTCACAATCGAAACCTTGGACCCCACCATAGCGTTCAGCAGTGTCGACTTTCCGGCATTGGGCGCACCGATCAGCGCCACAAATCCGCACCTCGTCGATGGGGTGCTTGCTTCAGCGGGAGCATCCGTCATGAGGTAATTCCTTCCCGCTTTATCATCCGCTCTGCAGCCGCCTGCTCTGCGATGCGCTTGGACGACCCCTTCGCCAAAACTGGAGACAATCCAGAAACCGTCAACTCTACTTCAAACTCCGGCGCATGGTCCGGCCCGCTCCGCCCTATGGCTTCGTAGCGCGGTAATCCCTTCTTATGCGCCTGGGCCCATTCCTGCAGGATCGTTTTTGGGTCCCGAGGAGGTGCCTTCATTTCTTCCAGCCTGGGCGCCCACTGTCTTTCGACAAAACCCCGTGCCGCTGGCATCCCCCCATCAAGGTAAAGCGCGGCAATCACAGCTTCACAGGCATCTGCCAGAATGCTGCCTCGGTCCCGGGCCCCTGCCTTCTCTTCACCTTTGGTCATACGAAGGGCAGCACCAATATTGATTTCGCGAGCAACGTCAGCACAGGTCTCCGCTCGCACCAATGCATTGAGACGTACGGCAAGATCGCCCTCTTCTTCCGCAGGAAACCGGTGGTACAGCATGTCGGAAATCACGAGACCAAGCACGCGGTCACCCAAAAACTCCAACCGCTCATAGCTGAGTTCGCCATGCGCCAGTGCCTGACTTCCGTGGGTCAATGCCCTGCGAAGAAGCGCCGCATCTTCAAATTGATGCCCAACCCGATCTGCCAGTGCCGCGATTTCATCCGTCATGAGTCTGTCAATTGAGGCCGTCAAAAATCCTGTCCCATCGGATCGCACTCGGCCACCCCCAGAACTGCCATATACGTGCAGAGCTGTCCGTCGAGAAAAAGATCACCTGAGCCTTTCCGACAAAGTTTTCTAACGGCACATATCCTACCTCACTGGGCACACGACTGTCGGCGGAGTTGTCCCGATTGTCACCCATCATAAAATAATGGCCAGCGGGGACCTTGTAGACACCCGTATTGTCGCTCCGCGCATTCAGCCGGCTGTCCAAGGTTGTATAGGTCACCCCGTTTGGCAGCGTTTCCTGATATTGGGCAATCTCCTCAACATTGCCGAAGCGGTCCCGGGCGATGAAGTTCTCGATACGCTCCCGCGGAACCGCCACACCATTAATATAGAGGATCGAGTTTCTAAGCTGGATTTCGTCCCCGGGCAGGCCAATAACCCGCTTGATGAAATCGGTCCGGTTGTCTTTGGGCGTCTTAAAGACCGCAATATCACCGCGCTCCGGTTCGCCCGACAATATCCGCCCATCAAAAAGGCCCGGACTGAACGGGAAGGAATGGCGCGAATAACCATAGGAATATTTCGACACGAAGAGATAGTCCCCAATCAGAAGATTGGGGATCATGGAGCCGCTCGGGATATTGAAGGGTTGAAAGAGAAATGTCCGGATCAGCAGCGCAATAAGGAGCGCATAGGCAATTGTCTTAACATTCTCGGCCCACGCTACTTCTCGCAGGCTTTTCATTTTTTCGGTCATTACACCCGGCGCTCACTCACGATATCTGTCAAAAGTGGCGGGACCATACCACAAACTCTTTCCCGTCACCCACTGAAGCGCGTTAAAGGTTACTGCTGCCCATCCCGCCGAAAGGAACAGCAGAAATGATGACAATGGCTTGCGCCAGCGGACCATCATCGGTGATGGTCAGATGAATTTGAGCCTCCATCTGGTCAGGGACCATCAGGGCCAAACGGTCAGCTGCGCCCCCCGTTAACGCCATTGTGGGCTGGCCAGAGCGGAGGTTGACGACCCCCATGTCACGCCAGAAAACCCCCTGACGGATGCCGGTTCCCAACGCCTTCGAGCAGGCCTCCTTGGCCGCAAACCGCTTGGCATAGGATGCCGCACGGTTACGCCGGCGTTCAGACTTTTGCCGTTCGATATCGGTGTATAGGCGGTTGATAAACCTCTCCCCATACCGTTCAAGCGTCCGTTCAATGCGCGTAATGTCGATAATATCGTTGCCGATACCGAGAATCATATGAAGCCCTCATAATGAAGAGGCTTTTAGTGTCTCCGCTCGTGCTTCATCCATCAAGGCCCGCATTCTCTTTATCGACGCGTCTAGCCCTATAAAGATCGCTTCGCCAATGAGGAAATGGCCGATATTGAGTTCTTTCACCTCGGGCATCGCCGCAACAGGCCCTACTGTGTCAAAGGTGAGACCATGGCCCACATGAACCTCCAACCCCATCTCAGCACCTGTCGTTGCAGCGGCCTGTATCCTTTCAAGTTCACGCCCAGCCGCAGCGCCATCGCCGTCAAAACAGGCATCACAATAGGCGCCAGCGTGCAGCTCAACTACGGGCGCCTTCAGGGAAACCGCTGCCTCAAGCTGACGCTGATCAGCCTCAATGAAGAGCGACACCCTCGCTGACGCCTCCGAGAGTTCATCAATCATGGGGGCGAGACGGTTATGTTGCCCGGCAACATCGAGACCGCCTTCCGTCGTGCGTTCTTCCCTGTTTTCAGGAACCAGACAGACTGCATGCGGTCGGTGCCGCAGTGCAATTTCCATCATCTCATCCGTCGCCGCCATCTCAAGATTGAGAGGCAAGGTCAACTCAGCCATCAAGCGGTCAATGTCTTCATCAGAGATATGACGGCGGTCTTCGCGCAGGTGTGCCGTGATGCCGTCGGCACCAGCCGCTGCGGCAATTGACGCTGCCCTGAGGGGGTCTGGATGCCGGCCGCCGCGCGCATTCCGGATGGTTGCAACATGGTCAATGTTCACGCCCAACCGTAGCTCGTGTTGATCAGTCATCTATCCCTCTCGCGCTTCCCATACACCTCATCGGAGACGTTCAGCCTCTACAGTTCAGCAACAACGCCCTGGTCGTCAGCGTCATCACCACGAAGCGCTGCTGTCTTCGTTAATCGGGCACGGCGCTTGGCCTGATAGGCCTCAACCGTACTGCGGGTGAGGTAATAGGTAATACCAGCCGTCACAAGACCCAATGGAATACCGCCAACCAGCATTGGCACCAGGACCGGCAGAACGCCGTCCCAGGCCTGGCCGGACAGCATATCAACCTGAAGTTCCGGCTCTGAGGGTGCTTCGGAGCCTTGTAACAACCAATACCCAATGTCGTAGGTTGCAAGCCAGATAAAGGGAAATGTCAGCGGGTTTCCAACAAAAGTGCCAAATGCAGACGCGATGAGATTGCCCCGAAGGACCCAGGCAATCGCGAACGCAATTGCGAAGTGAAACCCAATAAAGGGTGTGAAGGACGCGAATGCGCCAGCTGAGACACCAAGTGCCACCGCATGGGGCGTGCCGCCGAGCCGCCAGACGCGACGCCATCCATATTGAAACGCCCGTTTCCAGCCCAGCCGAGGCCAGACCAGCTCACGCAAACGCTCTATTGGATGAAGTTGGACACGGCGACGAAACATGGGGTTCCTACTTAAGCCCTCGACTGCCTGGTTTCACAGCGGGAATAGCGGCTAATTCTGGCGGCAATTTGTCGGCCTCATATGCAGGAACAGACAGTTGCGTCAAAGATGCAAGCTTGACCCCGATTTTTGCCTTCCCGCTTGAGCGGTCAATGAGACAGGCAGCCCCCACAACGCTGCCGCCTGCCGCTCTAATCGCTTTAATCGCTTCGCGGGAGGATAAGCCTGTTGTGACGATATCCTCTACCATCAACACCCGGGTTCCCTTGGGAATGTCAAATCCGCGCCGGAGCGTAAACTCGCCCTCAACCCGTTCGAGGAAAATAGCCGGGACACCGAGCTGACGCCCCATCTCATATCCGACAATCACGCCGCCCATGGCAGGCGAGACCACAAGATCGATCGGTTTGGTAACAAGCTCCCGGACATTATTCGCAAGCGCTTTACAGAGCCGCGCTGCCCGCCTGGCATCCATCAGCGCCCGCGCACACTGGAGATACCGGCTGGAATGAAGTCCTGACGACAAGATAAAATGCCCATCTAACAGGGCACCGGCGTCAGAAAATTCCTTCAAAACACGTTTTTCGTCCATATCATTCCATACCAGTTTTTAGTTGTTGGCCTCTTAAGAAACGGGTCTTTATACGCGCCCGATCGCATTCACAACTGACAAGCCTTTGAGTGCATTGATGATCCGGGTTGCATGCTTGAGATCCCTGACATCGACATCCACCACCATGTCGTAGAAATCCACATCACGCTGCGCCAGATTCATATTGTTAATATTTCCGTCATAGTCAGCGATAAGTGTCGAAATGGCGCCAAGCGCTCCGACCTCATTGGACGCCCGGATGTTGAACCGGCTCACAAAAGTCCCACTCTCGTCCTCAGGCGTGTCCCACGCCACATCGACCCACCGTTCTGTCTCACCCTCAAATGCCTCCAACATGGGTGAAGAAATGGGGTAAACCACGACGCCCTCGCCTGGTGTCACAATCCCCACAATCCTGTCACCCGGCAGCGGAAACGTATCTTCCGCAAACCGTATGGCGTGCCCCCGTTCTCCCCCACGGAGCCGCACCAACGGCTTGGCATTGAGGGGATCATTTTTCTCAGCCACACGGGCCTTGGTCTTTTTGCCAGCCTTCCCCCGCTTGCCAACAGGGTAGACCTGATCCAACACGGAATGCGCCGACAGCGTGCCTTCGCCGACAGCGGCAAATAGATCATCGAGGCTGTCATGCCCTAACGGCCCTAGGGCCCGCTCAATCACAGCATCTGCAGCATCCTTTTCTGATGCCTCAAAGATGGAGCGCACCATCTGACGCCCAAGCAACACAAATTCTTCGATTTGTTCCTGACGAAGGGCACGGCGGATAGCCGACCGCGCTTTTCCGGTCATCACATAGGCTTCCCAGATGGGCACCGGGCGCTGCGCTTTAGATCGAACAATCTCGACTTCGTCCCCGTTTGCCAACTGCGTTCTCAGTGGCAGGTGCCGGCCATTGATTTTACAGCCGACACAGGTATCCCCGACCTCTGTGTGAACGGCGTAGGCAAAATCCAACGCAGTGGCTCCGCGCGGCAAATTGATAAGCATGCCCTTTGGGGTAAAACAGAAAACCTGGTCGGAGAAAAGTTGCAGTTTTGAGTGTTCAAGAAACTCTTCTGCGGAACTGCCATGCTCCAGCATCTCAACCAATTGACGGAGCCACCCGAACGTATCCGCGTAGGCCTCATCCGTTTTTTGTTTATTAGAGCTTTTATAGATCCAATGTGCCGCGATGCCATATTCCGCGACATCATGCATTTCCTGCGTCCGAATCTGCATCTCCACCCGCTTGCGTTCCGGCCCCACAATGGTCGTGTGGATCGAACGATAGCCGTTATTCTTCGGTGTTGAGATATAGTCCTTGAAACGCCCTGGAACGCTTGGCCATCGGCGATGCAAAACGCCCAGCGCGCGATAACAGTCCGCTTCGTCCGCAACGAGCACACGAAACGCAAAGATATCCGAGAGCTGTTCCAGTGATGCCGACCGGCTCTGCATCTTTCGCCAGATGGAGTATGGCCGCTTTTGCCGGCCTCGTACTTCAACGTTCAGGTCCGTATCTTCAAAGAGCGAAGATATTTGAGCTCTGATGCTCTCAATCACGTCGCCACTTTCGGACCGAAAATTATCCAAACGGGTCTCGATTGCCTGCCGGGCTTCGACATTGATGACCTGAAAGGCGAGGTCTTCGAGTTCCTCCCTGAATTCATGCATTCCCATCCGGCCTGCAAGAGGCGCATAAATGTCGAGAGTTTCCTGAGCAATACGACGGCGCTTCGCCTCCTTGGGAATGTGGTGCAGCGTGCGCATATTGTGAAGCCGGTCTGCAAGCTTCACCAACAGAACACGAATGTCATTGGACATGGCCAACAGGAACTTGCGGAAATTCTCTGCTTGCTTGGCATCTTCACTGTCCCACTCAAGTTGGGAGAGCTTTGTCACACCGTCGACAAGACCAGCGATCTCGCCACCAAAAAGCGACGCAATGTCTTCCGGCGTCGCCTCCGTATCCTCGACAGTATCGTGCAGCAGGCCGGTAATAATGGTTGCCGCGTCCAACCTGAGGTCGGTCAGAATGCCGGCCACTTCGATCGGATGAGAAAAGTAAGGGTCTCCGGACGCACGAAGCTGATTGCCATGCATCTTGGTGGCATAAACATAGGCGCGATTGATCAATGCCTCGTCCGCCACCGGATCGTAGGCCAGAACCTTATCCACCAGTTCATACTGGCGTAGCATCGCACCCCATCTCTTTCCCGCTGCCTCCTCCGCAGCGTGTCATCAAAACTACCTCAAAAACGAAAAACGCCGCCCTCAAAGCAAATGCCGGGCGGCGCTTTCTCGAATGGGGTTTTGAAAATTTAGCCCCTGTGTGGAAGGCACCGCTCAATCATATTCCTCAGTTTCAGGAGCACGCGGTGGTGCTGGGGCATCCAGCTGTGCCTGGAGCGCGCGAAGAAGCTCGTCTTCGCTCATCCGGTCACCCTCGCCGAGCTGAACTTCTGGTGCTGGAGCACCTTCATCCTCGTCCGCTGCTGCCTCTGCCCCCAGAACAGCTTCCGGCTCATCATCATCGACACGTTTTTGCATGTTCTCGATGATGTCCTCGCGGATTTCCGCAGGAACAACTGTCTGTTCTGCAATTTCACGGAGCGCCACGACAGGGTTTTTGTCGTTGTCGCGGTCGATCGTCAGCTCAGATCCAGCGGACATGGCACGTGCCCGGTGGGCCGCCATCAGGACGAGATCAAAACGATTGGGGACCTTGTCTACGCAGTCTTCTACTGTCACGCGAGCCATGCAGTCACACTCCGGGCGCTTGGGGAAAATAGATTCGGGCTCTGTTTAGGCGGGATACCAGCCAAACGCAAGCGAAAACAGCGCCTTAGCCCCCTCTTTTCAGGCGCTTGAAATAGTCGCAATTGGAACAATTCCTGTCTGGTCGCCGTCAGGGAGCGCCCTTAGAAGGTCCGCGACACTGGCAGACAGGACCGGATGCCGCCAGTCAGGAGCCACATCAGCCAGGGGAACAAGCACAAAGCCCCGCTCTGCAGCGCGCGGATGCGGCAAAATAGGCTCATTTCCGCCGGTTTCTGGCCAAATGAGACCGTTATAGTCGATCAGATCAAGGTCAAGCGTCCGCTCAGACCATCTCTGGGTCCGTACCCTGCCAAAATCGGCCTCAATCCGATGAAGCTGCTGGAGCAATTCTGATGGGTCCAGCGCCGTCGAGATCCTGGCGACCGCATTAACGAAATCCGGCTGAGCGTAGGGGGTCACGGCAGGTGTCCGATAAAAGCGGGAAACGGCCTCCACCTTGAGCCCATAAGCCGGAAATTGTTCTAAAGCAGCCTCCACCCCTCTCTTCGGACTTCCCCATGTCCCGGGCAGATTGGCGCCCAACGCCACCAAAATCATGTTCGTCTCCGATCAACGCCCGGTCTGGGCGTCCGCCGTGTACTTGCCGCAAATTCGCCCCCGGTCTATCAGATGGCTTCCCGCTATGCACCCGCCAGAAAGCCGCAAAGAAGCACGAAAAGACCCATGGACCCTACTTACGCCCCAGAAGCTCCGCTTGATTGCCCTCTCTGTCCGCGCCTGGTGGATTTCCGAACCGCCAATCAAGACGCCCATCCTGACTGGTTCAATGCACCTGTGCCCTCCCTCGGGAATGACAAGGCACGTTTGTTAGTGATGGGTCTCGCCCCAGGCCTCCAGGGCGCCAACCGCACAGGCCGTCCTTTCACCGGCGATTGGGCAGGTGATCTTCTCTACCCCACGCTGCTGGAGTTCGGTTTTGCCAAGGGCATCTATGATGCACGGCCGGATGATGGTCTGGAATTGGTCGACTGCATGATCTCCAATGTGGTGCGCTGCGTGCCGCCGCAGAACAAGCCGACGGGGCCAGAAGCCAAAATGTGCCGGGGTTTTCTGGAAGCCCGCCTCGCTGCCCTGCCCAACCTCAATGTGATCATCTCTCTGGGTCGGGTCTCCCACGAAAACGTCATCAGCGCCTATGGGCTGAAACGGGCCGCGTTTTCCTTCGCCCATGGTGCCAAGCATGATCTGGACAATGGCATCACGCTGTTCGACAGCTATCACTGCTCTCGCTACAACACGAACACCGGACGTCTGACGGAAGCCATGTTCCATGATGTGTTCAGAGCGGCCAAAGATCATCTATCCCGATAGACGGAATTATTGAATAGACCGTGGGCGTGACCAGCCATTCCTGTCTAAACTGTCCCCAATGAAGCAAGACCAATCGCCAGGGGGAAACATGTCCGCGCAAAAAGACGCCACTGAAGCCACAAAAAAGGCACAGGCCGCGACCCAGAACATTCTGCCGGATGACACCAACGAAGATTTCGACCTAGCGTCGAAAGGTTTCATCGGAACGACCCCTGACGCCAAAGTCGTGAATGAAGCGGGTAACGCGGTGTGGGACATGTCTCGCTTTGACTTCATCAAAGATGAGGCCCCCGACACGGTAAACCCGAGCCTCTGGCGCCAGGCAAAGCTCAATGCCATTCACGGCCTCTTTAAAGTCACCGATGGGATCTATCAGGTGCGCAATTTCGATCTCTCCAACATCACCTTCATTGAAGGCGATACCGGCTACATCGTGATTGATCCTCTGATCTCAGCGGAACCGGCAGCCGCCGCCCTGGCGCTCATGCGCGAACACCGGGGCGACAAGCCTGTGACCGCGGTCATCTATACGCACAGCCATGTCGACCATTATGGCGGCGTGAAAGGCGTGCTGAGCGATGAGGACATCACAAACGGACTGCAGATCATCGCACCGGAAGGCTTCCTGGAAGCTGCCGTGAGTGAAAACGTCCTCGCAGGCAATGCCATGGGCAGGCGTGCGACCTACATGTATGGCTCCATGCTGCCTCCCGGACCGAAGGGACATGTGGATGCAGGCCTCGGCAAGACGGTGTCTGTTGGCAAGGTGAGCCTGGTGCCACCGACTGTCAGCATTTCCGAAACCGGGGAAACACTTACCGTCGATGGCGTTGAGATCGTCTTTCAGGTGACACCGGATACAGAAGCGCCTGCGGAGATGAATTTCTTCTTCCCTCAATACAAAGCGCTTTGTATGGCGGAAAACTGCTCCTGCCATCTGCACAACATCATTACACCCCGTGGCGCGGTGGTACGCGACGCCAAGTCCTGGAGCTATTACATCAATGAGGCGATCGACCTCTATGCCTCACAAACCGAAGTGCTGTTCGCCAGTCATCACTGGCCGCGCTGGGGCCAAGAGGCCAGCGTTACCTTCCTGCAAAAACAGCGGGACCTTTACAAATATGTCCATGACCAAACTCTGCGCCTGGCTAATCACGGACAGACACCACTCGAAATCGCAGAGGATTTCAAACTACCGCCGAGCCTCGAACGAGAATGGTATACCCGCGGCTATTACGGCACGCTGAGCCACAACACCAAGGCGATTTATCAACGCTATCTCGGTTGGTTCGATGGCAACCCGGCCAACCTGCACAAATGGCCACCGGTTGAAGCGGGCAAACGCTATGTCGCGGCCATCGGTGGCGCAGACGCGGTGCTTGAGAAAGCCAAAGCCTCCTTCGATGAAGGCGACTATCGCTGGGTCGCGGAGCTTGTGAACCATCTGGTCTTTGCGGAACCTGGTAATGAAGGCGCGCGGCAATTGCAGGCAGATGCATTTGAACAATTGGGCTACCAGGCAGAATCAGGCCCCTGGCGCGCCTTCTATCTGACTGCGGCACAGGAACTCAGAAACCCGATGCCTGCGTCCGAGTTCCCCCGTCCTGCCGGATCAGATACCGTTCGGGGCCTGCCCACCAACGAGTTGCTGGACTCACTGTCAGTGCGGCTCAATGGCCCCAAGGCAGGCGAAAAAGAGTTCACCTTCAATCTCAACGTCACCGACACGGGCGAAACCTATCTCGTGACGGTTACCAATGCGGTTCTCCATCATGAACCAGACAAGAAGGCAGACAATGCCGACGCTGACGTTTCAATTGAACGCCCGGCCCTGGCACACCTTGCACTGAAGGAAAAAACGGTCAGCGAAATCATGGCAGACGGTGCCAGCATCACCGGCAGACCGGAAGCGTTTCAGGAACTGTTCGACCTTTTGGACGTGTTCGACTTCTGGTTCAACATCGTCGAACCATAGAAAAGCGGCATTGCTCAGGCTTCTTCTCGAAGCTTGAGCTTTTCGCCCACAGTGACAATCGCTTGAATGGCGGGAATAAGCTCTTGGCCCAGATCAGTCAGTGTATATTCAACCGTTGGCGGCGATGTTGGCATCACTTCACGCGAGACAACTCCCTTTGCCTCCAATTGCCGTAAACGCTGGGTCAGAACCTTCGCCGAGATTGGCGGAATGTCGATCTGTAGCTCGCTAAAGCGGCGTGGTCCATCTCCCAGATGCCAAATTACATTGGGTGTCCACGCCCCGCCTATCACAGACATACATTCCGTCAGCGCACATTTCTCCGGTGGAGGGGCCACTTTGTTTTTTCGGATCTTTACAGCCATGTGTGAAACCTGGTTACCAAATGGAAACTCGAAAATGAGGTTACCAAAGGTTATCTAGTTTACATCAGTAAGTCGAACCCCTATTTGACCCCCTCAATCAGCAGCATGAGGAGTTCAAAACATGACCGCGGATGATCGGCTTTCTAACCTCCTAAAACTCCAACTGCCCGTCGTGCAGGGCCCTTTTGGCGGTGGCCTCTCAACCGTCGAACTCACCAGCGCAGTATCCAATAAGGGCGGCCTGGGATCGTTTGGCGCACACATTCTGACGCCAGATGAAATCATTCAAACCACCAAAGAGATTGAGAGTAAAACCGATCGGGCCTTCGCCATGAACCTCTGGGTCGAAGACCATGACCCGGAGGCCCTGTCATTGTCTGATGACGCCTATGAGAACTATGCTGCCCAGTTCAAGCCTTACTACGATGAAGTCGGACTCCCTCTGCCGCAACGCCCGGAGCGATTTCATGAGTCATTTGAAGAACAGCTGGAGGGCATATTCCAGGCACGGCCGCCCGTTTTAAGTTTTGTCTTCGGCATTCCATCAATAGACATCCTTCGCGAATGCGACGCACGCGGTATTACCACGATAGGCGCCGCGACGAGCGTTGCCGAAGCCATTGCCCTGGATCAGTCAGGTGTCAGCGCCATTGTCGCCACCGGGTTTGAGGCCGGCGGGCACCGGCCATCTTTCTTAAAGCGCGCGGAAGATTCTCTCATGAGCACCAGCGCCCTGGTCCAAACCGCCGCGGCCAGACTTGACACGCCTATCATTGCTGCTGGCGGTATTGTTGATGCAAAGGGTGTGACCGCAGCCCGGTTGCTCGGTGCATCCGCAGCACAAATAGGCACCGCGTTCCTGGCTTGCGAGGAATCCGGCACAACAGATGCACACCGTGAACTCCTATTCGACAAAACCGCAGTCGCGGACACCACGCTCACCCGGACCTATACCGGCCGTCTCGCGCGCGGCGTTCGAAACCGTCTGATCGAAGAACTGGAACAGCCTGACAGGCAAATCGCCCCCTTCCCGGTTCAGGCCTGGTTTGTGGGCCCCCTCAAAAAGGCATCAATGGACGCCAACAGGACGGACCTCACATCGCTCTACGCGGGGCAATCCGCCCCAAACCTGCAGCACCGCAATGTGGCGTCTCTGATGGATGCCCTAACGACCTCACTCGGCACCCCCGCCGAAGTGGCTTAAGGAAAGGAAGACCCATGAAACTTCATTACCTCCCCGCCTCCTGCTCCCTGGCAACTCATATCGTCTTGAGAGAAACAGGCATCGAATTCGAGCTGGAAAAATACGACCCTTCCAAAGGCAAAACGGAATCCGGCATGACCTACGCCGAGATCAACTCCAAGAGCCGTGTCCCTGCTCTTGAGTTAAATAATGGCGAAATCCTCACAGAAGGCTCCGCCCTTGTTCAATATCTCGTTTCTCAAGCTCCTGAAAGCGAACTGGCATTACCAACAGATTTGATGGCCCGCACCCGCATTCAAGAAGGTTTGAGCTTTGCCGCTTCTGAACTGCATAAATCCTTCAGTCCTTTCTTTGCCGCGGAGACGGATGACGCGGCCAAACAAAGAGCACGGACGCTTGTCATCCGGCACTTAAACTATCTAGAAGAGACCTTCAGCGATGGACGTCAGTACTTCGTCGATGACAGACTCTCTGTCGCAGATATCTACCTGTTCGTCGTTCTGCGCTGGACGGAGGTGACAGGCGAGGAGCTCAACAAGTGGAAACACGTAGCCTCTTTCCGTGACCGTATGATCGCGCGCCCGCACATTCAGGCAGCGCTGGATGCTGAAGGCCTTCTGGAGGCCGCATAATCGAAACACAGGCCGCGCCTTCTTGGCGCGGCCTGTGTTTCGGCAGGGTCATGAAAGAACTCTTCGCATCAGCGACTTTCCACCACGCCATAGGCCATAGAGTGCGGCAATAATCAACGCTAAGATCACAAAGCCCACCACGGCAACGCTGATGAGCAAACGTTCATATCCAGCCCGATCGGCCCCAGTACCTGTCATCACAAGCATCCGATACTCGGCGTCGATCATGTCTCCCTGTGCCGCCAGGCCACGAAGGTTTTCCGCTATCTCCGGATGCTCATCAATCACATTGTTCAACTCGCCCGGGTCGGTCTTGAGATTGAACAACATCTCCTCGTGAGAAAACTCTCCCAGCCGCAAGATTGTGGACATGATGAGGTCCGGCACCCAAAAGCTGCGTTCGCGTTTGAGCTTCCAGTCCCCGAGACGCACCCCGTCAATCTGCCGGTTCCACGCCTCATAATAGAAGTAAGGGACCGGTTCCCCGGCCTCTTCCCCAGTAAACAGAGCCGAAATGTCGCGTCCATCGATGGCACGATCATTAGGGACATTTCCGCCAGTGAGAGCAGCGACGGTCGGCAACACATCAAGCATGGAGATTGGTTCGCGTACTGTGACTCCACTTACGCCACCGCCGAGATAGGCAACGGTTGGGACCTTATGTCCCCCGTCAAACGTCGTGCCTTTTCCGTCCCGCAAGCCCCCGGCGTCACCTCCATGACTTCCCATAGAAAGCCAGGGTCCATTGTCACTCGTAAACAGAACAAGCGTGTTTTCCAAAACGCCGGCATCTTCCAGGGCACTCACGACCTCCCCAACACTCCAGTCGAGTTCTTGAATGACATCACCATAGAGACCCCGATCGCTGGTCCCCAGAAAGTCTGGCGATGCGTAAATCGGCACATGCGGCATGCTGTGCGCAATATAGAGAAAGAACGGCGCATCTTTGTTCGCACCGATAAAGTCGACCGCCTTCTCTGTATAGCGCTGTGTCAAATAGGCCTGGTCGATAGGCTCATAGAGGATCTCCTGCTCCTCGTACCAGAAGAAATTCCCCATATCATTGCTGTAGGGAACACCCTGAAAATGATCAAATCCCTGGTTCCAGGGCATATAGCGGTCCTGCGACCCGAGGTGCCATTTGCCCACAAGACCGGTTACGTACCCCACATCTTTGAGCATCTCGGCGATTGTAATCTCTTCCAGCGGCATGCCATCAGGCGAGCCTGCCTGAAAGACATGAGAGATCCCCATGCGTTTTGAATGACGCCCTGTGAGCAAAGAAGCACGCGAGGGGCTGCAGACATTATGCGCGGCATAAAAGTCGGTGAAGCGAATGCCCCGCTCTGCCAGCCCATCAATGTGCGGCGTGGCAATGTCGGTTGCCCCGAAGGCACCAATGTCGCCATAGCCCAAATCATCCGCCAGAATGAGTACGATATTGGGCTTGTCAGATCGTGCTTCGGCGACCGGAGCACCACACACCATCAGGGCGCACGTCAATGCGACCCAGGTCCAAAACTTCATGTTCCCCCCAAAACATGTACACCAGCCATATGAGCTGGCACGCTTACATCGAATAGCGATCCTCTTTCCAAGGGTCGCCATCATTATTGTATCCACGCACTTCCCAGAAGCCCGGCTGATCGATTTCAGAGAATTCGATCCGCTTGATCCATTTCGCGCTCTTCCAGAAATACCATTTCGGAATAATCACGCGGACAGGCGCCCCGTGCTCACGGGTGAGCGGCGCCCCTTCCCAGGAATGCGCCAGTAGAACATCGGCGTCCTGAAACATGGAGAGACGAATGTTGGTCGTATAGCCGTCGTAGGAATGAAAGATCAGATGTTTCGCGCTCGCCGTGGGTTTCACGACGTCAAGAATGTGCGCCCCGGAAACGCCGTCCCACCGATTGTCATAGCGGCTCCAGGTTGTCACGCAATGAATGTCCGATACATTTGAAAATTGCGGCTGCGCCATAAACGCATCCCAGTCCCAGACCACGGGATTCTCGACAGCGCCATCAATCGTGAGCTGCCATGCTTCCTTCGGAATATCCGGTTGAATGCCCAGATCAAGCACCGGCCATTTGTCGACCCGGTGCTGGCCCGGCGGCAACCGGTCAGCGCGCTCCACATCCGGCGTACCGGTCAGGTGCCGTCCCTGCTCCGCTGTCTTTTCTTTGGACGAAATGAGCTTTTCTTTGATCTGGCCTAAAAGGCCCTGGCCTCCACCTGACATTTGATCGTCGCCACTCATCGTGCTCTCGCCTCCAACTGGTCTAGCCGCGCTCCCGCATCAATCGTGCTTTGTCCCGCTGCCAACTCCGGTCTTTTTCCGTCTGACGTTTATCAGCTTGCCTCTTGCCCTGCGCAAGACCAAGCTCAATTTTCACCCGACCCTTGTCATTAAAGTAGATTTTGAGCGGAACTAGGGTCATTCCCTTGCGTTGGACCGCCGCTCCCATCTTCTCAATTTCTCTTGAGTGCAGCAGAAGCTTCCGGACACGCCGGGGTTCGTGATTAAAGCGATTGGCCTGCAGATATTCGGGGATAAAGGCGTTCACCAAGAACGCCTCCCCGTCTTTCACCTCTGCATAAGCCTCACCCAGGCTCGCTTTCCCCTCCCGCAGCGCTTT
The DNA here is from genome assembly GCA_965248405.1 of Parvibaculaceae bacterium. GTDB lineage: Bacteria > Pseudomonadota > Alphaproteobacteria > Parvibaculales > Parvibaculaceae > Mf105b01. The sequence goes on from OZ252104.1 coordinate 1,683,035, forward strand.
GACTTCGGTTCCGCGCAGCACGATGCCAGCCTCGAAGACATCGCCAATGGAATAGTCGTAGCGTGCCTTCCGGTTGTCAGCGACAATCTTCTTGCCGTCTTCACCGCGTCTCTTCTTGGCGCCACCGCTTTTCGAAGACATGGACCCTAACTGCTAGAGCAGCCCTGCATGTTTAAGCGCCGCATCCATCGCATCACGCGTGGATTGTTCAACCGGGACCAATGGCAGGCGAATTTCACCGCCACACATGCCGAGTTTTTCAAGCGCATACTTCGCAGGCGCCGGGCTCGCTTCCAGGAAGAGCGCCGTATGAAGCGGCATCAGTTTATCCTGCAGTTCCAAAGCCGCCTGGAAATTGCCCTGCATGCAAGCACTCTGGAATTGCGAACAGAGCTTCGGCGCAACATTGGCTGCAACAGAAATACATCCGTGACCGCCATGGGCCATATATCCGAGTGCCGTCGCATCTTCACCGGACAACTGATTGAAGTCAGGCCCCATCGCCAGACGCTGCGAGCTGACCCGTGAGAGATCCGCCGTCGCATCCTTGACGCCCACAATGTTCTTGAGCTTAGAAAGCTCCGTCATGGTCGCAACGCTCATGTCGATCACGCTGCGCGGCGGGATGTTGTAGATAAGGATGGGGATATCAACGGCGTCATTGAGAGCCTTAAAATGTGCGTATAGGCCAGCCTGAGTGGGCTTATTGTAATAAGGTGTAACGACCAAAGCCCCGTCAGCGCCGACATCCTTGGCGTGATGAGTGAATTCCAGCGCTTCCGCTGTATTGTTGGAGCCCGTGCCCGCAATCACCGGAATACGGCCAGCGGCCACCTCAACACAATGCGCGACAACGCTCTTATGCTCCTCAGCGCTAAGCGTCGGAGACTCGCCTGTTGTCCCGCAAGGAACGAGCCCGTGGGTACCTTCGGCGATATGCCATTCCACCAGGCGCGCGAAAGCGTCTTTGTCGACCGCACCGTCTTTGAACGGTGTGACCAGCGCGACAATTGACCCTTTAAACATCTCTCTAGCTCCTGAGTGAACATGGTCAGCCGCCCGCACATTAACTCCGGCAGCTGCTCTTTGGTGTGAGGCGCGGACCATACAGCCAAAACTCGTCAAATCGCAACAAAATGAAGCGCTTAGCAGGTGGAATTAACCAGACTGAATGTCGCATGAACCTGTTACTGGCAAGTGATGGCTGACAATTGTACGCTTTTTAGGAGAATGCCCTGTTTTCTGATTCCTGCCAGGGTTTCCGCCACAAAAAAGGCGGTTTCAGGCCGGAGAAACAAGGACGTTTTCATTGAGGCGAGTCGGGCATCGGAAAGTCACTTGCCGATGCCAAAAAGCAGGAGAGGTCGGGGCCCAAGTGGGGTATCGCGTGTGGAGTCCATCTTTTGCCGGTCTGAAAGCCAGTCCCCGTATTCGAGCATTCGGATTGGGCCTGGCGGTTTCTTTCGCGCTCAGCGTGCCAGCGCTTGGCGCTGTTCCTATCCCTCTCACCAAGCCTACACCACCACCGCCGTCAGAGCTTCTGAGCGAAGCGGACGGTCATGCCCTTTGGGACGGTCTCGACGCCCGTGAAAAGGGCAAATGGATGGAGGTCCGAACCTTTGCACGGCAGATTACGGACCCAACGGCAAAAGCGATACTCGAGTGGCTGAGATTCCAGAAGGAAGGCGCCGGCTCTACAGTCGCGGAGATCGTCTCTTTTCAGGAGAGATACCCCCATTGGCCGCGCCAGGACCGCATGTCCCGACGTGCGGAGGAAGCACTCACTGATTATCCTATGGCCGACGCTGATGTCATCGCCTGGTTCGCCACCCGCGACCCCCTCACCGGCGAAGGCAAGGTACGGTTGGGCGAAGCACTTCTGAACAGCGGCCAGCAGATAGAAGGCGCGACCTGGATCCAGCGTGCTTGGGTGGACCATCAGTTCTCGAGGTCACGGGAAGCCGAAATTCTCAAGAAGTATGGATCCCATCTGCCGCCACAGGCCCACGAAGACCGGCTGAACCGCCTCATCTGGGAACAACGCTTCTCAGACGGGCGCCGCATGCTGCAATTGGTCGATGCGGAAGCACGCGCCTTGGCAGATGCACGCCTGAAACTGGCCTCACGGTCCCGGGGCGCAGAAAGTGCGGTCACCCGGGTACCCGCAAGCCTGCGGACTGACGCAGGCCTGCTGTTTGACCATGCCCGCTACCTGAGACGACGCGGTCAAGAACAAACAGCTATTCCGCTGCTCCTGACGGCACCGACAGCAACCCATTCCATTGCCCGGCCGGACCGCGCCTGGACAGAGCGAAAAATCCTTGCACGAAAAGCACTTGCAGAGGGTCATTACCAGGAAGCTTACGGTCTGGCGACGGGCCACGGCCATGAAAAAGGCGTTGCTTTCGCGGAAGGAGAATTCCTCGCAGGCTGGATCGCCCTTCAATATCTGAACGATGCGAACAGAGCCTTCGTCCACTTCCAGACCTTGGAAAGCCGCGTAACGACCCCAATCAGCAAGTCGAGGGGATCCTATTGGATGGGCCGCGCGGCAGAAGCTCGGGGCCGTGCGGAAGAAGCCCGGGGCTACTACCAGCAGGCGAGCAGCCATCCCACCACCTTCTACGGCCAGCTGGCCACGTCACGACTGTCCACAGGCGGCAAAGCGCGTATCCAGCTCCCAGCCGCGCCTACGCCGACGGCTGCTCACAGCGGTACCCTGGCTGCCTCAGATATGGTTCGCGCTTTCGAACTGCTGAACGAGGCAGGTGAAACAGGGCTCGCCCGCAGTTTTGTGATCGAATTGGCCAAGACGCTCCCGGATGCGACAGCCCTAGCCGCCCTCGCCGACTTGATGGTTGAGCGTGATCTCCCCAACTTCTCCGTTCGGGTCGCCAAAATCGCTGCAGGACGCGGCATATCCCTTCCGGAGCGAAGCTACCCCACAGCTGTACTCCCATCATTCAGGCAGGTCGGAAAACCGGTTGAACCGGCACTTGTCTATGGCCTCTCGCGTCAGGAAAGCGAATTCAACCCCCGCGCCGTCAGCCATGCCGGGGCCCGCGGTCTGATGCAGCTGATGCCACGAACCGCACGGGCTGTGGCCAGACAGATCGGCGTGCCCTACAGGCGTTCAAGCCTGACCGAGGATCCAAGCTATAACGCGACCCTTGGCTCCGCCCATTTGAGCGATCTTCTGGACGACTTTGCCGGCTCCTACATTATGACCATCGCCGCCTACAATGCGGGCGCTCACCGGGTATCCCAGTGGGTTGAGCGCTATGGGGACCCCCGTGACCCCGCCGTCGATCCCATTGACTGGATGGAGAACATCCCATTCACAGAAACCCGCAATTATGTGCAGCGTGTCATAGAAAATGTGCAGGTCTACCGGGCTCGGTTTAACGGTCAGGCCGCTGATCTGAGAATTGAGCAGGACATTGCCCGTTACGATGGATCAGAACCGATTATCCAAGTGACACCCAAGCCGCGGACCCAACTAACGCCGTTGGCCGCACCCACAACCGCCCGGCCGCCTATCGCGGTGCCCGCAGAACCAAGTGTCGCAGCTCTATCGCCACCTCCGACGAGACAGGGACTTCCAGCGCCCAATCCGACACGCCGGATAGCCACGCCACCGGCTCCAGCTATAGATATTCCAGACCCAACACCGGAACCGGCACCAATTTCTGCCAAACCGCCACAAGCCATACCTGCCCCAGCAGCAGTCACAGATGCGCCGGAGCCAACCTTGGATGTACCGCCAGACGGCACCATGATGCCTGTCGTTGAAAAGGATGATCCGAGTTATCGCCCACCCGAAGTGGCTGCGCCAGCACCTGCGCTTGAGCCGATACCTGAAACGGCTCCCGCAACACCAATAGCGACGGCCCCCGGTCTGATCCCGCCTCCTGCGGCCCAAGCGCCTGTCCTGACGGCGCCGGAACCACAGCCACCCGAACCACAACCAATCGTACGCAGCACCGCGCCCATAACACTGCGCCCGCCGCCGGGAATTGATGCCCCGCGAGCGCCTGCTGATTTCCAGCCGACACAGCAAGTCATCGTACAGCCAGCTGCGCCATCAACGCTGGAACCGGGCACCATGTTGCCCATTCCGGATGATGCGCGAGGAGGCTAAAAGCGCTTGCGGCAGGTGCAAGGACTGCCGATGATCGCCTCTAAACGGACAGGAGATGCGGGCGCATGACATTTCAGGAAATCACCTACCATTCTCAGGAAGGCCTGAAGCTCTATGCCCGGGACTATGGCACGCGCACGTCGCCGAAAACACCCGTCCTCTGTCTCCCCGGATTAACCCGAAACTCCAAAGATTTTGCCAATCTCGCAGAACGCTTGTCCGCCGACCGTCGAGTCATATGTCCTGACTTCAGAGGCAGAGGCAAATCGGAGTATGCCAAAGGCTGGACCGACTACACCCCACTCAATGAAATGCGCGACACGCTCGACCTCATGGCGGCAGCAGGTGTCAACCATGCGATCATCGTCGGCACATCTCGAGGTGGCCTCGTCGCGATGAACATGGCCCTTCACAGACCAACCGCCATCAAAGGCGTCGTCCTGAACGACATCGGTCCGGAAGTTGATAAAGCGGGCATCGAACGGATCATGGGATATGCAGGCAAAATGGAAGTCCCACCGACCTGGGAAGCCGCAGCCATAGCGATCCGACAAATGAATGAGCGGTATTTCCCGAACATGCCCGGAGAAAAATGGCATGACTTTGCACGCATGACGTTTCGCGACGAAGGCGGCAAACCGGCAATGGACTATGACGCTGCCATTGGCACCGGCCTTCGCCGCGCCGCTAAACTTATGGGCGGCAACATTCCCACCATGTGGCCTGAATTCCGCGCCCTTTCGCACGTGCCGGTTCTGTTGGTGCGGGGTGAAAATTCAGACCTGCTCTCTCAAGCTACTGCTGAACGAATGGGCGAAGAACATCCAAATCTGACCCTGGCGGTAGCAAAAGACAGAGGGCACGCCCCCTTCCTCGACGAGCCTGAGATTACTTCAGCAATTGACGCCTTTCTCGCAAAACTGCATTAGCTCGGACTGCTACGAAGACAGAATTAAACTTCCAGACGGTAGGCATCCCCATCTTGCTTGATGTGCCCCGCCGTCGGGGTGGCAAAGTGTGTTCCGATCACCAGCATCGGCGTATCCGCGTAACGGGCGAACACATCTCTGCGTGTCGCCTCACTTTGGGTTGGGTCATAATCGACGACGGCACACCAGTCCGGTCGCGCCAGCTGACACGGGTGATGGATAAAGTCACCGGTAATAATTGCATCTTCTCCTTGGGAACTCAGCCGCACGCTAACATGACCAGGCGTATGCCCGACTGTTGGTTCCAGCCAAACACCGTCACAGATTGTATGATCGAGCGGAATGAGATCGACCAGCCCCGCGTCGAAAACAGGCTTTACAGAGTCTGCGAACACCGCTTTCTGCCCTGCGTCGCTTTCCTGCGCCTGCCAATAGGTGAACTCTTTTTCCGCCATCAGATAGCGCGCATTCGGGAAGGTCGGCACCCATTCCCCTTCCACCAGCATGGTATTCCATCCCACATGGTCGACATGGAGGTGTGTACACATCACCGTATCAATCTCTTCGCGGGCATATCCCGCCTTCTTAAGGTCATCTAAGAACGGAAGATCAAGGTGGCTCCAGGTTGGAATCTCCCTTTCTTTGTCGTTCCCGATACATGTATCTACGACAATCTTGCGATCACCCGTGTCGATGACCAGAGCATGAACACTCATAATGAGCTGCCCATCCGGCGTCATGAAATGTGGAGCCATCCATTTGAAGTCCCGAACAGCTTCGGGGGTCGCCTGCGGCAACAGGAACTTCGTTCCGCCGGCGACCTCAATTTCGATCACCCGCGTAACAGTGAAATCTCCAACCTTCCACTTATTCATGCATCCCCCCTTTGATCAGACGTGGCGGCCCTTTATCGTTGGCAAAACCGTAACCAGATTGGCTAGCAACGTCTATGCTGCAAGGGGGCCGAATGACCTACGAAGACATTCTTTATGAGGAAGCGAACGCAACCGCCTACATCACAATCAACCGTCCGGAAAAATATAATGCTTTCCGCGCAGAGACCGTTGAGGAACTGATTGACGCCGTAAATCGCGCCGGATGGAACAAACAGATCGGCGCCATTGTGCTGGCGGGCAGCGGCGAGAAGGCGTTCTGCACCGGCGGCGACCAATCTTCGCATGATGGTGGCTATGGCGGTCGCGGAACCATCGGGCTCCCCGTAGACGAACTCCATGCCGCTATGCGCGACGTACCGAAGCCGGTCATTGCCAAAGTGCAAGGGTTTGCCATCGGCGGGGGCAATGTTCTCTGCACGATCTGCGATTTCACGATTGCGGCCGATACCGCCGTGTTCGGCCAGGTCGGGCCAAAGGTGGGCTCGGTCGACCCCGGTTTCGGCACGGCCTATCTGTCGAGACTGGTGGGCGAAAAGAAAGCCCGCGAAATGTGGTACCTCTGCCGCCGATACAGCGCCGCCGAAGCTCTGGAGATGGGACTGATAAATACGGTTGTCCCGCGCGATTACCTTAACGCTGAGGTCGACAAATGGTGCGCGGAGATCAATGAAAAAAGTCCAACCGCCATTGCGATCGCTAAGCGTTCCTTCAACGCAGACACAGATCACATAAAGGGAATTGGATCACTCGGCTTCCAGGCTTTGTCGCTCTACTATGACACTGACGAAGCCCATGAAGGCGTCGCAGCATTCAACGAAAAACGTGCCCCCGATTTTAAAGCGCATTTAAAGTGAGGTACCAGTGGTGCCTTATCTCTGACTGCTCGCCAGTTTTTCTTGGGCGGTTGGCGTAGAGAAAAGCGTGCTCAACACGGAAACGCCGGTCTTCTGCGAGACGGCATGGGCCTGAAGCAGAGACCCCAGCACCATCGAACCAGAAAGAACCGCCGCCGCACCTTCAATACCCAAGCCCGGAACAATAAGAACATTGCCAACAATCAAAACGACAAGGGCAATCCCGTAACTGGCCAGGCTACGCATTTGCGCACCGACAACAGTCAATACTTGTGTCGCAGGACCGAAGAGTGAGCGCAAAGCCTGCCCCGCCACTAGCAAAACCAAGGCATCCGCCCCAACGGTAAAGCGCTCACCAAACAACAGAAGCACCCACTCGCCCATGACGGCGACACCCACCAATGCGGCGAGCGTGAACAAACACATCACGTGCTGGGCACGACGAATAGCAAGCTTCATCAGAACAGGCTCATCATTGGCCTTTGCTTCGGCAAGATCAGGCGTGCTCATTTGAAAGACTGTCTGAATGCCAAATTCGATCAGCAACATGATCCGCAAACAGACGCTGAAGATGCCAACCTCTTCAGCAGGCAATAAGACACTCAAAATCAAGATGTCGATATCCGCCAGGAAGGACGTCAGCAGCGTGACAAAAATCATCGGAGTCGCAGCTCTGCGCCACGTTGCAATGTCCGTGACGGGTTCGACCTGCTCTACACCAAATTGACGGCGCGGGCGCAGGAGCACCCAGATGAGACAACAGGCAGCGAGAGCGGCACCAACGTGGATAAGCAGAACGTTGGCACTGGTCATCGGTACTGAGATGAAATAGGCAATCAGAAGGCTACCAGCCAGGACCAGGGGTCTAAAGGTGACGTCCGGCAGATAGGTCAAATAGAAGCGCCGTGCGATGTTGGAAAGAGCACCACTGAAACGCGTGACAGCGAGCACAGGGGCCGTGAGGCAGGCGAGCACCAGCGGCACATGATAGTTGCCATCAACCAGACCGCTCCAGACCAGCCCGGCGACAAGAAAACCAACCAATCCTGATGTCACAGCAATATGGAGCATGCCGGATGATAGGAAGCCGGCGATCCGCGCTTTGTCATCTTGGCGTTGATAGGAAGCAATAAAGCGAGCTGTAACAGACGGAAATCCGCAAGCACACAGAATAGACAAGACTGCTGCCAGAGACAGAGCCACGACAAAGACGCCATAATTTGTCGGCGTCATCACCCGCACCAGACCGAGTTGGATAAGAAACCCAAGCCCTGTTCCCCCTACCCGTGCCATCATCAAAAAGCCCGAGGTTTTGAGAAATTCGGCGAGGCCGAGGGACTTGGTCATACCTCCCTCGCGGGCGGGCCATCCTGAACGATCCCGACTGGCGCCTTTTCGTCCCGTCTTGGCTTAACAGAAGTGCCCGAAAGCCGTTCAAGGGAGGGGATCAACTGACGCGCAAACAACATCACAGTCGGAACAGGATCATGCCAAGCCCATGTCATATGGTGATCCGCCCAAAGCGCCGTCCAACATATCTTGGCAGCCCAACGGATCGCGCCGCCGATACCGATCTCGCCGCGCGCAAGCGCTGCTCTCAACCCCCGAATGTCACCATAGCTCCATGCATACCGGAAGCCCGAACGTATGCCGCGCACACGTTTGGGAAGTTCTGGCTCAATACCCTGCGCAAGTTCGACAGCGATACGGCTCATCTCAAAACCCATCTGCTCGGTGATCGCCTGACTGCCTGCGACCCGGGGATTGAGCTCCAGAAAACACCGCTCGCCCGTCTCTGGATTGACAATAAACTGCGCGAGACCAATGCCTGTATAATCGAGCGCCTTTGCAAGATGTTCGCAATCCTGCAGAAGCGGTGCCGAGGTCGCCATTGTAACCCCGTCGACGGCATATCCGGTGCCATCCTGAAAATCCGTGCGCCGGATGTAGGTCTGAAGCGTGTTGATCAACTCGCCCTTACGGGCCGTAAAGAAGACGTTGACCCGTGGCCCCTCGGCGCGACGTTGGATCAGGATCGGGAAATCCGGTTTACACCAATCAGACACGAAGGCGTTGTAGTCGGCCCAGGTTTCAATAATGAGCGCCTTTTTATCACCGAACTTGGCGCCCGGTGACAAAGGCCGGGCAACAATCGGCAGCCCCACCTCCCGACCGAGAGCAGCGTTATCACTGTCCGCGACCAGCACCGCACAGGGCAGGACCGGCACGTCTTCTTCGACAGCCGTGTACAACATGGCCACCTTGTCTGCACACCGCTTCACAAGCTCTGCTCTTGGCGAGACAAGGGTGACACCATGTGGAAGCGTGGGCATGGAGTGCGCGAAGAACATCACAAAGGTTTCCGAAATAGGCAGCACAAACTGAATGTCCTGACGTTCCTCGAGATATTCCAAAAGTGCAGCCTGCAATCCTTGTGGATCCGACTCGACCGGCGGGTGCTCCCAGGCTTCTTCAACAAAGCGGGAATATTCGCTAAAGCCCTCTCCGCCGCGTTTTCCCATCACGACACGATACCCAGCTTCCTTCAGGACGCGTGCAACCGCCAAAGCAGGTCGGTAATTGCCAAGCAGAAGGATGGAAGGTCGGGAGCCTTTGGCACGCATAAACAGTTTTTGAGCAATAGAAGTCATGAACGCAACAACCGACCTCCTCGCCCTGTACCAACAGCAATCTGCCGCTGAAGCGTGCACGCCGCTGCCTCAGTATGAAAACTCAACCAGGCGGCAATACCAACGAGCTTCGCGCCATCTTCAATCAACAGCCGGAAGGCATTGTCGTAGTTCATGAAGACATCGATTTTGACGCTTAACGCCAAACAGCAGATGCTGAGCACAAGCATGAACCAGCGTGCCGCGAGAATTTCATTGCGGGCATAAGCCACATAGAGACCTGCAATGCCGGCATAGACCACATAGGCAACCGTCTCCGAATACCCGAACTTCGGCAGGATAATGTCATGAACCAGGAAAAAGTCGTCGACGCATAGAAGCGTCGTCAGTACTGCGCCAAGAGTGAACTGAGTAACTGAGCGGCGGCAGCTCTCGCCCCCAATCAGAGCGAGTACGATCGCCGTAAAAAACATGATGGCCGCCGCACCGCACCACATCAGCACACCGACGTTAGACACAGCACCGTAATAGATATGGCAGCAGTCGTTTGACTCTTCTGCCACCAACAGGCTGTCCTGCATCAATTCACTGAGTGGGACGAAGGGCTGGAACCAGACAGCAGCCAAAAGCAGCAAAACGGGCCCCAGTGTGACCGCATAAATCGACAGGGCCCAGACTGGCCCAGGCAAATAGGTCCTCTCACCGGGCGCAATAAACCGTTGCACCAGCGCGTCAACTCGCCCTAGCCCTGTCACCAATGGAACGTCCATTGTCAGCTGCCTTCCATACACAAACTGCGTGTAGCCTAGGCAAATGGACTCAATATTTTATTAAGGTTCGCGCTCCAACCCACTGAAAACGCTTGAATTTTGGCCTTTAACCGTCCGTGTAAGGCTCCATTTTCGTCAGATTCAGCGTATAGGCGGCACTGCCGAGCTGATTCATATGTCGTTTCGTCTCCAACACACCTTCCAGCCACACCGGCTCCCAGCCAAAAGGCACAGCGTCTTCTGTGGTCACATAGACGATCTGATTGGGCGGCGGTGGTGGCACGTGAATGCAGGCGCCAAAATAGGGCACCAACAGAAACTCGGTCACCTCCTGCATCTGGTTAATGTCAAAAGGCACCATAAATCCCGGAATCCGGATGGATTTACCATCCAGTTCCTCCACCACATCGAACGTTCCATACTGCTCCGCTGCCGGCCGCGTTCCATAAGGGTCATCCGGGTCTGCGCCGGGTGGAATCTCAGCGTCTTCGGGAATCTCCGACAGGTCTGCCGGTGTCTGATCAACGTCGCTGAGCGACTCAGCAGCCGCAGCCGCGGCTGCATAGGCCTCCTCCAGAGCCTTTAGGCCCTCCGGAGGCATCAGATCCTCCCAGTAGATGAGTTCAGGTTCCGTCGCAGATGCTTGGCCCGCACCTAAAGCGAGGCCAAAGACCAGAAAAACAGCTAACCGCAACTTCATCACATCGCTCCTTAGACGCGGATCGTCAAACCATCCGCCAGGGACTGGCGATAAGCCCGCCAGGCCGGAAAGGCGGCAAGAAGAGCCGCCAGAATAACAACCGCACATACGGTTATGAAATCAAATGAGGTAAAGCCCGCGCTACCAACAAAAACCCCGGTCGCTTCGACAATGAGCGGGCCCGCAATCCAGATCAAAACCTGCACCAAGCCAAGCCCCAGAATAGCGCCAGCGCTTGCCAGAAACGCTGCTTCACTAATCAACAGAAGCGCCACATGCCCTGCACCCGCACCCACTGAGCGCAAGATGGCCATCTCCCGACGCCGCTCATTGAGGCTGGTCAGAATGTTCGTGGTCAGCCCGAGCAGCCCGGTCAAAATCACGAAGACCGCGATCGCACTCAGAGCCGTTTCAGCGACCCCCACCACATCCCAAAGCTGCGTAAGCGCGACACCAGGAATAATCGCCATTAAGGCTTCTTCGTTGTAAGTATTGATATCGCGTTGCAGCGTAAGAATGGCAATTCTGCTGCTCAGACCCAAAAAAAGCGCCGTCACGGACTTTGGCTCAAGATCCGCAGCCCGAACCTGATCCGGCGTGGGTGCCCGTCTCCCAACAGGAGCAGCACCGCCAGACCAGCCCAGATGGATCGCCTCAATTCCCTCAAGCTTCACATGCAGCGTCCGGTCAACGGGCGTGCCCGTCCGCTCCAGAATACCCACAACCCGGAACGGCAGATTGTCATGCTTGGCGAAGCTGACCGCACCAATGCCGTGGGCGATGATCAGTTCCTGATCGAGGCTGTAATCCAGTTCCGACGCAACATCGGCCCCCAACACCACATCGAAAATATCTTCAAATCGGTGCCCCGCAGAGAATTGCAACAACTGCCTGTCGCCCGTTCGGTAATGATCGAAGTAGCCGTCAGTTGTGCCCATAACTCGAAAACCACGGTGACTATCGCCGAGTGAAATCGGTACCGCCCAGGCAACCTCAGGCCGGGACGCAATATCTTCAAAACTCTCCCATGTCACATTGTTGGTTGCATCACCAATTCTGAAAACGGAGTAAAGCAGGAGGTTGAGCGCACCGCTGCGGGCCCCCACGATCAGATCCGTCCCTGAGACGGTGTTGGAAAACCCCGTCTGCGCCCCGGACCGGATCTTCTCAACACCCAAAAACAGGGTGACGCTCAAGGCAATAGAAAACACTGTGAGCAGGGCCGTGACGCGGCGGTTCACAACACTTCGAAAGGCAATCAGGAGAAGAGCGGACAAGGGCATCAGACCACCTCCACCTGGTCCACGCGGTTGATGTCCGCGAGCGCCACCATCTGGTCAAAATGCGCCGCGAGCGACAAATCATGACTCACAAAAATCAATGCCGCCCCGCTGGCAGCACATTCCGCCGACAGGAGGTCGATAAAGATGCTTTGATGGTCTGCATCAAGAGCGGATGTCGGCTCGTCGGCGATAATCAGCTCCGGCTGTCCAATCAACGCCCTGGCGACCGCCACACGCTGCTGCTGGCCAACACTTAGGTCCGCCACGGGGCGGTCCATCGCTTCTTCCGGGAGGCCAAGCTTGCCGAGAAGACGGTTTGTTTCAACATAAACACCGCCGGCCTGGTCCGCCCGCTTGGCTCTCGCTTTTGAAAAACGGCAGGACAAAGCGACATTGTCCCTGACCGACAGATAGGGAAGAAGGTTGAACATCTGAAAGATGATACCGAGATGGTCCGCTCGAAAACGGTCCCGCGCCCGTCCGCCAAGCCTAGGCAAGTCTTCGCCCAACACGCTCAGCTCCCCGGAAACGGGCAATAGGACCCCGCCGAGAAGTCCCAGCAATGTACTCTTTCCGCTCCCGCTTGGACCGTGAAGAAACACGCGTTCTCCACGGCCAATGTGCAGATCTTTGATGTCGAGCAGAGGCGCGCCGCCATTCCAGGAAAACACCATGTCTTTAACCGACACAGCTGCATTCAAGGTCTTAGAAGCCACCTCCGCTCCACGGCCTTCCATCTATTTCACCTCAAACGCCGAGTTTTCTGCGGTGAGTTCGACAGAAAGTTGTTGGTCTCCACTCAGGAAGACAGCATCGATTTCCTCGATTGCAGACCATTCCTCAAAAAAGGCAACAGAGACCTCAGAGAGCTGATCAGGTGTTGTGCAATTGAACGTATACTTCACCTCAAACTCGGCATGAGCCCCTTCACCTTCATGCTCATAAGCGTGGTCTTCATCATGATGGTGCTCATCCTCGTGATGATCTTCATCATGGTCGTGCTCGTCCTCATGTGCTTCTGAGAGCAGTCCTTCCGCTTCCACGTCAGCGTCGGAGAGCGTACACCCCGCACTTTCGATCGTGAGCAGCTCAGACCCCATACCAAGCTTCTCAATCGCAGCCTTTACCGCAGCGGTCTGCTCCGCATCTTTCGCTTCATGTTCAAACCCGACAATGTTGAAGGCGGGGGACCTGAACTCCACCACAAGCTCATTGCCATCCAAAGCGAAGGCGAGGTTCGCCGCGCCATGTACGTGAGCCTCAGCGTGGCGTTTTTCGTCCTCATGGTCGTGATCATGGTCATGATCGCCATGAGAGGCCGCAAACACCGGTGCACTGATAAGGCAGGCTCCAAGGACACTAACCAAGGCACTGGAACACACATTTGAACGCCTGCTCGGGCGTCCCTTCTTCAACAGGATAGACATTCTTTTCTCCATTTCGTCCCTACTGAGCGTAAGTCAAACATTCAAGATGGGAGAAAAGATGGCGGTCCTCTGGCAGCAGACTTCAGCCACGTTGCACCGTCATGTGCCGCTCGTCCAACACTATCATCGTCCAGATCAAAACGCTGATTATCACTTAAGATCGCAGGTGCGATAACAAGCTTGTCCAGCTTGTCGCAATAAACATCCAGATCACAAAAGCCGTCCGGCGTCCTTTCGTTTGAACCGTCAGGCACGTCGTATCCGAAAACATCGAAAACGGGCGTATCAAATGCGACGATGGTCTTCGGTGCGTGGGTGTGAGCTACAAAACCGTGCGACGCCCCATGAAACAGGGACGCGATCTGAAGCCCGACAAAAAGGAGGGCCAATCCAATGGAAAACGGTTTCGACACAAAATGCCTGTCTTCAAGAACGAACCCGCGCATTGAACTCGAAAAAGGCGCGAAACACCAGCCCTATCCCTCCGCCCAGGCGGTCTCGCGAGCGCTCTCCCGATTGCCCATAAAAGCCATCCACCGGGTAACATTTGGAGAGTGGTGGAGCATGACTTTACCTTCAGCCGTATGGGCAACAGCCATCCAGGTACAAAACAAATAGATATCGGCAAGCGTCAATCTATCGGAGGCGACAAAGGTGCGTCCGCCTAGTCGGGCTTCAAGCAGCCCCAATTGATATTGAATGGTCGGCAGCGCCTTTTGAACACGTTCTTCGTCAACGGGACGCCCCATCATCGGCGCGACAAGACGGGGCATCACGAGACCAAATTCTGTTGTCGGGAACATGTAGGCCTGGACGAAGCTCATCCACTTGGTCATCTCCGCCCGCTCCAACGGGTCCTCCGGAGTGAGCGGTGTCTCATCAAAAACATCATCCAGATATCGGCAGATCGCATCACTCTCAATGAGTAGATGACCCTCTACCTCAACGGCGGGTGTCTTCCCGAACGGATGACGGGCGACGTGCTCTGCAGACGACGAGTCTGTCGGAACCAAGGTCCAACTAAGGCCCTTTTCGATAGCAACCATGGCGACGATCCGCCCGAAAGTTGAGATTTCGGCAGCAAAAATCGTGATTCCAGACAATCTCAGTCCCCCTGTTTCTGCGAGTTTTGGATCATCGCCCATTTACCGCCTATCCTGAAGGTCCAAACAGGGAGAACAACATGACCACAATCGGCGGCCTGCCATTCATCACCCTTTCCGGCGGAGCAGCCGAACGCGGCGAGCAGCACGGGAGTGCACTCAAAAAGCGCATCCAACGAATGACGGAAGTCTATGGCAGTTTCTTTGGTCGACCCGAGAGCGACATTTTCGAGGTAGCTCAGCACTTCAAAACAGTCATCAATGACTTTGAGCCGGAATACGGAACCGAGATAGAGGCGATCGCGAGCGCAGCTGAGGTCGACCCGCTCTGGGTCTATGCATTGAATGCGAGAAGTGAATTTCTCTCTTATGTGCCAGCGACGGAATGCACAGTCATGCATTTTGAGGGTACCCCCCTTCTCGGCCAGAACTGGGATTGGGAAGAACGGCTTGAACCTCTCATCGCATTGGTCCGAATGGAACGGACAGATGGTCCCTCCATTCTCATGATGACCGAACCCGGTATTCTCGGAAAAATCGGGCTGAATGATGCAGGGGTGGGAGTCTGCTTCAACTTCCTCCCCATCAACCGTCCGACAAATGGTGTGCCCATTCATATTCTTCTTCGGTCAATTCTGGAGAGTTCTTCGATTGACGAAGCTCGCAAGGTGATCAACCGCGCGGGCCACGGACGGTCTGCGAACATTCTGGTCGCCGATGAAACCGGCAACCGGTTCGACATGGAATTCGCGGCCACAGAACAGATTGAAGTTGACGATCCCGGTGACGTAATCGTCCACACAAATCACTATATGGACCCGGAAATGTTCTCCATGCCGGACGTTCTAGAAAACTCCACACTGCGCTTTGACCGTGCATACGCCTTGGCGAGCGAACACAAGACCCGGGATCGGGCAACCATGGTCAGTATGCTGTCAGATACCGACAATCCTGGTAATGCCATTTGTCAGACTTATCGGCAGCGCGAGCCCCTGGGCAATATGGGAACCGTCTGTACCCTCACCATGGACCTCAAAGCCCGGAATATGGACATCAGGCTCGGCAATGACGCCTCCGCCCTGCTGGAACGGGTTAGCTTGCATAGTCAACGCGCCGCAGCAGAATAGCCCCACCCCTCGCTGCGAATAACCGAACTGTGACGGGCCTTGAATTGCACCTGTCGGCCCCACCCGTCACCATCCAGACAATGAAACAAGTCTTGGATCGGTTATGAAGCAATACCTGGTAGTGGCAGGCTGCCTTACGATCGCCCTGGCGACATCTGCTGGGGCCGAAGACCTCAACTTTGCAGATAGGACCTGGGAAATCATCGGCGTTCCCGGGGAGGCCAAAACACAGTTTGAGGTCAGATCCGACGGCTCGCTCAGAGTGGTTTCCGACAATTCTGTCGCCTTCAAGTACCGAGAGCTCGAAAATGCCGGTCAGGCACTCACATGGCGATGGCGGGTCGACGCAATGGGTCCCAACAGTGACCCAATGAAGGTCGGCGCTGACGACCGCCCCATCGCCGTCCATCTATGGTTTCCCGAGCAGGACGATCAGACATCCCTCTTCGGCGGCCTGGCGGAACTGTTCGGCTACCCGCAAGTCGGAAACGCGCTCACCTATACCTGGGGTGGCGGCAGCGCATCATCCCGCGTGATGCCCAATCCCTACCTTGCAGAGGGACAGGGCGCTCTCATCATCCTTCAGACGGAGATGAGCGCCACGAAACAATGGCTGGAAGAGAACATCGACTTTCGAGAGGATTTCCAGCTGGCTTTTGGTAAGGAAGCCCCTCAGCCGAGCCATATCGCCATTTCCGGCGATAGTGACGATCTTGGCGGATACCGAGAGGCTCAAATCGCCGACTTGAGGTTCATTGATGACTGAGCACTTCCGCCACTCCTACTCGGTCATCATCCCGACCTTGAACGAAGCCCATCAGATTGCCGACCGGATCGCACATGTGCATGAACTGAATGAAAACGCCGAGATTATCGTAGTCGATAGCGCCAGCACGGATGGCACGCCGGAAATAGCAAGGGCAGCGGGTGCAAGTGTATACATGTCAGCTGAACCCGGGCGGGGCCAGCAACTGAAAATGGGCGGCCACATCGCGACCGGTGATATCATCATCTTTCTTCATGCCGACACCCGCTTGCCCGACACGGCGTTCCGCGCCATCGACAACGCCCTGTCAGATCGTTCAAAAATCGGCGGAAATTTCCGCGTAGTGTTTGACGGGGACAGCGACTTCGCGGCTTGGCTGAATAATTTCTATGCCTGGTTTCGAGGCAAAGGACTCTATTACGGCGATTCAGTCATCTTCCTCAGACGCATTGTGTACCAGGAGCTTGGCGGCATCATGCCTTACGCCGTCATGGAGGATTATGATCTCAGCCGTAAGATGGAGCGTCTCGGCGGAACGGTCTGTCTGGAGGACGACCCCGTTGTCACTTCATCGCGACGTTTCAAAAACCGTCACCCGGCTGCGATCTTTCTTGGTTGGTGTCTGCTCCACGGCCTCTACTATATCGGCCTCTCAACCCGTGCACTCGGGTGGGTGTATGACACCAAGCGCCGCCGCACCTCGGCCCGCTAGAAACCTGGCGCTCGCTAGAACCACAATCTACGCTCACTGAGCGTCGTTCAACGTCCAGTCATAGGCTGTATCGTCGAGTTTGCCGATCGAACGTAGCTGGCTCGCCAATTCCTCATCGGCATATCCAATCAGATGATCCAACACATCATCTTCTGAGGTTCCAAAGTCCTCAAAAAACCAGTCATAGATGCTGGAGATGGTGACCTTGCCGTTGGCAATGGAGACACCACGTGGACTGTTTACGTAGGCTTGCGCGCCAGCTTCAAGCAATGCCCCCACATTCTCCGCCGTAAATGCTTCAGTCTGCAGGTTTGGGCACCCGATCGATGCACAGTTCACCGCATAATGAATGCGTGCATCCTGCCAGATTGGACGCAGGATACGGTGTTCAATGTCATTGAGAGTCAAGTCTACGCCCTCGACAGCAACAAGGTCTTTGCCCCAGGGGCCATCTGAGAACAGACCGGGTGAGATGTCGATGTCTCGAATACTCTCGACCGGGTAGGCGTCAAGCACAACATCGACGGTCACCGCATTGTAGAGATTGATCCAGTAGGCCTTCTGTGCCGGCCGCGCATAGGTGCTGATCGGCAACGCAGTCTGGTCAACGATGAACTGTTTGAGCTTCTGGTGGTCTGCGTCGCTCACAGCGCCATAAGCAAACCTGTTCAGCCCGTCCCCGTCCTGCGATACATAAGTTGTCAGGATCTCATTCCAGACAGAGACATCAATCACGTCTGTGCTCTGAGAATTATGGGCTTCCCACCCCGGCCATGGGTCCGCATCAGGGGCAAAGTTCGCTTCAAAGCTTCGAAACCCGCTAAGGCTGAACAAGGCAAGCCCCGCGACGGCTAGACGGGCAGCACCAGACGACTGAAAACCCACAGAAAATAGGAACATGAAGAACCTCCGACAAGTTTGGAGGTAGCGTGCCAATTCACCTGATCAACTGGAAATCACATCCCCGCCAGAGCTACGTGATCTCATAAGCGTAAACCCTTGGCCACCTGTTTACATGCCGGTTCACATCAATGTGCCTGAACACGAATGTGATTGCGGCGCGCCACAAGCTCGATAAGCTCCCAAAACACACCACTCAAGCCCGCCAGGAGATACTCATGTGCGACGAAGAGACCGTAAAAGACAATGAAGAGTTTCTTGCCAGACAGGTCCCTCTAACACGGCGGCAAGTAGGCCTGACGGGCGGCGCAGCCGTTTTAGCAGCAACGCTCCCTCAAACAGCCAATGCCATGGCGGTGAGCGAAACGGACGTGACCATTGCGACGCCTGACGGTGATGCCGATGCCTACTTTGTCCACCCGTCATCAGGAACGCACCCCGGAGTTCTCATCTGGCCGGACATTCTGGGTCTCCGTCCGGCTTTCCGGCAAATGGGCAAGCGCCTTGCAGAAGCAGGCTACGCCGTCCTGGTGATCAATCCATACTATCGTGAAGCGACATCACCGGTTGTAGGCGAAGGCGCCAGCTTTCAGGATGAGGAAACCCGCAACCACGTCCTCCCGATGGCCCGCGCTCTTTCCGCAGAAACGGTGGTAACGGATGCAAAAGCATTTGTGGCATATTTGGATGCACACGCCGCCGTCGACACTTCAAGGAAGATCGGAACAACCGGCTATTGCATGGGCGGTCCCTTCACCATGCTGACCGCCGCCACCCTGCCCGACCGCATTGGCGCTGGCGCCTCATTCCATGGCGGACGCTTGGTGACAGATGACGCTCGCAGCCCACATCTTCTAGTCCCGCAGATGAAGGCCGACTTCTTGTTCGCAATCGCAGAAAATGATGACGAAAAACAACCGGAAGCAAAAACAGCGCTAAGGGAAGCCTTCGACAATGCTGGTCTGAATGCCGAAATCGAAGTCTATGAAGGCGCCCTTCACGGCTGGTGCCCGCCCGACAGCCGGGTCTACAATGAAACCCAAGCGGAGCGCGCATGGTCCCGCATGCTCGCTCTTTTCGCAGACGCATTAGCATAAGGTCCGCTCAGTCTGACGCTGTTGCGCTTGAATCTGTGATTTTTGACCCCCGTCAATGCGCTCCATGGCGACCGCAATAACATGGCTCCGAGGTCGCCTGAAAACCGCCCTGGTAGTCAGGAGACGTATACGGACAATTATGGGGACAATTCCATGGCAACAGAAGCGTCACCCCAGAAACTCCCTGGCGCCAAGGACACCGATCCGCCGATTAAATCGCTCCACGTTCTGAGTTCCGGTTGGGCAGAACAGCACAAAGAACACCGCTATGGCAGCTGGATGCCCAAAACCATGTGGGCCCTTCTCTCCCGCAGTTGGGTAAAGCTGCCCATCAACTACTTCCTGATCGAACATCGGAGCGGTCTGATCCTGTTTGACACCGGGCTCGACCCGAAACTCCTGACGGATTCCAACTATATTTCGAGCGCAATTGGCCGCTTTTTCCTCCGGAGAGTATTTCGGTTTGAGGAAACGACAGGAGACCCCCTAAAAACACTCGTAGCGAGAGCCGGCTTCAATGCAAACGAGATCACCCGAGCCGTCATCTCCCACCTTCACTTCGACCATGTGGGAGGAATATCGCAAGTCCCCCAGGCTGAACTGATCATCAGCGACCGCGAATGGACTCAACTCTCACAACCTCATCCGGAACGAAAATGGTTCCTCCAGGAACATATCGAAATTCCGGGCGCCCGCTGGACCCCAATTCAATTCAACGCCACAGATGACCCGCTATTTGAGCCGTTTGAGGGCATGTATGACCTCACCGGAGACGGCTCCCTCATCCTCTTGCCCACGCCCGGACATACGGTAGGGTCCCTCTCCATGCTCATTCGCTGCCCGGGCTGGGCACCCATTCTTTTGGTGGGCGACCTCGCGTATGAAGCCCGGCTCATTGAAGAAGATGTGACACCCGGTCTCGGTGACCCGGTCGAACTCCGCCGCTCCTACGCCAAGGTGCGACGTCTAAAACAGCTGCTACCAGACCTCGTGGCGGTTCCTGCCCATGATTTTTCAGCACTGGAGAGCATCAAACAGGCAACTCGCAGAACGGATTAGCAAGGTGTATTGAGATGCGCGTCTTCACTGGACGCGCATCTCCGCAGCATTGGCGGCAGGAACAATTGTTCGATTGGCCGGGAACACGACACTTACCGTCGTTCCATCGTTGATCACGCTTGTGATTTGAAGAGACGCCCCGTGCTGCTCGGCCAGCGCCTGAACCAACGAGAGACCGAGCCCGAGCCCTTCATAGCGGCGACCGAGATCACCATCGATTTGCTGGAAATGTGAAAGAGCTTTTTCAATGTCAGCATTGCTCATCCCAATCCCCGAATCCGCGACCTGTAAGACAAAGCAACCGTCCTGAAGAAAAAGCGACACCTCAACCCAACCATCGGCAACATTGAATTTGACGGCGTTGCTCAAAAGGTTATGGAGCAACTGCTTGACCTTCCGGCCGTCACCCCGAAACAGGGGGAGATCATCAGGGCACTGCAGCCGCATCTTGATATCGCCTGCTTTCTCTTGCGCTGATGCCAGGTGAACGATGGAAGAAACCAGAGTCTCAAGATCGAGTTCTTCGTCAAACATCGCATCATAGCCAGACTCTATCCGAGAGAGATCCAAAATGTCGTTGATGGTTCCCAAAAGCTGTTGGCCTGAGCGATTTATGTCGGTGGCATATTCCAGATAGTTTTCGTTCTCAACCGGCCCAAATACCTGTTTATGGATCATCTCTGAAAAGCCGATAATCGCATTGAGGGGTGTCCGAAGCTCATGACTCATCGCAGCGAGAAAGGAGCTTTTGGACCGCGCAGACTCTTCGGCCCGCAGCAACGCTTCACTAAGCTCGGCGGTTTGCGCTTCAAGACTCTCATTTGCCGCCACCAGGTGACGGTTGAGCTCGTCCCTCTCTTCCTCGACAAGCCTCAGGTTCAAAGCAAACGCCCGCACATGAAGAAGCGTAACGAAAAGAACCAAAACCTGAGACCATTCCATAGAGGCTTCGATGACGCCCAAAGCGATCAGCACCTCATACAATGACATGGAGGCGGCTGCCAGAAACACCAATACCGCATCCTTCTTTTGGCGCGGGTCAGACAGAATTGATTTCACAAGCGTGAAGGCAACAACACATGCGATTAGGAGCCAAAAAAACTGGATAGGCTCTCGCGTCAGAGTGATCGTTCCAGCTGGCAATAAGGGAGCCACAACCACAGCGAAGAAAGCCATCGCAGCAGACATGGAATAAACAGCCTTGTCGAACCAGGTAAGCTGCTCTCGACGAAACAGCATATGAATGAAGGCATAGTAGGCTGACAAAACCAGGAACAGGGACATGTATTCAAAGTCATACTTCCGGGCAGCGGTGATCGTCGGAAAGTAGTCCCATATAATATCGCTAACGAAGAAGACCCTCAGCGCCGATGCCATTGTAAGAAAAGCGAAGACATTGAACCGCAGTTTGTCCTCGTGAAACCTTCCAGCAAACAAAGTCGCGATGGAGATAACGGAAAGGACAAGAAACAACGCGGTGGGCAAAGCGCTGTTTCTTCGGTAATTGGCTTCCAGCCTCTCAGAGAGGTCAACTACCGGCACATAAATCATGCCACCTTGCTTGTGAACGTAGTTTGCGACCTGGATGATGAGAGTTATGTGCTCTGCTTCATGAGGCAGCGAAATAACGGGCGTTGCCGGGTTATAAACATGCTCATGCGATCGTGAGGAGACATCACCGCTTCGATAAAGCAGAGACGCATGCGCGGGAGAGTGTAGATCGTCCTTGTAAAGCACGTGGACTGCCGCGATTGACCGGATAATACCCAACTGAAACCCAACAAACTTCTCCTGGGGTCCAGTCTCGAGCTCAAGGCAATACGTAGCGACACCATGGCCGGTGGCTGGGTCAAGTGTCAGAGCCGGCCCCCACATGTCAGGCATGGTCGCAGGCTCAGGACGGAGACCTGCGTCAGATAAAGCACACCCGCCACCCGCAAATCTTTCTGGGTCAATAAGGGCCCCCCGATACACAGTCCACCCGTCCGCTAACGGAAGCGGGCCATCAGTCGCGAAGTCCCAGTCAGACGCATCAATGCCGCCCTGCGCGCGCGAAAGCACAGAGCCATCTGCACCACCGACAGGCCTGGGCCCCTGCGCATAGGCAGCACTCAGGGAGAGAAAGGAAAGAGCGAGCAGAACAGCAGACGAAATCGCCCGCCACCTGCGCACATTATTCACCCTGCCAAGACCCATTTTCAAACATCCCCTTACACCCAAGGGACAATTTTTCACGGGCTTATTACTAAAACTTGTATCTAGACCATGGGGATGGATGTCATGCTTAACAGCAGATTAAAGCTTCACACTAAGCCATTTCTTTGCGGAAGACGGCTCAGATCCGCGGCTCAATAACATGGTATTTTAAGGGGGTAATGGCGGAGAGGAAGGGATTCGAACCCTCGATACGCGATTAACGTATACTCCCTTAGCAGGGGAGCGCCTTCAGCCACTCGGCCACCTCTCCACCGCCGTGTATGCCGCACAAACCCTTATGATTCAAGAGCATATTTCGCGAGATTGAGCATCGAATTCAGCCACATCGGTCCTCCCCTCCCACATTCGAGTTACCCGAAAGTGGGAATCGGGCCAGACTGCCCGCATCAACAAAATGGGGGTATTTTGATGTTGGCACGTATTCTGGCGGCTCTTCCAGGGCTCGCCATGGGCTTCAACGCATTTATTTGGGTGACAAATCCGGCAGCTGCTGCCGAGAGTTTGGGCATGCCGCTGCTGGACGGTCTCGCGCTGAGCACCCAGGCAGGCGATTTTGCCGCCTTTTTCTTCGCCTGTTCGGTCATGGCATTCCTTGCAGCCTGGAAACAGAACCCGACCTGGGCTTACGGAGCAGCCTTGTTGCTGGGAGGGGCTGCCGTCTTCCGGACACTCGCTTGGGCTGTCCACGGCGCGGAATTCGCCACCGTCTTCATCGCCGTCGAAGCGGTCATGACTTTGATGCTCGTCGCAGCCGCACAGATGATGAAAAGCAACGCTTGAGAAAACGGCACAAAAAACCCGGCCCTGCAGGATCGCAAGGCCGGGTTTCTTTTTGAGCTGCGGTTACTTACCGGGCCATATTGATGATCTTGAGTTGTGTGAATTCCTCAAGCCCCTCTTCACCCAGTTCACTCCCAAGGCCAGACATGCCCGCCCCGCCAAACGGAATGGCCGGGTCCAGCTCTGCGTGTTTATTCACCCAGACGGTGCCGGACTCCATCTTGTCCGCCAGCGCATAGGCCTTTTCAGCATCCGCAGACCAGATGGACCCACCGAGCCCATACTCAGACGCGTTTGCCCGGTCGATCGCATCATCAACGTCGGCATATTTGATCACCGGCAGGACCGGGCCGAACTGTTCTTCGTCCACAATCCGCGACCCTTCAGCCACGTCCCGTACAATGGTCGGGCGAATGAAATATCCCGGCTTATCCGGCACCTCACCACCAGCAATGATCTTGCCGTCTTCATCTGCGGCTTTGATCAGCTCCTGCACCTTCTCAAACTGCATCTTGTTCTGAAGGGGCCCCAATTGCGTGCCCTGCTCCAACCCATCGCCGATGATCGCGTTGTCGGCGATGGTCGCAAGCTCATCACACATTTCGTCATAAATGGACTCATGCACGTAAAGCCGCTTCATGGCGATACACACCTGCCCGCTGTTCTGGAACGCACTGTTAAAGAGTTTGGGTGCCGCTTCCTTGGGATCGACATCATCGAGCACAATGCCGGCATCGTTCCCGCCGAGTTCCAACGTGATGCGCTTAAGAAGCCCAGCAGCTCCCGCCATTACTTTGGCACCGGTTGCCGTGGAACCGGTGAAGGAAATCTTGCGCACATCCGGATGCGCCGTCAGGGGCGCACCAAGATCATTCGAGTCTGCAACAATGTTCACCACACCGGCGGGCAGAATGTCCTTGATCAGTTCGCCTAGTTTCAAACTTGTCAGTGGTGTCGTTGGCGCGGGTTTCAATACAACCGTATTCCCCGCAAGCAGCGCAGGCGGCAATTTAAAGGCCATCAGGATCATCGGGAAATTCCAGGGCACAATGGCGCCAATAACGCCCAACGGCTTCCTATGGGCTTCTACACGGCGTCCTTCGCTGTCGTCGAGGACCTTTACAGGCAGATCAAGCGACGTGAAGTAGCGAAAAAAGGCGGCGGTGCCGAAAACTTCGCCAGTCGCATCAGCAAGTGGTTTGCCCTGCTCCTGCGTCAGCAAGCGCGCAAGTTCCTCACCATTTGCCTCAATCGCATCTGCAATCGCTGTGATCGCTTTCTTACGCTCGTCAATGCTGGTGGCAGACCAGGCAGGAAACGCCGCCTTCGCCGCAGCAACAGCACTGTTAAGCTGCACTTCCGAGGCACGCGCGCAGGTTGCGACCGTCTCCTCCGTCGCGGGGTTCACGACGTCCATTTCCATGTCGCCATCAACAAGGTCGCCATTGATCAAAAGCTTGTATTCACTCATTTCGGATCTCCCTAAGCCGGACGTCTTTTCGGCCTGCTCACAACACAGACATGTCCTTTGGCGAAGAGCTTTTCACCTCAAGCGATTTATTTCAACGGCATTCCCCTCAAATAAAATCTGGCCCCATAAAAATAAAATCTGAGTTGACGTAGCGTGTTCAACGATGAACACCTCCTGCCCCTATCTCCCAAAGAATAGCAAGAATAGAATGTCTGTTCTTGCGCGCGAAGATGGATACACTTCGTCAAAATACATTCTGTTTGGGAGGGCAAGATGGCGACGAAAGTACGCGTGGCAGTGGTTGGTGCCGGTTTGGGCGGAATCGCGGCGGCAGTTAAGCTGAAAGAGGCTGGCATAGACGACTTCCTGGTTTTTGACCGGAATAAAAAAGTCGGCGGTGTCTGGCACGAGAACAAATATCCTGGCTGCTGCTGCGACACGCCAGTGGCACTCTATGAATATTCCTTCGCGCCCAACCCAAATTGGTCTCACCTTTTTCCAAGAGCAGCGGAAGTTCAGGCCTATGCCGAGGATATTGTCGAGAGCCACCAACTGACCAATCAGATGAAGCTCGGCGACGGCATGGCGAGTGCTGTTTGGAATGAGACGACAAACACTTGGTCTCTAAAGACAGAAAGCGGGGCTGAATACGAAGCCGACGCTGTGATTGCGGGCATGGGGCAACTCAACCGCCCCTCCTATCCGGAGATCGAAGGACGCGACACCTTTGCCGGGCCGTCAATGCATTCTGCACGGTGGGACGAAAGTGTGTCCCTGAAAGGCAAACGCGTGGGCGTCATCGGCTCAGCCGCAAGTGCCGTTCAGCTCATTCCGGAAGTGGCCAAGGAAGCTGCGCACCTGACGGTCTTCCAGCGCACACCGAATTGGGTCATCCCGCGGAACGACCGTGAAATCACGGACGAAGAAAAAGCCTTGATGATGACCAATGTCGAGCTGGCGATGGATATGGGAAAACGCAACCGCCAACTGCAATATGACAATGCAGACCATTTTTTCTGGAAAGCATTTGAATGGACCCCGGAAGGCCGGGCCTCATTCACACGGCAAGCGATCAATCAACTTGAAGAGCAGATCCCTGACCCGGAACTAAGGGAAAAGCTGCTGCCAGACTATCCGATCGGGTGCAAACGGATCCTCATCTGTGACGACTTCTATCCGACCTTGATGCTGGACCATGTCGATCTGGAAACAAACGGTATTGCCAAAATCAACAAGACAGGCGTTGAAACTGCAGACGGCGTTCAGCACGATTTCGATGTTCTGATCTACGCAACCGGCTTCGAGACCACAGGATGGCGCTGGTCAATGGAAGTGACAGGTCAGAACGGGCAGAACCTCAACGAACTCTGGGAAGAGAGCCCCGAAGCCTATCTGGGTGTCACTGCCACCGGCTTCCCGAACCTGTTTGTTCTTTATGGGCCCAACACCAATCTCGGCCACAACACCATAACTTTTATGCTGGAGCATCAGGTCGCCTACACAGTCAATGCCCTCAAAGCGCTTGAAGATGCTGGCGCAAAGGCACTCATGCCAAGTAAAACGGCGCAAGATCGCTTCAACGATCAATTGCAGAAAGACCTGGCAGGCACAGTCTGGGCCGACCCGAATTGCGCCTCCTGGTACAAAAACGCCGACGGCCGCATCACGCAGAACTGGTCAAGCCACACGCGGGCCTATGCGGCAGCAACCGCAAATATCGAGATGGCGGATTATGAGTTAATCGGCTGAGAAGCGTCGGGACTTATCCGCGGTAGCGGATGAGTCCCTCCTGCGCCACAGAGGCGACGAGCAAGCCCTCACGGGTGTAGATATTGCCGCGATTGAAACCTCGCGCACCAACAGCATTGGGACTGTCCTGATCGTAGAGCATCCAATCATTGGTCTGGAAAGGATGATGGAACCACATCGCATGGTCGAGGCTGGCGGATTGCAGCTTTCCAGACATCCAACTCACCCCATGAGGGCGAATACACGTGTCCAATAGTGTCATGTCTGACGCATAGGCAAGAACACATTGCTGCATCGCGATGTCATCCGGCATAGGACTTGTCGCACGGAACCAGACTTTAAACTCCGGATCTGCAGGTTCAGGATCAATGTATTGCTGTGGATCGACAGCGCGCATCTCGATCGGGCGCGGACGCGTAAAATGAGTCCGGACCGCTTCCGGCAATTGATCGATAACCGCTTCCCGGCGTTCGCGTTCTGTCGGCAGGTCTTCAGGTGCTGGCACCTCGGGCATGTTGAGCTGATGCTCAAACCCTTTTTCGTCCACCTGAAAGGAGGCAGCTAGGTTGAAAATCTGTTTGCCGTGCTGAATAGCGACGACGCGCCGCGTGGTGAAGCTGCGGCCGTCCCGTGCCCGGTCAACCTCATAGAGGATCGGCACCTTGGGATCACCTGGACGAATGAAATAAGCATGAAGCGAGTGACAGACGCGCCCCTCATCAACCGTCCGATAAGCCGCCATCAGTGCCTGGCCAATCACCTGCCCGCCAAACACCCTCTGCCAACTGGTTTCAGGACTATGTCCACGATAGAGATTGAGTTCGATCTGTTCGAGATCCAGGAGAGAGATAAGGTCTTCAACGGCATCAGTCATGCGGGGGCATTGTCCTTTTGTCTTGGTTTGCGCTGCAACATAAGCGCTTCGACTATGCCTGTCACGCGGGCTTTCGCCGCTGGACCTTCATGCCCATCATGACAAAACCCGCGGGCGGCAACCGCCCTCACGGGTTTCACATAATTCACTTCACCAACTTGATGAGAAGCCGGTAATTACCGGCTGGAGAGCCATTCGCGGGCCAAGCGCTGAGCTTCGGCAATCTGCGATGCGTTCATTTCAAGCGCAACATCAGAACGGCTATCACGCGCTGCATGACTGCCGCGCATAGCTGCCAGGTTGAACCATTTGTGCGCGTTGACAAAGTCAACATCGACGCCTTTGCCGGTCGCATAAATGAGACCAAGATTGTAAAGCGCTTCAGGCGCCCCTGCTTCTGCTGCTAGTTCGCATTTTTCCAGCTGATCGATATCCCTACGGGCCATCTCGCTGTCCTCCAGTGTGGCGCACTCAATCTCCCACTCAACCTGCGCGCATTATCAAACCACAAGGCTCTTCCTTGCTGAGAACAGGAAATCACTTGGTCCTTAAAATTTTAGTTAACGCCAAACGCAAAAAAACGGCGGGTTTCCTAGCCCTCCGCTTTCAAAACTCGTTCAAATTTGTCTTTTTGAGGCCCATTAGACCGCTTCCCGGCACCAAACTAGTCAGCGCAGAGAAAGGAACTCGTGCAGAGTTAGTCAGTACTCAACCGTCACTTCAACATGATGATGGAGGTGAGTACGGCAGGTAAGCGGAAAAATCTTGTAGTCACCGGCCGGGAGTGCAAACCCGACCGCGTCATCAGGAAACAGGAAGTCACCGACGACCTTGTCTTTCATATCTCGGATTTGAAACCCGTAAGTGCCCCCCATCACGCGGACAATGGTTCCCTGATCGCGTACAGACAGGGACCGCCCCCAATGTTTGACGGAACCGAATGTCTGGTTTTCGATAACAGTCCCTGTGCCGGTAACACGATCGGCCGCCAAGGCTTGGCTCGTTGTCATTGCTGCAAACGCCAGCGCAACCGCAAGTGTCTGAAAACGCATCACTCTTCCCCACAAAACAAACAAACCACCCTCGCCTTGAGGTTATCACGGCCTGCCGACCGGCGAAAACCGCCAAATCTGCCGATTTAGCGACGTGGTTTATGAAAAATTCGGGCAAGGCGGGGACGAAAGCATCATCCACAAACAAAAACGGCCGCACGCTGACTGCGGAAAGGCATACGATCAGCCAAAAAACTGGGATCTATATGCCTTTGGGCTCCTACCGCATCCCCCCGGAAGCGGTAAATGCCCTCAACGCAGTCAGCGTGCGCACCGTCAGATGCTAATTGGCGGACAGACGCCCGCCAATTCAGATTGTTACCGTCTCTTACGAGCTGGTGCTTTCCGCTTAGCGGCTTTCCGCTTAGGAGCTGCCTTCTTCTTGGCAGTTTTCTTCTTAGCGGTCTTTTTCTTGGCAGTTTTCTTCTTAGCTGCCTTCCGCTTAGGAGCTGCCTTCTTCTTGGCAGTTTTCTTCTTAGCGGTCTTTTTCTTGGCAGTTTTCTTCTTAGCTGCCTTCCGCTTAGGAGCTGCCTTCTTCTTGGCTGTCTTCTTCTTCGCGGTTTTCTTCTTAGCAGTTTTCTTCTTAGCAGTTTTCTTCTTCGCGGCTTTCCGCTTAGGAGCTGCTTTTCTCTTAGCGACTTTCTTCTTCGCGGCTTTCCGCTTAGGAGCTGCCTTCTTCTTGGCAGTTTTTTTCTTCGCGGCTTTGCGTTTCGGCGCAGCCTTCTTCTTCGCTTTAGGTCTCGTAGCCATATTCGTCCTCGTTCCTGATGTGCCGTTTTCTACAACGACGAAACTTGAGTCATAAAACGCACACTAACGCGCCCCCTCGAATGCAGGACGCAAAACACAATTACTATGAGCACTTGAACTCAAGCAGGCAACACTTTGCTTAACGCAAGCAAAGACTGCCGCACACAACATGTCCGAGAAAGTATTGATAAAAGGTTGATCGCAGCAAACGAAATTAGTCGTCAGTGCGCGAACTACAGGCCTAGTTTTTTCGCCAATAGTTCGTTCACGGACTTTGGATTTGCCTTACCACCAGTGGATTTCATGACTTGTCCGACAAACCAACCAACCATCTTGGGCTTCTCTTTGGCTTGTTCCACCTTATCGGGGTTTGATGCAATAATCTCATCAATTGCAGCTTCAATCGCACCCAAATCAGTTACCTGGCGCAATCCCTTTTCTTCGACGATTTTGGCCGGATCATCGCCAGTTTCGAACATTATCTCGAAAACTTCCTTAGCGATTCGCCCGGAGATCGTGTCGTCGGAGATCAAATTAATCAGATCACCAAGCTGTTTTGCACTCACAGGAGAGCTTTCAATTTGCAAACCAGCTTTGTTAAGCGCACCAAAAAACTCTCCTGTCACCCAGTTGGCTGCAAGCTTTGCATCACGTCCATCAGCCACTTCTTCAAAGAAGTCACAAGACGCTTTTTCAGAAACAAGAACACCAGCGTCATAAGGCGTGAGACCATATTCACGAACAAAACGCGCTTTCTTTTCATCAGGAAGTTCCGGCAACTCCTCACGCAACCGATCAACCAACTCTTGTTTGATCACAAGCGGTAAAAGGTCGGGATCAGGGAAGTAACGGTAGTCATGCGCCTCTTCTTTTGAGCGCATGGAACGCGTTTTACCCGCTCGCGGGTCAAACAAACGTGTTTCCTGGTCAATGGTTCCGCCATCTTCCAGCACATCAATCTGTCTGCGGGCCTCATATTCGATCGCTTGCCCGATAAAGCGGATGGAATTGACGTTTTTGATCTCGCATCGCGTGCCGAGATCCTCGCCAGGCCGACGCACGGAGACATTGACGTCCGCACGCATCGATCCCTGTTCCATATTGCCGTCACAAGTACCCAGATAACGCAGGATAGAGCGCAATTTCTTCACATAGGCCTGTGCTTCCTCCGCACAGCGCATGTCAGGCTTAGAGACAATCTCCATAAGCGCAACACCAGAGCGATTGAGGTCGACAAAGCTCATGGACGGGTGCTGGTCGTGCACACTCTTGCCGGCATCCTGCTCCAGATGCAGCCGCTCAATGCCGACACGCTTCACAGAACCGTCTTTAAGGTCGATTTCAATCTCCCCCTCCCCAACGATCGGGTCTTTGAACTGTGAAATCTGATAGCCCTGCGGCAAATCCGGATAGAAATAGTTTTTGCGGTCAAAAACCGAACGCAAATGAATTTCTGCACCCAGGCCAAGACCGGTGCGCACCGCCTGTTGCACACATTCTTCGTTGATGACCGGCAACATACCCGGCATTGCCGCGTCAACCAGGCTCACCTGGCTGTTTTGTTCCGCCCCAAACTCCGTCGGCGCGCCGGAGAAGAGTTTCGCACTGGACGCGACCTGTGCATGCACTTCGAGACCCAGAACGATTTCCCAGGACCCTGTTGCCCCTTCAATCAGGTTTTTGTTCTCACTCATGCTTTAAGCCCACCATGTCGAAGGTTCAGCGCTAAACCCGGCGGCGTCCTCAAGAACGCCGGCAGCGCGCAACAGTGTTTCTTCATCAAATGTGCGGCCAATCAACTGAAGGCCAAGCGGCAGCCCGTTGGAACTCAAACCTGCAGGCAGAGAAATACCGGGCAGACCCGCAAGGTTCACCGGCACGGTGAACACATCATTCAGATACATTGAAAGCGGATCATTGACCTTTTCGCCAATAGCGAACGCAGGAGACGGCGCGGTTGGCGTCAAGAGAAGGTCCACTTTCTCGTAAGCTTGCTTGAAATCCTGCGCGATCAAGGTGCGGATCTTTTGCGCTTTAATGTAGTAGGCATCGTAATAGCCGGCTGAGAGGACATAGGTGCCGATCAGCACACGACGGCGCACTTCGTCGCCAAATCCTTCTGCACGGGTTTTCTCATACATGTCAGTGATGTCTTCACCAGGAACACGCAGCCCATAACGCACACCATCATATCGGGCGAGGTTTGAAGACGCTTCAGCCGGTGCCACAATGTAATAAGCGGGCAACGCATATTTGGTGTGTGGAAGGCTCACATCCACAATTTCAGCCCCGGCACTCTTCAGCCAGTCAATGCCCTGGGTCCAAAGCTTCTCAATCTCATCAGACATACCATCGACGCGGTATTCTTTCGGAATGCCAACTTTGAGACCGCGAATGTCGCCCGTGAGCGCCTCTTCGTAATCAGGAACCTCGATATCAACACTGGTTGTGTCTTTTTCGTCATGCCCTGCCATACTCTTCAGCATGATGGCTGCATCTCGCACTGAGCGGGTAATCGGCCCTGCTTGATCAAGCGAAGAAGCAAACGCAACCACGCCCCATCGTGAACACCGGCCATATGTAGGCTTCAGACCTACCGTGCCCGTAAACGCAGCTGGCTGACGAATGGAACCGCCTGTATCGGTGGCCGTTGCGCCGAGCGCCAGATGTGCCGCAACAGCTGCCGACGAACCGCCTGACGACCCACCGGGCACAAGGTCAGCATCATTGTCGGATGCTTTCCACGGATTGACACAAGGGCCAAAGCGGCTGGTTTCGTTGGAAGAGCCCATCGCAAACTCATCATTGTTGAGTTTGCCGAGCATCACGGCGCCGTCATCCCAAAGATTGGTCGTAACAGTCGACTCATAAGTAGGCGTAAAGTCATCCAGAATGTTACTGCAGGCGGTGGTGCGCACACCTTCTGTACAGAAGAGGTCTTTAACGCCCAAAGGAAGGCCTTCAAGCGGGCGGGCATCGCCTTTCGCAATCCGTGCGTCGGACTCTGCGGCGCGCTCCAGAGCAACCTCTGGCGTGAGCGTGACATAGGCATTCAGCTTGTCAGACACCTTGGCCGCTGCAAGATGCGCTTCTGTCAGCTCAACGGAGGTGATTTCCTTCGACGCGAGTTTCGCACGCGCATCGGCAAGCGTGAGTTTTGTCAGATCGGTCATATCGGCGCCCTACTCGATAACTTTTGGCACTGTGAAGAAGCCATCTTCAGATTGCGGCGCATTCTGCGTGACTTGGCGTTGAAGATTGTCATGACGCACAATGTCTTCGCGCATCTTGATCTCCATCTCCACGACACTGGTCAAAGGCGGCACATGGTCCGTGTCGACCTCACCCAATTGCTCCACCCAGTCGAGAATGGTGGAGAGATCTTTGGCAAGCGGTGCCACTTCTTCTTCCGTCACTGCAATACGGGCAAGCCGGGCAATGCGCCGGACTGTGTTTTCGTCGACCGACATAGGCCTCTCTTTTCTGAAATTGGGGGCCAAATGGCAGAAATTTGCCGCAGGAGCCTTGTGAAACCCTGTTTTGACACCCTGATTTGGCGCGGAAAATATCAGACGCCCCCTCCCGTCGCAATAAGCCCTGCGATATGAGGCCTCAATTGCCGTGCTGCGCATATTCCACTAGAAACCTCATCCCATGGCAGCCGACATCATAGACATAGACGCTCTGAAAGAGCGCGCAGCGGGAAAAGCCCTCATAGGGCTCGACCTCGGCTCAAAAACCATCGGGATTGCAACCTCAGACCCGTTCTGGACGGTCGCCACACCCCGCGAAACCATCAAGCGCACCAAGTTCAATGCGGACGCTGCCCGCCTGGTCGACATTATTGCGGAGGTAGATGCAGGCGCCCTCGTTCTGGGCCTCCCCCTCAACATGGATGGATCCGAGGGCCCGAGGGTGCAATCGACCAGGACCTTTGCGCGAAACCTGTCCTCAAAGATCGACATTCCAATTTTTTTCTGGGATGAGCGACTGTCTACCGTGGCCGTCACCCGCACGCTCCTGGATGCAGACACAAGCCGTCAGAAACGGGCAGAGGTCGTCGATAAAATGGCGGCCTCTTTCATTCTCCAGGGCGTTCTTGAACGATTGCGGTCCATGTCATGATCGCAATCCTCAATTCTCTAATCCCCGTCTTTTTAGTGATTGCACTGGGCGCGGCAATCAAACGCTTCGACTTTCCAGGCGACGGTCTTTGGCAACCACTCGACCGTCTTACTTACTACATCTTCTTTCCGGCACTACTGCTTCACACACTTGCAACGGCAGACCTGACGGCGTTCGATGTCTGGCCCATGGCTTACGCCTTGTGGGGTGGCCTGTTCTCCATGGTGGTCTTGTTGATGGTGCTTCGCGCAACCTCCAACCTGAGCGGCCCGCAATTCTCCAGCGTGTTTCAAGGGGCGGCACGGTGGAATGGATTTGTCGCTCTTGCAGCAATCGCACAGCTCTTTGGACCTGAAGGCACGACTCTGGCAGCCGTCTCTTTTGCCACTCTTGTCCCGACGGTGAATGTGCTCTCCGTGATGATCCTGACACGCTATGCGGGCGATGAGCCGGCAGGACTTGGCACGGTCCTTCGTTTACTCTCCAAGAATCCGCTTATCCTCGCCTGCGCCGCAGGCATCTTCCTGAACGTCACCGGCTTCCGTCTTCCGGGACCACTGGCCCCTACAGCAGATATTCTGGGCCAGGCAGCGCTGACCCTCGGTCTGCTGGCCATAGGAGCAGGTCTCCGGCTAGACCATGCCTATGAAACCAAGGGCATTGTTTTGCTCACCAGCACCCTCAAGCTTATTGTCATGCCACTCCTTATGCTGGCCTGGTGTTGGA
The DNA here is from genome assembly GCA_965248405.1 of Parvibaculaceae bacterium. GTDB lineage: Bacteria > Pseudomonadota > Alphaproteobacteria > Parvibaculales > Parvibaculaceae > Mf105b01. Next base: position 1,717,173 of record OZ252104.1, read on the forward strand.
TCTTCGAGATAGAGGGTCTGGCGCGTCTGGTTGTTCTCTTATGTGGCTCAGTCCCCGGCGCGACGTCATCTTACATTCTCGCGAGACAGCTCGGCGGTGACGCGACACTCATGGCCAGCTTGATCACCGGCTCAACAATACTCGCGGCCATTACCATGCCCCTCATGCTCTACTTCTTTACCTAATGCACCAATTTCTGCGGAAAACACCATTGAATGCTTGCGCGCATCCGCCCCCCCTCCTATAAGATGCGGCTTTAATGACCAGCTCGGACGCAAACACCACAGTGCTCTTCCCCCACCGGCATTTGATCGGTATCGAAGGCCTTTCCCAAGCTGACATCACCTCCCTTCTTGATCTTGCCGATGGATATGTCGATCAAAACCGGCAGATCGACAAAAAGGGATCCGTGCTTCGCGGTCGCACCCAGATCAATCTTTTCTTCGAAGCGTCTACGCGGACCCAAAGCTCGTTTGAGTTGGCTGGCAAGCGTCTCGGCGCTGACGTAATGAACATGTCGGTCAGTTCATCATCCATCAAAAAAGGCGAAACGCTGATCGACACGGCGACAACCCTCAATGCGATGCATCCGGACCTGATCGTGGTTCGCCATGGCGATAGTGGCGCCGTGGAATTGCTCTCTCAGAAGGTGAGTTGTTCGGTCCTAAATGCCGGCGATGGAAGTCACGAACATCCCACACAGGCGCTCCTGGACGCCCTTACGATCCGGCGCCGCAAAGGACGCCTGGAAGGTCTGACCGTTGCCATTTGTGGTGACATTCTCCACAGCCGTGTGGCGCGCTCAAACATTTTGTTGCTCAACACAATGGGCGCGCGTGTTCGCGTCATTGCGCCAAAGACACTTTTGCCTATCGGCATCGAACGTATGGGTGTCGAAGTCTTCAATGATATGACAGAGGGCCTGAAAGACGTCGACATCGTGATGATGCTGCGCCTTCAGCTGGAACGCATGCACGGCTCGTTTGTACCGTCCGTTCGCGAGTATTTCCGTTTTTTCGGCCTCGATTATGAAAAGCTTAAAGTCGCAAAGCCTGACGCGCTCATTATGCATCCGGGGCCGATGAACCGCGGCGTCGAAATCGACAGCGCCGTGGCGGACGATATCAACCGCTCGGTGATCCGCGAACAGGTGGAAATGGGCGTTGCGGTCCGCATGGCAGCGCTGGATGCCCTAGCCCGCAACCTGCCCAATGAACAATCGGCAGGAAACGGATCATGAAGCGCACCGCCTACATAAATGCGCGGCTTTTTGATCCAGCCAACGGCCTGGATGAAGTGGGCTCACTCCTTGTGGAGGATGGTAAGATTGCCGACCGCGGTGCCTCTCTGTTTTCTGGCGGCGTCCCGCAGGATATGGAAACCATCGATTGTGACGGCAAGCTGCTAACACCCGGCCTGATCGACATGCGCGTCTTCACAGGCGAACCCGGTACCGAATATCGCGAAACACTGGGCAGCGCGAGCCAATCGGCCGCGGCGGGCGGTGTGACCACGATTATCGTCATGCCAAACACCGATCCTGTGATCGACGACGTTGCCCTGGTCGACTTTGTCGAACGCCGCGCCCGCGACACAGCAATCGTCAATGTTCACCCCATGGGCGCGCTGACACGCGGATGCGCCGGTGAACAAATGACGGAGATCGGGCTCCTGAAAGATGCAGGTGCCGTCGCCTTCACCGATGGCGACAGGCCACTGGCAGACCCGTTGGTCATGCGCCGCGCCCTCTCCTACGCCCACTTCTTCGACGCCCTCATCGTGCAGCATGCCGAGGACCGCGCATTGGCTGCAGGCGGTGTAATGAATGAAGGAGAGCTTGCGAGCCGTCTCGGCCTGTCCGGCAGACCGTCAGCCGCTGAAACGATCATGATTGAGCGGGACCTGCGCCTCGTGGAACTCACAGGCGCGCGCTACCATGTGGCACAAGTCACCTGTAAAGCGTCTGTGGACGTCATCCGCCGGGCAAAGCAAAACGGACTGCCCGTGACGTGTGGCGTTTCTGCGCCCCACCTCACCCTTAATGAGAACGATGTCGCCAGCTACCGCAGCTTCATGAAGCTTTCTCCGCCGCTGCGCCACGAAGACGACCGGCTGGCGGTTGTTGAGGGCGTCGCAGACGGCACGATTGATGTCATCGTCTCGGGCCATGATCCACAAGATCCGGAAACCAAGCGCCTGCCCTTCGCACAGGCTGCTTTTGGCGCGGTTGGGCTCGAAACATTGCTGCCAGCCACACTCTCTCTGGTGCATAGCGGCTCCCTGTCTCTTGAACGCGCTATTGAGGCATTAACAACGGGTCCTGCGTCCTTGCTGGGCATAGGGGCCGGATGCCTGAACAAAGGCTGCCCTGCAGACCTGGCGCTGATCGATCTGAACGTGCCCTGGGTGCTTGACCCGGAAAAACTGAAGTCAAAATCGAAAAACACCCCCTACGATGAACGCCGCTTGCAAGGCCGGGCCGTTCGCACGATCGTTAGCGGTAAAGAAGTGCACGTTTCCGGAAGGAACTGACAATGCCAGATCCCATCAGCTGGTCCGCTGCCATGCCCTATTACGCCGCCGCGCTGGCGGTTGGCTATCTACTGGGCTCCATTCCCTTTGGCTTGATCATCACCCGCCTCGCAGGCCTTGGTGACATCCGGGATATTGGTTCAGGCAATATCGGCGCCACCAATGCGCTCAGGACAGGCAATAAATGGGTCGCGGGCGGCACGTTTCTTGGCGATATGGCAAAAGGCGCTGTGGCAGTTCTGCTTGCAAGGCAATTTGGGCCAGATCTGGCCATTATCGCCGCCTTCGGCGCCCTTGTTGGGCATCTGTTTCCGGTTTGGCTGCGATTTAAGGGCGGCAAAGGCATTTCGACCTATATCGGCATATTGCTCGCTCTCGCCTGGCCGGTTGGCTTGCTCTTCTGCGCTACCTGGCTTGTGGTCGCTCTCATCTTCCGAATGTCTTCATTGTCAGCTCTGGTTGCCTCACTGCTATCACCAGTTTACTTTGTATGGGTCGACCAGTGGCAGATGGTCGAATTAAGCGTATTGCTGGTGATCCTCGTTTTCTACGCGCACAGAGAAAACATCCAGCGCCTGCTAAGCGGTACTGAGCCGCGTATTGGACAAAAAGACGACGCCTAGCCCCATCAGGGGTCTCCTACTCGGATTTCAGGGCGTAAGGCTCTGGAGGCGGCATGCCGGCATCTCTCTCAGATCAGGAACGGTTGGACCGCCTGCGGCTAATCCGCAGTGAAAATGTCGGGCCGGTAACCTTCAGAGACCTCATTGAGCAATTTGGTTCGGCGGGAGACGCTCTCATGGCTCTTCCCGACCTTGCCAAACGCGGCGGACGCAAGAGGTCCATAAAAATTGCGAGCGCCACAACGGCAAAACAGGAGATGAACGCGGCATACAAGCTGGGCGCCCACCTATTGTTTGTCGGCGAACAAGGATATCCAACGCTTTTATCTCAGTCAGACCCACCACCCCCGGTGATAGCGGCGATAGGGGCTCTCCATCTCCTGGATCAACCGAGCCTCGCCATTGTCGGGTCCCGTAGCGCATCTGCGGCAGGTCTTCGCATGGCGGCCAGCCTGTCCCGCGACTTAGGCGAGGCGGGTTTTGTCATCACTTCCGGTCTGGCGCGCGGCATCGACGCAGCAGCCCACAATGCAACGCTGAGCACCGGCACCATTGCTGTTATCGCTGGTGGCATAGACATCGTGTACCCGGAAGAAAACCGGGCGCTCTACGACCAGATAAAGGATCAGGGCGTCCTGGTTAGCGAAATGCCCCCTGGCACAAGACCGCAGGGGCGGCACTTCCCAAGGCGCAACCGCATCATTGCGGGCCTCTCGCGAGGCGTGATCGTGGTGGAGGCGGCCCTCAGATCAGGATCGCTTATTACGGCGCGTTTTGCTCTTGAGCAGAACCGGGAAGTCATGGTTGTCCCTGGTTCCCCCTTGGACCCTCGCGCCAAAGGTGGCAACCGGCTTATCAAACAGGGCGCGGCCCTGGTCGAATCAGCTGAAGACGTTCTCAATTGGCTGGAACAGTCGCCGCCGCCTCTATTCTCCGAAGGAGACGATATGCCCTATACAAGCCCGCCATCGCCTCCGCCAGAGCCAACCAGATCGGAGCGGGAAAACCTGCTTTCCTTGTTGGGGCCCACACCAATTGAACAAGACGAGCTTATCCGTTTGTCCGGCCTCCCAGCGCGAACAGTGGTCGCGCTTCTGCTGGAGATTGATCTTGCCGGACGGCTGGTAAGAGAAACCGGCCAGCGTGTTTCACTTCTTGAACAAGAGACAGAAGAAATCTTCTGAAACCCTTATTAAATCAGTGCCTTTTTGCCCGGGCTTCCGGGGTTGCAGGCTGTGCAAATTGGGCTGCCGCACTCGGCAGGCCCTCAGACAAACGCTGTGCCTCTTCAGCTGCCATACCAATCAGGTAGGACAGAAAACGGTGATTGTCATCGGAACAGGTTTCTCGAAGAGACTGCAACATATCAAATGCATATGCTGCCACATCATCTACATTGTCTCTCTTGTCAGAAGAATTGCATGCCTGCTTTAATCTTGCTGTGTTGGCGCCGCGCCCACTCATCAGCTAATCCTTATATCTAATTAACAGACCATTCGGACTATGAGTAAAACTGAAACTCTTATGACATTAACCTATAGTTGCGCGCCTATTGCAATACCCGTTTTACGATTATCTTGAAATCTAAGGAGAGGGCGGATCCCAGGTGCTTTAAGCGGTGTCACAGAAGCGCCAAGATTAAGAGCCATTTGACAGGCAGGAACGTTTTCACCATGTTCCAGCCGACGTAAGACCAGCTTCAAATCTGCAATTTAGAAAAAATGGCAGAATATAAGCGTTTTTTACACCTTCAACCCACGAAATCTGGGACCATCAATGGACGTTGTCATTGTTGAATCGCCCTCCAAGGCGAAAACGATCAACAAGTATCTGGGCAAAGACTTCACTGTTCTTGCCTCCTATGGCCATGTGCGAGACCTCCCGTCAAAGGACGGATCGGTAAAACCCGATGAAGACTTCTCCATGGCGTGGGATGCCGACTCAAAATCACAAAAACGGCTCAATGAGATCGCAAAAGCGGTCAAAGGCGCAGACAAACTGATTCTTGCGACTGACCCCGACCGCGAAGGGGAAGCGATTTCCTGGCACGTCCTTGAAGTTCTTAAGAAAAAGAAGGCATTAGGCGACAAACCGGTAGAACGGGTCGTGTTCAACGCGATCACCAAGCGAGCTGTCCTCGCCGCTATGGACAACCCCCGCGAGCTCGACACGCAGCTGATTGACGCTTACCTGGCCCGCCGGGCGCTGGACTACTTGGTCGGCTTCACGCTCTCTCCCGTTCTTTGGCGGAAACTGCCGGGAAGCCGGTCCGCCGGCCGCGTACAATCTGTCGCCCTGCGTCTGATCTGCGACCGTGAGCTCGAGATTGAAGCCTTCAACCCTCAAGAATACTGGACGGTTGAAGCGGACATGACCACCGGCAGCGGCGACGAATTCATCGCCCGTCTCGTGTCCCACAACGGCAAACGGCTGGAAAAATTCGATCTGCCGAATGAAAAAGCCGCAGAAGCTGTGCGAGCACGGGTCGGTGTAGAGCCCTTCACGGTGCAGACTGTCGAGAGCAAACCAGCCCGGCGGAACCCGCCAGCCCCCTTCACGACCTCAACGCTGCAACAGGAAGCCTCGCGTAAGCTCGGATTCTCAGCAAGCCGCACCATGATGGTCGCCCAGCGTCTCTATGAAGGTATTGAGATTGATGGGGAGACCACGGGCCTCATTACCTATATGCGGACCGACGGTGTGCAGATCGCCGAGGAAGCGATTGCGCAGTCCCGGACGGTCATCACCAATGAATTCGGCGAAGCCTACCTGCCAGACAAGGCCCGCGAGTACAAAACCAAGGCAAAGAACGCTCAGGAAGCCCACGAAGCGATCCGCCCGACGGATCTCGCCCGCCTGCCAAAAGAGGTAAAAGCGCTTTTGGACAATGACCAGGCGCGGCTCTACGAGCTTGTCTGGAACCGAACCCTCGCCAGCCAGATGGAGAGCGTTCGGCTTGAACGGACCACCATTGAGATGGCGTCGGAGGACAAGACACTGGGTCTTCGCGCCAGCGGGTCCGTCATCGTCTTTGATGGCTTCCTGAAGCTCTACCAGGAAGGCACAGACGATAAGAGTGATGATGAAGAAGGCGGCCGCCTGCCAAAGGTCTCGAACGGTGACCGGTTGGGGACTAAGGAAGCCCGCGCCGACCAGCACTTCACAGAGCCTCCACCCCGCTTCTCCGAGGCGTCCCTCGTCAAACGGATGGAAGAACTGGGCATAGGCCGTCCCTCGACCTATGCGAGCATTCTGGGTGTGCTTCAGGACCGGGGGTATGTTCACCTCGATAAGAAACGCTTTACGCCGGATGACAAAGGGCGGCTCGTTACCGCGTTCCTGGAAAGCTTTTTCACGCAATATGTAGAATTCGGCTTCACAGCGGACCTGGAAGAAAAGCTAGATAAGATCTCTGCTGGCGAGCTGGACTGGAAAGATGTGCTGCGCGAATTCTGGGATGGCTTCACCGCCCATGTGGACGGCACAGCTGATCTCCGCATCACCCAGGTGCTCGACCGCCTGAATGAAGTGCTTGAACCCCATGTCTTTCCAGAGAAGGAAGATGGCAGCCCGCGCCGTGGCTGCCCGTCCTGCGAAGGCGGCGAACTCTCTCTTAAAGTCGGCCGGTTTGGCGCCTTTGTCGGATGCTCCAACTACCCGGAGTGTAAGTTCACCCGGCAGCTCACCAAAGGCATGGACGGCGACCCGGCAGCTGCGGACCGAATTCTGGGAACCCACCCGGAAACCGGAAAAGATGTTGAGCTGAAGAACGGCCGCTTCGGTCCCTACATTCATATGGACCCGGTTGAAGAAGACGAAAAGCCCAAGCGTGCGGGCATTCCAAAGACCTGGGCACTGGAAGGTGTGGATCTTGAGAAAGCGCTACAGCTTCTATCGCTGCCCCGCGAAGTTGGCCTTCACCCCGAAGACGGCCAGCCGATTACCGCAGGCCTTGGGCGCTACGGTCCGTTCGTTCTTCACAATAAAGTCTATGCCAATCTGGACAGCCCCGATGAGGTCTTCACAGTCGGCTTGAACCGCGCAGTAGCGGCAATTGCGGAAAAGAAAGCAAACCCAGGCCGCAGACAGGTCGCCAAACCTCTCAAGGAACTTGGCGAGCACCCGGAACTTGGCGGGCCGGTCAATGTCATGAATGGCCGCTATGGGCCTTACGTAAAACACGACAAGATCAACGCTACTCTTCCCCGCGGCAAAAAGCCGGAAGAAGTGACCATGGAAGAAGCGGTTCAGCTCATCGCTGAAAAAACGGCCAAAGGTCCGGCGAAGAAGAAGACTGTTAAAAAGAAAGCAGCCAAAAAGAAGACAGCGAAGAAGAAAACCGCAAAAAAGAAGACTGCTAAGAAAAAAACAGCGAAGAAGAAGACCGCCAAAAAGAAAACGGCGGCAAAGAAGAAGGCTGCGCCAAAAAAAGATGCAGCGAGTGACGAGACGGCTGAGGCAGCGGACTAAGCGCCGTGGCCTCACCCAAAAAGCCACCCACCAAAAAGAAGCGTGCTCGGAAACCCAAAAAACCCGATGTAACGCTGCCCACCCGCGACCAGATCATGGCCTTCGTGACAGAATCGCCGGGAAAAGTGGGAAAACGCGAAATCGCCAAAGCGTTTGGCATCTCAGGTTCACAGCGCATTGGTCTGAAACGCATCCTGAAAGAGCTGACGCAAGAAGGCCTCCTCAAAAAAGAGGAAGGCAAGTCGCTTTCCAAACCTGGCGAAATGCCCCCCGTCGCGGTGATCGACATTGCCAAACGCGATCAGGATGGTGAGCTCATTGCGACCCCCAACAATTGGTCTGGTGACACACCTATCCCGGAAATTGTCATCGTGCCGGGCGATGCCAATGAGCGCCAGCGCGGGGCGCCCGCAGGTGTCGGAGACCGCGTGCTTGCGCGGATCACTAAGACGGGGGAAGAAGGCCCGGCAGACTATGCCTATGAGGCGCGCGTTATCCGGCGCATCGGTAAAGGCAACGAGAACTTCCTCGGCATCTTCCGTAAAACGCCGACGGGCGGTCGGATCGTTCCTGTCGATAAAAAGGCCCGGAACGAATATGAGGTGACCCGGCCGCATATTGGCGAGGCAGAAGAAGGGGATCTCGTACTCGTGGAGGTCATGCCGGGCCCACGCTATGCGCCACGGCGCGCAAAGGTGAAAGAAACCTATGGCCGGGGCGACGAACAACGGTCCATCAGCCTGATCGCCATTCACGCCCATGGCATCCCGGACGAGTTCCCCGAAAAGGTGATCGCGGCAGCCAACACCGCCAAACCCGTGCGGTTAAGCAAGGCCCGCGATGACCTGCGCGATGTACCCTTGATCACCATCGACCCGCCAGACGCACGTGACCATGACGATGCGGTTGCCGCCCTTCCCGACGACGACCCGAACAACAAAGGTGGTTGGATTGTCTATGTCGCCATCGCCGACGTCTCCCATTACGTTCAAAGCGGCAGCCTTCTCGACAAGGAAGCACTGAAACGGGGGAACTCGACCTATTTTCCCGATCGGGTGGTTCCCATGTTGCCGGAGCGGATCTCAAACGATCTCTGCTCCCTTCGCGAGGGTGTCGACCGCCCCTGCCTCGCTGTCCGGATGGTGTTCGACAAAAGCGGCCATAAGAAAAGCCACACATTCTTGCGCGGCCTCATGCGTTCAACGGCCAAGCTCTCTTATGCGGAAGCCCAGGCGGCATTTGATGGAAATCCCGACCCGCGTTTCGCCGACATCCAACAGCAGGTTATTGAACCGCTTTGGCAGGCCTATCAGGCCATGTCGAAAGCAAGGGACAAGCGCGGCCCCCTCGCCCTAGACCTGCCTGAGCACAAAATCGTGATCGACCGGGATGTGGGCAAAATCAGCGAAATCAAAATCGCCGACAAGTTTGAATCCATGCGCGTGATCGAAGAGTGCATGATCCAGGCGAATGTCTGCGCTGCTGAATCTCTTGAAGGCAAACGCTCGCCGCTCATTTACCGCATTCACGATGCACCGAGCCGCGAAAAACTCATGGCCCTGTCGGAGTTTCTGGAAACACTCGACATGAAGGTCGCCAAAGGCACGGTGATGAAACCTGCCCAGTTCAACCAGATCCTCCACAAGGTGAAGGACACCGAATACGCCCAGATGGTGAGCGATGTGGTCCTGAGAAGTCAGGCCCAGGCAATCTATTCAACAGACAATCTAGGGCATTTTGGCTTAAACCTGCGGCGCTATGCTCACTTCACATCACCCATTAGGCGTTATGCAGATCTCATTGTGCATCGCAGCCTCATCAGCGCCCTCAATCTCGGCAAAGACGGCTTGAGCGATGAAGATGTGAAGCTGATGTCCCAGACAGCAGAGCACATCTCGCAAACCGAACGGCGTTCGATGGTTGCCGAACGTGATTCCAATGATCGCTATATCGCCTCCTACCTCGAAAAACAGATCGGCGCTGAGTTTACGGGACGCATTTCCGGTGTCACGCGCTTTGGCCTGTTCATCCGCTTGAACGATACCGGCGCTGACGGTCTGGTGCCTATTGCCAGCCTCGACAACGATTTCTATCACCACGACGAAGGCGCCCATGCCCTCATCGGTGACAGAACGGGAATCCGGTATCGGATCGGCGATCCGGTTCGTGTGCGTTTGGAAGAAGCAACCCCGGTGACCGGCGGACTGCGCTTTACAATGCTCGAAGGCGGCAGCGAGAGCAAAGGCAAGCGCCGCGGTAAAAATGGGGGACGTGCCGGTAACGGCCGGAAACCCTACAAACGCAGTGGCGGCAGAAAATCACGAGGCCGTAGCCGAAAATAAGGAAAACAAATCGTTAGAGCCAAGGTTGCCGCGCGTCACCCTGCCGCATTGGCTATTTTCGTTAGGATACGCATGTTACCGTCTCTACGGTCGGTCGGAGGAAGCTCATGACAAGTATTACTGACGCAGCAGACGAACATCGCTCAGTCTGGCAGTCCATCAAGCGTGGTGCCGCCTTCAAATGCCCGTCTTGCGGCGAAGGCCAGGTTTTCCGCAAATACTTGAAGGTCGCGGACAATTGCGGCCATTGCGGTGAAGAGCTCCATCACCATCGTGCAGACGATGCCCCGCCCTACTTCACGATCTTTATCGTCGGTCACATTATTGTGCCTGCCATGTTGTGGATTGAAATGGCTTACCGGCCGGATGCGTGGATCCACGCAGCCGTGTGGGGCCCGCTAACACTTGGCCTTACCCTGGTCACCCTGCCCATTACCAAAGGGGCTGTTGTCGGCATGCAATGGGCAGTCAGAATGCACGGATTTGGCGGCCACGAAGACTAACAAACGTCGGGTTACGCTGGGCTCATAGCCCTGTCTGGACAGACTCAGGCGCAAAAGGCACATTGAGGGTAAGGGCGTGACCGCCGGTCGCGCCTTTTTCGCGTGTGGAGGGTGATATGGCGACGAAAAAAAAAAGCAGCAAAGCGGCAACGGGAGCATTTGATCCCAAAGAAGCACGCAATCAGGAATACCGGCAGGACAAAACACCAGCAGTCCGCCCCAAAGAAGCCGCGACGCTCATCATCGTGCGGCGCGATGCGGCAAAGCCAAAGATCCTCATGGGTAAACGCGCTGCCGGGCACAAATTCATGCCGAACAAATTTGTGTTCCCTGGCGGTCGGCTGGACCCGGCGGACAGCCGCGTAAAAGTTCAAAAAGGCCTGCGTGCCCCCGTTGAACGCCGTTTGCTGGACCGGATGCGGGGCACGCCTAGCCCCAACAAGGCGCGCGGTCTCGCGATGGCAGCCATTCGTGAAACCTTCGAAGAAACAGGGCTGGTGATCGGCAAAAAAGTGAGCGAACCGTTTCAGACCCGCAATCCTGAATGGCAGGCCTACTACAATGAACATGTCGCCCCCGACCTCTCAGCGGTGGACTTTATCGCCCGCGCCATCACACCTCCTTATCGGACCCGGCGCTTCGATACACGCTTTTTCATGATTGATGCAGAACAGATCCACAGTGATCTTCACGACACAGACCGTGCATCCGGGGAGCTTCTGGAACTTCACTGGCTGGAGATTGAGGACGCGTTCGATCTGGATCTGCCGAACATCACCCGCATGATCCTGGGCGAAATGCAGGAGCGGCTGGCTCTCCCAAAACCGGCTCAAGCAAGGCGGCCTGTGCCCTTTGTTCATTTCCGTGGCGCAAATCCTGTTCGAGACACTCTATGAACATCGCCAACTCCAATACGGGCAAAGCGGTCAAACCCCGTGACGCCGCCTCCCTTGTGCTTATCGACGAGACGGGGCCGGAACCCCGAATCCTCATGGGTAAACGTCACGCGAAAATGAGTTTCATTCCGGATGCTTTCGTATTCCCGGGCGGCAAGCTCGACCCTCATGATCACGAGGCCCGTCCCGCAACCGATTTGCCGGATGATCCGAGCTTGGGTCACACGGGCGGCTCAAAAGCAAAGACCCGTGCTTTAGCTATGGCTGCCGTCCGCGAGACCTTCGAAGAGACGGGCATGCTGCTCGCTGACAAGGGCGACATCGGAACAGCGACTGGCGAAACCTGGGGACAATTCCGGGATTTGGGCGTAGCCCCTGCGCTGCACCATGTATCCTTCATGGCCCGAGCCATCACACCAACTGTGAGTCCGATCCGCTTTCATGCGCGTTTTTTCAAAGCGGACGCCTCAGCGCTCACAGGCACACTGAAGGGCAGCGGCGAACTCAGCGAGATCGACTGGTACCCGCTCTCAGAAGCGCTAAAACTGCCGATTATCGACGTGACAGAATTTGTGCTCACAGAGCTGAAAAACTCCGTGGAAGGTTCTCCCCGGGCCCTCCCGCCGCTTTACTGTTATCTGAACGAGAAACCCAGAATCCTTGAACCGAAGGTCCCTGAAACCAGGGTGCGCTGACGGAAACCGATATGGCAGAGATTGCTGACATGGCGAAAGACCTGACCGAGCGTGAGCGGGTCATTAGCCTTGCCGCTGTGATCGCCTGCATTACCGCCGTCGGTATTGGCATGGGTGTATCCATTCCTTTGCTGGCCATTTTGTTGGAGCGCCAAGGCGTCTCCAGCACCCTTATCGGGCTCAACACCGCCATGCCAGCGCTGGCAACACTGGCCATTACCCCGTTTATTGCACCGCTTCTGAGACGCATCTCAACCGGATCGTTCCTTCTGCTCTGCCTTGGGACATCTGCCGCCTGCATGCCGCTCTATTTTGTGTTCAACAATATCTGGATCTGGTTTCCCCTGCGCTTCATCAATGGGCTGGCGCTTACTGGATTGTTTGTCGTAAGCGAATTCTGGATAAACCAGCTCGCATCAGACAAGAACCGCGGCTTCCTAATTGGCATTTATGGCACCATTCTTTCTGCCGGTTTCGCTGTGGGGCCACTGGTTTTGCTCACCATTGGGCCGGACGGGATCGCTCCCTTTTTGATCGTGAGCTCACTGACGCTTCTCTCTACCGTGCCAATCGTCATGGCGAGGAAGCTCGCACCCCAAGTGAATGAAAAGCCAAACCACGGGCTTCTTGCTTTCCTCACCGTTGCGCCCGCGGCGACCCTCGCGGGCCTCGTCTACGGTGCGACCGAGACCAACATGTTCAACATGCTGCCCATCTACGCATTGCGTGTGGGTCTTACGGAGAACCTTGCAGCTCTCATCCTCACAATCTTCGCCGCAGGCAATGTCATCTTCCAGATTCCAATCGGTCTCGCATCCGACCGGTTCGACCGGCGCACCGTCCTCTTGATCTGCGCCGGCTTCGGATTTGCCGGAACAGCCATGCTGCCCGTCATCTCCCAAAGCATCTGGGTTTTTCTGCCAAGCCTTTTCATTTTTGGCGGGGTCGTTGTCGGCATGTACACGGTGGGCCTGGCGTTGCTCGGCGAACGCTTCAAAGGCGCGGACCTGGCAGCAGCAAACTCCGCTTTTATCCTTATGTTCTCCACCGGCGGCTTGCTGGGGCCACCCATCGCCGGGGCTGCTATGGACGTTTGGGACCCCCATGGTCTGGCCATTGCCATGGCCGCTATTTGCGGTGTTTATCTTTTAATCGTTGGCTGGCGCTGGTCGGGCAAGAAAACGACGGAAAAACTCGAATAAAGGGCGGAAACCGGCGCTTTCGCAGGGCCTTGACTTCTCGGCCCCGGTGGGTAGTCTGCGGCAACTTTTTCACGGGCGCGGGATTCCACCCAGACGCGCCCCGTATTATTTGAGGATTTGGTGATGGCGAAGCCAACCACGATCAAGATCAAGCTGGAAAGCACAGCTGGCACAGGCTTCTACTATGTAGCCAAGAAAAACGCGCGGACCATGACCGAGAAGATGGTCGTCAGAAAGTACGATCCTGTCGTTCGCAAACACGTTGAGTTCAAGGAAACCAAAATCAAATGATTTTGGGCGGCCTCTCAAGGTCGGATCAACAAGAACAAGGCAGGCCTTCGAGCCTGCCTTTTCTTTTGGCCAAGCACTGAAATCTGGAGGCTTTGGTCACCATGACGATCACCTCATTCGATGCCGTCCTGTTCGACATGGACGGAACCTTGATCGACACAGAAAGCCTCTATATGGCCGAATGGGTCCGTGCTGCGGACCTGCAGGGGTTTGAGCTTACAGAAGCACTCTGGCACCAGATGCTGGGACGCCCCACCATTGATTGTCTCGCGCTCATGCAGAAGACATTCGGTGAAACCTTCAAGGCTGAAGCCCATACCGCTGAATGGCGCCCGCGTTTGGCTCAAAAACTAAAGAACCATGTCCCGGTAATGCCTGGCGTCGTGACCTTGCTCGAAGACCTCAAGGAAAGCGGCAAGGCTCTCGCGGTCGCCACATCCGCGACGCGCAAAAGCGCAGAGGCCTACCTCTCAACAGCAGGTCTTAAAGACTATTTCGCGCATATCATCACTAGAGACGACGTGACCGAAGGAAAGCCCCATCCGGAGCCCTTTCAAAAGGCCGCCGCGGCTCTGAACGTCGTACCAGAGCGCTGCCTCGCCTTAGAAGATACGGAAGCGGGGATCCGTTCCGCTCATGGCGCAGGTACGGTCCCTATCATGATCCCTTCGTTGAAGCAGCCAACGGGCGCCATCGCGGCGCTCTGTCATCTTGTCTGCGAAGATATGGGTCAGGTGCACAACCACCTGCGTCCAGCCCTCTAAAGCAATATCTGAGAAAAAAGGGGTGGCCGATCGAAAACGTGACGTAACAGAGGAGGCCACTCCTACCACGCCCCGATCGGCCGGTCCCGCGGACCCAGGAGATGCGGCGGACCCAGGCACACGCGAGAACAAATATATCTTCAGTGGAAAGCCCCAGCTTGCCCTACGCTAAGCATGCCAGGTTTTGGTGCCCCCTACCGTCACACTATGGTGAAAAAGGACTATAGCACAGCCCTAACCGAACATGAAGAATCGGACGAGCACCGAGCGTTAAGGCATTGGATTATAATAAAAAATTAAGGTTAACGGCGGGGTTTTTTGGCAGAAATCAGCCATAAAAACGACGTTTCTGACTGTCGAGGGGGAGCCCGTAGGGTCAAGCGGCTTCAGTATTCACCCGGTTTCGCCCGTCTCTTTTGGCTTTGTAGAGCGCCTGATCGGCACGCTCCAGAAGCGCCTCAGCGCTGTCATAGGGCCACACCGCGCCCGCAAGACCGATACTGACCGTTACTTCGATAGCCTGCGCAACTTCGGTTTTGAAGGCCCGTTCTGCGACCCGTGACCGCAAGCGCTCGGCGATAGCGATGGCCGTTTCAGCCTCTGTGTCAGGCATAACAACCACAAACTCTTCACCGCCAAGTCTGCAGGCCAGATCAACACCGCGGACATTGTCTGCGATCCGGCGTCCGAATTCCTTCAACACCTCATCGCCGGCTCCGTGGCCATAGGTATCGTTGACTGCTTTGAAAAAATCAATGTCCAACAGCATGAGCGAGAGAGGCTTGCCGCTATGCGCCCCTTCTTCCACCAGAGTCGTCAGATGGTTTGTCATGTAACGGCGGTTATAGAGGCCCGTCAGAGAGTCTGTGAAAGCCATTTCCAAACTGCGTTGGAAATTGTCCTTCAGCTGATCCTGATAGCGTTTACGCCGCAACTGAGTGCGGCACCGCGCCATGAGTTCATTGCGCTCGACAGGCCGCATCAGATAGTCGTTCACGCCCATATCCAGGGCTCGAACAAGACGCCCCATGTCACCCTCTTCCACCATCGCCAAAATGGGAGTCTGACGTGTGGCGTCCAATGAACGCATCTGCGAGCAAAGACGCAGACCATCCTCTTCCTTGAGTGATAGGGAAATCAGTACCAGATCAAACTCGCCCCGTGCAGCAAGCTCCATGAGGTCCGCTGCGCTCTCAGCAACAGTGACTTCGTGCTGTTCGCTCAGCATTTCACAAAGGCGCGCTCTCTGACGTTCGCGGTCGTCAACGACAAGGCAGCGCCCCCCCATATCGCTGGGAAGCTCGCCTGCGGCCCCATCAATGCCACCGATCCGCTGACCCGTCGATTCCCGCATGCGCAGTTCGTCCGTCAGTGTCTTCAGGCGAACAAGACTCTTTACCCGGGCAAACAACGCAATATCGTTGATCGGCTTGGTCAGAAAGTCATCTGCACCGCTCTCAAGACCTTTAACCCTGTCGGACTGCTGGTCGAGTGCAGTTACCATGACGATTGGAATATGGAGGGTTTCCGGTAGCTGTTTCAGCCGTTCGCAGACCTCATAGCCGTCCATGCCCGGCATCATCACGTCCAGGAGCACTATATCTGGCTGTTCACTCTGAGCCATCTCAATGGCCGTAGGCCCATCAGGCGCCTGGATGACGTCGAAATACTCAGCCGTCAGCTTTGCTTCCAGAAGCTTCAGATTGGCTGGAACATCATCAACAATGAGAACTCGGGCGGTCACGATTTACCCCAAAAAGCGCTGAACCGTTTCCAAGAACTGCGTCACCGAGATCGGTTTCGCGATATAGGCCTCACATCCACCTTCCCGGATTTTCTCTTCGTCACCTTTCATCGCGAAGGCGGTGACGGCAACCACGGGAATTTCCCGCAGATTGTCGTCTTCCTTGATCCACTTGGTGACTTCAAGGCCAGAAACCTCTGGCAGCTGGATGTCCATGAGAATCAGGTCAGGATGATTGGACCGAGCGATTTCCAGCGCTTCGATGCCATCCTTCGTTTGAAGGGTCTGGTATCCATGCGCGTCAAGAAGATCGTGAAAGAGCTTCATATTGAGCTCATTGTCTTCAACGATAAGAACCGTTTTGGACATCGCTTTCATAACTCCAACACCCCATACTCTACCTGCTCGGATCAGCAGCGCTGCCGGGCGGAGGCAGCTGGTGACACAAAAAATGACCGACTTTTCAGTCTTCCATCTGACCTCAATATCCTTAACCAATCCTTTAAGATTGCGGGGATATCCGCCAATATCCTTAACTTGACCAGCACTTCATAAATATTTGGTTTCAAAAAGAAATATGCATACACCCCTGTCCCCCGAGGCCGCTGAAGCCGTCGCTCTCCAGGCCCTCACCCATATCGCAGCCGATGAAGACCTTTTAGGTGCATTCCTGGCCCAAACCGGCCTCGCCGTTGAGGAATTGAAGACCCAAGCCACCGATCCCGCCTTGTTGGGAGGGGTTCTCGACTTCCTGATGAGCGACGAGGCTGGACTTCTGGCCTTCTGCGAGACGGTTTCAATGGAGCCGGAGATGCCGGGCCTGGCCCGACGCTCCCTTCCCGGTGGCGAAGAGGTACATTGGACATGAACACCACATCTTCATCAGATCTCGACCTAGACGTCCGAAAAGCCCTGAACGAGCTGCATCTGGACCCGACCCAGCCACTCATTATCTCGGATGCCGACGAGGTGTTGCTGCAATTTGTTGCCGGTCTCGAACGTTACCTCGACGGTCAGGGTCTATGGCTCGACCTTCAGACCTTCGCCCTGTCAGGCAACATCAAGGACAAGGACACCGGTGAGCCGATACCCGTTGAGCAGACCCCAGACCTCCTCTCAGGCTTTTTCAAAGCTGAGGCTGGCAATCTGACGGCCGTTGACCATGCCGCTGAAGCACTGGAATCCCTCTCCAAACGCGCGCAGATCATCGTTCTGACAAACGTGCCGACAGCCCAACGCGACGCCAGAGCTGAGAGTCTGGCGCGCCAAGGCATGAACTATCCGGTAATTGCCAATAAAGGGCTCAAAGGGCCAGCCGTCAGCCACATTGCTGACGCGTTTTCTGCGCCGGTCTTCTTCCTCGATGACATTCCGCACAATCTGAAATCTGTTGCAGAATCTCATGAGGAAAGCCGTCGCCTCCACTTCATCGCGGACAAACGACTCGCAAAACTTCTGCCACCGTCGGAGCACAGCCATTTCCACTCAAGCCATTGGCCAGACGCGCGGGTGTTCATGGAAGAAGAACTCACCGCGCGAGGTTTTTAGGAGCAGCAGGTGATGCGACTTGGGGTCGATCTCGGCGGAACCAAGATTGAAGCCATATTGATGGCTCCAGGCGGTGACATAGTGAGCCGCGAACGCGTAACGACACCCCGCGGCGACTATGACAAAACCGTGCGTGCCATCCGCGATCTGGTTGACCATGTAGGGCGCGAGGGATCTCCATCCCTGCCCGTCGGCATTGGCATTCCGGGAACCATCTCGCCCGCCACCGGCCTCATCAAAAATGCAAACTCCACATGGCTCATCGGCAAACCGTTCGACCAGGACCTGGAAGCAGCATTGAACCGGCCCGTGCGCCTGGCAAATGATGCCGACTGCTTCACACTCTCAGAGGCGGCTGACGGCGCAGGAGCCGGTCAAGCATCAGTGTTCGGGGTCATCCTTGGTACCGGTGTCGGTGGCGGAATTGCCATTGGCGGGAACCTTGTGTCCGGACCGAATGCCATAGCCGGAGAGTGGGGACACAATGCCCTTCCCTGGCCGAAGGCAGACGAAATTCCAGGCCCGGCTTGCTATTGCGGTCAATCTGGTTGTATCGAAACTTGGTTATCAGGCCCTGCCCTCGAAAGACAAGCATCGGCGCAAGGTGTCACAACGCTCAGTGCTTTAGAGATCGCAGACGCCGCTTTGTCAGGCGACCGAGACGCTCAAGGTTTGATTGATCGGTATGCCGACCGCCTTGCCCGGGCCTTGTCCGGCGTCATCAATGTTCTTGATCCAAGCGTGATTGTTCTAGGTGGCGGTCTTTCCGCCATCAAGCAGCTTTATACGCTGATCCCGCAAAAGTGGGGCGCCTACGTCTTCTCAGATACCGTTGTCACAAATCTAAAGCCAAACGCCCATGGCGATTCAAGCGGTGTTCGCGGCGCGGCCTGGCTTTGGCCGGAAACCGAGGCGTGATATGGCAGCGCCCACACACGGATATTGCCGGGATTGCCTTACACCCGTGCCAGAAAACAAAGACAGGTGTCCCGCCTGCCACCGCCCCCGGGTGTTGCACCATCCTGAACTTCATAGACTGAGCATTGCACATTTGGATTGTGACGCCTTCTATGCGGCCGTCGAAAAACGCGACAACCCGGAACTGAGAGACAAACCGGTGATCATTGGCGGCG
Organism: Parvibaculaceae bacterium; assembly: GCA_965248405.1. Classification (GTDB taxonomy): domain Bacteria; phylum Pseudomonadota; class Alphaproteobacteria; order Parvibaculales; family Parvibaculaceae; genus Mf105b01. Next base: position 1,735,916 of record OZ252104.1, read on the forward strand.
GCAAAAGAGGCGTCGTCAGTACCGCATGCTATATCGCCCGCATCCGCGGGGTCGGCTCCGCAATGCCCATGTTCAAAGCCCTCAAGGCCTGCCCGGAAGCCGTGGTCATCAAGCCGAATATGGAGAAATATGCCAAGGCAGGCGGTGAGGTTCGCGCGTTGATGCGCGAGCTCACGCCCCTAGTGGAACCATTGTCCATCGATGAAGCCTTTATGGACTTGAGCGGGACCGAGCGCCTGCATCACGCCCCACCCGCACTCACAATGCTTCGCCTGGTCAACCGGATTGAAGAAGAAATCGGCATCACTGTGTCTGTAGGGCTGAGTTTCAATAAGTTCCTGGCGAAAGTCGCCTCTGACCTCAACAAACCTCGCGGCTTCTCTGTCATTGGGGAAGCAGAGGCCATGGATTTTCTAGGCGAGAAGCCCGTGTCCATCATCTGGGGCGTGGGCAAAGCCTTTAACGCGAAGCTGAAGAAAGACGGCATCACGCTGGTTCGTCATATACGTCAATATGACGAAAGCGCACTGATTGCGCGTTATGGCTCCATGGGGCGCCGTTTGTGGCAACTCGCTAACTGTCAGGACAGTCGCCGGATCAAGTCGCACGGCGCCGCCAAAAGCATCTCAGCAGAAACCACCTTCTTTGACGACATTTCGGATGTCGATGAACTGAAACGAAAGCTGTGGCCCCTGTGTGAGAAAGTCGCAAGACGAGCCAAGAAAGCAGAGATCGCTGGCAAGACCGTGACGCTGAAACTGAAGACAGCGAGCTTCAAATCCCGCACCCGCAGTCAAACTCTGCCCAACCCGACCCTTCTTGCAGACGTACTTTATCAGACGGCACTTCCACTCCTTGAGCCGGAAGCCGACGGCACAGCGTTCCGCCTGATGGGCATTGGCATTTCCTCCCTAACCGACGCCGATCTTGCCGATCCGGCGGATCTTCTCGACCCCGGCGCAACGCGGAGAGCGGAGGCCGAACGGGCCATGGATAATGTCCGCGCAAAATTCGGTGAGGATGCGATCAAAAAAGGCCGTGGCTTAAAACGCTGACCTTCAACAGGGATCAGCGTCCAGATAGGTCAGATCCGTCAACGTCCCATCGATGACAATGTCACCATAATCCAGCCGCATGTTGGATGAGACACCGTTTGAAAAGAGACGATAGGAAACCTGATAGTCCGGTACACCTTCCTGTTCATGGGGCAAAAAATAGCTCACTTGCACCGGCCAGGAAGGCTCACTGCTCACATTCAGCCCCTCGCCCTCAATAGAGGGAGTGTCTGTCTCCGCCTTGCCGGGTTTCCCGACAAAGGAACTCACCAGGAAATAATGATCCGTCTCCGCCCCTTCGAACACCGAGGCGCTCATAAGCGACCGTCCCTCGGTTGCCGTTTGCACGAGATTGCTGACAAACTCGCTTGGAAAAATAACGTCTTCCGGCAGCTCCAAAACAACATCTCTCGGGCGGGAGAAGTTCGCCGCGGGCGGGGTCATCGAGCGATCTGCAAACCCTGAAACAGTCTCTTCCAGCTGCGCACCAGCATAGCGCTGCACTTCAAACCGGAATTGGTCACCATCACCGCTTTCCCACGATGTCATGCGCAAATCCCGCACCATGACGCCCCCATCCGTGTCTGACAGCTGGGTCACAAGTCTTTGCGTCAGCGTGTAGCCATCACACCTTGTCCCTGTCCATTCCAACACCATCCGGCCGGTCAAGCCGGCAATATCGGCGCTGGTTTCCGCAGCCGAGAGCTGAAGATCATACACAGCACGGTGATTAGCCAGCTCACCGGCAAAAGCGCCACTTACCCACCCTGACAGCAGCAGCAGCGACACCCCCCTTGCGACTCCAGAAAATAGGCGCAATGGTAGACCTCTTTCAGCTGTCCGCTGTCGCTCTTCAGATCGAAAAATAATAATGTCCAAACCAAGAATCCTTGTTACGCGAAAGCTCCCGCCAGCTGTCGAAGAAAGACTGCAGAAAGACTATCAGCCTGACCTTAACGGGTCAGATGAAATTTATGGACAAGAAGAACTGATTGAACGTGCGACAGGTGCGGACGCGCTCCTCGTCACAGTGACCGACCAGATCGATAGGAGCGTCATTGAACGCCTCCCCGAGACTGTCAGGATGATCGCGACCTTCTCGGTCGGATATGATCAGATCGATGTCGCAGCAGCTCAGGAAAGACAAATCAAGGTGAGCAACACGCCCGGTGTTCTTACCGATGCAACGGCAGATATCGCTATGCTGCAGCTGTTGGGTGCAGCGCGTGGCGCAGGCAATGGAGAACGCGCTATCCGCCAAAACACCTGGCAGAATTGGGCACCGACAGGCTTCTTGGGGCGGGACTTGAGCGGAAAACGCTTAGGAATATTGGGAATGGGCCGCATCGGGCAAGCGCTGGCGAAACGCGCCCGGGCATTTGACATGACCATCCATTACCACAACCGGCGCCGTCTGCCGGTAGATGTGGAAGCTGGCGCTATCTATCACGACTCGGTCGAGCAGCTCCTTCCCCAGTGCGATTTCCTCTCTGTCCATGCCGCCTCAACGCCTGAAACCAGAGGGATCATCAATAAAAAGACGCTTGGCATGCTCCCTCAGGGCGCCATCGTTGTGAACACTGCCCGCGGCGATCTGGTGGACGACGACGCGCTCATCGACGCGCTTGAGTCAGGTCATGTAAGCGCTGCCGGTCTCGACGTATTCAACAATGAACCCGATTTGGACCCGCGCTATCGCACGCTGCCCAACACCTTCCTGCTCCCTCACCTGGGCAGTGCGACTCTCGAAACGCGAAATGCGATGGGGTTTTGTGCCCTCGATAATCTGGATGCTTTCTTCGCCGGAAAACCACTTCCCAACCCCGTCGCATCCTAGGCAAACAAAGGTGCCGGGCCCTTCTTAACCCGGCAAATTCTGCCCTCACCAACCCGAAGCGAGAACATAACCCTAGGAAATCAGCCAATTTTCCTCTGGCATATCCTTTGCGACGCCCTCAGCGAACAAATGCGCGAAAACCGTTTACATGCGCATCAAGGAGATCGGCAATGGGCCAACGGATACCAGGCGACACGACATTCGACGCGTTCGGCAAGAGCATTCATCCGGTGATCGACACCATGGAGATGCGCCTTCGTTGCGAACTGCTTCGCGAAGCCCAGGAGTCAGTCGACCCCAACACCGTCGTTGTCAAAGCTCTTGAATATGCAGCAGAAGCAGAGCAGCGCATCGCTGAGCTCAATGCGCGTGTACGCACACTTGAGTCGCTGGCAAAAACGGATGAACTGACCGGACTTCTCAATCGCCGCGGTTTCTACGACACGGTGCGCCGTGAACTGCAGACTTCTGCACGCCACAAGGAGACCGGCGTCCTGGCCTATATTGACCTGGATGAGTTCAAGCCCATTAATGACAAGCTGGGACACGCCGCGGGCGACGAAGTTCTACGAGCCGTCGGCCGTCAACTCGGAACCAACATTCGCGCCACAGACTTTGCGGCTCGCCTAGGCGGTGACGAATTCGCAGTCCTGTTTGTTCGAGCGAAACATATTCCAGCCCGGGAACGTGCCCGGGCCATGCTGGAAGAACTGAACAGCCTCACCGTGACCTGGAAGCGCAAGAAAATACATGTCCGCGCCAGCATGGGCCTTGCGAACTACACCGGCGAGACAGCCTTCGAGGAGTTGCTGGCGCAGTCCGACCGGGCGATGTACCGGGAAAAGCGGAAAGCAACAGAGAGCCGCTGAGCGATAATCTCACCCTAGAGCCGGTTCCGGCTGGGTCAGACGCCGGATGGCACCGCCACCTTTTGCAAGCACGGGTGTTGGAACCTGCACCACTTTGCGGTCCGAAAACACAGACCCGATAATTGAGGCAGCAATGTCGTCTTTAGGGTCGCCATATGCCGGCACAACCACCGCACCATTCGCAACGTAATAGTCCAGATAGTTTGACGCCAAAGGCTTTCCATCCAGCCCAAGCTGTCGGTGCTGGGGAAGCGGCACCGACGTCACCGTAAGCGTGTCACCTTTCGCCGTCATCGCAGTCTCCAGATGAGCCTTATTATCTTCCAACGTTGCCCGGTCGAGATCATCAGGATCTGAAATCTCCGACACCAGGACTCTGTCCCGCCCAGCAAAAACCGCAACCCGGCTCACTTGGCCCTCAGTTGGGTCTGCGGCCAGGCCACCCCCCAACCAGACAACCTTCCGTGCACCAAGAAAGAGAGCAAGCCTCTCCTCGATTTCCGGGCGTGTCAGCTCCGGGTTGCGATCCTCATTGAACAGACACTCCTCTGTAGCCAGGACTGTTCCATACCCATCGGTGCTTACAGCCCCGCCCTCCAGAACCATATCGGCGGCAAAGCATCTCATTCCCTCCCGCTGAAGGACTTTCGCTGCAAGCGCGGCGTCGTGCGCATACCCGTGAACCGAATTGCCCCAGCCGTTGAACTGCCAGGCAATGCCAGCGACAGCATCCTCTCCATTGCTGAGAAACATCGGGGCTGTGTCTCGGGCCCAGCAATCATCAATTGCCAGTTCCAAAAACTCAACATTCTTGTTCCGTCCACAAGCAAATCGGGCTTGAGCAGAAGCCTCCTCGCTGACAATCACCACAACCGGTTCGTACATTGCGATTGTCCGAATGACCTCCGCCGCTTCCTTGTAGGCCTGGGGCATCAAATCCCGCCATCGCTCAGCCCGTGATGGCCATTGAACCCAACACCGTTTATGCGGCTCCCACTCTCCCGGCAGAAAAAACCCCTCACCCACAGGAGAGTGCAAATAATCGTCCATAAGGTCCCCTAATCAGACTCAAAATACTGCGCAGACGCCCCATTGTGCCGTAAACTGCCAGGAAAGAAATAGCCCCGACGGAAATAGGGAGACAGGATTGGAAATGAGTACCAGTACCGCGGACAAGTTGAACGAACTGGGAATCACTCTCCCAAAACCAACACCTGCAGCAGGGACATATTCCCCCTTCATCATCTCAGGAAATCTCGTATTTATCTCCGGCCAGGTGCCCGTGGGACCAAAGGGTTTGGAGTTTCAGGGAAAAGTTGGCGACGCCTTCGATGTGGACCAAGCCAAAGAGGCTGCACGGCTCTGCGCCATCAACATTTTAGCTCAACTCTCCGCCGCCCTGGATGGTGATCTCGACCGTGTCACGCGCTGTGTCAAACTGGGCGGTTTCGTAAACTCTACCCCTGATTTTGGGGACCACCCAGCCGTCATGAACGGCGCTTCAGATCTCATGGTCGACGTTTTCGGTGACAAGGGGAAACATGCGCGGTTCGCTGTGGGCGCCCCATCCCTTCCTTTCGACGTAGCAGTTGAAGTCGAAGCTGTCTTCGAGATTGCTTAAGCGACACGTCCTGGGTGACAGAAATGGGTGATGCCGAACAGGTGGTGATGAAAGTTGTGCCGCGGATGGAGGACATTCCAGCCGCAGACTGGGACGCTTGCGCCAACCCGGGCGGAGACATTGCTGACGTCCCTTTCCTCTCGCATGCCTTTCTAAAGGCACTCGAAGAAAGCGGTTCAGCAACCGCCAGAACAGGCTGGGCACCTCATCACCTCATCCTCGAAGAACCGGATGGCAGTCTTGCGGGCGTCGTTCCCATGTACATGAAGAACCACAGCCAGGGCGAATATGTTTTCGACTATGGTTGGGCTGATGCATTTGAGCGCGCTGGAGGCAACTACTATCCGAAACTGCAGGTATCTGTTCCTTTCACACCGGCCACCAGCAGGCGGATTCTCGCGCGGCCAGGCTTGTTCCAGGAGCGTACCGAAGACCAGTTAACCGCTGGCATGATCGAGCTGGCGCGCCAACTCGAGGTCTCATCAGTACACCTTACCTTTCTGCCTGAAAGCCAATGGTCTCGATTAGGTGAACTGGGCTTCCTTCAGCGGACAGATCAACAGTTTCACTGGCTAAACCAGGGCTATGAGACTTTCGACGATTTCCTGAGAGACCTTGCTTCACGCAAACGAAAAAACCTTCGTAAAGAACGCGAACGCGCACTCGAAAACGGCATTGAGATCGAATGGGTCACAGGGAACGATCTGACAGAAACCCATTGGGATGCGTTTTTTGAGTTCTACACCGATACCGGCATGCGCAAGTGGGGATCGCCTTACCTCACGCGTGAATTTTTTTCGATGGTTGGCGAAACCATGGCCGATGAAACGCTGCTTGTCATGGCAAAGCGTGATGGACGCTACATCGCCGGGGCACTCAACTTCGTTGGGTCAGAAACCCTGTTTGGACGGAACTGGGGGTGCATCGAACATCACCCCTTCCTGCATTTTGAGGTCTGCTATTATCAGGCCATCGATTTTGCCATCTCCAGAGGCCTCAAAAAGGTCGAAGCAGGCGCTCAAGGTGCCCACAAGCTCGCCCGGGGATATTTGCCAACCCACACATATTCCGCCCACTATATTGCCAATCCAAGTTTCAGAGAGGCCGTGGAGCACTACCTTGAACAGGAGCGGCGTCATGTGGATCATGACATCGCAGCGTTGAGCCAACATGCCCCGTTTCGGCAAACGGACGATCAAAACTAAGGAACACCAATGGCGTATGACGACAGCAATATTTTCGCAAAAATACTGAGAGGCGAAGCGCCCTGCATCAAGGTATATGAAGACGACAAGACCTTCTCCTTTATGGACGTGATGCCTCAGGCCGACGGCCACACACTTGTCATTCCTAAAGCACCTGCGGAGAACCTCTTTGATCTGCCGCCGGAGCACTACGCCGCTCTCGCTCAGGTAACCCAAAAAATCGCCGCAGCCGTCAAACAAGCGATCGGCTCGCCCGGCATTATGATCGCGCAGTTGAATGGCGCCGACGCCGGACAGACTGTCTTTCACTTCCACAACCACATCATTCCTCGCTGGAGCGGCCTTGAGATGAAACTTCATGCCCGCGAGATGGCAGATATGGACAAGTTGGAAGAACAGGCAAAGAAAATACGCGCAGCGCTCTGACGAACTGCACATCAAACATATCTATGTTAGGGAGTAGGAATTTGTTGACCAAAAAGCTCACTGCAGCGCTGATGCTGTCTGCATCCATGACTGCGTCAGCGGCCGCCGCAGAAGGCTTGTCCGGATATACGCTTGAAGAAGTCGTCCCTGGATCTGCCTTTCACGGCATTCATGGCATCACCTTCACCTCCAGCAATCAAATTCTGGCCGGCAGCGTTTTGGGGCGGTCGATATACGAGATTGATGCGGACACGGGTGAGGCCTCCATCTATATCGGCCCGCCAGAAGGCATGGCCGATGATTTGGAAGAAGGCCCCAATGGCGCACTCGGGTGGACCGCCTTCCTTGATGGGAAATACTATCTCCGCACTAAAGACGGCGAAACGCTGACGCTCGCCGAAGGATTACCGGGTCTCAATTCAACCGCCTGGTCCCCCGATGGGCGGCTCTTTACCACTCAGGTTTTTTTGGGCGACGCCCTTTATGAACTCGACCCCGCCGGAAACGCCCCACCCCGGAAAATTATGGAGGGCATGGGCGGCTTGAACGGCTTTGACTTTGGTCCAGACGGCAAACTCTATGGACCGCTTTGGTTCAAAGGTCAGATCGTGCGCGTCGATGTGGACACGGCCGAGATGGAAGTGGTTGCCGACGGGTTTGACGTACCCGCCGCTGTCAATTTTGACTCGAAAGGCAATCTCTGGGCCGTTGACACGGCCCGTGGTGAGGTGATCCGCGTGAATGTGGAAACCGGCGACAAAACCACCGTCGCCAAGGTGAATGCGTCTATCGACAATCTCGCCATCAGCGCAACGGATGAACTGGTCATCACCAATATGGCCGACAATGCCGTCATCAAAATCGATACAGAGACTGGTGAAAGCACCCCGCTCACCAGCGGCGCTTTGGCGGTCGCAGCTGACCTTGCCATGATGACAGACGAAAATGGGAAGGAAACACTCTATATTGGTGACTTGTTCTCCTTCCGCGCTCTCGACATTGAAAGTGGTGAAGTCTCGGAGATCGGGCGCGTCTTTGGTTCCAATATCGACTACCCAATCAGTGTCGGTGTCAACAATGGTGAGATAGCGCTGGCAGGCTGGTCAGCCGGCATGGTCCAACGTTACAACCCAGCCACCGGCGAACTCGGCGACATCCATCATGGCTTTACAACCCCGCTGGATGCGCTTCCCCTCCCTGGCGGCGACACACTAGTAGCAGAGTATGCGCGCGGCGCCCTTGTGCGCGTTGACGGGTCCGACTGGAGCCAACGCACTGATGTAGCAACAGACCTAGGCGGTCCTTCTACCCTATTGGCACTTGAGAACGGCAATGTGCTTGTTTCTGAGAACATCTCCGGCGCCATATCTGAGATCAATCTGGAAACTGGCGAACGTACAGTTCTGGTAGAGGGCTTAAGCGGGCCGGAAGGGTTCGACCGAAGCACGGACGGGACACTCTACATCGCTGAAGTGGGCGCGAGACAGATTTCCATGATTACCGCAGCAGGCGAGAAATCCGTGATCGGGAAGGATCTACCTATCGGGTTTGCCGGTCCAGCGGATGGCCTGCCGGTCTACGTACCGACGGGACTGGCCGTCACGGCTGCGGGAGATGTTTACTTTGCCTCCGACGTGGAAGCTGCCATCTACAGGTTGAAACGCGAATGATCGACGTTTTTCCAGAAGCAGAAGCGCTGCCTCTCTTTCCCAGCCGGGATTTTCAGAAAACCATCGCTTTCTACGACAAGTTGGGATTTGGTGTGCATCTCCACAATCCTGGCGAATATTTGATCCTGGTCAGCGGGCCGATGGAAATCCACTTCTTCCCTTATCCGGACATTGACCCGGCAACCAGCATTGTCGGCGCTTACTTCCGCTCCGATGATGTCGATACATTGTTCGACATTCTTTCGCCAGAACACCTGCCAACCGATGGCATCCCGCGATATGAACCTCCGGACAACCGCCCCTGGGGCATGCGGGAGTTCTATATCATCGATGAAGACGGGACCCTGCTTAAATTTGGTCAGGAGATGGAGAAGAGTCACAACTCCTCCCGATAACTTCCACCTCACTCAGAACGCCATCACCGCACGAACATATCGACCATAGCTGGTGCAGATATCTCTGAAGGGACCGCGCCTAAAACTTTACAGTAAAGTCCAAGCTTGCCTGATGGTCACGCGTATCATCTGAAAGCGCACTATCATACCGCAGATGAGCCAAAATGGCGTCGGACAGATTGACTACCGATCCCAACCCCAGCGCGAGACGGTTCTTGTCTTCAGGCGCCGAGCCAGCCGTAAAGCTCGCGCCAACAGAAGAAAGCGTTGAGCGCGTGACACCCTGCCGATCTCCCAAAACATGCTCCCAAGCTGCGCGGCCCTCAAAAGTAACATGCGTATTCTCGATCAGCCGCTCGAACTGCAGGGCAAGCCCAAGTCCCGTGACCGTCTGCTGCATATCTTCCCCTGAAACGGTGAGATTCAAGATTCCTGCCCCTCTCTCCGTGAACCCATCCCGGTCTCCATCGACAAATGTTACGGTTGCAAGCGGGCCAAAAGCCGCTCCCTCCGCCCAATCACCAAACATGCCGACTGGGTTGAAGACATCGGACATGTCATAAAAGCCCTCCGCTGAGGCAGAGAAGCTATAGCCATCAGCTGAACCGTTAGCGGTCAACGCGCCGCTGCCGCCGAATGGAATACGACGCTCAAAGTCGTAGTCTTCCCAACTGTAGGACACGGCACCAGAGAGGGACAGAGACCCAAGGTCCCCGGCTGCGTAGGCACCAGCGTGATAGGTCTTTGTTGTAACGTCAGACCCTTCGACCTCGGTATTGGCATGTGAGTACGCCCCGGCAACACCTACAACAACAGGCCTGTCACCGACGGTCAATCCACGTTCCGCCCCCAATGCCATACCGCCGATCCGCGTCTTCCATCCCGGCAAGGCCCCCTCATTGTTCGTTTTGACAGTACGCCCCATCAGTGCCCCCCAGACTCCCCAATCCCGGAACAAGTTTGAACCGTTGGCACTGCCCGCGGCATATTTCGCAACGTCATCTGCAGAGCTGCTGGCCACCTGTACGCCACGTCCCGACACGCCTCGCATTGGTTTGCCAGCGCCACGTCCTTCGATGAAACGGACAGCATGGTTTGAGGCCAGTGCGACACCTGTACCGCCATTGGCAATCGTCAACCCTGCCCGCCTGCGCATGGTGTTGACAAACATACGCTCAACATAGAGCGCCGTGTTGAGGGCCGCGGGAAAGACGGCCTTTGGTGACTGGGGCGAAGACCCACCCGATCCCGACGAGGAACCACCCGACGAGGAACCACCCGACGAGGAACCACCCGACGCAGGACCAGTCAGGCCCAAGCGAATGCTTGATCCATCGTAAAGAGCAGTAAAGTCAATATCCGGTAGATTGTCCTGCACCGTAGTAAACTGTCCATTGACTACCCCGGCGGTGGCAATCGTGTAGATCTGATTGAGGTCGTAAAGACCCGGCGCGGCAACCACATCCAGGGTTGTGCCGACGGAACTGATACCGATCGGGGTCCCAGCTCCCGTCACCTGCAACAGGTCGGAATTACCTACGGCATCCACTTCAACTTGAAAGGTGGTGTTGTCACCGAATGATACGTCGCCTGAGGAGATGATGGTGCCAATGGAGTTCCCCGGAGCAATAGTGCCGCCATTGGTCACCTCCAAGCCCGCGACCGTCGGTGTCCCACCAAACACACCCGATCCACTAACGCCCAAAAACCCGACAAAAGAGCCCTGAAACTGCCAGGTACCGCCCGTAACTTCAAACACATCGAAGTTGCGATATTGACGCGTGAGCGACCCATCATCGATCAAATCAAGATTGAAGACACCGGTCCCACCTGAGCCGCCCGTATCAACAAAGCGGAACGTATCAGTGCCCAGGTCCGCATCAACCGCACCCGTTATAGAAAAGCCCGGCGCCAGAGCAAGAACATCGTCGAACGCATAAGTGGCAAACTCGATGGCCGACCCGCCAGCTTTGTTACTGATCGTTCCGCCATTGATGACAACACCCGGCGCATCAAATGCGATAGTGGGCACCGCTGCCTTGGATGAAAAGATACTACCGCCACTCGTGTTGACGATACTGCCTCCGGGGCTGGTAGCTAAAAACCTTACACCAGAGTCATCGCCGCCAATAATTCCAGAATTGCTGATAAACCCTGTGCCGTTAGCGATAGCGACCCCGGCATGCTCACCGCCAATCACGGCTCCGGCTTCATTTATCAGATTGTTAGTGCCTCTTGATAGCAAATCGACACCGGAGAGCGCGATCCCGCTCCCTTGCGCCACAATGCGCCCACCGGCCCGATTGGTCACCTTCACATCCCCCGCACCAGCAACAGAGACGGGCGACCAAGTGATTGATGTAATCGAACCAAAATTCTCGAGCGAGAAATCGCGACCGCTCGAGGATATCGCGGGCCTTGTAGCCGAGGGGTCTCCAATGTTGGTAAGCAGAGATCTGTCTGACACCAAGACTTTCCAGCTATTCGGTGCAGCGGCGTCCTCAACGACCGAACTGATGAAAAGACCATCGACAAAAAACGTCGCCCCATCCGTTGCGCCGACGCAGGCTGTATCAATATTGACTTGGCGGACCCCCGATATCTCGAATTGGTTAGGACCAACGGATTTACATTTGGCTGACGCCGGGTCTGCTCCCCCAATGAACCCGGCCAAGACAGCAATGACAAAGGCAGACGCGCTGCCCATCCATTGCTGTCGCAGCCCCGCCTGCCGTGAGGTCGAACATATTAGTTTGGTTTCACCGTGAGAGTCGCGTCCAAACAGGGGCTCACCAACACCCACCACTCCGTGATTGGCGCTTCCCCGCAAAAGCGTGTCTTGAAGTACGCGATACATTTTCAATGTGGCCCCCTGCGCCTGAACTGCCGCGAAACGGATCGAAATCCATACGGCCTTGTGCTTCTCAATAGGAGCAGGGATAACCACGTTCGGGCGGCAAATCGCCTAGCAAATGACAGGGGAAATTGTGGCCTAGCATATGTTAGGTGCAGCGCATTCTTGCTCGGCAGTGCTGGGCTAAATCCATTTATCTCAGGCGGCGCTGGAAGGCAAGCCTAAAGGTTTAGTTATGATTATTCTTGAGAAGCTTTACGACTGCGCACAGCAACATCTTGGTACTGAGCAAAAGAACTGGGCAGCGTTCGCCGACAACTTCCTCTCCATCTTCAAAGCACATGTTTCACTCTATCGCGTTGCTTTCGGATCTACCGGAACGACACCAACAACTTTCGAAATTATTGCGACAAGCAATCAAGCGTTCATGTCCGAATATGTCGAACGGCGTATGTATGAACTACACCCGTTTCCAGAAACAACACTGGCTCCACTCGTACCTGTGAGACGGTCAGACGATCTGAACGACGAAGAATTCAAAAATTTGGGCGAGCTCGCGGAGTATCTGATCGCAAACGGATCATTTTTTACAATCATGGTACCCGCGATACTACCGGACAACTCATTCCTGGGGTTGTATGTATGGCGAACAGAAGCGGAAGGTGATTTCGACGACACGGAGATGCAGCGTCTGGCTCTCTTCATGCGCCACCTGATGGTTCTGGTTGATGTGAAATCCCTGATCCCCTTCAACCCGAAAACCCCGAAAAATACCACCAGCAGCATGGCTACTTTCGGCGCTCGGCACGGCCTGACAGACGCGGAAATACAGGTCCTGACCGCCCTCTTGTCAGGTCATGCCCCACGCTCCATAGCCAAGCAAACCAAGCGCACATACGGAACAGTACGCTGGCATATACAGAACATCCTGCAGAAATGCGGGGTAGGCTCTCAGAGAGAGCTACTTCGTGCTTTCTTTCAATCGCAAGCTTGAAACCCGGCCAGACACTCACCCTTTATCCAGACCGCCACGACACGAAGTAAGGCCATAGGAACAAAGACAAGACCGCGCAACGAACCACTTGCCTAGGGCGTTCCTTTCACCACAATTAGAAAGGCATCGCCGCTCGGAGATATCCGCCATGACTTGTGGAGAGATCCCCAAAGCGGCCGTCATAGCCCGCCTTGATGGAAAGACCTTCGTTCAGTTCGAACTGAAGTGCGCCGGACAGATTCCCCACAACATCGTCAAAGCCGCTCGTCGTGGTGAAGCCACCCACACCTGCGGGTGCCGCGAGGAAGTTAGAGCGGAACGTAAGCTCTGACTCGGAATAGAAGCTCACACCGCCTTTAAGGCTCGCATGAACTTTCATGTCATCGGTCTCCATCACCGTGCCGACAACACCAAGCGCGGGCGTTGCGGAGTAGATCCACTCCTCATTGCCCTCAATGCGGAGGTTCGCAGCACCCGCCCCCGCCTCATTCACTTCTTCAAAGTCCAGATGAGTCGCAATCACATCCAGCATGGGCACGATACGGACGGGACCTGCGTCCCAGGAGTAAGACACACGCCCCACCATGGACGCGAAGCTGATGTCATGATCGCTGGTCGCAACGCCGCCGCCACCAAAGGTCGGGCGGTTGGTGTCATAATTGGTGATGCCACCGAAGAGACCCGCGCTCAACTCCAGGTCCCCAAAGCCCTTCTCTGCTTTCACACCAACCCGGTAGCGCGTGCCATCTGACGATGCTCCACTATTGCTGTCGCTCTGAATATCCTCAACGGAGAGCATGGCCCCCACACGGACTTGGGCCTCATTCGGGATTGCGGTCTCATAGCCACCGGAGAAGCCCCAGACCGTCTCATCGCCACCGACCGTATTGCTACTCCGGTCCACATCCGTGGTCCGGCCTTCTACACGGCTCCAGACACAGGCCTCATCCGCCATAGCCTTCTCATTCCCATCCAGCCGTTCCGGGCAGGATAGAAGGTTGTTCACAAAGGTCCGGTTCGTCCCAAACAGCCGCCCGGTCTGGTTCTGCTGATGCTCGCCCATGAGCGCATCCAGTGCCGCCCTGTATTGCGCATTATTACTGATCCCCAGTAGCGATGTAAGGAGGTTGGTCAATCCGCCACTGCCGGCTTCCATGACTTGGTTCAGATAAGTCCCCAGCGATGATTGGTTTGGGGCCAAGCCAGCTTCAACACGGGCAAAGCTCGCTACATATTCCACCGCAACACTGTTGGTATCAGGATAAACCAATTGGTAGGTGACTGTCGGAGACGACGCCATCTTGAATCCGTTGTCTGTCACACCGCCAGCAGCAGTAAGGACATTGACTTGCCCCTCCATCCGGGAGTCGCCGGTCAGAACAAGCGCTACGGTGCCTGCTAGGTCGGCTGTTCCGCTGACACTCAAAAGGTCCGCAGATGGGACGGTGGGATCAAGATCAACCTGCAGAATACCTTCCGCCGTTTGTACATAGTTGCCCGTGAGCGTGGTCGTGGCGATTGTGCCCTTCCCCCCAGGAGACATTGTGCCCGCATTGGTGAGTGTGTTCCCCGCCCCCAGCACTACCGCCGCACCGGAATTGAACAATCCGCCAGCCTGGTTATTGAAAATATTCGTGCCACCTGCCAGATCGATACTACCGGTAACCGTGCCCGCATTGGTGACGGTGTCGTCCCCCAGCCGCGAGCCGGCATTCGTGCTGATGGCACCGGTTCCCCCGGTGACCGACGCGCCGGAGGCGATGTTGATGTCAGTCATCCCGGAGCCCTCCTGGATGGCGAGGATCCCGAACCTGCCGCCGCTGATGGCACCGGTGGCATTGATGCTCATGTCGGCAGAGCTGGCGGCGTTCTGAATCCCGACATTGAGGCCATCCCCCGAGACACCATTGGCCGACGCCGCATTGACCGTCACCGTGCCGCGCCCATAATGCGCCGCGGTAACGCCCATATTCGCACCACTAACTGCACCGCTTGTAGTGATGGAAAGCGCAGCGCTGTTGGACGCAAGATTGATAAGGCCCAATACTGCCTGGTTGCCGGCAGCCGTGGTGGAGGCAGATGCGGCATTGATCGTCAGCGCACCGGTCCCGTCCTGGCGTGCATCAATGCCCCGATCGGTCCCGGTCACCGTGCCCGTGGCCGTGACCCTCACCTCACCTGTACCGGCACTGTTGTCCGCCAAAGCGTATATGCCGGAGCCGTTAGTCCCAGTGGCAGAGGCTGCATTGATCAATACCGCACCCTGCCCCTGTTGCCTGGCCCGGATGCCTTCCGTACCGCTTACCGCACCGGATGAGGTAATACTCAGACCCGATGTCGCGGTCAGCTTTTTCATATGGGTGTAAATGCCTTGCGAGGTGCCGCCGGTTACAGCAGCAGCTTTAATCGTCACCCCGCCGCCGCCGGATTGGCCCGCATAGATACCTCTGATCCCCGCATTGACCATGCCAGACGTGGTGATGGACATCGCTGCCGCATCAGTATTGTTGCTGCGGGCATACACCCCCTGGCCTGATGCAGCGGTAATGTCGCCCTGCGCGTTGATCATCAACGTACCGCGACCATCCTGAAGGGCCGTAAAACCGTTATTGTTGACGCTGCTAACCGCACCGCTAGTCGTAACACTCATAGCCCCGGTACTCGCGGCGTTCGAAATCTCAGAACGTATTGCCGCAAAAGTCGTGCTGTTGACAGAGGCGGCGTTGATCGTCAGATCGCCTACTCCTTGGTGATTGGTTTCAATGCCCCTCAAAAGCCCGCTCACCGTTCCCGTGGCCGTGATGCTGAGGGTCCCTGATGAACTGGTGTTGGTGATGTTGCTGAAAATACCTTGCGTGGCCCCGCCGGTAGCAGAGGTGGCATTGATCGTCAGGTTACCCGTGCCTTGATGTGATGAGAGGATGCCGCGAGCCCCACCTGTTGCTGCGCCGCTGAGCGTGATGGTCATCGCAGCACTGCTGCTGGCATTGGTGATCTGGCTGTATACACCGTGGCTCGTACCCGTAGCAGAAGCCGCATTGATGGTCAGCGCTCCTTCTCCGGCATTGGAGGCAGAAATCCCGGTGCGCCCCCCCGAAGTGGCCTGGGTGGTATTCACCGTTACCGTGTCAACGCCGCCGCCATTAAGCGCCGAGATATTAAGTCCGTCCAGCGCGCCCGCAATCGCGCCACCAGCAGTGTTGGAGAACGACAGATCACCAATGCCAGTAATCGTGATCGCATTGCCGGACCCGGCACTCGTATCCACCGTGGCACCGGCAGCCATACTGACATCCGCATCAACGGCACCAATAAACTGAGTCGTCGTCTCATTGCCGGAGCAGAGGTAGGTCGTGCCGCCCGAGTTCACACAAGCCGCATAAGCCTGCCGTGTCCCATATCCAAATAGCGCCGGAACCGTCAGCGCCGTCGTCATCATCACCTGTCGGTGAATGGACCGCCGAACCTGTTTTGAACACTCAATTTCGCTGTCAGAAACACTGGCCAGCGCAATACTTCCTATTTTCCGCATGCCCCTACGCCCCAACTCACTCGGTTTCTGGAATCGCGCCGTCGCACATACCCACCGTTGCGAGCCAAAAACTCCCTAAAACTAAAAGACTAGTTTCGTTTAACAAAGTTCAATACGCGTTCCAATAAAGCCATAGGTCAGTTTGAGAACAAAAAAGGTCTATTCGCTCACGTGCAGCGGCCCTCGCTTCTCAACACAATTAAAACGGCATTGCCGCGCGGAGATAACCACCGTGAGAGGTGGAGAGATCCCCGAAGCGGCCGTCATAGCCTGCCTTGATAGAAAGACCTTCGTTCAGTTCGAACTGAAGCGCGCCGGAGACATTGCCCACAACATCGTCAAAGCCTGATGTCGTCGTAAAGCCGCCGACCCCAGCAGGCGCAGCAATGAAGTTGGAGCGGAAGGTAAGTTCCGACTTGGAGTAAAAGCTAACACCACCTTTAAGGCTTGCATGGACCTTGACATCCTTTGTCTCTGCAACCGTGCCCACAACACCGAGTGCCGGTGTGGCCGAGTAAATCCACTCTTCATTGCCCTCAATGCGGAGGTTCGCAGCACCCGCCCCCGCCTCATTCACTTCTTCAAAGTCCAGATGAGTCGCAATCACATCCAGCATGGGCACGATACGGACGGGACCTGCGTCCCAGGAGTAAGACACACGCCCCACCATGGACGCGAAGCTGATGTCATGATCGCTGGTCGCAACGCCGCCGCCACCAAAGGTCGGGCGGTTGGTGTCATAATTGGTGATGCCACCGAAGAGACCCGCGCTCAACTCCAGGTCCCCAAAGCCCTTCTCTGCTTTCACACCAACCCGGTAGCGCGTGCCATCTGACGATGCTCCACTATTGCTGTCGCTCTGAATATCCTCAACGGAGAGCATGGCCCCCACACGGACTTGGGCCTCATTCGGGATTGCGGTCTCATAGCCACCGGAGAAGCCCCAGACCGTCTCATCGCCACCGACCGTATTGCTACTCCGGTCCACATCCGTGGTCCGGCCTTCTACACGGCTCCAGACACAGGCCTCATCCGCCATAGCCTTCTCATTCCCATCCAGCCGTTCCGGGCAGGATAGAAGGTTGTTCACAAAGGTCCGGTTCGCCCCGAACAGCGTAGCCGCCTGATTTTGCTGATGCTCACCCATAAGCTGGTCCAAGGCTTTCTGATAGGTCGTCTCACCCGTGATCCCCAACAGCCCCGTCAGGATGGCCGATAGATCCCCGCCACCAGCAGCAAAAATCTGATTGAAATTATTCCCGAGTGAGCGCTGGTTCTGTGTCCGTCCAGGCCCCTCACCACCAAAATCGAGGGCATATTGCAGCGCAAGCGTATTGGCGTCTGGCGTTACAAAAGTCACGCCCACGGCGGGACTCTTAGTCACTGACAAACCATTGTTCGTCACACCGCCTGCGGCGGTGAGAAGTGTCACTTGTCCCGCCGTCGTCACGCCGGGATTGAAACTCGGGAGAACGGATCCTGCAAGCGCTGCAGTGCCGGAGATCGCCAGAAGGTCGCCTGTGGCAGTCTGTGGATTGATATCCACTGCCAAAACACCGTCGGCCGTCTGTACGAAGTTCCCCGTCAGCGCCATGGTGGCAAAACTTCCCGCACCACCCGGGGAGACGGTGCCCGCGTTTGTGAAGACACTACCCGCCCCGACAGAAACCGTCGATCCACTAAAAATACCACCGGCATTATTATTGAAGGCGTTTGTACCAGCACCAAGGTCAACGGTTCCAGTCCAGGTACCGGTATTAGTGATTGTGTCATCCTCAGCGCCAGTGATGAGCGCGCCATTAAACGTGGTATGCGATGTATTGGTGACAACATTCATGCCGCCGCCGAGATTAGCTGTACCGGTAAATGTGCCATCGTTCGCGAACGTATCGTTCCCAGCACCGGTCGTGAGGTTACCGTTGATCACACCGCCAGCCTGGTTTGTCAGCTGGTTCGTACCGCCGCCCAGATCAATAGAGCTGGAAATCGTACCAGCATTCGTCACATAGTCCGTCGACGTCACGGCACCAGCACTTGTGTTAATGGCATTAGCGGTCCCGGAAACTGATGCGCCTGAAGCAACAGTGAGCCGAACCGCACCGGAACCCTTATTGTCGGCTGAAATACCGTCTCTCCCACCAGTGACGGTACCGGTGACAGTGATTGCCATATCGGCAGAACTGCCAGAGCTAGCTATGATGCCACTAATGCCGTCATTGGTCGTCCCGCTGGCAGATTCCGCATGAATAGTCACGGACCCAGTCCCATTATGGCCAACAGCAACACCAAAGAGTGAACCGGTCGCAGTTCCACTCGTGGTGATGGAGAGTGCGCTATCATTATTCGAATTGTAACTAACCGCCGCCACACCAATCTGGCCAGTTGTGGAAGCAGCATTCACCGTCACACTTCCCAGTGAGTAGTTCTGGACAAAAATGGCGGGGCTTCCCCCGGCATTGTAGACATGACCAGTGGCTGTGACAGTCATCGCCCCCATCCCCGTCAGACTTCTGTTGAGGGCATGAATACCAGCGCCAAACGCCGAGACAGCCTCTGTCGCATTGATCGTCAGGCCTCCCTCGCCATCCTGGACCGCCTGAATAGCGGTGTTCCGGGCCGCGACCCTATCCGTCGCGGTAATCGTCAAGCCACTCGTCGCATTTGCATTGGAAAGCTGGGCGTAAATCCCACCGGCGTTATTGCTGAAAATAGAAGCCGACTTGATCGTCACCGGGCCGTCGCCCGCGTGGGTGGCCTGAATGCCTCCGTTGAAACCATCAATCGCACCCGTGGCTTCAATATTCAGAGCACCGGTCGAATTTACATTGTTTATCGCCGCGTTTATTGCCTGGCCGCCCGCACTGGTCACCGTAGCGGCATTAATGCTGAGGCTACCCAGCCCATCATGCCCTGCGGCGATACCAGCACCGCCGCCGCCGGTGGTACCAACGGCACCGGACGTGGTGATACTTAGACCGGCGGTCGAACTGGCGTTGCGGATATCGGCTCTGACACCATCAGAAGTAGCCCCGGTGACGGACGCCGCATTGATCGTGAGCCCACCCACCCCATATTGCAGGGCTGACATACCTCGGACCCCCCCACTGACCGCACCGCTGGCAGTAATACTCATCGCCCCTGCGTTAGCGTTAGAGCTCCTGACAAACATACCGTCAGAAAACCCGCCACCAGCAACGGAGGCGACATCGACGTCAAGCTCGCCTGTGCCATTCTGAAGCGCGACCAAACCAGAGGGATTGCCGCTGGAACTAACAGAACCGGAAGCTTTGATGCTCAACTTCCCGGTCGCCAAGACATTGGTGATTTGCGCGCTTATACCTTCACCATTTGTCCCACTAACCGAGGCTGCATCGATCGTCAGTGCGCCGGTTCCGGCATTGGAGGCAAAAATCCCTCTTTGCCCCCCTGAAACAGCCTGTGTGGTGGTGACTGTTACTGTGTCAGCCCCGCCCCCGGATGCAGAAATAAAGAGACCATTCAGCGAACCGGAGATAGCGCCGCCATCTGTGTTGGTGAACGAGAGATCGCCCGTCCCAGTGATTGAGATCGCATTACCAGCAACCATTGTTACCGTGGCGCCAGTGTCCATTCTTATACTTGCATTATTGCCGCTGACGCTCTGAGTTGTGGTCAGATTGCCGGAGCAGACAGTGTTATCAGTAGGTCCTGTACACAATGCATAGGCCTGCCGCGTGCCATAGCCAAAGAGCGCCGGAACGGTGAGCGCCGTCGTCATCATCACTTGCCTGCGGAGCGTGTGCCCAACCGAACGTTTTTGGGCCCCAACACGCCTTTCACTTCTAGAACAGTTCTTCACGCTCATGCTCCCAGAACTCTGCCAAACCACAAAATGGGTCAGAGACGACTCACCCCAACCTCACTACCGATAGGAGTAATAGATAAAAGACAGGTGAACCCCCACTAGCACAAAGTACTAGATTGTCCCTCACTCAGAACGGCATCGCGGCACGCACATAGCCGCCATGACTGGTAGAGAGATCGCCGAAGCGGCCGTCATAGCCCGCCTTGATCGAAAGACCTTCGTTCAGCTCAAACTGAAGCGCGCCGGAGACATTGCCCACGACATCGTCAAAGCCTGATGTCGTCGTGAAGCCACCAATCCCCACTGGCGCTGCGATGAAGTTGGACCGGAAGGTAAGCTCTGACTTGGAATAGAAGCTCACACCGCCCTTGAGGCTCGCATGAACTTTGACATCTTCCGTTTCAGCAACCGTGCCCACAACACCAAGCGCTGGCGTCGCTGAAACGATCCACTCCTCATTGCCCTCAATGCGCAGGTTCGCAGCACCCGCCCCTGTCTCATTCACCTCTTCAAAATCCAGATGGGTGGCGATCAGGTCCAGCATGGGAACAACCCGAACCGGGCCTGCATCCCACGAATAAGACACACGCCCCACCATGGACGCGAAGGTGATGTCATGATCACTCTGAGCCACGGCCCCGCCGAAGGTCGGGCGGTTCGTGTCATAGTTCGTGATGCCACCGAAGAGACCCGCACTCAGTTCCAGGTCCCCAAAGCCCTTCTCGGCTTTGACACCTGCTCTGAAGCGCCGCCCATCCGATGATGCCCCGCTATTGCTATCGCTTTGAATGTCTTCCACGGAGAACATGGCACCCACGCGCACCTGTTCCTCACCCGGGATCGCCGTCTCATAGCCACCGGAGAAGCCCCAGACCGTTTCATCCCCTCCGACTGTGGTGTTGGAACGATCAACGTCCGTGGTCCTGCCATCGACGCGGCTCCAGATGCACGTCTCATCCGCCATCGCCTTCTCATTGCCGTCCAGACGTTCGGGACAGGACAGAAGAGAGTTCACGAATGCCCGGTTCGTGCCGAACAGCATGCCCGACTGGTTTTGCTGATGCTCACCCTGCAACTGATCAAGCGCAGCCCGGTACTGGGCTGTATCCGTGATCCCGATAAGCGGTGTGAGCAAAGCTGTCAGATTCGTACCACCGGCTTCTAGAATTCTATTCAGATACTCACCAAGAGCCGTCTGGTTTTGTGTGAGATCAGCTGCCGTCCTGGCGAAGTTGATGGCATAGCTCAACACCACATTGTTGGCATCCGGGTATTTGAGCTCATAATTGACGGTCGCGCTGTTGGCGATGGACAGTCCATTATCCGTCACGCCGCCGGCGGCTGTCAGAACCGTGACTTCCCCAGATCTCGTCGCATCCGGACTAAAGGTAGGTAGAACGGAGCCCGCCAGCTCCGCCGTGCCACTCACGGTCAGCAGGTCCGTTGTGGGGCCCGTCGGGTCCACATCCACCGCGAGAATACCCTCTGCCGTTTGCACATAATTGCCGGTGAGCACCGTCGTCCCAATCGCACCCGCGCCGCCCGGCGACACAGTCCCGGCATTGGTAAAGACATTACCCACCCCGACAGAGACCGTCGATCCGGCAAAGATACCGCCTGCATTGTTGTTAAACGCGTTCGTGCCGCCCCCCAGATTAACAATTCCGTTCCAGGTACCTGTATTTGTGACCGTGTCATCCCCGGCCCCGGTGATAAGAGAACCATTAAACGTCGTATGGGACGTATTGCTTACCACATTCGTACCGCCACCCAGACTAGCCGTGCCGGTAAACGTGCCATCGTTCGAGAATGTGTCATTCCCGGCCCCTGCCAGCAGATCGCCAGTTATCACGCCGCCAGCCAGGTTGTTCACCACATTCGTACCATCAGCAAGGTCGATATATCCATTAATGGTCCCCGCATTGGTCACCGTATCAGTGCCCAGTTGCGTGCCAGAATTGGTGGAGATCGCACCGAATCCACCAGTCACCGATGCGCCAGCGGCAATATTGATATCAGCCGCGCCGGACCCGTTTTGGATAGCCAGGATGCCGAACCGGCCACCGCTGATGGCGCCGGTGGCATTGATGCTCATGTCGGCAGAGCTGGCGGCGTTTTGAACCCCAACATTGAGACCGTCTCCCGAGACGCCATTGGCCGATGCCGCGTTGACCGTCACCGTGCCAAGACCATAATGCGACGCGGTAACGCCCATAATTGCGCCTTTGCTCATACCACTGGTCGCGATGTTGAGAGCTGCCATGCTGTTCGCGTTATGGACAATTCCCAGCACACCCTGGCTTGATCCAGCGGTTGCGGAGGCGGCATCGATCGTCAACGCGCCCAGGCCACGGTGCTGAGCATTGATACCCCAGTCGCCGCCACTCGATGTGCCCGTGGACGTAACGCTTAGCGGAGCCATCGAATTGACATTGCTGATTTCGGCCTGGATACCGCTCCCAGTGCCACCATTCGTAGAGGCCGCATTGATTGTGAGGGAGCCCGTTCCAGGTTGCGTAATACCAATACCGTGCCGCCCACCGCTAACAGTGCCGCTGGCCGTTATGCTCACATCCCCAGCACCTGCATTCGTCACCACCCCCCAGATACCATCACTAAAGGCTGCGGTGGCTTCGACTGACGCCACATTCACGGACATCTTCCCGGTACCGTTGTTGCGAGCGTAAACACCATTGAAACCGCCACGGACGTGGCCGGTCGCAGTAACACTGAGATCACCCGTCGCGGCCGTATTAATCATATTCGCGCGGATACCATCACGGTTGGCGGCGGTACTAGTCACCGACGCCGCATTGATCGTCAGACCGCCACTACCTTTCTGAGTCGCCTCAATCCCGTGCTCAGCGCCGCTAACTGTCCCCATAGCCGTAACGCTCACCGCACCTGAACCAGACGTGTTGTTTGATAAAGCGTATATGCCGGTGTTGCTCGTCCCGGTGACAGAGGCGGCATTGATCGTCAGCCCGCCGTCATCCAACTGGCGGGCCCGGATGCCTTGTGTGCCACTCACCGCGCCTGTCGCCGTGATGCTCAAGTCAGCCGAACTGGAGCCATTGCTGATAACACCATGGATACCGACACCACCAGTCCCGGTAACCGACGCCGCATCGATTGTCAGCGCGCCCCGTCCGCCCTGAACACCGTAAATCCCGGCATAACCGCTGACCGCGCCTGAGGCGGTGATGCTCAGCACCCCATTGCTGAGAGAATTGTTGATATTGGCCCTTATGGCCTCATTGTTTGTGCTCGTGACGGTCGCCGCATTGATCGTCAAGTGGCCGGTACTGGCGTTGCTCGCGAAAATGCCATCGGAACTGCCTCCTGAGATGGCTTGGGTGGTGTCAATCTCCAGTGTGCCGCCTCCAACGGCGCCCCCCGTCTGCACTCTGAGCCCACGATTGGCACCAGAAATCGCTCCCCCATCATTATTGGTGAAGCGGAGATTGCCGTTGCCGGAGATGGCGATCGCGTCACCTACGCCACCGGTCGTATCCACGGTTGCGCCTGCTCCCATCGTCACATCAGCATTGTTCGTATTGATCGTTTGCCCCGTCGTCTCGTTGCCGGAGCAGAGATAGGTGCTCCCCCCGGAATTCACGCACGCGGCATAGGCCTGCCTTGTGCCATACCCAAAGAGCGCTGGCACCGTCAGCGCCGTCGTCATCATCACGCGTCCGCGGATGGACCTCACCCCAGACATTGCTAACTTCTTTGAGTTGCCTGATGCCTCTACACGTTCGCTAACACGATCAATCGCCATGACGCCGCACACCTCTGGAATCGCACTTACATTTATGTCATTGGAACATCTGTCTAGAGCGATTTAGACGGCATAAAAATAAACCGAAGGATGAGCCGAAAAACAAATAGGGACTAGGTTGCAGACTGCGTCTTTGCAGCCGCGTACCGTTAAAAAAATGTGAAGGTCATCAACCCGCAAGTGCCCCTACGGCAAATCATCATGGGTGATGAAGCTAAGGATTTCGTCAGTCGCAAACCCCATGGACATGCCACAGGCAACATTCGGAATAATTCCGATGTCATAAAGCTCGGATACCGCCCCATCGATGCGAAACCACTGCACACATGTTCCCGTATCGAGATCGATGACTTGAATACCGCACCAGGGTTCGGAGTCGGTCTCTTTCAAACGGTCATCAAGCGCCAGACCTTCAAAGCGCGCATAACGCGGTTTTGAGAGCCCCACCAATGCATACTTCCCATGGAAGGCGAGCCCGCGCAGAAAACCGGGACAGAATGCTAAGGCGTGAAACTGTCCAGCAGCACCGTCCTTGCCGGGCTCAACCCAACCAAGCTCACCGGTGCCAGAGTTTAAGAGCCAAACCCGGTCCTGATAAATGCGCGGTGAGTGAGGCATGGAAAGCCCGGTACAGACAATCTCCTGAGTCTCAACATCAATCAGGATACCGCCGTCAGCGCGGCGGTCCCGCCAGCCGTCAATCGTGTCGGACCGGCTCACCGCCGTGACATAGGCAGGCTTCCCATCACGCATAGCAAGGCCATTCAGATGACACCGGTCTTCATCGACAATCCGAGAGACAAAATCCGGTTTCCAAACGGGCGTAAAACTGTGAACCGGTGACAGCTTGCTAAGGCAATTGTAGCGCGTGTTGACGAAGATAACGTCCCCATCCGACGTTAACCCAACGTCATGCGCATCCAACACACCCGTTACATGCGCGGTGCGCGGCACATAGCAGGCATCGAACGTATTGTTGACCTCAAAGCCCGGTGAGAGCGCATTCTCCATATGCAAAATCTGATGAAGAGTCGCGAGGTAAATGGCATTGCCGTCTACACAGATCCCCATCGCCTTCTGGAAGAAATGCTCATTGACCATCAACCCGCCTTTGGGATTGCGGCCCAGGAGATAGAATTTGCCTGATTGGTAGGATGAAAAGGCGACCGAGATATTCTGGGTGGCCAGAAAGGGGACAAAACCCGGCGACATCGAATAGATCACCTGTTGCTGCTGTTCACCGGCGCCCTGAGCCGGCTGTGGCTCAAGGGTCTCCTTTTTAGCCCCATCCTCAATCGGAGGCGTCGGTGCATCACTCGACATACGCAACTCATCTTTTCTTATTATTCAACTCAAGCGGCGCACACGTTACGAATTGCCATTCGAAATGCAAATAAAACGATAGAACAGCCTTTCGTTCAGCCCCCGCGCTAAACTCCGACTTGAGATGTTAAGGTGCGTAGCTTGAACGGCACTTGATGCCCCAGTGCCCATCTTCCAGCGTCACCACATAGATTGAATCGAAATGACCGATCACGCTGCCGTCCTCGCGGTAACGTGTGAAGCGCGTATCAAAGTGAACCTTGTCATCGCCCGCGTGAATGACCTCCCGACGGTCCCAGCCAGAATGATGCCAGCCATCACCAAGACTGTTGTCAAACATGTCTGGCTTGTGCCAGCCCGGCCCATCGATGATGGCCATCGTGTTTGAAGCAAGACGGATGCTCGGGAAGTTAAAGGTCTTTTCCCAGGCGGGAAGATCCCGCGCATTAAAGGCTGTCATGAACGCATCCAGACAGGCTTGCGCCCCTTCGATCGCCGTCTTGTGTGACATGGTCATCCCCTAAAGAAAAAGCCGACCCCTCTCAAGGGATCGGCTGTTATGTTTTTGTAACCGTCTGACTAGTCGACCAGCAGTGGCACTTTCGGCACGGATCCGCCGTCCCCACCGGATCCACCATCGTCAGGCTTGTCCGGCCCTTTGCCATCGCCCTTATCGGTCCTTGGCTTCCGGGCTCTCGGCGGAGTGGCCTCAAACTCAAACGCAAGCTCATCCTTCTCGGCGTCCACAGTCACCCGGACAATGCCACCTTTGGTCAATTGGCCAAACAGAACTTCATCCGCCAACGGTTTCTTGATGTTTTCCTGGATAACGCGCGCCAACGGCCGCGCACCCAATTGCTCATCATAGCCCCGTTCTGCAATCCAACGATTGGCTTCTTCGGTCAGTTCAATCGTCACATTGCGGTCGGCAAGCTGAACCTCAAGCTGAAGCACGAACTTCTCAACGACGCGAGCGATCACATCCTCAGGCAGGTTCTGGAACGGAATGGTCGCATCCAGCCGGTTACGGAATTCAGGCGTGAAGAGCTTCTTGATCGCGTCTTCATCTTCGCCTTCCCGCTTGGTCCGGCCAAACCCGATTGGCGCCCGCGCCATGTCAGACGCACCTGCATTCGTGGTCATGATCAGGACCACATTGCGGAAGTCGATCTTCTTCCCGTTGTGATCCGTGAGTTTCCCGTGATCCATGATCTGCAACAGAATGTTGAAGAGATCCGGATGCGCCTTCTCAATCTCATCAAGCAGGAGCACGCAATGCGGATGCTGGTCCACACCATCTGTGAGCAACCCGCCCTGATCAAAGCCGACATAGCCCGGAGGCGCGCCGATAAGACGGGAGACCGTGTGGCGTTCCATATATTCAGACATATCGAAACGCAGCATCTCGACACCCATAATGTCTGCAAGCTGCCGCGCGACCTCTGTCTTGCCCACACCTGTTGGTCCAGAGAAGAGATAGGAGCCAATGGGCTTCTCTGGCTCACGGAGCCCTGCCCGCGCGAGCTTGATGGAGGACGCAAGCGCTTCAATCGCCAGATCCTGCCCATAGACAACCCGCTTCAACTCAACATCAAGATCCTTGAGCTTCTCAGTGTCGGTTTTGGAGACCGACTTCGGCGGAATGCGCGCCATCGTGGCAACGACTTCCTCGATCTCCTTAACACCGACCGTTTTCTTCCGGCGTGTCTCCGGCTTCAGCATCTGCCGTGCACCGGCTTCATCGATCACATCAATCGCTTTGTCCGGCAGTTTACGGTCATGCATGTATTTCGCTGACAGATCGACCGCCGACTTGATGGCGTCATTCGTGTAGCGCAGAGAGTGGAACTCTTCGAAATAAGGTTTCAACCCTTTCAGGATCTTCACCGCATCCGGGATCGACGGCTCGGTGACGTCAATCTTCTGGAAGCGGCGAACCAGCGCCCTGTCCTTCTCAAAGTGCTGACGATATTCCTTATAGGTGGTTGACCCCATACACCGCAGTGTGCCGCTGGCCAAAGCCGGCTTCAGCAGGTTGGAGGCATCCATCGCTCCGCCGCTTGTCGCGCCGGCTCCGATCACCGTGTGAATCTCATCAATAAACATGATGGCACCCGGATACTCTTCCAGCTCTTTGATCACCTGCTTGATGCGTTCTTCAAAGTCGCCGCGATACCGCGTGCCCGCGAGCAATGTGCCCATGTCGAGCGCAAAGATTGTGGCATCTTCGAGCACTTTGGGCACTTCGCCCTGGACAATTTTTCGGGCAAGGCCTTCCGCGATTGCCGTCTTCCCAACGCCTGGATCACCGACGAACAAAGGATTGTTCTTGGACCTGCGGCAAAGGATTTGAATCGTCCGCTCAACTTCCTTATCGCGGCCGATCAGCGGATCAATCTTACCCCCCTTCGCTTTCTCGTTGAGATTGACGCAATAAGCGTCAAGCGCTTCCGTCGTACTTTTCGAAGCACTCCCTTCCTCTGACGAAGGTTGCGTCTCATCATCTTCACCGGCACCGCGAGGTGAACGGGCTTCGCTCATGTCGCTCCGCTTGGCGATCCCATGGGAGATATAATTGACGGCGTCATAGCGCGTCATTTCCTGTTCCTGCAGGAAGTAGGCAGCATGACTCTCGCGTTCCGCAAACATTGCGACGAGCACATTGGCTCCTGTCACCTCTTCACGCCCCGAAGACTGGACATGAATGACGGCACGCTGGATTACACGCTGGAAGCCTGCGGTCGGCTTTGCTTCTTCCTCCCCGTCCACAATCAGGCTGGAGAGCTCATTATCGATATAGTGAAGTAACTGTTGGCGAAGGGCATCAAGGTCCACATTGCACGCACGCATAACGGCGGCTGAGTCCTGATCATCAAGCAGCGAGAGCAACAAATGCTCAAGCGTCGCATATTCGTGGTTGCGCTCGTTTGCGAGCGCCAACGCTCGATGAAGGCCTTCTTCCAAACTACGAGACAGTGATGGCACGTCGTCCCTTTCTGTTGGCTGTGACTAGGACCGGCTGCCCCAATCAAACTCTTCCCCGCCCTCTTCAGAATCTACGTTTCCGTTAAGAATCTCGGAACCATAAGAGTCTGGAGATTAGC
Source organism: Parvibaculaceae bacterium (assembly GCA_965248405.1). Taxonomy (GTDB): domain Bacteria; phylum Pseudomonadota; class Alphaproteobacteria; order Parvibaculales; family Parvibaculaceae; genus Mf105b01. The sequence continues at coordinate 1,764,426 of OZ252104.1, forward strand.
TTAGCCGCATTCAAGCCCCTGTCCACGTAGATTTTCTGCGGAAGATGGGGCCTATTTGAGGCTGAAGGGAAACTCAGTCCCGCTCCATGGTGCATTGAAGCGGATGCTGATTCTGGCGGGCAAAATCAACGACCTGGGTGACCTTGGTCTCAGCGACCTCATAGGTATAAACACCGCAGATACCCACACCATTCTGATGGACATGAAGCATGATCGTCGTTGCTTCTTCCATGCCCTTGTTGAAGAACCGCTGAATGACATGCACAACGAATTCCATCGGCGTGTAGTCATCATTCAGGATCAAAACCTTGTAAAGCGAAGGTTTTTTGGTCTTCGGCTTGGTGCGGGTAATGACTCCGGTGTCGGACCCATTTCCCCCATCAAAATCGTCGTCGCGGTCATTGTCAGCCATGTAGGGCTCAAAAACTCTCTAGTGGGCTCGATCTGCCGGAATTACGCTGGTCAAGACACGCGAAATCAGCCGGTCAGCAGCCGGGATTCTTTGATCCGTAAGATAATCCATGTCGGCCGATTTGTAAGGGACCCCGGCTGGCAAATTTCGCAGTTTCCTTCATCAACGGGATTAACCCTGCATGACCTGACCGGTTGGCAGTCTCAACGCGTAGCTCCAGTCGATCTTACCCACAGGTTTTTCACCCCATTAACCTTACGGTAACGGCTGCGGCGTAAGTTAGACGCTTGTAAAAATGCCTGAGTTTCTGCGCTTTTTTGCGCATTAAGGCGAACAAGGGACACGTTCCTGGGACCCCGCTCCCGGTACGTGGAGTTTGATCATGTTGATGTTGATCCTGCCGGAAGCGATCGAAACAGCGCGGGTTTATGCGGAGTTGGCTTTTCTAGGAGACCCGGTGGAGTTTGGACTGGGTGTTGCTTTGTCAGCTCTAGCGCTTTTGTCGCTTCAATAACGCCGGAAGGGGCTGGTGACTTTGAAAATGACCCAAACGGTAGCGAAGGCCCAAACCGCTGATTCGTGCCACGCCATGGCGTCTTCCAGGTACATTTGGACACTCCTCACCGCGGCCATCATTGGGCTCTCGTTCCAATTTTCAACACCTGCGCACGCCAACAACAAATATGCCGCTGTCGTGATCGACGGCCATACGGGACGTATTGTCTATTCGCGAAGCGCGGACAGACCCCGCTACCCTGCCTCCCTGACAAAAGTAATGACGCTCTACGTGTTGTTTGAAGAATTGGAAGCAGGTCGCATCAACCTGAACACCCGCATGCGGGTATCACCCCGGGCAGCTGGCCAACCGCCATCCAAAATCGGTGTCCGTGCTGGAACGACCATCACTGTCGACAATGCAATCCGCGCCCTTGTTACAAAGTCAGCCAACGACGTCGCGGTTGTTGTCGCTGAACACATATCAGGCAGCGAGTATCGCTTCGCCCAGCGCATGACAACCCGCGCCAGATCACTCGGCATGCGCCGCACCCGCTTCATGAACGCGTCGGGCCTCCCCAACAACCGGCAGCTAACGACGGCACGTGACATGGCTACACTTGCACAGCGGGTTCAACGCGACTTTCCTGACTATTACAGCTTTTTCTCTGTGACCGAGTTCAGGTTCAATGGCCGCCGCTACACCAATCACAACAGGCTGGTCGGTCGCTACGCGGGCACAACGGGACTGAAAACCGGCTACACCCGCGCTTCCGGCTTCAACCTCACAGCCACCGTGGAACGCCAGGGAAAATACTTGATCGGGGTCGTCCTCGGCGGCCGCACTGCCCGTTCGCGGGACGACCACATGGTCGCCATTCTCGACAGAGCATGGGGGAGCGCTGTCGCGATGAACAATCCGCGCACACGGCTTGCCTCAACGCCAACCCCGCGCACACGCCCAGGCACACGTACCACCAGATACGTTCTGGCCTCTGCTGTTACGACACCTCTCCCGGCACCGCCTCCACAGGGTGACACCAGTCTCGATATCGCTTTCTCCGGTCCGGAAGACCTTGCTTTGGTTGATACGACAACACTTCAGGCAACATCACTGGAAGCTGAAAGTGACGCTTTCAACCCGACGAGTTGGGTCATCCAGGTTGGCGCCTATGCTGAACCTTCGGAAGCCGTTGCACGGATTCGGCAAGCTGTAACCGCTGCTCCGGTTCTCCTGTCCAACGCAGTTCCCATCACAATGCCGGTGTCCTCGTCCGCTCAGACGCTCTACAGATCACGGTTTGGCGGACTGAATGAAACCAACGCGCGCAAGGCCTGCCGCGAGCTCTCGCGCGCGGCCATCAGCTGCATCGCCATCCCGCCACATGGCTGGGGCCGTTCCGCCAGCATCGAGGGCTAAAGCTTAATCTCCGAGAAGCAAGTCTTTCGCGGCATTCACTCGCGCCGCCAAGATCGTCGAACCGCCATGGTCCGGGTGCAGTTTGAGCATAAGTTCTTTGTGCGCTTTTCGAATGGCGTCGGCGGTCGCACCCGGGCGAAGACCAAGCACGTCGTAAGCTTCTTCGCGCGTCATTGCACCGAATGAGCTTGTGTCCTGCCTCCCCTTAGAACCGGCATCCTGTCGCCAGTCTGGTCCAAACTGACGGTCCAAATAGGCTTCCAGAAGACGCGCGCTGTCAGCATCAACTGACACTTCTTCAAGCAGCTGATACAGATCCGACAGATTGAGGTCACTCAGGCGCGTGCCAACAAAGCGGCCTTGCAGCACCTTCCCTTCCATCTCACCACTATCATGGTCCAGTGACATGGATAGAAAGGCGGTCTCAATGTCAGAAGCCTGCCCGGGTGTTTTTGACCCGCTCCCAAAACCACCGGGAAACCCGCCACCAATGCCGCCCATTCCCGGTATGGGCAGACGACGTCCCATCAGCCAGAAACAGAACATGAAGACCGGAATGGCAAACCCGAAACGCCCGGTAAACATGAGCACCAGGCCCAGAAGACCGGAGACCCCGATCCCGACATATCGAATGATCTTGGCGAGTGCTTTTGGATCTGCACGCGCCGCCAGTTGCAGGGCGACGACCAGGCCCAGGAGGAGCGCAACAACAAGAAGAAAAGTACTCATCTTTTGACCTGTGAAATCAACTGCTGCACATCGCGGTTCTGGCGGGACCCGATCTGTTGAAGCGCCTTGTGTCCCCCTGACGCATAGACCGCAACGGCACGGAGCAGTTCTTTCAAACGCGCTGCTGAGCCCGCATCCAGATGGCAATAGGCACCCCCTGTCAGGCGTGCAATCTCCTGAAAGGTCCGCGCCGACGCGGCATCGCCTCCGTCCTGAAAAAGAAACGCCGGAAGACCAAGCATCCCGAGCTGACCCGCCGTGGCAGCGAGATCGTCCACGCTTTCCTCAACACAGTCGCCCACATAAACCAGCGCATTGACTTTTGTGCTCTTGGTCTCCCGCAGTGCGTGAGAGAGGACCCGTCCGATCTGCGTGTGTCCACCGCGGCACCTGACCCGCGTCATCGCCTGCCCCAGCGCCTTTGCGTCTGACGCCCATTTACTGGCGGAAAACTCTCCGAAGCCGCGAAACCAGACAAGTTGTACATCAAGTCCGCCCTGATCGGCCGCGGCCTTGAACATTTCACTTTGAAGTGCAATCGCCCGGTCCCAACTGGGCTCACGGCTCATGGTCGCGTCCATGGCAAAGATCAACCGACCCCTGTCGCCAGCCGCTGTCGGCAGCGGTGCTGCCTTTACCTTCGCCAGGAAACCGTCGACGCTGGTGCTTGTCTCCTTGGAAGGTAGTTTATGTCGGTCTTTTGCCATCAACTCCCATTTTGAGCAGAAACGCAGTGGAACTCTACTTTAAATGGGGCACAAAGTGCCGCGGGCCAAGCCCCGAAGCGCATCAGTGTGGATGTCAGGCCTGAGCCTGCTGCCTCTGTTCGGGATGAAGATCCGGCAGGTCCAGCGTCGCAATCAACTGACGCACTTCTGCTCGAGCGGCCACGTGGGACATGGAAAGCCCGCCGGTTCCCTTCTCCCGAAGGTCCAAAAGGGTCAGGCCGGAGGGAAACATTTCCCGAAAGATCACGCGCTCGCCGAACCCGGGTGCGATGCGAAAACCAATGCGCTCACTCAGTGCGTCCAGCCCCGCCTCTACCCGTCGCTTGTTCTTGGCATCCAGCGATGACAAACGGTTTCGCATTACAACCCAATCGATCGTGCCACCATCAGCGATTGCCCGGCGCTTACGCGCATCCCATACCATCTCAGCATAGAGGCTGGGGCGTTTCACTTCATACGTATCCGGATTCACCTGCGCCAGAAGGTCGAAATCCACAAAACTGTCGTTCATCGGCGTGATGATCGTATCCGCCACCGCATGACCCAGGCGGGAAAGAAACGTATCGCTCCCGGGACTATCAATCACGATCACATCACAGGTAGCTGTGAGCTCTGCATAGACAGCTTCAAACGCTTCACGTTCTTCGCGCTGTTGTTCCGTCACTGTGTCCGCATTTGAGCGGTCAACCACATGATGAAACGGAACTGCGAGCGGAACGTCGTTCGCTTCACTCCAATTCCGCCGGTTCTCGACGTAGCGCGAGAGTGACCGTTGCCGGCTGTCTAGATCAATCGACCCCACACGCAGCCCTTCAGAAAGAAGGGACGCGATCACATGCATCGCGGAGGTGGTCTTGCCGGAGCCACCCTTTTCATTTCCAAGGACAATGGTGTGTTTTTTGGCGAGCATCAGGGTCGTCATCAAATAGGCCGTTCGCCCGTTGGAGGAACGACTCAGGGAGCTGAATTTGCGGAGTGTCCGCCTGCCTCCCCACCAAGTCAACCAGCGTTCAAAAGCCCAATCTGCTTTATTCTGTCTATTCCCGCCGCCCGATCACCGCTACACTGGAAACGCCCCAAAAGACACCACATAAGGTCGCCCCTCCTGATCCGCCCCGCCCCCAAATATCAGCTCTCAACACTTCTGTTTGTGATGTTGAGCATCATCTGTCTGTTTGTAGCCAACGTCGGACCAGCGCAGGCAGAGCAAACCTATGACGTCACCAATGTCGCACCGAATGATCAATTGAATGTACGTGCGGCCCCCTCACCATCGGCCCAGAAAATTGGAAGCCTTGCCTTTAACGCGAAAGCCGTTGCGGCGACAGGCGCTTCACAAAGGATCGCCCAGGCGACCTGGCTTGAGGTCCACTTTGACGGCGGCACGGGTTGGGTGAATGGCAGGTACCTCATTCCTGCACGGAGCTCCGCAGCCCTGTTCAGAGAACCCCTGAGCTGCAGCGGAACAGAACCGTTTTGGGCGCTCCAACTCGATGATGTGCGTGGCGAATTCGACTCTCTGGCGGAGGGAAAATCGATCATAATGTTCCAAAGAGCCAGATCCGCCCAAGGTGTCCCCATCATCTGGTCATTCAAGGGGACTGTAGGGCCAGCCCACTCCCCGGTGTTTGCGCTTCTGGAAGAAACCAATCAATGTTCCGATGGCATGTCTGACCTCACCTACCGATACTCAATTCGTATCGATATTGAGGGCGGGCCCTTCTATGCTGGATGTTGCAATCCGCATCCCGGGCAGCCAGCACCCTAAGAACTAGAAAGAGATCTCATGACCGGCAAACTAGACCTTGATCAGCTTTCAAACCTCGTCTCAAGCGGCGAAATCGACACGGTCATCGTCTGCATGCCGGATATGCAGGGGCGCCTGGTCGGGAAACGTGTAACCGGCGCTTTCTTCCTGGACAGCGTGGTTGAGGAGACACACGCCTGCAACTATCTGCTGACCGTCGACATGGATATGGAACCGGTGCCTGGCTATAAGGCGGCCAGTTGGGAAAAAGGTTATGGCGACTTCACCCTGAAGCCCGACCTGTCAACACTCCGGCGTATTCCCTGGCTCCCAGCGACAGCGCTCGTCATCTGTGACACGCTCGATCATCATGGAGAAGATATTCCCGTTGCGCCCCGCGCCATTCTGAAGAAACAACTCAAGCGTCTCGCTGAAAAAGACATGATGGCCTACATGGCCTCGGAGCTTGAGTTTTTCCTGTTCGACGAGCCCTTCGAGTCTGCCCACGAAAAACGCTACCACGACCTCAAAACCGCCAGTTGGTACATTGAGGACTACCACATCTTCCAGACCTCGAAGGAAGAAGGGATCATGCGCGCCATTCGCAATGGATTGGACGCTGCCGGCATTCCGGTTGAAAACTCAAAGGGCGAATGGGGCCCGGGCCAGGAAGAAATCAATGTGCGCTACGCTGAAGCGCTCGACATGGCCGACCGGCATGTGATCCTGAAAAACGGCATCAAGGAAATCGCCCACCTGCATGGCAAGTCCGTGACCTTTATGGCGAAATGGCGCCAGGACCTGGCAGGCAACTCCTGCCACATCCATTGTTCTCTCTGGGACAAGACAGGCAAAGGCTCCGCCTTCCACGACAAGTCCGATGCCCATGGCATGTCGCCCCTGTTTAAGAAATTCATCGCAGGCCAGATTTCAGCCAGCAGAGAGATGAGCTATTTCCTCGCGCCCAGCATAAACTCCTACAAACGGTTTGCGGATCAGTCTTTCGCGCCAACGACAGCGGTTTGGAGTATGGACAACAGGACAGCCGGATACAGGGTTGTGGGCCACGGCAATGCCACACGCGTGGAATGCCGTATCGGCGGCGCAGACCTTAATCCTTACCTTGCCTTTGCAGGCATCATCGGGGCCGGCCTCCACGGCATTGAGAACGACATGGAGCTGGAACCTGAGTTCCGCGGCGATGCCTACGCCACCGAGGACATCCGTTCCCTGCCAAAGTCACTGCGCGAAGCCCTTGACCTGTTGGACAAATCAGAGACCATGCGCGCCGCCTTCGGAGACGAGGTGATTGACCACTATCTTCATACGGGACGCTGGGAACAGGCGGAATATGACCGCGCCGTCACCGACTGGGAACTAACAAGAGGTTTTGAACGCGGATGAGCGACACCCTGAAACTCATTACCCCCATTGACGGGTCTGTCTATGTCGAACGGCCCTTCGCTACCGAAGCGGAAGTGTCTGCCGCCTTTGAGCGCGCACGCGAAGCGCAGGCAGCCTGGAAACGCGTGCCCATCCCGGAGCGCGCGGCGCTGATGACCAAGTTTGTCGATGCGTTCGTCGCCATGAAGGACGAGATCGTGCCGGAACTGGCCTGGCAGATGGGCCGCCCCATCGCCTATGGGGGAAATGAAGTCGGTGGGTTTGCCGACCGTGCCCGGCACATGATCAAAATCGCGCCCGAATGTCTGGAGCATGTCCGCCCCGACCCGATTGACGGATTTGACCGCTATATCAAGCGCGAGCCGCTGGGCGTTGTCTTTGCGATTGCTGCCTGGAACTTTCCCTACATGATCGCGGTCAACTCTGTTGTGCCCGCCCTCATGGCCGGCAATACGGTTGTGTTGAAACATTCAGGCCAGACACCTTTGTGCGCCGAGCGCATGGCCGAAGCCATGGACAAAGCCGGGGCACCCGACGGTCTGTTTCAGGTCCTTCACATGGGCCATGACCTGACCGAGAAAGCGATCCAGCACCCGGCTTGTGCGTACGTCAATTTTACGGGGTCCGTGGCCGGCGGGCACGCCATCCAGCGTGCGGCCGTCAACCGCTTCATCAATACCGGTCTGGAACTTGGCGGCAAAGACCCGGCCTATGTACGGGCAGACGCAGACGTTGCCTTTGCTGTCGAAAACATTGTCGACGGCGCCTTCTTCAATTCCGGACAGTCCTGTTGCGGGAAAGAGCGCATCTACGTGGACGCAAGCATCTATGATGCCTTTGTCGAACAATTCGTCGAAACCGCTAAGGCATACAAGCTGGGCAGTTCGCTGAACGCCGACACCACCATCGGCCCCATGGTGCGCACAAGTGCCGCAAGCTTCGTTCGTGGTCAGGTCGCTGATGCGGTGCGAGCCGGTGCCAAATCCCTCATCCCGGAAAACCATTTCCCTGAGTCAAAAGACGGAACGCCCTATCTCGGACCCCAGGTCGTCATCGACGTGGACCATTCCATGAGCCTCATGAAGGATGAGACCTTCGGACCCGCTGTCGGCATTATGAAGGTGTCCGGCGACGAAGACGCAATCCGCCTTATGAATGACAGTCCCTATGGGCTGACCGCCTCCATCTGGACGTCGGACGCAGAGGCAGCTGTTCATATTGGCGATCAGGTGGAAACCGGAACCTGGTTTATGAACCGGTGCGACTATCTGGACCCCGCACTCGCCTGGACAGCAGTGAAAGACAGCGGGCGCGGCGCGACACTTTCTGCGGTAGGGTATGAATTCCTCACACGGCCGAAGAGCTACCACCTCCGATTGAAGACATAACGCCCATGCCCGAGCCAAAAATCGATACCTATCAAAGCCTGATCGCCAACTGGAGCTACCCCACCTCCATCCGCTTTGGCCCGGGACGCATTTCTGAGCTCGCCAATGCTTGCCGCGGTGCCGGTATCCACGCGCCGCTGCTCGTGACAGATCCCGGCTTGAGCGCCCTTCCCATCGTGACCGATGCGCTGAATGCGCTTGAAGAAAACGGGCTTTCGACCGTTCTCTTCTCCAACCTTCAGGCCAATCCGGTTGCGGCCAATGTGGAAGAAGGCGTCGCGGTCTATAAGCGCGGCAATCATGATGGTGTCATCGCCTTCGGCGGCGGGTCTGCGCTGGATACCGCCAAGGCCATTGCCTTCATGTCCGGTCAGTCCCGCCCCATTTGGGATTTTGAAGACCGGGAAGACTGGTGGACCCGGGCGGACGCCGCGAGCATCGCCCCTATCATCGCCGTCCCTACGACAGCTGGCACCGGCTCCGAGGTGGGCCGCGCAGCCGTCATCACCGATGAGAGCGACCATACCAAGAAGGTGATCTTCCACCCCAAAATGCTGCCCGTAGAGGTCATTGCCGACCCGGCCCTCACAACAGGATTGCCAGCCCCCATCACCGCGGCAACAGGTATGGACGCCCTCTCCCACGCCCTTGAGGCTTATTGCAGCCCCTTCTGGCACCCGATGGGCCAGGGCATCGGTCTGGAGGCCATGCGCCTTGTGAAAGAATGGCTGCCAGAGGCAACCGCCAATGGCGAGAATGTGGACGCCCGCGCTTACATGATGGCAGCGTCCTCCATGGGCGCGGTCGCCTTCCAGAAGGGTCTTGGCGCCATGCACGCCATGAGCCACCCCTGCTCAAGCCTGAAAGGCACCCATCATGGTCTCACCAATGCCGTGGTGATGCCTTATGTGCTGCATCACAATCTCAAAGCCATTGATGAGAAACTTGCGGCGGCTGCGCGCTATCTGGACCTCGGCAACAGCGCATCCAGTTTCATCGACTGGATATTGCGCCTCCGTGAAGAACTCCAGATCCCGGGTACGCTTCACGATTTAGGCGTTACATCTGACCTCATCAGCCAGATGGCGCCGATGGCCCTCGAAGACCCCTGCACCGGCGGGAACCCGGTCTCCATGACCACCGGCGCTTACGAAGCGCTCTACGACAAGGCCATTAACGGCACACTCGGTTAGTCTCATGCCCCTCGACACCCAGACATATGCCGTGCCGCTAGCACGGACCATCACAGACATGCGCGCGCAGGTTTCAACCTGGCGCACCGCTGGAGAGAAAACCGGTTTCGTCCCCACCATGGGGGCCCTCCACGAGGGACACCTGTCGCTCATTGATGTGGCAAAAGCAAATGGCGCAACAAAAATCATCGTCTCCATCTTCGTGAACCCTACCCAGTTCGGGCCGGGTGAAGATTTCGACGCCTATCCGCGGACGGAAACCACCGACGCGGAGAAACTGACGAACCGTGCGGACCTGATCTTCGCGCCCAATGGAGCTGAAATGTATCCGGAGGGCTTCGGCACCACCGTCTCCGTCAAAGGCGTGACCAACACCCTGGAGGGTGAGGCACGTCCCACCCACTTTGACGGTGTAGCAACGGTAGTGAGCAAACTCCTGCTCGCCGCTCTCCCCGACTGCGCCGTCTTCGGAGAGAAAGACTATCAGCAGCTTCTCACCATTCGCCGCATGGTGGATGACTTGGGGATCCCTGTTGAAATATTGGGTGGGCCCATTTTGCGGGAACCGGACGGCCTCGCCATGTCGTCGCGCAATGTCTATCTGACGGAAACCGAGCGTAAAGCCGCCGGTCAGCTCAATGTCATATTGCGCGACACGGCGGACGCGATCAGCAAGGGCGGTAACATTGAGAAGCTCACGGCTGAGGCTGAAGCAAAGCTCTTGAAGCTAGGTTTCGACAAAGTGGACTATCTGACCGTCCGCGATACCAAAACCCTCCAGCCGGTTGAAACACTGACAGAGGATGCGCGTATCCTTGTCGCAGCCAAAATCGGCCAGCCCCGTTTGCTGGACAATATGGCGGTGAGGTTCAAAGGCTAAGGGCGCGTAGCGACTCAACTTGAACCGCGACTGCTTGCCGGCGCTTGAAAAGCACGGCACAAAGGATACTCTCGTTTTCGATGATCTTAAAGATCCAGAACAAAATGAGAGATCACAAAAACCAACACTCCGCACATCCAAGGAAGCTTGTGGCGCCACTTACTAAATATTGTGTACCCTTTGACATCTAGAAGTCTTTCTGTTTGGTCCCCGACATCCCTTGATACGATGTATCGCCAGAATCCCTCCGATGATCGATCCTTCCGATAAACAACCATCGAGGCGTGGAACAAAATATAACTGGCAACAACCGTGACTAACCCGAGCGTCAATCCGATGGCGCTTGTTTCTGTTTCCAACTTCCTACCTCCTACACGAGGCATTTGTTCACAACATTTACTCTGATTATACAGAGGTTCAGAATATCATTGTATAGAAACGTCATTGCTGGATTTATTCCGGCAATCCAGGGACTTGTGGCACGGCCTTTGTTACCTTGCCCTGGATACCCGGAACAAGTCCGGGTATGACGGCAATAGTGTGCGACGTAAGTCTCGCGAATCTGCCTCTACAGCAACCCAAGCTCTCTGAGCTCTTCCCGCATCTCCGCAGGCATATCGTCTTCACCTTGGGCGGCGCGCGCATCCTTAGGCGCGCTCTCCGGCTCCAGATAGCGCCATCCCTGGAACGGTCGCTTGGCGAGACGCTCGGTCAGGATGAGTTCCGGGTCCAGCACCAGCCCGCAATGCTTCTTGCCCTCATCATCGACGAGCGGTTTGATCTCCAGCACCTTCTGGCGGCACCGAATGACACCTTTCATCACCCAATAGAGGGACCCGCCATCCGTGAGTTCATCGGCGCGTTTTGGCGTCATACGGGTGACATGCATGACTTCAGCGGGTTGCCCCGCCTTTTTCTTCTGAGCCAAACGCATGGATTGATAATCCCGGAGGGTCTCCGGGTCTTCAACACCGACACACAACTTGATGAGGTGAACCGTCACGCGCGGCTACTCTTCCGCCTCTTCGAAGCTTACCAGTAGCGCCCCGGCTTCCACCTGATCGCCCTCGGTCACGGCGACCGTCTCGACCGTACCAGCCCCCTGGGCCTGAATGGTCTGCTCCATCTTCATGGCCTCAAGAACAACCAGCGGGGCGCCCTTCTGGACTTTATCCCCCGGCTTCACCAGCACCTGAATGATTTTGCCTGGAAGCGGTGCTGTAAAGCGGTTGCCGCCTGCCTGCTCCTGCAAATCGACATCCAGCGGATCAGGCCGCGTGAATTCGTGGGATGCACCTTGATGCATCAGAACAAATCCACTGGCGAGTTCGATCACGCCAACGGCAAAGCGCCGCCCATTCACCTGCGCCGTTAGCCGTCCGTCCAGCAAATGGCCCTGAGTCTCGAACGATGCCCCATCCATATTGATCTGCCAGTGACCACGCTCATGTCTCGCGGAAAGCGCAAGTGCCTCATCTCCAAACTGAAGCGGTACAGACTCCGTTCGCCCACCGCCCAGCGTCCAACTGTCGGACGCGGCCCAGGGCGAGTCTGCATCCTCTGCCGCCTGAAGCGTCTGCTCCCGCTGAAGCACTTCATGGAGCGCTGCCAGCGCGATAATTTCCGGTGCGGGAAGGCCCGCCGCAGGCACCAGCGCTTCCAGGTGCGCATCGATAAAGCCCGTATCAATGTCACCGGAGATAAACGCTTTGTTCTGGACAATCTCCGCAAGGAACGCCGTGTTCGCTCGCAGACCAGCGATCTCCGTGGTTTCAAGCGCGCGCGCCATCTGACGAAGGGCGCCGTCCCGCGTCTCATCCCAGGTGATGAGCTTCGCGATCATGGGATCGTAGAACATAGAGACCGTATCGCCTTCACGCACACCCGTATCGACCCGCACCCCCTCTTCTTCTGAGGGCAGACGCAGACGATGCAGCGTGCCTGTCGACGGGAAGAACTTCTTCGCCGGATCTTCCGCATAGAGGCGAACTTCCACCGCATGACCGTCAATGAAGAGATCATCCTGGCTTGCGGGGAGCTCTTCACCCGCCGCCACACGAAGTTGCCATTCAACCAGGTCCTGCCCGGTAATCATCTCCGTCACCGGATGCTCAACCTGAAGACGCGTGTTCATTTCCATGAAATAGAAACCGTCAGCCTTAAGGCCTTGAGAGGCATCCGCGATAAACTCAATCGTACCGGCGCCCCGATAGTCGATGGCCTTTGCCGCCGCCACGGCGGCTGCCCCCATCGCTTCGCGCATATCCAGCGGCATGTCAGGAGCTGGCGCTTCTTCAACGACTTTCTGGTGACGCCGCTGCAGCGAACAGTCGCGCTCAAACAGATGCACCGCATTGCCATGGGTGTCCGCAAAGACCTGGATCTCGATATGGCGCGGCCGCGCAACAAACTTTTCGACCAGAACCCGGTCATCGCCAAAGGCGCTCGCCGACTCGCGCTGAGCAGACGCCAGTGCCTTCGCAAACTCCCCTGCCTCGTCGACACGGCGCATACCCTTGCCGCCGCCGCCTGCCACGGCCTTGATGAGCACCGGATAGCCGATTTCTTCCGCCTGGGCAGCAAGAAAGTCAGGGTCCTGGTTTTCCCCATGATAGCCGGGTACGACAGGCACGTTCGCCTTTTCCATCAAAGCCTTGGCGGCGTCTTTCAGGCCCATGGCACGGATGGCAGAAGCGGTCGGGCCAATAAAGATCACACCGGCCTTCTCGCACGCTTCGGCAAACTCTGCATTCTCAGACAGGAAACCATAGCCCGGGTGAATGGCGTCAGCGCCGCTGCGCTTGGCAACATCCAGAATGACGTCAGCTTTTAAGTAGCTCTCATTGGCAGGTGATGGGCCGATATGGTGTGCCTCATCCGCCAGCGCCACATGAGCAGCATTCGCGTCGGCATCGGAGTAAACAGCAATGGTGCGCATCCCCATGGCTTTGGCGGTGCGGATTACACGACAGGCGATTTCGCCACGATTGGCGATCAGGACAGAAGAAAACATTGGGACCTCACATCCTGAAGACGCCGAACTTCATGTCCGGTATGGGAGCGTTAAGAGTGGCAGAAAGAGACAGGCCAAGAACACGGCGCGTCTCCTGCGGCGTGATGATCCCATCATCCCAAAGCCGCGCTGTGGCGAAATACGGATGACCTTCATCTTCATATTGCGCCCGAATGGGGGCTTTAAAGGCTTCCTCTTCCTCTGCGCTCCAGGTCTCCCCGCGGGCTTCCATCCCGTCACGCTTAACGGTTGCGAGCACACTGGAGGCCTGCTCACCGCCCATCACGGAGATACGAGAATTGGGCCACATGAAGAGGAAACGCGGTGAATAAGACCGGCCACACATGCCGTAATTGCCCGCTCCGTATGATCCCCCGATCACCAGCGTGATCTTGGGCACCTGAGCGGTTGCGACCGCCGTCACAAGCTTCGCCCCATCCTTCGCGATCCCGCCGGATTCATACTCCCGGCCAACCATGAAGCCCGCAATATTCTGCAAGAACAGAAGCGGCACTTTCCGCTGACAGCAAAGCTCAATGAAGTGTGCCCCCTTCAGCGCAGATTCGGAAAACAGAATGCCGTTATTCGCAACGATCCCAACGGGCATGCCGTGAATATGGGCAAAGCCGGTGACAAGTGTCTCCCCGTAAAGCGGCTTGAACTCATCAAAGTCAGAACCGTCTACGAGACGCGCGATAACCTCACGAACGTCGTACTGGACCGCGAGAGAAGACGGCACGATCCCATCAAGCTCTGCCTGGTCATAGAGAGGTTCCTGAGCATCCTGCAGCTTGACGTCGACCTGCTTGCGCCGGTTGAGCGTGCCCGCAATCTGCCGCATCAGTGCCAACGCATGGTCATCGTTGAGCGCATAATGGTCTGTCACACCGCTGGTGCGCGAATGAACGTCTGCTCCACCCAGGTCTTCAGCGCTCACAACCTCGCCCGTCGCGGCCTTTACCAAGGGCGGCCCGCCGAGAAAGATGGTTCCCTGCTCTTTTACGATGATGTTTTCATCGGACATGGCGGGCACATAGGCACCACCCGCCGTGCACGACCCCATAACGATGGAGAGCTGCGGGATGCCCTTCGCGGACATGTTCGCCTGATTGTAGAAGATGCGACCGAAGTGAGCCTTGTCTGGGAAAATGTCCGCCTGGTTCGGCAGATTGGCGCCACCGGAATCCACCATGTAAATGCACGGCAGATTGTTCTCCAGCGCGACTTCCTGTGCCCGCAAATGCTTCTTCACCGTCTCGGGATAATACGTCCCGCCCTTGATGGTGGCATCATTGCAGACAATCACACATTCCTGGCCTGCCACGCGGCCGATCCCGGTAATAACGCCAGCGCCATGGATTTCGCCGCCATGCATCCCGTGCGCGGCCATCGGCGACAATTCAAGAAACGGCGTGCCGGGGTCTAGCACACCATAGACACGGTCCCGGGGCAGTTTCTTGCCGCGCGATACATGCCGGGTCCGGGAGCGCTCGTCTCCTCCTACAGCGTGCTTTTCGCGTTGAGCGTTGAGGTCCGAGACAAGCTCTGCCATCGCGGCCTGGTTCTCTTTGAACCGCTCATCCCGTGTTGAAATCTTAGTCTTCAGAACGGCCATCCGCCCCCAACTCCCGAACTTCTATTTTTGCGTACCACTTCAACGCATTTGTTGCGTCGGAGCATAGTCACCCTGCGTTAAAAGCCAAGCCTCTTTTGTCATAGACAGCTCTTTTTGTCACAGGGAGCATCGGCTGTTCCACTTATTTCTCAAGCACTTAAGAGGAACATCTCAGCGTTTGATTCAATTGACGACCCGCTCCAAAGCAATCGCCGTCGCCTCACCACCGCCAATACAAAGCGATGCCACGCCTTTGGTCACATCCTTCTGAGCCATAGCATTGAGCAAGGTCACAATGATCCGCGTCCCCGATGCCCCAATCGGATGCCCGAGCGCACAGGCCCCGCCATAGATGTTGACCCGTTCATGGTCCAGATCCAGCTCCTGCATCGCGGCCATCGCAACCACCGCAAAAGCTTCGTTGATCTCAAAGAGATCGACATCACCAGCGCTCCACCCGACTTGGTCCAGCAGCTTGCCGACGGCACCAACGGGCGCCGTCGTGAACCAGGCCGGCGCCTGGGCATGCCCGGCCTGCCCCTTGATCACAGCCAGAGGAGCGAGCCCCCGCTTCTCTGCTTCTGAGCGCCGCATCATGACCAACGCCGCCGCACCGTCTGAGATGGATGACGAATTCGCCGCCGTCACCGAACCGTCTGGTGCAAAAGCAGGCTTGAGCGTGGGGATTTTGTCCGGCTGGGCGGTCAGAGGCTGCTCATCCTGCTCAACCACCGTCTCCCCTTTCCGGCCTTTGATCGTGACGGGCACGATCTCGGGAACAAATGTCCCATCCTCCGTCGCCGCTTTCGACCGTGCGAGAGAGGTCAGCGCATATTCGTCCTGCGCTTCGCGCGAAAACTGGTAGTGCTGGGCGGTATCCTCAGCATAGGTCCCCATCAAACGGCCTTCATAGGCATCTTCAAGCCCATCCAGGAACATGTGGTCCTTGGCAGCGCCGTGCCCCAACCGCATACCGCCGCGCGCATTGGGAAGCAGGTAAGGCGCATTGCTCATACTCTCCATACCGCCTGCTACCGCGACCTTGGCCCGCCCCATTGCAAGCGCGTCGGCGGCAAGCATCACCGTTTTCATACCTGACCCGCAGACCTTGTTGATGGTGGTGGCTGGTACACTCTCATCGAGCCCACCGCGGAGCGCCGCCTGCCGGGCCGGCGCCTGTCCCACACCCGCAGGCAGGACGCAGCCCATAAAGACCTCGTCCACACCTTCAGCGCCGAGGGAGGCTCGCTCCACAGCACCTGAGAGCGCCCGTGCACCCAATTCAGGCCCGGAGACACCTGATAGCACGCCCTGAAACCCGCCGAGGGCCGTCCTCGCCGCACTAACAATCACGATCGGGTCTTTTGCCAAATCACTCACTAGACATCTCCCTTACAGCCTTTTGTCTTTTGCCGTAACTTACCGCATCACGCTTTCAAGAGGGGAAAATATGGAAAGCCTGCTCCACGACATTAGCTGGGTTGTACCACTTCGCGGTCCGATTTTGACGCCTATTTTTCAGGGCTTCACCTGGCTGGGTTATATGCCCTTTTTCATGATCTTCCTCTCCCTGGGCTACTGGCTCTGGGACAAGGACAAGATCACCCGGCTCGCCGTCCTGATTGCCCTTTCGGGCCTCCTGAACGCCTATCTGAAAGACTTCTGGCAGGACCCGCGCCCCGCAGCCGACCTCCGCATGGATGGAGGCATCGGCGACAGCTACGGCCTCCCAAGCGGCCACGCACAGGTAGCGACCGTCATGTGGTTCTGGCTCGCTTGGGAGATTCGAAAGACATGGGCCTGGGTCGCCGCGACAATTCTCGTCGCAGGGGTCTCGTTCAGCCGCCTCTATCTCGGCGTACATGACGTGGAAGACGTATTGGCAGGGATTGTTCTGGGTCTCACCAATCTCGCCCTGTTCGGCTGGTTCATCTCCAGCCACTTCCGCCGCTGGCACGAACTGCACCCGGCCTGGCAGGTGGCAACCATTCTCTTGTTACAGCCGGTCCTCTATTTTGTCTGGCCCGATGAAGATGGTCCTGGCTATGCGCTGGCGCTGGGTGTCTTCCTCGCCGGATGGTGGGCAGGAGCCAAACTCAACCAGCACCATTTCGACTTCGAACGCCATCCGGAGTGGTGGGGTGTTGCTGCTGCAGGTGCGATTGGGCTCTTCGGACTGTTCACCCTGTTCGGCATCATTGGCGATCTGGGAGAAGCGCTGGGCCTTGGCGAATACAGCCTGCACGTCTCAACGCTCATCATCGCCCTTTATATGACGGTCCTCGCTCCCCTCGCTTTCCGGGTGGCGCGGATCGGCAAGTGAGGATCACGCTGTCTCGTTGAACAGTTCGCGGCCAATCAACATGCGGCGAATTTCACTGGTCCCGGCGCCAATCTCATAGAGTTTGGCGTCGCGGAGCAGCCGGCCTGTCTCATACTCATTGATGTAGCCATTGCCGCCCAACGCCTGAATGGCTTCAAGCGCCATCCACGTTGCCTTCTCCGCCGAATAGAGAATGGCACCGGCGGCATCCTTCCGCGCCGTCTCGTCCCGGTCGCAGGCTTTCGCAACCGCATACACGTAAGCGCGACACGCGTTCATGGTCGTGTACATGTCCGCGATCTTGCCCTGCATCAGCTGGAACATGCCAATGGGCGTGTCGAACTGTTTGCGCTCATGCACATAGGGCAGAACGATATCCATCGCAGCCTGCATGATGCCCAGCGGCCCACCGGACAGAACCGTGCGCTCATAATCGAGACCGCTCATCAGAACGCGTACACCATTGTTGAGCCCACCCATAATATTCTCTTCCGGCACTTCACAGTCTTCGAACACCAGCTCACACGTATTCGATCCGCGCATGCCCAGCTTGTCGAGCTTCTGCGCGGTCGAGAAACCGGCAAACCCACGCTCAACCAAAAATGCCGTAATACCCTTAGGTCCTGCATCCGGATCGGTCTTCGCATAGATCACCAGCGTGTCCGCATCGGGCCCATTGGTGATCCACATCTTGTTCCCATTGAGGATGTAGCGATCACCCTTTTTCTCGGCTTTGAGCTTCATGGACACCACATCGGATCCTGCCCCTGGTTCGCTCATGGCCAGCGAGCCCACATGCTCCCCGCTAATGAGCTTCGCCAGATAGCGGTCTTTCTGCTCCTGGGTAGCCCAGCGGCGAATCTGGTTCACGCAGAGATTCGAGTGTGCGCCGTAGGAGAGACCCACGGATGCCGAACCGCGGGAAATCTCTTCCATCGCGACCGTATGGGCGAGATAGCCAAGGCCGGACCCGCCGTCTTCCTCTTCAACGGTGAGGCCCAACAATCCCAACTCTCCGAGCTCCGGCCAGAGATCTCTGGGGAACTCATTGCTGGAGTCGATTTCAGCGGCGCGGGGCGCAATTTTGTCAGCGGTAAAGGAACGAACCGTATCGCGGATCATGTCCACGGTTTCACCAAGATCAAAGTTGAGGGTTGGATAATCGTTCGGGATCATGGGACGGGTATTTCCTTACGGCTGGTAGATGCTCACCAAATCGGAGACAGTGAATACGGTGTATACGCCAGGCCCGGTCGCGCCGCCAATAGCGAACAGTCGCCCACCTGCAACCGCTACTTCTGCCCCGTGGCGAGGTGTCGCCAGGGGCTCTATGCGGTCCCAAACGGTTCCGGCTGCATTCAGAACATTATGCTCGCTGAATGTGCGGGGCGGCGAAACCTGTTCTCCACCAACAACATGGATGCGCCCGTTAAGCACTGCGGCCCCGATACCGGCCCGCGCTTCCGGCAATGCCGGGCCACGGCGCCACTTACCTGAAGCAGGGTCCAGAATGTCCACACGTGCCAAGGGTGCGCCATTTGTCGCACGTCCACCCAAAACAAAAATCTCACCGTTTAACACGGCTAGAGCCAGAGCAGACCTGCTCGCTGGAAGTGTGGCAGACAGCGAACTCCACTCCTCAGTCTGGGGATCAAAAACATAAATGCGCTCAGCGCGTGTTCCAACGCCACCGATCACGTAGAGCTTACCGTTGACCCCCACCATTTCGTGCCAGGCGCGCGGGCCCGGCATATCCGGCCCTCGGACCCAAACACCAACCGCCGGGTCAAAGACATAAAGCGCTGCATTGTCTGGCCCCGGACTCTCAGCCGTGTATCCGCCCGAGAGATAAAGCCGGCCATTGAGGGATGCCATGGCTGCCTGCTGAAGCCCAATGGGAAGCGCCGGAAGTGTGCGCCAGATATCGCCAATCGTGTCATAGGCATCGACAGAGGATACAGGCTTGCTGATCCCGGCGCCGCCTGCGACGTAGATATATTCTTCTAAGAGTGCCGAAGCCGCGAAGGCGCGGCCTATTGCACTCGGCTCCCCTTCCCGCCATTCACCAGCGGACACGGCGCCTGCGAAAAGCCAAGACAAGCAGACAAAAACCCATATCTGAAACACACTACGCATGAGGTACCTTTCTTGAGAAACTCACCCCTATAACAACACCATCGCCGCAAGCCCAAGGAAGGCGAAGAAGCCGACAACATCCGTCACCGTCGTCACGAAAACACTGGAGGCCACCGCCGGGTCGATCCCGAACCGATCAAGCCCAAGCGGCACGAGAATGCCTGCAAGTCCTGCTACGATCATGTTGATCACCATCGCTGCCGCAAGCACGCCGCCCAGGAGCACATCCTGAAACCAAAAGGCCCCAACAATCCCCATCAGGATCGCAAACAAGACACCGTTCAAAAATCCAACAAGCACTTCACGAGTGATAATCCGGCTCGTATTGATCGGCACCAGGTCCCGTGTTGCAAGCGCGCGGACCGCCACCGTCATCGTCTGCGTACCCGCATTCCCGCCCATAGAGGCAACAATTGGCATCAACACCGCCAGCGCCACCATGGATTGGATCGTGCCTTCAAACAGCGCAATGACGACCGAAGCCAGGATAGCCGTAAGCAGATTGACGAACAGCCAAGAGAAGCGATTCCGCGTGGTTTCAACGACCGTATCGGAAACACTTTCCTCCGACACGATACCGCCGAGGCGGCGAATATCTTCGCTCGCTTCATCGGCAATCACTTCAACCACATCATCCACCGTGACCACACCGACCAGACGTTCGTTTTCATCAACGACGGCCGCAGAGATCAGGTCATACTTCTCGAACTGCAACGCCACATCTTCCTGATCGGTCTCAGCCGGAATGAGGGTTTGCTCGACCTCCATAATGTCTTCGATGGGGACAGGTCTTTTTGTGCGCATAACCCGCGACAACGGGACTGTCCCGATAGGCCGGTAGGAAGGGTCAACAACGAAAATCTCATAAAACTCGTCAGGCAGGTCCTGCGCTTCACGCATATAGTCGATTGTTTGGCCCACATCCCAGAACGGCGGCACCGCAACGAGGTCCCGCTGCATGATGCGGCCGGCACTGTCTTCCGGGTATTCCAGAGAGCGTTCAATGGCCGCCCGGTCCTGCGCGGGCATTTGTTCCAGAACTTCCCGCTGCTCCGCCTCGTCCATGTCCTCAAGGACGTAAACGGCATCGTCGGACTCCATTTCCTGGACCGCCGCGGCAATATCTTCCGGCGCCATAAGCTCAATGACATCGTCGCGGACGGCTTCTTCCAGTTCACTCAGAACGTCCGGTTCCAGGTCTGACCCAAGGGCTTGAACCAGCGCTCGAAGTTCATCGGAACGGACAAGCTCCAGAAGCTCAGCCTGGTCAGCCGCTCTCAGCGGCATGACAAGCGAACGAACAGCCTCTTCATCCCCTCGATCAAGCGCACGCACGATTTCCGCGACAAACTTAGGCGTCAGCGGCGTATCCCACTCCTCTGTCTGGCCGGATTGCTGTGCTGTGTCTGTCACTGGAGCAAAGTCCTATTAGAGCTGAATTGGATGGCCCGCCGGACAAATCATGCTTGATTCATCCGCAGCGGAAGTGTGCGCGAAACGTGAGGCAGATGCTACCGCACGCCCTGAAAGAGAGGACAAAATCCACAAAAAAAGCCGAGGCGAACCCCGGCTTTTTGTCAGTCATGGTGCGGACGAGAAGACTCGAACTTCCACGGGTTTTACCCCACAGCGACCTCAACGCTGCGCGTCTACCAATTCCGCCACGTCCGCAAATCACATGACAGGTAGGAAGGCGCTCATGTAACAAATCGGCGGCTCATGAGCAAGCCTTCTCTTTGTCTCATCCGAGCTTTTAGTTGCCTGAATTTACTCGGCTTTTTCAGCACTCAGATGCCATCGCCATCCATATTGATGGGCAGGTGGATCCCGCACTCATCCTTGTCGCTGCCCTTCCAGCGACCATCACGATAATCACCACCCTCAGGCACCTTGTCCGTGCAAGGCATGCAGCCGATTGAACGATACCCGTCTTTTACCAGAGGGTGCTTCGGCAGTTTGTGATCAACCAGGTACTGATTGAGCTCCTCCTCACCCCAGAAGGATAGTGGGTTGATTTTGAACCGCGTCGGACCCTGATGCGTGACACCCTCAACTGCGCGCACCGCTTCTTCTTCAATCGGTTCCATGGTCGTTCGTGTTGATGTCTGAAACCGCTTCCGTCCAGTGATAGAGGCCTTGAAAGGCGCCAGGGCACGTTCAAGCGGCAGCACCTTCCGAACAAAACAACAGCCATCCTGATCCTGGTTCCACAAGCCACCATGCGGATCTTTGGCTTCCAGGTCCGCAGGCAGAGGAGCAATCGCACGAAGGTCTGTGAGGCCCAGCTTCTCCTGCAGCCGGTCCCGATATCGGAGCGTTTCACCGAACAGTTTGCCTGTATTCAGAAAAATGACCGGCACGGTCGGATCGATCTCCGCCACCATATGGAGCAGAACGGCGGATTCAGCACCAAACGACGAAACAACGGCAATCTCGCCCGGAAACGCATCCCGGATCATGGCCTCCAACAGGGGACCACCAACAAGCCCTGAATATTTTTCCCGCAGCGATGTCAATTGCGAAGACGAGACTGTCTCCGTATCCATCATTGCGGGGCGTTCTTGAGGTTCTTTCAACTCGGCAATACTCATGACAGCCATCCTTGTTGATCGATATATGAATCTGTTTTCCGGGAGACTTCATCCAGCGGCAGCCCTTCCGCCCGCCACGACTGGCGCATCTCTCCGATCTGTTTCAAATGCCCTGCCCATTCCGGGCCAAAAAGCATCTCGAGGTGTCGCCGCAAACGCCGCGCCAAGCCGGGTGACTTTCCTCCCGTCGATATCGTCATGGTAAGATCGCCACGGCGGACCATTGAGGGAACGTGAAAATCACAGAGGGGCTTCACGTCTTCAATATTGACCAGCGCGCCAAGCGATCGCCCGCGGTGCGCCAGTTCCTCACCTTCAGCATCTGTAAGACCAGCGCCAAAGACGAGCTGCGCCGCGGCAAGGTCAGCATCTTGGGGGCGCGCTCCTACCAAACGATCGCCTGCCAAAGCTTTCAGCTCCTCAGACGGTTCAGCTGAGTATACGCGTACAGACGCATTAGCCGCCTCAAGCAACTCCAAGCGGCGCACAACAAGGTCGCCCTCACCAACAAGGACAATTGCACCGGCACTAACATCAAATACGATAGGCAGCATCACGCCAGTCTCCGAACCGCTGCTTCACAAGCAACTTCGATTGCCCACAGAAATAGGCTGGAAATTAACATATTTCAACCAGATAACGTGAAATAGATTATATCACACTAAATTACTGCACAAATGGCGCAAACCCACCCATTTAGTGAATTAGGCCTTCCCTTCGAAAAAGGAGAAACAATCCTTTTTAGCGAACTGAGGCAGCCTGACTGATTTTTTCGGTGACTGAGACCGCAATACGGTCTTCCTGGACGACAATTTCGCCCCGTGCAATGGGAATATTGTTGGCCATGATCCAGACTTCATCGTCCTGGTGCGCGTCCAATTCAATGACAGCACCGCGGCCCATCTTCAGAAGCTGGTTGATTGGCATTTTCGAGCGCCCAATGACGACCGACAGCTCAACATAAACTTTCTCAACAGCATTCACTGATAGAGTTCCCATTTCGAACAGAACGAATCCGGTCTCCCGGCTCGGTTTGGATCAAGAGACAGCTTTTCATGCTAGAGTTAGCGCATGGTTAATCCCTTGAATACAGCAAAAAAACCCGCCCCTCACCCGCTGGACTGGATCATCTCCGACTCACCGGTCCCATATGAAGAAGCACTGGCTTTTATGGAAAACCGTGCGGCTGAGATTTCAGCCGGAACCGCAAATGAATGCGTTTGGCTGCTGGAGCATCCCCCAATCTACACCGCGGGTACCAGCGCAAACCCACAGGATCTCCTCACACCTGATCGGTTCCCGGTCTTTGAGACAGGCCGCGGCGGCCAATACACCTATCACGGGCCCGGCCAGCGGGTTGGTTATGTCATGCTCAACTTGAAAGAGCGTGGACCGGACGTCAGAGGCTTTGTCCGGAACCTGGAAGAATGGCTGATCCAGACCCTAGCCGCCTTCAATATTAAGGGAGAACGACGGGATGATCGCGTCGGCGTTTGGGTACGAAGACCCGAGCTTGGTCCCGCAAAAGAAGACAAAATTGCCGCCATTGGCGTCCGGGTCCGCAAATGGGTGACCTTCCACGGGGTCAGTCTCAACGTCTCTCCGGACCTTGAGCATTTCTCAGGCATCGTGCCGTGCGGCGTATCTGAACACGGCGTGACCAGTCTGGAAGACCTTGGTCAGATCATCTCAACCGCTGAAATCGACATGGTGATGAAGCAAAGGTTTGAAGAGATTTTTCAAAGCTCGTAACGCTGAATCTGCAAGTCCATATCCGTTCAATTGCACCAAGCCGTGATCGACAAAGCCCAACGTTCAGCTGAACAAGTGATACATCTGATCAATCGACTCTGGCCCATATCCAACAGAACCGACGGGAATCTGTCCCCCTATCGCCTCAATGATCTTGCCCGTCCAGACAGGCCCAAACCCGCCACACAGCTCTATCAACTGGATGCCATCGGCCACCATTGACTGAGCAACGGCGACCCCCTGAGATGCTTCGCTAGCGCCAACTGCGACCATCTCAAAGACATCCGACTTCATTGACATCCTGTTCGTTTCAGGCGCCAGCCCCTGCCCGGTCACAATGAATCCGAATTTAGAGAGTCCCATACTGTTTCCCTTCGCATATAGAGTTGCTGAAAAAATGGGAAATAGGCCCAACACACTCAAAAATGCCCGTCGATCCATTCACCACTCCTTTGTTGCAAGAGTGTCGCTGGAAAATTACAGTCCTGTCTAATCTGATCTTTATCTAATTTGAGACATAAAAGGACTTATGTTTGATCTGCGCCAATTGCGCTACTTCGTAGCTGTTGCTGAACACGAACATGTCGGGCGAGCAGCCAAAGCACTCAATGTGACCCAGTCGCCGTTGAGCCGTCAGATAATCGAATTGGAGGCGAGGTTAGAACTCACTCTCTTTCAACGTTCAAAAAAGAGGCTGAAGCTGACGTCTGCAGGGCGCGAATTTCTTTTAGAAGCAAAGGCGCTTCTGGCCCAGGCAGAACGGCTGGCGCACAAGGCTGAGGCCATGGCCGAGGGACGATCAGGTACAATCACCGTTGGATATGTGGATGGCGCGGTTCATGCCGGCATTTTGTCTAAAGCACTCACATCCACCGAGACGACATTCCAAGATATCAATCTCAAACTCCGCCCAATGAGATCAAGCGACCAGTTCAAATGCCTGTCGACAAACGAGATAGATGTAGCACTGACCTACTCCGCTTCTCTTCACGATGACCAGCTATCCAGTCATCTGCTCCATTCAGAGGAGTTGCTCCTTGCAGCACCGTCAAACCTTGGATGGCAGAAAAGGTGTAAAGCAAATCAGCTAGACAATCAGAAATTCGTGTGGTTGCCATCTGCGGAATTCCCCGACGCGAGAGCCCAGTTCTTGGAGGAATGTAAACGTGCCGGTTTCAAACCAGATATCGCGCTGGAAGCAACCAGCCCTCTCGCAGCACTGGACCTGGTGAGTGCAGGCCTCGGTTTTGCGATCGTTCAGTCAAGCTTAGCAAGACTGTCTATCGAGGGCGTGACCTTCTTGAAGTTGCCCAGTGGTTTCAAGCAACGTGTCGAAGTTTTCGTAACCCACCGGAACTTCCTAGCCGCCCACGAAGAAAAATTCCTGCAGGCATTGTGTCGGCGGCGGCCGAAATCAAGATCTGAGCGCAGATAGTCTTCGAGGTTTTTCAGAGCGCTTCGTAGCGGACACGCCCTGCGATGAGTATTCCACCAATCCCCAAGGCGATCGAAACAAACCAGAAGAACCCGCCAAGCACCGGCACCCCAGCGCCCGCCCAGAGCACAAAGGACCCGACAAGGACCAGCGCCAGACGCCGTCCGGACCCGTCGCCAAACTCAAGTCCAGCGAGGTCCACCAAAAAGCCCCCAATAATGATAGCCGCCGTCACCATGCCAGCGCAAAAAACGACGCCGTAAAGAACGATCAAGAGAAACGCAAAGGGCAACCCGATGATGGTAAAGGCGGCAAAAACCGCGACCACCGGAAGTCCAAGCATCCAGACAAGCCCATAGAAAATCGCCAGCGCCGGGCTGTCGATCGCGGCAAGTTGCAGTCGGTCAGACCATCGAGGTGCAACAAAGACCAAGACGCCTGCAAAGATAGCGAGAACCAGAGCACCTGGAAGGGTGAGTTCAAGAGAGGGACCATTACCTCGGCGCTCGTCCCAATGTTCTCGCCAATCATCAGGTACCTCAGGCGTCCCGGCCTCGTCGGCAGAGAAGAAATGACTTTCGACCTCACCTGAGATCCGGGCGTCTTCGGCTATCTCTGCAGGCGAACTCGTGTAGTAGGACAGATCTCCATCAATCTCCGTATCCGGTCCCAAAACAAGATCAACAGCCCAGACGGACACATCCCCATCAATCGGTCCATTGAGAAGTACCGACTGTCCGCGAATGTCCAAGTCACCATCAACCACGCCATCAACAACAATGCGCCGCCCCGCCAGCCAGGCATCCCCATCAACGGTCGCATCGTCCGCAATAACAATAGAGTCGCCAGATGCCCTCAGATCGCCATCCACATCTTCCGAAACAACAACATCCGCTCCAGCCAGAAAAAGTGCCCCATCGCTCTGCCAGCGAACGGCAGATTCTTCAGCAAGCGCAAGGTTTGGAGACATCACCAAGACAAAGAAAAGCGACGCAATTGCATTCCGTAACATGGGGTTAAGCTCCGAACTGACGACAAAGGCCTAGTATATCTAAGCACTCCCGTAGAATGAACAACGCCCGCCAGGACAATCCGGACGGGCGTTGAAACATGTTGGCTAGAGTTGAACCATCACTCGAATTCGATGATGACCTCATCCACCTGCAGACTATCGCCAGCCGCGGCTGAAATTTCAGCCACCACACCATCGCGTTCGGCGCGGAGAATGTTCTCCATCTTCATGGCCTCCACCACCGCGAGGGTTTGTCCTGTTTTCACTTCCTGGCCGACTTCAACATTGATCGACACAACAAGTCCCGGCATCGGACAGAGCAGATATTTGGACGTATCCGCTTCCACCTTCTCCGGCATGAACTGGACCAGCTCATGGGCGTGCCGTGTCCGCACGGCAGCATTTACCGTCGACCCGCGATAGGTGAGATTGTAGCCCTGAAGCCCGCGGGCGCGTTCCGCCTGGAGCACAATCGGCTCGCCATCAATAGTACCCTCAAAGACAACCTTACCGGGACGCCATTCACTCGCAACAGTATGACGGCTGCGTTCACTGCCGTCTTCATTCTGAAGGATCACAACCAGCCAATCCTCTTCGGGCTCCGTTCTCAGGCTGATGGTGTGCTCTTTGTCCAGCTGCACCACCCAATCTTCCGGCAGGAACCGCGGACGGTTTGGCAACTGTCCAGTGATCTCTGTTGCGCGCAGAGCATGAATTTCATTCATGAACGCGGCAGCGAGAACAAGCTTGTCAGCCCGCTCGGGTGTCACCGGAACGCCAGCAAAACCCTCCGGGTATTCATCAGCGATAAACCCGGTATTGATGTTGCCAGACCGGAACCGCTCATGTTCCATGATTGCGCCCAGGAACGGGATATTGTGCTGGATGCCCTCAATATAGAACGCGTCAAGAGCGTCCGACATGGCGTCAATCGCTTCTTCCCGGGTCGCGGCATGAGTACAGAGCTTCGCGATCATAGGGTCATAATAAAGGGAGATCTCACCCCCTTCGTAAACACCCGTATCATTGCGAACCGTGACCCCATCCGCAGACACCGCTTCAGCAGGTGGCTGATACCGGCTCAACCGCCCGATGGACGGGAGGAAATTCCGATACGGGTCTTCCGCATAGATACGGCTTTCAATGGCCCAACCGGTGAGCTTGATGTCGTCCTGCTTGATGGAGAGTTTTTCTCCCGCCGCGACGCGGATCATCTGCTCGACAAGGTCAATCCCCGTGATGAGTTCAGTCACCGGATGCTCCACCTGAAGGCGGGTATTCATCTCAAGGAAGTAGAAGTTCTTGTCCTTGTCGACGATGAACTCAACCGTACCTGCACTGCGGTAGTTCACGGCTTTCGCCAAAGCCACCGCCTGCTCACCCATTTTCTTCCGGGTGGCTTCATCCAGGAAGGGGCTCGGCGCTTCTTCGATCACCTTCTGGTTACGACGCTGGATCGAACATTCCCGCTCACCGACATAGACCGCATCCATCCCATCGGCCATCACCTGAATTTCGATGTGGCGCGGTTCGGTCACGAACTTCTCGATAAAGACACGATCATCACCAAAGCTCGACTTGGCTTCATTAATGGCGGACTGGAAGCCTTCTGCGACTTCGCTCTCGTCCCAGGCAATACGCATGCCCTTCCCGCCGCCGCCAGCAGACGCTTTCATCATCACAGGGTAACCAACGTCACCGGCAATCTTGATCGCTTCGTTTGTATCTTTGATGACCCCAAGATAGCCAGGAACCGTGCTGACTTTCGCTTCATTGGCGAATTTCTTGGACTCGATCTTATCGCCCATCACCTGGATGGCTTTGACGTTCGGGCCGATAAACGCAATGCCCTCTTTTTCCAGAGCTTCGGCAAAGGCGGCATTCTCTGACAGGAAGCCATAGCCCGGATGCACGGCTTCGGCGCCTGTGTCCTTGATGGCCTGAATGATTTTCTCAATAACAAGATAGGACTCAGCAGATGGGGCCGGGCCGATATTCACCGCCTCATCAGCCATTTCCACATGCAGCGCGTCTTTGTCGGCGTCGGAGTAAACCGCCACCGTTGCGATGCCCATCTTCTTCGCCGTTTTCATCACACGGCATGCAATTTCGCCTCGGTTGGCGATCAGGATCTTCTTAAACATTTGATCGCCTCCTTAAAGCGGAATGTTGTCGTGTTTTTTCCAGGGGTTTTCGAGCTGTTTATCTCGAAGTATTGCCAGCGCTCTGGCGATCCGGGGCCGCGTATTGTGCGGCATGATCACTTCATCAATGTAACCGCGTTCGGCTGCCTTGAACGGATTAAGGAAGCGTTCCTCATACTCCGCAGTATGCGCAGCGATTTTCTCTTCATCATTGATGTCTTTGCGGTGAATGATCTCCACCGCACCCTTGGCGCCCATCACAGCCACTTCAGCCGTCGGCCAGGCATAATTGACATCACCGCGAAGATGCGTGGAAGCCATCACCACATAGGCACCACCATAGGCTTTGCGGGTGATGACCGTAATCTTAGGCACCGTCGCTTCCGCATAGGCGTAGAGCAGTTTCGCACCGTGTTTGATGAGACCGCCATATTCCTGCGACGTCCCGGGCAAGAAGCCGGGCACATCCACCATCGTGACGATCGGAATATCAAAACAATCGCAGAAGCGGACAAAACGCGCAGCCTTGCGGCTGGCATCGCTATCCAGGACACCGGCCAGCGTCATGGGCTGGTTGGCGACAATGCCGACAGTCCGGCCCTCAATACGACCAAAACCTGTGATGATGTTCTTCGCAAAGTTTTCCTGGATCTCAAAGAAATCGCCTTCATCAATGAGCTTCAGAACAAGCTCTTTCATGTCATAAGGCATATTGGGGTTGCTGGGGATCAGCGTATCCAGCGAGGGCTCAACCCGGTCCTGGTCATCAAAGAACGGACGTTCAGGAACCTCAGAGCGGTTGGACGATGGCAGATAGTCGATCAGACGACGGACCTGGCTCATCGCAACAACGTCATTCTCAAAGGCACCATCCGCGACCGAAGACTTCGTAGAGTGAACAGTGGCCCCGCCCAACTCTTCCGACGTGACCTCTTCATTGGTCACCGTCTTCACCACATCTGGGCCGGTCACGAACATGTAGGACGTGTCTTTGACCATAAAGATGAAGTCAGTCATGGCTGGCGAATAAACATCGCCCCCCGCACATGGTCCCATGATCACTGAGATCTGCGGAATAACACCAGAGGCCAAAACATTGCGGTTAAACACTTCACCATATCCACCCAGCGCATCAACGCCTTCCTGAATACGGGCACCGCCGGCATCGAACAGACCAATAATGGGCGCGCCCATTTTGAGCGCCATATCCTGAACTTTGTTGATCTTCTTGGCATGGTTGCGAGAGAGAGACCCACCCATCACCGTAAAGTCTTTGGCAAACAGGTAGACCGGACGGCCATTCACCGTGCCCCATCCTGTGACAACACCATCGCCGGGAACTTTCTGGCCTTCCATGCCGAAATCGTAGCAATCATGCTCGACAAACATGTCGAACTCTTCAAAGCTCCCCTCATCGAGCAACAGGCTGATCCGCTCACGCGCGGTGAGCTTTCCCTTGCTGTGTTGGGAGTCGATCCGCCGCTCTCCACCACCCAATCTGGCAACAGCGCGTCGTTCTTCTAGCTGACGAATAATCTCTTTCATGAAGCCCCCTCTGTGCTGTTTGAGGCACATCCTCAAAAGCCGGCTTATTGTTTTGGAAGACCACCTTAGACAAATGCTACCCGGGCATTCAAAACCGCCCGGACCGGGTCCTTATTGCGCTTTGAATAGCACCGAAAACGCCCATTTGCCAATGGGTTATCGGCTTTTCTTGGGCTCATGAAAAGAGCGCCAAGTGACGTAGCGGATTAGAGGAGTTCCAGATATTTGGCCGTCGCGACGAGCATCTTTCGCCGCACATCAAGGCGTTCCACGGCCTCGTCATCCCACCCCCAGCGCTCTGCCTGCCAGGCTTCATCCAGATGGGCCAGATCATGCGCTTCGTCCGCAGAGATATGCTTGTCGATGAGCGCCAATCCCAGGACCAACGACCCACAGAGCGATACCGCCTGATGAAGACCCGCGAGCTCAAATTCTGACCGCGCCGCGACAGCTTCGTTCAGCCGAGAGAGCGCTGCAGAGGGCTGATCCTTGAAAATAACGCCCGTCGCAAGCTCCAGACGCGCGCCATGCTGTACTTCCAGCCAATCGAGCAAAGGGTCCCATTGCTCCGCCTGCCTGGAGACGAGACTCTCCGGGTCCTCCGCCCGATAGCAGAGCAGGTCCGATCCGCCGAAAGCGGCGATTTCGTCGACAATTTCGTCGCGTCGGGGTCCAACACGGTCAAGAGCGGTATTCGCCAATTTGGTGACCAGCATGGTCTCTGGATCGATATGGGTCTCCTGCGCGTTCCATTCGTCAGCGATCGCGTCGCCGAGAGCCACCGTCGGTACGCTGAGGGGCGCTCTCGCAGGTGTTTTGATCGGTCGACCGTCAAGCTCTACCACAAAGCCCCCGCCCTCAGGTCTGGCAGCTGCTTGCTCGTAGAACCGCTTTCTTAAGTTTGCGCCTGCTCCTTCGCCCGGGTGCGACACAAACCGGTCTGCTTTCAAAATCTTGTCTTCGTCATTCATTGCATTCAGGCTCAATCAAAGGGGGAGGTCAGAACATCTCCGACGCCCTTAATTACGGAACCGGCGCCTTCTCCGACATCATCCAGGACGTTTCCGCCAGTGTCAGGTTTCGCCTCTTTTGGCGCCCCAAGCACTTCCAGGCAAGCCCCCGCTGTCTCCGCATCAAAGTGCTCTGCGCTCACGAGAGGCAGTACCGCACCAATCCCGCCGGTTAAAACACCTGCCCCCACAGCCACAGCAAGATCGCCCAGCAAGGCGCCTGTATCCGGCGCCACACTCGGCGATGAGAGAGGGCCCGTAACATTCACAGGGGTCGCCAGGCTCAGCAGTCCCGGATCGTTGGGCTTCGGATTGAGGCGTATATCGACAGTCTCATTGTGCAAATCAACCTCGCCTGAACCAGACGTCCTGATTTTGCTTGTGACGAGTGCAAGCGCCGCAACATCGCCGACACCGGATTTGAAATCGAGTTCACCAATGAAACACGTGAGGTCGGCAACCCCACTCTCACCGCCTTTGGGAATGAGGGCCCAGATAAGGTCCTTGGCAATCCACTCAAACGCGCTGGAGTGAATACTTCCGCGCCCAGTCGCGACATCAATTTTTCCATTCAGGTTGGCGGCAATGTCGGCAAGCGAGCTTCCACTCGAAGACAGATCCAAACCAATATGACCATCGACTTCAATGAGGTCAGTCGCTCCAACCTCGTCCAAAAACCTGCCGATATTGATGCCCGGCGCTGACAGTTTGACGCTGCTGCTCGGAACATCCTTGTTCGTGGCACTGATCGTCGCCTCGAGACGACGGTCATCATAGGTTGCAAACAAGGGGGCAGAAAGAGAACCGTCTTTCAGCTCAATGCCGGCCTGAAAGTCGGTGAACTCCAGATCCTCATACGTCAAACTCTCCACCGCAATCGTGACCTCCCCATTCACAACACTCAATGCGTTGAAGGGCAGCGGCTCTCTACTGAACAAGCCTGCCTGTTGAGGTTCTCCAGCATCTGCGCTCTTCAATTCATCCAGATTGACCGCGGTCGCCGACAAATCACCGTCTATGGTTACGGGCGAATTTGCGCCCTTGCGGTCTCCGGTAAGCTGCCCTGTCAGCCCAATATTCCCATATTCCAGCTTAAGGTTCGCAACACGGAAAGACTGTTCGTCGCCAAAAATCACTGCCGAGGCAGACGCCGTTTTTGCATTCACATCCCCGGAAAGACCGACGGCGATCCCCTCTCCCCGCGGCTCAACATCCGCCCGGGAGAGAAAAATCTCCGTCGTGTCACCACGCCGCCCGCTTTTGTAGGTAACGCGCACATCTTCAAGGGCAATGTGAGGAAGCTCGTGTGTCGACACGGTTGCATCTGCGTCCGATGGGGCATCCGCATCATTGCCCAGAACCCAATTCCCCACACCATTCGGTCCAGTTTCCAGCAGCACCTGCGCACCCATGACATCCAGCCGTTGGACATCGACAGATCCCGATAGCGCCCCCAACAAAGACAGCCGCATCGCAACATGATCCGCCTCGAACATAAAAGGATCGGACCCCCAAGCCGCATTCCCGAAACGTACATCTGTGGCAACAATGGTCGGCGTCAGCGAGTAACCGATCTTGAGTAGACCGTTCAACTCCAGTTTCCTGCCGGTTTGCCCCTCAGCGAGCTGCGCGATGTCTGACCGGTAAGCGTTGATATCCACAAAGGTGAGCGCGTAGAGGCCCCCGCCTAGAACAAGAACAAACGCCAGGAAGGCGATACCAAACTTCTTCATCCGGCCTCCCCCTCTGCCATCTCAGGAGTCCCACTCTGTGCGGATCCGCCTGCCCAATGTCGCTCAAGATAGGGAACGACATCATCAAAATGATCAAGTACGTGGGAGGCCCCATACGCGGTCAGTTCTGCAGCGTCATGATAGCCCCATGACACGCCCACCGCATGGGCTCCTGCATCGCGCCCCATAACGATGTCGTAACTCGTATCCCCAAGAACAACGGTCTGATCGGCCCGCACACCTGCTTCGCTCATGGCTTGATGCATCATGGAAGGATGCGGCTTGGATGGGTGCTCATCAGCGGTTTGCAGCGTCATGAAGTGTCCGCAAATATCGTGCAGTTCCAGAATGTTGCGGAGACCTCTTTGCGACTTCCCTGTCGCCACACCGAGCAACACATCGTCACGCGCCGCCAACCTCTCCAATGCTTCCCGAGCACCCGGAAAAAGCGGCTCATGTAACGATGGATCCTGACGCAAATGAAAAAACGCCTGCCGATAGCTCTCCCTTACCAGCGAGACAGTCGCTCCATCTTCCTGCGGTAGAAGCTTCCTGATCGCCTCCTCAAGTGAGAGACCGACAATGGACAGGACCTTCTCCCGCGGCAGGAGTGGCAGCGAATGTGCGGAAAAGGCACGGCTCATGGCAGCCACAATCATGTGCTGACTGTCAACCAGGGTTCCATCGCAATCAAAGACAACGAGTTTTAACTCACTCACAATTCCAACTCCGCAAAGGGATCACCGTCATCGTCTGCATCAAGCGCCAAAAGGTTCCAGCTTGCTGCCATATGATCTGGCAGCGGGGCGGAGACCGCGAACCTGCCTCCATCCGGATGGGCAATATCCATGGACCGGGCATGAAGGTGGAGGGAAGACGAAATCTCACCACCCGGATGCGCATCCGTCCCCCCATATTTGCCATCGCCAACAATCGGGCATTGCAGTGCTTCCACCGCATGCACACGCAACTGATGAGTGCGGCCCGTCACCGGCATGAAGGCCACCCAGGCAAGTTTCTGCCCCGCCCGAGCAACGGTCACGAAATGGGTTTCAGAGGCCTGTCCGCCTGGTGTTCGATCCGGGACCGGCACCATACGCTCCCCTGAGCGCCCCGCCTGTTTTGCGAGCGTCATCCGGATGGTCCCGCGTTCCGGTCGGGGTACGCCGACTGTCAGGGCCCAATAAATCTTTCTGGTGTCGCGTTCCTTGAAGGCCTTCGTCAACTTCGACGCAGCCTTTGCTGTGCGGGCAAGCAGCAGCACACCGCTCGTATCCCTGTCCAACCGATGAACGAGTCGAGGTCGCTCGGGAAAATCAAACTTAAGACCTTCCAGCATGCCATCCAGGTGTCGCTCTGTACCAGTCCCCCCTTGTACCGCCAGACCACTGGGCTTGTTGATCGCAATGATCGAGTCATCCTTATGAAGGACCAGGCTCTGAACAAAAGCCGCTTCCCTTTTATCAAAGGATGGCCGTTTCGGTTTCTTGTCGGGAACAAATCCATCCCGCCCCCCAAACGGCGGCACCCGAACAGTCTGCCCGGCTTCCAGACGCATGTTCGATTTTACACGTCCCCCGTCGACGCGGACCTGACCTTTACGAAGGAGCTTTTCCAGACGAGAGTGAGCAAGCTCCGGATAGTGACGCTTGAACCAGCGGTCCACCCGCAAGCCATCGTCGTCTTCCGTTACATCCACATGAGCAACACCACTCATGACAGCACAACCCGTGTCAGCCATATCCCGAAGAACAGGGCGAGCACCGCACCACCCAGAGAGCCGAAGGCGTAAAAGGCAGCAACACCCACATCCCTACGTTCAAGCAGAAGCGAAATATCCAGCGAGAAAGCGGAGAAGGTCGTAAACCCACCCAGCACACCGGTGACCAGGAAGGCACGCACTTCGGGCGTGACTTGAAACCGCAGTGCAAGACTTTCAACAATCACACCCATGACAAAGGAGCCGATAATGTTGACCCCCAACGTCCCCCAAGGGAAGCCAGGTCCGAAATAGCGAAGCGTCTGTGCGGCGAAAAGATAGCGACCAGTGGCGCCCACAGCACCACCCAGCGCCACAGCAATCAACATCTTCAAGACCGCCTCTCCTCTCTCAATTTCTGCCAATAGGCCAACCGTTTTGAAATGTCCCTTTCAAACCCGCGCTCGACAGGTTTGTAAAAGCGTTGCCGGGACATCTCATCCGGAAAATACTCCTGCCCTGAAAATCCATCCGGCGCGTCATGGTCATACTCATATCCGGCGCCATACCCAAGCTCTTTCATGAGCTTTGTGGGGGCATTGAGAATATGCGCGGGTGGCGCGACAGAGCCGGTTTCCTTCGCGGTTTTCATGGCATCCTTGAACGCCGTATATTGCGCATTCGATTTGGGTGCGCTGGCGACATAGAGCACTGCCTGCGCCAGCGCGAGTTCCCCTTCCGGACTTCCTAGAAATTCATAGGTGTCTTTTGCGGCCAGCGCCTGAACCAGGGCCTGGGGATCCGCAAGACCAATATCTTCAATCGCCATCCGCACCACGCGCCGCAGAATAAATAGTGGGTCTTCGCCCCCATCGAGCATCCGCGCAAGCCAGTAGAGAGAAGCGTCCACATCCGACCCCCGGACTGACTTGTGGAGCGCACTGATCAGGTTGTAGTGCCCCTCCCGCGACTTGTCGTAAATCGGCGCGCGACGCTGCATCAGCTTGGTGAGCTTGCTCGTGTCCAACGGTTCCGCAGGTGCAAGCGCAAGTATCTCTTCCGCCAGATTGAGCACAAAACGCCCGTCGCCATCCGCCATTGCTCTAAGAGCCACCCGCGCATCCTGAGTGAGCGCAAGCTGTTCGCCCACAAACGCTTCAGCGCGGGTCAGAAGTTCCTCCAAGGCGTCATCATTCAGCCTGTTCAGAACCAGAACCTGTGCCCGCGACAGTAAGGCGGCGTTGAGCTCAAAAGACGGGTTTTCCGTGGTCGCACCGACGAGGATCACCGTGCCATCTTCCATGACAGGGAGAAAACTGTCCTGTTGCGCCCGGTTGAAACGATGTATCTCGTCCACGAACAGAAGAGTGCTGCGTCCCTGACTACGCCGCAGCCGCGCCGCTTCGAAAACTTTCTTGAGATCCCCGACGCCGGAAAAGACCGCGGATACCTGTTCAAACGCGAGCCCCACCGCATCGGCCAACAGACGCGCCGTTGTTGTTTTGCCGGTCCCGGGCGGTCCCCAGAATATGATCGAAGACAAATGGCCGGAGGCCACCATCCGACCGATTGGCCCGTCCGGGCCGATCAAATGATCCTGTCCAACAACATCTGAAAGGGTTGCCGGGCGCAGCCGATCTGCGAGCGGTCTCGGCGCTTCTTGAGCGGGATCAGACGGGGTTTGAAACAGATCAGCCATGCCCCAGATTTAGCATGTTTTGCCGTCCGCCACCTCCGCCGACGCACCAGATTTTTCTATTTCAGTGTCAGATTTGAAGAAATCTGCCTCAATACCCACTCCCGAAAATCAGCACGGGTTTTGCCATCTCCAGGAAGGCTCACGCTTGCCAAAAAGGCACCGCCGACCAGGTCTTCGCCAATAAGAAAAGTATTTAGTAGAGCTAAGGAATAACGAACCTCCGACTCCCGTTCGGCATTGTGCGGTTCTGCGCAAAGCTGTTCGACAATCGGCTCAAATAGACCCTGTCCCTCGCTCTCCCACCCTTCAGATGCCAGCCAGATCGCCAGACGCCCGAACTTTCGATGCTGGTAAAGTTCCGTGAGCTTAGTCACCATCTCGGCCAGGCCATCGGCACTGGAATTCATGGATGATGCGAGCAGCGTGATCTCGCGCTTAAGCTTGCGGCCGGCCTCCTTCAAGAGCGCCTCCATCAACCCTTTTCGGTTTTTGAAATGGTAGTGGATGGCAGCGTCCGTGATACCCAAATCATCAGCGACGACCTGAACCCTGACGGCATCTGGCCCCCCGACAATCAAATAGTGTTCGGCCCGCGCGAGAATTTTCTGGCGCGCCTCATCCGGGCTCAGCCGCTTTCTGACACTCATAGTCGTCCGCATCCATGGTTGACTCTCACAGTTACTTAGATTACTCAAAGTATATAACTTTGACAAGTCGAAGTAGGAGTGCCTCAGATGAATGCTGAACTGAACCACCTATCCAGAGTTGCCGAAATTGCCGGCCTCGACATGAAAGTCGAGCTCCCCCGGCATCACCATGTGATTTTGGAAGGTCGTCGTTTTCACTTTGTGGAATGGGGCACTCCCGGAAAACCGCCTCTCCTCTTCCTTCACGGTGGCAATCAATCCGCCCGCACTTGGGACATTATCTGTCTGGCCCTCGCAGATGACTTCCACTGCATCGCGCTCGACCAGAGAGGCCATGGTGACAGCGAATGGTCATATGAAGGGCATTACGGACCGGAGGATCACACGCGAGACATCGCAGCGCTTGTCGCTCATCTGAACTG
Source organism: Parvibaculaceae bacterium (assembly GCA_965248405.1). Taxonomy (GTDB): domain Bacteria; phylum Pseudomonadota; class Alphaproteobacteria; order Parvibaculales; family Parvibaculaceae; genus Mf105b01. The sequence goes on from OZ252104.1 coordinate 1,801,598, forward strand.
GAATGAATTTGGCCTCATAGGCATGTCCATGGGCGGTGTCAACGCCATGGCCTATGCCGCGCAAAACTCACAAAGACTGACAGCCCTCGTCTGTGTCGATGTCGGCCCCTTCGTTCAAATGGACAAATCGAAGGCACTGGTTTCTTTTGTCGAACGCAATAGCGCTCCCCAGTCATTTGACGACTTTGTACAAGCCGCCCTTGCTCACAATCCCCGTCGCAAGGAAGAGCTTCTCCGCCACAGTCTCACTCACACGACACGCAAGCTGGCGGATGGGTCATGGACCTGGAAAGCAGACAGGCGCAAAAGCTTCGACATTGAAAGAATGAGCGAAAGCTTGCGCAAACTGGCGGACGAATGCGGCAACATTCAGTGCCCGACCCTGGTTGTACGAGGTGAAAACAGCGCGACATTCAGCGCGGAAGATGCTGAGCGCTTTGTTGACCTATTGCCGAAGGGACACTCAACAATGGTCCGCAATGCCGGTCACACAGTGCAGGGCGACAACCCTAAAGGGTTGATCTCCGAACTCCGCCCGTTCCTCAACGCCTCCAAAGCCTAGCCTCGAACCCGCGCCGAAAAGCGTTCACCGCCACGCTCAATGGTAAACTCCCACTCCCGTCGGCGGTCCTGGGTGAGCCGTTGAAGTTCGTCCACGCTGTCAACTTCATCCGCCCCAACCGCGCGGATCATATCGCCCGGCTGAATGCGGAGCCGGTGTGCCGCACTCCCCCGCTTCACCCTCAAGACAACGACACCGCGCATAAAGGGATCGAGCTGCAACTCCTCAGCGAAAGCAGGCGATAGATTGCCAACGGTCGCCCCGGAAAATGGGTGGCGCCCGTCAAGATCTGCAATCTCCCGCGGCGGTTCTTCCGGAGCCGCTTCAAGCGCGACCCGAGCCCGGCTTGTATCTCCGTTACGCCGGTACTTGATGTCGATGCGGCCACCCACCCCTTTGGTCGCTAGGCGGTAGCGAACCGATTGAGGGTCGATCACCTCACGCCCATCAACCTCGTAAATGACATCGCCTGTCTCAAGCCCCGCTCTGTCTGCCGGGCCGTCCGGGTAGGTTCGTTGAACCATGGCCCCGCCGGGCCGGTCGAGACCCAGGGACTCCGCCAAATCAGAGGTCACAGCCTGAAGGGACGCACCGAGCCAGGGCCGTTCCACGCCTGTGCTCCCGCCGACGGCAGAATCTGCCACCGCCCTCACCATATTGGAGGGGATCGCGAAACCAATTCCAACAGAGCCGCCAGAGCGGGAGAAGATCGCCGTGTTGATCCCAACAAGTTGACCATCCATGGTCACCAGGGCACCACCGGAGTTGCCCGGATTAATGGCCGCATCCGTCTGAATGAAAAACTGGTAGTCCGTCGCCCCCACCTGAGTCCGGGCCAGAGCCGAAACAATCCCGCTCGTCACTGTCTGGCCGACGCCGAACGGGTTGCCGATTGCCAAAACCAGGTCGCCGACTTCCAGCGTGTCGCTGTCTCTGAAGGTAAGTGCGGGGAGTGAAACACCTTCCGTATCGATCTTCAGGATCGCAAGGTCTGTGCGTTCATCCGCAAGGATAAGCTCCGCCTCAAACTCTCGGCGGTCGGCCAGAGCCACGGTGAAAACATCGCCATTAGCGACCACATGATTGTTGGTGACAATGATCCCGTCTGCACCAACGATCACGCCGGAGCCTAGCGATTGCTGCACCCGCTCCTGCGGCATGCCGAAGCTGAAACGATCCCCGAAAAACTGCTTGAAAAACGGATCGTTGAAAAGCGGACTTTGAGGCCGTTCCTGAACCACACGCTTGGAATAGACATTCACAACCGCCGGGGCGACTTGCCGAACCACCGGCGCAAAGGACATTTGCATCTCCGCGCGCGAACCGGGCACCACGCGGCCTTCAGCCCTTGCTGTGCTACCTAACAGCAAAACCAGACCGCCGAACAAAACCAGGGCGGCCATCGACCAGACAATCGTAAACCAAGAATTTGAGATCATTTCCAACACCATGACGCCCGTACCCGCCGGTTCGTCCAACTATCCTCAAATTGTGAAAGCCAAATCAAGCACTTGCAAGGCAAACCTCAATGAAGCTCTGATCAAAGTAAATGCTGGCGAATGCCCGCCCAGACACAAAAGTCGAGACACAAAAAAACGGGGCGGACGCCCTGCGTCTCACCCCGTTAAATTCTGTGCGATGTCAGCTGTTAAGCTGTTGTTTCCAGTGCGTCCTCATCAACCATGACGGGACCTGAGTCCTGCCCACGTGCTGAAGGATCGCGATCCACAAACTCAATCACAGCCATTGGTGCGTTATCGCCATACCGGAAACCGGCTTTTAGAACGCGCGTATAACCGCCATTGCGTTCCTTGTAGCGAGGTCCAAGCTCGTCAAACAGCTTCGCAGCCCACTTTTGCTCAGGAAGCTTGGAGTAAGCCTGACGACGTGCATGCAGGTCATCGCGGCGCGCAAGGGTCACCAGCTTTTCAACATAAGGGCGAAGCTCTTTCGCTTTCGGCAATGTCGTAATGATCTGCTCATGCTTGATCAGTGCAACAGCCATGTTTGCAAGCATTGCTTTGCGGTGGCTTGCGGTCCGATTGAGCTTGCGGCCGGATTTACCGTGGCGCATGACCCTCTCCTCATTCAAATGACGGCGCCTCTCGGCGCGGCCGGGTAAACTCAGTAATGATCTTCGAAACGTTTCGCGAGATCTTCGATATTTTCAGGCGGCCAGCTTGCCACTTCCATGCCGAGGTGAAGTCCCATCTGTGCGAGAACTTCCTTGATCTCGTTCAGAGACTTCCGGCCAAAGTTCGGGGTGCGAAGCATCTCGGACTCTGTTTTCTGGATCAGGTCGCCAATGTAAACAATGTTGTCGTTCTTCAGGCAGTTTGCCGAACGGACAGACAGTTCAAGCTCATCAACCTTCTTAAGAAGAGCTGGGTTGAACTCAAGCTCCGGATGCTGCTCTTCAACAACAACTTCCTTAGGCTCGTCGAAGTTGACGAAGACCTGAAGCTGGTCCTGAAGGATCCGGGCGGCAAAAGCGACCGCATCTTCCGGTGTCACGGATCCGTCTGTTTCGAGCTGAACAGTCAGCTTGTCATAGTCAAGGATCTGACCTTCACGGGTGTTTTCCACTTTGTAGGAAACACGGCGCACCGGGCTGTAAAGGCTGTCGACAGGGATCAGGCCGATCGGCGCATCCTCCGGACGGTTCCGGTCAGCTGCCACATAGCCCTTGCCGTTGCTGACGACGAATTCCATACGAATGTCTGCGCCTTCATCAAGGGTACACAGAACAAGGTCAGGATTGAGAATTTCAATGTCTGAACCTGCTTCAATGTCGCCGGCCTTAACTTCGCCAGGGCCCTGCTTCACAAGCATCATCCGCTTTGGACCTTCAGCATGAAGGTTGAGCGCCAACTGCTTGATATTCAAAATAATATCCGTGACGTCCTCGCGAACGCCAGCGATGGACGAGAACTCGTGCAGCACGCCATCGATCTGAACAGCCGTCACTGCAGCGCCCTGCAGAGACGACAGCAGCACGCGGCGAAGCGCGTTACCAAGCGTCAGACCAAAGCCACGCTCCAGCGGCTCAGCAACCACGGTTGCTGTACGCTGCGCATCATGACCACCCTGGATTTCCAGCTTGGTCGGTTTAATAAGCTCTTCCCAGTTCTTCTGGATCACCTGTAGAACCTCGTGCCGTTAGTGCATTTTGCTTCGAACAATTGTTCCGGGTGAAGCGAATGCAAGACGGATCAACCGTCAAATGAGTATGAGCAGCGCCGCGCATAGCGGCACCGATAAACTTTGTTAAACGCGGCGGCGCTTTGGAGGGCGGCAGCCATTGTGCGGGATCGGCGTGACGTCACGAATGCTTGTGATCGTGAAACCAGCAGCCTGAAGCGCGCGCAGAGCGGACTCACGACCTGATCCAGGGCCACAGACTTCAACCTCAAGGGTTTTCATGCCGTGATCCTGTGCCTTTTTGCCAGCATCTTCCGCAGCCATCTGAGCGGCGAACGGTGTCGACTTACGGCTGCCCTTGAACCCCATCATGCCCGCAGATGACCAGGAAATAGCATTTCCCTGCGCATCCGTGATCGTGATCATGGTGTTGTTAAAGGTCGAATTCACATGCGCAACGCCGGACGTAATATTCTTACGCTCTTTGCGTTTAACGCGGGTCTTTTCCTTCGCCATCCTAAAACCTTCTCTGTCGAACGGGCTGCCCCGTCAAATCCCGTTCTTACTTCTTCTTGCCTGCGATTGCTTTTGCAGGGCCCTTCCGTGTCCGCGCATTCGTATGCGTGCGCTGACCGCGGACAGGCAGTCCACGACGATGGCGCAGACCGCGATAGCAGCCCAGGTCCATCAGACGCTTGATGTTCATTGCAACTTCGCGGCGCAGATCACCCTCAACCAGGTAATCCCGGTCGATCGTTTCACGGATCTGAATAACTTCCGCATCGGACAGCTCGTTCACACGGCGTTCCGGCGCGATACCTACTGTTTCGCAGATATCCTTAGCATTCTTGTCTCCAATCCCATGGATATAGGTCAGCGCGATAAGCACACGCTTATGGGTTGGAATGTTCACACCAGCGATACGAGCCACGTTCTTCTCCTGCGATAAGGATTCGCGAGACCGGCAATTTCCATACAAAAAAGCGGAATGAGTCGCTGAAATACCGCAGAATTCTGCCGTTTTTCAGTGATATCCGAAGGTTTGCTTTGGAGCTGCCGTCGCGCTGGCCGGGATTATAGGAATTTCCCCTTCCCGGTCAACTGCTTAGCCTGCGTTATCCGTCTCCTTAAGTTCGAGTGCTGCCTCAATTTCAGCAGTCACTGCATCCATGTCCTTCATGCCATCGACAGCCCTGAGAATGCCTGCATTCTTATAGTAAACTGACAATGGCGCTGTTTGTTCGTGATAGACCGCCAGACGCTTCTTCAGCGCCTCTGCATTGTCATCGGCCCGCGCACCGCCTTCTGTTTCGGCGGCCCGCCCCTCAATCCGTGCCAAAAGCGCTGAATCGTCAACTTTGAGCTCAATAACGGCGTCAAGCTTGTCGGAACGCTCGCTCAGCATCTTGTCGAGAGCTTCTGCCTGAGCCACATTCCGCGGAAAACCGTCTAGAATGTACCCGTTCTTGCAATCAGCTTCTTGCGTCCGATCAGCGATAATCCCGACAACGATCTCATCAGGGACCAGATCGCCCCGCGCCATGATCTCTTCGGCTTTTTTCCCAGTTTCCGTACCAGCAGCCACCGCTGCCCGGAGCATATCGCCCGTTGAGAGCTGAACAAGGCCGTGCGCTTTCTGAATGCGCTCCGCTTGGGTGCCCTTACCCGCGCCTGGGGGTCCCAGAAAAATCAGTTTCATCGACGTGCCCCTCTTAGTTTTGATTTTTTTATGAGGCCTTCATATTGGTGCGCCAGCAGATGGCTCTGGATCTGCGCAACCGTATCCATCGTCACATTGACCACAATCAGCAGCGACGTCCCGCCAAAATAGAAAGGAATGCTGTATTGCGAAATGAGTATCTCAGGGAGCAAACAAACGAACGTCAGGTAAAGCGCGCCGACAACCGTCAGTCGGGTCAATACGTGGTCGATATATTCCGCCGTCCGCTTACCGGGACGGATACCAGGAATGAAGCCGCCATACTTCTTCAGATTGTCAGCAGTGTCATCAGGATTGAAGACGATCGCCGTATAGAAGAAGCAGAAGAAGATAATAAGGCCCGCATAAAGCGCCATGTAGAGCGGTTGCCCGTGCGACAACCAGGCTGTGATCACATTCAGCCATTCCGGGCCCTGTCCGCCGCCAAATCCGGCCGCAGTTGCGGGGAGCAAAAGCAGCGAAGACGCGAAAATCGGAGGAATAACACCAGCTGTGTTGAGCTTCAGCGGCAGATGAGAGGAGTCCCCTCCATACATCTTCTGGCCCACCTGGCGCTTCGGATATTGCACCAGAAGTCGGCGTTGAGCGCGCTCAACAAACACGATGAACGCGATGATTGCCACAACCATGATCATCAAGCCGAGGATGATTGCTGGGGACAATGCTCCTTCGCGACCCAATTCGAGGGTGCCGACCAGTGCCGCCGGTAGTTCAGCAACAATGCCCGCAAAGATAATGAGCGAGATACCGTTGCCGACGCCCCGTGCGGTGATTTGCTCACCGAGCCACATGAGAAACATCGTCCCGCCGACCAGCGTGATGACCGTTGTCGCCCGGAAGAAAAGCCCTGGATCCAGTGCGAAGCTGCCTTCCAGACCGACAGCAATGCCGTAACCCTGAAGTGTCGCCAGAATTACGGTGCCGTACCGGGTGTATTGATTGATCTGCTTGCGGCCCTGCTCGCCTTCTTTCTTGAGCTGCTCAAGATGGGGGCTCACCGTCGTCATCAGCTGGATGATAATCGATGCTGAAATATACGGCATGATGGTGAGCGAGAAGATCGCCATCCGCCCCACGGCACCGCCGGTAAACAGGTCAAGCATGCCCCCAATGCCGCTTTGCTGCTGTTCAAAGAACTGCGCAAAGGCGATAGGGTCGATACCTGGAATAGGAATGTAGGTACCAAGCCGGTAAACCAGCAATGCGCCCAGCGTAAACCAAATCCGCTTCTTGAGTTCCTCCGCTTTCGCAAAGGCACCAAAGTTAAGATTGGCAGCTAACTGTTCCGCGGCTGAGGCCATTTAGATGACTCCGGAAGCTCGGCACAACACAAGGGACCCAACCGGGCCCCGCTAAACTTATCCCTCGGCTTTCGCCTTGGTTTCTTTCACGGTCACAGAGCCGCCGGCTTTCTCAACAGCTTCGATGGCTGATTTGGACGCACCAGCGACTTCGATTTTCACAGCAGCCGAGATCTCGCCCTTACCAAGCAGGCGAACACCGTCTTTTGCCAGGCGTGTAATAACGCCAGCTCCGACCAGAGCATCTGCAGTTACGGCCTTACCAGCGTCCAGTTTGCCCGCATCAAGCGCAGTCTGGATCCGGCCAATATTGACTTCGTTGTACTTTTTCGGGTTCGGCACATTGAAGCCACGCTTTGGGACGCGCTGGTAGAGGGGCATCTGCCCGCCTTCGAAACCCTTAATCGCCACACCGGACCGTGACTTCTGACCTTTAACACCGCGACCGCCGGTCTTACCTTTACCGGAGCCAATGCCACGACCAACACGGATCCGCGCCTTGCGGGCACCTGCATTGTCGGAAATCTGATTGAGTTTCATGTCTTCTACCTCTATGCGCAGATCTTCAAGTCGAGACCCACTCGGCTCTTGCCTGAGTAACTGTCTTTAAGCGTCGTCGACCACTTCAACAAGGTGAGCCACCTTGTTGATCATGCCGCGAACAGACGGCGTATCTTCCAGCGTCCGCACACGATGCATTTTGTTCAAGCCGAGCCCGACCAAAGTCTGGCGTTGATCTGGCTTCCGGCGGATTGGGCTGCCAATCTGCTTCACCGTCACCGTCTTTTTCGCTGCTGCCATGATCTAATTCCCTTTATTGCGAACTGAGGTCTTACTCAGACGCCAAAGCTTCACCGGCACCGTCCGCGCGACGACCAACAATGTCAGTCACCTTTTTGCCGCGACGTGCTGCAACCATCCGAGGGCTCTGCTCACGCTTCAGCGCGTCAAATGTTGCACGGACCATGTTGTAGGGATTTGCAGATCCCATGGACTTCGCAACAACATCCTGAACGCCGAGCGTTTCAAAGACGGCACGCATCGGACCACCAGCAATGATGCCGGTTCCCGGAGGCGCCGCGCGAAGGATCACGCGGCCTGCGCCGTGACGACCATCAATGTCATGATGCAGCGTCCGGCCTTCGCGAAGCGGCACACGAATGAGGTTCCGCTTTGCTGACTCAGTTGCCTTCCGGATCGCTTCTGGAACTTCACGGGCCTTACCGTGACCGAACCCTACACGGCCCTTCTGATCGCCAATCACTACAAGCGCGGCGAAGCCGAAGCGGCGACCACCCTTAACAACCTTGGCGACGCGATTGATGTGAACCAGCTTGTCCACAAATTCGCTATCACGTTCGTCCCGATCCCGAGATTCTCTGCGTGCCACGATAAACGTCCTTTAGAAGTTGAGGCCGCCCTCACGGGCACCCTCTGCCAGAGCTTTCACCCGGCCATGATAAACATACCCACCGCGATCGAAGATGACGTCGCTAACGCCAGCGTCGGATGCGCGTTTCGCCACCAGCTTGCCGACTTCCGTCGCTGCACCAGTGTCCGTCCCTTTGTCGCCCTTGAACTCTTTGTCCTTAGACGATGCAGACGCAATCGTTTTGCCTTCGGTGTCATCAATCACCTGCGCATAGATATGCTTGGATGAGCGATAGACGGAGAGCCGCGGACGGCCACCAGCCAGCTTGCGAAGCTTGGCGCGGTTGCGCTGCTTGCGTCGTTCTTGAAGTGTCAGTTTCTTGCCCATGGCTCGATTACTTCTTCTTGCCTTCCTTACGGAAGATATATTCGTCTTCGTACTTCACACCCTTGCCTTTGTAAGGCTCCGGTGGACGGTACGCCCGGATTTCAGCGGCCACCTGGCCAACGGTCTGCTTGTCCATGCCCGTAATTTCAATCGCGGTAGGGCTCGGCGTCTTAACCTGAATGCCTTCCGGGATTTTGTGGACAATGTCATGGCTGAAGCCGAGAGCAAGCTGCAGGTTACTGCCCTGCATCTGGGCTCTGTAGCCAACACCATTAATTTCAAGCTTTTTGGTAAAGCCCTCTGTTACACCCGTAACAAGGTTCTGAACCAATGTCCGCTGCATGCCCCACATTGCGCGTGCGCGCTGCGTTTCATCCCGCGGCGTTACTGTAAGCCCATCTTCGCCCTGAGCGAGAGTGACCTCATCCACGAGCGTCATAGACATCTCGCCCTTAGGTCCTTTCACCGCCAGATTTTGCCCGTCGACATTGACGGTAACGCCGCCTGGCACAGCGATGGGTTTTTTGCCAATTCGTGACATGGTTGCTTCCTAACCCGTCCGTTTACCTCGCGTCTTTAGAAGACGCGGCAGAGTACTTCGCCACCGACATTTTCGTCACGGGCGACAGAGTCCGACATAACACCCTTAGGTGTCGACAGGATCGAGATGCCCAGGCCGTTATGTACAGCTGGAATATCCTTCACCGATGAATACACGCGACGGCCAGGTGTCGACACGCGGGAGATTTCCCGGATGACCGGACGGCCTTCGTGATATTTGAGCTCAATTTCGAATTCAGCTTTGCCGCCGTCGAAATCAGTGCGCGAATACCCGCGGATGTAACCTTCATCCTCAAGAACATCGAGCACCCGGCCCCGCAATTTAGATGCCGGAGTTTTCACATTGCCCTTCCCGCGCATCGCAGCGTTGCGAATACGAGTGAGCATATCTCCGAGGGGATCTGTCATAGACATGCGATCTCTCTCCTCACCAACTTGACTTGACTAGGCCGGGGATCAGGCCTTTAGAGCCCAGTTCCCGAAGCGCAATACGAGACATTTTCAGCTTGCGGTAATACGCCCGTGGACGCCCGCTCACTTCACAACGATTGCGCACACGTGTTTTTGACGAATTGCGCGGCAGCTCAGCCAGCTTCAACCGAGCCTTAAAGCGCTCTTCGACCGTCAGCGATTTATCGTCCGCGATCGCCTTAAGAGCCGCACGCTTGTTTGCGTACTTGGCGACCAATTTGCGTTTCTTCTGGTCTTTTAGAACGCTGCTTTTCTTAGCCATTCTTACCTCCGGTGATCCTGCGCTTCCCGCGCAGGCCAACGATTAATCCTGAGCTGCAAACGGGAAGTTGATGCCTTTCAGCAGTTCCCGCGCTTCGTCATCTGTCTTTGCCGTCGTACAGACAACAACGTCCATACCCCAAACTTCATCGACCTTGTCGTAGTCGATTTCCGGGAACACGATGTGCTCTTTCAAGCCCATGGCATAATTGCCGTTCCCATCAAAACTCTTGTCATTCAGACCGCGAAAGTCACGAACCCGCGGTAGAGCCACCGTCACCAGACGATCGAGAAATTCATACATCCGGTCTTTGCGAAGCGTCACTTTGCAGCCGATGTTCATGTCTTCACGAAGCTTGAAACCCGCGATCGACGTCTTGGCTTTTGTTGCAACTGCCTTCTGACCAGCAATCAGGCCAAGATCCTCAAGCGCTGACTTGATCTTCTTGGAGTCGCCAACGGCTTCACCGACACCCATGTTCAAGACAACCTTGTCCAGCTTGGGCACCATCATGTCGTTGGCGTACTGGAACTTCTCCTGAAGCGCAGGCCGCACCTTATCGTTGTAAACGCCTTTCAGGCGGGGTTGGTATCCCTCAGCCATCGATCACTTCTCCTGATGCTTTGGCGACGCGCACTTTCTTGCCGTCTTCCAAAACCTTGAAACCTACCCGGGTAGCTTCACCCGACTTCGGGTCTACGTAAGCGACGTTCGACAGGTCGAGCTTCGCTTCACGTGTCGCAATGCCACCGGCACTGGTCTGGGTCTGACGCTCATGGCGTTTCACAAGGTTTACACCCTGGACCAGAACGCGGCCTTCCTGAGGGAATACACCGAGCACTTCGCCCTGCTTACCCTTGTCCTTGCCAGCCAGCACGATGACCTTGTCACCCTTTTTAATCTTCGCAGCCATCAGATCACCTCCGGAGCGAGGGAAACGATTTTCATGTGGTTCTTCGCACGCAGCTCACGAGTCACAGGGCCGAAAATACGGGTCCCTACTGGTTCACCCTGCGCGTTGATGAGGACAGCTGCGTTTCCGTCGAACCGGATCGTGCTGCCGTCAGCGCGGTGAATGTCCTTTGCTGTACGCACGACGACAGCCTTCATGACGTCGCCCTTTTTCACACGACCCCGGGGGATCGCTTCTTTTACGCTGACCACGATGATGTCGCCTACAGAAGCGTATTTACGCTTCGAGCCGCCCAACACCTTGATGCACTGAACGCGTTTTGCGCCTGAATTGTCAGCGACGCCCAGATTTGTTTGCATCTGAATCATGGCTAAATGCCCGTTCTCACTGGGAGAAGATCAAACCTTACGGCTCAAGCTTCGGTCCCGATTACTTCCCAAGTCTTATTCTTTGATACCGGCCGGCATTCCCGGATCGATACCGTCTCACCCACCTTGTGAGAGTTACTCTCATCGTGTGCGTGGTATTTCTTCGACCGACGAACGGTCTTTTTCAGCAGTGGATCAGTGAAACGACGCTCGACTTTGACCACGATGGTCTTGTCGTTCTTGTCGCTCACCACGACGCCCTGCAAAATTCGCTTTGGCATGATCGAACCCTTACTTAGCGGCCTGGGCAACCTGCGACTGCTGGATCGTTTTGATCCGGGCAATGTCGCGGCGAACCTGCCGAATGCGCGCCGTATTTTCCAACTGACCACTTGCAGCCTGGAAACGCAGATTGAACTGCTCTTTCTTCAGCTTCACAATCTCGTCGTCGAGTTGATCCGGCGTCATATCTCTAATTTCACTGGCCTTCATGGCCTCATCCTCTTCTCAACCGTCGGGCGAAGTTGCCCTTAAGCCTGGTCGCCAGGCCGCGTCACAAACCGTGTCTTGATCGGCAGCTTCGCTGCGCCAAGCCGCAAAGCTTCTTCTGCGATGTCGTGCGGGACACCATCAATCTCAAACATGATCCGGCCAGGTTTAACTTTGGCAGCCCAATATTCAGGCGTACCCTTACCTTTACCCATCCGGACTTCTGTCGGCTTCTTCGAAACCGGCACATCCGGGAAGATCCGGATCCACACGCGGCCAGCACGTTTCATGTGACGTGTAATGGCACGACGAGCGGCCTCAATCTGCCGGGCAGTTACCCGCTCCGGCTCCAGAGCCTTAAGGCCGTAAGCGCCAAAGTTGAGCGCAGTACCACCTTTTGCAGTTCCCTTAATCCGGCCCTTATGAGCCTTGCGGAACTTTGTACGTTTCGGTTGCAGCATCGTTTAACTCTCTTCGCTTGAGCGCTGGCTTAATTGGCTTGCCCGCGGCGGCTCTCGCCACCACCACCTTCAAGGGCACGGCGTTCATGAGCCATTGGATCGTGCTCAAGGATTTCACCTTTGAAAATCCAAACCTTGATGCCGCAAACCCCATACGCTGTATGAGCGGATGCAACGCCATAGTCGATGTCAGCGCGAAGTGTGTGAAGCGGCACACGGCCTTCGCGATACCATTCTGTCCGAGCAATCTCAGCACCACCGAGACGCCCTGCGCAGTTGATCCGAATACCGCCTGCGCCGAGACGCATAGCTGACTGGACCGCCCGCTTCATTGCCCGGCGGAACGCCACACGACGCTCAAGCTGCTGAGCAATGTTTTCCGCAACCAATGTCGCGTCGATTTCAGGTTTACGGACTTCAACAATGTTCAGATGAACTTCAGAGTCCGTCATCTTGCCGATTTCACGGCGCAGCTTTTCGATATCTGCACCCTTCTTACCAATCACAACGCCTGGACGAGCTGAGTGAATGGCAACCCGGCACTTCTTGTGCGGCCGCTCGATCACGATCTTGCTCACACCAGCCTGTTTCAGAGCTTTTTCAAGATACTTACGGATCTTGAGGTCTTCGTGCAGAAGATCGCCATATTCGTGACGTCCAGCGAACCAGCGGGAGTCCCAAGTGCGGTTGATCCCCAGGCGCAGGCCGATTGGATTAACTTTCTGACCCATCAGGCTTTTTCCTCAACTTGGCGCACCACAATCGTGATCTCGCTGAAAGGCTTCATAATTTTGCCAACACGACCACGTGCACGGGGGCGCCAGCGTTTCATCATCAGGTTCTTGCCGACATAGGCTTCAGCGACAATGAGATCGTCCACATCCAGATCGTGGTTGTTCTCTGCGTTCGCGACAGCGCTTTCCAGCACTTTCTTAACGTCCTGGGCGATCCGCTTCGGCGAGAAAGAAAGGTCTGCGATTGCCCGCTCCACCTTCTGTCCCCGAATGGTCTGAGCAACGAGGTTGAGCTTCTGACCGCTTGTGCGGATCATGCGGCCCTTTGCCATTGCCTCGTTATCAGCCAGGCGCCGTGTTTGTGACGACTTACCCATGGCTTACTTCCTCTTCGCTTTCTTGTCCGCAGCGTGACCATAATAGGTCCGCGAAGGAGCAAACTCGCCAAACTTGTGACCGACCATGTCTTCGGACACATTGACCGGGACATGTTTCTGGCCGTTGTGAACCCCGAAGGTCAGACCAACGAACTGCGGCAGGATCGTAGAGCGGCGGCTCCAGATCTTGATCACTTCCTTACGGCCCGACTCGCGAGACGCTTCGGCTTTCTTCAGGATATATCCGTCGACAAACGGACCTTTCCAGACGGAACGTGTCATAAGCTCTTACCCTACTTCCGACGCTGGTGACGGCTGCGTACGATGTACTTGTCCGTCGACTTGTTTTTCCGAGTCCGCTTGCCCTTGGTTGGCTTACCCCACGGCGTCACAGGGTGACGGCCACCAGAGGTCCGGCCTTCACCACCACCATGCGGGTGATCAACCGGGTTCATTGCCACGCCGCGAACGGACGGACGTTTGCCGAGCCAGCGGTTACGACCCGCTTTTGCCAGCGTAATGTTTGACTGATCCGGGTTGGACACAGCACCGATGCTGGCCATGCACTCACCACGGATAAGGCGTTGCTCACCAGACGACAGACGCACAATAGCGAACCCGCCGTCACGGCCAACCAATTGAACATAAGTCCCTGCGGACCGAGCGATCTGAGCGCCCTTGCCTGGCTTCAGCTCCACATTGTGGATGATGGTGCCAACCGGGATGTTCTTCATCGGCATCGCATTGCCTGGCTTCACGTCTGCACGTTCTGCAGAGATCACTGTATCCCCTTCAGCGAGACGCTGAGGTGCAATGATGTAAGCCTGTTCGCCATCTTCATATTTGATGAGCGCGATGAAGGCTGTCCGGTTCGGGTCATATTCCAGGCGTTCAACAACAGCTGGGATATCCCGCTTGGTCCGCTTGAAATCGATAATCCGGTAGGTCCGCTTGTGACCGCCACCCCGGCGACGCGCCGTGATACGACCGTGATTGTTCCGGCCGCCTGACTTTGTCAGACCTTCAGTCAGCTTCTTAACAGGCTTCCCGCTCCAAAGCGCCGACTTGTCGACGAGAACGAGGCCACGCTGTCCGGGGCTCGATGGTTTATATTGTTTTAGTGCCATAACGTCTCAGCTTTCGCTTTTGCTGCCGTCCTTAAAGACCGGTGCTCACATCGATGGAGTGACCGTCTTCAAGTGTCACAATTGCTTTCTTATAGTCGCCCTGCTTACCGCTCACACCGCGGAAGCGTTTCAGCTTGCCCTGCTGGCGAAGCGTATTCACGGCCTTCACCTTGACACTGAAAAGCTTTTCAACGGCGGCCTTCACCTGAGGTTTCGTCGCATCCAACGGAACACGAAACACAACCTGGTTATGCTCAGATGCCAGCGTCGACTTCTCGGTGATTACCGGAGAGAGGATGGCGTCGTAGTGACGAGCTTCACTCATTTGAACCGAGCCTCCAGGCCTTCGAGCGCTGCCTTGGTCAAAACCAAAGTGTCACGCCGCAAAATGTCATACACGTTGATGCCCTGAACCGGCAGAACGTCCACTGCTGGAATATTCCGGGAAGCCAACGCGAATTTGTCGTCCACTTCCTTGCCGTCAACGATCAGCGCTGATGTCAGGCCAAGCTTCGACAGAGCGCCCCGAAGAGCAGCAGTCTTACCGTCCTTGGACTTCGCATCTTCCAGAACGATGAGCTTCTCAGCTTTCACTTTGCTTGACAGCGCGTGCTTAAGAGCCAAAGCGCGAACCTTTTTCGGCATGTCGATCGCATGACTGCGCACAACCGGCCCAAATGCCTTACCACCACCACGGAACTGTGGAACTTTTTTATCCCCGTGCCGCGCACCACCGGTGCCCTTTTGGCGATACATTTTCTTGGTCGTCCCTGTGATCTCCGAACGGCCTTTGGTCTTGTGCGTTCCCGCCTGACGCTTTGCCAACTGGTAGTTCACCATCCGGTGCAACAGATCAGCGCGAGGCTCCAGAGCGAACACGTCGTCCGGCAGCTCGACCGATCCGGCCTTCTTGGCCTCAAGTGTGGTCACATCCGCCTTCATCACGCGTCATCCTTCTGTTCGTCAGCTGCTGGAGCGTCCGCAGGAGCTTCCTCAGCTGGTGCCTCTTCGGCAGGTGCCGGAGCTTCAGCAGCAGCCCGAAGAGCGGCCGGCATCGGAACACCTTCCGGAAGCGGCTTCTTGACGGCGTCCCGCAAGAACACCCAACCACCTTTGGACCCTGGTACAGCGCCCTTCACCATGATGAGACCGCGATCAACGTCAGTCTTCACGATTTCCAGGTTCTGAGTCGTCACGCGAACAGAACCCATCTGACCAGCCATCTTCTTGCCTTTAAAGACCTTGCCAGGGTCCTGGCACTGACCAGTGGACCCATGACTACGGTGAGAGATGGACACACCATGCGACGCCCGAAGACCGCCGAAATTGTGCCGCTTCATCGCCCCCGCAAAGCCCTTACCGATGGAGATGCCTGACGCATCAACCTTCTGACCAGAGATGAAGTGATCAGCAGTGATCTCTGCCCCCACATCCAGCATATTGTCTTCGCTTACGCGGAACTCTGCGAGTTTCCGCTTAGGCTCAACATGGGCCACTGCGAAATGACCACGTGCTGCACGTGTTGTGTTTTTCACCTTGGCTTTGCCAGCACCGAGTTGAACCGCTGAGTAGCCATTCTTTTCTTCGGTTCGCTGAGCAACAACCTGACAATTGTCGAGGCGCAATACCGTTACAGGTACGTGCCGTCCCTCTTCCGTGAAGAGGCGGGTCATTCCCAGTTTTTGAACAATCACACCGGAACGCATGGGTCCCAATTCCTTTTATCGTTTGGAGACGAATGTCCCCTTAGAGCTTGATCTCAACATCGACACCGGCTGCCAGGTCGAGCTTCATAAGAGCATCCACCGTCTGCGGCGTTGGGTCGACAATGTCTAGAAGACGCTTGTGAGTCCGAATTTCGAACTGCTCGCGGCTCTTCTTATCGATGTGCGGTCCACGGAGCACGGTGAACTTTTCAAGCCGTGTCGGAAGTGGAATTGGGCCGCGCACATTGGCGCCAGTCCGTTTCGCGGTATTCACGATCTCCTTGGTCGAATTGTCTAAGACACGGTGGTCAAAGGCTTTCAACCGGATCCGAATATTTTGACTTTGCATGTTCAGTCCTTACGCCCTGGGGCTAGAAGAAGGCGCAGTGTCAAAGTGGGCACCGCGCCCCTTAATCCTTACTCGATGATTGAGGATACGACGCCGGAACCGACGGTCCGTCCGCCTTCACGGATAGCGAAGCGCAGCTTCTCTTCCATGGCGATCGGCGCGATCAGCTCAACCTCAATTGCAACATTATCTCCTGGCATCACCATCTCGGTGCCTTCAGGAAGGTTCACAACACCCGTCACGTCCGTCGTCCGGAAGTAGAACTGTGGACGGTAGTTCGTGAAGAATGGTGTGTGACGGCCACCTTCATCCTTCGTCAGGATGTAAGCTTCTGCCGTAAACTTCGTGTGCGGGGTGATCGAACCAGGGGCACAAAGAACCTGACCACGCTCAACCTGCTCGCGGTCAACACCACGAAGCAGAGCCCCGATATTGTCACCTGCTTCACCGCTATCAAGCAGCTTGCGGAACATTTCAACACCCGTACAGGTCGTTTTCTGCGTGTCCTTGATGCCGACGATTTCAATCTCGTCACCAACATTGATCACACCACGCTCAACACGGCCCGTGACCACGGTGCCACGACCGGAGATCGAGAACACGTCCTCAATCGGCATCAGGAACGGCTGGTCCTTCGGACGCTCTGGCTGTGGAATGGCTTCATCAACAGCTTCCATCAGCTTCATGATGCTTTCTTTGCCGATATTGTCGTCACGGCCTTCAAGGGCTGCAAGAGCGGACCCCGGGATGATAGGAATATCGTCGCCTGGGAAGCCATACTCGTTCAGAAGCTCACGTACTTCCATTTCAACGAGCTCGAGAAGCTCTTCATCGTCAACCTGGTCAACCTTGTTGAGGTACACAACAAGCGCTGGAACACCAACCTGACGGGCAAGAAGGATGTGCTCACGGGTCTGAGGCATCGGGCCATCAGCTGCGTTCACAACCAGGATGCCACCATCCATCTGCGCCGCACCGGTGATCATGTTCTTCACATAGTCAGCGTGACCTGGGCAGTCCACGTGGGCGTAGTGACGGTTGGCCGTCTCATATTCAACGTGGGCCGTAGAGATGGTGATACCGCGGGCCTTCTCTTCTGGCGCCTTGTCGATATCCGCATAATCAGAAAAGTCTGCACCACCTGCTTCCGCAAGCACTTTCGTAATCGCCGCTGTCAGCGTCGTCTTACCATGGTCAACGTGACCAATCGTGCCAATGTTACAGTGCGGTTTCGTACGCTCAAATTTCTCTTTGGCCATCTTCAGGCTCCCTCAGAACTAGTCTTGTTCTTCGCTAATTAGGCGAGTTTCGCTTGGATCTCATCAGAGACCGCCTGCGGCACTTGCTCGTAGTGATCGAATTGCATGGTGTATTGTGCGCGGCCCTGCGACATGGACCGCAGATTGTTCACATACCCAAACATGTTTGCGAGTGGCACCATGGCGTTAATCGCTGTTGCAACACCGCGGTTTTCACTGCCAGCAATCTGGCCACGGCGGCTGCTCAGGTCACCAATCACGTCACCCATATAATCTTCCGGTGTCACCACCTCGACCTTCATGATCGGCTCGAGAAGCTTGGCGCCTGCCTTCGGAGCGATTTCCCGCATTGCTGCCCGTGCAGCGATCTCAAACGCGAGAACGCTGGAGTCAACATCGTGGAAAGCACCGTCCGTCAGAGTGACCTTGAAGTCGATGACTGGGAAGCCGGCGAGAACGCCGTTTTCAGCAACACTCTTAATGCCCTTCTCAACACCTGGGATGTATTCCTTCGGAACAGCACCACCAACGATCTTGCTTTCGAAGACCACACCTGTACCGATCTCGCCCGGCTCGATGGTCATCTTCACGCGCGCAAACTGACCGGAACCACCAGACTGCTTCTTGTGGGTGTAGTCGATGTCGGCGTCTTTGGTGAAAGTCTCGCGATAAGCCACCTGCGGCGCACCTACATTCGCTTCCACTTTGAATTCGCGCTTCATGCGGTCGACAAGAATGTCGAGGTGAAGCTCGCCCATACCAGCGATAATCGTCTGGCCGCTTTCTTCATCAGAAGACACACGGAAGGACGGGTCTTCCTGAGCAAGACGCGCCAGCGCCATACCCATTTTTTCCTGGTCAGCCTTCGTTTTAGGCTCAACAGCGACCTCGATAACCGGATCAGGGAATTCCATCCGCTCAAGGATCACAGGGCTGTTTGGATCACACAGCGTATCACCTGTTGTGGTGTCCTTAAGGCCAGCAAGTGCAACGATGTCACCAGCATAAGCCTCTTTCACTTCTTCGCGGCTGTTTGCGTGCATCAGAAGCATACGACCGATACGCTCACGCTTGTCTTTCACCGTGTTCAACACGCCCGAACCGGCAGTGAACACACCTGAGTAAACGCGGGCGAATGTTAGAGATCCAACGAACGGGTCGTTCATGATCTTGAAGGCAAGAGCAGAGGCAGGCTCATCATCAGAAGCTTCACGAACCGTGGCCTCTTCTGTCTTTGCATCAATACCATCAATCGCCTTAACGTCGAGCGGTGACGGCATGAAATCAACAACAGCATCTAGCAGCGGCTGAACACCCTTGTTCTTAAACGCCGTACCGTTGAGCACTGGAACGAAATTCTGGTCGATCGTGCCCTTGCGAATGCAGCGCTTCAGGGTTTCCTCGTCAGGCTCGTTACCTTCCAGGTACGCTTCCATGACGTCATCATCAACCTCAACAGCCGCCTCGACGAGCTTAGCGCGATATTCTTCGGCCTGATCTTTGAGAGAGTCGCGAATATCAACATATTCGAACTCAGCACCGAGGTTTTCGTCCTTCCAGAGGATCTCTTTCATTTTGAGGAGATCAACCAGACCTTCATATTCGGACTCAGCGCCGATCGGCAGCTGAAGGACCAGCGGATTGGCTCCAAGGCGGTCCACGATCATGTCGACACAACGGAAGAAGTCTGCGCCCATGCGGTCCATCTTGTTGATGAAACACATGCGCGGAACTTCGTAGCGGTCAGCCTGGCGCCAAACAGTCTCAGACTGAGGCTCAACACCTGCAACAGAGTCAAAAACAGCTACCGCGCCATCGAGCACACGAAGTGAACGCTCAACTTCAATGGTGAAATCCACGTGACCTGGCGTGTCGATAATGTTGATACGCTTGCCGTTCCAGAAACAGGTTGTCGCAGCGGATGTAATCGTAATCCCGCGCTCTTGCTCCTGCTCCATCCAGTCCATCGTCGCGGCACCATCGTGCACCTCGCCGATTTTGTGGCTCTTACCTGTGTAGTAGAGGATCCGTTCCGTCGTCGTGGTCTTACCCGCGTCAATATGGGCCATGATGCCGATATTGCGGTAATCCTCGAGTATTGTCTGGCGTGCCATGATCTTTAACCTCTAATGCGCCCGTTTGTTACCAGCGGTAATGTGAGAAGGCGCGGTTCGCTTCTGCCATGCGGTGCGTGTCTTCACGCTTCTTCACTGCAGAGCCGCGATTGTTAGATGCATCGAGGATTTCCGCCGACAGGCGATCAACCATCGTGTTTTCGTTGCGAGCCCGCGCGGCAGCGATCAGCCAGCGAATGGCGAGCGCACGCTTGCGGTCAGGACGAACCTCAACAGGAACCTGATACGTCGCACCACCAACACGGCGAGAGCGAACCTCAAGAGCCGGCATCACATTTTCCAGAGCCTCATGGAAAGTGCGGAGAGGATCAGCCGTCCCCTTCTCTGCCATCTTATCGAAAGCGCCATAGACGATCCGCTCTGCGGTCGACTTCTTGCCGTCTTTCATGAGGCTGTTCATGAATTTCGTCAGAACAAGATCGCCAAACTTGGCGTCAGGAATGACTTCTCGCTTCTCTGCGCGGTGACGTCGCGACATCTATCGTATTCCTTACTTAGGACGCTTGGCGCCGTACTTCGAACGGCGCTGCTTACGGTCTTTAACGCCTTGCGTATCGAGCACACCACGGATGATGTGGTAGCGAACACCTGGCAAGTCCTTCACACGACCACCGCGGATCATCACCACGGAGTGCTCTTGAAGGTTATGACCTTCACCAGGGATATAGCTGGTGACTTCAAAACCATTGGTCAGACGAACACGGGCAACCTTACGAAGAGCCGAGTTCGGCTTCTTTGGTGTCGTCGTATAAACACGTGTGCAGACGCCGCGCTTTTGAGGACATGCCTCCATCGCTGGCACCTTGTTCCGTTTTACCGGCGCTTTGCGCGGCTTGCGGATCAATTGTTGGATCGTTGGCATATTGCTCTGCCGTTCCTCTAGTTCATCCAAACACAAAACCGCGTGCTACCGGGAAATCCCTTAAGGTTGCACACGGCTGATAGACACATGAGGCATTCGCTTAATGCCAGTGTCTAAACTTGCAGAGGACCCTGAGAAAACCCAGGGTCGTGCCCCAGTCCTTATCGTCGATTTCGGGCGTCAGCGTTTAGGTTGATCGGTTATCAATACCGGTAACCGCCTACAGCCTGGCGCGAAAGTTGGCGGAACGTACCGTCGCCCCCAGGGGTCGTCAACCCCGTCCGTTAAGAAAATGGAAGATTTTGTGCGGTTTTTTGCCTTCCCAAGCGCCGCAAGCGGATTTGGAGAGCCCGAAGTCCCTTCCCGACACCATTCGCCCTTCAAAATCGCCTTTTTCACACGCGCATCGGTGATTTGACTCCAGGTAATCCGACGATTGATTCCCCTCAATATCTCAACATTCCCTCTTGCGCATTCTTATTTCACACTTATATTCGATATAATGAATATAAGGAGCTTCAGATGCTTGCTACAGATGTCAAACCGGCCGTCAAAGGGTTCTTTCATGAACCCACCAACACCGTCACCTACATCGTCTCCGATCCTGAGACCAAAAAAGCGGCGATCATCGACCCTGTCTTGGACTTCAACCAAGCATCCGCCCGAACCGACACCACATCCGCAGACCATCTGATTAGCTACCTGCAGTCAGGAGCCCTTCATCCAGTATGGATATTGGAAACCCATATCCATGCAGACCACCTCTCCGGTGCCCATTATCTGAAAGAGCGGTTAGGCGCACCAATAGCAGCCGGAAACCAAATCCCTACAGTCCAGAAGGTTTTCGGCCCTCTCTTCAGCGCGGGATCTTATGTGACCGCCGATGGTCGGCAATTCGACCACCTCTTCACCGATGGTGAAACACTTCAGATCGGAAATCTGACGGGTACAGTTTTGGCAACGCCCGGCCATACCCCCGCCTGCATCTCTTACCACATCGGAGATGCAGTTTTTGTGGGCGACACACTCTTCATGCCCGACTACGGCACTGCGCGGTGCGACTTCCCGGGGGGCGACGCTGGCACGCTTTACGACTCCATTGAGAGGATCCTGGCCCTGCCGGATGAAACACGCATGTTCCTCTGCCACGACTATCCGCCCGAGGACCGGGAACCTGCTTGGGAGACCACGGTAAGTGCCCAGCGTGCCCAGAATGTCCATATATCCGGGAAATCACGAAGCGAGTTCGTTGAACTGCGGCAAGGACGCGACGAGGGTCTCGCCATGCCTCAGCTCATCGTTCCCTCTATCCAGGTGAACATCCAAGCTGGCGAACTGCCCCCGGCGGCAGAAAACGGCATTCAATATCTCCAAATGCCCCTCAATCAGCTGTGACGGGGCTTCATAAACATCCAAGCTGATCTTTGTATAGACGGCGCAAGCCAGG
Source organism: Parvibaculaceae bacterium (assembly GCA_965248405.1). Lineage (GTDB taxonomy): Bacteria > Pseudomonadota > Alphaproteobacteria > Parvibaculales > Parvibaculaceae > Mf105b01. The sequence continues at coordinate 1,823,602 of OZ252104.1, forward strand.
ATTCCGGCATACAAGCTCAACAGTTTGGTTCAGAGACCGCTCTGTGCGTTCCATAAAAACATCAAGAAGCTCGTAGCAAATGACGATCTCGGACACATTCCGATTGTAGTAAGCGTCTGAACTGCCCGGACAATTGTCGAAAAAGAGCCGGATAGGGTTCGGCCAGGGAAAGAGTTCCGTCGCACGGGAATTAATGTCTTGAACGAGCCCGGACTCAACCACCCAGGTTCGGAGCTTCTCATGGCGCGGGTTCCGCGTTTCTTCATACTCCACTGTCAGTCCGTTGAACGGCACCAGCGTGTCTTTGTCCCGCCCGAAAGCATCGAGAAGCCAGAAATTGGCATGAACCGCCTGCTGAAAGGCCTGCTCGCAATCAAAGCCCCGTTCCGCCGGCAGTACTTCTGTATCAAACAGAAAAGAGAGTTCATCGGGATTTGCCCCATAGAGCAAACAGTTCACATTGTAGAAGCGTTGGATTGCCAGCGAATGGCTGTCCCAATAGGCATGCTCGTTTCGAGGATTACTTGCCTCCTCATCCCACTCGTTCATCCATTCAGTAGAGACCATCAGCAGCCGATTGATCGCTTCGGTATCCACATCAATATCATGACGGATGATCATCCAGGTCGTCGCCATCTGATCCGCCGCGTCTTCTTCCCGTCCGAGAACAGGAACGGGGAACTGATGGATCAGCGCATGGCCGATCTCATGAAGCAGCGTGAACTCGACATTGGCGAGAACGAACTCACGAACAACCAGCTCGCGGTGTGCGTCGGTCATATACGAGACGGGTTTCTCATCTGATTGCCCCTCACTCGGATACCCCCAAAGAAGACCAACAATAAAAAGCAAAAAGCCGCCACGTCGAAACGCAGCGGCTTTTCTGTTGGTGCGAATGTACATCGCCCTGTCCGTTAAGCGCCCTCAGCCGGACTGTCCGGCGCGGGTGCGACTGCAATCACTTCTTCAGCTGCAGCCTCCGCAGGTACTTCCTCCGGCGGCGCGATGACACCCGTTTCGATCTGCTCCTGAAGGATTTTCTCATCGCGTTCTGACGCTTCGCCTCTGAGAAGCTCAACGACACGCCCAGTACCCGCAGGGATCAGACGACCCACAATGATGTTTTCCTTCAGACCGTGCAGCTCATCGACCTTACCATTCACCGCAGCGTCTGTGAGAACGCGTGTGGTTTCCTGGAAGGATGCGGCAGAGAAGAACGACCGGGTCTGCAGAGAGGCTTTCGTGATGCCGAGAAGCACTGGTGTCCCCTCGCCTTCTTTCTTGCCTTCCGCGCGCAGACGGTCATTGATCTCATCAAGTTCGATACGGTCGACCTGTTCTCCGGAAAGATAAGGTGCATCGCCTGGATCGGTGATCTCGACCTTCTGTAGCATCTGGCGAACAATCACTTCAATGTGCTTGTCGTTAATGCCCACGCCCTGCAGACGGTACACGTCCTGAACTTCGTTCACGAGATAGGTCGCAAGTTCCTCAACACCAGAAATGGCAAGAATGTCATGCGGTGCCGGGTGGCCATCGAGCAGGTATTCACCTTTCTCAATGATATCGCCTTCCTGCACCGTGATGTGCTTGCCTTTCGGAATGAGATACTCCCACGGATCCCCACCATCTTCCGGGTGAACCATGATCCGGCGCTTGTTTTTGTAGTCACGACCGAATTCAACCTTACCGGTCCCTTCCGAGATAATCGCGTGATCCTTCGGACGACGCGCCTCGAAGAGTTCAGCAACACGCGGCAGACCACCGGTAATGTCACGTGTCTTCGCACCTTCTGTCGGAATACGTGCAAGCACGTCACCCGCATGGATTTCCGCCCCGGCCTCAACAGACAGGATAGCATCCACGGAGAGAAGGAACCGCGCATCGTTGCCATTGGAAAGTTTCAGAACTTCACCATTGCTGTCTTGAATGACAATAGCTGGACGAAGATCAGCCCCCTTCGGACTTGCACGCCAGTCGATGACAACACGCTGAGAGATACCCGTAGCTTCGTCTGTGACTTCGCGGATGGACATGCCCTCCACCAAATCTTCAAAAGCAACGGTCCCGTTGACTTCCGTCAGGATCGGCACCGTGTATGGATCCCATTCAGCGATACGCTGACCGCGTTCGACTGTATCACCATCGTCAGCCCGTAGACGCGAACCATAGGTAAGCTTGTTGGAAGACCGCTCATTACCATGCTCATCCAGAATCTGGATCTGCACGTTCCGGCCCATAACAATAAGAGCGCCAGATGAGTCTTTCACAACATTCCGGTTGGCAATCCGCACTGTCCCTGAATGGTTGGACTCAAGGAACGATGTATCGACAACCTGCGCTGTACCACCAATGTGGAACGTCCGCATAGTGAGCTGCGTACCAGGTTCACCGATGGACTGCGCCGCAATCACACCGACAGCCTCACCCATATTGACCGGCGTACCCCGGGCAAGGTCACGACCGTAGCAGGTCGCGCAGATGCCATTCCGCGTTTCACAGGTCAGACCAGAGCGAATGCGAAGCTCTTCAATATTCGCTTCTTCGAGAATATCGACGTCAGCTTCATCGAGAAGATGGCCCGCTTTGAAGAGCAGCTCGCCTGTTGCAGGATGATGGACATCATCAACTGGCGTCCGACCGAGGACACGATCACCGAGCGATACAACTACTTCACCGGACTCAATGACGGCGCCCAGCGTGATGCCTTTCTTGGTGCCGCAATCTTCCTCAATAACGATACAGTCTTGTGCAACGTCAACCAGGCGGCGTGTGAGGTACCCGGAGTTGGCTGTTTTAAGAGCCGTGTCCGCAAGACCTTTACGCGCACCGTGAGTGGAGTTGAAGTACTCAAGAACGGTCAGACCTTCCTTAAAGTTCGAGATGATCGGCGTTTCGATAATCTCACCGGAAGGTTTGGCCATCAGACCACGCATCGCAGCAAGCTGACGCATCTGCGTGGGTGATCCACGAGCACCAGAGTGCGCCATCATGTAGATCGAATTGATCGGGTTTTCGCGATTGGTCTCTTCGTCGATCTGAACAGACGAAATCTTGTCCATCATCGTATCAGCGACTTTGTCCGTACACTTCGCCCAGGCATCAACGACCTTATTGTACTTCTCACCTTGAGTGATCAGACCATCAATGTACTGCTGCTCATACTCTTTCGCGAGCGTACGGGTCTCTTCAACCAGGTTCTCCTTTTCAGCAGGAATGATCATGTCATCCTTACCGAAAGAAATACCGGCACGACATGCCTGACGGAAGCCAAGTCCCATAATCTGGTCACAGAAGATCACAGTCTCCTTCTGACCACAGTGACGATAGACCACGTCAATCGTGTTGGAGATTTCCCGCTTCGTCAGAAGGCGGTTGATGAGATCAAACGGCACCTTGTGGTTCTTCGGCAGAACCTCAGCGATAAGCATCCGGCCTGGCGTTGAATCAACGATGTGAGAAACAAGGTTCCCCTCTTCGTCTTTGGTCGTCCAGCGCGCTTTGATCTTCGCATGCAGCGTGACAAGCCCATTGTCCAGAGCGTGTTCGATCTCAGAAATGTCTGAGAAGAGCATACCTTCGCCGGGCTCATTATCCTTCATCTGCGAGATGTAATAGAGGCCAAGCACGATGTCCTGCGACGGCACAATAATCGGCGACCCGTTGGCAGGGTGCAGAATATTGTTGGTCGACATCATGAGAACACGGGCTTCCAGCTGCGCTTCCAATGAAAGCGGCACGTGGACCGCCATTTGGTCACCGTCAAAGTCTGCGTTAAAGGCCGCACAGACGAGCGGATGCAGCTGGATAGCCTTCCCTTCAATCAGCACAGGTTCAAACGCCTGAATGCCCAGGCGGTGAAGCGTCGGTGCCCGGTTGAGAAGCACCGGATGTTCCCGGATCACCTCTTCAAGAATGTCCCAGACCTCGGGCCGCTCCTTCTCCACAAGCTTCTTCGCCTGCTTCACCGTGGCACTGAGACCCTTGGCTTCGAGGCGCGAATAGATGAACGGCTTGAAGAGCTCCAGCGCCATCTTCTTTGGCAGACCGCACTGATGCAGTTTCAGCTCAGGGCCCACCACGATCACGGAACGACCGGAATAGTCGACGCGCTTACCAAGCAGGTTCTGACGGAAACGGCCCTGCTTACCCTTCAGCATGTCGGCAAGCGACTTCAGCGGACGCTTGTTGGCACCCGTGATGACGCGGCCACGACGGCCATTGTCGAACAGTGCATCGACAGATTCCTGCAGCATCCGTTTTTCGTTCCGGATGATGATGTCAGGAGCACGAAGTTCCATCAGACGCTTCAGTCGGTTGTTCCGGTTGATGACCCGACGATAGAGGTCGTTCAGATCGGAGGTCGCGAACCGGCCACCATCAAGCGGCACAAGAGGACGCAGCTCTGGCGGAATAACCGGCACGACTTTAAGGATCATCCATTCCGGACGGTTGCCCGAATGGATAAAGGCTTCAATGACCTTAAGGCGCTTCGCAAGCTTCTTAGGCTTCAGCTCTGTAGTCGCTTCAGCAATTTCAACACGAAGGTCAGCGGCGATCTTTTCAAGATCCAGACCTTCCATCATGTCGCGAATGGCTTCCGCACCGATGCCAGCCGTGAAGCTGTCAGGACCATATTCGTCCTGCGCATCGAGATACTCTTCTTCGGTAAGAAGCTGCTTCTCTTTCAGCGGTGTGAGGCCAGGCTCAACAACAATGTAATTTTCAAAGTAGAGAACTCGCTCAAGATCCTTGAGCGTCATGTCCATCAGAAGACCAATGCGCGATGGCAGCGATTTCAGGAACCAGATATGCGCAACCGGTGCTGCAAGCTCAATGTGGCCCATCCGCTCACGGCGAACTTTGGTGAGCGTCACTTCAACGCCGCATTTTTCGCAGATGATGCCCTTATATTTCATCCGCTTATACTTGCCGCAGAGGCATTCATAGTCTTTGATCGGCCCGAAAATCCGCGCACAGAAAAGACCATCCCTCTCCGGCTTGAATGTCCGGTAGTTGATCGTTTCTGGCTTTTTGATCTCGCCGTAAGACCAGGAAAGAATCCGCTCTGGGCTGGCGAGCGAAATCTGGATCTGCTCAAAAGTCTGAGCCGGCGCAGTTGGATTGAAAAGGTTCATGACCTCTTGGTTCATGGACTTCTCCTCGGTTCGGACCCTGATCGGTCGGGTGACCTTTAGGGGGTTCAGAGATACCGACAGGGCCAGTCAGCATCACCCCAATTCAAATTCACATCCGCTCCCACGTCAGGAGCAATTGACGGGCGCGCCCTGCGCGCCCGCCTAATTCTTAGCTCGCTGGCCGGTCGATCAGTTCGACATTGAGGCCGAGAGAACGCATCTCTTTCACAAGGACGTTGAAGCTTTCCGGGATGCCCGCTTCGAACGTGTCATCTCCACGAACGATTGCTTCATAAACCTTGGTACGACCGGCAACGTCATCCGATTTCACCGTCAACATTTCCTGCAGCGTGTAAGCGGCGCCATAAGCCTCAAGCGCCCACACTTCCATCTCACCGAAGCGTTGGCCACCGAACTGGGCCTTACCGCCGAGCGGTTGCTGTGTGACAAGACTGTACGGACCGATGGACCGTGCATGGATTTTGTCATCAACAAGGTGATGCAATTTCAGCATGTAGATGTAGCCAACCGTGACATCACGATCGAACGGCTCCCCGGTTCGGCCATCAAAGAGCGTGACCTGACCGGAATGGCCAAGACCAGCATTCTCCAACATGCCGACAACGTCCGGCTCATGCGCCCCATCGAAGACAGGTGTCGCAAACGGAACGCCGTTGCGAAGGTTGCCAGCCATCTCAAGCATGGCAGGCTCATCCAGCGACGCGTAGGTTTCGTCGCCCTCGTAAACCTTGTCCAGAGTTTCACGAAGAGCGGCGGTGCTATTCTCGCGCTGATAGATTTCCAGCGCTTCCGTCACCTTCCGGCCAATGCCGTGGGACGCCCAACCCAAGTGGGTTTCAAGGATCTGTCCGACATTCATTCGGCTCGGCACCCCGAGAGGATTGAGCACCACATCAACAGGTGTTCCATCTTCCAGGTGAGGCATGTCTTCCATCGGAACGATGCGAGAAATCACACCCTTGTTGCCGTGACGACCAGCCATCTTGTCACCAGGCTGAAGCTTACGCTTCACAGCAACAAAGACTTTGACCATCTTCATGACGCCAGGTGGCAACTCATCACCACGCTGAAGCTTGTCGACCTTGTCTTCAAAGCGCGCCTCAAGGCGTGCCTTGGACTCGTCATACTGACGCTTCAGAGCTTCGATCTCGGTCATGGCCTTTTCATTGCCTACCGCGATCTGCCACCACTGCCCTTTTGACAGACCATCAAGATCAGCCTTGGACACTTTGGCACCGGCAGCAATCTCGCCAGGTCCGGATACAACTTCCTTACCTGTCAGGATTTCCTGCAGACGGCCATAGACGTTCCGCTCAAGAATGGCGAGCTCGTCGTCCCGGTCCTTCGCAAGACGTTCAATTTCGTCCCGCTCAATCGACATGGCACGCTCGTCCTTGTCGACGCCGTGGCGGTTAAACACCCGAACCTCAACAACCGTCCCTGTCACACCTGGTGGCAGGCGAAGAGACGTATCGCGAACGTCAGACGCTTTCTCACCGAAGATGGCACGCAGGAGTTTTTCTTCCGGTGTCATTGGGCTTTCACCCTTCGGCGTGATCTTACCGACGAGAATGTCGGATGGACCAACTTCCGCACCAATATAGACGATGCCGGCCTCATCGAGATTGCGAAGCGCTTCCTCACCCACGTTTGGAATATCGCGGGTGATCTCCTCAGGCCCAAGCTTCGTATCACGGGCCATCACTTCGAATTCTTCGAGGTGGATCGACGTGAAGACATCATCCCGCACGATCCGCTCAGAGATCAGGATGGAGTCCTCAAAGTTGTAGCCATTCCACGGCATGAACGCGACGAGCACGTTCCGACCCAATGCCAACTCACCAAGCTCCGTCGAAGGACCATCGGCAATGATATCTCCACCATTGATCCGGTCCCCGACACGGACCAGCGGACGCTGGTTGATACAGGTGTTCTGGTTCGAACGCTGGAACTTACGCAGGTTGTAGATGTCGACGCCCGGCTTGCCAGGGTCTGTCTCTTCCGTCGCCCGGATCACGATACGTGTCGCATCCACCTGGTCGACAACACCCGTCCGGCGGGCAGCAATCGCAGCGCCACTGTCGCGAGCCACAACCTCTTCCATACCAGTGCCCACGAACGGTGCTTCGGCTTTCACCAATGGTACCGCCTGACGCTGCATGTTCGACCCCATGAGAGCGCGGTTCGCATCATCGTTTTCGAGGAACGGAATAAGCGCTGCCGCAACCGACACGATCTGTTTCGGCGATACGTCGATCAGATCCACCTGCTCTGGCGGGACCATTTCAAAGTCCCCGTCAATACGACAGTTCAGCAGATCATCCTGAAGCTTACCGTCAGCGCCGATCGGCACATTCGCCTGCGCAACCCGATAGCGGGCCTCTTCCATGGCGGAGAGGTAAACCGTGTCATCTGTCACCTTCCCGTCCACAACGCGGCGGTACGGGCTTTCAATAAAGCCGTACTTGTTGACACGCGCGAAGGTCGCCAGCGAGTTGATCAGACCAATGTTCGGTCCTTCCGGCGTTTCAATCGGACAGATACGACCATAGTGGGTCGGATGCACGTCACGCACTTCAAAGCCTGCCCGCTCACGGGTCAGACCACCTGGCCCAAGCGCTGAGAGCCGACGCTTATGCGTAATCTCTGAGAGCGGGTTCGTTTGGTCCATGAACTGAGACAGCTGTGAGGAGCCAAAGAATTCCCGAACCGCGGCAGCGACCGGCTTCGCGTTGATCAGGTCGTGAGGCATCACCGTGTCGATGTCGACAGAGCTCATCCGCTCTTTGATCGCCCGCTCCATGCGAAGCAGACCGATGCGGTACTGGTTTTCCATCAGCTCACCAACCGAGCGCACACGCCGGTTGCCGAGATTGTCGATGTCATCGATCTCGCCACGGCCATCCCGCAGATCAACGATCGTGCGGATCACCTCAATAATGTCTTCTTTGCGGAGCACACGGACTGTGTCTTCCGCATCGAGATTGAGGCGCATGTTCATCTTCACGCGACCAACGGCTGAGAGGTCATAGCGCTCTGGATCGAAGAACAGGCTGTGGAACAGTGCGTCCGCGGTATCAAGGGTTGGCGGCTCACCTGGGCGCATCACACGATAAATGTCGTAGAGCGCCTGCTCCCGGTCGGTTGCCTTATCGACAGCCAGCGTATTGCGGATGAAGGCACCCGTGTTCACATGGTCAATATCGAGCGTATTGATTTCGCTGGCGCCAGCCTCAACCAGAGTTTCCAGAAGCTCTTCCGTGATCTCATCACCAGCTTCCGCAAAGATTTCACCGGTTTCCGCGTTCACCAGCTCTTCAGCGATATAACGACCCGTTACTTCAACATCCTGGACGAGAAGCTCTGTAAGACCGTCTTCAGCAAGCTTGCGCGCAAGCCGCGGCGTGATCTTCCGCCCTGCTTCAACAACAACCTCGCCACTCTTTGCGTTCACAAAGTCATGCTCAGGCTTGAACCCACGGTAGCGCTCAGGGTCGAACGGAAGTTTCCAGCCGTCTTTGGTCTTCGTGTATTTCACGTGACCGTAGAAGGTGTTGAGAATGTCTTCAGAGTCGAGACCAAGAGCATAAAGCAGCGTCGTAACCGGCAGCTTCCGGCGACGGTCGATGCGCACATGGACAATGTCTTTCGCGTCGAACTCGAAATCGAGCCAGGAACCACGATAAGGAATAACGCGCGCAGCAAACAGAAGCTTACCGGAAGAGTGCGTCTTACCCTTGTCGTGATCGAAGAAAACACCAGGGCTCCGGTGCATCTGCGAAACGATCACACGCTCCGTACCATTCACAACAAACGTACCGTTTGTCGTCATGAACGGCATATCGCCCATATAGACGTCTTGTTCTTTAATGTCTTTAACGGACTTGGCGCCTGTGTCCTCGTCCACTTCAAATACAATCAACCGCAAAGTGACTTTGAGCGGCGCTGCGAACGTCATATCGCGCTGCTGACACTCTTCTACGTCATATTTTGGATGCTCAAATTCGTAATCCACGAATTCCAGCATCGCGGTTTCTGAAAAATCGCTAATCGGGAAGACTGACCCGAATACAGACTGCAGACCTTGATCGAGACGAGTACCGTCTTCCTGCCGATCAACCTGCAAGAACTGGTCATAAGAATATTTTTGAACCTCGATCAGGTTTGGCATCTCTGCCACCTGGGGGATACGTCCAAATGATTTACGAACCCGCTTCCGACCAGTAAATGACTGCGTCATTTTTGTTCCTCGAAATCTTCCTCAGACAAAGTGCCGGATCAGTGAGAAACCTCACCACGCCCCTCCGGCGGAGCAATTGGGAGCGACCGTGAAGCCGCTCCCAAGCAGTACTATTTGAGCTCGACAGATGCGCCGGCTTCTTCGAGCTTCTTCTTAAGCTCTTCAGCTTCGTCCTTCGGAACGTCAGCTTTGACTTCCTTAGGTGCACCTTCAACAAGCTCTTTAGCTTCCTTCAGGCCAAGACCTGTGATCGCGCGAACTTCTTTGATGACGTTGATTTTCTTGTCACCAGCAGCAGTCAGAACAACTGAGAACTCAGTTTTCTCTTCGCCACCCGCGGCACCGCCTGCATCACCACCAGCAGCGGCAGCAACAGCAACAGGTGCAGCAGCAGAAACGCCCCACTTCTCTTCGAGAAGCTTGGAGAGTTCAGCCGCTTCAAGCACGGTCAGGTTCGACAGGTCGTCGGCAATTTTTTCAAGATCAGCCATTTTTACATTTCTCTCTAATCAATCAGTTCAAACTTGGGGTTCGAGGACCGGCCTTACGCCGCTTCCTCGCCCTGTGCAGCTTTTGCTCCCATAACGCGGGCCAGCTGACCGGCAGGTGCTTGCAGCACTCCGGCGATACGTGTTGCAGGCGTAGAAATCATGCCCACCAGCTTTGCGCGCAGCTCGTCCAGAGACGGCAGTTCGGCCAAGGCCTTCACACCGTTCTGATCAAGCAGGGTTTCGCCCATCGCACCGCCAAGGATCACGAATTGCTCGTTCTCTTTAGCGAAGGCTGCAGCGATTTTCGGCGCTGCAACCGGGTCTTCCGAATAGGCGATTGCCGTTGGTCCCGTGAAATGGTCGGCAATGCCGGCCACCGCGGTTCCATCCAGAGCGAGTTTGGCGAGCCGGTTCTTTGTAACTTTGACATTGCCGCCCGCTTCCGCCATCCGAGCACGCAGAACTGTCATCTGCGCGACCGTCAAACCGGAATAATGGGCAACAACAACCACGCCAGCGTCCGTAAAGACGCCTTTGAGGTGTGCCACAAGATCCTCTTTTTCGGCTCTATTCACTTACTCTTCTCCAAAGCACCCAAATCCCTTGGATGCGTCGGGGGTGAAACAACAGCTTGCGCCCTTATTCCACCGTTGGCAGTTGCCGCTCGCGTGTGTCCCCCGAGGAGGCGCGCCACACGACCAGCGCTCTCTTGCCTGTCCCGGGTTTGAACCGATGAGTGAAACCAGGCCAATGCCCAGCACCACAAATCTGCTCTCTCCCCCGTCTATTGCAGGCGGATCAACCGATCCATTAAGCCGACCATCAAACGCATGGTCGACACCCACCGTCTCGGACAGGATGAAGACGTGACCCACGCCTCTCCGTTTCCGGAAAACCGTTTGTCCCGTCCTCGCCCAACTCACCAAACATGTGAGCTGGGAATTCTAAACTCGACGCTCTCAGATCAACCTGCTGTTTACGGCAGAAAGTTGATCTGACTTAACTTTGATCAACCTGCTGTTTACGGCAGAAAGTTGATCGTCAAATCAGGCGTCCTGAACACTCGAAAGGTCGATCTTTACACCAGGTCCCATCGTGGAACTGATAGCCGCCTTCTTCATGAACGTTCCTTTTGCACCAGTCGGCTTCGCCTTCTGGACTGCGTTGAGCAGAGCACGCACATTGCCTGCAATCTGATCTTCGCTAAAACTTGCTTTGCCGACACCGGCATGAACGATGCCCGCTTTTTCAACGCGAAATTCCACAGCACCGCCCTTGGCAGACTTCACAGCTTCGCCAACATCTGGCGTGACCGTTCCAACCTTCGGGTTTGGCATCATGCCGCGAGGTCCGAGCACCTTCCCAAGACGCCCAACGAGAGGCATCATGTCAGGGGTTGCGATGCAGCGGTCGAATTCGATCTTGCCCGCCTGCACTTCAGCTGCGAGATCATCATCACCGACGATATCTGCACCTGCTGCTTTTGCTTCTTCAGCTTTGTCGCCCTTCGCAAACACGGCGACCCGCACCGACCGGCCGGAACCGTTTGGCAGTTCAACAACACCGCGAACCATCTGATCAGCGTGACGCGGATCAACGCCGAGATTGATGGCAAGCTCAATAGTCTCATCGAACTTCGCTTTCGCGCGCTCCTTGACCATCTTCACTGCGTCTTCCAGCGGATAAAGTGTCTTTGCATCAACACCTTCACGGGCAGCGGTCGTTCTTTTTCCAACTTTTGCCATCGTCTTACTCCACTACCTCAAGACCCATCGACCGGGCAGACCCCATGATGATCTTCGCTGCCTGATCTAGATCGTTGGCATTCAGATCGACCATCTTCTTCTCAGCAATTTCACGACACTGAGCAGCTGTCACCGAACCTGCAACATCGCGACCAGGCGTGGAACCGCCTTTTTTAAGTTTCGCTGCCTGCTTCAGATAGTAGGAAGCCGGCGGTGTTTTGATCTCGAATGTGAACGACTTATCCTGGAAGATCGTAATGATGGTCGGGATAGGCATCCCGTTTTCCATCTGCTGCGTCTTTGCATTGAACGCCTTACAGAATTCCATGATGTTCAATCCGCGCTGACCCAATGCCGGGCCGATCGGAGGTGATGGGCTCGCAGAACCCGCTGGCACCTGAAGCTTCAGATAGCCTTCAATTTTCTTCGCCATTTCTCTTTCCCCTTCCGATCAGGAAACCCTGCGCGGAAACTTTAAAGGGTTAGTGGTACGGCAGCTTGCACGCCACCTCCCACACACAACACGGGCGTCACCCGATAAGCCTAGAGCTTATCGACCTGCCCGTACTCAAGCTCGACCGGGGTAGCCCGACCGAAAATAGACACAGCCACTTTAAGCCGTGTCCGTTCTTCATCGACTTCTTCGACGATACCGTTGAACGAGGCAAATGGCCCATCAGCCACACGCACCTGCTCACCAATTTCATACGTGATGCTCGGTTTCGGCCGCTCGACCCCTTCCTGCACCTGATGCAGGATCACATCAACTTCCTTCTGACTGATCGGCTGCGGCTTGTTATCCGCGCCCAGGAAACCAGTCACCTTCGGCGTGTCTTTGATGAGGTGATAAGCCTCATCGGTCAGAGCCATCTTCACCAGCACATAGCCCGGGAAGAACTTCCGCTCTGCGTTTACTTTGCGCCCACGGCGCAGCTCAACAACCTCTTCGGTCGGAACCAGGATTTCTTCAAACACCTCTTCGAGACCCGCACTATTCGCGCGCTCGCGAATAGATTCAGCGACCTTCTTCTCGAAGTTCGAGTAAGCCTGAACGATGTACCACCGCGCCTTCATGATCGTCGCACCTTTTATCGTCCGTGACCTTAATCACCAAGCCCGAGCACAAGCGAAACGCCATAGCTCAAGACCTGGTCAGCAAGAAAGAAGAACACAGCCGCCATCACCACCATGATGAAGACCATAACCGTTGTCACAATCGTCTCGCGCCGCGTTGGCCACGTCACCTTCGACGTTTCTGACCGAACTTCCTGCACGAACTGAACTGGATTGCTTTTAGCCATAGTTCCTCTTCGCGAGTTTGACCGAACACCTTAAGCGGGCGAAACGGTCCCTCATGTTAGTTCCTGCCCACCCCATCGGTGGCAGGAGTGGAGGGACTCGAACCCCCAACCCCCGGTTTTGGAGACCGGTGCTCTACCAGTTGAGCTACACTCCTAAACCGAATGCCCAACAGCAACTGACTGCGGGCAAACAACTGAGCGGCCCTGGTAAGAGCCGCTCAGCAAACGCTTTACTCGATGATTGAGGATACGACGCCGGAACCGACGGTCCGTCCGCCTTCACGGATAGCGAAGCGCAGCTTCTCTTCCATGGCGATCGGCGCGATCAGCTCAACCTCAATTGCAACATTATCTCCTGGCATCACCATCTCGGTGCCTTCAGGAAGGTTCACAACACCCGTCACGTCCGTCGTCCGGAAGTAGAACTGTGGACGGTAGTTCGTGAAGAATGGTGTGTGACGGCCACCTTCATCCTTCGTCAGGATGTAAGCTTCTGCCGTAAACTTCGTGTGCGGGGTGATCGAACCAGGGGCACAAAGAACCTGACCACGCTCAACCTGCTCGCGGTCAACACCACGAAGCAGAGCCCCGATATTGTCACCTGCTTCACCGCTATCAAGCAGCTTGCGGAACATTTCAACACCCGTACAGGTCGTTTTCTGCGTGTCCTTGATGCCGACGATTTCAATCTCGTCACCAACATTGATCACACCACGCTCAACACGGCCCGTGACCACGGTGCCACGACCGGAGATCGAGAACACGTCCTCAATCGGCATCAGGAACGGCTGGTCCTTCGGACGCTCTGGCTGTGGAATGGCTTCATCAACAGCTTCCATCAGCTTCATGATGCTTTCTTTGCCGATATTGTCGTCACGGCCTTCAAGGGCTGCAAGAGCGGACCCCGGGATGATAGGAATATCGTCGCCTGGGAAGCCATACTCGTTCAGAAGCTCACGTACTTCCATTTCAACGAGCTCGAGAAGCTCTTCATCGTCAACCTGGTCAACCTTGTTGAGGTACACAACAAGCGCTGGAACACCAACCTGACGGGCAAGAAGGATGTGCTCACGGGTCTGAGGCATCGGGCCATCAGCTGCGTTCACAACCAGGATGCCACCATCCATCTGCGCCGCACCGGTGATCATGTTCTTCACATAGTCAGCGTGACCTGGGCAGTCCACGTGGGCGTAGTGACGGTTGGCCGTCTCATATTCAACGTGGGCCGTAGAGATGGTGATACCGCGGGCCTTCTCTTCTGGCGCCTTGTCGATATCCGCATAATCAGAAAAGTCTGCACCACCTGCTTCCGCAAGCACTTTCGTAATCGCCGCTGTCAGCGTCGTCTTACCATGGTCAACGTGACCAATCGTGCCAATGTTACAGTGCGGTTTCGTACGCTCAAATTTCTCTTTGGCCATGGCCTCTTCTAACCTTCATCTAAATGGGGCCCGACCCACCTACTGCATGGGGCCGCCCCGGCCTAACTAGTTTGAACAAGTCGGTCACACCCGCCTGTTCTTTTCTTACTGCCCTTGGTCACCCCCCACAATCTTATGGGCGACCTTTGAGCCTTGGTGCTCCAGTATCTGGAGCGGGTGAAGGGAATCGAACCCTCATCTTCAGCTTGGAAGGCTATTGCTCTACCATTGAGCTACACCCGCCTCTATCCGTCGAAATTCGTCTCTTCCCATCGCAATTCGCTTCAACAAAGTCGATGGTGGAGGGAGTTGGATTTGAACCAACGTAGGCATAGCCAACGGATTTACAGTCCGTCCCCTTTAACCGCTCGGGCATCCCTCCAAAACCGAATACAAATTCCTCTTTAAACGCAGTGGCTTCGCGGCACAGAGACCCGACCGAATATTGATCGGGTTTATGTGCGTCCGCCCTCAGCCTGTCAACTAAAAATCACCCAAAAAAGCGTGCAAGCCCCCGCAGCGTCACCGCATTTTCGCTTGAAGCAAGCTGGCGGCACTGTGGAGGCTGTTCATTGCGTAAGCCCGTGAATGCGGAATATAAGGTCCGTTATGACCAAGCGCAAGCAATCCCGCCCTCAATACCCCGCACAATCGGCTAAAAAACCCAAGAAAAACCGCGGAAAACGGCGCACTGCCCCCTCAGATGGCGGCGCGGCTGACGCCAGCGGCGCCTACCTCTATGGCCTTCACGCTGTGACGGAAGCCCTTGCCAACGAAAAACGCCGCCTAAAGGAGCTATTCTGCACCCCGTCCGTTGCCAAGGACCTGGAAGCGGCCGGACTCACGAGGCGAATCAAACCCTCCCTCGCGGAAACAGTCGAAATCAGCGATCTCCTCCCTGCTGGCGCTGTGCACCAAGGCATCGCACTCAAAACCAATCCGCTTCATGAGCCAGATCTTGCCGACGCCATAGAAGGAGCGGACCGCATCGCCCTGCTCGACCAGGTGACAGACCCTCACAATGTTGGCGCGATCCTTCGCTCTGCAGCTGTCTTCGGAATTTCATCGATCATCGTGACCGACCGGAACAGTGCCCCGCAATCAGGTGTCCTGGCCAAGTCAGCGTCCGGCGCTCTGGAACATGTCTCCATCTGCCGCGTCGGCAATCTTTCACGCTCAATAGAAACAATTATAAAACAAGGGTTTGCAGTCATCGGCTTAGACGGAGATTCAAGCCATG
Organism: Parvibaculaceae bacterium; assembly: GCA_965248405.1. Classification (GTDB taxonomy): domain Bacteria; phylum Pseudomonadota; class Alphaproteobacteria; order Parvibaculales; family Parvibaculaceae; genus Mf105b01. The sequence continues at coordinate 1,839,199 of OZ252104.1, forward strand.
AGCTAAGCGACATAGACACAAGCGGTAAGGTAGCCCTTGTGCTCGGCGCGGAAGGCGCAGGGCTTCGGCGGCTCACACGCGACAAGTGCGATTGGCTGGCAAAACTCCCCGCATCAGGCCCCATGCGCAGCCTCAACGTCTCCAATGCAGCAGCGGTTGCCTTTTATGAATTGGCACGCAAACCCCGCTGACACCGGTCACGAACCGCGCGGACTGAGCCCAGCGGCGGTGTAAATCGCGTCAATCGCTTCCATATTGGCAACCGCATCAGATCCGCCGGTTGGCAGGGCCTCCCCGCTCCTGATCCCATCTATCACTGCCTGCAATTGATGATCGAAGGTGGATTGGCCCTCAACTTCCTCAAACCGCTCTGCCCCCTCCACCTGAACGGTCAGCTTGTGACCAAGATAAGGATGGATGGGATTGTTGACATGCAACCGCCCTTTTTGCCCGATAACTTCAATCTCCGCCCGGATCGCCACTCCAGGGCTCATATCGCAGGAAATGCGAGCGGGAACACCGTCAAACGACAGCTCGGCGTCCATCGAAAGATCAATCCCAGGCCGCCCGGTCTTAGCCCGAGCGCCGACGATCGCCGGTTCCGTACCCGCAATATGGCGCAACATGTGGAGCGGATAACACCCCAGATCCATCAAGGCCCCGCCGCCAAGCGCCAGATCATGGCGGATATTGCCCGCCTCGTCCGGGATTTCGACGTCAAACACGGCCCTCATCGACACGAGCGCGCCCAACTCGCCAGATCGGACAATCTCAAGAACCCGCGCAAACAAGGGATGATAGAAATAGTGAAACCCTTCAACGCATAGACGCCCTGTTCGCTTAGACACCTCGGCCATCTGACGGGCTTCACGTGCGTTCATCGCAAATGGTTTTTCGCAAAGAACGTGCGCCCCGGCCTCCATCGCTGCCATACTAAGTGATGCATGAGAAACTGGAGGCAACCCATTGTAAACAAGATCAATTTTGAGGTCAGAGATCAACCCATCATAGGTAGAGGCAGCCCGTCCTATCCCATGTTCTGCTGCGAAGGCGGCGGCCCGCTCCCGATCCCGCGCGGCTATCGCGACGAGCTCGACGTCATCCCGCTTTGCGCTAGGCACAACAATGGCGAGCGGTGCAATCTGCGATGCGCCCAATAGACCAATCCGAACCGGTGACGTTCCCATCGACCTTCGCCTGTCAATTAACTCTGCCCTCGAGACGTCACCGTGTCAGACTTTAGTCAGCAACAACAGCCGTCAATGCCCTCTTCCTGACGGCCTGAGCCACAGCCGTCCAATGGGTGGATTGACATTATTAACCAGTCTCTTAAATATCGCAGCCGGACGTCAAAGGTTTTGGGAGGAACCCCGTCATGTCGATCTCACTGGAAGCAATCAACTGGCTGGCAGTATTGGGAGCCATCGTCGCCAACATGGCTGTTGGTGCAATTTGGTATTCACCCCTTGCGGCTGGCAAGGCCTGGATGGAGTCAACCGGTCGCACAGAAGACGATATAGAAGGCGGTGGGTCAGCTATGGCCCTGGTCAGTATCGCAGCCATCCTGAATGCCATCATCATGGCGGTTCTCGCGAATGGGCTCGGGATCTCGACAGCGCTGGGTGGCGCCACGCTCGGACTTCTCATCTGGCTGGGTTTTGTGATGCCCACCAACTGGATTGAGGTCCTGTTCGACCGCAAGAGCTATCGCACCGCCATCATCAACAATGGCAACTTCATCATTACCATGCCACTCATGGGCGCAATCATCGGCCAGTGGGGCTAAAAGGTCCTCGCAAGCTCCAGCACTCAGGTGGCTTCGATGCCTATCTGTCGGCGCCCGCGGCTTCTTCTAGGTCGTTCCTAAATAACCGCTCAAATCGCGTTGCCTGGAATGGGGCAGTCGCTGCACGTCCGGACGGCGCAAAGACGACAGATGCGGTGTTTTGCCATTTCGGTTTCCGGTAAGTTGGTCAGGACCTTCGCGAGTAAGTCACCAAAAACCAGCCGCTCATTGTCAGTAAGCCCCTTGAGGGCCGCCTCCAGCGTGTCAAGACGACTGTCCATTAGCCGCTGACGTAGCTTACCGCCCTTATGCGTGAGGTGCAGCGCAACAGCTCGGCCATCTTCAGCCCTGCGTCGCTTAACGAGGCCGTCCTCTTCCAAGCGGTCGATCAAGCGCACAGTGCCGGGGTGCGAAAGATCGAGCACCTGGCGAAGAATTTCAACAGACAACCCAGGCGCATATCCAAGAACAACGATTGCCGCAGCCGACTCCCCGGAGCGATTGAGAGCATGTTTCATACCGGACCTAATCCGGTCGGTGATTGCGAGGGCAAGCGCGCCAAGCAGGTTTGTCGTGCGATCCATCTCAGCAATGTATGTGCCTCGCATAAATTCCGCAATTGCAGGATTGACAGATATATATGCGTTAAGCATATAATTTCGCACAATGTGATTGTTCACGGAGCCGCCACGACCCCCGAACAGTATGTACGAACTCGCCGCCGGATTAAGCGTCGTCAAGAACCAGCAGGATGTCGCCGGTATCAGCAGTGGTGTGAGAAGGAGATCAGTATGCTTGATAGTCTAAAATCCAACGAAGCGGACTGGGACGCAGACAGCCCTCCCGGTCTCGAGTTCCTGTTTGAAGCGCGCGTGAAACTTCACCTGCCTGCTATAGATGTGGGGTCAATGTCCGACGGCAACCGCGTGATCTTTCGGGTGAAGGGCGGAACGTTTGAAGGTCCTCACCTGCGCGGACGCGTGGTGCCGGACTCAGGTGCGGACTGGATCCGCATCCGCCCGGATGGTTCGGGAATGCTGGACGTGCGTTTCTGTCTGGAGACCCATGACAACGCCCTGCTCTATCTTCATTGGCAAGGCCGTTTCTGGTCGGAGCCGGAAGACACTGAATATGCGTTCGATGTCGAGAAGGCGGACGATCCAGCGGGCGCCTGGCGCTACTATTTTCGCGCGGCCCCCCTATTTGAAACCAGTGATCAGCGCTATGCTTGGCTTAACAACATTATCACCGTAACCAAATCCAGAACAGGCGACGGCGGCCCCATCCATCGTTGCTTTGCCGTTACGTGAGATCCTAGGGCATGCACGGCCGTGACGCAGATCCTACAGCCCGCTTCGCGCTCTTCCCGACTCCACTCGGCGACTGCGGTATCGCCTGGCGCGGCGACACGGTCGTCGCAACATGTCTGCCAGAACAGACGTCTGCTGCGACGGCGGTCCATCTTGCTGCACGAACGGGAGCAGCAAGGGATGAACCATCTGCTTATATCCGACGCGCCATTCGATCGATCACTTCACTGCTCGACGGCGAAAGAACGGATCTCTCTTTCATCGCATGCGACTTTAGTGAAATCGATCCGTTCGCAGCGCAGGTCTATAAAGTTGCACGCACGATCCCAGCCGGCGAGACACTCACCTATGGGGATATCGCTTCCCGCCTCGGTGACAAACTGTTCGCTCAAAAGGTTGGCCAAGTGCTAGGGCGCAATCCCTTTCCAATTATCATCCCTTGCCATCGCGTTATCGGCGCGAACGGCAGGCTCACCGGCTTTTCAGCACGCGGCGGTACCGAGACCAAACTCAAGCTCCTCACAATCGAAGGGGCATCAATTGGGGAACCGACGGGGTTGTTCGATCACTTACCCATGGCTGTAAAGCCACAAAGATAGCTCCAATACCTCAGATCAACTGACGGTCCTCGTCACCACCCACTTGTGTTTCCCGATCTGCCGTGACCGCGTGAAACCGTGTCGTTCAAACATGGCTAGTGCACCGTTGAACAGGAATGCGGGGGAGGCTTTTCGGCCCTCAGTGTTTTCAGGGAACGCTTCGACGGACCCACCACCCAACTGCCTGATTTGCTCGATTGCACCTTCTAACGCGACCGACGCAACGCCGTTGCCACGATGTCCCTTACCGGAAAAAAAGCAGGTGATCCGCCAGTCCGGCACCACCGGGTCGGTTTTTTGATAGGCACGCTGATTGTGGATCCGTGGAAGCTCCTCCGGCGATCCAAATTGACACCACCCCACACAGTCCTCACCCTCGAATACAAGCGAGGCATGCGCCCGCCCTTCACGAACGAGACATTCTTTCGCCTTACGCTTCTGCGCTGGAGTTGTGTCCGCGCTTGCGTCCTTCCCGTGGTACCACATGCACCAGCATCCGCCCCAGACGCCGTTATTTGCCTCAACCAGACGTGCGAAATCCGGCCAGGTCTCCTCGTCGAGCACTCTGGTTTCATACATGGGTTCATCCTTTTTATCGCTCGGCTTTGGCTTCAAGGGTCACAACTTTCCAGCCGTTTCGTCAACCATTATATGTGCGTGGTGCATGTAATTTGCCCATCTATATTCGCTGGACCAGATTTGCTGAAAGTGCGCCACATTGGAGCTAAACGCATCTATCAGAACTCAGATATAGCTACTGCAAACTCCATAAGTTGGGACCGTCGCGGTTTTCATGTGAGCGAGCTCAACTAGCTCATGAGTTATGTGCATCCACCATGACAGACATCAGTTCGGTCAGCGACGTGATGGTTCTTGTCGGCTGATAGTCCCATGGGTCAAAGACAGCCGACGGAGACCGCCGTATCCAAGCCGTCTGCCAACCACAGGCCGACGCACCAATAATGTCGAAGGGATTGCTGGAAACAAGCCAGGTCTCCTCAGGTAGCGAACCTGCCACTCTGTTAAAGTGCGCATAGACACGCGGGTCCGGCTTGAAGGTCTTCACAGCGTCGACACTCACGATACTTGAGACCAAGGGATCAATCCCATTGTGTTTCAGGAGAGATGCCACATCTTCCGCAATTCCATTTGAGAAGGCGTGGAGCACTGCCCCCTCCTCCTTCAAACTCTCAAGGGCACCGACAACTTCGTCGAAGGCATCAAGGGTGCGGTATTGCTTCATGAGCGCCGCCTTTACACCTTCACTCAACGTCACCCCGAGAGCATCACAAGCATAATCCAGGGCCGCACGCGTAATTTCCGGAAAGGGCTTGTACTTACACATCAGCCCTCGGCGAAAACTGTATTCCAACTGCTTGGACCGCCACAGCTCAGCCACGGCGGGGGCCACCTCCCCCACCTGCGCCTCAAGGCTTTGTCCAATCGCAAGCGGATCAATCAGCGTGCCATATACATCCAGCGCAAAAGTGATGCTCATAGATTTTCTCCCTTGCAGTGACGGGGGTCTGGAAGTCTTACTTGGTCACCATGTTTTTGTTCGATTCAACGGCATCGGACTCTTCGTCCGGATTGTTGAAGCTGGTCTCATGGGGTACTGCCGCACCGCGGATAAGAGCCGGACGGGCTTCCAGCTGATCAAGCCACCGCTTCAGGTTTGGGTATGCTTCCAGGCCGACACCGGCAAAATTGTGCACCCGGACCCAGCTCCAGTTGGCAATGTCGGCAATTGAGTAATCGCCTGCGAGAAACTCGTTATCGGCCAGCTGTCCATCAAGAACACCATACAAGCGGTTCGTTTCATTCTGATAGCGCTCAATGGCAGCTGGGATCTTCTCGGGGAAATATCGAAAGAAGACATTGGCTTGACCCTGCATCGGCCCCACACCGCCCATCTGGAACATGAGCCACTGAACAACTTCAGAACGGCCTTTGACATCTGTCGGCAGAAGCTTGCCCGCTTTCTCTGCCAGGTAAATCATGATCGCTCCGGACTCAAAGACCGCAAAGTCGTCATTGTCCCGGTCCACGATGGCTGGAATACGACCATTGGGATTGATGCCAATGAAGGGTTGTTCTTTTTGTACACCGGACGTGATGTCAATCGGGTGGACCTGGTAAGGCAGATCCAGTTCTTCCAGCGTCGCTGAGGCTTTCCAGCCATTAGGCGTTGTCCATGTATAAAGATCGATCATCTTACTGCTCCTTCGTATTTGAAGTGTTGCTGGCCCATTTCACGCTGTTGCCGAGCAACCGCCGGAAATTGGCGTCGAGGTAAATGTCGGGCCCGTGACCCAGTTGCAGGTAGGCAATGTCAGAATTGCCTGAACGTTTCGTCCAACCCACCAGGTTTGAGCCTTGGGGGTGGTCTTCAAACCCAACGCCGCCCATCCGGAACTCGCTGGCCACAAAGTTGAAGTCACTGCGGAGCAGCGGCGCTACTTCTTCTTCCAAGACGGGGAAGAGATACGCCTCGTCCGTGATGGAAAATTCCGGATCAACACCCGCGACAATGGGGTGGCAGTCATCGACAACCGAAATCGTCTGTGGAACGCGGAACCGAAAACCTGAACCCGGGTAGTGCTTGCCACCCAACTCACCCGGCAGGAAGTGAAACCGGCCACCGAGGATTTCGGCGAATTCGGGCCAGGTGGGCCAGCTCGCAATCGCGTGGTGCAAAAACACCATGCCTTTGCCCTCTTCGACCAGAGCCATAAAATCTTCTTTGTATTGCTCACTTGGATCAAAGTGCGCAAACGGCGGATCACTTCGGGTGAAGGTGACACCAGGCATGTCGTAGAAAACGATGGCACCAAACGCTGCCGCGCGCTCCGGGTGCAACAAGGCTCCGGCAGCGGGTTGTTCCACATGTGTCCAATTAACACTCGTTCCGTCTTCAAGGACTTTCAGGTCGTCGATCATCTGAAAGAATGGCTCGCGTTCGAAAACATGACCTTTGGTGACCAAAAGGATTTCAATGTCTTTCGTCATCGTCCTATCTCCACTTGATCGAGCATCCGATGCTCGCGTTTTGAACTTCAGGACCTCGGCCAGTGGCCGCAATCAACCGCATCGCATCGAGAAGTTCGGTTTTACGGTTCGCTGGATCGCCCATCCGGGCATCATCCAGCCGACCGCGATATTGCAGCTCACCCTGTTTGTTGAAGCCGAAGAAGTCCGGTGTGCAGACCGCCCCATAGGTACGGCCCACGCTCTGATCTTCGTCAACGAGATAAGGGAATGTGAAGCGATGGTGTGATGCGAAGAGTTTCATCATCGGTGGGCTGTCATCGCGGACATAGCGATAATCGTTTGAGTTGATCGCGACCACGTTGACGCCTTCGCTTTGCAGAACATTGGCGTCTGCCACAAAGCGGTCAACAATTGCCTGCACGTAGGGGCAATGGTTGCAGATAAAGGCAATCAGCAGACCGTTTTCGCCTTGAAGCTCCGCCAGGCTATATTCACGGCCATCAGGGTCGGCGAGTGTAAATGGCTGCGCTTGCCATCCAGTTTGGACTTCAGGTGTGTCGAGTAACATTGTCTCTGTCCTATGAGGTTGGGGATTTGCGCAGCGCCTGAGAGGGGGACATCAGACGCTGCGCTGCGTCGTTATTGCTGTTCAAGACGGCGATAGAAGTCAGAGATTGCCCGTCCGATGGCAAAGGGCTGGTCTTCCTGCACATAGTGCAGACCATGGCCGATATAGACGGTCTCGATGTTCTGAGCCCGAGCCGCCCAATAGTCAGCCGCTTCCGGCGTGTTGAGCGCTCCTGGCGTTGCATATAGAAACAACCAGGGAATATTCGTTTCTTCAAGAAACGCGTTGTAGTCGCTGACGATCTTGTCGGTCGCAGCAGGCTCACCACCAATCGGCATTTCATTTGGCCACTGGTTGACCTGAATACGCGATTGCTCCGTTTGGAAAGGTGCGCGATAAACATCATGTGCTTCCTTCGCGAGCGGGCGGACGATAAATCCCGGCAGAGCACCTTCTACGAAGAAATTGTCTTCAATCAGAAGTTTGCGACCGTTTTCAGGATCGCGCACGGTACGGAAAAAATTGCCCAGATCCTCCGGCATGGCGTCGTAACTTGCGGCCGGTATCAGCGGCGCGATGATCGACTCCATCGTCACAATCGCTTTGACATTGTCGGGATTCTGCGCCGCATAATGCAGCCCCAAACCTGAGCCCCAGTCATGCACGACCAGTGTGATGTTCTTAAGGTCGAGCTCTTTCACGAAAGCTTCGAAATAGCGGTAGTGGTCACCGAAAGTGTAGTCGAGCTTCGGCTGATCGGACTTGCCAAACCCAATATTGTCCGGCGCGATGAGACGGCCTTGACCTTCCAGGTGCGGCATGATGTTTCGCCACAGATAGGACGACGTGGGTTGTCCGTGCAGGAACAAAACTGGATCGCCCTGCCCCTCATCAATATAGGCCATCTTTGAGCCTAGAATGTCGACGAAGTTGTGCGAGTACCGGGTTTCCGACGAGATTTCGAGCGGTGGGACTTTGAACCCCGCATAGGGATTGTCGTCTTGCGCCAAAGCACCCTGCCCTGTGAGCATTAAGCTAAGGCCGATAGCTGATGTGAGAAGTCGGGTCTTCATGATGCGTTCCTTTGAAAAAGTAGATGACGACCCGCCGAGGAGGAGTTGAGGGAGTGCGGGTCGCCACCGGGAGAGTTATGCAGCCTCGCTGTCATCAGCAGACCAAACGTTCGCTTGGAAGGCCGCATCGACAGACGTGTTGGCAACGTGATTTGTGTAGTTCGACATCACTTTCAGGCTTGTGCCGAGGATGACTTCGAGCACCGTCTGGCGTGTATAACCGGCAGCAAGGAAGGCTTCGACATCTGCCTCTTCAGGCCAGCCGCGTGTTTCGTTGATCACCGCTGCAAAGATGCGAAGAGCTTCCAATTTTGCGTCTGCGATGGGTGTGCCGTTCCGCAGGGCTTCGATGACATCAGCTGGGACTTTTTGACCCTGTGAAATTGTGGTGTGAGCGGCCATGCAATAGGTGCAACCGTTCAGACGGTTGTTCGTCATCAGGATAATCTGGCGCTCCGTCGCGCTCAGGTTCGTTTTGTCGAAGATGCCGGAAAGCGTCAGATAGCCTTCAAGCAAAGCCGGAGCTTCTGCCATATTGCCAAGCAGGTTGGCCTCGAACCCAAAAGCCTTTTTTGCGCCTTCCAGGAAAGGCACGGAGGCTTCGGGAGCAGTGGCGATGGAGTAAGTCGTGAAATCGGTCATCGGAGTGTTCCTTGCTGCTGAGATGCTTGTTTAGACCAGTTAGTACAAACAAGATAGGGAGTATGTACCGATCGGTCAAGACTTGGGCAAATTTTTTTTAGACCGACTCTTTCAACTAATAATTTCAAGGACTTGGGCTTTAATCGCCTCAAAGTTCTTCGCACCGAAAACACCCCGCGCCAGAACCCGCAGTCCAGCTACAAGCGTCACCAGGCCAATCGAAGCAACATTCGCGTCTACGGTTTTAGGTATGACGCCGGTCTGATGCCCCAATTCAATTTGTTCTTTGAAGAAGCGCTCAATATCCGCCATTCCAGACTTGATGGCCTCTCCCGTGTCATCATCGAGATTAGGAAGATCAAGCGCGGTATTGATAAGCAAACAGCCCTTCTTCTCTTTGTCCTCAAGGCTTTGAGCGATCAGGGCATCAAAAAGGCTTGTAATGGCCGCAACGGGATCTTCCATCTGCGATAACCGATGGAGTGTCGCTTTATGCTGTTCTCTTTCATATTTGAGAAGACTGAGCATGAAGAGTTTCTTCTTGCTTCCAAACGCATTGTAGAAGCTGCCCTTGTTGATGCCTGTTGCCTTCAACAGGTCCGCGAGCGAGGCACCCTCATACCCTTTCGCCCAAAAGACTTCTGTTGCGCGATCTACAGCTTCATCAACATCAAATGCTTTTTCCCAAGGCATCACGAACTCCAAACATCGGCGTGGATTGACATAAATCCCACATAGTGTGTTTAGACCGATCGGTCAAGCCTTTAGGCTTGGTCATTCCTCTCGCTGCACGAAAGGCCATAAGTGATTGAACTGCCGAAACAAACCGCCAGAAACAGAAAGCCCCGATGCGGAAAACACCGGGACCTTTTATGGCTGTGAGTGCGAGCTTTGAACCCGCCTATCTCTTTTGGGCAACAGATTTCGCAAGGAAAGCAATCTGAAGCTCAACCCGCTTCAGCTCACGAACGACAGTGTTCTTATTGACATCCATCCAATACCAGATTTTGCCGAGCATGATCGCCAAGACAAGGATCAGCCACAGGCCTGCCCATACAGCGAGTTCCTTGGGTTCGGTTGCCTGAAGAAAACGCACAGTGGCCCAAACAGCAAATCCGAACGCTGTCAGCATGTAGGCCCATAAGAACAGAACCCAATAGCGCATTTTGGACCGGAAGCTATCTCCAATCATGTCGAAGATGCCCTGCTCACCGGTCAGGTTTTCAAGTTCCGCCATTTCTTCCGCACTTAGAACAGCGCGAATTTCGTCATCAATATTCGTCATCACCTTCTCCTTCATGAGCCCGGCGCAATCGCTCCCTTAAGCTATGGAGCCGGGACTTCACAGTGCCGGCAGGCACGTTCAGCTGTGTTGCAATCTCCTCAATCGAAAACCCAAGGCTGTAGTACAAATTCAGAAGGCGCTTTTGCTCTTCCGGTAGCGCCCGAATTGCTGACTTCAAGTCCAAAACCGACGCGAGTGTCTCCGGCTGTTCACTGTCGAGACCATTAAGCGCAACGTCCTTATAGTGAGCAGCCAGAGTCCGCCGATGTATCTGACCACGCACATGGCCCGCACAGGCTCTCGCCGCGATGGTAAAAAACCACGCGGGGAAGCGGGCCGGATCATCCAATCGGCGCAACCCTCTCACCACCTGAAACCACACATTCTGTGCGACTTCACGAGCAGCATCCTCGTCATCAGTTCTCCCCCGGCAAAATCGCAAAAGGTGCGGCGACCAGCGCTCCACAAGACGACGGAAAGCCTGTTCGTCACCGCCCTGCGCGCGCAGAACCTGCAATTCGTTCACGATTGTCTTGACGGTTCGAACCATCAGCCAAGCACCTATTGCAGAAGCGTCACTTAGGGATAAGAGTATCCTCAGCAACCGCTAAAACGTTTCTCTGCCCCTATAGTTGCAGACGGTGGTACTTTGGTTCACACGTGACGCTTCTTTTTCTTCGAAAACCGGTTTTTCTTTCAGAAACCGTATAAAAAATGGGCGAAACGTGATGTTTCGCCCATCGCTGTAGCTGGAATTGTAAATTACCCAGATGGAGAGGAGCTATGCAGCCCTGAGGCCTGCCAAGAACTGGTCCACGTGCCCTTTGAGGGCATTTGCCTCTTTTGCAAGGTAATCAACTGCATCATCCACCCGGACAGCAGATTCACCGGATATTTCAGTGCTTTTCTGGACACCCATCATTGACTCTGAAAGCTCCTGGGTCCCCTTCGCTGCTTGTTGCACACTTCCGCTAATCTCGTGGGTGGCGTTCTTTTGCTCTTCGATCGCGGAGGAGACGATATTCGAGTAAGAATCGATTTCACTGATTGTCTTGGTGATCTCGGATATCGCTTGAACAGACTGCTCTGTGACGGTTTGGATTTCAGAAATCTGCACAGTGATTTCACCCGTCGCTTTTGCCGTCTGGGTCGCAAGCTCTTTCACCTCAGACGCCACAACCGCAAATCCCTTGCCTGCCTCGCCTGCACGCGCCGCCTCAATGGTGGCGTTAAGCGCCAGCAGATTTGTCTGATCGGCAATGTCGCTAATCAAATCAACCACATCTCCGATCTTAGAAGCAGCCTCAGCCAGGCTTGTTACGGAACTGTTTGTACGTTCAGCCTCAGCAACGGCCTGCTGTGTCACCTCTGCGGTTTTTGCAATCGTGTTGGATACTTCTGAAATTGACGCAGACATTTCTTCCGCCGCGGAAGCAACCACCTGAACATTGGTGCTTGTTTCCTCAGTCGCCGCGGACACTGTCGCTGTCTGCGCTTTGCTTGAATTAGCCGCCTCTGTCATCTCTTTAGATGTTTGCCCCAGAGTCGACACAGCCTCTCTGAAGGACTCGATCACCGACGCCACTGACTCATCAAACTGTTTCGTCAGACGCGCAACTTCATCTTTCCGGCGTTGTTCAGCTTCATCAAGTTCTTTCTGATGTCGCTCAGCGGCGTTTCGCGCATCTTGCGTAGCCTGCCGTAGCATACCATAAGCCTCAGCGGTCTGCCCGATTTCATCACGGCCCTTAACATCAACGTGACAGTTCGTATTACCCTCCGAGAGAGCAACCAGAGCGTCGACGACACTCTTGAGCGGTCGGACAATCCCCCGAACAACCGAAAAAGAAACTGATCCACCGATCAAGACGGCCGCGATGGTCATAACAACAACCATCCAGACAGCCATGACCTCATGCTCCTTCACAGTTTCAAGCGAGTCCACCGTAAGGTGCTCAATTTCGATGAGGATCTCTGCGATTTCATGATCAAGAGTGTCTTCCTCAGCGGCAACAATCGCCGCAAGGCTTTTGAGATCCGCCGTATCGCCACGGCGGATCTTGCCAATCAATTCATCCGCGTGCTTTTGATACACTAAGTGCCCCTTGTCGAAGTGCTTCAGGGATTCAAGGATCTGACGATAACGTCCCTCTGTTGCGGGAACAGCTGTGGTCGACGCCGCAAATTCTGCAATCTCTTCCGCCACCACGATCTTTTCAGCAACGATCTTGCCGTCGTGTTGAAACGTTTCGATGAGTTTGTTTAATTCAGCCTGCGGTGGCCGGCCATTGGATGCGTAGGTCAATGCTAGAATACGTTCGAAGTAAACCGCTTGCTCCAGCTGTGCGAGGGAAACTTTTGTCACCACCTCCGTTAACGGCATCTGCTGATCAGAAACTTCTTCGATTTCTTTGGTGATCGAGGCCATCTGCCACAACGTGACAGAGCTTGTCGCCACGAAACAAAGAATTAGAAAGCCCAACACCCCATAAATTTTTTGCGAAACCATCAACGCGGCCAAACTAAAGCGCCCGCCAGAAACACTACGGCTCATTACTACCACCCAACTATTTTTTCTTTCACCAAGTGCGCGTGCATCATCGGTGCGAGCGGGAAGCTAGATAAAATTTTCTAGGAAATTCCTAATTCCAATTTAGAAAGTACTAGCCAACCGAACGTCGCCAGTCAGATATCTCTACTCACAAAGAACAGATCGATTGAATGTTTGAAAGCAGATACGTCGCGTCATGCTGCAGTTGACGGAGTTCATGGTCTCAGTACCGCCAATTGAGGACTGAATGGGCCATCAGAAAAAAGATCCAAAGAATCTGATGCGAGAAAGAAGAGTAGAGTCGTTTTGCTCTTGTGGTGGACGAATCCAATGCCCGCAATGATGGTTTTCTCAGCCACAGTCTCCCGGTGTGCATGAGCAAGCCACCGTCTGCTCAACAAAGCACAAGCGACCCTGCGGACACGCGTCCTTCTGCCATGCAGACCCTACCCAACGCTTCAGCTGCTGAAAAAAGAGACCTGGACGCACATTCGATTGACGTCGCATCTGATCAACAATCTCTTCTGCCGCAGCTGTGCCGGAAGCCTTCCGCGGTGCCCTGGCGGCTGGAGCACAGCCGACGGCCCTAATAAAGGCCAAAAAGCCTGTCTTTTCTGACCTTCAGTCAGACTATTTGTTTGACCAAATCGGATTAGGGCCTTATCAGACTGTTTCAAATGGCTTTTTTTCGCCAGGGCCGGCTTAGCTCAGTTGGTAGAGCACCTGATTTGTAATCAGGGGGTCGGGAGTTCGAGTCTCTCAGCCGGCACCACCGCTCAATATCAGTATTTTTTATCAGTATTTTTTTGGAATGTGTCCTCAAGCTGCACTCAGGCTTGGAATGCTCTTCCCATCCGCTGTAACAGCCAATTCGCCAGAGTCAGAGAAAACCAACGCGATTCGCGAATAACTCTGAGTGTCCTGAAATAGGTGGCTGTACTTGCGCACAATTTGCTCTGCTTCCGCCTTGGTACTTGCTTGCTCGTACTCTTCATGGAACGGCACGCGCTTCTGCAGTTCGGCAAACTGACTGCTCATCGCACTTAGTGTGCTGAGTTCCCGCGCTAGCCCAGGATTTTCATCCAGCGCCGCCTTTAACTCTTCAGCATAGGGGTAGTCAGCGGGCAGCCGCATCCGCCCCTCTTGATCGTACGTGATCTCACTTGGCGCCGAAGGTATTCCATACTGCGCCAGCATCTCTTGAAAACGCGCAGAAACGTGCTCGGTGATCGCCTCAATGTTCTCAGCCGTTGGAAATAGCAGCGGCGGAAGGTCACTCAGAAGACGTTTGCCGGTCGTCGGCGGGACATCCGAGAAAAGAGCATCAAGATCAGCATTCACATTGCCCTTATTCGTGGTGAGAGCCCTTGTATCCGCCTGCTTTTCTGGAACGCCGGCCTCTTGCGCTGCCAACAATGCCGCCTGGACCTCAGTCGTCACTGGAGAAACGGCAGATCTTGCCTGGTTGACTGCAGTATTTTCCCGCACAACAGAAACCGTCCGGGGCGCCTCATCGGGTACGCCAATGGGCTCAGATGCCCTGGGAGGCTGGGTGATGAAGGGAATGGAGTGATTTCCAGCTATCTGCATGTAAGGCCCTCAACACTATCTCACGAAGTTGCAGAGACAAAAATGCAAGTTTTGCACCAGAAAGCTGGAGGAAACAGAACGGATAGGCCCAATGATTGAAGTAAGCGTCTTGCTGGCACCAGAAATACCTTTCGATAGTATAGGACAGCCTGCCTTTGACCTATGGAGCCCACAATGACCACATCCCCGCCTCATCCAGCTCTGCAACCTGGAAGAACCGCTGTCATCACAGGTGGAGCAAATGGGATCGGATTGGCAAGTGCCATCCGGTTTGTCTCAATCGGGTTAAATGTGCTCATCGCCGACCGGGATGCAGACCAGCTAAAGGTGGCGGAAGATGCTTTGGGAGAAGCGGCGCAGGACGGCGCGACGACAGCCACACAGCTCTGCGATGTGAGCATCGCATCCGAGGTTGAAGCACTTGCCCGCACCGCGGACGAGAGTTTCGGCACTGTCTCTGTACTCATGAACAATGCAGGGGCTGGCATGAACCCTGGCAAGCCTTGGGAGAATACAGAGGGATGGAAACAGCTTCTCGACATTAATCTCTGGGGCGTCATTCATGGCGTACAGACCTTTGTGCCCCGCATGCTCGAAGCGGGCGCCCCTGGCCTGATTATCAATACTGGCTCGAAACAAGGCATCACGCGTCCGCCGGGTAACGCCGCCTACAATCTCTCCAAGGCAGGCGTCATCGCCTTCACTGAATCCCTCGCGCAGGAATTCCGTCAGCTGGAAAGCTGCCAGCTCTCTGCACACCTGCTCGTTCCCGGCTTCACCTATACCGGCATGATCTCACAGTTCCTGCCGGAGAAACCGGACGCCGCCTGGACGTCGGAACAGGTTGTCGACTTCATGCTACGAAGCCTGGAAACGAACGACTTTTACATTCTCTGCCCCGACAATGATGTGACCCGGGAGATGGACGAACGCCGCATCCAATGGAATGCCGACGACATCATCAAAAACCGCCCCGCCCTTTCCCGATGGCATGCTGATTATGCAGATGAATTCGACGCGTTTATGAAAAAGTAGCGGCAAGAGAGAAGACCAAGGCAACGCTACGTCAACAACTGGAGACGTCACATTAAGTAACTCGGCAGCACAACAAGGGCTGCACCCCGCCCCTAAATGCCGATAGACTCATGCCTTCAATACAGAGCGGGCGGGGAACATGAGCAATTACATAGAGGATAAAGTGATCATCGTGACGGGCGCCGGTGGCGGCTTTGGCCGGTTGATCTGCCAAAAAGCTGGCGCGCTTGGTGCAAATCTTGTTTGCGCCGACATTGATAAAGCAACACTCGATGAGACCGTCGAACTTGTCACAGCGGCCGGTGGCACAGCGTCCGGGCTCGCGACGGACGTTACCGATCTCAGTCAAATGAAAGCACTGGCCGCCCACGCCGTATCCAAGTATGGCGGCATCGACGTTATGATCAACAATGCCGGCACGATGCCGCTCTCCTTCTTTGCGGATCATGAGGCCGCAGCCGGTGCCTGGTCGCGCTGCATCGACATCAATATTAAAGGCGTCCTGAACGGCATCACGGCAGTCTACGATCAGATGATGAAACAGGGCCGCGGCCATGTGATCAATCTGTCCTCCATCTACGGCAATTTTCCGGTCGTCGGCGCCGCGGTCTATGGCGCCACAAAAACAGCCGTGAACTTCCTGTCCGAGTCTCTACGGGTGGAAGCTCAAGGCAAAATCAAAGTCACTATCGTGAAACCAACCGGCGTGCCAGCCACAGGGTTGAGCTCCGGCGTCATCAATGGTGAAGCTGTAGTCGGAATTCTGGGGCAGAACGCCACCTCCTATCTGGAGACACTGAGCGCACTCGCGGAAGGTAAGGTCGACCCCGCCCTGCTCAACGCGGAGAACCCAGGCTATGCCGTGCTCGACCCTGCTCACATCGCAGATGCCGTGATCACCGCAATGGACCAGCCTTGGGGTGTGTCGCTTGGCGACATCACGGTCCGGGCCACCGGCGACAGCTACATTCTTTAGTTCACAATCACATTTGCTGAACACAACAAGAAAGTAAGAGAGGAAAACATGCAGATAGATCAAAACACCGCCGCCGTGGTGACCGGCGGCGCGTCAGGACTTGGCCGGGCCAGTGCCACAGCCCTCAGAGCGGCAGGCATCAAGGTCGCGATCTTCGACGTGAACGAAGAGAAGGGAAAAGAGGTTGCTGACTCCATTGGTGCCCTGTTCTGCAAGGTCGACATCACCAGCGAAGAGAATGTGATCGAAGGCTTTGAACAGGCGCGTGCCGCCCATGGCCAGGAGCGCATCTGCGTTCATTGTGCCCAGATCTCCAAAGGGCGCATGAAAACCGTCGGCCGCAACCGCGAGACCGGCGAATTCATGCGCTATCCGACAGAAAATTATGAATTCTCGATCCAGGGCATTCTGGTTGCGAGCTATCGCATTGCCTCCCTCTCCGCGCTGGGCATGGCGTCGCTCGATCCGCTGGAGGATGGGGAGCGCGGCGTCATCACGCTCACCTCTTCTGCTGCCGCACAAGACGCTCAGGTGGGGCAGATTGGCTATGGCTCCGGTAAGGCAGGTGTCAACAGACTGGTACTCCCAATGGCCCGTGACTTGATGGATCTCGGCATCAGGGTCAATTCCATCATGCCGGGCATCTTCGCAACTCCGCCCATGCTAGGAGCGCCACCGAAAGTGTTGAACACACTCGCAGCCTCTGTCCCCTTCCCCAAACGTCTGGGTAAACCGGAAGAGTTTGGTAGCCTGGTGATGGAGCTCGTGCGCAACAGCTACTTCAACGGTCAGGCACTCCGCCTTGATGGCGCGATCCGCATGCCACCCCGCTAGATAGAAAACGGGAAGCCTGGACTGAGGCTTCCCGTTCACTCATCGCTGTCTGTGGTGCCAGCTATTCGCCGCTGAGCGACCGGTGCAGTTTGTTCATGCCCCCAATCCAGCGGTCGTAATCGTCTGTTTTGCGGCGCATATAGCCCAGCACTTCCTTATGTGGAAGGATACAGAACGTGTTGTTCGCTAGACCTTCCATCACCGCTTCCGCCAACTCGTCCGGTTCCATCATACCGTCCGTCGCCGCAGCTTGAGTGCTTGCACTGTCATTTGCCGTCATCGCCGTGCGCACAGCCTGCGGGCAAAGAACAGACACGCCAATGCCTTGGTGTTTGTAGGTAAGAGCCAACCACTCGGCAAACCCCACAGCCGCATGTTTCGTGACACCATAAGCAACCGACCCGATCTGATTGAGCAGCCCAGCCGCGGAAGCCGTATTGAGAAAATAGCCGCCACCACGCTCTACCATCTTCGGCGCCAAATGCCGTGCCGCGTAGACATGGGACATGACGTTCACATCCCAGGAAAGTGTCCATTCATCGTTGGGCGACGAGAGATCACGCCCCGCACCTATGCCCGCATTGGAGCAAAACATGTCGATCGGCCCGATCTCCGCTTCCGTTTTATCGATGACGGCCTTGATGTCCTCTTCCTTGGAAACATCCGCCTGCATGGCTGTGCCCCCAAACTCAGCAGCCGTGGCTTTCGCACCATCGAGATTGATATCAACTGAAACAATGTGTTTCGCCCCTGCCGCATAAAAGCGCTTCACCAGAGCCACACCAATCCCACTCGCCGCACCGGTCACGACGATAATCTTATCTTTAACGTCCAAGGGGTTACTCCCTGTTTTTCTATAGTGTTGAGTTTTCGATGTGTGCAATGTAACAGCCCCCCTGTCCGACTGCACCCGAAAACCCGGCCAAGAACGGCTTATTCCCCTGGGGAAAACGGAGCCCTTTGGTCCGCCTGCCACAAAGCGATAAACTCCCTCCAACAAAAAACAGGGAGAAGATCGTGAGCGACCTCGTACTTCGCGAAGACAGGGATGGTGTGGCAACGCTGACCATCAACAGGCCAGACAAGCTAAACGCCCTCAATGTGCCCGTGTTCCAGGAGCTGGAAGCTCATGTAAGCTCACTGGAAACCGAGACCGACACAATTGGCTGTGTTGTGCTTCGCGGCGGCGGGCGGTGCTTTTCAGCCGGGCACGACCTGAAGGACATTGAAGCGGGCGAAAAGCTCCCTCGACCGAACTTTCAAGCCCACGTCATCGAGCGGCTGGCAAACCTGCCCCAGCCCGTCATCACCGCCGTCCATAGCCATTGCTATACTGGCGCGCTGGAGCTTGCGCTCGCCGGCGACATCATCCTGGCGTCTGAGAACGCCAAGTTTGCCGATACCCACGCGAAATGGGCGCTGACCCCAGTCTGGGGCATGAGCCAACGCCTTCCCCGGCGTATCGGCAAGGTGAAAGCGGCAGAGATGATGTTCACCGCCAAGACCTATTCCGGCCGTGAGGCGGAGGAGATGGGCCTTTGCAATACCTGCTATGCGGACGATGCCTTTGACGCCTCCGTCGAGGCTTTATGCGCTGAGATGCTCGCCAATTCCTGGTTCTCTCTTCGAGCGAATAAAAAACTGCTCCGGGATACGGACGGCTTTTCTCTCGAAGCGGGTCTTGCCCACGAGATTTATCAAAGCGAGGGCGTTGGGCCAGATATGGCAGCGCGCATTGGAGGCTTTGGCAAAAAGTGACTGACCTCACCCAATTTACCGACGAAGTTCGGTCTTTCATTACCGACAGTCTTACCCCCGAGCTGAAACGGGCGGGTGAGCTTTGTGCTGGCATCTATGCCGATCAGCCAGTGGCGCTGGAATGGCACCGCATTCTCAACAAGCAAGGCTGGTCAGTCCCCTCCTGGCCGACGGAATATGGCGGGACGGGCTGGAACCTGGAACAGCACGCCATCTTTCAACGGGAAATGGTGCTCGCCTCCGCGCCTGTCGTGAGCCCCAACTCGACCCGCATGGTGGGGCCTGTTGTCATCGCGTTCGGGACCGATGCACAGAAGGAACAATATCTGCCGCGGATCCGCAGCGGCGATGATTGGTGGGCACAGGGCTATTCTGAACCCGGCTCCGGGTCCGATCTGGCATCGCTCCAATGCAAGGCGGTGCGCGACGGCGATCACTATGTCATCAATGGCACCAAAATCTGGACGACCCACGCTCAATGGTCGAACAAAATATTCTGTCTGGTCCGCACGGACAATAGCGGCAAGCAGCAGCAGGGCATCACCTTCTTGCTATTTGACATTGACCTGCCTGGTATCGAAATCCGTCCGCTCATTTCCATCTCAGGCGACCATGAATTCAACCAGGTCTTTTTCGAGAATGTCCGTGTGCCCGTTTCCGGTCTCTTGGGCGAAGAAAATGACGGCTGGACCGTCGCCAAATACCTGCTTCAGCATGAACGCGGAGGCAGCTACGCCCCCGGGCTCAAAACCCGTCTTGATCTGCTGAAATCCTTTGCGCGCCATGAGGCAAATGGCACAACCACACCCCTCATGACCGACGCTGATTTCGCTAGAAAGATCGCGGCGACGGAAATTGAGCTTGCTGTGCTGGAAAGCTTCGAGCAGAAGATCTTCTCTGCGGTGAACAGTGGCGAACCAGTCGGTGCGATCTCGTCCGCTATTAAGGTCCGCGGCACAGAGATGCGTCAACGCGTAACCGAACTCGTGATCGAGGCTGTAGGGTATTACGGCCTTCCCTATCAGCCGGAAGCTCGGGCTTTTGAAACCAACACGCCTCCCATCGGCTCGACCCTGGCTGCGACCGCTCTCCCCCAATATCTGAATGACCGGGCAGCGACCATCTATGCCGGATCAAATGAGATCCAGCGCAACATCATGACGAAAGCAGTTTTAGGCCTTTAGGCGTCATTGGGGCGTGGGCGACACATCAATGTTGCGCCTGCCGTCGCCAACAGTTTTCCATCTACGGACCAGAGCCGGTTATGAGCACCCATATATCCATTCGCGGCCACAGGTGCGCTTGAATCCGACAACATCCAACTGCCGCTGAAATGGCGGTGAAACTCAACACTGAGCGAAAGTGTCGGGGCTATGTACCGACCGTCCCCTGCATGCGCCCGCGCTGCAGCTGGCCAGCCGTAGGTGTCTAGCAGGACAACATATCGCATCATATCAAGGCAGATCTCACCATCAGGTGTATCGGGCAAAAACCGAATCCAGTCCCACTGTTCCGCCCGTCCGGATGTCTCGAGCTGCCAATGAAGGTCACCAGTTACCGGACGTTGCTCAATCATGTTCCAGAACGGATGAGAGGCATGACCACCCTCGATCTCAGTTGTCGCAGTACAAGCCTCAACTGGTGGCACGTCAGGCATCTTCGTGTCATCATGCTCATACCCCTCCACCGGATCTCCGAACCAGGCCAATGCCTGAATGATGGGCCTTCCGTCTTGCCGCATCGTCAAATTGAGCGATTCAGCGAACCGCGTCTTGCGCAGGCTCACGACATCAATATCGACCTCGCCGATTTTCGGAACCGACAAGAAGTGGCAGCTGAAGGAAACGGGCCGCTTAAACGCACTATGCTCTGCCCCGGCTCTGAGCAACATCGCTGCCATGTACCCGCCGTTCGGATACCAGACCTGCCAGTCCGGATGAAGGGCAGCCCCATACCGCGCCGCTGTCTGTGTCGACTCCCGACACACTAAGCAAGTGTCCTGTTCCAATTTGCTCATGAGCACTTTTACCTTTGCATTCCTCACAACATGATGGTGCGATGGTTCATCACGACAGAGGAAAAATCTTGAACAAAACGGACAGCATTCTTTACCGGCCAGTGCGATCCAGCATTGACCTGTCAGGCGCTGGCGTCGAAGTCAAACGACGGCGCGCACCGAAAGATCTAGCTCCCTTTGTCGACGAGTTCTGGCAATACCGGGTGAGCCCTGACCTGGACTCATTGCCAATGCAGGTGTTTCCGAGCGGATGTGTCTCCCTTCGGGTCAATATCATGCCTGGCAGAACCGAATCCTTTGTCTACGGCCCATCCACCAACAACAATATGAAGAGCTTCTTCTTTCAGGAATGGGTCGTCTTTGGCGCTACCCTCCACCCGGACCGGGCCTACCACCTTATGGGTCTCCCTCTGGCAGAAATGAGAGACCTGCGCATTCAACTCAGTTCTATCTGGCCAAAACGCGTCCGCAATCTGAACGACCAGATGCATTCAACAAGTTCCTTCGAAGAAAGGCTTAATCTCCTGACAACATTTCTCCGTTCGATACTACGGCCAGACACAGAACCAAGCTCCGACTTCCTCAACACCTTTCAGGACATGATGAGGCTCAGCCGCAAGCACGAAGACATCAGTCTAACTGCGAAACGGCACCAGATCAGCGGACGCACAATGCGACGGCATTTTCTCCAGTATCTGGGCCTCGGTCCAAAGCAGATGGATCGCATCGTTCGCGTTCAGCGGACTATGCGCGATCTGCTCGCATCACCCAATTGCAGCTTGGCTGACATCGCGACGGCCCACGGTTTTAGTGATCAACCCCATCTCACGAGGGAATTTCGAAGCATTGTCGGCCTAAGCCCGAAACGCTTCACAACACTTTTGGGCAATATGCACGACAAATCTCTGCCTGAATGGGGCACCCTCGACCCGGAATGGCGCTGCAGGGAAAACTGGTCGCGCATTCACCGCTTTGAATAAACCTCAACCCTCGCGAAAGTCGAGTTCGATCGTCACTCCATTCGGGTCACTGAAAAACACTTGTTTGAGGCCGAGCTCCTCGATGTCGTTTGTGAAAACACTAATGGAGAGGTCCTTCAAACGCGCCAATGTCTCCTCATACCCGGTCGCTTCCAGCGCAAAATGATCGAGAGCAGCGGTGGGCCCATGGTCCCTCATGTCCTCCACTCCCACCAGATGCACAAGTGCTTGGTCCCCGCTGTAAAGCCAATGGCCAGGAAAAGGAAAAGCCGGACGGTACCCCTCCGTCAGCCCCAGAACATCGATGAAGAACTGCCGCGTTTCGGCAAGTTTAGCTGTGGTGATGTTAATATGATCAAGCTGTTTGACCGCCATGGCTTCCTCCCAAGCTGACTTCAGAGAGAGAATAGTCCGAACTCGGTAAAGCACGAACAGACTTCTTGACCGGAAAAGAAATACGCGCACGAAAAAGCCGGCCCCGCGAACGAGGCCGGCTCTCCGATGTCCGGGTCAGCTGGACGCATAAGCCCCCACTTAGCGCGTCAAGGCCACCGCACGGACCTCAGGTCAATTGCTCCAGGACCACTCCCAGGACCATCCATAGTCGCCACCGCCGCCACTACCGCCAGAACAGGCATAAGCAGGTTCTGCCGTGAGCATCAGTGCACCGGCCCCGGCGAGAACGGCAAACAAAGCGCCAAAAACCATCATACGTGTGCGTTTCATATCAAGACTCCGTCGCAAGCATTTGTCCCTATCTGGGACGTGTTGGTTAGTTCATCCCACACATCGCAGGAGACATGCCAAACCACATCACATAGGCAAAATCGCGGTATTTTTCTCGAATGCGCCCTTTCAGAATACGTTAACGCGCGCCTTCCAGGCTTGTTTCTCAAAGGCTTAAAAAGGGGGAAAGAGAAACCAAGGAGATCAGACCAATGTCGATGAGACAGCACACACTCATGGACTCGTATATCTCTCCACGCGCAAGTGACTTGACGGACCTCCCGCAGGAAGCCTGGGATGATGTTCAGGGCACAGCCGTCCTTGCGTGGGACGCCTGGGTTAGCCTCTTCCCCACGCATGGTCTCTGGGATCCGTTCGGAGCCGCCCTAACGCTCGCTATGCTCGTCTTAACAATCGCATGGCTGCTTAAAATCAGGCCCGGCTAAGCATTGCTATCTGACATCACACCGAACATCGCAGTGATCATACCCATCAACTTCTTCACAAATTCCAACGCTTAAGCGGACTGTCGCAAAGGAGACACCGGGATCGAAGGGACCAACAACTTCCTCAAAGGCCGGCGTCAAGTCGCCTGCCCCCTCTCCCGGAAGACGCCCGGAGCTATAACCGCTCCCTCTAAAGACATGCTCCAGGTCCACCGCGCACTGCCCGGCAAGTGTCAGCTGCTCCGCTTCACATGAACCCGTCACGTTGATCTGCGCCCATTTGGGACGCACCCCGGGCCGAAGCTCGACATGCTTGGTCTGGTGGGGTGCTATCTGGATCTGACAACCGCCATACCCAAAGCAGGAATCGTTCCCCTCAGCTTCCAGGTGAACGGCCACACAGGAGTCATTCTTAAAAGCAATGACATTGCCCTCTGCTAAGGCAGGTGCAGCTAAGGCTAAAAACCCAGCGGCAATAAGTGACGAGCGAAATAGTGTCTGCATGTGTCCGACCTCCAATGCGATTGACACCGCAAAGAGTAAGGGCCGCGCTATGCACGGCCCTTGATACGGATCAAAATCAGAAAGATTTCTGAATGGGCAGTCGAAATCTATTCCTGACGGCCGATCGCTGTCAGATCCTGGGGCGACGAGTAGCCTGAGCCTTTGAGTGCCTCACTCTGCTCGGCACGGTCAAATGCCTCCATAATACCCGCGAAGCGCATTTCAACAGCGGGGCGCATATCCGGGTGTGTGAAGATATAAAGCTCATTCTCCCGCACCGCTTCGAGAACCCGCTCGCCTACGCGGTCTGGGTCCAAGCCGTTAAGAACGAACTCCGCAGCCGCACCGGCTACCGCCTCGTTTTCCTCAACCGCCTCACCATATTCCGCCTGGCGGGCACGGCCCGATTCATGGATCCGGGTTTTTACAAACCCCGGACAGAGCACGGAAACACCAATTTGGTTTTCCTCAAGCTGGCCGCGCCACCCTTCAGACATGGCCACAACGGCAAACTTGGTTGCGTTATAGGGCTCCATACCCGGAGGCGACACCATACCCGCCATAGACGCTGTGTTCACAAAGTGCCCACCTTCGCCCTGCTCGCGCATGAGCGGCGCGAACACTTCCGTGCCAATGACAACCCCTTTGAGGTTCACATCGATCACCCAGTCCCAATCGCTTGGCCGCACGTCTTCGATAGGGCCACCCGCCCCAACGCCCGCATTGTTACAGACAACGTGAACTTTGCCGAACTCAGCAATTGCCTTCTCTGCAGCCGCTTGCATGGAAGACCGTGATACCACATCGCACTCCACGCCAATCGCTTTGATCTGACGCTGGTGAATGTCTGCGAGAGCGCCTTCCAGCGCCGACGCATCAATATCGGCCAGGACAACATTCATGCCTGCCCGGCCAAAAGACCGCGCCATGGAGAGGCCGATGCCGCTAGCGCCACCGGTGATGAAGGCTGTACGCCCTTCTAGTTCTTTCATTAAGCTGCTTTCTCACTATAGGTATCGAGCGCGTCAAACTCAGCGAGCAAGTTTTGCCCGCCGTCTTTAGACAGAAGACGCTCTTTGATGGATTCGTAACTTTGTTCTTTCGAGAGATCATACTGGGTTTCCCCATGCCAGATCACCATGTTCTTCCAGATCGGATCGATCAGGTCCTTGCCCGCAACCGTCCCGCCATCGACAGTCTTGAAGGTGAAGCTCCGCATCTCTGAAATGACAGTCTGCAAATAGCCGACATGCACCGCCTCATCCACGCGGATACGTTCAACCATACGTGCCGCCTGCTCTGCGCCTTCAACATCACCACCGAAAATATCTCTGTCGCGCATCAGCGCTACTGAGTGTGCAAAAAAAGCTTCGGCCCGCACTTCAATCATCAAGACATTCATCAGTAGGACCAGAAGGCTTTCATGCGCCTCTGGAATCTGAGGCATCAGCCGGCCTTCGTCAGGCCGGCCGATGGATTCAGGCGGCTCCACAAGCGGATAAGCATCCTTGCCAAACACAAGATCTCGCGCCGCGAACCACATGGCATCATGTGCCCCATATTCCGGTTTGGCGGGATCTCCCCCCTCGTCCGCACCATGGGCATAGAGCAAGCCTTTGTTCAGATGGCCGGTCGCTGTCTCGGAGATATCTTCAACAATGATGTCCTGATAGTCAGGCGCCTCAACAGTGCAGAGGATTTGGCCGCGCGCTTCAATAACCCCGGTGATGGTAAGAGAGTTCCAAAAGGACTCCCCATACCCACTATTAATCAGGAGCTTTTGCTGTTGCAGGTTTGGGTAGTTGCTCCGGTGAAGCAATTCGCCGGTCGCCTCTACCAGATCCCACCCTTTATCTGTCAGTGCCTTTTGCCAGGCATGGATGGCAGGCCAACGATGGAGGGTCTTCGGCGAGTGATAAGTTCCTTCAGCGTCAAATCCGCCATGGAGCAGATATCCAACCTCACGATGTTCCTGTGCGTAAGCGTGGTCCGCCAACAATTCTTCACGTGAGTATACGAGCTTTTCCAATGTTTCCTCCCGAAGCGCCCGAGCGCCAGCATTGTTTCTTAGCTTTCCGAATTCCTTGTCAGTCTGTCAGCATCCGCACCATTGCTTGGCTAAGGTTCTGTAGAAACACCTCTCTCGGTACTTCGGCGCGGGCGGCATACACACCAACCTGCCGGATCATTCCCAGAAGCGCATACCCGGCAAACAGAGGATCAATGTCTGCGGCGACCGCCCCCTTCACCTGCCATTCTCTGACATTGTCAGCCCATTGTTCCGCCCAACGTTGATCAGGCATGGGCTTGTCCATTTCCTCAGTCACCAGAACGTTGATGTCTGTTAGGACGGCTGCCAGCACACCCGGGTTTTCGTCGGAATAGTCGAAGATGACATCCAGAACATCGCGGATGGCTTCCTCAAGCGTCTGAGCCTCGCGCGTATAGTGTTCCTGGCCAAACATCTCCAACTCTTCAGAGGCATCCTCAGCAAAAGAGAGAAAGCAGTCGAGCTTGTCTGCAAAGTGGAGATAGAAAGTGCCATGGCCGACACCAGCGGCTTTGGAGATATCCTGAGGCCGTGTGCCGTGATATCCGCGCTCAACAAAAAGCTGTCGCGCTGCCTGCAGTATGCGGCGGCGGCTTTCCAGACGACGCTTAGAGGGAGCCGGAGTGGCTTTTTCCTCTTTTTCTAAGGTTGCGGTATCGGCGTTTTCAGGTGCATGATTATTTGTCATGGCAGCAGTGTTTGCTGAATCTGACAATTTGTCAAATCACGAATCACAGTTTTAGTCTTTGAGCCGCGTAAACACGTAATTTGATCCGTCGGACAGCTGGGGCCGGAAGACATACCCCTCATCATTAAAGTCTTTGAGCCCTTCCGGGCGATCAATGCGGTTTTGCACCATATAAGCTGCCATCATCCCCCGCGCCTTTTTTGCATGGAATGCGATGATCTTGGCAACGCCACCCGCTTCTTCCTTGAAGACCGGAGTAACGACCTGCGGCGCAAGAGTTTCCTGATCGACAGATTTGAAATACTCAACTGAGGCGCAATTCACGAGCACCTTCGCCCCACCTGACATTTCACAGTCTTCATTGAGGAGCTCGGCAATGCGGGACCCCCAGAAGGAATAAAGATCGCGCCCGCGCGGGTTCGCCAATTTCGTTCCCATCTCCAGGCGATGAGCCTTGATAAGATCCAGAGGTTTCAGGAGACCATACAGTCCTGACAGAATCCGCAAATGGTCTTGAGCATAAGCAAGATCAGCATCATCAAACCCGCTTACATCGAGGCCGCGATAGGTGTCTCCGGCATAGGCGAAAACGGCCGCCTTCGCCCCTTCTTTCGGATCAGACGCATCAAAAGACTGAAACCGCTCATAGGTAAGGTCCGCGAGCGCGTCAGACAGATGCATGAGCTTCTTGAACTCAGCGCGCGTGCGCTTCTTCGCCACCACACTGATTTCTACGGCTTGATCCAATAGACGAGGTTCACTGACAGGCAGTGGCGGTTCGAACGGATCAAAATTGAGAGCTTTAGCGGGGGAAACAACAGCAAGCATAAAATCAGGGACTCAAGTGGGTGTGTGAATAGAAAGATAGCGCACCCTCCCCCGGGATCCACTCATCGTCAACGATTCTCGAGACCCAGATCACCAAGGCGTTGGACAGAACCTACTCCGCAGCCTGACGCGTACCGGAATGGATCAGGCGCCACAGCTTCTGCGGTGTCACCGGCATATCCACACGCGTCACACCATGCCCCTTCAGCGCATCAATGACCGCTGAAATGAAAGCCGCAGGTGCGCCAACAGTTCCCGCCTCCCCAGCACCCTTCACACCCATGGCATTGGAGGTGGCTGGAATTTCATTGTAGGTGAAGTCAAACATCGGCATGTCATCTGCGCGCGGCATCCAATAGTCCTGGAACGACCCGGTGAGAAGTTGCCCGCTCTCTTCATCATAGACGGCATGTTCGCCCATGGCCTGCCCCAGCCCCTGAACGATGCCACCATGTACTTGGCCCGCCACGATTAATGGATTGAGCACGGTTCCAAAGTCATCAACCACTGTATAGCGAACGATTTCGAACTCGCCCGTGTCGACATCCACTTCGACTTCGCAGATATGCGCCCCATTGGGGTAACTGTTGCCCGCTTCGTCATATTCGCCATCTGCACTGAATTCGCCGAGATCCGCTTGGCCTTCTGCGATTTTTGCGACTGTAAAAAGGTCAATGCGTTTATCGGTCCCGACGACCGCAAATACAGGTTCGCCGTCACTCCCGCGGAACTCCACATCCACAACCGCTGCTTCCAACTCATTGGCGGCCAATTCCCGGCCTTTTTTGATCAGCGTGTCGGAGGCAACACCCAGAGCGCCAGTCGCCATGTAGACGGCTTTCGAGCCTCCAGTGCCGGCGCCACCCGCGAGCACTTCGCTGTCGCCTGCATGAACCTTGATCTTTTCAACATCAATGCCCAAACGTCCTGACACATATTGAGTCCAGACCGTTTCATGGCCCTGGCCGTTGGACTGTTGGCCTGTATAGACATGGACCATATCGTTTTCGCCATCCACTTCGAGGCGCGCAAACTCCGTCATGCCCGCGGCTGTGCGTTCCACGTAATAGGCCAGACCAATACCTGCGAGCTTGCCCCGTGAAGCGGCTGCGCTACGCCGCGCTTCAAACCCATCGAAATCGGCCTTCGCGAGAGCGTCCGTCAGGTTCCGGTCAAAGTCTCCGGAGTCGAAAGGCAGAGACGGTTTGTTTTTGTAGGGCATCTCTGCTGCCGGGATGAAGTTGCGGCGGCGAAGTTCATGCCCACCTATGCCCAATTCACGTGCAGCCGCATCCATCAAGCGCTCGATCACGTAACTTGCTTCAGGCCGCCCGGCCCCGCGATAGGCATCTACCGGCACGGTATTTGTCATCACCGCTTTCACCCGGTTATAGAGCGCAGGCACTTTATAGACACCCGCATGCATGCCCCGCGGCGCAAGCGTTGGAATAAACGCTGCAAACTGGCTTTGATACGCGCCAAGATTAGCCGTCGTGCGGACATCCACCCCGAGAATCTTGCCCTCAGCATCGAGCGCCAACTCAGCAACGGTCACATGATCACGGCCCTGGGTATCTGAGAGAAAGGATTCACTTCTGTCGCCCGTCCACTTTACCGGGCGGCCCAGCTGTTTCGCCGCATAAAGGACGATCGGATATTCGTTGTAGACGAAGGTCTTCATGCCGAAGCCACCGCCCACATCATCGGAAACCACTCGAAGTTTCTCTTCAGGCAGGCCGGCGCACGCTGCAACACGCGCGCGCATGCCATGCACGCCCTGACTGCCGGAATAAAGCGTGTATTTGTCTTCCGCCGCATCGTATGCCCCAAGCGCGGCCCGAGGCTCCATAGCGTTCACGACAATGCGGTTGTTGATGAGCTCCACCCGGGTGACATGTGCGGCTTTGGCCTTTGCCTCCTGGGCAACCGCTTCATCGCCCCAGTCCCATTCATAAACGACATTGGACCCGTGCTCGTCCCAGATGACAGGCGCGTCGGCTTCCGCGGCCTTCTCTGTATCCACGACGACCGGCAGCTCGTCATAGTCCGGCATCACTAGTTCTGCGGCGTCTCGCGCCAACGCTTCACTTGTCGCGACCACAACCGCCACCGGCTCTCCAGCATATCTGACTCTATCCCGCGCAAGAATTGGACGGGTGGTCTTATACATGGGCGACCCGTCCCGGTTCTTGACCATGGCGTAGGCAACATTAGGCACTTCGCCATATCCCGCTGCATCCAGATCCGCAATTGTGTAGACAGCGAGAACGCCTTCCGCGTTCTTGGCTTCAGAAACATCAATCTCCCCAAGCTTTGCATGAGCATAAGGCGAACGAACCAGCACGGCGTAAACCTGATCCGGCAGAGATACGTCATCTGTGTACCGGCCATGTCCGGTGATCAGGCGGTCGTCTTCGACCCGGGTCATTGGTT
Organism: Parvibaculaceae bacterium; assembly: GCA_965248405.1. Lineage (GTDB taxonomy): Bacteria > Pseudomonadota > Alphaproteobacteria > Parvibaculales > Parvibaculaceae > Mf105b01. The sequence goes on from OZ252104.1 coordinate 1,868,869, forward strand.
GTCCAACACCAAACTTCATATGGGGGCTCTCCTGGAGGAACTGGTCATTTAAAACGAAAGCACAAACGCAAGAGGGACCGCGCCGGAATACCGCCGCAGCCACCATCGCTATCCTTACATGTTAATCCCGATAGGAAGGATCAACCCTATCAATGGTTCGGAGCAACGCTGGCCAGGCTAAATTGCCAATCCCGTTTGCGTCCTGGAACCGTGCCTGCCCCGCAACTTTCTCAATCACATCGGCAGCGGGAAGCTGAATGTTGTCATGCCCGCCTGAGAGCGCCTTGATCTGCATGGTGCAGGCGCGCTCAAGGAAGAAAAGGCGCAAAAAGGCGTCAGCGCAGGTCGCACCACAGGTCAGAAGTCCGTGATTCCTGAGGATCATTGAATGTTTATCACCAAGATCGGCAATCAGACGTTCCCGCTCATCATGATCCAGAGCGATGCCTTCATAGTCGTGATAGGCAAGATCTGCCATCACGATCATGGATGTCTGCGACAAGGGCAGTAGGCCTTCTTTTTGCGCTGAAACCGCCACTCCATCGTCTGAATGGGTATGGATCACCGCATGTGCGTCCTGCCCTTCTGCATGCACGGCGCTATGGATTGTAAACCCGGCCGGATTGATCATGTAGGGCGTGTCCATGACGATATTTCCGTCAAGATCGACCTTCACCAGGCTGGAAGCTGTGATCTCGTCAAAGGTCATCCCGTAGGGGTTGATAAGAAAGTGATTTTCCGCATCCGGCACACGTGCAGAAATATGCGTATAGATCAGGTCTGACCAACCATAATGCGCAACCAGACGATAGGTCGCGGCCAGGTCGACACGGGCCTGCCACTCTGCATCCGACACCTTGTCGCGGACAGATGCAATGGTCATGTCTTCAGCAACGGACATGAGATTCTCCTCCAAAAAAAGACTGTTATCCATAGAGTGAGCCACCCCCAAGCGCCTGTCAAACCAAGATGTACCGGCGAAAATCGCGTGAATTGCAGAGGATTGGCAGCTACGCTTGATGGCTCAATGGATGGAATGTTCGTCCATTCGCGGAAACGGGGGGAATTTTGAGTACGATACCAACGGACCTTATTGCGCCGGTCTATGATCCATCGACCTTCGCAACACCTGCTGTCATAGACAAGATTTTCTCCCGAATACGCGCAGAATATCCGCTGTCGCAGGCTGAAGTGCCTGGCTACGACAAGCATTGGATCGTCTCCCGTCATGCGGACATCATGGCAGTGAGCCGACAAAACGATCTGTTCCATAATGCCGACCGCTCAGCGACCCTGACGCCTCAGGTGGGCGAGGAATTCGTCCAGGCTTTCACCGGCGGCGACTACAACCTCTTTCGGTCGCTTGTCCAGCTGGACGGAGAGGAACACAAAGCCCATCGGCAGGTTCTGTTCGACGCACTAAGCCCAGCGTCCGTCAAAAACATGATCGACAGCATACAGGTGACCGCGAACGCTCAACTGGCAAAGCTCCACCATGGTCAGGGAGCAATCGACTTCGCCCATCAGATCTCCTCGGCCTACCCGCTGAAGGTCGTGATGGACATTATTGGCGTGCCGGAAGAAGACCATCCGCGCATGCTTGAACTCACACAATGGCTATTTAGCTGGGCAGATGAGGACCTCCGCAGACCGGGTAGCGATCCGACGGACCCTGAACAACAAGCCCAGACATGGACAATCGTCTTTGCAGGTCTGGACGAATACTATTCCAAGCTTATCGATCAGCGGCGCGCAGAGCCGCGCGAAGACCTGGCAACCCTGATCGCCAACGCCAAAATCGGCGATGGCCCAATGGACCATGGGCGCGCCATTTCCTATTTCGGTATCCTGTCGACCGCGGGCCACGACTCCACCGCGCATTCCAGTGCCACGGGCATGTGGCTTCTGGCGTCACAACCGGATCTGTTTGCGCAGTTGAAGTCGGACCCTTCACTGATCCCAAATTTCGTGGAGGAAACCATTCGCTGGACCACACCAGTGAAACACTTTGTCAGACACGCCAACCGAGACTGCGAGCTGGCAGGTCAGGAAATCACGAAGGGTGACCGTCTCTATCTCGCCTACCCGTCGGGCAATCGCGATGACGCAGAATTCGACGACCCATTCACCTTCAGATTGGACCGGAAGCGCAATCGCCATGTCGGCTTCGGGTATGGCGGACATGTCTGTCTGGGCCAGCATGTCGCCCGCGCGGAGATGAAGGCGCTTTGGGAAATCCTGATCCCGGCCTTGAAAAAGGTGGAGATGGCTGGCGACACAAAATGGATCGCCTCTGAATTCGTCTCCGGGCCGAAATCAGTTCCGATCACATATGAACTGGAATAGCAGCAGGAACTATTCCGCTGCTACCCGGAGACCCGGGTCCAACACCTTGCCTGGGTTGAGGATGCCTTTGGGGTCAAGAGTCGCTTTCAGCGTCTGCATCAATGCGACTTCTTCCGCTGTTCGCGACCAGCCAAGATAAGGCCGTTTTTCAAGCCCGATACCGTGCTCCGCGGAGACAGACCCGCCAATGTCGCGAAGCGGCGAATAAACAATCTCTTCAACCCGCTTCCGCGCTTCTGGCTCACCATCGCCAACACCTACGATGACGTGCAGATTGCCATCGCCCAGATGGCCGAAAATCATGGTGGTTGGGCTTTCCCACTCTGCCGCGAGACGCTCCCTGACCGTCGCGACATAGTTCTCCATGTGGGAGATACCGAGGCTGACATCATAGGTGAAGATCGGCCAGTTTTGCGCGACCTGCCCGACATCATCCCGCAATGCCCACATCGCGTCTCGTTCCGCCTGGTTCTTGGCAATCACAGCATCTGCGACAATCCCCTCTTCCATTGCCCTCATGAGCGCAGCCTCAAACCGCGCAGAGTCTTCTTCCTGATGGCCACCCAGAGACTCCACAAGCACATAGTATGGATGTGTCGTCGCTAGAGGCGGTTTGCCAAGCGCCGGCTCTCGCGTCACCAGATTGTAGAAATCCTCCCACATGACTTCGAACGCAGAGAGGGTGCCACCAAGCGCAACATCCATATGCCGAAGCAGTCTGGGCATCGCATCGAACTCGCTGACGCCAACAAAGGCAACGTCCTGACTGGAAGGTGCCGGACGCAACCGTATGACCGCCCTTGTCACCACGCCGAGCGTCCCTTCCGTACCAATGAACATTTGCTTCAGATCGTAACCCGCATTGTTCTTGAGCATCCGGTTCATGGACGACAAAACAGTCCCGTCGGCGAGCACCACCTCCAGGCCGAGTACCATTTCCCGCATCATGCCATAGCGCAAAACCCGGTTGCCGCCCGCATTTGTGGAGATGTTTCCGCCGATGGTCGCGGACCCGCGTGCACCGAGGTCCAATGGTAGGAAAAAACCTTTTGCCTCGGCGGCGTCACATGCAGCTTCCAGCACAGCACCAGCCTGCACGGTCATGATACCGCTGACCGTGTCGATCTCTTCGATCTTGGTCATCCGCTCCATTGAGAGCGCAATCATGCCGTCAGCATTCCCGCCCTCCACGAGACCGGTCTTGCCACCCCAAGCCACAATACCCTGCCCCGCCGCCTGACAAAGCTTAAGCACCTTGGACGTTTCTTCGGTTGAAGCGGGCCGCACAACAGCGAGCGGAGTACCGAGATGGCTCCACCCGCCTTGCGCTTTCTCTTCCGCGTCAGCACCCGTCAGGACACCAGCATCGCCTAGCTCGGACCGTAACTTTTCGACAAGATCAGACATCGCCATTCCTCCTGAAAGCCGGATATCAAACTATACCGTCAAAATGCGGCCGACCGCATCCTTCCACCGGCTATATCGGGTTTCCCGCGACACTTCGTCCATTTGGGTGTCGAAACGAGCCTGCTGCTGCCATTGGGCAGACACGTCACTCTGACCGCCAAAGAACCCGACATGCATTCCAGCAAGATAGGCGGCACCCAGCGCCGTCGTTTCCTGCACCACGGGCCGGACCACCGGACGGCCAAGAAGATCTGAGAGATTTTGGGCAAACCAGTCATTGGCCACCATGCCGCCGTCCACGCGGAGTTCATTGGGCGCCGACAGCCCGGCTCCCTCCATATCTGCGCCCATCGCATCCAGAAGGTCACGGGTCTGATAGGAGACAGACTCGAGGGCGGCCCGCACGATCTCCGCAGCACCCGTGTCCCGTGTCATGCCCAAAACCGCCCCCCGTGCATTTGGGTCCCAATAAGGCGCCCCAAGGCCTGTGAAAGCAGGTACCACGATGGCTTGCGAATCCGGGTTCGCCTGTTTGGCCAGCGCCTCACTTTCAGCAGCAGAGCTGATGAACTTCATCTCGTCACGCAGCCATTGGATTGTGGCCCCTGCCATAAAGATGGATCCCTCCAGCGCGTAGGTCACCTCTCCGCCAATGCGGTATGCGACAGTGGAGAGAAGTCTGTTCTGGGAATGAACATGGGCGCTTCCCGTATTCACAAGCGCAAAACACCCGGTGCCATAGGTCGATTTCATCATGCCTGGCTGAAAACAGGCCTGTCCCACCGTGGCGGCCTGTTGGTCACCTGCAATGCCCGTGATCGGCAACGGCGCATCAAACAGACCTGATGCCGTCTCCCCAAAGGCGGCGCAGCAATCCTTCACCTCTGGCAGAAGCGCACGTGGAATATCAAACCAGCTCAGGATTTCGTCATCCCAGTCTTGAGTGTCGATATTGAAGAGAAGTGTCCTGGAGGCGTTCGTTGCATCGGTCACATGAGACGTACCGCCGGTGAGCTTGTAGACGAGCCAGCTATCAATCGTTCCGAAGCAAAGCTCTCCCTTCTTTGCACGGTCTCGCGCACCCTCCACATTGTCGAGCAGCCAGGCGAGTTTCGTCCCGGAGAAATAGGGATCGAGAAGCAGCCCTGTTTTGTTTTGTACGATGTCCTCTTTGCCCTCCTCTTTCAGGCGTGCACAAAGATCAGCCGTTCGCCGGTCCTGCCAAACAATGGCATTGTGAAGCGGTTCACCGGTCGCCCGGTCCCAGATGAGGCTCGTTTCCCGTTGATTGGTGATCCCGATGGCCGCCACATCATCTGCCGTGACCTTCGCCAGAACCTCTCGGCAGACCTCCAGCGTATCCGCCCAGATCTGGTTACCGTCATGCTCCACCCACCCGTCATGAGGAAATATCTGGGGCAGTTCCTTCTGAGCGATTTGAACCGGTGTCCCTTTGCCATCAAACAGCAGTGCGCGAGTGCTGGTTGTCCCCTGATCGATACTCAGCACATACGCTTTGCCACCACTTTCCGCCATTCTGCCCTTCCCTGTTTCCCTTTTCGGTCGCATCTGACCTTTTCTTGAAGCCTAACCTGTCAAAATACGCTGGCAAAGTGCCTCTTTGCCCCCATATTGTCGGAAAGGAGCAGCCTAAAGGGCTTCCAGAGGGACTGAATGAGCCAGACCGAGACCATTGCAAAGCAGCCACCCATGATCGACCCATTTGGGCGGGCCGTGACCTATCTGCGTGTCTCGGTGACTGATCGATGCGATTTTCGCTGTGTCTATTGCATGTCCGAGCACATGACCTTTCTGCCCAAGAAAGATGTTCTGTCACTCGAGGAGCTGGAAACCGTCTGCAGCGCATTCATCGACAAAGGCGTGCGCAAACTGCGCCTTACCGGCGGCGAACCTTTGGTCCGCAAAGACATTATGGTTTTAATCAACCGTCTGGGCGCAAAGGTAAAGTCTGGAGAGCTGGACGAACTCACCATCACGACCAATGGGTCTCAACTCTCGAAATTTGCAGACGACCTCTATGCCGCTGGTGTCCGGCGCATCAACGTGTCCGTCGACACGCTCAATCCGGAAAAGTTCGCAGAGATCACCCGCTGGGGCCGCCTGCCCCAGGTATTGGAGGGAATTGAGGCAGCAAAAACAGCGGGCCTCAAAGTGAAGATCAATGCCGTCGCACTCAAGGACGAGAACCAGGCAGAAATCCCATCAATGATCGAGTGGGCCCATGGCAATGGGCATGACCTCACGCTCATTGAGACCATGCCCATGGGCGACATTGATGAAGATCGGACGGACCAATATCTGCCACTCTCGAAAGTCAGGGCTGATCTGGAAAAGCAATGGACGCTGACAGATTTGCCGGAGCGCACTGGCGGCCCCGCCCGTTACGTCCGTGTCGAAGAGACGGGCGGCAAACTGGGGTTCATCACCCCCCTCACCCATAATTTCTGCGAAAGCTGTAATCGGGTGCGTCTCACCTGCACAGGCCAGCTCTACATGTGCCTCGGCCAGGACGACAATGGCGATCTGAGAGCTGCCCTTCGCGAACGCGGTGTGGATGCTCTATCAGAAGCGATCGATGAAGCCATCGGCCGCAAACCCAAGGGCCATGACTTCATCATTGATCGGGACCATAAAGGACCAGCCGTCGGCAGACATATGTCGCTCACCGGCGGCTGATCCAATTCACTAGGCTAATATCAGAAAGCCTTTTGCCAACCGATGGTAACCATCAGGTCGGTTTCCATTTGCGGGCCGTTCAGGTTCTCGTAGATCGGAGCACCGACTTCAAACGCCAAACGATGGCCTTTCAGGAAACCCGACTGACCGGCAAGGTTGAGCCCTACAGATGCTTCAACCCGTTCACCACCAAAATTATCGGGATCGGCAGTCTGAACCGGTGCCGTGATCCGCGGATCAAACCCTTCAATCGTGCCATCGTGGCGGGCCGTCAAACGGCCGGACAGGCTGATCCAGGGCTGGAACTGATAGGAGGCCCATCCCGTGATCTGATGCTTATTGCCCAGTGTGTACCCTTCATCATTGGTACCTGTGCGCAGGGTTGAGCGCCATTGTGCGCCCCAGCCCCAATTATCATCGGACCCTGTGTAGGTGAGGCCCGGCTCCAGATCGAACGTGCCTGATCCCAATTGCATGGCATAGGGAAGACGTAAGGTTGGACGGGTGCCCATCGGCGTCAGAACGGTGTCTGACTCAGTGATCGACCCGGTTGGGATGCTCACACCCAGATTAGCATGCAGCTTGTGACCTGGCTCATCATGCAAACGCACCAAAGCCGCAGCCTTTGTATCGCCAATCCCGGAGCTTTTGGTTGTGAATGTGCCGAGACGTGTCGTACCCGCCATGCCCTGGAAGGTGATGTGATCCATCTCTTTCTCAACATACATGCCCATCACCATCAGGGTGACAATGTCGGATGGCGCATACATGGCCCCGAACATGTGCATGTCCATTGTCATTTCCGTTGGTACAACCCGAAGCGTTGGCGGTCCGGCAAACCGGTTCGGCACCGTTGTCACAATCTCTTCCGGGCTGACGGAACGGGTTCCAATCCGGTTCCCCTCCATATCCATATGCATATAGCGGTAGGAGAACATGATCTCTCCTTCCTTGTGCAAATGATCGCCCATCACGCCAATCGGCCCATGAGAGTATGCGTTAACGGCATCTGGCTCATGATTAACACCATCATGCGCCATCGCTGCCGATGAGACCGCAAAGGCCGCTGACAAAGCCACGCCCGTGAGTGCTCCTCGTCGAGACCACCTATTTTTCAGTTTCGTCATATGTGTTTCCTCCAGAAACAGGTTGGGAGCGGGCGAACCTCCAATGGATTGCAAAGGCCCACCCGCCCAGTTGCGTTAAAAACTCAGTGAAACTTTCAAAAATGCAGACCGTCCGGGCTCATCCACCTGCACGTTCGCGCCGGAGAAGACGTCTTCCCGGTTGAGATGATAGGCATAGTCAGCATCAAGAATATTTGAGACACCGCCCTCCAGAGCGACGGTCTCATTGATCAGGTATTTCCCAAACACTCCTAGAGTCATCCAGGAAGATGTCTGCCCAGCATCACGGCCTGAGCCAGTTGTCGGGTCCGCATCAACACGAGTCGCTTTGGCAGCCATGTCGACGCGCGCACCAACCAGCCAATCCGTTGCGTCATAGCGAAGCTCAAGATGGGCTTCCAATGGCGGGATTTGAGCGAGCGCCCTGTCGTCCGTTTCGTTCTGCCCGTAAGTATAGGCAACGCCGGCAGAACCTTCCCACCCGGGGGCAAAGGCATGCCGCGCTTCCACCTCACCGCCAGCCAGCGTCGCGCGCACGTTGCGATAGATCGTGGTCCGTGTGTCATTGGTCAGAATGCCAGCCTGGCCACGCGCTCTGTCGCGCAGGATGTAATCTTCCACACGGTCATAATAGAGGGATCCAGAAAGCCCCCACGCGCCGCCATCAGACGCGAAACCGACATCAATCTGATGATGGCGCTCAGGGTCAAGGTTGGGATTTCCAACCCAACTCATAACGCCACCTGGCCCCATAAAGTTGGAGAGGTAGCGTTCTGTTGCATCCGGCGACCGCATGGAATGGCTCACGCCTGCAAACACTGTCGTTAGGTCCGATACGTCGTGCTCAAGACGCACCAGCCCGCTCACATTATGGTCCGTCGTCCGGTCAGCTGTGGTTCCATAATGCGTCTGGTAGATATTATTGGCTGACAGGAACACGCCGCCGCCCATAGGGCTTACCCGCGCCAGCACATCCGCTTTGCGGGCCTCAGATCGGACATTGTCGTATCGAAGGCCGAGCTTCAGACCTGTTGCCTCCCCGATGGGCAAAACACCCTCGGCAAAGAGCCCCACCTGGGTGATCGCAACATCTGGCCAGAGAAGGTTCTGCAAAACCGTGGCGGTAGCTCCTGTTGGACCGTCAAACCGCTGCGCTTCCCGCTCATTTCGCTGAAAATCAGCCCCAATGGACAGAGACATTTCATCGAACCGCAAATCTCCGATAACGCGTCCGCCATATGTGTCCGACGTGCTGTCAACAAAACGAGCGCGCATGGCTGTGAATGGACGGAGAGAGAAATTGTCCATCTCATGGTCAACCAGGGACCCGTAGGCTTCAATACGCAGCCGCGAGAGCAGACCGTCAAAGTCCAGCACACCCTTGGCGCTGATTTTCACGCTGTCTGAGAGAGGCGAGTCCATCCCCGCACCAGGGAACAACGCATCAGTGACTCGGTCCTGCTCCATGTCGACAGAGAAATATTGATTGGCCGAGGGTGTGAGCGCGAGGCCGAGGCCCCCATGACGCTGACGATAAGAGGTCGCGACCTCATTCCCGTCCCCATCCTCGTAATTGCCCGCATCAACATAGGTCGCATCTGCTCGAACACTTCCCCAGCGATCGCCAACCAGCCCGACGCCGGATGCCCTTTTCGATGAACCATTGCTCTCATACCCGGCACTGACATCGCCTTTGCTGGTCCACTGGTCCAGACGCACAGGGTCGCGCTCAAAAAGCACTGTGCCCCCGGTCGCGCCAGCGCCATAAAGCACGCTGGAGTACCCTTTCAGCACCGTGACCCGGTCATAGGTATCCATATTGATGAAAGAAGCTGGCGGGTCCATCCGATTGGGACAGGCCCCAAATTGGGAGGCCCCGTCATTCAGAATATTGATCTGGTTTTGCTGTTGCCCGCGAATGACTGGGTCGACACCATGTCCGCCCATTCGTCCCGCCGAAATACCGACGGTGGTCCGCAGGTAAGCGCCGCTATCAGTTTCTGGCGTCAGGCGCTCACGCGGAAAACTTTGGCGGATCGCCGGGTCGCCCTCACTCGCCCGCACCACAATCTCAGAAAGATTAAGCGCCTCAATCTCGTCCTGCGCCAAGGCACCGGATGTGGAACCAATGAATGGAATAAGCGCCATGGTGCTCACCAGCACACAATGGCCGCCGAAGCGCCGTCCCAGACGCTTGGGTGGTAATGTCACGGAAAATGTCCCCTATGAATTCAGACTCGAAAACTCGAAAAATCCGCGCAGAAGGCACGGCTGAATTCAGGCAGGTGGAGCTCTTGTATGGTGGGTACTCGGGAGATCAGAGGTAACCAGCAAATGATCGCTTGGTGGCGCAACACCCGCGAGCAGGAAAGCGAGCTGCGAAACAAGCTTTACAGCCCCACATCCACACCCGACACCGGATGTGCAAGCGCAAACCGTACATACATCGCATCCGGCACTGTTGCTGGTTGTGTCACCGGGATTGCCAGTGCCATCTCCGAGATAGATGTCCTCAATCCCGGCCGTCGTGCAAATGGTGACCCAGAATTCATCGCCGGATTCGGCAGCAAGCGCACCAGCGAACGGGAGCATAAGCTGAAGCAGCATTGCCCACACGCCCAGTACCGCCACGACAAAACGCCGTGTCCCGCCGGTCTCAGCACCTTGAATGCGCGTAGTCGGATTTGGCCCCATGCCGATGGTTACCCCTTCTGGATACCTTTATTTCTATCCGGGCTATCTCGTCTTGTCATCATGACGAAATGCCTCATGTGTTTGTGACCGCACCGGGCTCAGGAATCGCTCATAAATTCAACCCGTTACCTGTCACGCTTGAAAGGTTATAGTGCGCCCCACATTTAACGCCTTGACCTGAATCAGGTGGAAAACGGAGCCGGGGATGAAGTTCCGAAAAATTGCCTTCGTGGCGACAGACGTGCCGGAAGCGCAGGCTGCACTCAAAAACTTGAGTGAGCGCTACGGCAATGCCAGTACCGACGATGCGGATGTCATCGTCGCGCTGGGCGGTGACGGCCTGATGCTGCAAACGCTGCACACCTATATGGACCGGCGCATTCCCATTTACGGCATGAACCGTGGGTCTGTGGGCTTTCTGATGAACGAATTTCAGGACAATGACCTGCCGGCACGCTTGAACGCCGCTGAGATAACCACACTCCACCCTCTCAAGATGGTGGCAAATGTCGCGAACGGAGCGACCCATACAGCGCTTGCCATTAATGAAGTATCGCTCCTCCGGGAAACCTATCAGGCAGCAAAAATTCGGATCTCCATAGATGGCAAAACCCGGATGGAAGAGCTCATTTGCGACGGCGTTCTTGTCGCCACGCCTGCTGGCAGCACCGCCTATAACTTCTCGGCTCAAGGCCCGATCATCCCCATTGGCGCTGAGCTCCTGGCCCTGACGCCCATCAGTGCCTTCCGACCAAGACGCTGGCGCGGCGCCCTCCTGCCGCACACAGCAGAAGTGAGGTTTGAGATTCTGGAGGCGAATAAACGGCCTGTCAGCTGTGTCGCAGACCATTCAGAAGTCCGGAATGTGACAGATGTGCATATCTCAGAGGAGAGATCCGTCGAGTTGCTGATGATGTTCGACGAAGGCCACAGCCTGGACGAACGCATTCTGCGCGAACAGTTTCTTCCTTGAGGCCGGGCGCACCCACTCCAGAATCTGCTGAGCCTGGTAGACCATCTGTCAAAAATGTCGCCGTCGCTCTTGGCATAGCAACGCTGGGAGGAGCGCTCTTCGCGTTCCTTGGAGCGCCACTGGCATGGATGCTCGGTGCTATGGCTGCCACCACGGGACTGACGCTTCTCGGCAAGCAAACTGAAATTTATCCCAGCGCCGTGAGCGCCATGGTCGCGGTACTCGGCGTGCTAATGGGGTCCGCCTTCACCCCGGCAACCCTCAATCAGGCCGCCCTTTGGATACCAAGTGTCCTGTTGATGATGGGAGTCATGACGGTATTTGCGCTTGCCGGGTACCTCATATTTCGCCGCCTTGGTCGCTACGACCGCGTAACCGCCTATTTCGCTGCGGTCCCCGGCGGCTTCACCGAAATGACCTTGATGGGAACCGATCTGGGCGGCGACGCGAAGACCATTGTACTCGCCCATGCCACCAGAATTCTGATCGTGGTGAGTATTATCCCCTTTTACTTTCGAGGCATCCTTGGCCTCGAGGTTCCGACCCTTCCCTCAAATCTTCTGGGGGCCGCCTCGTTCCCACTCGCAGACGGGCTCATTCTTCTAGCCTGTGCCTGTTTTGGTGTTCCCATCGCACGGTTGATGAAGCTCCCTGCCGCCGCGTTCCTCGGACCTTTGGGGCTGAGCGCCATTGCACATACGGCTGGATGGACGTCGAACGCGCCACCGCTCGAACTCATCGCTGTGGCGCAAATCATTGTCGGAGCGTCAATCGGCAGCCGATTTGCAGGCCAAACCTGGAAGGACGCCCGCAAAACCATCCTTCTCGCCACCCTAAGCACAGGCTGCATGATCCTTGGCGCATCTGTGGTCGGCTGGGCGATGGCTGGCCCCTTGGAGCACCCCATGGAGGCCCTTATTCTCGCCCTCAGCCCGGGCGGGTTGGCAGAAATGGCCCTGATCGCGCTAACCTTAGGCATCAACACCGCCTTTGTTTCCACCATCCATATTCTACGGATCCTGTTCGTGTTGATGGCTGCACCGCTTGTCGCTGCAAAAATCACCTCCCAAAAGCCACCCCAGTAAACAGATTGTTAAACCGAAAGACCTAGTCTGATCTTCATAACAAAAAGGATTGGGGAATCCACGGGTGAGCGAAATGACATGGACCACGGAGAATCTCGACATGGTTGCGCAAAGTCGCAAAGTCACCCCGAAAAGACTGCTGCCCGCGCGTATTTCGCGCGAAGACCTGATCGCCCGCGCTGAAAAGGCAATCGACAGCATGCGCGATGAGTTTGCTGGCTGGATTCAAGAAGAAGCAGAAGATCTGACCAAGGCACTCGCCGCCTGGCTCGAAACGCCAACGGACGCGGAACGCACCGACGACCTCTTCCGACGCGCCCATGACTTGAAAGGTCAAGCACCGACATTGGGCTACCCCATTGTCGGACGTATTGCGACATCGTTATGTGAACTTCTGAGTTGCCGGCAGGTTGACCTGGCTGAGCTTGTATCGTTGACGAAAAACCATGTCGGCGCCATCAAGGCAGCGGTCCGCGACGAAGTTCGCGACGACACAAATGTGACGGCCGCTGAACTCGCAAGCGAACTGGAAACAGCGGTGAACGCGCTTCACGCAAAACCTAATTGATCCGGTCCATCGCCTCTTCAACCACTGAATAGTCTGCCTCCGCGGGAATGCAGAGCTTGGACACACCATCTATTTCGCGCACCTCAGGCTCGACTGTCACAACCTTGGCTGTTTGAGCGGTCGACAGGGCTTGCGCAACACTTGCAGAGCGTCCCAGTTTTTCGACATTCAGCCGAGTGGGAAAAATGATCGTCCGTCGTTTTTCTTCCGCATCTTTGAGCGCAGCCGCTGGTTCAATCCACACGGAATCGACGCTTTCATGTCCATCATGTATCGCGAGGTGATCCGCCGGCGCTGCGGCAAGATAAAAATAGGTATCAAACCTCTTCGGCATCATCTTCGGCGTGATCCAGTGTGCGAAAGGCACCAGCGCGTCACACGCGAGGTGAAGGTCTTCCCGCTCAAGAAAATCGACGATGGGAACCTCGCCTTTGTGCAACCGGTCCCGCCAGGGCTCCATACCTTCCAAACGTTTGCCATCGACAAAAGATGCCGACCCTTTCGGTCGCGCAAGGAGCACACCACACTCTTCAAATGCCTCCCGAATGGCTGCGACCTGGATAGCAAGCTCGCCATCCGACACGCCGTCTGCCCCGTCGCAGCGGGCACGAATAGCCGGCGCCTTGTCCCCCTCATCCAGCTTTCCGCCAGGAAAAACAAGCGCACCGGATGCAAAATCAATCTGATGGTGGCGTACGACCATAAAGACTTCGAGCCCAGGTTCACCGTCCCTCAGCAGCATAATCGTTGCTGCTGGAATCAATGGTTTTGACGTTTTCTCACTCAAATCAGCCCCCAATAGTTTTTGATGACCCTAACGCCTAGGCGGGTAAAGAAACAAATTTAGTCAAATTTGTATAGCGAACGCGACGTCATCCTAACGCGCAACGCATAGACTCATCCGTAAGTTCAGACAGAGTCAGACCCCAGATTTTATCTCGGTGCCATTGCATTATGTATAGCAGTTCATCTCCCCTATCCACGGACGATCTCGATCAGGCATTTTCGCAGGGACACTTTGCAGCAGTCTTTCAGCCGAAACTGTCTCTAATCGATGGAAGGACGTTGGGTGTTGAAAGTTTCATTCGCTGGCACCATCCGGAACTGGGCACATTGCTGCCGGGAGAGTTTCTGAGTTTTATCGGTACTGAAGGCCGCCTGCAGGAACTGACCGACCTGATGCTCCACGAGGCCGCTCGTGTTGTGTCAGTCTGGCGTTCACAACAACGGCACTGGACTGTGTCCGTCAACTTGAGCGCTGAAGATGTCGATAATCCCCACCTGCCCGATCACATGTGTGATCTGTTAACTGCCTACGCGGTCCCATCTGACGCGATTTCGGTCGATGTGCCCGAAGCCGCCTTGACTGCTGATCCAGATCGCAGGTTGGCTGCACTCGCGGAGCTGAAAAAACGAGGTATCGCTATCGCGCTGGACACTGCCGGCATGGACCTGCTGCCGCGTGAGAAGATCGGTGCAGAGTACTTTTCAGAGCTGAAAATCGGCGGCACATCGCTGATCAAATTCGCACAAAGCATAAGTCGCTCCCGCAAAGGCCTTATCGCCGAGCGACTGGAAACAGCCGCAGCCAATGGCCTGTCTGTGACGGCAACGCGAGTTGAAGACATTGAAACCATCAAACCGCTGGCGGACATGGGTTTCAGCGCTGCACAAGGCACCTTCTTCCGTCATCCGGATACCCAGGAAGGATTGGAGAACTGGTCGTCAGAATGGCTCATGCCCGTTCTGATGGGCGAACGTCCTCCGCGGGCAGACACCATTGCCCGGGCGCGTGCCGATCTCGCTGATCCTGATCTGCTGCGATTGCCGGAAAACGATGACGCGGTTGAAGCCGAAACCAGTGAGACTGCACAGCCTCCCTCGACCGGGGCGGAAACCAAAACGCTTCAGACAGCGCTCCACTAACGGCCGAGGACGTAGCCGTCATACACGCTCGACAATAGTCGCGATTCCCTGGCCAACGCCGATGCACATCGTGCAAAGCGCATAACGGCCGCCTGTTTCCTGCAACTCATGCACAGCCGTCGTCACCAGACGTGCTCCGCTCATGCCCAACGGGTGCCCAAGCGCAATAGCCCCCCCATTCGGATTTACATGAGGCGCATCGTCAGCAAGCCCGAGATCCCGCATCACAGCCAGCGACTGGGACGCGAACGCTTCATTGAGCTCAATCACGTCCATGTCTTCAAGGGAGAGGCCGGTCTGTTCAAGCACCTTTCGCACCGCTGGTGCCGGACCAATCCCCATCACCCGTGGCGGTACACCCGCAGTCGCCATGCCCACGACACGCGCAAGCGGCTTAAGACCGTGCTGCTCAACCCCTTCTTGAGAGGCCAGAAGCAACGCACAGGCGCCATCATTCACGCCTGATGCATTGCCAGCTGTGACAGAGCCGCCATCACGGAAGGGTGCCCTGAGTTTGGCAAGCCCTTCAGCAGTGGTCTCGGGACGAGGATGCTCATCTTCTGCGACAACGGTCTCCCCTTTACGGGTCGATATCGTCACCGGCACAGTCTCTTTCTCAAACCGTCCGCGGGCCATTGCAGCGCCTGCCTTTTGCTGGCTCAATAACGCAAACCGGTCTTGATCTTCGCGGGATATCTGAAAATCCTCGGCAACATTTTCGCCCGTCTCCGGCATGGAGTCCGTACCATACTGACTGTCCATCAGCGGGTTTACGAAACGCCAGCCAATGGTCGTGTCATACATGGCGACATCCCGCGCAAAGGCGGTTCCCCCTTTCGCCACCACGAAAGGTGCCCGCGACATGCTCTCGACACCACCGGCAATCATAAGGTCCGCTTCACCCGCGCGGATCGCCCGCGATGCTGTCCCAACGGCATCCATGCCCGAGCCGCACAAACGATTGATGGTCGTGCCGGGGACGTTCACCGGCAAGCCGGCAAGAAGCGACGACATGCGTGCGACGTTCCGATTGTCCTCACCTGCCTGATTGGCGCAGCCGAAGATGACGTCATCGACCCGCTCCCAATTGACATCGCTGTTACGCTCCATGAGCGCCATCAGCGGCACTGCCCCTAGATCATCGGGGCGCACGCTCGCCAGGCTGCCGCCATAGCGGCCAATGGGCGTGCGGACGGCGTCACAGATAAAGGCATCGGTTCGGGAATGGGACATTTAGAAGCCTCGCGTCTCGAAGAAAGTCGAGCGCGCAGACTATCTTATTTGTCTCAGATTACCACTCGCGAATGGTTAGACGAATGCGACCTGCTCCGCTTCGGCACTGAGGTGTACCTTGTCAGAGATACGCGCCATCCTGCTAAGAAGGAAATCAAGATCGTCCCCTTCGAGACCATCATAGCTGGTCAGCAGACGCTCCAGCATGCGCAAACGGAAATTGTACCGATCGCTCTCCTCGCCCGTGTAATCCATCTCCTGATAGATATCGACGGCTGCTCGGAATGCCGGATAAAGGACCTGGGGAAGCCGCGCACGCGAATAAAGAGCTTTCAGACCAAGTGACCCTTTGTCATGCATAAGAGACCACACCTTTGGCTCCGGCAGGCTTGTCAGTTTGGCAAAGATAGCCTCCGCAAACCGCATCTCTCCCAGGCACATTGCTCGAAGAAGCAGAGACGAAGAGATCCGGCCAGAATGTTCCAGTTGATCAACAAGTTTCGGGATATCCTTACTGTCGATACCATCAACGAGATTGACTGTCGTCCGTTCGCGGCTGTCTTGAACAAGCTGAGCCGCTAGCTCTTCACTAATGTCATGGCGCTCAATGAGGTAACCACGAAGCTCATCAGAAACCGCAGTGACCAAATGTTCAACAACAGTGACTGGCAAATCAGCGCGTTTCACAAGACTGGTGGCAATGGCGTCATCGTCACCATATCGGTCAGCGACTGCCACCAGCGTCCCTTCCCAAAACGACGCCCCATCGTTATTCGTCAGACGCTGAACAACATCGCGATTGTCCGTCGAAACCAGGGCATCCGACACTTCTGGAGAAACCGTTGGGCGGCTTGCAATGGACATCTGTTTGGCCCGCGACCCGCTGTTCACAATCGAAATCAGCGCCTCATCACTGAATACCGGCGATGCTTCCAACACTGGCCGGGCGACATCGTCTATATCCGCAGCAAGCGCCTCTACAATGTCTTTCGGTGCACCGGGCATTGAGCCCAAAGACTTTGCCAGACTCTCGCGAACCATCTCAGCAGTGTCCTGCACAAGAAGTTGCAAAATCTGGTGAGCCAACTCGCGCTCGCGATGAGTGATCAGGGCATTGTCAAAGCGCGAGGCAACTTTCGAACCAACCTCAACCCGCGATTCAGGGGATGGGTCACGCGCCAGATTGGCAACATCGAATGCACTCAGAACTGGTGTATCGGTCATGGGCGTCTCGCTCCTATTGCCTGCCCTGCAATGACAGGGTTCAGGGTCATTGCGGCAATGCTAGCGAACGCGGGTTAACGAAGACTTCAAATGGTGTGTACAAACACTGTCTGAAAGCAAGAATGTAGCAACCATGAAAAACGCTGATTTTCGAGAGTTTTAGCCAAAACCGAACCGGGCATGAGCGCCAGCCATACGTTCCTGAACCGGTTTTTGCCCCCGGAAATTTACATATTAGCTTGTGAACCAGTCCTCAGT
Source organism: Parvibaculaceae bacterium (assembly GCA_965248405.1). Classification (GTDB taxonomy): domain Bacteria; phylum Pseudomonadota; class Alphaproteobacteria; order Parvibaculales; family Parvibaculaceae; genus Mf105b01. The sequence continues at coordinate 1,886,407 of OZ252104.1, forward strand.
CTGACGACGGTTTCCGGAAGGGTTGAACCAATTGCCCGACAAAACTCGCGGGCATTGGCCCGTGAATACCAATCACCGCTGGAGGCCGACGGTCTGCATCGAAATAGGTGCGGAAGAGAATGTCCCAAAGCATCAGGTTTTCGCCGTAATTTTTGTTGCCTTCATTCAGATCCAGCGAGTGATGCCAACGATGGAGCCCCGGAGTGTTAAAGACAAAATTCAGCGGCCCCGTCCGGGTTTCGATATTGCAATGGGTGAGAATGCCCATGAATGCCGTGAAGGCACTGACCCACAAGAACACCTCCATCGGCGCGCCCATCAGGAACAACAAGGGTTGGCTCAAAATGATGCTGAAGAAGGAGTCGACAAAGTGGAAACGGCCCGTGTTGATGAACCAGAGCCGCGTCACGGAATGATGAACCGCATGAAAACGCCAGATCAGCGGAATCTCGTGAGCGAGACGATGAGCCCAATAAAGCCCAAATTCAGCTATCACCAGCCCCAAAACAACCTGCGCAAGCATGGGCCAGTCACCAGGCCACAATCCCTCTGTTGACCCTGCAGGCGGTTGGACGGCGCCTGCGATGCCGACCGTTGCTGTAACGACCACCAATATCTGAACCAGTCCCTTGTTCAGGAGTGTATGCGCAAGATTGGCAAAGGTTTGCTTATCGTCTTTCAGCCAGTCGCGTTCATGGGGCATCACCCGTTCCAGAACGCCCACCGTCAGGGCAAAACTCACATAGACAATATTGAACACCAGGACAGGAGAGTCCGTCGTCATGCCCCACCCTGTCAGAATGACACCCGCGCTGAGCAATCCTGGCCAGACAATGAACGACGCAAACTGACGAATAGGTCCGCTGTCACTATATCCACTCTTCACAACACCCTGGTCTGTCACACTCACTCGAGAACCCTCTTCTCTTTACTTCGCATGGGCGACGCAGGTCGCCGCAGCGGGATCCAAATCCAGTCGGCCGCGTTCGATCGCCTCCCCGCAAACCGCACAATACCCAAATTCACCCTCATCGATACGGGCAAGCGCCGCGTCAATTTTGCGCAGATCAAGCGCGCGGCGTCGATCTGTCTCCTGAGCCATAGCCTGTGCTTGTAGCGCATCCATGCGGCTAAGGCGCCCCACACTTTGTTGATCAAGCTGCACCACCGCGCTGGCCTCTTTTGAAGATTCTTGCACTTCCTCAAGCTCAACCTTCATAGCGCGCAAACGCCCCGCGAACTCAGCCACCTCTTGGTCGGTCAAATCAGCCATGCCGCAGCGTAACACGAGAAGGAAAATCCGAGAAAACAAGCCATTTTGACACCATGGCGGAAGTGTGGATGATCCGGCGCAACATAAGTACACACACGATCTTCTATATCGGCACTTCGGGGGTCCACATGCTCGACGGCATTCGCGTCATTGAAATGGCTACTTACATTGCAGCGCCTGGCGCGGGCGGCATTATGGCGGACTGGGGTGCCGACGTTGTGAAAGTCGAACCGCTACAGGGATGCCCCATGCGGCATTTCTTGAGCAATATCGGCTCGGAAGGCCTGGAAGGAAACCCGGTCTTCACGATCGACAACCGGGGCAAAAAGGGGGTTGCCCTCGACACCAGCAAGCCCGAAGGCGTCGCCGCCTTGAAAAAGCTCGTTGCCGACGCGGATGTCTTTCTCACCAATGTGCGGCCCGGCGGGCTGGAGCGATCAGGTCTCGACTATGAGAGCCTGAAAGCGGTCAACCCAAAGCTCATCTATGCAAGCGTCACAGGCTACGGCCTTACCGGCCCTGATCGTGACAAGCCTGGCTTTGATGTAGCTGCGTTTTATGCGCGTTCCGGTATCGGCCGCATGGCCACTCCCAAGGGGGAGGAACCTGCGCCACTCCGCATGGCAAACGGCGATCACACCACCGCCATGGCGACAGTGGCGGGTATCCTTGCAGCCATCATCGAGCGTGGGAAAACCGGGAAAGGCAAGTTGGTCGAATCTTCTCTGCTGCGCACCGGCATCTATACAGGCGGGTCCGACATGGCGATCCAGCTCATGTTCGGAAAACTCGCATCCTCCAAATCCCGACACGAAGCCATCAATCCGACCTCAAACTTTTTCCTGACAAAGGACGATTATTGGATCGCCCTGGTACCGCGTCAGGGACAGAAAGACTGGGCCGGTGTCTGCCGCGCCCTCGGCCATCCTGATCTCATTGAGGACGAGCGGTTTGCCACGCCAAAAGCACGCAGGGTCCATGCCGCCGCCCTGGTTGACATTATGGATGCCACGTTCCGTGAACATGATCTCGAATACTGGCGGGAACGGCTTGATGCCGAGGACCAGATCTGGTCACCCATGCAACACCCGGCAGATGTCATCAAGGATGAGCAGGCTCACGCTGCCGGAAGTTTTGTTGACATTGCGGGTCCTGATGGCAAACCAGCCTTCAAGTCCCCTGCGGGCCCTATCCGCTTCTCTGATGTTGAAGACGGGATGAAAGCCCCCGCCCCCGGTCTGGGTGAACATACAGAAGAAGTGTTGCGGGCTGCTGGCGTGACCGACGAGGAATGGAAAGCGCTCAAGGCAAGCGAGACGGTTGCGAACCGCTAAGACGAAGCTGCGCTCAGCCTGAGATCGTCATACGCCTGGTCTTTACGGCGGGCTGCGGCAGCATCGTCACGCTCCGGCGTCTCCAGTGATGCGAGAATACTCACAACCATCGGACTCAACTCCATGACGGGCCGCGAATACCCCGTGGCCACCTGAAGGGGCGGCATCGCCGGTCCTCCGGGTCTCCGATGCAAGGGTGCCGGAATGGAGTCTCCGGGCAATGCCGGTGCTGCGTCCTGTGTTCCACTGTCATGCCGGGAGATCAGGTTTCGATATACCTCCCGCATGGATTTTGCGCGGCCATCTTCATCAAAGAAAATGGACTTGTTCGCTGAGGCGGCACGTGGAAAGAGATCAGCCGCAGCCCGCCCTGGCGCCACCTCCGTCGATTGGATGAAGTCGATCGCCCCGCCCGTTCCCAGGAAATGGGACATGTAGAGCTCACCATCGCTCACTTCCCGGCCAAGCTCCTTTTCCATCCGCGTCTCCGCGGTCCGGGTCATTGCGCCCGCCATAAGGGCAGCACTGGTTGGATTGTAACGCTCGGCAAGAATTTCCTGCTTCAGGGCAGGGTCGGCCACAAAATGCCGACCTCTGTTGTCGACCTCGATCGCGTCCGCATACTCTTCAAGGCCGTGCTCTGCGCCGTTCCGTTTCACAGTGCTGAGCCAGGTCTGGTCGATAAACTGAAAGAGACCCGCGGCACTGGAAGTCCTTGCTTTTGCAGTACTTTCCAGGCTCGACTCACGCATTGCTGTCTGCATCAGGTAGTCGAAATCGACCCCCGTCGCATCCGCGGCGCGCGCGATGGCACCGGTCACTTCCCGCGGCGTTGCCGCTATCTGTGTGTAAATCGAAGTCATGTCTCACCTTTTCCCGCACCTTGCATCGCAAACGCCGTGCCAAAACATTGCGAGCAGCAGATCGCCGAAAAATCCCACTTTTCCTAGCCCTTTCCGGATAAGTGGGTAAGCTCTCTGTCGGGGAAATCGGGAGGAGGATCGAATGGCTGAGACCGAAGTGGCAGCGGAAGTGTCTGAAACGCTGCACCATCCAGGCAAATCAGTGGCAGGTGAGAAACCCTACCCAAATCCGATCTACGCCTGGTATGTCGTCGCCGTCCTGGTTGTGGCCTACACCTTTTCCTTCATTGACCGCCAAATCCTGAGCCTGCTGGTGGGACCCATGAAGCGGGACCTCAACATCTCAGATTTTGAGATGAGCCTCTTACAGGGCTTCGCCTTTGCCATCTTCTACGCTCTGGTTGGCCTGCCCATTGGCCGCATGGTCGACAGCAAAAACCGGGTGATGATTATATCGGTCGGTATTTTTGTCTGGAGCGTCATGACTGCGCTCTGTGGCACCGCACGGGCCTATTGGCAGCTCTTTCTTTTCCGGATGGGCGTCGGCGTCGGCGAAGCAGCGTTGTCCCCGGCTGCCTATTCCATGCTGGCAGACTATTTCAGACCGGAACGTATGGGGTTCGCCCTCGGTGTCTACGGTGTCGGCGTCTATATCGGCGCTGGCCTCGCCTTGATTATCGGGGCTCAGGTGATTGCCATTGTCGGATCGGCCGGAGCCACCACTTTGCCGATTATCGGCGAAGTCTTCCCCTGGCAGATCGTGTTCCTGGCCGTCGGCCTGCCCGGCATTCTGGTGGCGCTCTGGATGTGGACCATCAAGGAGCCTGAGCGCCGCGGCCATATGCGGACCGAAACCAACCATAATGGCGAGGAAACCCACGCAGCACTCCCCTTCAGCGAAGTGGTCGGCTTTATGTGGCAGAACCGGGCCACCCTTGTGGCCCACCATCTCTGCTACGCCCTGGGCGCGATGATGGCCTATGGCGTTGCAGCCTGGATCCCGACTTTTCTCGTGCGCACCCACAATTGGGCAATCGTGGATGCCGGCACCTATTACGGTGTCATCGTGATGGTATTCGGGACAGCGGGCGTCGTAGCCGGTGGCTGGATGGGCGACCAGGTAACGGCAGCAGGCCGTCAGAATGGACGGCTTCTGGTCATGGGGCTTGGATGCCTAGCCGCGGCCCCGTTCGCCCTGACCTACCCCCTGGTCGACAACATTTCACTGGTCTTCATCCTGCTCGCTTTTGCGACCTTCTTCTCCACTTTTGCCATTGCACCGGGCGCCGCAGCAATACAGGAACTGATGCCCAATCAGATGCGCGGCTTTGCCTCTGCCTTCATGATTTTCGTGATCACCCTGATCGGCCTCGGACTCGGTCCGTCGGTCATCGCCGCGATGACAGATTTTGTCTATCAGGACGAAATGATGATCCGCTATTCGCTGGCCTATCCGCCGTCCATCATTCTGCTGATGGGCGGATTGATCGGTCTGGCAGGCCTGAAACCCTATCTAGAAAGCCGCAAACGGGTTGCCGCCTGGGCCGAACAGCACGAAGGGTAAAGCTGAATAAACTCAGTCAATTAGAACCTACTGCTGACGCAATCTCGCAGCACTGACATAGCCTGTGGATGATTCCAAATTCAGACTCAGTTTCAACGGCTTAGAGCGAAGTGTTAGCGCCAGTCCGAGAGCTTGACGACATTCCCGCCGGGTATCACCGGTCGTTCGCTTGAAGCTGCCTGAAGGGCCATATCAGATTGCCCGACCGCAATGCGGTCAGATGGATGTGGCATCTGAATCTTCTGAGCAAGAGTCGCATCGTCAATAGGCTTGCGAATGTGATCGTCCGCCCCTGCAATGCGGGCATCCTCGATCATATCCGGTGTCAGGTCGTGCCCCGTCAGCAGAATGATGCCTTCCCTTCCGTTCAGGTTGCGAAGGCCACCTAAGCCATAGCGCAAGGACACGATGAGCGCCCCTACATCGCCGTTGCAGACGGACTGATCCACAATCGTGAGGTCTGGCTGGAAACGGCGAAACGCCTTTTTGAGCCCATCCCCGGATGACACTTCCATGCTGCGAAAGCCCAGCCGCCCGCAAACGCGAGACGCCACGCGCCGTGCCAAATGAGATGAATCAGCAATAAGACAAGTCCGCATAACCGCGCCCCCGATACTTGAGAGCGCACAAACCGCCCTCACTAACCCGGAAACGCTAGCGCGGAGACCTGAAGTTTTTATTAACCATAATCAGGCCGGTTCAACCGGCGCCAAATCTCCGGAGCCCAGCCGGTAGGTGCTGGGAGTCATACCTTCCCGTTCCTTGAAGGCGCGATTGAACGGCCCGATAGAGCCATAGCCCAGGTCCATCGCAATAGTAAGGATCGGAAGCCGAGCCAGATCGGGGTCGCGCAGGCGCATTTTTGCTTCCTCGATCCGGTACTGATTGAGGAAATCATTGAAGTTCCTGAAATTGAGTTCCCGATTAATGAGCCGCCGAAGCCGATGCTCCGGAATCTTGACGAGTTCCCCCAACAGGCCAATCGTCAGCGAGGGGGTAAACAAACCCTCCCGGTTTGCAATCCAGGCCTCCAATGTGGCCAAATCACGTTCAGCAAGCAGCGTTGCAGCGTCCGGCCGGGAAATCTCCGCGGCATCGGCAGAGTCCGGTGAGTCGTCCGGAAAGAACAACGCGTCCGACGACAGGCTCGCGGCACGGATCAGCAGCGCAATTGCCACGAACCAAATGGCGAAGGCCTGAAGAACCTGAAGCGCAAGAAGGGGCGGTTCTCCTGCAATTGTCAGTTCATAACCCCCGACCACCAGCATCATTGTGGTGAGAAAGGCGATGAAGAGCAGCCGAAACCGCCGACGATCTTCTATGAGGTCGTCCGCCCTGCCCCGCCACGCGACCCATCCCAGATGAAGCCCGAAGCCGATAACGACAAACTGATGCACCCCGTCAAAGACTGCAGGCAGCGGCGGACCGCCTATCGGGCCCAGCACCTCATTCCAATAGCCCCGCACCAGAAGGAAAATCAGCACGCCCCAGTGCCAGCGTGTGGGGCTGAATCTGTCTTCGAACAGTGACAGCCCAAACAGCCAGACCAGCGCCGCATTTGCAATGCAGGCTGGCCGAAGAAACATTTCCACCCAATAGCTGTCTGACGCAGAACAAATCAGGTAGGCAGCGGTGCACAGGCAAGTAGCGATGCCCAGACGACCGGGCCGGGAGCCACGATGGTCCCGAAGCAGCAGGATCGCAAGAACGCCCAAGCTTGTGACAGCACCATAGCGAAATACCAAATCAATCGTTTGAAGGTCCATGAACCACCGCCTTTTGCGCCAACGATCCCCTGATTGATCTTCCAAATCAATCCTGTGGGTCCGGCCGAGGAGCCTCCAAACATCGCCGAATTCCGCAAAGACTGGCCTTTTTCGGAAATCAACCATTGGTAAGCACAAACGGTGAGCTCATCCGCCAGCGGGTCTGTCATGTGACCGGCACTACTTCACAAAAAGGACGCCTGATCATGACCATCGACCACCGCACCTTTCAGCTGGCACGCGCCTCATGGGTCGCATTCGCCCCGGGTATAGAGAGCGTCAATGTGCTCCTGCTCTATTTCATATTTGCGCCCTACATGGTCCAAACGGTTCTGGGTGGTGAATCCGAAGCTCAGACCGTCTGGGGAATAGTCACGGCCATTGGCGGGATATCCGTCGCGCTGCTCGGACCCATCGTAGGCACAATCGCCGACGCGGTAGGCGGCCAGAAAAAATTCCTCTCAGGCTTTGCCTTGCTGGGTGCCGCCGCCAGCGCAACTCTCTGGTTCGCAGTCCCTGGCCTACCCTTTGAAGGACTCATCTTGCTGAGCTTTGTAGCAATCCTCCTCATGATCGGAGTGGAACTTGCCAGCGTGACTTACAGCTCCCTTCTGCCCAACCTCGGCTCACCCGACACCATTGGTCGTTTAAGCGGAAACGCCATTGGCGTCGGCATCATTTGGGGTCTCGCACTGCTTGGGGGATACATCGCCGCGTTCATGCTCGGCGACACGCCGTTTTTCGGACTTGATCGTGACACGTACGAGCATAGCCGTATCGCCGGACCGATCGTTGCGACAGCCTTGCTCATATTTCTGCTGCCCCTACTCGCATTCACACCTCCCACCCCGACCCGCAAAGTCTGCCTGCCCGTCGGCCGCATCGTGCGCGGCGTCATCAAAGATGCCTACCACGCATTAAGGCAGGAGCCAGCCATCGCCCGCTTCGTCCTTGCTCGAGTGATCTATCAGGATGGGATCGGTGTCGCCCTTACGTTCGGGTCGATCTATGCAGCTGGCCTTTTTGGCTGGGACACTTTGGAACTTGCCGTGTTCGGCATTTGCATTCTGGGTTCAGCCGCGATCGGTGCCACGATCGGCGGACAGATTGATGATCGGATCGGCGCAAAGAACACCATTCTTCTCTCCCTCTGCCTTTTGATTGCAGGACTAACCGCGCTACTGAGCTTTGAGCCTCCGGCAGAGACCAGCGATGGCTTCCTCGCGACAGCATCGGAGCGCATCTTTATCGGCGTGGCATTGCTGATGGGACTTGGTATCGGGCCGGCCGGCGGATCGGGCAGGACAATGATGGCCCGCATCGCACCCGAAGGCGAGGCAGGCAAATGGTTTGGGATCATGGCATTGACCGGAAACGCTGTCGCTTTTACAGGACCGGCCCTTGTTGCTTTGGTGACTTACCTTACCGAGAGCGAACGCAGCGGCATGATGGTAGCACCGGTCATCATCTGCATTGGAGCTGTGCTGATGCTCTTCGTGAAATCAGACCGACCGCTTCTGAGCAGCCGCATAGCTACGGTTTAGCCGCCTTTCGAAATGCCTCCATCAACGCATCAGTCTGGGCTGTGGTGTAGGGAACAGCCTCACCCACACCCCAGACCGGTGCAGGCCACGCAGCGTCTGTGGCGAAACGGGCAACTACATGGATATGAAGCTGCGGCACCATGTTGCCCAAAGCGGCAACGTTCAGCTTCTCTGCAGAAGTCTGCGCTCTCAGAGCACGGCTCGCCCGATCAATCTCGGCAAGAAAAACTGGTTTGTCGCTGTCTGGAATCTCATCAAAATCGCGAAGGCCGTTGCGCCGGGGCACTAGAATGATCCACGGGTACCGCGCATCATTCATGAGAAGCACATGGCACAAAGACCAGTCATCAACGAAGAACGTATCAGCTGCCAGCTTTGGATGTAGATCAAACGACTCAGACATATCAGTCTGAAGGTGCCATCGATCCGCTTTCAGCACCATACCATTGGCGACCAATTGTGATGCCAAGGAGCACCCCGAAAAACACGAGCCAAACAACCAGCAATCCCAACCATAACGCCATCATTGTCTGATCACGCGGCGCCAAATGACCGGCAACCATCGGACAAAATCTACCTAGCTGAAGAATTGAATTAACAACGCCAAGAACGGCACCCGCTCCAAGCAACCCAAAAACCCACCCATTCCACGGGGTCTCTTTTCCAAACATACCCATGCACCCACCCGGCGAACATTCTTTCGGCAACGCGATCCCCGCCGCCACCGATTCCCTATAAAAAATATAGGGTTCACCAAATGTATTCAATCAGTATGATTTTGGTAGTTCCAGAACCCGCTCGGCGATAAAACTTAAAACAAGTTCGCGGCTTACTGGAGCAATTCTAGCAATCATCACTTCACGCAAGTAACGCTCTACGTGAAACTCCTTCGCATACCCCATGCCGCCATGGGTCATCACCGACGTCTCACACGCGCGAAACGCAGCTTCGGCCGCGAGATATTTTGCGGCATTCGCCTCTGCACCGCATGCTTCTCCCGCGTCATAGAGGGACGCTGCCTTAAAGACCATCAAATTGGCCGCTTCCAACTCAGCCCAGGACTTCGCGAGCGGGTGCTGGATCGCCTGGTTCTGGCCAATGGCCCGACCAAAGACTTCCCGCTCTTGTGCATAGGTCGTAGCTTTTTCCAGCGCAATTCGCCCGATACCAACAGCCTCCGCCGCAATGAGGACCCGCTCCGGGTTGAGGCCATGAAGCAGATAGCGGAAGCCCTTCCCTTCTTCCCCGATCAGATTTTCTTTGGGAACACGCAGACCATCAAAAAACACCGCATTGGAGTCGACTGCTTTGCGGCCCATTTTCCCGATCTCACGCACCTCGGTCGCACCGCCCCGATCAAGGTCCGTGTAGAAAAGGCTCAGACCATCAGTCGGCTTTTTGCATTCCTCCTTCGGCGTCGTGCGCGCAAGCAAAAGAATTTTGTTGGCGGTCTGCGCTGTCGAGGTCCACATCTTTCGGCCATGAACCACATAATGGTCCCCGTCACGCTCAGCCTTTGTCGTGATGGCCGTCGTATTGAGGCCCGCATCCGGTTCCGTCACACCGAAACAACAACGGTCCGATCCCGCTATGAGGGGAGGAAGGTTTTTCGCCTTCTGCTCATCTGTCCCAAACACCACGATGGGCATCGGTCCAAACAGATTGATGTGGATTGAGGAGGCTCCCGAAAGACAGGCCCCCGACTGGGCAATGGTCTGCGCAACAATCGCCGCTTCCGTCACGCCGAGGCCCGCACCGCCTTGTTCCTCCGGCATGGCAATGCCTAGCCAGCCACCAGCGGCGATGTCTTTGACGAAATCTTCGGGGAACTCCCCATCCGTGTCCCGCTCCAGCCAGTAGTCATCGCCATACTGGGTGCAGATCTTCATGATCGCATCGCGGATTGCCACCTGATCGGCCGAAAACTCAAAATCCACAATCTGTCTCCCTACCCGGTTTCCGGCTATAACTTACCTAAAGACAGACACAGGCGACAGACCGTCCCAAAAACCAACCAAGAAACAGGGAGAAACCATGCCAGGGCTTTATTTTGAAGAATGTGAAGAAGGTCTCGTCATTAAACACGCGATCCATCGCACCATCACCGAAACAGACAATACGCTCTTCTCAGCTTTGACAATGAACCCGGCTGCCCTTCATCTGGATCACCATTATGCCGAGACGGAAACGGAATTCGGAAAACCTCTGGTCAACAGTATCTTCACGATGGGCCTGATTATCGGGGTCTCTGTTCACGAGACAACTCATGGCACCACTCTTGCCAATCTTGGCATGACAGACGTGACTTTCCCCAAACCCGTCTTCCACGGCGACACTATTCGTGTGGAAACCACCGTCGTTTCAAAGCGCCGCTCCAAATCACGGCCAAAAGCTGGCATCGTGACATTCGAGCATCGTGGTTACAATCAACGCGATGAGCTGGTCGCCCAATGCACCCGCCAGGCCTTCATGATTGCAAAGACGGACGGCTAACCCATGCGCTCATTTCTTTTCGTTCCTGCAGACAGTGACCGCAAACTTGCCAAGGGGGCCGGTTCCGGCGCAGATGCACTGATCCTAGATCTGGAAGACGCCGTCGCCCTCGACAATAAGCCCGCCGCCCGCGAAGGTGCCATCGAGTATCTGCAATCCCGCAAGCCAGACGATCAGCAAACCGTCCTGGTGCGAATGAATGCCCTCGACACGGAGTTTTGGGAACAAGACCTCGCAAGCGTTGTCCCCGCCAAACCAGACGCCATCTTGGTGCCAAAGACCATTTCGGGCGCCTGCATTAAATCGGTTTGCGACCGCCTGACCCGGCTTGAAAAAGAGAATGGATTGGCACCGGGCGCCACAAAGCTCATGAACGTCGCGACCGAAACTGCAGCCTCCATGTTCAATTTGGGCACGTATGGAAATGTGAGTGATCGCTTCTTTGCTATGACCTGGGGCGCAGAAGATCTCTCAGCAGACCTTGGCGCCAGATCTAACCGCGATGCAGCCGGCAATTATACCGGCGCTTATCAGCTTGCACGCACGCTTTGCCTTCTGGGAGCCGTCGCAGCAGGCGTCATGCCCATTGACGGCATTCACAAAGACTTTCGGGATGATGCGGGACTTGAAGAAGATGCGCGTGCCGCCATTCGCGACGGTTTCACCGGCAAGGTCGCCATACACCCGGCACAGGTTCCCATTATCAACACGGTGTTCACCCCCACAGAGGAAGACATTGCCGAAGCCCGTGCCGTTGTGAAGGCTTTTGCAGATGCGGGAAACCCAGGCGTAGTCGGGCTCGACGGCAAAATGTTGGACCGCCCTCACCTGCGTCAGGCCGAAAGTGTTATTGCGCGCGCCAAAGCAATAAAGGTCTAATCATTGAGACATAGCGGAGGAGAGACAAAAAATGCCCCACGCAACGACGGAAGACCACCTGGCAAGGATTGAGGAGCAAGGCTACACGCTCGTCGAAGATGCCTTTGATGCAGATCTTGCGGATGAAATTTGCGCCGCGCTGGAAGAGATCGAACGCGCCGACAACATCACCCCGGCAAACAATCTATTCGAGGGCCACCATACCGTCCGCATCTACAACCTGGTGGCGCGCCACCCGGTCTTTCAAAAGGTTCCCGTGAACCCGAATGTGTTGAAGATTGTGGAAGGGGTGCTGGACGAGGGCTGCCTCATATCTTCCCTCTCCTCAATCGCCATCGCACCGGGAGAAAAAGCCCAGCCAATCCACGCCGACGATCAGCTGATTGGTCTGACGAGACCTCACCCGGCACTTGTCTGCAACTCAATGTGGGCCCTGACTGACTTCACCGAGGAAAATGGCGCCACCCGGATCATTCCGGGGTCTCATAAACGTGCCGATTTTCCGGAATATGGTCCGGACATTCGCTACGATTCGATCCCTGCAGAGATGAAGCGTGGCAGCATTCTTGTTTGGAACGGGTCGCTTTGGCACGGAGGCGGAGCAAACACGTCGCAGGATATACGCATTGGCCTGGCAATGAATTATTGCGCCGGGTTCATTCGCCAGCAGGAAAACCAGCAACTCGGTATCCCGCTGGAACTAGCAAAAACCTTCGAACCCAGACTGCAGGATCTCTGCGGTTTTGGCACCTACAGGGACCTCATGGGGCATATCGACAAGCTAAGCCCCGCCATACGGCTTCTCGACCGTCATGAAAACTTCTCTTCTGTCTGGGACAAAGGCTGACGTGACGCGGTTGTACTGTTAGGCTCTAACCGCGGCACCCATGCATCAGTGCAAGGACGAATTTCATGTCGATAGTAAAGAAAGCAATAGCTGTCCTGATCCTGATAGGCGGGCTTTATGTCTCATACATGATTTACCAGCAGAGCCAGCTTGCAGGAATCCTCTTCGTGATCCTCGCTCTCACGGTGGTTGTTCCACTGATGATCGGCACAAGGCGCCAAAACAGCAACATCAAAACCAATATTGGGGAGATGCCCGACAGCAAGATTGATGTCGGCGTCCGGCAAGCTCGGGCAACCATCATGCGAGAGGATGGGGAAATCAGAGGCGCGCCTGCCCGCAAGCAACCCTCATGAGGGCGACCATCGGGTGATCCGTTCGCTGAGTTCGGGTCGCCTGCGCTCCGTGGGCTGTACTTCTTTGCCGCCCAAATAAATAAAGCCAGCAATCCGCTCGCCATCGCCAAGACCAAGCGCTCCGGCAACTGTCTCATCATAAGCGTACCACTCTGTCAGCCATTGGGAGGCAAACCCCAGAGCAGACGCTGCGACGAGCATGTTTTGACACACAGCGCCCACGGCCAGCTGCTGTTCCCAATCGGGAATCTTGATGTGGTCAGTAACGCAAGAGACGACCGCGATAACACTGTGAGCCCTCAAGAACCGGAGTGCTTCAAGGTCTGCACGCTCAGCTGCGGCATCCGGCTGTGTCTTCAAAAAAGCGTCCCGCAAGACTGACCCGAAACTCGCTCGTGCCTCTCCGTCAAAGATGATGAACCGCCACGGCCCAAGCTTGCCGTGATCTGGAACCCTATGTCCGGCCGCGAGGATGATCTCCAACTGGTCGGCAGTGGGGCCCTGCTGCGTCATGCTCGCCGCAACGACGGAACGGCGCGAAAGCAGCAGGTCGATCGTCTCATTCATGTCTGTTCCTCTACAAAGACGCATTTAGCCCATGACATAAGCCACCCACCAAAAATTGCAAATGGCTCGCAAATATTTCATTGGACTTTCATGCTAATTGAAATTTCAATTTCCCTATGGGGGATTTCTCGCAAAAGTTGTTTTGTGGGTGTGTGGCAACCGCGCTGGTTGTGATTGCAGCAGCAGAAACGGTCTTGGCAGGCGCATGGCCACAACCTGAGGGGAACACGCAAGCTATTGTCTCCGTCACCCATGCCCTCGCCCACCGCACGTTTGACGAGCGAGGAAACGCCGTCTCCCGTGGGCGTTTCAAGAAAATGGAAACGCAGCTCTATGTGGAGCATGGGTTCACCGACCGAGTGACTCTCGTCGGGGAAATAGCGCGCTCCAGAGACCAGACAGAGGCATTTGCGCGGCAATTCTCCAACACTGAGTTTCGACGTATGGAACTCGGCGCACGCACACACATTTTCACATGGGACGACACGCTCTATTCCCTCGACGCCATCGCCATCCTCAATACCGACTCAGATGGAGACGATCCGGCAGCCTCGCAGTCTGGCGATTTGGATTTCGAGTTCGCCGTCAATACCGGCGCCCCCGTCATGTTTATGGGGCTCTTTGGCTTCAGCGCTCAACGTTATGCCTATCGGTACCGCCCAGGCATCCGCCCTTCAGAGGCGAGTGTGGACGCCACCCTCGGCCTCAATTGGGGACCGGACTGGATTACCATGCTGAAGTCGAACACCGAATATTCAATCGGGCGAACACCGTCACCACGCGGACACTACTGGTCCAGCAAGGCAGAGTTCAGTGTTGTCCATCGATTGGAGCCAGGCTTTGCCATTGAAGTCGGCTCCTTCCGGACATTTGTTGGACGAAATGTCCTGAAGGAAACCGGGCTCAAACTTGCGCTCTGGTATGACTTCTGACGGTCAGACAGTCTCTACGAGATCAGGTGGTGTTGCTTCCTCCACAAGCGCTGCAATCGCTTCATCAACGCTCATGACCGTCTGGTTTTTTGACCCCAAGCGGCGAATGGAGACTTTGTTCTCTTCCGCTTCCTTCATGCCCACCACCAGAATAGCCGGCACTTTGCCCACAGAATGTTCGCGCACCTTGTAATTGATCTTTTCGTTTCGCGTATCGCTTTCCACACGAAGACCTGCCGCGCGGAGCTTCTCGACGACTTCGAGGCCGTAAGGGTCCGCTTCCGACGTGATGGTCGCAACAACCGCTTGGACCGGTGCCAGCCACAAGGGAAGCTTGCCTGCACAGCTCTCAATCATGATGCCGATGAAACGTTCCAGCGTACCGAGAATAGCCCGGTGAAGCATCACCGCCGTTTTGCGCGAGCCATCTTCCGCCACATATGTCGCATTGAGCCGTTCAGGCAGCACATAGTCGAGCTGCAGCGTTCCGACCTGCCATGACCGGCCAATGGCATCTTTCAGGTGGAACTCAAGCTTCGGCGCGTAAAACGCACCATCCCCTTCTGCAATCACATAATCATAACCCGTGGCTTTGAGGGCATCCCCCAGAGCCTTCTCGGCAGCGTCCCAACGCTCAATCGTGCCGCCGAATTTTTCGGGACGTGTGGCGAGTCGGATTACCACATCTTCAAAGCCCATATCCTCATAGACGGAATAGAGCAGATTGACGAAATGCTCCGTCTCCGACTGAATCTGTCCTTCTGTACAAAAAATATGCGCATCGTCCTGAGTCATCTGCCGCACCCGCATCAAACCATGAAGCGCTCCATGGGCCTCATTTCGGTGGCAGCAGCCAAACTCCGCCATGCGCATGGGTAGATCCCGATAGGATTTGATGCCCTGATTGAATATCTGCACATGGGCCGGACAATTCATGGGCTTGATCGCCATGAGGTCCGCTTTGCCTGAGAAGATTTCGCCTTCATCTTCCGTGTTCGGCACTTCATCAGGCACAACGAACATGTTTTCGCGGTACTTGCCCCAATGCCCGGACTGTTCCCAGAATTTGGATGCCATTAGCTGAGGCGTTTTGACTTCTTCATATCCCGCCTTGCTGATCTTGCGGCGGATATAGGCTTCAAGCTGATTGTAGATGACAAAGCCTTTGGGATGCCAGAAGACGGAGCCTTGAGCCTCTTCCTGGAAATGGTAGAGATCCATCTCCCGGCCGATCTTTCGGTGATCGCGCCTCTCTGCCTCTTCAATCATATGAAGATAGGCTTTGAGTTCCTTATCACTTGACCAGCAAGTGCCATAGATCCGCTGCAGCATTTCGTTATTGCTGTCGCCCCTCCAATAGGCACCGGCGAGTTTCGTCAGTTTGAAGGACTTGCCGAGCTTACCTGTCGACGGCAGATGCGGCCCACGGCAGAGGTCAAGCCACTCCCCTTGACGATAGATGCGCACATCCTCGCCGGCCGGAATGCTTGAGATGATCTCCGCCTTATATTCCTCGCCGATCTTCTTGAAATAGGCGACAGCCTCGTCTCGGTCCCAGACTTCGCGAATGATCGCTTCGTCCCGGTCGACAATCTCTTTCATCTTGGCTTCGATTTTCTCCAGATCTTCCAGATGAAAAGGCTCAGACCGGGCAAAGTCGTAGTAGAATCCATTTTCGATAACAGGGCCAATGGTCACCTGCGTGCCGGGGAAAAGCTCCTGCACCGCTTCCGCCATCACATGGGCGGCGTCATGCCGCAGCAGTTCCAGACCGTCTTCCGTGTTCGCTGTTATGATTTCAACGGACGCGTCCTTGTCGATTACTGTGCAGAGATCATCCATCTCTCCATCAATTTTGAGAGCGATGGCTTTTTTTGCCAGTGAGTTGGAGATGCTCTTGGCGAGCGCCAACCCGTCCAGGGGTTGCGCTTCTTCTCGAACGGAGCCATCTGGCATCGTCAGCTTAATCATCAATTCTTCCTTTCAACTGCCCTACTCATTTGCAGGCGGCAGTTCCTTCTTCTCTTGGCGGTCCTCACGCAATCTCCGCGACCAGTGCCCATAGCGCCAGGGCGCATAAAACGGCTGATCAGCGAGCACTGCCGGAACCGGGTCAAACCCGTGAGATCCCCAGGGATGGCACCGCGCAATACGCGAGAGCGCCAGCCAGCCACCGCGCCAGCCGCCATGTTGGCGGACCGCATCCAGGGCATATTCCGAACAGCTCGGCATATGCCGGCATCGGGGCCCAAGAAGCGGGGACAGGACCAGCCGATAGAACTGAACCAGCCCCAGCATAAGTATGGCGAGCGGGCTGCGCCGCATGGGTGTCTCTCTGTTCCCGGTCAGGATCGATTCGCAAAAACCGCTGGACCTTAACTAGAGCATTTCCGGACGGAGTGAAAATGCTTCACTCCGCGGAAATACGACAAAACAGCTTGTTTTGGTGAATTTGGACCCGGCGCGACACTCGCTCGGGGCCACAGGCTCAAATTGAGCCGGGCTCGGTGTCAGACCGAGCCGGTGCTAGTGAGGGTGGTGCCGGTTGCAACCCCCAGCTTGAACACGCGCACAATCGCGGCAGCCGTGGGGCCACCCGTCCATTGCCTATTTTGTGCGTTTGTCAGCATGTCTTCCTCAAATCTGAGGCCCAATCTATAGCAGCATGGTAAGCGAGAGGTAAATAGGCCAGCAACCATACCTCCCGGCGCAAGCAACGTGATCGGTGCTGGCGAAGGACCTACGGCACATAAACAACGATTGGAAGCCTCACATCGATCAAACCAGACTTCCCAAGATTAGTTTCTAGGGGAGATCCTTCAGCTATTCTGCGTACCTCTCCCACAGTGGATGAAGAGTACTTTCGGGAAAACACTCCCCAGTCCCGGTCCCACTCGTCGACATGCTGCACATCCGCGCCGGTGACCGTTAAACCTGTGGAAGACGTCTGTAGAAAGCGAAAATTTCCGATGTAAGTAGTCGTTCCCGGTTCAACTTCAAACTTAATCGAGAATTCATCGCTGGGTGTAACAGTCGCAACACCACTTCCGACCCTCCAGCGGAAGACCTCATAGGTGCCAAGTGGAAGACGAAGAGCGAACACATCTCCCTTATGTCCACGGTCATCAATATCCCAATCCCAACGCGTCATATTCGGAGGCAGGATCGTAAACCGCGCCCCAATATCAAGCGTCTGGAAAGTGTCTGAACCAACTTCACGAAAAAACATGGAGTACTCTGAAAACTGCCCCACATGGGTGACAGACACCAAAACCAATCCATTCTCTACGTCAGCCGACAAGTCTTCTCCTACCGGGACTGTTTTGGCGGCCGAACAAGCTGACAAGATGAGTCCGAAGACAACGATAGCTATAAACCTTACTGGAGAACCCAAACGAAACATTCACTTACACCTCAAAGAAGTTTTCATTTCACGTTGTTTGAACCTATGCCTTAGCTCAAGGCACATGGCATTGCCTCTTGTGCGATGAGCTGGAACAGCGAACTATTGAGGAACAGGCGGAACGTAGAGCGGCATATTGACTCGCTGCTCGGGCCCGTCTTCACCTTCGACATCACGAATGATTTCAAGTGAGGAGAAATCCACCTCATTCAAATTCACGGCGGGATACTTCCTCTTCAATGCGGCCAGATCACGCGCCCAGTTATCACGGCGTTCGGCCCCTTCCAGATAGGGCAGTGGCATCCCAAAAAGATTCTGGCCCCTGCCGATAGCGAAATGAAAGTCGCCCACATAGGTACTCCTTCCCGCCTTGATCTCAAAAGGAACTGAAAACTCCTCAGAGGGCGTGAAGACCGCGTGACCGGTGTCTAAGACCCAATGGCAAACCTCATAGTTCCCCGGCTTCAAATTTATGGCGAAAACTCTTCCACGCCCGGTGCTGTCGTGGAAATCATCCCGGTTGTCGTCGCTCCAAAAAGGAGCCGCCGGTCCACCGGAAGTGTCAATCTTCTGCCGGTTGGTGCCGTCTATATTTCTGAAAACGACAGTTGAGACAACCCGCCCTCTGCCCTGCTTCGAGATTGAGACAAGAAGAATCCCATCGGTCGCGGAAGGACTCAGTGCCTGAGTTACCGGTACGGTCTTTGCCGTACAGGCACTCAGGGCAACGAATAAAACGCTCAAACAACTCGCAAACAAGTAACTCCGCATCAAACACCCCTTATCACATAGGTTGCGAAGGAACATTGATGAGAATCAGAAGTTTAGCAAGTAGGTGTTAGATTACTGCTTAAGGCTGATCATCTTCCTCTAAAACCTCATCCACAGCGTCGCAGGTCGCAATGAGCACAAGCAGCGTGGACGTATGAGGAACTTCAAGCCTCCACAGGGTCTGTGACCCCCTCCCCCAAACTTGCCCTAACGGTCAAACACGAAACCATGAAGGCGCGACAAAGGGGGCAGTAAATCGACTCTATCGGGCGCGGCTTTATCGGGCGCGGCTTTCCACAGGCAGCTTCGCAACCTTCCAAGCCGGAAATCCATTCTCCAGATGGCGAGCGGCCAGCCCCTTCCCTCTCAGGAGCTCGAGCGCATCAACTGAAAGCAGGCAATTCGGTCCCCGGCAATAAGCAACGATTTCATGTGCTGCCGGGATCTCAGACAACCTGCCCTTTAACTCCTCGAACGGAATATTGATTGCGCCGGGTACATGCCCCAGATCGAACTCTTCCTCAGGCCGAACGTCCAACACCGTCACACTCCCTTCGGCAAGCCGGTCCAACAATTCTTCTCGTGATATGGCTTCCAGATTGTCGCGACGATCAGCATGGTCAGAGAGCAGCGCACGCACCTCTGCGCGGCTATGATCCACAAAAGATTGCAACGCCGCCAGAATGTCCAGCACCGGACCATTGCTCAATCGATAGATCACCCGCTTGCCCTCTCGGCGGGTCAGCACAAATCCAGACCGTTTCAAATGCTGAAGATGCTGGGACGCATTCGCCACCGAAAGGCCCGACTGCGCCGCCAGCCGCTCTACCGACTTCTCGCTTTGCGCAATTTGCTCAAGCAGCTTGATCCGATGCGCATGCCCCAGGACCTTCGCCAGCTCCGCGGCATCCGCGATTTTCTTTTCATCAATATCAGTCATTGACCTCAGCCTACCTCACCCCCAATATTCATTCAATGAATCAATTGAATGTTTAAACAGGAGTCAAAAGGATGGCAGGGCCTGAAGAAATCCTTCTCGCAGCAGGCGTCATAGGTGTTGGTGCAACCCTCACAATGGACCTTTGGGCGCTGTTCCTCTCGAAGGCCTTCAGCATTCCCTCCCTCAACTATTCAATGGTCGGGCGGTGGATCGGCCACCTGCCCCATGGCCATTTCGTTCACACCAACATTGCCAATGCGCCGCCAATTTCCGCCGAGCGCGTCATCGGCTGGACGGCACATTACGCAATTGGGGTCATCTTCGCTGGCGCATTGATTGCAATTTGGGGAACGAGATGGACCGTAGCCCCAACGCCTCTTCCAGCGCTCACCATCGGTCTGGTGACGCTTGCAGCGCCCTTTTTCATTCTGCAACCGGGTATGGGTGCAGGCATCGCCGCGTCAAAAACACCAGCCCCCAACGTCGCACGTCTACGAAGCTTCTCGGCCCATATGAGTTTTGGGGTCGGCCTATATCTGTCGGCTCTGCTCTATAGCCTGCGCTAGAGAAGCGGCGGCTACGCAGCCGCCATCGCCTCATCTACGGCGTCGCAAGTGGCGTTGAACGTAAGCAGCGTGGACGTATGCCGGGCTTTGTAATCCCGTACGGGCGTCAGCACTTCTGCATCTGCCCATTTGCCGGTTGGGGGCTCTCCCCCCTCTTTCAACATCGCCGTCATCTGATCACGAAGTTCATGCAGTTCCTTGGCAGTGGAACCGATGACATGAGCTGCCATGATGGAGGAAGAAGCCTGACCGAGCGCACAGGCTTTCACATCATGGGCGAAATCGGTAACCACATCGCCGTCCATCTTCACTTCCACTGAGACTTTGGAACCACAGAGTTTGGAAACCGCTGTCGCTGTTCCATCCGGCGCATCAAGATGCCCGATCCGCGGAATATCCGCAGCGAGCTTCAAAATGCGCTTATTGTAGATGTCATCTAACATCTCAATTTCCTATCGCATTTCCGCCACAGAGTCCGGGCGAAAAACCGGGATCACTTTTCCTGGAAATGCTCTACTCCGCGCGAGCCTACCCCGCCAGTTTCCACTTCGTGCCTTCCGGCCCATCTTCAATCAGAACGCCAGCATCTGCCAGCGCATCTCTGATCCGGTCAGCTTCAGCAAAGTCTTTCGCCGCCCGGGCCGCGTTCCTTGCTTCTATCTGGGCCTCAATCGCCTCCGCATCAAGGCTCGACGAACCACTCGCCCCTTCAAACCATTGATTGGCGTCTTGCTGAAGCAGCCCAATCAGAAACCCTGACTGAAGCAAGGCTGCTTTTACCTGAGCCTTCTCTTTTGAGTCCGGTGCCTGATTAGCAAGCTTAGCCAGTTGGAAAAGCTCAGCCAGTGCCTTCGGCGTATTAAGATCGTCCAGCAGCGCGCCTAGGAAAGCATCAGGCACATGATCGCCCTCTGCTGGATCAACATCCTCCAACTGGCGCAACGCCCCATAAAGACGGTCCAACTGCGCCTTTGCCTGCGGCAGCACATCATCGTTCCAGTCCAAAGGCTGGCGGTAATGGCCATTGAGAAGCGCCAGACGGATGGCCTCCCCTGGCGCCTGCCCGATCAGGTCATGTACCAGCAGCACATTGCCCAGCGACTTCGACATTTTCTCCGAGTTCATATTGAGGAACCCGTTATGGAGCCAGTAGTTCGCAAACGGCGCACCCCCATGGCTGCACCGGCTCTGCGCCACCTCATTCTCGTGATGCGGGAATTGAAGGTCGATGCCACCCCCATGAATGTCGATGGTCTCGCCTAAGTGCTTCTCAATCATGGCCGAGCATTCGATATGCCAACCGGGCCGTCCCCGGCCCCAGGGGCTGTCCCATCCGGGCTGATCATCGGTGCTCGGTTTCCAAAGCACAAAGTCGGCAGGGTCTTTTTTATACGGCGCCACTTCCACACGAGCGCCGGCCACCATCTCATCCATCGGGCGGCGTGACAGCTGCCCATAGTCTGGGAAGCTCGGCACATTAAAAAGAACGTGACCCTCCGCCTCATAGGCGTGGCCTGCTTCGATGAGCCGCTCCATCATGGCGATCATCTCAGGGATAGTCTCAGTCGCCTTCGGCTCAATATCGGGAAGGATGACACCCAGCGCCCCCATATCAGCCCGGTAGATGTCGGCATAGCGCTCTGTGATCACGGAGATTTCGACGCCCTCTTGCGCCGCCATCTCAATGATTTTGTCCTCGATATCAGTGATGTTCCGCGCATAGACGACATTGGGATAGAGATGCCTGAGCACCCGCGCCAGCATGTCAAAGATAACTGCGGGGCGTGCATTCCCGATATGCGCATGGTTGTAGACTGTCGGCCCGCAGACATACATCGTCACCCGATCCGGATCGATCGGCCGAAACACGTCTTTGTGACGGGTCAGCGTGTTGTAGAGGAAGAGGGTTTTGTCGGAGGTCTCGGTCATTGGGGTGTCTCGTCGCGATTTCGGTCTGGCAAGGGCCCTGCTCTGGGGCCCGCAGCCGCGCGACATCCCCTAAGCCGGTGATTCTGTGGTGTTTTTTCTACAACATCGACAGGTCATAATCAGTCTCCTGAAGGGCAACCTAACCATCTCAGTGGTTAATTTCCAGTTCTAATCATCCAATCGGCTTTGCGTGAGGTATAGATTGAGCCCACTTGATAGGCTTTTTTGCAACGCTATATGCATGCTTTAGAAGGTGTCGCATCAGCAGCAGCATGGCATAAGACCTCTGCTTGATGGGCAAAATGGACTGGACCCGAAGCCTTAAGCCTTCGCCCTGTCCGTGACTTGACCCGATCGTTCATCACCGTGTGCAAGCACGTGCGGTCGGGAAACCCCTAAAGAGATTGGTCAAATGGATATGAATTCTGTAGTCGACGACGTGCTCGAGAACATCGAAAAAAGCGAAAGCCCCAACCGTCCCAGCCGTAAAGAGGCAGAAGCCGCGGTACGCACCCTTATTTCATGGGCAGGCGACGATCCGGCCCGTGAAGGCCTGATTGAGACCCCTAAACGGGTCGTCAAAGCCTATGAGGAATTTTTCGCGGGCTATGACGAGGACCCCGAAGAGGTTCTCGGCAAGACATTCGAGGAAGTCGAAGGCTATGACGATATGGTCATGCTTCGCGACATCGACCTGGAAAGCCATTGTGAGCACCATATGGTCGCAATTCTGGGCAAAGCGCATATCGCCTATGTCCCTACATCCAAAGTTGTTGGAATCTCGAAGCTCGCCCGCGTGATCGAAATTTATGCGAAGCGGCTCCAGACCCAGGAAACAATGACCGCGCAGGTTGCAGACACCATTAACCGGGTGCTGGCACCAAAAGGCGTTGCTATTCTGATCGAAGCAAAGCATCAATGCATGACAACCCGCGGCATCAAGAAACCTGATGTTGCAACCATCACGACGCAGTTTACGGGTGTTTTCAAAGAAGACCCGAACATGGAACGGCGCTTCCTGTCGATGATCCGGGGATATTAAGCCCCGCTTCTTCACCGGGCCCCCGCTCCACACCTAAGAGGAGCGGTCCCGGTGAGTAACCTCCCCACCTTTTCCAAAGCCCTATCAAAAAACGAGCTTGAGAACGGCGACCTGTTCGCCCCCAAGTTTGACGAAAAAGGTTTGATCCCAGCCGTCACCACCGATGCAAAGTCCGGTGAGCTACTGATGCACGCCTGGATGAATGAGGAAGCCCTCGCCCGCACCATTGAGAGCGGTGAAGCCTGGTATTGGAGCCGAAGCCGCAAGGAGCTA
The DNA here is from genome assembly GCA_965248405.1 of Parvibaculaceae bacterium. Taxonomy (GTDB): domain Bacteria; phylum Pseudomonadota; class Alphaproteobacteria; order Parvibaculales; family Parvibaculaceae; genus Mf105b01. The sequence goes on from OZ252104.1 coordinate 1,909,749, forward strand.
TGGCACAAGGGCGCGACCAGCGGCCAAATCCAAAAAGTTGTTGAGATCCGCACTGATTGTGATCAAGACGCCATCTGGTTGAGGGTCGACCCTCAAGGCAATGGCGGTTGCTGTCACGTCGGTTACCGCTCCTGCTTTTACCGGGTGAGCCCCGTTGGGCAATCCGGCGGCCCCGCCCAACTCATTACCGACCGGGAAAAACTCTAAACAGTTGGTTGGGAGGCGTCGCATGAAGATCGAAACCGACCGCCTCTTGATCCGCCCCTGGCGCGACGACGACCTCCCAGCCTTCGCTGCGATCAACGCCGACCGGCAAGTGCGTCGCTATTACTACCCTGCGCTTCTTAGCCGGTCGCAATCAGACGAGATCGTGGAAGAGTGCAGGACCCACCTCGCTGAGCATGGCTTCGCCTTTCTCGCCACGGAAAGAAAGAAGGACGGCACGTTGATTGGTGGCACCGGGCTTTCCTGGACGAACGACGTGCCAGGCGGACCAATGATTGAAATTGGATGGATCCTGGGTCGCACCCATTGGCGGCAAGGGTATGCCCGGGAAACTGGCCATGCCTGGCTCGCCCATGCACAGTCCCTTGGGATCGATGAGGTCATCGGCTATACCTCCGCAATCAATCTGCCCTCTCGCGTACAAATGGAAGCTTTGGGCATGACTCGTGATCCAACTGACGATTTCAGAGATCCGACAGTCCCTAAAGAGCATCCACTAAGCCCGCATGTGCTTTATCGGATCAAGCCAGGTGCCTGAACCAAACGGAGGCCAATCTCATGCCCTTTATCGTAGAACTCACCACAACTTACGACAACGAAGAAGCTGCACGCATCGCTGCGCGCAAACTGGTGGAGGAACGCCTCGCTGCTTGCGCCCACGTGGAAGGTCCTCTCACGAGTGTCTATTGGTGGGAGGGCAAAGTGCAGGAAGAGCCGGAATGGCGGCTGACAGCTAAAACAAGCCTGCAACGCAAGGAAAACACCTTGGCGGCAATTGCCGAAGACCATCCTTACGATCTTCCCGGCATCCTCGCCACTGAGGCGGAAGTGAGCGACAAATTCGCAGATTGGGTCAAACAGGAAACCAAACCTTAACAATCTCCCAACGCCCTCTTCAGTTTTGGGTCAGCACTCCCCACCTAGTCTTTGCAATTTAGAAATCCCCGATTGTCATACTAAGGGCACAATGGGGTCTAAGATGGCTAAGATGAAGATAGGTATAGCGTTTGGTTCTGGTGTTGCACGCGGATGGGCCCATATTGGGGTCATCAAAGGCCTGATGAAGGCTGGTTACAACCCCGACATCATCTCAGGCACGTCAATCGGAGCTCTCGTGGGAGGCAGCTTTGCCGCCGGGAAGCTCAACGAACTCGAAGAGTTCGCGCTCTCGTTCCACGGTCGCAAACTCATCAATTTCATGGACCTACGTCTGGGCGGCGCCGGCCTCATCGGCGGAAAGCGCTTCGCCAACCTGATGGATGAGCATCTCGGCGACTTGCGGATTGAAGATCTCAATCACACATTTGTCGCAGTCGCGACCGAGCTTGCTACAGGTCACGAAGCCTGGATCAGAAAAGGCTCCATTGTTGAAGCGATCCGGTCCTCCTATGCACTCCCCGGTCTTTTCGAACCGGTCCGCCATGAAGGCCGCTGGCTGATCGACGGCGCACTGGTCAACCCCATCCCCGTCTCTGTATGCCGCGCTTTGGGTGCGCGTCTGGTGATTGCCGTGAACCTCAACACGGATGCAGTGGGCAAGAGTAACCACCATGACGGCCATATGATCGAAACTCTCTACTCAGAAGAACACGATTCCGGATGGCGGAAGAAACTGGTCGACACCGGCCGCACTGAGCGCGCCATTGCAAGACAGTTTTTCGGCAAGAAAAGACAATCACCCGGCATCGTCAATGTGATGATGGGCTCACTGAACATCATGCAGGACCGCCTGTCCCGTTCACGTCTGGCGACAGATCCAGCTGACGTATTGATCGCGCCACATGTCGGTCACATCAGCCTGATAGATTTCGACAAAGCACCGGACCTGATCGCTCAAGGTGAAGCCGCAGCCGCACACGCCCTCCCCTTCATTGAGGACGCATTGATGCGCCTGAACGGCCACGAGGAACCTGCCGACGGTTCAGATACAGAAGACACTCAGCCGCTGGCGATATAAAGCCGCAACTGCTCCGCTTCCATTTCGGTTTCCGCGATCCGATGTTTCACAACGTCACCGATAGAGACAATCCCAATCAGCTCGTCTTCTTCAATGACAGGGATATGGCGGAACCGACCGCCAGTCATCGCATCCATCAACTGATCGAGCGTATCACTGCGCGAGCAGGTAATGATATTCGCCGTCATTACTTGAGCGACAGGCAGGTCCAGTGCTTCCGCGCCTGCAATATTGATCGACTTGACGATATCGCGCTCAGACAGAATGCCGCGTACACGACCGCCATCGACTACGACAACAGCACCAATTTTGTTGGCACATAGAAGGTTCACCGCATCAGCCAGCGTATCAGACGATGAAATCGTCGTGACATCGGTTCCTTTTGTTTTCAGAATTACTTCAACATTCATGCTTCTTCTCCCAGGTCGTGGGTCAGAAGCGACAAGGCCTCAGACAGATCGGTCAACATTCCTTCCCCAGTTGAGGAACATTTCCCGGCTACAATGCGGATTGTTATCTCGAAAGAACTTATCCGCGCCCTGCCGCCATTAGGTAAAATCATGATCGACGCAACCCAAACGTGCAAGGGTGAGAAACGGATTTAAGTAAACAGGACAGTCACCCTGCCTCATTTCCGCCCAACTCGCTGCCAAACTGGGCAATAATTGAAAAAAACCTGACGCATCCGTCATGATTATCCGTTCCCGGAGAAAGAAACATGTGGCCAACATCCTATGCAAAGCGAGTCGCAACCGACTTGGAGACATGGATCGCTAAGGGATGGGTATCAGCAGAAAATTCCAAAGCCATCCTTGCCTCACTTGAGAAGGAAGAAGGCCCGAGCAAACTGCCTGTCGTGATCACTGTTTTGGGTGCTGTTCTTATTGGCTTTTCGGCAATGGCATTTGTTGCCGCCAACTGGGCGGAGATGTCGAAAGGTTTACGACTGACAATCCTGGCTGTCGCTATGTGGTCGGCCTATGGCGCAGCCGCCTTCCTGCATTTGCGAAATCATGCCGCTTTTGCGGAGGCTGCCTTCGTCGTAGGTGTCGCCCTCTTCGGCGCGAACATCATGCTCATCGGGCAGATGTATCATCTTCCTCAAGATTTCCCTGCGGGGCTTCTCGCGTGGTCGCTAGGTGGCCTTGTGACCGCCTGGGCCGTCCAATCCCGCGCGGCGCTGGCAGTAACCCAACTGCTGCTCATGGGCTGGACCATGGCCGTGATTTCCGAGGGTGATATCCACCTCACCTATCTGCTCCCCTGGGCTGCTGCTGCAATACTGGCTTTTCGATTGGACTGGGGACCAGCCAAACATCTGGCTCTTCTCGGCCTCATTGTCTGGTTGCTAGGAAATTCCCCAAACCTTGCAGAGAACCTTGGCTGGGGGCCCATCGAATTGCTCACCGTCCTCTCGTCTGTCTTCGGACTGGTGTGGCTCGCTGGGATTGTCGGCGAAGAGAGGCAGCAACCTTTCGCCCGCGCATTGCAGGGCTATGCGGCTCTCACCCTTCTGGTGATGTTCTGGCTGGGGCATGTCGTTGACGAAGGCTTTGAGGACGGCGCCGGTTATCTGATACCGGTCCTCTCCATCGCCACGCTTTTGGGCGCAACCATTTTTGCATTCGTCCGGACTTCGATACTGACCCCCCAGGACATTATTGCTTTTATGGCATTCCCCATCGGCATTCTTTTGTCAGGCGCTCTCACCACAAGTGACGGCGACGTGCCGCTCATCCTTACAGCGCCGGCCTTCCTGGCGCTTTCAATATGGCTGGTGACACTTGGGACCAGATTGCACAACCGCTTCCTGATCAACCTGGGCTTCGCGGCCTTTGGCGGCGAGGCGCTGTACCTCTATCTCGAAACTTTCGGCACGCTTCTCGACACCGCAGCCTTCTTTGCCATTGGCGGCATCCTGCTCATATCAGGCGGTTTTGTCTGGGAGCGGCTCAGACGTCGAGCGACCGCCACCTCAGGGGAGGCACCCTCATGAGCAAAACCCGTATCCTGATCGGCGTAGCGATAGCCGTGCTTTTCCAGACCGCTGTCCTCGCGCAGATGGTCTGGGCGCAAATCACGCTTCTGAGCTCACCGACAGAAGTAGTTCTCAAAACCACACCTGTCGACCCGCGCGACATCTTCCGAGGCGACTATGTGATCCTGAACTATGAAATATCCGCTTTCGATGCGCATAATATCGAGATAGCGACCAGTTTCGAAACCGGCGACGACGCATTTATCCTATTGGACACAACAGCGGCCATCGCAACGCCTCTCAAGGTCCTTGCGGACCTCCCCGAAACGCTTGAAACCAACCAGGCGGTCATTCGTGGCCGCGTCAATTATGTTTTGAAAGAGCAGACAGAGACGACTGAAGAAACGTGCCGGGATTGCATTAGTGTCTTCATCTCATATCCCATCGACAGCTATTTCGTGCCGGAGGGCACGGGCACAGAGCTCGAAAAATATCGCGACGAACACGCGCTTGGCGTCATCGTCGCCCTCAATGATGAGGGCGACGCAGCCATTAAAGGTCTCATGATCGAGGGCCAGAAGATCTACGACGAGCCTTTGTTCTAGGTTTTACTCGAAACGCTGATCGCAATGCTGGGACGGAAGCAGCCTCAGCGCGCATCCGCCCAATTGCCATGGAAACCGAACGGAACGCGTGTCGGAAGTTCTACTCGGGCAATCGGTCCTTTAGAGATGTCGTCTGTATCAAGCACCACAAAATCTGACAGGTTCTTCGATCCATCATAGACCAGGGATACGAGGTACCCGTCACCTTCTTCGGCTTTGTCTGATCGAGGCACAAAGACAGGCTCGTGGACAAAGCAGCCTTCACCGGGCTCGTAGGTCTTTGTGTTGCCTGTCTTCAGATCCACATGAACGAATGTATCAAAGGGTGCCCCTTCAGCCTCTGGCCGTACCATCGTCGCGTAATAGCCATGACGATATTCATGACCCACAAACCGTTCATCGAACCGCGGAAACTCACCGCCAATATCGTTGAGCTTTGTCTCGGTGTAGTCGTTGGTGTTTCCATCGAGATCAAACGTCCAGCGAACGAGTTGTCCAAGTTCTGCCCCCAGATCCAACGTACGCTTGCCATCAACATCCGGGAAAAGCGGGACGCGGGAATACTTCATCACGTCGGCGATGACTTTCGTCTTACCGCCTTCATGAGTCGTATAAGCATTCATCGGGTGATAGACGTAACAGGGGTCGCCTTCAAACCAGCGAATGCTGTCTACGCCATCATTTCTGCCCATGATGCCGATCCAGCTCGATTGGCTTGGATCCCAGGCAATCATGGGACCGCCCTTCATGATCCGGTCAATATCAATCGTCGCCGGGAAGATCGGGAAGATCACATGTTCATCTGTCGTGATGAAGTCATGCATCATGCTCGCGTAAGGCGCCTGGAACATTTCTGAGCGGGTCAGGTTTCCTTGAGCATCCACGACCTGATAAGAGATGTCCGGCGTGCCTGGCCCTGCAGCCATGTAACCAAAGAACAGCATCTCACCGGTCTTCGGATCAAATTTCGGGTGCGCAGTGAACGGCCCTTCATACTTGCCGCCAAATGTGTTTGACCCCTCCGTTTCCAGGGTCTCCATATCCATCATAACGGGGCTTGAGCCTTCATCCAGCGCCCAGAGCTTACCGGCATGCGCGACAATGTTTGTGTTCGCAACATTGTTTTTGATGTTTTCCGCACCGGGCTTGCGAGGCTCGCCAAAGCCAGTACCCACCAGGCGCTCTCCCGCTTCGCGCTGCGCCTTGTACTGATCGGTTCGTACCCAGCGATTGCGGTAGCTCGCTTTACCACCCTCAACATTGATGGCATGCACCATGCCTTCGCCTAAAAACCAGTGGTGCTGGTTTCCAAGCGGCGGAAACATGGGGTTTGGACCGTTGCGGTACAAAGTGCCCCGAAGCGCGTCAGGCAGTTCGCCATGGACGACCAGGTCAGGCGCATCGCACTCCACCAGGATGGGCCCGAAATTATTCTTCAGTACCGGATTGTTCGGAAAAGGCTTAGACATTGTGTACCTCCACAAAAGGGGCGTCAGGTGGCCCCATGACCACTTGGTGCGCTCTGATCTTGCGATGAATATAACACCGTTATATACAAGATCAATTCCTCGCCTGCACACATGGACATAGTCCGGGACTCAAAAATGAACAGTGCATCAAAACCCAAAAAGACCCGCCGCGCTTCAGCAGAAGTGCAGCGCTCTGAACTGCTTGATGCAGCGAGTGAAATGCTGGCGACAGGCGGACCAGATGCATTGTCCGTACGCAAATTGGCGACAGCGGTCGGCACGTCCACGATGACGATCTACACCGCGTTTGAAGGAAAAGATGGCGTTATCGCTGCCCTTTATGAAGAAGCATTCGCGCGTATGGCGGAATTCCAGGAGGCCGTTCCTCGCCCTGACAATCCATTGGAGTGGCTGGCGGGCTTAGGCGCTGCCTATAGACGGTTTGCCCTGAAGCATCCGTCTTATTACGCCCTCATCATGTCAGTGACCCGTCCATTCTCAGAAACCCCAGATCCGGATGCAGAACCCCTAGCGCGCGGGATAGCACGGCAACGCTCTTATCGGTCACTGGATGAGGCTGTTAAGGGCTGCCAGAGCGAGGGGTACTTGCCACCAAAGATGGGTACGGACGAAATCACCGCCGTTCTGTGGGCGACGGTGCACGGGCATGTCAGCCTTGAGCTCGCCGGGTTTCATGAAAGCACCGACACGGCTGACCGCCGCTTTCTGCTTCTCACCCGCAGCCTGCTCTGGGGCCTCCTTACCCCCAAAGGGCAAAAGGTCTGGAAGGCGATGGAGCCGCTTGGTGCCTGACGCCCCACATCTGCTCAGTCGTCGTCGCGCGCCCGCGCCTCCGGAAATGGGCCGAAGGGAAACGGCTTATCTTCCCGGTCGAACACGATGAAACTCAGACATTCGAAGACATAAGCAATCAGGCGACGACTGAAACTCGCCAGTTCCTCGTTCTTTCCACCGCTCAAGAACACGACCACCAACTGGACGGCGCCAAGCAGGATGGACAGTGAGAAGGCGATATTTCCTAAAAACCAGAACCCGGTCATATAGAGCAGCCGTTGCCACAAAGGCTCCTGCTCTTCCTGTTCCAGTTTAGGGGCGTCAGACTCAGACGATGTCGAGGCATCGCTCATGGGGGAATCTCCAAGGTTAGGACACCAAAAGGCGGCCTCACGGCCACCTTTTATATTTGGGTATTCCCCCCAGTTCCTTCAATGATCCAGCGCACCCGCTGAACAAGACGGCATCAGTCGCCGCGCCACTCTCCATAGCCGACATTGCCCGGCCCGCCGGAGGGAGACTGTTTCATCGGGTCAAAAAAGCCAAACAGCAGCAGACCTGCGACAAAGCCACCCAAATGGGCTTCCCAGGCAATAGAGACGGTTTCGCCAGATAGAGAGAGACCGGAAAGACCAAAGAGCAGATTGAGCCCCAGCCAGACTCCTACAAACAGCAAGGTTCGGCGATCAGTCAGCGCCTGCAGAATGGTTGCCTGCGCGCGGGGTGCACCGGGGAGTGACGGATCCCTTGCGGTCATCAGCCCAAGTGGGCCACCGGCGAGGAAGACAAACCGTGCCGCGCCGCCCATCAAGCCGCTTACCGCACCTGATGCCCCAACAACGAACACCAGCTCTCCCGCATGGATCATCACATGGGTGAGGCCGCCAATAATCCCGCACAGAAGGAAGAAAAGCAGAAACCGGATTGTGCCGAACCGTCGGGCCACAGGCGCGCCAAACGCCAGCAGCCAGATAGAGTTAAAGATCAGGTGTCCCCAGTCGGCATGCAAAAAGATATGCGTGACAAACCCGGCCAGATCGACCAGCAACCCGCCAGGCAGCGGCAGGAACTCACCCGATACCGGCGGCGCATAGCGCGCAGGGCTCAGTGCGAAATAGGCGATGAGCCGGTTCGCCTCAGCCGGATCCATGAAATTGGTCAGCACGTGAATGCCAAAAAGCGCGCCGACAAGGCCCAGGATCACCGGAGGTGCGTTGAAAGCCGGCGGTTCAGGTCTCTGATGAAGGTCAGCCACGGTTAAGAGCGTCCTCTACAAGGGGTAAACGGTCATTGCCGAAATACATATCATCCCCATTCACAAACATGGTGGGAGATCCGAAACCACCCCGCTCGATCACTTCTTCTGTGTTCTGCCTGAGACGAGCTTTCACGTCATCTTCCTTAATGCGCGCAGCAACTTGCGCGGGATCAAGCCCCACTTTCGTACAAATATCAGCCAGAATCTCCGGCTGCGAGATGTCCTTAAGATCCCCCCAATAGGCTTCAAAAGTGGCCCAGGCAAATTCTGGGAGCTTTCCTTCGTCCAGAGCCACAATTGCCGCCCGCATGGGATCGACAGCGCGCACTGGAAAAACCTGCGGCTGACCTATTTTCACATCACAATAGCGGGCCCAGTCCTGCAAATCCTTAACGTAGTACCGTCCTTTTACGGGATGCGGGTTGGCGCGCTGTTCATAGACAGACTCATTAACTTTATTGAAGATGCCGCCGACCAGGATCGGCTTCCATTGGATCTCAGCCTGTGTGCGTTCAACCATCGCTTCGACACGGGCAAAACACAAATAAGTCCAAGGGCTTGAGCAATCGAAATAGAACTCCAGCACCGCCATCATCATCTCCCTTTTATGCCTTGTTGGGGCCGGAGTGTGACGCCCTGCCCCCGGATTCGCAAACCCGCGTTAACAAATAGGTGCCGTCTGTTTCATTTCAGAACATGGTCTTGCGCAGCGTTAACAAATGACGTGCCCCCGCGGGCCAGCTAGCCCTGCAAAGCACAATCTGCATCCCGGCGTTAACCTTCAAAACTCCCAGAAAACTGCGGTTTTGAGCAGTGCGTTAACGCCTACTTGCGTGTGGCACACCGGTTGCAACCGTCTTAACGACTTCAACGGATGACCAAAGAAACGAATATGACAACCCGCTTTCCACATATCGGCCTCGTGATCGCCCTTGGCGCCGCACTGGCTCTTCCGCTTCTTACGGAAGACGTCTTTGTCGCTCAGGGAAACGACGCCTCTGCGGCAAGTGAAGGTACGGCATCTGTTACCAGCGCAATTGGCACCCAAAACAACGACCAGAAAAATTCTGGCACGCCGGCTGCACTGTTCCTGCTCAACAACGAAAACAAGTAAACGGAGAGATCCCGTGTTCTCTACGACAAAAAAAGCTCTTGGCACCCAGAACGGCATCAAAAAAGCCGCACTTTTGCTCGGCCTCGGCGTAGCGCTGACAGGTTGCATCAGCCCAACAGCTGGCAGCGACGGTCGCTACACAACGCCGATCGGCAATGCGCCAGTGATCAACAATGAAACACCTTATTCCAGCGCTCTGCGCTGCATCGGCAGCCGCATGGCAGGCACCGCCGCTGCACCACGCATCGCCGTGGGCAACATCAAGGACTACACGGGTAAGGTAGAGCTTGAAGGTGGCGCGAAGCTGACCCAGGGCGCATCGCTGATGGCGATTTCCGGTCTGTCGAAAGCTGGCGTCATGCTGGTGGAGCGTTTTGATACATCAGTCGCAGAACTTGAGCTGAAATATGCCAATGATCGCCTGATCTCAGATGCAAACCCGGACGAGTACCGTCAGATCCATGCCGGTTCAATCCGCGGCTCCGACTACTACATGGTCGGTGGCATCACTGAACTGAACTTCGACATCCGCAATGGCGGTCTGGACAGCGCGTTCTCTGATCTGGACCCAACAGGTCTGTCAGCAACCATTAGCGGCCGCCTTTTCGTCATGAATGTTGGTCTTGACCTTCGTCTTGTCGACAGCCGTTCTTTGGAAGTTGTCCATGTTGTGTCTTACCAGAAGCAGATCATCGGTCGTGAGATCGTGGCAGGCGTGTTCGACTTCCTGAATGGCAACACGTTTGAGCTCGGTGCTGGTGAACGCGCCAACGAACCTCTGCAGCTTGGTGTTCGTTCAGTGATTGAGCGCGCTATCCTGGAGATGATTGTGCCGCTCTATGGTACGAACCCAACTGCCTGCACATCCTTCGGTGCAGAAGGCGATCCGCTTGGCGAAATTCACTATCGCACGCCTCCGCAGAACTATGGTGTGCAGTCCACCCAAGTAGCGCCTCAGGCGGCACCTCGCGCATCAACGCCTGTAGCTCACGCAGCTCCTGTACAGCCACAGACGGTTGCAGCCCGCACAACGGTTGCCGCACCGGTCATGAACGATCCCTATGGCTACTATTCAGAGCCGATCTTCTCAGACCGCCTGCGCAGCAGCCAGTATTAATCGCTTCCCCTCAGAGGGGAAGCCCCAACCCGAAAGACACGAAAAAATTTTCAAGAACCGGCCCCAAGGCAAACGAAGTCACGGGACCGGTGGATGAGGCGGCACGCCTGCCCTTCCAACACCAAGTTCGTTGAGAGCAACTTAGGGAGAGCGTCGGCTCTCCCTCTTTTTTTGAGTTGCCTTCTATCTCAAACCCGAGCAGCAAGAAGACTTCACTCAGCTACGTTTTCAATGCCCACCTGATGCGATTACAATTGGTCCAAACGTAACTTCGGGGCCAGACAGTGATTGATCACATCACCATTGCGACAAAAGACGTGGAAAAGAGCAAAGCCTTTTACGAACTTGCATTCCGGCCCCTCGGGTATGAAGTCTCTTTCGGAGAAGAAAACACGTTCTGGGCGTTTCAACTAGACAATAACGCCTTGTTTGAAATTCGCGCAGCTCGAGACAATGAGCACCCTGTTACCAGTACCCATGTCGCTTTTCGAGTAGAGGGTAAGAGCAAAGTCGATGAATTCTACAGAGCAGCACTGAATGCAGGTGGTAAGGACAACGGTAGACCAGGCTTTAGACCGCAATACAGAGAGGGTTACTATGCATGTTTCATATATGATCTGGACGGTCATAACATTGAAGCGATGCTTGAAATCAGGTGATGGGGTTCGCATCCAACGCGAAAACCAAACCGAACACACTGCATAGCGATGTCGGCCGTAGCTCCTCAATCAATGAGATTGACACCTGAATATTCCAATGAGTCTTTTCCATTTTAGCGACAACCCATCCATCAAAAATTTCGTTCCGCGCCCTGTCACTAAACCGGTTGAACGTCGAGCAGGATGGGAGTGGCTGAACGGGCCGCTTGTCTGGGCAACGCATGAAAGTCACGACTTTCTCTACCTGTTTCCCCGCGAATGCCCACGCATACTTATCTGGCCCACACCAACGACATCGCCTAAAGATCTCGAAACTTGGTTTGGAGACTCACAGGCAAAAATCCTCGCCTTTGTCGAACGACGGTGGGTCAATCAGATACAAAGCAGCGTGATTTATAGGTATGAATTTGCAAAAGATACGTTTGAGGACATTGGCGATGTTGGAATGTGGGTTTCAAAATCACCGGTCCAGCCATTAGGAACCGAAGCGCTCTCTGACCTTCCGGCGCATATTAGAAGCCGAAAAATTGACCTCAGAGTTTTAGATGATTTGACCGAATTGAGGAAAGTTTGGGAGAGCACCCTCCACGCCAGCGGCATCCGTCTTCGCAATGCAAAAAACTGGGGACCTCCTGGTTGGCCCCATTCGAAACCTTAGAAAACCGGCTGTCCTCTTCCCTCAGCCGGGTAGACAAGTGCTGGCCTCACGCGAGGATCGAGAACAACTCCTCATTCACAGACGTATCACCACGTGCCTGGCTGTACAGCTGTTCAACCAGGCCAGGCCTTGCATCAGCTTCTTCTTCACTACTTTGCAGCGAGTCGAGAAGGGATTGCACCAGCTCACTCTCCTCCGTGCTTGAAAACCGCTGAAGGCCAGGCGGCGGACCATCAGGTCGATTAGCCTCCAAAAGGTCGGACAGCTTCTCCGTATCGAGCGATCCGTCTTCGAGAAGAAGACCATCCGCATCCTCTCCAAACCGCTCACTCAGGCGCGACTGAATTTCGGCGCCATTAACATTCCCGGAGCTGATCGCTTCGTTCATCCTCGCGGCAATATCATCACCGCTCGGAGGGCCCTGCCGGCCTGCGCCGGATGTCCCCATCAACTGGAAGAGCAAAGGCCCTCCACCTAGTGCTTCAATATTCATGGACTTTTCTCCGTTACCATGAGGTTGGAAACGCAGATTGGCCCTCTGCTCTTTAGCCTTCAGTTACCAAGACCGAGCGAAAATTCATCACATAAAAAGGGATGCTGAAAACAGGCAGACTTTAAATCGTCAAAAATAGGTTCTTGTTGAATTGATCTGCAGGCACCCAAGAAAGAACGATCATCCCTATTCTTCCGGCCCGTAAAACGCTTGTGCGCCTATCACCCCGGTGATCGTCGCGGCAGGCCCAAAAACCGGCAATCCAACGCTTTGTGTGCGCAAATATTCCCGCCCCTCAACCACAGACTGAGACGTACTCGACACTGGCTGCCCCGCTTCGACCACCAGGTCAAAAAAGGCGGCGACATATCGATCAACGAGGTTCTCCTCCGCTTTTTCCAAGAGGCGGTTTGTCGGATCATCGCCGCGTACGCTGACCATTTCCGATCCGAAAAACCGGCACATCCAGGCATCATCTTCCTGCAGCGTGAACCAGAAAACATGGGGTAAAAACTGAACAGCATCCAGCAGGTCAATCTTCTGTTCATCAGGCCCCCGCATCGACGAGGTCCACTTTTCCGTCATCTTCAAGAAGTCTTTAAGGAAGGGGTCTGTGAGTCGAAACTCAGACCCCCAGCCAGCCTCACCGTCATGGTCTTTAAATCCGTAGTCCGACGATTGTCGCGTCCCCATACATCCCCCAGGTTCCTTCATGGAGCGGCCTCACCGAACGCTCACACAGTTCCGGATTCGTCTCAAGACCCGAAAACCTTTGCTCTACTGTCCGCTTCTACGAATTCTGAAGAGCGACGGATCACTCCCGGCAAGTTGGAAAATATGTTATAGAAAGCCTGAGGCATGCTGATCGGCCCTTTAATTCCCCACGAATTGGAGGGCGATTGATCATGAATGAATTTACGCCAAGGATTGATGGTGAGAACAGGCAAGCGCAACCGGTTCGTCAGCGCGGTCGACCTCTCAAAGACGGGAAAAATCGCCGGGAAGATATTATCCGCGCCTCAACCCTTCTTTTCTTTAAGAACGGATATACGAACACGACCCTCCGCTGTATCGCCAGTTCGGCTGACGTAAACGTTGCCTTGGTCCACTACTATTTCACCAGCAAACAGGGGCTCTATCGGGAGGTATTGAACACGGCGCTGAGCTCCGCCTTGTCAGCCCTCAAAGACCCCCGAAATGCGCCGACATCTGTAGACGGTATCGCCCAGATACTGACAGCGCCTCTCTATAAGCACCCGGCTCTGTTTCAGGCATTGCACACCCACGATGTACCATCTGAGGCGCGTGAAGCCGCAAACGCCGTGACGCGCCGCCTCAATCTGTACCTCACCGACTGCACAAGGTCGCTTCAACATCAGGGAAATGTCCGTGGAGACCTGGACCCTGAATTATTCGCGCAGACCTGCTTGGATCTGTGCTGGGCGCCCTTCAGACCAGGTCATCAGGGCCTTGAAACCGCCCAAGATAGCAGCGCTGCGCCGCTGGCCTGTGGTCCGCTCAACCGTCATGTTGAACAAAACATTCGTCTACTCGCGAGTGCAGCGGCCACCCAAGAAAAAAAGGGGACCCCGATGGGTCCCCTTTCCGCCACTTCCCCGAAAGAGTTGACTTAGTAGCCGACACCACCGTTGAAAGTCGTCGCGCCTCGGTAAGCCGTTGTGTCCGTTGAATACCCGCTAGACTTGCGGTTCAGGAACACTTCTGCATATCGAGCATGGCTGCGACGGGTAGAGCCGGTGAAATACGCATGACTGCTTGGACCACAGGCCAACCGGCCTTCATTGCCATAGTGGAGAGACTGGCCATCCAGACACTCGATCACTTGGCCATGCGTATAGTTGACCTGGCCATGCTCAGAGACTTCACCGATCGTTGCCACTAGGGCGTCACCCATCTGGCAGTACATCAGCTCGCCGCTGCCGGTAGCGATATCAACCTGCGTGGAAGACACAGCGAGGTAAGCCGCTTCTTCCAGACCTTTTGCGTCAAGGCAGACGCCACGAACCGCACGGCTCTTAACACGCTCTTCCTTCACAACAACCCGCAGCGGGCCGATAGTAATGGGAGCACGTGCAGCATTCACAATCGTTCCGCCAGCACCGCGGCGCTCTGAACCAAACACGTTGTCCCGAAGGTTACGGGTATTCAAACGACCGCCTGCACGCGACGCTGCTGTTGCAGCGCTTGTTGCATTAGCGTTCGCAATCGCCTCCGCGTTGGCCGTGTTGTTGATGTTGACGTCACCGCCACCTTCGCCGTTTCCATCGACGTTAACCGTGATGTTGTTGACGTTGTTGTTGTTATTAACGTTGTTGTTATTGTTCGTATTGTTATTGGTATTATTGTTGTTGTTCGTGTTGTTGTTCGTGTTGTTGTTCGTGTTGTTGTTTTCAACATCAACGTCCAACTCAAGATCAACATCCAGTTTGACCTTGTTCTCGATATCAACATCTATGTCGATATCACCCTTGTCGTGGTCATCGTAACAACCACAATCGTCATCCCATTCTGGTTCTTCCCAACCACCACAGTCGTCTTCATAACCACATGCCTGCGCCTGGTCAGCCGTGACGGTCATTACAATTGCACCTGCAGCGAACGCGAACAGGCCGAGGAAGAGAAGTACATAAAGTCGTTTCATTTTGGCACTCCGGAGAGCTGTTTCTGCTCCATTTTTGGAGCTTTTGGGTTTCTTGACCCCATCAATGCAGATGCCATGCCGTTCCATAAGGCCTCCATTGTGTCCCTGAAACAGCCATTGGTCACGCCTCTTCCTGCAACTAACCAGCCACTCTCTGGCCCTTAAAAGGTTAACGGTTCGCCCCCTCAGCTCCTTCTCCAGCAAACCTCAGACACACAAAACCGCAGAAAACAGCAGCCTATCGTCAATACACGCAGCCCGTCGCTGTCCCGTCGTTAAGTTTTGGCATGCTTTTCGCTGAGTACCCGACCAAGCAGGCCAGCGCCATCCCCCAGTGTTCTAAATCGGGACCGGCGCGGGCAGAACGAGACAGTTAATAAGGGACCAGCGGTCGAGGGTTTCCAAACATAGGAAGAGACAAATCACCTTTTCCTTCGCGGACACCAAGATCTGGAAGTGTAAATGACGCATCAGACGGTACAGGGGCTACTTGACTATTGGAACGAGCTGCGCGGCAGCCGTCCCGCTCCCAAACGCAGCGAAATCGAACCGAGAGATTTGAAGCGGATATTGCCGCACGTTTTTATTCTCGAACGGAACGATCGTTGGACCTACAGATTTCGCCTGGCAGGTACGGGACTTTGTAGCGTCTATGGAATGGAATTCCGCCGCCACAATATGGCAGCTCTCTGGCAGGACGAAAGTCAGCAGGAAATGCTCACACTCCTCAATGAGGTGACCGGGTCTGGTACCATCGGTCTTGTCGACTACACCGCTGAGACACCAGACGACAGACAACTTTCACTTCAGATGATCCTGCTCCCCCTTGCTCAGGACAATGGTGCAATCACTCGCGTGTTAGGAGCCACTGTGGCACTCGATGAGTTTCCGTGGGTCGGTGAACATATGCTTGTGCGCCAATGGGTTGATCGGATTCAGCGCCTTGATCCAGAAGAACTGCCAGCCGCACCTCCGATGATCGCGGCCGCTCGCAAGGTCGTCCAGGCGACACCGCCCCGCCCGGCACCAATCGCGAGCCTTGGCACTCGGCGTCAAATGCATACCGCAGAACGGCCATATCTACGATTGGTCCGCGACGCAGGTCTGGAAATCGATAAAGCCAAATAACGCTGAGAGACTAACCTGCAGCTGCTTCCTGAGCCGGGGCTTTGACTGTCTTCGGCTTCGTCAGCGAAGCAGCATCAATGCCCTGCACATCCTTGAGCACGCATGAGCTGAAATTAACACCTTCAACAATCGCGTCCGTCAGGTCTGCGCCTTCAAAATTCGCACCGCTGACATCAGCAGATGTGAGGTCCGCCCCCTGAAGAACGGCACCGGTAAAGTCACACTGGGTTAGATCTGCATGGGTGAGATCAGCCTCAACCAGGTTGGCACCGCGCAGGTTCGTCGGCCAGGTCCGCCCCCCGCCTCCGGCGATAGGCATCGCTGATAGATCGGCTGAGACCAAAGACGCTTTAGTGAGTTTCGCACATTGAAACTTGGCGCCTCGAAGGTCCACATGAGAGAAATTCACCTGCGCTAACATCGCGCCAGAGAAATTCGCCATAGAAAAGAAACTGTGCTCGAAATTAGCACCAGTCAGGATCGCCTCGCCAAACTCCGCCGCTGACAGAGCAATGCCCGGGTGCGCAAACCCTGTGAGATCGACGCCCTTAAAGACTGCCTGTTCCCCTTTGGCGCCGCCCGACATCATCCAGTCTTTGTGGTTGGCCATCAGATCATCAACGGAGATACCCAGGTCTTCTGCCGTTCTGGGCATAATGGCGCCCTCAACAGACTTGGCGGCCATTATCTCTGATCTGTGGAAGCGCGCCGCTGTCAGATCAACCCCCTCAAGGCAAGCTCCATCCAAAACGACCCCTATCATCTCAGCGCCACGCAGATTGGCCCGCGCAAGGTTGGCATCTGTAAGGTCCGCACCATCAAGAACGGCGCCGGACAGATCTGCCCCTGTAAAATCGCAGCCAGCCAGCCGTGCGCCTTTAAGGTTCGCTTGAAACAGGTCCGTACCGCTTCCCATTGCACGTCCCATCCGGACTTTCTCCAGGTTGGAGTGCCTGAGGACGGCGTCATCAAAGCGTGAATCGGAGTCCCCATTGTCGATATATGACAACTCTCCTTCATCCGACTGGCGCATGATCTGACCTTCGCGTAGATCACTATCCGTCAGGTCCGCCCCTTCCAGATTCGCCCGTACAAAGCGCGCACCGCGCAGATCGGCCCGCGTTAAATCCGCGTCGGCAAAGTCGACACCCGTCAAGTCTGCGCCAAAAAGGTTGGCGCGCGTCAGGAGCGTCCCTCTAAAACTGGCATCTGCCGCTTGAAGCCCAACCAGTTCAGCATCGCTCAGATTAATTCTGTCAAAGCGAAACCGTTCGACATTCTTGTGACTGAGATTGAGACGGTCGCCACCACGCTCACGCTTCACAAACTTCATATGAAGTTGAAGCGCTTTCTTCAGCTCCTGAATAGTCATCCGAGCAGAATCTGCAGTCGAGCTCGACATAAGTGGTCTTTTCCCAATATGGACCTCCCAATATCGCGCTTTGTCTGTTTATTTTTCGTAAATCATACCCGTTATGCACAGGGCCATGCCCGGCTTCACCGGACATGGCCCTCTAAACTTAACCAATGGGTAAGTATTTAGGCGGCACTTGCCGCATCATCCTCGGCGATCCGAACATGTTCCGCAGGTAGTGGTGCTTTGCCGAGCATGTCGTCAGAGATTTTTTCCGCGATCATGATCGTCGGCGCATTCGTGTTCCCGCCGATCAGGGTCGGCATCACCGACGCGTCCACGACCCGCAGGTTTTCTATCCCGCGGACCCGGCAGCGGTTGTCGACAACGGCCATATCGTCATTGCCCATCTTCGCAGTCCCGATTGGGTGATAGATCGTTTCCGCTTTTTCACGAATCCAGGCATCGATCTCTTCGTCAGACTGTACATGTGCGCCTGGCATAATCTCATCGCCCGAATAGGGAGCCATTGCAGGCTGACGCAGAATGTTACGAACCATTTTCACACCATCGCGCATCACGGTCCGATCATTGGGTGCCGCGAGATAATTCGGCTGGATAAGAGCTGGCGCTTCAGGATCGGTCGACTTCAGACCGATAAACCCTCGACTTTCAGGCCGCAATTGGCAGACGTGAACGGTATAGGCGTGCCCCTGAGATTTAACACGCGCATGGTCCTGCATGCTCGCCGCAACGAAGTGAATCTGAACATCAGGCATCTCGAGTTCAGGCCGTGTCTTCAGGAAGGCACCGGCTTCGAGACCATTGGACGTACCCAGGCCAGACTTGAAGAAGACATATTGCATGCCCGTCATCAGCATCCGGGCAGGATTTGTCTGACTGTGCAGCGTAATGGGCTGCAGACATTCCTCGATAACGGTCGCATCAAGGTGATCCTGCATGTTTTGACCGACACCGGGGATGTCAGCAACGACGTCAATGCCAAATTTCCGCAGATATTCGCCATCACCAATGCCTGAAAGCATAAGGGTTTGCGGCGAATTGATGGCGCCGCCGCTGAGTACAACCTCTTTCCCCGCACGGGCCTGAACGGTCGCACCTTTCTGAGTATATTCAACACCGACCGCTTTCTTCCCTTCGAAGAGAATGCGCGAGGTCAAAGCCTCTGTCTCAACGGTCAGATTTGGACGGTCTAGAATGGGGGTGAGGTAGCCCTTCGCCGCGCTACAGCGCTGGTTATTTTTAATCGTCAGATGGTAAGGCCCGACACCTTCCTGCTGAGGCCCGTTGAAATCCTTCGTTGTTGGATGCCCTGCCTGCTTGCCGGCTTCTTTAAACGCATCGAACAGAATATTCGTGTTCTGCACGTCGGAAACACCGAGCGGCCCCTCGCCACCGTGAAACTCATCGGACCCGCCGTCATAGCCTTCAGCACGCTTGAAGTAAGGAAGCACGTCGGCAAAACCCCAACCTTCCAGACCAAGCTGACGCCAGTGATCATAGTCGCGCGCATGGCCGCGAATATAGATCATCCCGTTAATGGAGGATGATCCGCCGAGCACTTTGCCGCGGGGCCAGAAAAGACGCCGATTATTGAGATGCGGCTGGCCTTCCGTATCATAGTTCCAGTTGGTCTTGGTGTTGTTACCGATGAGTTTGCCCACACCTGCCGGCATATGGATCATGATGTCTTTGTCTTTTGGACCCGCTTCCAACAGAAGAACCTTATTCTTGGGATCCGCAGACAGACGGTTCGCAAGCACGCACCCAGCACTGCCGGCACCGATAATGATGTAGTCGAATTCACTCATTCTGGATTTTCTCCCGTTCCACCCCTAACGCGTTGCAACAGCGAAAAACGCCATATGCCGCACCAGAGCTCACTTATTCTTTGCGCCATAATCGACTGAGTTCAATCATGACGCAAGCGTCAACTTTTGGTTTTCGGCTGAAAACCGGACCAGCCCCCAGACCCGGCCTTGGCCCCTGCGTTAAGGAACGAGCGTGACCACCGTCCGGCGGTTGAGAGGTTCACGCACGCCATCGCCGGTTTGAACTGCCAGGCGGCTTTCACCATACCCGATCACCTCGACAGCATCCGCCAAAGCGCCCATTTCGACTAAGGTCAGCTTCACAACCTCTGCCCGCCGGACCGAAAGCTCATCATTGTAGAAAGACGGCCCCGACGTATCTGTGTGACCAGCAGAAATGATCTTGCTGTGTCCTCCAGCACGTGCAGCATCAATCGCTGTAGAGAGAACTTCCAGAGCCTCAGCTGACAGGAACCACTCGTCGAAGCCGAAATAAACGATGAACTCTGCCGCATCGGGCAGCGTGACGACCGGTTCCGGCGCAGGCGCCAGATCAACTTCAAGGCGCCCCATCAGCGTGAGGAAACGCGCACGGCATTGATATAGCTGCGCCGCAGGCGCTCCCAAGGAAAGTTCATGCGCCCAACAGTCATATGCAACTTGTGCCCGGGCAGCCATATCCGGCGCAATCTCTTTAGCGCCGCGGGAAAACGCACTCATCAGACGGTCTCGGGACTTCTGAAGGTCTTCGGCAGCGGCTCCCTCGCCTGTCGGTGCAAGCGGCACCACATCTGCGCCATTGCCCGCCAGGATGGCCCGCTCCGCATAGAAATCGGCGCTGTCACTGGATCCAAATCCGTCGCCGCGCGTGACCGCCAGATCCAGGTAATGCTTATAAAGGGCTTGCTGAAAAGCGGTGCCCGTCGGGTTCATGTCCTGAGCGTCGTCCACCAGAGAGGCGCAACTCGCAAGGACCACGGCAGCTAGCCCCAGGAGAGCGCTTCTCAACAGGGCCCGCGCACCGCCCTTTCTGGAATCATGGTTAATAATCCGTTGCCCCAAACTCTGCGCATCTGACATGGAATTCGCCCTTTTTTGACCCAAATTTGCCGCGTACGCCCCGGTACACCGCCGATTTTGTTTATAGCGCGTTGAATGAGGCGCTGACCAGCCATTCTCAAGCCCTCGACCAAGGGTGTAACCGGTCGCGATAAGACCTCTTTAACGCCCGCACTCTAGCGTAAAACCTGCAATTGACCGCCCGCGGCGGCAATTGGGTCGCGGAGGAAAACGTATGTCTCAGTCGATGTCGATACCGGCAGGTGAGAACGGAGCGAACAGACGGCGATATGAGCGGACCAGCCTCTCGGTGGGTGGACGTCTGATGCTGCCGTCAGGCGGCGAGTTCCCCTGCGACGTTGAAGACATTTCTGAAGGTGGCATCGCCCTTCACAGTCAGGCAAACGGCGAGATTGGCGACCGGGTGATCGTCTATCTCGACCGTCTTGGCCGCTTTGAGGGAAATCTGGTGCGGCGGTTTGATGGTGGATTCGCCATCGAAACCCGGCTCCACACCAATCAGCGCGCACGTCTGGTGGAACGCATCGAGCTCCTCAAGGACCACTCGAAAAACGGCGATCTTGATGCCCTTCCCCTGCGCGCTTCGAGACGCACTCCAACGCTTGAGGAAGCAAACGACGGCGCGCGCCTCACAATAGAAGATGGCGACGAAGTTGCTTGTAGGGTTCTCGATATATCTCTCACCGGCGCGCATCTTATGCTCAGTAATCGTCCGAAGGTCGGCACCCATGTTACCGTGGGGAAGACGCTCGGTCGTGTTGTCCGGCATACGGATGAAGGCATTGGCGTCGAGTTCCTCCCGACGGGCAAACTCGCAAGCTAAGCTGCATAAACCAACGCTCCCCTTTTTGAAGCGGGCCCCTTAGACTTCAGCGCAAACAAACAAGTGAGGCGCGGAATGTCTGACGCAATTCTGAAATACGATCTGAAAAATGGTGTGGCTGTCCTTCATATGGACGACGGTAAAGCCAACGCGCTCGGTCACGACATGATTGACGCCATCTCAGCCGCATTGGATCGCGCTGAAACGGAAGCAAACGCCGTGATCCTTATGGGCCGTGAGAAACGGTTCTGCGCCGGGTTTGACCTTTCCGTCATGGCATCTGGTCCTAAAGCGGTGAATAAGCTCGTCACCGCAGGCGCACACCTTATGACCCGCTTTTACACCTATAAACTGCCTATTGTCGCCGCTTGTACAGGTCACGCGCTTGCCGCTGGCGGATTGCTGCTGCTTGCCTCCGACTACCGCGTCGGAACAAAGGGCGACTTCAAGATTGGCCTGAATGAAGTAGCCATTGGCATGACAACACCGCAGTTCCTGATCGATTTTGCACGCGACCGCGTGCCCACACGCCTTCTTGCCCAAGCCGTCATCCATGCACGTCTTTTCTCTCCTGAGGAAGCAACAGAGTCCGGCTTTTTAGACGAGGCAGTGGCAGACGATACCCTGGAGTCAGCAGCGCTGACGGCGGCTGAGCGATTGGGCGCTCTACAGCAACCCGCCTTTGGAAACTCAAAGAAGAAAGTGAATGCCGACACGGTGGCGCACATCAACGCCACGCTGGAGGCCGATTCCGCCACGTTTGACGGGGCTTCATAGCACTGGTCCCATCCAACATCTCGCGGTATGATTCTCTTCGCAGGTAGTCGATGACTAACCATCGAGAGGAGCTGTCATGCACAAACAAAACGCAAAAGCCATTGCGCGGCGTGTGAGCAAAGACAACACGTTGCATCTTGGCACGTGGCAGAGCATAGCCGCCGCGACAACGTTGGCGATTATGATCGGAGTCTCAACACCTGCGAAAGCTGAGTGTGACCCCACAAGTACAGAGGGCGTAATTGGTGGCTTGGCCGGCGCGGCACTCGGTGGCTTTCTCGGATCAAAAGTGGGCAGTGGCAGCGGACGGACATTCGCGACCATTGGGGGTGTGCTGGTCGGAGGTCTGCTCGGCAACCAGGCAGCAACTCGCCTGACATGTCAGGATCAACAGGCTGTCTATTCGACGACCCAATCAACTCTGGAAGAGTACCCGAGCGGCCGCTCAGCAACATGGAACAATCCTGACAGCGGGCACTGGGGAACAGTGACCCCAACCCGGACCTATGTGGATGGTCGGGGGCAGAACTGCCGCGAATTTGAGCAGACCATTTATATCGATGGCCGTCCCGAAAAAGGTGTTGGTGAGGCCTGCCGCCAGCCTGACGGGTCCTGGCGGATCATCGACGGCTGAAACCGCCCCACCCTTCTAAACAAACTGCGAAAAACTCTGTCTTTATCGGGCAGAGCTGTGCGCCCCCTACTTTCCTACAATTTGAATTGAATTCTAGTATTTAAAAATATACTTGAATTTTATTCTACATTTATTCAAGTAATAATAAATAGTATAAAGTAAAATAGACTTGATGTAAAAACATCAAGTGCATGATGACCAATGAAAATCGACAGATTGGGATTGGTTACATGTATTTATTGCGTATTACGGCAGGTTTGGTGGGGACCATTCTTCTTGCCGCATGCGGCACCGCCTCGCCAGGCGGTCCCGCAATAACAAACACGATCAACGGGCTGGTGGCTGAGCATCCATCTGTCACTCCAGATCCTGCAGTGACTTTCGTCGCTCGCGGGAATGCGATGCCCACCGGCGCTGAAACGTCGCCTCCATTTGGCTTTGTCGGCTTTTGTCAACGCCATCCGGAAGACTGCATCGGCAACACCGCAAGACCGGCTGCGCTGCAATTGACCGATCAACGCTGGAATGAGCTTCAGCAGGTCAATCAGCACGTCAACACATCTGTAACACCGGTCGAAGATGCAGACCTCTACAACACGCCTGAATGGTGGGCGTACCCATCGGCGAGCGGTGGGGATTGCGAAGATTTTGTCCTGCTGAAGCGGCGCGAACTTATGGAACGGGGCTGGCCAGCTGACTCGCTTCTCATCTCGGTCGTGAAAGAACCCAACGGTGCCGGTCACGCTGTCCTTCTCGTCGTAACGACTGAAGGCGAGTACGTGCTCGACAATAAGACCCGCCATATTCGGCTATGGCAGGAAACCCCATACACGTGGGTCAAACGCCAGTCGCGCCATCACCCTTATGTATGGGTCAGAACCGGTAATGGCCGCGGTGGTGAAAGCGCCGCACTTGATAACAACCCCGACCTGATGGCCCCAATTTCCGGGCCAACAGCAACACTGCGACCTGCATTGCTTTCGTAGTTTCCCCGATCAGACTGACACCCATCAGTCTGATCCTGTCGAGGCCGGCCCTGCTATCCCAGGCAGGGCCGGAACTCGGTTCAGCATGAACGCGGCTCAGCGCCCTTTCCACTGAGGCGCCCGCTTTTCAGCAAACGCTTTTGGTCCTTCGATCAGGTCTTCACTCTTGAAGAGCGCGCTGACCGCCGGATAATGACCGGTAACTGCCTTCTCCAGATTTGCCTCATCCAGTCCCTGGTAAACAGACTCTTTGGACGCACGGATTGACATCGGTGAACAGGCCATGATCTGCGCCGCCCAGTTTTTCGCAGTCTCCATAAGGTCTGCCGCAGGGACGACTTCATTGACAAAGCCAAGCGACTGGCCTTCCGCGGCTGGCACGGTCCGACCGGTGAGGATCATTCCCATCGCCTGTTTGACCGGAATCTGGCGCGGTAAACGATGAAGACCGCCAGCAAGCGCGGCGAGCCCGACCTTTGGCTCCGGCAGCGCGAAGGTTGCTTTGTCTGACGCGATGATGAGATCCGCCGCCAACGCGATCTCAAACCCACCCCCCATTGCCACGCCATTGACGGCAGCAATGACGGGTTTCGCCATATCATAGCGGGCCGTTAGACCCGCAAACCCCGTATCCGGGACCTCCAGCTTATTGCCTTCGGCCTGCCACTTAAGGTCATTGCCCGCACTGAAAGCCTTATCCCCTGCACCAGTGATGATCGCGACCCATAGATCAGGGTCGGCTGCAAAATCATCAAATGCCTTCGCAAGTTCGAAGTTCGCAGGCGGATGAAGTGCGTTCATCCGATCCGGCCGGTTCATCGTCACAATGAGCAGATGCCCATCCTTTTCGACCGTACAATGTTCATAATCAGCCATAAGACGCCTCCAAATGTTCGCTTTTTAAGCTTTGATTTGGCGCGACTGTGCCCTGCGAAGATCAGACTCGCAAGCATTCTGCCAAAAACGCAGGGGACCCGGCCATTCTGTAAACGAATTCTAAACCACATATTGTTAAAGTATGAACGGGTGGAAATTGATATCGGCCCTCCGTTACCACATGGGCGGCGCCCGACTACGGGCACGCTTGTCGATCAGAGCGATGGACGATGCAGAACAGCGTAGACCAAATGGACGATATGGCTCCTGATGCCCAAGCGGACATGCCTGAAGAT
Source organism: Parvibaculaceae bacterium (assembly GCA_965248405.1). Lineage (GTDB taxonomy): Bacteria > Pseudomonadota > Alphaproteobacteria > Parvibaculales > Parvibaculaceae > Mf105b01. The sequence goes on from OZ252104.1 coordinate 1,934,525, forward strand.
CGTGTCCTCGCTGACGGTCATTGGTCGCTAAAACACGGCGATGAGATATACGGCCCTTACACATTCGAAGCGATGGAAACCTACATCGCCGAAGGACGCGTCGCTGGTCATTCAATCATTGCCCCAACTGGGACGGACGACTGGACTGAAGCCAAAGATGTCGCAATGTTTGCGGGCTTTTTCGATGAGGAAAAGTCAAAGGTCACGGCGAGCACTCCATCACACCCGCAGGACAGGCGCACGGTCTACGGCCCGAAAAAGGGACAAGTCGATCGCCGCAAGCGTCCTGAGACGTCTAATTTTCTGATCATCACCGATATCAAATCACGCCATGGTGCCACACTCGAGCAATCAATCATGTCATTGGGTGCAGCCCTTAAAGTGGCCAACAATGCCTGGGTCGTGAATTGCAAAGGCACGGCTCCCGGTCTTCTGAACCAGCTGTCCAAGGTCCTTTCGAGCCAGGATGGGTTGTTTATCGCGGACGCAACACGCGACCGAACAGCCTGGTATAATTTCGGTCCGGAAACCGATGCAAAGATCCGCCGCGTCTGGCGCCGGCCCGTTTAAACTCAGTCTTCAGCGTTGACCGGGACGTGGCCGTGGCAACGAGCCACGAATAGACGTTTGTACTTCCACATCACCGGAACTTCTCCGACCAGGGCGCACACGCGGTGTGACTATAGCGCTTACTACAGTCTCGTCAGAGTCTCGCACCTCTGCCGTCGCAGCAGCTGGTGTTTGCAGCGGAAGAACCGGCGGTGAGACAGAAGCTCTCTCAGACGACTGTGTGGGCGATGAGGCCATAGGCTCAACGCCAACCAGCTCCCGCATGATATCCTCAGCCCGGCGCCAGCGGAGCATCAAAGGCCCGCTCATCGCACTGACGTCGGCACACTTCGTCTCTGGCGAAAGACCTCTATCGCACTTCACAGTTTCCCGAATGAGTTCCAGCTGAAAATTCGACTTCCTCAAAAACTCGTTCAACAGACCTGCATCGCGAACAGCCGTGATTGATTTGAGATAGGACCCGCAGTCCGTCCGCTGCCGTTCCAACATCTGCTCAAGGTTGGACGTGTCAAAAACAGTATTGGGAGGGGTCGTCGTGCACACACGCCATAAGACTTCTGCAGCAGCATGGTCGAAAAGCTGAATGAGTTCCCGATAACGGCTTTCCAGAGACACGTAAATCCGCGCCATGTCGGCCGGGTCCCAATCACGAAATGCGTCCACAAACTGGACGATATCGACATCAATCCCCCGGGGTGGTGCCGCACGGTAGACAGACGGTTTGGGAAGCTGAAGGCCTTTCTGAACGAAGGAATAGTCTGTCGCACCGGCAATATCGGGCTCTTGCTCTGGTGTCTTGGGGATCAGCAGAAACTGAATACCGAGCGGCCGCTCTTCAATATGAAAGAAAAAGCTCTGACCGGATCGCTCAACTGACCCTTGAGCCGCATCGCCTGTACGCCGGCCGTTCAGAGAAAAGGCTTCGCCACGCCCGGAGTGGAAGCGCCCAACGACACGGTCATTGGCCTCCTGCAGCGTAAGCGTCATACCTCCGGCAGTCCCTATCCCCTCGAACTGACCGGTAAAACCGGACGCGATGGCAGGAGAAGCCCCGATGAGGGCAACCATAAGGAAGCACCACCTGACAATCTTCAACACGAGGCCCAAGCTCCCATCGATCCGGGCTTACACAAACACATACTCTACCAGGAGGCGCCTTTACCGGCCTTTAAAGTCCGGATCCCTTTTCTCCACAAAGGCCATCATCCCTTCCTTCACGTCCTCCGTGCGCATCAACGGCAAAAGCTGCAGGTAAACATGATGAACATGCTCCGGGAAAGGTTCATTCAACCCCATGCGCATCATACGTTTCGCCGACTGAACCGCGAGCGGCGCATTGGCCGCAATCTCTTGTGCGAGTGCCCGCGCCCGGCCCATCAATTGATCACCCGGCACAACTTCTGAAGCCAAGCCCCACTCCACTGCTTCTTCCGCCGTCAGCGTCCGGCCGGTGAAGATGAGCTCAGCGGCTTTGGACCATCCAAGCAGCCGTGGCAGAATCCAGGTACCGCCAGATTCTGGAACCAGGCCACGCTTGGTAAACGCCGCCGCGAGTTTTGCATTGTCTGCCATGATCCGAATATCGCACCCGAGTGCTGTATCGAGGCCGTAACCTGCTGCCCCACCATTCACCGCGCAGATGGTCGGTTTGTCCATGGCCTGCAAGACGGTTGGGGGCGTATTGCGCAGATCAAGATCTTTAAAGCCACCCGTGTCTTTAAGCATGCCAGAGCCGGAGGACTGCGCTTTGACATCAAGGCCTGCACAAAAAGCCCGGCCATTGCCTGTCAAAAGAACAACACGCACGTCTGGATCTTCATTGGCTTCGACGAACCGTTCCGTCAGCGCCTGCAACATGGTCCGCGAGATTGTGTTCATCCGGTCCGGCGCGTTCAGTGTGATCGTCGCAATATGATCGGCAACTTCGTATAGTACTTCGTCCGTCGCCCCATCCAAATTATGTGCTTCGCTCATCCTTACCCCCTATCGGTTCATTCCGTTTGTTTTTGATTTGTCTTTAGTCAATCTGCTTGAGCTCGCGCGCATAGCGCTGCCAATTTTCAACATAATGTGTCGCTGAAAACTCAAGACCTGCGGCTTGCTCATCCGTCAACTGGCGAACCACTTTACCTGGCGCGCCCAAGACCATTGAGTTGTCAGGGATTTCCTTCCCTTCAGCAATCAGCGTATTGGCCCCAATGAGGCAGTTTTTCCCGATCTTTGTGTTGTTCAGGATAATGCTGCCAATACCAATCAGTGAATTGTCGCCCACCGTACATCCGTGCAGCATGACCTTATGGCCGATGGTGACATTTTTCCCGAGTGTAAGCGGTGATCCAGGGTCGGTATGTAAGACGGAACCGTCCTGGACATTGGAGTTTTCTCCGATGGTGATCATCTCATTGTCACCCCTGAGCACCGCACCAAACCAGACACTGGCGTTTTTATGAAGGGTCACGTTACCCATTACCTGGGCGTCAGGCGCCACCCAATAGTCTCCCTCGGCAGGCAATATGGGCTGAACATCGCCCAACGCATAAATCGGCATGAACTTCTCTCTTTTTTGTATCAATGAGCGACATTATCGCATGGTCAGGGGCCAATGTCTCGGCACTGGTCATAGGGATACTGCCCAATGTCATGGCCCCTTCATCAGAAGCATTGTAAGATTTCTAAAAATATTGGTGAGTCCCATGACCGACAAATCCTACGACGAAACCGAAGATATTCCGGTAGACCACCCTATGGCCAAACCTCTGGGGGCTATCTGGCAAAGCCGTTTGAACCGGCGAGGCTTTCTGACAGGCTCGACAAGCGCCTTCACCATTGCTGCGACAGGCTTGGCACTCCCCATCTCGTTGACAGCGTGCAGCGAGCAGCTGCCGACCTTCGACTTTGCCGAAATTGAGCACGGCGTTGATGAGACCCATCACGTCGCAGCAGATCATGAGGCGGACATCCTGATCCGCTGGGGCGATCCGGTCACGTCAGACGCCCCCACCTTCGATCCCGAGAACCAAAGTGCCGAAGCGCAGGCAACACAGTTTGGCTACAACAACGACTTTATCGGCTTTATCCCCCTACCCTTGGGATCCGAGCTCAAAGACAATGCGCTGCTATGCGTCAATCACGAGTTCACCAACGACAATCTGATGCATGGCATTTTCGACGGCGCTGAAAACCCGCTCGCGGTTTACTCAAAAGAAATCGCGGAGATATCCATGGCGGCACACGGTGGTTCCGTCATCGAAATCGAGAGAGACAGTGGCGGCAAATGGCAGGTGGTTGCCGACAGTCCTTTCAACCGACGCATCACTGCCTCAACTACCGAGATGGCGCTCTCCGGTCCCGCGGCGGGCCATCCGCGCCTTCAAACAAAGCGAGATCCGTCCGGCCGCTCTGTCATCGGCACAATGAATAACTGCGCAGGCGGTATTACGCCCTGGGGCACCTACCTCATGGCAGAAGAAAACATCCATGGCTATTTCTTAGGCTCACTCGACGGTCATCCGGAAAAGACGAACTACGCGCGAATGGGGATTCCCGGTCAGTTTTATCCATGGGGGCTCTACGACGAACGCTTCAACATCAATAAAGAGCCCAACGAAGCAAATCGCTTTGGCTGGATTGTTGAAGTCGATCCTTTTGATCCAACCTCAACGCCGATCAAACGCACGGCCCTTGGCCGCTTCAAGCACGAGGGGTGTGAGACAGCAGCCTGCCCGCTGGGCCGTATCGTTGTGTATTCCGGTGACGATCAACAGTTCGAATATCTCTATCGGTTCGTGAGCGACAATGTTTTCAGCCCAGACAACCGAGAGGCTAATCTCAACCTACTGGACGAGGGCGTCCTCTCCGTCGCCAAATTCAATGAAGACGGGACCGGCACCTGGATGCCTCTGCTGTTTGGCGAAGGGCCACTTACAAAAGAAAACGGGTTTGAGAGCCAGGCGGATGTGCTGATCGAAACACGCCGGGCAGCGGATCTCCTAGGAGCGACGCCCCTCGATCGCCCTGAAGATGTGCAGCCGAACGTCAAGTCGAACAAAGTCTATGTAGCGCTCACCAACAATGCGAAGCGAACAGCTGAACAGATCGATGCCGTCAACCCAAGAGGACCAAACTTCTGGGGACAGATTGTCGAAATCTCACCGGATGCTGAAAATCATGCTGCGCCGAATTTCACGTGGGACATGTTAGCGGTATGTGGAGATCCCGCAGACGAAAGCGTGAACGCCCGCTGGAACGATGCCACGAGCGAAAACGGATGGTTTGCCTGCCCTGACAACATGGAAGTCGACCCGTCGGGGCGCCTTTGGGTGGCAACCGACCAGGGCAAGAACTGGGCAAAAGCGTCCGGCACCGCAGATGGCATTTGGGCCATCGACACCGAGGGCAAATACCGGGGCCGTGGACACATGTTCTTTCGCGTTCCCGTTGGCGCAGAGATGTGCGGTCCCCGTTTCTCGGATGACGGCAAGACATTGTTTGTCGCCGTGCAACACCCCGCGGCGGACGGAACCGAAGACTTTCCAGGTTTTGAGCGCAAATCCACCTATGCCGACCCGGCAACGCGGTGGCCCGACTTTAAACCGGGCACCCCACCCCGGCCGTCTGTCGTGGCAATCCGGCGGAAAACTGGCGGTCCAGTGGGGTAACTCCGCGGCGTATTAACCACGCGACTTGGCAAAGCGAGGCACCTGGCGCACTCTAGGCAAAGATACAGTCCGATAGGTGTAGATGGAATATCCCAGGATCGTATCAGGGGTATTACAGGGGTGCTGAGTGGGTTTTTTTGACATGCGTCTGTTCAACTTTCTCTTCGTTGTTTTCATCGCATTCCCCGTTGCTTTTGCCTTGGCTTTCGAAGCGGGCCTGCTGGACGATTATGTCGATGAAACCCTGATTCCCGCCGAACCCTTTATCCGGGCCGAACTAAAAGCCACCGTGCCATCGACAGAACTTGATCTCGCTGTCAATGACGCCCTGGACACAGGCGAGTATGAAGACGCTTTGATGTATGCCGAAATCGCGGAGTATGCAGGCATCGCGCTGGCGCCGGAGACCGACAAGCGTCTGGAAGATGCAGGCACCCTTCTCCTGCGTGTATCGCGAGACACAGGCAGCTTTTTTGAAGGCTTTCTCACAGGCGAAGGCAGCGACACAGCAGGCTTTGTTGGCGCCATCACATCCGATCTCACTGTGGTTGGGGATGTGAGAGACATTGGACGCGAAGGCTCAAAACTGGTCGCAGGTGAGGACTATTCCCAGTTGATTTTGGGGCTATCCGTTGTCGGCGTCGCAGCCACTGGCGCAACAGTAGCGACGGGTGGCGGCGCCCTTCCGGTTAAAGTTGGGGTCTCTCTAATGAAGGTTGCCAAGAAGACAGGCGCCTTGACGGCAGCGTTTACCCGCCAGTTGGGCGACCTCATGCGCAAGGCAATCGATTTCCCAGGCCTTCGCCGATCCCTCACCAATGTGAGCCTGACCGACAGCGCCGCCACCCGCCGCGCGGTGACCGACTATGCAAGCGGTATCAATTTGAAACCGCTGACACCGGTTCTGGATGACATGGCAGCACTTCAGCGCAACACCGGTCCTGCCGAGAGCGTGCGGCTTCTCGCGCGGGTTGACGACACAAACGACCTTCGCAGGATTACAGAGATGAGCGGAACACTTGGTGTGAAGACCCGCGGGGTCATGGCGCTGACCGGCAAAACCAGCCTTCGTGGCTTCAAGACCTTCGCCAATATGGTTCGCTGGTTGCTGGAGTGGGTCTGGGCCATCGCAGCTGGCATCGCAACTTTGATTTTCGGCGCCGGGTCGCGACGGGTCGTCCGCAGGGTACGCCGAGCCTAAACAAACAAAAACCTGCAAAAAACCCGCCCTGCATAACCAATGCAGAGCGGGTTGATTGGTTTGGGACCTTCTTTCGTTACCGAAAGCGCTCAACCGGATCAGATGACCGCAGGAACTGTCCCGATTTCGTTGAGCCTTAGCTGAATGTCAGCACTTGCGCCACTACAAGGGTGCTCAAGCCGGCTACAACAAGAGCTGACACATACCCGACCGACGAGCCATGGCTGGCTGGTTTGGTGAAGATGGACGCCAAGGCCTCACCGAGAGGCTGGTTTTCGCGAGCGAGCAGCTGATTGCCCGTATAGATCGCCAGAACTGTGAAGGCGATAAAAAACGCGTCGCGCGGAGCGACATAGCCGACTTCAAAGGCAACGGTCGAGAGGACCACCACAGAGACGGCAACAATATTCCAAATGAGAGAGCGCATTGGGGGTCACTCCTGTTTACTTCGCAGTGCAACAAAGGGAGGGTGCGTTGCACAGGAGAGTAAATAGGCACGAACTGACAAATCGTCAAGTATTGGGGCCCAAATTAACTGAAAGAATTTTCGCCAGTGTTTACAGGGAGTTAATGCTCAGACAAGCAACAGGCTAAGAACAAAAACACCAACAAGGAAGCTCCAGAGACCCGCCATAAGAGAGCTGGCAACCAGCCAGCCCGGCGGACGGTTCTCGATGACCTGAGCTCGAATGGCATTTCGCATGATGACGCTCGGCCCCGCCAGCACCAGGGTCAAAACACCCCCAATGATGCCCATAGTGGTTTCCTGCCACATCTGAAAACTGGGCGGTTTATTGGTCACCAGCCGATAGAAGCTGGACACAAGGCCTGCCGTCACAACGCCCGTTACTAAGGTCCAAAAGAAAGCAGCCATTAGTGCTCAAACCCTATCCCTGAGCGCAGCCCCACTTCCATGAAGGAAACTGCGTCTTTTTGACTCTCACTATCAACAATCAGGTCGGTTTCTGCCACCACAGCGGCCGTAAGAGACGCCTGGGAGGCTGGTACCATGTGCTCCAAGAGAACCTCCTGCGTATGCGGGGGAACCTCTCCCTGCGCGATCAGTGTCACAGCATCAATGGGACCGCCCGCATAGACGACAACCCCAAAAAGGGTGAGCATTTTGGCAACAAAAGCAGTCATGGACGCGATATTCCTTAAACAGCGGACCGACCTAGTCATCCGCTGTGGTCGCAAAGCCCATACCAGTAGATCGCTTTCAGGCAAGCCTTTGGAAACCTTAGAAAAATCAAAAGGTTGGCTGAAATCGAAAGAGCGGTATGCTGACCAAAACGGTGATGTCGTCTCAAACCGGCGTCCCAAACCTGAGAACTGTGTCCCAAAAAGGGGCACATCCGCGGCAACAGGACCCAAGAACAGAGAAGATGAGCAACGGATCAGACCAATATGTGAAAGAGCGCCCCGCCTGGCTCATTCCGGCAACGGTTGCGCTGGGCGTCATCCTCTTTTCGGCTCTGTTCGGATACTACTATTTCGGCCCGACGCCCTCGGAGATACTGGGCCTTGATCCTCGCGCCAGCGACAGCAGCGAAAAAGTCGACATGATGATCGGGGATGAACGGTTTCTCATCCCGGCCAATTTCACCCGCTATCCGCTGCAGAGGGTCGGCGGCACTCAAGACGAGATCGACCTGCACGCGCTATTACCTGAACTCGCTCCCTATACCGCCAAACGCCAGGCGGCTTTCGAGAACAACACGCCGGACGCCATTGTCGCACATATCAAAATTCATCTCGCTAAGGGTCTGATGCCCGCGACAAGGCGCCTCGACGACATCTATGCGCGCCATCTCTACAGCCGGACGCCTGAGAGTGGCGCCGCCGGCCTTGAGCTCTATCGGTTTGCTGAAGGGACGGGTTACAAAGATCAGGAGCTCTATGTGGCCGAACAATCAGAAGGCGAGCCCCTCCTGCTTCTGTGCTTCAAACATTCAGATGTTATCTTTAGTCCGAACTGTACGCGAACGTTCTACCTGACAGATACTGTCGCGGTGACCTATCGCTACAAACGCGCGCAACTGGAAAACTGGAAGTCCACGGATCAGGCGATCATCGCACTCGTCCAAAGTTTCATTGCAGAACCGGCACCCGGCACCCCTCCCACGACAGACGCGCAGTAGCGGAACGAAGGTCAAGCCTCAGCAGTTTCAGGAACACGCCCTTTATATTTCGGGAAGCGGCGGTGAAGCACAGCCGCCAGTGCCGGCAGGCCGGTCACTGCACCGATCATGTTTGCGAAGAACATGAAGCTCAACAGAAGCCCCATATCCGCCTGAAACTTCAGGGCTGAGAATACCCAGCTCGCAACGCCCAGAGAAAGCGTAAGGCCTGTGAAGATCACAGCCATCCCGGTTTCCTGCATCGCCAGCGTAAAGGCATCAACAATCTCCTCCCCTGCCTCCAGATGGAACTGGAGCCTTGTGTAGATGTAGAAGGCGTAGTCAACACCGATCCCAACCGCGAGCACCAATACCGGCAGCGTCGACACTTTGAGCCCAATTTCCAACCAGCTCATGAGCCAATAGCCCATAAAGGTCGCAACAAGGAGCGGCGCACAACAGCAGATGATCGCCCGCCAGTCCCGATACGCGATCAGGACCAAAAGGATGATGACCCCAAAAACATAAAACAGGATTGGCAGCTCAGAGCGCTCAATCACGTCATTCGTGGCGGCGATGAGACCGACATTGCCCGAAGCTAGCCGGAACGTATGCTCCGGATATTTGGGTGCATTCTCCGCGATCCACTCATCCGCAGCACCGATGAGACGCTTGATCGTCTCGGCTTTGTGGTCTTCCGTGAAAACAATGACGCTCAGGAAATTACAATTCCGGTCAGTAAGTCCTGAGCTTGGGCCAAAACTGTTCGTCGTCAAAACAAGCGTATATCGATTACGCGGTAACTCCCGGAATTTGGGGTTGCCTTCCATCCAGACCGTGTAGGCGATCTTCGCAGCTTCCGGGAGCGAGACCACGGACTTCACCCCATCGACCTGCATCAGATGGTACCCGAACATCTCGACCGGCTTCATAAGCTCCCAACTGATGCAGGAGTTTTCAGGCGTTTCCACAAGGGCCACAAAGGCATCGAGATTGACGTCGAAATTCTCGACGATGAACCGGGAATCCACATTAAAGCGGGCATCCTCACGAAGCTCCGCCGCGCCCGCGTGAACATCACCTATGTTTCGATCACGACTTTGATAAACGGCGGTCACAAAAAGAGAACCGATCAGGATAAGCGTCACCGTCGCCGGCGTCGGACGCGTAATCTGAGCCACCCGTCCCATTAGGCGGACACGGCGCTCGCGAAGCCGTGCAGCCTTCTCGACATACCCTTTGGGCACTGAGAAGTAGGCAGCTGCCAGAGGCAGCATAATCAGATTGGAGACAATCTTCAGCGCAACACCAATTGACGCGACAATCGCCATTTCCTGGATCATGGGAACTGGAATGAGATAGAGCGTCGCAAAACCCGCAAGGTCTGTCACCAGCGCCATTGAACCTGGCACCAGAAGCCGCGAAAAAGTCGCTCGGGCTGCCCTGTCGGCGTCTGCACCTGCAACCACTTGAGCGGATATCAGGTTGATCTGCTGAATCCCGTGGCTCACGCCAATGGCGTACACAAGGAACGGCACCAGAATTGCCAATGGATCAAGGCCATACCCCAAGAGGTCCAGAATACCGAACTGCCAGACCACTGAGATAAGCGACGACCCAACAGCAAGCGACGTCAGAACAATGGAGCGGCAATACACAAACACAGCCGCCGTTGTAAGGAAGAAAGAGATCACGAAGAAGAAGACGACCCCGCCAGCCCCATCAGCAATGTCCCCGATCATCTTGGCAAAACCGATGATGCGGATATTGATGTTCTCACCTTCGTACTTGTCGCGAATGTCCGTCTCGATCCGCTGAGCGAAATCGATATAGTCGAGCTGCTCACGGGTGATCGGATGGATTTCCTGAAGTTCAAAGCGGATCAGCGCCGCAGTGCTGTCGTTTGAAAAGAGCGTCCCCTTGAACCCCCAGCGATCCGCATCCTCGCGAATTTCGTCTACCGCCTCTTGATCAATATTCGTGCGCGTAACGTCAGAGGGGATCAAGTTGTAGGCGAGGAAACCTTCCTCCGTGATCTGAAAGACCCGCGTATTGGGCGTCCACATGGATGTGACCGACCCACGGAAAACGCCGGGCAGGAAGAAGATGTCATCCGTGACGTCATAGAGCACCTTCATAAACTCAGGCGTCCAGATATCGCCGTCCTTCGCCTCGACGGCGACCATGAGCGCATTGCCGCCGGGGAGCTTCTCCCGGTACTCCAGAAATGTCTCAATATAGGGGTGATCTGACGGCAGCTGCTTGAGATAGCCGGCATCGGGCCTCAACTGAACGGCCTGGTAGCCCATCCAAATTGTAAAGACACCAAGGGCGATCAGAACGATCGCCTTCAGGCGAAAAAACAGATTCTCAAGCAGCTTGACCATAATTCCCCCCCGCGGCATGCCCCCACATCGCCGCTTACGACCTTAGGATCAGCTAAACATGCTTCAGGGAAGTAAACGAATCCCAATCAAGCTTCCGGGAGGTCGATATCCAGAATCGCCATATTGAAAGCATAGGAGACTTCGCCTTCGTCCTCATCCTTGAAAACAACACCGATAAACTCATCACCGATGCTGACTTCCGCCGAATCGTCCTTGTTTGGCCGTCCCTGGATGACAATCGTGTCGAGCCGGAAAAGCTTACGAAAGTATGATTCCAGGCGATTAAGTTCCGATTTATCCACGAGGAGCGCTCCGCATTCGATGAGGTGATTATGGAAGATATTGACCCGTTTTGTAGCGGTTCGCCCTCATGGGCGCAAATCACTGTAGGCCCCCAGCGACTCTGCCGCCGCGCGAGCATCTACAACCGCCCCATTTACCTGCGGCGGTTCGTCCGATTGCTGCGATCCTGGCACCGTGAAAATATGACCACTTGCACGTAAGGGCTCCAAGGCAGCGCCAAAAGACGCCCGTAATTGCTCAAAACAGATGATCGGGAGGATCAATATGGAGGGCAGATACGCAACTAAGTGGCTCGCCATCGCAGCTGCTTTGATCACTGTCGGCGCGCTTGCTGCTCTGGCCCAAGCCGCAGAGCCAAAAATCGGGCTCACAAATGCCTGGGCTCGGCCAACTTTGGGAGCCGGAAGAACAACCGCGGCCTATGTCACCATTGTGAATGAGGGGACCGCCGCTGACCGCCTTACCGCTGCAGACGCCCCCGGGGTCGCATCTGTAGAAATCCACACCGCAGGCATGGAAAACGGTGTCATGCGTATGCGGCGTCTGGAGGGCCTCGACATTCCAGCAGGCGATACCGTCACCATGGCACCTGGTGGTTATCACATTATGCTGATTGACGTTGAGGAACCCATCCAGGCTGGCACCAGCGTGCCCCTGACGCTGACCTTCGAAACCAGCGGCAGCATGACGGTTGAGGCTCCGGTCTCCATGTCACCACCAAACTCAACAGGGGACGAACCTGCCGACGGAATGAGTGACCACCAGGGCATGACGCACGGCGGTCACTAACACTCTCGCTCTATCTGGCTGTGTAGCCCCCGTCGACGACCATCTCCGAGCCTGTCATAAAGGACGACTCGTCAGACGCCAGGAACAGAATGGCATTGGCAATCTCTTTCGGGAACCCCAACCGCCCGATGGGGTGAAGCATGGTGAGAAGCTCAATAGCCTCATTAGCACTGCCCATACGCCCCGCTATGACCCCCTCTTCCACGACATTGCGTACAAGCGGCGTGTCGATAAAGCCAGGATGAACAGAGTTCACCCGGATACCATATCCTGCCTCGGCACATTCCAGTGCGGCGACTTTCGTCAGCAAGCGAACGCCGCCCTTTGCCGCATTATAGTCCGCCGCATTTGACGTACCCACCATCCCCATGATGGATGAAATGTTGATAATGGACCCACCACCAGACTGTTTCATGGTCCGGATGCCGTGCTTACAGCCCAGAAATACACTATCCAGATCAATCGCAATCGTGTTGCGCCAGGAAGCGAGTTCAAGATCTTCAATGGCAGCACCGGGAGGGGCAATCCCGGCATTGTTCACCAGAATGTCCAGCTGGCCGAAATTCTCGACCGCATGAGCAACAACTTTCTCCCACTCAGCTTCATCGGTCACATTGTGCGCAACAAAGGCGGCCCTGCCCCCATTATTCTGGATAGCGTCGGCAACAGCTTCCCCTGCAGCCACATCAATGTCCGTACAAAGCACCGAAGCCCCCTCTTCAGCCAACAGGCCTGATGCAGCAGCTCCAATGCCTTTTGCGGCACCGGTGACAATCGCTACCTTCCCGTCAAGACGTCCCATACTTCTTCTCCCTGTTTTTGTTTGCCTGCATAGTGGAAGAAGGAGCAGGGCCTTAACAAGACCAAAAGCGCTTTGAGTAAAACGGCAGCGCTGCTAAGACGGCACCAACGAACCTTTCGGAGAGCACCCAAATGGCTATTGCCCACATGATCACCTACGAAACCAGTTCCGTCGACACGGTGATCGCGCAAACCGTCGCCTACAAAGAACGGGAACTGGACCGCTCGCCGCCCAACGGTTTCCTGAGCGTGCACATCTATGCAAACGAAGACGAAGATGCCGTCGTCTTTCTGACCGAGTGGGAAAGCAAAGAACATTTGGCCGAAACCGCAGACCAGGCCCCTTGGGAAGCCGCACAGGATCTCAATGAAACCTTCTCCGACAAGGTCAGCGTCCGCACGTTTAAAATCATAAGCTGATACGTTCCCAATATCTGGCGCGACGTCTGTTCGCGGGCCTATGATGGCTGCATGACACGCGACGCATTTGCAGGCACGGACCACCCGCCCTCCTACTACGCGGCGACCGCCAAGGACGCACCGTCCGTTGGTGCCCTTGATCAGGACATGACCTGCGACGTCTGCATTGTGGGAGCGGGCTATACCGGCCTCTCAGCCGCCATCCATCTTGCAGATCGCGGATACAAGGTGGTCGTTCTTGAGGCCGCGCAGATCGGCTGGGGCGCATCGGGACGCAATGGCGGTCAATTGGGCACGACCCTAAGAAAGAGCCAGCCGGAGTTGGAAGAAATGCTGGGCCGCGATCAAGGCCGCGCCCTATGGGCACTCGCAGAGGACTCCATCGCCACAGCTAAATCCCTCATTGAGCGTTTCAATATCGATTGCGACCTCACTCCAGGCATCATGCACACTGCCTGGAAAAAGGGCGACATGTCCTGGCTGCGCGAAGAAGCGGACCATATGGCCGAGCACTATGGCTACGACAAACTGCGCATCGTCGAAAAGGATGAAATCGGGGACATGGTCGCCACCGACCGCTATTGGGGAGGCGTCCTGGATGAAGAAGCCGCACACCTGCACCCGCTGAACTATGCCCTGGGACTCGCCCGCGGGGCGATGAGCCTGGGCGCCAAAATCTTTGAACGCTCACGGGTAACAAGCATCTCTGACGGAACACCGTCGATTGTGACCACGGACGGTGGAACGATCACCGCCAATCAGGTGATCCTCGCCTGCAATGGATATTTGGGTGGACTCGAGCGGAAGGTGAACGGCTACATCATGCCGATCAACAACTTCATCATTGCTACTGAGCCGTTGGGTGAGGACGGAGCCAAAGCGCTTATTCGCGACAACGTGGCCATCGCCGACACCAAATTCGTGATCGACTATTATCGCCTCTCCGCCGATGGACGCCTACTCTTCGGCGGTGGCGAGAACTATTCCAGCACTTTCCCCAAAGACATTGCTGCCTTTGTCAGCAAGCCCATGTTGCGCGTGTTTCCACAGCTGGAAGACAAGCGGATCGACTATGCCTGGGGCGGAACATTGGCCATCACATTAAAGCGGATGCCGCAATTCGGACGCGTTGGCCCCAATCGCTTTTTCGGCCACGGATATTCGGGACAAGGCATCAATGTGGCGACGCTCGGCGGGAAGCTCCTCGCTGAAGCCGTCGCCGCAGAAGCGGAAGGCAAATGCTCACCCGAACGGTTCAATCTGCTGGCGGATATTAAGGCGACAAAGTTTCCCGGCGGAACGCTGCTACGTTATCCAGGCCTCGTCGCAGGCATGTTGTTTTATGCGATGAAGGACCGGCTCCCTTAACGCTCGGTCCACAATCCGTCAGATGCCGCCGCCGTCCTTGCCATCTTCTTCGATGATTTGGTTCATGGCTCGTGAAGGCTCATCACAGCCTGCACACCCAACCACTTTCGCAGGGACACCTGCAACGGTGCAATTGGCAGGCACGTCTGCAAGCACCACGCTTCCGGCCCCAACCCGCGCGCAATCCCCAATCGTGAGATTGCCCAGGATCTTGCAGTCCGCACCAAGAAGAACGCCACGGCCAACTTTCGGATGGCGATCACCGGTTTCCTTGCCAGTCCCACCCAGATTGACACCATGCAACATGGAGACATCGTCGCCGATGACGGCGGTCTCCCCAATTACGACTCCGGTCGCGTGATCCATCATGATGGCCTTGCCGAACTTCGCGGCAGGATGGATGTCGACAGCGAAGAGTTCAGAAACGCGGCTTTGAATAAACAGCGCCATCGGCTTGCGATCCTGGCTCCACAGCCAGTGCGCAATCCGGTGCGCTTGCAGACTGTTGAAGCCCTTGAAGAACAAAAGAGGCTGAAGATAGGAGTCACAGGCTGGGTCTCGGTCAAACACGGCAACCGTATCCGCACGAAACGCTTCGATGATCGATGGATCCGCCTCATAGGCGTCTTCAAATACTTCGCGAAGCACCATCGCGCTCACTTCTGCATTCGCAAGCTTCCGTGCGAGATGGAAGCTCAACACTTCCGGCAGAGCATCATGATTCAACACAGTCGCGAAAATGAAACTCGCAAGGACCGGCTCAGCCGCTGCCATATCGCGCGCTTCGGTGCGCATCCGATCCCAGACAGGATCAACCAGTTTCACGTTCTCAATGGGTTTGGACATCGGTCCTCCTCCTCCAGGTCTAACACTCCTGGACTGCGTTTCCAGCTAGCGTAGCACATAGGCGCATCTACCAGCGAGTTCAACAGTGTTTTTCCAGCTTCTCCGCCATTATCCCAGCCTTCGGGTGACGGGCAGAGAACCAATTGCTAGGCTTCAAACATTGCAATTCAGAACTGTTCAAATGTGAGTCGTCAATGCCCCATGTTCAAACCGCGAGGTTGAAAATTTATTATGAAATCAAAGGATCGGGTCACCCTCTTCTTTTCATAAGCGGCACCGGTTCTGATCTGAGAAACACACCTAATTTCCTGGATGGCCCTGCGCCGTCGCAATTTGAGACACTTGCCTACGATCAGCGCGGCCTTGGCCAAACCGAAAAGCCTGACCAACCCTATACGATGGCCGATTATGCCGATGATGCGGCTGCCCTTCTGGACGAACTGGGTTGGCAGAAACCGCATGTCATCGGGGTGTCGTTTGGCGGCATGGTCGCCCAGGAACTCGCATTGAGACACCCGGATCGCATTAACCGTCTGGTGCTCGCCTGTACATCACCCGGTGGCGCGGGCGGCGCTTCCTACCCACTCCATGAGGTTCAGGACATGGACGCCGTCGAACGGGCGAAATTCATGATTCCCATATCCGATACACGGCGGGATGACGCTTGGGCGGCCGCCAATCCAAAAGAATATGATTTCTTTGTCCAGTTCGCCGCAACAGACCCTTTTGAGGGTGAACCCGGACGCGCCATGGGCACACGCCGACAGCTGGAGGCCCGCAAACATCACGACACCTGGGAGCGATTGCCAGATATTGAACACCCAACCCTCATCTGCGGTGGTGTCTTTGACGGCATTGCCCTTCCCGCCACTCAGGAGAAACTGGCCGCCCGAATTCCAAATGCCGAGCTTGCCATGTTTAACGGCGGCCATCTCTTCATGATCCAGGACAAAGCGGCTGTACCCGCAATGCTGGATTTCCTGAACGCTGATTAAGGACTAGGACAACAGCCCAATGCCATCACCAACAGATAAAATGATCGCCCGCAAAGAAGGCGCCATCGGATGGATGATTTTCAACAACCCGGAAAAGCACAACTCGGTCAGCCTGGACATGTGGCAGGCCGTACCCGACATCCTGGACGAGTTTGAAGCGGATCCCGAAATCCTTTCAATCGTGCTCACAGGTGCTGGCGAAAAAGCCTTTGTCGCCGGTGCCGATATCTCTCAGTTTGAACAGGCGCGCTCAAATCCTGAGAGTGTTCAAAACTATGAGGATACATCCACCATCGCCTTTGACCGGATCGCCCGCTCGTCCCGGCCGACCATCGCCATGATTGATGGCTATTGCATTGGAGGTGGTTTGGGCATTGCGCTCGCCTGCGACCTGCGTTTCGCAGCGGAAGGGTCCACCTTCGGCATTCCGGCCGGGAAGCTGGGTCTCGCCTACCCTCTCGTCTCAACAAAACGGTTGGTGGATGTGGTTGGCCCTTCTTCAGCGAAAGAAATCTTTTTCACGGCCCGTCGTTTCAGCCATGACGAAGCCCTGCAAATGGGTTTGATCAATCGCATTCTGAAAAAAGGGGAGCTCGAAACGTTCACCCGCGCGACGTGCGAGCAGATCGATGACAATGCACCGCTTACCGTACGCAATGAGAAGAAAATCATCGATGAACTCGTGCGCGAGGCAGACAGCTTTGATCGAACAGCCTGTCTCCAGCTCATCGCGGAATGCTTTGGCAGCGAAGATTATGCAGAAGGCCGCGCCGCATTCATGGAAAAGAGAAAACCAGTTTTCAAAGGCAAATAACAAAGAAAGACAAAATCATGGGAGAACGTTTGAAAGACAAGGTCGCTATTATCACCGGCGGCACGAGCGGCATTGGGCGCGGAACGGTTGATCTGTTCCTGGCCGAGGGTGCCAAAGTCGTCGTCGGCGACGTGCAGGAACATCGCGGCGAGGAAATGACACTCACACTGGGAGATAATTTCTCCTACTGTCAGACCGACGTGTCACAGGAGACGGACGTCAAAAACCTCGTCGATCACACAGTCGACAAGTTCGGACGCGTAGACTGTATCTTCAACAATGCGGGCTTTGGCGGCGTCGGCGGCCAGCTGGACGAAATAGACATGGACGGGTTCGATACGTCAGTCGGCGTACTGCTGAAAGGCGTATTCCTCGGTTACAAATATGCCGTCCCTGTGATGAAGAAACAGGGCTCGGGCTCCATCATTTCGACCGCAAGCGTGGCAGGCCTTCAGGCCGGATTTTGTCCCCAGGTCTATTCCGCCTGTAAAGCTGCCGTCGCGCACCTTGCAAAAACAGCCGCTCTGGAACTGGGTGAGTTCAACATCCGATCGAATGCCATCTGTCCCGGCGGAATCGCAACGCCCATCTTCGCCAACGCTCTGGAGTTGGGTGCCAACGCGGCGGACGAATTTGCTGAATTCATGAAGCCGCGGCTTGCAAAGCTTCAGCCTGTCGCCCGCTCCGGCGTGCCCAATGACATTGCAGAGATGGCCCTCTTCCTTGCGTCCGACGCCTCGAGCTTTGTAACCGGTCAGATCATCGCCGTCGATGGGGGCCTCACGGCCGGGCGCATGCGTGGTCTCTCCGATGCCATTGACTTCGAAGAAACCATCAATGAGTTCCTCTCAACCCATCAATCGGGTTAAAAGCGAAACTCATCGCCACCACGGCCCAACACGGGCACAGCGCCATCGGGGCAGGAACCTCCGGTGGCGTATTTGTCTGCGACTTCCCGTGCCATGACATTGGCATTGGCATTGGCCAGTGCATCGATATAGGCAACATGACAGCTTGTCCCCTCACGGAAGCGGGAGACAACCAGCACCTGGCCATTGGAGTAGGTCCCGTCATCGCTCGCCCGTTGATAGGTATATCGGACAATCGTGGCAAACGGCTTCGCGCTCGCGCCTTGCGAAGCCCGCCATTCAAGCTTCGGCCCCAGACTGTTGAAAGGCGGAATGGTCTGGCCAATGGGACGCACGCCAACGGGCACAAACACATCCACCGGCTCAAGCATCTCTTCCACTTCGGCAGCTGCTTCTGTTTCTTCCACTGCAGAGTCCATATCACCTGACGTCAGCTCTGACGTTTCTTCAGGTTCAACAGGCTCCTCTTCAATGATCAGCGGATCACCCGGCTTGCGGTAGGCCAGATAAAGGCGGAGGTCACCCTCTGTGGCATAGACATCATAGCCATGCTGTCCGGCACACTTGACCTGAACAAACCCAATCTCCGACTCCTCTTCCACAAGCGCACATTTGCCCAGATCAAGATCTGAATAGGAGCTGGTGTAATGCGCAGCCCCAGCCGCTGAGGTCCACAGGACAACGCCGGCAAAACCAGCAGACACAAGATAACGCTTGCCCATATTTTAAGCCTCCACAACCAATTGATTCTTCACCCGCGCCACACGGTGGCGCAGGTCGAACTGCATTGCTTCCCTACCCCCAACTTCGTCAAGCAATGTGTCGACACTTTGGCGCTCCGGCCCGGTCAGAGCTTGGTAAAAATCGAGAACACGCTGCAGCATCCATTGTTCAAAGGGGAACATGCCCCGCTCCCCCGTCACCGGGGTTCCATCACCTTCTTTCAGCACAAAGCTCTGTTTTCCGATCGCTCGTGGAACTGCCTCACCCGGATTCTGATCGATCCAGTCACCAAACGCCGAGACCATTTCCTGCAATGGAGGGAATTGTTCCTCAAAGACACGCCGGAGAACCGGATAAAGCGTTTCGGGGACTTCATCGTTCGCGAGGAAATCCCCGGCCTTCGGTTCCGGGTCCATCATGCGCTCAACCCATTTCGCAACATGGGGCGCTATGCGCTTCATAATCTCGCCCGACGCCGGGTCACGATACTGATGCGCGTAAAGCGGCCCAATCATCCCAAAATCGCCAATGCTCGGGCGGCTCCCCAAAAGATACGGATGAGCGGAAAAATGCACGTCCAGGTCCCGCAACAACTGCTCGTAAGATGCCTCAACCGCCTTCTCCGTTGCAGGCGTCACACCAAGCATCGGGAGAGCCCCTTTAAACGGCTTGCATGTCTCTTTGCCGACCTCGATCTGTTCCGCTTCACTTAAACCGGGCTGCGAAACCTTGCCGAACTCCAGATACATGGCTTCTGCGTTGTGGTTCCAACGATAGTGCATCGCCGGGATCTTCATCCATTCATCGCCATAAAGTTCAAAGAGACGGGCTATCGTCCCCTGCCGGGGAGTCGACGGGTAAACAGTGGGATCGGGAAAGCGCTCTTCCAGAAAATCGATAATGTCGCTCGTGTCCTGAACCGCAATGTCATCCGGTGAGATGAGCACCGGCATCATTGCCACCCCCGTCCGCGGCAGAATTACCTTCAGATAGACATCTCTATCGGCGACGACTTCATCAAACGGAATGTCTTTGTAGCGCAAATAAGAGCGAACCTTCCCCGTGAAATAGGAGATTTCAGCGCCCAGCAATTGATACTTATCCGACATGCCCGTCCCGTTGGTTCAGTGTTGTTGTGGCATGACACATGCCGGTTTGTGTCAACTTAGCCTTTGTTTTCATTACCGCCAAGTTGTTCAACTTTTTTTCAACTCTCCAAAGATTAGCCTAGCGCCGCATGACAACACCCGGGCAAGACGTGACCTCTCCTACCAAAAATGAACGACGGCGAAGACGCCGTATCGCAACTGCCATTTCAGGCCGGATTGTGTATCCCGGCGTCGATGCCGAATGTTGGATCAATCAGATGTCGGCAACCAGCGCGCTTGTGGATGTCCTCCCACTCCCTGCCCTCAACGTCCCTGTGGCATTGGATGTGCCTGGGATCGGGTTCGCAAGAGGTATCACAGTACGCCATAGCAACGATCATGTGTGTATTCGTCTGGACCCGTCACTGAAGCAGGAGCAGCTGATGGAAGACCGTCTGCAGGACTTGGTGAAAAGCTCCCCAAAGCTCTCTGAGAGTGATTGATTCCATCCGCGACACTCGCGCCCCACAGCGTTAGACTTCCCACAAAACACTACACTTTTGGGGAGGTACATCATGAAACTCGACGGCGCAGTAGCCATTGTCACCGGGTCTGCGGCAGGTTTGGGGGCCGCGACAGCCAGCCGCCTCGCTGCCTCCGGCACAAAGGTAGCGATCAACTACACAAAATCAGAAGAAGAAGCGAAAGCCGTTGTTGCGGAGATCGAAGCTGCTGGCGGAGAAGCCACCCTGGCGCAAGGCGACGTCTCCGACGACGCAGCATGCAAGAAGATCGTGCAGACGACCATCGACAAATGGGGTCGTGTCGACATTCTCGTGAACAATGCAGGCACGACCCAGTTTGCAGACCATGACGATCTCGACGCATTGCAGGCAGAAGATTTTCACCGCATCTACGGCGTGAACGTCATCGGCGCCTACCAGATGATCCGGGCGTGCAAACCTTACATGAAGGAACAGGGAGAAGGCTCTGTCGTCAACGTATCGTCCATCGCTGGCGTGACAGGCATCGGCTCGTCGGTCGCCTATGCGGCGTCCAAGGGCGCGATGAACACAATGACACTCTCGCTTGCACGCGCGCTTGCGCCGGAAATCCGTGTAAATGCTGTCTGTCCCGGCTTCATCGGCACCCGCTGGTTCCGAGACAAGTTCGGCGAGGCAACATTCCAGAAGATCGTTGAAAATCAGGAAAATACCATGCCCCTCAAAAGGGCCGGCACCCCAGAGGACATTGCGGCAACCGTCTGCTTTTTCGCTGGCGAAGGGTCAGATCACATCACTGGCGAAACACTGATCACAGACGCAGGCATGCATCTCAATTTCGCGCCCCTCTCCGCAAGGTAAGACACACGCGGAGGGCCTATTGCTCAGGCCCTCTGCAGAAATTCAAGCACCGCTTGTTTGTATCCCGGGTCACCAACAGTTCTCATATGGTCGCGCCTGGGAATGGTCGCCGCCTCCCCTTTCGGAAAGGGCGCCGCAAGCCGTTCCACCGAACCGGCAATCTCATCCCGCTCACCGGCGACGACAAGAACAGGCATCTCCACGCGCGCCAGGATCTCATCCGTTAGCTTGTCGCGAGGTACCTGATAGCAGGCGGCAAGCGCTTCTCTGTCTTGCCCATTCTTATCGGCGAACGCCCTGAAGGCGCGCCCAACCGGCGTCTTGGCGTCGTGCAAACTGTCAGCTAGCAATGCCTCAACCACCGGCTCTATCTGCCCGGAGGGTGCAAACAGTCTATCGCCAACGCCCGCCAGAATGACCGATCGACACCGGTCGGGATACTCCATGGCAAATCGGAGGCTCAACATCGCGCCCAGCGAATATCCCATAATATCAGCCTGGGCGATCTCCAGATGATCAAGAAGGGCCAGGATATCCGCTGCCATCAGCCCGCGGTCATAATCGGAGACATTGAACAGATCATCACTCTCCCCATGACCTCGCAGGTCAAACATGAGGACCTGATGGCCAGCATTCACGAGCGCCTCAACCCATCCCGGCTCAACCCAATTGACCGCATGCGTTGAGGCAAATCCATGGACCAGGACGATCGGGTCGCCAGTACCTTCGACCCGGTATGCCAATCTCACGTTACCTGATTGAAAAAAACCCAAGAATCCCTCCGCACCGTCAAACACATAGAGCCCCGTCCTCAACAGTGTATAATATGGCTGACCAATTCACGGGGAACAAAATGACGGATACCGCTGCCCTGAAACGCCAGGCTTGTGATGCGATTGATGCCATGAGTGACGAACTCATCTCAATCTCCCATGAAATTCATGCAAACCCCGAACTGGCTTTCCATGAGCACAAAGCGGCGGCACTTCTGTCAGACCGCGTGGAAAAAGAAGGGCTGTCCGTCACACGGGAGGCCTATGGTCTTGAGACCGCATATGCGACCGAGTTTGGTGACAAAGGTCCTACAGTAGGCATTCTGTCGGAATATGATGCCCTCCCCGGCATCGGCCATGCCTGCGGTCACAACATCATCGCCACCACGGGCCTTGGCGCGAGCCTGGCGCTCGCCAAACTTAACGGCACCCTTCCCGGCCGTGTGCGGTACCTCGGCACACCCGCTGAGGAACAAGGCGGTGGCAAGGAACTGATGGCACAGGAAGGTGCCTTCGATGGGCTTGATGCCGCCATGATGGTACACCCCGCCGGTGTTGATCTCGCGACCATGCCCTGCATATGTGTTTCCGAGGTCGAAGTCATCTATTCAGGCAAAAGCGCCCACGCTTCCGCCATGCCTCACGCAGGGGTCAACGCTCTTGATGCGCTGATTACGGCCTATCAATCCATCGCTCAACTGAGACAGCATATCAAACCAACAGAACGCATCCACGGCATCATCAATGAAGGTGGTGTGGCGCCCAATATCGTGCCTGATCGCGCCAGCGGCGTCTTCTATGTCCGCGCTGCAGAAGCGATCTCTCTGAAAGCATTGAAAGCGCGGGTGCAAGCCTGTTTTGAAGCCGGTGCCCTCGCCACAGGCTGCACTGCCGACATTAGGTGGGCGAAGGCGGATTATCTGGACATGAAAACGAGCTGGCCGATTGCCGAAGCCTATAAAGCCAATGCCAGATCACTGGGGCGGGACTTCTTCCCTCTTGAGAAAATGCCCTCTGGCTCAGCGGGCAGCACCGATATGGGAAATGTGAGCCATCGGGTGCCTTCAATTCATCCAATGATTGCGTCTGCCCCCCCCAGCGTGGTCATCCACAATCCGGAGTTTGCCCGTTGGGCGGGCAGCGAGATGGGGGACAAGGCCTGCATCGACGGCGCGAAATCACTTGCGATGACCGCCATCGACTTTATGACCGACAAGCGAATGCAGGACGCTGCGAAAGCGGGCTTTGCTGAAACGGCTGAAAACTCCGCCCGGTCAGTAGGTGCTGCTTACAACCCCGAGGGCACAATCGCGCTCGGCGGATGCGGCTGTCGCTAGTCTGAGGCTACCGCTGCATCGCTGTTCTTCGCCCGTTCCGCCAATTGGCGGCGCACATCCTCCTGCATGTTCTTGTCCAGCGGGAAGCCCCACATGATGACGACGACGCCCAAATAGCAGATCACCGGCACCGCGACAAAAACAATGGATAGGCCAAGGATGGCACCGTCCGTGTTTTCTTCACCCGGCACAAAACCGATGAGACTCAGTGTCCAGAAGACGACACCGACCGCAATCGCTCCACCCGTTTTGGACGTCAGCGTGGTCAAGGCATAAAACAATCCGGTACGACGATGTCCTGTTTCCAGTTCATCAACATCAGCCACATCCGCGATTATCGAGCGGAAAAGCAGGGTCGTGCTGCCGACATTGACACCCAGAATCATAAATATAAACGCCGCTACATAAAAATTCCCTGGCGGGATCAAGAAGATTGACGGGACCATAACCGCGTTAAAAAGTGCGGCGGCAATCAATGCCTGATGCTTGCCCAATCGATAGCTGAGTTTTACCACCAGTGGTACAAACCCAACGCCGGCGAAGAAATAAATCAACAATAAGATGCTCGGCACATCTATCTGCAACACATATGTCACCTGGAACAAGAACATAGAGCCAAGCGCCGCACCAGAGAAACCGGTAAGGAAGTCCGACGCGATGACGCGTTGCAGCGGACGATTATAGAGGAGTGGACGTACAGCTTCCCGAAGAGGCAATTCCTGCTCTTTTGAAAGCTCCTTGAACTCAGGCACCTTCCACGCTGCAGCGGCCACGGTGATCGGCAGCAGAATAACGACGAACCAGCCCATCGCCGCAACGCGGTCTGCAGCTACATCTTCCGTCCCAAACTGCTCGATCAACACGGGTATCAGCAAGACGATAGGCACGCCAAAGATCGCGGATCCCTGAAGAAAGCCCATGATACGGGAACGCTCGTCATAATTTTCATGCAGCTCGGCCCCCCACGCCATATGGTTCAGTTGAGCCATTGTGAAGCCGATATAGAGAACGAACATCCAGCCGAAAAGATAATACTCAGTGACCGGCGCAACAGGCATATAGACCATCACGGCGGACAACATCATGATAGGAACGGCCGCAACGATCCAATGCCGCCGTCGCCCCCAGCGAGATGGGAACCTGTCTGAGATAACCCCCATCATTGGGTCTGTTACCACGTCCCAGAGCCGCGCGATCATGAAGACCGTTCCGACCGCAGCCAGCCCAAGTCCCATCTGCTCCGCATAGAACTGCGGAAGATAAACAGAGATCGGCAATCCCATAGCAGCCATAGGTACGGCGGGCCCGGCGAAAACGGCAAGTCGCCACGTCGGTATCCTGTCATGTGCCATGAGAAAGCGTTCCTCCAATAAAGTCAGTTAGATAAATAGGATTTTGTTGTATCGGTGCTAGAGCCAGCCAGTGAGAAAATCAATCACCGTGCCTTTGAAAGCGCCGTTAGTGAGCAGGTACATATGATCCGCCCCTGGAATGAGTTCACCCTTGGCGCCCGGGATCGCCTCCGCCAGCGCAAGCGGATCGCCTGCCAGGTCGTCTCTTTGACCTGCCACAACCAGAGTATTTGCCCGCACGGCGAACAAATCATCTTTTTGTGGCGACGCCCTGTCGGCACCTGCACAAGCCGCCAGCGCCTTTAAGTCCTGCCCGAGCTGATCGGCATAGAGCCGAAAGCCTCTGGCGGTAGGGTCTGAAATCTCATCAGCCGATGCCGCCTCGAAAATATTCTCTGAGAAACGAGCCCCCCGGCCTGGGTCAAGCATTTTGCCGCCAATACCTGCGAGCACGAGATGGTCAATCCGCTTGCCTTCCTGCAGTGCCAACTGCAAAGCCAACCCCGCCCCCATCGAAAACCCGAAGACATCAAGTTTATCGATAGCTAAATGGTCAAGCAGCGCTCGCACATCACCGAGCAGGAGATCCGTCGAGTAGTCTTCTGACGAATGGCTGGCTGCACTCTCCCCATGTCCCCGCCAATCCATCGCGATGACACGGCGGCCCGTTTTTTCCAGGGTTCCATACCAGCCGGTGCGGGACCAATTGTCTGTCCGCGTTGAAGCAAAGCCATGCAGCAATAGAATTGGATCACCCTCACCTACATCATCATAGGCAATATCAATTCCACCATTCGAAAAAACCGTCATGCTCTTTCCCTAGTTGCCGCCAACGCCAGACGGCTGAGGCCCAGAGGATTGAGCATCGGAAGGTTCACCGGTGCGGTCAATAATGGCTGCAGCTGCCGCATCAAGGGCCCGCTGTTCCAACGTCGCGCGGTTTTTCATCTGGGTCGCTTCGTCCAAAGGAAAATACCAGATGATGTAAGCGCCGACAAAACTCACCAGAACCGCAGGGAGCACATAAATCAAACGCAATTGCCACAGCACGTCGTCACTATTCTCTCCCCCAGCTTGAAACCCGATATAGTCGAGAGCCACATACCCGATAAAGATCGCGAAGGCTGCCCCGACCTTACTGGTCATAGTGAGAAGAGAATAAAAGAGCCCGGTCCTCTGTTGACCGGACTCAATCGCATCATGGTCCGCAACATCCGCCATAATTGAGCGATAAAGGAACGGTGCTGCCGCCATATTGAGACCAAATATCACCCAACACAGGAGTGCAATCAGTGGGCTGCTCTCAGGGATAAGGAGGATCAACGGCACTGTAGAGCCACTGAAGATCGCGGAGAAAGCAGTGGCTTTGTGTTTTCCAAACCTCTCTGAGATCTTGATCCAGATTGGAATGCACACCACCCCTGCCGTGAAATAACAAAGCAAGAGGATACCGGAATAAGCCGTCAACTTGAGCGCGTCCTCTGCCAGGAACAGGAAGAGACTGGCAACCAGGCCGCCGCCAATCCCCGCCAGCAAATCGCAGAGCAGCACCACCCGTAACGGATGATTGGCAAACAAGACCCGGACCGCTTCACGGAAGCCCACATGCTCCGGTCTTGGTGATGGTTTCTCGCCTACATGCCAGATCGCAATGCCAACCGTGACGGGTAAGAGGATAATGACAAAAAGGCCCATCGCGCCCACTCGGGCCCGATCCAAATTCTCTGTCACGGTTTGCTCAATGATCACTGGCAGCAGCAGGACGAGAACCATACCCGCAATCAAGGCCACTTCCCGGGCACCATGGACCCGAGAGCGTTCATTGTAAGACGGCGTTAGTTCCGCCCCCCAGGACATGTGAGAGATGGTAAGCAATGTCCACCCCACATAGAGCAACACCATCCATCCCAGCAGGTAGTACTGGCTGACCGTCTCAAACGGTACCAGAAAGACCATGTAAACTGAGAGCATGATGATGGGCACTGAGATCGCAATCCAATGCCGCCGACGGCCCCATCGGGTCTCAAACCGGTCCGACAGAACACCCAGAACCGGATCGGTGAAGACATCCCAAAAGCGGATGATCAGGAACAAGCTGCCAACGACCGCGAGCTCCAGGCCAATAACTTTCGCATAGAAAGGTGGAATATGAACCGCCAAGGGAAGACCTAAGGCAGCGATCGGGGCGGCGGGTAATGAGAATGCCCACAATGTCGAACGTTTGAGCGCGTCGCCGCGCTGGTCGGCCTCCTCCGCCATCCAGTCTCCTCCCCAAATATTGTGACCGGCTGCAGAGGCCGGCTGAATGCCTTTGTTTAATTATAGGCGGAACCGATCATCTCATGCCAGCAAATGCGAACGACCTGCACAAACTTGGTGTCCGGTGAAGAAACGAGTGCCTAAAAACACAGCCAAAAGACTGGAATTTGCCCCTCCCTGAGGCTAGGGTACGGCCAGTTTTGTCACTGGTGGCGTTTCGTCACCGCAGAAGAGTGGGTCTCATGGCGAGCGGCACGAATATCCCCAAATTTCGTAATGATTCAGGCGTAAGCGAAATTCGCATTGGCGTAAAAGAGTTCAAATGTATGGGGGCGACGCCGCCCAACGATCATCCGCATGTCTTTCTCGACATGGGAGAAGAGTCGGAAATCATCTGTCCCTACTGCTCAACACTCTACAAGTTTGATACATCCCTGAAGAGTGATGAAGCCGCGCCAGCAGAAGCTGTTTGGCGGGAAGCGTCTTAGATCAATGAGCCAGTTGCCATAGATCTAGCGCGCGACTGAGGAAGAGGTGTCATGCCTGTCGAACTCTATGCGTTCACTTGCGGCTACCTCACACTTCCGGCAACATTCATTCTCAAAGGAGACAAGGGGAAGATCACTCTTCCTATCCCCTCCTATCTGATTGTCCATCCGAAAGGAAAAGTCCTTTTCGATAGTGGCCTGCATGTTCAAACCCAAACCGATCCTCTCGGCTACGCAGGTGAAGAGGCACTGAAGTTCTCGGAATTTCATTTCTCACCTGGCGAAGAAATTTCTTCCCGCCTCGAAACAATGGATATTGATCCAAGCGAGATCACGCACCTCATCAATTCCCATCTGCATTATGACCATGCCGGCGGCAACGCACAGATCCCGAATGCCGATCTGCTCGTTCAGCAGCTCGAATGGGATCACGCGATGGCCCTGCCCGACACCGACCTCGCCTACTTGAAGAAAGACTTCGATATCGGCCAGCGCCGTCAGCTTCTATCAGGAGAATACGACCTGTTTGGCGACGGGTCTGTCGTTTGCCTTCCGACATACGGACATACACCCGGGCATCAGTCACTGAGAGTGAGAACAGTGAAAAGAGAGTACATCCTTTGCGGCGATGCTTGTTATCTTAAAGAGTCTTTAGAAAAACTCCGGCTCCCGGGTATTGCCCATGACAAAGAAGCCATGATGGCGGTCTTTCATCGCCTACGTGAGATGCAAACACGCGGAGCGACCATCATGTATGGCCACGACCCAGGATTCTGGAAATCCGTCCCTCAAGGACCGATCGCTCTCCCCTGACACTTGTCTCCTGGTCTCGCGTCACGTCACTTGAGACCGAACACCCGGCGGGCATTGCCCGAAAGAAACAATTCCTTGCCTTCTGCCGTGAGGTCGAGCGCATCAAGGTGCTTGAGACATCGTGCGGGCGAGAGCATGGGCCAGTTCGTACCGAACATGACCCTTGACTGTCCCGGGCCTTTCATAAATTTCACAAAGTCTTCCGGCAGGCGATGAACCGAATAGGCAGACGTATCAACATATAGATTCGGGTATTTCAGACTGAGAGACACGACCTCATCAATCCACGGGAACCCGACATGACCGCCAATGACTTTCAGATCCGGAAAGTCCAGAAGGACATCATCAAGGTAAGGAATCAGACGGCCAGGTTCTGATCGGCAAAGCGGCCCTGTATGGCCGATCTGAGTACAGAAGGGCACGCCAGCTTCAACACAAGCAACATAGATCGG
This sequence comes from Parvibaculaceae bacterium, assembly GCA_965248405.1. Classification (GTDB taxonomy): domain Bacteria; phylum Pseudomonadota; class Alphaproteobacteria; order Parvibaculales; family Parvibaculaceae; genus Mf105b01. Next base: position 1,963,315 of record OZ252104.1, read on the forward strand.
ATAAAAGCGTCGGTCGTTAGGTGGCAGATCCAAAAGCCATGGCACCAGACGCACTCCGACAAACCGGTCTCCATCAACCCACCGGCGTATGTCACGAACAGCTTCAACGGGGTTGTTGATATCGACAGTCGCCAGGCCCCGGAACCGATCCGGGGCGGCATCAATTGACTGCGCCACTTCTTCATTGCTGATCAAAGACCCTTCCGGTCCCTGCCAGGCCGAGAGAAACATAATGTCCACATCAGCCGCATCCATCGCCGCAAGTGTACTGGCAACATCAGGGATTGACCGATCTCCCGGCCTGCCCGTCCATCGCAGCAGCGTCTCCATCCACGGACGGTCTGCCATACGTTGCGTCGTTATCTGAGCCCAAACATCTATCGCACCCATACCAATCTCCATTTACTTCACTAGTGAAACTTTATAGAAAGGTTGGGTAACGCTGACAAGAAGTTTATGGTGCGCCCCATGTCTGCACACAAAGAACGCCTCTATTTCCTGCTGCAAATCGCAGCTCATCGCCTCAAAACCGAAGCCGATAGCGCCTTGATGGGCGCTGCCGGTCTTACGACGGCACAAGTGGCCGTGCTGAACCTGATTGCATCCTCCAAGCATGTAAAACAGAGGGACCTTGCCCAGCGCCTTAAGCAGAACGAGTCCGCCATTACAGCCATGGTCACCAGACTAATGAAAGCTGACCTCGTCGAACGCCGGCGCAGCGAGACCGACGCCCGGACCTGGTTGCTGGAACTCACGGATACCGGAAAGAAAACACTCAAACGCGCAGAAAAACCGTTCAAAGAGATCAACGAACGCCTGGACGACGCGTTGGGAAAAAAAGGCGCCACAGAACTGGCACAGCAACTCAATTCAATTGCAGACAGCTTCTCTTAAATCGACATAGAGAGAAGTTTGCATCCGCCTTCAGAAAGCACATATATAGGCATCGCCCAATCGGGCTATCCCCCTCGCCCGTTGCCCAGCTAAACGGCGTAACCATCAAGAAGGTTGAGCATGTCAGAAGCTGTGCCAAAACCGCAGAACGCGAGTACATCCGGCGCGAAACACCTCTCTAAGACAAAGCTTTACATGCTGGCATTGGCGAGTGCTGTCGTGACTGCCAATGCCTACTACATCCATCCCATCATTGCCCGGGTAGCAGAAGACTTTGGCGTGAGTGCCTCACTGATCGGCGCGGTGCCGGCACTTAATCAGGTCGCCCTCGCACTAGGGATTTTTCTCCTGCTTCCGCTCGGCGATCGAGTCAGCAACAGACGGCTGACATCGATCTTCGTCGCAGGGCAATTCTGCGGCATTCTCGCCATGGCGCTGGTCCAGGACTTCAGACTGTTTATCGCAGGGTCGACGATACTCGGATTTTTCACCATAGCGCCCTACCTACTGCCGGCCTATGTCTCAAAACGCGTGAGCCCATCAGAGCTCGGCCATGCGACCGCGATCTTAACGGCAGGCGTGATTGGCGGGATCTTGCTAGCACGCGCTGGCGCCGGGTTTCTCGGCGAGAACTTTGGCTGGCGAACAGTGTACTTCGTTGCCGCAACCCTCATGCTGATCGTCTCCATCGCCCTGCCGCTCATCATGGAAGAGCGCGAGAAACAGGCAGAGGTAGGACAGTCATACCGTGACCTGATCCTTTCCATTCTTCCAATCATCAAAGCCCATCCCGACATCATTCGCGCAGGCATCATTCAGGCATTGAGTTTCGGCATATTTCTAGCCGTCTGGTTAGGACTTGGACTTCACCTCACCAGCCCTGAAATGGGGTATGGCGTTGATGCGGTCGGATACCTCGCCGCGATTTCAGCCCTGAACCTCGTCACCACGCCCCGGATGGGGGCGTGGGCGGATAAGGTCGGTGCGTACAGAGCACGTACCGTCATGGCGAGTGTGCAACTTGTCGGCGTGGCTTGCCTGTTTTTCCTCGGTCACAACATATGGCTACTGCTCGTTCCCCTGATCCTGATGAACCTTGTCGGTCCGGTCATCGACATCACCGGCCGCATGACGTTCCTCAGTCAAAACCCGGATGTGAGAACGCGCCTTATGACCGTCTACATTGTTCTGATGTTCCTAGGCGGGGGTGTCGCCAGCTGGGCAGGCACCATTGCTTATGACTGGGCCGGCTGGACGGGCAATGTCACCCTCGCCTTCGTCATGTCCGCACTCGTACTCACACTATCCGCCTGGAGTTACCGAAAGTCTGAGAAATAACCAGCGGGTTGCCGTTCATTACTTGGGCCTTGGCAAAAACAGGGAGCCAAATCAGATTGTATGCACCTTACGAGCAGTTGGCAGTAGTCACAGACTCTTAAGAAACTAATCTGATATCTCAATACTGTCGGCAGTGACCTGCAGAAACTGCCCTACCTCCATGAGAATCTTGCGCAACCACAAATGCGTTGGATCATCCTCCATGCGCGGATGCCAGGCCGCTTCAACCGTTAAGAGAGGCATCTTGAAAGGCGGTTTAAACACCCCCACCGGATACACATCGGAGAAACCGTAGGTCAATAAACGAGGTGCGGTCAGCACCAAATGGGAAAACGACACAGCCAAGGGCGCGGAGAGTGTGAATGGCGACTCTGTTATCACCTGACGTTCATTGGCACGGGCTCCTAGTCCCTTCTTGATCGAAGCGGTTACACCAGGCTCGGCAGTGAGATCGAGATGCTTCATTTCAAGGTAGCGCGCTTTTGTAAAAGGCCTTTTTAGGGCCGGATGATCTGGTCGCACAATGCAAACAAACTGATCCTTGAGCAGACAGTGACGGTTTACCAGCCGACTATCAATCGAGGTCCCAACAACGAGGTCTACCCTCCCCGTCTCAAGAGCCCGGTCGAGATGTTCTGGAATTGGAACATATCGAAACCGCACATTCGGCGCCCTCTGTTCAGTCAAACTTGAGAGCGCAGGCATGATCACAGCTGACAAAAAATCGGAAGTTGCGATCGTAAAGAGCTTATGTGACTCCTCAGGCACGAACTCCGGCTCGGCCTCAATGGCTTGCGCCACCGCCTCCAATCCCTGCTGCAGACGACCCGACATCTGTTCAGCTTTAGGCGTCAGGACTAAACCGCGCTCGCCCTTAACAAGAAGTTCATCATCAAAATAGGCTCGGAGCTGCTTGAGCGCATGACTCATAGCCGACTGGGTAATCCCCGCCCTCTCGGCTGCCGTTGTCACATTTCGCTCAGCAAGCAGAAGATTAAGCGACCAAAGAAGATTGAGGTTGAGCGGCTTGGATTGGCTTTCCCGATACATCAACTCTTCTCATATCAAGATGAGGAACATTCATTTGATTCATATCAAAATGTCGGGCCTTCTGCAGCAAATAATGGCCTATGGAGAGATGATGATGATCCATCAGGAAGTCAGAGCCTGCTTTGAGTCCTGTTTCAAAGCACCGATCGATCAAACCGGCAAAATTGAAGAGCTCTATTCAGCGCTTACACAGTGTCACGCAGAAACAGGTCCGCAGTTTTATGGCCTCTCCGAAGAGATCACCTATGCTCCCCTGACAGAAAGCGCTCTTGCCGAGAGTTATCCTGAGGGCAGCGTCGGCGCCGCGTGGGGGACTTCCCCATCAGCCGTTTCGGCATTTTACCACCGCCTAAGTAAAAGAGAACCCGATGAAGCACTGGCGCGGTTCCTATTACATATAGGGCACATAAGTGAGCCCGTTCGCTCCGTGCTGAGCTATCCGAAAACCCCGTCAGGAGATCTGTCGCTTCATGCCTTCATTGCCCGGCAACTTCCTAATAAAGCCAGCTACCTAGCGTTGACAGCGTGGTTTGGCCGCACCGCATTCACAGATCCGCAAGGAACAAAGCCTGTCTATGACGCTCTCGCCTGCGGCTGGCGGGATGGATTCAGTCTGCCCAATCTCATGACCCTTGATTGGAACGATTTCCTGGGAAAAACCGTCGCAGACATTCGCGAATGTCTTCAGCTTGATCCTGTTGAAGCACGACCCCTCGCCTGCGCACCTATGCCAACAAAGACCTTGAGCGAGGCAGATCTGTCCGGCGGCATACCAAGCCTTCTGTGGGACCTCATCAGCACACCCGGAAAAGCACTCGACCCATATCAAATTACAACGGCTGTCGCAGGGCTCGGCGCAGGTTTCGACACACGGCTTGTTGAAGCTATAGAGAGCACACTTCTCTCATTTGAAGGCATGGCGGAGATCACATCGACACCTATTCCTAGGACGGTCGAACTGGAGCGATTAAAGGACACGCCAGAGGGATCACTCGGCCAAGCCTTCTACCGGCTGATCACTGACAACAACTTCGATGTCGAAGTATTAGACCCAACCTCTTTGTTCGGGCCGGCTGAGCCCGGCATGTCGCCCGGAGAATGGATGAACCGCCGCATTCTACAACTGCATGATGTCATCCATCTCATCGCTGGATATGAGCAAACCGGCGAGGATGAAGTTGCCATCTCCGGGTTCCAGCTTGCACAGATCGGGCAAAACTATTCAGCTTGCTTCATAGCAGTCACAAGCCTGATCTCCATCCTCTATTTCCCTGCGGGATTCGCATCGCTTATCCAGCTGTCGCTCGACGGATGGTTCCATGGCCGCACAACAAAACCACTCATTCTCATGGATTGGGAAAGCTTATGGGGCGAGCAAATCAGCACCATACGCCAGATGCACAAGATTGTTCCCTTTGCTGGCAACCAGACCAAGTTTCCGAGCTTAGCTGCCGACTGACCTGCCTGTCCGGCAGCGAACTTGTCGGAAGTGCCGGCATTTAGCCCCACGTAAAGCATATCAAAGAAAGAGGCCGGTTGCCGCACACCGCAACCGGCCTCTAAAAAGTTCACGAGGTTAATCAGCGTCTGCCGCTACGCCTCAGATATGCCGGTGTGAAATGCGCACCGTCAATCTCTGTTCCCAGCATATAGTTGCTCTCATCGGTCCCCATCACGAGACTGTCCGCGATATATCGTTGCGCCTTCAGATCATAGTAGAACCCAGCCACCCCTACACATGCAGGCAACTCTGCAGCGACAAGCAAATGGGCCTCCTGCACCCGCCACAGCTCACCACGCGCGTCGTAGAGATCAGCTTGCACAATTCTCCAGCTGTCCTCATCAACGTAAAAGTCGCGCCGGACAAAGATGTTTCGAACAGCAGGTTTCAATGTGGCTTGTACATTCCACACACGGTGTAGCTCATACCGGGTCAAATCCCGGGACGCGTACTGGTCATCCATAATGTCGTCGATTGAAAGGCTCGGATTCCGGAGCTTCCAGGCATTGTAGCCGATATAGAGCTCCTGCTTCCCGAGCAGTTCCCAGTCGTAGCGGTCACCGACACCATTGAACATCGCTGTTTGGTCGAATGTTCTCAATCCATCCTGGCCCGCTGCCGGATTGTCATAAGCAATGGTTGGCGCCTTCCTCACCCGGCGAAGGCCCGGCAGATACGCCCAGCTCTCCCGCGTTTTACCAAAGAACTCGTGTACAAGCCCTACAGTACCGGCTGCTTTCACCGGATACTTTGACGTATAGACGAATTTGGTCATATATCCGTTTGTGTCGTCAAAAGACTGTGTTTCCGGTGCATACATAGGTACGTAAACCTGCGTCTCTCCACGATAGACTTTGTTTCCACCGTCGGATTGCTTGACCACCGTAGTCACCATGTGCCGACCGCCCACGCCGCTATAGGCGGTCCGGTGGTTCATGATCACCTCCCACCCGCTCGTAGGCACTGGGAAAAGCACACCGCCATGCCCAGCAGTGACCGAGCCGTTTGCATCAATCGCCGCTTCTGAAGCGTTCATCGCAGTCCGGTCATATATTGACTGTGGATACGCACAGCTGCGGTGCGTTGGATATACATCCATCCGATATCCCGCATATTGCTTCAGCAATGCCAATTGCCCCGGTGTCAATCGGTCTCTGTACTGCTCAGCATTTTCAGCGGTGATCGTGAACAGGATCTGATCATCAGCATATGGGTTTGGACGCGGGTCACCCTGCTCCCACCCGGCCGGCATGCCCGTGATGCCTCCTGTCCAAGGCGGTATCGACCCGTCAGCATTCCCAGCTGCCTCAGCACCTATAGGTGTAAGTCCGTCGCCTAACGCAGCATAAACCGGTGTTGCGAGTGCCAGCATCGCGAGCGATACAGAAGACACCAATGCCTTCCCCAAAAGCTTTCTTTTTTTCAACATATCTCCACCCCTCCAACAGAATATTTCAGTGAGCTATGCTCAGAACGCATAGCTAATCGCCAAAGTGACGTAGTCGCGGTCAGACTTTGTTGAGTTCGTGCTGCCGCCCATATTGTTGGTGTAGGCAATCTTCGCTGTTAGATCGGCCTCATATCCGGCCTCAAGACCGATGGTGATCCCGCGTCTGTGTTCGACGAAGTTGCTCGTCACCCCTCTGTCAATGGAGAGACCGTTGACGTCGTGACGGAAATCTATACTCGGTGTAAGAGTGAGATCGGTCCCGAAGGCCCGACTGAACGCCGCACTCGCACTGAGATTGTACCCCCAGGAGAAGTTGTCTCCTGTTGTACCTGCTGGCAGTGGTCCCTGGAAATCGACCATTCCCACTTCGCCGACCAACTCTATCGTGTCCACGCCCAACGCTTCGACAAGACCACCTACGACCGGCATGCCTGGACCTATCGAGACTTGCGCATTGCCAATTGCATTGACCCTATTCATCCGCGCAAACCCGAGACTGCGCGCGGTGCCGCCGCCCGCTGCTGCAACGGCTGCTGCGGCCTGTGTAATGCCACTTTGTAACGGGACAGGATAATCAGGCTGGAAACTGGCTTCGACACCAAACGATACATCCCCAACAGGGAAGTTGGCCGAAGCGCCATAAAGCTCAATATCTTCAGGAAAAGACGCGAAATAATTGTCCCCCACGTCTGCTGTAATCGGGAACGGGATGAAAGGAGGAAACGCCGGTACAAGCACAACACGAGATGCCTGCCCCCCGAAATAGGGGCTCTTCGCATGGTAGTTGATGTAGTAGACACCAAACTCCGAGGAAATCTCTTCTGCGTAGTAGCGAGCTGCAACGCCCCATTGCCCTTGATCATTCGGGCGCTCGTCTCCGACCTTCGGCACGCCTGTTACCGCCGCCAACAAGGTGGAGGCTGGAAGGCCCGTCCCGCCGGGATCACCGGCGAGGAAAAACCCTTCCGCACCGGGACCAAACAGATCTTCCCCTGATAGAAAGGTCCCAACTGGAACAAGCCGGCTTTGACGCCACTGAAATTGATAATAGGCCTCAAGACTCAATGCCGGCGTGATAGCCAAATTTGCCCACACCATCGGCGACGGAAGAAAAGCTTCGCGGACTTCTGAACCTGGCGTCTCCAGCTTGATGACATCAATTGCATTGGTCTGCGCAATGCCACCTGAGCGGAACAAGCCTTCCCCCCAATTGATCGCCTGATTGCCGAGCCGGGTCGAGATCGGCATACCTGCTATTTCAAAATCGCCATACACATAGGCGTCAAGAACATCAATGCCGCGTCCGGCCCGTCGTCGGGCTGCACTGCTTAAATCCGTACGACGTGTGCTGTCAGCGTCGTTTTGAACCGCATCATAGAAATAGCTGAAGCGTGTGAAGGCGCCGAAGTCACCAAAGGACATCTCAACGTCGTGGATTGCCCGTGCTGAAGCTGAGTAAATGTCCCCGCGACGGAAGTTTTGGTTTCCATCATCGACATTCTCCGCACCTAGTCCTGTGTTCGTTCCCCCAGAAGACGCCGCGATATACCGGGCATTTGGGTTCGATGTTCGAACTCCCAAACCAACATTGATTGCACTATCAACTTCGACTGTCAGGTCACCCCAAACAAACTCCCTGGCCTCCCCTGAGGTTACCAGCGCTGTACCCAGAAGCAGCGTACTAGCACCCGCCAGAAGCCTCCCCTTCATCGAACTCCAACTACGGAACATTCAAATTCCTCCCCTTATTTTTCTGACAAAGAAGCGAGCAAACGCCTCTCCACCCTAGATTTTTCGACCGAAGCCCCTTCCTACTGCGCCTCCTTGCCGAGCTTTTTCTCTTCCGGCAGGTTGAAAGTCATGACATGTGCCGGCGCGCCCGTGAGAGGCTGGTCTAAGTGCAAAACACTGTCCGCACCTCTAAGTCCCACAGATACTGGAGCACCACCGGCGGCAACCCCACCACTTCCACCAAGACCGACATCCTTGAGGATGATTTCACCCCCAGCAGGAGTCCCTAGAAGGATGACATTCAGTTTGTCATTCGAAACCGTGAAGCGAACATCCAAACCGCATGCGGTCCTCGCTTCTGCCCGATACCACGGACGTGTTCCATAAATGGCGTGTCCATTGACCGACAACCAATCCCCAAAAACCTTCAACCGATGGGTCTGCTCAGCTGGAATACTGCCGTCAACGCCCCGTGGCCCTACATTGAGCAACAGGTTTCCGTTCTTTGAAACCGCATCAATAAACCCATGGAGCAGACCCTCAGCGGGTTCATAATCGTCCGGCGTATCATTGCGGTTGAAGCCAAACGAGTGGCTCATACCGCGCGTAGCCTCCCATTTCTTTTTCTGAATATCGGGAAACACGGTGTATTCAGGTGTTCGAAAATCGCTATGGGGGACGCGAGGCGGCACAACGCCTTTCTGACCGCTCTCGGACTTTGCCAGAGCACGCTTCGCAAGTGCATCAAGCGCCCACTTGCCCGGTCCGGTGCTCAAGGCTCTCATATACCAAGACCGGTGCATCCACCTGTCGTTGACCACGCCGTCTGGCACTTTGTTGTAATAGTCGGCAAAAAGCCTGAACAACGCATCAAGATCAGTTGGCCACGCGATATCGTTCCAAAGAACCGACGGCGAGTACTTGTCGATCAGTTCCCGGACCTGCGCAGTCGCATAGTTCCCATACTCACCTTTAGGAACAGACCCCACGAAGTCGCCCAGCGTGCGAATGGGATCCTTATTAAAGCTCCAATCAATTCCGCCTGAATAGTAGACACCAAACCGAAGCCCCGCCCGACGGACGGCCGCCGCCAGCTCTCCGACAATATCGCGCTCGGTGAACCAGTTATTCAGGTGCGGATTAGGCACGTTGCTTGGCCAGAGACAAAACCCATCATGATGCTTAGTCACCAACACCACATAGCGGGCACCAGAATTCTTGAATGTCTCCGCCCAGGCATCTGGATCCCACTCTTTTAAACCCTCAACAAAGGGCTCTTTAAAATCAGTGTAAGGGGCGCCCTTATACGTCTCTTGATGGAAGGCATGAGACGCTGTCCCCGGCACACGAATGGAATTCTGATACCACTCAGAATAGGGAGACCGCGCAACGGCACGGTCATAGTCATGTTTAAAGATGGCGCTGATATCACCGAAATGTTCGCCGTAAGCTGGAATGGCAAACACGCCCCAATGAATGAAGATCCCAAACTTGGCATCGTCAAACCAGGAAGGGAGCTCCCTGCCCGAAAGACTTTCAAGCGTCGGCTGAACTGGCGGTGTAACATGTTGCAGCATCAGCGCATCATCCGCCATTCGCGGGGCTGCCGAAAAACTGCCAGCGAATTGTGGCCGGGCACACGACTGACCACACTACTCCAAATACTCATGACTCCCCCCTTAGTCACGCTGAGTGAAACTAAGGAAGCCAGACTAACCAGCATGTATCAAATGAATGCTTCTCATAACCTCATGAGAAAAATAGATATAGATACAATGGCTATAATAACGCAAAACTTAAGCTTACAGAAACTGCTCCTTAAACTGAGCATTTGTCACCCAGACGAACGCGCTAGGAACAAACTCAACGCCGCGGCAAACAGCAGCCAAGAAGTCTTGTTAAACCAGACCTAATGAATTGAGTTGGTGCATCTACACACCACCATCTCCAATACGGTCTCCGCTTGCCGGTTAATCTCGGTACGGATTTTCCTAAGCGTGGAATCGAAACAGGCCTGTTTGAGCACACAATTCGTGCAGTCCCTCACCCTGTTCGTCGCAATCTTGGCAATTCACGAAGGACGGCAGACCACAGCAACAGGCCGCCAGCGAACCCAAGAAGTGGGATCCAACTTGCATAAAGGAGTTAAATTAAGACGCGACCACTCCAATTCTTTGGAATGATACAAACGCCTGGTGGCCCCACCCGGACTTGAACCGGGAAGCCCTTACGGGCGACAGATTTTAAGTGTTTTGTGCCCTAACCTAACCACTTGATTTTATTAGGGAAATTTCGTGAACAATGTGTATATGTGTAAGAAACTGTGTAAGTTTCGACCGATTTTCCATTGGATCGAGCCCTTCTGAAAAGGCGGTCTAGTTTCACAATTTGCGAGATGAATTGGGCGGCAGCAATGAAAATACCCATTAGAATCCCATTGCTGTGCAGCTCACAGAGCTTCCTCACCAAGGGCTGTTGTCGTTCGAAGTGTCCCTGGCGGAGTGCTACTCCGCCCCTTCGCAAGACGCCACAGAATTGAGTTGTATGGGTCTCGTAGGCCGCAGTCGAACCACAGCTTGAGTCCGCACGACTATCCAGCCGCTGCCATTACTGCGAACGAATTTCTCGCAGTAGGTCCTGATATTCAGTCGCCAGCGACTTCATCAGGTCGATCAGCTCACCCAGCTCCGTTGGAGTCAGGATCGAGCCAAAATCATCTTCGTTGATCTGATCTTTGTAATAATCGCGAAGAAACATGTTCAGGAGCTTGCCAGCTGTTCTAAGCTGAAAAGAGGCTTCCGCGAGGGAGGGTTCCAGGGCTGCCGGCAACGGACCCTGAGAATCCATCTGGGCCTCGATGCAACGGCGGACCACTTCAGACATGGATACAGGTCGGCCCGATGCAATTGCTTCTGATGTGGCTTTTGTTTTCAGGCGGCGCTTGAGGCCTCTATCGAGTTTCAGTTGTAGCAGTGCAATCTTATCGAACTTAGTCGGTCGCCCGGCATTCGACAGTTTCTTTCCGGGCTCTTGAGCCCGGCGCGCAGCGTTCAAGTCCTGAGGTTTTTCCTCCACTATCTGGGGAGCGGAAACGTCGGACGAATGTGTGTATTTCGTCATGACGAAATGCGTATCCTGCAAGTTGCACTTCGATACAATTGTCTCAAACAGAAATGACCGAAAACTGAAAAAACGGCTGTAAACTTAGGAATATCGGTGAAACTCTTGATGAGCCAAAAATCCGCCTGAGATCGCCGAGGTGCGGCACCCGGAATTTTGAGGTGTGGCACTGCCCCAAAAGGGGTGTGGCACGCTCAGATAACGCATGTGGCAAGCGGAGAAAGCAATGTGGCTGTTCACGATACAGCTGTAGCACGACATGGGGCCACTAACACCTACTTGAGCGATCACATGGCATGCCGTTCTGCGAGCACTCTATCGTGAACTACTCGCCGCGATCTTGCGAAACAGCGAAAAGCGAATGTGCGCCGAAATGAGTACAAACCGCAAAGTGGTGGTGTGCGCTGCCTCAAGCAAACTCGTCTCTACTCAATTCGCTAAAAATACAGGGACACCGAGAAAAACGGCACCTCAACCCCTCATGATCACCAATTTCAGGCCGCTGTGCATCGTTTAGTGAACAATGTTGCTATGTCTGGAACAGGGAAATTCTTGGCCTTTTCAGGGCCAGAAAACTTCTGAATTAGTTCCCCATAGGAGGCACATTCGTACCTGTGGCGTCATGATCAAGGCTAACGACTTCAAGGTTCCTCGCGTGTGTTGCACGGTCGATGTCGTAGAACCATAGGGCTCCCCAAGACATCAGACGAAGCAACAACACAATCGGCAAGAAGGCAAGCGCCAGGTGTGTCAATGTTTCCGCTGGGACAGACCCCGGTATGGCCTGCGTGGGAAAGTCGATGAGTGACAAGACAATACCGGCAAAGAGAATGCCCGCCCCGGACACAAGTTTAGCGGCAAAGCCATTGGCGGCAAAGAACAGCCCCTCATTCCGCCTGCCAGTTTTCACTTCAGCATCCTCGACAATGTCAGCGAGCATGGAGGCTATAAGAATAGACGCAGTAACGGCAGCGAACACCTCAATAAAGTCATGCGCAAACAGGATAGGCAGCAGAAACGGGCTTTCATTTTCGGGAAAGAGTCCCATCAGTCGTAAAACCAGCGGAACCGGTGCAAAGACAATCGCAAACAAAGCGACCCAAAGCGCTGTGTTTTTTTTGCCGTGGGTAATCGAAAGACGGGTAACGGTGAGAGAAGCAAGTGTCACCGCCCCCAAATTCAACATCACAAAATACTTGATCTGATCAGACGTTAGCTCCCAGAAAAAGGTCGTGAAATAGATGCTCAGATTGCTGGTCATACCGGCCGCGACGCCGCCCAGCAAACGCGCACCAAAAACGCTAAAAAAAGACCGGTTCCTGAAAGACCCGATGATCTGACGCAGCAGAGTGTCTACATCCTCATTGTCACCCCGTGTTGCTTTGGGCAAATGAGGGATCCGACTGTGAGTCCCGAGCGCTGACACCAACATCGCGACCATCATTACCAGCGCGCCAACCAGCCCGTACATTTCATACCCGTCCGCGTTGAGAGTCCCGGCCGGATCTTCTTCAGTTGGACGCAGAAAAAACGCATAGGCGCAGAAAACCAAAATCAATCCGCCCCACCAGCCCAGCGCATAGCGCAAAGACATTAAACTGGTTCGGGTATCATAGTCGTAGGAGAGTTCAGCACCGAGTGCGGAGCTGGGTATCTCGAAGAGCGTCAAACATGTCCGCACCAATACGGCCATGACGGTGAGATAGACAAAGAGCCCCATTTGGCTCAGCTCAAGAACTGGGTTCCATAAATAGTAGAACGCAACCGCTGTCGGCAAGATCGCCAGATACATGAATGGATGGCGCCGCCCCCACCGACTTTTGCAATTATCGGAAAGATATCCGACACCCAAGTCAGTGACAGCATCAAAAACAATGGCAATGGCCAGAGCAAGGCCTGCGAGAGACGCATCAAGTCCTAGAACCTGCTGATAGTAAATCAGCAGGAAATAGCCAAACGCGGTGTCTTTTACACCAAACGCGACGGCACCTGTCCCAAAGGAGAGCTTGGTTCGCCCCGCAAGGGGTAATCCTTCCCTAGGCAATGTCAATCTTGACCTCGCCTAGAGAAGGGGCCTGCACTGGAGGGAGGAGTGCACGCGAACCAAAGGAATGAAAACAACGCAACTGCTCTGGCGCTCCTCAACGACGGCCCAGTTTTCGCAGCCTTGCCGGCGTAAAGAAGTCTGAATCCAACTCACCACTTTCATTGGCCCGGTAGTTGATCGGCGGCAGACCCACATAGACTCCATCCAACACATAATTGTTGGCGTTCAGGTCGTAAAAAACCTCCATAGCCCTCATGCAGCTGGGAATCTGGTACGCGTTGATGAGCGTCTGTTCCTGCACACGCCAAAGATCGCCCCGGCTGTCATAGGCCTCAGCGACCATGATTCTCCAACTATCTTCATCGAGATAGAAGACACGTCTTGGCATGATGTGACGGAAACCATCCTTGCGCGTTGCTTCTACCTTCCAGACTCGGTGAAGCTCATACCGCATGAGGTCGCGGTTTGGATAATGCTCATCAACAATATCCTCTAGCTCAAGATCATCCTGATCCAGTGCATAGTTGTTATATGGAATATAGAGTTCCTGCTTCCCTATGAGTTTCCAGTCATACCGGTCTAGTCTTCCGTTGAACATGAACCACTGGTCGTGCGTGATTGTTCCATCGGCTCCACCAACCGGATTGTCATAGGCCACACTTGGCGCGCGACGCACACGCCGGGATCCCGGATTGTACTGCCAGGCCCGCCGCTGAGCATTGAGCGGCTCATGAACGAGCGTTATTTCACCGGCGAGAAATTTCGGTGTTCGGAGTTCATTGAAATATTTGAGGCTGAGGCCCTCTAAATCCTCAAAGCTGGTCATCTCTTCATCATGGAAGATTGAGCGGACCACCTCTTCACGCTCGTAGACCACCATTTGCCCTGATCCATATGGCACGACCGTCGATGTAAAATACCGAACTGCTTCGCCAAAGTAGCCAAGTCGATGATTCCACATCGCCTCCGCGCCGGTCTTGGGCAGAGGAAAGGGTACTCCGCCCACTCCAGCAACCATGTCGCCCGTTTCCGGATCAAGCGCTGCCTGACCCATATTGCGCTCTGTCACGTCATAGACCCGTTGCGGCAGGGCGCAAGAGCGTCGCGTTGGATAGATATCCATACGATAACCAGGATACCGCTCAAACAACGCTTTTTGTCCTTGAGTCAGCCGATCGCCGTGTTGATCGACATTTTCACTGGTGATGCTGAAGGTTGGCCTATCCCCGGAAAAGGGGTCGATTAGCCGCTCCCCCTCTTTCCAGCCGGCAACGGGTTCAGTGATGCCACCGGTCCATGCGGGGATCGTCCCTTCTGCATTTCCAGCTTGCTCAGCACCTGTTGGGGTCAAGCCATCGCCCAAGGTCGACGCACCGCCGGCAGACACGCTCACCCCGAACATCAGTAAAGCGAGCAAAGCGTTAGACAGATTCTTCTTAGACATTTTCAATACTCCCCACTTACGGATCAGAAAGTTCGCGTGATGCCAAGACGAATGAAGTCTCGGTCATCTGAGCGATAACGGTTTCCCGGACTGAACTTGTTCGTGTATTCCGTCGTGATCACCCATTCGGATTCATAGGTGGCGGCAACTCCCAGAGAGATCGCCTTACGATCTTCCCGAAACGAGTCGATGATGTCTTTGTCTGGAACCGTGCCCTTCACCCCGTGCGAAAAATTCAAGAAGGGATAAAGCGATACGGGCATGTCGAATACACGCGTGTAAGCCCCCTGAACACCGATGACATACCCCCAGGACAGCCGATCACCGAGCGCACCTGTAGGAACACTCGAAAACGCGGTCAGCCCCACCTCGCCTGCGACAGTTAAGTCGTCCATACCAGCAAGGCTGATGGCACTTCCAAGAAGGCCATCACTAGGCCCGAATGTTTGAGTGGCATTCACTTGGGCCTGATACCGGTTGGTGCGCAAAATGCCTGACATATCCGCAGACGCGACCGTCTGCGCAAAGCCTGTGCCCAATGCCAACGCGACGGAGTCCAACGCTGCCGTCGTGAGCGCCGCAGTTATTATACCATCGCGCGGAACAGCAAAATCAGGCTGGTAGTTGGCCTCAAACCCCACTGAGGCATCGCCAAGAACAAACCGTGCGCTAGCGCCATAGAGCGATTGATCAGCGGCAAACTCCCGAAAATAACCGGTCGGCGTACAAGCCGGATCGCCACCTATTAGAACTGGTAGGGCGTCACACGTCGCCGTCGCCCCGCGGATCGGTAGACGCTGATGATAGCGGACATAGTAGAGCCCCAATTCAGTATCGAGATCTTCTACGAAATAGCGTGCAGACACTCCGAACTGTCCGGAGTTACCCGGCGTGCGGTCATGCAAAAGCGGAACACCACCGCCCAGAGCCAGAATGGTTGCCGCAGGCAAGCCGGAGGCGCCCGGGTCACCAACAGCGCCTGGGACATCTGGACCGAAGAAGATTCCCTCACGACCTGGCCCCTGCACGTCTTCAGTTGAAAAGAAGGTTCCAACAGGATCAAGAAATGTTTCTTCCCATTCGAGAAAATAGAAGGCCTGAAGCTCAAGGTCTTGAATCGGATCAACAGACGCCCGCACCATTGGCAAAGGCTGCAGTGCCTCCTTCAAAGGTGAACCAGCCGAACGGAGCTTCGAGATATCAAAAGCATTGTAACTATTGACACCGCCGGTGATGAATGAACTCTCCCCCCAATTGACCACTTGATTGCCCACCCGGACCTGAGCCGGCATGTTTCCCAAGTAGAAATCTGCAAAGACATAAGCATCCAGAAGTTTCACGCCACGACCGGCGAAACGTCGGGCCGTATCACTGAGGTCGGTCCGGCGGGTGGATTCCCGGTCAGAATTAAGGGCATCAAAGTAGAAGCTTGCCCGCGCAAAGCCGCCAAAGTTCTGATACTCGACCTCAAGCTCTGTGGTCGCCTCTGTCCTCGCCGTGACGAGGTCCCATTGCTCATAGTTGAGATCGCCGTCATCTAGATTGTCCGAGTCGCCACTGGCATCACACCCTTGGGCGTTGAAGCTGCTGATAAAGGAACATTCCTGGTCTGAGGCCCTTATCGCGGCGCTTGCCTTGAATGTGGTGTCGAGCGTCGCCTGAACGTCGCCCATCTGAAAATCTGCCGCCCAAACTTGCTCTCTCATCCCGGCAAAAAGCAAAAGCATTGCCAGACATACAATCCGCCCCACCGGCAAAAAAAACGGTTTTATACTGATACTTGACACGTAACTCCTCCTCCTTGAGCGCTAGAACGCATCCCCTAATTGACGCAGCGTTCGACAAGATCTTTTGTTTATACGGTCGTACAATATATAAATTTGGGCGCAAGACTTATTTTGTACGCGTGTATAAATTAAATTTAATGTAAGTAGCGGGGAGGAAACAGACGAGCCATCCATCCACAAAAGGAACTGTTCAATGGGACGGAAGAGCCTAGCCCCCATCCGCAGAGGTGAAATTCTCGACGCGTTCGAGAAATGTGTGCGTGAGCAAGGGATTGCCGCCGCCGCAGGCATGCAACCGGCAACAATTCAACACTATTTCGGTACACGGAAGAGTCTGATCGAAGCAGTTACCGACCGGTTAGATGAACGCTTCAGAAGGGCGTATGTAGAGTCGGTTATAGACGCGCCGGAGTCTTCTAGATTGAACGCGTTGCTGAACTTTCTATTTGACGGTGACTACGCGGCGCTTGGACCAACCAATCCGGTCTATATCTCTCTGCTCGTTGAAACCAGCACAGAGAAGGACGCCGCGGCCCTTTTGCTAAAGGACTCCATCAGCGCTCTCCTGGAACTGATTCAGAAGGAATTGGCTAGAACCGCTTCAGGCGCTGAGGACGACATGATCGCCGCAACGGCTCACGCGATTCTCTGTCTTGCCGACACAACGGCTACGATGCGAAGTGTGGGACTGGGCGCAGAGACCATCTCTCATGCAAGAGGGACAGCGGAAAAGTTGATCAACTCCATGAATAACGGTCACGACTAAGCATAGGCGATTTTAAGAACGTCTTTGCCACCATCGCCCAGGGTGGGACATGCAACCTGAAGCCGGTCAAAGAAAACATCCGGGTCGAGACACCCTTCCGGAGCCATGACACCTGTCCTATTTACCTCACCGTTCGCCATCATCGCCAAGGCAACCACGGTGGGTATGCATGTCGCCTCCGCCATGCCCCCCTCAATTTCGCCATTGAGTTGAACCGATACAGTCGTCTCACGCCCGTTTTTGTCTCCCATGGCTGTTGCATGTATGGCTGGCAGGTATTTTTTTCCGATGATCCGCTCGGCCAAGGTCGTCATCATATATCTGCGCAACTCACCCTTTGGCAGACTGTTCCTCTTTGATGCCGTCACAATGTCATATAGAAACGCCGCCGCCTGCTGAACCGACATGTCGCCACCGTCCACCCTCTTCCGCAACGACTTCAGCACTGAGGTCACATAGAAAGGCATATTCATAACGTTGTAGCTTTTTTTGATCTCTGGAAAATACTTAGGCAGCGTTAATGGCTCTGGGTGACCAACTGTCCGACAGGTAACCCGCCCCACTCCCGCAAACGTGTAGCTGAGGGCTGCCAGGGGACGCACATCCACATATTGACCATTCTCAAAGGCCCGGATAAGGCCTGTGAATTGGTGAACCCAGTGCTCAAGAGCCGCGCTGTCTTCGGCTTCGTCTTCCGCACCGCCATCATTCCGGCTGGTAGCCCCCCATCCAGTGTAAACCGTATGCGCGTGATCGAGAGACTTAATCGCCTTGACGGCCAACATATTGGCGATACCCGGACTAGCGCCCGCGCCGATAATCGCAGTTACGCCGCCACTCTTTGCCGCCGAGTCGAGATCCAGCATTTCTAGCGTCGGTTCCCAATCATCACATATATCAATGTAATTGCACTCCGCCTCAATCGCCGCCTTCAGCACGAGAGTCCCGAACTTGTAGTAGGGGCCAATCGTTGACACGACCACATCAACACAGCCTAGCAACGCAGAAAGCTTAGGGAGATCCATAACGTCGACCTCCATAGCACTTACCTTGGGGCCCATCTGATCGGCCAGATGTTGTGCCGCCTCTCCATTCCGATCCGCAACAATGATTTCTTCAACAAAATCAAATGATGCAGCGACACGGACAGCAACCATCCCCATCACACCACATCCGCCCAACGCGGCCACTTTCATACGCCTCTCCAATACCAAGATTGCCGGGTCAAAGCCCGGCTAAACAAAACAGCGACGGCAACATATAAATCAATTGATTTAACGTCAATAACTGGTCGACGAGAACGTGGTTTGAGAAGGTAAGTAAGTGACACACTCCAAACGCGCGGGCACGCAAGTGCTTAGGCAAGCAATCTGCTGATGTGCAACGCAGCAAGCTCGCGCTGCCGAGCTGGGGGATAGGTCGAGGGTGACATGGTGGCATGAACGCCAATACCATCTAGAGCACAAATCAATAAATTGGCTTCCACTTCCGGATCAAAGGAAGCGTCGAACTGCCCATCGACTTGCATACGACCAAGAAACTCAGCAACTATTTCAATCAAGTTTCGGTAGCGGCTGGCATGTTCACGCTGCAGATCGGCTTTGTTCAGAGTTGCCGCATAGAAGTAAAGCCAGACACGCCAGCCACGCATACGCGACGGCGTCGTCGGTAGAAAACTGTTTGCAAGTTCATACAGCGCCGCCTCCCCATTACCGTTTTCTAGAGCTTTCCTGACACTCGTCGTCACATCGTCGGATACCCGGTCCAGCAAAAACTGAAGTAGCGCGTTCTTATCACGAAAATGGTGGGTCAGCTTACCAATGGTTGACCCTAGTTCATGTGCAATCGCTCGAACCGACGCCCCTTCCACTCCTTCTCGAGCAATCACTCGAAATGCCGCTTGGGCCACCTCTATTTTTTTTGTCGCCGCATTATCCGCCATGACTTCTCCGCTCATTTCAGTCTGATGTCCGCCCTATTTTCACCGGCAGCATATAGGACGCCACTCGAAATGTTGACATAACAACTGTTATTCTGTTTTGTGTCTTTCAATGGATACCAAAATCGAGAAAAAAAGGGAAACGGCAAATGAAAGTGGTCATACTAGGCGCGGGTGGAATGGGCGAATATGCAGCGCGACAAGCGGCGGCCTACCCCTTTGTCAACCAAGTGCTTGTCGCTGATATCAACAAGAGTGCAGCCGAGGCACTTGCCACCCAGCTGAATGGGAAGGGCCAAGCGACCAAGGTTGACATTCTGGATCCGGAACAACTCGACAGTGTCCTAGCGGGTGCAGATTTCGTTCTGAACACCTCTGGCCCGTTTTTTAAGCTTGGCGTTCCCGCCCTGAAGGGCGCCATCCGCGCCGGTGTCCACTATGCCGACATTTGCGATGATTGGGAGCCAACCATCGACATGTTGGCGCTTTCTCGCGAAGCTGCAGAAAAGGACGTATTAGCCCTGATCGGCATCGGGGCAAGTCCCGGCGTAACAAATCTTTTGGCAGTTATGGCCGCGCAACAGCTGGAGAAGGTCGACATATTGTTGACTGGCTGGCCAATCTCCGCAGGAACAAAATCAAAAGAAGAGACCGAAGAGATAACCTCAGAACCGACGGCGGAAGAACCCTCCGCCGCGATCATCCATTGGATGCAACAACTCAGCGGGACAATCCGGACAAAAAAAGAGGGCAAGTTTGGCGACCACTTACCTCTTGAGCGCTTAGAGATCGACTATCCCAAAATCGGCACCTTCGACGTCTGGACCGTTGGACACCCTGAGGCCATCACTCTGCCGGAGAAATTCAAGAGCGTTAGGCAGTCCGCCAATGTCATGGTCGGTCCATCGAAGGCATTCGAGCGGCTCGGAGAAATCGCCGATCAGATTAATTCCGGAAGAGCTTCCCTCGAGGAAGCGGGTCGTCAGGTCGCCGCCGGCTTGCCAGGCGGCGGCAGCCGCCCTCCCCGGATCAGCGTCTTTGCATGGGCAAAAGGCGAGAAGGATGGCGCACAGGCGACAATCGGCGCCACCATTTACAGCCTACCTGGCGGCGGCATGGGTGGGTCCACCGGCGTGCCACTCGCCGTCGTTCTCGATCTGTTTAACGCTGGATTGATTACAGAGCGCGGCGTTTGTGCACCGGAGGCTGCGATCGACCCCTCTGCCTTCTTTGACCGGCTTGCTCCTCTCTGTGAGGGAGATTTCAAGAGCAGTGCCGACTTGATCTCTGTCACATCGAAACCGGAGTAAACACCTTGACACAACCTCTCGACACACCGACAAAAACCCACGGCACAGGCGCCCTCTTCAAGCTCGACGGTCTCAATATCCTGACGATTTCAGGCACGCCGCGAGAGTTGGGACTGCAACACGGACACCTGCTAGCCGACGAGATCAGATCAGGTGCCGTCCCCTTCTTTGCCAGCAAGACGCTAAACGATGAAGGAGATACCGAGGCCGACGCTCTTTACCGTATCGTCGATACCTTTGTACCCGATGAATATCGTCAGGAACTGGAGGGCATCGCCGAAGGATCCGGCTTGTCCTATGAGCAAGTTTTCCGCGCAAATTTCTACTCCGAATTCAGTCAGAACCGTGCGGCGCAACAAACCAATGCCTATCTGAACAAGCAAGCACAAGCGAGCGGTGGCTGTTCCTCCATCGTCGCCCTGCAAGAAGCGAGCAAGACCGGACGACTGATCCATGCCAAAAACCAAGACTATGAAGGGGCGGGCCACTGGGATCGCCACCACACGGTCACACTTTGCGCCCCAGAGAGCGGCCACCGTCATATCAAAGTAACTACCGCTGGGCTCATCAAGGCCAATTTCTGCGCGAACGACCAGGGTCTGACGATCGGCGGTCACTTTCTTTTCTCCCTCGGCGCTCGCATCGAGGGCACCGGGTACACGGCCCTGGAAAACCGTCTGATCCGCGAGGCAAGCTCTCTGGACGAGGCCGTTGAGATCATAAGAAACACTGCACGATCCGGGTCCTTCGCTTTTGTTCTGACGTCATGGAAAGAGAACCGCGCCGTTGTCGTTGAATGCAATAGCGAGGAAATTGCCATACGACACCCTATTGAGGGCCGGCTGACCATGTCGAATGTCGCGACCGCGAACGAAACGATGGCAGCGAAAGACATTCTGATGCTGATCGGCTCTGCACAGAACCCGATTGCCCGAGCAACACGACTGCAAGACCGTCTCGCCGAATGCGACAAACTAGACATTGCCGACCTCGTTGGAACACTAAGCGATCATGTCGACCCAGCAGCCAAATGCAAACGAGCGTTGGGCAATGTCCTGGCCCAACCTCTAACAGTGACAAGTGCAGCCTGCGACCCTGAGAATGGACGTCTGTGGGTGGCAACAGGTAAAGCGCCGGTGTCAAACAACAGCTATGTCGGCCTAAAGATTAGTGAAGCACTCGCGGGCACAGGCCCCCTTGTTGTTGAGGACACGCTGACACCTCCCGACAGCATCGACCCTCACCGCCTTCAAGCTCTACGTCTTTTTGTTGAAGCGCAGAACGGTTTTGAAGCCGACCACAGCCAGTGGCAGAAGGCAGCGGAACTGATCGAGCGGGCAATCGAGTGCGATACTGACGAGCCCATCTACCGGCGGGTCCTTGCCCGCCTACTCCTGCGTGCCGAAAGAATAGAAGAAGCAAAAGCAGTCGCCTTAGGCGCTATAGAACTACCACAATCTTCGGCAGAAAAAGCCGAAAGCCTTATGCTGGTTGGTATTGCCGACGATCTTTTAGGACTTCGGCAGGAAGCTGTTGGACGATATGACGAAGCGCTGAGCCAGCCCTTTAGCCCGACCGACCCGCTCACCCGTCTTGATCTCACCACTCTTGGTCAGTTGCACAAACACCGCGACCAGCCCTTCAACACGGATGACGCCGCAAAACTCTCCGTTTCTTTTACCGGACTCTGATAGGAGGGCCCGCCATGAGCAGCCACTCAGACACCAAAATGAACAAGACCATGGCGGGCTACGCCGATCATTTGACGGCCCATAGCGGCGATACCGTTAAGTTCATGGTCAGTTGCTACTCACCGGGGTCCTACGATGCTGACCTCGTTCGCGTTGTCTGCGGCGATACCAGCCCTAACGGCGCAGGATTTAGACTTGAGAACATCAAGTCGTCGTTCGCCGGACAATATAATGGCCGACAGCAAGACCTGAACGCCGGCTCTGCCGCCCTCGCAGACATGAAAAACTGGTCAAGCGCGGCTGCTTCTTTCACCTTCGCCGCCGCTATCTACCCGACAGCTCCAGGTGGGAAATCCCAGGCGATTATCAGCTGTGGACCAGAAAGCGATGCAGACAGTGCCTGTTTCCTGATCGACGAGACAGGGCACCTGACTCTTCAGGTGGGAACACCGGAAGGCGTCTCCCGCCGGTTTAGCCTGTCCACACCTGTGCAAAAACAGACCTGGTACATCATCGCTGCCAGTTATGATGGCCCGTCCGCTCAGCTGACTCTATCTCAACAGGCGGTTCCATTTCATGATATCGAACCCCCTAAGAGACAATCCGAGACGCAGAAAATCGACGTCGCAGTCTCGCCGCTGGCACCCGCCGCTATCGCCTTCGCCGCACGTCGCGCAACAGCAGAGAGCAATGCTCCGCTCGTGTCTCACTTCAATGGCAAAATCGACCGACCACGTTTTGTCGCCAAAGCCCTCGACCCAGACAGCATACGCGCCTTGGTCGAAAGCGACACGCCCCTCCAAGACGAGGCCGTTCTGGGTTTCTGGGATTTTGCCAAAGACATTGGCACAAACCGCATTTCCGATCTCTCTGTCCACAAGCATCATGGGCGCACTTATCAACTGCCGACCCGCGCCGTTACCGGCATTCTATGGACGGGCGACGAGCACAAATGGACGGCGGCCCCTCGCCAATACAGCGCCATCCATTTCCATGAAGATGATGTCTATGACGCCGGGTGGGAGAGCGATTTTCAGTTCGAGATTCCTAAAGACCTCACAAGCGGTATCTATGCCGCCCGGTTGCGGCGCGGGGAGGAAACTGAATATCTAACTTTCTTCGTGTCGCCCAAACTGGGGCAGCCACGCAAAAAGATTGCCTTTCTGGCCTCCACCGCCACTTATCTTGCCTATGCCAATGAGCGCGTCAGGATCCGCCTGACCATGATGCTCTACGGCGCCAAAGCGCCCCTTTCACAGGAAGATGAGATGCTGTTGGCGCACCCAGAGTTCGGTTACTCCCACTATGAACACCACAAGGATGGTAGTGGCGTGCATTTCTCGTCCCACCTTCGTCCCATTATGAACATGCGGCCCGGCGTCGCCATGTGGTCCCTTAACGCCGATACCAACATCACCAATTGGCTTGAGGCCCGTGGCTATGACTATGATCTGATCACAGATGATGATCTGCATATGCATGGCGCCACCGCACTTGAAGCCTATGACGTGGTCATCACCGGCACCCATCCTGAATATTACTCCACCGCTATGCTCGACGGCGTCGAAGCCTATCTCAACCACGGCGGCCGCATGATGTATATGGGGGGTAACGGGTTTTACTGGCGCATTGCTTACAATGACGACTTTCCGGGCGCAATCGAAGTGCGCCGCGCCGAGGATGGCACTCGCGCCTGGGCCTCAGAACCAGGAGAGTATTATCAGGAATTCGACGGCGCTTACGGCGGCTTATGGCGGCGGCAAAATCGGGCACCAAACCGACTGGTCGGCATTGGATTTGCTGCACAGGGTTTTGACGGTTCGTCTTATTATCGCCGCAAGCCCGGCGCCGACGACCCTCGTGCTAGGTTCATCTTCCAGAATGTCGACGATGAAATAATTGGTGACTTCGGATCGATCGGCGGCGGAGCCGCCGGGGAAGAGATCGACCGCTTTGACGAGTTGATCGGCTCACCCGGGCATGCCCTCGTATTGGCTTCCTCCGAAAACCACCGCCCTGGCATGTTGCGTGTGAAGGAAGAATTCCTGGCCTCCATGCCTCATGGGTCCGATCCCGATATTCGAGCCGATATGGTATTTTTCGAAACTATTTCCGGCGGCGCGGTTTTCTCGACCGGCTCAATCGCCTGGTCCGGATCGCTCGCGCACAATTCTTTTGACAACAACATTGCCCGGATCACCGAAAATGTTCTCAACCGGTTTGCGGACCCGACGCCCTTTGCGATTTGATCCTATCTCATACGAAGCATCTGCGTGCGCGATACCCACCGGGGGCCTGCCAGACCGACCGGCAGAAGGTACTTCCCACGGACGATATCAAACACCACGAACCGGCCATTATTGACTGAGTTTGGTACCACAAGCTTGGCGAGCGGATCGCAGACCGACGGCTCCAGAAAGACTTCAACCTCTGCATCGTAGGACTCACGGATCCGCTCCTTTGACCGGCTCAGCCAGATCAACTGCAGAGCCATCAGGCTTCCCAGACCGCCGGCATTGAATATTTTCCGGTCAAAAACCGGCTCTGGCCTCTCCTGAATGCCTCTTTGCTCTGCCGTCATTCTCAGCACTGTGGTACCGCGCCGCATCACCGAAGCGCTTACAGAAGGCAGTTGTTCATCAAAGGTGATGTCAGCCATTTTCTTGGGGAACCCCAGCAGCTCGCGGCCATAGATCATCGCCGTATCGTCATCTACGGTCATCCAGGCGCAATGCAAACCTTTCCCGAATAGAGTTTTGACGTGCACCAAAAGCGCCGCCTCGCGGTAGGGCGCGGTGAAATTCGGCTGAACATAGTCCACGATGAACAGCGTACCCATTGGCCGGTCTGTAAGCCGCAAGCCAAGGGGAAGAATTTTCCGAACCCGGTCTGCGTTTAACGGCACGTCTGCGGTGATCATACGTGAGTTCTGCCACAGTTCTGGCTGCGACGCATATTTGTCGAACTCTTCTGCCTGTTTGTTCATCTCAAACCTTTATCTTCATGTTCCAAAGACCAGAAATTCCGATCTCGAAATGTCTGACGTTGCTCCTCTAAAGCCCCAAAGACTGCTCAGCCGACAGCATTGTCAGACAATCCATCTTCTTTAACCTGTTCAGACCGAAAATCGCCTGAAGGTGGGTCGCGTCACGGAACCGTTTTTCCTGCCCATAGTCTTCCATGAAGCCGTACCCGCCCAAGACTTGAATGCCATCCGTTGTGACATCGCACGCCACCTCTTGCACATGCGCTGCGACGGCCCGGGCATTGACCTGCCACCCCAGATTTTCTGCGCCCGCTTCCTGGCAAGCCTCCTTGAGCGCCATCTCAGCTGTGCGGACATGGACTGCCATGATCGAGAGGATAGACTTAACCTCCGACCACTCCGCAATCGGCCGCCCCCCCTGTAAACGCAAATGAGCATATTCAAGGGCTTCCGCAAGCGAGCCTTTCATTGTCCCCAGCGACAGTGCCGCCGCCCCAAGCACCATCTTGTCGACGAGCGTCTGAAAAAGCGGCACACCCTCGCCGGCTTCGCCGATCAAACGCCCTTCCACGTCGGTAAGCTCAAGATCGGCGGCCGGACAGATCTTCAATCCAAGTCCCGGCAATGGGTCTCCGATGACAAGTTCCGGACCTTTGAGGTCAACCATGAAATAGGACACTGACCCCTCATCGGGTATGCGTGCCGGAAAGATCGCGCGTGCGGCCAACCCGCCCAGGCTGAGGTCACTCACCGCTCCCGACAGAACATATCGACCGTCTTGAAGCCGCGCTTCAACTAACGGACGCTGGTGCGACGGACTGTCGAATATCGGAAAGGCCAAAAGAGGTAGTCGATCCGGTGGCGTCTCATGAGACAGCCTGGTCAGCAGCTCTTCTTGGCCCGTCAGGCGTAAGACTTCTTGTCCGACTCCGTGGGTGAAGAGCTGAGACGCCATGCCGGCATCCGTTTCACTGAGCACGGTCAGCAAAGCACAAAAGACAGGCAGCGGCTGGTCTGCACCGCCAGCCTTTTCTGGCAGCAGAAGGTCAAACATGCCCAGCTCAAGCGCCTTCTCCACCACAGACCGCGGGTAATCAACAAAGGGAAAGCGCTCATGGCTTTCGCGGTTTGCCTTCAACTCGTTCTTTGCAAAATTCGCGAACAGATTCTCAAATAGTGCATAATCAGTACCAAGATTTTCACTGTTAGGGGCACGGGACATTACGTAATCTCACTTCTTCCGGGAAACACGTCACTTCTCATACATCGACACGTCGGCGAAATGCGGCGCAATGAGGTGTTTGAAAATGTTCAGCCGGTTCATCTGATTGGTCCCCTCGTAAATTTGCAAGAGCCGGGAATCCCGCAGCCGCTTCTCAACACCTTTGTCATGCCGAACACCAGCTCGGCCCATCAATTCGATTGCCAGCTGACAGTTTTTAACCGCTAGGTCCGACGCAGTCACTTTTGCAAGCGACCCTGTACCTGCCACCAGATCACCCATCTGTGGCCGTCGGTTCGATCGCTTGCGGGTCTTGAAGCCCCGCACAATCTTCTTTCGGACCCATTCAGAAACCCGTTTGGTCAGAAGTGGAAACACCAGACTTCGAACCAAAGAATGAGGAAAGTACTTGTTGAAGCTGAAATACTTCTGAGGCGTTTTTGTTTGCAGAAGTGCGAACACACCATCCATAAAAGCCATCCGAGCGATGGAGGCGTTGGTGTACATATTGGCCAGATGGCATTGCACCCATTCCTGGTCGATTAGACGATGTCCGTCCATTTCGGTCTCTGCTGCAAATTCGACGGCATCCTGAAATGCACCGCGTGCGAGACCCGCGGAGAAAGCGCCAACATTGCCTTGCGCAGCGGAAAAGCCGGCTGAGTTCTCGCCTGCTGCTTTTCTTTCCTTTTCCGAAAGCCAATTAAAGTCAAAACAGATCTGGTCATCGGGAATGAAACAGTCGGCAAAAACCAGTTCACTGGCCGGGCACCCTTTCTGCCCCATCTTTTTCTCTCTTCTGGCAGCGGAAAACCCTTCATTGCCGGTCTTGACTGCAAAGATGACAATGCTCTGCGACGGATTTTTGAGATCAGAGTAGGCGAATACAATGTTCCACGTCGAAAAGTGGCCATTTGATATGAACACCTTTGTGCCATTGATCCGATACCCGCCTTCCACTCTCTGCGCATGGCATCCAACACGGCCCCTGTCCATGAGCTCAGCATATTGCGTGTCAGTACCGGCATTCGGCTCAGTGATGGCGAAAGCACAAAGCACGGGTGGGCGGGCAGACGCACCGTCAATAATCTCTTGAGCGATCTTCAGACTCAGCCTGTAGTTGATGCTGAGTGTCAGGCCCACCATGCCCAGATAGTGGACAGCAATCAGATTGGCCATGGTGACGCAGGTTGAAGCAATTTCCTCACAGAAGAATGGCAGCGAGATCGGATTAAAACCCTGCCCCCCAATGACCTTTGGGAGCCACATCGTATAGAAGCTCCACCGACTGGCCTCTTCGACCAGGTCATTTGGCAGATAATCCGGATCCTGCTGAACCTGAAGATCAACGACAAGGTGGCGTTGCTTCACCACCTCTTCGTTGAACCGACGGGCGATCCTAATAACCTCTTCAATCTCCGCAACAAGCCCACTTGGCAATCCATCAAGCGCCCGGAAACTGCCCAGTACATCAAACGGCACGTCGACCTGACCTTTTGGTTTGCACACCATAGTTGGCTCCCTTGCGGCCCCCAAGCCCACCCTGTTCATCGCGCGAGGCAGGTTTGGGGATTTTCAGTGACTAACATTAAATCACTTGATTTAATCTATTGAGACTTTGCCGAGAATGTCAATAGGGTTGTAATGATGTGGGCGTCAGGAAAAATTCCACCTACGCCTCTCAACGCCAGGACAAACCTTCGTTTGATGTCAAAAACCGCTAAGACTGGGTGCTGAAACTCAGTTAACAGATATCTAAGAAGGGCCTTCGCAATACGAATGAGTGACGTGCAGCAGTGACTCAGACCAGTCGACACGCGGCCAACGCACAATGCGTTTACCGTTTGGTCCACACTCTTTCTCACGCTACAAAGGAAACGCTCGGAGCGGCCAGCTCCTCGTTAAACAAGATTAGTGTAGAAAATGACGGCTCAAGCAACCAAACAAAACACCCGCGAACAGCTTGTTCTGGCCGCCATGGAGCTCTTCTCACAACAAGGCATTCGTGCAACTTCACTCCGGCAAGTGAATGAAGCAGCCGGAACAAAGAACTCTGGCGCTGTCCACTACTACTTTAAGAATAAGATAGGGCTTATCGAAGCGGTCGTTTCTTACATCTACGAGAATCTGATCATCGACATCAGCGACGAAGAGCTGGAGAAGGAAGGACTTCCCCTTGCAAAAAATCTTCGGGGCATTCGCCGGGTTACATATGAGCATTTTTTACCTCTGGCGATCACTCATGATCAAATGCCATGGGGTAAAGACGCGGTCGGGTTTCTCGCCCACCTCATGATGGAATCCGACCCTCGAATAAACGGGATTTGGCACAACGCTATGGGTTCAGAGACCCAACGCGTGCTCGATATGCTATCGACCCAACTCCCAGCTGTCCCTCGAGCAGCTATCGAGAGACGGTATCTGTTTGCCATTGTCAATCTGGTCCACGGGCTCGCAGATTCCAGAAGTCTTACTGATATCGGCTTTGGCAGCCTTGAGACAACCAAGCCGTCAGCATTTTTCATGGAGCTGGTCGATTACATTTCGGCGGGCCTTAAAGCCAAACTCTAGAAAACCTTGTGGACTACTGCGCGAATTCAATTTTGACCTCTCGCAGACTTCGTCTGCTGCGCACAATAAGATCGCTCCCCAGACGACAATCGCGAAGCGCGCGAGCAATCTTGAAAATCCCAAACAGATGTAGCTGACGAAAGATGCGCCAATTTAGCCTCTTTCTACCGCTAGTTTCACAACCAGCGATACGGAACTAGCCTCTAAGTCTTTATGGAATAAGACTATTCGAGAGAGCCGCTAGCTCCACCGGATGGCGCGGTGAAAGTCTTTGTACCCTCTAGCGCCGCCCAAGTGAAACTCTATCCCAGCGTAACCACGCGCTACCGATCAACCGTGTCTTGGTTGACGACAATCGTCGCTGCGCCGCTGACATATTCGCGCTGATTGATCTGTCTACGAACATTGATAAGCAAGTTTCTGGCGGCACTACTATTCACACCACCACAATTACTGCCACCGCCGCCACATGTGACGGCAAACGTCTCTGTACAATCGTTCGTCATTTTTTCAATCTCCGGTTGAGTTTCCCCGAAATTGCCGAAGGACCGCTTCACCGACCACGCAGCAAGTGTATACGCGCTCTAATGGGGGAGGTTTTCTTGGCGAAAACGAAAAATGTGATTTGCTGGAACGAAGGGAAACACAACACTCAGTGGAGTGCAGTTCATTGAAAGCGCGGATTTCTACAGGCTATAGAAGCTGATAGTCACACCCGGACTTAAACCGGAAAGCCCTTACGGGCGACAAATTATGAGCCTGAAAAGCAGGACCAGAAATCAGTTGATTATCAGCATCAAAATGGTGCGGACGGCGGGACTCGAACCCGCACGGGCATACGCCCAACAGATTTTCTTACCATCTACGGCTTTCACCGCCACCCCGCTAGGGTGTTTGTGGTCTGGACTATCCCTTCACCATTGTCAGCGCACTGACGTTAGGTGCTGCCCGTCTAGTCTCTACACCTTCCTTGGAACTTTCGTTCAAGGCTTGGCTCGGGATTGCCAACAGCTTACCTGCAAGGTTTCCCCGAATTTGAGCAGTTCTACTCCGAGCGTTTCCGCAAGGGCACTCAATCGCTTAAGTCTGTAGTGTCTACCGATTCCACCACGTCCGCATCGCCGATAAGTAATCCCAAACTCTTCGTCTCTCGGCAAGGAAAATGATACCTAATTCCTATGGATCAAGCTGGTCATTTACCTGAACTTCCCCAAGGCCCTTCTTTCTAACGCGCCGGACGTTGATTGCAGCCGCATTTAGCGACGTTTTAATGTGCGAGGCGTAATATTTCTCGATCATCTCAACACTGGTTCGACAGTTCTTCGCAATTTGATAGATATCTGTGCCCTCCATCAGCCGCAGACAGATGTAGGTATGCCTCAGGCTATAGGCGGTGCGCCTATTGCCTTCGCGATCAAACTTCAAGTCTTCTTCATCCAGTACTCGGTTGAGCTGGTCACGGTGCGTGACCTTAAAGATGAGATCGCTCCGCTCTGGGCTGTTCCTTTCAACGAGGCGTTGAAAGGGACGAACAGCCCCGGTTGTGCTCTTGCAATAGCCAACACCACGTTTGCCGCGCACCTCAATTTCGAGAATAGTTTCATCACTGTCCTCGTCATGGACGATGGACACATCGCGATACTGAATGCGTTTAACTTCATCGGGACGCAACCCAGTATTGGCCATGAAGAGAACAAAATCATGAAGCTGAGCTGTGTTCCACTCATGCCTAGTTCCCTTTGCCGCCCTCGCCCGACGACGCGTCGCCTCATACAATTGTTTGTATTCTTCCGGTGAAAACCACGCTCTGTGGCTTACTTTTTCTGCCTTTTTGTAAGGCATCGACAAGTCTGGCAGGTGTTTCAGCCACCCGTGGCGGATGGCTGTTTTCAACACCTGCCGCAGCGCAACAATCTCCTGATGCATTGTGCTGGGTGCAGGCCGCTTTTCCGCTTCAGAGTTCTGCAAACGATGCATCCGATACTCCTGCACTTTACCTGCAGTCACTTCTGACAAAGCCAAGCTGCCGAAGAAAGGGATCAAGTGATTGCGCAAGCGGGTCTTATTCCCCTTCACGTAGAGCGGACTCCGATTGCCACCCGTGATCACCTCGTATTCGCGTTCATATTGCTGTGCTGCTTGTTTGAAAGTCTTCTCGCCATGGATCTCACCACTGCGGCCCATCCCTCGAAGGCTTATGTACCAATCTTCGGCAAATTCTTTAGCTAGCGCCAGGCTCTCTTCTTTGGTGCTAACTCGACGGTTGCGCCCCAGCAAATAGGTTGAACACTGCCAATAGTCGCTGTTCTCCCTTTTATAAACGTGAACCTTGCCACCCATGATCGTGTGTTTTGACATCAATACTCTCTCCATCGCCTCCACACACCAAAATGTGTAAGCTTTGTGTAAGAGTTTTATAGCTCACTCACACTGGAAAGAAGTTAATATAATTCAATAAAATCAATCATTTATGGATTTTTGAAATCACGAGACATGGAGACTGGAAGGATTTTAAGTCTGCTGCGTATACCAATTTCGCCATGGGGCCCCATGGAGATATCTGTGCAAAGCACTAACGACTCGAAAGCCGTGCGCGGCGCCACCATACTGCCGCCTGCCCTGCTTTGAAAACCTCAACCTTTCCAAAAGAAAACGGCGGCCCAAAGGACCGCCGTTTCAAACTCTATGTCAGCAGGCTTAGTTGACCATGCCCTGCCAGACAGGCCAGCACGTGTTGCCAGCTGATGCTGCGATCTTAGCCTGTGCGTCTTTCGCATCAGAACCGTCTGCAGCTTCGACATAATCGTCTTTACCTGTGCACCACACATAGAACTGGTGCTTGCCGGCTTTAGACATGCTGTCGAAGTTTGAATCCAGTGCCATCGCACCAGTGCTCATCATCGACAGGCCTGCAGCGATCCCCACAATGGCAGCAAACTTCTTCATTTTCGCGTTCTCCCTCAGGGTTTTAGTACCCGCAATTAGTTCGTCTTCGTTGCCCGAGCCTTCAATCTACTCGAGAGCCCCTCCACTGGAACCCTTTTGAACGAAACAGGATCCAAAGATCCCCCTCCATGACACCCGACACATTCTATATCGCGTGCCCATTCCGTTCAAATGAACCTCCACCTACGAGCGTTTCAGTGAGGCACAGTAACGAGTTATGCGAAAGAGTGTACCGAAAACATCCCCACGTACAGCTGAAAACTTCGTAATGTTGGGGTTAATGTTGCAAAAAAACGACGTCAGACGGCCTGAGTCCCGCTCTTTGTCTGGGATTCAAGGTTAAGACCGTCCCACTCAGCCAGCCCGCTGAACAGGCTTGCCTCCGGCTTTTGCCGCAAGGTCAAACGTCGCTTTCAAGGCAGCCTCAAGCTGATCCGATTCGACCGATCGCAGGACCAGTGACGTGCCATATTGCTTGTCGCGGAAAAACGGATAACTGCCAATCCCTACACTCGGATATTGCTCTTGGATGGCACCCAATTCATCCGCTACGGCGCTTTCCCCAACAAAACAGTCGATCGTCTTGCTGATCATCCGGGCACCGCCTTCGAGACGCTCAGCCAAGGCATCCATCATCACCTGAACGATAATCGGGATGCCTGCCATAACAAAGACGTTCTCCAACTGAAACCCAGGTGCCTTGCTCACTGAATTGGGGATCAGGGTGGCACCATCCGGTATGCGGGCCATCCGTTGACGTGCCTCAGTAAATTCACCACCCGTCTCTTCATAATGCCGGGTCAGAATATCCATTGCTTCTGGATGCTTATCGATCGAAACCCCGAAGGCATGGGCGACAGAATCCGCCGTGATGTCGTCATGGGTCGGCCCAATACCGCCTGTTGTAAAGACATAATCATAAGCACCACGCAGAGCATTGACCGCCTCTGCGATTTTCTCTCTGTCGTCCACGACAACCCGTGCCTCACGGACCTGAATGCCGATATCCGCCAAATAGGTAGCGATAAAGTTCAGGTTTGCGTCCTTGGTCCGCCCGCTCAGGATCTCATCCCCTATGAGCAGGACAGCGGCGGTCACAAGGCGGGTAGAGCCGGATTCGGCCATCAGGGAACTCCAGACAAGTGAAAGATGCCCCAGCATATAGCGCCATCACAGCAGGCACCAAGGCCTTGTCGGGGTGCAGGTGCCGACTTTATGGTGCGCCCCATGAAATTTGATACTCCCCTTATCTCCGCCACGCTCCTAAAACGTTACAAACGCTTTCTCGCTGACGTTCGGTTTGAGGATGGATCCGAGGTGACGGCCCATTGCGCCAACCCGGGCTCTATGATGGGGTTGGCCGAGCCTGGTTCGACCGTATGGCTCTCAAAAAGCGATAATCCAAAGCGCAAACTCGTCTGGTCCTGGGAACTGGTGGATGTCGGATCATCACTCGTGGGCGTTCATACCAGCCGCGCCAATGCACTCGTCGAGGAGGCAGTTAAGGCAGGCAAAATCCCTGAACTCGAGGGATATGAAAACCTACGTCGCGAGGTGAAATATGGTGAAAACAGCCGGATTGATCTGCTTCTAGAAGATCCCCACCGCCCCACGACCTATGTGGAGATAAAGAGCGTGACCTTGTCCCGATCAGATGGGTTAGGCGAGTTTCCGGACTCGAAGACCGCTCGCGGCGCAAAACATATGGCGGAACTTGCCGAAATGGC
Source organism: Parvibaculaceae bacterium (assembly GCA_965248405.1). Lineage (GTDB taxonomy): Bacteria > Pseudomonadota > Alphaproteobacteria > Parvibaculales > Parvibaculaceae > Mf105b01. Next base: position 1,996,835 of record OZ252104.1, read on the forward strand.
AAAACAGGGGCACCGAGCGGTCGTCGTCTTCCTTGTTCAGCGATCAGATTGTACTCGAATGGAGCCAGCCGCAGATATTGACCCGAAATACACCGAAAGTCTGAGAAATGCAGTAGCACAAGGCGTTGAGGTCCTCTGTTATTCCTGTAGACTCACCCCCAATGGGATCTCGCTTGATCAGCGTCTGGAAGTTGCTATCTAGACAATAACCAGACCTCCGCTGCAGACGATTAAAGAAAGACCAACGGCTAATGATGACCGACCTTGCCGCACATGACATTCAGGAGATGGGCCAACTGAAAATTCATGGGCCCGAAGCATTTGAGAAAATGCGGATTGTCGGCCAGTTGGCAGCCGGCGCCCTGGACATGCTGACGGCCAAAATTGTCCCCGGCATCACCACCGATCAGATCGACCAATGGGTCTTTGAATATGCCATGGACCATGAATGCATTCCTGCCCCGCTCCATTACCGCGGCTTTCGCAAATCCTGCTGCACGTCAGTAAACCACGTTGTCTGCCACGGCATTCCGGGTGACCGTGTCTTACGCGACGGCGACGCTGTGAACGTCGATGTCACGCTGATCAAAGACGGATGGCATGGCGACACCAACCGCATGTACCATGTGGGGAAAGTGAACCGTAAAGTTGAACGCCTCTGCGACATCACTTACGAAGCCATGATGCGGGGCATCGCCGCAGCGAAGCCAGGCGCAACCCTGGGCGACATAGGTGCAGCCATTCAAACCTATGCAGAAAGCGAGCGATGCTCTGTGGTGCGTGAATTCTGTGGTCATGGCATCGGCCGCGTATTTCATGACGTCCCCAACGTTCTCCATTACGGGCGTCCTGGGGACGGTATGGCGCTCCACGAAGGCATGTTCTTCACCGTGGAGCCGATGATCAATGCCGGCAAAGCGGCGGTCAAAATGCTAAACGATGGCTGGACCGCCGTGACACGCGACCGGTCTCTCTCGGCGCAGTTTGAGCATACGATCGGCATCACCGCCGACGGTGCAGAGATTTTCACTAAATCGCCCGCCGGGCTCGACCATCCGCCCTATGGCTGATCTGCCGGATCAGGAAGGCAAACAACACCCGAAGCCGCACCATGTCGGCCATCGGCAAAGGTTACGGGAACGTTTTGCGAAGGCTGGTGCCGATGGTATCGCCGATTACGAGCTGCTAGAACTTCTGCTCTTTCGGGCGATCCCGCGCCGCGACGTTAAACCCCTAGCAAAACAACTGATCGACCGGTTCGGCAGCTTTGGAGCGGCGCTTGCGGCTGACCCTGCTCGCCTTTTGGAAATACCTGGTGTCAGCGATGTCGTCATCAACGAGTTTAAGATTGTACAGGCCGCTGCACTCAAACTCTCACAGGCCAAAATTCTGGACCGTCCTGCCCTCTCATCCTGGGCGGCTCTCATTGACTATTGCAATGCATCAATGGCCTACAAAGACACGGAGCAGTTCCGTATCCTGTTTCTTGATCGCAGAAATGTGCTGATCGCCGATGAGATTCAACAGAAAGGTACGATCGACCATACCCCGGTTTATCCGAGGGAAGTCGTAAAACGGGCATTGGAGTTGAGCGCGTCTGCCTTCATCCTAGTGCACAATCATCCGTCTGGAGACCCAACCCCCAGCCAGGCAGACATAGACATGACGCGCCGGATTGTTGAGAGCGCCAAACCACTGGGTATCTCCGTCCACGACCATCTGGTCATCGGAAAGGGATCCCATGTGAGCTTTAAATCGCTAGGCCTTATCTGAGACGTGCCAGCATTGCCCATCTGCCACGACACGAATATCTGGCTAAAACCCGGAACCCCTGCTACCTGTTGGTGATGGACAACAACCCCGCTCTGATGATCCGCCTGTCCGGCCTCCTCTTCTGGTTCGACGAGTCCCTTCAGGCCAGTCTGGCAAAAGCAGGCTACAAACCGATCTCTCGTACGCAGTCCATGTTTCTTCTCTGCCTGGCCTCAGGCGAAAACCGTCCATCACGGCTTGCCACCTTGTTGGGCATCAGCCGACAGGCAGTCAGTCACATCATCTCAGAGCTCAGCCAGCGTGGCCTTATCACGCTCGCTGTCGACCCAGCCGATGCGCGGGGTCGAATAGTTGAATACAGCTACGACGCTCAGGATCTACGCCGAGCAGCACACAAAACCGTCTCGGAACTTGAAGCGCTGCTGAAACAACGGATTGGCGCCACTGCCTTTCAGAATTTGCGCAACGGACTTACGCCGGACTGGGGTGAAACGGCCACCATCGACCTACCACCTCCAGCTAAAGCCAGCATCAAGAAAGGCACAAAAAAACGGCAGGCATCAAAGACCGACTGACAGCTCACCAGCACGGGCTTACACAAATTCAGGCGACTTGATTGAAAACAGCATTGTCGCCTGGATATTCACTGCCATCATCTTGGCCAATCTCACCGGCGATCAGATCGTTCACCATAACGTTGAGCCGCAGGATGTTTTCACGTTGCGATGGGTCAGCAGCGAGATTGACGACCTCGTTGGGATCGGCCTCCGTGTCGTAAAGCTCCAGGTCATTCAGCCGACAGAGCGGCTCCCAATCCTCAGGTGTGTGGTGCTGCGAAGGCGCAAAGTAGCGTGCAAACTTCCACCGGCCGTCATGCACACCTCGATGTAAACGGCGTTTCGTCAGGTCATAGACCTTATCGAGCCCCGCGCCCGCCTTACCCATATTGCCAAACCCGCCTTCGAGCATTCCCCACATGTAGGCAACCGCATAGTCGAACAGATGGCCACGGCGGTCCCGCTCGCTAGGCTGCGAGGGATCCGCAATCATGTGAGCAACGTTGACGCCTGGGAGACCAGGAAACTGCGGCCTGAATTCAGCATCTGACATGCCGCCTAAGCTCATCAGCGTCGGCGCCAGGTCAATTGCGCTCATGAGCCTCTTTGTACGGCGGCGGCCGGGCAGATCTGGGTGCACGATAATCATCGGCACGTTGACCTCTTCCCGGTACATGGTCCCTGCTTTCTGATGCATGCCGTGAGCGGCTGCGCGCTCACCATGATCAGACGTATAGATGATGATCGTATTGTCCATCTGACCGCTTTCCTCAAGCGCCCAAAGGATCTGATCCAGCCTGCGATCAACGTCACGAATGCAGTTATAGTAATAGTTCACAAAGCGCCGCCACGACGCTTCATCTTCGCGATCGATCTTTCCGTAGAAGATGTCGTTCTGCTCTACGATGCCGCGATGCGCTTCAGGCTTGGTGCTCAGATCGTCCTTGAAGAAACTCTCCGGCAAATCAAAACCATTGTCGGTCTCATAGAGGGGATCGCCGGGTTCCCGGCGCAGCGGCGCCAGCAAGTCGGGATGCAATCGATCCTGCCCCTGTCTTCCCGTCGCATCATAGAACATAATGTCATGCGGATTGACCAAGCCGACCACTTGAAACCAGGGTTTCCCGCCTGCTTTATCATGCCGCGCATAGTCGAACAGGGTCCGCGCTACATCTGCCGCTGTGAAGGCGTCGGACCGGTAGCCATCCCAAGTGAGGCCAACCGCCTCCCCGTCAAAGCCGTAATCATGGAAACCGTACATCTCCATGGCTTCATGCGTGTTCGGATAGAGCCCTTGCGGCACCTGGTTCCAGTTCCGGTCTTTGTTGATCTGCGAGAGGTGCCATTTGCCTTTGTAGCTGCAGTAATAACCTGCCGCCTGCATCATCGTACCCAAGGTCGGCAGACTTCCAGACAGGCCAGGGTTCGGCGGCGCATCAGTGTTTTGATAGACGCCCGTTTTTTGGGTGTGCTGGCCCGTGAAAATCGTCGAACGCGACGGACTGCAGGGCGTTGTCTGCACGTGATAATTCTCAACCAGCAGACCACGCTCGAGAAGCTTTTGGTGCCCTGGAAGTTTTTCCAACAGACCATCGGGCCAGCTTGCCAAGCTCTGCTCCTGATCCGTCAGGACCATCAGAACATTCAGCTTTTGACCGTCACGGCTTTCCATTGCAGACATAGGTTCTCCTCCTCCAGCCCCCCTCTTCGTTCTTCATTCTTATCGTGTTTTGAAATTTAATACAATAAATGTACTATTTACCACGCCCGCAGATGCTTCCCTTTACCGCGCCCAGACGACCCTAAAGCGCGTTCAAACCAGACGGCATCATCAAGACTTGACGATCACGGCGTTGAAGATTATCTGGAGATCAAGCTATGGAGGCTTGATGCTAATTGTGAGTGCCCTTCGGTAACCCAGGACTGTTTTCGATAGTCTTGAGAGGTTGCCCTGAGTTCCCCGCGCAGCGAACTGTCGCGCGGGCGCGTTGCATTGCGCAACAAACCGACACTCCAAGGCACAATTACAGTGGACATTTCAAAAGCGGAGCAGAAGGTGCTCCATGTGATGGCTCAAGGCGGCCGGATCGTCCTTGAGCGCGACGACAACAGGAAAATTGTCAAAGCCACCTGCGTCACCAGAGATGGCTGGTATCTCACCGGCTTTACCATCGACCTTTTTAAGAAGCTCAAGCGGCGGCGCTACATCGCATCCCGCAATTCAGGCCCCTACCGGATCACTCATAGAGGGATCGTTTCCGTCAGGGGGCAGCTGGACAATCGTTAGAGGAAGCAGGGCGCCCAGTGGACCCAACGCGCCCTGCCCACCTTCCTACATATTTACGGCGGAAACCGGCGCCCAACGGTCCGCCCAAGGACGCGCCGCTTCCAACTCGTATGCCAGCTCCAGAATCGTGCGTTCACCGCCCCGCTTCGCCGCAAACTGACTGCCCACGGGCAGCCCCTCCGCACTCGTAAAGAGCGGCAGGGAGATAGCGGGTGTGCCCGCCACATTATGCTGAGGCGTGTAGGAGACGTAATCGAGGGTGCGCGCGAACAATTCCTCAAACGGAACTCCAGGCGCCTGTTCGCCCAACAAGACGGGAGGTGTACGCAGCACCGGTGTCAGTTCAACGTCCAATGTCTCAAAATAAGCGTCATACTCACGAACCACACGATCAAAGTAAGCAATCGACCTTTCAACAACGCCCGGGTTGGCTGCTTCCTTTTTCTCAAACCAGTCGGCTAGTCCACGTGTCCAGGGCTCCAACCCTTCCTCTGCATTGGTCCAGCGGAACTGGGTGAGGCCGATCAGCCAGGCATTGTCGACCAAGAGTGCGGGCGTGGAAGCCCAGATGCCCATGAAATTCTCAAGGAACTCATCTGCGTCAAGGAACGGCTTCGTTTCAACAATTTCGTGTCCAAGGTCGGCACAGAGTTTCGCCGTGCTTTCAATCGCCGCTTTGACATCCGCAGATGCTTCTTTGCCGGCATAGTTGATTGTGCTGAGACCAATTTTCAACCGCTTCGTACCCGGCGCGTCCACGAAACCCGTCGGCTTGTAAACCGCATCATTTCCTTTTCGCTCGCTCACATTGAGGATTTGCGCGGTGTCCCGGACGGAACGGCTCACCGCCAGACGCACGCCAATGTCGCCAGGCATGGGCTCTTCATCACCCGTGAACAAACGAGATCGAGTCGGCTTCAACCCAACAAGACCACAAACGGATGCAGGAATGCGGATCGAGCCCCCGCCATCACTTGCATGGGCAAACGGCACCATACCGGATGCAACCGCCGCCCCAGCGCCTCCGCTGGAGCCCCCTGTGTGACGATCAAGATCCCAAGGGTTATGAGCCGCCCCAAGAAGTTCCGACTCAGTTGTGCCTAGAAGACCAAACTCAGGCGTATTGGTCTTACCAAGGATTACGAGGCCAGCTTCTTTCGCCCGCTGAACACTCGAATGATCATGGTCGGCAACCTGCCCGGCAAACAGGCGGGAGCCCATGGTCAACGGCTCCCCTTCAAGCTCGGCAAGGTCCTTGATCAGGTAAGGCACTCCTTTGAATGGGCCGTCCGGAATGTCACCCGATGCCGCAAAGTCCCGCGCCTTGTCAAAACGGGTATGAACCACCGCATTGACCTTCGGGTTCAATTTTTCAATCCGGGCAATCGCGGCATCCACCAATTCCAGGGACGACACCTCACCCCGGCGCACCAGATCAGCCTGCGCCATACCATCCAGACGAACAAACGGATCGCTATCGGCTTGTGCCAATGTTGGCATGCCACCGACGGCCAACGCGCCCACTGCCGCAGAACTCTTCAGAAAACCCCGACGATCCATGAATTTCTCCCAGTTTCTGTCCCGAGCCATCTCTCGGTCTGCCGGAATTTGACCGATTCAAACGTCAAAGAAAATCGGATATATTGGGACATCAATGACAGAAAATTTGGACATATAATGCACCCCAACCTTCTGGACCAGCTCACGGTTTTTGAGACCATCGCCGATGTTGGAACCTTCTCGGCCGCGGCTAAGAAGCTCAACCGGACGGTGTCAGCGGTCGGCTACACCATCGGACAGTTGGAGGAACATCTGGGCCTCACCCTCTTCGATAGATCGAGCTACCGCCCCACCCTGACAGACGAAGGAAAAGCCATCCTGCGCGACGCAAACATGATCGCGCGCCGCATAGAACGCCTGTCTGCTCGCGCCGATGCCCTAAAGAGCAACAGTGCCGTCAACGCGACAATCCTGATCGATTCTGTCTTCCCTCGTGAACCACTGGCCAAAGCCCTGGCTCTATTCTCAGAGGAGCATCCTGAAGTTCAACTGACGATCCTTGAAACCCCCGTCGACAGGATTGCGGGACGACTGGAAGCGGGAGACGCCCATATTGGCCTCCTCGCACTCAACGACATGCTCCCCATGCGCCGGTTCGATGGTCGCCAAATTGCCCTTCGCGGTGCCTTTCCCGTCGTTGCACCCGATCACCCACTGGCGCAAATCAAGGATCCTTTCCCCCTGTCAGAGTTTGACAATCACCGACAGATCATCCTCTCGTCAGAAGCCGTCGACGAGGGAAGGTACAACTATCATGTACACGTCACTGACCTTTGGGCCGTGAACACGGTCGCCCTTGTACTGGACCTAGTCCGAGAAGGCGTGGGATGGGCGTTTATGACCCGAGACGCTGTCGCAAATGATCTGGAAACAGGACGTTTGGTCGCCCTCGATTGCGCCGATATTCACGACTGGGCGGCAATGCGGTTCACCGCCTTCTGGCAGACGAACAACCCGCCGGACGAACGACTGAGCTATCTCATTGATTTGATTGAAAAAGCCTGCGAGGAAAGCCCAGGCACCACCCGCCTCGTCGTAGGCTGAGACTCGGTTGAGCGCTTGGGCGTGATCTGCTACATCACGCGCTCTTCTTACATGAGATTGAGAGCAACATGATCCCGCGCTACTCCCGGCAGGAAATGGCCGATATCTGGTCCCCCGAAACCAAGTTCCGCATCTGGTTCGAAATCGAGGCCCATGCCTGCACCGCCCTCGCTGAGTTGGGCGTGATCCCTAAAGAAGCAGCGGAGACCATCTGGGAGCGCGGAGGTAAAGCCGAATTCGATGTTGCCCGGATCGATGAAATCGAGCGTGAAGTCAAACATGATGTCATCGCCTTCCTGACCCATCTGGCGGAGTTCGTGGGCGAAGACAGCCGCTTTGTCCACCAGGGCATGACCTCGTCAGACGTGCTGGACACCTGCCTTAATGTTCAACTTGTCCGCGCAGCAGACCTGCTGCTGGAAGACATGGATGGACTGCTCGCAGCGCTGAAACGCCGCGCCTTTGAACACAAAGATACGATCACCATTGGGCGCTCCCATGGCATTCACGCGGAACCCACAACCTTCGGCGTGAAACTCGCACAAGCCTATGTGGAGTTTGAACGCTGCCGCGAACGCCTCGTGCAGGCCCGCAAGGAAGTCGCGACCTGCGCGATCTCCGGCGCTGTAGGCACGTTCGCGAACATTGACCCCCGCGTCGAGGAGCATGTTGCGGAAGCCCTGGGTCTGGTACCAGAGCCTGTCTCAACTCAGGTGATCCCGCGCGACCGGCACGCCATGTTCTTTGCCGTGCTCGGTGTGGTTGCAAGCTCCATCGAGCGATTGGCCACAGAGATCCGCCACCTGCAGCGGACAGAAGTTTTGGAAGCAGAAGAATTCTTCTCCAAGGGCCAAAAAGGCTCGTCAGCAATGCCGCACAAGCGGAACCCGATCCTGACAGAAAACCTCACTGGCCTCGCTCGCATCGTGCGGATGTCGGTGACCCCGGCTATGGAAAATGTCGCCCTCTGGCATGAGCGGGACATCTCCCACTCGTCGGTGGAACGGATGATCGGACCGGACGCTACGGTCACTCTCGACTTCGCCCTCGTGCGCCTCACCAATGTGGTCGATAACCTCGTGGTCTATCCTGAACGCATGCAGGGCAACATGGACCGCCTCGGCGGCCTTGTACATTCCCAACGCATCCTCTTGGCGCTAACCCAGGCGGGAAGCTCGCGTGAAGATGCGTATCGTCTGGTGCAGCGCAACGCCATGAAGGTCTGGGACAGTTACCAGGTTGCGGGGAGCGCCACTGTCGACTTCCTGGAAGAACTCCTCAGCGATGCCGATGTGCGCAACCACCTCTCGGAAGAAGAAATCCGCGAGCGCTTTGACCTGGGCTATCACACCAAACATGCGGACACGATCTTTAAGCGTGTCTTTGGTGCCGACGCGGTTGCAAAAGCAGCCGAATAAACAAGCGTCACATTAGCTCAACACAATCGCTATACTCCCGGGATCAACATTCCGGGAGTTTTTTTATGCGCCAAGCTTTTGACGGTTCGCACCGCCGCCGTATCCATCTGTTCCGCCACGGCGATGTGTCTTATGTCGATGATCAGGGCAATCGTGTCACCGACAGCCGCGCTGTCCCGCTCACCGATTGGGGGCGCGAACAAGCAGCCGGCATGCGCACCTTCATGAAAGATGTCGATGTGGATCGCATCGTCTGCTCCGGCCTCCCCCGCACCGTCGAAACAGCAAATGGTATTTTCGGTGACCGCAACATTGAGATTGAGGTCGATCCGGACTTTGAAGAAATCCGGTCCGACCAGAACCGCTACCAAACCCTGACGGATCTCAATGATGTCGCCTATGCTTTTGCGCGGGCTCATGAACCCGGCGCCTCCTACGGCGGTGGCGATGTCTTTGCCGATGTCGAGGCGCGTATCGTCAATGCGATGGGCAGATTGATTGCAGATCCCAATTGGAAGTCACTTGCAGTCGTCGCCCATGGGGGCGTCAACCGAGCGCTTCTGGGTTGGGCAACTGGGGCCGGTCTCAAAGGCTTCTCAACATTTGAGCAGAACACCTGCTGTGTAAACATCATTGATGTCGACACACATCCCGAGTCAGGAGACCATCACCGTACGCTCATTCGGGGCGTGAACATCACCGCCTACGATCCGGCAAAGCGCGATGTCCACCTGACCGCACTCGAGACGATCGCAGATCGTATGAAGGCAAAAAACAAATAAGAAGGCCAAACCATGGTTACACTGAACCGCGACCCACGTACCGACAGGGGCGAACGCCTCACTCTGACCAGCAGCAATGCGTTCGAGTTCACGCAAATTCTCGACCGCTCTGCCGCACCACAAGAAATCTACGGCGATCTTGAGCTGCCCGAGGGTGAAGGCCCCTTCCCATGCATAGTCATGTGCCACGGTTCGTATGGCTGGCGCTCCCATCATCTCGACTATGCCGACATGTTCCACTCTCTCGGCATCGCCACCTTCCGCCCCCACTCATTCGAGGCGCGCGGCACAAAAGAGGTCGCTACGACGCAAATCGACGTCACCATGGCGATGATGATCAGCGATGCCTACGCATCACTCGCTCTTCTCACCGACCATCCGAAGATCGACTCAAACCGCATCGCCGTTGCTGGCTGGAGCCTCGGTGGCGGTATGGCGCTCTATGCGGCCTGGGAACCGATCATCGAGACGCTGAGCCCCAACAGCGCGCGCTTTGCTGCCCATATGCCGGTCTATCCAGCCTGTCACATCAAAACAGAAGACAATCGCTGGTCACCCGCCCCCATCTGTCTGCTGATGGGTGAGGCAGAGGATTACACACCCGCGGCACCAGCCATCAACATGGTCAACGATATCAACGCCCATGGCGGCAAGGCGGAGATCATTCTCTATCCGGACAGCTACCATTCTTTCGACAGTACAGATGCGGTTGAGTATCTGCCCGACGTCATCGCCCTACCTCCCACCCGTAACATCACCGTTACACGGGAAGGCCGGATGATCACCGACAAGGGGGATGACCTATCGACCCGCGAAGCACGCATCGAAGGATTTGCAAAAATGGACAAACGGGGCGCTCATATCGGAGGTAACCCCGCCATGCGCGAAAAAGCCTTTGCCGACGCGGCCACGTTTATGAAGACTGCTTTGCTTTAAAAGAACCTGATCACTCTGGCAGCGCGAAGGCTACAATCTCATCGCCGAGCTTCGTCCTTGAGGTGGAGTGGCCGCCCGCTGCGATGACAACATATTGCCGCCCTTCCCACTCATAGGTCATGGGTGTCGCTTGCCCACCTGCGGGCAAGCGCCCGGACCAAAGCTCTTCCCCAGTCTCCGCATTAAAGGCGCGCAGATAATTGTCCATCGCGGCCCCAATGAAGACGAGCCCGCCTGTCGTCACCAAAGGCCCACCGAAATTGGGCGTGCCCAGCTTCCAGGGAATGGGTACCGGCGCGAGGTCCCGCACAGTTCCCAAGGTGGACTCCCATTTGATCGTGCCGTCAGAAAGGTCCACCGCGTGCAACATGCCAAACGGAGGCGGATTACAAGGCAGCCCGATTGGCGACAGAAGAAGCTCCCGCTTCATTGCCCATCGTGTGCCCGCCTGAGGCGAGATTTCTTTATTCGGCTCCGCCGCATCCGCTGCAGCAAACTCTTCCGTCGGAATAAGCGTGATGAGATGAAGCGCGCGGCTGGTATTCACATACATGATCTGCGATTCCGGGTTGAACGCCATGCCGCCCCAATTGGCCCCACCTCCGGTGAAGGGATACATCAGCGTGCCCTCGGCGCTCGGCGGTGTGAACAATCCCTCTGACCTGTAGGACGCAATGGCATCGCGGCACGCGCCCCTGTCCCAGGGCGTAAGCCCCCAGGCGTCATTCGGCGCTATGGTTTGCGGAACAAGCGCCGGGGGCGCCACCGGATAGGGCTGCGTCGGTGACAACCATTCACCTTCAACACCGTTCTGCGGAACGGGGCGTTCTTCCACACCGAAAATCGGCTCCCCCGTCTCACGATTGAGCACAAAGACAAAGCCTGTCTTTGCCACCTGCACCACCACATCAACCGGTCCTTCTGACCGTTGCAGGGTGACCAGACTGGGTTGCGCCGGAAGGTCATAGTCCCAGACATCGTGATGTACGGTCTGGAAATGCCAGACGACCTCTCCTGTCGAGCCATTCAAGGCAACCACAGAGTTGGCATACAGATTATCGCCGGGCCGTTCCCCGCCAAAAAAGTCGGGGCTCGGCGACGAGGTCGGCAGGAAGACGAGCCCCCGCTCTGCATCGACGGACATGGGCGCCCAAACGTTCGCGTGTCCCGTCCGGACTGCGTCCCCATCTGCCCAACTACCGGGCTGTTCCGCAGCACCGCGGGCCACCGGATCAAAGTCCCATGTTGCGATCCCCGTCCGGACATCAAAGGCGCGCGCACTTCCCTTTGGAGCATTGGCCCTTTGATTGTCCCCGATCGCAGAGCCCACAATCAGCGTGTCACCGACAATCACCGGTGGCGAGGTGATGTGAAACTCTCCCGGCCACAAAAGCTGCATGCCCGGATCAATGACAATCTGCCCGCGTTCGCCAAAACCGTCGCAAGGCACGCCGGTAAGCGCATCAACCGATATCAGGCGCGCATCCACGGTTCCCATATAAATCCGCTTTGCGCATCGCGCGGCTTCATTGACATTGGAGTCTTGCCAATAGGTGACACCGCGGCAAACGAACTGATTAGAAGGCCGATATCCGCCCGCGACTTGCGGGTCAAAGCGCCATTTCTCAGCCCCCGTGCCAGGGTCCAGCGCGACAATCTCATTGAAGGGCGTACAAAAGATGAGCGACCCGGCCACCAGAATGGGCGTGCCTTCAAAAGCACTGACCTTGATATCTTCCGGCCGGTTGATGAGGTCGCCGGTGCTGTAGCTCCATACTTGCTCAAGGCCATCGACATTTTCCGGCGCGATCTGCGCCAGCGTCGAATGACGGGAGCCCCCTGCGTCGCCGCCATAATGGGTCCACTCGCCGGCGAGCACTGTCCACGAAAATCCGCAAAAACCTAACAAAAGTACCAAAAATCTCTGGATTTTCATCTGTCGCCTCATTTAAAATAAATGAATAGTTCATTCATATATGAAACGGTCGCTGGATTTCAATAGGCTTTCGCGAACCACAACAAGACATGACAGGAGCCCCATGGCCCGCAAACAAGCAACGACCCTCACGGAGATTGCGGAGGCGTCGCTCAATCACATCTCCCGCTATGGGTTTAAGCAAACCCAAATGTCTGATGTGGCAAAGGCCATCGGCATCTCAGCGGGCACCCTTTATCTCTATGTGGAAAACAAGGAAGCACTGCTCGCACTGGCCAGCGCATTTCTACTGATCAAAAGCGAGCTAGAAGATGCTCCCCTCCCCTTTAAGGCCGTACCTCGTGAGAGGCTGGCGAAACTCTTCGCAGAAACGGCTGAAAGCCTGGCCAAATGGCCCACGCTTGATCGCGCGATTGTGGACAAGACCAGCGATCCGGAACGCTTCAAAGCAGTTGGTTATGAGATGTTTGACCTGATGGTAGAAAACCATCGCGCCATCTGGTTCTTGGACAGGCTGGCCTTCGAGCTGCCGGAATTCGCGCCCGTACAACTGAACTCAGTGAGAGGCAGAACCTTAAGGCTCCTCTCAAAGCTGCTGCTCGCGACAGGAAAGACCTCGATCCCACCTGATGGTTTGCCAATCATCGCCAGAGGCGCAATTGAGATCCTGGCCTGGTCCGCCATGCATCGCCGCCGCGACGGTTTGGATGCCCAGCCAACGGATAAGCTGTCGGAAGCGAATATTCGAGAGCTTTCTGTGCTCGCCTTTGCGGGCGCACTCCAATCCGCACTCTCCTAAAAAAAACCCGCTATCAGACGATAGCGGGTTTCGAACTGAAAATTGGGAGATCTCAGCCCTTGGTCTGAATTTCCTCGACAGCCTTGGCAAACATCTCATCCATGGTCCGGCGGATCTGATGGTCGGACTGGTCAACGCCTTTCGCGTCGAAATCCGCGCGAATCTTGCGGAAAACGTCATCGTCACCCGCTTCTTTGAGGTCTTCCTTGACCAGGTCCTTGCCATAGGCCTCCGCTTCGTCACCCGAGAGCCCCATCAGCTCGGCGGCCCATGCCCCTACAAGCTTGTTCCGCCGCGCTTCGGCCTTAAAACGAAGGTCCTCGTCATGGACAAATTTGCTTTCAAAACCTTCTTCACGCTTGTCGAAACCGGACATGGGAGAACCGCTCCTAAATGGCTATTGCGAGGCACATCTGGTGCCTCAATGTGTTGTTACTTGGGCTAGGCATAGCGGGCTCATTTTACGAAATCAACACACACGTCGTCGCATCACCGCCCGCAAGCCCCATTTTATCCAAATATGCCTTTTTTTCCAGCTTTTCTGCGCTATTTTGACAATCTGAATCTCTCAGCCGCCGGATTGTATCTGGGGAGCGCTTGGGATAGGTTCCGGGCGAAAGTTAAGGGCGAATCCAAGAATCCAGCGAAGCCCAAAATGCCGCTCGCACCTCACTGCCGACGTTCGGCAGACGGCAAAAAAGCGGCCCCAACCGAATGGACAAGACCGACATGAACCGCCGCAGACGGGTTTACGAAGGCAAAGCCAAAGTTCTTTATGAAGGCCCCGAACCTGGAACACTCGTTCAACACTTCAAAGATGACGCAACCGCTTTTGACGGCACCAAGCATGAGTTGATCGACGGTAAGGGCGTTCTGAACAATCGGATTTCAGAGTTCATCTTCACACGCCTGAACGAGATCGGCGTCCCAACACACTTCATCAAAGCTCTCAATATGCGTGAGCAATTGATCCGCGAAGTGGAAATCGTGCCGATTGAAGTAATCGTGCGGAATGTAGCCGCCGGGTCCATTTCCAAACGCCTCGGCATCGAGGAAGGCACTGCCCTTCCCCGCTCCATCATTGAGTTCTGCTACAAGAACGATGCATTGGGCGATCCGATGGTCTCGGAAGAGCACATCACCGCATTTGGCTGGGCGAGCCCGCAGGAAATCGATGACATGATGGCGCTCTCATTGCGCATCAACGATTTCCTCACAGGGCTCTTCCTCGGTATCGGCATCAAGCTTGTCGACTTTAAAGTCGAGTTTGGCCGCATGTTCGAAGGCGAAATGATGCGCATTGTTCTGGCTGATGAGATCAGCCCGGACAGCTGCCGCCTTTGGGACATCGACACAAATGAGAAATTGGATAAAGACCGCTTCCGCCGCGATATGGGGGGTCTCGTTGACGCCTATCAGGAAGTAGCGCGCCGTCTCGGCATCCTCTTTGAAAACGATCCCGGCAAACCAACCGGCCCCACACTCGTAAAGTCTTGAGTTCCTCCTGCTGAAAGTCAAAAGGCACTATGAAGGCCCGCATTAAAATCACATTGAAAAACGGTGTGCTCGACCCTCAGGGAAAAGCCATCTCGCATGCACTTGATCAACTGGGTTTCGACGGTATCGGTGATGTCCGCCAGGGTAAATATATCGAGGTTGACCTGACAGAGACCGATCCTGCGAAGGCTCGCGCCGCACTCGAAGACATGTGCGAACGGGTTCTGGCCAACACGGTCATCGAAAACTACGCCATAGAACTCGACGGAGCGTGAGCGCCATGAAATCGGCAGTCATTGTCTTTCCCGGGTCAAACCGCGAGCGCGATATGCTGTATGCGCTTGAACAGATCGGCGGACAGAAGCCCCTCACTGTCTGGCACCAGGAAACCACCCTTCCGGATGTTGACCTGATTGTCCTGCCCGGCGGCTTCTCTTATGGAGACTATCTGCGCACCGGCGCCATCGCAGGCCTGTCGCCCATTATGAAGGCTGTGAAAGAAAAGGCCGACAAAGGTGTTCGCGTCCTCGGTGTCTGCAACGGCTTTCAGATCCTGACGGAAACCGGCATCCTACCCGGCGCGCTCCTTCGCAATGCACATCTGAAGTTCGTTTGCAAAGAGGTTCAACTGGAAGTCGCCACGAACAAAAGCGTGTTCACCAGTGCCTATGAGCACGGACAGGTCATCCGATGCCCAGTTGCCCATCACGATGGCAACTATTTCGCCGATGAAGACACACTGAACCGTCTGCAAGCAGAGGACCGTGTCGCCTTCCGCTATACGCCGGAAACCAACCCAAACGGGTCGATCCGAAACATTGCCGGCGTCATGAACGAACAGAGAAACGTGTTGGGCATGATGCCCCACCCGGAAAACCTGATCGAGCCTCCCCAGGGCGGCATTGACGGGCGCGGAATTTTCGAAAGTGCGCTGGAGACAATCGCGTGATCAAGAACGATGTAGAGATTACCCCCGAACTGATCGCGGAACACGGGCTCAAGCCGGATGAATACCAGCGCATCCTGGATCTAATCGGAAGAGAGCCGACACTGACGGAACTCGGTATCTTCTCCGCCATGTGGAACGAGCACTGCTCTTACAAGTCCTCAAAAAAATGGCTTCGCACCCTGCCGACCGAAGGTCCGCGGGTCATTGAAGGCCCTGGCGAGAATGCAGGTGTCGTCGATATTGATGATGGTGACGTTGTCGTCTTCAAAATGGAAAGCCACAACCATCCCTCTTTCATCTCTCCCTATGAAGGCGCTGCAACCGGCGTCGGCGGCATCCTGCGCGACGTGTTCACCATGGGCGCGAGGCCAGTCGCCGCAATGAACGCGCTCCGTTTCGGTGCGCCGGAGAACGAGCGCACACGCCACATCATATCAGGCGTTGTTGAAGGCATTGGCGGCTACGGCAACTGCTTTGGCGTGCCGACGATTGGCGGCGAAGTAAACTTCGACGCCCGCTACAACGACAATTGTCTGGTGAATGCTTTTGCCGCGGGCCTTGCCAAAGCGGATGGCATTTTCCTGTCCGAAGCCAAGGGTGTCGGCCTTCCCATTGTCTATCTTGGCTCCAAGACAGGCCGCGATGGCATTCATGGTGCCACCATGGCGTCTGCTGAATTCGATGATGATTCAGAGGAGAAGCGCCCCACGGTTCAGATCGGCGATCCCTTCTCGGAAAAACTTCTGCTCGAAGCCTGCCTCGAGCTTATGAAAACAGGCGCGGTCATTGCCATTCAGGATATGGGCGCCGCAGGCCTCACCTGCTCCGCGGTTGAAATGGGCGCCAAAGGCAATCTCGGCGTAAACCTCGACCTCGATAAGGTGCCATGCCGCGAAGAAGGCATGACGGCTTATGAAATGATGCTGTCGGAAAGCCAGGAGCGGATGCTCATGGTTCTCGATCCCGACAAGGAAGACGAAGCCGCTGCCATCTTCAAGAAATGGGATCTCGACTTCGCCATTGTCGGCGAGACCACTGACGACCAGCGTTTCAAAGTCTATCGTCACAAGGAACTGATGGCAGACCTGCCCATCAAGGAACTGGGCGACGAAGCACCTGAATATGATCGCCCCTGGGTGGAAAGCCCGAAGCTTGAACCAATCGCCGCGGCTGACGTGCCTGCCCCGGACGATCTCGGCAAAGCCCTCCTCCAACTGGTGAGCCTGCCTGACATGTGCTCGCGGCGCTGGGTCTGGGAGCAGTACGACAACCTCATCCAGGGCAACACGATGGCGGGCCCAGGCGGCGACGCGGCCGTCATCCGTGTCGGCGACCCCAAAAGTAACGGGGGCAAAGGCCTCGCCTTCGCCGTCGATGTGACGCCCCGCTATTGCGAAGCTGACCCCATTGAAGGCGGAAAGCAGGCAGTCGCCGAATGCTGGCGGAACATCACGGCTGTGGGCGCTGAGCCGCTCGCGGCGACGGACAACCTCAATTTCGGCAATCCGGAAAAGCCCGAAATCATGGGGCAGTTTGTGGGTTGCATTCAGGGCATTGGCGAAGCCTGTTCGGCTCTCGACATGCCGATCGTGTCGGGCAATGTATCGCTCTACAACGAGACCAATGGTCAGGCCATCCTCCCCACCCCGGCCATTGGCGGCGTGGGCCTTCTACCAGACGTGACCAAACGGGTCGGTAAGAGCTTTGTCGCAGAGGGCGAGACCATCGTCCTGATTGGCGCCCATGACGGTCATCTTGGCCAAAGCATCTATCAACGCGACATTGTAGGCAAAGCCGCAGGCGCCCCTCCAAAGGTGGACCTCGCCGCTGAAATGAAGCACGGGAAATTCGTCCGCGACGCCATCCGGGCTGAGGGCGTCACCGCCGTCCACGACATCTCCGATGGTGGCCTGTTGGTGGCAGTGGCGGAGATGGGAATGAGCAGCAAGATTGGCGCTTCCCTTACACCTAATAAGGACATTCCCCTTCACGCCTGGGCATTTGGTGAAGACCAGGCCTGTTATGTGGTGACTGTGCCTCAAGCAAACGCAGAAATCTTCGTGAAGGATGCTGTTTCCGCTGGAATTCCGGCACAAGTAATCGGAACCACCGGCGGCAATGAATTGACAGTAGAGGGGTCTGATCCCATATCATTGATAGACCTCGACGCGGCCCATGAAGGCTGGTTGCCTGACTATATGAGTGCACCAGAGACGCACTAGGCGCATAAGCCGCCGATCGAGACGGGAGAACACAAGATGGCGATGAATGCCAGCGACATTGAACGGCTGATTAAAGAAGGCCTCCCCGACGCCAAAGTTGAGATCCGTGATCTCGCCGGCGACGGTGATCACTATGCCGCCACGGTTATCTCCGCCTCTTTTGCGGGCAAATCCCGCGTCCAGCAACATCAGATGGTGTACAAAGCACTGAAAGGCAGCATGGATGGCGACCTCCACGCGCTTGCTTTGCAAACCTCCGCGCCTGAAGCGTAGTCGAATTTAGGAGAGAGAGACATGAGTGAAGCCGTAGCAGACCGGATCCGCAGCGAAGTGGAGAACAACGACGTGGTGCTGTTCATGAAAGGCACACCTGTTTTCCCGCAATGCGGCTTCTCCAACACGGTTGTGCAGGTTCTCACCTATCTGGGTGTCCAGTTTAAAGGCATCAATGTGCTGGAAGACGATGACATCCGTCACGGCATTAAAGAATACTCAGACTGGCCAACCATCCCGCAGCTCTATGTGAAGGGCGAATTTGTCGGCGGTTGCGACATTGTCCGTGAAATGTTCGAAAGCGGCGAACTCCGCGACTATTTCGGCTCCAAGGACATCGCGCTCGAGACCGCTTAAAGCGTCTTCCGGAAAAACACCCGGTCAAAGCCATCCTGCCTGCCCCGTCCGGTTTCAATGAAACCAGCGCGGTCGTACCATCCAATGTTCTCGGTCATATGAACATTGGTATAGAGTGTCACGGCCCGAAAGCCTTTCTGGCGCAGGTAATCCTCTACATGGCTCAAAAGTTGAGCCCCCAGCCGCCGGCGTTGGGCGTCTGGATCAACGGCGATATTGTCGAGCAGCGGATCATCGTGCCCGAGAACAATCACCGCATAAGCCTGCACCCCGTCCTCATCCCATACAAAGACCGTGTCCTTGGCAATATGACCTGCGAAGTCAGGCCGCATGGGCGCGGGCTCCTGTCCCATGCGAGCGACATAGGGCGCATAAGCCCGAACCGCGATGTCCTTTAGCGCAACAATGTCATCATGAGTCGCCAGGCGTATGGACATCAATGCCTCCAACAAAAAAGGGGTCCGAAACGGGACCCCTTGTTCTTTGTATTCGGCGCTGTGCCAACAGGCGGTTAGCGCGAATAGAACTCAATCACGAGGTTTGGTTCCATCTGGACCGGATAAGGAATATCCGCCAGCGCCGGGGTCCGAACGAAAGTCGTCTTGAACTTATCAAGGTCTACTTCAAGATAGTCTGGCGTATCACGCTCAGGGCTCTGAGAAGCTTCGAGGAACTTGGCGTTCGCCCGCATTTTCTCTTTCACCTCGATCACGTCACCCTCTTTCACGCGGTATGATGGGATTGTGACGCGCTTGCCATTGACCAGAATGTGACCGTGGCTCACTGCCTGGCGGGCGGAATAAACAGTCGGAACGAACTTTGAGCGATAAACGATTGCATCAAGGCGGCGCTCCAGCAGACCCACCAAGTTTTCACCGGTGTCACCTTTGATGCGCGAGGCTTCGTGATAGGTGCGTTTGAACTGTTTCTCAGTGATGTTGCCGTAGTGGCCTTTAAGCTTCTGTTTCGCGCGAAGCTGCAGACCGAAATCCGAAAGCTTGCCGCGGCGGCGCTGGCCGTGCTCACCTGGGCCATATTCCCGACGGTTCACAGGGCTTTTTGGGCGGCCCCAGATGTTTTCGCCAAGACGGCGGTCAATTTTGTATTTCGCTTGGATGCGCTTTGTCATCGCAGTTTCCTTTATAAAAATTAGGAAACGCGCCCTCCTCTGCAGACCCCGAAACCTCGGGAGCCGCCGACAGGAAAGTGACCAATGCGCTTGGACCTTCCCACGGGTGCGTCGTCAAAAGAGACGCGGGCCCAAACGGACCCGCGAACTGGGCGCACTATACTGACGCTTGAGCCAAAGTCAAACACCATCACCGCCGGAATCATCCCTTAAACAAATAGGCCCAACCCACTGATTTCAAACGGGAATTCGGAAAGAATTAAAGTAGCATATCAACTTACTTGCCGCCCTTCATCTTCTCAATGGCACGCCGCTCGGCATGCTTGGTAAGCGCAGAGACCATGCCCCGTAATGTGCGGATCTCCTGTTCCGTGAGAGCCGCCCGTTGGAACATATTGCGCAGGTTGCGCACCATCGCTGGACGCTTCTCCAGAGGCAGCAGAAACCCGGTATCATCGAGCGCCGTTTCCAGGTGCTCGAAGAACCCATGAAGCTCGTCTTTTTTGGCCGGACGCGTCCCGTTCATGGGCATGTCTTCAGCTGGTGTCTCATCGCTGAGCTGGCTCCACTCATAGGAGAGCAAAAGCACAGCCTGGCCGAGATTGAGAGAGGAGAAGCCCGGATTGAGCTGCGCTGTAATGACAGCATCAGCGAGGGCCACATCGTCATTGTGCAGTCCAGCGCGCTCCGCCCCGAACAGGACACCCGGGCGACCGCCCTCGGTCATGGCCTTTTTGAGCCGCCCCGCCCCTTCTTCCGGCGTGAACACCTGCTTCACCATGTCCCGCGGCCGGGCCGTGGTCGCCAGCACATAGTCAAGGTCGGCAATTGCATCAGCCACAGTGTCGAACAGTTGAGCATTCTCAATAAGCTCAACCGCGCCCGCAGACGCCTTCACTGCATGCTCATTTGGCCAGCCGTCACGCGGCGCCACTAGCCGGAGCTCCGTAACGCCGAAATTCAACATTGCCCGAGCCGAGGCTCCAATGTTCGCCCCCAACTGAGGGCGCACCAAAATAATTGCCGGCGCTGGGGGAAGCCCTGCCGTAGCGTTCGCCTTGGAACGGTCGGTTCCTGCCATGTCACATCACCTTCATCGTCCCCAAAGACCAAAAATTTGAGGCATATTAAGGGGTGATAAGAGATTGGCGTGCTTTTATCAACGTGGCGCAGATGTTATACGAGGGTTCGAGAAGAGACGCCCAATTGCCCCGATTCTGCGAGCGCCGGCGTCTCCCTCCCGTTCATCAGGAACGGAAAGCAGCGCCCGTCCAGCCATTCGGGCACCGGCTGCTATCGCAATGGCACAAGAGGTCCGTACGCATGTCCAAAATTAAGGTGGAAAACCCTGTCGTTGAACTCGACGGCGATGAAATGACTCGCATCATCTGGGCGTTCATCAAGGACAAGCTGATTCATCCCTATTTGGACATTGACCTCAAATATTACGATTTGGGTATGGAATACCGCGATGAGACCGACGATCAGGTCACCATCGATTCCGCTGAAGCAATCAAGAAATACGGCGTCGGCGTGAAATGCGCGACCATCACCCCGGATGAAGCCCGGGTTGAAGAATTTGGCCTGAAGAAAATGTGGAAGTCACCCAACGGCACGATCCGGAACATTCTGGGCGGGACCGTTTTCCGTGAGCCGATCATCTGCCGCAACATCCCACGACTGGTACCCGGCTGGACGGAGCCTATCGTGATTGGCCGTCATGCATTCGGTGACCAGTATCGCGCGACGGACTTCCGCGTGCCGGGCGCCGGCAAGCTCACCATTAAATGGGAAGCCTCTGACGGCTCAGACACGATTGAGCACGAAGTCTATGACTTTCCGTCATCCGGCGTCAGCATGGCAATGTACAACCTGGATGACAGCATTCGGGACTTTGCCCGCGCCTGCATGAAATATGGCTTTGATCGCGGCTATCCAGTCTATCTGTCGACCAAGAACACAATCATGAAAGCCTATGACGGACAGTTCAAAGACCTGTTCCAGGAAGTCTTCGACAAGGAATTCAAAAAAGAGTTCGACAAAAAGGGGCTCACTTACGAGCACCGTCTGATCGACGACATGGTCGCCTCTGCCATGAAGTGGAATGGCGGCTATGTTTGGGCCTGTAAGAACTATGACGGCGACGTTCAGTCCGACACGGTCGCTCAAGGCTTTGGCTCGCTCGGCCTCATGACCAGCGTGCTCATGACTCCCGACGGGAAGACCATGGAAGCAGAAGCTGCCCATGGCACCGTGACGCGTCATTACCGGAACCACCAGAAGGGCGAAGAGACGTCAACCAACTCTATTGCCTCGATTTTTGCCTGGACCCGCGGCCTTAAGCACCGTGCAAACTTGGACGGCAACGAGAAGCTCGGCAAGTTCGCCACATTGCTCGAACAAGTCTGTGTATCGACCGTGGAAAGCGGTTACATGACCAAGGACCTGGCGCTCCTGGTCGGCGCAGAGCAGAGCTGGCTGTCCACCACTGGTTTCCTCGACAAGATTGCGGAAAACCTCGACAAGGCGATGTCCAAAGGTCTCTGAGGCGTAAGGCTTCAAGACCCACGGCGCTCCGCCGCCCTACCCGTCTTCTTTCTTCTCTTCTTCAATCTCGCGTTCGAGCTCATCCGTCACGCCGAGCGACATATTGCGTTCGCGGATGGCTTCGAAAATGCGCGCCCGTGCATCAGGGTGGCGGCCGATGAACTGCCGGAAGCTACGGGCATCCAGTTTCAACACATGGCACTGAGTGAGCGCGACGATGTCGGCAGACCTGCGGCGATTGTCGAGAAGTGCCATTTCGCCAAAAAAGTCCCCCTCGCCCAGCTGAACCGATCTGCCATTAAAGTCGAGCCGGACCGCCCCGATCACAATGAAATACATGGCATCGGCAAAGTCACCCTGATGGGCAATCACCACATCTGAGTCGATAACCTGAGCTTCCAGAAGCTCGACTAGATCGACAATCAGTGCTGGTTTGAGCTCCTGAAAGAGCGGCACCCGAGCCACCATGCCCCAGGACACCACAAAGTCCCGGCGATGGATCTCCCGCGCAAACCCGCTGGAGATGATGGCGATGGGCATAGCAAACATGCCGAGCCCGAAGATCATAACCAATCCACCGAAGAAGCGGCCAAGCGGCGTCACCGGCACCACATCTCCGTAGCCCACCGTCGTCAGTGTCGCGAGCGCCCACCATGTGGATTTCAGAACCGACCCAAAGGCCTCCGGTTGAACTTTATGTTCAAGGAAGTATATGCCGGATGCCGAGAAAACCAGCATCCCCAGCATCGTTATCAAGGCCGCAACAATGGCCCGCCGCTCTGAATACAAAACACGACCAATCGTGTAGAGCGCTGGTGAGTAGCGCGCGAGCATGAGAAAGCGAAACAGGCGGAAGATGCGCAAGACACGCAGATCAATCGCAAAAAGAAAGCTCAAATAAAAGGGCAGGATAACGATAAGGTCGATGACCATCTGCGGACTGGCCGCGTAGACCAGCCGCACCCGCCATTTGGGCAATCCGCGCAAGGCTGGGTGATCGACCGCCACCCAGAGCCGCAAGATATATTCTAGCGTAAAAATGCCGATGGAAACCGCATTGAAAAGGCGAAGCTCTTCGCCCCAGGCTTCAGCAACACGGACATCCGTTTCAGCTGCAAATGCAGCCACATTCGCCAGAATAAGCGTGACCATGAACGTGTCAAAGATGGCGCTGGGCTTGTCGCCCGTTTTGCCCGCTTCAAGCAGAATGTAAAGCCAGCGGCGAACCTCAGAAACCCGGGTTCCAGAGGCAGAGTCGTCGGCAGTTGCCGGTCTATCAAGCTGCTCCGGCAAGACCACCCACTGTTTCTTTGATAGCGGCGAGTGCAGCGTCTGCCTTACTGCCGTCTGGCCCACCGGCCTGCGCCATATCGGGCCGGCCACCTCCGCCTTTACCGCCGAGCGCTTCTGCCCCCGTGCGCACGAGATCAACGGCGCTCAGGCGATCGGTCAGATCATCTGTCACACCAACGGCAATACCAGCCTTCCCGTCATCGCCAAGCGCAATCAACGCCACGATGCCGGAGCCGACGCTCTTCTTCGCATCATCGATCATACCACGCAGGTCCTTGGGACTGATCCCTTCCATGGCCCGCGCAATCACTTTAACGCCGCCGAGTTCTTCGACCTCAGAAGCGCCTCCACCTGATGAGGCCCCACCGCCCATCGCAAGTTTCTTCTTCGCTTCAGCCAATTCGCGCTCAAGCCGTTTTCGGTCATCAACCAGGCTCGCAACGCGGTCATTCAATTGTTCAGGCGTCACCTTGAGGACAGCGGCCGCCTCCAGCGCGATCCGTTCCTGATCATTAAGATAGGAGCGCGCGCCCTCCGCCGTCAGGGCTTCAATGCGGCGGACACCGGATCCGACAGCGCCTTCGCTCACAATCTTGAAAAGCGCAATGTCACCAACTCGCGTCACGTGCGTTCCACCGCAAAGCTCGACGGAGAAACTGTTGCCGTCTTCGCGGGGCGAGCCCATGGAAAGCACGCGCACCTCGTCCCCATACTTCTCTCCGAAGAGCGCCAGGGCGCCCGCTTCAATGGCATCTTCAGGCGTCATCACCCGCGTTACGACTTCATTATTGCGCTGGATCTCTTCATTGACGAGACGCTCGACCTCCGCGATCTGATCCGCGGTCATTGCTTTCGGGTGAGAGAAATCAAAGCGGAGCCGGTCGGGCCCCACCTGTGAGCCCTTTTGACTGACATGGTCCCCAAGGACACGCCGCAGCGCTTCATGAGCCAGATGGGTCGCAGAATGGTTCGCGCGTGTGGACGTGCGCAAATGCCCGTCGACACGAAAGTCAGCAATCTCGCCAACCGAAAGAGTTCCCTTGGTCAGTTTGCCCATATGGACAATCAGATCACCCAGCTTTTTCTGCGTGTCGGTTACCGTGAATTCGGCCCCTTCGCCCGTGAACAAGCCACCCGTATCGCCCACCTGCCCGCCGGACTCGCCATAAAATGGAGTCTGATTGGCAACGATCATGGCCTCATCACCAGCTGACAAACTATCGACGCGGTCACCATCTTTGACGAGCGCAACGATCTTGCCTTCTGCGGCTTCCGACGTGTAGCCAAGGAATTCCGTCGCCCCAACTTCTTCCTTGAGATCGAACCAGAGTGTTTCTGTCGCGGCCTCACCTGACCCCGACCAGTTGGCACGGGCGGCTTCGCGCTGTTTTTCCATAGCGGCGTCAAAGCCTGCCTGGTCAACACTCATATTGCGCTCGCGAAGCGCGTCTTCCGTCAGATCAAGCGGAAAGCCATACGTGTCATAGAGCTTGAAAGCGACATCGCCCGGAAGCTCGCCCTTACCGCCCTGCTCGCCAACGGCTTCATCGAGGAGCTTCAACCCGCGGGCCAGCGTTTCCCGGAACCGGGTTTCTTCAAGTTTGAAGGTTTCA
Source organism: Parvibaculaceae bacterium (assembly GCA_965248405.1). GTDB lineage: Bacteria > Pseudomonadota > Alphaproteobacteria > Parvibaculales > Parvibaculaceae > Mf105b01. Next base: position 2,021,807 of record OZ252104.1, read on the forward strand.
GTGATGAGAGCTTCGGCTCTGCGCAGTTCCGGATAGGCGTCCCCCATCTGGTGGATCAGGGACGGAACAAGCTTCCACATCAGTGGTTCGGCCACCCCCAGCAGTTGGCCGTGGCGCATAGCACGGCGCATGATCCGACGGAGCACATATCCGCGGCCTTCATTGGATGGCATCACACCGTCCGCCAACAGGAAGGAACAGGAGCGTAGGTGATCCGAGATCACCCGGTGGCTGACACTGTGAGACCCGTCCGGATCGGTATTAGATGCATGCGCAGATGCTTCAATCAACGCCCGGAACAGGTCCGTGTCGTAATTGTCATGACTGCCCTGCAGCAATGCGGCAATGCGCTCCAGCCCCATGCCGGTATCGATGGACGGCTTCGGCAGATTGACCCGCTCACCGCCTGCCTGCTGGTCGAACTGCATAAAGACCAAGTTCCAAATCTCGATGAACCGGTCCCCGTCTTCATCCGGGCTGCCGGGTGGCCCACCAGGAACCTTGTCACCATGATCAAAAAAGATCTCGGAACAAGGCCCGCAAGGCCCCGTATCCCCCATGGACCAGAAATTGTCTGATGTGGAGATCCGAATGATCCTATCGTCCGAGAGACCAGCCACCTTCTTCCAGATACCGGCGGCTTCCTCGTCTTCCGAATAGACCGTGACCAACAGACGATCCTCGGAGATATCAAACTCCTTGGTGATCAGGTCCCACGCGAAAGCAATCGCCTCGTCCTTGAAATAGTCACCAAAGGAGAAGTTCCCCAGCATCTCAAAAAATGTGTGATGCCGTGCCGTATAGCCGACATTGTCGAGGTCATTATGCTTGCCGCCTGCCCGCACACATTTCTGAGACGATGCGGCACGGGAATAGTCGCGGGCCTCAACCCCTGTGAACACGTTCTTGAACGGCACCATGCCCGCATTGGTGAACAGCAATGTGGGATCATTTTGCGGCACAAGCGACGCGGACGGCACACGCTCGTGGCCCTGCTTCTCAAAAAAATCGAGAAAGGTCTCGCGGATCTGATTAACGCCGGTCATTGCGGTCTCACATTCGTCCTAACAGTACGGGAGTAGACCTCACAAATTCGGCCAACCCCTTGGAATTCAGTCCTTTTTCTAAAGGTCAGTGCAGCATCTGTCTAGCGATGTGACCCCTCGACCGTTTCCGCTTAGAGGCTCGATGCCCTGCTTTGTTAAACACGTGAAATAGAGGCGCCCCACAAAAAAGCGGCGCCCACTGAAATGCGCGCCGCTTCAGGCCGAATATGGCGTTTCAGACCTAACCTGCAACTTCTTCCGGCATGCCATCATCATCGTCATCTTCGCCGGGACCGACATCGAGGGCATCGGCGAGCCCCGCATCCGCCCGGATTGCGGTCTCGATAGCCAGAGCCATGTCCGGATTTTCCCTCAGGAAGGTCTTGGCGTTTTCACGCCCCTGCCCGATCCGCTGACTGTCATAGGAATACCAGGAGCCGGATTTCTCAACGACCCCGGCTTTTACGCCCAGATCAATGACTTCCCCCATCTTGGAGATGCCTTCGCCATACATGATGTCGAACTCAACCTGCTTGAACGGCGGGGCTACCTTGTTCTTCACAACTTTGACACGGGTCTGGTTACCCACCACCTCATCGCGGTCCTTAATCGCCCCAATCCGGCGAATATCCAGGCGCACAGAAGAGTAGAACTTGAGTGCATTCCCGCCGGTTGTCGTTTCCGGGCTGCCAAACATCACCCCGATCTTCATCCGAATCTGGTTGATGAAAATGACCATGCAATTTGATTTGGAGATGGAGCCGGTCAGCTTGCGAAGCGCCTGGCTCATCAACCGCGCCTGAAGGCCTGGCAGACTATCGCCCATATCGCCATCAAGCTCTGCCCGTGGCGTAAGAGCGGCAACCGAGTCCACAACAACCACGTCCACCGCACCGGAGCGCACCAGGGTATCGACAATTTCAAGGGCTTGCTCGCCCGTATCGGGCTGAGAAATCAGGAGATCGTCCAGATTGACGCCAAGCTTGCGCGCATAGACCGGGTCCAGCGCATGCTCCGCATCAACAAAAGCACAGATGCCATCCTTCTTCTGGGCTTCCGCAACCGTATGGAGTGCAAGCGTGGTTTTACCGCTCGATTCAGGTCCATAAACCTCAATCACCCGGCCCTTCGGCAGGCCGCCAATGCCGAGCGCAATATCAAGGCTTAGAGACCCGGTTGGGACCGCCTCAATCTCGACCACCTGCTCGTTTTTGCCGAGCCGCATGATCGAACCTTTACCAAAAGACCGCTCAATCTGACTGAGCGCTGCATCCAGAGCTTTCTGCTTGTCCATACCGTCCTTGCCACGCAGGCTTACTACGTTTTCTTTCTGTTCTCGCGCCATGAGCGTCATCCCCTTATTTCATACCGGCTCTGTGGAAGCAATTGAGGTAAATGTACCTTTTTTGTTCTCATGAGCAAGAAAAACTTTAAGCTATTGAATTAATTAAGATATCAAGCCTGTGTTCTAAACCTGTTCCACAGATTTATGCACAGTCGTCGGTTTGGCTGGTAGAATCGCAACCTCATCAACAACAAAACCTCCTGGCCTGACCATCAACGTCCCCAAACAATGGGGCGTAACGCGAAGCGCACCAGCATCAAATAATTGGTCAATATAGAAATCGTAATTCTTCAAAACCACAGAGAGTTCAGTGAATCTATTCTGCACCAACCAGCGCCGAAAACACCGACTCCATGATTGATAACTCCCCACAACTGTTCCCTTCATTGCTAGTGCTACCACCGCGTAGCGAAGACCACAGGGCTGATCCAAGAACAGACGACGACACCATTACTTTATGTTGAACGAGTTCGTCAGCCTTTCCCCACACAGCAAAAAACCCTATCAATAGGACGAAGCTGAACGCACAGCTTCGGGGCGTGGAAACCCTTCCTATGCGGTAGTGCCGTCAACCGGAATGACGGCGTCCTTGACCTTATGGTCGGGGAGCTTGGGCTATGTCCAAGCCTCCGGCTAAAAACCCAAGGACCGTCATAGGCGGTTTTCCAACTCCCCGATCACCAAGTCAGGACCAACCTTAACGAGGGGGCGCACCTCAAACGGTTGGGATAGGAAAACGCATATGTCCACTGAGATTATGTCGTGGGTACTGACGACCGCAGCCATCTGGGTTTCCATCTCCTTGCTAATGACCCTGCTTGTGCTGCTTATTTTCCCAATCGTGATGAGGCTCTTCCTTGCATTCACGGGCGGAACGGCGGCATTCGCAATTGGCTATGCAATTTCAATGGTAACCAGTCCGGCCCAGCACCTAGAAAACGGGACCCTCTACATCGCAATCATCGCCAGCCTAGCGATCGGCGGAGGCATTTTTTACCTCACCAGAGGTATTACACATCCGCATGATCGAAATATGAGATAAGAGGGTTACTCCATCGCCTCTTTCACAGCTGCAGCGAGCTGCTTGAGACTGAAGGGCTTGGGCAGGAAGCGGAAATCGACAGAGGGATCGAGGCTCTTGGCGAATGCATCTTCTGCATAGCCGGAGATGAAAATGATCTTGGTGCCCGGCCGCTTTTCCTGCAGCTGTTTCACCATGGTCGGCCCGTCCATATTAGGCATGACCACGTCACTGACCACGAGGTCGATGGCGCCGTCATGGCTATCGACAATCTCCAGCGCCACATCCCCGCTTTCAGCTTCAAGAACCGTGTAGCCCCGTGTCCCCAGCGCCCGCACCGCAAAGGTGCGCACGGCATCTTCATCCTCCACCAGCAGGATCGTGCCCTTGCCGGTAAGGTCCGGCGCCGCCACCTCTTCAGCCTCGGCTTTGTTCTTGGCTGCCGCTTCTTCTTCCGTTTCGAAATAGCGCGGTAGGTAAATGCGGAAGGTTGTGCCCTTACCCACCGTTGAGAAGGCGAAAATATAGCCGCCGGTCTGCTTCACGATCCCATAAACCGTGGAAAGACCGAGGCCCGTGCCCTTACTCACATCTTTCGTGGTGAAGAAGGGCTCAAAGATCTTGCCCAGATGCTCTTTCGGAATGCCGCAGCCCGTGTCCGTCACCTCAATCAGCACATATTCCGCTGGCGGCATCAGCGCATGGTCCAGCGCCTTCGCATCTTCTGCCGAGACATTGGCGGTACGGATGGTTAGCCGCCCGCCATCTTCCATGGCGTCGCGTGCATTCACCGCCAGATTGATCACCACCTGCTCAAGCTGGTTCTGGTCCACTTTCACCAGACCCAGGTCCCGCTCATGGGTGATTTTGAGTTCCACCGTCTCACCCAAAAGGCGACTGAGCAGATTTGAAAGCTCCGCCAGCTCATCCGTCAGGTTGAGCACTTTCGGACGCAAAGTCTGACGACGGGAAAAGGCAAGAAGCTGCCGGACCAGATTGGCCGCCCGGTTCGCGTTCTGCTTGATCTGCATAACATCCGCAAAACTCGGATCCCCCGCCTGATGGCGCGCAAGCAGCAGGTCACAGAAGCCGATAATCGCCGTCAGCAGATTGTTGAAGTCATGGGCCACGCCACCCGCAAGCTGACCCACCGCCTGCATTTTCTGCGACTGGGCAAACTGCATCTCCAGCGATTTCTGCTCACTCGTGTCAATGAGATAAGCGATGATCGAGGGCTGCCCGCCCGTCTCGTTGGAATAGCTGGCAAAGAGCTGAGCGGTCTTCTCAATCTCCTCCCCCTGCTTTTGCAGGAACCGAATATCAATCGGTCCACGCGCACCACCCGACGAGACGGCACCGTCTAAAAACTCTTTGAGCGCACTCCGGTCTTCTTCCACCACCAGATCTGCGAAGCGACTGCCGGCGTCAGGCGTTCCCCCAACAAGTGTAACAAATGCCCCATTGGAGCTCCCGAGCACGCCATCTTTGTCCAGCGTCGCAACCCCGATGGGCGCATTGTTGAAGAAGCGCGCGAAACGCATTTCGGCATCCCGCAGGTGCGCTTCTGTATCATCTTCCTCTTCCCGGAACATGACGACTGAGCGGGAGGCGCCGGCCACACCGTCCAAGGTCGGCACGAAATTCTGCACAATGCGAACCTGAACCGGTCCGTCGGGTCCAACCAGATCAACATCCATGATCTGGGTTCCGTCGTCTCCGTCCTTCTCCTGCACGAAGGCATTCACATCACCCGCGACAAGATCGCCAAAAAGCGCGCCGCCGGATGTCAATTCCTCGACAGAACGACCGACCATCGATGCGAACGTCTGGTTCACATAATCCAGACGGCCGGACTCCTGTGCGGAGAAAAAGCCGAAGGGAGCATCATCCAGATAGGCCAGATATTTATCGCGCCCGACCTGTGCCTGTGCCGCGGCAAGCCGTTCCGCCGTCATGTCTCTTAAGAGCCAGATGCTTGCACCAGACTTGGCAGCCTCCCCGGAGAGGGGCTGAACTGCAGCTTTAAAGACCCGTTCCTGGCCCTGCCCTGCTGGCGGCACAAAACGAAGCTCCTCTTCGTCCGCCAACCCAAGACGGGCAGCCTGCGCCAGCTGATAGAGCTGTTCATCGACACCGTCCTGCCCCGCAAGCAGACGTTCCAACGGCATGGGGCGGTCATTGGCATCCAGGCCCAGATGCCGATAGGCCTGGTTCGCGAACAGAACCGCGCCACGTCGATCCGTCACAAAACAGGGGTCAGGAAGACTTTCTAGCGCATGCCCCGCGACACCCGTGACTTTGCCGCGGCCTACAATAGGGCTGGAAGGTCGGCCAGCAATCAAAGCCACTGTGGAGAAAAACCCGACAGCCACCAGACCGCCAATCAGAAGGTACCCGGACGGTCCTGCGTCACTCAGATTGAGAAAGATAAATCCACCTGCCGCTCCCGCCAGGAACAGCCCCACAAGACCCGCGAGGCCAAGCGAACTGCGCCACTGGTTCTGGTCACCGGCGCCGGGAGTCTCAACCGATGGGCGTGTGGAATTGCTGGCAGGCGTTTCCATATCGGAAGCTGGCTTTTCGCTCCCCGAACTCCCAGGCCCATCCATCAGTGTATCGCTCATCTGCCCAAGTCGATCCAGTACTCAAGTCTATTCAGGTGTCAGCCTCAGAGATCATCATCCAAGGCTCCAAGTGGCCACCGTGCCAGCATGTCCGAATCACCGGACAGGCTAGTTGCGCGCCATCTTACTCTTAAGACGCATCACGTAGCCAATAACCTCGGCAACGGCTTTGTAGTGCTCCGGCGGGATCGACTCTTCGAGCTCCACGGAGGCATAGAGGGCCCGGGCAAGCGGCGGGCTCTCGACAATCGGCACATCGTGTTCCGTACCGATTTCCCTGATTTTAAGAGCAATAGCGTCCATGCCCTTCGCCACACAGACCGGCGCCGTCATGCCTTGGCTGTACTCCAGTGCCACCGCATAGTGGGTAGGGTTGGTGATGATAACGGCCGCATCCGGCACTCTGGACATCATGCGTTGACGCCCACGTTCCATTCGAAGGGCCCGTAGCTGGGCTTTCACCGTCGGGTCACCCTCTGTCTGCTTGTATTCGTCTTTGACCTCCTGAACGGTCATGCGCTGCTTTTTGTTCCACTGGGCCACTTCAAACACATAATCGGCAGCCGCAACCACGGTCATAATAGCAACCACCATTGCCAAGATTTTGATCGCGATCGATTGAACGAAGGGAAGCAACATCCCCACATCCATGGTCATGAGGATGAGCATTTGATCCCGCATGGGCCAGACAATGAGAAAAGTGGCGGTTGCCACCAAACAGAGTTTCACCAGCCCCTTGGCAAAGTTCATCAAACTTTTGGGAGAGAAGAGCCGCTTCAACCCTTCCTTTGGGGAAACCTTGCTTAGCTTCGGTTTCATGTTCTCCGCAGAGAAAACCGGCATATTCTGAACCAAATTGCCCGCAATCCCCGCACAGATAAGCAACAACATAGGCACAGCAAGAATTTTGAGAACCGTGATGCCGATCTGCTCCCAGATAAACAAGAGGTTATTCTGATCAACGGCAATGTCATGGGGGTCAGAAAAAAAGACGGTAAAAGCACGGGCGAAGTCAGCGGATGCACCCGTGGAGGCAATGCCGATCACCAGTGCTGTCGCGATCATAATGAACCAGGTGTTGACCTCCTGGCTCTTCGCCATGTCACCTTTTTTGCGGGCGTCCTCCAGTTTTTTGGAGGTCGCCTCTTCGGTTTTCTCTGAATCGTCGGCTTGATCCGCCATAGACCCTCTTGCATGAAACGCTTAAGGCCTCAGGCCAGAAACTTGCTCATGCTCTCTTCAAAAAAGGTAAGAAACCACATCATCATGGCGCCCATGAGCACCGCAAAAAAAGCAAACCCGAGCAGGATGTTGGCGGGCATGGCCACGAAGAATATCTGCACCTGAGGCATCAGCTTCGAAAGAATGCCAAGCGCCAGATAGAAGACCATACCGAACACAACAAATGGTGCAGCGATTTGCAGGGCCAGCTTAAAGGAACCTGCAACAACCCCTGTCGCAGTCTCGACAAAGTCTCCAATAGGCAGCCCTGCGCCCGGCTCGAACAGGACGTAAGAGTCCCGCATGGCCGCGATCAACAGAAAATGCAGATCGGTTGCGAAGATCATTGTCACTGCGAGCATAGAAAGAAAAGAGCCCACCAGCGCACTTTGAATGCCCTGGGTGGGGTCAACATTCTGGGCGAAGGCAAGACCTGTCTGGAAGGCGATGATCGTGCCAGCCACCTGAAGCGCGCTCATGATCAAACGTGCAACGGATCCAATAAGAAAACCGATGGCGATCTCTGAGAACACGCTCCAAGCAATTCCCGATACACTCGTTGGAACCGGCCCATAGGCATCGGCCACAAGCGGCATTAGGATCATCGAGATGAGCACCGCGAGGGTCAGACGCACGCGGCTGGATACACTGAACTCGCCCAGGGCCGGCATCAGCATCACCATGGTCCCTATGCGGGAAAAGACCAGCAAGAATACGTAAGCGGTTGTTGGGGCTAGTTCGAAACTCATGCGCGGGCGCCGTCCAGATCAGCAAGGTTGCAGGCGGTGTCCATCAGCCTGAGACAATCCGGTCCGCAATGTATGTCATGTAAGTCCCCAGAGTGGTGCCCATGAACGGCAGCATCACAATGAGGCCGATAAAGATCGCGAGGATTTTGGGAACAAAGACCAAGGTCATTTCCTGGATCTGCGTGAGCGCTTGGAACAGCGCAATAATCAAACCAACACCCAGTCCGATAAGCATCAACGGTGACGAGACTTTGAGGAGAACAATAATTCCCTCGCGTCCTACATCCAGTACTTCCGGTCCCGTCATCCCCTGCTCTCCCTCAGCAATGCCGTTAGATCGGCATCTTCATAATTTCCTGGTAAGCCGTAATCACGTTGTCGCGGATAGCCACCACAGTCTGTAAGGTTGCTTCGGCCTCAGATACGGCAGTGACCACATCAACAACATCAGCCGTGCCGGCGACAGCTGACGCTGTCTGCTGTTCCGCGTTAACGCCTGTTGCAGCCATGTTCTCCACAACACCTTTCAGCATATCGCCGAAACCGCCTTGGGCAGACGCCGCACCCGCAGCGGCATCATCGGTTCCACCGAGGTCAGTCGCCTGTTTGACGGCATTCGTGTAAGCATTAAGTGCGACAGAAGCAGGAACAGTCATGACATGTTTCCTTTAAAAGCCTGGCAATTTAGCGGCGCAGCAGTTCGAGAGTCTGAGACATCATGCGCCGGGAAGCCTGGATCATATTGAGGTTCGCTTCGTAAGAACGCTGCGCCTCTTTCATGTCCATTGACTCCACAAGGCCGTTGACGTTTGGCATCTGCACATAGCCGTTGTCGTCAGCGCCGGGATGGCCGGGCATGTATTTCAGTTCAAAGTCGGACTTGTCCGCAACCGGCTTACCTACACGGACAACCCGGGCATTCAGCTCGCGGTCAAGTTCACTCTCAAACGTCACGATCTGACGGCGATAGGGCTCACCGCCCGGCGTCGTGGCCGCAGACTGTGAATTGGCGATATTCTCCGCCAGCACCCGCATACGCCCGCTTTGAGCCCGCATCCCAGATGCTGCGATCATCATTGATTTTACGAGATCCATAAGCCTGCTCTCCTCAAATACGCTCAGCCCTTACCCAGGGCAATTTTCAACATGCCGACGCTCTTTGCGTAGAGCCCGGTCACCGTCTGGTAGTCCATCTGGTTTTCGGCGGCTTTGATCATCTGTTCTTCAAGCACCACCGAATTGCCGGTTGGTGTGGTTTCAAAATCAGGGCTTCTGACATAAGCCGACGAGCTGCCCCCCGAACTGCCGTTGGCACTCATGTGAGCGCTATCTGTTTGCGTTGCCGTCAGGACCGGTCGCGACGCCCGGCTGCGCAGCATCGCGCCGAAGTCTGGTTCAGACAGGTCTTTGGCAATGTAATTAGGGGTATCTGCATTCGCGACATTCTCTGCAATCACACGCTGGCGGTCTGAGAGCCAATGCATGCGTTCCTTCATCATCGAGAAGATGGGGGAGTCACCAAGAAACATGGGCACGCGCGTCCTGATCATGCGCCACAAGGGCGCGGGTTGCCGCGTGGTGCAACCCTTTCTGGGATCACGCGAGAGAGAGAAATCGCGAACAGATGCAATCCTTGCTTTGTTCGTTAAGACCAGTTTCGCGCCACTAGGTAAATTTTGCCTTAATTGGTTTCCCACAGGCTGAGAGCTCAGAATCTCCCAAGCATTGTATCTACAGGACATTCTGAAGGGCTTAACCCGTTCTTAAGCATAAACCCGGCAACATCTGCCCAGTAACGGCACACAAGAGGCTTTTCTGTTAACCAGTTTTGTCCCTCACAGTGCTCGAATCTTTTGGGGAAAGTTCATGGAACTCAGCGAGATACTCCGCTTCGCATCGGCACTCATCTTTGTTGTAGGTCTCATTGTCGCTTGCGCCTGGGGCGCGCGACGCTTTGGATTGGTGCCGACAGGCAGACAAACATCTGTAAACAAACGCCTCGCAGTCACAGAAACACTCACAATCGATCCCAAAAGAAAACTGGTAATCGTCCGGCACGATGACAGGGAACACCTCCTCTTGCTCGGCGAGCAGGATACGATCCTTGAAGCGGGCCTTCCCGCGAAAGAAGAGCCCGTTGCCCACGTCCCCTCGGAGGTAAGGCCTCTAAATGCATCCGCTCTGACCGGACCAGTAACAGATCAGATGCAAAAGGTTGTCTCCCTCCTCAAGGAGCGCCGCGCGTGATTTTCTCCCCGAGCCAAAAACACCTGGCCCTTGCTGCTCTTGCAGGAGTCACGCTTGTCCTTCTGACCGCCCTCCCCGCGTCAGCAGAGACCATCAATGTCGACTTCTCAGAAGGGTTCGGCCTCACGGAGCGCATTGTTCAGCTCATCGCGCTCATCACGGTCCTCAGTCTCGCGCCCTCAATCCTCATCATGGTCACATCCTTTGTACGTATCGTGGTGGTATTGTCGCTTCTGCGAACAGCAATGGGTGTGCAGCAGTCCCCCCCAAACTCCGTGATCATCAGCCTCGCGCTTTTCCTTACAGCCTTCGTCATGGCGCCCGTGTTTGAAACTGCCTATGAGACAGGCATCAAGCCGCTCATTAACGAAGAAATTGAGATGGGGGAAGCCTTTGATGTGTCTTCCAAACCTTTTCAGGAATTCATGCTGACGCAGGTCCGCGACAAGGATCTACAACTCTTCATGGATCTATCGAAAACACCCGAGGTCGACACACAACAGGACATTCCGCTTCAGGTCATTGTTCCCGCTTTCATGATCAGCGAGTTGAAACGAGCTTTCGAGATTGGCTTTCTCATCTTCGTGCCCTTTATCGTCATCGACATGATCGTCGCCTCAGTTCTCATGTCTATGGGGATGATGATGCTCCCACCGATCATTATCTCTCTGCCCTTCAAGCTGATCTTCTTTGTGCTTGTGGATGGCTGGCACTTGATCACCGGATCACTGGTGCAGAGTTTTGGGACTTAGCTGACCGCACCAGCGGACAACACCACAACTCAAGCGGGTCTCGCCCCTATGATCGTAAGAAACGGTCGTTGATCAATTGATCGCGGTATCGGAACCATCAAGAGGTTCTGAGAAACTGCCTTCCATACTTTTCACAAAGCTGTCCAGCGTATCAATCGATGCAACGCTCCGGGCAAGGTCTCGAAAGGCAACACCGTTGGTCTGAATGGGGTCTGTCACGACAGCAAAGCCTGCAGCGTCAGGACTTTCACTCATCAAATCCCCAAATTTCGCCCGGATGCGTTCCAGCCCGACCGCATCGTCATCCAGCGAGAAACTGATCGCAGCTCTTAAAACCTGAAACCGTTCGTCCTCTGTCAGAGGCTGCGCGTCGCGCCAACGCTCACCAAGCGCTGCTTCAAAATTCGCAGCAGCGACGGACCACTGCTGCGACTCCCAATGAATGTTGGCAACCAGGTCAGCGACCCCCTCACCCTCAGTTTCGGATAAGAGATCCAACGCATGGTCAAACAGTCCAAGGTCCGTCAGAGCGCGGGCTTCAAGCAAGCGCCGCTTATGTGTCAGGTCTTTGGGCAAACGCACCTGCTTGGTCGAACGAATGGCCTGCAGGGCTTCCGTAGGCTCTCTGTTCATAAGTCGAATGAGCGCCAGCTTGGCTGCGACCTGCGCTTGAGCCGTTCCGCGAAGGCGGTTTTCAACCTGATGCTTGAGCAGGGCCGCCGCCTTGTCCAATAGATCAACTTCGACCATTCGATCAGCGAGATTACGGATAAGCGCATCGCCGCGCCTGCCGATAGGCGTGAGTTCCCGAAACTCGTAATAAATCGACAGCGCTTCTACAGAGTCCATGTCATCGGCTTCACCATCCAGGAATAAACCGGTGAATGTCTCTGCCATGTTAGAAGCGAGCTGACGAGCTCGCGCTGTTTCGGGAAAGGTGCCGACTGCCATGCGCCAAATTTGCAGCCCTTCTGCCACCTCACCTTTCGCGATCAACAATTCACCCAAGCGCTCTAACACTGCGAGCTCCAGGTCATCTCCCCGCCACATCAGCCGGAGTTTATGCATCTCCTCCGACAATTCATCATCGCTCATAGCACCAAGTTCGTGCCGAATGTTGGCGTGTGCAAAGCGTGCCCGCGCAAGAATGGCGCGGTGATCAGATGCCAGCAGTTGGTCATAAACCTCCAGGGCTTCATCGGTCCGCCCAAGAGCCTCCAAAAGACCAGCGCGGGTTAGCTTCGCCTGGTCCGCCACACGGTTATCGGTCACATCTTCCGGAATACGGTCCAGATTGAATGCGACACCACCTAGGTCACCCGTCGCAAGGGCAGCATCAGCGGCTTTCATTCTGAAGAACGCTTGTAGATCCGGACCGTAGGTATCAACCACATCCCCTGCTTGCTCAAACTCCAAACGGGCATCGGGCCATTGGTTCAACTCCGCGTAAGCAACGCCTCGCCACAAGGAGGAATGGGGGTCCTCATCGAGCCCCGGAAAGGCCAGATCTGTCAGCGCTTCCTCTGGCCGCGCCATGATAACTTTCGCAACGCCACGAAGCGCACGAAAGCCGGGGTCATTTTCCACCGTCTCAGAAGCCTGCAATGCAGCCTGCAGCATTGTGTAAGCTTCTGTACCCAGCCTATAGCCAAGCAGAAACTTGGCGTATTCGACACGCGCGTCGGCAACATCATCTTCGTCCGCCAGCGCCACCTCGCGCTGGTGGAACTGTTTGCGCTCGATATAGGTGTCTCCCGGCGATAGCCGCCATCGTGGAAAATCCATCCGGCCTGGTGCGGACGGTTCACCAACCTGGGACATTGGAGCGGAATTGACAGCATATTGTGGCCCGTCTTCAGCTGAGAGAGTAAGACCCGCTCCGCGCGTCACAACCACCCCGTTTTCCGCCTCTGCGACGTGGAGGTCGTCAGCTCTGGATACCATCGCGAGGCCGTGCGCAGTCGATAGCGCTTCAAACTCAACAAAATTCCTCGGCGCCAGAAGTCCCTGAGCAGGCCCGTTCGCCGTCACAATTGCGATCATGTCGTAAACGACCGGATCTTGAACCCAGTGGACATCGCCAGCACTTTCAACATCGAAAATGACCTGTGACTCTCCAACCGCACTCCATGCTCGGGTAACCTCGATAGGTCGCGTTGGCTCAGCGATCATATCACCGAGTATGACAACCCATTGATTGTCACGCTCGCCTGCTGCAACAAGCACGCGCTTTGGCGGCGTAAACTGAAGCACGCTTGCTCCGTCGAGATCGACAATCTCTGGTTCCCCGAGGCGCTTGCGAACCACTTCTCCGATGCTGGATAAATTGAAATCTGTTTCTCGGTCAAAGACGATCCAGACACGGTTTTCTCGTTGGAAAACTGCGGCTTTTGTGGATTGAACCCATGGAAAAGTTAGACGGACACTGCGTTCCATAATGTCAGCTGAGACAGCAAGTGTCGTCTCATCCACCTCAGCTGGAACACTGTCAGCGACGATAGTTTCCTCCGACACCTCCCGCTCAGCCGCGATATCAGGCTGATCTTCCGACGGGGCTGGCACCGATACAGGTTCATTCGCTCCGGTATCAGAATTGGCGGTAGCAGGCTCAGGCTCGTTCACCACAGCCGGCGTGCTTGACGCCTGTTCCGGGGGGACGGAAGCCAACGCGGGCGCCTCTTCCCCTGCCGTCTCAGCCGCCGCCGCCTCCAGAGCCGCAGCAATACGTTGCTCCTCTGGTTCTTCAATCGCCGGTGCCGGTGCAGTTGGAACAGGGAGAAGCGGCGCCGGTGCCGAGGAGGCCACCGGTCGTGCATCATCCGGTCGTACGGGCGCAACATCAAGGACGATGCTCAAGTCTTCGCGGAAATCACGAACCTTGAGACCGGGTTCTGTCTCTATAAAAACCGTAAGCCGCCCGCCCGACTTCTCCGTCCTTGCGGATTTCACAAACGCAGGAGGATCAACACGGAGTGACGCAAGCGGAAGGTCAGCGATCTCATCAAAGGTAATCGTGATGCGGTCATCTCTGAAGGCCGTCGAATAGAGAACGGGGCGATCCCACTCAAATGCCAACCGGGTAAAGCTCGGTTGTTCGCCAACGCGCAAATTAACCTGCGGTACCTCTTCAACAATTTCAAGCGCCCGTGGACCAAGTTCTGCAAGCCGGGCCGCCCGAGCCTCACGCTCTTTTTCCTCCTCCGCGACACGAGCAACAACGCTCGGTGGTAGAGACGGAGGATCACCTGCCCAACCAGGCGCAAGCAGGTCGACATAGAGTTCGTATCCGGCTTCGCGAGTGTGAATTTCGAAATCTGCTTTCATTGCCAATCGAAGGGTGCGGTCATCAGCATCCATCCGGATCAACGCAATATAGCGCGGCATACGGCGCAGCAATTCATCAGTATCGACCGCAAGCGGCCGTTCAAACGTCAGAACCAACACCCCGGCGGACACAAGAGCCTCATATCCTGGCAGTCTCAGGTCGGGTTCTGTCGGGTCTTCCGGTAGCCCGGTATCGGGCCAGGCAAAAACCAAGCGCCCAAACCCATTCTCCTCGGATCCCGACAATCGGACGTCGGTCGCGGCTGACGCGGACGACATCAGAAAACCGAGATAGAGCGTCAGGACAAACAGGAATTGCCGTGTAACGGAACGAACGGTCTGATGCATCAAACGCCCCCTCCTCGCCGGTCGGTTACAACCAACAGCAGCACATCTTCGGGAAGTCCTGGCGTTACAAACCGCTCGACAGGCTGTGTATAACCGGCCTGACGCAGAGCAGCGGCAACGCTGTCAGCCCGATCAAAGGCGAGCGTCCAGTTGCCTGTCGGAACGGCAGACATCACACTAATTGGATTGGCAACGCCCGACAGAACACGGGAGAGATCGCCAATCACACCACCAGCAAGAGGTCGTAGAGTACGGCCATCCGGTCCAAACGCGAAATCCGGGGCAAACCTGACCACCAAGCGTCCTTGCTCGACCTGCTGAGACAAAGGCCCGCTATCGCCCACGGGGGCAAGACCCCGATCGGCAAACACCGCCGAGAGATAGTCTACCGTCAGCATCGGCCGGGAAGAAACCTGGACCGCTCGAGCATCCCGTTGGCTGGCCGCCTGATTGACAGCGGAGATACCGGGCCCGCCGGCCACTGACGCGCTCCCACTGCCACTTAACGGAGACGACATCGCGTAGATCAACACGAAGAAGGCGACGAGAATGGCCGTCAGATCAGCAAAGGTAACCAGCCATAGTGCCCCCTCGCTCACGCCATCTTCAGGTGTCTGAACCGCGACGTTCATGAGGGCCTCTTCGGGAGCGTAAAGAATCTGAAGCTCACAAAATCACGTGGGATGTCCGTGACACCAACAGCCAGATGCCCCTCCGGCGTACCGGCAGCCGCCAACAGCCGGGCCACGGAGGCTGCTCTACGAACGTCAAGGCGGTTCTGAGAGGCGGCAGGTACAAGGATAGCGACGTGCCGATTATTCGCCTCTCCCGCAAGAGCGGCACCAAGAGCCGAGAAAAGCATCCGCTTGTCCGCACGGATGGCAGCCGCACCGTCAACGAACAGCGCCGACACATCAAGCGCAAGATCCAGCGTACCTCCGCGTTGGACACTCTCCTGCCCACCCACAGAATGGAAAGCAGCATTCACCGCATCTGAAAAGTCGCCGGAAGCGGGCTGCAACCCGTTTTGCAGCACAGGCAGTGCGCCACCGCTACGAGGACCAACCTGGTCCACTGCGCCCGAAGTGAGCGCGCCAAATGCATCTTGAATGCCGCCGATCACCGGACCGACCCGTTGCTCATCAAAGGATGATCCAGATGTCAGGACAAAAAAGAACGTAAGCAGCATCAAAAACAGTGAAAGCTGTAACGTATGCGTGCCAGCATCATTGGCTGGCGCCGTCGCAGCAAGAAGCTGCCCGTCTCCATCCATCGGCCCATTGCCGACTCCATGATGCTGATCACTCGCTGCCACGTTTGCCTGCCCGGCTCTTTAGCGCCGTTTGTTTCGCGACCCAAACTCGAATCACTGCCGCCCAAGCATCAAGAATGCCCGGAAATTGAGAGATTTGCGAAACAACACCGCGCACTCCACACTTCCAAGCAGACTAAACGGCACCCAGTAAAGGTGCCGTTAAGACTGATCTGGTTTTCCGCAGAAATCTAAGGTTTTGAGGCACTGAGAGCGACCGGGAGGAGCCCCGCACGGTCAAGGAACCGCAGGCGCTTCCTCCAGGAGGGACGTCATATCCAACTCATCGGGGATCGCTCCCCCTGTGGCAAGCTCAACAGTCAATTCCTGTGCCGCCACCGGGTCCATTGCCGCCAGAATGGGGGCCATTTTGCGCTCGCTCATCCGCCGCACGACCTGGATCAACACATCCATGTCAAGCTGACCGAGAATACGTGCCGCATCTTTTGGCTTCATGTTGGAGTACATGGTCACCAGGGAAGCCAATTGCTCCTCCTGCGCCTCTTCCTGCACCCCAAACAACGTCTCTATGCGCCCTTCGATTTCCTTAAGCTCATTGATGCGTGCCTGAACCCTGCGCTCCGACGCTTCGAGCAGTCTGGCCTGCATCTGAATGTCTCGCTCCCGCATATCCAGTGCCTTTCGCCGCTGGCTCAGGCTGCGAAGAACATTCTGTTCTGAGTTTGAGGGGCGGTCGAAATCTTCTGGCGCGAGGCGGGCTGACGGGTCCACCGCTGCAACATCAGCATCACCCGCGCCTTCCGGAGCCATTTCGGCATCCGCGGCGACTTCTCCACTCTCTGTCGTTCCCGCATCCGCAGCAACATCCTCTTCCGCGTAGGCAGGTTGAACACCGCTGAGCAGCGCATCAACACCAACGCCAATGGAGAGAAGCTTGAGACCCAGCAGCGCAGTTGCGCACACCATCAACGAAGGCAGCAGACGAACCTGGGGGACTTTAGAAACCTGGGATGTCATCCGCGCTACCGAGCCCTCTTCAACGCTTCAAGAAGGGTTTGATTGAGACCATCTTCGAGCCGCCCTGCATCTGCCGGCGTCATTCTCGCCTCCGCTGGAGGCGTCGGCACGTATTTTTCCCGTTGCCGGGGCTTGAGCGCCGCCGGTGTAGGGCCCGCCGTGCGGGGCCGTTCCGCCACCAACTGGCCTGCTAAACTGTTTCCTGATGCCACCATGACAGAAAGCTCATCTGCCAGTGCGCGCGCATCCCGCATTTGCTGCGTGAGACCATCGTCGAGCTCACCACTCACCTGCTTCATCTGAGTGATGCTGATTTCGGCCCTGGCAGTAGCTGTGTTGAGCTGGTCAATTGTTTGCTTCAACCCATCCTGGCCAGACCGCAAAGCTTTGAGTTTCCGATCAAGCATAGCGCAATAAAAAATTGTTGCGCCCAGCAACACCGCAACCAGCCCGTCAAGCAAGAGATCTGTAGGGATATTCATCATGGTGCAACCTCATCAGATTCTGCTTCAGCAAACACTGAATTCAGAACCTCTGGAACGCCCTGCGTCAGGCGAATAGCGACATTGCTGCCAGTCCGCCCCATCTTTCCCTTCATAAGAGGAATATCACCGCATCGCATATCAACGGTCGAATCCGGCGAGGCATTGAGCATAAGCGTCTGGCCCACCTCAAACCCCATCACCTCACCCAAGGTCATCTGCTGCTCGTCAAGAACTGCATCAATTTGAACCTTTGTTGACCACAGTTCCGTCGCCAGATGGCCTTCCCAGATGGAGTCACGACCAAACTTCTCACCCATGAACATCTGAAGCAGAAGCTCGCGAATGGGCTCCAGCGTTGCATAGGGCAGCAACATTTCGATCCGGCCGCCTCGGTCTTCCATATCAATGCGGAGCTTAATCAGAATGGCTGCGTTTGCAGGACGCGCGATGGCAGCAAAACGCGGGTTCGTCTCCATCCGGTCAAGCTCGAATGTGACCGGCGACAGAGGCTCAAAAGCTGCCTTCGCATCGTCGAGCACAACTTCAATCATCCGTTCAACAAGATTGAGCTCAATGGTCGTATAGGGACGGCCCTCGATACGCATCGCGGCTGTGCCGCGGCGCCCGCCAAGGAGAACATCCACAATCGAGTAAATCAGATTGGAATCGACTGTGAAAAGACCATAATTGTCCCATTCCTTCGCGCGAAACACCGAGAGAATAGCAGGAAGCGGGATGGAATTAAGGTAATCGCCAAATCGAATTGACGAGATATTGTCCAGGCTGACTTCAACATTGTCAGAGGTGAAGTTCCGCAAACTCGTTGTCATCAACCGCACCAGACGGTCGAACACAATCTCGAGCATGGGAAGACGTTCGTAGGAGACCAGCGCGGAATTGATGATGGCACGGATACCTGTCCGTTCGCCGTCATCATTCTCATCGACTTCAAAGCCAAGCAGGCTGTCAATCTCGTCCTGGTTCAGGACACGCTCGGAAGCGCCATCCGATTCAAGTTCAGATGCAGCGTCATCACCCTCCGCCATGGCAGCCCATTCTTCGGCCATAGCATCATCGCCGCCGCCGGACTCGCCATCGTCCTCAGCCATGGCAGCCCATTCTTCGGCCATCGCGTCATCATCGCTACCACCGTCGGACTCATCGTCACCGCCAGCTTCTGCCTCCCAGGCAGCTGCCATCTCGTCCTGATCCAGATCTTCGTCATCCGCCATGGCGGTCTCCAATACCTGAAGTGCAGCGCACTACTGCACTACAACTTCCTTGAACAAGACGTCGCGCACCTCATGTGGCTCAACGGCCAGGTTGAGGCGGCGAAGTAATTCCTCTTTCATGCGAACGATTGCCGCCGATCCATCAAGGTCTTCAGGGCGCAACTCGCGCAGATAAACCTGGAATCCATCCACGATCCGCGGCATCAGAAGTTCGATATTGGCCAGAATTTCGGCGTTTGGAACTTCAAGTGACACCCTCATTTTCAGATAACGTGTTGGACCATCATCGGTGCTGATGTTCACGAGAAACTCTGGCATGTCATAGAAGACTGGCGGCTCGCTCAACTCTTCTACTTCGGCCATATCCTGTTCATCCCCGCCCCCACTGAAGGCAAAAAACGCGCCGATGAGACCGCCGATGACGACGAGTGCCGGAAGCGCGATATAGAGTACAATGACCCTTCCGCTTAGCTTCTTCTTCCCGCCCTCGCCTTCGACTTCATCTTCAAAGTCGATGTCGGTATCAGGATCAGTATCGGTATCGCTCATACTGTCGTGTTCCTCGTTCTCGACGCCGTTAACAAACGGTTGTGAGATCACCCAATCGAAGACAAATAGTCGCCGATGGTGGTTAACGAAGCGTTGCTACTGCCCTTAACTCATCCACACCCCCATCGCACCCGATCCGCACCGGGCAGGAATTGCCGGGCAAGGGCTGCCTTTCGGCGGAGTTTGCCACTGGAAAAATCTCACAACCGTCTGTTTTAATTGACTTTTTTCTTTGGCACGGGCGATGCAATGACGTCGACCGGGAAACGGGAGCGAAAGCTTCCAGCGGCTGCAAACAGCGGACGCAAACAAGAGACGGACGAAACAGATGGAAAACGCTCTCCTGATCGGGATGACCCGGCAGATGGCGCTCCGGCGAGAAATGTCGATCATCGCGAACAATCTCGCGAACATCAACACGAACGGTTTCAAAGCCGAGCAGCCGATATTTGAACAGTACCTGTCCAGAACGGCATCTGAAGACAGCCCAAACGACACGATCTCCTTCGTTCAGGATTTCGGCATGCACCGCGATCTTCGCGAAGGCCGCATGGAAGTGACCGACAATCCATTAGACGTGGCCATCTCAGGCGAAGGATATTTCAAAATCGATGCGCCTGAAGGCACACGCTATACACGCAACGGTGCTTTTGAACTGGACGCCCAGGGCCGACTGGTGACCCGCGAGGGCTACCCTGTCCTTTCCGCAGCCGGAACCGGCTTCACATTTGGTCCTGAAGATGGACAGATCCAGATTTCCGGCGATGGCACCATCTCCACGGACCAAGGCGAGCAAGGACGTCTAAGCCTCGTAACCTTTGAAGATGAGCGCAAACTTCAGAAAGCGGGTGGAACTCTGCTTAAGACTGAAGAGCCCGAGGTACCGGTCGAGAATGTGAATGTGCTCCAGGGCGCCGTCGAAAGCTCCAATGTCCAGCCCATCCTGGAAATGACGAACATGATTTCGGTTATGCAAGCCTATCAAAGCGCGAACAAGATCGTCGAGAAGAGTGACGAACTGCAACGGCAAGCAATCTCAACACTGGCCAAGGTCAACTAAACATCACCGCCTGCTGCTCACGCAATGAAATCAGGCAAGAGAAAGGATCAACCCCATGCAGTCGCTCAGCATCGCCGCAACAGGTATGATGGCCCAGCAGCTCAATGTCGAGGTGATCTCGAACAACGTCGCTAATATGAGCACCGCTGGCTTTAAACGTCAGAAAGCCACCTTTCAGGATCTGATGTATCAGGACCTTAAACGGGTCGGCTCGACATCATCAGATGCAGGCACCATTGTTCCTGCCGGGGTTCAGGTTGGGATGGGTGTGCGTACCGCCGCCGTGACACGCATCACAGCCCAGGGCAATCTCGACATCACGGAAAACAACTACGACCTTGCGATCCAGGGACGCGGATACTTCCGGATCCAAATGCCAAGCGGCGATGATGCCTTCACGCGTGCCGGGAACTTCAGCACAAGCTCCACAGGTCAGCTTGTCACAGCAGACGGATATACCGTTCAGCCTGGGATTACGATTCCCTCCAATGCAATTGACGTGTCGATCAATGCCCAGGGACTTGTACAGGTAACACTTGCCGGACAAACCGACCCGCAAACAGTCGGACAGCTGGAACTCGCATCCTTCCAGAACCCTGCTGGCCTCGACCCTCTTGGAGACAACCTATTCATGGAATCAGCCGCCAGTGGCACACCCACTACCGGCAACCCTGCCTCGGACGGCTTCGGCTCTCTCTTGCAGGGCTACCTTGAGACCTCAAACGTTAATGCCGTCAGCGAGATCACCAACCTGATCACCGCACAACGGGCTTACGAAATGAACGCGAAGATGATCACAGCAACAGACGAAATGCTGTCTGTGACCTCGAACCTCCGCTAACGATAGAAAGTTAAAAGCAGGTCCAATCATGACGCGGCTTTCCTTTTCTCAGAGCTGGACTCTCCTGAATGCACTTCTCGCATTATGGGTCCTCTTTTCACTTACCCAAGCCGAAGCCGCTGTGTTGCGGCCTCATGTCTCCGTAACCGGCGACACTGTGACACTCGGCGACTTATTCGACGATGCGGGACCGGCAAGCGATATTGTTATCGCAGCGGCTCCCCGTCCAGGCGCACCTACCGCGATATCTGTCTCTCGCATTTCCCAGGTGGCGCGCCGGAACGGCATAGCGTGGCGCAACACGCAAGGCCTGACCCGCATCGTCGTTTCAAGGTCTGGCGTACCTCTACCCCCGGAGGTAACCCGAACGGCACTTGCCCAATCGATCGCAGAAGAAGCGCCCGCTGTCGCGGCAAAAGGCCTGATCGAGATCGTACTCACAGGTGGTAGCGACCGACTGATGGTAACGGATGATGAAGACCCGTCGCTTGCCGTTGAACAAATCGCCTTCGATCATCGAACAGGACGTTTTCGCGCCATTGTTCGCGTACCAGCCGAAGCGGAAAACACGCAACGGTTTCGGGTTACCGGCCGTGCCTATCCTGCTCTCGATATTCCTGTACTCACACACCGTATGAGTCCGGGAGAGAAAATCACGGAAAACGATGTCGATTGGGTGCGCGTGCCCGCAACCCGCGTCTCGCAGAACATTATTGATGATACGCGGGATCTGATCGGATTTACCCCACGCAGAAGCCTGCGGCCTGGTGAACCGGTCAGGACCAGCGATGTGGAACCGCCCCGATTGGTTGAAAAAGGATCGATTGTTTCCGTTACCTACACGCTCGAAAACATGAGCCTTTCAACGCGTGGGCGGGCATTGGAGGATGGCGCGATGGGCGAGATCATCAAAATCGTCAATCCCCGCTCCCACCGCACAATTGAAGTCGAAGTCACCGGGACCAATCAGGCGCGAGTCGCGCCCGTGGGCCCACTTCGTGTGAGCTCACTCAAATAAGAATTTCAGCAGGAAAGCCCTACCCAATGCCTCAATCATCGAAAAAACTTCTCTCCAAGGCAGTCGCATTGAGCTTGCTGGCCGCAACTGTTTCAGGCTGTGCCGTCGCTGATCGCCTCTCCAACGTAGGCGCTGCTCCTGCACTGTCGTCGATTTCAAATCCGACGGCACAACCAGGGTACCAGCCGGTCTCCCTGCCAATGCCGACGCCAGAGCGTGCGTCCTATCAACCGAATTCACTCTGGCGGTCTGGCGCCCGTGCCTTTTTCAAAGATCAACGCGCCTCACGCATTGGCGATATCCTAACGGTGCGGATCAACATTGCGGATGAGGCATCCGTCGACAATGAAACCAGCCGCTCACGCACCAACAGCGAAGATGCTGGACTAGACAGCTTTCTCGGGTACGAAGCGGCGCTGAACTCAGTGCTTCCAGAAGCGGTGGTTGCCGGCTCATTGGCTGACTTTGACAGTACCAGCTCCAGCGTCGGAACAGGCACCGTCGACCGAAAGGAAGAAATCGACCTGACCGTTGCCGCTGTCGTCACTCAACTGCTTCCCAACGGAAACATGGTGATCGAAGGACGTCAGGAAGTACGCGTCAATTTTGAAGTACGAGAACTTCTGGTATCCGGCGTTATCCGCCCTGAGGACATCACTGCCTCGAACACGATCGCCCACACTCAGATCGCAGAAGCGCGCATTTCCTACGGCGGCCGCGGTCACATCACCGACGTACAGCAACCACGCTACGGCCAGCAGGTCTTTGACATTCTCATGCCGTTCTAATTAACCGGCACTACCAAAAAAGGCGGGCATTTCAGAGCCCGCCTTTTCTGTATCCACCAACGCACGTATTAGTCGTCACGATAGACTTTCTCGCGACGCTCATGGCGTTCCTGTGCCTCAATCGACAAGGTCGCAATCGGCCGCGCGTCCAACCGTTTCAGACTGATCGGCTCACCTGTGTCTTCGCAATAACCGTAAGTCCCGTCTTCAATCCGCAGCAGCGCTGAATCGATTTTTGAAACCAGTTTGCGCTGGCGGTCTCGCGTCCGCAGTTCCAGTGCACGCTCAGTCTCATTAGAGGCTCTGTCAGCAATATCCGGGTGATGCCCCGACTCATCCTGCAAGTGTTGAAGGGTCTCCTTATTCTCGCGGAGAATATCCTCTTTCCAGGCTTCCAGCTTGCGCCGGAAGTATTCCTTCTGCCTTTTGTTCATAAAAGGCTCGTCATCGCTTGGCGTGTAGTCCTTGGGTAAGCGAACTGCCATCCTTACTTTCTCTCCCTCTTGCGCCCAACCAGTACCAGAACAGATACCAGACGGTTCGGACCTGAAATCAGCGTCTAAGCCGTCTCGAAACAATGAGCCAAAATGCGACGGGCAACCGGGACCCGGACACCACCCTGCTCAAGGCGCGGCGGGAGTATATGTAGGAGACCCGTCCCATACAACCAAGGGGTTGGGCGTGATCAATGAAATATCTGTGAAATCAAGGACTTGACCCGGAAAACAGTGCTTTCGTCGAGAGGCAAGTTCCTAGAACTCCAGATCATGTCCGTGACACAGGGAATCAGCTCGTCTGGCCGTATTTTGCGAGTTCGACCCGAGCCCGCAGCTCAATATGGTCGAGAACATTCTCAAGCTCAGGGTCATCAAGGTCGGATCTCTCGGCGCTTACATGCGAAAGCAGCCGGTGAAGCTTGTCAGCCGGGAGCTCTCCTGCAAGCAGGCCCAGCTTGATTTCGTCCAACACATCCAGCGTTTCTGAGGCATTTTCAATGGCACGTCGACGGCCCGTCATAGGATCATCTGGCGCATCAACACCTTGTACTGCCAACAGGGAGTGAATGGATGTCAGCGACGATACGCCTCCCGCGGCCTGAGTCGTCTGAGCACCGCCGGACCCGAAATCCGGCGAAAACACTGCACCTGCCCCACCAGCAGCGGCCTTTTTCGCCGGCCCTTTTGATGGCGCTGTACGTTGTGACGAAACGATCTTCATGACGCTCTCCATTCGCAGCCACCAAACATCGTCCATCCGGGGGCTACACTGATTGGTACCAGAATGCAGCCGGCGCACTTAACAGCACGTTAAGCATAAAACACCCGGCAAACTCTGCCGGATGGGGCGGCAATCCATGCCCTGGCCTAGGCGCATTGCCAGCCCGTCCCTGAAGGAGATAGATAAAAATTATCCAATAAATTCAATTAGTTAAAAGAAGTGCGCAGCAAAAATCAGCGTGGCATGATGTTCGCTAGGAAAGCCCCAAGAACATGGGCACCCGTGCGCCCGGATATTGAGACAAAGGTCAAAACGCATGCGTTTGTTCGTTAAATGGATTTCCAGGAGCCGCCCTGCACTGCTCGGCTTGCTTGGCATTGCCTTGGTGACTTCCAATTTACTCCTGCCCACATCGGCCGCGGCGACGTCACGCATCAAAGACATCGCCGATGTGGAAGGTATCCGGGAAAACCAACTGATTGGCTATGGCCTGGTGGTTGGCCTGGACGGCACGGGCGACTCCTTGAACAACGCGCCCTTCACCCTGCAAAGCCTGACCTCCATGCTGGAACGTCTTGGCGTGAACACCCGCGATACAGACCTCAACACGGATAATGTTGCCGCCGTCATGGTAACTGCCAATCTTCCAGCCTTCGCGCCTCAGGGGACTCGAATTGATGTGACCGTGAGCGCCCTCGGCGACTCCGAGAGTCTTCAAGGCGGCACCTTGCTGGTGACCCCGCTTATGGGCGCAGATGGCGAGGTTTATGCTGTTTCGCAGGGACCGGTGGCAGTCGGCGGCTTTAGCGCTGGAGGCGACGCCGCATCGGTCACCCGCGGCGTTCCCACCAATGGCCGCATCTCCAATGGAGCGATTGTAGAACGCGAAATCAAATTCGAAATGGCTGATCTTGGGTTGTTACGCCTGGCGCTCCGGAACCCAGACCTGACAACTGCGCGGCGAATTGCCTCCGCAATCAACGCCTTTTTGGGCCGCTCTACCGCGGTCGCCCAGAACCCAACCACCGTGGAACTCACCATTCCTGCCAACTATCGCGGAACAGCTGTCGACCTTCTGACAGACATTGAACAATTGCGGGTGGAACCAGATACCCCCGCTCGTGTCGTCATCGATGAATCTTCCGGTGTGATTGTTATGGGGCGCGATGTCAGGGTGAGCCAAGTGGCCATTGCGCAAGGAAATCTGACGATTTCTGTGACGGAAACCCCTCAGGTGAGTCAGCCAAATCCGTTCGCCGAAGTTGGCGAAACCGTTGTAGTCCCACGAACAGAGGTCGGCATTCAGGATGGCACGGAGCGCCGCTTGGCAGTCCTGGATGGGTCCGTGTCGCTACAAGTGCTCGTCGATGGCTTGAACGCGCTCGGCGTTAGCCCCCGTGACATGATAACGATCCTACAATCCATCAAAGCAGCCGGCGCCCTGCAGGCGGAAATCGAGGTGCTCTGATGGCCGCGGATGCTGCCTTTTCAACACCCTTTCGCCTGACGAGCCAGATCGCTGAGGCAGACCGGGCCACAACCAACGCCCAGAAGACAACGCAAAACGCCGCTGAGGCGCGTGCGACTGCAGAAAGCTTCGAAGCGCATTTTCTGGCGAGTTTCGTCGACTCCATGTTTTCCGGCATGGAGACCGACGGGCCGTTTGGCGGCGGACATGGCGAAACCGTCTTTCGCTCCCTATTGAACCAAGAATATGCGGGCGCCATGACCCGCTCCGGCGGTGTGGGTATCGCAGACTCCGTCTTCAATGAAATTCTAAAGATCCAGGAGGCCTCTCAATGACCGTCCGCCGTCAACCTAAGACCGACGCCCAAACCCCACTGGAAATTGTGGATCGAATGACACTCCTTGCAACTCGCCTAAAGGAAGTCCTTGGTGCGGAAACAGAGGTGCTGAAAAGCCAGGACCTGCAAAAAGTAGCTGAGTTCCACGAAGAAAAGACGCGCCTTACCAATGAGTTAGCGCTTCAGGTAACCGCTTTAAAGAAAGCCCCCCATCTGGTCGACAAGGCCCCCGCAGAACGCGTTTCAAACCTTAAAGCGGTTATGAACGCGCTACACGAGCAGTCAGAACAGAGCAGCAAATTGCTCGCAGCCGCGAAATCGGTATCAGATGGCCTGGTGAAAGCTGTTGCTGGCCTCGCCGCACAAAAGCGAGCACCGCAAACAGGTTACGGCAACAGCGGAGCGATGACACGCGCACAAAGCAGCGGAAATCCTCTTTCCCTGGACGCCAGAATCTAAACCTCGCAAGCGTCGTCGCAGTGGACCGAGCCAGCGCACATCCTGCCTCTTCTTCTACGCTTGGAGCGGCATGTGTTAACGCTCCGCTAACCCTATTTTGAGATTTCTAGGGTGACGAAACCGGTCTCAGACCAGAGAAGAAAACCAGCAAGGACCGTAGCCCATGAGTTCAACGCCTCAGCCTGCTCAATCACATGGTCTGGATATCGACCGAACCATGAAACAGGCCATGCGGCTGCACAAAAAAGGTCGGCTGGACCAAGCTCAAAAACGCTACACCAAGGTCCTGGGCGCCGAGCCTCAACATGCAGGCGCGCTTCACCTCATGGGCGTTCTCGCCCACCAGGCGGGGAAAAATGATGAAGCGGTAGAGTGGATCCGCAAATCGCTGGAAGCAGACCCCAGCTTTTCCGACGCATACTTCAACCTTGCTCTTGTCCACGAGGCTGAAGGTCATATTGGAGAGGCAGAAGCTTGTTATCGGCAAGCGATCGAAATAGACACAGGAAACCTCAAAGCCCATATCAACTTGGGGAACCTGCTATTCAACAAAGACGATTTTGCATCGGCACTCAAGTGTTACGACCATGTGCTTGCACAATCACCTGCCGACCCACTCGCCCACAAGAACCGATCACGTGCGCTCAGATCAATGAGCAACACACAGGAATCCCTGGAAGCTGTTAAGCGAGCGGTTGAACTGCGCCCCGATGATGCAATTTTTCAACTTGAATATGCAAATGCACTTCGCGACGACGGCAACTATGAAGACGCAGCCACGCATTTAGAGATCGCATGCAGACTCGACCCAAATAATCTATCGATACTCTGCAATTTGGGCGGCGTACTCAAAGACATGAAACGCTATGACGAGGCTGAAAAACGCCTTAAGCAGGCGATCGAAATCGATCCTGAGTGTTCTGAAGCATATGTCAATCTCGCGAACCTGGCTTTCGATCGCCAGGAAAACCAATTGGCCATCGATATAGCAGAGAAAGCCATCGAGGTTAAACCTGAGTGTCATCAGGCTTACTGTACATTGGGTCGTGTTCTTGCCAACCAAGCCATGCATGACGACGCGCTTGCCGCATTCCAAAAAGCCATTGAGATATCGCCAAACTTTGCTGAAGCCTATGTGAACCTGGGTTCTGTCATGCAGACCTTAGGTCGCCCCCAGGAAGCATTGCGGGCTTATGAGATAGCTCTAAATCTGAAGCCCAAAATGGACATGGCGTATTGGAACCTAGCCCTGGCCTTACTTTCTGTTGGTCGTCTGGATGAAGGGTGGAGCTTGTTTGGTTATGGCTTCAAAAGCAAACAACGTGCCCCATTTAGGCCTTTTCCCGGTCTCCTTTGGGAGGGGCAGGATATCAGCGACAAAACACTCTTCGTTTGGCGTGAACAAGGTCTGGGTGACGACCTTCGGTTTTCCACTGTGTACCATGAGCTTGTCGATCAGGCCAAAAAGCTCATTATCGAAACCGACGAACGCCTTGTTCCGCTCTATCAAAGGACTTGGCCAAAAGCCGAAGTGCGGCCGGAGAAACAAACCAGCACCGGCCTCGGAACGATGAGAGACGAGGATGTCGACTTTGATCTGACGGCACCAGCAGGCATGGCAGCTTCCTATCTACGCCACAGCCTCGAAGACTTTCCAGCCAACCCAAAATCTTTGGTGCCGGATCCGAAGTTTAGAGCTCAGTGTCAAGACTGGCTGAACGGGATCGGACCGGGTCCCAAAATCGGCATCGCTTGGCGTTCAAGCCTCATGACAAAAACACGTGCCGTCTATCACACACAGATCACAGATTGGATTGATCTGCTACGCACGAAGGACGTTCACTTTGTCAACCTGCAGTACGTTGGGGCAAACGAAGAGTTAGACAAACTGCAAGCGGAACATTCGGTAACTGTTCATCGAATGCCAGATCTGGATCTTTTCAACAATCTTGATGGGGCAGCAGCCCTGACATCCTGTATGGACGTAATCGTCACATCGCCAACATCAGTAGCTGAAATGGCAGGAGCACTAAACATCCCCACATTCTGCTACGCCATGCAAATGCATCCAATGCAACTCGGAACGGATCACCTACCCTGGCATCCGGCTATGCGCCTCTACTCAATGGTCGACACAGACGAACATAGTGCAATCGTTGACAAAATCACTGCTGATGTTCGTACACATCTTAGTCTTTCCAAGGATTGACCCATGCCAGTAAACCAATCCAAATTGACCGCAAACAACGGGTCAAAACCCATTGAAGCGAGCGAGCTTATCCAGAAGGGAATGTTGGCACACCGTCAGGGCCAGTTCGCGGAAGCGAGCAAAGCTTATCAAAAAGCGCTCAAAAAGGCACCCAAAGAGCTAGCTGCACTCAATCTCTTGGCAGATGCACAACTCAATCTTGGGAAAAACGCGCGCGCTCTTGAAACAGCCCACAAAGCGATCTCGCTCAAGTCTGATATGCCCGGCACCTGGATGGTCAAAGGCTCTGCCCAACGCCGCCTGGGCAAGTTCGAGGATGCAATTATCTCTCTTGAGACGGCTCTGAAACTAAAGCCTGACTACGCGGATGCGCTCATGACCCTAGCCGGCACCCTACGCGACGCCGGACAGCTAGATGCCGCTATTGATGCATATGAAGACCTGGTTGATATGGCGCCGGAAATGGCGATGGCGCATTTCAATTTTGGCAACGCACTTATCGCTGACGATCAACACGACGAAGCAGTCTTGGCATTTGAGAATGCGATAAAATACGAACCAGCCTATGTGCCATCATACATTAATTTGGCGGGCGCGCTCCATGCGATTGAACGCACAGAGGAAGCTCTTTCCATATCCGAAAAAGCTCTGGAACTTCTTCCGACCTCGCGCGGCGCCATGATCAACAGGGGAAACGCACTCAAAACACTAGCGCTGTTTGACCAAGCAGAAGAGCAGTATCGCAAAATGATCGACATCGATCAGAATGATGCGGTTGCTCATGACTTGTTAGGGACGGTTCTCCAGGGTCAGGCCCGTCTCGATGAAGCGATCTCTGCATATCGCACAGCCATAAGTGTTGATAATGGTGAGCAGCTTTTCAAAGGGGATCTCTCAATTGCCCTACTCGCAGCCGGATTCCTAAAAGAAGGCTGGGATCTTTATAGCGCCCGCTTCGGTAAGAATGAGGCTCTCGTTAGACAAAGACGAATTGGCCTCAAGCCCTGGAGCGGTGAGTCTCTAAAAGGCAAAACCCTATATATTTGGCGCGAACAGGGCATTGGTGATGATCTACGGTTCGCGTCATGCTTTAACGATGTGATTGCACACGCAAATGCAGAAGGTGGCAGCGTCATCATCGAAACAGATCCTCGTTTGATAACGCTCTATGAACGATCATTTCCTGCTGCAGAGATAAGATCCCACGGTGATGTTGAAACCGACAATCAGATCGACTTTGATATCGCAGCTGGATCCCTACCCGGTCATTTCCGGAACCAAATTGAGCAGTTCCCCGCCGCCGGCGGCTACTTGAAACCCAAACAGGGTCAGGTTGACGAGTTGAAGAAGGAGATCAGCTCTCTGGGACACGGTCTCAAAGTAGGGATCGCGTGGCGAAGCCGCAATATGGCTGCTTCAAGGCGCCACTCTTACACCGAGCTCACCGACTGGCAGGCATTGTTTGGCAAAGACAATATCCAGCTCATCAACCTGCAATATGACAAGGCTGAGGATGAGATCAATGATGTGAATTCGCGCCTTAACGCCAATATTCACACTGTGAACGGTTTGGATCTCATGAATGACCTAGACGGTGCCGCTGCGCTCACGGCCGCTGTAGATGTTGTTGTCTCAGCCCCTGTTTCGGTCGCTGATATGGCTGGCGCTCTAGGGCGCCCTGCCTTCGTCTATGGGCCATACAAACATCCCATGTGCCTGGGAACCGACGGATTGCCCTGGTATCCCGAGACAACATGGGTTGGCAAAGAGTGGGATGTACCACTTCAGCAATCCGTGGATAAAATTGTTCGCCAGATCCTTGAGCTCGCAGAGGCTGGATAAGGATCCACGAAAGAACCCGCTCGGCAAGAGCATACCAGCGCCCGGCAAAAGCTACCTACAACGGGCACATGTTGCCCTCCTCCAAAAGCTCGAAAACAACCTAAGTATTTGTTTTCATTGAGTTTTTTAAACTGGCCCATCCCTTGCGATAGTCCTCCTGACGAAAGCCGGCCTTCTGTCGGCTTAGGAGGAAATCATGATCCGTAGACGGACGAAAAATTGGGTTGCTGTCGGTTCCACCGAGAGCGTGTCAATTCGAAACACCGTTTACCGGGCATTAATGATTAACTCCGAGTATACGCACCGTGCCGGAACGGGACAGTTCGGCAAAAGCCCGGAGGGTATAGACCATGTCTGATGTGGTTTTATCAGGAGCAATTCGCTCAAATCTGCTGAGTTTGCAGAATACAGCGAGCCTGCTCGAACAAACTAACGAGCGCCTTGCGACCGGTTTGAAGGTCAATAGCGCAATTGATGATCCGACCGCCTTTTTTACGGCTCGGAATCTGAACACACGTGCGGCCGACCTTACCAATCTGTTGGACTCGATGGATCAGGCTGTACAGACGCTCAGAACAGCTGATGAGGGCATCGAGGCGCTCACCAAGCTGATTGAGACGGCGAAAGCGAACGCGAACCAGGCTCTTGACACACCGATCAACGCGTCCTTCGCAGAGGGGCCAAGAGACGCTGTTACCGACCAAACCGTCAAATTGACAGCTTTGTTCACTTCAATCGCAAGCACCGAACAAATCACAATCTCATTTGACGGTGGCACAGCGGTTGCCATTACGGTCGGCAGCAAGACGGTTTCGCAGTTCGTAAGCTCCATCAATGCCCTGACCGGAATTTCCGCGAGCATTACATCTAATGGATCCTTCCGCATTGAGGCAGATGATGGCTCAGATCTCGTCATCGCCAGTGGTGTTGGTTCTGTCGCCACAGATCTCGGCATCAACGGTACCTTCGACAATGGTCAGAACCGTACTCAGTTTGAGGGCGACTTCAACAATCTGAGAACTCAGATTGACCAATTGGCGTCCGATACCTCCTATCAGGGTATCAATCTGTTGAGTGGCGACGACCTTACTGTGAACTTCAACGAGTCACAGACGAGCCAGCTGACCATTCAGGGAGTTACCCTGAACTCCGCCGGCCTCGGCGTCAGCGCTGTCAACACGGACGACTTCACCAATGATGCAACGATCCGCGCCTTCATTGCGGAACTGGATGGTGCAATCAGCACCTTGAGAGCGCAAGCCTCGACATTCGGTGCAAACCTTGGTGTGGTCGAAATCCGGCAAGGCTTCACCGACAATATGGTGAACACGCTGGAGACCGGAGCTGCCAAGCTCACTCTCGCAGACACAAATGAGGAAGGTGCAAACCTTCTCGCCTTGCAGACACGGCAATCCCTGGGCACAACCGCCCTCTCGATCGCCGCGCAGGCTGAACAAAACGTGCTGCAGCTCTTCTAATGAAATGAGCTGTACCACACACTGTCCCAATGATGTGGTCTGGATAGACGAGGCTTCGGCCTCGTCTCCTCCCTTGGGACAATAGGCTTGGGGCACTGAGACCGTGACACCCGCTCGACCTATATCGGCAGAATCACTTCGAGATCGAGAAGCCGAATTTCTAATTGCCGCTGCATCCCGGCTTGAAAACATGAAGACCGCTCGGCATACGAGCCAACAGCTCCATGATGCACTCACCGACAATCTCAATATCTGGAACCTAATCGTCGATCGGCTGAACTCCGAACCAGACTCCCAGAAATCGTCGACCTTATGCCTCCAAACAACAGCGCTTGCAGCAACGGTCCTGCGATACACCCATGCGGCGATAGACACCCCCACACCGACAGCGGTCCATATTCTAATCAATCTGAATAGAGAGCTCGCGACAGAATTTTGCACGGAAAGCACTTTGTCGTCCTAAACAGAGTGTCACGTACATAGATAATAATTCGCTCTTAGCCGCAACACTTCATTAGCGTTACCCGCTACCCTTCACAAGAAATTAGGGACAGTTTTGGCTGCATTCAAAGGCTGCACCGGCCGATGCATTATGCGGCAAAGCTTACCCTCAATGAAACCTCTCCAACTCCTTTGAAAATTAGTTCCATCCGTTTACGGTAATTTTACCAACGGAGCCCATAGTGACGACAGCTCAGGATGAGCGTCGAAAGTTAGTTCCTAGGAAAGGAAAGTACCTATGGGTGATATTGTCATCTCACAAGCGGTTCGCGAGAACCTCTCTTCTCTGCAGAGCACTGCAGATCTTCTCTCACGTACAAACAACCGTCTGTCTACCGGACTTAAAGTTTCAAGCCCGATCGACAACCCAACGTCCTTCTTCACAGCTCAGGGCCTGAACAACCGGGCTGCTGACCTTGGAACACTTCAGGACAACATCGGCTTGGCTGTTGAAACACTCAGCGCAGCCGCTTCTGGTATTGACTCGCTCTCAACTCTCGTTGAACAAGCGAAATCAACCGCCAACTCTGCTCTGAACACCAAGATCAAAGCAAACGACTTCACGTCGACAAGCACTTTCGCGGCGGGGTCTGCTTTGTTCACCGGTCTGTCTGGTGTTGTCAGCCTTGACACTCTGGAGATCACTGTTGACGGAGCAACAACAACGATTACGGCCACCTCTACGCTGACCGTATCTGGCTTTGCATCCCGTCTGAATGCCATTTCAGGTCTGACTGCAAAACTGTCCGGCACATCGCTGGCAGTGTCTGCCACGAACGGCCGCTCGGTCACGATTGCCAATGGCACGAACGACCTGGCAGCTGACCTTGGTCTTGCTGGCACCTTCAACAATGGTACGAACCGCGACAGCTTCGTCACAGACTTCAACAACCTTCTGGACCAGATTGACCAGTTGGCTGCTGACGCAAGCTTCAATGGTGTGAACCTGCTTGATAGCAACAGCCTGACGGTTAAGTTCAACGAAGATGGTTCATCTTCGCTGACAATCGCAGGTGTAACCTTTGATGCAAGTGGTCTGGGTCTGAGTGACACAACTACGGCTGCTTTTGGTACTGACGCTGGTATCAATGCCGTTGTTGCCAACCTGGACTCCGCAACCAATACGCTGCGGGCACAGTCTTCTACCTTCGGTAACAACCTTGCCGTGGTGGAAAACCGTCAGAACTTCACGGACTCTCTGATCAGCGTTCTGGAACGCGGTGCTGGTGGGTTGACCCTCGCTGACACCAACGTTGAAGGGGCAAACCTTCTTGCTCTCCAGACACGTCAGTCTCTGGGTACAACCGCTCTGTCACTGTCTTCTCAGTCTGACCAAGCAGTTCTGTCGTTCATCCGATAAACACCTATCGACGACATCCGGAAAGGCGGGGGCCCTGGCTCCCGCCTTTTCGATTCCAGCCTCTAAAATCCATCTAAAGATGGAAAAATGAGAAGGTACATTCCTTACGATGCAATTCTCGCGTAGAATTGAGTCGCTAGGATTGCACTAGGAACAGGAAATAGTATGGCCCTCAAAGTCGAGCTAAAACCAGGCGAACGCTTCATCCTTGGTGAAAGCGTCATCACAAACGATGACCAGCGCACCCGGCTTTTCATAGAGGGAAGCGCGCCCATTCTGCGGGAAAAGGATGTCATGCGCGTGGAGGATGCGACCAGCCCCTGTCAGAAGATATATCTACTTGTGCAGATGATGTATCTCTCCCCAGAGCCGATCAAACACCATGATATGTATTTCTCGGTTGTGAAGGAAGTACAGGAAGCAGCGCCCAGCACCCTGCCCTACATCGATGCAGTGAACCAGGAAATCCTGAATGGCGCCATGTACAAAGCTCTGAAAGCCGCAAAAAAACTCATCGAATACGAGGCTGAGCTTATTGCAGGAACGCTGGCAAATGCCGGAGCATCAGCCAAAGTGGACGAAAGCTGAACACTCGGGAAAGACTTTCTTAAGCAACTCGCTTAAACCGAGAGTAACTCTAAACCGAAGAGCTAGGGGCTCTCTCCGCCTATAGGCCCTCAGATTCAGATTCCCTTAACGCGCCCAGCGCGAGGATGTCGATAGCTCAGAACGAGCTGTTAGTAAATTCCTAGAAAGGGATATGAGTAATGGGTGATATTGTTATCTCAAGTGCGGTTCGCGAGAACCTCTCTTCTCTGCAGAGCACTGCAGATCTTCTCTCACGTACAAACAACCGTCTGTCTACCGGACTTAAAGTTTCAAGCCCGATCGACAACCCAACGTCCTTCTTCACAGCTCAGGGCCTGAACAACCGGGCTGCTGACCTGTCTACGCTGCAGGATGACGTTGGCCTGGCTGTTGAAACGTTGAATGCAGCAGCTGCTGGTATTGACTCGCTCTCAACTCTCGTTGAACAAGCGAAATCAACTGCCAACTCTGCTCTGAACACCAAGATCAAAGCAAACGACTTCACGTCGACAAGCACTTTCGCGGCGGGGTCTGCTTTGTTCACCGGTCTGTCTGGTGTTGTCAGCCTTGACACTCTGGAGATCACTGTTGACGGAGCAACAACAACGATTACGGCCACCTCTACGCTGACCGTATCTGGCTTTGCATCCCGTCTGAATGCCATTTCAGGTCTGACTGCAAAACTGTCCGGCACATCGCTGGCAGTGTCTGCCACAAACGGCCGCTCGGTCACGATTGCCAATGGCACGAACGACCTGGCAGCTGACCTTGGTCTTGCTGGCACCTTCAACAATGGTACGAACCGCGACAGCTTCGTCACAGACTTCAACAACCTTCTGGACCAGATTGACCAGTTGGCTGCTGACGCAAGCTTCAACGGTGTGAACCTGCTTGACGGCAACGACCTGACAGCAACGTTCAACGAAGATGGTTCATCTTCGCTGACAATCTCAGGTGTTACCTTTGATGCAAGTGGTCTGGGTCTGAGTGACACAACTACGGCTGCTTTTGGTACCGACGCTGGTATCAACGCCGTATCTGCTTCTCTTGACTCAGCGACTGCTACACTGCGGTCTCAGTCTTCTACTTTCGGTAACAACCTTGCCGTGGTGGAAAACCGTCAGAGCTTCACAGAGTCACTGATCGGTGTTCTAGAGCGCGGTGCTGGTGGGTTGACCCTCGCTGACACCAACGAAGAGGGTGCAAACCTTCTTGCTCTCCAGACGCGTCAGTCTCTGGGTACAACCGCTCTGTCCCTCGCATCGCAGGGTGACCGGTCGGTTCTTTCGTTCATCTAATAAGGCGAACGACACAATATTGGACGGCGGAAACCCAGGTTTCCGCCGTTTTTTGTTGCCTGGACAACCTGTATTGCCGGTGAAAACGGAGCCATACACACCCATTCTTAACCCTAGCTACCTAAACTGACGACATCAAAGTTGAGTTGATTATCGAAGAGTAAAGGCGCTTTGCATGGCAAATCCGGCGCAAGCCTACGGGAAGATGGCGAAACTTGGGAATGACCCAAGAGAACTCGAAGCAAACCTTCTGCTTCGGGCGGCTTCACAGCTCCAAAAAGTCAAAGACAACTGGGAACCAAGATCAAAGGACATCCTCCCCGCCCTTCAATTCAACCGTCAACTATGGTCCATTTTCGCGACCTCAGTGACCGGCGGAGACAGCGAACTCCCGCTGGATATACGACAGAACCTGGCCAATCTGTCTTTGTTCGTTTTCAAGCAGACACTTGAAGTTCAAACATCATCAGATCCTCAGAAACTGGATTCTCTGATCAACATCAATCGACAGATCGCTGCTGGCCTTTTCCAAAAGCCAGAAACAGAAGCCGCAGCAACAGACAATCCTTAAGTCAAACAACCCTAAAAGCAAAAACCCGGCACTCAAGTGCCGGGTTTTGTTTCATCTAAACGCCAACATAGCGGCGCAAGTCTTTAGCGAAGGAAGTTTAGAAGGCTGAGCTCGTTTATCCGCGCCGTTACCTGGAAAGCCGCCTGAAGCTGCGTTTGGACAACACCAAGCTTGGCCGCGACTTCGTAGGAATCCGCATTCTCAACCTCATCGATAATACCCTTCGAAACAGAGATTGATCCCTGCGCCTGGTCCTTGGAACCGTCAATCTTGGCCTGCAGGAAACCCATCTCCATCAAAGCATCTAGCGGAGATCGAGTATTCGTGTAAGCCACAGTATCTGCGACCCGCTCAACCATCTCGCCATAGGCTTTCTCTTCGAGTGGATCGACGCCCGTGTAGGTAGTAACAGCCAGAACGGCCGTTGATTTCAACAAATCAATGATTGAGCTGTCATCAGCACGGACACCATATGAAATGGTCTCGTTTTCGCCAATCTTGGCCAGAGCTGGAGCATTGCTGGATGTGTCGCCCGTATACCAAAACACAGTATTTGTCGTGGTTCCATCAACAAGTGCCGTCGCAGAGGTCAACGGTGCACCGCTTACTCTTTGTGGGGGATTGCTTTCAAAAAAATTGTTCGCAGCCTCCGCAGCCGACGCTGCTTTCACAGCTGTTTGCGTCATTTCCTGCAACGCCGTGTCAAAGGCCGTCTGGAAATTCGTCGCGGTTGCATTTTCATCTGCCCCAATCAAAAACTCACCCTCTCCCAACGGAGCAGTAGACTTCGCGGTCAGCGTGAATGTCTCACTTGTACCGTCAGGCATCGTGAATTCGAACGTGATCGTCTCGCCCTGCTGGGGCAATGTCGCCGTAAAGGCGACATCAAGCGAAGGCGGCGATCCTACAGGACCCGTCGCCGTCGTGCCGGTCAGCGTTGAGGTTGTCCCCACGAGCTTCGCCCCAAAGACACTCGGATCCGCGTCTTCAGCTACCGTAAAGGTCGCACCAACGGTACCGATAGTCAGCCTGCCCCGATTGCCAACCCCCATATCTGCCTGAGCACGTTCTGCGATAAGGTCTTCAAGGCCTGCTCTGGTTGTGTCACCGCGCAACATGAGCTCAGGAATCGCAACCGGCGGCGCTGCAGTATCGGTTCCGCCAAACATGTGGCGGCCCTCGAGCTCTGTATTGAGTAAAGATGCAATCTCATCGAACTGAGATGCCGCAGAGAGCTGAAGCTGGGTCTGCCCGGCTCCTGTGAGGTCAAAGGAAGTGGTAAGTGAGTCTGTACGAAGTGTCGAAGCAATTTCGTCCATCCGCGTCAGAGCTGTAGACTGAACGCCCAGACGCAAATTCACCAGCTCCATCGTTTTGATGTAGCCTTCCAAGGCGCTCACTTGGTCCCGCAGCGAAAGAACAACAGATGCATCTGAACCGAGCCCTCCATAGGTCTCAGCTTTCTTACCGCTCACGAGTTGCCGGCTCAGGTCATCCTGTGTTGCTTTCAAAGCATTGACATCGTCCTGCATCCGGAGCGTTCTGGCGAGAGAAGAGATTTCCATCGGACTATTCCACCTGTTCCTATCGGCCGATATTCAGCATGACCTGCATGAGTTCCTGGACCGTCGTCATAACCCGCGCATTCGCGGAATAGGCAGTTTCCAGAATCAAGAGGTCTGAGAGTTCAGTATCAAGATCCACACCGGCATCAGCGTCAAATTGTGCCTGCAGCGTGTCGCGGATGATTTCATGTGATGCAACTGCATTTTTTGCATTCGCGGCCTGAGACGATTGATAATCCACAAGCCGCCGAGCGAACGCATCAATCGACCCCTCAAACGGCGCAGACGGGCTGCCAATACCAACATTGGCGGCATAGGTCCGCACATTGTTTGTGAGACGCTCAATTAGGTCGAGCGGACGAGAGGCATCCCCCGCCGCTGTTGGCGGGGTCGTGTTATAGGCCACCAGTAGTGAACTGTCTGCGATAACAGTCTGGTTGACGCGAATACGCTGAGCAATACCCAGTTTCTGACCACCATTGTCCAGGCTGTTGGAATAGATGGCCTGTCCATTCCCATCAACAAACAGAGCCATACCTGTACCGGCATCTGTAAGCGACGCCGGTGTCGTCGTTGTAGACAAGGAGTTGATGTCAGACGTCGCAGCTGCTCCATCGTCCACAAACCGCAGCGTTGTGCCTGCGGGGTTTGACACAACAACTTCCGCAGGCAGAGCTGCGTTCAGGTCAGTGACAATGTTCGCCATAGGCTGCGTCCAATCGATACCGATCACAGTATCGTTGGGATTGTTTGTAGCCGTGTTGCTAAGGGGTAGAATGGTCGGGTCTTCGACTTTGACAATGGTCACATTGGTCGTCGTACCGCTGATCGTATAGCTCAGGTTGATCGTATTGCCAGAAAGCAACCCAGCTGTATCAACCTCAAACCCCGTTGCCGCGCCAGCCACCACAGCGGTCCCGTCGGTCGTTTCCTCAGACAGGGACAGCATGAGCTCCGAAGCCAGTTCGTCCAACTGAGCCTGGGTCTCTGTGAGTGTTGTGTCTCTCAGCTCGATCAGTGCGGCGATCTCACCCGACCGGAACGCACCCGCAGCGATAAGATCGACCGATGTAGACCCAGCTGTCAGCGAAACGGTACCCACTGTACGCTGCGTCGGGTCCGTGCTGTACAGCGATGTAGCGTCCATTGCGGTCCGCTCATCGAAAGCCAGTTCAGCAGGCTCTGAATCCAACAAAGCGAAGCCGCCGCCGGTAAACAGGCTCACTGCCCCGTCCGACCGGTTGACGACATTAATATCCATCAGCTCTGCAAGCCGGTCTATCGCTATGTCTCGCTGATCAGCGAGGTCTGCCGTGTCCCCTGTGGTCGCACCGGCACGAACAATCTGATCATTGATTGTCGAAATCCGGCGCAACAAGACATTGGCTTCCTCGATCGCAGCACCGATTCCAGCTTCCGCCTCAAGACGGAGGCTTTGAGTAAGGTTAGACATGCTGTTGAGCGAGTCAGCAAGATCGTCGGCCTCATTGAGCACATTTGCGCGAATAGCCGCATTCTCCGGCGTCGTCGCCATGGCCTGCAAGGCATCCGTCAACTCAGCGACGCGCGATGAAAGCGCGACACCTGAATCCGATGCCCCCATCGCAGTATCAATCCGGGCCAGGTAATCAGCTTTTGTCTGAGCCGCAATCGTATCAGCCTTCGCAACACGAAGCTGCTGCTGCTGCAACAGATCGATTTCACGTTGGGCCGCTGAATAGGCAACGCCAATACTCCGGCCATCAACCAGCTGACTATGGGTTGTGAGCGTTTTACGAGTATATCCAGGCGTGCCGGCATTCGCGATGTTACGCGAAACCACATCAATGCCAGCCTGAGTGGCATTGAGGCCGCTGATGGAAGCATGGAGCGCGTTCGTGAGTGTCATCGGAATACCGTTACCTGCGAGAAGAAGCTAGAGAAGCCTCTTCACCTATCTACTTACCGCTTCATATTGAGCGTTTCGGTGATCATCTCATCCGCTGTTGTCACAATCCGTGTATTGGCGGAGTACGCCTGCTGCGTAATGATCAGTTTTGAAAATTCGTCAGCAATATCCACGTTTGAGCCTTCAAGGGCTGCAGCAACGATCGACCCGCCACCGCCGTTCAGAGCTTCTCCTGACCCTTGCGTGGAAGCGAACGCGCCCCCATCAAGTTTCTGAAGCTCGTTTGGATCATTGAAACGGACCACGGTGACTTCTGCGAGGTCGACGGACTTCCCATTGGAGTAGGTGCCGACGATACGGCCGTCATTTGACACCGCAACTTCAAGCAGCGAACCAGATGCAAATCCATCCTGATCAAGCGCATTCACAGTGACATTGCCATCCGTGTCCTCAAACTGAGTGACATTTGACGTACCGTGGTCGAGGGTCACGTTACCGAGATTGTTGCCGTCAACCGTCAAGGCTGTGATGGTTGCTGTAGAAACGGTCGGGGTCAGCTGACCATTCGTAAATACATAGTCCTGACCGATATTGTTCCACTTGGCGGTGGCACCTGTCGCGGAGTCACTTGTCTTATAGAACATGTTCCATGTGTCATTGTCGGCAAGACCAGCCGGACCGTCACCAGCTGTGTTTTCAATTTTTGCCCAGCGGACCTGAACCTGAAGCGGCGCCCCCAGATTGTCATAAACAGTAATCGATCCACCTGCGAGGGACCGATCAAGGAAAAGAGCCTCTTCGTCTGCCCGAACAAACCCGTTACCTGCACCCCCTGTGACTGTCGTCGGGTCATTGGTAAACGTACCGGTGAGCAGCAATTCACTACCTGCAACAGTCGTGTCTGAGTTCACTGTCTCCGGATAGGCCGGCAGATTGGCTTCATAGTCGATTACGGTTGTTTGGTTAGCGTTGAGAAACGAACGGTTGATTTGAATGGCCGACGGCACATCACCAACCGGGTTGCCGGTCGCAATGTCGATGTCTACTCCCTGGAGATAGTAGCCGGAGCTGTTCACCAGATACCCATTCCGGTCCATCTCGAAGTCACCCTGACGCGTGTACCGATCAACATCCAGAAGGACGGGCTGATTATCGAGGGACCCAACCGCTTCAGAAACGACAAAAAAGCCTTCGCCGTTAATCGCCATGTTGGTGGCAACGGAACTTGCGTTAATGGCACCCTGCACATTGTTGGTAAAAGCGGGCTGCGCATAGGTCGTGCCAGGCAGATGGAAATTCTGACCACTTGACGTCACGGAATCATAAAAGCTCGTATCCGTCCGCTTAAAGCCGGTAGTCTGCGAATTCGCGATATTATCCGAAATATGGGACAGCGCCGTGGCTTGTGCCCGAATCCCTGAAATGGCTGTCGACATCGCACCGTTAAAGCTCATCCGTCCTATCTCCTTCAACCTGCCCCATGGGTGGGGGAATACTCGTTGGAGGGTCAGACGCAAGGAGTGGGCCAGACATTTTTCCTATATATTTCAGGTGGTTAGCTCGAGACACCCCTGCTCAACCGGGCAAAATCGACGCGCCACCCGGCAATATCTGCCGCAACGTCGGCAATGGATTTAGAGACCATCTGTTCAATGTTGAGGGATCACTTCCCGCGGGCGTCCGGGCCTTTTGCTTGAACGAGGGGGCCGCTGGCCCTAGGTTCTGTGGCAATTATGAACAGGGAACCTGACCGTCATAGTGGTCAGCCAAATAAGGCCGAGGAAGCATGAAGTTCGAAGGTACTAAAGATTATGTCGCAACAGACGATCTGCGGATCGCCGTCAACGCGGCAATTACGCTGGAGCGCCCCCTTCTCATCAAGGGTGAACCCGGAACCGGTAAGACCGTTCTGGCGGAAGAAATGTCAAAAGCGCTCGATGCAGAGCTCATCACCTGGCACATCAAATCCACCACAAAAGCCCAGCAGGGCCTTTATGAATATGATGCCGTCTCCCGTCTCCGTGACAGCCAATTGGGCGACGAGCGGGTCAATGATATTTCGAACTACATTGAACGCGGTAAACTGTGGGAGAGCTTCGAGCGTGAAAAGCGCCCCGTTCTGCTGATTGACGAAATCGACAAGGCTGACATCGAATTCCCGAATGACCTGCTCCTTGAGCTCGACCGGATGGAGTTCTTTGTCTACGAAACCGGTGAAACGATTAAGGCCTCTCAGCGCCCCATCGTTGTGATTACCTCCAACAATGAGAAAGAACTGCCGGATGCCTTCCTGCGCCGCTGTTTCTTCCACTACATCAACTTCCCGGATGAAGAGACGATGAAGAAGATCATCGGCGTTCACTTCCCGGACCTGAAAGGCCGGTTGATCCAGGAAGCACTGAATGTTTTCTACGAAATCCGTGACGTACCGGGCCTCAAGAAAAAGCCGTCCACATCCGAACTGCTGGATTGGCTGAAGCTTCTCTTGGTGGAGGACATCTCCCCGGAAGACCTTAAAGAGCGCGACCCATCCAAGCTGATCCCACCGCTCCACGGCGCCCTCCTCAAAAACGAGCAGGACGTGCACCTGTTCGAGCGACTGGCCTTCCTTGCCCGCCGGGAACGCAACTAGGGTAAGGACAGCAAAAGGAGACGAACATGTTCGTTAACTTCTTTCATGAGCTGAAATCGGCCAATGTGCCGGTCTCTCTACGTGAATATCTCACGTTGCTGGAGGCCATGGACCGGAAGGTCATCGAGGACAAGGTGGAGGACTTCTATTACCTCTCCCGGTCCGCTCTCGTTAAAGACGAGCGCAATCTCGACAAGTTCGACCGCGTCTTTTCCCATGTCTTCAAAGGCCTGGACTCGCTCGAAGAAGGCGATATCGCCCAGATTCCAGAGGAATGGCTGAAATCGCTCACAGAGAAATTCCTGACCGAAGAAGAAAAAGCACAAATCGAAGCGCTTGGTGGCTGGGAAAAGATCATGGAAGAGCTGCAAAAGCGGCTCGAAGAGCAGGAAAAGCGTCACGAAGGCGGCAATAAGTGGATCGGCACCGGCGGCACGTCTCCCTTCGGCGCTGACGGCTACAACCCTGAAGGCGTGCGTATCGGCCAAAAAGAAGGCCGGCACGGCAAAGCCGTCAAGGTTTGGGATAAACGCGAATACAAGAACCTGGACGATGGTGTTGAGCTGGGCACCCGGAACATCAAGATGGCGCTTCGCCGCCTCCGCCGGTTCGCGCGGGACGGCCAGCCAACAGAACTTGATCTGGACGACACGATCAAATCGACCGC
Organism: Parvibaculaceae bacterium; assembly: GCA_965248405.1. Taxonomy (GTDB): domain Bacteria; phylum Pseudomonadota; class Alphaproteobacteria; order Parvibaculales; family Parvibaculaceae; genus Mf105b01. The sequence continues at coordinate 2,064,828 of OZ252104.1, forward strand.
ACACCAGGGCTATCTGGACATCAAGATGGTCCCGGAGCGTAAGAACAAGATCAACGTCCTGATCTTCTTCGATATTGGCGGCTCCATGGACAGCCATATCAAACTCTGTGAAGAGCTCTTCTCTGCGGCTCGAACCGAGTTCAAGAACATGGAGTATTTCTACTTCCACAACTGTCTCTATGAATATGTGTGGAAGGACAATCGCCGCCGTCATCAGGAGCGGATGGACACCTGGGACGTGCTCCACAAATACCCATCCGACTACAAAGTGATCTTCGTGGGCGACGCCACCATGTCCCCTTACGAAATCACCTATGCCGGCGGATCCGTGGAACACTGGAATGAAGAGCCGGGCGCCATCTGGCTCGAGCGTATTCAGCAGATCTATGAAAGCGCCATCTGGCTGAACCCGGTGGCTGAGCGCCACTGGGAGTACACCCCCTCAATCCAGGTGATCGAACAGGTCTTCCAGGACCGCATGTTCCCCCTCACCCTCGAAGGGCTGGACAACGCCATGAGAGAGCTGTCCCGGGCGTCATAGCAGTCAGAAGTTTCACCTCTCAAAAATGTGAATTAAGGGCCGCTTCAATTGCCGAATGCGGTCCTTATCTTTTGCAGACCAAAGAAGTGAAGGAGCCGACCCATGCAGCTACATGCAGATCTCACCAAACGTGCCGTCGTCGACAGTACAGAGCTTGACTGGGTCCCCTCTCCGCTTGCCGGTGTGGAGCGCCGCATGCTGGAGCGTGATGGCGATGAGGTAGCCCGGGCGACCACCATCGTGCGCTACGCGCCGGAGAGCTACTTCGACCCTCATGTCCATGCGCTAGGCGAAGAATATATCGTATTGGAAGGCACCTTCTCTGATGAGCATGGCGACTTCGGCAAAGGCTTCTACGTCAGAAACCCGCCAGGCTCACGCCACCGTCCCCACTCCAAGGACGGCTGCATCATCTTGGTCAAGCTTCGCCAGATGGACCCGAGCGATGACGTGCAGGTTAATATCGACACCACCAAAGGTGAGTATGCGGAAACCGGTGTTCCTGGCCTCACCATGCTCGAAGTCCACAAAGACGAAAGGGAGCAGGTTGGCTTCTTCCGCTTTGCTCCTGGCACCAAGGTCCCGCTCCATGAGCATGTCGGTGGCGAAGAGTTCTTTGTGCTCGAAGGCTCTCTGTCAGATGCGAACGGCACCTACAAGACGGGTACCTGGGTCCGCCAGGAACATGGCAGTTCCCATGAAGTCATCAGCGAGGAAGGCTGTCTGCTCTACACCAAGTCGGGCCATCTACCCCGTTAAGGCCGCTGGTACCGCCCATCCCGCGCGATCGCCCCATCCACCAGATGAATATTGCGGTCGGCGGCTTCCGCGAATTCGACGTCATGGGTGACGGCAATAATCGTCGTCCCCTGCTCTTTCGCGAGCCGCACAAAGATGTCGCAGACAATGTCTGAATTCTTCGTGTCTAAGTTCCCCGTCGGCTCGTCGGCGAGGATCAGCGTAGGTTCGTTGCCCAGCGCCCGGGCGATGGCCACACGCTGACGTTGGCCGCCCGAAAGCTGGTCCGGGTGCTTCAGCGCCTGATCGGCAATCTCCAGGCCCTCCAACAGCTGCATACCCCTCTCTCTTGCATCTTTTTCAGAGAGTCTTCCCAACCGTTTGATCGGGATCGTCACATTATCGAGAATAGTGAATTCAGGCAGGAGAAAGTGAAATTGAAAGACAAACCCGAGGTGAGCCAACCGAAACTGGGCCAACTCATCTCTGCTCATAGGACTTGTGTCCTCGCCTTCGACAATCACGCGCCCCTCTGTCGGCTCGTCCAGCAGCCCAAGGAGATAGAGCAGTGACGATTTGCCGGACCCGGAGGGCCCTGTGATGCTGACAAATTCACCCGCCGTGACAGAGAAATCAATGCCATGTACCAGCGTTACCGGCACCGTGAGCGGCAGGACGCGTGTCACATTTTCAGTCTCAAGAACGACGCGGGGCGATACACCACTCATGCTGCCCCCCGAATAATATCGACCGGCTTCACCTTGCTCGCGCGATGTGCGGGTATCCACGCCGCAACAACGGCGGCGAGCAGCGCAAACGCAGCTCCAATGACATATTGATAAAAACCCCGGTCAAGCGGCAGCCGGGAGTCATCGTAAAACCCTTCAAGCTCAAACTTGACGCTGCCCAACGCCTCAACGAGCCCAAACCCCACGCCCCACCCGATCAGCATACCGATAATGCCGAGTGCAAAGCCCTGAAGCAGAAAAATCTGGCGGATGTCGTAGGCCCGAAATCCCATCGACATGAGGATCGCAATGTCTCGGCGTTTCTCCATCACCACCGTGGAAATGATGTTGAAGATACCGAAGGAGGCAACGATCATGATCGCGCTCACGATGGAATAGAGAATGGCGTTCCGCACAACGAAGAGAGAGAGAAAGTCCTCATTGACCTCCTGCCAGGACTCGGTCCGGTAAGTCCAGCGCTGTTCAATCTTCGCCGCAACTTCAACCGCTGTATTGGGATCTGGCAGCCGAATGCGAATTTGGTCGGCAATGTTGGGTTTGTTCATCAGCACCTGTGCGTCTTTCAGAAGCACATAGGCGTGTCCCTCATCGAGCATCACGTTGCCCGCCCGAAAGATCCCCACAATCTTCATGCGCATCACCAACCCAGTGGGGGAAACGACCGACGCAAGATCTCCAATCTGAAGCTGCAGGCGTTTTGACAAACCCGTCCCAATGACAATGCCATCCGACGTTGTCTTAAGGGCTGCCATGTCACCCTCAATCATGTCCTCTTCGATTGTGGTGAGTTCAACTTCTTTATCCGGGTCGACACCCAGAATAGAGACACTGCGGTCCTTACCGCCATATCGGACGATGACCTGGCCGGTGAGCACGGCGGACGCTATCGCGCCTTCTTCCTGCTCAATCTGCTCCACCTTGCCCTTATAGTCTTTGATCCCCCGCAACCGTTCGCGAGGCTTCACTCCTTTGAGCGAGAGAGCCCCTTCCTCGTAAGCGTGGAACAGGGGTTGGACTGACGGATTGCGAAACTCATCTTTGATCGTGACATGGGGCTGGCTGTTGATCAGCTTGTCGGTCAGGTCCTGCTCGGACCCCTGCATCATCGCGGACACCGCAATAAAAAAACCAACACCTAACGAAACACCCAGCACAGACACAAGAGTCTGACGCCGCCTGTGCGTCAGATGCGCTAACGCGATTTGAACATTGACCCACCGAAACATGGGGTCACCGTCCCTCTCTCGTCACACGCACACTCTCTCCAGCGCGGAGCCCGTCAACCGGATCGCGAAGCACCCAAACATCTTCACCAAGATCACCAAGGACTTCCACAAATGCTCCATCGATTGGCCCCAGCTGCGGGAGATTTTTTACAAGGACGTCCTCATCAGTCACCGTCCAAACAACGCCATTCATGATCGCACTGCTGGGGACCAGCAGTGCATCCTGTTTTTCTCTGAGAATAATATTGAGCTCGGTTGTCATACCCGCCAACAGCGGTGTGTCATCGGGTAAAGCAATGTGTACCCGGTAGGTTCGTGCTATCGGATCACCAAAGGGCGTGATCTCTTTGATGTGTCCCAACAGTGCCTGCCCTTCAAAAGCATCGGCTCGTATAAGCGCTTTCTGGCCGACAGCAACACGGGGAATATCCTCTTCGTCAACTTCCGCTTCGACCCAGAGTTGCGATGGGTTGCCAAGCACAAACAGCACTTTGCCTGCCGTCACCAAGTCACCTACGTCCAGTTGCATTTCCGAACGCATCACGTCGCCGCTGATGGCGGCACGAATGAAGTGCTCTTGTAATCGCACACGTGCGGCTTCCAGCGCCGCCTCTGCGGAGCGAAAATTCGCTTCGGATTGATCTTTGGAGGCAGCGCTCGTATTGCCAGAGCGATAGAGACGCCGATAGCGCTCCACATCCGACGTGGCATATTCAAGGCGCGCTTCCAGCTCGCGCACGGCAGCACTTGCTTCCCGGTTATCGAGAACCGCGAGCACCTCACCGACAACAACCGCATCTCCCTCTTGCACCAGCACCTGCTCAATACGGCCCGGTACATTTGCTCCCACCCGCGCAACATGAACGGGCTCCACGGTTCCTGTTGCATAGACGGCAACGACGGACGGCCCGCGCGAGGGCTGCACAGCAGTCAAAACCGACTGAGAAAGAAATGAAAAGGTGAGAAACCCAGCTACCACGATAACCGCAACACCACCCGCTATAATCCATCGGCTTCTTGTCACAATGGCCTCTTCTGTCGTTTGCCCGAACCCTAGCTAAACTCCGCCAGAGCGCCAAACAGATTTCACACGATAAACATGGCAATTAAGAACAGAGATACAAGAAGGGTTTGCGTAAATGCGACTAGCCATGCCCCAAGTTTCCTCTATTCTCCGCGCCCTAAGGGTGGAACAAAATGATGCAAATCATCGATGGTCTAAAAAGCGGCAGATGGAAACGACCAGATATTCTGCTGATGCTGATGGCCGCAGCGGTGCCACTGTCCTTCGCAACCTGGAATTCTCTCCTAAATAATTTCGCCATTGAGCGTGCCGCTTTCGACGGTGCGGAGATGGGTATCCTGCAGTCCCTCCGTGAAGTGCCGGGCTTTCTCGCCTTCACCTTTGTCTTTGTACTGCTGGTGCTGAAGGAACAAAGCTTCGCGCTGATCTCATTGGCAGTACTCGGCATTGGTACGGCGCTGACGGGCTTCTTCCCAACCGCCATCGGCCTCTATTGCACCACCGTTCTCATGTCGGTCGGATACCACTATTACGAAACTGCGCAACAGTCTCTCGCCTTGCAATGGCTGCCAAAGAGTGAAGCGCCAGTCGTGCTCGGACGCCTGCTCGCAGTCGGCGGTTTTGCCAGCCTGCTCGCCTATGGCTTGATCTTCATCATCTGGGAATGGATTAAGCTCGACTATCAATGGGTCTATCTGGCGGGCGGAGCCGTGACGGTCCTCATTGCATTGCTGGCCTGGGCTCTTTTCCCGACATTCGAGGCGCCGACGGCGCAGCGCAAAACACTCATCCTGCGCTCCCGCTACTGGCTCTACTACGCCCTTACGTTCATGGGCGGCGCACGGCGCCAGATTTTCGTGGTCTTTGCAGGCTTCATGATGGTGGAGAAGTTCGGCTATTCCGTCACCGCCATCACGCTGCTCTTTCTGATCAACCAGGCCTTCAACATGGTGCTCGCCCCAAAGATTGGCGGGCTGATCGCCCGCTTCGGCGAGAGGCGCGCGCTGACGTTCGAATATATTGGCCTGATCGGCGTCTTCGTGACCTACGCCTTTGTGGAGAATGCGACACTTGCCGCCGTGCTCTATGTGATTGACCACGCCTTCTTCGCGCTCGCCATCGCCATGAAGACCTATTTTCAGAAGATCGCCGACCCTGCCGATATCGCCCCGACTGCAGGGGTTGCCTTCTCCATCAACCACATTGCAGCGGTCGTCATACCCGCCCTCTTCGGGCTGATCTGGCTGGTGAACCCAAGCCTGGTATTTCTGCTGGGCGCTGGCATGGCCATGGTTTCCCTGGTTCTCTCACGGCTTATCCCGACCCGTCCAGAGCAAGGCCGCGAATTGAGATGGCACAAGCCCCTCTTCGGTGCCCACCCGGCTGACTAACCCCGATGCCGCCAGCCAAAATGCACAAAGATGAGGCGGACATTGATGAGGGTCTGGTTCGGCGTCTGCTCACATCACAGTTTCCGGACTGGGCGGGCCTGCCCCGCAGACGAGTCCCCTCGGCAGGGACAGACAATGCGCTTTATCGCCTAGGGGAGAACATGGCAGTTCGGCTCCCACGCAGGAAGAGCGCTGCTACACAGGCAAAGAAAGAATTTGACTGGCTACCAAGACTGGCGCCTCACCTACCGATACCCGTACCAACACCCCTCACGCTGGGCGAACCAACAGAGGAATTGCCCTGGAGCTGGACCATCTGCGAATGGCTTCCCGGGACACCACCAACTGTTGGCGAGATTGCTGATGAAGATCGTCTAGCTGCGGCGCTCGCCCATTTCGTTCAAGCTCTCCACCGAATTGATGCGATGGGCGGCCCGCGCCCCGGCGCACACAATTTTGGCCGCGGAGTTCCTCTTGCGACACGCGACACATATGTCCGCACAGCGCTTACCGAACTTGCCGGGATCATCGATATCAATTCGGCAAGAGTCGAATGGGAAAATGCCCTGGCAGCGCCCAATTGGTCAGAGGAGCCCGTCTGGATCCATGGCGACCTGCAGGCCGGAAATCTGTTGCTTGCCGGAGACGAGCTGTCAGCTGTGATTGATTTTGGCGGCCTGGGCATCGGCGACCCTGCCGTCGACCTTCTTCCTGCCTGGAACCTGTTTGGCGAAGAAGCGCGGCACACCTATCGTGAGACGTTGCAGGTCGATAACGCCACCTGGGCACGTGGCCGCGGCTGGGCGCTTTCAGTCGCACTCATAGCCCTTCCCTACTATTACGAAACAAATCCAGCAATCGTCGCGTCCTCCCTGCATGTCATTGAGGAACTGCTGAAAACCCAAAAGACTTAATGAAAATCCCGGCTCTTCGGCATCAGGCGCGCTGCCCTTAGCTGCCGCTCATAAAGCTTCTGCAGGGATCGCGTGCGCGGATCTTCACCCGGGCGCTTCACCTCATCTGCATGGGCAAGTCCATTGTCCCCGATCTCATATTGACCGTCAGCGAGGCCCGCCAGCTCGTGGGTCCAGTCCTCCAGCCAGTCAGAGACAACATGGATCACCCCTTCCGCTTTCTGCACCCGACCACGCACAGCCAAAAAACGTGACTGCAGTACCGTCCGCCGATAGCGCTCAAAGGTCTTTGGCCAGATGATGATGTTCGCAATCCCTGTCTCATCCTCAAGAGTGGCGAAAATTACCCCGCTTGCCGTGCCGGGCCTTTGGCGCACAAGAACAAGTCCCGCCAGGTTCACTCTCGTACCATCGCGAACACTTTCACTATCCAATTGCGCATTCGTCACAACCCGCCGCGCATCCAGATATGACCGTAAGAAAGACACCGGATGTGCCTTTAAGGAAAGACGCATGGTGGCGTAGTCATGCACCACCTGTTCGCCCAAAGGCATGGCAGGCAGGTGCACGTCTGGCTCTTCCTGAAAACCGGCCTGCTCCAAATGTTCAAAGAGGGGGAGCGCAGCAGGCTCTTTGCCGTTCTGACCCTTCTTGTGGTGTCCCCATCCACCAAGACCGCGCACTCCCCAAAGCGCGTCCCGGCGATCCAAACCGATGGAACGAAACGCATCCGCATTGGCCAGGATTTCAATTGCCCGAGGAGGAAGGCCTGTCCGAAGCCAAAGGTCGCGAACAGAATCATATCCATTCAATCGCTTATCCTCGACAAGCTCCGCAGCTTCCTCCCGAAATCCCTTGATATGACGAAGACCGAGCCGTACGGCGCATGTATGACGCGGCTTTGTTTTCCAGCGCTTGCAATGAGTTTTATGCCCGTCGCCCTGGGTCTGTGAAACAGGCTCCTTTAGAGGCTCCAACGTCGAATCCCAGTCAGAGGAATTTATGTCAGCAGGCAGCACTTCAACCCCATGCTCTTTCGCATCCCGCACCAATTGCGCGGGCGCATAAAACCCCATGGGCTGAGAATTGAGGATCGCCGCACAAAAAACATCCGGGTAATGGCACTTGAGCCAGGCGGACACATAGACAAGCAGCGCAAAAGAAGCCGCATGACTTTCCGGGAACCCATAATCCCCGAAGCCTTCAATCTGCTTGAAACAGCGCTCCGCAAAATCCTGCTCATAGCCTCGCGCCACCATGCCGCCGATAAATTTGTGCTCAAAATCATAGATCGTGCCGTTCCGCCGGAAGGTCGCCATGGCTCGGCGCAGCCCATCTGCTTCTGGTGGCGTAAATCCGGCAGCCACAATTGCAATCTTCATCGCCTGCTCCTGAAAGAGCGGCACCCCCATAGTCTTACCCAGAACCTCTCTCAACTCATCCGAGGGAAAATCGACAGGCTCCTCTCCATTGCGCCGGCGAAGATAAGGATGCACCATGTCCCCTTGAATGGGTCCGGGCCGCACGATTGCCACTTCCACGACCAGGTCGTAAAAGTCTCGGGGCTTAAGCCGGGGGAGCATGGACATCTGTGCCCGGCTTTCCACCTGAAAGACACCGACCGAGTCCGCCTCACACAACATGTCATAAACCGCCGGATCATCCTCCGGGACAGTGCGAAGTCCATGGCGAATGCCGTAATGCGTCTCCAAGAGATCAAATGCTTTCCGGATGCACGACAACATGCCGAGTGCCAGCACATCGATCTTAAGGATCCCAAGCGTGTCGAGATCGTCCTTATCCCACTCAACAATCGTACGGTCTTCCATCGCCGCATTTTGGATCGGCACCACCTCTTCCAAAGCGCCACGGGTAATCACAAACCCACCCACATGCTGGGAAAGATGACGCGGGAACCCGATCAGCTCACCGGCAAGAGAGAGCGCCATGGCAATGAGCGGGTCATCCGGGTCAAGCCCTGCTTGCCGTACTTCATCAGCTGCAACACCTTTCGACGACCAGCCCCAGGTCATCCGGGCCATAGCCCCTACCACATCTTCAGAAAGCCCCATGGCCTTCCCCACTTCACGGATCGCGCTGCGGGCGCGATAGGTGATCACTGTTGCGGCAAGGCCTGCCCGGTCCCGCCCATACTTCTTATAAATGTACTGGATAACCTCTTCGCGCCGCTCGTGTTCAAAGTCGACATCTATGTCGGGCGGTTCATTTCGCTCCTCCGAAATAAACCGTTCAAACAGAAGGTCCACTTTGACCGGATTGACCGCCGTGATGCCAAGGCAAAAACAGACAGCCGAGTTCGCGGCCGACCCCCGCCCCTGACAGAGAATCTCCTGAGACTCCGCAAAGCGCACAATGTCGTACACAGTCAAAAAATAAGGAGCGAACTTGAGGCGGCGGATTAGCTCAAGCTCCCGCGTCAACGTATCCCGTAATTTCTCCGTTATGCCGTCCGGGAATTTTTCAGCCACCCCGTCCCACGTGAGCTTTTCAAGAAGCGCCTGGGGTGTCAGTTCTTCATCAAACACATCGTCCGGATATTCATAAGCCAGCTCATCAAGCGAGAATGTGCACCGTTCTACAATCTGCTCCGTCTCGGAAACCGCCTCTTCATATCCTCGAAAAATACGCACCATTTCCGCCACATCTTTCAGATGGCGTTCCGCATTTGCTTCAAGACGAAAGCCGGCTTCGTGAATGGTGCAATGTTCCCGAATGCAGGTCATCACATCCTGCAATCGGCGGCGTTCCGGCGCGTGGTAGAGAACATCATTCGTCGCCACGAGAGGGATCCCCACCTCACGAGCGATACGCGCAAGTTCCTTCATTCGCCGCTGATCGTCACCGGTATAAAGGCGATTTAACCCAAGCCATATCTGACCGGGATATCGCGCGTACAATTCACAGAGAGAAGCTTCGAATGCTTTTCCCGGTGTAAGCGGCGGCATGGCGATAAAGCACTGCCCCTTACCATAAGACGCGATATCATGGAGCGTGAGATAGCACTCCCCCTTAGGTGCACGGCGATTGCCAAGGGTGAGCAAGCGGCACAGCCGCGCGTAAGCCGCACGGTCTTGCGGATAGGCAATCACTTCAAACCCATCCTGAGTGATCAACCGCACCCCCGGCAGGAACCTTAAACCCTGGTCTTTTGCCGCTTTATGCGCACGCACAATACCGGCAAACGTATTGCGATCCGCGACACCAATAGCCGAAAGCCCAAGCTCAACAGCCTGTGCCGCGAGCTCATCCCCATGAGATGCCCCTCGCAGGAAGCTGAAATTGCTGGTGATCGCCAGCTCCGCAAAAAAGGTCATGGGCCTTCCTTATCTTGAGAAAAACCACCACCCTCATCCTGAGGAGAGGTCGAAGACCTCGTCTCGAAGGATGCATTATCTTCTCCCTGCTTCGAGACGCGCGCTAAAGCGCGCTCCTCAGCATGAGGTCGAGATAAAGAAGCTCCTCGTTTTGAAAGAGATTTCAGTAACTCCAAGTCACCTGCAATGAGCGCTTCCTTCTTTGCCCGGCTCCACCCTTTAAGCTGACGTTCTACTGAAATGGCGTCGGTTATACGCTCAAAGGTTTCAGAGAAGACAAGAGAAACCGGACGCCGGGAGGCAGTATATCCCCCAAACTTTCCCGCATTATGTTCCGCAACCCGCTTCTCTACAGACAGGCGTGTCAAGCCAACATAATAAGCGCCATCGGCACAACGGAGAATGTATACAGCCGCGCTCACCCGAACACCCCATGCACAAACCATTGCGGGCTTGCCGTCTCGCGACCGAAGAGACCGTCGCGATAGAGCCAGAAGCGCCGACCTTGTGCATCCTCCACACGGTAATAGTCCCGCACACGAGCCCGGCCATGAGGCGATTTACGATAATGCCACCATTCCGGTGCAATCCGTTCCGGCCCTTCTGAGCGCATCACATGGTAGGTCACCCGCCGCCAGCGAAATTGGCGCGGTGGACCGTCCGGCACTTCCGCAATGGCCTCCACCGGCTCCGCACAGGGCAGCATGCGAAGGGGTCGCCCTACCCTCTGACGCTCTTCCACCCGCCAGTCATGCGGCTCCCGATCTTCTTCCAACGGGCGGATACCCGCCACGGCTGGAATAAAGACGACAGCATTTTCCGGGATATGGCTTTCACGCGGTTCGAACCGCCCTACCCGATCAAACCCTAGACGATTGCCCAAGCGGTCCACCAGAAACCCCAGGTCTGCAGGGCGGCGTTTAAGGCGACTCTTTTTCACCTCCGTCATATCCGCCTGAGTATGCGTAATAGGATCAGCCGCCGTCACATGAAGCGCCATCGCTTCAATCCCCAGACCGACTTCTAGTCCCCCTCCCAGACCTTGGCCAAGTCCGGTCAAACGCTCGGAAAACAGAGCAGCAATATGATGGCCATCATCACTGGGCACACTGGTACCCACATCAATATCGAGCCGCACTCCATCGGTTCGAAACAAGTGTAACTGCAGGCGCCGCGCTCCTTGGGTAGCCTGTTGGAGCAAGGGCACCATGTCGTCACTCAGGAGACGAATGGCCTGCTCAATATCCGTGAGTGCAACCAACCCTTCTGCAAACTGCAGACGGGTACGAAAGGGCACGAGAGGCAGATCAGGAGAGATAGGCTCGCTGGCCCGCCCCAGAGCCTGGTCAAGACGCTCAGCCAGAACCTTGCCAAACCGCGCAACCATTGGCGCTCGGGGCAAGGCATGAAGGTCCCGTATCTGCTTCATACCGAGCCGCGCCAGATCGTCCACCATGGCCACGTCTAGCCGAAGGGCACTCAAGGGCAAGGAATCGAGCACCGTCCGCACCTTATCCTTTGGTACAAGCGTCGTCGCCTGTGCGCCATAACGCGCCACCGCCCAAGCCGCTCCCGGATAAGGCGCCACACCAACACGGGCAGGCAGGCCGAAACCAGAGAGACGTGCCATCAGATCTTCCACCAGCCGCCCCTCCCCACCAAAGAGATGGGCGCATCCGGTGATATCAAGAAAGATACCGTCAGGCTCTTCATGCACCGGTGTCGGGTCCGGCGCTGTCCAGGGCGTATAGCGTCCGCACCAGTCGCTGAGCTGTTTGAGCGCCTGAGCATCTCCATGCGGATCTTCCCCATGCACTCCGAGCCCTGAGGCAACCGCTAACGCATCGGCTAACAACTGACCGTGAGAAACGCCAAGCCCGCGCGCTGTCTTGTTGAGTGCCACCACACGTTCGCCGCCTTGCCGCGCTCCGCGCAAGGCCAGAGGAACCTCTGGATCAAGCGTCTTCGCGCGCGCCAGGCGGTACACCGGCCAGTCCGGGAGCCAGAGCGACAGGATCCGCTTTTCTGTTGAATTTCCAGACAACACTAACCTAAACCACTGAAAGATATATAGAAAACCAGAAATCAAAAAATAGAACAAAATAAGAACATTTGATTGTGCAGGAAAGTGTGACTGGAGGCGAGTCAGTTTTCGAATATGCTTAACGGGTGTTTTGTTTGGAGGCCTGAATGACCTGTTTGAAGCCCGCTTTCGTCCTGAGCATTTCCGCTCTCCTGCTCACCGCCTGCTCCAGCGCAGAAGATCGTGCCCGGGAACAAGCCCTTCTGGATCGCGCAGATGACAGGCACTGCCGGGAACTGGGCTTCGAACTGGAAACAGAACCTTATGGAAACTGCCGTCTGAAGCTGAAGGAAGTCCGCGCCTCACAGGAAGCACCGAACCACCCAAACTTCGGCGTAGGGATTGGCATCGGGATTGGATTGTGAACCATGAAAACCTTTGCCATAGCTCTGTGCCTTGTCGGCGGCCTTGCCTTAAGCGCCTGCACAACACCTGAACAACGGGCCGCTCAGGCCGCCGCCCAGCGTAATGCGGATGAAGCAGAATGCACCTCTCTAGGGTTTAAACCCCAGACAGAAGGTTTTGCGGATTGCCTTCTCCGCCTCAGGGAGATCCGCAGCGACAATGCCAAAACACGGGCACTCAACAATGCCCGCCGCGATGCATTCTGGCCCTGGTATCGACCGCGCTACAGATACCCTTACCGGTATTGGTAACTAGCTCGCTTCTCGTACATCGATAACCTCACCCGACGGCGGAAGGGATATAGAAAAGTCGGGCTGATTATCCCCCCCCTGATGTTCTTTAGAGGCACCAGCAATAAAGCGGCCTGTACACGCGTCCCAGGCAAGATCTGACACAAAAGGACGTCCGCCTTTACACTTCTCCAGATCCACCTGCCAGCCGGGTCTATCAATCGCGCGTGCACTGCCCTCTTCCACTGTTGACGCTGCCGACACGCACCAGCGCGTTAGCGCAGCACTGGGACTTGCAAGCTCTCCAAACCCGCGCAGCAAAATAAGAGGCGTGCCTGCATCTTCCGCCGCGAGATGAAGCCGTCTGCTCGCACGCAAATTAAAGTGCCGGGAGGCCGCTGGCACCTCACCAACCACCGCAGCAAACACACCCGCCCGAACGCATTCCTCTAAGGCCCATAACATGTCCGGCTCTCGCGCCGGGTTGACCAGCAGAAGACGGCCTGGATCAATCCCGAAGGCGGCAAGCCCGGGACCGTAAAGCGCGCCCATGTCATAAGCGCCCCAGCTCTGTTGGCACCAGGCAATCAACCTGTCTTTGCCTGTCGCGACACATGCCGCCCGCACCGCAAGGGCCGCCGCAAACCCGATGGCAGATCCCATATCACCATAAGAGGCTGCACGGACCTCATGCACGCCCCGGCGCGCCAGAGCACCACCCGGTAAATGCCTGTCCACATCGTCGAGCCCGAGCTGGAACCGCCCCTCTTCCTCCTGAAACGGCGGGGTTTCCAGGGCCGCAATCTGCGCCCGCAGACCGGCCACCAGTTCTGTTTTCTTTAGGGACTGCATCACTCTTAGCCAAATGTTCTTATTATGTTCTCATTTGGCTATTTGAGAGTCAAGAAGCGCTAACGCGTCCCTTTCCGGGCTAGCATCTTCACCTGTCCCTGATCGACCGATGAATGAACAATTTCAAAGCTGGCGGCCTTCAAACGCTGCCGAACATCAGCTTCACCAAGCCGCAATTTGGGATAGGAGCTTTTATAGAGCGTCCAAACGCCCTCTTCCCGCCGGTGAATAAGGTCATGCACATCCACCCTGTCACCCCGGTCCTCCAGAAAACAGGTCATGATCCGATCCTCTGTTTGGGCGACAGGAATAAACCGGTCCAGACCTTCCGCAACCTGGGTGAGATCTCGAAACCCCAGCAACAGCTGGCCGCGGGTCCCAAGAACGCTATGCACTTCCTCAAAAAAGCGGTCCACATCGTCAAATGACGGAAGATGAGGCAGCGTATCGCCCAGACAGACTGCCAGTTCAAAGCCCGGCATAACCTGCCCTTGCAACTTCGTGATGTCGCCCTGGAGTGCATGGACCGCCGATCCTTCCGTCCGGCGCCTCAGCTCATCCAACAGCTCTTCCGACAGATCTATCGCGGTGACCTGATAGCCGATCTTTGTAAGCGCTACAGAATGCATGCCCGGGCCACTGCCGAGATCCAACGCCCTCGCACGCCCGCTTTCACATTCTAAATCCAGGCCACAAAAGAGGCCCTTATCCGCGCGAACCCGCGCCTCGAAATCCCCGACCATGGTCAGGTAATCCGCTGCCAGCAGATCGCGGTAATGGTTCACAACCTCAGTCATTAGCAATCCATATAAAGATTTGCTTATGTCTTTATATTATGCCTTTAGCCACGTCAAGCCATGGAGAAATGGACCGTTTACTTTATATGCAACTTTTGCATGCACCTTACCCTCGAATGCAATCAGGGGTATCAAGATGTTTCAAATACCACTTTCAAAAAAGCTTCCACTCATCATCAGCACAATGGCCGCATGTGCTGCACTTGCCGCAGGCGGCGTTGCCTTCATGCAGGGAAGCGCCACCGTCAAAGCCGCCGCAGAACAAAAACTCTCAGCTGTTCTCAACGACAGAGCGATTTCTCTCAAAACCTGGTACAGCGCCATCGAAGGGGACCTCACTGTCCAATCTGAAAACCCGCTGGTGCACGAAGCGCTTTACGATTTCAAAGTTGCATGGGCAGAACTTGGGCCCAATGCTGAAGAGCGCTTGCAACGTCTCTACATCGAAGACAATCCCCACCCGACCGGCAGCAAAGATGAGCTGGATTTTGCGAACGATGGGTCTGCCTATGCGCTCGCCCACGAAGCCTATCACCCTTACCTCCGCACCTTCCTCCGTGACCGGGGCTATTACGATATTTTTCTCTTCGATACAGAAGGCAATCTCATCTACACAGTCTTCAAAGAGTTGGACTACGCAACCAATCTCAATAGTGGCCAATATGCAGGCACCGACCTCGGCAAAGCCTTCAGGGCAGCGCGCGATGCAGGCGAACGCGGCAAGCAGACCTACTTTGACTTCAAGCCCTATGCACCAAGCCATGGCGCCCCAGCCGCTTTTATATCCACCCCGCTCATGGATACCGGCGACCGCTTAACCGGCGTCCTCGTCTTTCAAATGCCCATCGACACGCTGAACGGTGTCATGAACCGGGTTGCGGGCCTGGGCGAAACAGGTGAAACCTATGGAGTCGGCGCAGACAGACTTATGCGGAGCGACTCTCGTTTTTCTGAAGAGTCCACCATTCTTTCCCGTGAAATCGATACGGAACCTGTCCGCCTCGCTCTGGCAGGCAATGAAGGGGTAATCCAGACACTGGACTATCGCGGAGTAGACGTGTTCAGCGCCTATACATCGGTCGAGCTCGGAGATACCCGGTGGGCAGTCCTCGCCGACCAAGACGCCGCTGAAGTAATGGGGCCCATCAACGACCTTCTCTACACACTCATCCAGGCAATTGGCGCCGGTGTTTTAGTTCTAGCCGCCATCGGCGCCTTTGTGGGGCGCCAGACAGCGAAGCCAATCCTTGACATGACCAAAAGCATGCGCGCCATTTCCGAAGGGAACTTGAAAACAGAGATCCCCGCTATGGGGGCACAGGACGAAGTGGGGCAAATGGCAACCGCCGTGGATGTTTTCCGCCGCGGACTCATTGAAGCAGCAGAACTGAGAGAGAAACAGGAACGGGAACGGGAACGGGAAGCTGCCCGAAAAGACGTAAAACAAGCCATCGAAAATATGATTAGCCAGGTTGAAAGCAATACAGAAACGCTCATCGCCGACGTCAGCAGCGCAATGGCACTGGCAACCAATGCGTCTGAGGAAATGGCCAAGTCCGCACGGCAGGTCACCGACGACTCGCAACGTGCGGCGGCAGCTGCCGAAGAATCTCAGGCAAGTCTTGAAACCGTATCCTCATCAACAGACGGGTTAGCGAGCTCCATTACGGAAATCAACGAAGAGATGAACAACTCTCTGGCTGCCACAAGCGATGCCGTAAACGCCGGAAACGATGCAAAACTTAAGATCGACTCTTTGTCCCAAGCGGTCGGCCACATTGGCGAAGTTGCTGCATCCATTACCGATATTGCAGAGCAGACGAATCTCCTTGCTCTCAACGCAACAATTGAAGCGGCCCGCGCAGGTGAAGCGGGCAAAGGCTTTGCCGTGGTTGCCTCAGAGGTAAAAGGACTCGCCAATCAGACGGCGAGATCAACCGATGAAATCGTTTCTCAAATTACCGAGATTCAGCAATCTACCGATGCCGCGGTCCAGTCTTTTGAGAACATTTCAAATTCCCTCGGCCGGGTTCAATCTATCGCAGAAACAATTGCGCAATCCATGGAGATGCAGAACACAGCAACCAAGGAAATCGCCGCCACCGCAGACGAAACCAAAGAGGCTGCCAATGAGGTTGCTCAAAGCGTTTCGTCCGTCTCCTCGGAAGCAGCGAAAACAAGCGACTTCACGAATGAAATGAACGACATAATTGAATCCGTTACGAACAAAATTGATGAACTTGGTGGAAACCTCATCAAAGTCGTTCGCACCTCCACCGACCTAGCGGATCGCCGCGAAGATACCCGTGTAGAGGCAAACACTGAGTGTCAACTCACGATCGATGGAAAGACGGTCAAAACCGAACTGTTCGACATCACCAATGCCGGTGCCCGGGTCGCTTGCCCTCCCGAACTCAATGACGTCACTGACACGATCAAATTCGCGTGCCAGGAACACCAAATATCCTGTGAGGCAACCATCATCGAACGAACGGATACGTTTGTGCGGATACAGTTTGTAGAGACCCAGAGGGTCGTAAAAGCTGCCTAGCCCTACCCCTCAACAAAACCCGGCCACTGCCCCATATAGTCGACAAATTTGTCGCTAAGGCCCTGGCTGTTGAGATAAGCCGCCGTTACCGGAATGGTGACCGGCTCGAAGGTGGCGTCCGCCGCGAGCTTGTTCGGGAAGTCGTGGGTCAAGATGGCTGCCCGCCCGAGTAGAACAAAGTCGCACCCTTGATCGAGGCAGGCTTGCGCATCCTCAGGCCGGGCGATTTTCCCAGCCACACCGAGGCGCACATTGCCCCGGTCTAGTTCGGTGAAATAATCCATCAGCTTCCTGCCCTTGAACTCTTCCTCCGTCGGTTCCTTGAAGACGTTCCACAAGGACATATCAAGATAATCGATCTTGTCTTCACTCATCAGCCGTTGCGCAACCTCAACAATCTCATTGAGCTTGAGATCGAAGCGTTCCGGTGAAAGACGAACACCCAGATGAAACTCGGCACCACATCGTTCCCGAATACCGTCAATGATATCGAACAAAGGGCGTGCACGATTCTCAAGCGACCCGCCATATTGATCATCCCGCTGGTTCACTCCTGGGCTCAGGAACTGACAAAGAATGTAGCCATGAGCGCCGTGAAGCTCGACACCGTCAAAACCGGCCTTTTCAGCCCGTTCTGCCGCGACAATGAAGTCTTCAATCAGCTGTTCAACTTCCACCGTTGATAAGGCGCGGGCGCCAAACTCTTCATTACCCGAAGGGCAACGGGGTTTTTCACCGATCAAGTCTTCTGGAGACCGCATGCCGGCGTGATGCAGCTGCACCACCGCAATACTGTCCTGCGCCTTAATTGCCGTCGACAGACGTGTCAGGCCTTCCAGGTGATCGTCGGAAAAAATTCCGAGCTGTCCCGGAAAACCTTGTCCCACGGCCTGCACATGCGCCGCACAGGTCATGGTCAGCCCAAACCCACCTTCCGCCCGCATGGTGAGCCAACGAAACTCTTCATCAGAGAGGCGTCCATCTTCATGGCTTTGAGTATTGGTCAACGGCGCCAACATGAAGCGGTTCTTCATAGTTGGGCCCCGCGTAAAAGAAAGCGGCTCAAACAAGTCAGTCATTAGTCTTCCAGAATGTGAGAGTGGTCAGCGGGCTCAGGCGTCCTGCGCCGTACCCCAATAATTGAAACCAGCAAAGCGCGGCGTATCCGGCAGATACATTGTTTCAAGATTCTTCACCTTGAAGCCACCCTCTTCCAAAACCGCAGGAATATCTCGATTGAGATTGCAGCCACCGGCAATGCGTTTCCACAATGGATTGATCCGCGCCTGCCACTTCCGAACATCTTCGTCCGGTGCAAGCCCATGCTCGCAAAAGATGAGATTGCCGCCGGGACGAAGCACGCGCCGCATACCTTCAAGCGCTTTCCGCGGATCCGGTATTGTGCAGAGCGAATAGGTCACCATGATCGTATCGACCGAATTAGCATCCAGCGGAATTTCTTCACCAGGCAGCCCAACAAAGTCGACGTCAAAACCAAGTCCCTTTGCACGGTCCCCCGCAATCCTCCAACTCTCTTCGGAAGGATCGAGACCAATGACGCGCTCAACACGGGACGGGTCATAATGTTCAAGATTGAGTCCAGTCCCAATACCGATTTCAAGCACCCTGCCCTCTGCCATCGGCACAACTTTTTTGCGCTGATAGGCGATCGGTTCTGCCCCACAGGCAAACTTGCTGTTGATGATCCGTGGGACAATG
Source organism: Parvibaculaceae bacterium (assembly GCA_965248405.1). GTDB lineage: Bacteria > Pseudomonadota > Alphaproteobacteria > Parvibaculales > Parvibaculaceae > Mf105b01. The sequence continues at coordinate 2,083,383 of OZ252104.1, forward strand.
TATTTTTCGTAAAAGCCCATACGCTCTCTCCCGATATTGTTGGGCGGGAGTATAAGCCCAAAAAGGGGCCTTAACGCCAGTCCGACACGCCAAAGCGCAACAGACGGTCTTGTGCAATATGGCCCACACACCGCCCGCGCCCCCGCAAAGCCAATACGCCCGTACGTAATAGATTGGCTTCCCGCAAAGGTGAAAGCACCCGGACCCCTTTCGACAGCGCATCCCAGATGTCTTCTGTGGCAGGAATTGTTGACCTTCTGGCATCACCTGAAAGTTCTACCGAGTCGGCAATCAGAATGGCACTGAGCGCCGCTTCCGCCCCTGAACGGGCGTAGACAGCAACAATGTCTGCATCCCCATCTGCGCTATTGGGCACCCTGCCGCCCGCAACAGCAATGCCGCCCTTGATAACACCGGGGCGCAGCCCGCGGATCATCTCAAGCCAAAGTGTCCCCCTCAAGCGGGAGGGCACATCCAACACCGCGTCCTGCAATACAGAAAAAGCACCGCATTCCCCAGCTATCGCATAAGCTGACGTCAACTGCGCCTTTTCGCCCATATGCCGAACCGCAACATCAGCCATCGCACCTGCAAGCGCATAGTTTGCCGCTGCGACTGAATGATCCGGATAGCCGGCATTCGCAGCCGTGCGTGCCGCTTCAAGAGCAGTGCGGGCGGCTTCGCTTCGTGGCAGAACGTCGAGATTGCCCTGTGAAATCAGATCGATATCACCTTCCGCATCGGCCGCGGCTTGCTGCAAAGCAGAAACACCCGCCGTCACAGCCCCCTCGGACACGGACACTTCCTCCGAGCTGGCACCCAGTTGAAAGACGGTGCCCAAAATTTCGACCGATGTCGTACTCACATATCACCTGTTTGCCAGCTTGACCGCCGCCACCCCGATCTATCTAGCCGCCAACCCTGGCGCCGTCCAGACACCATCGCTGTCAGCATCTACATAAATGGGGTTGGTGAATGCATAAGGTTTGTATCGCGGATAGACGGCGGCGTATTCCTCGCCCGGATCTCCCGAAACCTCAACCGTGACGAAACTGTCCTTTTCAAACCCCAGTTTGAAAGAAACCGGTTCCCCATTGGAGACAGGGAAGTTCCGAAGAGCTTTCCCATTGACACTGATGGTAAGCGTGGACGCGTCAATCCACGGTGCGGACGAGACCTTGACGGTAAGTTCAGCGCTGGTACCGCTCACCATCTCGCCCAATCCCTTATCCCCAAGAGCTACTTCCAGCATGGGACCCGTCGTGCCAAACACCCGCCCCTGGTGAACCGCTGAGACAAACGCGGCCTCGTCAAATGCTTCGATCGTGTCTTCTTCAACCGCTATCATATTCCGTGGTAAGCCGACCTGCTGCGACGCGGTGTGCGAGTCGCTGTTCGCCGTCGCGGTGATTTTGTACCCTTGCGACAGCAAAGACAGCCAGTCACGGCGCAAGGCAATTTCCGCCTCACGGGAATAGCCATTCATCACTTCCATTGCATCAAAATCAACGTCACGCGTCCCCGTTACCGGGTCGGGTTCGATGAGACGGCGGTTGCCCTCGCTCTCAAGAGGTGCTCCGGCGTCATAGGAGCGACCGATACCCATATGGTCCAAGAAGGCTCCCCGGTCACCAGTCCATTCCTCCTCCCACGCAGCACCGCCGGGAGCAAACCGATCATCACGTCGCGCGTGGTTGAGCTGAATAACGGCGTCAGGGCGGCGGGCTTTCAGATCATCAATCACCTCTCGCCACCGCCTGTTTTCATTCGCAAATGCTCCACGCCGGAATGCGAGAGCTTGTACATCTACAGGAAACGCGTTCGCATGACCCAGTGTGTACGGTGTTCTGTAGCTCCCCACCTCTCCGGTAATCTCCGTGCCTGCGATGGTCGCAAGCCTATCTGCCACCTGCATCCGATCGATCGTCGATTGGAAATCGAAAACCGTCTCATGCTCCGTTGCCACAAGAACTTCCGCGCCCTCGGCAAGGTAGGTTGCAACCCGCTTCGCGCGCGGCATCACCGTGTCGAAGCTGGGGCCCGAGTGAACATGGAAATCAGCAGAGATAAAGCCAGGCGTTTCGACTGCCAGGCTCGGCAGCGCAATCTCCAGAATAGAGTCGTTGCCGGACTGGACCGTGAGGTCTGCTTTCTCCAACGAGTATTCAGGACCTCTTGTGGCATACACACGGTAATTGCCAGGTGGCAGCACGGCATAGGCGGGGTCAGCATCCGTTCCCATCAGGAAAATCTGATTGACCCCCGTTAGCGCATAAGACCCTTCGTCCTGCAGCTCTACAGCGCCCAGCAGATTGCCGCCAAAAAGCGGATCTTCCGTTCCATCAACTCCTTTAAAAGTCAAACGCAAAGGCGCGCCGCTAGGAAGCGCAACCCGCGATGGCGCATCCAGATCCACTTCTTCCAACGTCATGTCAGACTCGCCGACCTGGAAAGGAAGACGCATGCTGCGCGCACCCTGTGCGAGAACACGCAACAAATAAGCTCCCATGGGCAACCGTGCTGAAAAACTCCCTCTATCGTCAGCGTGTGTCTGCGTGAATGGCGTGCCATCGGCCAAATCGATATGGACCACCGCTCCTCCTTCTGACACCCGGCCGTCTACTTTGGCCGAACCGGCATAAATGCGATCTGTGATTCCCGCGACATCCGCGCGCGGCGCCAGGTGGATGACTTCTTCAAACGTGATCTCATCGCCCGCCGCAAGCTCAGTAAACGGCACCTCTAAAAGCTGCATCAGGCCGATATCTGCGCCATCACCTGTGAGGAACGGCTCCGTTATGGCAAGAAATGAAAGAGCGGAAAAATCTGCCAACGCATAGAACGGGAGGTCCACCACGGTGCCGTCCGCATTGGCGCGTTTGGCCGAAACCATCTGCCAGCCATACGCAATCGGCGCTTCTGCATCCGTTGGTGCCAGCGCAACAATAAGGTCTGCCGTTCGGGCAAATGTAGAGATCTCTGTGGGCCCACGCGTCACAAAACTCTCCTGGACAAATCCATTGGATCTGCTGGGATCAACAGTCGACACCACGAAGGGCACGAGCGAATGAAAATTAAAGAAGATGCTCGTGTAGAGAGCGACGCTGGGCTCATCAGCGCGTTGCGTCAGCCGCTTGGTGATGAAGAGTTTGTCCGGCTCGCCCACATCAAGCCTGTAACTGGTTTCGACAATGACCCCGCCCTGCCCACCAAAGCTGCGGATCACCGCTGAGCCTGCCCCCACTTTGGCGTCAACGCGTTCGATGTTGACGGGCGTGTCCCGCGAACTGTCGATCAGATCCTGAGCGGCGACATAATGATCATCCGCCCGCTCGCAATATCCAAGATCGATGAGCGTACCGCCGCGAACAGAGAGTTCACTTTCATGAGCAATGCCGCTCACCACAGCGCAGACTGAGCCGTTGCTGAGGATCCAGTCGCCAATACCCCCCGCTGCGTCAGGCCCGGATTGTACATATTGCGTGGCATTCTCCGCCGTAATCCGGGTTGCCACCAGCTCCGACGCCCCGGCTACCGACATGCCCCCGCACATCGACACGGCCCAACCAACCAAAACCCGCGAAATGACCTTATTCATCAGCGTCCCCCAAACACCCCGCACCCCAACCCAGACTGCGAGTGCGCAAGCTATCACAGCGGGAAAGCACAGCCACGCTCAAAAGAGTAGAGAAAGGCGCAAGGTGCCCCACAGGATATGCCAATGCAGATAGTACACCATGCGAAACAGAAACATGTGCATGAAGCCAAACCGCCTGAGGATGAACATCTGCACGACGCCGAATAGAAACAGATGAACGCCGAGATAAACACTCTTCCAGCTCCATCCCTGCGCCGTCACGCCGACCCAGACCTGAAACGCAGGTTCGAGAGCGGCCACCATAAGAGCACAGATCCAGAACCGGTGAGACCCTTCAACACCTATTGTGAGGCAGGTAGCGAGGAAGAGGAAAACCGACAGCGGTAGCAGATGAAAAAGAACCTCAACAACAAACCCCATGACAGGGTAGTAGAAAAGCGCAGACGGCAACCCGACATTCAGCCCTTCTGGAAAAGGCGCAATCACATCGACAAAGATCGTCGGCAGTGCAAACAAGCTTGCACAGATCGCTGAAAACAATAGCCCCCGCGCCCAGACACCCGGCGCAAGCACAAGGATGCCCGCCCCGGCCGACAGGTACCATGCCGAGAGACCGCCCACACAAATCGCAGCTAAGATGATCCCTATCGGGGAGACTGAGCCAAAGAAACGCTGGAACAGATCAGGATCGGCAGACGCTGCCCCGACCGTCGCAATCAGCACCAAAACTGATAGCGCGCTGAACCACACCATCTGCGAACGCGGTCTGTCAGAATATCTGGGGTGATTGTTCATGGCGTCCTGGCAGCAAAAGGCTCGCACAGCTTGGTGCTCAAGCTAATATGCGTAGTCGCCTTTGCAATGCCAAGAGTGCGGCACACCAGACAGCAGTAAATGTCAGGAGTATTTAGGCCGCGTCTGGCAAACTCAGCATGAGCCCATTCAGGTCTTCAGAGAAGATCAACTGGCAGGACAAGCGCTCATCGTCACCCGCCAGGTGCTCATCCAGCCGGTCCAGCTCATCGTCACGTGGTTCATGCAACTTGCTCTGCCATTCAGGCGAAACGCGCACACGGCATTGGCCACACACGCTTGAACCGCCGCACTCGGCGCCAAGGTCAACACCGTGGGCGCGGACGATTTCCATAACACGCCATCCTTCGACAGCGTCGAGCTCATGCGCGACGCCGTCGCGATCTGCAACGACTATCTTCATTGGTCTCACCTTTAGGGGGGGTAGGGGAGAATTTGATTAGGCGACGCCGAGTTTCTTCTGAAGATTCGACGACGATGTTGTGTACTGGAAAACGATCTTCGCTTCAGGGTCCACAATCCGTTTGGCAGCCTGTGCCATCAGGGCAGCTTCATGGAAGCCGGACAGAATGAGCTTCAGCTTACCGGGATAGTGATTGATGTCCCCAATCGCGAAAATGCCTTCCGCGTTGGTCGCAAACTTCTCTGTATCCACGGGGATCAGGTTTTCATTGAGGTTCAATCCCCAATCTGCGATCGGTCCAAGCTTCATGGTGAGGCCGAAGAACGGAAGAAGCGTGTCACATTCAATTTGAACGAGCTCGCCCTCTTTAGACTTGTAGGTCACACCTTCCAGCTGCCCGTTTGCGCCGTGAAGCTCTGTGATCTGTCCCATGTGGAAGACCATCTTCTTTTCTTCCACCAGTGCATGCATCTTGTTGACGGAGTCAGGCGCCGCGCGGAAACCGTCTCGGCGGTGAATAAGCTGCATGCTGTTGGCGATGGGTTGTAGATTGATCGTCCAGTCCAGCGCACTATCGCCACCGCCTGACACAAGAATATTCTTGCCTTTGAAAGCATCCATCTTCTTCACGGAATAGAAGACAGAGGTCCCTTCATACTCTTCAATACCCGGGATTGGCGGCTTCTTCGGCTGGAAACTTCCACCACCAGCAGCGATCACCACAACCGGCGCCTCAAATGTAAGCCCCCCGTCTGTTTTCACCTGCCAGTTGCCATTATCGAGCTTCTGAACCTGCTCAACCATCTCGTTATAGTGATATTCAGGACCGAAAGGCTTCGCCTGCTCCAGCAGATTATCCGTCAGTTCCTGCCCTGAGACGACCGGAAGACCGGGAATGTCGTAGATCGGCTTTTCAGGATAAAGCTCAGCACACTGCCCGCCAGGACGATCAAGAATGTCGATCACATGAGCTTTCAGGTCCAAAAGGCCCAGTTCAAAGATCGCAAACAGGCCGCAAGGGCCCGCGCCAATAATGACCACATCAGTCGTAATTGTGTCCTGGCTCATATCAGTCCAGTCCTTTCAATAAGGTCCGCAAAAAAACAAGTGGGCGAGCCAATAGCAAGGTCCCACGCCCACGTAAAGAACGTTGTGGGAATGTAATAATCATCCAAAAGACAAATTCAAGTGTGAAAATATATAAATAACACTTCTGTGATGGGTTTTATGGACGAATGCGACGCTCTGCCCTCGTGACAAACCGGCAGTAATGCTTATGTTACCTGCACAAACCGGGTGGTCGGTTCCCGGAACCCACCACGCCCCTATTCCGGAGAATTCCATGCCGAAGTGCGAGACAATGGCCGATGTCCGCCAAGAGGTCGACCGGCTCGACCGTGAACTTGTCGCCCTCCTCACAGAGCGGCAAGCCATGATGAACGAGGCGGGTCGGATCAAAAAAAGCCGAGACCTGGTGCGGGATGAAGCGCGCATTGAGCAGGTCGTCTCGAATGTCCTGGAAGAAGCAAAGAAAACAGGCCTCTCCCCCGCCATCGCCGAACCGGTTTGGCGCCTGCTCATCGAAAAAAGCATCGAACACGAGTTCGGTGTTTTCGACGAATTGAACAAAGCGTCCTGAGACCGCGTCCCGCTTGGTCCTATCAAGAAACGGTTAACCAATTCCGCTTACCTTTTGGTCATAAATTTCCGCCTGAAAATTGGGCGAAAACCGAGGTAAGACGCGGGTTGCCAGCATGATCGATAGAAACCAAGCCATTGAGGCGATTTATGCCGCCGTTGATGAATTAAATACGCAACTGGCTGCTGGCCAACATCTTGAAAAAAACACCGATGCGCACCTGATAGGCGACACATCACCTCTCGACTCATTGGGACTTATCAACCTGTTGGTAGCGGTCGAGCAGGTTCTCGCAGAACGTCATGGCACAAGTGTTCAGCTGTTGGATGAAAACCTGTTTGGTGAGACTGACGGTCCATATCAAACTTTGGGTACACTTGCTGATTTTGCCGTTAACTCGGCTTGAGGAGCCCCCATATGACTGGGACTCCTATCAGCTACACGCTCATTTCAGATTTCAATGTAGAGACTCTCGCCCGCATTCTGCGCAATGATGGCGCCCATAGCACAGCAGATGTCACCGTCGCACCCTACGGACAAGTACTTCAGTCACTCATAGGCCTTCATCAACCAACCACCTCAGCGCCCCCAAGTCAAAACATCGCGGTCCTATGGACCCAGCCTCAGTCCGTGATTAAAGCCTATGCCGATGCGGCGGACTTCACCCCCTACGACAAGGAAACTGCCCTTGCCGAAGTCGATGCCTTCGCCGACATCGTTCTTCGGGCCGCTCGGAATCTGAAGGCCCTCTTTGTCAGCCGATGGATAACCCCTCACCAGGAACGTGGACTAGGGCCCTTAGCCCACCAGCCCAACATCGGCGCACGCTTGCTTCTCGATCAGATAAACGTCCGTCTCGCCGAAAAGCTCGCTGAGCAGTCCAATGTGTTTTTTCTCGATCCTGACCGTTGGATCAGCGAAGCCGGCGGAGACAGTGCCTGGAACCAAACCCTTTGGTATGCTGCAAAGTCTCCCTTCACGTCTAAGGTCTTCCAGGCAGCTTGTCGAGACATTACGAGCTACAGCAGGGCTCTCGAGGGTCGAACGAAAAAGCTGATCATTCTTGATCTGGACGACACTCTATGGGGCGGTATCGTCGGTGAAACCGGTTGGCAGGATCTCACCCTTGGTGGGCATAGTCATGCAGGTGAAGCGTTCCAGGATTTCCAAAGAGCGCTCAAAGCACTCACGCGGCGCGGTATCCTTCTCGCCCTATGTAGCAAAAACGATGAACATGTCGCGCTGGATGCCATAGACAATCACCCGGAGATGATCCTTCGCCGGGACGATTTTGCTGCCTGGCGGATCAACTGGCAAGATAAAGCGAGCAACATCAGTTCACTCTTGCAAGAGATCAATCTAGGAGCGGATGCCGCTCTCTTCATCGACGATAATCCGTCAGAACGTGGCCTCGTCAGCGAAGCCCTGCCTCAGATAACGGTCCCGGATTGGCCAAAAAACCCAAGCCTTTACACATCAACACTGAAAAAATTCAACTGCTTCGACACAGTCACCGTCAGCGATGAGGATCGTCAGCGTGCTGGTTTCTACACTGCTGAGCGTAAACGGCGCGATGTTCGGGCTACTGAACCAAGCGGAACCTCCAGCGACTGGCTCGAGCGTTTAGAGATCACCGTTACCGTGGAAGAATTATCGCCCGCAAATCTCAGCCGCGCGGCCCAACTCTTCAATAAAACCAATCAGATGAATCTCACCACTCGGCGCATGACGGAAGCAGAACTCAGCGCATGGGTATCAGAACTCCACCACGGACTATGGACCTTCCGCGTCTCTGATCGATTTGGCGATTATGGGTTAACCGGCATCGTCTCAGGGGAACACAATGGTGAGACCGTCACGATCACCGACTTTATTCTCAGCTGCCGTGTCATGGGCCGTCAGGTCGAAGAGGCAATGGTTCACCACGTTCACGAGTGGGCCAAAACGGTGGGCGCCAAAAACCTAGAAGCGCGCTTCGAACCAACCGACCGCAACAGGCCATGTCTCGATTTCTGGCTTAAGAGCGGCTTTGAACATTTTGACACCCATTACTTCCGGTGGCCTGTGACTACGGACTACAAGGCTCCTTCCATCTTGACCCTCAAACGGCAGCTGGCGGCATGACCAAGCGGACCATCCGATTTGCCCACTGGGATGAGATACCCGCTGTGATGGCTTTCTGGGGGCAGCACTGGGTGAAAGACCATGTGATGTCGAACGACCAAGAACTGGTTGAGTGGCAACATGGCGAGGAAAAGCACGCAAATTTTGTGATCGCATGCAATGATCGCAACGAAATTTTGGGATTTCTTGGATTCATTCCGACATCCCATTTCGACCCCAACCTTCAAGCTGATGAGGTTTTGGCACTTGCAGGCTGGCGTGTCCGTGACGATGCTCCCGCGGGCATCGGTATTGCGTTACTTGGCTTCCTGAGGCGCGAGATCAAACACCGCGCGATAGCAATACTCGGACTCAATGACGAAGTCCGCCAACTCTATGAAAGGCTGGGTTTCACAACAGGCGAACTCACCCACTATGTGATGGTGAATCCTGAGCTGAAAAAACACACCATCGCCAACTTCCCCAACCCGCCTGCCTCGATAAACCTCAAATCATCGTCGACACGCCTGAAACACATCCGGCCAGACGAGCTGACTGACCTTGAGAAAAAAATCACGCCGCCAGGCAGCCATCTGCCAAGAAAGAGTCTCGCCTATATTGCCCAAAGATATGTGGCCCATCCCCGCTACACCTACGAACTCTTCTCTGTCGAAAAAGAAAACGATCCCGTAGGCGTCATCATTGTGAGACAAGTCGAAGCCAGCGGAGCACATGCACTTCGTATCATTGACTGCGTCGGACCTGTTGACCTGCTACATGGCTGCGGTCCATCACTCATGGATATCCTAAAAACAGCAGGTGCAGAATATATCGACCTTCAGGCTCTGGGTCTTGACGATACCACGTTGGAGCAGGAAGGGCTTCGCCGCATCGACCAAATACCAGGTGCGGTTGTGCCAAACCTTTTTGAACCCTTCGTACCGGAGAACCGGCCGATCCCATACGCACTCTTCAGTCATGACGAGCGGCCCCTTCTCCTCTTCAAGGGTGACGGTGACCAGGATAGGCCCAACATGATGAACCCACAGCAAACTTCCATATGTGAGGCAACACCGGCATGATCACCCCACTCACCGACCAAGACACTGCCGACGCCAGACAAGATGCCTGGGAAACAGCCTATCTGCGGAATCAAAACTTCGTTTTCTATCCCCATGAAGAAGTCGTGAGATTCCTCGCCCGCCACCTTCGCCGGCGGGTCGGCATCGATAAATATGAGGATGTTGTCCCGGGCGCCGAAGGAAGCGCTTTCTTGGATATTGGTTGCGGAATTGGACGCCACCTTGTTCTCGGTTACGAGATGGGATTCGACGTCCACGGAATTGACCTATCAAATACGGCAGTAGAGCTGGCACGCGATTGGTTGGACCGGGTCGGTGATCAAGATGCGGAACGAAGAGTCCGGCAAGGCGATGTCCGGTCATTGCCCTGGGAGCAGGACATGTTTTTGGTTGCGGTCAGCCACGGCGTATTCGACTCCATGCCATTTGATATTGCGCAGGACGGCATCGCCGATCTTGCCCGTGTGATGAAACCAGACGGGCTTTTCTATTGTGATTTGGTCGCAGGCGAAGCACGTGAGGAGATTGTCGCGACAGCTCACGAAGAAAACACGATCCAGTCATACTTCGATGAGTCGAAAATTGAGATGTTGTTCGAAGGTACCTTTACAACGATGGAAAAGACCCTCATCGAGCAACACCGCATTGATACCGCAACGACAAGTAAGCGCTGGCATCTTGTGCTCCGCCGTAATTGACGGCCAGAAAGGTACTGGCACCAGCCAGAAAGATGCACCCAGTTCTTTTATTCAGTTGTTCTGGAGCAAACCATGCCAAAGCCACAAGGCAGGACGTCATCTCTAACAATTGTGATGTATCACTATGTCAGACCGCTGTCAGAGACTCCCTATCCCGAAATCAAGGGGCTCGATTTAAGCTTATTCGAAGGCCAACTAGGCTATCTATCAAAACATTACTCACCGGTATCTATGGAACAGGTAGTCGCCAGCATCGACGGCGACGACGCTTTGCCGGCGAACCCCGTTCTCCTGACTTTTGATGATGGCTACCGCGATCACCATGCGTATGTCCTCCCCATGCTTGAAAAGTACAACATCAAAGGTGCTTTCTACCCGCCAGCACGCACGGCTCTTGATCGTGCACTTCTGGATGTCAATAAAGTTCATTTCATCCTGGCCGCCACACAGGACACCGACGCACTCATCAGCCATATTGAAACTGCGATAGAAGCGGAGAACGCCGAGAGTTGTCGTTCAATAGCCGACCTCCGAAATACTTACTTCAAACCGCAAGGGTTTGACACGGCGGACGTGATCTATGTTAAGCGGCTCCTTCAACAAGCGTTACCAGAAGAACTGCGCAACAAGATCACAGATGACCTATTTAGGAAGTTTGTGACAACGGACGTTAAGTCATTTGCTGACGATCTCTATTGCGGCACACAGGAGCTTCACGAACTGCTAGCCGCCGGTCACCATATCGGCAGCCATGGTGAACAGCATTATTGGTTGAGCAAATTAACGCCTGAAAAGCAGAGAGAGGACATCGAAACATCTCTCAGATTATGTGATGCCCTCAATCAGCCACGAGATGGCTTCACCTTCTGCTACCCTTACGGCGACTTCGATCAAGCAACCATCGGTATTTTGAAAGACCTAAACTGCGCTGCGGCTCTGACGACCCAGGTCGACCTGGCACATCCAGGACCGGACAACCATCTCATCCTTCCACGGCTGGACACCAATCATCTGCCAAAAGAAGTCAGCGCGAATCCAAATGATTGGACGCGCAAAGCCTTGAACGCTTAGCCTTTTCTGGCCATCAGAAATTCGGTGAACTCAAAATCAAGTTCTGTGTCAATGTCGGCGGATCTTTCCTCAGGCATTTCAAAAAGAAATGTCTTTTCGAGAAACAGCCCTGAATCACTCATCAACGCCGCACGCCGCCACACATAGATGGATCCATTCATATCGAAAGTCTTGGGCGCGTCCTGACGTCGGACAATCGGCGGATCGGTTGGTTTCGACAAGCCGACGGACCCATCACCCCGCTCCTCTACTAGATTGAAATATGGGGAACACTTGGCGGGCGAGCCCGTAATGACATTGTCAGCATCTCTTCTTTCCAGCAGAGTCACCGCTCCCTGAATGTCGGAAGGCACCCGCAGCGGCGAAGTCGGCTGAAGGTCCGTTATGGTATCGAACTGCACACCGGTCCTGCTCTCAACCTCGCCAACGCAGTGCATAATAGCGGGTAGCTTTGCTGCTGTGTCTGTCGCCAGTTCCGCGGGACGCTCAATCAGATGAATAGAGTTGTAGGCTCGCGCAATATCGAGAATGGCATCATCATCGCTCGACACGGCGATATGCTCAAACAGGCCACTCGCCAGCGCTTGGTCAATGGAATGAGAGATCAACGGCTTACCCATCAAAGGTCGGATATTTTTACCCGGTACGCCTTTGGACCCACCGCGAGCAAGTATGGTGCACAGGCGTGTCACACGCGCTCCTTCTCACCAAAGACTTTGCCGAACTCTTTCTGGGCTTGCTGCAAATCATCCAACTGGCCGATGTCAATCCAATACTCGTGGATAGGGAATGCACTTGCGAGCCCCCCCTCTTCGATCACTTGGTCAAACAGGGTTGGCATATCATACATCTCACCCTCGGGCACGTGATGCAACACAGCCGGCGACAGCGCATAAACGCCGCCATTCACAAAATAATTCTGTGTCGGCTTCTCACTTATTTCAGTAATCTTATTGCCACTCATTTCGATCACGCCATAGGGCACCTGAAAGCGGTACTCGCGCACACCCATAGTGGCATCCGCTACCTGCTCCACATGAAAATCAAGCAGACGGCGAAAGTTGATCGCCGTCACCAGATCTGCATTCATCACCAGAAATGGAGCGCTTGGCGTTTCCGGCAGCAACGTCAACGCACCGGCTGTGCCTAACCGCTTGTTTTCTTCAAGGTAGGAAATATCAACGCCCCATTCGTCGCCATCACCGAAATAGGCCTCAACCTTCTCGGCCTGATAGTTCACGGACAGGAAAATGCGCTTGAAGCCCTGCTCCGCAAGACGTTCAATGATACTTTCAAGAACCGGCTTGCCGCCCACAGGAATAAGAGGTTTGGGAAGGTTTTCCGTCAGCGGCCGAAGGCGCGTGCCAAGCCCGCCGGCCATGATCACCACCCAATTGTCGCTCCGGTCATCCTGAACAATACGGCTCAGCGTCTCGAGACCGGTGAGCACTCCCTCAGCGTCAACAATCGGCACCTGCGCGATCTGATACTCCCGCATCCAGCGCATCACGGTCTTGCGGTCAATATCCGGACCGGCAGTAATCGGATTGGCCTTCATCACATTGCCGACCGGTGCTTCAAGTGTCTCACCTCGCAATATGGCACGGCGCACATCTCCATCTGTAATGGTTCCCTGGAGCTTGTCGTCTTCGCCGACAACCAAAGCAATCTGAAGAGCACTTTGATCCAGATTTTTGATCGCCTCTCCAAGAGTGGCACTCGGAGACAGAACTGCTTTTTTCCAGTGAGCCATGAAGATCTCCTATTGGACGATCAGGTCATCTGCCGCATAGGCACGGGCGGCATGGGTACCAAGAAGCGACCAGTACAGCTCGGGACGAAGTCCCGTACCTGGCCGTTTGACTGTGAGGTTTTCGGTGGTGAATAGGTCACCTGCACCAATCGGTAGCTTGGCAACCAGAGACTTACGGGCAACATCAGCCGTCGACTTCTCTATTGCCCTCGGCTCTTTCGTCCCATCACCAAGGGCTGCGGAGACGCGGCGCACGCCGACAATAAGTTCCCTTAGTTCCGACGGCTCAAGAGAGGCCGCATGATCAGGGCCTGGCAATGACCGGTCGAGCGTAAAATGCTTCTCGATCATACACGCTCCGGCAGCAACAGAAGCGATGGACAGAATTGCCCCAACACTATGATCGGAAAACCCGACAGGAAGTCCGAATGCGTCTTTGAGTGTCGCAATAGCGTTGAGGTTCACGTCTTCATCCGGCGTTGGATAGGCGCTGGTACAATGAAGCAAGGTCACATGGGCTCTGAGAGCTGCCTGACCCTCTTGCGAGTCGAACGCTGACGCAAATGCGTCAACACCTGCGTCCGCCCTACCCATCAAACCATGGGCCAGCACGCCGAGCGCCCCCCGCACTTCCTCCAAGGTTGTCATACCTGTTGAGAGAATCATTTGACGACCGGTCTTCGCCGCAGCGTGCAGCAAAGGCGCATTGGTCAACTCCCCCGATCCGATTTTGAGGGTCTGCAGCCCAATCTGGTTGGCCAGAAGGTCGAGACTATCGAGATCAAACGGCGTGGAAAGGAAATCAATCTTCTTCGCCTTGCACCGCGCGACAAGCGCGTGATGATCATCAACACTCAACTCGAGCTTTTTCAGCATGGTGAGCTGGCTTTCTGCCGCATCCGTGGTGACTTTCTGATAGTCCGCTTTTGGCGCACTCCCGGTCGCCAAAGCGGCCGAGTTGAACGTCTGGAACTTCACAACGTCAGCCCCTGCTGCCGCTGCAACGTCAACCATCTCAAGTGCCCGGTCTAACGAACCATTATGGTTCACCCCAGCCTCAGCAATCACTTGCACATGTCTCATGAGGCCACCTCAAGAGCATGAAATTTCTTCATAAGCACATTGTCGAGAGGAAGTGTTTCCAGCAGCCGCGCAATCTCCTTCGAGGCGCCACCCCTGCCATAGGGTGTGTCACATGCCTTCGCCATATTCTGAAACTCAGCATCAAGCGACTTCTCGATCGCTTCACCAATAGCTTGAGGGCTTGTATCGCAATCGATGATCGACGGTGCCCGCAACCTCCCCTGCTGACGCGCACCGATATTCACCGTCGGTGTGCCCACAGCAGGTGCCTCAATAATGCCGCTGGACGAATTACCAATCACCACGTCGGCACCTCTGAGGGCACTCACATAGCGCTCACGACCAAAAGAGGAGATCTGCATGACACGCGGTGCATGACTGTCAACATAGGTATCAATAAGATGCGTGATCTCATCACCATCCGTATCCGCGTTCGTGCCGGTAAAAATGATGGACGCTTCAGGAAACCCCTCGAGAGCAGTGAGGAGCGCGCGCGCATCATCTGCCGCGCAGCCCTGCAGCGTTACGGGGTGATATGTCACGAGAAACAATGGGCGCTTTGGATTAAACCCGGCACTCGCCATGGCCGCATCAAAAGACATGCCCTCTGCCTCAACGATGGCATCAAGACCGGGCGCTCCTACATTGAAGACCCGATCCGGTTGCTCACCCATTTGAATCACCCGGGCGCGATACGGATCAGCGGCCACAAAATGATAATGCGCCATCTTCGTCAGCGCATGGCGGATCGCTTCGTCAATCTGGCCTTCGCTCGCCTCCCCACCATGAATATGCGCAATGGGCACGCGCGCAAGCATTGCTGCCTCCGCTGCGGCAAAGACTTCGTAGCGATCGCCCAAAACAACCATGACATCGGGCTGAAGATGCGCAAGAACGTCCGCAAATCCGATAAGGGCTCTTCCCATGGAACGCGTGAGGTCAGCAGGACGGTCGCCATCGAGTCCCATATCCACCGCGCCCGCGATAGGCAGGCCGTCTCGCTCAATCTCCGTCACGGTCCGGCCATGACGCTCCGACAGATGACTACCGGTCACGATCAGCTGCAAGTCCAGACGAGAAGAGGCTTCAATCTCACACAACAATCGGTACAAAAGGCCGTATTCCGCCCGCGAGCCGGTCACCACCATGACGCGACGCGGGTTAGTAGACATCAGACATCACCATACGGACGGACCACAGGCGACTATCCACAAGATCGCCTCCGGAACCAAGAACCCGCGCGCCCATAAAGGTAACAGGGCCACTAGGTTCAAATCCGACACTCTCTACTGCTGCGAACATCGGATCAAAAACGGGGAGCCAGGTCCGCAAATGAGTTGCCCCATCTTCCCGGGCGATCACGGCGACACTGCCAATCAAAGCCCCAACGGTGTCAGGCGTCGCAGCAAGTTCGACCAGATCAACTGCCTCACCCCGCTTTTTGAAGACGGCCAATCCCAGCGCACCCTCGCCGCCTGCGACACCAAACCGGTAGGCGCCTTCCGGCTCTTCGAGCATGCGCCAATTGTAATAGGCAATATCGCGGCCCATGGAAATCTTCGATGGCGAGGGAGCAATGCTGGGCAACCAGTCGCTGAACCGGTCCACCTGCGCAAAACTCCGTCCCGGTGTGTCAGGTACTTTCAACTCATCAATTTTTGCAGACATGAGCGGCACAGGTGCCATGTCCTGCCAGGCCAGTTGTTGCGTTAGAACTGGATGGTGCTTGCTATCGGGAAAGCCATAGACCATGCGGTAGCCCTGCGTGGCCAAACGCTCGTAAAGGCGCTCAGCAAGCTGAGGGAACAGATCCAGCCCTTCATAGTCCGGATGGGTCATCGGAACCATGGAGAGCGCTGCCTTACAGCTGTCTCTGCCGATCATGAGGGGGAGCGGAGACACCGCATAGTGAGCCACCAACGTGTCACCGTCCCAGGCAAGCTCAATCATCGGTGCATCAACGGGATTGTCTCGGTAGCGCCAGTTCCACATTTCTTTGCGCATGACGCTTCCAAAGACTGTTTTATGCAGCTCCAGAATGGCGCTCTCGTCGCCAGGACGGAAAGGTCTGAAGTCAAGCTCATGTGCGTGAAAGCTGGTGGCGGCATTCAACATGGGAGTTCTCCAAGAGCAACGCTTGAGGGCACATTGATAAGTCGGGCTTCAATATTGCGGGCACCTTCCAGCGGCATCGCAGGAGCGCCGGCATACATCGGCAGGTCAGACATGAGCGTCCAGGTTGGGCGCGTCATCAGCCCCGCATCGTTCGTTGCCGCGAGCAGCACATCACGCGTGTCAAGCGACGGCTCATCCAGCAAAAGACAGTTCAGCCAATAATTTGATCGGCCATAACATCTTTCGTGAAAAGCATTGACACCTGGAACGGCCTGGAACACCTCATGATAGCGCTTCGCAAGGGATCGCTTACGGTCCACATAGGACGAAAGCTTTTCGAGCTGCGCGCATCCCATTGCCGCATTGAGATTTGGGAGACGGTAATTGTACCCAACCGCGTCATGGTCGAATGCCCAGCGGTGCGCAACCTTCGCAGTTGTTGTTAGATGTTTGGCACGCGCCGCGAGATCTGCGTCATCAGTGACGATCGCACCACCGCCTCCGGTCGTGATAATCTTGTTCCCGTTGAAGCTTATAGCCGCAACTCGGCCCAGTGAGCCACACTTCTCGCCCTTGTAAACACTGCCAAGAGACTCAGCTGCATCTTCAACGATGGGAATGCCATACCGCGCCGCAACCGTAATCAGCGGTTCCATATCAACCGCGTGCCCGTAAGTGTGCATGGGCACAATGGCGCCAAGACGGCGGCCCGTCAGACGATTCCTGACCCCATCGAGAGACCGTTCAGCAATGTCAGCGAGGTAGGCGCCAAGTTTCGCCGGATCAAGTCCAAGGGTAGACGGGTCGCTATCGACGAAATGAGGAACGGCGCCCAAGTAAGACGCTGCATTGGGTGTTGCGACAAAGGTCAGTGCCGGCATCAGCACTTCATCTTCGGCTCGCACACCGACAATCTGAAGGGCAACCTGAAGCGCCGCAGTGCCGTTCACCACAGCGACACCATGCGCAACACCTGACTGAGCAGCGACCTCAGCTTCAAACTGTTCGACATAAGAACCGACCGACGAGACCCAGCCCGTGTCGAGGCAGTCTTTGACATAGTCCCATTCAGCGCCTTCAAAATGCGGAACGTGGAGAGGTTGAAACTCGTGGCCTTTCGTCACACCAATGGTAACCCGAATGGCATCAACCACCTGAGATGGATCCACCTGTTCGACCTGCTGTTTGACTGGTGCAAGACCCATGGGGCTCTCCTCAGGCGGCAGCTTCCTCACGCACATCGTAATTCCCGTAATAACCGGGAATCTCCTCAGAGCGCAGATAGAGACCTGAGCGCACAGCCTCAATCAATTCGGGCACAAAGGCTTTGACCGAATAGCGCGGCTCAAAGCCCAAAACGTTTTTAATCTTGGCGAAGGACACCCGGTAGTTACGCGGGTCGCTCCCCTTCTCCACATAGGAAACCTTCCCATCAATATGGGAGAGAATTTCGTCAATGATCATCGCCTTGGTGTAATTGTTTTCATCGGCGCCGACATTGAAGACCTCGCCGCGCACTTTCTCTTCCGGGGCTTCGAGCACCCGGATGACAGCGCCGGCAATGTCACGCACATGGCAATAGGGACGCCACGTGTCCTTATCATAGACGTCCAGCGCTTCGCCTCTGGCAAGCGCTGCCGTGAATTCATTCACCGTCAGATCAAAGCGCATCCGATGGCTAAGGCCGAAAGCGGTTGAGATACGAAGCACCGTCGGAATCGTCTCCGATGTCTTGCCTCGGTCCAGCAGGAACTTCTCAAAATCAACTTTGGTCTCCGCGTAGATGGAGAGCGGCTTCAATTCAGACGTTTCGTCCGCAGGCTCATCGCTATCCCGAAGCCCATAATTGGAACAGGTCGACGTAAACACGAACTTGTGGATGCCGCGGCCTTCCAACGCCTTAAAGACAGTCTCGGAGCCGGCCTGATTGACGGACCGGGTAAGGTCCGGGAATTTCTTGGAAATCGGATCACCCACAAGCGATGCCAGAAGAACAACATCGGTGACCCCCTCAAGGGCGCGCTCCAGCGTTGCCTCATCGCGAAGGTCGCCCATCACCAGGCTGAAACCAGGCTCGTCATAAAGGCCTTCCAGCGAGAGAGAATTTGAGTAGAGGAAATTATCGAGAACCCGGGTCTTGTATCCGCGCTTCAGAAGTTCGCGAACCATTACGGAGCCCACATAGCCGGCCCCGCCGATCACCAGCACATGCCGCGGCGCGACACCACCCCGCTTCATCGCCTTATCCAGACGGGAGAGTTCATCTTGTAGCGCTTCCGCGGCGACCAGGGGGTTTTCCCCATCCATACGCGCCGCGCAGTTGCGGATCGCCTGCGCATAAACCTCATTCGGCCCGCCAAGGTCTGTGCCGCGCGCGTCGCCAATTCCATCAATCGTCAGTGCCATATTCTGAGGCTCCCAAACTAGGGTCGTGGCCTATCAGACCAAGCCCGGACTCATTGATCCTCAGAATGTCGCTGAAATGGTTAATGCCTTCTTTAGAAACCAAGCCTTAACCATAAAAAACGCCCCTTTCCTGCGGAAAGAGGCGTCTCAACAGGGTTACCCCTGTATTAACCGCGATTTTTGCTCAGAACTGCTTTTCAGGCAGCCGGACAACGAGACCGTCAAGATCGTCGGAAACCTTGATCTGGCAGGACAGACGGCTGCCGTCGCGCACATCAAAGGCGAAATCGAGCATGTCTTCTTCCATCTGCTCGGCGCTGCCCGTTTTGTCTTTCCACGCATCGTCGACATAGACGTGGCAGGTCGCGCAGGCACAGGCCCCGCCGCAATCCGCGTCAATGCCCGGAATGGAGTTCTTAATAGCGCCTTCCATCACCGTCATACCGTTTTCACAGTCAATGGTGTGGGACGTCCCGTCATGTTCGATATAGGTGATCTTCGCCATGGCTCCCGTCGAATCTTTCCTCGTTAAGCGTCGCCGGGCCTCATTAGCGTGCCCGCGCCAAGAAAATGACGCCTGTGTCATTATTTTTCAAGTGGCGATTTGCCGAAATACCGGCTGAGTACCCGCCACCTGCCCCTCCGAATGAGCGGCAGGCGGGAAATATCACGCGTGCTTGCCCGTCGTCCAGCCGGATTTGGCTAAATGGTCGCTCGCATGGGCAACCGGCACCTCTTCTAGCGGGGTCGCCAGCGTATCATTCCAGCGATTGAGGAAGCCAAAAGCCGAAATCACGGCCACGATGTCGACGATCTGATCCTCGTCGAAATGGGGTTTGAGAGCCTCAAAATCCTTATCCGTGACACCATTTGGCACCTGCGCGGACAGCTGAGCGACTCGCAGCGCCGCCCTTTCTCCGTCAGAAAAGAGATCAGATGTCTCATATTCCCAGATCTGCTCAAGCTTCTGCGCATCCAGATCATCCGCCTGATCTGCGCCATGATGCGTATGGGCCTGGCAATAAAGACACCCGGCGGACCGGCTCGCCATATAGGCGATCATCTGCCGGAGGCCCGGCGTCAGCGCGCCACCAAGATTGACCTGCGCCATCATCCCCACAAAGGCTTTCACCAGTTCCGGACGCCTCGCCATGATAAGGAGCGAGTTGGGCAGAAACCCCATTGAGGCTTCCGCCAAGGCCAGATGATCTTCCAGATCCGGCAGGTTTGCCCGGTCCAATGGTGCCAGTCGTGTCATGAACGCCTCCCCTTTTTGTTGACCACAGGCTAGGGTGAGGGCCAACGCGCCACCAGACACCGGATCATCACTTTTAGGAGATCAATGCCCGCCAGCAGCCAAGGTTCCGCGGGCGGGAAGACACCCGAATTTGGGTTCGCTGGGCCTCGCGCCCATGCTATCGTGACGAAAATGCGTAGTACTAGTCAGCAAAATGCTGTTCGCCGGTCAAAATTGAGGGGGAGGTCTCATGCTACCAGAACACAGAGCTCACAGCGAAACCATGGCCATAAACGCCAATGCCATGGTGGACGGCGTCGTCTGGCAGACCATTGCCCTCTCCATCGGCTGCGCCGCCATCATTGTCACCATCATGACACTGGGCGCGATGGAGGTCCTGCCCCTCTGGGCCGTCGGACTCATTGTCTACGTCAATATCTATATGAGCTACACGGCACTCCACGAAGCGGTGCACCAGAACATTACCGGCACGCGAAAAGACCTGGCCTGGATCAACAAAGCCATTGGCACGCTCTCGTCTTTCTTTCTCGTGCATTCCTATGAGATGCACAAAACCATTCACCTCACCCACCATCGCAACACCAACGATCCCGACCATGACCCGGATCATTGGGTGAACGGTTCAAACTTTCTGATGACCTGCTTGCGCAGCGGCACCCTGTTCAACGGCTACTTTTTCTATTGCTACCGGCACTGGGAGGACAAGCAGATGCGCCGGGCCTATTGGATCGGCCTGCGTGACAGCTTTCTTTCCCTCGGCGCGCTTGCGCTGATCGCCATCTTTGTCGACTGGAAGCTGGCGCTCTTTGGATATTTCATCCCGGCAACCTTCGCCATGATGACCCTGGGCGTCCTATTCGATTACCTCGTCCATGTGCCTTACAAAGCCCGGGCGCGCTTTGAGAACACCCGCGTCTTTGTGTTTCCCCGTTGGTTGGACACATTCGTCACCTGGGTCTACATGCAGCAGAACTATCACGGTATCCATCACGCCTTCCCGCGCATACCCTTCACGAAGTACCGCCACTTCTTCCGCACGACGGAAGCCGACGTGGTGGAGGCAGGCCTGCCCGTAGTACGACCGCTTGGCTAGCACAGAGGATAGATGACCAAGCCCCTGAACGTTCTTTTCATCACCGCGGACCAGTGGCGGGGCGACTGCCTGTCGGCGCTGGACCATGCCGTGGTGAAAACGCCGAACCTCGACGCACTCGCCCGGGATGGCATGCTGTTCACCAAACACTATGCCAATGCCGTGCCCTGTGCGCCGAGCAGAGCGTCGCTTCATACCGGGCTCTATCTGCAGAACCACCGCGCCTGCACCAATGGCACGCCCCTCGATGCCCGCCACACCAATTGGGCGCTGGAGGCGGAGAAGATTGGCTATGACCGTGTGCTCATTGGCTATACGGACACGGCAAACGATCCCCGCGACTTGCAGGACGACAGTCCCTGGCTCAAAACCTATGAAGGCCCGCTGCCCGGCATCCGCCCCATTGCCATGATGGGCACATGGCCGGGGCCCTGGGGCGACTATCTGAAAGATAAAGGCTACCCCCTGCCGGACGATCTGCGCCAGACTTTCGGGTTTCGCGAAGACGGGCCGGACTATGAGCATGGCCGCGCGACGCCGCGCCCGCTCATCTATCCAGCAGACGACAATGACACCACCTATCAGGTCGACCGCTGCATTGAGTATATGGGAAAAGCGACAGACCCGTTCATCATGCACCTGTCGCTCCTGCGCCCCCACCCGCCCTGGGTGGCAAGCGAGCCTTATGCGTCGATGTACGACCCGGAAAGTCTGCCCGGCTATATCCGCGCAGAGACGCCGGAAAAAGAAGGCGCCATTCACCCCTGGCTGGAACATCAGCTGGAACAACGCCTTTATCTCGCCCCTGACAATGACAAGAAACAGCGACGCATGAAGGCGGTCTATTACGGCCTCATGACTGAAGTGGACCATCATGTCGGGCGGCTGATCGCTTTCCTCAAAGAGAGTGGTCAGTATGACAACACGCTCATCATCTTCACCTCAGATCACGGGGAGCAGATGGGCGATCATTGGCTGATCGGCAAGACCGGCTATTTCGATGGCTCCTACCACATTCCTCTTATCATCCGCGACCCACGCGCCAAGGACACGCGAGGCCAACGCATCGACGCCTTCACGGAAAACGTGGACATCATGCCGACGCTGCTTTCCGCGATCGGTGCACCTGTCCCGCCTCATTGCGATGGGCGATCACTGCACCCCATGCTGACAAGCGGTACCGCGCCCCGCGATTGGCGCACGGAAGCCCATTGGGAATATGACTTTCGCGACCCCACCGACGATAAGGCCGAACAAAGGCTGGGGATCACACTGCATCAATGCACCATGAATGTGATCCGCTCAGAGAAGTACAAATACGTGCACTTCACGAACCTGCCCCCACTCTTTTTCGATCTGGAAAAAGACCCGCACGAACTCACGAACCGCGCGAACGATCCGGACTATTTGCCACTGGTACTGGAATTCGCCCAGAAGATGCTCTCCTGGCGCATGGCCCATGATGAGGCTACTCTCACCCATGTGACGCTGACGGATGACGGGCCGGTGGAACGGGCTGCGCAGAGATAGGGCATAACCATGCCACCGTAATCCCTTTAGTCACCCAAGGGCATTCCTCAGTTGTTGTTGCAACAACGCAGACAAATAGCTTTCCAATTGCGTTACGTCATAGTTGTTTGTTTCTTTGTACACTTTATCGGCAGCCCCAAGGCACTCGTAATACGGTTCCTTGTGCTGAGAAATCTGCTCGACTACTTTTGGAGACCCCGGTAACAAGTGCCCCGCTTTGGCGTTTAAGACCAGATGAGCAACAGCTCTAGATGTGCGACCATTCCCGTTCGGAAATGGGTGGATCCAATTGAGCCGCCACATACAAAATGCAGCCAAGTGTACAAGGTCTCGCCCTTCCCAATTGTCATTCACATAAGAGCATAAATCTTCCATATGGCGAGCCACCTCAACGTGAGGTGGAGGAATATGACGTGAATTCCGAATACCAACACCTGATGTTCTGTAAGCACCAGGAATAGGTAGGAGCCCATCCATTATCGTTCGATGAATTGATTGAATTTGTTGCTCCGACAATGAAAAAGCCTTGGGAGCATTTGTACCCAAGGCCAATATTTGTTCATCTATCGAAGAATGTGCCCTAAAGAGATTTGAAATCTCTTGGAACAATTGCGCAGGTGTTTCACCGTCAGCCATGAAAACCTCTATTCTTTAATAGAACAGAGATATTACTTAGCTTTTTCGGCCTCCATCAATGTTTTTGTCGCACGGACCGTTTCAACAGTGATCCGTGAGTCTGTGATATGACCGTTTGCGGCAGCCACAGCTATCCGCTGTTCGATAATTTCGTCTTCGGTCATTTTCACATCTTTTGCGGCTTCTAAGAGCTCATTCAATTCGCGGTCCATAGAATGTCCTCCTTGCCTTGCCCACTCGACTCACCATGGCGAGCGTGGCGACACTCGCACACTTTAGAGCCATGATAAATCATATTGTTGCCATACGTATCTTAGCGTCTTGGGTGCTTATGCGGTACCACAACACCAGCATGCACCCTTAGATACTTCATTGAAATAGTTAATTTTCCTTAAATTACAAGTCCCAAACAGCACCTTAGACTGCAACCGTTGAAACGGCACCCAACCCTAAGTCATTGATAATAATAGCTATTTGACAATCCCCTCAACCTGTTCCGCGCTCACGCCATTCGCTTTCGCGACTTCGAGGATCTCGCCCCAGGTTGTGTCATCGATAGGGATGCCATTGGCGCGGCGCTCGGCCTCTGAAATCCGTTCCGGGTCGCCGGGTGAGAGAACAGGCTCTCCGGGCGTCTGCTCCGGCGACGCTTTAAAATAGTCCACCATCGCGTCGATCTCGGAACGCATCCAGTCCCGATCCCCGAGCCGAGTCGGATCAATCACAATGGCAAGCATATGATTGATGATGGAATTGTGCCGCTCGTTCCCCGGCTGGATCGTGCCGCCACCGGTGAGCACACCGGCTAGCACCTCTGCCATGAAGGCAAGGCCGTAGCCTTTATGCGCCCCGATGGCGAGGAGCGCGCCCCGCGGTTCATCAAACATGACCGACGGGTCCGTCGTCGGCTGGCCTGTCTTATCGAGTAGCGTGTCGGGCTCCACCTGCTCCCCCTTATTCATGGCCACCCGCACCTTGCCGAGCGCCACTTTCGACGTCGCCATGTCGAGGAGAATGTCGTCTGACGTATCGCCGCCCGGCACGGCAATACAGATGGGGTTGGTGCCGAACCGCGAGTCCGACCCCCGGTGCGGCGCCACCAAGGGGGAATGATCCACCACATTGGCAAAATGGATGGAGACCATGCCCGCTTTCAGCGCCTGCTCCCCATAGGTCCCGACGCGGCCAATGTGATGCGCATTGGCAAGGCTCATGAGCGCCACGCCCGTCTCCTTCGCCCGCGCAATCGTCTGCTCCATGGCCTGACGCGCCACAATCTGCCCATAGCCCCGACCACCATCAAAGCGGAGGATCGCGCCATCGTCTTTTACAAGCTTCACCGACGTGTTGGGCTTCAAGAGATCCATATGCTGGATGAACACATAGGCCGGCACCATGCCCACCCCATGGCTGTCATGACCGGTAAGGTTCGCCCGCACCAGATGCCAGGCCACAAGCTCCGCCTCTTCCTGAGTACTGCCGCCCCCCATCAAAATGGCCTCGACAACTTTCTGCAGCTTTTCCGGCGCGATCAGCATGATTTCCTCCTTATCAGTGCGGGATGCGGGCGGAAAACCGGCGACCACTTTTCCTCATCCCGCACACCTCTTGTTTTCTTTAGCCTAAGGCGTTTTGCGTCCCCTTGGCTTCGATTATGTGCCAAAAAACGCACAAACTTAGTGCGATTTTTGGCGCGAACTGGACGCAAGCGCCATAATTCGGCACACCTTGGATGGGAAATGTTTCCAAGCGTTTGCAAGAAAAGTGGGTACCGGTTTTCTGTTCGCAAACGCGCCAAAAGGAAGTCAAAGAGGCGGAGATTTGGACAAGCTGGACTGTGTGGTGATTGGTGCAGGCGTTGTGGGGCTCGCGGTTGCACGCGCCCTCGCTCTTCAAGGCCGTGAGGTGGTGGTACTTGAAAAAGCCAAACTCATCGGCAGCGAAACCTCCTCCCACAATTCGGAAGTCATCCATGCAGGCATCTATTATGCCGCGGACAGCCTCAAGGCCCGCTTCTGTGTCGAAGGCCGCAAACGCCTCTATCCGTTCATGGAAGAGCGCGGTATTGAGCACAAAAAATGCGGCAAACTGATCGTGGCCACGAACGGGCCCCAAGTCGCCGAACTTGCCGACATCAAAAAACGCGCGGAACGGAACGGCGTCGACGATCTGCGCCTGGTGGAAAAAGCCGAACTTCTTAAACTGGAACCGGCGCTGAGTGCTGAAGCCGCTCTCCTCTCCCCCTCAACCGGCATTCTGGATAGCCATGGCCTAATGTTGGCCTATCAGGGGGATATGGAAGATCGCGGCGGCGCCATTGCCTTCGGAGCACATGTTGACGCCATGGAAGTCCATAACGATGGCATCGTCCTCCACATCTCCGGTGATACGGAGATGGCGCTGAAGGCAAAAACCGTGGTGAATTCCGCCGGCTTCTTCGCCCCCCTTCTGGCGGCTGCGACAGAGGGTCTTGCGTCCAACCACCAACCCACCGGCTACTACGCCAAAGGCAATTACTTCACGCTGGCGGGCAAGGTCCCCTTCTCCAGGCTCATCTACCCGGTGCCTGAGAAAGCAGGCCTCGGTGTGCACCTGACGCTCGACCTCGGCGGGCAGGCCCGTTTCGGACCGGATGTGGAATGGGTGGAGGGACCGGACTATGCAGTCGATCCCGCGCGGGGCAACAGCTTCTATGCGGCAATTAGGCAATACTGGCCGGATCTGGAAGATGACAGTCTGCAACCGGGCTATGCCGGCATCAGGCCCAAACTGCAAGCGCCTGGCGAGCCCGCCCATGATTTCCGGATTGATGGGCCAAAGACCCATAGGGTCCCGGGACTCGTCAACCTGTTCGGAATTGAAAGCCCAGGCCTCACGTCGTCGCTTGCAATCGGCGACTATGTCGCCGAGCTCGTGAAGGACTAGTCAGCCAGCAATACTTCGATATGGGCAACGGTTTCATCGACCGTGTTGCGAAGCATCATCAGCGCGTCATCGCGCGCCTCACCGCTAGGGTCCGCCAACTGTTCTGCGGCTTCTGCATGATCGGCCACGGCCCAGGCGCCCACGCCGCGCGCGGACCCTTTCAGACTATGAGCTGCATCCTTCCATTCTTTAGGAGACGCGCAGGCTTCAAGCCGCTCCACATAGACCCCGGCCTGACACCGAAACAGGCCCAACAGTTCGCATTCCAGCGACCGGTCGCCCAGTGTGTATTTGGAAAGATGAACCAGATCGATCAACGTGCTCTCGCGTCTGCTCCCAACACAAGCCGGCATCTCGGCTCGTAGCGCCATTCCCCCAGACATTTGCAACTCCACTTAACGCAACAAGGATGCAGACAGTATCGGCGCTAAAACTTACCGAAGAGCTTTTTATAGGACATCCGATCTAGGTAAAACGCCTGCTTTATATAATAGTATTAACAAAATCAAAACGCGCGAAAACATGAGGAAAACTGCGGCAAACATAAGCTGATCTTCAAAAGGTTAACAGACTCAAGTCTAGATTCATCCGAACCCGGAGCTTTTTGCTTGACTTTATGGTTAATATTTGGTAAACATTTACTTGAGGTTGCAAGAGCCTCGTGACTCGTAAGAACCCCTCGTAGAGCCCCCGGCGCGCCCCCTCGCCGGGGGCATTTCGTTGCAAGGAGAGATGCTACTGGCTCTTGTCCACACCGAGAATTTTGTAACCCGCAGGGGTCAATTTGCAGACAAGCCAGTTGGGCTTGACCGGATTGGCAAACCAGGGCTCCGCCCAGCCGCGCGCAATACAGGATCGGATCGTGCGAATGTCTATTTCCTGGCCCTCATCATCAAACAGCGGCAGCTTCCCGCCCGGCTCTTTGAGCCCTCGGATCAGGTATCGGATTTGCGCCCATGTTGGCTTGGATTGGGTCGGTTTGGCGTGTCTGTCCGCGGCACGCGCAGCGGCGCCACCTTCTCCCACCTCCGTCTTCATCTCGTCACTGCCAGGCATAGACTTGACCCCGTCGGACAGCCGGCTTTGGCACAAAAAACCGGTTCAGATCTAAATCCTGAACCTTTGTGTCAAATGCGGCAAGTCTGGCGTCAACTGACCTTCAGGAGTTGACTCATCAGACGCAATCCAACACCCTTCATTTTCAAAGAGGCCAAGAGAAAAAATCCTTATGGAACAAGCAGATCGCCCCACATCTTCGCTGTCTGTCGCAAGTGATCCTGCGGCGGGTCCCAGCCTGTCCACCGCGCCTGCGAATGAGGACTCAGCGGCAACCGGAGAGCTCTACCGCCTGATGTCACGGCGACCCAGCCGCACGATTTTGACAACCGCTTGCGGCCTGACCGCCCTCTGCCTCGGGTCAATGGTCGCCTATGTCGCCGGGTTCTATGGCCTGAACGGATTGGCCTCTGCCCCGCGTGCGGAGCTCGCTCTGCTGGCCGCCGCCGCCTTGGCGCCGCTGACATTGATCTGGCTCGTGGCCTTTATCGCTTGGCGCAGCCAGGAAATGCGCCTGATGGCCGATGCCCTCGCACGCACCGCACTGCGTCTGACCGAGCCGGAGGAGACAGCCATTGGCGATGTAGCCCGCCTGGGCAATCAGGTGGCGCAGCATCTGGAGACGGTGAACACAGGCATTGACGACGCGCTCGCCCGCGCAGCAGCCCTCAACATCATGCTGCAGGAACAGCTTACTGACATCGAAACCGGCGGTGAACGGGCAGAAAAAAGAGCAACACAACTCCGGGAGACGCTGGGCGACCACAAACAAGCGCTGGAGGAGCTGGCACAATCGCTGGGGAATGAAACCGACACGGTGACACGCCACCTGTCAGGCCAGATCGCGTCCGTTCGCAGCGTCACCTCGTCCGCCGAACAGAAAATGGAGGCTGCCAGTGAAAGGCTGCGCCATCAGTCAGAAGCTCTGTCACGGGCTAGTGAGGCTGCTATTGGGGGCGCCGATGCCACGACCTCCATGCTTGACCGACAATCCTCCCGTCTCGAGGTGGTCGCCCAAACCGCTCTCTCCAAGGCAGACGGCCTGACCGAGCGCTATGAGGCACAGCGCGATGCCATCGCAGAAGCTGCGCTCGCGCTTGAAAGTGAACGCAATCGTCTGGATGCGTCCTTCGAGAAGCATCGCACCCTCATCGAGACGACATCCGGCCAAATGGCGGAACGCACTGTCGAGATTGACGAAGCCGTCGCCCGCCTGTCCCGTGAACTCACCCATTCCATGGAGACCGCCTCGTCCCGCGCGAAAGATCTGGGTGCCACCTTTGCGGGCGAAGTGAGTGCCATCACCCGTGCGGCCAACGATGCTGCCAATACGGTGGGAGATGCCTCACGGAGTGCCAGCGACGGTCTGGAAGCCGCCACCGCCACCTTTGGCAACGCCGCCAAACAGACAACGGAAGCAGCTCAGGCCGCCTCTTCATCCCTCGAAAAAGCGGCTACAGAGATTGAGAACGCTATTACTGCGCGGTCCAACGCCGCCAGCAAAAAGCTTGATGAGCGCATTGTGGGCCTTCGCTCCGAAATGGAAAGAACGGCAACCGATGCCGAGGCTGCAGGCGAACGGTTGGGCGCAGCCATGTTCGGCATTGGCGGCGCAGCCAAGGAGGCAGGACGCGCCCTGCATACAGCCAGCGAAGACCTTGAAAAAAGGATGGCGGAACTGCCGGAAGAGGCAGCAGAAGGCGCACAGGCACTGCAACGGGTGCTCGAAGATCAGGTCTCAGCCCTCGCATCAATTGCGGAAATCGTGGTGCGCCACGCGCGCAATCTGGACAGAAGCGGACCACAACGGACCATCGTCTCGTCAGCGACACCACCGCAGACCACTGCTCCGTCAGGCGGCACTTCTCGTCCGCCAGAAAGCGGCTCCTGGGGCATCTCAGATCTATTGGCCGCCGCCGGACATGCAGAAACTTCTGCGCCAAGAGCAAACGACGGAGAGCTGCACCGGCGATCCCTCCACATCATCGAAAGCCTTCAATCCATCGCGATCGATTTGGACCGCGCCCTTGAACAAAGCCCGCCAGCGGATCTCTGGCGCCGTTATCAGGCCGGTGAGCGCAATGTCTTCGCACGGCGGCTCTACAATCTTCAGGGGCGGGAACTCTACGATCAGATATCCCAGAAATACTCAAGCGAACGCGAGTTTCGCGAGAACGCTGACAAGTTCATGGTGCAATTCGAGCAACTGCTTGCGGAAGCCGCGGAACGGGATCGGGAAGGCATCCTCGCGGACACCTACCTCACTTCAGACACGGGCAAGGTCTATCTCCTGTTGGCACAGGCCACAGGGCGGCTTTCCTGACCGTCTTTAGCTGGCTGGATCCGAGCGCTCGACGGCTATGATTTCGTCATAGGCCCACAGCGCAATAGAGGCCAGGACAGTGGCATGCGCCCGATCAAAGGCACTGACAACGTCAATCATGCGGCCCGTCTCCGACTCCTGAACACTCTCAAAGCGCCGGCTCGCGATTACAGTATCGCTAAACCGGCGAACAAGCTTCGCGTTCAATTGAACCCGAATGTCATCCATCTCAGCGCCTTCCCTCTCAACGCCGAACCGCGAGATGGAAACCTGCAACAGATAGTCTGACCGGATGCCCGCAGACCGCGGTCCCACTGCCTGAAAACGTCCCCCTTGGTCCATCGCATCGACGAGCAGGACCTGCACCATGTCAGGAACCCGGTCGGCCCACCGGGCGCCTGAGAAATACCTGATTTCATTGGGCGAAGGTTGGAACACAATACGATTGGAGTTAAGAGCCGCAGGCGCTTTTGGCGCATCCACAACAATCTGGGTCGAGACCTGAGGCCGGGCTGCCCCAAAATCGATGGAAGGCGCCGTCAGCACATAAATGTCTGGCGCTTCATTCGTCCCCACAGCTGCCAGGGCGCATGCCTGAAGGGCAATCGCAGCAACCCCCACCGTAACAAACCGTGCAAATTGGGCCTGTAGCTTCTTCATCTTATCGTCCTGCTTCCGGTTCATATTCTGGTGTATCGCTGCCCAACAGGAAACCAGCCGGGTCACCCTCCGCACGGGAGACAAAACGCTCCAGCGCAGCCACCATGTCCCGCGCTTCCTCAATCAGCAAGGGCAACTGCCCCAATCCATCTCGAGTGAAACTGTTGATAGAGCTGCGATTGTTCGCAAGGACCAGTTCAAGTTCATTAGCGACACGGCCATAGGAAGCAGCCGCATCTTTAGCTTCCCGGACCAGCTGGGCGACATCGTTCTCCAGCAGCCGGTCGGCAGTTCCCGCAACATTCTCGAGCTTGCCCGTCGCCGCAGCAACGTCGGATGTGATGGTGTTGATATTGCCCAAGGTTTCTGAAATGTCGCCGGAACTTCCGGCCAGCTCTTCAGAAAGAGTTTCAAGATTGCTCATGATGCGATTGACAGAGGCCTTATTGTCTCGAACCAGAAGGCGAACCTCTGTCAGCAGCGCATTCGCATTCTCGATAGCATCGGGCGCGCTCATAAAGAGCTCTTGAAACGCCGATGGTGCCGCAACAATCGTTGGATAAGACTCACCCGCTTTAGGCATCAAAGGCGGCGAGCCTGCACTCCCGCCCGTCAACTCAATCAAAGCCACGCCTGTAAGCCCGAAGAGCTCCAGCTGCGCATCCGTGTCTTCCTTCACCGGTGTTCTCGCATCCAGCTCAACCAAAGCCACCACTTTGCTGGGGTCATCTTCAGCCAGATGAAGGTCCACCACCCGGCCAACCGGGATCCCGTTATATTGAACGACACCGGACTCCGTGAGTCCCGACACTGATCCGGAGAAAACGATTTCGTAATACGCGTAAGTACGGTCAAGCTGAACCCGACCGATCCACAAAGCAAACAGGAAGAGAGCCGCTATCGTCGCCAACGCGAAAGCGCCAATCATGATATTGTTGGATTTGATTTCCATATGACTTCTCTACCTTACCGGATCGCCGACGCTTGAGCCGCACGAGCCCGCGGCCCCGTGAAATATTCTTTAATCCAAGGATGATCACTCCGCAGCATATCGTCCATAGTTCCCTGCAACGTAACACGCTTATCAGCAAGCACGGCGATCCGATCACACGTCGCATGCAACGTATCCAGATCGTGGGTCACCAGAAACACCGTGAGGCCCAGCGTCCTTTGAAGGTCACGGATAAGCGTATCAAAGGCGGCAGCGCCAATCGGGTCGAGACCGGCTGTAGGCTCATCGAGAAAGAGGATATCCGGATCGAGGGCGAGAGCCCGCGCGAGACCCGCCCGTTTGCGCATACCCCCAGACAATTCAGATGGAAATTTCGTACACGCGTCGGACGGAAGCCCCACCATCGTGATTTTGAGCGCTGCCAATTCATCCATCAAGTCTGTGGGCAACCCAAGATGCTCCCGATAAGGAACCTGGACATTCTCTGCGACAGTGAGCGCTGAAAACAGGGCGCCATCCTGAAACAGGATGCCCCACTGCTGTTCGAGCCTTTTGCGCTCTTCCTCCTCCATCTCCGAGATGGTCCGCCCCAGAACCCTCACCGTCCCTGCCGTTGGACGCTGCAGCCCGACAATGGACCGCAGCAAAACAGACTTGCCGGTCCCGGATCCCCCGACAATCCCCAGCACTTCACCGCGCCTGACATCAAGGTCCAGATTGTCGTGCACAACCTGAGATCCAAACTGGTTTCTGAGGCCCCGCACCCGGATGATAACGTCTTCATCAATCACGGATCAGATCCCCATTGCCGTAAAGAAGACGGCAAAAAGTGCATCCAGCACAATCACCATGAAAATCGATTGCACCACCGACCGTGTTGTCTGAATGCCGACAGACTCAGCACTTCCCGTAACACGCATGCCCGCATAGCAGGCGATCATCCCGATCACCAGCGCCATAAAGGGCGCTTTTAGAATACCCACGCCGAATGTCCAGAAATCTGCCGCTTCAGACAGGCGGACGATGAACACACCCGGCGATGTATCCAGCATCTGCCAGACCATCAAGGCGCCACCGATCAGGCCCATAATATCTGCGATGAAAGTGAGGAGCGGCAGCATAATCATCAACGCTAGGACCCGGGGCACCACAAGCATATCCATCGGATCGAGCCCCAGCGTCCGCATGGCATCAACTTCCTCGCGCATCTTCATCGATCCGATCTCAGCGGTGAACGCGCTGCCGGACCGGCCAGCGACAATGATGGCCGTAAGCAGAATGCCAATCTCACGCAAAAACGTAATCGCCACCATATTGACGGTGAAAACTTCAGCCCCAAATTTCTGCAATTGGACGGCCCCTTGCTGCGCCAGAACCCCGCCAATCAGGAAGGTCATCAGGCAGACGATGGGGAGCGCATCCAGCCCCGCTCGTTCCATGTGGTGCACCAAGGGCACCACTCGCAGCCGGCTGGGATGCTTGATCGTTTGCCAAAGGACATCGAGAAGAAGGCCGAAAAAGCCCAAAAGGCCCTTCACCTCATTGGCGACGGACACCAGTGTCGCGCCTACTCTCTCTGCAAGCTGAATGTAGGCAGGCGGTCGCGGCAAGCGCAGATTAAAGCCAAACCGATAGCCTTCCGCAACGTCCAGCAAGGTCCGTATTTCGGGCGTTTCACCGCGATAGGACACTCGAAGGCCTGCAATCCGCAACTGCTCGCTTGTGCGGTGAAGCAACCAGGCCCCGGCGGTATCAAGGCGGGTCAGGCCTGTGAGATCAATCACAGCATCCCGCCCGCGGGCGCGCTTGGGACTGATATCGCGGAGCGGACCATCGAGATCACGAACTAGGCGGACAGTCCATGCCCCCTTGGCACGCACCAGGAAGCCGACTTCCGCCTCCTCGGTCTCCAATGTCGCTGTCGTCGTTCCGCTCATTGCCGCTTTGCGTGCCCCCTATCCGATCCGACCCCGGTCAAGCGCCCGGCCTTATTTCGACCGAAATTCGCCCCTTTCTTGTATCACAAGAACCGCGTCATACGGCCACATTGTCTAAGCTATTTGGGGGACTAGGTTGACCTCATAGCTGTACATGTACGATGACATGTGTTTGTAGGACCACCAAGGGGTATGGGCGTTCACTTTTGACGCCGCACGGAAATGAGGAAAGTGATGAATCAGTTAGTCAAAGGTCTCTCTATTCTGGGCCTAACGCTCGCACTGCCGCTTGCGGCTCACGCCAACGAGCCTGATCTGGGCAAGGGCGCGAAAGTGTTTAAAAAATGTGCCGCCTGCCACACCCTTGGCGAAGGCGAAGACAATAAAATCGGTCCAAACCTCTACGGCATGTTCGACCGCGCGGTCGCATCTGTTGAAGGCTTCAACTATTCCGACGGCATGACCACCCGTGCCGCCGAAATCGGCATGTGGGACGATACGACTCTGGCTGAATATCTGACCAAACCACGCGACTACGTTCCAGGCACCAACATGTCCTTCGTTGGCCTGCGGAAAGAAAAAGATCGGGTCAACCTGATCGCCTATCTACGTCAGGAAACAGGTGCAGCAGCAGCGGAACCTGCAGCTGAGTGATCGCACCCATCAGATTTTTGAAAAAGGCGGCAAATCAAGGAGCCGCCTTTTTTGTGCCTGGCGTTTAGCTGGTTGAGCGACGCCGCCGCTGCAACATCCAGATGCCAAGCAACAGACCACCGGCTGGCACATACATGAAATAGGCATTCGGCTGATCATTGGGGAGTTCGATGGAAAGAACCTCCCAGTCAAAATCAATACCCGCCTCTCCAGCGGGCCCGCCAAACACCACATCATCGACAAATGTACCGCCCTCTTCGGAGCGAAGGATGAGACCTGCATGTTCCAGCCGCGCTTCCAATGATGCCTGCTCGCCCAAAGGCAGAAGCACTGTACGGGTTTCAATGTCGCCCTCAAGCGTTTCGCCCGTCGCTGTTAGGCGAACGGAACTGCCGGCCGGAGCAGCCTCAATCAAGGGCGCAGCCTGCGAGTACGGCACTGTCTGAAACGGAGGAACAATGCGGTCCACCCAATATTGTGGCCGGAACAATGTAAAGGCGATCAGTAACAGAACTGCGGTCTCCCAGAGCTTGTTCCGAGTGACAAAATAGCCTTGCGTAGCCGCAGCGAATACGAGCACCGCCGTCACCGCTCCCAGCACCGTCAATGCCAGATCAACGGGTCCCTCTATCCCAATCAACAGAAGTTTGGTGTTGAAGATAAAGAGAAACGGCAGCACAACCGTCCGCAATGAGTAGGCAAATGCCGCGACGCCGGTTTTGATCGGGTCCGCGCGCGAAATCGCCGCCGCCGCAAAAGATGCCAGCCCTACGGGGGGCGTTACATCGGCCATGATCCCAAAATAGAAAACAAAGAGATGCACTGCGATCAACGGAACGACCAGTCCGTTCTGCGCGCCCAGATCGACCACAACCCCTGCCATCAACGCCGACACAACAATATAATTTGCCGTCGTCGGAAGTCCCATGCCCAGGACAATGGAGAGAATGGCGACAAGCCCCAGCATGGCGAGCAGATTGCCACCGGACAGGATTTCAACAAGCTCCGTGAGAACCTGCCCGACGCCGGTGAGCGACACAGCACCGACAATGATGCCCGCAGCAGCCGTCGCAATCGCAATGGCCACCATGTTTTTGGCACCGAGCTCAAGTCCCGATGTGAAATCAGCCACACCGGTTTTCAGGTCCTGCATGACCTCCCGATGCCCTCGAAAAACTCCAAGGACGGCGCGCTGCGTAATCAAGATGAACCCGATTGCAACCGTTGCCCAAAAGGCTGCAAGTCCTGGCGACAGACGCTCCACCATAAGACACCACACCAACACACCGATCGGCAAAATGAAGTGGAGCCCGGTGCGCCCAATGTCGGCAATGCGGGGCGTTTCGACAATGGGAGCATTCGGGTCTTCAGGCGGCAGGTCTGGATGCCGCGCGGCATAGCCGAGCGTTGCAACATAGAACCCCAAGAAGCCGACCGCGAGAACATAAGATGCCGCGGCGCCGAACAATTCCTGAGCGGCAAGTATGCCGTAGTACCAGACACCCGCGACGACAAGGAATGAGCTGATGGTGATCCCGGCGCGCACCAAACGTGCAGCGCCTGTCAGCGGCGTCCCGGCACGTGGCAAACCCTCCATCCCCGCCTTCAGCGCTTCCAGATGCACGATATAGATGAGCGCAATATAGGAGATGACAGCAGGCAGGAAGGCGTGGGTGATGACCTCCAGATAGGAGATACCCACATATTCAACCATGAGAAAGGCAGCAGCCCCCATGACCGGCGGCATGATCTGCCCGTTCACAGACGAGGCAACTTCAACCGCTCCCGCCTTCTCACTGGTGAACCCGACCCGTTTCATCAGCGGGATAGTGAAAGTGCCAGTCGTAACAGTGTTTGCAATTGAGGAACCGGACACGAGACCTGTCATGCCCGAGGCCAGAACCGCCGCCTTGGCCGGCCCTCCGCGCATATGTCCCAGAAGCGCAAACGCCACTTGGATAAAATAATGCCCGGCCCCTGCGCGGTCGAGCAAAGAGCCGAACAGCACAAACAGAAAAACAAAACTCGTCGACACACCGACAGCGATACCGAAGACACCTTCTGTCGTGATCCAGAGATGGCTCATGGCGCGCGAGAAGGAAGCCCCCTTCCAGGCAATAAGGTCCGGCGCCATGTTGCCGAAGAATACGTAGGCCAGAAAAATAAGTGCCATCACGGTGAGCGGTGGACCAAGCGTGCGGCGCGTCGCTTCAAGCAACAGAACAAGCCCCACCCCGGCGGTCACAAGGTCTGCCGTGTTGGGCAGACCGGGACGCGAGGCCAACGCATCATTGAACACAAAGAGATAGGCGGCGGATACCGCGCCCGCAAACCCAAGAACCCAATCCTGCAGGGGCACCCGTTCCCGTGGCGAGCGCTTCAACGCGGGAAAACTCACATAGGCCAGCAGAAACGCAAACGCCAAATGGATTGCACGGGCTTCCGTGTCGTTCAGAACCGGAATGTAGGTTGCCACAAGGAAAGGCAGAGGCGACGCATACCAGAGCTGAAAAAGCGACCACGCCACCGCAATGCCCGCGACAACCTTCGCCGTTGTCCCGTCATGATTGCGCGCACCTGTTTCTGCCGCGACCAGGTCTTCCGCGACATTCGACGACGGCGGTGACGGTTCGCTCAACGGAGGCCTCCCCGCCTACGATGGTTAGTCAAGGAGTCCGGCTTCCTTGTAATAGCGTTCAGCACCAGGATGCAGCGGCGCCGACAGGGCATTGCGGACCATGCCTTCTTTGGTGAGCACCGCAAAGGCCGGGTGCAGCTTTTTGAAATCGTCGAAGTTTTCAAACACCGCTTTCACGAGCTGATAGACAATTTCTTCGTCGACACTTGCAGACGTAACAAAGGTCGCCGCCACACCGAAGGTAGCCACATCTTCCGGGTTGCCATTATACATGCCGCCCGGAATGGTCGCGGGGCCATAGAAACTATTGTCGGCGATCAGCTTGTCGACTGCCTCCCCATCGACATTCACAAGCACCGTGTCACAGGTTGTCGTCGCTTCCTGAATGGAGCCGCTCGGATGTCCGACGGTAAAGACGATCGCATCAATCTTGTTGTCGCACAGCGCCAGCGACTGTTCTGCGGACTTAAGCTCAGACGCCAACGCAAAATTCCGCGTCGTCCATCCAAGCGCATCCATCACAACTTCCATCGTGGCACGCTGACCGGACCCTGGATTACCGATATTGACGCGCTTGCCTTCCAGGTCTTCAAAAGATGTGATACCCGCATCAGCCCGAGCCACAACCGTGAAAGGTTCCGGGTGCAGAGAGAAGACCGACCGCAAATCTGAAAACGCGCCTGTTTCAGCAAACTTCGATGTCCCATTATAGGCGTGGAACTGCCAGTCAGACTGGGCAACCCCCATCTCCAGATCGCCCTCGCGAATGGCGTTGATGTTGAAGAGCGAGCCGCCGGTACTTTCAACCGAGCAGCGAATGCCATGAGTTTTGCGATCTTTGTTGACCAAACGGCAAATGGCACCGCCTGTCGGATAGTAAACGCCTGTGATCCCGCCGGTTCCGACTGTGACAAAGACTCTTTCAGGCTGCGCGTGAGCACCCGTCCCAACGGCAAACATCAACACGAATGCTGTCACCCATATCTTCAGATCAGTCACAATCCGGTTCATCACCGCACTCCCCGTTTTACTTAATGCCGACCCCCGGATCGCCGAGGCTTCATTCCGTTTGGTCGCATGGTAAAGCGCTGACGACACAAAACAAGCAAGGAAAAGTGGGAAAATTTGCAGCGTCGGGGCTGGAACGGTTCCTGCAGCACACTGCTAGAACGATCTCCGACCGTTCCAAATTGAAACGTTTTGGCGTTTCTGTGTAAGGTTTGAGGGCACGGGGGTCATGGATAAGTCAGTTGGTAAAGAGTTAGCGTAGATGCAATCCACGACCATTTTCAGACGCCTGTCGGCTCTTCTGCCTGCCATTGTGCTCATTGGCGCGCTGGGTGTGTCATTTTATGACCCGCGCGAGATCGCAACCGCACTTTCTGACCGGACATTCGACCTTTATCAGCAGATCAAACCAAGACCATCTGAAGCACAAAAAAGCGTCTACATCGATATCGGGGCCGCCTCATCAGCCCGCTATGGCCATTGGCCCTGGTCCAGATCCCGGCTGGCCGACCTGGTAAATGCGGCACGCAAAGCAGGCGCGGAGACTGTCCTGCTGGACATGCCCCTGCCGGAAGCTGACACGACCTCACCGCGCGAAGCGCTCAAGGTCTGGTCTCCGCTTCCACCGGAAGCAAACGTAACAGCGCTCGCGGCCGCCCTCGCCCAACTTCCAGACCATGACATTCTCTTGGTTGACGCACTCAAGGCGGGCCCATCCGTCACCACCCTTACACCGGGTAAGGGTGTTGCACAGACTTCACCGTCCACGGCTGCCGATATCGAAAGTTTCGGCGGCAATCCGCTGAGATATGCACCAAGATATGACGAGTGGGTCGCCACACTCGGTCGCCTATCTCGAAACGCAGATGGCAACGGTGCCGGCATGCCCAGTCAACGCCCGTCCGACCGTGTCCGCAGCGTTCCGACCCTGATCAACCTTGATGGAAAACTCTACCCATCATCGACACTCGAGGCACTGCGCGTCCATCAGGCAGGCAATGGGTATGAAGCCCGGGTCACCATTCCAGAAGGCGCATTTGTGATCGGTGAGCCAGCCGGTCTTGCTGAAATCGCCATCAACGGCACCGCCAATCTGGTTCAGACCAAGACGGATGGGTCTCTCCGCCTGTACTTCCGTTCAACATCACAGCAGTCCACCTACGAGGCCTGGCGGATTATGAACGATGCGGAGGCCTTCGATTTCAACGGCAAAATTGCCGTGATCGGTTTTTCCGTCAATGGCGCCGAAAGAACATATGACACTGTGGTGGGCGCCTTGCCGTCTGGCGCAATCATTGCTGAAGCCATCGATCAGATCGCTTCGAACACCTATCTCACACGGCCTGCATGGGCACAAAATGCTGAGCTAGCCTTTCTGACACTCATCGGGATCATCACGATGATCCTCGTGATCCGTAACCGCGCGGGATGGGGTTTCGTGATTTTGGGCTTGAGCCTTGGTAGCGCGGCCTATGGCGCTTGGTACCTGTTTGACACCGAAGGGTGGCTCCTGGATCCGGCCTTCCCGGCTGTATCCCTTGCGGCTGTCTACTTAACAACCGCACTTGTAAACCGGTTTCGGATTGAGGCCGAAACACGCTTTATCGAAAACCAAATGACCCGCCGCCTCTCCTCCAAAGCGCTGGCCAAAGTCATCCGCAATCCAAAACTCATTCCCCAACAAGGGGAACAAAGAACAGTGACGTCGCTCGCCGTGGGCCTACGCGGCTTCAACGTGATTGCAGACCGCTATCTGGAAGACCCTGTTGCGTACGCAGACATTCTGAATCGCTTTTTCTCACCGCTCACCAAAACCGTGCATGACCGGAAGGGCATGGTCGACCGGTACACGGGCGACACCATGATGGCCGTTTGGAATGCACCGCTGAGTGAGCCGGATCACGCCATGAAAGCCTGTGACGCAGCACTCCTGATGCGCGAACAGCTGGATGCGTTAAACGAGTTTCTCGAAGAAGATGCAAAGCGGCACAATCTCAGTCATATCCCCCTCTCCGTGAGCATCGGCGTCGAGTCCGGCTCAGCCATTGTCGGCAATATGGGTGCAGCGCAGAGCTA
Organism: Parvibaculaceae bacterium; assembly: GCA_965248405.1. GTDB lineage: Bacteria > Pseudomonadota > Alphaproteobacteria > Parvibaculales > Parvibaculaceae > Mf105b01. Next base: position 2,122,893 of record OZ252104.1, read on the forward strand.
TGATTATGGGGTCCTCGGTGAACCCGTCAGCATTGCGCACTACCTGCGCCATCATGCAATCAACTATGGGCCTGCCGTGATTGTTGGCGATGGGTTCAGGGACGCTGTAGGCGATCGGTTCGCCCTGCTTGAAGTAGACCTAGTATCGACGCCCCGCCATCCGGACGGGTGGCGCGCCTATGCACTGCTCGGCGACTCCATCGTGCGGGCGAGTCCTAAATTCCGGGCGCTAGAAGACGGGCATCGCAAGCTCTTTGAGGCCTACCGCAACCAGCGCTGGGCGGCGGCACGCGAGGCGCTCAATCATTGCCGCGGTCTTAACGGATCGATCTCGACGCTCTACGACTTCTACGAAGCCCGCATTCGGCAGATGGAGAATGATCCGCCAGGGCCAAACTGGAACGGCTCTTATTACGCAGGCCGCTTCTAACACCAGCGGACCACAAAAGACTTGGCGGCGTATCTCAGCGCCGCCATGATCCGCCAATGACCCGACTCACCTGTAAAACCGAATCGTGGCCGCTCGCCGCCGCGTTTAACATTTCCCGCGGTGCGAAGACAGAAGCGAACGTCATCGTCGTGACATTGCAAGATGGCGAGGCCACGGGACGCGGCGAATGCGTTCCTTATGCCCGATACGGCGAAACCCTGGCAGGTGTCACAGAGACAATCACAAACCTCTCCTCCGCGATTGAAGACGGCATGACCCGTGCTGATCTTCAACTTGCTTTACCCCCAGGTGCGGCGCGCAACGCGATTGACTGCGCCTTCTGGGACCTGGAAGCTAAACAGTCTGGAAAACGCGTATCGGACTTGACCAAGATCACCCCAATACCCCTCACAACGGCTTACTCGCTCAGCCTTGACGACCCAGCGAAGATGCGCGCCTCGGCATCTAAAGCAGCAGACCGTCCCCTCCTCAAAATCAAACTGGGTGGCGACGGCGACGAAGAACGTATTGCGGCGGTGCGGGAAGCCGCACCAGATGCAAAACTTATCATCGACGCCAACGAAGGATGGTGCCCGGACGATCTTGCGCACAATGTGGAAGCAATGGCTCGCCACAATGTTGCCCTCATAGAGCAGCCGCTTCCCGCAGGCGATGACGCAGTATTACGCTCTTTTGACAGTCCCATCCCCCTGTGCGCAGACGAATCCTGTCATGGCATTGCCACATTGAGCGGGCTTGTTGGCCTCTATGACGCGGTCAACATCAAGCTAGACAAAACCGGCGGCTTGACGGAGGCGCTGGCAACCGCACGGGCCGCACGTGATATCGGCTTTGGTATTATGGTGGGATGCATGGTGGGCACCTCCCTCGGCATGGCACCCGCAATGCTCGTGGCCCAACCACAAGATATTGTCGATCTCGATGGTCCCCTTCTCCTCAAACAAGACCGGAATCCTGGCATTGTCTTTCTCGGGAGCGAAATGCAGCCCTTTGGCCCTGATGTCTGGGGCTAAACGCGACATTTCCGCCGGAGCACGGCGAATTGATCACTTTATACTCGTATGACGGAGCTTCCCCACCTAAACTCCGGCTCAACGACGAACAATAAAACTGATCTAGGCGATGAAACTCCGCGTGCTTTTCACAGTGGCTGCATTGGTGGCAGCTGCTGCAATAACTTTGCCCAAGTCGGCCCTGGCTGAAGATGAGCCAGGCGGTCCTCCTGCGTCACTCGTACAAGTCGACGCGGTAATCTCTGAGCCGTTCGGCCAGACCGCCCCGGTCATTGGCCGTTTGGTATCCAGACAGGCCGGTGTCGTCGCAGCGCGCATTGCAGGCGCTGTCGCCCAAATGCACGTGCATGTCGGCGATCATGTGGAGGAAGGCGACCTCATGGCGGAGCTTGTCTCCGACAGCCTGGAAGTTGAAGTCCGCCGCCGGGAGGCAGCCCTTCAGCGCGCGGAAGCAGAACTCGCAATCCGCAGGAACGAGTCGGAACGGCTGCGGCGCTTGCGGAACTCTGCCGCCTTCCAGCAAGGTCAATATGAAGACAAGAAACTGGAAGTGACCACACTGGAAAGCCGGGTCACCGAGGCCAAAGCGGATCTGGAAATCGCCCGACTCAATCTCGATTATGCGAGCATCCGGGCACCCTATGCAGGGACAGTGACACTGCGCCAGACCGAAGCTGGTGCGTTTGTACCCTTGGGCGCCCCGGTTGTCAGCCTTGTGAATGATGAGTCACTGGAAGCAGAAGCCGACATACCCTCCGACCGAATGGCGGGCCTGCAACCCGGCGGCAAAGTAATCGTGGAGATCGCAGGGGTTGAAGTCCCTGCCACGGTGCGGGCTCTCGTCCCCGTTGAAAACCCACTCACCCGAACGCGTGCCGTCCGCTTCACTCTGGATGGTGATGTGGAGACACTCTTCACTCCTAACCAGACTGCCATTGTTCACATCCCTGTTGGTGAACGCCGCAACGTTGTGACAGTGCACAAAGATGCCATCGTCAATCGCCAGGGAGAGACAATCGTCTTCGTCGTAAACGACGGTACTGCCGAGATGAGGTCTGTTCAGTTGGGCGCTCCTGTAGGCACCCGCTTTGTCGTCGTGGGCGGTCTCTCCGTGGGCGACAACGTGGCGGTTCGGGGCAACGAACGACTACGGTCCGGCCAGCCTGTCCGCGTTGATGAGGGAGCTTGAATTCCATGAACATGATCCGCCTCTCCATCGAACGGCCCACGGCAGTCCTGGCGGGTGTGATCATTCTCGTGGTCTTCGGATTTGTCGCCCTTCGCGCCATTCCGATCCAGCTCATTCCCGATGTTCGAAAACCCCTCCTCACCATCTCGACAAACTGGCAAGGGGCTTCGCCGGTTGAAATTGAGCGCGAGATTGTCAATCGGCAGGAAGACAATCTAAAGGGACTTGAAGGCGTCACCCAGATGACCAGCCGCTCCCGGCCCGGCCGAGGCGAGGTGTTTCTGGAATATGCGCTCGGCACAGACATGAACCGAGCCATGCTTCTGGTCTCCAACCGGCTGAACCAGATAGGCAACTACCCGGACGAAGCCCGGGAGCCCGTTCTGCGCTCCGCAGGAAGTGAAGACAATCCCATCACCTGGATTGTACTCACCCGCCTGCCCGGAAATGAGCGCCCCATGAACTCCTACGGCGATTTTGTGGAAGACGTCATACAGGAGCGGTTAGAACGCGTACCCGGCGTCAGCCGCTCAAATGTCTTCGGCGGGACGGAACGCGAGCTACAGGTGGTAATCCACCCCGACAGGCTTGCTCGATACGGCCTCACAGTCCCCGACGTTTTGCAGCGCCTGCGTGCAGCGAACGCCTCTATTTCCGCCGGCCATGTGGAAGAAGGAAAGCGGGCCTACCTCGTTCGCACAGAAGGGGAGCTCAAGACTGCCGATCAGGTGCGCAATGTGGTGTTACGGACAGCCCAGGACGAAACATCCGGGCGTATAGGGCGTGTGGTCGTTGGTGACATCGCAACGGTCGAATTTGGCTTTAAACAAAGAACCGGACAATTCCGCAGTCTTGGCAGTGATGCCATGTCGGTGAACGCTGTGCGCGAAGCCGGTGCCAACGTCATTGAGACCATGGAGGGCATCCGCGAGGCGCTTCGAGAACTCAACGAGTTTGAGCTACCCAATGCAGGCCTTCAGGCCGTGCAATCCTACGATGAGACTGTCTATATCGAGTCTGCCATCAGTCTGGTTCAGCAAAATATTTTCGTCGGCGGCACGCTGGCCATCATTGTGCTCATCGTCTTTCTCCGCTCCTGGCGGGCAACCTTGGTGGTTGCCCTCTCAATCCCCGTATCAATTGTGGGGTCCTTCGTCGCCATGGCAGGGTTGGGACAATCCATCAATGTGATTTCACTGGCAGGGATTGCCTTTGCCGTGGGCCTCGTGGTCGACGCCGCCATTGTCGTGTTGGAGAATATCTTCCGGCTGAAGTCCGAAGGCCATGACCGCAAGACGGCAGCTTATGAGGGCACCAGGCAGGTGTGGAGTGCGGTACTGGTCTCAGCGACAACCACCGTTGCGGTCTTTGCCCCAGTCCTGCTCATGCAGGCGGAAGTGGGCCAACTGTTCCGAGACATCGCAGTGGCCATTTCTGTCGCCGTGTCTCTTTCCCTGCTCGTTGCCGTCACCGTGATCCCAGCGCTTGCAGCACAATTACTGCCGCGCGACGGACAAGATGACGTCCTCTTCACCCTGCCCCGCCTTGACCAGCTGGCCTCTCAGTTTGTCGCGAAGGTCCTGCAGGCTGTTTCCTGGATGATCGCGTCCGTAAAGCGCGCGGGAAGCACCGTCGCTGCTATCTGTGGCGTGGCGGCCCTCGGCACCCTGCTCTTCCTGCCCAAACTCGACTATCTGCCGGACGGCAACCAAGCCTTTGTCTTTGGCTATATCAGTCCGCCGCCAGGCTACAATCTGGAAACGGCACTGCAGATTGCGGGCCGGGTGGAAGACGCGAACCGGGACAATTGGGCACCGACCGCCCCGGCAGACCGGGATCCGGACGACCGGCCCTGGATGCGGAACTTTTTCTTCTTCGCCTCCACCAACTTTGCCTTCGTAGGCGCTTACCCCGAAAATGTAGAACGCGCCGGAGAACTCATCCCGCTGCTTAGCGAACCGGTCCTCCGCGAGCCCGGAACATTTGGCTTCTTCGCACAACGCTCCCTCTTTGGGAGAGGTGTCGGCGGCGGTCGCCAGGTGAACTTCGTGATCGCAGGCACGGATACGAACGACATTGTTGCAACCGCAAGGCGCGCGGCGGACAAAATCGAGGTTCTCCTGCCGCGTTCAGACGGCCATCAGATGCGGCCACAACCCTCTCTTGAGCTTGGTGCACCGGAAGTCCGCATAACGCCCAATCGCGTGCGCCTGGGCGACAATGGCCTTTCGGCGAGCGAACTCGGCATTACCCTTGACGCTTTCAATGACGGCCTGCGCGTTGAGGAAGTCACTGTCGAGGGTCGCCGCATGGACTTGACCCTCTACGGCAATTTCAAACAAGCCAATGAGACCCAAAGCATCGACAATCTACCCGTCGTCACACGTTCAGGCACCATAGTGCCCGCAAGCTCACTGGCTGACATTGAAATCACGGCTGGTCCGTCGGAAATCCATCACCTGGAACGGTTCCGTGTGATCACCCTGCAAGTGCGGCCCGCCGCCGAACTGCCCCTGGAAGAAGCCCTCGCCATTCTTGAAGGAGTGATTGACGAGTTAGAGGAAGAAGGTCTTCCCCAAACAGTCCGCATGGGGCTTGGCGGATCCGCCGACAAACTGGAAGAGGCATGGGGCGAACTCGTGATGAACCTCTTACTCGCACTGATCATTGTCTATCTGGTCATGGCCGTGCTGTTTGAGAGCTTCATCTACCCGCTGATCATCATGCTGTCTGTGCCGCTTGCGACCGCGGGCGGTGTCGCAGGCCTCGTGATCCTCAACCTCTTTACCTTCCAGGCGCTCGACATGCTGACCCTCTTAGGATTTGTGATCCTGATCGGGATTGTGGTGAACAATGCCATTCTGCTCGTCCACCAGTCTCTCTATGGATTGCGCGAACTGGGTGAGAGTTTTGACGAAGCGATCTCAGGTGCGGTCCGCAACCGCATTCGCCCCATCTTCATGTCAACTCTCACGAGTATTTTCGGCATGGCGCCACTGGTGCTCTTCCCGGGTGCTGGCTCAGAACTTTACCGGGGCCTCGGTACTGTGGTGATTGGCGGCCTGATGCTCTCAGCGCTTTTGACGCTCCTCATCATCCCGCCCCTTCTCAAGATCATCCTGCCGATATTTGAGAAAGAAACCTATCCCAGCCGGAGCGGCTCGACCCCCGCCCCGGCTGAGTGAGTTCAGCTGAATTAATCAGGCCCAGATCAAACGATGTCGATGACGATCTTGCCAAAGTGGGACGCGCCCGCCATGTGCGCAAGCGCCGTGCCCAGGTCATCAAGACCATAGTGGGCATCAATCACGGGCTTGATATTGTTCCGCTCGATGCCGCGTACCATATCCTCAAACTGTTCGCGGTTCCCCACCGTGATGCCCTTGATCGTGAGGTTCTGCGAGAAAATCGCGGCCACATTCACGTCTTTCATGAGACCGGACAGAAGACCGATCACCGCAATATGACCGCCGACGCGCGCCGCCATGATCGACTGCTGAAGCGTTTCAGCACCACCAACTTCCACCACATGGTCAACACCGCGGCCACCGGTGATCTTGCGCGCTTCAGATGCCCAATCGGGTGTGGTCTTGTAGTTGATCGTGTGATCCGCCCCGAGCGCTTTTGCGCGCTCAAGCTTCTCATCGGAGGATGAGGTAATGATAACCTCTGCACCAGCGGCTTTCGCAAACTGAAGACCGAAGATAGACACACCGCCCGTGCCTTGAAGAAGAACCGTGTTACCAGCCTTGATCTCACCTTCGGACACCAACGCCCGCCAGGCGGTCAGGCCCGCGCACGGAAGACAGGCGGCTTCTGCATCGCTCAGCATGTCGGGAAGCTTCGAGACGCCCTCTTCCGAGAGACAGATATATTCTTCCGCACATCCGTTGATTGGTCCGCCGACAGATCCGCTGAGTGCCGCAGGTGTTGGCTCACCAGCAATCCACCCCTGGAAAAACAGCGGCGACACGCGGTCACCGACAGCGACGCGCGTCACACCTGCGCCAACAGACTCAACGACGCCCGCACCATCCGACAGCGGTACCAATGGCAGCGGATAGTCACCGCCAAACCCAGAGACAATGGCAAGGTCGCGATAGTTCAGACACGCATTACTGAGCTTCACCAGAACCTGCCCCGGTCCCGGCTCTGGCTTCGCCAGATCCGCTGCCTTCAAATTTTCGAGGCCAAAAGCGCCTTCCACTTGCATCGCGCGCATTACATTCTCCCTTAGTCAAATTGAGTGGTTTCAATATTTAATGGGAGTAACATCTGCATCGGATCACCCTTCTGTCAATGGAGGGAAACGCGCAAAATGGGGCTGGCGCGATGACGACAAAAGATGACGGAGGGGCACCCATGGATCGCGCCATATACAAAAAAGAGATGGATGCACGCCAGGAGCAACTCAATCTCGTGCAACAGGCCATGATCCGGCAGAACGAACGCGGCATCATCGTTTTTGAAGGCTGGGACGCCGCCGGAAAAGGCAGCACCATCCGCCGCATTGCCTGGTGTGTCGACCCTCGTCCCTTACACGTTTGGTCTATCTCCGCTCCCTCCGAGTCCGAAATCAACGGTCACTGGCTCAAACGGTTTTGGACGCGCATCCCGTCACGTGGTGAGATTGGTGTCTTTGATCGCTCCTGGTATGGACGCGTTCTTGTTGAGCGGGTTGAAGGATTTGCCTCAGAGGCTGAATGGCGCCGCGCCTACCGCGAGATAAATGAATTCGAATGGTCGCTCGCAGAGGAAGGCTACAAGATCGTCAAACTCTTCCTCGACATCTCACCTGAAACCCAATTGGCGCGTTTCCGCAGCCGCCTGCAGACACCAACAAAACGCTGGAAACTCACCGAAGATGATATTCGCAACCGGGCGAGATGGGCGGACTATGAAAAAGCCTACGCGGAAATGCTGAACACCTGCTCCCCAGCACACGCGCCCTGGCACAAGATTGACGCCAACTCCAAAAGAGAGGCAAGGCTCGCCTGCTTTGACCGCATTCTTGAACGCTTCTCTACCGGGCTGGATGTCGAACCGCCGGACGTAAGTGCGATGATCCGCGCTTATTTAAACGACGCGAAATAGCTAACCGGTCACCGGATGAGGCAAGCGCCGTGCCATAGCTGCTCGGCTGAGTTCTCCCCAGATCTGCATCTCCAATTTACGTGCCGCTGCCCCGTCCATCGTCTCCGCCATCGCCTGTACCTCTATGAGAAGCGCCGCAAGCTTATCATTCGCTTTATCAAGCTCACTGATTTTCAGGCTTGGATCCGTTGAAACGGCAGCCTCTTCAACCCGTGTCCGCAAGTCGCCCTCCGGCAATACCGCTACAGCGTCTTTGAAGATCGCGCGCATGGCCGCATTCTCCTCAACACGAATTTCAGCAGCGCGTTCGAACTCCGTTGCTGTTTGAAACATCATCAGCCCGATCACCGACGAACTGCCGACGGCATACTCCGAAGACAGGTGCGGTGCGATATCCGTCAGAATGCGTTCAAAAGACCGCATCATGACTGTCTGAACGTCTGGCTTCATGACCGGCCCTCCGCTTTGATGAGTTCCGGCATCCACCCCACCAGCTGGCGATTGTGCACATCCGTGCAGTACCAACTGGAGAAGGCCATGATCGGGTCCACATTGTTGCCCTCTTCATATTCCTTACCGGCCGAAATCCAGATCGCGAGTCCCTTCACCGCAGAGAAAACCTCCCACCAGCGAAGCGCAACAGGATCGATTTCAATTCCCGAATGCTCCGACCAAATGGCCAGCGCCTTGTCCCGATCAATCATGGAGCCGGGACGCGGATCATTAAACGCCCAGAGCGGATCCGCCGCCCAGGCAATATCCTCAAGCGGGTCGCCCAAGTGGCACATTTCCCAATCAAGGATTGTCTTAAGCTCTCCGTCGTCATTGTAGAGGAAGTTACCCGTCCGATAGTCCCCATGAACAACAGAGATGCGCTTGGGGGGTGGCGGCGGGTTGCGCCTGAGCCAACGGATGGCCCCTTTCGCAATCGGTTGCGGACAAAGGGCGTCTCCGTCGATCTCCCCTTCCCAATAGTCAAGAGCCTCTGTCCAGCAGACATCCGCCGCCGGGTAATCGGCAGCATCCGCAAAGCCAATCTCGGCAGGATCGTGAGATGCAATGGTACCAAGGTGCCGCCAGAACTGCTCGCCCACCTTTTCCGCCAGCGGCCCATACGGGTCCGGCCCGAAAGGCGATGCGGCCTGACAGTTTTCAATCTGCTCCATCACAAAAAACGGACGATCAAGCCATGTCTCATCCGTCTCTAGATAAAGTGGTTCGGGTACGGGAAGCCCTGTCGGATGAAACGCCCTGTAAGCGTTGAACTCCACATCCCGTTCCGTCTCGATCAAACTGGCTTCCGGATCGCGGCGCAGAATGAGCGCACGCTCTTTACGCGTGTCGCCTTCCGTCCAGCTGGCGCGAAAACGATAGGTTTCCCGGCTGGCACCCCCATGAATCCGCGACAGGTCCGTGACCTTAAAGTCGCTTCCTGCAGGATTCTTGTGCGCCAGATAGGTGGCGGTCTTTTTCGCAATCTCTTCCATGGATCAAGGCGCCATATCGAGAATTTCTTTGAAACCGGAGGGCTCGTGACGGCCAAGGATCAACTGTTCAAGAATGCCGCACCCATGTTTCACCTCACCATCCGGCAAGGTCATCTTCGCTTCAACAAACGCCTGAATATGGAGGTGAGGCGGCATTGAGGACGTGATCGCATCGGTTTTGATCGTGTCATAGCCCACTTCAAGCTCCCCATGCAGGCTGCCATGCCCCCAGTCCGGGTTCATATAGCCGAGCCCGGTCATGTAAAAATTCCACTTGGGCGTGAGCTCAATAAACGTCTTTTCGCGTTTGTGGTTTTCCATCTCAATCGTGGCCGATTTCGCGAAACGCGTGCCGGACTGGAACTCCAGATTGGACCAACAGGAACGCGTATGTTCCGGTTCCGCATCGCCCAGACCGCAAATCACCGCCGCCGTATTCCATGGCTCGCCACTAGCATAGGTGTTGAGGTGATACAGCGTAATGCAGTCTTCAAAATTGAGTGGCGCCCAGAGCCAGTAGAATTGAGGCTCCCGTTCCGGCGCAAGCGGCTGAGAATCCGCTGCCCCGATAGGACGGGTGCCCCAGGACCGGTCGCGCGTACCCACAAAGGCATCCCGCGTTACCTCGATCCGGTCGCCATTAACTTCGATCCACCCTTCCCACGTGATGTTCTGCGTCAAGCGCGTCACATCCATCATCGCCCGTGAACCATTGCGGGCAATAAAGCGCGGTTCCTCAATGGCCTGCGCCCGCGCGTGGAAAGTGAGATCGGCGGCAATGCCATGCTCGTTTTCATCGACGATCACCCGCACAGATTGAAGCGGCTCAATGATCTCAACGGCAATCGGCCCTACTTTGGTGTTCATGCGCTCCATATGCAGGATGCGCGACGCATGCAAATTGTGCTGCACGCCCTCATGCACCACACAGAAAGACGCATCCATCACATTCAGGTGCGGATAAACACCCAGCGCTGCAGCGAAGAATTGCGACCCGTCCTTTGTGTACCCATTGAAGAAATACCGGTCATAAAAGTTCCGGTCCGTGCCTGCATAAGCAATTGGTTCCGGTGTCTGATGTATCGGATATTCATCACCCTTGGTGAGCATGTGTCTATCTCCCTGAAGATCATCTTCGCGGCTTTTAGCCTGTGTTTTTTTCCGAGCATGACAAACAGGGCCCCCGTGTCAAATGCTACGTCTGCCCCTACGTCGATTACCCTATCTCGACTCACGGATTGAACCGCGTACACTTGAAGCAAGGACCTACAAACCAATTGGGAGAACGACACCCATGAAACTCTGGCTGCTGCTCGGCGCAATCAATGGATTCCTGGCGGTAGGGTTTGGGGCCTTTGGCGCCCATGGACTGAAGGCGCGTGCAAGCGCCACCGACCTCGCTGCATTCGAAACCGGCGCGCAATATCACATGACCCACGCACTCGCTCTGCTGGCCGTCGCCTGGGTTGCACATATCGCTCCCTCAACATTAGCCACGACGGCAGGCTGGGCTTTCACCATCGGTATCCTCCTTTTTTCCGGCTCTCTCTATTTCCTTGGGATCACAGGAAGCAGGTCTTTGGTTCTGGTGACCCCTATCGGCGGGACAGCCTTTCTGCTCGGATGGTTCTGCCTCGCCATTGCCGCCTATCGCCTTGCCTAAGCAAACTCTGGACATCCGGAAATGCTGCACCTATCTTTCTAGACTACGGTCTATTTATAGGTTTGAGTTCTCCTAGTTGGTGGAGAGCACGACCCACAGAACGTTTTCGGGGAGGAAACGCGCGTGGCTGGAGAGAAGATCCTAGTAATCGGCGCCGGGATTGCCGGGCTGAATGCGGCGCTCGCATTGAGCAAACCCGGGCGCCAGGTCACCCTGATTGAGCGCGACCCGCCCCCGCCGGAAGCCTCCGCAGATGCCGCCTTCGATGTTTGGGAACGCCGCGGCGTTGGCCATCTGCGCCACAGCCATGCATTCCTTGCGCGTCTCTACCTGCTGCTTCGGGAAAAATATCCAGACCTGCTTCAGGAATTGCTGGATGCCGGCTGTCGCGAATTGCGGTTCGAAGACGGCATGCCGGAGACCCTGCGCGATACCTATGAAGCAGAGTTGGAGGATGAAGACCTCACTATTCTGACAAGCCGCCGCACCACTCTGGAATTCATCATGCGCCGCTATGCGGCGACCCTTCCCGGCGTGACGTTTATGACCGACACGCGGGTGAAAGGTCTGCGGCATGATCGGGCTGCGGATGGTACGCCTAAAGTCACCGGCGTGATTGTGGACACTGACGGTCACGATCAGATCCTGACCGCCGATGCCATCGTCGATGCGGGCGGCAAGAATTCCCTCGGCATAGATTGGCTCAAAGCCTCCGATATCCATGTTCGTCAGGACGGCGAAGGTGCCGGTATTCTTTATTACACACGCCACTACCGCCTCCGCGAAGGTCAGGAAGAGCCACCGCGCGGAAAACTGCCAAATGGCGGCGACCTCGGCTACATCAAGTATGGCGTCTTTCCTGCCGACAATGGATGCTTCTCCATTACCCTCGCCGTCCCAGAAGTTGAGGAAGAAATCCGCCGCCGGATCGTGCATCCGGAAGTTTTTGATACGATCTGCCGCGCGATCCCTGCCATGGAACCTTGGATTGAGGAGACACGCGTAGAGCCCAAGTCAAAAGTCTATGGCATGGGCGAATTGAAGAGCCAGTGGCGCTATCTGGTCGAAGATGGGAAGCCAGTCGTATTGAACTACTTCCCCATGGGAGACAATCTCATTCGGACCAACCCGCTCTACGGACGGGGCTGTTCTTTTGCTGCCGTCGAGGCGCAGGCTCTCGCCAATGCACTGGAAGCAACGAATGATGCTGCGGAGCAGGCACGGCAATACCACGCCGAGGTTATGCGCGAGATCCGCCCCTACTACGACAACATGATGAAACAAGACCGTGCTGCCATCAAACGCGCCGCAAGCGGCCTCAACCCGAATTACAAACCGAGCTTCAAAGCACGTTTGACGAAAAGCTTTATTGAAGACGCCATCAATATTGCCATGCGCTCAGACATCGACCTGCTACGCGAAGCCATGCATGGCTTCCACATGTTGAGTCATCCCGATGCCTGGCTGAAAAAACCCAAAAACTTCTTCAAAGTGATGCGTATCTGGATGCGCGGCAAGAAGCGCAACAAGGCCTACTACTTGCCGCCCCTTGGACCAGACCGCACAGAGATGCTTGAGCTTCTGGGCCTCTCCCCTACAGTGGATTGGGAAAAATATAATCAGGCAGCGTGAACCCGCTCCGCAAAGAAGAACAAGAACAGGGACAGATCATGGTTGACTTCGCTAACCCGCGTTTTGTGAATAGTAATGGCCTCAAGATGGCGGTCTATGAGGAAGGCGAAGGCATGCCTGTCATCTTCTGTCATGGCTTTCCGGAACTAGGGTTTTCATGGCGGCATCAGGTGCCTGCAGTCGCTGAGGCTGGGTTCCACGCCATCGCGCCGGATCAGCGCGGGTACGGAAAAACCGGCGGCCCCAAAGGCGAAGAGGCTGTGCCTCTTTATGATATGGAGCATCTGCTCGGTGACCTCATCGGTATGATGGACGAGATGGGTCTGGAGAAGGCTGTCTTCTGTGGCCATGACTGGGGCGGGTTCGTCGTCTGGCAGATGGCGCTCCATCATCCCGACCGTGTGGCCGGCGTCATCGGCGTCAACACCCCTTACTCTCCCCGCTCGCCCATGGACCCGATTGCGCTCATGCGAGAGGCATTCGGTGAAGACATGTACATTGTCTTCTTCCAGAAATTCGGTGTTGCCGAAGCGCTCTTCGAAGCAGACCCGGAAAAAACCATGCGCTTCTGGTACCGCAAAAGCGGCATGACCCTGGCCGAATATGATGCGCAGCCGGAAGAGAACAAAAAGCTGGCGCTCGGCGAAGCTTTCAAAACGCCGGAAAGCGAATGGATGGGCGAGCCGCTTCTAACGCCGGAAGAGTTCGACTATTACGTCAACGCCTTCAAACAGACCGGCTATGAAGGCGGCATCAACTGGTACCGCAACTTCACCCGCAACTGGGAAAAGTCGGAAGGCATAGAAGAAAAGATCAACGTGCCCTGCCTCATGATCTCCGCCGCAAACGACATCGTGCTCCGCCCGGAAATGACAGAAGGGATGGAAAACTACATCCCCGATCTGGAAAAACACATCATTCCGGATTGCGGCCACTGGACCCAATCGGAAAAACCAGAAGAACTCAACGCCCTCATCACCGATTGGCTAAAGCGGCGGTTCAGCTAGGCCTATTGGTCTCTCGCAATAGCGGGACGTTAGGCGTAGGCTCTCCTCAATCGTCTTAGAACGCTGGGAGAGCTGACCTATGACCCCTGAGCTTGTCTTCATGATCGCGACCTATGGCATCATGCCCTTCTGGCTGCTACTCGCCCTTGCACCCAAATGGGAATTCACTCAAGGCCTGGTCCACAGCGCACTCATCCCCATCGTCATTGGCATCGGTTACACATTCTATGTCGCAACCGGCGCCTTCAGTGTCGAGGGCGGCGGCTTTGGTACGCTTGAGGCTCTGATGGTTGCCTTCACGGTGCCCGAAGCTGTGATTGCCGGATGGCTGCACTATCTGGTCTTTGATCTCTTTGTCGGGGCGTGGGAAGTACGGGACGCACAAAAACGCGGCATCAATCATTGGCTGGTCGTTCCCTGCCTCTTCTTCACACTCATGCTGGGACCTGTCGGCCTCCTGCTCTACATCGCGCTGCGGTTTGCCACACGAAAGGGCGGTTGGACCCTGGACCCTGCCTGATATCATGCGAGAAATCGAAACCCTCCTCTTTGCCAATGAAACCTTCTATCGCGCCGTGGCCGACCGTGACATGGACGCATTGGAGGGCATGTGGTCTGTCGCGGTTCCGGTCTCCTGCCTTCATCCGGGATGGCCACCGCTCCATGGCCGGGATGAGGTGATGGAGAGCTGGCGGCGGATTATCACGGGTCCCGCGCCGCCCGCGATCGAATGCCATGCCGCCACCGCCCATCTGATCGGCACCACCGGCCTTGTCACCTGCTACGAGAAGGTCGGTGCCGAGTGGTTGATCGCCAGCAACCTGTTTGTCCGTGAGGGCCAGGATTGGGCAATGGTTCACCACCAATCAGGCCCGGTGAGCCAGCCACCGGAGGGAGACGAGATTTCGCCCACACCTCAGGCGAATTAACGGTTAGACCGAAGGTTCGCCTCGTTTAAAAATAATGACACTCCAACTGACATTTATGTCACCGGGCGCTTGTTGCATCGCAACAGCTTGGGTATGATCCCGCCAACCGAGCACCGACCGGGTTGCAGGGCACGTTTCGTGCGGCCTGAAAGGACGTTCACCAGTCAGAATAATAGGACCGACCGTCGGAAATCGGGGCAAATGAGCCAATTTGGTGACCTTGCCCAAGAGATCGACTGAGAAGCGGTCCATAACGGAAATGAGAAGGAGAGGTGGATGTCGCAGGCGCTGGAAAACCAGGCCCTTGCTCCTGTTGTCGAACCGGTTGAGAAGACCGACCGCCGGGATGCCACCGTCGAAGCCATCAATGGCGACCGGGCGCTTCGGATTCTACTACCGAGCTACCGATCCAACCCCACGACGGGCGGCCAGGGCGTTTACATGCGCCACATCTCAAAAGCCCTTGTTGAACTGGGCCACCATGTGGATGTGATTTCAGGCCCGCCCTATCCGGACCTTGACCCGAGGGTTGGGCTGATCAAACTCCCTTCCCTTGACCTTTACGCGACACCGCATCCGATCCGGGCGTTCCGTCCCTGGATGCTGAAGTCGAAAATCGACCTCTTTGAATGGTGGAGCCACAATTGGGGCGGCTTCCCTGAGCCCTACACATTCGGAGAGCGGCTCGCAGAATATATGGTCGACAAGATCGACCAGTATGATGTCATGCACGACAATCAGACGCTCTGCTGGGGCATGCTGAAAGTGCGCGACATGGGCCTTCCGGTTGCTGGCACGATCCACCACCCCATCACCATGGACAAGCGCATCGACATTGCGGCCATGCCCAACCCATGGATGAAATTCCTCAAATGGCGCTGGTATACCTTCCTCAACATGCAGATGAAGGTCGCCCACGAGCTTGATCCGATCATCGTCGTGTCGGAAAGCACCCGCCAGGATGTACATAAAGACTTCGGCCTGCCCCTCGACACGATGCAGGTCGTTCATCACGGCATTAATCACATTCAGTTCCATCCGATGCCGGAAGTGAAGCGTGTCGACAATCGCCTGATCGTATGCGCAAGCGCCGACGTACCCCTCAAAGGGCTCATATATCTGATCCGGGCGTACGACAAGCTCCTGAAAGAACGCCCGGGCCTGGAACTCCACGTCATCGGCAAGCTGCGCGATGGCCCAACCAAGAAAGAGCTGAAGCGCCGCGGTCTCATGGACAAGGTCACCTTCATCTCCGGCATGAGTGATGACGACATCACCCGCGCCTATGCAGAAGCCACGATGGTGATCTCACCTTCCGTCTATGAGGGGTTTGGTTTCCCGGCCGGCGAAGCCATGTCTTGTGGCGCACCTGTCATTGCCACCACCGGCGGGTCCCTGCCGGAAGTTGTCGGCGATGCCGGTGTGGTTGTGCCGCACTCCAATCCAGACGCCTTGGCCGACGCCATCGCTGATCTGCTCGATAATCCAGAAAAACGCGACCTCCTCGGCCGGAAGGCCCGCCAGCGTGTTCTCGACCACTTCAAGTGGGAACGCACAGCGCGCCAGGTTGTCGATATTTACCGTCAGGCCATGCAAGATGCAGACAATCGACTTCAAAAAGCTGGGGCTTGAGGACGGCGAAACTGTGCTGGACCTTGGCTGTGGCGAAGGTCGGCATGTGCACGCCCTCTATCATCACAAAGTCTGCAACGTGGTCGGCATCGACTTGGCGTTCGACGATGTGAAAAAAACCTGGAACGGTTTCGAGCACTGTCCGGACCTTGATCCTGAGAGCGAACGCCGCTGCACGCTGGCAGTAGGCAACGCCCTCAACCTGCCCTTCGCAGACAATTCCTTCGACAAGGTCGTCTGTTCCGAAGTGATGGAACACATCCCCAACTATCGTCAGGCCCTGGAGGAAGTTGCCCGTGTTCTGAAGCCCGGCGGCACCTTCGCCGTCTCCGTGCCCCGCTACTGGCCGGAATGGGTGTGTTGGGCGCTCTCCGACGACTATCACAATGAGCCGGGCGGCCATGTGCGCATCTTCCGCACCTCCCGCTTGAAGAAAGACGTTGAGGCCACAGGTGCGACCTTCCTGCACCGTCATTGGGCCCATGGACTGCATTCGCCTTACTGGTGGTTGCGCTGTGCCGTCGGCGTGAAAAAGACGGACTCGAAAATCGTCAACTTCTATCACCGGCTGCTCGTATGGGAGATTACGGACAATCCCCTGCTCACCCGGATATTGGAAGCCGTCGCAGCGCCCCTGATGGGCAAAAGCGTTGTCCTCTATTTCAACAAGCAGGGCTCACCCTCATGACCCTTCTCACCAAGGGCGACCGCCTGCCAGGCGACTTCTTCAAAGGCTCCATCGCGCGCATCAAGGACCTGCAGCGCGACAATGGGGCGATCCCCTGGTTCGATGGCGGTGTCATTGACCCCTGGAACCATACTGAGGCTGCCATGGGGCTCGCGGTCTTGGGCGAGATGCAGGCCGCAGAACGCGCCTATGCCTACCTCATGGACACACAGTTAGAGGACGGCTCCTGGTGGGGGGAGCTGGGCTCCGCCGTTCCCATGGATGAAGAAGAACAACGCTATACAGGCGGGGAAGAAGGGGCCGGTAAACCCGTCCGCGACACAAACTTTGCGGCCTATATCGCAACCGGCGCCTGGCACCACTTCCTCCTGACCGGGGACAAGACGTTCCTCACCGATATCTGGCCTCATGTAAAAAAGGCCATGGAGTTCATCCTCGCGCATCAGAGCGAGCATGGCGACATTCGCTGGGCAGCAGACGATCCCCATACACCGGAAGATGATGCGCTCATCACCGGATGCTCCTCCATCTACAAGAGTCTCGAATGCGCGATCCACATCGCGCGGGAAATGAAGGAACCAACCCGCGAATGGACGGTCGCACGTCAGAAATTGGGTGAAGCCCTGCGCGAAAAGCCCCATCGCTTTGACCGTACCTGGGAACCGAAGACCCGCTATTCCATGGACTGGTATTACCCGGTACTGGCGGGCGTGCTCACCGGGGAAGCCGCCGTCAAACGGTTGGACTGGAAGTGGGACATCTTTGTTGCCGAAGGTAAAGGCTGCCGCTGTGTGGTGGACGAACCCTGGGTGACGGTGGCCGAGTCTGCAGAACTCGTCATGGCCCTGCTTGTTTCCGGACAGCGCAAAAAGGCGGAACAACTGCTCTCCTGGCAGCACCAGTGGCGCGCAGACTGTGGCGCCTACTGGATGGGCCATCAGTTTGAAGATCAGGTGGCCTGGCCGCAGGAGCGCCCGGCCTGGACCGCAGCGGCTGTGATCCTCGCGACAGATGCCGTAATCGGCATGACGCCAGCCTCACACCTGTTCGCTGAGCGGACCCTCGCCGAGGCGGCGGAGTAGCCGCAGCGACTTCACTGTCTCAATCTCTTCGAACAGCTGAGACGCAATCGCCATCTTGTAAATTTCATAAGGAGCCTGTCCCCCGTCTTTCGGGTCGGGGAAGACATCATGAATCGCAAGAATGCCGCCGGGGATAATTTTCGGCGCCCAGAGACGATAATCGTTGAGCGCATGCTCCAGCGCATGTCCTCCATCAATGAAGACCATAGCAAGCGGTGTCGCCCAATGACGAGCCGCAACCGTGGAAGGCGCCACCAGCGGGATTACCGTATCCTCAAGCTTCGCGACCCGCAGTGTGCGTCGAAACAGGGGGAACGTGTTGAGCATGCCGGTCTCGGCATCTGCGAGAGAGGGGTCATGATGCTCCCAGCCAGCCTGGTTCTCTTCCGACCCCAGATGATGATCCAGCGCATAGAGCACAGAGCCGGTCTCCTGACAGGCGAGCCCATAATAAACGGTCGACTTCCCACAATAGGACCCTACTTCCAGACAAGGCCCTTGCCCGCTTACCTCTCGCGCGGCCTGGTAGAGCGCATTGCCCTCTGTCGGGTCCAGAAACCCTTTTATGGTTTCAATCTCTATGGGGAGTGTTACACCAGTCATCTATCTCGTCTCATTCGTAAACATGTCAGGTCTTATAGAGGATTTTCAGCCGCGTGCGCGATCAAGGGCCGAAACAAGTCGGGTCGCCCGGGTTCTCGTTTCTTCCAGATCCCCACTCAAGTCGAACACCGCTGACCCAACACCAAATCCATCAGCTCCCGCCTTCCACCAATCCCCAACATTCTCGGTGGTGATCCCGCCGGTTGGTATGAGCAACGCTTCCTCTCGCGGCATCACCGCACGCCATGCAGAGACCGCCTTTGGCGACAGGGCCTCGGCAGGAAAGATTTTGAGACCCGCAGCTCCCGCATCCAGCGCAGCGAAAGCTTCAGAGGGTGTGAAAACACCGGGAACCGGAATGAGCCCTATGTCCAAGGCACCAATCACCATGGACGCATCCAAATGCGGCATGACGGCCAACTCTCCACCTGCATTTGCAAGGGCAGCCAAATCCTCCACTGTCCTAAGTGTTCCGCCGCCCACCAGAATATCGTCTCCCACCACTCCGCGGATCACTTCAATGGACTGGAGCGCGCCATCCACATTCAGTGGCACCTCTAGGATGCAAATACCTGAATCTACCAGGGCTTTCGCTGTTTCAACCGCGTGCGCAGGTTGGAGCCCGCGCAGAATGGCAATGACGGGCATCCGCTCAAGCGAAGACCTAAGACGGCTCACGCCAATACCCCTGTCATCCGGAGACTTTCTTCCCATAACCGCTTGGCTGTCTCAGAGTTGCGCGCCGCCCGCGACGGGTGCACCCGCTTCTTCTTGACGTAATACCCACCCGTTTCTCCAGCAACCGCCTCATCTGAAGCCAGATAAACGCTCGTCTCTGCTCCTTTTTCCGGCGAGATAGCGAAGACTTTTCCCAGCCTAAAGAAAGCTTTGAAGGCGGCGCTGTTGTTTTCGCCGAACTTCGACGCCACAAACCCTGGGTGAACACAATTGGCCGTCACCCTCGTCTCTCTCCAACGGTCTGCCAGTTCGCGAGTAAAGAGGACGTTGGCGAGTTTGGAGCGTTGATACGCGCGCCAGGCGGAATAGCTCCCCTGCTGGCCATCCAGATCCGCAAAGTTGAGATCAGCGCCGCGATGCGCCACAGAGGCGACGGTCACAACCCGTCCTTGGTCTGCTGCAACAAGACTGTCCTTCAGCAAATTTGTCAGAAGAAACACGCTCAAATGATTGAGCGCAAAAGTCAGTTCAAACCCATCCGCCGACATCTGCTTCCCCACGAACATCGCCCCGGCATTGTTCACCAGAACGTCGAGCGACGGATGCGCGGTGGCAATCTCCACAGAAACAGCCCGGACATCATCCAGCTTAGAAAGATCGGCTTTATAGAACGCAATGTCCGAATTGCCGGTCGCGCGCTTCAGATCCTCAACAACCCGGGCCCCCTTCTCAGGATTTCGGGCCACCAGACCAACCTGCGCTCCCTGCTCGGCCAAACGGCGGGCCGTAATCAAGCCAATCCCGTCGGTCGCACCGGTGACTATGACAGTTTTTTGTCCCATTTATCCCCGCCTTTCACCTCTCGAACCAAGATCGCAATACCTTGTTAACATCTCAGCGATGCCTTTCATCCGTTTTTGTCGAGCTTCCTGCAATCGGTCAACGATTGAGCAATAAAGCTACTGAATACTATCTAGAATTCGGGATTTTATCGGGGAACTGCGGGATGGCTGAGACGGATCAAGACGTATCGGACGACGAGCGGGAATATGACGCTATTCTGGCAGCCGTGATGGAAACACCGCGCGGTCGTTGGTTCATGGAAGAATTTACGCGGCGCAACCGATCTGCTGATACACAGGAACTACTGACTGCCATCCGAGCGATCGGCAACGTTGCACAAGCTGCAACAACCGCAACACCGACCGTCGACGTTCTTCGCATGGAACTTCAGGAGATGAGCGCGTCGATCCAGCAGACCCGGTCCGAAATTGCGGCCATCAAGCCAACCGATGCGGGCGACAACCGCATCATGGCCGCAACCGGTGAACTGGACGCCATTGTCACGGCGACGGAACGCGCGACATCCGAAATCCTCTCCGCTGCAGAGCGGATTCAGGAAATCGCTGACAAACTGAAAGAACAGGGCGGAGACGAGGATCTCTGCGACGAACTGGAAGCCCATGCGACCGCCATCTTCATGGCCTGTTCCTTCCAGGACATTACGGGTCAGCGGACCACAAAAGTGGTGCAGGTGCTCCACTATCTCGAACATCGCGTCAATTCGATGATCGCGATCTGGGGCATCAACCCCGGTGATGAAGACAAGGCCATGTCGACTGCAGTGCTGGACCCTGAGGACACACGGCCAGACGCACATCTGTTGAACGGGCCCCAAGCAGAGGACAAGGCGCCATCGCAAGACACGGTTGATGCGATGCTGAATGAGTTGGACTCGATCGATGATATTGACGATATCGACATGGTCGCCGCAGACCTCGCATCAGCACCAAAACCCGAAAGTACATCGGATCTGGGCACACCTGATCTGGTGATTGCAGATGATCTGGAATTCGCGGAACCGACCGATGAGACGCCTCCGGCAGCGCCCGAAATAGCAGCCGAAGCATCCGGGGAAGAAATCGACCAGGACGACATCGACGCCCTTTTCAATTAGTCGGTGACATCGCCTGCCCTTAGACCCGATTGGCAGTATGAACACGCCATGAGCCGATACGCTCATCTGGCCGCTCGGACAGATCTACTGGTCCCGTCCAGGAAAGATGGGTGAGAGATAAGGGCGAGACCTCAAACTGGAACGCACTCTCATTCGGCAAATCCAAGGCCAGGACCATGGCAGCCCGAATGAGGGGCAGGTGCGAAACCACCACCAGCGGACGGTCAGGATAATGCTGCGTCAGCCGCTCGATTACTGTAGCCACACGGGTCACCACCGCATCAAAACCTTCACCTCCCTCTGGAACAACAGACGCCGGAGCTGACCAGTCTAGCTGCGGATTGGCTTTATGCACCTCCGCCTGTCGTCTCCCTGCCCAATTGCCAAGGTCCTGATCTATGAGGTCGTCCACCACGGTCGCGTTCGCTGAAGGGTCTAACGCCTGGACTGTCTGTCGCGCACGAACCAGTGGGGAGGTGAGCCAAACAGCCCCTTGCGGGATATGGGCCATCAACCGTCTCGCCTGCGCCGCATCCGGCAGACCTGTCGGCAAATCAAGGCGCCCGGCATAGCGGCCAGGGTCCTGCAGGGGCGCCCCCTGACGTATCCAATACCAATCTGACCGCATCAACTCCGCCCGACTCAGCTGGGAAAGCCACCAGTATGCCCCCTCTTTCTTAGCCACCCCACCGATTAGGTGACTCGAACCGACGCTTCCTGCTATGACCACGCCATCAAAATCATCTCAAATTCGCAGATATTGTGGAGGAACGCCCATGTCAGATCCCATCATCCTTGTCGAAAAAGCAGACGGCATTGCCACCGTGACACTCAACAGGCCTGACGCCATGAATGCACTGTCGACAGAGCTTAGAGAAGCCATCGCAGACACATTTCAGGAGCTGGAAGCCGACCCTGATGTTCAGGTCGCGGTTCTGACCGGCGCTGGCCGTGCCTTCTGCGCCGGACTTGACCTAAAGGAACTGGGCCAACAAGGTTTGACCGGGCCGGACAATGCGGTGACCCACAAAGACCCCGTCACCTCCATCAACCAGTTCAGCGGGCCTGTGATCGGCGCGATCAATGGTGTGGCTATTACTGGCGGATTTGAACTGGCACTTGCGTGCGATGTCCTGATCGCATCAACCAATTGTCGTTTTGCCGATACCCACGCCCGTGTGGGCATCCTGCCGGGTTGGGGCCTGTCCCAGAAACTGTCTCGGGCCATTGGCATCTATCGCGCCAAGGAACTTTCACTGACCGGCAATTTTTTAAGTGCTGAACAAGCCGCAGAATGGGGCCTGGTGAACCGCGTGGTTGCCCCGGAAGACCTGGTGAGCGTGGCGCAAGGGCTTGCCGCCGACATGTTGACTGTCGTGCCTGAATGTCTGCCGGCTTACAAAAAACTGATCGATGACGGTTTCGCGGAAAGCTTTGGGGATGCGCTCAAAACAGAGCTCAAAGTCTCCGGTGCTGCGAACTCGAGTGTCTCCGCGGACGCTCTCGAGAGCCGTCGGGCAGGCATTCAACAACGCGGTAAGTCACAAACCGCCTAGGGTCTATGAAACGCTGGGGAAACCAAGTGTTTCGCCCTCCTCCTCGCACTTTTCATTGAGGCGCATTAAACTGCGCCCCAATGGAATTGCTCACGGAATGAGCCTTGGAGGAGGATCCCATGCACGATCTAGTCATTCGCGGCGGCACGATTTATGACGGCACCGGCGGTGCGCCATTCAAGGCAGACATCGCCATAGACGGTGCGAAGATTTCAGCGGTCGGTGACGTGAGCGACAAAGGCCGCAGGGAAATCGACGCCAGCGGCCAGATTATCACCCCGGGCTTTGTCGACATCCACACCCACTATGACGGTCAGGTCACCTGGGACCCCTACCTTCAACCTTCAACTTTTCACGGCGTGACCACAGCTGTCATGGGCAATTGCGGTGTTGGGTTTGCGCCCTGCAAACCGGATGAGCATGACTGGCTGATCGGCCTCATGGAAGGGGTTGAAGACATTCCCGGCACCGCGCTTGCCGAAGGCATCGATTGGCGGTGGGAAAGTTTCCCCGAATATATGGCAGCCGTGGAAAGCTCTCCCCTCGCGCTCGACATTGGCCTCCAGGTACCACACGGCGCCCTTCGCGCTTATGTGATGGGACAGCGGGGCGCGGATCTGGAACCCGCCAATGATGATGACATCAAACAAATGTCGGAACTCGTGGTGGATGCACTAGAAGCAGGCGCGCTAGGCTTTTCCACATCGCGCACCGAAAAACATCGGGACAAAAACGGCGCCCACACACCAAGCTTCAAGGCAGAACAGGCTGAACTCCATGGCATCGCAGCCGCCATGGGCAAAGCGGACAAAGGTGTCATTCAACTTATCGCAGACTTCTGGGACTTCGAGCCAGAGTTCGCGATGCTGCGCGGCATGGTGGAAGTATCTGGCCGGCCGCTGTCTCTCACCATTGAACAGGACGACAGACACCCGGACATCTGGACGAAGGTGTTAGGCGGCATCAGCGAGGCAGCCGCCAAGGGCCTGCCCATGCGCGGCCAGGTCCCGCCACGGCCGACAGGCGTTTTGCTGGGCCTCACGTCGACGCTCAATCCCTTCCTGCTGCACCAGACCTACCGTTCCATCGCTCATTTACCGCTGAAACAACAGGTGAAAGAACTGCGCGATCCAGCTTTCCGTGAAAAACTATTGGCGGAGGAGCCGAGCTATCCGGAAGGTCAGATCGTCACCATGCTCTGCACCGCCTATCACAAGATGTTTGAGCTGGGCGACCCGCCCAATTACGAGCCGGCACCGGAAAATAGTGCAGCGGCAACGGCCGAGGCAAATGGCAAGTCACCCCGCGAGCAGGTGCTGGACTGGATGCTGGAGCGGGACGGCAATGCCCTCCTCTACTTCCCGCTGATGAACTACATGAACGGTAGCCTCGATGATGTGCACACCATGATGACCCACCCCAATGTCGCCTTTGGCTTAGGCGATGGTGGTGCCCATGTCGGCATTTTGTGTGACGCCAGCTTCCCGACAACCATTCTCACCCATTGGGGCCGTGACCGGTCCCGCGGACCAAAACTTCCACTGGAATGGCTGATCCATGGTCAGACCAAAGCCAATGCAGAAGTCGTTGGACTTCAGGATCGCGGTGTCCTGGCTCCCGGCATGAAAGCGGATGTGAACGTCATCGATTTTGACAATCTGCAACTCCACGCACCGGAAATAGTCCATGACCTGCCAGCTGGCGGCAAACGCCTCATCCAAAAGGCCAGCGGCTACACCGCAACCATCATCTCCGGCGAGGTTGCGTTTGAGAATGGTAAGCCGACAGGCAAATTGAACGGGAAGCTCATTCGCGGCGCCCAATCACGGCCCGACGGAGTCAACATTCCGGTAGCGGCAGATTGAGCGCGACCAGTTGGCGGCAACAGCGATGGGCCCCCGCCCTTGTTAGCCTGCTCACCTATGCGCCGGCCATTGCCATCGCCTGGTGGGTGCTCACTCTAGCGCCCACCCCGTCTATTTTGTGGAACACGCTGATCGCGGACGTGGCGGCGACCCTTTTTGTCTTCGCCGCAAGCTTCCTCACCCGCAACTCCAGCATCTATGATCCCTATTGGAGCGTGGCACCCCCGCTCATCGCGATCTACTGGTTCACCGCCATCGGCGGTTCTGACCTCTCAACAAGAGAATGGCTTGCATTCGGCCTGGTCACTCTGTGGGCACTCCGACTAACCTTCAACTGCATGCGCCGCTGGAGGACGTATGAAGAACAGGATTTCCGGTATCTGGATCTCAAAGCCAAGTTCGGCCGCGCCTATCCACTGATCGACCTTTTCGGTATCGAGCTCTTTCCAACTGTTCTCGTTTTCTTAGGCTGCATACCACTAATCGCTGTTGCCGACTCCAGCTCTTCACTTGGCCTGCTGGATGCACTCGCCGTCATTGTCACATTCGGCGCGATCCTGCTGGAAACCGTCGCCGACGAGCAGATGTGGGCCTATCGCAAGGTCCGCACACACGAGGCGCCTATCTGCACCCGAGGCGTCTGGCGTTTCTCCCAACACCCTAATTATGTCGGAGAAATCTTGTTTTGGTGGGGAATTTGGCTATTTGGTGTCGCATCCGGAGCCAGCGAACTCTGGATGATTGCAGGCACGCTTGCCATGACACTGCTCTTCGTTTTCATTTCAGTCCCGCTGATGGTCACAAGAAAGCGTGAGCGCTACCCGAACTATGACAAGCTTGTCGCTGGTATTCCGGTCCTGTTGCCTCGACCGTTCTAGACCGGAACGTCGCCCAGAACGTCTCAAAGTCTGGAGAATCGCACCTCGCCGCGGTATCCAGACGGATGGCTTCTTCTTCGATACGCGAAACAGACCTCTACGCACCTCTTAAGTCTTTCCTGGAGGGGCAAGGTTATGAGGTGAAAAGCGAGATCGGTGCGGCAGACATTGTAGCAATGCGTGCCGAGGAAGAGCCGCTCATTGTTGAGATGAAGACTGGTTTCTCGCTATCCGTAGTGCATCAGGCCATAGCACGGCAAGCAATCAGCGATCTCGTCTATATTGCAGTTCCAAGAGGAAGCGGTCGGGTTTTCAGAAAGACGCTCAAGGCCAATATTTCACTCTGCCGTCGCCTGGGCCTGGGACTCATAACCATCCGCCTCAAAGATGGCACCATCGAAACCCACACAGATCCCGGCCCTTATGCGCCGCGCAAATCGAAAGTCAGAAAAGCAGCCCTGCTCCGCGAGTTTGCGAGACGCACAGGCGATCCCAATACAGGCGGATCAACCCGCCGAACACTCATGACGGCCTATCGGCAGGATGCGCTTCGGTGCCTCCAGATCTTGAACACCAACGGCCCAACAAAAGCCGCGCACGTCGCCAAAGCGTCGGGCGTCGAAAAGGCACGGCGTATCATGGCCGACAATCACTATGGGTGGTTTGACCGTGTGGAAACCGGCATCTACGCCGTCAGCGTTGCGGGCAAAAAGGCGCTCACGGAATATCAGAAGACGCTTGAAAGCCTGAAGCCGCACGACTGATCCCGTAAGGGCGAGCTTAGCCGCACCTACCTCTCCCCAACGGAGCTATGCCAACCATCAATAAGTCATTAGGCTAGTCTGAACATGGGGGGAGTCGGCGATGACATCACGTAAACCGGGGCGCCATGCACTGGCATTTGTTCTTGTAACCATCCTGATCGACACGATCGGCTTCGGCATCATCATCCCAGTGATCCCGGAACTGATTATGGAATTGTCGGGCGAACCGATTTCCGCAGCCGCCGCGTATGGCGGCCTCATGCTCTTCTCTTTCGCTGCAGCACACTTCCTCTTTGCCCCGGTCATGGGCAATCTGGCGGACCGTTTCGGGCGCCGCCCTATCCTTTTGATTTCTCTGTTCGCGCTCGGCATTGACTATCTCATCATGGCCTTTGCCCCGTCCCTCCTATGGCTCTTCATCGGCAGAATTCTCGCCGGCATGTTTGGAGCGACTTTCGCAACCGCAAATGCCTATGTGACGGATGTCTCTCCACCTGAGAAGCGAGCACAGAATTTTGGCCTGACCGGTGCAGCCTGGGGCCTGGGCTTCATTATCGGTCCGGTCATTGGCGGATTTCTGGGTGAAATCGGCCCGCGCATTCCCTTCTTTGCGGCGGCGGCCATCGCCTTCATCAATGTGGCTTACGGGTTCCTCGTGTTGCCCGAAACACTGAAAGATGAGGACCGGCGACCCTTTGAATGGAAACGCGCCAATCCAATTGGCGCCCTGGCGCACTTCAAAGCTTATCCGGTTCTTCTTGGATTAGCCGGTGCCACTATCCTGTTTCAGCTGGCACATGATGCCAATCCAGCAGTCTTCACCTATTTTGTCATTCATCAGTTCGGATGGAGCGAACGCGACATCGGGTTTGCGCTGGGATTTGCGGGGCTCACGGTTATCTTCACGCAAACCGTAGTCATCCGATGGACCGTCGCCAAATTCGGTGAGGTCGGCTCCGCTTATATCGGCTTGATCGCTGCAAGCATCGGATTCACCTGTTTTGCCCTGTCGACCACAACCTGGATGGCCTATGCCTCCTTGGTGCTCACGGCCTTCATGGGCCTCGCCATGCCGACCCTGCGAAGCCTCATGGCCGCCAGAGTTCCTGATAATGCCCAGGGCGAACTGCAGGGCGCGCTCGCAAGCCTTATGGGTCTCACTATGATCGCGGCGCCTTTACTCATGACGCAACTCTTTCGCACTTTCACTGCAGATTCAGCCCCCCTTCAACTCCCGGGAGCCCCCTATTTTGCCGCAGCTTTCCTTATGCTTTCGGCCGCTTTTGTCCTGTCTCGATATGCCCGCGGCAATCCGTCACATTAATGTTGCTATCGCGACACATTCTTAGGAAAACCCCGGAACGTTGTTGAAAATCATTTGCAACTAATGTGCCTGCCCCCTACCCATGCTCCCTGGAGGACCCAACAGCGCAAATAAGCGCAACAAATCTAGGGACAATATGAAAGCGGTATTTAGAAACCTGGTATTGAGCGGAACGGCGCTCACATTCCTATCCACAACGGCAACAGCCGACACATCCTATCCACGCATCGAGGCAGTTGTTCCTTTCGAACTGCAGCATGACTATGCATTCGATTCTGACGTCCAAGCCAACGAGCTTCACAACACGTTTGCGGTCATTGAGCCTGAAATCTCGATCCAGTTCACGGAAAACTGGTCAATCGAAGCCGGTCTCGTTTTTGAAAATGTGAATGATCCGGTAGATGACCGCTTCTTCGAAGACCAAGGCCTCTTCATCGAACAATTGTTCCTGCAATATGCAGGTGACAACTTCACCGTTATTGCGGGTAAGTTTAATCCTGTCTTCGGTGTCGCCTGGGATCGCGCACCTGGCATCTATGGTGTGGACTTCGCAGAAGACTATGAAATCACCGAGCGGATCGGTTTTGGCGCCGACTACACATTCGGCGACGAAGCCTCCGGCGAGCACACAATCTCTGCCTCCACTTTCTTCGCCGACACCTCTTTCCTCGCGCAGACACTCATCAATAGCCGCGGTCAACCGCGCATCGGTGACGGTGGCCCAAGCAACACGGAAGACTTCTCTTCGTTTGCTCTGAGCCTCGACAGTGAAAGCGTTCCGGCGCTTGGTGGTCTTGGCTACACATTGGGCATTTCCCACCAGGGCGAAGGCCGCGGCAACACGGACGACCAGCTTGGTCTGGCTGCGGGTCTCTTCGGCAGCTTTGACATTGCAGAAGGCCTCGCCTTCGAACCGCTGGTAGAATACGTCCTCCTCGAAAATGCTGGCGCAACTGTTGCCGACACGGACTACCTCACTCTTGGCGGCGCCTTCCTTCATGGCCCATGGAACGTGTCTCTTTCCTACACAAGCCGGAGCACAGATCCAAACACGGCTGGTGCAGCCGATATTGAAGATCACCTCTTCCAGGCAACGACAGGGTATGAATTTGAAAACGGTCTGACCGCAGACTTTGGCTATCGCTTCGCTGAAGAAGGCCGCGTCGACACCCACACTCTAGGCCTGCTCTTCACTTACGAACTGGAAGTGTCGACAAACTAAGTCGCCATTGCCTTTCTTTGATCTAAGGATAAGAGACATGAATAAATTCTCCCTCTCTCTTGTTGCAGGTGCCTTCCTGGCATCAGCACCGTTGGCATCGGCTGCGGAACCCGCCGACATTCTCGCGACCTATGCAGATATTGCGGAAGCCGGGTATGGAGATTCTCTGACGACGGCCCAGACGCTGAAAACTGCCATTGAAGCGCTCATCGAAACGCCTTCCGATGAAACACTCGCTGCGGCGAAAGAAGCCTGGGTCGCAGCCCGCGTCCCTTACCAGCAGACGGAAGCCTACCGCTTCGGCAATGTGATTGTTGATGAGTGGGAAGGCAAAGTGAACGCCTGGCCACTTGACGAAGGCTTGATCGACTATGTCGATACCGGTGCCTACGGCGAAGAAAGCGATGAAAACGCTTTCTATTCAGCCAACATCATTGCCAATGAGAAGCTGACCATTGGCGGCCGCGAGATTGACGCTACCAACATCACCCCTGAACTGCTCCGCGACCTCCACGAGATCGACGAAGTGGAGGCCAATGTTGCAACCGGCTATCACGCCATTGAATTCCTTCTTTGGGGTCAGGATCTGAACGGTACCGGCCCGGGTGCAGGCAACCGCCCAGCGACCGACTATGCAAAAGGGGACGCGTGCACTGGGGGCAATTGTGACCGTCGCGCTGCCTATCTTGTTGCGGCAACCGACCTCATGATTTCCGATCTGGAAGAAATGGTCGCTGCCTGGGGCGACAACGGCCCGGCTCGTGCAGCCCTTGGCGACGGTAAAGAAGGCCTCAGCATCATCCTGACCGGCCTCGGTAGCCTTTCTTACGGCGAGCTGGCCGGCGAGCGCATGCGTCTTGGTCTTATGCTTCACGATCCTGAAGAGGAGCATGACTGCTTCGCTGACAACACCCATGACTCGCACTATTACGATGCACTGGGAATTTCGAATGTCTATCGCGGAAGCTACACCCGCGTGGATGGGACGGTTGTCAGCGGTGCCAGCCTGTCTGACCTTGTCCGCAAAGTAGCGGCAGACCTGGACGCAGAAATGATCGCCAAGCTGGAAACAACTCAGGCTGCCATGCGGGTCATGAAGGACAAAGCTGACAGTGGTGAGATGGCTTATGACCAGATGATCGGTGAAGGCAATGACGAAGGTAACGCCATCGTTCAAGCCGCAATCGATGGTCTTGTTGCCCAGACCCGCACCATCGAGCGGATCGTTGCAGCCATCGAAATCGACGAGATCGAAATCGAAGGATCAGATAGCCTCGACAATCCTGAGGCTGTCTTCCAGTAAGCTTCGCTCGCAGTGAAGCCTCCCTCGGGAGACATGAGGCCCGGTGCCCTTTGATGCGGCATCGGGCCACATTTTTGCCCGCCCCCAGTTGCGTATAATTCTCAAAGTGAACAAGAAACGCACCATAGCGAGTTTAGCGGCAGCGCTTTTCTTCCTCCCCCACGCGGCATCTGCAGAGATGACGCCGGAGAAGCGCGCCGCGATCCTGGCACCGACGACAGACTTCAGCCAAGTCGAACCGCACGAGCACCTGCCGGGCGGGCTTGCAACAAACACGCGTCGCTTCGACAGAGAGACTTTTTCCCAGCCTTCTGAGAATATGAGCTTCGAAGCCCGCGGCGATTTTTTCGTCGGAAACGGTTTTTTCAAACGGCTTTGGGTCACAGCCCCTGCCTCAACAACCTCTGCCGACGGTCTGGGCCCCCTCTACAATGCGCGGGCCTGTCAACGCTGCCATCTGAAAGACGGGCGCGGACATCCGCCAGCGAATGAAGACGACAACGCCGTCTCCATGTTCCTGCGCGTTTCGATCCCGCCTCAAACAGATGAACAAAGGCAAGCGATTGCAGATCACCTGATCAATGTGGTCCCCGAACCCACCTACGGCAGACAATTACAGGACACGGCGATCCCAGGCCACGCCGCCGAAGGACGTATGGTCATCGACTATTCGGATGTCGAAGTGAGTTTTGCCGACGGTGAAACCATCACGCTTCGCAAACCAGCCTACAGCTTTGTCGATCTGGGCTATGGGCCCATGCGAGAAGATGCCCTCTTCTCCCCGCGTGTCGCTTCGCCCATGATTGGGCTCGGCCTTCTGGAAGCGATCGCTGAAGAAGACATTCTTGCCGCAGCCGACCCTGACGATGCGGATGGCGACGGCATTTCAGGTACGCCCAAATATATCTGGAGCCGCCAGAACGAGCGGGTCATGCTCGCCCGCTTTGGTTGGAAACTGGGCAACCCAACGATTGAAGACCAATCATCCGATGCCATGGCCGGGGACATTGGCGTGTCCAATCCGTTGTTCCCGGCACATGGTGGTGACTGCACCGCCAATCAGCCAACCTGTCTGGCGGCCCCGGCGGGTATTGGTGGCCCAGGCGGCGACCTGGAAGCCTCGGCGGAAGTCATGGACAAGATCTTCTTCTATTCCCGCCATCTGGCTGTACCGGCGCGCAGAAATGTCGATGACCCGCAGGTACTGCGTGGCAAGCAGATGTTCTATGAAGCGAACTGCACCAGCTGCCACACCCCCAAACACGCCACCCGGAATGACGACGATGTGGACCCGGCGCTCCGAGGTCAACTCATCTGGCCCTATACGGACCTGCTCCTCCACGACATGGGTGAAGGTCTGGCGGATGGTCGGCCCGAGGGCACCGCAAGCGGGTCGGAATGGCGGACCGCGCCGCTCTGGGGCATTGGCATGACCGAAAAAGTCAATGGCCATACTTTTTTTCTCCATGATGGACGAGCCCGCAATCTTACAGAGGCTATTCTGTGGCATGGTGGCGAGGCGTTGGCGGCACGAGAAGCCTTCCGCACCATGGACAAACCAGACAGGGAAGCTCTGATTGCCTTTCTTGAAAGTCTTTAAGCCCCTCATCAGCTGCATATCCGCAGCTCTCCTGATGAGCACGCCGGCGTCGGCTGATGCGATCAATACCGAGCAAACAACAGCGCTTCTGACAGCGCTGACAGATCGGTTCGTGATCCCCACCTATCAACAGCTCGCCACAGAAAGCCGCGAACTAGCAGGCGCTCTGGACAGCTATTGCACCGCGCCAAGTGGAGAGGGCCGGAAACAGGTGGACACCCGGTTCCATGCAACCATGGATGCCTGGCAACGCGCACAGATTGTTCAGTTTGGACCTATCTATGAAAACCGCGGGCCTGCCCGGTTTCAGTTCTGGCCGGATAAGAGAGGCACAGGACAGCGTCAGCTGCGTCAGGTCCTGAACAACCAGGACGACACGGTTCTGCCAGAAGGTGCGCTTGCGCAAAAGAGCGTGGCGCTGGGCGACCTGCAAGCCCTCGAATACATCCTCTACAACGAACCAGAAGCAGCAGAGGAGCCCAATAGCTTTGCCTGTCGCTACGCGCTCGCGATTGCCCGCAATCAAGAAACCCATGCTGCAGCACTCGTTGAGATGTGGGCTGGTGCCGACGGCTACCGTGACGAGGTTCTGAGCGCTGCAGACGGCACCGACACTTTCTTCGATGAGAAGGAAGCCGCAAGCCGTTTCCTGAACGATATGGCGGGTGCTCTTGACGTGGTCCGACTGCAAAAGCTCGACCGGCCCATGGGCCTTACCATCACCGGCGCACGGCCGAAGCGGACAGAAAACTGGCGAAGCGAGCGATCGCTGCGCAACATCCAGCTCAATCTGGAAAGCGTGCTTCAGTTTCTGATCGTCGAGGATGGATTTGGCGATCTATTGACCAAGATCGGGAAAGACACAACGGCCACGGCCACGAAAGACCTGATCAGAGAAATCCTCACCGACATAGCTGCATTTGAGAAACCGCTCTCCCATCTGATTGAAGACCCAGACGCGCGCGGCGATCTGGAAAGCCTGTTAGCCAAACTTCGCAGCCTGCAATCGCTCGTGCGGGAGCAAGTCGCCCAGGACCTTGGCCTCGTCCCCGGCTTCAACGCAACAGATGGCGATTAATGAGTGTCACGCGCCGACATATCCTGCAAGGCTCCGCTGCTGCTGCAATCGCAGCCGCCCCAGTTCCGACAATCGCCAACGCCCCCGCAGCGCGATGGATGGGATGCAGAAAAGTGGGCCAAGCGTACTTCGCGACCCTCTTTGATGAGCGTGGCCATATCCATCTCGACATCCCCCTGCCCGGACGAGGACATGACATCATTCCCTCACCCGACGGACTGAGCGCGGTGATCATGGCGCGCCGGCCTGACCGATTTGCACTCATTGTTGACCTGAATTCAGGTGATGTGCGCCACCACGTGACGGCGAGCGAAGGTCATCACTTCTATGGACACGGGTGCTTCTCAAAAGACGGATCGCTTTTCTTCACAACCGAGAACCACTACCAGACAGGCGACGGCGTTATAGGCATTCGCGACGCACGGCGCAGCTACGAACTGATCGGGCATATGCCAAGTGGCGGCATTGGCCCTCATGAAATTCTCCTCACCGCAGATGGCACATCGCTCGCCGTGGCGAATGGCGGCATACGGACCCACCCTGACACTGGGCGCTCAAAGCTCAACCTCGAGACCATGGAACCCTCCCTCACCCTCATCGACAGTGAAACGGGCGGCCTGATATCGCGCCACACTCTTGAGCCTGAGCATCATCAGCTCTCCATCCGGCATCTGGCGGCGGGGCCAAACGGTCTCGCGGCAGCGCTTCAATATGAGGGGCCAAAGAGACATAGGGTCCCCCTATTGGCCCTGTTCAATGGCACCGACCTCAAGCTTGCGGAGACACCTGGCCCGGTCGCTAAGGCCATGCGCAATTATGCCGGAAGCGTGGCCTACGACATGAGCGGTGCCATCATTGCCCTCACCTGTCCACGCGGAAACCTCGTATCTTTCTGGACTTCAGACGATGGGACGTATCTGGGCTCGCATACGGCCCAGGATGTGTGCGGAATAGCGGCCCTGGAGACACCTGGCCACTTTGCTTTCACAGCGGGGCCGTTGGCCGTCGACGCCACACTGGATGCCGCAAGTCCAATGGCGACGTTTGCAGATACGCAATGGGACAACCATCTGGTCTCTATCGCCTGAAAGAGCTCTCCGTGCTAGACCTCAGGCTTCCTTGCAAAGGAGCGCCCGATGACCCAAAGCAACTGCATCACCTCTGTTGAAGAACTGGAAGCGCTTTACGGCCCAGCCGTCCCCCGCTCCCTGATAAAGGAACTGGATCACCTTTCAGATCACTACCGAGCGTTTGTTGAAGCGGCGCCCTTCGTCGTCGTCGCAACCGCTGGTCCTGAAGGGTTGGACTGCTCTCCCCGGGGAGATCCGCCCGGGTTTGTCCGGGTGCACGACAAACACACCGTCATGATGCCCGACCGGCGCGGAAATAATCGCCTGGATACGCTCAAGAACATTGTGCGCGATCCTCGCATTTCGCTCCTATTCATGATCCCCGGCATTGGCGAAACCCTACGCATCAACGGGAAGGCAGAAATCACGTCAGACCCAGACCTCTGCACCTCTTTTGCCATTCAGGGCAAGAACCCGAAGTCGGTAATCATCATTCGGATCGATAGCGTCTACTTCCAATGCCAGAAAGCGCTTGCCCGCTCAAGACTTTGGGATCCGGCGTCGACAATCGACCGATCAGCCCTGCCCGCAACAGGTGAGATGCTTGAAGCCCTATCTAGCGAACCGTTTGATGGAAAGGCATATGACGAGGGGTATGCTGAACACATGAAGAAGACGATTTACTAGATCCGTGAATCAATACTGGTCCGCTACCTCTTCCATCTCGAAAGTGAGGCCAGCATTCTTTTCAAGCCGGTCGAGCAACTGATCACCCATGGCGGCAGCAGGTGTCCAGATACCGCCGCCCGTCTGTTCCTGCGTGATGTCTTTCGCCAGACAGATCGCACATTCGCTAATGATCTTCGCCGTTGAACCATAGCCAGGATCTTTGTCGCCTGTCACACGGGCCACAAATGTCTGGTCGTCTTCCGTCCTGCCGATAAAAACCAGATTGTAATAGCCGTTTTCCCGCTGTTCTTTCGACGGCCCCTCGCCGGGCTTCGGCAACAAAAACCGGCTCATGAGATTGCGCGTTGGACCAAAGGCAGCAGCGGCGACAAAACCGCCAAGTCCGCCCGCCAGCCCATAGGTCGAAAGACGTCCTGTCAGGCCTTCACCCATCATCATGGCTTCGTCGTAGAGAAACTCTTCGCCATAGGCATAGTCCAGAAGTGCGTTCGTGCGTTGAACCACCCGCGTGTTAATCCCCGCCATGACGAAGGGCGCAATCCAGGTATGCGCGTCCTCATCATATTCAATCGGCGTCCCGCTTGGCTGCTTGGGTCCCTCCCGGAGACCTTCGGGATTGAGCGAATAAGGATCGCGCATCACTTC
This sequence comes from Parvibaculaceae bacterium, assembly GCA_965248405.1. Lineage (GTDB taxonomy): Bacteria > Pseudomonadota > Alphaproteobacteria > Parvibaculales > Parvibaculaceae > Mf105b01. Next base: position 2,157,993 of record OZ252104.1, read on the forward strand.
AAGCACCTGACGGTCGCGCCCCATCTCTTCCATCATGTTGATCATGCTGGCAATAGTGCCACCGCTCGCCCCGCCCTTCATGGCCTTCACCCGCATCTTCACGCGGGTGCACGGTGCATTGGTTTTCTTCTTCACCTGACTGTTGAGAAAGAAGACACCAAGGTCAGAAGGCACCGAGTCGAATCCGCAGCAGGGCACAATTCGCGCACCCGTCTTCTCTGCCTCTTCCTGATGCGCATCAATCATCCGGCGGATCCACTGGGCTTCCCCCGCAAGATCCACATAGCCCACACCATGCTTGACACACGCCGCGACAAGTTCTGACCCGTATTTGGCATACGGACCAACTGTCGTCAGAACAACTTTGGTTTGCTGAACAATTTCATCGAGCGCGTCGGCATGCGCTGCATCGCCCGTGATGATGGGGATGTCTTTGGCACCCGCGCCAAGGCCTGCACGCACCTCCTCCAGCTTTGTCTGAGACCGCCCGCCCATCGCCCAGCGCAGGCTGCGGTCTTTGCCATAGTGCGAAACCAGATATTCGCAGATCAGCTTCCCAACAAAGCCGGAGGCACCCCAAACAATGAAATCATATTTTGCGCCTGGCCCTGCCATGGGGTCCCCCTCTCATGAAAACGGACCCCATGCTAGCAGGTTGGGACACGGCCTCAAGCGCGCTTAGCTTGCCGTGGCAGTGACAATCCAGATCGCCCCTTTGAGGAAAATGCCTCCATCAGACGGCGGCAGCGCATCCCGAATACCCTCAATGATCGCCTGCTTTGTCTCGTCAGAGATTGTCGGATCACCAACAAACAACCGGCGAAGCGGACCACGCTCAATCAAACCATGCGCCGCCGCGTCCGGCGACTCGCCCCAGGCCATATCAAACGGGACAGGAACAATCTCAATATTGCGCCACCCGGCTTCTTCAAGGAAAGATCGCACACGGCCATCATCCGCAAACGCAAACGGCCCCGGCGCATGTGGATCGGACGGCGTGTCGTCCTGCACATGTTTGCGCACAACAGACATGGGTAGGCTCACCCATTCATTCTCGCGGGGAGATTTCCAGCAGGCAAAGCAGAGGCGCCCGTCGGCCGCCATATGCTTACGAATGTTGGCAAAAGCCGCCGCAGAATCTTCAAAAAACATGACCCCAAACCGGGAGAGTGCCAGCGTGGCCTTCTCCTGAAGCGGATCGGACTGCGCATCCCGCTGCTCAAACTGAACATTCTCAAGCCCGAGTTCCGCGGCCCTGCTTTTGGCGTGGGCAAGCATCGGCCCAGACACATCGACACCGAGCACAGATCCCGCCTGTTTGGCAATCTCCAGCGCTGTCTCGCCCGTACCACATCCAATGTCGGTCACCACATCAGCTTTGCCGATAGAGGCCGCCTTCAACAGAACCTCTGTCACTGGCCGCATGGCCGCATCAAGGGTTTCTTGGCCCGTTACCCAGGCTTCGCCACCCGGGCCGTTCCAAAATGCTTTCTGATCCTGATTGATTTCCGACATGAACTTATCCCCGCCTCTATTGTTTGTTGTTACGGTTTACCTCGTACGCCAAACCGGTCCGGCGACGCAGTGACTTGAATATGGTGTTAAGAGTGACTCGCAAAAGGGGTCAGATGAAAAAAGATGCGATCCAGCTCAATAGCCAAGTCAGGTGTACTTACCATATCAACGGCCGGGCCGAATTCCGCCTGGTGGAATAAAAATACTATGCTGCCAGCGGACAAAATCATCATGCGACAATGGCACTAACGACCCTGGGGAGGCCTCATGAAGTACCGTCAAAAACTGAAGCGGCACAGCTGCGTCGCATTTCTGCTCGCATCAGCCCTTCTGATTTCACCAGCGACAGCACGCGAGACACAGCTCCTTTGGGGGGACACCCACCTCCACACCTCCTACTCCGCCGACGCCTTCATGATGGGGAATCGAGACGCCGGACCCGATACTGCTTACAGGGTGGCGAAAGGCGAGCCTGTCATCCATCCTTTTAGTCGAGCACGGGTGCAACTCAGCCGTCCCCTCGATTTTCTGGTCGTCGCCGATCATGCGGAAGGCTTGGGAGTTATGAGAAGCCTCTACAATCAGGACCCGGATCTCGCCAATTCTTGGTTCTGGCAACGCTGGATATCGACCTTCTTTTTGGGGCAGCTGCGAAATGTCATGGAAAATCCGGAAGGCGCGGTCCAAAACTTCTCGTCTCGGATGCCGGAGGGAAATGTAGAACCGGACAATGCCATCGACCCGGTCGCCGTCAACAAAACAGAAGAGCGCATCGGTCCGATCAGCAGGATCGTTCCGCCAGAAACACTACAGGCCATCTCCGCCAGCACCTGGCAAGCGTCTGTCGCCGCCGCTGAAGCGCATTATGAACCAGGTGTCTTTACACCCATGATCGGATGGGAGTGGACACAAGCAGCACTCGGCGTCAGCCTCCATCGTGTTGTCATGTCGACCTTGGATGGCCCGACCGCTGCCACCATCGACCCAGTCGGCAAAGATAATGCGCCCTATCCAGAAGACTTGTGGCGCGAACTGGATGCTCTGCAGACAGAGACGGGCGCAAGGTTCCTAGCCATCCCTCACAATTCAAATCGATCCAGAGGCTATATGTTCGGAGAGAAGACACTCCGGGGCGAAGACATCACCGCGGATTTCGCTCGGCTTCGCATGGAATGGGAGCCTGTGGTTGAGGTCACCCAATTCAAAGGCGACAGCGAGACCCACCCAAGCCTGTCCCCTGATGACGAGTTTGCGGATTTCGAACGGTTTGAATTCAACGTCCAACGGCCACCGCAAAACTGGAACTATGTCGCCTCAGTGGGAGACTATGCCCGCTCCGCGCTCAGGCGGGGGCTTGAGATGGAGGAACGCCTCGGCGTGAACCCGTTTCAGTTTGGAATGATCGGATCGACAGACAGCCACACAAGTATCGCCTCTGCGGAAGAACCAAACTTCTGGGGCAAGGTCGCCGTGGATTCCGTGCCCGAGAATAAGCGCAACGAGAACACAGACGGGATTGTATCCGGCGTCGACAGTTTCAACGGCTGGAACATGTCAGCCTCCGGCCTTGCAGCAGTCTGGGCAACGGAGAATTCGCGTGATGCCATCTTCGATGCCTTTACCCGCAAGGAAGTCTACGCAACAACTGGCCCTCGGATTGCACTCCGCGTCTTTGCCGGATGGTCATTCGATGCCACAGCCGCAACAGCGGACGACATAGCCGAGATCGGGTACGCGGCAGGTGTGCCCATGGGCGGCGACCTATCAAACGCACCGGCGAGCGGCGAGCCCATCCAACTACTCATCCGCGCAACCCGCGACCCGGGCAGTGCGAACCTGGACCGCGTTCAGGTGATTAAAGGGTGGCTCGACGACGCGGGCAACACCCACGAACAGATCTTCAATGTTGCCTGGTCTGATGATCGTCCCATCGACGCTAACGGTCGCCTGCCGGATGTCGGCAACACGGTCGACCTCGCCACCGGTCGGCATACGGATGATATCGGCGCGCCGGAACTCACCGCTCTCTGGAGCGACCCGACTTTTGACCCAAACGAAAGCGCCTTCTATTACGTCCGGGTCCTGCAGATTCCGACAGCTCGGCATTCCCAGCTCGATGCCATAGCGCTTGGCCTGGACACACCATACGAGGGCCCCGCAACCATACAAGAGCGTGCCTATTCCTCCCCCATCTGGTTCAAACCCTGATTGCGCGACTCAGGGTAAAATAAATTCCGCAATACGGAATAACGGCAGAAAAGAGACTTAGTCCTTTAGTTGGGCATGTTACCCATTTTGACTGAACAGAATGGGGAGAATGGTCGTGAAATTTCTAAAGGCAGCCATCGCGCTTGGCGTCAGTTCCTGTGTTCTTGTAAGCACCCCTGCAAATGCCGCTGACCGGCAGCTTTTATGGGGCGATACTCACCTTCACACCTCCTATTCCACGGACGCCTTTATGGCCGGAAACCGCGATGCGGATCCGGACACAGCATACCGCCTGGCCAAAGGCGAGCCGGTTATACATCCTTTCAATCGCACCCGCGTTCAACTTAATCGGCCGCTGGATTTCCTTGTAATCTCTGATCACGCGGAGGGCCTCGGCGTCCTGGGTCAAATTTATGCGGAAGATCCAGACCTCTCCGGATCCTGGTTCTGGCGACGTTGGGCCTCTGCCTTTTTCCTGAGCCGCTTCAGAGGCGCAATTGAGGACCCGGCAGTGGGCACAGCGAATTTTCGTGCCCGGATGTCCCAACCACTCGTATCGCCAGGCGAAACCGTTGACCCCCTAACCGTTGGGGCACAGGTCGGACTGGTCGACGCGCTTACGCAGCTCATCCCATTGGAAACCATTCAAACCATGTCCGCCAGCATGTGGGAAAAGTCTGTCACCGCCGCGGATGCCCACTATGAACCGGGCGTCTTCACGCCGCTCATCGGATGGGAATGGACCCAAACATCCAACGGCGTGAACCTTCATCGCGTGGTTATGTCGACCCTGGACGGCAAAGAAGCCGCCACCATTGATCCTGTCGGGTCGGATGAAAATCCCTATCCGGAAGATCTTTGGGCAGGTCTGGACGCATTGACCGAAGCCACAAGCGCCCGCTTTCTTTCTATCCCCCACAACTCCAATCTCTCAAAGGGCTACATGTTCGCAGACAGAACAGTTCGTGGTGAAGATATCAGCGCTGATTACGCCCGCACCCGGATGGAGTGGGAGCCAATCGTCGAGGTCACACAGTTCAAGGGCGACTCTGAAACACACCCCGCTCTCTCTCCCGAGGATGAATTTGCCGACTTTGAACAGTTCGAGTTTTACCTGCAGGCGACGCCACAGAACCTAAACTATACCGCCGCGGCGGGTGATTATGCCCGTACCGCTTTGATGCGGGGACTTGAGATTGAGGAGCGCGTCGGCGTCAATCCCTTTCAGTTCGGCATGATTGGTTCAACCGACAGTCACACCAGTGTCGCTTCTGCTGAAGAACCAAACTTCTGGGGCAAGGTTGGTCTCGATTCAATTCCCGAGAACAAGCGGCAGGACGACGACATCTCAGGCACAGTCGATTTCAATGGCTGGAACATGTCAGCATCAGGACTTGCCGCTGTTTGGGCGGAAGAAAACACCCGCGAGTCCATCTTCGAGGCATTCACACGTAAGGAAGTGTACGCAACAACAGGACCTCGCATTGCATTGAGGGTCTTCGGCGGCTGGACCTATGAAGACGGGGTCGAAAATGCCGCCGATCTCGCCGCCTTCGGATATGCCGGCGGAGTGCCGATGGGGGGAGACCTCTCAGACGCGCCGGACACGGGAAGCCCGATTCAATTATTGATCAGGGCCACGCGCGACCCGCAAGGCGCAAATCTGGACAGAGTCCAAGTCGTGAAAGGCTGGCTGGACGACAGCGGCAAGGCTCAAGAAAAAGTCTTTGACGTTGTCTGGTCTGACAGCCGCACAGCTGACGCCAATGGAAAGCTTCCGCCCGTTGGCGATACAGTGAACATTGCCACCGGCAGCTTCACAAATGACATTGGCGCGCCGGAGCTTTCGGCTCTCTGGACAGATCCCACTTTCGATCCGGCTGAAAGGGCCTTTTACTATGTCAGGGTTCTTCAGATCCCAACCATACGGCACTCGCAGCTTGACGCCACGGCACTGGGGATAGCAACGCCATTTGAAGCGCCGGCGACCATTCAGGAGAGAGCTTATTCCTCTCCGATTTGGTACAAACCCTAAGGCGACAAGGGTTTTACCTTGTCGCATACTTAAGATCAGCCTAATTTACGCTATTAGCAGTTTGCTGAATCGGCCAGCATTCTGCCTATTGAGTTAACCGTTAAAAACCCTAAGATGAAACGAACATATTATACAGAAGGCTAGCTTTTTCTGCGCTTGCCCCCAACGCCGACGGTGAACAGATGAACCGCTTCAAGCTGAAATTGGCTGCCGCCACGTATTTGGTTTTTTTGTTGTTTCCTGCGACATCATTTGCGGAAACCAATTATGAGACAGTGCCGGATGAAATCCAGATTGAGCGTGACACGATCAAGGCCGCAGAAAGTGCGCTCAGTAAAACCGAGACACTGGCGACTGCGATTTCATTTGCCTTTGACTATCTGACAACCTTTGTCAGCGAAGCACACCCACCGGACTTTCTCGTCCATGCAGAATTGAAGGCGACGACAGCCCGCCTTGATGGCGTCCGCTCCATTCTCATGATCAACAATGATGGCATGTTGATGCATGACGCATTCAGCTATCCAGCCCCCAATATTGATCTAGGGGAACGGAGTTATGTGCAAAACGCAATCAGCCGACCGGGCGTGATATTCGGAGAACCTGTGGTTGGCCAAACCAGCGGCGTTCCCTTTGTCCCAGTTTCATCTCAAAAGCCGGCTTTGTCAGCCGTGCTAACGGCGATTATTGATCCAAGAAGGATGCGTGAACCGCTCAACTGGTGCGGTGGTCCCTGTGGCGGCGCCCTTCTGACGGACAAGGGAGAGGTCATCACCTCATCGCCACCGAACGTTCCTATTCCTTCAGAAATCATCGAGACGATTTTGTCTGCGGATCAAAGCAACGGGGTGTTTGCATTTGAGCGCCCGAATTTCAAAGCCTTAATCGCTTTCCGGAAGAGCGAGCGTTTCCCCGTTATCGTCTACACTTCCCACGCCGTCACACCCGACGGCATGTTCGCCACCCAGTAGATAGTCCATGGCAGCTCGGCGTTGACTGGCCGACAGGGTCGCGCCGTCTGCACCGGCAGCCGACCGCGCCTCCAGCCATGCTTGGCCAGGCGTCCTCTCCTCGCATGACGACAAAACAGTCAGTCTCCCTAGCTGATCGTCTCCTGGTGCTTCCGGCCAGAGGAGATAGGTAACTGCACCTGACATAGCCAGAAGGGCAGCCCCACAGGCAATAAGCCATTTATTTGGGTATTGGCGTTTACCCAACACACGCTCCATGTGTGCCTTGCCACGCGCCTGCATGCCCGCATCCAGCATCTTTCCTCCCGAACCAATCATTTCAATCTACCATATTCCCTCTTTTGCGCATTCCGCGCAATGAACAAGGAGTATGAAAAATGAGCTTTGATATTCGACCTGCAACGCTGGATGACGTAGCGTCAATCACGCGGCTCCACGTAGACAGCTGGAAAGACACCTACACTTTTATGCCTAACGAGGTTCACGCTAACAGATCCTATGCCCATAGATATGAAGAATGGCTCGAAGCCATCAGCAATCCGGACCCTGACCAACTCATTCTAACGGTTTGGCATGAAAAAGTTCTTGTCGGATTTTGCAGCTGCAAACGGAGCGATGATCCGGATCTACCGCAGGCTCGAGGTGAACTCCACGCGGCCTACTTTCGAAAGGAGTATCGGGGGCACGCGATTGGCGTTCCACTTCTCGACCGGATGATCCGTTTCCTGTTGAAGCGAGATCTATGGCCCGCTTGCCTTTGGGCGTTTGAAGAAAACCAGGTCCGTCATTTGTACAAAGCGGGAGGTTTCATCGAAACACTTCACCGGGACCGCGTCATCGCAGGCGTTGCTATACCAGAAGTAGGATATCTCACGCCTGACGACCCAGCAGAGCTCTACGTAACGATCAACCGCCGGCTTCGCGAAGAAGGCGCTGGACAGCAAGTGACGCCACCTGCTCGTCCTGTCGCTCCTCTTCCTGCTGCTGCAGTTGATCAAAGAGGTCCTGAAACGTCAGGGCAAAGTCTTCCGGCTCAAGATTGATCCGCGGACTTTCCTGAGCAAGCAGGTAGGCGACGTTGTAAATCGCAACGCGCGTGGCCGCCGGGTCTCCGGCGGTCACGCTCGTGAAATTCCCTGCGAGCGATCCCTGACCCGTCAACAACCAATCTGCGCTGATCCCACGATTCACCAAATCCATAAGGACATTGGCCTTAGGAACCCCATGGCCATTCTCGTAGCGTTCCCAGGTTTTGCGTTCCAGGTTCCAAAGCGCTGCCATCTTTGAAGCACTAAGCCTCATAGCAGTTCGCACTTTGCGGAGCCGCTCCCCTAACGCTGCAATCGATGCTTCTTCGCTCACCAGCCAACCTCACTCCACCACGAAAGAACTATCTTACATACTAACGTAAATGTAAGGGAGGCCAATAAAACGAAATATCCCTAAACAGAAGTATGAAATATCCCCGGCAGGCCCCAATGGAAAAGCCCAGAAAACAGATTAACCATGTATTTTCCCGAGCGGCACGCAGTAATCATTACTTATAATCGGAGTTAAAAACGATGATTTCACAAAATAAAACCGCAATGTAGAAAAATCAAAACGTAGGTTTTATAAAATAGATCTGATTTTTTATTTCAAATCATTCACGCCACATTAACTAGTGCCTTCGATTATGCCTAACGCCAGAACATAAACCAAATGGTGTGGTCATCTGGCTCAAGGGTCAAAAAATTGGGTTTGGGGATAGAAATGAACATTCAGGCAATCATTCCACCGGCGCGCGGAAAATCGAAGGCAGGCAACGATACTTTCAGATCTATCGTCGATTCGCTTCCCGTTGCAGTCATGACATGCGATATGAACAATGACTTTCGCATTGACTATTTCAACGCCAACACAACCGAAGAACTAGCGAAGGTAGAGCATTTGCTCCCCTGCCCCGTTTCGGAACTGATGGGTCAGTCAATCGACATCTTTCACAAGAATCCGGCACACCAACGCGCGATCCTATCCGATCCGAACAAACTGCCGCATAAAGCTCAGATCAGACTCGGCGAGGAATATCTCGATCTGTATGTGACGGCAATTATGTCTGCGAGCGGTGAATATCTTGGTCCAGCTCTTACCTGGAGTGTGGTCACTGACCGTGTTCTGAAGGAGCAGGAAACAGACCGACTGTTACGCATGCTGGATGAGATGCCGGTCAACGTCATGATCGCAGACAAAGAAACGCTGGAAATCTCGTATGTAAACAAAACCAGCATCGAAACGCTGACACCTCTGGAGCATCTCCTGCCGATCAAAGCAGCTGACCTCAAGGGCGCTTGCATTGATATCTTCCACAAAAATCCGGCGCACCAACGCGCTCTGCTCGCAGATCCTAACAATCTGCCTTGGGAGTCAAACATCAAGCTCGGCGACGAAACATTGTCACTACGTGTATCGCGCCTCGACGATCAAGATGGCAACTACCTGTCGCCTCTGCTGACGTGGAGCGTGATCTCCGACCAGATCGAAATGGCCAACAACGTCGCAGAAGCAACAAACCTTGTTGCCTCAGCATCGACAGAGTTGGATGCGAGCGCAGGTACAATGTCGAGCGCTACAGAAGAGACAACAGCTCAGTCTTCCTCAGTGGCCGCCGCGACAGAACAGTTGGAAGCAACTGTCACGGAAATCTCCCGTCAGGTACACCAGTCATCTGACATTGCACGAGATGCCGTGAAAGAAGCAAAACGGTCTAACGAGTCAATCAACGAACTGTCTGAAAGCGCTCAGAAAATCGGTCAGGTCGTCACACTCATTCAGGACATTGCAAGTCAGACCAACCTGCTTGCGTTGAACGCAACAATTGAAGCAGCACGCGCTGGTGAAGCCGGCAAAGGCTTCGCGGTTGTTGCCTCAGAAGTGAAAGCTCTGGCCAACCAAACGGCCAAAGCCACCGAAGACATTTCACTGCAGATCAGTGAGATCCAAAGCAGTATGGGTGAGTCAGTAGATTCAATTCAGTCCGTAACGGCGACCATTGAAAAAATGGGCGAGATCACGGAGTCAGTCGCTGCAGCTGTCGAAGAACAAGGCGCCTCTACCAAGGAAGTCAATCAGAACATCCAGGGCGTCATGCAGGCAGCTCAGGAAACCAGCAGCGTAGCTGACCAGGTGCGTCAGGCATCCAACGAGCTCAGCGAGCAGTCAGAAAAAATGACTGGTTACGTCGATACGTTCCTGAAACAGGTCGGAGCAAAGAAGTAGTCCCGGATTTCTGAAACCGACCTCTATGACCGCAAGATGCTCCCACATCTTGCGGTCTTTTTTTTGAACGTCCCTCTATGTCAGCTTGAAGCCCTCATACCCCTTGGCGGCCACATCGTCTGCCATAGCGACGTAATCAGGAAATCCGATAAACGGCATAAAAACACGCGGCTTTCCTGGGACATTGGCGCCGAGATACCAGGAATTGCATTGCGGATAAAGCGTCGCCTCGGAACGCATATTCACAATCTCAACCCAACGGTCTTCTGCCTGCCTCTCAGCCTCAAAGCTTGATGCGCTGCGTTCATCAGCCCAGCTGATAGCCGCTGCAATATATTCAGCATGCTGCTCGATACCGGTCACCATATTGGCCAGCACTGAAGGGCTGCCAGGGCCGGTCATCATGAAGAGGTTGGGAAAGCCCTCTGACGCAAGCCCTAAATAGGTCCGCGGTCCGGCTGACCACTTCTCCTTAAGGGATAGCCCCCCTCTTCCTTCAATATCAATCTGCAGAAGAGCGCCAGTCATCGCGTCAAAACCGGTGGCAAAAACAACGGCATCAAACTCAAAGGTCTGCCCCGCGGCCACCAACCCTTCTGTCGTAAACCGCTCGACAGGCGATGAACTCACATCGACCAGTCTGACGTTGGGCCGATTGTAGGTTTCAAAATATCCACTATCCGCAACCAGCCGCTTGCAGCCAATAATACTGTCAGGACAAAGCGTCTCCGCGACTTGCGGATCTTTCACAATCTCGCGGATTTTCTTTCGGACAAAGTCGGCTGCAAACTTGTTGGTCTCTTTGCTGGCACCGATATCGCCAAAGGCCGACAGAAACTGGAAGCCACCATACCCCCAATATTCCTCAAACCGGGCTTCACGCTCTTCTGGTGTCGCATCAAGGACCGAGTCCTCCCGGCGCAGAAAGCGCGCACCGAAAGCAGCAGGTTGTTGGTAGGAATCCGCACGAAACTGCGCATAATCCGCCTTAATGGATGCTGCCAGATCAGGATCGAGCGGCATGTTCCGCGCTGGCACGCTAAAGTTGGGCGTACGCTGAAACACGGTGAGGTGTTGTGCCTGCTCGGCAATAAACGGGATCGACTGGATGCCGGATGACCCTGTGCCGATCACCGCCACACGCTGCCCGGAAAAATCTACCCCCTCTTTCGGCCAGGCGCCTGTGTGATAGGTCGCACCGGAAAAGTCACTTAGACCCGGAAAGTCCGGTGTGTTGGCAGCAGACAAACACCCCGTCGCCATAATCACATAGCGAGCAGCCACGCAATCGCCTCTATCCGTCTTAACCGTCCAGTGTTTCTCTATCTCATCATAGTGAGCCGACATGACGCTTGTTTGGAACGCAAAATGTCGCCTGAGATCAAACCGGTCTGCCACATGGTTGGCATAAGCGAGAATTTCCGGCTGCGGTGAATAACGCTCACTCCACTCCCACTCCTGCTGCAATTCCTCAGAAAACTTGTAGGAGTATTCCATGCTCTCAACATCACAGCGGCAACCGGGATACCGGTTCCAATACCAAGTCCCCCCAACATCGTCGCCCCGCTCAAAGCCCTGAACGGACAGACCGTTTTGGACCAGCAGGTGAGTCATATACATGCCCCCAAAGCCGGCTCCGACCACGATGGCATCCACCGGACCGTCCAACGATTTTTGATCTTCTGACAAAAACTCTCCCCCCTTTGGACTGACTTTTTGGCTGTTTCCTTACGATTTGCAAACCATCATCCAAACACTCCGTCTAATGAGCACCAGAATGTATTGACATTGATGTAAGCAATGCCCACCTTAGAATGACAATTTGTCATCAAAGGATGCGATGAGGAGCATATCATGACAAGTCCTGTTCCCTATATTGACCCTGCGCGCCAGCGCTCGCGGATCAAACCGCTTAAAGCCTGGAAGCATATGCAAAAGCTGATCGCAGACAAAGAAGACACAGCCCAAGTCTTCCACATTATTGAAGCTCTGAATGGGAATGTGAAACTCAGTGACTTCGAACGTTTCATGAATTCCGAACACGGACCTGCCCTGCTGGCTCAACATGCCAACCTTGCAGAGATGCTTGATGATCACGAACCCCTAAAAAAGCTGCCCGCCGGGACCGTTGGCCGCGCCTATGTCGAGTTTATGGAAAGCGAAGGCCTGAGTGCTGCCGGGCTCGTGGCCGAGAGCGAAAAGAACAACAAATATCGCCAAATGTTCGACGACGATCTCAACTGGTACATGAATCGCGGCCGCGACACCCATGACCTCTATCATGTGCTGACCGGCTATGGCCGCGACGCCCTGGGTGAAGCAGCGCTCCTGGGCTACACCCACAGCCAGCATGGCGGCCTGGGCATCAGCTTCATCGCCTTTATGGGCGGACGAACCATCGCAAAGGAAACGCCGCGCGAAGCAAACATTAAGGCCGTGATCGCCGAGGGGCGACGGAATGGCAAAGCCGCAGCTCGGATCGTCGATCAGGATATCGACGCCCTGCTGCGTGAGCCAATTTCTGAAGCACGGGCTCGGCTCGGCATCAAAGAACCTGTGCTGTACAAGCGAGCACTAAAGATCTTCTCAGACTCAAATCTGGAACCAGCAGCGGTGGCAGCGTAGCAGCCTGCAATCAGTCTCGCCTTGCGGAGAGACGTTGTCAGCCGCGCTTCGTTCCGCTTGATTGAATGAAATAGGCAGGCACCAGCCCTAAGAAAGAAATCGCCATCCCGATCACAAAGATCATCGGCAGGCCCAGATCCTCTGCGGGCACTGACAATAGCGCCCCAAACAGGCTGAGCCCCAGTGATGACCCGATCTGACTTGCCAAGCGGCTGACGCCGGACGCCGTTCCGAAAAGCGACGGCGGCACTGCCGTGGCGATCACCGACGTCAGCGGTGGTTGAGCGAACCCGTGCCCCACGCCCTGCAGCACAAGCCCTGCCACCAGGACCGGCACGCTGAACAGGTAGACGCCGAGGCCAACCAGAAGCAAACCAACTGACTGCAAGGCCGTGCCACTTACAGCGCCAAAACGTTCGCCGTAACGCGCAGACAGAGCGCCTCCCATGGGCGTTGCGATCGTGAGGCTCGCGGTTCGCACCAGCATCATCGCCGCCGCAACTGACACGCTATATCCAAAATGCCCAATCAGAACCAATGGCGTTGCAACCAGACCGCCGAGATAAGACCCCTGCAACAGAAACGATGTTGCAACTGGCGCATTGAAATTCCGAGCTTTGAGGAGCATCGGCGGCACAATCGGATGCGCAACACCTCGCTCAAACCAGAAAAAGAGCAGCAGCCCCAGGAGCCCCAATACAAGAGAACTCCACTTCATCCAGGACGACACCGCCTCTTCCGAGAGAGTACCCACTGAAAACAACAATAAAAGAAGTGAGACAATGAGGGCCACATTTCCCAGGTGATCAAAGGCAGCCGGTCTTGCTTCTGTTTCCGGCAATGCCCGAACGGCAAGGATCCATGCGACAAGGCCGGAAAGAATCTGGAATATAAACACTGAGCGCCAGCCGAAGAAATCAACCAACGGCCCGCCCAGGATCAATCCAAGCGCGGCAGAACCAGGTCCGCCCATCGACCACCAACCAATCACCCGCGTGCGCTCATCCCCCTCAAAAACATGAAACATAAGTGCCATGGCGGAAGGAGTCGTCGCCCCAGCAATGACCATGGAGAGAACGCGAAAGGTAATCAGAGACCATATATCCCACGCCACAAAACAAAGACCGGCAAAAAAGGTCGACCCGGCAATACCAAATATGAAGAGCCGCCTGTGGCCATACATGTCTCCGAGCTTCCCTAGAAGCGGCAGACAAACCGCACTTATGAGCATTGGCGCAGATACGGACCAGGTCGCCAGCGCCTCCGTGACCCTAAACTCTTCAGCTATCTGCCCAAGCGCAACGGTGACAATGGTAAAGGGAAAGCCTGTGGCCAGCATGCCGATCAGGGTTACATAAAGAACCCGGCGCGATTGCACGCGCTTTTCAGTTTCAGCAAGGGGGGTGCTCATAGGGAATCAGAACTCAGGAGGAAACCAAGGGGCGACAGATGCGCCCAACCTAGTCCTCGAAGCAGGTAAGTGCAAAGCCCTGCGGAAGCGCGGAACAAAGCGAAGCTGCCGTGAAACAAATGGTGGGCCGTGAAGGACTCGAACCTTCGACCTAGTGATTAAGAGTCACCCGCTCTACCAACTGAGCTAACGGCCCCACCCCGGTGGCAGGATGTCCTGACCGGATAGAGGCCGTGTTATAGGCGAGAGCCCTGCCACTAGCAAGCCTTAGAAATCGAGAGAAATTGGCCAAAAAAGGCGCATTTTTGAGCCCTATTCCAGGTCCTCCAGCAGCGCCATATGGGTTACCGCCCAACCATAGGCGCGAAGCCGCCAACGCTCTGCTTCGCGCACCAGAAGGAAAGCCCATCCCCCCTCTTCATAGAAAGGCGTGCCATGCACCAGCCCCCGCCAGCTGGTCGGCAGCGTGAAGAAGGCCTGATCCTCCGTAACAGAGAAATCCTGTGGATCCCCAAACTTGGGGTGGAGTTCCTCCAGATGTTCCGCATGAGCCCGCATACCCTCCTTCCAGCGCAGAACAGCATCTGAGCCGGTGAACAGATAAGGCGCAAAATTCTCAACGATCGTGACACCCGCTTCTGAAAACACCTGGTCTAGAAGCCGCTCGTCACCACTGGCGATAAAGCCCGCAATGGCATGAGGCACAGCCATCATAGACTCGTCCGGGACTTCCAGTTCCATGGGAACACCTCACCAGAAGGCGCCGGGATTGCGCGTAATTTCAAAGTTCCGGTGAATATAAACACTCATCAACAGGCCAAATCCGAGCATCAGAGTAAGCATCGCTGTACCGCCATAGGAGACAAGCGGCAGAGGCACACCGACGACAGGCACCAGCCCCATCACCATCGCCGTGTTGATGAAGATATAGAGGAAGAAGTTCACTGTGATCCCGATGGCAAGCAGCCGACCAAACTGATTGCGTGTTTGCAGGCCCACTGTAAGGCCGAACATCAGCACCATGACGTAAAGCCCAAGAAGGGTCAGACCACCAACGAGCCCCAGCTCTTCCGCCAACATCGTGAAGATGAAATCAGTGTGCTTCTCCGGCAGGAAGTTCAGATGCGACTGCGTTCCTTCCATAAAGCCCTTGCCAAACACACCACCGGAGCCGAGTGCGATTTTAGATTGGAGGATGTGATATCCTGACCCGAGCGGATCGCTTTCAGGATCAAGGAACGTCAACACACGCTGCTTCTGATAATCATGCAGCATACCCCACGCGATCGGAATGGCGCCCAAGGCTGCCAGCCCCCCGACGATGAAATACCGCCAGGCGAGCCCTGCCATAAAAAGCAAAACAACCCCCACGACAGCGATCAGCATCGCCGTTCCAAGGTCGGGCTGACGAAGGGTGAGGTAAAACGGTACGCCAATCATCAAGGCAGGCACCACGAGAAAGCGTAGCCGGGACACCTGATCCAGGGTTAGCCCATGGAAATACCGGGCAAGCGCCAGGATCAAAGTAATCTTCATCAGTTCCGAGGGCTGCAGCTGGATGAAACCAAGGTCAATCCAGCGCTGCGCGCCCATCCCGCGAAACCCTAGAAACTCAACCCCCACAAGAAGGGCAAGCGCTACGCCATACGCCGGATATGCCAGGTTCATCCAAACGCGGATATCGACAAAGGCGACAACAAAGAGAACGCAAACGCCAATGCCGAAACGAACCGCCTGCCGGGACGCCCAGGGATCAAAGTTACCATCCGCAACAGAATAGAGCATGGCAAAGCCCATCGATGCGATGGCGACGATGAGAAGCAGGAAGCCCCAATTGAACTCAAAGAACTTGTCTTTGAGACTCATCTCCCGCCCGCTTGCGTTCAGAAATGCATCAACCATGGCCTAACCTTCCCGCAATGGTGAAGTTTGGACATCAGCCGGCGCCTCAGGCCGCTGCGCCATCTGGTTGGACGGATCGCGCTCCAGCACCAATCTCATAATGTCACGGGCAACGGGCGCGGCAGCTTTGCTGCCACTCCCTCCATGTTCCACCACCACCGACACCGCATACCGTGGGTCTTCCACCGGTGCATAGGCGACAAACAAAGCGTGGTCCCGGCGGCGCCATTCAATCTCTTCATTGGTCAAAACGCCGGACTCTCGTTCCGCACGGGTAATACGCCTGACCTGCGCTGTCCCCGTTTTGCCCGCCAGCGACATGCCGGGCTCATTCAGCCGCGCGCGAAATGCCGTGCCCCGCGGGTGGTTGGAAACCATATTCATGCCCTCTCGCGCAAGCGCCAAGGCACGCTCAGACACACCAATATCTTCTGCAGGTTCAGGCAAGCGACCTTCGTCGCCAACAGAACGTATGAGACGCGGTTTTACTGCCTTCCCACCATTCGCAAGCCGCGCCGTCATCACCGCCAGCTGCAGGGGCGTCGTCAGCAGATATCCTTGGCCGATACCCGCAATCAACGTCTCCCCTTGTTGCCAGGGAGCGCCCGTGGTCGCCCGCTTCCAGCCACGGCTTGGAACCAGACCGGGTTTTTCGCCCGGCACTTCATATCCATAGGTCTCGCCAAGACCAAACCGGTGGGCCATCTCTTCAATGCGATCAATGCCGATCTTCTTGGCAATCTCATAAAAATAGATGTCACAGGAATGCATGATGGAATCGAGCATGTCCACATAGCCATGCCCATGCCGCTTCCAACAGTGGAAATCATGATTGCCGAGCGTCATCTTGCCCGTGCATTGGATCTTCTGCTCAGGGTTCACCAATCCGCTATCGATGGCGGCAGCGGCGACGATCATTTTAAAGGTTGACCCAGGCGGATACTGGCCAGCGATCGTTTTATTGACGAGTGGCTTATAGGGATTTTCGATCAAGCCATCCCACGTCGCCTGACTGAGGCCCACATTGAAGTCATTTGGATCGTAAGCAGGTGTCGACACACTCGCCAGCACATCTCCAGTATGAATGTCCATCACAACAGCCGCCGCCGCTTCACCGTCGAGACGTTCAGTTGCGTATTTCTGGAGATCCATGTCGAGTGTCAGAACAACCTTTGAACCCGGAGTCCCCGGGTCTTTTGACAGTTCCCGGATGACGCGACCATAAGCATTCACTTCAACATGGCTCGCCCCGGCAGCACCCCGCAGCTCCCGGTCCAGCCGCCGCTCCAAACCACTTTTGCCTATGCGGAAGCCCGGCAGCTTCAAAAGCGGATCTTCATCCTCAAGGTCATTCTCCGAAACAGCGGCAACATATCCGACGACATGCGCAAGAGCCTGACCATGAGGATAATGCCGTGTCTCCCCAACATCCGGTTCTATACCCGGCAGATCGGGCTCGTGAATATTGACCTGCGCGAATTGCTCCCAGGAGAGGTTCTCGGAAACCGTGATCGGAAGAAAGGCAGGTGAGCGCCGCGCATCGCGAAGCACACGTTTCCATTGGGTCTCAGAGAGCGGCACAACCCGATTAAGCTTGGTCAGCGTCTCTTTAATATCAGGCGTCTGCTCTGGAATAAGCAGCACACGGAAATTCTGACGGTTTGAGGCAAGCACCTGCCCGAAACGGTCGACAATCTCTCCACGCAGCGGCGCAAGCAGCCGCATATTGACGCGGTTTTCTTCCGCAAGCATCTGATACTCAGAGCTTTTGAGGACCTGCAAATAGTACATGCGGCTCGCCAGCCCGCCAAAGACGAACAGCTGAGCGCCGCCAAGAATGGCAGCGCGCCGTGAAAAGGTTTTGAACCTTACATTGTCCGTGCCGTCTGTCAGCATGGATCCCTAACCCTGAACCAGCAGCCGCTGCAGCAACTGCTCAAAAAGTTTAGCAAAAAGAGGAAAAAGCGCCACCGTTGCAGCCATTTGCACCAACACCGACGCGGGCGACAGGAACTGGCCGAAATAGAGCGATGCGAGCATCCACCCCAGGAACCCGGCAATCACGGAAGAAACCAGGAAACCCAACCAAAACAAGCTAAACGAGCGCCCAATCATCAATTGCCGCTGCGACACAACGAGTCCAAAAACAATAAGGTAAACGAGCGCCCAGAGGCCCAAAGGCCCAGCTGAGAGCAGGTCATAAAAGAGCCCAATCGCAAAAACCCCGTAAGGCGGAAACACGTCCGGCCGCTGCACGGCCCAATAGTAGACAGCAATGAGCCCAAATGCCGGTGCAACCTCCGCCCCAAAAATCCGCGAGAATGGGACGAAGCTCAGCAGCATGCAGATAAAGCCCGCCAGAAACGGCAGAACAAGCAGTGCGATCTTTCCAGCACGTCCCGCTGAGGATGGCGTGATCGGCTCGAAGCTCATGTGCCGCCCTCCGCAACCGGTTGCTCGGCCGGTGGTGTTTCGGCCGTGACCTCGCCTTCGTTTTCAGAGGTGGCGGGTTGTAACGCTGCGGGCGCGTCCTGCGCATCGATTTCTCTCGGGAATTCATATTGGAGGACCCGGATCATATCCAGGCGGGATCTGTCGGAGAATGTCTGCACCCGCAGAAACCCGTCTTCCGTTTCCACAAGCGTGCCAATCGGCAGACCGGGCGGCAACAAACCACCATCGCCGGACGTCACAACCCGGTCACCACTCGCGACGGGCGCCAGAGCCGGCAGAAATTCAAGCCGCGGCCATATACTGTTATCTCCCGCGAGAACAGCGCGCGTCTGAGAAGGCTCCACCACAACGGGCACCCGGCTGTTCAGGTCTGTGAGCAGCAGAATGCGGCTAGCATCCGGCCCCCTCGCAACGATACGGCCGATCAATCCATCGGAATTAATAACCGCCTGTCCGCTTTCAACACCCTGGCGTGCGCCGACATTGGCGATGATGGTTTCAACGAAAGGGCCGCCGCTATCGCCTACGACCCGGCCTGTGACATATCCAATGCTGGGATCAACCTGCACATTGAGCAACGCTTCAAAGCGGGCAACCTTGGCCTCCAGCTTGAGCGCAGCCTCTTTCCAGGCCAGGAGACGCGCGTTCTCCTCGCGAAGACGTTCGTTCTCATCAAACACATAGGCGTATTGATCGGTACTCTCAACGACCCGGCGCGCTGCGGATACAGGCCGTGACGCGATTTCCAGAAGAGGCGCTGCCAGATCGGTGACGACCTGCCGCGCTCTGTCGACCACGTAGGTTTCTGCCCGGCCCAACAGCAACAAGGCTGCCGCGAGCGTCACCATGAAGATCAGAGATACCCGTCCGGAGACGTCTCGGATAGGAAGCGCAGGTCTGTTTGTCTGATCCATAACAGATCAACGCCCCGCTGGGGGCTCCCATATCCAGATCGGTTAGTACACCGATGAAAAAACGTGTCGCATGGTTTTCATGTGTTCGAGCGATTTGCCGGTGCCAAGTGCAACACAGGAAAGCGCATCATCGGCAATACTGACAGGCAACCCGGTTTCATCCCGAAGAACCTGATCAAGGTTCGACAGCAATCCGCCACCGCCGGTGAGCACAATACCTTTATCAACAATGTCAGCCGCAAGTTCCGGTGGTGTTGCTTCGAGCGCCACTTTAACCGCTTCAACAATCGCCCCAACAGGTTCGGACAGACTTTCTGCAATCTGCTTCTGAGAGATTTTGATCTCCTTCGGCACACCGTTCATCAGGTCGCGGCCTTTAATCTCAATGGTCAGGCCATCGCCGCCGTCCGGTGGCACAGCTGCAGAGCCAACTTCTTTCTTGATCCGCTCCGCGCTTGACTCACCAACGAGCAAATTATGATGACGGCGGATGTAACCGATAATCGCTTCATCCATCTTGTCGCCACCAACCCGGACAGACCGCGCATACACAATACCGCTGAGCGAGAGAACCGCGACTTCCGTCGTCCCACCACCAATATCCACAATCATCGAACCGGTCGGTTCCGTCACAGGAAGCCCTGCCCCGATTGCTGCAGCCATCGGTTCTTCAATCAGATAAACCCGGCGCCCACCAGCGGACAGCGCGGATTCCTGAATGGCTTTCCGCTCAACGGCGGTAGAACCAGACGGCACACAGATCACAATCATCGGGTTCGCGAAGGACCGGCGGTTATGCACTTTGCGAATGAAGTGCTTGATCATTTCTTCGGCGACTTCGAAATCTGCAATCACACCGTCGCGCATCGGGCGAATGGCGCTGATATTGCCGGGCGTCCGGCCCAGCATCATCTTGGCTTCTTCACCGACAGCACAAACCTGCTTTTTGCCACCTCGCTCAATGATCGCAACCACTGAGGGTTCATTCAGGACAATGCCGCGCCCTTTGACATAGACCAGCGTATTCGCGGTCCCCAAGTCGATCGCCATGTCGGCGGAGAGCATCCCTAGAAGCCCTTGAAACATGTGTTATCTCGTCCGTTATGCTTAATACCGGCGCGCCCCGAAAGGATGGGGGTGGCCGCAAAGCCCCTCAAATACCAATGAAGTGTCACCAAACATGGTGGCCAAATGGTTAATAGCGCCAAAAAGGCGGCATAAAAAGGGCGATAAGGCCTTATCGCCCCTTAAGTCTCTGCTTTTTTTGCCAATACAGAGATTAGGAAGCCTGAAGGGCCTCCGGTGCCGACTTCCGGCGTTTCACGATGAGCTTGTTGAGCGCACTGACATAAGCCCGGGCAGAGGCCACGAGAGTATCCGTCTCGGCACCACGCCCTGTGACGGTCTTCCCATCTTCCTCCAGGCGGACACTCACCTCGGCCTGGGCGTCGGTGCCCTCGGTCACAGCATGTACCTGATAGAGCTGCAAATGGGCATCGTGAGGGAAAAGTTCCCCGATTGCGTTAAAGGTCGCGTCCACCGGTCCGTCACCTGTCGCAACAACGGTTTTTTCTTCGCCTTCTATCTCGAGAGTCAGCGTCGCTTCCTGTGGACCTTCGGTCCCACAGATGATTTTGAGGGCAACGACTTTCAACGCTCCCTCGCCGGACGCCATTTCGTCATCAACAAGCGCGACGATATCATCGTCAAACACATGCTTCTTTTTGTCAGCCAGATCTTTGAACCGACGGAACGCATCTTCCACGGCATTCTGGCCCAAATCATAGCCAAGCTCTTCAAGCTTCTTACGGAACGCATGACGTCCGGAATGCTTGCCCATCACCAAAGACGATTTCGAGATGCCGACACTCTCAGGCGTCATGATCTCGTAGGTCTGTGTGTTCTTGAGCATGCCGTCCTGGTGGATGCCACTCTCATGGGCAAAGGCGTTCTGACCCACAATGGCTTTGTTGTACTGGACAGGAAACGCCGTCACCGACGACACAAGTTTAGATGCGCGCGCGATCATTTCGCTGTCGATACCTGTATCAAACGGCATCGCATCACCGCGTACTTTGAGCGCCATCACGATCTCTTCAAGCGCCGCATTGCCCGCCCGTTCGCCGATTCCGTTGATCGTACATTCGATCTGGCGCGCGCCATTGGCAACGCCTGCAAGAGAATTTGCCACAGCCAACCCCAGATCATTGTGGCAATGGGTTGAGATAACGGCCTTGTCAATATTGGGAACGCGGGTTTTCAGCATCGCGATGAGTGCACCATATTCCTCCGGAACGGAATAACCGACTGTATCGGGAATATTGATCGTAGTTGCCCCTGCTTTGATCGCCGCCTCGACACAGGCACACAGATAATCATGCTCGGTCCGCGTCGCATCTTCAGGGGACCATTCCACATTGTCTGTCCAGTTGCGCGCCCGTGTGACACTTGAAACCACCGCATCAAGCACGTCTTCTGGTTCCATCTGAAGCTTGTGCTTCATATGAACCGGACTCGTGGAGATGAAAGTATGGATGCGGCTCTGCTTCGCTTCCTTTAAAGCTTCGCCCGCGCGATCAATGTCCTTTTCGCCTGCCCGCGCAAGACCGCACACAACGGCATTTTTGACAACGCGCGACACTTCCTGCACGGACTCAAAATCACCGTTGGACGCGATGGGAAACCCTGCCTCAATAATGTCGACACCCATCTCATCCAGGAGTTCAGCCACCTGCAGCTTTTCGTCCAGCGTCATGGAGGCACCGGGGGACTGCTCGCCATCGCGAAGCGTCGTGTCGAAAATCAACACGCGATTGGCAGCGTCTGAAATGTCGGTCTGAGAATGGCTCATCGGTCTCGTCCTTTTGGGAGCATTTCCAGGTGAAGTGGCCCCCAGTTCACCGCCAAGGCCCATAGGCGAAAATGCGTCTTTCTAAACAGCACAGCTTCCATCGAAGAGAATCACTTCCTGCCCCACGATAGGAAGTGCGTGTTTAACGATCTGTTAAGCATGACGGATCGGGCTGTATTTGGCAGTTTTAGGCCGATGTGCGCATACGTGCAACCGGCTTGGACGCCCTGAGTCAGGGACCGGGTGCATGCTCCGTGACAGTGCGCAAATCGCCTGCGAGCGCACCTTTAGCTGCTTTAATGGCGTCCACTGCAAAATCCATAACCGCCCGGACATGCGCCATTTGCGCCAGATCGTTCCGGGCCATCAACCACAGCTCAAAGGAACCGAGCTGATCAGGCCCGATCACGCGCTCCAGATCAGGGTCCCGATCGCCGACCACACAAGGAAGCGCTGCCAGACCCAAATGCCCCCGGGCCGCCTCCGCCCGCGCAATGGCACTCGATGACCGAAGCGCCGTGTCACACGCCTTTTCTGCCCGCGAGAGCCACCAGATGGGTCCCAAAGGGCTTTCCGTGCGCGGGAATCCGATCAGCTGATGTCCTTTCAACCCGCCCATATCTGTGGGCATAGAACGGCTTTCCAGATAATCCGGCGTGGCATAAAGCCCATAGGCCATCTCGCCCACCTTCCGCATCAGCATGTCGCCCTGGGTCGGACGTGCCGCGCGGATCGCCACATCCACATCTTTCAGCGGGTTCATGATACGCGGTGCTTTGGTCGGCCCCATCAAAGTTGGATCCGTCAACAACTCCATATCGAGCGCCGGATGCGCCTCACGAAATGCAGGAACAGCCGGCGCAATCACATAAGCGGCGATAATCTCCGTCGCTGCCATCCGCACCTGCCCCTCGGAGCCAGCCCCGGACGCGGCGAAATCCCGCGCCAATGAAGAAAGCCGCTGATCAACAGGCTCCAGCGACTGAAGCAGGCGTTCCCCCGCTGCGGTCACCTTGTAGCCGGTCCGCTCACGGTCAAACAGGCGCGCGTCCAGATCTTCTTCCAGGGACGCCACACGCCGCAGCACCGTGGTTGTGTTCACGCCCAGCTGTGCCGCCGCGCCCGACAGAGACCCTGCCGCCGACACCGCCAGAAAATACCGAAGATCGTCCCAGTTCATCAGCTACCACCTTTAAAGCCGCTCAAATCTAGCGGGCTTTCAGGCAGCTATCACCCTATTTTCGCAAAAATTGTTCTGCGAAATTGCAATAAGAGCATTTTCAACGAAAGTTGCCGACTTTCGTGGCTCGAAAATACCATCAGAAAAAAGGACTGAGTGATTTCAAGGCTTTACGGGTCGAACACGGCTTGCCGCAAGCTTGGCTGAGGCCCGCGCAGCATCCGTATCTGCTCCAGGTGCAAGCGCCACCCCCATGCGGCGGCGCTGATAGGCTTCCGGCTTACCAAAGAGCCGCACCTCTGAGCCCGCAATCTGCAAGGCCTCATCTAGCCCTTCAAAGCCGATGCCCTTCTCGTCCATCCCGCCATAAATGACAGCTGAGGCGCCCGGCTCGCGCGTCTCCGTATTGACCGGCAGGCCCAGAATAGCGCGGGCATGAAGCGCAAACTCGCTTTGGCGCTGACTCACCAGCGTCACCAGACCCGTATCATGCGGCCGGGGACTGACTTCCGAGAACCAGACATCATCCCCTTTCACGAACAGCTCGACGCCGAAAATCCCACGGCCGCCCAGATCGCCAGTCACTTTCGCAGCAATTTCCTGCGCCCGTGCCAAAGCCGCGTCACTCATCTTCTGTGGCTGCCAGCTTTCCACATAGTCGCCACTTTGCTGAATGTGGCCAACCGGCGCGCAGAAGCTTGTTTCCACCTCGCCGCCCGCACCCACAGCGCGCACCGTCAAAAGCGTAATCTCATAGTCAAAGTCCACCAGGCCCTCGACGATCACCCGCGCCTGCTCAACCCGGCCACCGGACAGCGCCGTTTCCCAGGCTGCGTCAATTTCTTCTGCGCTTTTCACCAGACTTTGGCCTTTGCCCGAGGAGGACATGACCGGCTTGATGAAACAGGGCAATCCGATCTTTTCGATCGCGGCGCGCATCTCGTCAGCGCTTGAGGCAAAGGCGTATGGAGACGTCGGCAGACCAAGATCCTCCGCCGCGAGCTTGCGGATACGCTCCCGGTTCATGGTGAGTTGGGTTGCCCGCGCGGTGGGGATGACTTCTGCCAGCCCCTCCGCCTCAATTTCCGCCAGCATGTCCGTGGCAATAGCTTCAATCTCCGGGACAATCAGGTGCGGCCTTTCCTGTTCCACCAGCGCCTTTAGGGCAGCCCCGTCTGTCATATCGATCACATGAGCACGATGCGCCACCTGATGCGCAGGTGCATCGGCATACCGGTCCACAGCGATGACTTCCACACCAAAACGCTGCAACTCAATCACCACCTCTTTTCCAAGCTCGCCAGAGCCCAGCATCATGACCTTTGTCGCCGACGGGCTAAGCGGTGTTCCAATACGCATGAGGTTCTCCAGAACTTAAAAGTGACAAAGGGCGTACGGCCCCCAAAGGCCTTCCCCATTCAGATAGCAGAAGGCAGCATCACTCCGAAAGTTTGCCGAGGTCCTTCATCAGGATGGGCTTCACGATAGCGGCCCATTCTGCGTAGCCACGATCACTAAGATGCAGACCATCATACCAAAAGACTTCAGGACGCGGTTCGCCATTCTCCCCAATCATGCCACTGCTCACATCAATAAACGTAAGCTGATCGTCTTCCTGGGCATAGGCTTCAATCAACGCATTGGCTTTCGAGATTTTAGGCCAGCTCTCCCAGCGCAACTGCGAGGCCTTGATCGACAAATAGTAGATGGGCGTACCTGGAAGCTCCGCTCTGAAGAGGGACATCATCTTTTTGAAGTCTAAAAATACCTGCTCCGGCGATTTGGGTTCCCAGCCGCCAAAATCATTGTCGCCCGCATAGACAACCACGGCAGCCGGCTTGTGCGGAATGACCACCCGTGGTGCAAAATGTGTGACATGGGGGAGGTGGGATCCGCCAAACCCGCGGTTCAAGACTGTGAGGGGCGCAAAGTCTTCTGCCAGCGACCCCCAAAAACGAATACTGGAACTGCCGATAAAAATAACAGTGCCCTCAGGCGGCGGCGCAGCGGCATCCTCCTCTTCGAAGGCAGCAATGGAGGATTCCCAAAATTCTGCATTCGGCTGATTCAGCGTGTAGTAAAAAAAGAGACCAGTCACGCTGAGGCCCAGCACACACACCACTCCCAAAATCCAGAGCAAGACCCGTTTCATCCCTACCCCCTCTTCTTGTTTTTCGCCACTTTATCACATTCCGGAAAGACCTCTTGTTTTGCTTCTTCAGCCTCTATATATGAATATATATTCATATATAGAGGCTTCATGAAAAAGCGTGATCAACCCAATGACGAAGAAACGATTCTCGTCGCAGAAACATTCAAACTGTTAGGCGATCCAAGCCGCCTCCGCATCGCGTTGGCAGTGATGGATGAGCCTGTGGCGGTCGGCACCATTGCGGAACGGCTGGAGCTCTCCCCGTCTCTGGTGAGCCACCATCTGCGCTTGTTGCGCGCCGCACGCCTGGTGCGCCACGAAAGAGACGGACGCACCGTGCGCTATTCCATTCATGACCATCACATCGAGCATGTCGTCAAGGATATGCTCGACCATATCCGTGAAGGGCACCGGTCGTGACACACACCCATGATCACAGCCACGACACCGGCCACAGCCACACGCCTGACGTCACACGAAGCAATCAGCGCCGCGTTCTGGCAGCCATGTGCCTCACCGGCGGCTTCATGGCGGCAGAAGTGATCGGCGGCATTCTGTCAGGATCCCTTGCCCTCATTGCAGATGCGGGACACATGGCGACAGACACCGCCGCTCTCTTTCTTGCCTACATCGCTTTTCGGCTCTCCACCCGACCGGCAGATGCCAATCAATCCTATGGGTACCACAGGGCTGAAACCCTGGCGGCCTTTGTGAATGCTCTCACGATGATCGCTCTGGCAGGTTGGATCCTATTCGAAGCGGTACAGCGTTTCCTTGAACCTGTCCAAGTCTTAGGCGGTTTGATGCTTTGGATCGCTGCTGGCGGATTGCTGGTGAATGTACTCGCCTTCTGGCTGCTTCATTCCGGCGACAAGAAGAACCTCAACATGCAAGGCGCCGCCGTCCATGTATTGGGCGACCTGCTGGGATCAGTTGCTGCTATCACGGCTGCCCTTGTCATTCTCTATACCGGCTGGACGCCTATTGACCCGCTTCTGTCGATCTTCGTAGCCTTGCTTATCCTGCGCTCAGCCATCTCTCTGGCCCGGCAGTCTGGCCATATACTCATGGAAGGCACACCTAGGGGCCTCGACATGGACGAGATCAGAAAGGATCTGTTGCATTCAGTGGCAGGCGTTGAAGATGTCCATCACCTCCATGCCTGGTCACTGACGGCAACACGTGATGTCATGACCCTTCATGCCCGCATCGCTAAAGGCGTCAATCCGGATCAGGTTCTCTCGGCAATCAACGACCGCCTACGCCACAAGTTCCAGATCGACCACGCCACCGTCCAGATAGAGACGGAGGCATGCGCGAATTGATCTAGCTGCGCTCCCTAGAGGGCAGCAATGCCAGGACAAAACCCAATGCCGCAAGACCGAGTAAGATGCCAATCGACATGGTGAGGCTGCTTTCATCAACAGAACCTCCCGGCCCATATGCCCTGCCTACGCCCTCTCGCAAATTGTTCACATGCGAAAAGAACGACATGTAGAACATGGCAACCGTGAAGCCCCAGCCGCCTGCGAGCCAGACCCGCGTCTTATGTCGAAAAAAAGCGACAGCTCCCACAAGAAGCAGAACAACCGCCAGATAATCAACAACCCAGAAGGGCCACCATTGCCAATCACCCCAGTTGCGATAGGCCTCAGCCCCAGCCAGAAACAAGCCAAACAGCACGGCGAGAACAGCAGATATTCGATACAGCATAATCCCTCCCTCTATTGCGCGTACGCATTAGAGGGAGATTCTATGAGCTCCGCAATCGCCGCTTTGAAGCCCGTTACCGGGCTTGAAAGGACCGGAACGCCAATATCACCACAGATTTCAGCCGCAGGGGCCATGGACGCCTGAGCCAGAACCACAACATCCGCCGTCATTGCAACGTCACGGAGGCGCGCCGCAATCCCTTCGTGATAATCACGCAACCGACCTTCCCGAAAATCTTCCCAGACCCCGTCAAACACCCGCGCCTGGACAGTCGTCAACCTACCTGTCTTGGCGGTCTCCTCCTCAACGAGGGACAGAGTAGGACCGATTGTCTCGGGCAAAGCCGCACACACGGCTATACGACCGCCTATCCAGGCAGCCTGTTCTCCCATTGGCCGGTCAATCCGCATCACATCGGCGCCCGGCACATCAGCGCGCTCCGCAACACCCCCGAGCGTTGAACAGGTACAGACAATCCGGGTCGCCCCGGCCCGCACCGCCTCATTCAGCGCCTCTTCCAGCTTGAGCTCCACCGCAACACTGACCGCCCCCGCTTTACGCACCGCACACAGCAGGTCTTCACGGACAATATGTCCGATCGGCATCCCTGGAGCGAGCTCATCGCGCAACCGATTGAAGGTCGCGATATGCGCAGGCGAGGTATGGAAGAACACCAAGCTGGGCCTCGGTGTTCCGAATCTTCGGTGCAGTAACGTGCTGGTCATGGCTTTTCCTCATTGTTGCAGCACAAAGAAAAAGGCCCCCCGCGATCTTCGCGGAGGGCCTTTAGAAATTCGGCTTGTCGCTAGATCACACTATGCTGGGGCTTCTCCCACGATTTTGACGAGTTTGACCGCCACAACGGCGTCCGCAGCGCTCACCGCGGTGACAGCAGCAGATGTCATGGTTACGAGCAGAACTGTATCGGCAATAAAGCCGAGCCCTGTCAGGCCATCAAATGTGATCTCGTTAGTCATGGGTGCCGTCTTACGCTTCTTCTACAGACTTGTCACGTCTCTTTTCTGTCACTTACGTTCAATCTGCGTGACATCACGGAGCGCTCCACGGGCCGCATTGGTCACCATCGCCGCATAGGCACGCAAAGCCGGGGAAATTTTACGCTCCCGCGGTTCCGCTGGTTTCCAGCCATCTACGCCTTTGGCGTCCATCGCCGCACGCCGTTTCGCAATCTCCTCGTCAGACAGAACCGCGTTGATCGAACGATTGGGAATGTCGATCTCAATCATGTCGCCCTCTTCGATGAGCCCGATCAGACCGCCTTCCGCCGCCTCGGGCGATACATGACCAATGGAGAGACCTGACGTACCGCCTGAGAAGCGACCGTCAGTGACAAGCGCACACTCTTTGCCAAGTCCCATCGATTTGAGATAGGACGTCGGATAAAGCATCTCCTGCATGCCCGGCCCGCCCTTCGGGCCTTCATAGCGAATGACCACAACGTCACCAGCCTTAGTGTCCCGGGTTGTAATGCGCTTCACAGCCTCTTCCTGACTTTCGCAAATGCGCGCGGGGCCTGAGAATTTCCAGATACTTTCATCAACACCAGCGGTCTTAACCACGCACCCTTCTTCAGAAAGATTGCCAAAGAGCACAGCAAGGCCACCATCTTTGGTGAAGGCATTTTCGACGGAGCGGATAACGCCGCCGACACGATCCTTATCAAGCTCCGTGTATCGGCTTTGCTGACTGAAGGCCACAGTCGTGCGGATACCTGCCGGCGCCGCTCTGTAAAGTGTGCCGACCTCGTCCGAGTTTGTCCGGGCAATATCCCACTTGTCGAGGGCATCTCCCATCGTCGGCGCATGCACCGTGGCTACTTCGCTATTGATGAGACCGCCTCGATCCAATTCACCGAGGATACCCATAATACCGCCGGCACGATGAACATCTTCGATGTGAACATTAGCCACCGCCGGTGCAACCTTTGCAAGACATGGAACCTTCCGGGACATTTTGTCCATGTCGGACAGCGTGAAATCCACACCCGCCTCACGCGCGATGGCGAGCAGGTGCAGGATCGTGTTGGTCGACCCGCCCATGGAAATGTCTAGCGCCATCGCGTTTTCAAAGGCCTCAAAGGTTGCAATACCCCGAGGTGTTGCCCTTTCGTCGCCTTCTTCGTAGTAACGACGGGTTAGCTCAACAATCTGCCGAGCTGCACCCAGGAATAGTTCTTTGCGGTCTGCGTGCGTGGCAACAACGGTGCCATTTCCAGGCAATGCCAGTCCAAGGGCTTCCGCCAGACAATTCATCGAGTTCGCCGTGAACATGCCGGAGCAAGATCCGCAGGTCGGACACGCATTCTTTTCCAGTTCTTCAACTTCGGCGTCGGTCCGGTCAGGATTAACCGCCTCAACAATCGCATCTACCAGATCGATATGAACTTCCTCACCATCAACCATCACGCGGCCCGCTTCCATGGGTCCCCCGGTGATGAAGATGGTCGGCACATTGAGACGCATCGTCGCGATCATCATGCCTGGCGTGATCTTGTCGCAGTTAGAAATGCAGACCATCGCGTCCGCGCAGTGGGCGTTGACCATATATTCAACGGAGTCTGCAATCAGGTCCCGCGATGGCAGAGAATAGAGCATACCGTCATGGCCCATCGCGATGCCATCATCGACAGCAATCGTGTTGAACTCCTTGGCAACACCGCCCGCCGCTTCAATCTCCCGTGCCACCATCTGGCCCAGGTCCTTCAAATGCACATGACCCGGCACGAACTGCGTGAAGGAGTTCACGACTGCGATAATCGGCTTACCGAAATCTTCATCCGTCATGCCGGTTGCGCGCCAAAGGCCGCGGGCACCAGCCATGTTACGACCGTGGGTGGTAGTCCGGGAGCGATAGGGGATCATCACTGTCTCCTCACAAGGTGGTCTTCAAAACCAGATAAGTCTTAGTTGATCATAAAAAAGGGGCCTTCGTGAACCTCACGAAAGCCCCTTTTAATTTGTGGCTAAGCGAGGTTGCTTTAGTTCTTTTCTTTGTCGACCATTTTGGTCTCTGCAATCCATGGCATCATGGCGCGCAGCTTTTCACCCACTTCTTCAATAGGGTGATCCGCATTGATCGCACGTGTTGCCTTGAAGCTTGTCTGGCCGACTTTATTTTCCAGCATCCAATCGCGCGTGAACTTGCCCGTCTGAATGTCGTTTAGGATTTCTTTCATCGCCGCTTTGGACTCAGCCGTGATGACGCGAGGACCTGAAACATAGCCGCCATATTCCGCCGTGTTGGATACGGAATAGTTCATGGTGGCAATGCCGCCTTCATACATCATGTCGACGATGAGCTTCACTTCGTGCAGGCACTCGAAGTAAGCCATCTCTGGCGCATAACCTGCTTCGGTCAGCGTTTCGTAGCCTGCTTTGATAAGCTCGGAAAGACCACCACAAAGAACGGCCTGCTCGCCAAAAAGGTCGGTCTCGCACTCTTCCTTGAAGGTGGTTTCGATGATACCGGCACGCCCACCGCCAATGGCAGACGCATAAGAAAGGCCGAGATCATGGGCATTGCCTGTTGCGTCCTGGTGGATCGCGATCAGGCACGGCACGCCGGCGCCGCGTTGGTACTCACCGCGGACTGTGTGGCCGGGACCCTTAGGCGCAACCATCAGAACGTCGATGTCTGCACGAGGCGAGATCAGGTTGAAGTGAACATTCAGACCATGCGCGAACATCAACGCCGCGCCGGGCTTCATATTGGGCTCAAGCTCATTGCGGTAGATTTCACCCTGAAGTTCGTCCGGCGTTACCATCATCATGACGTCTGCCCACTTGGCAGCTTCCGCCACGCTCTTAACGGGAAGGCCTTCACCTT
Source organism: Parvibaculaceae bacterium (assembly GCA_965248405.1). Classification (GTDB taxonomy): domain Bacteria; phylum Pseudomonadota; class Alphaproteobacteria; order Parvibaculales; family Parvibaculaceae; genus Mf105b01. The sequence continues at coordinate 2,189,025 of OZ252104.1, forward strand.
CAGCTTTTTTGATGCTGGCAGAGCCTTTACGAAGAGCTACAGCCACCTCGGCTGCACCGCTATCGCGCAGGTTCAGCGCGTGGGCATGGCCCTGAGAGCCATAACCGATGATGGCAATGTTCTTGCCTTTGATCAGATTAACATCTGCGTCGCGATCATAATAAACGCGCATGGGTCCTATCCTTTTAGTCTTAATCGAGCGATCTCGTATCGCTCAAATTCCCTGCAATAAAGTCTTACGTCTTAATTCACATGCCCTCAGCGCCGCGGGCGATGGCGACGACGCCGGTTCGCGACACATCCACGAGACCCAAGGGCCGCATGAGATTGATAAAGGCTTCGATCTTGTCTGGTGTGCCCGTCACTTCGAATACGAAGGAGCTGTGGGTTGTGTCGATCACGCGGGCACGAAAAGCCTCGGACAACCGCAAAGCCTCCACCCGCTTCTCACCCGTGGAGGCGACCTTCACCAGCGCCATCTCGCGGTTTACCGAGCGAACGTCATCGACCGATAGATCGACCACCTTGTGAATAGGCACAAGCCGCTCCAACTGCGCCACAATCTGCTCGATCACAGCAGGCGTGCCATTGGTGACAATCGTGATCCGCGACATATGTTCTGCCGCGTCAACCTCGGCCACGGTGAGGCTTTCAATATTGTAGCCCCGGCCCGAAAAGAGCCCGATGACGCGCGCGAGCACCCCTGCCTCATTGTCCACGAGGACGGCAAGCACATGTCGTTCGGATTTACTCGGATCACTCATTATGTTTCATGCCAAATCTTGAAGTCACCCAGTTGGGCTGTAAGTGGATTGGGAGCCAAACCAAGGTCCGGCCCCAAAAGGCGGTGTTTAGGTGAGGGGGCTTATAGCGGATCAGGGGCCAAAGGCGAACCTTTATCGGCCCCTTGTCCCGCCAGTGCCGGGTTTAGACGAGCATTTTGCCCTCTTCCGTGACCGTCGGCGCATTCGGATCTTCACCCAGGATCATCTCATTATGGGGCGCACCCGACGGGATCATCGGATAGCAATTCTCAGCCGGATCGACGAGACAGTCGAAAATAACCGGTCCGGGAACCTCCAGCATCTCGGTGATTTTCGCATCCAGCTCTTCCGGCTTGCTCGCCCGGATACCTGTTCCGCCATAGGCTTCTGCAAGTTTCACAAAGTCCGGCAGCGCTTCTGAATAAGAATGACTGTAGCGGCCGCCATGGAGAAGCTCCTGCCACTGACGCACCATGCCCATATATTCATTGTTGAGGATGAAGATCTTGATCGGCAGCATGAACTGGATCGCTGTCGACATTTCCTGCATGCACATCTGGATGGATGCTTCACCGGCAATATCAATCACCAGAGCATCTGGATGCGCGATCTGCGCACCAACTGCAGCTGGCAAGCCATAGCCCATCGTTCCGAGCCCGCCCGACGTCAGCCACCGGTTGGGTTGGTCGAAGTGATAATGCTGGGCCGCCCACATCTGGTGCTGACCAACTTCTGTCGTGATGTAAGTCTCACGGTCCTTGGTGAGCTCATAGAGACGCTGAATGGCGTATTGCGGCTTGATGAGACCCTTCTCTTCTTGCTTGAACGCAAGAGACTTCCGGCCCCGCCACATATCGATCTGACGCCACCAGTCAGCGAGCGCTTCCTTGTCGGGCTGTGCAACCTTCGATTTCCAGATACGGATCATGTCTTCCAGAACATGAGCGCAGTCACCGATGATCGGCACCTCAACATGAACATTCTTGTTGATGGACGAAGGATCGATGTCGATATGGATCTTCTTGGAGTTGGGCGAAAACGCGTCCAGACGACCGGTCACCCGGTCATCAAAGCGGGCGCCAACACAGATCATGACATCGCAGTCATGCATGGCGTTGTTGGCCTCATAGGTGCCGTGCATGCCCAACATGCCCAGCCATTGCTCTTCATGCGCCGGATAGGCACCGAGACCCATCAGCGTAGAGGTGACCGGAAAGCCGGTCATCTCGGCCAGTTGACGCAACAACAGGCTCGCATTGGGGCCTGAATTAATTACGCCGCCGCCTGTGTAGAAGATCGGCTTCTTGGCGCCAGCCATCAGCTCAACCGCACGCGTGATCGCTGACGCATCTCCCTTGATCTGAGGGCGGTACGTCTTGTGAACGACGTTCGCCGGCCCTTCATAGGTGCCACTAGCGAACTGAACGTCCTTCGGAATATCGACAACAACCGGCCCAGGGCGGCCACTGGTCGCAACATAGAAGGACTCGTGCATAACCCGCGTCAGCTCATCAACGGAATTGACCAGCCAATTGTGCTTGGTGCAGGGGCGCGTGATACCAACCGTGTCACATTCCTGGAATGCGTCTGAACCGATCAGATGTGTCGGCACCTGCCCTGTCAGACAGATCAGCGGAATGGAATCCATCAGCGCATCGGTGAGCCCGGTAACCGCATTGGTCGCCCCTGGCCCCGACGTCACCAACACAACACCTGGTTTGCCCGTTGAGCGTGCATAACCCTCCGCCGCATGAACAGCGCCCTGTTCATGACGCACCAGAATGTGCTTGATGCCTTCCTGCTTGAAAAGCTCGTCATAGATGGGAAGGACAGCACCCCCGGGATACCCGAAAATAGTGTCGACGCCGTGATCCACCAATGCGCGGATGACGATTTCAGCTCCTGTCATCTCCTGGCCGGACATGGGGCTTCCTTCCTTCATTCTGAGGGACCGAATAAGCGCCCTCGTGAAACAGACAAACCGCGGCCTAGATTGCACGAAACCGGTGAAAACGAGAGATTTTCAGGGTTTTTGGCGCAAAGCCGCGGAAAACGAGGGCAATTTATCCACTTGGTACCCGAGGGTCAAGGACTATTCGTCAATAAATGAAAAGATTTTAGTGATTTGGCTTTCCAAATCTTGCGCAGAAACCCGATTCCACGAAATCATTTGTTGCCGAAACCAGGTTGACTGCCGCTTGGCATATTGACGGCTCTTGATGGACGCTGCCTCAATCGCCTCCTCCAGCGAGATTTCATCGGCCAAATGCGCCCCAAGTTCCGGCACCCCAAGGGCCTTCATAGCAGGCAATGTCGGAGCAATGTTTTGCTGAAGCAAAGCCTCCACTTCTTCCAGAGCACCCGCCTCCACCATCAGACGGAACCGCCGGTGGATGCGCTCAATGAGCCAGTCCCGGTCGGGCTCCAGCACGATTTTGCACAAACACCCTAAATCCGGGGCCTCGACCGGGTCTGCCTGCCAGTCGGAGAGAGGCCTGCCTGTCGCCCGGAAAACCTCAAGGCCGCGCGCAATGCGCTGCGGGTCATTTTCGTGCACCTGCGCCGCCCAATCCGGGTCAGCAGCTTTCAGCAACTGATGGGCAGCCACCGGCCCGATCTCATCCACTTCCGACCGCGTTGCCACCCTCACCTCATCAGGAATACCGGGCACATCAACAAAGCCTTCTGTGAGCGCCCGAAAGTAGAGACCGGTGCCGCCCAGAATGATGGGGACTTTGCCCCGTGCCTGCACCTGATCAATGGCAGCCACCGCATCACTGAGCCATTGTCCCGTGGAATAGACTTTGTCCGCAGACATGTGGCCATAAAGGTGATGGGGCGCCCGCTCCTCCTCTTCCAGCGAGGGGCGCGCCGTGACGATCCGCAGATCCCCATAAACCTGCATGGAATCCGCATTGATGATCTCGCCATCCAGACGCTCAGCCAAAGCAAGGCCCAGAGCGGACTTGCCGCTGGCCGTCGGCCCTGCGATAAGGACCGCCAATGGGTCACCCTGGCTTTTGCTGGTTTGGCTCACGCGTAGCTCCTGAAAAAGAAAGCGCTATTGTTCACATCATGTCCCATGTTCTCACTCTTATAGGCAATACGAGCACCAAGCTCACGCAAGATCACGTGGACACGGTCTCTAAGGCAGTGAATGCCGCCGACACACCGGATTGGCTGAATGCTGGACATGCCTGCGATCTGCATCTGGAGACAGGGGCCCGATCAATTCTTGATACGGCGCGTGCCGCTCTGGGCAGTGTAACGATTGATGTTGTGCTCCAACCCACGGCCCACCGCCGCAAGATGCTGCTGGTCGCCGACATGGACAGCACCATCATCGAACAGGAATGTATCGACGAACTGGCCGATGCCTTGGGCATCCGGGAAGCTATTTCAGACATTACTGAGCGCGCCATGCGCGGCGAACTGGAGTTCGAGCCCGCCCTTCGTGAGAGGGTGAGCCTTCTGAAAGGTCTCGCCGAGAGTGAGCTGCAGAGGGTCTATGAAACCCAGATCACGGAAACACCCGGCGGCCGGATGCTTTGCGCCACCATGCACAAACATGGCGGCACTTGCGCCCTAGTGTCAGGTGGTTTCACCTTCTTCACAGAGAGGGTCGCCAAGTCGGTCGGCTTTACGTCCAATCAGGCGAACACACTCCTGGTGGAAAACGGTGCCCTTACCGGTGAAGTCTCCGACCCTATTCTCGGTCGAGAGGCCAAGGTCTCCGCACTCAAGACCCTCACATCCGAACTCCAGCTTGATCCACTCGAAACCATGGCAGTCGGCGACGGTGCCAATGATCTGGGGATGATTGGAGAAGCGGGTCTGGGCGTCGCCTTCCGAGCGAAACCGGTGGTGGCCGCCGCTGCCCCGGCGGAGATCAATCACGGCGACCTGTCAGCCCTGCTCTACATTCAGGGATACCGGTCAGACGAGATCGTTGATCCCGCCTGAGCTGGCAGGTTAGTCGTCTTCTTTGATCCGCACTGCGACGAAGCGAAGATCGCCATTTGTCGCCAGCAGCAGAAGGACGGATTTACGGCCCGAGGCTTTTTCCTCTTCAACCCTATCCTTCACATCAGACGGGCTGCTCACGTCGTTCTGAGCGACTTCAACAATCACATCACCCCGACGAATGCCCTTCTCGGCAGCGGCACTTGCCGGGTCAACGAAGGTGACAACAACACCTTCGACATCATCCGGCACATTGTATTGACTGCGCGTCGCTGACGTGAGGCTTGAAAGGCCGAGGCCCAGAACCTCAGCGGTTCCCTTGTCGTCTTCCTTGCCATTGCGGCCGCCGCTCGCATCTGCAGTATCGGTTTCATCCAACCGTTCAATGGTGACGCTCAATGTCTGCTCTTTACCGTCGCGGATGACCTGAAGATCAACCGTGCGGCCAATCGACGTCTCAGCGACAAGCTTCGGCAGATCCCGCATTTCCGGCACTGGCTTGCCATCAAACTCGATGATCACATCACCTGGCTCCACGCCACCAGCTTGTGCCGGTCCATCGGGGTTCACGCCGGCAACAAGAGCGCCTTTCGGCTCATCCATGCCGAGACCTTCAGCGATCTCTTCATTCACCGACTGAATACGAACACCCAGCCAGCCGCGGCGGGTTTCACCAAACTCGCGCAACTGTTCGATGACTGAGATCGCGGTATCGGAAGGAACGGAGAAGCCGATACCGATGGACCCACCTGATGGCGAGATGATAGCCGTGTTCACACCAACAACTTCGCCTTCCATATTGAAGAGCGGACCGCCGGAGTTCCCCCGGTTGATCGACGCGTCTGTCTGAATGAAGTCGTCATAAGGACCGGCATTAATGTCGCGATTGATCGCGGAAATGATACCCGCGGTCACCGTGCCACCAAGGCCAAACGGGTTACCGATCGCCATCACCCAGTCGCCCACGCGGGCTTCGCTGGACTTACCAAAAGAGACATATGGCAGATCATCCTCTGGCTCCACCTTGAGCACAGCCAAGTCCGTTTTCGGGTCGCGGCCAATCAGCTCTGCGGGCAGCGATTCACCGTCGGAGAAAATCACTTTGATCTCATCAGCTTCTGCAATCACATGATTGTTCGTAATCACATAGCCGGTGGGGTCGATAACAAAACCTGATCCGAGGGACTGCACCCGGCGCGGTGCGCCTTGACGCCCCTGCCGCTCCAGAAAGTCTTCAAAAAAGTCCTCAAACGGTGACCCTTCAGGCAGACCAGGCACCTGCTGGCGCGTATTGCGGCCACTAACCGTCTGCGACGTCGAGATATTCACAACCGCCGGCGACAGACGCTCAGCCAAATCCGCGAAACTGTCCGGCGCGCCGCGCGCAAAGCTCGGGGTGACACCAAAGGGCTGCAGCACCAGAGCCAGCGCGAGAGCAAACACTACTGCAGAAACGGCTCGAGCCCAGGATTGTCGAACGGTTTGTTCGTGACCCGCCATCGTATTTTCGGCCCTCACTGCCATGTCACTTCAACTCCTGATCCGCTAAGGCGTGCAAACCACCCGCGGCGTAATAGTCATAATCTGCCTGAACATGGGCCAAAGCCCGTTCAATCAGAGTTAATAAAGCCAATTTTCCCAGAATAGAGCCCATTTCAGGCCTGGGGATAAGAATGATGGCATTTTGGCAGAGATTGTGGACGAATTGAGGCGCAATTAGCGTCAAATCTCATCCACGCACCAGCCAGACGATCACAACCCCGAGAGCCAGCGCGCCCAGCCCGAAGCGGCGCAGCGTCTCATCGGGGGTTGTTTGTGCCATGGCCATCATCTGCTTCAGGCCTCGCGGGAACACAGCATAGATGAGCCCTTCCAGAACCAGCACCAAGCCCAGCGCCGTAATCAGATCCACCATGAATGGTTCCAAGCTCGCCTAAACGTCATTGGCGGAGTGCGCGTTTAGCGCCCACCCCGTCCAGTTGGATCGCCGAAATAGCGGAAGAAGTCGCTCTCAGGGGACAGAACCATTGTTGTTGTGTCACCTCTCAGGCCCTGCTCATAGGCGAGCATGGAGCGATAGAAGGCAAAGAACTCAGGGTCCTTGCCATAGGCATCTGCGAAGATTTCATTTCGCTTCGCATCACCCTTACCGCGGATCGTGTCCGACTCCCGCTGTGCCTCAGCCAGCAGCACCGTCACATCGCGGTCCGCCCGGGACCGGATACGCTGTGCAGTCTCCGCCCCTTGGGCACGAAGTTCAGCGGCTTCCCGCTCACGTTCCGTCTGCATCCGACGATAAATCGCCTGACTGTTGGCTTCAGGCAAGTCAGCACGCCGGATCCGCACATCCACCACTTCAATGCCCAAATTGGCACTTGCTGTGTTGAACTCGTCTTTAATACGCACCATCAGGCCGCTCCGGTCATCTCGGACCAACGTTTCCAGGCTTTCCTCACCAAGCACGTTTCTGAGCGAAGACACAAAGATCGGATTCAAACGACGCTCAGCCAGTGCAACATCCCGCACGGACTGGAAGAACTTCAGAGGATCAACGATCTTGTAGCGCGCGAAGGCATCCACAACGAGACGCTTCTGGTCCCCCGCAATGATCTCTTCTTCTGGAGAGTCGAGGTTCAGAATACGTTTGTCGAAATAGACAACGTTCTGAATGAACGGCAACTTCCAGTTAAGGCCAGGCTCCGTTATGGCGACCCGCGGATCACCAAACTGCAGCACCAAGGCCTGTTCGGTCATCCGAACTGTAAAGAATGTCGAATAGGCGAGGATCACGCCCACCAACAGGAGTATTGCACCACCTAGTCCAAGTGCCCGGTTCATTAGCGATTCTCCTCATTGCGAGCGCCAGCACCCGGCGACAATTGGTTGAGCGGAAGATAAGGAACAGCACCGCCGGCGCCTTGATCCATCAGAACTTTGTTCATGTCTCCCAGAACACGCTCCATGGTCTCCAGGAACATGCGTTCCCGCGTCACATCTTTCGCGTCCTTATATTCGTTGTAGATCGACAGAAAGCGTTGAGACTCACCCTGAGCTTGCGCCACGGTCTGTTCCTCATAAGCATTCGCGGCCTGGATCAGCTGTTCCGCTTCACCGCGAGCCTTTGGAACGACTGTGTTGGCATAGGCCTCAGCCTCGTTTCGCAGCCGTTCCTGGTCGGCGCGCGCCGCCTGGACGTCCCGGAAGGCATCAATAACCGCTGACGGTGGATCTACTTTCTGAAGCTTCACTTCAGTCACCGTGATACCGGCACCATAGCCATCCAGAATTTCCTGCATGCGCTCCTGCACTGTCACCTGTGCCTGCAACCGGCCAGACGTTTGCAGCACCTGGAAGGTCGACTGGCCAACCACTTCACGCATCACACTCTCAGCAACGGCTTTGACCGTGCGCTGCGGGTCTTCAACATTAAAGAGATAGTTAGCCGCATCGCCGATCCGCCAAAGAACGGAGAAGTTGATGTCGACGATGTTTTCATCCCCCGTCAGCATCAGGCCCTCTTTGCCGAGAGCGGGCGATGTACGGGTGTTCCGGTTAGCAAACTGAGCGGAAGCGTTGCCGCCCACGTCAACAGTGTTCACGACCGTTACCTGTGGCGTGAGGACCGTCTCAATCGGATAAGGAAGTTTGAAATGAAGTCCCGGAGGTTGCGAGTAGGCATACTTCCCAAAGCGGAGAACAACCCCCTCCTCATCTGTGTTTACCCGGTAAACCGAGCTGTAAGCCAGAAGCCCGAGAACCACCAGCGCAAGCACCAGCCAGACGCCGGCACTGCCACCAGCGCCAGTTCCGGTGGCACCACCACCACCGCCGCCGCCCGGGATAAAGTCGCGCAGACGTTCCTGCCCCTTGCGGATCAGTTCTTCCAGGTCAGGCGGCTGTTGGCCACCGCCACCGCCGCCACCCGAAGGGGGCTGACCCCAAGGACCTCGACCACCGCCATTGCCGCCACCTTGCCAACCGCCGTTGCCGTCACCGTTCTGATTGCTCCAGGGCATGGAACTTCCTTTGTTCGTAAAATTTAACCGCCGCCGCGCTCGCAAAACATGCGAATCCGTCGTCATTCTTGTTGTCATCATAGCGGCTGTGACGTCGCATCACACGCTATCTGATAGTAATTCGACCGCCTCGGCGTTATATGACACTCACTTAAGCGACGCAACGCGCGCCACCCTTTGTAAATTGGGTCGAAGGGCTCTTTTCGCCACCCTTCCGAGCCAAAGAAATACATGGAACGCCTCAAAAATGGCCACACCTGACAAATCAAACATCCTCGACGCACTCGCAACCGTGAAAGACCCTGAACTGGGTAAGGATGTGGTCTCAGCAGACATGGTTCAGGGGCTTATCATCAAGGATGGCCACGTACTCTTCTCACTGGAAGTTGACCCCGCCCGCGGCCCCGCCCTGGAACCAGTCCGAAAGGCCTGCGAAGACGCCGTCTACAAAGTTCCGGGTGTGCTCTCAGTGACCGCAGTTCTCACCGCCCATAGCGGCAATGCGCCACAAGCAGGAAACAAGGCAACAAAACCCGCCCCAAAAGACACACGCGCGCAAGAACTCAACATTCCAGGCGTAAAGAAAATCATTGCAGTCGCGAGCGGTAAGGGCGGCGTCGGGAAATCCACCGTCGCAATTAACCTCGCAATCGCTTTAGGCAACAGAGGGCTGAAAGTCGGGCTTCTTGATGCTGACATTTACGGCCCCTCAGTGCCGCGCATGATGGGCATCGCCGAAAAACCGGACACGGCGGACGGCAAAAAGCTGATCCCCCATGAAAAATACGGCATCAAAACCATGTCCATCGGCTACATGGTCGATGAAGACACAGCGATGATCTGGCGCGGTCCCATGGTTCAATCGGCGCTCATGCAAATGATGAACGACGTGCTCTGGGGCGAGTTGGACGTGCTCGTCGTCGATATGCCCCCCGGCACAGGCGACGCGCAACTGACCATGGCGCAAAAAGTCCCCCTTGCGGGCTCGGTGATTGTCTCCACACCACAGGAAGTGGCGCTGGCCGACGTCCGCCGCGGCATCGCCATGTTTGAAAAGACCCACGTGCCGGTCTACGGGATTGTGGAGAACATGGCTTATTTTGTGAGCCCTGGGTCCGGCGAAAAGACATTCATCTTCGGCGAAGGCGGCGCCCGACGCACAGCGGAAGCACTGGGTGTTCCCTTCCTTGGCGAGATACCCATCTATCCCGCTATTCGCGAAGGCCTGGATGAGGGAAAACCGATTACCGCCACAGCACCTCAAAGTGAGGAGGCAACTCCTTTTGCCGACCTCGCAGACAAAATCGCTGCAAACCTCACCGGCGCATCATCCGAACGGGCTGCGCCCAAAATCGTCATTGAATAGAGAACAAAAAAGGCCGGGCTATTAGACCCGGCCTTCGCTTTTTTGTCACACCGCCGGTCTGCTCACCTACCAGCGACGAGCGTTGCTTTCTCCGTCGTGCCATCCGGTGCCGTAAGCTCCCAGCTCTCCCCCACGGTGCGGGATGTAGCCGGCACGCAATATTGCGGAGCGTCCGTCGCTTCAAAGCACGCCGTCTCCCCGTCAATCGCCCACGTACTGTCTGCCCGCGTACCATCGCCAAAGACGGTCACATAGGTCCCGTCCTCATTGATCAGGATAGAGCGCGATCCTTCCGCGTTCTCGATTGTCACCGTATTGCCATAGAAGTTGGCAAAAGGGTCGGCCAGTGCCGCCCCGGTCATTGCAAACATGGCCACCATCAGACTGATCACTAGTCGCATCTTATCCTCCCAAGATCATTGATGCTCGCACCTCGTTTGAAGATTGAATGCTTGCATAGGCATTGTCAGCTTGGGAAGAAAAAATCCGCCTACGTCCTATTGCGTCAGCTATTGAGATAATTGAGCGGCAACCCGGCCCGCGGCCAGGTGCACTTTACTAACCGACCCGATGAGGAAAGCGTCAGATAGGCTGTCCTAAGACCCTCTCCGCCGAAACAGATATTCGTCGTGATGAAATCATCTGTTGGGAAATGTTCGATGGCACCGTCAGGGGAGATAGACGTGATGCCACCATTGAAGATCGTGGCCACACAGACATTGCCGTCTGCATCCACCGCAAGGCTGTCGAAATAGTTGAGACCTGTCGGATTGCCGATCATGCGCCCGTGGTTGGGCGGACCAGCAGAAATAATGGCACCTGGCTTTTCAATATCAAACGCCCACAGGCGTCCCGCCTCCGTGCTCGCCACATAGACCACCTTCTCATCCGGCGACAGACCGACCCCATTTGGTGTCTCAATAGGAAACACAACTTGCGTGATCGAGGATCCATCCGGTTGCGCATAATAGAGCGCCCCTAGATCCTTTACCCGGCCATAGGTTTTCCCAAGGTCGGTGAACCAGAAGCCGCCCTGGCGGTCGAAGACAATGTCATTGGGACCGTTGAGGGGAATGCCATCGCACTCCCGGTAGAGTTCGGTAACCTCACCTGTCTCAAGATCCACCCGCTCAATCCGGCCACCTGAATAATCATCCGGTTTACCGCCAGGAACCGTAAGGCCGTCCACATCGTGCCATTCAAAGCCCCCATTGTTGCAAATGTAGACCGCCCCGTCGGGACCGATCGCCGCCCCGTTGGGACCGCCGCCCAGGTCCGCCACAACTTCTGTTGAGCCATCCGGTTGCACGCGAGTCAGCGTGCCCCGCTTGATTTCCACAAGCAGCACACTGCCGTCCGCCATCGCAATAGGGCCTTCCGGGAACTCCAATCCACTCGCAATCTCTTCCATCTGCATTACACCACTCCCTGTCGTTTGTTTTTTGATGGGGAGAGGGTCTGTCAGTGGAACAGTGTCGTCAACTCAATAGATCACCACTGAGCGGATCGACTTGCCTTCATGCATCAGGTCGAACCCTTTATTGATGTCTTCAAGCGGCATGGTGTGGGTAATGAGATCGTCGATATTGATCTTGCCATCCATGTACCAGTCGACGATTGACGGAACGTCCGTGCGGCCCCGAGCACCACCAAAGGCTGTGCCGCGCCAGCTGCGCCCGGTCACCAGCTGGAAGGGTCGTGTTGAGATTTCCTGACCCGCACCAGCGACACCAATGATGATGCTTTCGCCCCACCCCTTATGGGCACATTCAAGCGCCTGACGCATGGTCGTGACATTACCAATACATTCGAACGAATAGTCCGCCCCGCCGCCGGTGAGTTCAACCAAGTGACCGACGATGTCCCCCTTGATCTCTTTCGGGTTGACGAAGTGGGTCATGCCGAACTGCTCACCCAGCGCCTTACGGTCATTATTGAGGTCAACCCCAACGATCTGCTTGGCACCCACCATACGCGCACCCTGGATCACGTTGAGGCCGATACCACCCAGTCCGAACACAACGACCGTCGACCCCGGCTCCACCTTTGCGGTGTTGACCACCGCTCCAATGCCCGTGGTGACGCCACACCCGATGTAACAGACCTTGTCGAAGGGTGCGTCTTTGCGAATTTTGGCAAGCGCTATTTCCGGCACCACTGAATAATTCGCGAAAGTCGAACAGCCCATATAGTGCAGCACCGGCTTACCTTTGTAGGAAAAGCGACTGGAGCCATCGGGCATCAAACCCTGCCCCTGGGTTTCACGGATCGACTGGCAGAGATTGGTTTTGGGATTGAGACAATACTCACACTCCCGGCACTCCGGCGTGTAAAGCGGGATCACATGATCGCCGACCTCAAGCGAGGTAACACCCGGCCCCACTTCCACAACAACCCCCGCCCCTTCATGTCCGAGGATAGCGGGAAAGAGCCCTTCGGGGTCATCGCCCGACAAGGTGAAGGCATCTGTGTGGCAGATGCCCGTTGCCTTCATCTCGACAAGCACCTCCCCGGCGCGGGGGCCTTCGAGTTGCACGGTCTCAATTTCAAGAGGCTTCCCCGCCTCGAAAGCCACTGCCGCTCTAACGTCCATAAAACGCCCCCTTGCTCTTACTATCCGTTAAAGAGTCCGACCAATCCCGGACCCTCATTCGTAAATCAGTTCGACGGGCGTCCATGCCGCCTCGCGCCGCTTGTTTCGTTCATCTAGTGTCTCGCCGGATGAATCGGTTGCCATACTATCCCCGGTCTCCGCATCCAGAAACAGGTTGGCATTCACAACCATGCGAAGGCCGTCGTCCGCCTTACAGACCGACCCGATCAATACACCGCATTGCTTGCAGGATAAGAAGTCTGCTGTCTTCATGCCAAACTGATAGCGTATGAAGGCATCTGCATCCTTCGCGCGAATTTCAATCCGGCCAGCGGGATCGGACATATAACGCGCGCCCTGCATCCGGCAGTGATCGCACTGGCACGCCCGCGGGTGCATCGAAGAAAGCGGTTCAGTCGTTTGAAAGCAGACAGAAACCGCGCCGCAATGGCAGCTACACTCGTTTTTATGCATCAGGTCAGCTCAGCATCGAGCTTCTTCAGCCAGGTCTCAATACGCTTTCTGTTTACCCCGAGATCAGAATGACCGACCTTCGATCGGCTGTAGATGGCGAAAGTCGAGCTCCCGTCGCCTAAGTCAATCGCTTCAAAAGTGATCGTATCCGGAAAACGCATCAGCGCGGACCGCTGCACAAATTCCCGTTGGCCATCATAAGCTGGCTTGCTCGTCACCCTTGGCTCCGCCAGAGCAACATCTGCAAAAACATCTTCGAGTTTCTGCGGGTCGACAATATAGGTCTTCGGTGTCGCGTGAGGTTTCGCATTTTGACAATAGCCCTCAGGCGCAATCAGAAACTGGTTCGGTTTCGGGGTCAGCTTAAATGTCTTGAAATCCATAAACGATCTCCTGCTATACCAATTGCCCTACGCGACATCAGCTCGGTTGCGCGGCTCGCAGAGATTGTACCAGACCCCTTGCAGTTTGATGAGCCGCGCTGTGACCTCTCTTTGCCAATCCCAGACACTGAAACTGTGAACTCTTTTCTGCGAGCGTGACCAACACATAGGCTACATCTTGGGCAGCGCTCAAACCTGTCCCGGGAATCTCGCCGACGATCTTTTTGGCAACACGGGTCTGCATTTCGGTAAAGAAACCTCTCAAGGCCTCACGCAATTCGGCATTCGACATTGCAGCAGACGTAAGGGCGTCCAGAAGCATGTCATCATCTGACGTACCTTCTGCATACTCCGTCGAGAACAGGAAATCGACAATGTCTTCCGGCGTCGTGTCTGCATCGCCTATCTGCTGATCATAAGTCGCAATATACCGCTCAATCATCGCTTCCAGCGCCGCGCGAATGAGTCGCTCTCGGTTTCCGACAAAGTGACGGATCGTCGCGCGCTGGATACCCGCTTCACGCGCCACGTCGTCAAGAGTCGTAGCATCCAGCCCCTGAGCAACCACGCACCGCTGAAACGCTGCCAGTATCTCGTCTGTCCGTTCTGTCTTCTTAGATGGTCTGCCCATGCGCTCATTTGTGGCTGATTTCAGCGTGTTTTCCAATGCTTGTGTTTTTTATCATCTTTATGATAAAAAACACAAGCTGACTGGATTCGATGAGGGACAAAACAGATGAAACGCTCAGACAAAGACCTCGGAATGGACCGTGCCATTTCGCGCCGCGACTTCATGAATGGCGCAAGTGCCCTCGCCTTAGCCTCTGCCGCATGCCCGGTTTCGGGAGCACAGGCATCACAAACTGTCCATCAGCCCTACCCGCCAGCGAGCTCTGGTTTAAGAGGAAGCCACGCAGGATCCTTTGAGACCATGCATGAGCTGGCATGGGACGAAAAAACAGACTTCGGCCCCATCAAGGATGACGACGGGACTATTTACGACCTCGTAATCGTCGGCGCAGGCGTGAGCGGCCTCTCCGCGGCGCATTTCTTCCTCAAAGAAAAACCCGACGCCCGAATTCTGATCATTGAAAACCATGACGATTTTGGAGGGCACGCCAAACGCAATGAGTTTCGAGTTGGCGGCCGCCTGCTCCTCGGTCACGGTGGCAGCCAGACCATCGACACACCCTCTGGTTTCAGCGATGAGGCTTCGGGCCTGCTCGCAGACCTCCGTATCGATCTTGAAGAGTTCGAAACCGCTTACGATCATGACTTTTACAAGCGGAACGGTTTGGCCGGTGCCTATCACTTCAACAATGCGCGGTTTGGCGAAGACAAACTGGTCAAACAGAATTTCTTTGACGATGACAGTGGTTATATACCGCTTGCAAGTGGCGGGACTGGCGCCAGCGCCGTTGAGGCATTGGCACACATGCCCATCGCCCCGGAAGCCAAAGCACAGGTCGAGGGGCTTTACACGGCAGACGTGGACCTCCTGCCGGATCATTCCGTCTTCTCAGAGCCCGGCTATCTCAACTCCATTTCTTACGAAGATCTGCTGCGAAAACATTTTAACGTCACCCATCCGGATGCCATCGCGCTCTTTCGGGATATGATGACGCCCCTCTTCGCCCATGGAACCGACGCAACACCGGCTCTGCCATTGCTAGCCTTCCTTCCAGGACTAAATGCCACCTCGCTTGGTTCCTTAAGCTGGTTGTTGCCAGCTGTTAAACTCTGGGGGACCGATCCTTACATTCATCATTTTCCTGATGGCAATGCTTCCGTCGCACGGCTCCTAGTTCGACGACTCATACCCCATGTCGCTGACGGCAACAGCATGACCGACATTGTCACGAGCCGATTTGACTACAGTCAGCTCGACAAAGCAGACGCCCAGGTTCGTCTGCGCCTCAACAGCACCGTGGTGAATGTGGAGCATGAGAGTGATGCCACTGCGGCGGACAAAGTCTCGATCGCCTATGTACAAAACGGTCAAGCAAAGCAGGTGCGCAGCAAACACGTCATTCTTGCTTGCTACAATATGGCGATCCCACACCTCTGCCCCACAATGCCTGAAGAGCAGAGGGAAGCTCAGTCAAAGCTGGTCAAAATGCCTCTTGTCTATTCCAACGTCGCCTTCAACAACTGGCGCGCATGGAAGAAAGCTGGCGTCGGGCTGGTTCAGAGCCCAGGCCGCTGGCACAAGTTTGCCATTCTCGACTTTCCTGTGAGCCTCGGCGACTACACTTATGCCCAATCGCCAGATGACCCCATCATTGCCCATATGGTCCACTGCCCGACATCTCCGGGCCTTCCTGCCGACGACCAAAGCCGGGCTGGCCGACACCAATTACTCAACACAAGTTTTGAGGACTATGAACGAGAGTTGCGAGATCATCTGGCAGGAATGCTAGGCGCTCATGGGTTCGACCCCGCAGCGGACATTGCCGCAATCACCGTCAATCGCTGGTCTCACGGTTATGCATGGGCTCCTAACCCGCTCGACCATCCCGACTATGACGAGGGTGATGCCCCGTTTGACCGTGGACGCAGTCGGTTCGGGCGCATCTCAATTGCTAACTCTGACGCGAGTGGTCGGGCCTACTTGGACGCGGCTATTGATGAGGGGTACCGGGCAGCGATGGAACAGGCAGCTAGCGGCATCTGAACCAACACCAGTAATGAGAGGGTAAGGATGTCGTCTTTACAGGTGGCAAAAACGCCTTTTGCTCAGTCCGGCGGTGGCGCGTAAGCAGCCAGGACCTCTGCCTCTGTCATCATCTCGGTCTTGTTGGAGAACTCATAGAAAGCCGGTTTGACATCCGTGAAAACCTGCAACGACATTTGCAATTCTGAGGTGTCGTCAAGCAGGCCAGCAGACATCTGATATTCGTTGCTCTCGACAATGCGATAGAAAAGGCTTGAACCGCATTTGGAACAAAAGCCACGTTCAGCCCACTCAGACGAGCGGATGGTGCTGATGGCGTCTTCACCCTCGAAATTCACTTCCTGACAATCCACCTCCATAAAGGGGCCGGACCCCCAGCGGCGACACATATCGCAGTGGCAAACGCCCACAGTCGGCTTCGCGGCAGTCGCTGAAAACTTGACGGCACCACACATGCACTGCCCGGTCAGCTTCAGTCCATCGGTCATTGCGCTACTCCTCTCAAGTTAGATGAGCCCATTTGCGCAATTCTTGCGCAAAAACCGATCCTCCGTCTTGATTTTTCTCAAGCGCGCTCAAGCACCAGAAGGGAATAGTCATCACTGTCCCGCGCATCGCGGGGTTGGCGGACATTGCGCACCTCCCGCCATTCAGAGCGATCAAAGTCTGGGAATGTCGTATCCCCATCGGGCGAGGCATGCACCTCGGTGAGATAAATGCGTGTCGCCCTGTCCAGCGTCGCGGCGTAAATCTCCGCACCGCCCAGGATCATAATCTCATCGACACCAAGCTCGCCACAGAGCTCACCGGCCCGGGCAAGCGCGTCCTCCACACTGGTGAACACTTCCCCGCCTGGGGCGTCATAATTAGGATCGCGCGTCACCACAAGATTGGGACGGCCCGGCAGCGGGCGCCTTGGAAAACTCTCCCAGGTCTTCCGGCCCATAATGATCGGCTTCCCCATCGTCATGCGTTTTAGATATTGAAGGTCACCCGACAAACGCCACGGCATGGCATTATCTTTGCCAATCACGCCGTTCTCGGCGATCGCCACAAAAAGACAGATATGCATCAGTTTTAAACCGCCACAGGCGCCGCAATATGAGGATGCGGGTCATAGCCCACCAGTTCGAAATCATCATAGGTAAAATCGAAAAGGCTCTTCACTTCCCGGTTGATCTTCATCTGCGGAAGCGCCCGCGGCTCTCGAGAGAGTTGCAGGTCTGCCTGCTCCAGATGGTTTGAATAGAGATGCGCATCCCCGAACGTGTGAATGAACTCCCCCGCTTCGAGCCCCGTCACCTGCGCCATCATCTGCAAAAGCAGCGCGTAGGACGCGATGTTGAACGGAACGCCGAGGAAGACATCGGCCGAGCGTTGATAGAGCTGACAGGACAGTTTGCCGTCCGCCACATAGAACTGGAACATGCAATGGCACGGCGGCAGTGCCATATTGTCGACATCCGCCACGTTCCAGGCCGACACGATCAACCGCCGCGAATCCGGATTGGTTTCAATCTGGTGGATCAGGTTTTTGATCTGGTCGATCGTGCCGCCGTCCGGCGTGGGCCAGCTGCGCCACTGGTGACCATAGACGGGCCCCAGATCCCCGTTCTCATCCGCCCACTCATCCCAGATACTCACCCCATTGGCTTTGAGATAAGCGATGTTCGTATCGCCCGCGATAAACCAGAGCAGCTCATGCACAATGGACTTCAGGTGCAGCTTCTTGGTCGTGACCATGGGAAAGCCGTCGGCCAGATCAAAACGCATCTGGTGGCCGAAAACAGAGCGCGTGCCCGTGCCCGTCCGGTCGGTTTTGTCAGCGCCCGTATCGCGAATCCGGCGCATCAGGTCATGATATTGCTGCATGAAGCCTCTTCCTCAATCTTGGAAGCATCTTAGCAAGCTCCACGATTCGCGCCACTCGCCATTGATCTCTCTTGATAGAGCGCGCGCCCTTCGCTCTAATTGGCTCCATCGCCGTTAGGGGAATTGGGACCATCTTGGGGAGGAAGCTCATGCGCCTGCAGGACAATTTTGAATATTACGCCAGAATTCATGGGCAGGCGTTCTACGCCCGCTGCGGCAACCGCACATTGACCTATGCGGAAGCCAATGAAGAAGCCAATCGGCTCGCCAATCTGCTGATTTCTCAAGGCCTTAAGGTCGGTGATCGCTTTGCCTACCTCTCCAAAAATTCCCTGGAAATGTCGATCCTCTATCAGGCCGCTGGCAAGGCAGGCGCTGTTCCAGTTCCATTAAACTACCGCCTGGCACCGGCGGAGTGGGCCTACATCATCAATGATGCCGGCGCCAAACTGCTCTTTGCCCATAAAGACCTCGCCCCTGCTGTGGATACTGTCCGTGGCGACCTGAAAACAGTGAGCACCTGCTATGCCATTGACGTCGCACCCCCCGCGGGCTGGGAAAACTATGCCGACGCGGTAGCGGCTCAGGACAGCGCCAACATCGCGGACCGCGGCGTCACCGCCGACAGTGCCCTCTATCAGATGTACACATCCGGCACGACCGGGCGCCCGAAAGGCGCCATCCTCACCCATGGCAACATTCTCGCCAACCTGGAACAGATGCGGAATGTCATCGGCGCACGTTTGACGCTGGGGGACAAAATCCTGACCGCAGCGCCCATGTATCACGCTGCAGGCACCATGGTTTCTCTCCACGGCCTTCACTCTGGAGCAGGCGTCGTCATCCATGAAGATTTCGTCCCCAGTGACGTGGTGGATGCCCTGGCCAATGACGGGATCACTACAACGGTTCTTGTTCCGGCCATGATCCAGGCCTGCCTTGTCATGGTGCCGGATGTGAAAGAACGGGACTACTCGTCGCTGAAAGCCATGGTCTATGGCGCCTCCCCCATCGCGGAAGAAACACTCCGTGGTGCCATGGAGACATTCCATTGCGATTTCTATCAGGCCTTCGGCATGACGGAGACCACATCGTCGGTCGTTTACCTGAACGCCGAGGACCATGTCCGCGCTTTGAAAGAGAAGCCGGAACTGCTGCTTGCCGCAGGGCGCGCCATCCCCGGCACCCATGTGCGCGTGGTCGATGAAAACGATCAGGACGTGGCTACGGGCGAGGTTGGCGAAATCATCTGCCGCGGACCGCAAATCATGCAGGGCTACTGGAACATGGAGGAAGCCACCGCTGAAGCACTACGTGACGGATGGATGCATACCGGCGACGCGGCCTCCATGGACGAAGAAGGCTATGTCTATATTCAAGACCGGATCAAAGACATGATCGTCTCCGGTGGTGAGAACGTCTATCCCCGCGAAGTGGAAAACGCCCTCTTTGAACACCCCGCTGTCGTTGACGCCGCCGTCTTTGGCATTCCCGGTGAAAAATTCGGGGAAGATGTCATGGCGACCCTCGTCCTGAAAGAAGGAGAGAGCCTTACAGAACAGGAGGTCATCGACTTCTGCCGCACCAAACTGGGTGGATACAAGATCCCGCGCAGAGTCTCTTTCATGGACGAGCTGCCCCGCAATGCGAGCGGCAAGGTCCTCAAAAAAGATCTGCGGGAACCCTATTGGGAGGGCCGTTCCCGGAGGGTCTCTTAGGAGGTGCGCTACTTCACCTCGTAAATGTCGTAGACGACCCCATCATCGCCGGTCCGGCCTTTGCCGACCGCGACCATATGGTTAAGCCACGCGTAGCGCACATCTCCCGTTTCGAACAGCGGGTTTGTCCGGAAGTAGTATCTGTCGGCTCCAGCCGGATCATCGGGCTTCGAAAAGTCGAGCGCGTAGGAAAAATTCTCGTCAGAGGCAACCATCCGGCCAAAATAGGTCATGAGAATGATCGCGCCGTCATCTGTTCTGAGGCTTAGGCGCACATCGAGAGCCCCGGACCCGTCGCCTCGGATCATTGCCCAATCTCCGCCTGAATAGGGGAGCACCTCGCCCCGAATGCGCGGACCTTCAATCGTTCCAGAGGTTCCGATGCAAACCATCCGGTGCCCATTGGGCGTTGTGCCGCTCTCCAGGGGCGGCGCAAGCTTGACCCGCATTTGAAAAAGAAACTCAGCTTCAAGACCCGTCATCATGTCGTCCTCCAAAACCAGATCTGTCCGAATGGACGTAACAACTTGGTTCAGTGGAAACGAGGAGCAAAAAATGACCGCGTCCGAAAACGGCGAGTGAGAGCCAAAAACAAGGGGTCTGGGAGAGGTTCCCAACCCGCTTGAGATCCTGTCATACACCTTTAATTCACGCCTTTAAGTCCCTATATTAGATCTGTCGGGCAACCGACTATGGCGATAAACGAATTTCGTAATAAACCATTCGGACCCGGGGGCGGTACCCGGCGCCTCCACCAAAAGCTCACGATCTGGAAGTCAGTAAACGTGGGTTTTTCATGGGGGCGAAATAGGATCGACGAGGGTGTAAAGGATCTTCTTTCGCTCGGCATGGTTCCGCCGTTATCGGGCCGTTTGATAGTTGCAAACGACAACTACGCTGAGGCACGTCTAGCTGCGTAAGCAGTTCGACTGTTTCAAATCTAGCCCTGTAGGTTAGCACTTGCAGGCGGGGTTCGGAGGCACCTGGCAACAGAAGCCTCCACTTAAATATCCCGGAAGCGTCTACGGAGACCCGATGTCCAGTACGCAGACCATTACTCCCCGCGACCCAGGTTTTGCTTTTTCAGATGACCTGCCGGTGAGCTGGCATTCCGGCGACCCCGCCATCTCCCACTTTTACAACGGCCTCTCTCTCACCTTCCCGGAAGGCGAACGCTTCTTTGTCGACAGTGTCCGCGCTTTTGCAGACCAGATCACCGACCCCAAATTGAAATCAGACGTGCGCGGCTTTGCGGGACAAGAAGCCATCCACTCCCGCGAGCACATTGTGTACAACCAATATCTGGCGGCACAGGGACTGAACCCTGAAAAGCTGGAGCGGATCATCACACTAGGGCTCAAGCTCTGCCGCTACCTCCCCAAGAAGACACAGCTCGCCATCACCTGCGCCCTGGAGCATTACACCGCCCTCTTTGCCGAGGCGATCTTGGAAACGCCGCAAACCATGGAGGGTGCGCATCCACAGTTTGCAAACCTGTGGCGGTGGCATGCACTGGAAGAGTCAGAGCACAAAGCGGTCGCGTTTGACATGCTGAAAACCGTTAACCCCGGCCCGCTGGGCTATCTGCGCCGGGTTGTTGCTATGACAATGACCACGGTGAGCTTCAACCTGACCGCACTGGCGCATCAGATCTATCTGATGAAACAAGCCGGTGAACTCACCAACTGGCGTTCCTGGGGCCGTTCTTTCCGCCACCTCTGGGGTCGTGAAGGTGTCTGGCGCCATGTGATGATCGGTGTGCTCAGCTATTACCGCCCGTCCTTCCATCCCAATGACAGAGACACGCATGCGCTCGTTGAGAAATGGCGAGCTTGGTACGCCCACGACGTTCAAACCGGTTGAGCCTTCACCCTCATCCGCCTAGGCTGGCCCCAACGATAAGAAAAGCGTGGGGGAACAGGGATGTTGAAGAAGTTCGCGATCGGATTAGGAGGCTTGCTGGCAGCAGCCTTTGCGGTACTCTACTTTCTGGTGCCGGGCATGATCGAAGGCGGTACCAACATTGTCGAAGATCACGAGCCTTACAATATCTCAGACGAGACCCAAGCTGTGCACGACCGGCTCATTGTGGCAGATCTACACTCCGACACATTGCTTTGGGAACGCGACCCCCTGGCGAGAGCCTCTACTGGGCATGTCGACGTGCCGCGTCTTCAGGAAGGTAATGTTGCCTTTCAGATATTCTCCGTGGTCACCAAGTCACCCGCGGGCCAGAATTATGAGAGCAATACAGGCGACAGCGACCGGATTACCCTTCTCACCCAGGCGCAGCTTTGGCCGCCGCGGACCTGGGGCAGCCTCTTTGAACGCGCTCATTATCAGGGAGAACGGCTCCTTGCCGCCGAAGCACGTGACCCGTCCGTTCTGAAAGTCGTCAAAACCAAAGAAGATCTGGAAGCCGTTCTTGCAAGCCGCGCAGACGGCAGCAACATGGTCGGCGGAATGCTGGCGACAGAGGGCAGCCACGCCCTGGAAGGCGAACTCGCCAATATCGAACGACTTCATACGCTCGGCTACCGCATGATGGGCCTGCACCATTTCTTCGACAACAAGCTCGGTGGCTCGCTTCATGGCATCAGCCAGGCAGGTTTGACGGACTTCGGCAAAGACGCCGTCCGCGAGATGGAACGGCTTGAGATCATTGTTGATGTGGCTCATTCCTCCCCTGCTGTGGTTCGCGACGTGCTGGACATCGCGACCAAGCCCTTTGTCGTGTCTCATACCGGCATCAAAGGCACATGCCATTCCAGACGCAATCTTGAAGACAATCTGATGAAGGAGATTGCCGATAAAGGCGGCCTTATCGGCGTGGGATATTGGGAAGGTGCCGTCTGCGACCACACACCCTCCGGCGTCGTCAAGTCGCTTCGATATGCGATTGATCTTGTGGGAGTCGATCATGTGGCTCTCGGATCGGACTATGACGGCGCAACCAGCGTTCGGTTTGATACGTCAGAGATCGCCGTTCTGACCGAGGAAATGAGAAACAAGGGTTTCTCGGAAACAGAAATCGAAAAAGTGATGGGCGGTAACGTGATCCGGCTTATGCGTGATCTCCTGCCGCAAGGGTGATCTGACATAATCGCGGCACTGGACGCATTCTCGAATCGCTGATTGAATGGGTCACAACTGAGTAGGAGACCCAAATGGCCGAAGACCAAATGCGATATGATGTGCTGACGCAGAAAGCGTTGCTTGCCGTCGTTCGCGATGCCCTTAACGTTGCGGCAAAAGAAGGCCTGCCGGGTGAGCATCATTTCTATATTTCCTTCAAGACGGAAGCACCCGGCGTCGACATTTCAGATCGTCTGAAAAGCCAATATCCGGAAGAGATGACCATCGTGCTCCAGCATCAGTTCTGGGATCTGAAAGTCGGAGAGGACGGTTTCTCAGTCGGCCTGTCTTTTGACAAGACACCGGAACGGCTCGTCGTGCCCTACTCCGCTCTGGTGGGTTTCTTCGATCCCAGCGTCCAGTTCGGTCTGCAATTCGTGCCAGACGGTGAGGAAGCATCGGAAACACAAATGGATGCTTTCGAAGCCCCTGCGACAGAAAAGAAGTCGGAGCCGGGCGACGAGGACCATAGCGGCGAAGTGGTCAGTCTCGACGCCTTCCGCAAGGACCGCTAAGCGTCCTTTTTCCATTAATGTGTGGGATTTGGCGTGCCTTCAAAGGCATGCTAAAGGAGCCCCCCCATGAAAGACATCTGGGGCAGCCGTCCCACTAACCAGTTATCGCCCGACAGCCGGAGAGCGCCTCATGAGCCAGACACGCACAGAAACCGATACTTTTGGCCCAATTGAAGTCCCATCAGACAAATATTGGGGTGCGCAGGCGCAGCGCTCACTGGGCAACTTCAAGATCGGCTGGGAAAAGCAGCCTGTCTCCGTTGTCCGGGCGCTCGGGATCGTCAAGCGCGCCTGTGCGGAAGCCAACATGTCATTGGGTAATCTCGACGAGACGGTCGGCAAAGCCATGGTCGAAGCCGCACAGGAAGTCATCGACGGCAAGCTTAACGATCACTTTCCGCTTGTGGTCTGGCAGACAGGGTCTGGAACCCAGTCCAACATGAACTCCAACGAAGTGATTTCAAATCGGGCAATTGAAATCCTCGGCGGCACCATGGGCACCAAAGACCCGGTTCATCCCAACGACCACGTGAACATGAGCCAGTCGTCAAATGACACCTATCCGACAGCCATGCACATTGCCTGCGCGGAACGGATTGTTCATGGGCTTATTCCGTCTCTTAAACATCTGCATGAGGCCCTCGTCGCTAAACAAAAGGCGTTTGAGCACATCATCAAGATCGGCCGGACGCATACCCAGGACGCGACACCACTGACATTGGGTCAGGAGTTCTCCGGATATGCCGCCCAGGTAGCATCGGCAATTGAACGGATTGAACTCACCCTCCCCGGTCTCCTTGAGCTGGCACAGGGCGGCACCGCCGTTGGTACAGGCCTCAACGCACCCATCGGTTTCGCCGAAAAAGTCGCAGAGAATGTCGCTTCCATTACCGGCCTGCCATTTGTTACCGCCCCAAACAAGTTCGAGAGCCTTGCCGCTCATGACGCAATGGTCTTCTCACACGGCGCGATCAACGCAGCCGGCGCCGCCCTCTTTAAAATCGCCAACGACATCCGCCTGTTGGGCTCAGGGCCCCGCTCTGGCCTGGGCGAACTGGCCCTGCCGGAAAATGAGCCCGGCTCATCCATTATGCCTGGCAAGGTGAACCCCACTCAGTGCGAAGCGCTGACTCAGGTATGCGCCCACGTCGCCGGGAACAATGCAGCCTTGACGTTCGCAGGAAGCCAGGGTCATTTCGAACTCAACGTGTACAATCCGATGATGGCCTACAACTTCCTCCAATCAGTGCAGTTGCTGGGCGACGCCGCCGTGAGCTTTACCGATAATTGTGTCGTCGGCATTGAAGCCCGCGAAGACAATATCAAGGCAGCCCTTGAACGCTCCCTTATGCTCGTCACCGCCCTGGCGCCGAAGATCGGGTACGACAATGCGGCAAAGATCGCGAAAACCGCGCACAAAAACGGCACGACACTCCGTGAAGAAGCCGTTGGCGGCGGCTACGTGACAGAAGAGGAATTTGATGCCGTCGTACGTCCAGAAGACATGATCGGACCGAAATAAAAGAGGGTCACATGACTGGCCAGATCAAGCGATCTATCACGATATCCGGCCATCGCACCTCCATCACGCTGGAGCAACCGTTCTGGGCAGAACTGAAAGAAATCGCCTGCCGGGAGAAAGTCTCTGTCACCGAATTGGTGCGGCGCATTGATTCCACTCGTGATGGAACGGGGTCACTGACCAGCGCCATTCGGGTGTTCATTCTCGAGCAACTGAAAAGCCAGCAAGCCAGCGAGTGTGAGACTTAGTTTGTCGGGCGTGCCACTGGTGTTGGCGCTTCGGGCCCGGGCGTCTCAAGGACACCATCAAGAGGCACATCCAGCTCTGCACCGCCCTCGGGCCCGACGATGAGATCGCGAAGCTCGCCTGGCAACTCTTCAATCCCCGCTTCTTCAATGCCGCGCACCAGCAGCGCCTGCGACACCGCCTGCTGAATAGCCAGCGTATCGTTCCGCCGTTCCAGCGATGGGAAGGGCCCAGAAAGCACCATGGTCATAGGCGGTAGGGGTTTATCACCTGACAGAACCAGATCAGTCTCTATATCTGCTTCCAGCCGGACGAAGTCAGCCAACGCTGTGATCCCCACATCCGTCGCACCAGCAACGCCAATGTCACTCGGCTCAAACGTCAGAAGGCCTTCTTCAATCGAAAAAGCGCCCTCAATTTGACTAAAGGGTGTGCGGCCGGCGTTCAGATGTACCGCGGCGACAGGCTCGAAATCATCCATCACCGCAAGGCCACCCAAGGCGGTTCGAAAGGCTTCGAGATCAAGACTATGAAGCGCCCCGTCTGTCAGTGCCAGAGAGCCTTTACCCGTCAGTGTCGACACCATGCCGAGCAGACTGCGGCCCCGTCCTTCCAACTGCAAACTCGCTGTCGCCTCACCCTCCGCCAGCTCGCGAGCAAACAGCATTTGAGATGTCTGGCTCACGGATAGATCTTCCGCGGCAAGCGTCAGCCCCAGGCCGGGAACGCCCTCGCCCCCTTCAATCCGTGCACCGGCTGTCAAACGCCCGCCTGCAAACTCTGTCGTTATCGGCGTCAATGACAGAACACCATCGCCAAGCGTTCCATTGGCGGCGACATCTTCAAATACGATACCCGCGACGGTGGCTTTTGACGCCGAGAGCGAGAGAGACCCTTTGGCTTCAGCAAGCAGGCGCCAATTCAACGGCTCTGCTGGCCAGGGGTCGTCTCCATCGGCTGCAAAAACCGGATCGAGGTCAACTGCACCAAGACTGATGATGGCATCGACGGCCGGCTCGGCTTCGTCAAACACAAGTGCGCCGCTACCTGATGCTCTGAGGGCGCCCGCGACGGCCTCAACTTCACTGAGAACCATTCTCTCTTGCGACCATTCAAGGCCGCCACCCACGACAAATGCACCATCCCGCGCATTCGCGGAGACAAGATCAGCAAAACCACCTTGCCAACCGGCAACCTGACGTACCAGGCCGAATGTGGGCGCTGAGGCTTCAAACCGACCCTTGAACTGCGGCGCATCAAACAGGGAGTCTGTCTTCCCGGTAACGCCTCCGGTAAAATCACCAACACTCAGCCGCAGACTTGTATCGAGTGCTTCATTCGGGCGACCAGACACCTGAAGCCGAACACGCCCAGCTCCTGCAGCCAGTTCGTCACGCTCAATACCTGTTTGGGCCAACATTGTTTGGGCGCTGGGGTTTTCCATTGAGAAAATCAGGTCGAGTTTTTCTACCTGCTCCGAGGAGCGGTCACGCCGTTGATTGGCAGTCAAAGAGATCGCTGAGCCATCCACCTCACCAGACATGTTCAAGGTCGCAAGATGACCTTCCTCAGTGTCCTCACCCCGCAATTCAAAGCCGAGGGTGCCCTCATCAACGGATGGCAACTCCGACCGCAAAAGCATGCTGCCCAAAGATGTCGCCAACCCCGTATTGATCGTCCCCTCCAGCCCTCCTGTCGCGAACGGTCCAATGTTGGAAACAGTTCCCATTGCGGAAACCTCGTCAGCACCATTCAAGGTGGCTGTAAATCTTTCGACAGACAGCACGCCGTCGGCGAGAGATGCCGACACATCGACATCGGTCAGAACATCCTCTGAAAAAGTGAGGGTCTCAAAACCGAGAATAACAGTGGCATCAAATGAGGATGGGTCCAGAACATCATTCAAGCTTTGGAGGTCCAGGAAACTCTCAAGCCAGCCAGCATCCATGGACGGCCCCTGCAATTCGACACTTACCGCTGGGCGGCCACGCAGGGCCAATGACAGCCCGCCCGTGACCGGAGTCCTCTCTTCGTCAAAATCGCCGGAAAGAAGCGAGAGGGAGTAAGCCTGAAGGAGGGCTGGTTGCAGAGCGAGCTCGGACGTAAGCCGAACCGGTACAGAGGTTCGGTCAACGCTGCCCTCAATGGGAGCTTCTGAGTGGACGAAACCGCCAGCCCAGCGGGCAAAAGCGGATGCATCGCCGATATCTGCTTCCACCGAACCATCGAAACGGGGCGTGCCTTGCACAACACCGAATGTTCCTTTGAACAGTGCACTGGTCTCTCCAGGCAATTCAGCAGACAAGGATTCAACACGCACTGTCCCGCTCTCCAGCCGCAAAGCCGACCGCACGCCGGAGGCATGAGCCGGTCCGAAACTTAAGTCGAGAACACTCAGATCCAGTGCACCAGTTAAAAATTCGGGGATTTGGGCCGCTTCGATAGGAATCTCAGCTTCTTTGAGGCCAGCCAGAATTCGGTCGACCGCGAGACGTGCCCCTGAAAGACTGGCCGTCACATTTACGCCATCCTCCAAACTAACTTCAGCCTCTCCCTTAAGGGTAGCCCCTGCAATCGACAGATCCACGTCACGCAATGAGATGATCTCGCTGCTGCCGACGAAACCCGCTGTCATCTGAAGGAATGACGATACCTCTCCATCCTGTTCTGATTGCCCCAAGCGAAAATCAAAATTGCCATCAAGACGTGCAGATGTAGTCGCATCTGTAGACAGGCCCGAAAATGAACTTGTCCATCCGTGGTCTTGTGCCGCGAGATCAATGTTAACCGGGAAGGCACGGTCGCCGCCGAATGCGCCTACACCAAAAGACAATTCATAAGACGCATTGTCATACTCGAACCCGCCATCAAATTTCAAAGGTCCGACAAGAGACGTTGCAGCCAACTCGCCGCTGATATTGGAAAGCCGCGCGGTGGAATTCGACACATCATTGCGAAACAAAACTTCGCCGTTCTCAAACAACATCGACTCGAGGCTCACAGCCTCAGGATCAATAGCGACATCAAGAGCTGGGCCACTGGTAGTGGCCCAGTTCAGTCTTCCACTCTCGTCCCGATGAATGTTGGCGGTGAAGTCCCGAGCGCGGACCCGCACAACGTCGACTTCTGCGCGCAACAAGGGCGCGAGAGCCACTTCACCTTCAAGAACGCCCACATGGGCAAGAGGGACATCCACCTCAGCCCCGCCAATCGACAACTCACCAAGGCTGAAGCGTGGCGCCGGAAGGATAACAAAGTTAATGTCTCCGGAAATGGTGACATCACGCCCTACCGTCTCGGAAATCTGCGCCTCGATTTCTGCGCGAAAGGCATTCCAGTCGACAATGCTCGGCCCCACCAGCGCAGCGAACAACAACAGAACCACAAAGCCCGCTATATAAGAAAGAACCGAATTCACTAATGCCCGCTCCGCGCGCCCCAGAACACCGTCATTAATCGGTGTCCTACTTGCTTTATTTTTGCTCTCAACGACACTGGTCAAACCCCAGTGTTCCGCAGAGCCGATTGGTAGACAAACTATGGATTCCAAAGGAAAAAATATAGTCGATTTCGGGTCCGCGCGAAAAAACCTCAAAAAGAAAAGGAAGGCGGATCAGCGGACCGCTAAAGAAAAGCAGGCTGCTGTGAACAGAGCCAAGTTCGGGCGGACAAAAGCAGAAAAGATGCGCGACAAGTTGCGCCAGAAGCGCGACCAAGACCAACATGAGGGAAACAAGATAAAACCCTTGTTTCCAGCCCCAGGACAGAACCCTGAAAAAGAACAGGACCCCAAAGAATGAGTTCAAACCCCTCCCCCACGGCCGGCCCTTTCGCAGGTCTAAAAGTCATCGACCTCACGCGTGTGCTGGCTGGCCCCTATTGCACCATGCTACTGGCGGACTTTGGCGCAGACGTTATCAAGGTCGAAGTCCCCGAGCGGGGGGACGATGCGCGACATATCGGTCCGTTTATTGAAGAAAAATCGACTTATTTCATGTCGCTCAACCGGGGAAAGCGCTCCATCGCCCTCAATCTTAAAGATGAGGACGACCGCGCGACATTCGAAACCCTTCTGGAAACAGCCGATGTCGTCGTGGAAAACTATAGGCCCGGCACATTCGATAAGATGGGATATGATTGGGAGACCCTGCACAAGAAGTACCCTTCCCTCATTCTGGCATCTGCGAGTGGTTTCGGGCAGACCGGACCCTACAGCAGACGGCCTGCTTATGACATGGTGGTGCAGGCCATGGGCGGCATAATGAGCCTCACCGGCCATGAGGGAGATCCGCCGACCCGTGTGGGCTCCTCAATCGGCGATATCGGCGCCGGCCTGTTCACCGCCATCGGCGTTGCCTCCGCCCTCTTCCACCGCGAGAAAACTGGTGAAGCAACCCGAATAGATGTGGCCATGCTGGATTGTCAGGTGGCCATCCTTGAAAACGGTATTGCCCGCTATCTCGCAACAGGCCAGGTGCCTGGGCGGCTGGGCTCTAGACATCCCTCGATCGCCCCTTTCCAGGCATTCGCGACTGCTGACCGCCATATTGTTATCGCAGCTGGCAATGACATTCTGTTTGCCCGTATGGCAAAAGCCATCGGCGCGCTGGAACTCATTGATGACGACCGGTTCGCCGATAACGATCTGCGCCGACACAATGTAGATGCGCTGTCGGAAGCCATGGAAGAAAAGCTGAAATCGCACCCCGCAGAGCATTGGCTCACAATTCTTGACGAAGCAGGCATCCCCAGTGGTCCCATTAACAATGTCGAGCAGGTGCTGCAGGACCCCCAGGTCATCGCCCGCAACATGGTGATCCAGGCGCAAGACCCGGATATCGGATCCATCAAAATGCCGGGGAACCCGATCAAATTCTCAGCCTTCCCAGACCCCTCAGAACGCCCCGCGGCGCCGGCTCTGGATGGAGACCGAGACGCCATACTCTCTGAAGCCCATAAATCGAAGACCTGACCGGAGACTTGATTTAGATGCCCTCCCGTCCCATTTTGACTCACTATGACTGACCAGTCAGAATTAGATCGATTGGATGGAGAACGTCATGGATCTAAAGCTCGTAGAGACGACGACCGACACGAAAACCATCAAGAGAAACAATAAAAGACCCAACCAGATTTTGAGCGCCGCAGTGGAGCTCTTCCGCGACCGCGGCTTCGAAGCAACCCGCCTTGAGGATGTGGCCGAGAAAGCCGGCGTGTCCAAAGCCACGATCTATCTCTATTTCGAAAGCAAGGAAGACCTGTTCTACGCGCTAATCCGCGAAAAAGTCGTGCCCCTGTTGGACCAGACCATTGCTCAAGCAGAGAAATTTGACGGACCGGCCTCCGACTTCCTGAGAATGAAAGCTTACGGTCTCGGCCGTCTCTTTGCCCATTCCGAGCAAGGCGCCATACTTAAGCTCGTCACATCGGAGGCACGGCGCTTTCCGGAAATCGCGGACTATTACAGGACCGAAGTCCCAAAGCGGGGCATGGAAAATCTAAGCCAGGTCATCCGCAGGGGCATCGAAGAGGGTGAGTTTCGTGAATGCGATGTCAAAGCCGCAGCTGCGGCCTTCATGTTCCCGATATTGATGACGGGCATCTGGATGAATTCAGTCGGCCCGGATGAAATCATCGACCCGGATGCAGCAATCGAGTTTCACTGTGAAAACTTCATTCGTGGTTTGAGCGTCCAAAACGAAAAATCCTGAGAACACTCGCGCGAAACCCGGCAACGCACCCAAAATAGGGGTACCGAAAATCCGGACGTGAGATCAGAGTGACACAATCTTGCCGGGGTTTAGAATGTTCTGAGGGTCGAGGGCACGCTTGATGGTCCGCATCATATCCACACCCTGCCCTACCTCTTCCTCCAGGAAGGCCATCTTGCCGAGGCCAATCCCATGTTCGCCGGTGCAGGTTCCCTCCAACGCCAGTGCCCGGCGCACCATTCGGTCATGGAGCCTTCGAGCTTCCGCCATATCACGCCGATTGTCCGGATCGATCAGCATGATCGTGTGAAAATTGCCATCCCCCACATGCCCGACAATTGGCGCGGTGAGAAACGACGCATCCAGATCTGCTTTGGTCTCCCGAAGACAGCGCGCGAGGTTGGAAATCGGTACACAGACATCCGTCGTCATGCCCTTTTTTCCAGGCTCAAGTGCGAGAGACGCATAATAGGCATTGTGTCGCGCCTCCCAGAGGCGGGTCCGTTCTTCCGCCTGAATGGTCCAGGTGAAGCTTCCGCCCTGATGGCCCGATGCAATTGCTGCAAAACGTTCTGACTGCTCTTTAACACTTGCCTCCGTGCCATGAAATTCCAGAAACAGCATGGGGCTCTGCGGCAGATCCAAGCCCGAATAGGCATTGCACGCGGCAACCTGCACCTCGTCCAACACCTCTATCCGTGCGACGGGTAAACCGGACTGTATGGTTTCAATCACGGCATTAATGGCCCCATCCAGACTTTCGAACGGACAGATCCCCCCCGCAATCGCTTCCGGAATGCCCTGAAGGCGCAATGTGAGCTCCGTGATAATCCCCAACGTGCCTTCTGAACCCACAAGCAACCGTGTCAGATCATACCCTGCAGCAGATTTACGAGCTCTGCCGCCGGTGGTCACAATTTCACCGGTGGCCAACACGGCCGTGACACTCAAGACACTGTCTCTCATCGTGCCATACCGCACCGCATTGGTACCCGAGGCCCGCGTCGCGGCCATGCCACCAAGACTCGCATCTGCCCCTGGATCAATTGGGAAAAAGAGGCCCGTATCACGTAGGTAGGAGTTGAGCTGCTTACGGGTCACCCCCGCTTGGACACGGCAATCGAGATCCTCCGCATGGACCTCGAGCACCTCATTCATCTGAGAGAGATCAATGGTGATCCCACCTGAGACGGCGCTCACCTGCCCCTCCAGCGACGTGCCCGTGCCGAACGCAATAACAGGTACCTGCGCAGTTGCACAGATCCGGGCAATCTGGGCCACCTCCTCTGTCGAGGCAGCGAAGGCGACAGCGTCCGGCGCATGGGTCTCGTGCCAGCTTTCGTCATGACCATGGGCGTCCCGCACGGCAGCGCTCAACTGAAGACGGTCCCCGATGAGGCGCTGCAATCGAGACACCACACCGGACAGCCGGTCCGGGTCAGCATCAATGGTCGATACATTGTCCATGGGCAAAGCCTAGCATGATTTCCGCAGACAATCAGATTTGCCCCGGCCTTTGGCAAGGCCCAGCACTCAGGCTATGATCAAAGAAAACCCCACATATGGGGTGCGATATCCATAAGAACGCCCAGTGAGGAGTTTTCGATGCCAGGTCCCTATTCAGAACCCTTTGAAGCCCCTTTGCGGAAAGTGGAAAGCGACTGGATAGACCTGAACGGCCATATGAACATGGCCTATTACAACCTCCTGTTTGACGAGAGCCTGGACGCTCTCTTCAACGAGCTGGGCATTGGCTGGGAATATACCAAGCAAGGCGAGGGCTCCTGCTTCACGGCGGAAATCCACGTCACCTATCTTGATGAACTGAGCGAAGGCGAGCCTGTGCGGGTCACCTATCAGCTACTGGACTGGGATGAAAAGCGCCTACATCTTTTTGGTCGCATGTATCATGGCACGGAGGGTTATCTGGCAGCCACGTCCGAA
Organism: Parvibaculaceae bacterium; assembly: GCA_965248405.1. GTDB lineage: Bacteria > Pseudomonadota > Alphaproteobacteria > Parvibaculales > Parvibaculaceae > Mf105b01. The sequence goes on from OZ252104.1 coordinate 2,221,921, forward strand.
CAAATGGCCATCCATGTGGACATGAAGTCACGGCGCGCCGCCCCCATGCCTCAAAGTGTGCAAGAGGTCGCCAAAGCCATCATGGCCGACCACAAGTCTTTGGAATATCCGGAACAGGCAGGACGCGTTATCGGTATCCGGCGTAAAAAGGAGCAATCTGCCTGATGCGCCAATTGTTTGCCATCATCGCACTGGTTTTTCTGGGCTCCCCCACGACCGCTTTTGCTTTTGCGGACTGTTCCGCAGTCCCGGCACCCGGTGTCGACTGGTCGAGATGCTTTCTGGAAGAAAGCACCTTTACCGACAGCGACCTGACAGGTGCCAAACTGGTTGATACAAGACTGCAAAGAGCAGATCTCTCGCGCACCATCTTCAATGATGTCGATGCACGGGACGCAAAATTTGTCGACGCCGAACTGAGGGGCGCAAGTTTCGTTGGCGCGAACCTACGTAAAGCGGACATGACCAAGGCCAATCTTGAAGGGGCAGACTTGTCCAACAGCAACTTGCGGCGCACCCGGCTTTTCCGAGCCAATCTGAGAGGGGCCAATTTTACCGGCGCACGACTGGATCAGACAGACCTTCTGAACGCTGATCTGTCCGGAGCGACATGGACCGACGGCACACGGGTTTGCGCTGAGGGTTCAATCGGCCGCTGCAAATGAACCTTTTCCTATCCAAGTTCGTCAAACTCCTCGCCAAAATCTTTGAAGCGGTGATTGACCGCCCCATTGAAGAGAACTGGCGCGAGTTTTGGGAGTCACGAAGCCTTACCGGTTGGCTGCTGGCCGCGGCACTCGGCATCGCGGCCGCCTATGCCACCATTCTTTTCCGCATGGCGATCGCCGGCGCGCAATGGGTTTGGATCGGAACATTTGACGAAGGCACCGCAAGTGCCGCTGCCGCAGCCCCCTGGTGGCTGTTGATGGCAGGCCCAATCGGCGCGGGCCTGATTGTAGGCCTCGGGATCAAATATCTGATGCCGCTGAACCGGACCGAAAGCGTGTCGGATGTTATAGAGGCAGCCGCATTAAAAGCAGGCCGAATGCCCCTCAAAACAGGCATCTACTCGTCGATCCTGACCGCCATTTCACTGGGCGGAGGCGCCAGCGCAGGACGGGAAGGCCCGGCTGTTCATCTTGGTGCGACGATCTCTGCTTATGTCGCAGAGCGTTTTAAGTTCAACCCGGAATGGGGCCGGATCCTGCTGGCCTGCGGCGTCGCTGGCGCCGTCACTGCGTCGTTTAATGCGCCGATCGCCGGTGTGCTCTTCGCCCATGAGATCATCCTTGGACACTACGCATTGAGGGCATTCGTGCCGGTCTCCATCGCCTCTGTCGCAGCCACCTCCGTTGCGCGGTTCCATCTGGGCGATTTTCCGGCCTTCACCCTGCCGGACTATTCCATCGCCTCCTATTTCGAGTTCCCGGCCTTTGCGCTCCTGGGCCTGATCTCAGCCCTTGTCGCCATCAGCTTCATGGCCTCTGTCATCTATGCCGACAAGGTGGCCCGGGCCGTCGACATGCCGGTCTGGGTACGACCGATCTTGGGAGGCTTCATTGTCGGCTTGATTGCCTTGATGGTGCCCGAGGTTCTGGGTGTCGGCTATGAAGCCACCGACAATGCCCTGAAGCAGAGCTATACCTTCGCGTTCCTAATCGCCCTCCTGATCGCTAAGACCGTCGCGACCGCTGTCACGCTGGCAAGCCGTTTTGGCGGTGGTGTGTTCTCACCTTCGCTCTACCTGGGTGCCATGGCAGGCGGCGCCTTTGGCATTATCGCCGCATACATCTTTCCTGGTATGGCATCAGCTCATGGCCTCTACGCCATTGTCGGCATGGGTGCTGTTGCCGCCGCGGTGCTGGGCGCGCCCCTCTCGACAACGCTCATCGTGTTCGAACTGACCGGTGACTATGAGGTGACCATCGCCCTCCTCCTCGCCAACGCCATTGCCACTGCGCTGACCCAGGCAACGATTGGCAAAAGCTTTTTCCACTGGCAGCTGGAACAACGCGACGTCCACATTCACGATGGTCCTCATCGCCGCGTGATGATGAACATTCATGTCCGCGATGTGATGACCCGGTTCGACCAAGCGCACCCCTATTCCGAAGATGCGCCACGATTGCTGGATGCGACTGCAGAGTCGATCCGGATCTATCCGTATGATCGCCTCAATCAGGCACTGGATCTGATGGATGCCCACGATCTGGAGCATCTTCCGGTCTGCGAACCGGGGAAAAGAGACCTGGCGGTGGGACGGATCACCCGCGTAGCTGCCCTCAAGGCACTTGCCGACGGATTAATCGCCGCGTCACGCGAGGAACACCACTAAAATCTGAATTTCATTTTGTGTTGATCTGCCTTGGCACCTAGTGCCCGCGCACCGAAATGCTTATCTTGAGCCCATCATGTCAGATTCGGACCCATTTGATCTGGGAGACATCCCGGAAGAGGAGACGGCCCGCTCATTGAGCGCCCAGGCCATGGGCGGCATGCGCCCGCCTTACCTTCGGGGTCTGAACGAAGCACAGCAGGAGGCAATCGAAGCCCTCGATGGGCCCGTGCTGGTGCTTGCGGGCGCGGGAACCGGCAAGACACGGGTCCTCACCACCCGCCTTGCCCACGCTCTCTCAACGCGCAAAGCCTGGCCCGGCCAGATTCTGGCTGTGACCTTCACCAATAAGGCGGCGAAGGAAATGCAGCACCGGATCGGCACGCTGATCGGCGGTGTCGTGGAAGGCATGCCCTGGCTCGGCACGTTTCACTCCATCGGCGCAAAAATCCTGAGACGCCATGCCGAACTTGTGGGCCTCCGCTCGGACTTCACCATCCTGGACACGGATGACCAACTCCGCCTGTTGAAGCAACTGATCAGGGCGGAAGGCATTGATGAGAAGCGCTGGCCCGCGCGCCAACTCGCCGCTCATATCGATAGTTGGAAAAACCGGGGCCTCACACCAGACAAAGTGCCCGCAGGCGATGCAGAACATTTCGGCAATGGCAAGGGCGCCAGCCTCTATGCCACCTATCAGGAACGTCTCAAGATTCTGAACGCCGCCGATTTCGGGGATCTGTTGCTCGAGTGCCTTCGGCTCTTTCAGGAAAACTCTGAAATCCTGAGCGAATATCAGGACCGTTTCAAATACATGCTGGTCGACGAATATCAGGACACCAACGTCGCGCAATATCTTTGGCTCAGGCTGCTTGCCCAGAAACACAAAAACATCTGCTGCGTCGGCGACGATGACCAGTCCATCTATGGCTGGCGGGGCGCAGAGGTCGACAACATCCTGCGCTTCGAACAGGATTTTCCCGGCGCCAAAGTTATCCGTCTGGAACAGAATTATCGCTCCACGCCGCATATTCTGGGCGCCGCGTCAGGTCTCATCACCGCTAATGAGAACCGGCTGGGAAAGACCCTGTGGACGGAAATGAACGAGGGCGAAAAGGTCACCCTGCGCGGCCTCTGGGATGGCGAGGAAGAAGCCCGTGTCATCGGCGAAGACATTGAACAGCTGCAACGCGAAGGCCACTTACTCCGCGAGATGGCAATCCTCGTGCGTGCCTCCTTCCAGATGCGGGAGTTTGAAGACCGGTTCATCAATCTGGGCCTGCCCTATCGGGTCGTCGGCGGCCCCCGCTTTTATGAACGCATGGAAGTGCGTGACGCCAATGCCTACCTCCGCCTTGTGGCTCAGCCGGATGATGATCTCGCCTTTGAGCGCATCATGAACAAGCCGAAGCGCGGACTGGGAGACAAAGCTCTCCAGACGCTGCATCAGGTTGCCCGCCAGGAAGGCATATCCCTCTATCGCGCAGCGCGCTTGGTGACGGAAACCGAAGAACTCCGGCAACCGGCCCGGCGGAACCTCAAAGACTTTATCGAGATGGTGGACCGCTGGCGTGCGCTCATGCCTGGCATGGGACATATCGAGCTTGCGGAGACAATTCTCGATGAAAGCGGCTACACGGAGATGTGGCAGAATGATCGCTCCGCCGATGCACCAGGCCGCCTGGACAATCTGAAAGAGCTTGTCCGCTCCATGGAGCACTTCGAGAACCTGGCGGGCTATCTGGAACATATCTCCCTCGTGATGGAGATCGAGCAGGCGGATACTGCCGATAAGGTCAATCTCATGACCCTCCACTCCGCTAAAGGCCTAGAGTTCGACACGGTGTTCCTGCCCGGCTGGGAGGAAGGTCTTTTCCCCCACCAGCGCTCGCTCGACGAAAGTGGATTGGCCGGTCTCGAAGAAGAGCGCCGCCTTGCCTATGTCGGCATCACGCGCGCGAAGAAAAGTGCCCGCATTTCCTTTGCCTCCAACAGGCGCGTCCACAATCTCTGGCAGTCCTCCCTTCCCTCGCGCTTTGTGGATGAGCTGCCAAAAGACCATGTGGATGTGGTCGAGGGAGACACAAATTTTGGCGGATATGGTTCCCACTCCCAGAGCCGTTTCGACCATGAGTTCTCGCAAAGCAATTATGGCGGGCCGGGATGGCAGCGCGCCCAGGCGAACGCACGCGCGGGCGCGATGAAAACCCGCGCGCCGGATATTGAGGGACATGCGGAATTGGTGGCCACGTCCGACCCGGCTGCGTCCAGCTATGAAGTGGGCGAACGCATTTTCCATCAAAAATTCGGCTACGGTCATGTGGCGGAGATTGACGGCAACAAACTCACCGTCGACTTCGAACATTCAGGTCGCAAAAAAGTGATCGACACGTTCGTGGAACGCCATGGCTGACTTCTATCCTGCTGGGAGCGCGTCGTGAGTACCGTCTGGAAAGTCAGTTTTGTTGCGCCCATTGCCCATGCAGATGCGTTTGCCACAATACTGTCCGACGCTTTTTATCCTGACGCTCAGGCCGTCGCGACCGCTGAAGTGGAAGAGCATGTATCCTGGTCTGTCGAGGCCTATTATCAGGACGAACCAGATACGCATCAGATCGAAACCATTATCCGTCCTCTGGCGGAAGATCTAGACCTCACGCTGCCAGCGGTCAACGTCGAGGCGCTACCGGACATCAATTGGGTCGCGAAATCACTTGAAGGACTGGCGCCCATCGAGACCGACCGCTTCTTCGTCCATGGCGCTCATGATGCCGACAAATGTCCCGCCTCCCGCATTCCGCTTCTGGTCGATGCGGGCGAAGCTTTTGGAACAGGCCATCACGGCACCACCCTCGGCTGCCTTAAATTCATTGAGTTGGAATGTAGACACCGAAAGCCTGCGCGGATTCTGGACCTCGGGTGCGGCACCGGCTTGCTTGCCATCGCAGCGGCAAAACTGACAGGTCAGCGGGTTGTCGCGAGCGACATTGACCCCATCGCCACCCGGGTGACTCGCGACAATGCCCGCGCGAACAAAATCCACCCCCTTATTCAAACGATCACCGCCAAAGGCACCAATCATCCTGAGCTGAAAGCTCACGGGCCTTACGATCTCCTGATCGCGAACATACTAGCGGGTCCCCTCGCACACATGGCACCAGACGTTGAACAGCAACTGGCATCAGGTGGCACCCTGATCCTCTCCGGCATCCTCCACGAACAGGAGCAGATGGTCCTATCGGCCTACCGTGGCCAGGGTCTTTACCTTCTGGACAGAATGCGGATCGACGAATGGGTCACCCTGCGCCTTCGTGGATGACAGGATGCAGATAATCGGCCACGATATTTGCAGAAACCCATCACCCAGAGCTCCCATGACAATCCGCCCGGCAACGATTGATGATGTTCCACAAATGACCCGCCTGATCCAGGCAGAACGGCAACGGCTCGAGGCCTGGCAGCCCACAATGTGGCGGCCTGCGACGAATACAGAGTCCCTGACCCATGAATGGTACTCCGCTTTAGTCGTAAGTGAGGATGTGATTGCTCTGGTGAGCACCGAGAGTAAACACGCCAACGGCTTTCTGATTGCCGTTCCCCAACCGGCCCCGCCGGTCTACGATCCAGGTTTGACCTACATGATCGACGATTTCTGCGTTGCAGAAGACGCCCTTTGGTCCTCTGTAGGGCAGAGATTGCTGACGGAAGCGCTGAGCCTCTTAAAGGCGAAAGGAGCTACTCAATGTCTATCCGTCTCGCCTATTGCCCATCGTGCAAAAGCGGACATCCTCGCGGCCGCCGACCTCAAACCAGCAAGCACTTGGTGGACCACAAGTCTTTGAGTGGACAGCCCCTACCAAGGCCCTCACAAGACCGGTAAGATAGCGCCCATGTTCCAGACCTATGACGATGTGGCCGACCCCACCCTGGGTGCCGGTCGAGCCGAAAATCTCCGCGCTGAGCTGAAAGCCCGCGGTCTTGATGGCTTCATTATCCCCCGTGCCGACGAGCATCAGGGGGAATATGTGCCCCCGCATGCAGAACGTCTGCGCTGGCTCACCGGCTTCTCCGGTTCCGCAGGGCTCGCCATTGTTCTGCAGGACAAGGCAGCTATTTTCATCGATGGCCGCTACACCCTTCAGGTGCGCTATCAGGTCGACATTGATGTGTTTGAACCGCAGTCTCTGATGGGCACGCCCCCCGCTCAATGGGTGGAGGAAAACCTGCTGGCAGGCGCCAAGCTCGCTTACGATCCCTGGCTCCACACCGTGGACGGCGTCAAACGGTTAAAACAGGCCGCAGAGAAGGTCGGCGGTGAGCTTGTGCCCGTCGAGGGCAATATCGTGGACGCCATCTGGGACGATCAGCCAGAAGCACCAAAGGCGCTCATTCAACCGCACGACCTGGCCTATGCAGGAACGCCTGCTGCGGAGAAGCTTTCCGCCATCACAACAGAGCTCCAATCATCGGATGCCGACGCAACGATTGTCACCATGCCGGATAGCATTGCCTGGCTGTTCAACATTCGCGGCGGCGATGTCGCGCACTCTCCCCTGCCGCTTTCGTTTGCCATTGTCTATGAAGAAGGACACGCAGAGCTCTTCGTGCACGAAGAGAAGATTTCAGCGGAAACCCGTGCCCATCTGGGAAATGTCGTCACGCTGCTTTCGCCGGAAGAGCTGGGGCCGACCCTCGACAAGCTTGGCACCTGGGGCCGCGAAGTTCGGATTGATCCCGCCACCTGCAGCGACTGGGTCGCGACACGTCTAACGAGCGCTGGTGCTACGCTCAAACAGGGCGCTGATCTCTGCGAGCTTCCCAAGGCGCGGAAAAACGAAACCGAGGTCGCGGGAACCCGCACCGCCCATATTCGCGACGGCCAGGCATTGAGCCGCTTCCTCGCCTGGCTCGAGCGGGAGACGCCAAGCGGCACGGTGACAGAGATTTCCGCTGCCAAACAGCTGGAACAGTTCCGCCAGGAAACGGGCGCGCTGAAAGAAGTGAGCTTCGACACAATTTCCGGCGCAGGGCCCAATGGTGCCATCGTGCATTATCGCGTCACCACCGACACCGATCGTGTCCTGGGTCAGGGAGAGCTTTATCTGGTCGACTCCGGCGCACAATATCTGGACGGCACGACAGACGTAACGCGGACCATCGCCATCGGCGCCCCGACTGAGGAGATGAAGGACCGCTTCACCCGGGTCCTGAAAGGCCATATTGGCCTCGCCGCCGCCCGCTTCCCCAAAGGCACATCCGGCGCTCAACTGGATGCCCTTGCCCGCATGGCGCTCTGGCAGGCCGGTCTCGATTTTGACCATGGCACGGGCCATGGCGTCGGATCATATCTCTCCGTGCATGAAGGGCCGCAACGCATTTCCAAGGCTGGCCACGTTCCGCTTGATCCCGGCATGATCGTCTCCAACGAACCCGGCTACTACAAAACCGATGCCTTCGGGATCCGCATTGAGAACCTGCTCGTGGTCACCCCGCCCGCCCCCATTGAGGGCGGTGAACGCGACATGATGGGCTTTGAAACCGTGACCCTCGCCCCCATCGATCTCTCCCTTGTCGAGGTCAGTCTTCTGACAGACGGCGAAAAGGACTGGCTCAACAGCTACCATGCAGATGTCTGGGACAAGGTGAGCGGCGCGCTCAATGAAGAAGAAAAAACCTGGCTCAAATCAGCCACACGCACAATCTAGGAAAGGGATCAAGCGCCCTCAACGAGCGCAAGCCATTCATCTTCGCTCAGCGTTTCAATACCGAGCTCTTCTGCTTTCTTGAGCTTTGATCCGGCACCAGGGCCTGCGACCAGCAGATCTGTCTTCTTCGACACAGACCCGGAGACTTTCGCGCCCAATCCTTCCGCCCGCGCCTTCGCCTCAGAGCGGGTCATTTTTTCAAGCGACCCGGTAAACACCACCGTCTTCCCCGCCACCGGCGAGCCTGTGTCCTGCGCTTTAAGAGGCGTCGGGTTCAACCCTGCCTCCCGAAGAGCCTCAATCGCTTCAATATTGTGGACCTCCTGGAAAAAGGCCATCAGCGCATCGGCCACTGTCTCCCCAATCCCGTCAATGGCGATGAGATCCTGATAGGCCTCACTCTCCGAACTGGTCATCGATTTCATCGCCGTAAGGAAGGCGTCCAAATCGTGATAGGTCCGTGCCAGAACCCGCGCTGTCGTCTCGCCAATATGACGAATGCCTAGTCCATACAGCAGCCGGTCGAAGTCTACGCCACGCCGTTCGTCGATCGCGGCAAAGAGATTTTTGACCGACGTGGCACCCCACCCTTCGCGATCTTTGAGTTTTTTCAGGCTCTCGCTGTCGCGTTTCTGCAGCGTGAAAATATCTGCCGGGCTTTTGATCAAACCGTCCTTGTAGAAGGCTTCCACCTGCTTATTGCCCAGACCTTCAATATCGAGAGCATTTCGGGAGACAAAGTGCTTCAGGCGCTCAATGCTCTGCGCCGGGCAGATGAGTCCGCCCGTACAGCGGCGCACCACATCTTCTTTGCCCGTCTTCTCATTGAGCTCACGGACCGCGTGGCTACCGCATTCAGGACAAATGGTTGGATAGTCAAATGGCTTCGCCCCTTTGGGGCGTTTCTCAAGAACAACGCTAACCACTTGAGGGATCACATCGCCCGCCCGCTGAACAATCACTGTGTCGCCGACGCGCACATCTTTGCGGGCAAGCTCTTCCTCATTGTGAAGCGTCGCGTTAGACACAACGACACCTCCAACCGTAACAGGTGCAAGACGCGCGACGGGCGTGAGGGAGCCGGTGCGGCCCACCTGAATGTCAATACCTTCCAAAAGGGTCGAGGCTTGTTCCGCGGGGAACTTATGCGCAATCGCCCATCTGGGGCTCCGCGACACAAAGCCCAATCGTTCCTGCCAGTCCAGCCGATCTACCTTGTAGACAACGCCATCAATGTCATAACCAAGCGTCGCCCGCTGTTCTTCGATGGTTCGATAGGTTTCCAGCAGATCATCAACTGTAGAGCATCGGGCCATCAACGGATTGGTTGCAAAACCCCACTTCTTGAATGCTGCGACCACACCAAGCTGTGTTTCATCCGGCAAAGCACTCGCCGCCCCCCAGGCATAGGCGAAAAACCGAAGAGGACGCGCTGCGGTGATCCGCGAGTCGAGCTGGCGGAGGGACCCCGCAGCCGCATTTCGCGGGTTGGCAAATGGATCCTTCCCGTCTTCAACCTGGCGGTCATTCAGGCGGGTGAAATCGGCATGGCTCATATAGACCTCGCCGCGCACCTCAATCACATCGGGTACAGTCTTCGCATTAAGGGTCAGCGGAATATCTTTGATTGTGCGCACATTGGCCGTGATGTCTTCACCCACCCGGCCATCGCCGCGGGTGGCCGCCTGTACCAGCTGGCCCTTTTCATAACGGAGCGCCGCGGAGAGGCCATCAATCTTTGGTTCTGCTGTAACCGCAAGCTCCTCGTCACCGAGATTGAGAAAACGCCGGATCCGTTGACAGAAATCCACCACATCTTCATCGGAAAACGCATTGCCAAGCGACAACATCGCGACTTCATGTTCGACCTTCTCAAACTTGTCTGATGGTGCCGCGCCGACCCTGAGCGACGGGCTGTCAGGGCGCACTAGGTCGGGAAACGCGGTCTCAATTTCCAGGTTACGAGCGCGAAGCGCATCATACTCCGCATCACTGACGGTAGGCTTGTCCTCCTGGTGATAAAGACGATCATGCTCCGCAATAGCCTGCGCCAGCTTCTCCAGTTCCTTCGCCGCCTCTTTTTCGCTGAGCGACGACACATCCTTGGCCTTCTTGCCAGCCATCAGTGAGTGCCTTCGATCAACTGATCTGCAGCGGCACGGGCTTCTTCCGTCACTTTGGCGCCGGAAAGCATGCGCGCGATTTCCTCGCGCCGGGACCCGTCATCCAACGGCTCAACACGTGTCACGACCGGTGCGGACTTGGCCGCCTTGCCGTTCCCCCCCTTGCTAATCAGGAAATGTTTGCCCGCCCGGGCGGCAACCTGCGGCGAGTGGGTCACGACCAAAACCTGGAGCGATTTTGCAAGCTCAGCGAGGCGCTTGCCAACAGCCTCCGCTACCGCACCACCAACACCGGCATCCACCTCATCGAATATCAGTGTGGTGGCGGAACTCGTGGAGGCCAGCGAGACTTTCAGGGCCAGAATAAAGCGCGATAATTCTCCGCCTGAGGCGATCTTGATAAGCGGTCCGAGCGGCGCCCCCGGATTGGTTGAGATCAGGAAAGCAACCTTGTCGATGCCCTCAGGCCCCGCATGCTCCAGATCGACCTGGGTAACTTGCGTCCGAAACGTCGCTTTGTCGAGCTTGAGCGGCACCAGTTCTTTCGCGACGGATTTGTCCAACCGGATAGCTGCCTTCAGGCGACCATCAGACAAGGCGCCGGCTGCTGCTGCATATGAGCTTTCAGCATCTGCGAGGGCTTTCTCCAACTCGGCGGTCCGCGTCTCCCCCGCTTCAATGCCTTCCAATTCTGAGCGCATACGCTCAGCAAGATCAGGCAGCGCTTCGACAGACACATCATATTTCCGCGCGGCGGCTCTCAGCGCAAATAGCCGCGTCTCGGCTGCATCCAAGCGGTTGGGGTCAAACTCAAGCGTGCGCACCGCCTCCGCCAATTGGTCGCGTGCATCCGCTGCTTCATTCAACGTCCGGTCAAGAGCCGCGATCACGCCATCAAGCCGGCCGGCGGCCTGCTCCTTCGCGCGCTCCAGTCGCCGAAGGGCCAAATTGATCCGCGCTTCCAGTCCCTTGTCACCGGCGAGCGCTGCTTCGGCTTCGATTACATCATCGGCAATCTTTTCAGACGCCATCATCAGCGTCCGCTCTGCTGCCAGGCTCTCTTCTTCACCCTCTTCAGCGCCAAGCTCATCAAGCTCCGCCACCGCGTGGGTCAGGAAGTCCTGATCCGCAGCCGCCTTCGCAAGCGCTGCTCTATGCGCGTCCAGCACTGAGCGAGCTTCGGTCAAAGAAACCCAGGTCTCACGCACCATACGAAGCGGCCGCTCAAGACCGCCATAGGCATCCAACAGCGCTCTATGCCCGGTTTCGTCCAGCAGGCCCCGCTCATCATGCTGCCCATGAATCTCAATCAGCGTGTCGCCAATCGTCCGTAACAGTCCCACACTCACCAATTGATCATTGACAAAGGCGCGCGTCCGCCCGTCCTTGGTCTGGACGCGCCGGAGGATAATGCCTTCATCCGCTTCAATGTCATTTTCAGAAAGAAGCGCGAAGGCGGGATGCTTCGGATCGAGATCAAAAACCGCCGTGACCGACCCTTTGTCCGCCCCCTGTGCCACCAGTCCGCCATCCGCGCGGCCTCCGGTGGCCAGCCCCAGCGCATCCAGAAGGATGGACTTGCCCGCCCCCGTTTCGCCGGTAAGCGTGCACAGGCCACTCTCCAGAGGCAGGTTGAGTTTGTCGATCAGAACAATGTCACGAATTGAAAGCGCGGAAAGCATAAAGCGCTCCTAGAAAACGGACTTCCAGGCTTTGCTGATCCATGAATCTTGATTTTCTTTAGGTTCAAGATCGTTTCCAGACAGCAGTGCATAGCTGTCTTCGTACCAATCGCTTCCTGGGAAGTTATGTCCAAGGATCGCCGCCGCCGTCTGCGCCTCGGTCACAACTCCCAGCGACAGATAGGACTCCGTCAGCCGGTGCAGAGCCTCAGGCGCATGGGTCGTTGTCTGGTAGCTCACAATGACGGACCGGAATCGGTTTATCGCCGCCACGTAAGAGTGCTGATTTAGATAGTAGCGCCCGATTTCCATCTCTTTGCCAGCTAGGTGGTCAAAAGTAAGGTCAATTTTCAGCAGGGCATCGCGAGCATATTCCGTTTCAGGAAAACGACGAACGACTTCTGACAGTGTTGCAAGCGCATTCCGAGTCATCCCCTGATCTCGACCGACGTCTGAAATCTGCTCGTAATAGCTGATCCCCATCAGATAATAGGCATAAGCCGCGTCTTTATTCCCTGGATGGAGTGCGATAAACCGCTGGGCGCTCAAAATCGCCGAGTCGTAGTCATTTGTCTGGTAATAGCAGTAAGCTGCCATCAGCATCGCGCGGCGGGCCCATTGCGAATAAGGATGCTGGCGCTCAACCTCGTCAAATTCCGCAGCTGCCTGACGGAACTTGTTGTCCTCAAGGAAATTCAATGCCTTGTTGTAGATCTGCTCGACAGGTCTCTCGTCATACACAATTTCAGCATCTTCGTCGCCGGAGCAAGCGCCCAGCACCAATGCAGCGCTCAGCAGAATAGCCCGCGGCGCCAGCCGAAGCTTGCCCAATCGATTGGATACCATTGCCGCCACATTGCCTCTGCTCATCAAGCCATCGCTCCTGCACACCCTGCCTCACCGGATTCCCCCGGAAAGCAGGCACTATATCAATCCTTGAGGCCCTACCATAGGGGGCCCACTCCCTTTACGGCGACAAAAAACCGGCTTGAGCTTACCTCAAGCCGGTCAAATTCTTTAATTTATCGACGTTTGGGTGGTCTGGCTCAATCGGCGGAGACCATCATCCTCGGTGCTTCGTCCATCTCGTTAACCGCTTCATCGCAGGTCACATATTCCCAAGAACCGGGATTCGCAAAAAGAGCATGGAGCATCTGATTGTTGAAAGAATGCCCGGTTCGACTGGCCTTGAACAATCCCAAAATTGGCGCTCCAGCCAATGAAAGATCACCAACCGCGTCTAGCACTTTATGGCGGACAAACTCGTCAGGCCACCTCAGCCCATCCTCGTTCATCACTTCTTCTCCGTCCAGAACGACTGCATTGTCAAGCGACGCACCATTTGCCAGGCCCAGAGAATAGAGTAATTCGACATCCTTGAGGAAACCGAAGGTTCTCGAGGATGAAACTTCGTTCTTGAACGTTTCTGCGCAGATTAAGACGTCAAGCTCTTGTTTGCCGATCACCGGGTTTTCAAAATCAATATCAAGATTGATCCTGAAACCAACATCTGCTGGGCTCAAAGTCGCTTTCTTCAGACCGTCTTCCAACGAGATCGGCTTAAGAATACGGATAAAGCGACGTGGTGCGTTCAGCACCTTCTGACCTGCCTTCTCTATGAGCGAAATGAATGCATCAGAACTACCGTCCATAACTGGGACTTCTTCCGCATCGACCTCAATAATGAGGTTATCGATCTCAAGCGCAGAGACCGCCGCCATCAAGTGTTCAATAGTTGCGACACGAGCACCGGATGAATTGCCGATTGTTGTGCACATGGTGGCATCCACGACGGTGTCGTAGGACGCAGGGATGTCAGTGACATCCCGATCAGAGGTCCCAAGGTCCGTACGGCGAAAGACAATTCCGGTATTCGGAGCGGAAGGCCTCAACTCAAGGTGAACATTGGACCCCTTATGAAGTCCAATTCCATCCAGCGAAACCGGTCGAGCGATTGTCGTCTGACGGACCACATCTGGTCCAACAGTGGCTTTCTCACTGGAATGAGCCAGCCGCAACCTGTTAACGGTAGATCCGCCTCCAGTATTCACCGGTTCAGCCAATGTGTCGTGGTCAGTATTCCGCACTGTCCGTTCCCCATGAACCATCCAAACAAACTGGTTTAGACGGTGTGCCCCAAACCTACTGGGCGGTTATCTGATAGCTGAACGCCACTCCCCCGCGGCATGTCAGCGACTGACCCAAGCAGATCAGCCTGACTATGGTTCTACAAAAGCCGAGAACCCTTCTCAAATAACTCTTTCTTACAGTTTGTTACGTATGGGAAATTCTTCTAAGGTACTGAAAAATATGAAGAAAATAGGGCCCAACGACAAGCGCCGGACCCCATTGTTTCTTAGCCGCCGACCGGGCTGCTAGTTGGCCTGACGGCGCAGGAAGGTAGGGATCTCCAGCTGATCCTCCTCAAACGACGACGCAACCATCCCATCATCCGCCTTTGGCTGCGGCGCAGCCTCCTTCTGAGCAGCTGGCGGCGCCGGTTGCGGTTCCGGTACAGCCGCCTGCTGAGTTGCGGGCGGTGTTGGTGCTGCCTGCGCTGGCTGAACCGCTTCACGCGGGACAACCGGAGTCTGTCGGGGCTCGGGCGCCGCTTTCGACCGGCCTGTCAGCCGCTCAAACAGAGAGGGGCCGCGCGCCGGCGGCGCCTGGCGTGCCACAGGTTCCGGACGTGCACCCAGGAACGAAGGCAACTCGCTTGAGCGCGCCTCGACCCTGTTAAGGCCGGCCGGAATAAACGGACGGTTTGGCTCCGGCTCGGCAGAAAGACTCGCCTGCGCCTGTTCTGGCTCAGCAACCGGTTCTTGGCTCGGAATGATAACTTCCGCCTCATAAGCCGCCGGATCAAAATCCGCTGGCAACGGCGCTTCAAGAGCGAGTTCAGCCTCAGCCGGTGCCGCTGCAGGCTCCGGTGTTTCCTCAGGCTGCACTTCAGCAACCACTTCTGCAGGCACTTCAACTTCTGCTTCCGCTGGAAGTTCTTCGCCGGACATCCGCCGTCCAGGGCGCAGCATCGTCACCTTTTCCGTGTCGGGAACAGGCTGCTCCCCCTGCTCTACATCAATACCGGTAGCCACAACAGAGACCCGCATGCGACCATCCAGTGATGAATCGAATGTCGACCCAACGATGATGTTTGCATCTGGATCGACTTCTGAGCGGATACGGTTTGCCGCCTCATCCACTTCATAAAGCGTAAGATCCATACCGCCGGTGATGTTGATGAGAACGCCCCGTGCGCCCTTCATGGAGACTTCGTCAAGCAGTGGGTTGGAGATCGCTGCTTCCGCGGCCTCAACAGCGCGCTTCTCGCCTTCCGCTTCGCCTGTCCCCATCATGGCTTTGCCCATTTCGTTCATCACGGTACGAACGTCAGCAAAGTCGAGATTGATCAGACCAGGCTTGACCATCAGGTCTGTGATCCCGGCCACACCGGAATGCAGAACTTCATCCGCCATGGAGAAAGCTTCCGCAAAAGTCGTTCTCTCATTCGCAATACGGAACAGATTCTGGTTCGGGATGATGATGAGCGTATCAACAAACTGAGAAAGCTCTTTGATACCCTCTTCCGCAAGACGCGCACGCCGCGCACCTTCGAACTGGAACGGTTTTGTCACCACACCGACCGTCAGAATGCCTTTCTCACGAGCAGTACGGGCAATCACCGGAGCACCACCGGTGCCGGTGCCGCCACCCATGCCGGCAGTGATGAAGACCATGTGGCTGTCTTCAAGATTCTCGGAAATCTCGCCGAGCGCTTCTTCTGCCGCCGCACACCCGACTTCCGGGCGTGAGCCTGCGCCAAGACCCTGCGTAATCGCCGCGCCGAGCTGAATGCGCCGCTCGGCAGAAGACATGGTGAGGGATTGCGCGTCCGTATTCGCCACAACGAACTCGACACCTTCGAGTCCGGAATCGATCATATTGTTGACCGCATTGCCGCCAGCACCGCCAACGCCAAAAACAGTAATGCGCGGTTTCAGTTCAGTTGCCTGTGGAACCGTCAGATTGATGCTCATGTAAGCCTCCTAGGAGCAAATCGTGGGTCGTAATCGAGGTCGAAGAAACGGGCTTACTCCTGGCCCATTTCTGTTGGAGCGGAATGCTCCAGTTGGCATGCTGGTCAATTGCCGCATCTTCCAGCACACCGATGATCGACCTCGCCGCCAAAGCCGGCTTAAACAGCACAAAGTCGCTATCTCTGCTGCCAAGCCCGATCATCAAAAGTTTTCCTTCAGCCATCGCCCAATGCGCCGCCATTGACCGATATTTTCAGGAACGTCCAAAGCTGGATCCGAATTAATCGTGAGCGGAGCCAACTGTGAATAGGATGCGAGGCCCGCGGCGGCTGAGAATGCCGGTCCGCCTGTTGCCTCTGCCAAGCCCATATATCGGACAGGTTGTCCAACCCGGACTTGTTTGTTGAGAATACGTGCCGTGTGCTCACGCGCGCCGCTCAACTGAGCGCCACCGCCGGTAAGCACGACGCGCTGCCCCGCCACACGGTCAAATCCGCTTTTGGCAAGACGGTCACGCACGAGTTCCAGCGTCTCTTCAAGACGCGGCTGAATAATGCCCGTCAGAATGGACCGCGGAATATGATTGGCCGACGCGTGATCCGTTTCGCCCACCTGGGGCACATCGATAAGCTCACGTTCATCCGACGGACTTGCGAGAGCAGACCCATAGAGCGTCTTCATACGCTCGGCATGTGCGATGGGGGTGGAAAGACCCCGCGCAATGTCATTGGTAATATGTTGCCCACCGACAGGAATTGCGTCGCAATAGACCATCTGCCCTTCAAAGAAGACCGCTAGAGAGGTCGTACCGCCACCCATGTCGATCACGGTGACGCCCAAATCCATTTCATCTTCAACAAGCGCTGCAAGACCACTTGCATAAGGTGCCGCCACCATGCCCGCCACATTCAGATGGCATCGTTGGATACAGAGTTCCAGATTGCGTACAGGGCCGTGTTGAACACTCACCATATGAAGTTCGACACCGGCTTTTTCACCGAACATGCCACGCGGGTCGCGAATGCCGCGATTGTCATCCACAGAATAATTGATCGGAATGGCATGCAGCACATCCCGGCCCTCCGGCATGTACTTGCTCTGACCGAAGGCGACGAGCCGCGTGAGATCGTCGTCCTGCACCTCGCGAGACGGGATCGGCGCCTGCACCGCAATGGTCTGACTTCTTGGTTCTCCGCAGGCAACCGTTACGAGCACATCACGCACCGTGGCGCCCGCCATACGCTCGGCCGCATCAACCGCTACGCGGATGGCCTCTTCGGCTGCGTCCATATCGACGATGGCACCGCCCCGCACACCGCGTGACACCTGGTGACCAATGCCGATGATCCGCATGGGCGACAAACCGTTGGCGAGTTTGCCTGGCTCAATCTTGGCGATAAAGCAGGCAATCTTGCTCGAGCCGACATCGAGAGCAGCGACAATGCCAGGCCGTCCGGCACTGATCGGCTTACCCTGCAATCCTTTTGCTCCAAGCCCCATATTCATGTGTCGTCCTCTTGTGAAGGACGGCCCCAGCCTTGTGTCACAGCATCGCGCCGCGCCGCAGCATCTGGACTCAAACGAACCGTAAACCGGTCGGGCAAGCGCACATCAATCGCTTCAATGTCCCGCGCCAGCACCCGTTGGGCTTCATCAATAGCAACAAGCTCCGCAAGAGCCTCGCTTACACCCACTTCCGGCAACATCACATCGACACCATTTTCCAGACGCAGGTTCCACCGCCGATCACCAACCCGCACATAGGCGCGCACCCGGGCCTGAAGCTCAGGCCAGGCAGCAACCAGCTGCGTAAAGCTCTCAGCCTCTCGCGCAGCCCCGTGGCCAACCACCAATGGCAGGTGGCCATAGCCTTCGACCCCATTTTCCGTAATCGGGCGGCCTTGGGCATCAATCACAGCCAGCCGTCCGCCGCGCTGCCAGACAGCAAAGGGGCGACGTTCAACAAGCTCCACATGCACCCGGTCAGGTAAAATCCGCGTCACTGTCGCATCCGCGATCCAGTCAAGGCCCAGCAGGTTTTCGCGTGCATGCTCGAGATCGACGGCAAAAATCAACTGCCCCTGCTCCACCTCAAGGGCTGCAAGGACATCCGCTCTTGTCGTCCGCTCGCGACCGGTGACGGTCACCTCATCAACACCAAAGCCCACCCAGGCAACAGATGCACTGGCCTGATCGGCGACGTAAGTGCCCGCCGCCGCGATATGCCCGCCAACGGCCAAACCATAAAGAACGGCAGAGCCAACAAAGACAGCGCTAGCACCACCCACGAGTGATTTTGGGAGCCGACCTTCGCGCACAGCCTCTACCAAACGAGACAGGCGACCAGGTGGCCGCTGACCACGGCGGCCAAAAGATTTATCGGATTTAGCGCGACGGCGCCCAGGTGCAACCGCGCTCGTTCGGCGCGTGGTTTTTGCCCCGCGCCCCGAAGCAGACCGGGAACCGGACGCAGAACGGCGCGGCGCAGCTTTGCGCGCAGGCCTTTTCTGTTCCTTTACCGGTCGCATGACGCGTCCTCCACCATCCAACGGACAAGCGCGCCATATGACATTCCTTCATACGCCGCGAGTTCGGGAACAAGCGACGTCGGCGTCATGCCGGGCTGCGTATTGACCTCCAACAGAACGAGCTCCCCTTTCTTTTCATCGAAACGGAAATCCGACCTGGTTACCCCCCGGCAACCAAGCGAATCATGTGCCGCATGTGTCACGTCCTGAACACGTTTATTTATATCCGAACTGATTCGGGCAGGCACTACGTGAACCGAGCCACCACTCGAATATTTTGCGTCATAGTCGTAGAAAGCTGTGTTTGCTGTGATCTCTGTGACATTTAAGACTCGGTTTCCGATCACCGCGCAGGTGAGTTCCAAACCAGGGATGTAACGTTCGGCCATCACCAGCTCGCCAAGATCCCAATCCGAAGATGAAAGCTCTGCGGGTGGGCGGTTTTCCCCTTCCCGCACAATGAAAACACCCACACTTGACCCTTGGTTATGGGGTTTGATGACGTAAGGCGTCTCCATAACGTGGCCACGCGCCGCTTCTTCACGGGTTACAAGCTTACTCTCCGCAACTGGAAGTCCCGCCGCCCGAAACACATGCTTCGATTGTTCTTTGTCCATAGCCACCGCAGACGCGCGCACGCCCGAATGTGTGTAGGGAATACCAAGCACTTCCAGAAGCCCCTGGACACACCCATCTTCGCCCCACCGCCCGTGGAGCGCGTTGAAGACCGCATCCGGCTTTACCTTGAGCAGCTGTTCCGCAAGATCTCGGCCTGCATCAATCTCAGTGACCTCAAAGCCTTCCTCACGAAGCGCTGCGGCACAATCACGGCCCGAAACAAGGCTTACTTCTCGTTCTGGCGACCAGCCCCCCTTGATCACAGCGATATGTTTGTAGTCGCTCATGAAGATGCCTCGTCCTGTGTCCTACCGATGCGCCTGATCTCCCAATCAAGGGTGACACCACTCGTTTCCTTAACCCGAGCGCGGACTTCTTCACCGAGTTCTTCAATATCGCTGGCGGTCGCATCGCCTGTATTGATCAAAAAATTGCAGTGCTTTTCGCTGACCTGGGCGCCACCGCGCTTGAGACCGCGGCAGCCAGCCGCATCAATCAATTGCCAGCTCTTATGTCCGTCCGGATTTTTGAAGGTGGAGCCGCCTGTGCGTGTTCGGATCGGCTGACTGGTTTCCCGCCGCTCTGTGATCTCATTCATGCGGCGCTCAATCTCGGCCTTATCACCAAGCACGCCTTGAAAGAGAGCGCTCGTAAAATAGACATCCGCCGGAGCGCTGGAATGCCGGTAGCTGTAGCCCATATCCGCAACCGAATAGGTGACAATGTCGCCAGCGCGCGTCACACCTTCAGCCTCAATCAGCACATCCTTGGTCTCTTTTTCGTAAGCGCCGCCGTTCATACGAAGCGCCCCGCCAATGGAGCCAGGGATACCCCGAAAAAACTCAAGCCCGGCGAGTCCCGCTTCCATAGCCGTCCTCGCAACCGCCATATCAAGCGCCGCCGTGCCAGCCCGCACCCGGTGTCCTCCAAGCACCTCAACGCCCATGAAAGGCTTACCCATGCGAATGACCACGCCTGGCACCCCGCCATCACGGACCA
The DNA here is from genome assembly GCA_965248405.1 of Parvibaculaceae bacterium. Lineage (GTDB taxonomy): Bacteria > Pseudomonadota > Alphaproteobacteria > Parvibaculales > Parvibaculaceae > Mf105b01. The sequence goes on from OZ252104.1 coordinate 2,241,948, forward strand.
GAAGGTTGGAACCCACACCGACAATGGTCACCGGCACTTCTTGGGGACAGCCTTTCAGAAAACTCGCCAAGTCGTCTGCATCGGCCGGGCGGAACAGAACCTCCGCCGGTCCGCCAACGCGAAACCAGGTGAGCGGTGCCATGGGAGCATCAGGGATCAACTCCCCGCGCACTTGTGGCAAATCATCTATCAGGTGATCTGCGACCATACTCATGTGCCCCCGCCTAACTTTTCGAGATTTCCGGGAAGCGCATTCGCCCATTGGGTAATATTACCCGCTCCCAGACACACAACCATGTCGCCCGGTTTGGCAAGTTCTGCGATCACACCCGGCAAGGCATCCGCACTCTCCAAGGGCAGTGCGTGCTTGTGCCCGCGTTCCTGAAGGCCCTGCACCATTGTGTCGCGATTAATACCCTCAATGGGGGCCTCGCCCGCCTCATAAACCGGCGACACGATGACCGTGTCTGCATCGTTGAAGCAGGAACAAAATTCATCAAAAAGATCACGCAGCCGCGTATAGCGGTGCGGCTGAACAACAGCAATGATCCGGCCTTCACTGGCCGAGCGCGCTGCCTGCAACACGGCTGAAATCTCTACCGGGTGATGACCATAATCATCATAGATTTCCACCCCGTTCCAAGTGCCCGCATGGGAGAAGCGCCGCTTCACACCCCCAAAACCTGCAAGACCTTTGGCAATAGCCTCAGCCGATAGGCCCATGCGATGCGCCACCGCAACCGCCGCCAGAGCGTTGAGCATATTGTGATGCCCGGGCATGGCGAGCCGCAGCCCGTCAATGCTTGTCGCATCACCAGACTTTCTGTCTGTGAGCGTCACGTCAAAGACGGTAACTGCGCCATCCATCCGAATGTTAGACGCACGCACATCCGCCTGCGGACTGGTGCCATAGGTCACCAATGTGCGGTCACTCACCCGCCCCATCAGGGCCTGAACTTCCGGATGATCGATACACAGCACGGCAAGTCCGTAGAAAGGTACATTCTCGATGAAGCGCACAAACGCATCCCGCACACCATCAAAGCTTCCGTAGTGGTCGAGATGTTCGGGATCAATATTGGTGACTACCGCAATGGTGGAGGGCAGTTTGGTGAACGTGCCGTCGCTTTCATCCGCCTCGACAACCATCCACTCGCCATCCCCGAGCCGGGCATTGGTGCCATAGGCGTTGATGATGCCACCATTGATCACAGTCGGGTCGATATCACCCGCATCTAGAAGAGCGGCAACAAGAGACGTCGTTGTGGTCTTGCCGTGGGTCCCGCCAATCGCAACACAGGATTTGAGCCGCATCAGCTCTGCCAGCATTTCCGCTCGCCGCACCACCGGCAACATGCGGGCCCGGGCCTCAACAAGCTCCGGATTGTCCGCCTTGATGGCGGAGGAGACGACCAGCACTTCCGCATCGCCCAGGTTTTCAGCGACCTGGCCAACCATCACCTTGATCCCAAGGTCGCGGAGACGTTTGACATTGGCACTTTCTGCCGCATCAGACCCTTGCACCGAATAGCCAAGATTGTGCATGACTTCAGCAATGCCACTCATGCCGATGCCGCCAATGCCGACAAAGTGGATCACACCCATATCAAGCGGCGCAGGTCTCATTACTTACTCTCCTGGGGTTTGCTCGTTCCCCCAGACCCACCATCAGGGGCCGAAAGACGTTGATGTTCATTAGACGATGGGAGGCTGCCGGTCGCTTTGCGCGCCACCCGCTCCACCAGATCAGCGAGCGTCTGAACAGCGCGTGGCTTGCCTTCTGCTTTCGCAGCGGCGGCCATTGCCGATAGTTTGTCGGCATCAGCGAACAGCGACGACAGAGTCGCTGACAGCGCCTCAGATGTGAAACTCTCCTGCTCCATCATCACGGAGGCACCTGCCCGTGACAGGATCTCTGCGTTGGCTTTCTGGTCCTGATCAAGGGAATGGGGCAGCGGGACAAGAATAGAGGGACGGCCGATAACGCCAAGTTCACTCACTGTCGACGCACCCGCACGTCCGATAATCAGATGGGACTGCGCAATAACCTTCGGCATGTCATCAAAAAAGGCCGATAGCTTGGCGGAGATCGAAGCATCCGCGTAAGACCGCTTCACCCGTTCCAAATCTTCTTCCCGGCATTGCTGCGTCACCTCAAGGCGGGCTCGTACATCAGCAGGAAGCTGCGCCAGGGCACCCGGCACAACATCGCTCATCACCCGCGCACCCTGACTACCGCCGAAGACAAGAAGCCGAATAGGCCCGTTCCCGATTTCATCGAACGGCACATGCGCCTGTTCCAGCACCGCATCACGCACAGGGTTTCCTGTCACATGCAGCTTCGGCAAAGCGCGGGGTTTCAGATATTTCGGCGAAGGAAAGGTTGAGGCAATCGCGTGAACGAAGGGCGTCACCGCTTTGTTCACGCGGCCCAGAACAGCATTCTGCTCATGCACGATGGTTGGAACACGGCGCAGAATGGCCGCGAGCATGGGTGGCAAGGTGGGGTATCCACCAAAACCCACCACCACAGACGGTTTGGCTCGAGACATAACCGCCAAAGACTGGCTAGTACCGCTTATGATTTTGGCAAGCGACGCAAATACGCCCGCAAGGCCTGGCCCGGAGATTGTTGCCGACGGCACAGAAAAAATGTCCGCGCCGGGAAACAGGCGATCGAAGTGTTGTACGCGCTCGTCTGTAATGAGAACGATTGAATGGCCACGCCGTTTGAGTTCCTGGGCCAGAGCCTGACCCGGGAACAGATGTCCCCCGGTGCCTCCTGCCGCGATCATCACCGGACCAGCGAGCGCTACTGATGCACCACTCATGCGTATGCCCTCCATTCAGAGGGGTGAGCACCCGCATGCACCCGCCGGCGTGTGAGCGCAAGCAGCATGCCCGTTGCGAGAGCAAGAGCCAGAAGCGAAGAGCCGCCATAAGAGATGAAGGGCAGCGTCATACCCTTGGCAGGCATGAGATTGAGATTAACAGCCAGATTGATCAAAGCCTGCGCGCCAATCAACAAGGTGAGACCCGATACCGCCAGCTGTACGAAGAGATCGGTTTCATCGAGAGCACGAAGCAGCGTGCGAATGACGATGAAACTGAAGAGCCCAATAATCAGCACTCCCGCGAGCACACCGAATTCCTCCGCTGCGACCGCAAAGATAAAGTCCGTATGAGCATCCGGCAGGATAAGCTTCACAGCCCCCTCACCCGGCCCCCGTCCGAAAAAGCCACCTGCCTGTACCGCTTCCATAGCTCTGTCGATCTGATACGTGTCGCCCGATGCCGGATCCATAAACCGGTCGACCCGGCTCGCCACGTGCGGGACCAGTTGATAGGCGGCGATCGCACCGCCAAGCCCGACAGCCCCGAGACCAATGATCCAGAACCAGGAAATGCCGACCATGAACAGAAGACCGCCAAACACCAGGGTCACGAGCGTCGCCTGCCCAAAGTCAGGCTGGAGCACAAGAAGCCCGATAAACAGCGCATAGAGAACAAATGCGAGTGTCATGCCAGGCATCGCTTTGGTGCGCGCGCCCTCAGCAAACATCCAGGCGACAAGAACAACAAAAGCGGGTTTCACAAACTCAGATGGCTGCAGCGAAAAGCGGCCAAGGGGCAACCAACGGGTCGCCCCCTTGATCTCCGGTCCGATCAGAAGGGTCGCCCCCATCAGCACCAGACCACCGAAAAAGACCAGAACTGCCAAACGCCGGACCTGCCGCGTCGTGAAGAAAGAAATCCCGAAAATCACGATCAGGGCTGGCACCAGAAAAACCGCCTGCCGGTAGACGAAATGAAACGAGTTGAGAGACAGACGGTTGGCGACGGCAGGGCTTGCCGCCAGCGTCAGAATAATGCCGAGTGCCACCAGTGCCAGGATCGCAACCACAGTCAATCGGTCGATGGTCCACCACCATTCCGACAAGGCTGACCGGTTCGCGCGGGAAAGACGGATCATGCGGCTTCCCCTCCATTGCCCACGGCCTTGAGCGCCGCATGCACCATGCTGCGAAAGGCATCGCCGCGGGCTTCGAAATTCTTGAACTGGTCAAAGGACGCACAAGCTGGTGAGAGAAGAACAACGGCAGGCTGGCCGTTCCGCGCAGCTTTCATAGCATCGCGCACTGCCGAAGCGACAGCCGTATCGAGAGACCCGACACTGAGACAATCAACGCTGCCATCGAGTGTGGAACTAAAGGCCTCTGCCGCCTCTCCGATCAGATAGGCTTTTTCCACATTGGGGAAGAGAGGCGCCATGCTTTCAATGCCACCTTCTTTGGGCACGCCCCCTGCAATCCAATAGACATTCTCATAGGCCCCCACCGCTTTGGCAGCGGCCTCCGCATTCGTGGCCTTGCTGTCATTGACGAACAGAACACCGCTCGTTTCCGCAACAATCTCCATCCGGTGAGCGAGCCCGGGGAACGACCTGAAGGAGTGAATAATACGTTCCGGCGCAAAGCCAAGCGCACGACCAACCGCATAAGCGGCGGCGGCATTTTGCCAATTATGATCGCCTGCAAGCGTCTTCAGTTCTTTCAAACTGCCAATACGGTCCGTATTGCCTGCCCCACTGTCATAGAGGACCCCATCCAGAACACAGACGCCCCGGCTAAGAGACTTCCTGGTTGAGACGGGAACCAGCGTCGACACACCTTTGCCACAGACAGCGGAGCAAATCTCCGATGTCAAATCATCATCGATCCCGACCACCGCCGTATCAGCCTCTCCTTGAAACTGAAAGAGCCGCGCCTTCACCGCCGCATAATGCTCAAGCGTGCCGTGCCGGTCGATATGATCGGGCGTGATGTTGAGTAGCACACCAATGTCCGGACGAAGTGTGGGAGCAAGATCAATCTGGTAAGAGGAGACTTCAATCACATAGACCGTGTCCGACCGCGGCGGATCCAGTTCAAAGACCGAGTTCCCGATATTGCCGCCAACTTCCGCGCGCCGTCCGTTGGCCGTGATCATGTGCCCGATCAAAGCAGTCGTTGTGGATTTTCCATTCGTGCCCGTAATCGCAACGATCTTCGCGTCCGGATTCAGCGCCCGCACCTCATGGTGGAAAAGCTCAACATCTCCCAGAACGGGAACTCCCGCTTCCTGCGCAAGCAGAACAACTTCATGAGGCTGTGGATGCGTAAGCGGAATGCCGGGCGCCAATATGAGGGCCGCATAGCCTGCCAATCCCTCCGCGCGCGGATCCACGACGGCGAAACCGGCCGCCTCCGCCGCCGCACGCTGAGCGTCACCGTCATCCCAGACGGTGACCTGCGCACCGCCTTCCACAAGCGCGCGCGCCACCGCGAACCCGGAGGCTCCAAGTCCAAAAACGGCGACCTTGCGGTCTTTATATGCGCGCGCTGCGATCACCCCTGCACTACCTCAACTTCAGGGTGGACAGGCCGATCATCGCCAACACACCCGAAATAATCCAAAACCGAATGACAATTGTGGGTTCCGCCCATCCCTTCTTCTCAAAATGGTGATGGAGCGGCGCCATGCGGAAAACACGCTTGCCGGTGAGCTTGAAGCTCGCAACCTGGACAATGACGGAGACCGCTTCCAGCACAAACAGGCCGCCAATGATGACGAGGACCAGTTCGTGTTTAGCAACAACCGCGATCGACCCCAACGCCCCGCCCAATGCAAGGGACCCTGTGTCTCCCATAAAGACAGACGCAGGGGGCGCGTTATACCAAAGGAAACCAAGCCCCGCGCCCAAGAGAGCGCCACAGAAAACAGCAAGCTCGCCCGTCCCTGGCACGAAATGTATCTGCAGATAATCGGAGAAAACCGCATTGCCGACGAGATAGGAGATAAAGCCGAAGCTTGCTGCTGCAATCATCACCGGCACAATGGCCAGACCGTCAAGCCCGTCCGTGAGATTGACCGCGTTCGAAGCGCCGACAATGACAAAAACAGCAAAGACAAAGAAGAAACCACCGAGGGGGATGAGAACATCTTTGAGGAACGGCACCGCAACAGAGGTCGCCAGTTCTTCCGGCGCCACATTCAACAATGCATAGACAGCGATACCTGCAATGATTGTTTCCAGAACCAGCTTCAGGCGCCCCGGTACACCGTCGCTCGACGCCTTGGAGACTTTTAGAAAATCATCTGCAAACCCGATAGCACCAAAGCCGAGGGTCACCAGCAACACAATCCAGACATAAGGATTGCTGAGATCAGCCCAGAGCAGAACTGACGGCACGAGCCCCAGAAGGATCAAAAAACCTCCCATGGTGGGCGTACCTTTTTTGGTGAGCAAATGTCCTTCCGGACCATCTTCCCGAATAGGCTGACCTTGTGATTGCCGTGCGCGAAGAGCGCGAATAACCGCGGGGCCAAAAAGGAAAGAAATCAGGAGCGCCGTCACCGTCGCACCGCCTGTCCGGAACGTGATGTAACGAAAGACATTCAGTCCCGGCACCTGATCGGCATATTGCACCAATAGATCAAACAGCATTTCTCAATCCCCTGCGCCAGACGGCACATCTTCTTCATTGTGAAGAGCAAGAAGCCCATCCACAATCAGCCCCATTCGCGATCCGAGCGACCCTTTGACCATCACAACATCACCCTCCCCCAATTCTGAGGTGAGTTGCTCAAGTAGCGCTTCAGATCCTTCTGCATAGCCTGCTTTTTGGTCGGCAGGCAGATCGTCATACAAATTCTTCATCACCGGCCCACAGGCGTAGACTCTGTCTATGTGAGCCTCGCCAAGCGGTCCCGCGAGCCCGCGATGCATCGGCACCTCATCCTCGCCTAGCTCCAACATATCGCCCAGCACAGCGATACGTCGCCCGCCCCCCTTAACGTCCGAGGCGCCAAGCGTGGAAATCGCAGCCCTCATGGAAGCAGGGTTCGCGTTGTAGCTCTCATCCACAACCACAAACTGCAGACCCTCCGCCCGCACAAGATGACGCTCGCCCCGGCCCTTCGGCGCGTTGAGTGTCGCAAGCGCCATTGCCGCCAGCGCTAGGTCCGCGCCCAACGCATGAATGGCCGCCAGGATTGCGAGCGAATTCATAACGTGGTGCTCGCCCGGAACGCCGAGCTTGTAGGTAATGGCCTGGCCGCAGATGGACGCAGAGATACAGGAACAGGAAGGGTGCAACGCGACCTTTTCCAGCCGGGCGTCCGCTTTGTCAGATGTTCCAAAAGAAATGATGTCACCGGCGCCCGCCGCCTGAGCCCTCGACCGCAACCGATCGAAATGAGGGTTGTCCGCGTTCAGAATGGCCGTACCCCCGGGCTGCAGCCCATCGAAAATCTCTGCCTTGGCATCCGCAATGCCTTCAACACTGTCGAAGTTTGCCAGGTGAACTGGTTCCACTGTCGTGATGATCGCGACATCCGGCTGAACCATTTTACTGAGCGGCGTGATCTCATTCGCGTGGTTCATCCCGATCTCAAAGACACCCCACTCCGTATCAGCCGGCATGCGGGCAAGTGTCAGAGGGACGCCCCAGTGATTATTATAGGAAGCCACCGACCCATGGGTCCTGCCCTGCGCCTCAAGGATCGTGCGCAGCGCGTCCTTTGTGCTTGTCTTGCCAACACTGCCAGTGACCGCGACCACCTTCGCATCGGTCCGGGCGCGCGCCGCGCGTCCCAGCGCCTCAAGTCCCTGCAATGTGTCGCCGACCACAAGAAGCCCCTCATCCGAGACACCCTCGCACGGACCGGAAACCATCGCCGCCGCCGCGCCCTTCGCCAACGCATCCTTTACGTGGGCGTGACCGTCAGAATTGTCCCCGATCAACGCAACAAACAGATCGCCCAGATCAAGAGTGCGCGTATCAATCGATACGCCGACTGCCGACCAATCGCTTTTCACCACGCCGTCAGTGGCACCGGCCGCCTCTGCAGATGTCCATAGCGCTCTACTCATACATGTCGCTCCTCGGCATCTGCTCCAACAGCGCTCACCGCCGCTGCAACCGCCTCATGGTCGGAAAAAGGCAGAACCTTGTCCCCAATAATTTGACCCGTCTCATGTCCCTTGCCGGCAACCACAAGACAGTCACCCTCCCCGAGAAGAGAAACCGCGTGCCCGATCGCCTGAGCCCGATCACCGACCTCTTGCAATCCGGAAGCCCCGGCAAGAACTTCACGACGGATGGCCGCCGCATCTTCTGAGCGGGGGTTATCATCCGTCACGATGGTGATATCAGCCGATTGCGACGCAATTTTGCCCATTTGAGGGCGTTTGCCTTTGTCCCGATCGCCGCCACAGCCAAACACAACCACAAGCCGTCCCGTTACATGGGGACGAACGGCCTCGAGAGCCGTCTCCAAGGCATCAGGTGTGTGCGCATAGTCGATGAAAATCGTCGAACCGTTGGCAAGATGGGCAACCTCTTCAAGACGTCCCTTTGCCCCTTTAAGGTTTTCCAATGCACGGAAGGTCTGTTCAACATCGCCGCCACACCCGATCACCAGACCAGCGGCAACCAGCGCATTGGACGCCTGAAACTGACCGACAAGCGGCAGCATGATTTCATAATGCGCACCGTCATGAACAATCTGCAGAACCTGACCACGGGGCCCGGGCTGCAACCCGGCCAGACAAATGTCGCGCCCCTTCCGGCCGACGGCCAGAATCCGATGACCGCGCGCCCATGAAATCGCTTCAAATTCCTGCGCAAAATCAGCATCGACATTGATGACCGCGACACCACCTGGACCCATCACCTCGCCAAAAAGGCGCATCTTCGCGTAGAGATAGTCATCAAAGGTCGCATGGTAATCGAGATGATCGCGGGTGAGGTTTGTGAAGGCACTGGCGCTCACGCGCACACCGTCGAGCCGGTACTGCGCAAGCCCATGACTGGATGCTTCAAGCGCAAGGTGCGTGACCTGATCGCGCGCAAGCTGCGCCAGCTCAGAGTGAAGCTGTACTGGGTCGGGCGTCGTATGCGCCAGAGGACGAGTCCCATCGGGACCGACCACACCGACCGTTCCAAGACTTGCCGACCTCAACCCCAGCGATGCCCATATTTCGCGAACAAAGGTGGCAACCGACGTCTTCCCATTTGTGCCCGTCACCGCCGCGACAGTGTCCGGCTGGGCACCGTAAAACTGGGCAGCCAGCTGAGCGAGCCGCCGCCGCGGGTTGCGGTCGACAATGACCGGCACATCGGCGTTGGTCTCAACATTCGTCCCGCAAAGGACAGCAACAGCCCCCGCTTCAAGAGCAGCGGGCACAAACTTCGCTCCGTCCGCCTGAACACCCGGCAAGGCCGCGAAAAGGAACCCCGGCTTCACGTCGCGACTGTCGGCAGTCAATCCAGCGATGGTGATCGCCCGGGCGCTCTCGGGGAGCACTTCCTTTGGACCGACAAGCGCCTGAAGCTCCATCTTCCTACTCCGCCGTCGCAAAAGATGCAGATTGGATTGGCGAACGCCAGGATTGAACCGGGCGCAAGCCAAGGATCGGCGCGATGCGCTGAACCACCCGGGAGGTTACCGGCGCCGCATTCCACCCGGCTGTCGCATAGCCGTACGTGTTTTCCGTCGCCTGCGGCTCATCAAACATGATCAGCATGGCATATTTCGGGTCATTGGCCGGAAAGGCGCTCAGGAAAGAGGTGAGCAAGGCATTGCGGGCATAGCCGCCTGCCCGGGCTTTCTCAGCCGTGCCGGTCTTCCCCATCACCGGATAGCCCGCCACATCTGCGTTTCGGCCCGTACCATGCTCCACAACCAAGCGATAAAGCGCGCGCATGGCATCACTTGTTTCTGACGTCAGCACCCGCGTTCGCGGCGCAGGCTCATCACGACGAAGAAATGTTGGCTGCACGCCAAACCCACCGTTCACCAGCGGCGCATTCGCCACCACAACCTGAAGCGGCGTCACCGACAACCCATGCCCATATGAAATGGTCATGGCCGAAACATCCGTCCAGGTGCTGGGAAGAAGTGGGCGCCCTGATTCAGGCAGCTCAATATCGGTGCGGGTCAACAGGCCCAATTGCCCAAGAAAACTTCTGTGTTCTTCGCGTCCAAGCTCGAGCACCATCTTCGCGGTCCCGATATTGGACGAATGCATGAAGAGTTCCGGCACCGTCAAAAAACGCTTCTGCGCATGATAATCATTGATCGTGAACCGGGAAACACGAATGGGCTCACGGGCATCATATTCGGTCGACAATTGAACGCGACCGGAGTTGAGCGCCGCCGCGACACTGAACGCCTTGAAAGTCGATCCCATTTCATACACACCGAGCGTCGCCGCATTGAAACGGGCCCGATCTGACGCAGCCCCTGGGTCGTTGGCGTCAAAGTCCGGCAAGGAGGTCATTGCAATCACTTCGCCTGTCTCAACATCCAGGACAACACCCGTCGCCCCTTTTGCGGCGAATTCGTCCATCGCGATCTGCAATTCCATCTGCAGCGCATGTTGAACACGCAGGTCCAATGACAGAACAAGCGGTTCTCCTGTCGCGGCGCCGGACCGGTCCATATAGTGCTCGATCCCGGCGATGCCGTGATTGTCAATATCAACACCACCCAGCACATGGGCCGCCACGCGCCCGTTCGGGTAGACCCGCTTTTGTTCGCGTTGGAATGCGAGCCCCGGCTGCCCGAGATTGTGAACCGCAACCTGCTCTCGCGGAGTCAGATCACGTTTCAGCCAGACGAAAGCTCTGTTGCTTGAGAGCTTTTCTTCCAGAGAAGGTCGGTCCAGTTCAGGCAGAGCCTCTGCCAAAAGCCGGGCCGTCTCCAGCGGATCCATCACTTTGCGCGCATCTGCATACAAAGACGCTGTGATGATATCCGTTGCCATCACTTCGCCATTGCGGTCAACAATATCCCGCCGCTGCGTAGGCTCCGTATTTTCGGAAGCGGCGACCAGTCTTTCATCACCACCCGGCGCCAGACCGATCATCACCAATCGCCCGGTGACGATCGTGAAGGCCATTGCGAACAGAGCGACCGTCAGCAGAATGCGGCGGCGACCGCTGTCGAGACGTACCGCCTCGGGTGCCTTCTTATCCCGAGGTGCTGCAAAACGGGGGCGCGCAATCAGGTCATGCCCAAGACGGGGAGCTGCGGCATCTGTTGGGCCTTGCTTTCCGCGTCCAACCATCAGCGCACCTCAGAACCTGATTGCGGCGCGGCACCGGCATACCCGCCCAGTGCGCGCCGCCCGTTGGGACCAAACAGATCATCCTCGCGCGGCGGCATGGGAAGATCGTCAAAGGTTGCAATCTGCGCTGCGGTGAGTGGTGCCAGGTCCAGATGGCGCTCAGCCAAAGACTGCAGCCGTTCCGGCTGTGTCAGATAGCTCCATTCCGCCCGCAAAATACGGACAGCGTCCTGTTCGTTCAGAATCTCCTGAGCGAGTTCAGCCTTGATCCGCTCCTGCTCTTCGACTTTGTATTTCAAATTGTAGAGGCCGATGGAAACGGCAACCACAAGAACGACGGAAAGGACATTGAGTAGACGGATCATAGGAGATCTCCCTGCAATGCAGCGAAACGCTTCATACCCAGCGCATCTAGGTCAAAGGGGAAAGCAGGTGCGGTCGTTCGCTCCGCACCGCGCAACCGAGCGGAGCGAGACCGGGGGTTAACCTCAATCTCAGACTTGCTGGCTTTCAGTGCCCCTCGGGTGACTTGCTCAAAGGACGCCGCCCGGCCATCCTGCGCTTCGGGCAAATGCCGTGACGGCCGCCCGCCTTTCCCGGTTCTCTCAGTGAGAAATCGCTTAACAAGCCGGTCTTCAAGAGAGTGAAACGCAACAACGGCAAGGCGCCCACCTGCATCCAAAAGCGCCTCGGCTGCGCCAAGCCCACGGGCCAGCTCACCCAATTCGTCATTGATGAAAATACGAAGGGCCTGAAAAGTGCGCGTCGCCGGATGAACCTTTTCAGCCCGCGCCCTGGGCCCCATCACATCGGCAACCAGGTCAGCAAGCTCCGACGTTGTCTCAAACTTTTTCTCAAGGCGCTGACGAACAATCGCCTTCGCAACAGCACGCGAGCGTTTCTCTTCTCCGTATATCCAGATGATGGACGCGATGTCGGCTTCATCAAACTCGTTGACCACGTCCGCCGCCGAGACCCCTTCCCGCGCCATGCGCATATCAAGCGGTCCGTCGCTCTGGAAGGAAAATCCACGCTCTGCCTGATCAAGCTGCATAGACGAGACGCCAACGTCGAGGGTCACCCCATCAACGCCCGAGCGGGCGCGCTCCTCAAGCACGGGGGCTACAAGCGCTTCCATATCGCCAAAACAGCCTTGGATGAGCGTCAGACGTCCGTCGAACTCCCGCTCCATCTCCCGTCCGCGATCAATCGCCGTTGGATCACGATCCACTGCGAGAACCGAGCAGTCAGCCGCTGTCAGCAGCGCCCGCGTATAGCCGCCTGCGCCAAACGTTCCGTCCACATAGAGAGCACCATCTTTGGGCGCGAGCACATCCAGCACTTCAGCCAGCATCACCGGAAAATGGGGGGAAGAAGCCGGTTGCTGGTTCACGAAGCGCCCCCTGAGCCAGGGGGTGCATGCGGACTCTTCAGAAGGCCACCATGTCCGCTTGCCTCTGCCATCGCTTCTGCGAGATAGGCCTCATACGCCGTCGGCTCCCAAAGCTGGAATTTGTTCCCCAACCCCACAAAAGTGACGTGATCGGTAATGCCCGCCTTGGACGTCAGCATCTCCGGCAGGCTGACACGGCCATCCGCGTCGAACATCAATTCCGCTGATTGAGCTTTGAGCATGTTCGCAAGCACGTTGCGCTCACGAGAAAACGGATCGAGGCGGCTCAACATCGTGTCGATCTCAGCTTCGAGATCGGGGCCACCCCCTTCGATGCAGGGGTCGATCAGCGACGGAAAACAAATAATGCCAGGGAATTCCTGCGCGGCTGTCACCGAGCGGAACTTCGCCGGTACGGAGATACGCCCCTTCGCATCAATCTTGTTTGTGAATGTTCCCCGGAACGACAACATGTCCCGCAAGTCCCCCGTACCCAATACACCGAATGCGACCACCTAATCGAATTCAGTCCCGTGACAGAGGTCCGACCCTCCCAAAATGGGCCGCATCTGGGTCGGCCTGCCTCTATCCCGGGACATCATGGGATACCATGGGATATTATGGGGGTCAATGGGATAGACTAGGTAAACCCTGGGTTTGGACGGGCTTTTGACTGCAAATCGACACGCTCAATTACCATCTATATTTCGGAACAAAAAAGGAACATTTGACTAAACCAAGAAGACCGACACGAGATCTTGGGTGTCACGCCACCAAACCACCACCAATGGTACTGAGGAAGAAAGGTCAGATGGCCTATAAGCCGGGTTCTGTATCCCGGAACCCGAAGGCTCCGACCGATGACCATTCATCTGGGACGCCCGTCGCCGACCGCCTCATGCAACCAACCCGGATGGCGATCCGGAAACAGATCCGGCGGCTCAAGGCCGCCTGCCATCCCTATTTGGTTTTGCTCCCGGTGGGGTTTACCCTGCCCGCCCTGTTGCCAGAGCGGCGGTGCGCTCTTACCGCACCCTTTCACCCTTACCCGAACCGAAGTCGCCTAAGATCCGGGCGGTTTGCTTTCTGTGGCACTTTCCCTGAGGTCGCCCTCGCCGGGAGTTACCCGGCACCGTGCTTCCGTGGAGCCCGGACTTTCCTCTGTGAGCCAAGCCACAGCGGCCATCCGGCCATCTGACCAAGGCTAGAGATACGCCTGCGCTGGGCGATTGTCGAGCGCCTAGCCTTCCAGCCGGTCGCTGAGCTTCTCTTCCAGCATGTTTTGAAGCTGACGCGTTGCCGAACTCAAAAAACCTTTCCTGCGCATCACCGAAAAAATCGGGTTCCCCGCATCCAGGTCCGCAACCTCAATCAGTGAAAGCGACCCGGCGCTAAGCTCCTCCTGAATGCTGCCCCTGGGAAGAAATCCCAAACCATATCCAGCCTCGACCAGCCTTTTCTGAGCGCTGAGACTGTCGACAGGGCTCCAGCTAAAACGCGGAACACCGCGAACCAGAAACTGCGCAAACAGATTTTCCGTTGAGGCATCTCGCCGCTCATAATGGTTCGGAAAGGACAGCCAATGCTCATTTGCGAGATCACCCAGGCTTTTCACCCTTTTGCCCGCCATTGGATGTGAGGGCGCGCAAATCACCACCAATGCTTCCGTTCCGATGAGCTTTGTCACAAGGTCTGGCGCAGGATCATCAAAATAACGCAGCCCCAAAGCCGCGTCACCGCGCCGAACCCGCTCACTTACTTCATCACTTGTCGCCGTCTGAAGGGAGAGGACCGCCAGGGGACATGCAGCAGAGAAATCCCGTAACACGGCACCCAGCCCGGGTCCGGCAAGCGTTCCAACAACGGTCAGTGTCACAGGGCCAGCGCTCTTCGACAAGAAATCGTCCACCGCATCCATGGCATCAGACAACACCGCTTGCACCTGCTCTGCATACGGCACCAGGATCCGACCCGCCTGGCTGAGCACCGCGCCCTCTCTGGTCCGCTCAAACAACGGCACCCCTAACTCCTCCTCGAGCAGCGCCAGCCGGCGGCTGATTGCGGGCTGCGTGCGCCCAAGCTGGTCGGCGGCGCGGGAAATACCCCCCGCACGGTGGACGGTCAGAAAGGTCAGAAGTGCCTCAGAATCCATCAATCAGACATTCAAAATTCTTATGTATATCAAAAAAAGTATCAATTTTACGTATCCATCTGCAACCCCTATCGTCCGTCCAGACTTAAGAACCTGACTTAATGAGACGAAGGACACCTTCCGATGGACAAGAAGAAACGCAGCGACATGGCGCACCGGTTTATTGAACTCCACAAGGCAAAAACAGGATTCATCATGCCCAACGCATGGGACCCTGGCACCGCTCGATTGTTAGAAGCTGAAGGATTTTCAGCCATCGCCAGCACCAGCGCCGGTGTTGCCTTCTCTTTGGGAAAGCAGGACTACAATGTGACCAACCCGGATCGGGGTGTGCATAAGGAGGAAATGTTTGCCTGTCTTTCAAAGATGGCCGCCGCGGTTTCCATCCCGGTCAATGGCGATCTGGAGGCAGGGTATGGGGATGCGCCGGAAGCCGTCGCTGACACCATTCGGCTCGCCGTGGAGGCGGGTCTCGCAGGCGGCAATATTGAAGACAAGAAACCTTATGCCGACGAGCTCTATGACGAAGACCTCGCGGTGGAGCGCATCGCGGCCGCTGCAGAAACCCTCAAGGCAGACAATACGCCTTTTGTTCTGACCGCCAGAACCGACGCCTATCGCCCTCACCTGTCCGGAACCCTCGAAACGGTCATCCGCCGGGCAAACCGATTTCTCAGCGCAGGCGCAACATGCATCTTCGCACCGGGCATTGATGACCTCGCGACCATCAAGACCTTTGCAGAGGAAGTCCAAGGACCGATCAATATCGTGGCAGGACTCTACACGGCAGAGGGCAACGCCTACGACATGATCAATGCAGGCGCCCAGAGAATTAGCCTTGGCGGCAGCATCGCCCGGTCTACGCTCGGGTACATCAGGCAGTGCGCGCGAGGCCTCCGAGAGGAAGGAGACTTCAATTTTTCAGCCCCGCAGATAAGTCAGGATGATCTGAACAACCTGTTTGCGTGATTTTCAGCGCGCATCCCGCAGCAAACGGAGGGTGCCGACGGTCGAGAGATCGGCGGCACCATCCACCTTTGCAGGGCGAAAATGGCGTTGGAAGGCGGTAACGACCTGCGCGGTGACCTCTCCGAACCACCCGTCGACAGAGACACCATAGCCATAGTCCGCCAATTGGAACTGCAGCTCCGCAACATTGTCTCCCCGGTCCCCCAGGCCGAGAACAGGTCCCTCGAGCATCTCAACCGGGGAGACCCAGTGACCCACGCCAGCGTCGGCCAAGGCATCCCAAGGAAATTTCTCCCCCGGGTCCGTCTTTCGCGCAGGTGCCACATCGGAATGCGCCAAGACCCGGGACGGCACAATCGCACACCGTGTCACGATGTCGGCCGCAAGAGCCGTCACCGCCTCAATCTGTGGGGCCGGAAAGTCCGGATAGCCAAGCTCATGGCCTGGATTGACGATCTCAATACCAATAGACCGGCTGTTTATGTCGCTCTCCCCGGCCCAGCTCGCAACGCCCGCATGCCAGGCGCGCTTCTTTTCGTCGACCATGGAGACAATGCGCCCGTCTTCAAAAACCAGATAGTGCGCACTCACCTGAGCAGCAGGATCGCAAAGGCGCTCCAGAGCACCCCCCCCTGTCTCCATGCCCGTATAGTGCAAGAGCAGCATATCGGCAGGGCCGCCCTTCCGCTCATTGTGATTGGGCGATGGCTGAGACTGGATTTTATCGCGGATCGACATCAACAAAGGGCTCTTCTTTGCGGGCCTGGCGAATATTGACAATCAACACACCAACCAAGGACACCAAGCCACCGATGGCCATTCTGATGGTCAACTCTTCGCCAAGCAATGTCACGCCAAAGAAGACCGTGAACAAGGGTGCGAGAAGAGTGAGGGGTGCCGTCTGAGAGACCTCATAGCGCTGCAGCAGATAGTAAATGCCCGCATGGCCAACAAGACTGGATGCAAAAGCGACATAGAATATGCCGGACCAGGCGAGCAGACTGGCGCTCTCAATGATTTCGAAATGGTTGGACTCGAAAGCAAAAGAAGCACCGAGCAGGAACGGCGCGGCAATCACGGCCACCCAGGCCTGCAATTCAAAAACACCCACATCCTTGATCTGGCGCTGGAAAATTGTGCCCACCGAGCCCACGAAGGCAGAGGCGGCAATAAACAGAATGCCTGTGAGGAAGTTGAAGACAGCCGGATCAAAACTCATGATCATGATGCCCCCAAAAGCGAGCGATATGCCCAGCCAGCGCCGCCAGTAGATCTGCTCCTTCAAAAAAAGCACCGACATAATGGCGGAGATAGGCACACCCAGTTGCGTCACGATGGCGACAACCGACGCGTCGGCAACAGCAAGACCCAGGAAGAAGAACCCAAACCCAAGCGGACCCGCGCACAGCGAAATAATAATGACATCGCGCATACGCCCTTTAAGGATGCGCAGAAACGGGAACAGCACCAACACGATCAACCCGAACCGAAGCCCGGCGAAGAGGAAGGGCGGAAAATGCTCAAGGCTTACCTTGCCCGCAACCAGAGCGAAGCCCCAGATGAGATTGATCAGAACCATGAAAGCGAGATGTTCACGAGTCATAACGTCATCACCCGCGCTGATCTACAAAGGAAGCTGGAAGACCGAGCGTTTCCTGTTTGTTGGTAGGATCGGCTGGTTTTGACTTTTTCATTTTTATGTCCACCCGATTATCCATTCTTAGTCGCTACAGGTTTCGGTCTTTTGCGATCCGCTCGTAAGCGGTGTTGATTGATTTGAGCTTCTCTTCAGCGAGATGGTGAAATTCTTCAGGGACACCACGCGCGATCATCATGTCCGGGTGGTTTTCGCGAACGAGACGCTTATAGGCAGTTTTAAGTTCATCGTCAGAAATGTCTGCTGTAATCCCAAGGATCAGGAACGGATCTTCGCCATCGGGACCCAGATGGCTGGCCTTAATCCGGGAATATTCCAGTTCTGAAAACCCAAAAATGTCGGCGACCTGCTGAAGGAAGGCGAGCTCACCGTCATGAATGACATTGTCGGCCTTCGCGATATGGAACAGACCGTCCAACACATCTTCCAGCACACCAGGCTTGTCTTTGTAGATCCCGGCAACCTGGGTGGCATAGGCCTCAAACCCGGCCACGTCCTTCTGCGCGATGGAATAGATACGCGATACATTCTTCTTTTCGGCATCCGGCACCTGAAGGATCTCTTCAAAGGCCCTCACCTCGGACGGATCAACGACACCGTCCGCTTTCGCCATTTTGGCAGAAAGACCAATGAGCGCGACCGTGAACACCACCTCGTCATCCCGCAGATTGCGGTCGACAGCAAAGTGTCCAGCAACAGCCCCCGCGAGTGCCCCAATCGGCCCGCCAACGGCAAGCCCTGCGGCAGCTCCAGCTAATTTTCCCCAAATCGACATGGCGCGCACCATAATGCGAATTCCGGCAGGATGCGAATACCTTTTCTTGTCCCCAGGCATTTCTCCTGCGGCATGTTTTCTCAGAGGCCAACATATGGCAGGGTCCGCGCCATGGAAGAGAGTAAACGTTGGGATTTCTGGATTGATCGTGGAGGCACCTTCACGGACATTGTCGCCCGCGATCCAAGCGGTCAGTTGATTGCCCACAAGCTTCTGTCGGAGAACCCGGAGCAATATAAAGACGCTGCCATCCAGGGCATTAGAGATCTTCTGAACCTTTCCCCCAGAGATGTCCTGCCGCCCGATCTGATCAATACCGTTAAAATGGGAACGACCGTCGCCACCAACGCGCTGCTTGAGCGCAAGGGTGACCGCGTCCTGTTTCTCACCACCAAAGGGTTCGCCGACGCTCTCAAGATCGGATACCAGAACCGGCCTCACCTGTTCAAATTGAAGATTGAAAAACCCTCAATGCTCTTTGAACAGGTCGCGGAAGTAACCGAACGCGTGTCGGCGGAAGGAGAGGTCTGGCAGCCACTGAACGTCGACGAAACCCGTACTGCACTGAGCCGCGCATTTGAAGACGGTATACGCTCCGTCGCCATCTGCTTCATGCATGGCTACCGGTTTCACGACCACGAGATCCAAGCTGCAGCGATTGCAAAAGAGATCGGATTCACTCAAGTGTCGGTCAGCCATGAGGTGAGCCCCTTGATGAAGTTTGTAGGGCGCGGCGACACCACAGTGGTCGACGCCTACCTGTCGCCCATCCTGCGACGCTATGTGGACCAGGTCGCCAGCGAACTGAATGCAGACAGGAAGACCACTCAGCCAAGACTGCTCTTCATGCAAAGCTCAGGCGGCCTGACAGATGCCACCCTCTTCCAGGGGAAGGATGCAATTCTGTCGGGTCCTGCTGGTGGCGTGATCGGCGCGGTCGAGACAGCTGCCCTTGCCGGGTTCGACAAAATCATCGGCTTCGACATGGGCGGGACATCGACGGACGTCTGCCACTATGACGGCACCTTGGAGCGCACGTTTGAAACGGAAGTCGCCGGCGTTCGTCTCCGCGCACCCATGATGGAAATCCATACCGTGGCAGCGGGCGGCGGCTCTATCCTCACCTTCGACGGCGCCCGCCTGAGAGCTGGTCCTCATAGTGCGGGCGCTGACCCTGGCCCCGCCAGCTATCGCCGCGGCGGTCCGCTCACCGTCACCGATGCGAATGTGGCCTTGGGCAAACTCATCCCCGATCAGTTCCCGAAAGTCTTTGGACCAGACGCCGACCTGCAGCTGGACCGGGAGGCAGCGCTGCAAGGATTTAGAGACCAGGCGGCCGCCCTTCCAGGTCAATCGCCGGAAGAGATTGCCGACGGCTATCTTGCCATCGCCGTTGAAAACATGGCCCAGGCGATCAAGAAAATTTCCGTTCAGCGGGGATATGACGTCACCGATTACGCCCTGGCCTGTTTCGGCGGCGCTGGTGGACAACATGCCTGCCTGGTCGCAGACGCCTTGGGCATGACCAGCATCCACTTTCATCCTTTCTCGGGCATCCTTTCCGCCTATGGCATGGGGCTGGCCAGTATCCGCGCCACACGCGAAGAAGCTGTCGAAGAAAGGCTGGACACCACTTTCTCCGAAACCCTCGCGCCGATTGAGACGCGCCTTGTCGAGGCTACTAAGCAGGAACTCCTGAACCAGGGGTTGGATGCCGGCCAGGTCACAACCATCACCCGTCTGCACCTTCGATATGAAGGGACGGATACGGCGCTTATCCTTGATCTCGACACGGGCGATATGCGCAAGAAATTTGAAGACGCCCATCAGCTGCAATTTGGCTTCTTTGACCAGGGCCGGGCAATCATCGTGGAAGCGATCTCCGTTGAAGCCATAGGCAGAGATGCGAGCGTCGATGAAACACCGCCAAACCTGCCTTCAAGAGACGGCCCCGCAACACCCGCTCAAGCAACACGCTTTTTCTCGCAAGGGACCTGGCACGACGCCCCTGTCTATCTGCGCGATGCGCTCCGCCCCGGTGACACACTGGAAGGGCCGTGCCTAATCATCGAGCCGACCGCCACCATCGTCGTGGAAGACGGATGGACCGCCGAGATCACGGACTTGAACCATATGGTTCTTTCCCGGACGACGGCGCGCGCAACCCAACATGCAGTCGGCACGGACGCGGATCCGGTCATGCTTGAGATATTCAACAATCTGTTTATGTCGATCGCAGAGCAGATGGGCTTTACCCTGCAAAAGACCGCACACTCGGTGAACATTAAAGAGCGTTTGGATTTCTCCTGCGCCGTGTTCGACAAAACCGGGGGCCTCGTCTCCAATGCGCCCCATATGCCGGTGCATTTAGGCTCGATGGGCGCCAGCGTCAAAACCGTGATCGGCCAAAACCCGGACATGAGACCTGGCGACGTCTTTGTCTTGAACGCGCCCTACAATGGCGGCACCCACCTGCCCGACATCACCGTGGTGGCGCCCGTCTATGACGAGAGCCAGACCACACGTCTCTTCTATGTCGCTGCGCGCGGACACCATGCGGATATTGGCGGCATTGCACCAGGCTCCATGCCCGCGTCCTCACGAAGCGTCGAGGAAGAAGGGGTTTTGATCGACAATTTCAAGCTCATAGATCAGGGCACGTTCCGGGAAGACGCGTTACGTCATCTCCTTACCACCGCTCCCTACCCGGCCCGCAATCCCGATCAGAACATTGCAGACCTGCGGGCCAAAGCCGCGGCTTGTGAAAAAGGCGCGCAGGAACTCCGCAAGATGGTCGCACAATATGGTCTGGATGTGGTGAACGCCTATATGGGCCATGTTCAGGACAATGCGGAAGAAAATGTGCGCCGTATCATCGATACACTCTCGGACAGTTCCTTCGAGCAAAAAATGGACGACGGGTCGGTGATTAAGGTTGCCATTACTGTCGACAAAGACACGAGGTCGGCAATTATCGACTTTGCAGGCACCAGTGCGGTGCGGCCCAATAATCTGAATGCGCCCTCATCCGTCTGCCGCGCCGCCGTTCTCTATGTTTTCCGCTGCTTGGTGGATGACGACATCCCCCTGAACGATGGCTGTCTAAAACCGCTCACCCTCATCATTCCCGAAGGCTCGATGCTGAACCCTACTTTTCCCGCCGCCGTTGTGGGCGGCAATGTGGAGACCAGTCAGGCGGTGACGGATGCTCTCTTTGGTGCGTTGGGCGCCATGGCGGCCGCGCAAGGCACCATGAACAATCTCACCTTCGGGAACGGGTTTCATCAATATTACGAGACCATCTGCGGCGGTGCAGGTGCCGGACCGGGTTTCGACGGCGCAGATGCCGTCCATACCCACATGACCAATTCGCGCCTGACAGACCCCGAAATTCTGGAATGGCGTGTTCCCGTTGTCCTGGATGACTTCTCAATCCGCCAGGGATCAGGCGGCACGGGCAAACATAAAGGGGGCGATGGCGTTCACCGGGCGATCCGGTTTCGCGACCCCATGCATGTGTCCATCCTTTCCACCCACCGCGAGATTGCCCCGACGGGCCTTGGCGGTGGCAAAGACGCTGCCCTTGGCCACAATAGTGTGCTGCGGGCCGACGGCACGCGGGAAGAGCTGAACAGCCTCGCCGAATGCGATCTGGAAGCAGGCGACACGATCATCATCGAGACGCCCGGCGGCGGTGGATACGGCACGCCCTAGGAGCGATCCAATTTGGGACGATAAGCGCTAACGTCCCCGGATCGCTTTGCGGACCTTTTTGATCTCGGCTTTTTCTTGCTGCGAGACCTTCTCCACAGCCGCGGAGAAAGCATCCGGGTGGATCACCCCTGCATGCTTCTTCAAATAGGCAAACGTCTTGTCGGGATAGGCATTGTAGCATTCACGGAGCGCCCACCCGACACCCTTCTGGACGTAATAGTCCTCATCCTTAAGCAAGGCCGTGATCATCTTGAGAGACCGCGTCACCGGCGGACAGGTGTCGCGGAAACGCGTGTAGAAGAAGAGCCCGACAACGGACTGTCGTCGCTTCCAGGGATCAGGATCGCTGTTCCAGGCCTGCAAGACAGGCCAGACCGTTTTGGGCTGCTCTTCCAGCGCGCGGGCCACGTGCGCCGATAGGGTGTCCGATTGATCCCAGCAGTTGATGCTTGCGCACCAGTCCTGCGTCAATTCCCACAAGGCATCGAACCCCAGTTCAGATCCGAACTGCTCAAGCGTCAGGCCCGCCTGCATTTTCCCTTCATGGGTTTTGGCCTCATGCCAGATGCTGCTCCAAATCTGGGCCAGCTCTGACGGCGGCGCCTTGGAAAAGGAATAGCCCCGTTTGGCGAGCTTGCGCTGTTCCGGCACCGTAAGGCCCAGCAAAGGCATCTGTACCTTCATGAAAAAGGCGCGTTCCTTCGCCTTCGCTTTGGGAATGCCTTTGGCAGCCGTCTTCAGGGTCTGTTCAACTTCAGTAAGCGGCGACACCATAAACCTCTCATCACTGGAGACCGTATGATGCCGCTTCGACGGTCGAAAATCTATGCCTGCGGAAGCGGGGCCCCATAGGACTCCAGGGGAAGATCCAAACCATTACAAAGAAAAGCAACCGTGTGATAGAAGCCCGCGAGCATGATGAGCTCCACGATCTGCATCTCCTCAAACTCCGAGCTGAGTGCGCCCCACAGATCGTCCTCCACTCGGGAGGTTTGGTGGAGTGCATCCATCAGCTTCAGAAGCAGCACCTCGCGAGCGTTCCAGGGCCCTTCGTCGGGCACCCCCGTGGCGAGCGCCTCGATCTCATCGTCTGTCAGTGAGACCTGATCTTTGAAAAACGTGATGTGAACGCCCCATTCATAAGCGCACCCGGTCTGGGCACAGGTGCGATCAATGGCGAGCTCTCTTTCGCGTAAGGACAGATGCCCCTTGTCCAGCAACCCTGCCCCCATGAACCTGGAGAAGAGCCGGGTATCATTAGCAAGCGTGCGGAACAGAAGCAGTGGATCAACGCCAGGCGGCATCAACCGGTCAAACTGCGACTGAACGGCATCCTCATATGGCGCAGTTGCCGGGGCAATACGGGGGGATATCGTCATTGGGGCTCTCCGATTTTCATGCTACTAATTTAGTAGCAACACCATAATGCTACTTTTTTCGTAGCGCAAGAGAGACAGGAAAATTTCATGGGCAAAAACCCAAAAACGCCTATGCCCGGCGGTCCCGTCCGCGGCTCGACGACAGGCAAACCCATCATGGCGCTGCTGGATCTTTTGGGACAAAGATGGGCCCTGCGCATTCTGTGGGAACTGCGCGGCGCGCCTCTCACCTTTCGCGGTCTCCAGGACGCCTGCGATGGGGTGAGCCCAAGTGTGCTGAACAGCCGTCTTAAATCGCTGAAGGAAGCGAAATTTGTCGACGCCACATCCGATGGCTACACGCTCACGCCTCTCGGTCGCGAGCTTCAGGAAGAGTTCAGCGGTCTTACCCAGTGGTCAGAAAAATGGGCGGCGGGCCTCTCGGAGAACTCCCGGACGAAATGAAACGCCTGGAACCATCAGGCACATGAGCAGGAACCATTAGGCTCCCCCATAGAAGTCTGCCGCCCGAGCCCTTATCTTGAGCACTCAACGGTTTTGGAGAAGGGGTCAGATGGCACAGCAGTTTCAGGAACTGGCAGCAGCACACACAAAGTTCATCGAAAAGCAGAAAATCTTCTTTGTGGCGACCGCAACAACAGACGGACGGGTCAACCTGTCGCCCAAAGGCCATGACAGCCTGAAGATCACCGGGCCCAACGAACTTGTCTGGATGAACCTGACCGGCTCCGGCAATGAAACCGCCGCGCATCTTTCCGACACCAACCGCATGACCATCATGTGGTGCGCCTTTGACGGACCGCCCCGGATCTTGCGGGTCTACGGATCGGCAGAAACCATTCACCCGCGCGATCCGGCATGGGTGGACTGCGAAAAACTAATCCCCTCAGAGACAGGCTCCCGCCAGTATTACCGCATGACAATCGACATGGTGCAGACCAGCTGCGGCTATGCCGTCCCCCTCTTTGAGTATGAAGGCGAGCGCGACGTGCTCCGCAACTGGGCCGACAAGAAAGGTCGCGACGGAGTAGAAGACTATTGGGAAGAGAAAAACCAGACCAGCATCGACGGCCTGCCAACGGGTGTGTTGGGAAAACCAGACAAATCCTCTCAAATTTGCTGATTTGAAGCCTGCTTGGACGTTCCTAGTTAAGATTGTACTAGTTTTGGTCACTATTGATTAACGTATTCCAAGCCAATATATATAATCAGAGGAAGAGTGTAATAGAGATAGGGATATAAAATGCCTGGAACACAGACACTTTGAGTGTGTGATAGCGGACAGCTACATATCAAAGAGTTCTCCGAAAATAAGCACTTTACTGAAATTTTCATTTCGACATACTTGTCCACTCTAAGAGTGGGACAATTATGGATCTATCGAAAGATATAGCTTGGCTACTTTCGGGCCCATCATTTGGACTCGGCATCTGGGGCGCTTATGAACAAGCGGAAAGACACCCGTGGCTAGCCGCGATACTCCTATTTGTTGGTTTCTTAGCTCTATATCGGTTGGCATGGGGGTTTGTGAATCGCAACCATCCTGTTCGAATGATTTTCACTGTTACTGAAATAAGTCCTGATAAAGATGACTGGGCAAAAGTCGTAACAAGACGCAGGCAAATGGTACGTGCGAATAGACGCAACGTAAACCAAGTGCGGATGGGTATAGCCCCATCATTTAACGAGACACTAAATCGAGAAGATATAACACTTGGTGTTGAATATGGTTCGCCCAGTATCGATCAAAACAAGCATGATTACATCCGTACAGGAGCTAACAGCTGGATATGCTATCAAAAATTCGATCCATGTTTGCCCTATCAGGAATGGGGATACCTAATACCCGACTTTCTTCTGAGGATTGCTGCTGAAAGAAAGTGGAAGTGGGGCGAGAAACTATGCATCATCCGCAACGTCACTGTTGTGTACCAAGGCAATTGGGATGAAATAAAAGGAGAAGAACAGTACCTTCAAATCGCAAGCGACAGGTATGTCCAGAAACGGGTTACAATTAAGTACCACGGTCGAAATGTCGCTCTTAGCGGTGATGAAGATGAGACAGCAATTTATGTGTTCGCGCGTAAAATCAACGACTCTGCGGTGGAAATTCAGAAGGCGAAGATTACAGGTGGACAGGGCAGCGAGACTGCTGAGTTCAGTATATCCAGAATGAGGCCCGGCACGACATTTGGAGTTTTTTGGAAGTTTGGCAATCAATTGACCCCCCCAAAAAAGACAAGTTCAACGCAGCCTCCATCTGCTACATAATCAAACTCAGCGTACCACTAGATCATCTGAAGCTGGCATTGCTCCTAGTTTGTTGAGCAACCGCAAATCATGTAGATCATGTTCATCCTGTAAAAGCTCCCTCAGAGCAACAAGTACGCGCTCCTGCATAGTCGAACTCTTCGCGATACTGACCAAGTGGCTATTCTTAGCGAACATCTCACCAGATTACACTTGTGTTGGAAAACGCGCGCCACTTTGAGGGAGGTGAGGGCCAGAACAACCCATCCGTTACAGCAAGACGTCACCCCGCCTTGCGTACATCCTCCAGGAATGCTGCCACCTGCTGCTGCAAGCCTGTCGACTGTTTCGCAAGGTCTGACGTCGCCTCCAGTGTTTCAGCGACAGCGCTTCCCGTTTCAGCCGAAGCTTGACCGATGCCGGTCACATTCCCACTGATTTCCTTGATCGACTGTTCCTGGCCATCAATAGCATCAGAAATTTCGTGAGAGACTGTATCGATTTCACCGATCGTCGTCGCAACATCTGAAATCGCCCCAGTGGTCGAGGTCACCTCCTGCTGAATGCGCTCAATCTGAGCCGCAATCTCTTCCGTCGCCTGAGCGGTCTGCTGGGCCAGCGCTTTAACTTCACTCGCAACAACGGCAAAGCCTTTGCCCGCATCACCCGCACGGGCCGCTTCAATTGTCGCATTCAGGGCCAGCAGATTTGTCTGCCCGGCAATGTCGCTAATGGTTTTTGAGAACCCGCCAATCGCATCCGCCGATGAATTCAGCCCCTTGATAGAGGCCTCCGCCGTCCCCACAAGATCCACCGCGCGCTTGGTTGTCGCACTGGACGACGCAACCTTCTGCTTCATCTCTTCTATCGACGAATGACAAAACTCGACTGAACCGGAAACCGAAGCAGACTGGGTCGAAACTTCATCCGCGGCGGATGCCATCGCACTGGACGTGGCTTCCAGCTCGGTGGCTGAATTGGCAACGATCGTCGCCACCTGAAGGATGTTGGTTTCGAACTGATCGGCCTGTTCAGACAGGAAGCGGCTCGACAAGTCTTTCGCCTCTTCAATGTAGACAGAGATGGCCACATCCATGTCCAGAAGCACCGCCTTGTCCAGAGCGCCGATGAGAGTGCTCAGCTTTTCCGGCTCTTCAATGAGGTGGTCGACCGCAAGACGATGTAGCCGCGTCATCACATAGCTGTAGCCGCCCATATACCATTGAGGGTCAAGACCGATACGCGCATGTGCCTTCCCGATCGCCGTAACGCTTCGGAAATAGGCTTGATCAAACTCACCAGAAAACACCCGCTGGATCCAGTGCCGTCCCTGTGCCGCCCGCGCATATTTCACACGCTCCGCATCCCCCAGCATGGCACGAAGATTGGAAACAGTGTTTGCATGCGCGTAGAATCCGTCGAGAAGATCATCCAAAACAGCCTCGACCACGTGAGAGAAATCCCGCAACGCGGCGCGGTCCTCTTCCGTCACTTCCAGAAAAGACAAACGCTCTTCCAGACCGCCATCAGCAAGTTTTTGTGTGTTGTCCCCGTGCATATTCATGTTTGACCGCCCCGTATGTTTTTAAGCACACGTCCCGTCGTGCGCTTCGGGTCTTGCATAAGTTTTGCGGGTAAACAGGACCTAAAAATACGGGGCGACAGAACGTGTTATCCGTCCCTATCGAGCTTTTTTTTCGCACGCCTCAGAAGAGCAAATCCAAAGACTTGTACGGACTAGATCGTACAGATCGACAAAACCAATCCTTTAGTTTTGCCTCATCTGCCAGGCGCGTAGTTCAACACAGGCGCCAACCACCGCTCTGTTTCGTCAACGCTCATGCCCTTGCGTGCCGCATAGTCCTCCACCTGATCTTTCTCCACACGACCGACGCCAAAATAGTAACTGTCAGGGTGTGAGAAATAGAGACCCGATACAGACGATCCCGGCCACATGGCGCAGCTCTCGGTAAGCGTAATACCGGTCCGCTGTTCCGCTTCCAGCAAGCGGAAGAGTGTCCGCTTTTCGGTGTGGTCCGGTTGTGCTGGATAACCAGGTGCCGGACGAATGCCGACATATTTTTCAGCAATCAGGTCTTCCGCAGAAAGAGAGCCCTCATCGGCATAGGCCCAGAACTCGCGACGCGTCCGCGCGTGGAGATATTCAGCGAAGGCTTCCGCAAATCGGTCGGCAAGCGCCTGCATCAGAATTTTGGAATAATCGTCATTTGCCGCGTCAAACCGAGCGACATGTTCATCTTCACCGTGGCCCGCTGTCACCGCAAAGCCGCCGACATAGTCATGAATACCCGGCTCCGCCACAAAGTCAGCGAGCGCCACATGCGCACGATCATTCTTCCGCGCCATCTGCTGACGCAGCGTGTGGAACATGGCGAGACGGTGCTCGCGCGTGTCATCCGTATAAAGCTCGATATCATCTTCCGCGATCCGGTTCGCCGGCCAGAAGCCAACCACACCCTTCGGCGACAACCATTTTTCGCTCACCATCTGATCCAGGAGCTTTTGCGCATCATTGAACAGCTGGGTCGCCGGTTCTCCCATTTTGTCGTCGCTGAGAATGCGGGGATACGTTCCCTTCATCTCCCAGGTCGCAAAAAACGGTGTCCAATCGATGTAAGGCACCAGATCTTCCAACGAGACATCTTCGATCGTCTGCAGACCAAGGAAAGTCGGCTTCGGCGGCTCATATTCCGCAAAGTCGATGGCAAAACGGTTCGCACGCGCATCAGCCAATGACAGGCGCTCGCCCTTTGCCTGACCCCGGGCATGCGCTTCCGCCATCTGGGTATATTCTTCAGCGATCCCCGCCTTGTACTGGTCGCCCTGCGTTTCCGACAAAAGCGAGTTCGCTACCCCGACCGCCCGGCTCGCATCCGGAACATAGACGGCCTGGCCTTTGTCATAATTCGGATGGATCTTCACTGCTGTGTGCACACGGCTCGTCGTCGCGCCGCCAATCATCAAAGGCACATTGAAGTCCTGTCGCTCCATCTCTGCCGCCACATGGCACATCTCATCGAGGCTTGGCGTGATCAGACCGGAAAGGCCAATAATGTCGACATTCTCTTTTTTGGCCGCTTCAAGGATGTCTGCTGCGGGCACCATGACGCCCAGATCGATCACCTTGTAGTTGTTACACTGCAGCACAACACCGACGATGTTTTTGCCGATATCGTGGACATCGCCCTTCACCGTTGCCATGAGCACCGTACCATTGGCAGAATCCTCGGTAATGCCAAGCTCTTCTTTTTCCTTTTCCATGAAAGGCATGAGGTAGGCCACCGCCTGCTTCATCACGCGGGCAGACTTCACAACCTGCGGCAGGAACATCTTGCCTGCACCAAACAGATCCCCCACCACATTCATACCATCCATCAAGGGACCTTCAATGACGTGGAGCGGGCGCTCTGCTTCCTGGCGGGCTTCTTCAGTGTCTTCTTCGATGTAGGCGGTGATGCCGTTCACCAGTGCATGGCGAAGACGGTCCTTCACCGGTACTTCCCGCCAGGAAAGATCCTCAACCTTCTTCTTGCCGCCTTCGCCTTTATACTGCTCGGCAACATCCAGCAGCCGCTCTGTCGCATCTTCGCGGCGGTTGAGAATGACGTCTTCGACGGCGTCTCGCAGGTCCTCCGGGATATCTTCGTAAATGGCGAGCTGTCCTGCATTCACGATCCCCATATCCATGCCCGCTTTGATCGCGTGATAGAGGAAAACCGAGTGCATGGCTTCGCGCACCGCATTATTGCCGCGGAAGGAGAAGGATACGTTGGACACACCGCCTGAGACATGAGCGTGAGGCAGGTTTTCTTTGATCCGCCGGGTCCCCTCGATAAAGGCGACCCCATAGTCATTATGCTCTTCAATCCCTGTCGCGACGGCGAAGATGTTTGGATCAAAGATAATGTCTTCCGGTGGTAATCCGACAGTCTCGGTCAACAACTTGTAAGAGCGCTCACAGATTTCATATTTCCGGTCCGCCGTTTCCGCCTGACCTTCCGTATCGAACGCCATCACAACAACCGCTGCGCCATAAGCCTTGATTTTCCGGGCCTGTTCAAGAAACGGCTCTTCGCCTTCTTTCAATGAGATGGAATTGACAATCGCTTTGCCCTGCACGCATTTGAGGCCTGCCTCAATCACGCTCCATTTGGACGAGTCGATCATGATGGGAACACGCGCAATGTCAGGTTCCGAGGCAATCAGGTTCAAAAAGCGCACCATCGCGGCTTCCGAATCCAACATGCCTTCATCCATGTTGATGTCGATAACCTGCGCGCCATTCTCCACCTGTTGCAGAGCCACAGCGAGCGCCTCCTCATAATTGTCTTCGAGGATGAGCTTCTTGAACTTGGCAGAACCAGTCACATTGGTTCGTTCACCCACATTGATGAACGTGGCAGTCTGATCGGACATGTATTGGATTCCTATCCGTGCACGAAGGGCTCAAGCCCTGATAAACGCATGCGGGTTTCTACTTTTGGTATTTCACGGGGCGCTGCTGTAGACACAGCATCGACAATCGCCGCGATATGCTCCGGCGTGGATCCGCAGCAACCGCCAACAATGTTGACCAATCCGCTTTCAGCATACTCACCGACAAGAGCGGCCATAGCCTCAGCCGACTGATCGTACTCACCAAACTCATTGGGGAGTCCCGCATTGGGGTGCGCCGAGACATCTACGTCCGCAAGCCGGGCGAGCGTATCCACATATTGGCGAAGCTGCTCAGCTCCAAGCGCACAATTGAGACCGATTGAGAACGGCTTCACATGGCGTACGGAATACCAGAAGGCTTCCACCGTCTGACCCGACAACAAGCGTCCAGATGCATCCGTGATAGTGCCGGAGATCATGATAGGCAGTTCGATACCCGTTTCTGCATAGACGTTCTGGATCGCAACCAATGCCGCCTTGGCGTTCAGCGTATCAAAGATCGTCTCGACCATAATGGCGTCCGACCCGCCTGCGATCAGTCCCCGGGTTGCTTCCGCGTAAGCCTCTTCCAACGCGTCGAAGGTAATGTTCCGAAAACCCGGATCATTCACATCCGGCGAGAGGGACGCTGTGCGTGGCGTCGGGCCAAGAGTACCTACTACGTAACGGGTGCGCCCATCTTCTTCTTCCGCAATATCGGCTGCTTCGCGCGCGATCTTCGCACTGGCAACGTTCATCTCGTAGGCCAGGTGTTCCAACTCATAGTCGCCCTGCGCCACTGTGTTGGAGCCAAACGTATTGGTCTCCGCGAAGTCGGCGCCTGCGCGATAATAGTTCAGGTGGATTTCGCGGATTACATCGGGGCGGGTGAGCGACAGAAGTTCATTGTCGCCCTTCACATCGATATGGTGGTCTTTGAGAATGTCACCACGATAATCAGCTTCTTCTAGACCATAGCCTTGGATGAGCGACCCCATGGCGCCATCCAGCACCAATATCCGTTCTTTCACTGCGCGCTTAAGCTCAGCAATACGTTCTTCTCGTTTTTTATTATCAGCAGTCATGACAGCAGTCCTCCTTCAGGAAACCGCAACAGGCTTGTAGCCGAGGATATGGCAGATCGCATAGGTAAGGTCTGCCTGGTTAAGTGTGTAGAGATGGAAATCTCTAAAGCCCAGGCGCTCCAGATCATGCACCTGCTCAGCCGCAACGGTTGCCGCAATAAGACGCCGTGTCGGCAGGTCATCGTCCAATCCGTCATAGTAAGCAGCGAGCCAGGCCGGGACAGTCGCTCCGCATCGTTCGGCCATGCGCACGACACCTTTAAAGTTGGTCGTCGGCATGATGCCCGGAATGATCGGGATATCGATCCCCGCTTTGCGCACGCGCTCCAACAACCGCTCATAATGTTCCGTCTCAAAGGCGAATTGTGCGATGGCCCGCGTCGCGCCCTGGTCGATCTTCGCCTTCAAAAGGTCGATGTCATGATCAAAGCTCGTACTTTCCGGGTGGCGCTCTGGGTAGATGCTGACGGTCACTTCAAAATCACCAATGGCTTTGATCCCGCCCACAAGGTCAGCGGTGCTTTGATAGCCATCCGTATGCGCCTTATAGGGCCCTTCCATATCCGGCATGTCACCGCGAATAGCGACGATATGGCGGACACCTGCATCCCAATAGCCCTGGATGACATGGTTCACTTCGTCCTTTGACGCGCCGACGCATGTCAGGTGTGCCGCAGGCTTGAGATCTGTTTCATTGACCATCCGCTTGACGGTGGCGTGTGTCCGTTCGCGCGTGCTCCCGCCCGCCCCATAGGTCACGGACACAAAGGCAGGCTGCAGCGGCGCCAAGCGCTCAATTGCCTGCCAAAGCTTATCCTCCGCCTCAGACGTTCTTGGCGGCGAGAACTCGAATGAAACGCGCACGTCATCGCGTCCTCGAAACCGATCTCCAAGGGAACTCATACAGCTTCTCCCGTTTTGTTTTTGCCGGTCTCCGCCGGCTTTTCCGCCGCCCAAATCAGAACAGTGAGCTTTGCCTCATCACCGTCCGGTGGAAGAGCAACCTCCGTCACTACATTCAGCCCGGCATCACGACACCACTCGCTGATCTCCGCCTCTGCAAAGCCCAGCCGCCGATGCGCTTGTTCATCGCGCAGAAAATCGAGATCGTGGGGCGCAAAATCGGCAATCAGCAAACGGCCGCCAGGCGCCAGCACCCGCGCTGCTTCCTGAATTGATGCTGCCGGGTCGTCCAAATAATGCAGAACCTGGTGCAAAGTGACGAGATCGAACTCACCATCGGCGAACGTAAGGTCAAATATGTCGCCCTGGCGCACATGCGCATGGGACAGTCCCGCATCGTCAAGCCGCGTCCGTGCGAAAGCCAGCATTTCAGGACTGAGGTCAACACCCTCTGCCCGGTCCGCCTTGTCAGAGAAAATCTCAAGCATGCGGCCGGTACCGGTTCCCAGGTCGAGGATCGCCTCAAGGCGGGACGCGGGCACCAACGCTGTCAGCGCCTCCTCCACCTTTACCTCAGGTACATAAAGCGCCCTGATGAGATCCCATTCATCCGCATTGTCACGGAAGAACGCCGCAGCCCGCTCTGCCCGTGCTTCCTTGACCGACTGCAGCCGGTCCAGATCGCGGGCGACCACAGGGTCGTCCGCGGGCAACGCCTTCACGAGAAACTGAACGAGATCGCCGTCCCCGCTCTTATTGGCGAGCCTGTAAAAGACCCAACTTCCCTCTCTAAACCGATCCAGAAGGCCCGCTTCACAAAGCAGCTTCAGATGGCGGCTGACCCGCGGCTGGCTTTGGCGCAAAATCTGGGTGAGCTCGCTGACAGTGAGTTCGCTACGCGCAAGCAACATCAAGAGCCGAAGCCGTGTCGGCTCACCTGCAGCACGCAACCCTGTCAGCAATGTTTCCACAGATCACCTCTGTCTCACCCCGCCACAATGACGGTTATCGAACCAAGATTGGGAATGATATATACATATCTTTATATCCAAACTCAAAATAAAAGATGAATTTGGACATTCAGGCGTCTTGTCGACAAATCCCCACGCATTTCAGAGGTATTTTGGCAACATGGTGCCGATTTCCAACAGGGTGCCTGGTGGCAGGCTGGTTAACGACGCGCCCGGCGTGGTAGCAAAGATTTGAGTTTCCTGTAGTGAGTCCCGCCCCATATAGCCTTAAGTTCGCCGCCAAAATGGCAAAATCCAGCGAAATTCACGGCGAATTAATGAGGGTGGTGCTAGCAACAGCGTACCTGTAGAGAGTGACATCGCGCGTGGTTGATCCCCCTTTTCAAACCCGCCGACATTGATGATGTAGGAACAACATGAACATCGAATTTGGCCGAAACTCCCGCCAACACTCCATGAGCGCAGCAATCGCGGTCCTCGGACTGGCCGTCATTCTTTCTGGGTGTGCAACACGCCCGGATGCCTCTGATTCTGCTGCAGTTGCAGCCTATGAAGAGGCAAATGACCCGATTGAGCCCTTGAACCGCTATTTCTTTGAGCTCAACAACTTCCTCGACATCATCCTGCTGCGCCCTGCTGCTGAAATCTATGACGGTGTCTTGCCAGGCATCGCGAAGGATGGCGTGCGCAACTTCCTGGACAATCTGCGCAGTCGCGTCATTCTCGCCAACGACCTGCTCCAGGGAGAGTGGGACCGGGCCGGCGATACCACGGCACGCTTCGGCATTAATTCAACAGTGGGCGTCCTGGGTCTTGGCGACCCGGCTACCGGCTGGGGATATGAGCGCCACGGCGAAGACTTTGGACAGACATTGGCTGTCTATGGTGTTGGCGAAGGCCCCTATTTCTATGCACCGCTTCTTGGCCCTGCCCCGCCGCGAGACCTGGTGGGCTTCGGCGTCGATCAGTTTTTTGACCCGCTCACATACATCTTTTGGGATGACGGATACACAGTTCCAGTTACCCGCTTTGTCGTGAACGGAATTGATTTGCGCGCGCGCAATCTCGACACACTTGACGAAATTGAGCGCACATCGATCGACTACTACGCCGCCATTCGCTCGCTCTATCGTCAGAGCCGCGCGGATGAAATTCAAAACGGCGTTACCGACGTTGATGCACTGCCTGACATCTCCAATATTAATTTTACCTCAGACGACGAGTAACGGCGCATTCACGCCGACATTAGTTAAAGCGGTAGGAGAGTCGACAACATGACCTGGAAACTATGGCGAATCCCATCAGCGGCAGGCCGCAGTCTTATTATCGGTGTTGTGGCGCTTGTCAGTTTAGCATTCGTCGCAATGCCAGCGTCAGCCGCTCGAGATGAGCAGGCAGAAGCCTTTGTCGGTAATATCGCCTCAGAGGCAATCGAAATACTTGGGCGCGAAGGTTTCACGCCACAGGAACTTGAAGCTTCGTTCCGCGAACTGTTTGTAGGCAACATGGACATCCCGCGGGTCGGCGTGTTTGCTCTTGGCCAGTATGCACGTACGCCAACTGCGGACGAAAAAAAGGAATATCTAAGGCTCGTTGAAGAATTCATCGTCAAAGTCTATGCGAGCCGCCTTTCAGACTATACGGACCAGCAGTTCGCCGTCCTCTCGTCTCAGCCCAAGGGAAACAAGGGCAGAGAAGTCATTGTCTCCAGTCAAATCGAGTTCACGACTGGACGTGCTCCCGTCCCCGTGGAGTGGTGGCTCCTCAAATCAGACGATGGATTTAAAGTCTTCGACGTGAAGGTCCTAGGCATCTGGATGGCCCAAGAGCAGCGCTCAACCTTTATTTCTGTCATTCGCAATAATGGCGGAAACTTCTCTTCCCTGTTGGAACACATAGAAGATCAGATCGCGCAGGCAAACCAAGACATCGACGTCAAACTCTCGGAAGCCGACACCGCGGCCACAGCTGAAGAAGTAAACTGAGAGACATTCGAACTCTGAATCACAATGGGCGATCCAGTGGATCGCCCTTTTTTGTTCTAATCGTTCCGAGAGAAGCGTTTGTATTTGATGCGGTGTGGAACTTCTGCTTCGGCTCCCAGCCGTCGTTTGCGGTCTTCCTCATAGTCCGCATAGTTCCCTTCAAACCACTCAACGTGGCTGTCCCCCTCAAAAGCGAGCATATGCGTGGCAATGCGGTCGAGGAACCAGCGATCATGGCTGATGACCACGGCACAGCCAGCAAAGTCGATCAATGCATCTTCAAGGGCGCGCAACGTATCAACATCCAAATCGTTGGTCGGCTCATCGAGAAGCAATAGGTTGGCACCAGACTTCAACATCTTGGCGAGATGCACACGGTTGCGCTCGCCACCGGAAAGCTGCCCCACCTTCTTCTGCTGATCGCCACCTTTGAAATTGAAGGCCCCTACATAGGCGCGGCTTGGCATGGTCTGTTTGCCAAGCTCAATCACGTCTGTACCTCCGGAGACTTCTTCCCAGACGGTTTTGTCTGGATCAAGGGCATCCCGGCTTTGGTCCACATAGCCCAGTGTCACTGTATCGCCGATCCGGATCGAACCACCGTCGGGTTGTTCGTCACCTGTCAACATCTTGAAGAGCGTCGATTTACCTGCACCGTTGG
This sequence comes from Parvibaculaceae bacterium, assembly GCA_965248405.1. Lineage (GTDB taxonomy): Bacteria > Pseudomonadota > Alphaproteobacteria > Parvibaculales > Parvibaculaceae > Mf105b01. Next base: position 2,277,395 of record OZ252104.1, read on the forward strand.
CGCCGATAACGCCAACAATACCCCCTGGCGGTAGCTGGAAGCTCAGATCGTCAATGAGCAGCCGGTCTCCAAACCCCTTATTGAGATGATCGGCTTCAATCACCACACCGCCAAGACGTTCTGCCACAGGAATAATGATCTGTGCCTTCCCGTTCTGCTCTTTTCCGGCTGCTTCCAAGAGCTCGTCATAAGCGCGGATACGGGCTTTGCTCTTGGCCTGCCGGGCTTTGGGAGACTGGCGGATCCATTCCAGTTCGCGAGACAGAGTCCGCTCCCGTGAAGCTTCGTCCCGACCTTCCTGCTCCAGCCGCTTTTGCTTCTGTTCAAGCCACGAGGAATAATTCCCTTCGTAAGGAATGCCCCGGCCGCGGTCGATCTCAAGGATCCACCCCGTCACCTGATCGAGGAAATAGCGATCGTGGGTAACAAGAACGATCGTACCCGCATAGTTCGCAAGATAGTTCTGCAACCAAGCAACCGACTCGGCGTCCAGATGGTTGGTCGGTTCGTCGAGCAGCAGAATATCCGGAGCTGCAAGCAGAAGTTGGCAAAGAGCGACACGGCGGCGCTCCCCTCCCGAGAGCTTAGTGACATCCGCATCGCCTTCCGGGCAGCGCAGTGCATCCATCGCCATCTCAATCTGACTATCCAGATCCCAAAGGTTCTGAGCGTCGATAATATCCTGAAGCTTCGCCATTTCTTCCGCCGTCTCGTCGGAATAATTCATGGCGAGCTCATTATACTTGTCGAGCATGGCGCGCTGTTCTGCGACACCATTCATCACATTGCCGAGCACATCCTTTTCAGGGTCGAGTTCAGGCTCCTGTGCGAGATAGCCGACTTTCACACCTTCAGCCGCCCAGGCTTCGCCAGTGAATTCCTTATCGACACCGGCCATAACCCGCAGAAGCGTGGACTTACCGGCCCCGTTCACCCCAACCACACCAATCTTGGCGCCGGGCAGGAAGGACAGGCGGATATCGCTAAAGACCTGTTTCCCGCCTGGATACGTCTTGGACAAGCCATCCATGACATAGACATATTGGTAGGACGCCATCACTTCACCTCTTCAGAACTGGATTTGTCGACACTCATAAACGATTAACCAGAATACGACAACGCACGTCTATTGCCCGCTCGTTAGGCACTGATTAACAAGCCATACCTACTCTTATTCACGTCCGGGTGGGGATAAAGCTGGGTGATGATGTGTTCAACATCATAAAAAGAATAAGGTCGCGTACCGGCCAAAGCGAGGAAGTGTCGACGACAGAGACAGGTCGGCATGAGCCGACGAACGTCATCGCAAGCGCTTTTCAGTACGGTATCTACGGCATTTCGATTTGGGATCGGAACTTCAATCTCATCACTGCCAATAGCCAATATGCTGACCTTCACAAAATACCCAGCACACTGTTGACCCCTGGATCGCCCCTGCGGTCGATTATGCACAATCTGAAAGCCCGAGGTGTCCTGTCGCCAGATAGCGAGCCGGATCATCTGATTGAGTTCATCAAGAACACTCTTGCCGAAAAAGGACAGCTCACGTCGAACATCAGGTTCTCAGACGACACGGTGCTGGAGATCTCCGCGGAACGCATGGCAAATGGCAACATAGCGGCTTACTTGCGGAACGCCACACGCGAAAAGATGCTGACAAAACAGGCCCGTTTAGAGACAAGCAGAGCCGAAGCCTATGTCAACGCCATCACAAGGTTCCCCGTAAAAACTGACAATATATCTTCGCCAAACGGTAAAGTTCAGATTGATCAGGTTACTCGGACCATAGCCACACTTATGGAAATCGACTGGTGCGTGGTTTGGACGACAAGCAATGTCCTGAACGAGGCGGCGGCTCTCAGTGCTTATCGAGCGGTGTCCGGCATCCACACCCAGATCGACAATTTAATTCTACCGGACCTCGTCGAATACATCGCGATCATGGAGACCTCTCGGGTCATCGCAATTCATGACACCGGCAAACATGCTTTTGGCAAGGTACAAGGCAGCCGTGCCCCTCTGGGCGAGCACGCACATGCTGTCCTGGACACACCCATCCGTGAAGACGGGAAGATTATCGGCGTGCTGAGCTGTCTCGATACCAGCAAAGCAAGAAACTGGACGGCGTCAGACAAAATGTTCGCATTGTCCGCAGCCAGTCACCTCGGATGCCTGATGAGCACATCTGACGAAAGCAGCCCAGTCGGCCTGAATTCTCACGAAGTCTTTTCCAGCCGCGCAGCGGCGGAATAACACCATCCAGACAGGTGAGACCATCTAACATCCGGCTTGCGGCCCTGGTCAACTGCCGGTGTTGGACGGGTACCGGATCAATCCGAAGAAATAGAGATCTATTAGCTTGCGCAGCTCCTGCGGATCATCGATCACGCCCTGCATCGCACCAGCCTTCGCCTGCATACCCTTCCGAAAAATGTCGACATAAGTGAGCAACAGTTCATCCGAAACAGAGGGGTCCAAAAAGCCTTTTTCTCGCCCCTCGGTAAACAGAGCGGCCATGAGGCTCTGAATATTTTTATTCATAACCCCCTCCACATAAACGGACAGCTCGGAGTTCTTAGCAACCATCTCGGCAACCAGCTCGCCATCCAGGAACGAAGCCGACGCGCTTTTGAGCCCGATGATCTGTCGCATCTTCTCGATGAAATCCACTTCCGAATGGATGATGGCCTCCGCGTCCGAGACCTGCTTGTCGAACTCTGACTTTATGATCTCGACAACCAGATTCTCCTTGCTGCCGAAATACTTGTAGATCGTCATTTTGGAGACGCTGGACGCCTCTGAAATGTCGTCCATCGAAACGCCGGGAATGCCGCGGCGGCTGAACAGATCTCTCGCCACCTGCATGACAGCTTCTTTCTTTCGCGCACGGCGGCGTTCATGTCCGTTCTCACGAATCGTCATTTTGTACTATTTCCCAGTTTTGAGTATAAATTTGTTGCCACTAAAAGAAATATATACTATTTTGCCTCTCGGAGTATAAAATTCCGAGGGCATCCAATGACCAAACACACGTCAGCGAAATGGGATTTGCAGCACCATCTGGTGCCAAAACCCTATGTCAAAGAGTTAGCCAGGCGGGGCATTGGTCGCGTGACCACGCTCAAGTTTCCGAAATGGACCCCCGAAAAGTCTCTCGCGATGATGGACCGGTGGAACATCGACAAAGCCATCATGTCAGTCTCTTGTCCTGGCATTCATTTCGGTGATGACAAAGCGGCCAGGAAACTCGCCCGGAGTTGCAATGACTTCCACCTGGACTGCATCCGCGCGCACCCTGACCGGTTTGGCGGGTTCGCCTCAGTCCCCTTACCGGACGTGCAAGGGGCCATTGATGAATATGAGTATGCTGTCAAACAATCCGGCATGGACGGCGTTGTGCTCATGTCAAATGTCGAAGGTCGGTATATCGGGGACTCCGCCTACCGTCCCTTCTTTGAAAGGCTGAATGAGGACGGCGCAGTCATCTACATCCATCCGAACACAGCACCGGAACGCGAAACGGCGGCCCTTCTCAATGGGTTCTGGTGGTGGCCCCTCGACACAACCAAGGCGCTCATGAGCCTCATCTGGTCCGGCTACTACAGAGACTTTCCGCGCATCCGCTACATCGCCGCCCATGGCGGCGGCATCTTCCCTGCGATTTACCCGCACCTTGTCCAGCAACTGAAGGAAAAAGACCCCGACATCGAGACTGCCCTCAACGAATGGAAGGGGCGGCTTTATCTCGACACCGCCCGTGCGGTCATTGATGAACAATTCGACTCGGTGCTCAGTTTTACAGATCTCGGTCACGTCATGTTTGCGAGCGACTTCCCCTGGGCCGGACAATCAAAAATGTATTACTGGACCAAGCAAATCGACGCCAAAGGCTTTTCAGAGAACACCCTCAAAGACATCTATCAAGACAACGCACGTCGCGTTCTAGGCGGAGAACCGGTAGAGAGCCAACCGGTCACACCGGAACGGCCGGGTGTGGATATGCTGCCGCCCGTGCACTATCACGCCATGCCTCGCTCACTGGAGCCTGCCCTGGCCGCCTTTGGGAACGGCACCGGTCACGAGTCCGTCCAATGGTTCGATATTGACCACGCCCGCTCCTGGATGGAGACACATGGGGGTCCTTGCCGTCTGACACTCGACTTGCCCGCCCTCTGGACACAGTCAAATGCGGATATCTCGCGGTTTCTGCTGCAATATAATGAGGGAGTCGCCCAATGCATGAATGCCTATCCGGGTGAGGTTCAGGGGTTTGGTGCCATAAATGTCGATGACGGCACAGAAGCAGTGGCTGAAATTGACCGCTGCATGAAGAACCTGAAGCTTTCCGGAATTTGTCTCTATACGGATATTTCCGAGATGCCCCTCGACAGAACACTGGACCCGGCTCTGGTTGATCGGCTGGCAAAACTTCGCGTCCCCATTATGATCCACCCTAAGAACACACAGGGCTTGCCGGTCACGAACACAAACTATCTCGACTCCGTCTATTTCATGGTCAAGATTCTCCACTCCGGCGAAATCGACAAGCTGCGCAAATGCGCGTTTATTCTGACCCACACGTGCAACACCCACAGAATCTGGGGCGATGATATCGGCGCACTCTACTACCTGCGTCACAAACGCTGGCATCTGATCAAAATGGCTTTTGATTACCTCACGAAGAGCGAATTGCAGGGTGAAACCCTTCTAAAGCAAGCGATCGCCGACTAGTCGCCCACTAGGTGCAACGTGAAGCGCCTACCACCCGGTGAAATAGATGCCGGTCGCCAGGCCGCCCAGCAAAACCACCCAGGCGGAGAAATTCGTCCACAGTGCTTTTTGAGAGGCTTTCTTTTCGCTCCAGGTCCGCGGAGAAATACGCTTCGCTACAAAAACGATCTGCGCAGCCAGATTGATGCAGACAATATTGACCGCAAGCAGGATGGCAGCTCCCGCTGCTGACTTCATGTCACCACTCCCAAGCATCAGCCCCATGGTCACGGCCGGCGGCATGATGGCCACCGCAACCATGACGCCGACCAGTGCACTGGACAGGCCTGTGGTGAGGGAAAAGACCGCTGCAGCGCCTGCTGCCAGCGCCAGTGCAATGGCGTCATAGCCCGCAAGCGTGCGCGACAGAATCTCAACCGATTGAAATGGACCGCCCAGCACACTGCCAAGAATCATGGAAAAGAAGACGGCTATGCCGAGCCCGGCGACATTGGTGACCATAGCGCGGCGCATCAGTGCCTGATTGCCGAGCGCCACCCCAAAGGCAAAGGCCAGATTGGGACCGAGGAGCGGCGCAATCACCATCGCCCCAATCAACGCCGCTACATTGTCGCCGATGAGACCGACCGCTGCGACAATGCCCGAGAGAACAACCAACACCAGAAAGTCTGCGTTAAGCTCAGCCCCCTTCTCCACGGCTTGAAGAATCTCTTCGCGGGGCGCGGACCGGCCGCGAAAGCTGAATGTCGGCGCTTGCGGGTCCTTTACCGGCTTCCCCTGGTCCGGTGCCACAACAGCCTCAACCGGCAGGACCGTCATGCGCCAATGCGCGTCCTTCCCCATCGCTCGATGGGTCGCATCAATAATCGTTTGCACAACTTTGGTGTCGCACACGATACGCACAAGGCAGCGATCATCTTCACCCAGTTCTGCGTAGATATCCTCGCCCCCGTGCTGCTCTCCGAGCGCACTAAGGGTCGGCGCGTATCCGCTGGGCGCTGTAATTTCGACCTGGCGTTTGGGCACGAGGCACCTCCGAATCTTCTGCTCTCAAGCCTACCAGAGGCGGATGGGACCGCCCATGGGGTGCCGTTATCGGTTTGTACCCGCGTGTTGCTGCAACAGCCCTGCCCAGCCTGCCCGCCCCGTATCATACGAGAAGGCTTGACCAAAAAGCTGACTCTGCCAATTAGTCGCCATACCGACCGCGTTGAGTTCAAACGCAAGTTGATCTGGGTCCGTGTCCGTGGACAGCTCACCACCAGCCACGGCACGACCAATATTCTCTTCCAACAGGTCGAGCCATTCCCGCATCACCGCCGCTACCGCATCCCGTGCCGGTCCAGGACGGCCATCCATCTCCAGCGAGGCAGACGAAAGCACACAGCCCCCTTCAAACGTCTTGCGTTCAAGGTAGGACATCCATCCTTCTCCAAGCGCTTCAAGGCGCTGAAGCCCGGCCTGTTTGTTCAGACTGGGCGCAATCACAAGCTCCAGAAGGATCTCCCGAGTATGCGCGATGACGGCGACCTGCAGCGCCTCCTTAGATCCAAACGAGGCATGCACGCTGCTCTTCGCCGTCCCAAGCCGTGAGGCAAGTCGCGCAATCGACAGCCCCTCCAGCCCCTCGACCGACGCCAACTGCACCGCCGCCGCGAGAATAGCTTCCCGCGTTTTGGCCCCACGCGCCCGCCGCCCGTCTGAGATTTCCGCCGCCTCTGGCTCTGGGGTCATGAGAAGCCTCCGAATCGTCCTTGCGCTTTGGTTAGAGGGACGGTTATAACGGAAATAAATATGGACGATCGTCCGTATATATTTCAAGCAGAAAGGAAACCACATGCCCACGATCACTCTCAAAGGCGCCGACGGCGAATTTGCCGCTTATCTGGCCGTCCCGAAAAACCAGAAAGGCCCGGGAATCCTGGCTATTCAGGAGATTTTTGGCGTCAATCAGGACATGCGCGACCATTGCGATGCCTGGGCGGAACGAGGCTATTTCGCGCTGTGCCCAGACCTTTACTGGCGTCAGGAAGCAGGCATCGAGCTGACCGACCAGACAGATGAAGAATGGCAAAAGGCAGCGTCGCTCTATTACGCGGTCGATGTCGACAAGGCGGTCGAAGACCTGCAAACCGCCCTCGCCGCCATCCGGGAGATAGACGGCTGCAGCGGCAAAGTCGGAACGATGGGCTTTTGCCTTGGCGGGTTTCTGACCTATTTGATGGCGACTCGCTCTACGTCTGACTGCAATGTCGGCTATTACGGTGTTGGCATTGACGAGAAACTGGACGAAGCGTCAAACATCTCCAAGCCGACCATGCTGCACATCGCCGAAGAAGACAGATTTGTGAACAAGGAAGTCCAAGCAAAAATCAAAGACGGGTTGCGCGGCAATGCACGCGTCACCATCCATTCCTATGCCGATCAGGAGCATGCCTTCGCCCGCCACAAGGGGACGCATTATGACGCTGACGCCGCGAAGCTTGCGAATGACCGTACGGTGACAATGTTCGAAACCCACCTGCGCGAGCCCCGCTAGTGCAATCAAATGACATGTCAGCTACACATATCTCCGGAAAGATGGGCGCGGAAAACAAATAATAAAAACGGGGCATCCGGTGGAGTATCACAGACAGTCATTGACGGACGTTCTTGACGACCTTGCGACTTCATCGGACGGGCTGACATCTTCGGAAGCCGAGGCCCGGCTCGCCCGTCACGGCCGGAACGAGTTGAAGGTCGGCAAAGACACGCCCGAGATCCTCAAGTTCTTGCTGCAGTTCAAGAACTTCTTCGCCCTGCTCCTGATCTTCGGCGGCGCACTGGCCATGACCGCCGACCATCTGGATCCCGGCCAGGGCAATCTCTACATCGCCATCGCCCTGATCGGCGTCGTGCTCCTGAATGCGGCCTTCACCTACTTTCAGGAGCACCAAAGCGAACGCATCATGGACAGCTTCAAAGAGATGCTGCCCTCCAAAATCACGGCCATCCGCGACGGACACACGAAAGAAGTGCTCGTGTCGGACCTGGTGCCGGGCGATGTTGTGATCCTGAACGAAGGCGACAAGGTGCCCGCTGACGGGCGCCTGATCCAGGCCAAAGAGCTCAAGGTCGATAATTCGTCGCTCACGGGCGAGAGCGAACCGCAACTCCTCGACGCAAGCAAAACAGCCGACAACCTGCTTGAGAGTCCGAACATGGTGTTCTCAGGCTCACTGGTCCAGAACGGCGAAGGCCGGGTCGTGCTTTGTGAAACGGGCATGAAAACCCAGATCGGCGGCATTGTTGCGCTCACCAAGGCTACAGAGGCAACCGAAACCCCGATCCACAAAGAGCTGAAATATTTCATCAAGGTGATCAGCTTCATCGCGATTTTCCTAGGGGTAAGCTTCTTTGCCGTCTCCGTCACCATCGGTAACGGTGTGATCGGCAGTCTCATCTTCGCCATCGGCATCATCGTGGCGAACGTGCCAGAGGGCCTGCTGCCCACGGTGACATTGAGCCTCACCATGGCGAGCCGCCGCATGGCGCAGAAAAATGCCTTGATCAAAAACTTGGAAAGCGTCGAGACCTTAGGATCCACCACCGTGATCTGTACGGACAAGACCGGCACTCTCACGCAAAACCGGTTGGGGGTGAACACGGTGGTGATCGGCGAGAATGCCTATCACGTTGATGACACCACGATTAAGAACGAGCCCGCTTTCGACCGGCTGCTCTCCGTCATGTGCATCTGCAACAATGCCTACCTCACCGATAAAGACGGGTATGTAGGCGATGCGACCGAGGGAGCTCTTCTTATCTATGCCCGCGCTTTCGCGGATGTGACAGCACTCCGCAAAGTTGAAGAACTCGCGGAGCAGCCCTTCAATTCCATCACTAAGCGGATGATCCTGGTGGCGGACCCCGGCGATGGCCCCAAAGCCCATCTCAAGGGCGCACCCGAAGTGGTGCTCGAAGCCTGTGACCGGATCGCGATGAACGGCGAGGAACTTCCTCTCACAGAGGACCGCCGCGCGGCGATGATCCACCAATATCGCGAGCTGGCCCGGCGCGGGGAACGCGGTCTCGCCTATGCGATCCGGGAGTGCGGGCGGGAAGAGGTTCCGGAAGGCGGGTATGTATTTTTGGGCCTTACCGGCATGATCGACCCGCCCCGCCCGGAAGTGCCTCACGCTTTGGAACGCTGCCATTCGGCAGGCATCCGGGTCATCATGCTGACTGGCGATTACGGCCTCACCGCTAAAACGATTGCCGGCCAGATCGGCCTCATGAGTGAGGCTGGCCGTGTTGTGCAAGGCGATGAGCTCTCCGCCATGAGCGATGACGAGCTTCAGACCGTCTTACGGGAAGAGCCGGAGATCCTGTTCGCACGCATTGCGCCCGCCCAGAAAATGCGGGTGGTCCAGGCGCTCCAGGCAAATGGTGAGATCGTGACGGTCACGGGGGACGGCGTGAACGATGCGCCCGCGCTCAAGAATGCCGATATGGGTGTCGCCATGGGCGTCATGGGGACGGATGTCGCCAAGGAAGCCAGCAACATGGTGTTGATGGACGATAACTTCGCCACCATCGTCGCCGCGGTGGAAGAAGGCCGAACCATCTTCGACAACATCAAGAAGTTCATCGCCTATATCCTGACGTCCAACATTCCGGAAATTCTTCCCTTCATTGCCTTTGTGCTGCTCGATATCCCGCTGCCTCTGACGGTGATCCTGATCCTGTCAATCGACCTGGTGACAGATATTCTGCCCGCGCTGGGGCTGGGGGCCGAACCGCCGGAAACCGATGTCATGAAGCGGAAACCCAGACCCCGCGGCGAGCGGCTCTTAAGCCGCAACCTGCTCCTAATGAGCTATGGGATCGTCGGCATGATCCAGGCGGCCGCCGGCTTTTTCACCTACTTTGTCATCCTCTATAGCGGCGGATGGGAATGGGGACAGGAGCTTGCAAACTCAGACCCACTCTACCGCATGGCGATCACCGGCTTTTTCGCCTCCATCATCATCTGTCAGGTCGCGGACGTGATCATCTGTCGAACGCGCACCCAGAGCCTGTTCACCGTCGGTATGTGGTCAAACCGCCTTGTCCTGTTCGGCATTGCGTTCGAGCTCTCGTTCCTCGCCTGTATCAGCTACGTGCCTGCCTTCAACACCTTCTTTGGAACCGCCCCGCTGGAAGCCTGGCACATGTTGCTGTCGGTCCCCTTCGCCCTTGCGATCCTGTTCGGTGATGAACTGCGCCGCGTCTTCGTGCGCCGCGGCAACCCGTTCGTGCTCAAATGGCTGACCTGGTGAGGGGGGAAGCCCCTCGCTGTCCTTCAGCGCTAAGGCTGCTCAAACCTTTTCGGTTTCTTTCGGCGCAGAGACACGGCGGGGCTTGGATTGGGCCTTCGGCTTGGGCAAGAGGCGGAAGCGCGTCTGGCACCAGGCGAAGTCAATACCGACATCCAGCAAGGCATCGGACCGTCCACAAGGGCACGCAAACGGCATGACCTCCAAAACCCGGTAGGTCTCTCCCGCAACCAAAGGCACAGGCTGCCCCGTCACATGGTTCGGGGCTGCATTCACGCATAAAACCAGATCGCCTGGACCGACTGCATAGCTCATAGCGTCGATCTTTTATCACAAAACACCCAGATATCGAACCGCGACACGGCACACCAAAGCGTGAAACGGCAGCCCGAGAGCCGGGCTGTTCCCGGTCCCCCCAAAAGCTCAAAGGGAGGCGTTGAGCGAAGCGAAACTGCCGTGAGCAATAGTTTATCAAGGCCGCGACTGCGGCCCGGACTACTGTCCGCCCCCGCGGAGGTATTGAGCAAAGCGAAACTACCGTGAGCGAAGAAAAATGGTGGGCCCGGCAGGACTCGAACCTGCGACCAAACCGTTATGAGCGGTTCGCTCTAACCAACTGAGCTACAGGCCCTCCGGGTGTGGGTATACCAGATCAGCCGCCCTTGCCAAACTGCTGAACTGCCCCATTTTCGACCCAATCCCCCGCCAATCTGACCCTGCGCATGAATGATAGGCTCAGGAGCAACAGCAATGCCGCACGCAACACCTACCGTACCTGCCAAACAGCAAGGCCACTGGACGGCCGTCAGCCTTGGCATCCTCGGCGTCCTTATCGCACTCGGCCTTTTTGTGCAGAGCGCGAAGGCAGAAGAGATGCAGCGCACCATCACCATTACCGGCCAGGGCCAGGTGTCCGTGAAGCCGGACATTGCCATCGTGGAATCGGGCGTGGTCACCCAGGCCAAAACAGCCGCCGACGCCCTTACCGCGAACACCCAGGCCATGCAGGCCGTCTTCGCGACCTTAAAAGAGCTTGGGATCGAAGATAAGGACATGCGCACATCGCAATTCTCGGTGAATGCCATCTATACCCGGCCCGAGCGCGGCGAAGCCCGACAGATCAGCGGGTATCAGGTGTCGAACCTGGTCTCCGTCACCATCCGTGATTTGGACCGGGTCGGCGAAGTGTTGGACGGGGTCGTTTCCAACGGCTCAAACGAACTGCGCGGCATTCGCTTCCAGGTTGAGAAGCCCGGACCACTCCTCGACGGCGCCCGGGAAGAAGCAGTGAAAGACGCGCTTCGCAAAGCAAAAATCTATGTGGCGGCAGCCGGCGTCGCGCTTGGACCTGTCATCACCATCAATGAACATGGCGGCGGTGGAGGGCCTCAGCCCATGTTCGCCCGGGCCATGGCCATGGAAGATTCCAGTGTTCCCATTGCAGCTGGCGAACAAACGCTCTCCACAAGCGTGACGCTCGTTATCGGCCTGGAGTAAAACCACCTCACCTGCCCGTGGCAGCATCAGCAGAGCTGCCATGGGTCTCTCCCCCTTTTTGCGCCATAGCCCATTTCAACCGGGCCCATTGCGGGTGACCGCACTGCCGACTAGACTGCATCCATGAACCTGACACGCACCCAGCTTCGAATATCGAACTGACGCCAAAAGATGGGCGTCAGCACTGGTTTGTGCGGGCGGGGTTTATACTCCTGTATAGCGCCGGATAAGCGTGCACGGCTGGGTTCAATTCCCAGGGCGCCTACCATCTTGCCTTGAGAAAATGCGCAAACGCGACCAAGGCGCGGTCGCGCACCCTACGCGGCTCTCGGATGGCCACTTTTGTTTGAAGTCGACGCAACGCTGTTGTCGTCATTCATCTGAAGCACCGTTGGCTCAAACTGTTCTGCCTCCGCCGCATCCATCTGGCCGAAGGCACAAATGATGACGAGGTCACCGGGCTCTGCCCGACGTGCGGCAGCACCATTAATGCCGATGGTACGGGACCCGCGCGGCGCTTCAATCGCGTAGGTCGTGAACCGTTCGCCATTGTTGATGTTGAGCACATCCACCTGCTCATGCGGCAGGATGCCGGATTGTTCCAGCAGATCGAGATCAATGGAGATGGAACCCTCATAGTGCAGGTCCGTCTCAGTGACGGCTGCCCGATGGATCTTCGCCTTCAACATGGTGAGGTTCATGTTTTTCTCTCCGGTTTTGACAAGACGATGCCGTTCCCATCGGCCCCACTTAAGAAGGCCCGGGTCAGGTTCGCCCAACAGGGGGATTAATTGTCCAGGAAGCTCCTGAGTTTCCGTGACCGGCTTGGGTGCTTCAGCTTGCGAAGCGCTTTCGCTTCGATCTGACGGATACGTTCGCGGGTCACGGAGAACTGTTGGCCCACTTCTTCCAGCGTGTGGTCCGTGTTCATGCCAATGCCGAAACGCATCCTGAGAACCCGTTCTTCACGTGGCGTGAGAGAGGCCAGAACCCGGGTTGTGGTTTCGCGAAGATTGGACTGGATCGCCGCATCGATCGGCAGGACCGCATTCTTGTCTTCGATGAAATCACCCAGATGGCTGTCTTCTTCATCCCCGATCGGGGTCTCAAGGGAGATCGGCTCTTTCGCGATCTTCAGAACCTTGCGCACCTTCTCAAGCGGCATGCCGAGCTTGACGGAGAGTTCTTCCGGTGTCGGCTCACGGCCGATCTCATGCAGCATCTGACGCGAGGTGCGTACCAGCTTGTTGATCGTTTCGATCATGTGAACCGGAATACGGATCGTCCGCGCCTGGTCCGCAATGGAGCGCGTAATCGCCTGACGGATCCACCATGTCGCATAGGTGGAGAACTTGTAGCCGCGGCGATACTCAAACTTATCCACCGCCTTCATCAGGCCGATATTGCCTTCCTGAATGAGATCGAGGAACTGCAGCCCGCGGTTGGTGTATTTCTTCGCGATGGAAATCACGAGACGCAGATTGGCCTCGACCATTTCCTTCTTGGCGATGCGCGCTTCGCGCTCACCCTTCTGCACCGTGTGCACGATGCGGCGATAGTCAGAAATATCGAGACCGGTTTCCTGCGCGAGCTCCTGGATCTCGTCGCGGATTTCCTTGATCGTCTCTTTTTCACTCTTCGTGAAGTCAGCCCAGCCTTTGCCTTTCAGGCGGCCAACACGGCGCACCCAGTTCGGGTCCAGTTCGTTCTGATAATATTGCTGCAGGAAGTCTTCCCGCGCCACACCATGCGCTTCTGCCGCGCGCATCAGACGCCCTTCAAGGCCCATCAGACGCTTGTTGATCTGGTAAAGCTGGTCCACCAGGCTGTCGATACGGTTATTGTTGAGCGCCAGGCTTTTTACTTCCTGGATCACATCTTCTTTGAGTTTCTTGTAGCGACGCTCCTGCGACGTAGAGAGCTCTTCTGTCTGAAGGGCCAGTTCGTGCTTCTGGTCTTGCAAGCGGCGCAGCTTTTTGTAGTCGCTGGCGATCGCATCGAAGGTCTCAAGAACTTTCGGCTTAAGCTCAGCCTCCATCGCGGCGAGCGAGAGATTGTTCTCTGCCTCTTCGTCCTCTTCTTCTTCCGGCTCTTCTTCGATCACCTTGCCTTCGGCCTTGGCACGCTCTTTGTCGAGCGCCGCCTGGCTCTTATCGATCTTTTTCGCGTCAGGCCCGGCATAGGTGGCATCCAGATCGATAATGTCACGGAGAAGAATGTTTCCGTCATTCAGCTCATCGCGCCAGATGATAATGGCCTGGAAGCTGAGCGGGCTTTCGCAAAGCCCCGCAATCATGGTCTCGCGGCCTGCCTCGATACGCTTGGCGATGGCGATTTCGCCCTCACGGGACAGGAGCTCCACCGAGCCCATTTCGCGGAGATACATGCGGACCGGATCGTCCGTGCGCTCAAGCGTCGTGCTGGAGGAGGACGCCGTCTTCGTGACAGCACCTGGTGCCGGACCCGTTTCAGCAACGGCTGTCCCTTCTGCAGCACCTTCTTCTTTCGCGCCGTCTTTGTCGTCAGTCTCCGCTTCGTCGTTCTCGATGACCGTGATACCCATTTCAGAGAGCATCGACATCGTGTCTTCGATCTGTTCGGAGCTGAATTCTTCGGACGGCAGAACCTTGTTCAATTCATCATAAGTGACAAAGCCACGTGCCTTGGCCGCTTTGATGAGTTTCTTCACACCCGCATCGGACATATCGAGTAACGGGCCATCCCGCTCTTCACCTGTCGCTTCTGCTGGTTCTGCTTCTGCCGTTTTCGTCGCCATTCAAAAACTCTCCGCCTGACCTGCCCGATCGCTTCCAAGAACTGGAACACAAGTGTCCCAACATAAGACTAAAAAATCCGCCACATCCCCTCATGCGCGGAACCTTCAGCCTGTTGATGCAAACTCTGCACCGGCAAACACGCCTTCGCAGAGCCTATTCTGTTTTGTTTCAATCGCCGGTCGGTTCGTTTCCTAATCCATCACAATTTCGAAAGCCCACCCAACTCAGCCTGCAATGTGGCCAATCGGGTCAGGTTTTCGTCAGTCATTTCTTCTGCCAACGCTCGTTCCGCTGCCTTGAGCTCCATCTGCAAATCCACTGCCCGTTGATGCCATTGAAGCAAGTGAAGCCATGCTTGCTCTGCTTCCAATTCCTCGGCGTCGGCCCATGCAAATGTTTCGCTCCTCAGCGCCGTCACGCTCTCAAGACGGCGAGCGATGTCCGATAATCCCCTCTTGTCCAAGTGGCCCCTCAGTGCTTCCCTGTCAAGGGGCGCATGGACGGCGGCTATATCTATGATTTCATTGCGTATTTTGTCAAGCATACGGTCTTTTATTTCCACCGCCGCAAGGTCCTCGCAATAGCTCTCCAAAAGCACCGGATGATTGAGTAGCGTCAGGATCAACAATTGCTCCCGGCGGCCAGCGCCCGGATCTCCCCCCCGGGCCAGCGAACTCTGCCTCAATTGGGGTGTTGACGGCTGCCGGAAAGCTCCCCCACCCTTCCCATTGCCGCCGGGTTTTCCGCCAGAATTCCAGGGCTTTTTGGACTGATACCCGCCATTTTGCCGCTCATTTCGCCAACCGGACCGTGCCTGAGAAGCCTGATGAGGCCGGAGGAACTTGTTAAGCCGTTCCCCAAGGGCATCGCGGTAGAAATCCTGCACTGTCGGATCGGAAATTTCCCGAATAACCGCCGTAATCCGGGCTTTAAGCTGCGCTTTTCGCTCCGGCGTGTCCCAGGTCCCTGCCTCAACTTCCTTGTCCCAGACAATCTCTGAGAGTGGCCGGGCGGCCGAGAGCACCTCTTCCATGGCGTCAACGCCGCCGGATTTCACCAGATCATCCGGATCCTGGCCCTCCGGCAGCAGCGCAAACCGTAGAGAATGCCCCGGTTTGAGGAGCGGCAAGACCCGCTCGACGGCACGATACGCTGCCCGAAGTCCCGCCTTGTCGCCGTCAAAACAGAGAATGGGCTCCGGGGCAAGCCGCCAGAGCAGCCCGATCTGCTCCTCCGTGAGAGCGGTTCCAAGGGGCGCCACCGCATTGGTAATCCCCGCCTGCCCGAGCGCCACCACATCCATATAGCCTTCAACGGCGATGACGGAGCCCTTGTCATAAGAGGGCTTTCGGGCGCGGGCGAGATTGTAGAGAAGCCGGCCTTTGTGAAAGAGGGGCGTCTCCGGCGAATTCATATATTTCGCCTTGGCATTGGGATCGAGCGCTCGGCCACCAAACGCAATTACCCGGCCCCTCGCGTCTTCAATGGGAAACATGACGCGATTTCGGAACCGGTCATAAGGCTCGCGAATATCCTCACCGGCAATCAGCAATCCCCCTTCCACCAATTGCGCGATCTTGAAGCCTCTTCCCATCATGTAGGACTTGAGCCCCGCGCGGTCATCAGGGGCAAAACCAATGCCGAAATTCTCAACGGTCGCCTCAGACAGGCCACGCCGGGCCAAATAAGCCCGCGCTTCCGCCCCTTTGCCCCGATTGAGACTTTCGCGGAAATAGTCCTGGGCAGCGGCCATCACATCGATAAGACCCGTGCGTTTTTGCTCCTGTTCTGCCTGCCTTGGGTCACGGCGCGGCATCTCCATACCGGCTTCCGCTGCCAGCCGCTCAACCGCTTCGAGGAAGGAGAGGTTCTCCGTCTTCTCCAGAAACTTGATCACATCCCCATGCTCGCCGGTGGAGAAGCAGTGATAGAACTGCTTGTCGTCATTCACCGTGAAGCTCGGCGTCTTCTCATTGTTGAACGGCGACAGGCCCACAAACTCCCGCCCCCGGCGAGTGAGTTTCACTTTCCGGCCGACCACATCCGACACGCGGATCCGGTTTTTCAGCTCATCTAGAAATGACTTTGGAAAGCTCATTGGGGCTCCAGGGGACCTTCAAAGCGGCGCATAATTCTTTAAGGCACAGATTATCTCATCACCGCACCTCTCGCATCCAGCAGGAATAGCAGCAAACCCCGTCTTTTGACCAAGCGCAATGCAACCTGAGCCAAAACCAATATTCTGGCCACCAGAACCACCCTGGCAGGAAGATGGGTGGCACACTACAAGGAAGGAAGCCCCCATGAGTCCCCTGGCCCTTGTTCTCGTCATTATCGGCCTGCTGATTGCCGCCAGCCGAGCCCCCCTGATCGTCGCCCCTGAACGCACACGTGCTTTCTATCTGAAGTTCATGGAAACCGATGGACGGATGCGCAGCCTGGCCGTCCTGATCATTGTGATGGGTGCTGCCATGCTCTGGGCATCCATCCCGGAAACCGGAACAGTGGCCACTGTGGTCTATTGGCTTGGCCTTCTGATGCTCGGCATCGCGGCCTTTTTCATCATCCTCCCCGGTCAGGCGAGACAGTGGGGAACCACAATATGGGGCAGCTTCAGCGCTTCCACATTGCGCGGTCTTGGTCTGGTCGCATTGGTGTTCGGCCTCCTGGTCGCCGCCTATGGCCTAAGCCTCTAGCGCCCCCAGCTTCTTAAGTAAAACCAGCCTGAAAGCTTCCGACGCGTCGGAGAGAAAATAGAGGTAAACGCCCGCGAGCGCGTCCCGCCGGAATGTCTCCAGGGTTGAATGACCAAATGCCCACGTCTGGGCTGCAAGGCGGTAATTCGCAAAAATCTGTTCAGCCAAGAGGCGCGCGGGCACATCGCCCCGGAGGAGCCCCTGCTCTTGGGCAAGCCGCACTGCGTTCTCCTGCATGGTGGCTGAGCGCTTCCCCAATTGCTTCCAGCCAAGGGCCTCATCTGTTGTTCGAGAAATATGATCAGCCGCGATATAGGCAGACCGGTAATATTTCTCGTTTTCTCCAATCATCCTTGTGGCTTCGATCACCACAGCCTCAGCAATCTCAAGCGGATGATCTTCATCGATCTTCTCAAGCTCCTGCTCAATCATGCCGATACCGTCAGCAAAGATTTCGTTTAGAATCTGCCCCTTACCCCCAATGAGATTGTAGATGGTGGGCACGGTCACCTCGGCAGCAGCCGCCAGTTTGCGCAGGCTCAACCCTCCAAAGCCGTTCTGTCCCAGCAGATGCCAGGCTTCTTCGATAATCCGTGCGCGCCGATCCGCTTTGGACCGGGGACGGGGCTTTTCAATCACGAGGTCTGACACAGCTACTTCCTTGATTCTACGGCGCTTTCCAGGCACGCATTTTAACACTGTACAAATTCATGACAACTCCATATTTTAACACTGTTAAATTTCGATACTGGAGGAGCGATCATGCGTCACGACGAACAAGTCCGCCTTCTGAAAGGCCTGATGGAGCATCTTGACCAGGGAACCAATGTGGATGTCGGGCACCAGGTCAAAAATCCAACCGCGTCTTACACCTCACCAATGATCGCAGCAGATGAGTGGGACAGATTCTTTCAGAACCACCCGCATCTTCTTGGCCTGAGCGGTGACCTGCCCGAGCTTGGCTCTTTTTTTACCAACAATGACCTCGGCAAACCCATTCTGTGCACACGGGATATGGATGGCACCTTCCACGCTTTCCTCAATGTCTGCCGCCATCGAGGCGTCGTTGTCGAAAGCGCAGACCGCGGACGCAAAAACCGCTTCTCATGTCCCTTCCATGCGTGGACCTACAGCGCCAAGGGCGACCTCGTCGCCGTCCCGAAGGAAGAGCATTTCGGTGCAGTTGACAAAACCTGCAACTCATTGGTCGCCCTCCCCGCCGTAGAAAGGTATGGGCTGCTTTGGGTCTCTCTCAACCCGGCGCATTCTTTCGACATTGACGATCTGCTGGGAGACCTAGGCGACGAACTAGCCACTTGGAACATGGACTCTTGTTCCCGCAACGATGCGACCACCTACACCCATGCGTGCAATTGGAAACTGGCCAATGACACATTTGGCGAGACCTATCATTTCGAAACGCTTCATCGCGATACGCTCGCACCAAGCTTCCACGGCAATGTGCAAATGTACGACATCTTCGGGCGGAACCACCGCATGGCTCTGTGCCTAAAGTCCATCGATGCGATGCGCGGGACACCCACCGACACCTGGCACATCCTGCGGGGGACAATGCCGGTCTACTACCTGTTCCCAAATGTGCAGCTGATTATGACAAGTGGGGGCCCCATTCTGGTGCGCATTTATCCGGATGCAGCAGATCCCTCCAACTCCCACTCTGAGATCACCTGGTACACCTTCCCGGAAGAAGTGCAGAAAACCTTTGGGATTCCTGAAACGCAAGACGACGGATTATTGTCGGCAACGGACCGCATGCAGGCCTTTGCGTCGGTCATTGAAGCGGAAGACTATGTCGCCGCCGCAAGCAGCCAGATTGGGGTGGAAAGCGGTGCGCAGGATTTTGTGACCTTCGGGCGCAATGAACCCGCCCTGCACCACTATCACTCGACCTTCAGAGAAGCTCTCAACCTGCCTCCATTGGAGGTCGTAGATCCGTCCCTCTCCTCAGCGGCGGACTAGACTCTACCCGATCGCCGCGTCCACAACACGCTCCATCAGCGCGCCGCCAATCCAGGACACGAGCGGGATCGCGAGATAAAATGCCAGTCGCCCGATGGTCGAGAAGTCAATCGGCCATTCCCGGGCCGCCTGAATGCGTGCCTCCATGGAGAGAAGCCCGCCCATTTTTGCGAGAACGGCATCGTCATCCTCAGCCGCTCTGAGGCGAGTCCAGGTTCGATCAATCACGTCACGCACGTCCTTTAATTGGCGCTCCTTCTCCGCCAGGATCACCCTATGCCACCCGACAAGCGGCAAGATCAGGTTCATGACAGCGATGAAACCGATCCCGATAAAAAACGGCAGCAGGACACTGCGATCAATGTCATTGGACACAAAAAACAAAGACCCGATCGTCGCCCCGATGATCCACGTGAAGGAGCCCCGCATCGCAGCTTTCGTGACCGGGCGCAACTTGGTGACATCAAAAATGTCGGGCGCTGCCACCTCATGACGAAACTCTGACCAAAACCGGTTTTCGCTCAATGCCAGGTAGACCGCCTTTGCGATCAGCGAAAAGATGGGCGGCCCAATGAGAAAGAACCAGAGGGCGACAAACTGAAGGGATGCAGGCGGCAGATAGGTGTAGGCACCTTTAACGCCAAACAGCTCCAGAACACCCGGCAGCACAGGAACAAGGCCAATCACGCCAAGCACATATCCCAGAACACTCACAAGCCGCGCCGTCGGCTGACACGCCCGGAAGTGACTGTCCCATCTGGATACGAGCGTCTCCTCGTCAACACCCAGCATCTGAGCCGCCTCGGCACTTTCGTTTCGCTGCGCCACCAGATTGTATGACGCGACAGTGCCTGCATAGCCGCCTAGAAGCGAAAACACGAACCCGGCCCAATCATAAGCGCCAATGCCAAAGGGAAGGCCTGACGTACCAAAATCCGGGTCGACACCTGCCAC
This sequence comes from Parvibaculaceae bacterium, assembly GCA_965248405.1. Taxonomy (GTDB): domain Bacteria; phylum Pseudomonadota; class Alphaproteobacteria; order Parvibaculales; family Parvibaculaceae; genus Mf105b01. The sequence continues at coordinate 2,297,327 of OZ252104.1, forward strand.
AGATGTAATGACGGCTGACGCAGCATGGATGTCGAACACAAATGCAAAGGCCCAATAGCTGGCCAACAGAATACCAGCGATCAGGAAAGAGGCTGGCCAGGGTCGGCGTCCAAGCGTCCAGACCACCCACTGATCCCAGGCATAAAGCTGATTCCATTTCAGTTCTGGATCTTGTTGCGCCAAACCCGCTCCCCTCAAGGCATATGAATGCCGTCACAAACCCTACGGCAATTTCAAACCGATTGCTCCCTATACGCGTGTCTCGCTAGGCTGGATGTTGGGGAGACAAAAATGACATCCATACCGACTGAAAAAGACATCGACAACACCTGGCTCACCGAGCGTCTGAACGAAGCAGGTCACAAGGTTGAGGTAACAGGGTTTACCGCCAAGCGCATCGGAACCGGCCAGATCGGAAAATGCATTCGCTATGAACTCGACCTAAGTGGCGAGACAGAGGAAGCTCCAACAAGCCTGGTCGGCAAGTTTCCCTCCGACGATGAAACAAGCCGCGCCACCGGCGTCATGCTCAAGAACTTCATCAAGGAAGTCTCCTTCTATCAGGAACTGCAATCGCGCCTCACCATCGCAACGCCGAAATGCTATTTCGCCGCCATCGAAGGGGAAGGCCCCGACTTCGCCTTGTTGCTGGAAGACTTAAGTCCTGCCGTTCAGGGCGATCAGCTCGAAGGCTGTTCCGTGGAGGTGGCCCGCGCCGCGGTGCTGGAACTGGTGGGCCTCCATGCCCCCAGCTGGAACGATGAAACATTGCGCGGAAAAGACTGGTTGGGTGAACCGGATGCGGAAAGCACCGAGCTCAACCGCTCCCTCTACCAGGGAAATATCGAAGGGTTCGCGGAACGCTACGGCCCGAAACTGAAAGCGGACGAACTGGAGATCATAAAAAAAGTCGCAGGCTCTTCGCCGCCGACAGGAGAGACCCTGCCCACACCCTTCTCCCTCGTACATATCGACTATCGTCTCGACAATCTGCTCATCAATGAGAGCCTCTCGCCGCCAAAGATTACAGCGGTCGACTGGCAGAGCATCTCACTGGGCAGTCCCCTCGCCGACGTCGCCTATTTCTTAGGAGCAGGTCTCCGTTCCGAAACCCGCAAACAGGCGGAAGAAGAGATTGTTCGTGCCTATCATGCAGCTCTGCTTGACGCAGGTATCAAAGACTATGACTGGGACGCCTGTTGGGCCGATTACCGCAGGGGCGTCTTTGCCGGCTTCTTTGTCACCGTCATCGCATCCATGATTGTGGAGCGGACCGAGCGTGGCGATGAAATGTTCCTCACCATGGCCCGGCGCCACGCACGGCATGCACTGGATCTGGGGTCAGAAGAGTTTCTTGTTTAGGTATGAGGTCAGGTAGGAGCGGCGCTTCTGATCTGAAGAGTCAGGCTTGGGCTTAAGCGCCGAGCTTGGCTTTGATAACAGCGCCCGCCTTGCCGAAATCCATCCGGCCCGCATAGCGTTTTTTCAACTCACCCATGCAGCGGCCCATATCTTTGAGACTTTCGGCGCCGAGCTCCGCAACAACTTCGGCGGCAGCGGCCTCGACTTCCTCGTCGGTGAGCTGCGTCGGCATGAAGCTCTTGATGACCTCCATCTCTTCGCGCTCCTGGGTGGCGAGTTCCGCCCGCCCGGCATTCTCATAGGTCACAGCTGATTCTTCACGCTGCTTAATCATCTTGGCGAGAATCGCGAGAATATCGTCGTCAGACACCAATGTGTCGGCCCCTTCAGTCCGAGCCGCAATATCCCGATCCTTGATCGCGGCCTGCATCAGGCGAATGGTGGCCATCCGGCGCTTGTCCTGGGCTTTCAGAGCCTCTTTTAAAGCTGCCTTGATTTCTTCACGCATGTGTCTTCTGCCTCATCGACATGTGAACGGACGCGGGGAGTTAGCACACGGCCTCGAGCCCCGCCAGCGGAAAGCGAGAACGCTACTCCAATCCCCTTCTACGCGCAACGCCGGAGCAGCGCCATAAGCCATTGTTTTTAAATGGACTTTTTTATGTGTGACTTATGAGCGACTCGCTTGACGTGAACGCGCCCTTCCCTTAGTTTCCGCGAAATTTAGCGGGCCGCTGCGGCTTCGCGCCCTCCCCAAGGAGTGAAGAAATGAGTGTGTCGACACTGTCCGTCACGGAACCAAGCTTGTCTGGTTCCGGGAGGGAGTCGGCGCCGTTTTGGCGCGCCCAATTGCCCGTTAAACCGACCGACAGCCATCAGACACCCCTAATTCTCAATAAACGAGGAACAGCCTCATGAGCGCGCGTACCCCCACAGCCCTTCTCGTCTTAAAAGACGGCACCGTGCTGGAAGGGATCGGCCTTGGCGCCACAGGCGAGGCGCAGGGCGAAGTCTGCTTCAACACGGCCATCACAGGCTATCAGGAAATCCTGACCGACCCGTCTTACGCGGGCCAGATCATCACCTTCACCTTCCCCCATATCGGCAATGTCGGCGCCAATGACGAGGATATGGAAATCTCCAACCTCGCGAGTGCCTCCGGGGTGCAAGGAGCCGTGCTCCGGGCAAACATTACCAACCCGTCCAACTATCGTTCAGCCCAGCATCTGGATGCCTGGCTGAAAGCCCGTGGCATCATTGCCATTGCCGGCGTGGACACGCGGGCGCTCACCGCGCGCATTCGGGACGAGGGCATGATTGATGCCACCATCGCCCATGCCCCTGACGGCAAGTTTGACCGTGACGACCTGCTGGCGAAGGCAAAGGCCTTCCCAGGCCTCGAAGGCGCGGACCTCGCCAAAGACGTGACGACGGGCCAGACCTACACCTGGGACGAAACACGCTGGGAATGGAACGAAGGCTTTGGGACCAACGACAATCCCAAGCACCATGTGGTCGCTCTCGACTTTGGCGTAAAGCGCAACATTCTGCGCTGCCTTGCCAGCACCGACTGCAAAGTGACTGTCGTGCCCGCCTCCACCTCTGCGGAGGACGTGTTGGCGCTTAATCCAGACGGTATTTTCCTCTCCAACGGTCCGGGCGACCCGGCCGCGACGGGGGAATATGCCGTGCCGGAGATCAAGAAGCTGGTGGAAAGCGGCAAGCCCCTCTTCGGCATTTGTCTGGGGCACCAGATGCTCGCGCTCGCCCTCGGAGCAACAACAAAGAAAATGCATCAGGGCCATCATGGCGCGAACCACCCGGTGAAGGATCACACAACCGACAAGGTTGAGATCACGAGCATGAACCATGGCTTCACCGTGGACCGCGACAGCCTGCCGGACACAGTGGAAGAGACACACGTCTCCCTCTTTGACGGCACCAATTGCGGTATCCGCTTGAAAGACAAGCCCGTCTTCTCTGTCCAGTATCACCCGGAAGCAAGCCCCGGGCCCCAGGACAGTCACTATCTCTTCGACCGCTTTGTAAAGCTCATCGCCGAGGCGAAACGCTAATGCCCAAACGTACTGACATTGAGTCCATCCTGATCATCGGCGCCGGTCCCATCGTGATCGGTCAGGCCTGCGAGTTCGACTATTCGGGCACCCAGGCCTGTAAGGCGCTGAAGGACGAGGGCTACCGGATCATTCTGGTAAACTCCAACCCGGCGACCATCATGACGGACCCGGATCTGGCGGATGCCACCTATGTGGAGCCCATCACCCCGGAAGTGGTCGCCAAGATCATCGAGAAAGAGCGTCCCGACGCCCTGCTCCCCACCATGGGCGGACAGACCGCGCTTAACACGGCGCTTTCGCTCGCCGACAATGGCACGCTCAACAAGTTCGGCGTGGAACTGGTCGGCGCGAACCGCGAAGCCATTGCGAAAGCAGAAGACCGCAAGCTCTTCCGGGAAGCCATGGACCGGATCGGCCTTGAAAACCCGCGCGCGACCATTGTCGCGGCGCCGGAGATCAAAAACGACAAGGGTGAGATCGTCGACTATGACCGCGCCATGGGCGTCGCCCAGGCCATGAAAGTGCTGGACGAGATCGGCCTCCCCGCCATCATCCGCCCCGCCTTTACTCTCGGCGGCACCGGCGGCGGCGTGGCGTACAATCGCGAAGAATATGAACACATCATCCGTACCGGCCTCGATGCGTCCCCTGTCGGACAGGTGCTGGTGGATGAAAGCCTGCTCGGCTGGAAAGAATATGAGATGGAAGTGGTTCGCGACAAAGCGGACAATTGCATCATCATCTGTTCCATCGAAAACGTGGACCCGATGGGCATCCATACCGGCGACTCTATGACGGTCGCCCCAGCGCTCACGCTCACAGACAAAGAATATCAGGTGATGCGGAACGCCAGCATCGCCGTGCTCCGCGAGATCGGGGTGGAGACCGGCGGTTCCAACGTGCAGTTCGCCGTAAACCCGAAAGACGGGCGTCTCGTCGTGATTGAGATGAACCCGCGCGTGTCGCGCTCGTCCGCCTTGGCCTCGAAAGCAACCGGTTTCCCGATTGCCAAGGTCGCAGCCCGTCTTGCCGTCGGCTACACACTAGATGAGCTCATGAACGACATTACCGGCGTCACGCCTGCCGCGTTCGAGCCCACCATCGACTATGTGGTCACCAAGATCCCACGTTTTGCGTTCGAGAAATTCCCCGGCGCCGAACCGCTTCTCACCACGGCCATGAAGTCCGTTGGTGAAGCCATGTCCATTGGTCGGACCTTTGCCGAAAGCCTGCAAAAGGCGCTCCGCTCCATGGAGACGGGCCTGAATGGCCTAGACCCGGTTGAGTTTGAAGGCCTGGGCGCAGGCGACGACAAGAACGCCATCCGCAAGGCGCTTGGTACACCGACACCGTTCCGCATTCTCTACATTGCGCAAGCCATGCGTCTGGGCATGGACCATGACCAGATTCAGGCGGCCTGCGCCTTCGATCCCTGGTTCCTGGAACAGGTACAAGCGATTGTGGACGCCGAAAAACAGGTGGAAGCAAACGGCCTGCCGACAGACCCGGACGATCTCCGCGATCTCAAGGCCCTCGGCTTCTCAGACGTGCGTCTCGCAGAACTCGCAAACACAACCGAGGCAGCGGTGCGAAAAGCCCGTCTCGGCCTTGGCGTGAAGCCGGTCTACAAGCGTATTGATACTTGCGCCGCGGAGTTCAAATCGCAAACGCCTTACATGTACTCAACCTATGAAACCGACTTTGCGGGGAACGCCGCCTGCGAAGCGGAAGTCTCTTCGCGCAAGAAAGCGATCATCCTCGGCGGCGGTCCGAACCGGATCGGTCAGGGAATTGAGTTTGACTATTGCTGCTGTCACGCCGCCTTCGCGCTTGCCGATGCCGGCATTGAAAGCATCATGGTGAACTGCAATCCGGAAACAGTTTCGACTGACCCGGACACGTCCGACCGGCTCTATTTCGAGCCGCTGACACATGAAGATGTGCTCACCATCATCGAAAAAGAACAGGAAGACGGAGAGCTGCTGGGCGTCATCGTTCAATTTGGCGGTCAGACACCGCTGAAGCTTGCGAACGCGCTGGAAGCTGCAGGCATTCCGATCCTCGGCACCTCGCCCGACGCCATCGACCTCGCCGAAGACCGCGACCGGTTTAAAGCCCTGCTCGATGAGCTGGGTCTGAAGCAGCCGCCAAACGGCATTGCCCGCACCGCTGAAGAAGCCCAGGCCATTGCAGAAGAGATTGGCTACCCCGTCGTGATCCGCCCCTCTTACGTCCTCGGTGGGCGGGGCATGGAGATTGTGCGCGACACAGCCCACCTCCAGCGCTACATCAATGAAGCCGTGGTGGTGTCCGGCGACAGCCCGGTCCTCATCGACTGGTATCTGAAAGATGCCATCGAAGTGGATGTGGATGCGCTCTGTGACGGCAAGGACGTTTTCGTCTGCGGCATCATGGAACATATCGAAGAAGCAGGCGTTCATTCCGGCGACAGCGCCTGTTCGCTTCCACCCTATTCGCTCCCGGCAGAGACCATCGCCGAAATCGAACGTCAGACCAAAGCGATGGCCCTGGCGCTCAATGTGGGTGGCCTCATGAATGTGCAATACGCGGTGCAGGACGGCACAATCTTTGTGCTGGAAGTAAACCCACGTGCATCGCGCACTGTGCCCTTCGTGGCCAAAGTCGTGGGTGAGCCGATTGCCAAGATTGCCGTGCGGCTTATGGCGGGCGAAAAACTCTCGACCTTCGGCCTGCAAGCCAACAAGTTTGACCATATCGCGGTCAAGGAAGCCGTCTTCCCCTTCGCCCGTTTCCCGGGCGTGGACACGGTGCTGGGGCCGGAAATGCGCTCAACCGGGGAAGTCATCGGTCTCGACACAAGTTTCGGCGTGGCCTTTGCCAAAAGCCAGATTGGCGGCGGCACCAGCGTGCCGACAGAAGGTACGGTCTTCATCTCCGTCAAAGAGTCTGACAAAGAGAAGATCATTGATGCCGCCCGCAAGATGGCCGCCATGGGCTTCAAGATCATCGCGACCAGCGGCACAGCGCGCGCGCTGTCAGCAGCAGGTCTCGACGTTGAAATGGTCAATAAGGTCCTTGAAGGCCGCCCGCACATTGTGGACGCTCTCAAAAACGGTGACGTCGACATCGTCTTCAACACCACCGAAGGCGCTCAGGCACTGGCTGACAGTAAGTCAATTCGCCAGACAGCCCTGATGGGTAAGGTGCCTTACTACACCACTGTGGCCGGTGCCCGCGCGGCAGCAGAAGGCATTGAGGCCATCCGCAGCGGTCAGTTGGAGGTGGCTCCTCTCCAGTCCTACCAGGAAAGGCCTGTTGCCGCAGAGTAAGGTGTAGAATTCGCAATTGACGGGAACGGTCCGCCCGTCCGAAGATATGACCAGGCCAGCCCCCGTTCTGGCGCGGCTGTCCCTCGATCAAGAAAGACTATCTGAAATATGGAAAAAGTGCCGATGACTTCCGGCAGCCACGAGGCTCTGGAAGCTGAGTTGAAAAAACTGAAAAACACGGAACGCCCGCGCATCATCGCGGCGATTGCTGAAGCACGGGCCCATGGCGACCTTTCGGAAAACGCGGAATATCACGCGGCGAAAGAGGCGCAGGGTCACAATGAAGCGCGCATTCATGAACTGGAAGACAAGCTCGCCCGCGCTGAAGTGATCGATCCGGCAAGCCTGTCCGGGGATACCGTCAAGTTTGGGGCAACCGTGGGTGTTGCAGACGAGGATACGGACGAAGAAAAGACCTATCAGATCGTCGGCGACGACGAGGCAGACGTGGCGCTCGGCAAGATTTCCATCTCATCTCCTATCGCACGGGCCATGATCGGCAAGGAAGTGGGCGACAGCGTCGAAGTCAACACGCCTGGCGGCGGAAAGTCGTACGAAATTCTGTCGATCGACTACAAATAAGCTTTTTCACATCTATCTACTGATAGAGCATTTTCAACAAAAGTTGTGAGACTTTTGTGGTTCGAAAATGCGACCAAAAATAAATACAAAGCCGTGGGGATTGCCCGCGGCTCTTGTCTTATGGAGTTTTGAATGTCCGACACACTTGCACCTATTTCGGAAGAGACCTTCCCGATTCCGGGAAGCCCGGAAGAGCCGAATTCCCTGCGCATGCTCGGGTGGGAATTGCTGGACTGGAACCCGGATGCCAAGACGATCAAAGTCGGCTTTCAAACACGCAAAGAATTTCGCAATCCCTCAGGCATCATCCAGGGCGGGATCATCGCCGCCATGATTGATGATGCCTTTGGACCGATGTGCATCCTTGCATCTGGCCGAACAAAAGTGCCGCTCACCCTTGATCTGAACGTGAGCTACATCTCTGCCGGTCAACATGGAAAATTCGTGTGCGACGCGCGCATCATTCGGCAGGGAAAATCCATCTCCTTCGTCGAAGGCGAGCTCTTCGACGCATCCGGCGAGCTGGTGGCCCGCGCAACGTCCACAATCCGCCTTATCCCGATGCCACCGCGCTAAAGGTCGCGAAGCAATCCCTGAAGCTTGGCGACTGCCGCATCCCCCTTCTTAAGGTCTGTTGGAAACAGGATCACCTGTCCATCAATGGCGCTCATGATGAGTTCCGCGAGCGGGCGCTTCTCCGCTTCAGGCACGTCCAGCATGCCGGACAGCCAGACGATCCAACCTTCCGCCATCTGCTCCACTATTGCGCCAAAGAAGGGATCACCACGACTGGCGCGACTGGACAGGTCCAGCCAGAGGCGCAGCTGCCCAGCTGCCGCCTCGTCACTTATCATCTCCCAGATCATCTTGACGGCATCAGCAGGCCTTAACGGGTCGGTTCCGAACAGGTCATACAAGACATCGGTAAAACCGCCACCGATCTCGCCGAGCACCGCTGCAAGAATCTCTTCCTTGTTCTCAAAATAGTAGAGCAGCATCCGATCGCTGGTATCCGCGACAGCCGCCAGGCGGCGCACACCGGTATCGCCCAAACCTGCCTCCAGGAAATGAGTGGCCAGCTTTCCCACTATTTCTGCACGTTTTTGCTCTTTTTTACTCAATTCAGCGGTCTCCGAACTTTTTTTGTAGCACTTACTACAAAAACTTGATATGTAGCATATGCTACATTTTAGGGTCCACATTTGACCAAAGGAGGCGGCCACATGACCCCATTCTGGCAAACCTGGATAAAGGCAACCTGCGTCACACTAGGTCTACTTGGCCTCATTCTAGCCGGTGGGGCCGTCGACGCGACAGCAGGTCCCGCGAAACTCTATTTCGAGTTGATGGGAAACGCGGGACAGCCCGTCCTCAATCCACATATGCAAGTCACGCTCGGTGTGCTCGGCGGCGTATGCATTGGCTGGAGCATTACTTTTTTTGCAACCTTCCAAGCAGCCCATGCACTTCACGGCGAGGCAGCGACGAGCGTTTGGCGCCTTACCCTCGTCGGCCTGACAGCCTGGTACATCGTCGACAGCACTTTGTCCGTGGTCACAGGCTTCTGGCAAAACGCCGCCGTCAATACAGCGTTTTTCATCTCGCTTGTCTTCCCAATGGTTCACACCGGTGTCCTCAAGACAGGGCACCCAGCGCACTAAGCTAAACCTGGGTCAACCCCAGGACAAACAAGGAGTCCCCATGTCCTCTCTCAGCACACAGACCTTCAAGCGGCAGACCGCGCTGATGATGCTCATCTCCATCATCGCATGGGCCACTTTCGCTCTCTTCTTCAGAACCTTCTGGCCAGGAGCATCAGCGCCAGGAGACAATCTCTCCCTCTTCTGGATCTGGTTCGTGGCAGGAAGCGGCACATTCGTTCTGCTTCTTTTCGTCTGCTACCGCCTGTTCAAGACCCCGCCTGCATTGCGGGCCACAGCAGCGCTCGCCTTGACGGCTCCTGCGCTTTGTTGCGACGTTTTCACTGTCACCTTTTTCGAAGGCTGGTTTTCAAGGGGCGGCGGCGCCGACGACCGTATATACGCCGCCATGATCCTAGGCGGCGTCGGCATCTTCCAGCTCGTCGGGCTTTTCATCACAGACCCGCAAAACACGACCCCGACCAGTACCTAAGCGTCCCCATCGATCCCAAACGCCACATAAGGACATTCCGATATGACCGCTTTCCGTATTTTTCTCGGCACTTACCTGATCGTGCTTGTCGCCTACACACTTATTGTCGGCATGAACCATGGTTGGAACCTGGGCGCCGTCTTCCTTGGTGACATGATGGCGGTGAATTGGGCCGGCCAGTTCAATCTCGACTTTATGGGCTTTCTCTGCCTCTCAGCCCTGTGGGTCTCCTGGCGTCACGAATACACACCAGCTGGCCTTGCCCTCTCTGTCGTTGCCTTCTTCGGCGGGATTGTCTTTCTTGCAACCTATCTGCTCATTGCGCTCGCCCAAGCCAATGGGGACATGAAAGTTCTGCTTCTGGGGCCCGGCAGAGCAAACGCCTAAGACGGAGTACCCTCCGCCAGCTCATCCAGGGGTACGCCGGGCGCATGTTTCGAGCGGCGAATCGTAAGAGACGTGCGCACGCTCGCGACATTGGGGGCGGGTGTGAGCTTTTCAGTGAGGAAACTCTGAAAGCTCGCAAGATCCGGTGCCACGCATTTCAGAATGAAGTCGATCTCGCCATTCAGCATGTGACACTCGCGAACCTGCGGCCAGGTCCCCACAAGCTGTTCAAATGCCTGCAGATCGGCCTCAGCCTGAGAGTGAAGCCCCACCATGGCGAACACCGTGACGTCGAAACCAAGCCCCGGCCCGTCCAGTTCCGCATGATATCCGGTGATATATCCGGCCTTTTCAAGCGCACGCACCCGCCGGAGACAGGGGGGCGGTGAAATCCCCACCCGTTTGGCCAGCTCAACATTGGTGATCCGACCGTTTTCCTGAAGCTCATTCAGGATGTGCAGGTCGATATCGTCAAGCTTCGCGCGCTTCATAACCACTCCGTCTTCAAAACTGAACTGCCGCCTATCCGTCAGGTCTCATCGAAACAGAATGAGAATTGCCGCAAGACAGGTGGCTGAACATGTTCTATTACTCCTTTTAGAGACCCATTTCAGTAACAAAATTACCCAAACACGCACGATCATGACCGAACCTCAGCCGCCAACGTCCCCGCAAGTGCCCGTCGGCACCTCTTGCTGGGTCGTCACCAACGGCATGGCGGGGTTCGAAATGCAGGCGATCGGCGTGGCGGAAGCATTGGGACTGACGCCTGAGCTGAAGCGGGTCAAACCAACGGCTCCTTACAAGTGGCTGGCGCCCTGGGGCCCCGCCGCGCCGAACGACGACATTGCGGCCCCCTGGCCGGACATGGTGATCGCCAGCGGCCGCCAATCCATTCCCTATGCGCGGAGGATCAAAAAGGCGTCCGGCGGCAAAACCTTTGTTGTGATCCTGCAAAATCCCAAGGTGAACCCGGCCCATTTCGACCTTGTATGGGCCCCTGAACATGATCAGTTGAGCGGACGCAATGTGATCAGCACCCTCACAGCGCCCAACCGCATAACGGCGCAAAAGCTCGCAGCGGCGGCGGATAGGCTAAAGCAGAGGTACGCCGCGCTCCCGCCGAAAAGAGTTGCCGTTGTTCTGGGTGGCCCAAACAAAGTCTACGAATTTTCCGTCGACGACATGCACCACCTGGCAAGGTCATTGAAGGACCTCGCCGCGCGGGAAAATGTCGGGCTCATGATCACCACGTCCAGACGCACCAGCGAAGATGCGACGGCAGCCCTCCGCGAAGAACTCGCCGCCGTGCCTCACGATATCTACGACGCCCTGAACGACGCCCCGGAAGATAATCCCTACCCGGGGCTCCTGGGCCTTGCAGAGGCTGTGATTGTCACCTGCGATAGCCACAATATGGTTGGGGAGGCGACAGTGACCGGCAAGCCGGTATATGTTGTGGAACTCACAGGGGGGTCGCCCAAGTTCCGCCATTTTCTGGACGCGCTTTACGTTAACAATGTCGCGCGACAATTTGACGGCTTGCTTGAAACATGGTCCTGCGCACCCTTTAATGCTACGCAGGAAATCGCGACAGCTATTGCCGCAGCGTATAGTTGCAAATTGAAAAGTGATTAATGCCCATGAGCTTGATCGATCTTGAAGCGCTCCGCGCTACCCCCCTCAAAACAGACCCGTATGACTTTCTGGTCGTTCCAAACTTTGTCTCCGGTGAGAATCTGGACCGGGTGATCCGCGATTATCCGAACGTGACAACGCCGGGCTCCGTGCCCCCATCAGAACTCGATATCCGTGGCGACTTCGATGCGCTGATGAAAGAGATGAACGGCCCGGATTTCGAAGCCGCGATCGAAGAGAAATTCAATATCGATCTTTCCGATCGCCCCACCATGTTCACTGTGCGTGGCCATTGTCGGGAAACGGATGGCAAGATCCACCCGGATAGCGAAACCAAGATCATTACCGTGCTGCTCTATCTCAACAAACCGGATGAGTGGAGCCATGAAGGCGGCAAGCTGCGCATTCTCAGGAGCGCAACCGACCTCGAAGACTATGTGGATGAGGTCCCGCCCTATGGCGGCACGCTGCTTGTCTTCCGCCGCGCCGATCATTCCTGGCACGGCCACGAACCGTTTAAAGGACCGCGCCGGGCTGTACAGATGAACTGGGTCACCGACCAGCGCGTCGTCATGGCCGAACAGCGTCGACACAAATTGTCATCCACCGTTAAAAAGCTGAACCCATTTTCCTCAGCTTGAACCAGATCAAAGCAGCGGCCCCTGCGAGCCGCTACATCACCAACCAACGATACGCAGACAGATCGAAAGACTTTCATGACCCTCAATATCGAGACCTTCACGAACGCGGATCTTTCAAAGGGCTGGCGCCCCGGCAACAATGCCGGCGGCGCCTCTTTGTTTAAGGCACTAGGGCACCCACTGGCGGCGCCAAAGGGGCACGCCATCATCGAGCGGCTCAAAGGTCTGGGGCCGGTGGCGATCTACGACCCCTCCGGGACAATTGGGAACTTCCATTCCTATTACGATCTCACCAAGGTCGAGATTGAAGGCTATTACGTTCAGCGGGTTGAAGATCTGGGCCAACCCTTCCTTGGTCATGAAGCGAAGCCGATTTCCGCCTGTGCCGAAAGCAAGGCGGGTGCAGTCCTTGTTCTTCTGTTTGATGCACAAAAAGTGCTTGGACCCATCACTCACTGTTTCCCCAAAGATGCAACCATCGTCACCCTCGACGACATGCGCATTCCCGACGAAATGTTGACCAATGCGCGCGATTATCTCGACCCGATGAATTTCGCCACCAACTTCGCTTTCCTGCGCGACAACAAAGGCGTAAACGGATCCGACGGGCTGCATACAACGGTCGCCAGCGCCAACTATTGGGCAACCCATGGCGCAAAAGACCCCAAGCTTTGGCTCTGCCTGTTTGATGAAGCAGGTGATGTCCTCGCATCCTGGGAAGAAGATCTGCCGGACGCTGGCTGCCCTTATGCGGTGAACAGCGAAACCGTTCGGGAGAAGTTCGGCCTTGATGACTATCAGGGGTCCCTCTTCATTCATGCCATCCGCATTGCGGGACATGACGTGGTCAAGTACGCCATGGATGTCTATGGCGATAATGGCAAGAGCCTCACGTGCAGCCACGACGCCAATGCCTGGCCTGCAGACTTTTATGCGGGCATGCCAGCCGGTGAAGAGGATGAGGAACTCACTCTGATCGTGCAAAATTCCCACCCCATGCCGATTCCGCCAAAATCCGTCGGGGTCAACATTATGGGCGCGCAGGATATCGCCTGGCACGAAGAGGAAATCCCGCCCTTCGGCACAAAAATTCTGAACGTGACGAGATGCTTCCACAGGCCAAATTCCCCGATCAGATTGAAACGGTTGCGGGCCGTTATTTCGTGCGGCCCCGCTACGAGGTGTTGCGCACCAAAACCGGGCAGCGGCGCATGGCGCATGGCAATGTGGAACGCACGGATCTGGAGCCCAACCCGGAGATTCCAGGACTTGAGGCAACCATGGGCAAAGGCTACATCATGCCTCTGCCGGTGCTGCCGACCGACCTGTTCAACTCCACCGTGCTGCCAACCCCCATGGCACGCTCAGAACAGGAAATGCCATTGCGCATTGAACTGATGGATGCGGACGGGTCAACCGTTGCCTCCAAATATCTAGGACGCATTCAACGCCGCGACCACATCGCCATCGACATTGACGCCTGGCTCAAGGAAGAAAGTACAAAACTTCCCTCCGGACATGGTCATGCGGAGTTTCTTTACGACTTCCGTGAAGGGGGCGAAGCCAATGGCTGGCTCCATGCGCTCGGTCGCTACGAACAGAAATCATCCGGACACCGTGCAGAGACGATCTTCGGCGCCCATATCTACAACACGGCGACCATCTATAAAGATGAGCCTCAGTCCTATATCGGCAAACCACCGGGGCTTACCACCCGTCTCTTCCTCCGCTTGGGCGACGGCGCCAAGGACACGCTCTGCCATCTGGTATACCCAGCCTCCACGCCATGGCATGAAAAGTCAGACACACGCCTCATTCTTCATAACGCGGAAGGTGAGCCGGTCGCGGAAAAACGCATCCAGATCAATTGCGGCGGATCCCGCTTCTGGCGCTACCACGATCTGTTTGACGCGGAAGAAAGATCCCGCGTGTCTGTAAAGGGCAATGATCTAGGCTACATCATCGTCCGTGATACGACCTGCCGTCTGTTCGGCTTCCACGGGCTTATCAACGGTGACACCAGTTTCTGCCTGGATCATATGTTTGGATTCTAACGTCACGTCCAAACGGAATTGACTCATCGGCCGCTTCTGACGAGGCTAACCCCTCTCATTGTTTGGCCGGAAGTTAGTCATGCGCCTTTTTGTGAAGCTTATTCTCGGACTTGTCGCCTTGGCCGTTCTCGGCCTGGCGATATTCCTGGTGCCACCCCACCTTCAAACACAAGGCATAGAACCCGGTCTTCCGAATGAACAGGCCCTTCGTAGTCTGATGGAAACCGAGAATGGCCCCATCGCCGTGCACTATGTGCTCACCGCCAGTCAGGAAGTGCGCGGACGCGAATTGGCTCACACCACGTTCGTGATTGAATGGGCAAACGGAAACTTATTCATCATTGACGCGGGCATGGACGAAACGGGCGCCGCGGAATTCGCAGAACTGATGAGCACACTCAGTGGCGGCGGCAACGCAGAATTTTTCGGCACTGTCAGCGATCAGTTGGGCGTCCCCCTGCAGCAGGTCAATGGCATCGGCTTCACCCACCTTCATATCGACCATACCCAGGGTGTGACAGCCTTCTGCGATGCACGGGGATCGGGAACGGTTCTTCTTCAAACCGTTCATCAGCGCAGCCAGCACAATTTCAATACAGTCGAGGGCGCGGAAATCGTTGTGAAGTCATGCCTTTCGAGGGGCACCCTGAAAGGCACCGAAGTCCAAACGAGTGATGCCTTCCCCGGACTTGGTCTCATCGCCCTTGGAGGCCATACGCCAGGCTCAACACTCTTTGCAGTCGGCACGAAAGACCATCTCTGGCTCTTCTCTGGCGATACAACCAACACCAAATACGACCTGATGAACAATCGGGGCAAAGGGTTTGTCTATTCGGGTCTTCTGGTTCCAGAAAATACCGGCCGCACGGAAGATCTCCGTCTCTGGCTTGCGCGCCTCGATGCGCATGCAGACATTGACGTCATCGTCTCACATGACATGGAGGCCCTCCGCGCATCCGGCATGCCGAAGTTTGGGGGGCAACCCAAGCCTGAGTGACAGCTCCCACCCACATTTGCGAGGCCGAGGGACCTATAAGTGCTAAAGTGCGGCGTCACCGCGCTGATAGCGGTCCAACTCGTCAGGATCAAACCCCTGATCATTGTCGATGTAATCGTCCCGCATGAAGTCTGTCGCGGGGTCGACGCTGGTCGCCTTGGTGATCATCTTGCGACATAGCCTGTCGAGAAATGTCTTGTTACGCGAGCTTCGGGCGGCCATCCAGATCGCGAGGCGGGCCGAGCGCTGCTTCTTTCGAAGGGTCTTCTGATCACTGGTCATTCGGCTGGCTCCATCTGGTGAGCACTGATATCGGCTTCAACAGGGGCATCCGGTACAAACGGCACGACGCGACACGGGATGCCTTTCAGATGCGGGATACCCTGTTCCAGATCCAGATAATCCGGATCATCGCGGCAGAGCTGCGCGTCGCTATAGTCCCAGGCGCCACTTAATGATCCATTCCCCTGCGCCATCTCCGGCTTCCACCAGCCATGAGGTACGCGCACCAGATCGTCCGGCATGGCATCTTTGATCGCGAGAAGGGCTTTGACTTTGCCAAGCTGATTTTCAACTGTTACCCAATCACCTTCCGCAACGCCTGCGGCTTTTGCGGTCTTCTCGTTCAGATAAATCTGGGGCTCCGGGCAACGCGCCCGCATTTCCGGAATATGACGATGCCCGGTTTGGAAGAAGGGATCTTCGCGCACGCCTGTAAACATCATCAGCGGATAGTCTTTGTCCTGCGGCGGGTCTTCACGGAAGTACGGCAGTGGATCAAATCCAAGGTCTTCGAGCAGCGATGACTTGAGCTCTACCTTGCCGCTCGGCGTTGCAAAGCCTGTTTTTTCATAGGTCTTGAAAGCCGGTTTCTTGAAATAGACATCAGTGTCCGCGATCAGCTCCTTGAAGCTCTTGCCCGTCGCAGCAACACGGTAGTCATAGAAGTCTTCAATCGTGTTCCAAGGGATGACATGCCCCATGTCGAGCGCCCCTGCGACCAGTTTCCAGAATTCAAACGTGCTTTTGCATTCCCCGGGCGGGTCCATCGCCTTCTCTGAGAAACGAATAGTGGACATCCAGCCAAACATGTCATGCAGCCAAGGCCGCTCCAGCCAGCTGTCCGCCGGCAGGATGTAGTCCGCAAGCTGAGCGGACGGCGTCATGAACTGCTCATGGGAGACGATGAGATCCTGGTTCATCATCGCCTTATGAATGAGCGGCATGTTGGCATAGCTCATGAGCGGATTGTTGCCCAGGAAGAAAAAGGCTTTGACGGGGTATTCCCCCTCCCCAGCCATCGCGCGGAACGTCTCAGACGGTGTCGCCATATGGCAACCGGTGACAAGGTTCGCATATTCCTGGCCATAGACACGCTTCGTAGGTTCCCGGAACGGCAACTGACCACGATAGGTGAAGGCCGGATGATCCTTGGACCCGAGCTGCTTCATCTTCTGTTCGTCAGACAGTACATGGTGCATCTCAATCGCGGACTCATTTACGATGTCTGGGTTGAACCCCTGCAGCAATTCACCACCCGGCACATCGATGTAGCCGCAGATAGAGCGCAGGATCGTCTGCAGACGAATACCCGACGTGCTGTTGCGCTGCATGTCGGTAATGGGCGTCCAGGGGATAATCGACGGGCCGCTTGTTGCATAGACGCGGGCCGCTTCCGCGATCAGTTCCGGATCACACCCGGTAAGTTTCGCGACTCGCTCCAGCGGATATTCATTTACCCGCGCTTTAAGCTCTTCAAAACCGATCGTCCAATTGGCCACAAACTCTTTGTCATAAAGCTCTTCATCAATGATGACCTTGAGCCAGCCAAACATCATAGCTGCATCGCTGCCAGCTTTCAGCGGCAGCCAGATATCGGCCCGCTCGGCGCTGGAACTGCGCCGTGGGTCCATCACGATGAGCTTGGCACCGCGTGCCTGAGCGGAACGAATACTGTTATAGAGAGGCGTCCAGCTGTGACGCCGCGGATTGTGCCCCATCAGCACAATGCAATTGGTACTGCTGAAATCGCCAAACGGGAACCAACCATAGGTAAAGCGATTGACCGCAGCTGTGTTGCCGGCGCAGAGCGCCACACCGCTGATCCAGTTCGGTGACCCCACATGGTTCATGACCCGGCGGCCAAGACCATGGTCTGTCGAAGTGTTCCATTGACTGGTGGAAACGGCCCAGGCTTCCGGCCCGTGCTCGGCAATAATGCTTTTGAGGCGCGTACCGATATCCTCCATCGCCTGTTCCCAGGTAACCTGTTCGAAGGTGCCGGAGCCGCGCTCGCCGACACGTTTCAGCGGATGCATAATCCGGTTTGGATGTGCAAGGCCCTTCGGCGCCACAATCCCCTTCATACAGATATTGTCTTTGAAAATCGGATTGTCGGAGGAACGGATTCTAGTGACCCGGCCTTTCTGAACTTCCCCAACAACGCTGCAGGCAATGTCGCAGGCCGCACAAATCATGCGCTTTGTTGTGACCCCGTCCCGGGTTGGACGCTCCTCATATTTGGCATCAACAATCTCTTGGGGATCGAAAGGAACAGGTGCTGGCATTTTTTCCTCCCTGGCTCGGAAACGCCATTTACATACATACGTGAATGTATGTAATATACGATAAACAACCACGAAGCAGAGTTCAAGACTCAAATGTCGACAACCAAGACCCCGCCAAGAAGGCAGGCAGAGCGCTCTAAAGAGATGCGCCGAAAGCTGATTGACGCAACGATCCAGTCCTTGATCGAAAAGGGCTACGCTCGGACGACGGCAGTAGAGGTCTGCGCCCGGGCAAATGTGACACGGGGTGCCCTCTTCCATCATTTTGAGAGCCTGCCAGCTTTGATCGCCGCAGCTTTGAGCGACACCTATGATCGGCTTCTGCTCAACGCACGGCCGGACGATGCGGATACCTCCATCGAACAATGGGTCATCTGGGGCTGGTCTCGCGTCAGCCAGAGGGAGTTCAAGGCCGTTATTGAGATTTGGCTCGCCTCCCGCAATGATCCGGATTCGACGGCAGATATTCAGCCCGCCATTGAGCGCTATAAAGAAATCTTCACACCGTCGAAAGACAAGCAACTCTTCAGGCGGTTCGGTTCAGATAAAAAGGCAGGCGCATTTTATAGACTGGCTGTTGAGACCATGTTTGGGTTAGCCCTTGGACGCGCCACCAATCCGCGAGGCGCCGCCCTTGATCATGAAGAAATCGTGCTGGACCAATTGCGAGCCTATGCCCGCGAGATCGACAAAAAATGACACGCATTGCGGGACTCATATATGCGGGCGGTGGCAGTACACGTTTCGGCGCCAACAAAGCCGAAGCAGAGCTTCAAGGCCGACGTCTTATCGATCATGTCGCCAATAGGTTCGAGCCGCAGGTAACGGCGCTTGCGGTTGTAGGTCCCGTGCAACTTAACAACGCACAATACCTGGAGGACGGGCGGCACGCAGGCAAAGGCCCGCTGGCCGGTCTCCTGGCAGGTCTTAGATGGGCATCAGACCTGTCCGATGTAACCTGGCTCGCGACAGCGCCCTGTGACGTCCCCCTGCTGCCAAAAAACCTTCTCTCCCTTCTGAGCGGCAAGCGCACAGATAGGCCTAAAGTGTTGAATATTGAGGGGCGGTGGCAGACCGGCTGCGCACTCTGGCCAACTTCCGCCCTTTCCGCCATCGAAGACACGCTCCTGTCCGGACAGGACCTCTCTCTGCATGCCGCATTGAAGGGCCTCCACGCAGAACCGGTCGAACAGCATCCAGATGCACTGGATGGGTCATTCGCCAACATCAACACCCAGGATGACCTGGCCCAACTCGAACGCGAGCTCTCCCAATCCAATGGCTGATATGAAAAAGACTGTCGGCATCATTGGCTGGCAGAACAGCGGCAAGACCACCCTGGTCGTCGATCTCGTCAAACATCTCTCAAAGCAAGGCTACAAGGTTTCAACAGTCAAACACGCGCACCACGCCTTTGATATCGACAAGCCGGGGAAAGACAGTTTCAAACATCGCGAAGCGGGCGCCATGGAAGTGATGGTCGCATCCGACACCAGGTGGGCGCTGATGCGGGAGCTGGAAGTCGAGACACAGCCAGCATTGCCGGAGCTGGTTGCTCGCATGGACAGTGCAGACATCATTCTCGCTGAAGGCTTCAAGTCGGGAGGGCATCCAAAAATTGAAGTCTGGCGCAATCCGGAGACAGAGCTGCTGGCCCGGACCGACCCGAACGTTATCGCCATGGTGACCCCACGTGCAGTGGGGATCCCGGACTGCCCCTGCCTTGTTCTCGCGCGGGACGATCTACCGGCCATTGCGGACCTTGTTTGCAGCACCGCTGGACATAAGATTGAGGCATAGTGACACGCCCTTAGAAAAAGTGAGGAAACCTGCCCGACTCGCCTTGAAATCAGATTGGAATAAGTCTAACTAGCACTCCGAAGTTAGATTAATTCCAAACTGGAGTCCCTCTTATGAGCGTATTGGTCGGTAGACCCGCCCCCGATTTCACCGCAGCTGCTGTTCTCGCCGATGGCGACATTGTCGATGACTTCAACCTGAAACAGCACCTGGATGGCCATTATGGGGTGGTGTTCTTTTATCCCCTCGATTTCACCTTCGTTTGCCCCTCGGAAATCCTGGCTTTCTCAAACCGGGTGCCCGCTTTTGAGGAGCGTAACACCAAGGTCATCGCCGTCTCCGTCGACAGCCAATACAGCCACTTCGCCTGGCGCAACACGGCCCCAAATGAAGGCGGTCTGGGCTCTGTCCAGTTCCCCATGGTGGCTGACATCACCAAGCAGATTGCCCGTGATTATGACGTCCTGATCCAAGAAGACGGTGTGGCCCTCCGCGGCACCTTCCTGATCGACAAGGACGGCGTCGTCCGCCACCAGTTGGTGAACGACCTGCCGCTTGGCCGGAACGTGGATGAAGCCATCCGGACCCTGGATGCGCTTCAGTTCCATGAAGAGCATGGCGACGTCTGCCCGGCCGGCTGGAACAAGGGCGATGAAGGTATGACGGCAAATGCTGACGGCGTTGCCAAATATCTCGGAGAGCACGCAGAAGCGCTCTAAGCCTGGCTTAGCAACGCGTCGTTCACAGCGGCGCGACTGCCCCTTTTGACCCTGGGCAGGAGTCCCTATATTGAGGCCCTGCTCAGGGTACAACCCACCGATTCCCTGGCACCAAAATCAACCGAGTACGCACTATGTCAAACCAGCATCATTCCAAAGTAACAATCATCGGCTCCGGCCCTGCAGGCTATACAGCTGCCATTTATGCCGCCCGGGCGATGCTGGAACCGACGCTCATCCAGGGTATCCAGCCCGGTGGTCAGCTGACCATCACAACGGAAGTGGAAAACTATCCGGGTTTTGCAGAAGAAATTCAGGGACCCTGGCTGATGGAACAGATGGAAGGCCAGGCCCGCAATGTCGGCACCAACATCGTGTCCGACACCATCACGGAAGTGGATCTGAAAGCGACACCGATCCGCATGGTGGGCGACAGCGGCGACATTTACACAACTGATGCGCTGATCATTTCAACAGGCGCTCAAGCCAAATGGCTGGGCCTGCCGTCGGAAGAAAAGTTCCAGGGCTTTGGTGTCTCAGCCTGTGCAACCTGTGACGGCTTTTTCTATCGCGGCAAGGAAGTCATCGTTGTTGGCGGCGGCAATACGGCGGTTGAGGAAGCCCTCTTCCTCACCAACTTCGCAAGCAAAGTCACCGTGGTTCATCGCCGGAACGAATTCCGGAGTGAAAAAATCCTCGCTGATCGCATGTCAAAAAACGAAAAGATCGAAGTTGTATGGGACACGGTCGTCGATGAAATTATCGGTGACGAAGACCCCCTCGGGGTGACCGGTGCGAAAGTGCGCAATGTCAAAACCGGCGAAGAAAGCACCATCAAGGCTGACGGTGTCTTCATTGCCATCGGTCACGCCCCCTCAACGGAACTGTTCGTAGATCAACTAGAAACAAAGCAGGGCGGCTATCTGGTAACTGCGCCCGACAGCACGGCAACGTCGATCCCGGGTGTTTATGCGGCGGGGGATGTCACCGACGACATTTACCGTCAGGCCGTGACCGCGGCAGGCATGGGCTGCATGGCGGCCCTTGAGGCAGAGAAATTCCTGGCTGCAAAAGAATCTGTGGCGGAAGCAGCGGAATAACCAGTTCGCTGATCACTCCCTCGACGGCCTGGATCAAAACGTTAGATGATATCGACGGAATAGATCCAGGCTGTGTAAAGCACATAGAGCGAGAGGAATACAAAGCCCTCCGCCCGCCCGATAGAGGCGCGACGCCAGACCAAAGGTGCGAATAGAAGCGCAACGCCAAGAACAATCCAGACATCGATTTCAGCGATCCGGCCAGCAATGGGCATGGGTGTCACGATGGCGGTTGTCCCGAGAATGCCGAGAACGTTAAACAGGTTGCTGCCCAGAACATTCCCCATCACCACATCTGCATGGCGCCGGTAAGCGGCAACAATCACCGTGGCGAGTTCCGGCAGCGAGGTCCCAATCGCCACCAGCGTCAGGCCAATGATCGCGTCCGACACGCCTAACTGCCTGGCAATCGCTGTGGCACCTTCCACAAGCGCATAGGCCCCGCCTGCCAGAAATACCAAACCAGCAAGGCTCAAAAGAATCGCTGTCGGAAGGGAAATCCGCGAGGCACTGATATCACGCTCGACCCGTTGAAGAATCTCCTTCCCGTTCTTTTGATTCTGGCGCTCAACAAAAAAGGCAAATGCGAGATAGGTGACTAGAGCGGCGACCATGACGGCCCCGGCAGTTCGGTCAACAAAGCCGTTGAAAGAAAGGCCAACAAGGACAAGGCTCGCCAGCACAACTGCCAGCGCATCCCGCCTGACCTCTCGCCCGCCGCACGCGACCGGCGCCAGCACCGCAGCAAAGCCCAGAATAAGGAGAATATTGGCGATGTTGGACCCAGCGACATTGCCAAGTGCGATATCAGGCACGCCACTCATCGCAGCGGTTAGGGAGACCATGAGTTCCGGGAGCGATGTGCCAAACCCGACAATCACCATACTGACAAACAGGGTCGACAGATGAAAGCGGTGGGCAATAGCAACGCTTCCGCGAAGAATCGCCTCACCGCCCAGAAACAACAGCACCAAACCGAATACAAGAAGGAAAATGTCCATGTACGCTACCTTTTCCCTGAAGGTAGGGCGAAAGGGGGAACACGACAATGGACAATTGCAAGATAAACAGGCTTCACGCTGAAACCGCCTGACGATCAAACGCCACGCGATTTCAGCGTACGTGACTAAACCTAAAACGTCAGGTTATGATTTGAGACCTGCAACCGGTTCCAGCTATTGATCATCACAATGATGAGCGTCAGATAGTCAATCTGCTCTTGGGTGAAATACTCAACCAGGTCGCCATGCAAACGGGTGAGATCCGCCCCGCTCCCTTGCACCGTCAATGCCTCTGCCCAGGCGAGTGCGGCTTTCTCCGCCGCTGAAAAAAGATCCGTATTGGGCCAGACAACAAGATGATCGAGCCGCGCTTCCGTTTCATTATCATCGCGCGCTTCGCCTGTGTGCATGTTCACACAAAACGCACATCCATTGATCTGAGACACGCGCAACTTCACAAGATGGCGCAGCAGAGGATCAACGGGACAGTTCTCGAACATCTCCTCAACGCTGCCAAAAGCGGCCAAAGCATCGGGAACCGTTCGAACAAGCGTCACTCTATTTGCTCCAGACATGTATTTTCTCCATTAAAATCGGGAATTGCCTCTATGACGAGCGATGAGCGGCGTTTGTGACAGCAACCTGTTCCGCCCCTGCACTTTTCCTGTGACCTGCATTTTTCCTGTGAGCACCCTTCGCTCTCGCGTTAGGCTGTCTTGTAGCGGTACATGGCAAATGCCCAGGGCAGACATTGAGGGCAAACATTGGGGGGAAACATGGGGAGAAATCTGGGACGTCTTCTCGCGCTCTTTGCACTCACTCTCGGGGTGCTCGCAGCTGTCGGCATTCACTACCGGTTTCCATTAGCCATCGCCGCCATATCCTCCAGCGAACCACCGCCTCTGCGGCCTCAAGGACAACTTGCCGAGAATGAACGCTGGGTCGATGACTATTTCACCATCGCGGATTTAGGCAGTAACACCTACGCCATTGGCGAGCCTCGGGTCAGCGGTCCTGTCTTCTCCTATCTGATCGTAGGGCAGGACCGGGCCCTTCTTTTCGACAGTGGCATGCCACTGCGGGACATGCGGCCCGTCGTCGAAAGTCTGACAGACCGGCCCATCACCGTGCTTGCCTCGCACCTTCACTATGATCACGTCGGAAGCAATCCGTACTTTGATCGCGTGGCCATGCCGGACACGGCAGAAACCAGAGCGCAGATTGTCGATGACATTTTCACACCTCAAGCCAATCAATATCTGGGCAGCGCAGAAGGCCACCCTCTTTTAAGCTGGCATGTGACAGACCTGCTGCCGATCGGCACCATCATTGATCTTGGTGGAAGACAGCTCACCCTCCTGGCGACGCCGGGCCATACATCCGAGTCCATTTCTGTCTGGGACCGGGAAAATGCCATCCTCTTTACCGGCGATTACATATATGAGGGCGCGCTCTATGCCCTTATGCCCAACTCCAGCCTGCAGGACTATCTCAACACAGCGACTGAGTTGGTCGGCCTGCTGCCGGAAGAGACAAAACTATATACGGCGCACCGGTGGCGTATGATTGGCACGCCAATCCTCGGATATCAGGATCTGGTGGATCTGAAAGCAGCCCTCACCAAAATCCGCGACGGCGATCTCTCAGGCACCGGCTTTTTCCCGACCCGGTACCCGGTCAATGGCACGGTCGAGCTCGACGCAGACCTGCCCTGGTATCAAGGATGGGAGCGCTAGCCCCTAGAGACCGAGCAATGCGGGAAGCTCACGCATATCGTCAAAGACGATGGCACCGGCTTGCTTAAGCGCTGCCCTGTCCGTCAGCGGATCGCCTGCATAGCCCAGAACCCGCATGCCGGCAGCAATGCCCGCTTCCACGCCGGGTGGACTGTCTTCTATGACAATGCATTGATCCGGCTCGTGTCCCATGGCAGACGCAGCGTGAAGGAAGAGATCGGGCGCAGGCTTGCCACGCGCGACCATATCCGCGCTGAACAACACATCCTCGACCAGCGACAAGAGCCCGGAACATCCAAGCGTTGCATGCATCTTGGCGATCTGTCCGGAGGACGCCACACAATAAGGAAAGTTCTGTCCCTTCAACCATCGGATCTGGGCTTCAACATGAGGCACTGCTTCGGTTCCATGTGCCAACACCTTGATTGACTCTGCGCGCACCATCATGTGCCAGTCCTCAGGAAGCGACCGCCCAGCAAGCACTTCGACTTCTGCCTGAACCGTCTTCATGGATTTGCCGACAAAACGGTTGCGGCATTCTTCATAGGTGAGCGGCGCACCTGCTTCTGTAACAAGACGGGAGAGCAATTGATTGGCCACATGCTCCGTGTCCACCAGCACCCCATCGCAATCAAAGATGACCAGAGAAAATCCCAGCTCAGACTTACTCAACTCTCAATCCCATCATTGTTGGAAGTTTGCGCATATCATCAAAGACCGTCGCCCCCGCCTCCGACAGCTGGCGACCGTCTGTGATCTCATCACCCACATAGCCAAAGACGCGCATACCGGCGGCAATACCCGCCTGAACACCGGCAAGACTGTCCTCAATAACCACCGCATTTGGCGGTGTGTGTCCCATCTCCTGCGCCGCATGCAGGAAAAGGTCCGGCGCAGGTTTCCCCTTCTCCACCATCGTCGCGCTATAGAGATTTCCCGCGAAATGGTCCACCAAACCGATCTTCTCAACTGCGTTTTCGATGTGAGACATAACGGAGGATGAGGCAACACAACGTTCAAGACCATGCGCCTCAATCGCCGTGGTCACGTGATGAACATGAGGGATGGGGTCAACGGACCGGCGAAAGATCGCCTGGACCTCCTCCTCAACCGCATCCGCCCAGTCTGACGGAAGCGACCGCCCGATATCGGCTTCGATAATCTCTATCGCCGACTTCATGGACCGCCCCCGGAATGTCCTCAGACAGTCTTCATGAGACTCCGAATAGCCCTGCGCCCGAACAAATTCAGAGAACATCGCCCCGGCAATGGTCTCCGTATCGACGAGCACCCCGTCGCAATCAAAAATTATAAGCGTGGGCTTTTCCATGTGCCGCAGCATAGGCAGGACCGCGAGCGGTGCCAGTCACTTTCTGTGACGAACCTTTACTGACCAGCGGCGCTTATGAGCCAGGTTCGCGCGTCGCGTGATCGTTCAAAAACGCTTCTAGGTCTATGACCGCAACCCTGAACTCGCGGCCGAGCTTCACCGCCCGCAAATCCCCCTGCCGGATCCATGAGCGAACAGTCGGCTCACGGACCTTGAGCAATTCGGCGACGTCCTGCGTCGTCATAAATGGCTGGCTAAGCATTAACCCCTCCCCCTGTCGGGACAAATAACCCTACCTATTTAGACATCTTTCAAACGACGTCAACCACCCTCAAAAACGTTGAAATCACGTGGGCACACGCTTAACTGTAGAAGAGACCAGATTGGTCACGACAGGTTTGAAAAGACAGGATTCGCATGCCCCCAAGCGCCCAAACAAACACCCAAACGGACAAGGGAACCGCAGAAACCGTGTCGGCTGCATTTGACGCCCCCAAGACAATTTTGATGGCAACCGACCTGTCGGCCCGATCTGATAGAGCACTCCAACGCGCCGTCAGTCTGGCAAGTCAGCATGGCGCCCAATTGGTCATTCTCAATATTGTCGATGAAGACCTGCCAGCCTCCGTCCAGGATCGCGTTAAAGAAGCGACACTGAAAGAGATTCAAGACAGTCTGGAAAAGGTGGACGGAGCGACGGCGCTCAATCCAACGGTCGAAGCCATCGCAGGCAAGGACTATCGCGACATTCTGGATCATGCTGACAGCATTTCAGCGGACCTGATCGTGTTAGGCATTCACAGAAACGAATCGGGTAACAAGCCCATCGCAGGCACCACAATGGAGCGTGTCATACGGAAAGGACGGTTGCCGGTGCTGGTCGTGCCGAACCGGACAGAGGGAACTTATGAGAATGTTGCCATTGGTGTCGATTTCTCTGCCTTCTCCCGGATCGCCATTCGTCAGGCTCTCTCGCTGGCGCCGGGCGCCACGTTCAATGCCATCCACTCCTATCATGTGCCCTTTGGCGGCTTTCAACGCGGGCGGGACACGCAGAATGCCTACAGGGAGGAGCATGAACGTCAGTTGACCCAGCTGATTGATGAAGAGATGGCAACACTCATTGGGTCCGCAACATCGGAAACCACAGCTGACATCCCGGTCCAGAAAATCGTGCGACAGGGGGAGACCCAGTCTGTCATCCGATCCGAGGTAGACCGGCTACAACCCGACCTGCTGGTGTTGGGCACTCATGGCCGCGTTGGACTGACCCACGCACTGCTGGGAAGCATTGCCGAGACATTCCTCAACAATCCGCCCTGTGATGTGCTTGTGGTGAAGGCCTGGTAGCGCCCTCACCTTTTCAGCCTAACGGTAGAGAGGCTGATTGTTGCCCGCATAGAGGTGGGCAACCTCTTCCGCATATCCATTGAAGAGTTGGGTCGGAACCCGCGTACCGGTGCCCAACAGCTCCTCGGTTGCCTGGCTCCAACGCGGATGTGCGACCTCCGGATTCACATTCGCCCAGAAGCCATATTCAGCCGGATTGATCTCTTCCCAGAAACCCACCGGACGTTTCGCTGTAAACGTGAAGCGCACGATCGACTTGATGGATTTAAATCCATACTTCCATGGCACTGCCAAACGCAGCGGCGCGCCAAACTGCTTTGGCAGGGGCTTGCCATAGACACCCGTCACCAGGAAGGCGAGATCATTGGTCGCTTCGGAGAGCGTCAGCCCTTCCACATAGGGCCAGGGGTACCAGAACTGGTTTTGCCCCGACGCCACCTCCGGGTTCATGAAGGTTTCCATACGCACGTACCGCACGCCAGACTTCAGGTCCGCGAGCTTGACCAGTTCCGAGAAGGGAAATCCCGTCCACGGCACGGCCATCGCCCAGGTTTCCACACAGCGATGCCGATAAAGACGCTCTTCAAGCGGCATGCGCGCAATCAGCTCGTCGCAATCAAGCGTCAGCGGTTTTGCCACATCTCCATCGATCACCACCTGCCACGGGCGGATTTCCAGTGCCTGCGCCGCACTTGAGATGCGCTTGTGGCTGCCGAACTCATAAAAATTGTTGTAGCGCGAGGAAACATCCTCCCGCGTGATGTCCCGTGTCAGGGTGAAGTTAGGGTTCCGGGGGGCGGGATACTTGGACGCATTGGGATCGAGGGGGTTTGTGCTGCCAGTATCTGCTTCCGCCCCATCCTCACACGCGGCGAGGAACCCGGAACCAACACCAGCAGCGAGGAGACCGCTGGTCTTCAAAAAATTTCGACGGTTGAAAAAGACATGCTCGGACGTCGCCTGGTTTTCAGACAATTCCCAACGACGGGTTTTCTTGATGAGCATCTCTTTCTCCTAACCTGTTAAAGCCAGAATTAGCTCAAAAGACAAAAGGGGCAAGTCACCTTCATGCGACCTGCCCCCAATTCTGCTCGCGTTTTCGTGAGCCTCTTCAGGCCCCATTCCGCCTCAACTTGGCCGTCTTAACTTTCAAGCCCTATCAGCTTTCTAACATTGAGCGCAGCATCCATGCGGTTTTCTCTGACGCCTGCATGCGTTGCGTAAGAAGGTCAGCCGTCGGCTCGTCACTCGCGTCTTCCGCCAGTGGGAAGACCTCACGTGCCGTGCGCGCGACCGCTTCGTGACCCTTCACAAGGTTTGCGATCATGGCTTCTGCTTTCGGCACCCCGGCATCCTCTTCAATACTGGTAAGGTCGGCATAGGCGCCATAGCTGCCCGGTGCATATTCACCCAGCGATCGGATGCGTTCGGCAATCTCGTCAACTGCCATCCAAAGCTCGTTATATTGAACCTCAAACATGGTGTGCAGCGTGTTGAACATCGGACCCGTCACATTCCAGTGGTAATTGTGGGTCTTGAGGTAAAGCGTGTACGTGTCCGCAAGAACACGGGTCAGTCCTTCCGCGATCTTCGCGCGCTCAGCTTCGGGAATTCCAATATCAATCTGCATGGTTCGCCTCCTTGATTGATCTGAATATAGGATATTTCTCTGGCCCGTACAAGGTAGTTTAGAATTATTTTAAAGAAGAAAATGTGACAGTTCCTAAAGGGTTAAGAAGCCTTGGGCTCCGGCAAGCCTTTGGATAGACTGATCCCAAGTACTAGGGGTGCGTCACACGGGGAAAGTGGAATGACCATTAAGTTTCTTGATCAGGATCCGATCATCATCTCCCGGCGCAAGCTGGTTCAGGGCCTGGCTGCGGGCTCCATTGTTGCGGTCGCCGGATGCGCCCGAAACCAGGCGATTGGCCGCGATCAGTTGCTGCTGGTCTCTGAGGGCCAGATCGCGCAAATGGCCGCCTCCTCCTGGACACAACTGAAACGGCAGACAAAGATCTCCAAAGACCGCAATCTCAACCGGCGTCTCAACGATGTCGGGAACCGGATTGTGCAAACCGCCGGTCTTCAGCGCCAACCCTGGGAGTTCACGGTTTTTGATGATGACCAGGCGAACGCTTTCGTCCTGCCTGGCGGCAAAGTGGGTTTTTATAAAGGCATCTTCAAACGCATGAAGAATGACCACCACCTGGCAACCGTCATGGGTCACGAAGTCGGTCACGTTACCGGAAAGCATGCAGCGGAGCGCTACAGTCAACAGGTCGCTGCGGGTGTTGTCACCACGGCAGCAGCGGTGGCACTTGAAGCAGGTGATGTGCGTGGTGGCGCTCAGATCGCCGGTATTCTGGGGCTCGGTGTGCAATTCGGCATCCTGCTCCCCTATTCCCGCCGACATGAGTTGGAAGCGGACCGGCTCGGTATCAACTATATGCACCGCGCCGGATATGATGCCCGGCAGGCCCTCGCCTTCTGGGACAACATGTCAGCGCAACGCAGGGGCTCGCCCCCACCGGAATTCATGTCCACCCACCCGTCGGATGCGACCCGGAAAGCTGCCATCCGTCAGGAGCTGACGCGCCTGGGCCTAGCTTAATATACAAAATGGGATGCCCAAGCTCGCGACCGCGAGCCGGGCGGTCAGCCCGCCCCCGCGGAGCAGGTCACCTTTGGTGACCATGCGTGAGCGAGAACGGGCCGTGAACGCAAACAAGCTACATCACCGGCATATAGATCGCCGGACCACCCAGTTTGACGTAAGCCTCAATCGTGGCCGCGATGAATAGAGCCGCCGCCCAGTTAAGCGCGACCACAAAACCGAACCACCGCAGCGCTGACACAAGTCCACTCCAATGATCGACCGGGTGATCATGGTCCCCCAATGCGGCGAACAACCACGCAACTCCCGAAATTTCCAGTGCCGGGACCACCACCAGCAACCATTCAATAAGATCCTCAGCAGGATCGACCCCCAATCGGTGGACGAGGAACAGGAACAATGCCGCACCCACGGCAAAGGTCCGCGCGTGTGCAAGATTGAACAAAGCTTCTCTCTCTAGTTCGATATTCATTTTCTTATGACCCCGTGATCAGGGCGAGCGACATCACTCGCTCCCCATCACTCGGGAAACTCCTATTCAGTCATTGTGATCAAATCGGCGTCAGGGCGAACGAAAACCCTCACCGCAACCCGAAACAGTCGCAGAGCCGGTGCGCGAAACCTCGCGCGTTACATCACTGAAAAGCCGAAGCGGAAAACGTGAGGCAGGACGTTAAGCGTACGAACCGACAGACACGTCAATCGCAGGTTTTTTCAGTGTTTGGGAATGAGAACAAACCATCTGATCTTCCTTCGATTGTTATCGGGACACCGTTTGGGGCCAAACATACAAAAAGCCCCATCCGGATATGATGGGGCTTTGAAAGTGACTTCGGATAAGCGCGAATGCGCTTAGTCGCAAAGAAGCCCGCCCCAGGGCTCCGATTGCCAGCCCTTGAACGGGCGCCGATATGTGTTTGTCACTGTCATGGCCGTGTGGTTACACCCGCATTTTTGTCAGGTCAATAACACTTCTTGTGTTTTTTTGTTTCATCCGCCCAAAGACAAAACTTCATGCCCATGTGTGGTTGAAGAGTCACAGAAGATGAAGAGAGACTAAAGAAGACCGTCGACACGTACGCAAGGCTTCGTCCGTCTCCATAACACACAATCTCGCGACCGCGCGCCGGTGCCCCTGCACCGCCACCCAAGAAACAAAAAGGTGGAGGTGGTGAGCAAAGCGAACTCGCCGTGAGCGCAAAAGCAAAGTCCTGTTGCATCACACCGCGCAACACGCGAACCTCTTCCAAAGAAACGAAAGACCACCGGAGGAGACGAACATGGCAACGAACGCAAACTGTTGGGGCGATGAAACGGAATATGATTTCAAAGAACTAACGGCGGGCCTCAACCAGTACTTAAGACTGAGAACCAATCCCGTTGCCATGAAACGCTTCGCCACAGAAGCGGACTTGGATAGCATTCCGAAACTCCGCCGCCCGCGCGAGGGGGAACTGATGGCGACAGACCAGATCGTCGGCCAGAGCCGCTGGATCGGCTACACGATCGGCGTCACCATGAAAAACCTGATGGGTCAGCAATGCGGCGCCGTTGTGGGGCTCGCGCCCCGCGACGAAGAATTTCTCTCCGGCGAGCGCTTTCACGGCGTCTGGTACGGGGAGCTGGAAGGGAGCGCCGAACATCAGCGCGAAATGTCCTGCGCGAGCCACGGCGATTATGAGGCGCTGGTCACCTCGCCGCTTATTTCAGAGCGCATCGACAATCCGGACATCTGTCTCATCTACGGGACACCGGGGCAGATGATTACGCTCATGAACGGCCTGCAATACAAGAACTACAAAAAATACACCTTCACCTGCGTGGGCGAGAGTTCCTGCTCGGACTCATGGGGCAATGCGCTGAAAACCGGCGAACCGTCCATGTCCATCCCCTGCTATGCGGAGCGAAAGTTCGGCGGCGTACAGGACGATGAAATGCTGATCGCCCTGCCACCTTCCTACCTGCCGCAAATTGTCGACGGCCTCGCCGCTCTCTCTAGGAACGGCCTCCGCTACCCCATCCCCAACCACGGGATCGACAAATCGCCGATGGCCAGCATCAACCAGAGTTATGGGTGAGGCGAACCCTACCTCTCACTGTCATGCTCGGGCTCGACCCGAGCATCCATAGGGAGTCGAAAGGTCGTATGGACCCTCGGGTCAAGCCCGAGGGTGACAACAGAGTGTTATGAGACCCATCCTTCGAGACCCACCCTTCGAGACGCGGTCTCCGACCGCTCCTCAGGGTGAGGGGTCATTTGGAACAAGGACCTCATGGTGAGGAGGCGAGCCAATCAGCAAGATTGGTGCGCCGTCTCGAACCAGGAATGCCAACACCCAAGGCCACAACCGTGGCCCGGCCTCAATTGAATGCCGCCCCAAACTCGCGACGGTGAGCCGGTGCCCCTGCGCTGCGCCCGCGGATGCGGTGAGCACAGCGAACTCGCCGTGAGCGAAACTCAAGTCAGCGAAGCGCAGAACCGCTGAATACGCTCGCACGCTTCCGTCAGTGCTTCCGTTGAGGTGGCATAAGAGATGCGGAAGAAGGGCGAGAGGCCGAACGCGGCGCCGTGCACCACGGACACGCCTTCCGCTTCGATAAGCGCAATGGCGAAGTCTTCATCTGACTCAATGACCTTGCCGTCCGGTGTCTTCTTACCGATCAGCCCTTCGCAGGACGGATAGACATAGAAGGCCCCTTCCGGCGTCGGGCACCTGAGGCCCGTTGCCTGATTGAGCATGGAAACCACCAGATCGCGGCGCTCTTTGAAAACGGCTGCGCGTTCCGGAATAAAATCCTGCGTGCCGTTGAGCGCTTCCACCGCCGCCCATTGGCTCACGCTTGTGGGGTTGGACGTGGACTGGCTCTGCACCTTGGTCATCGCCTTGATGAGCTCTACCGGACCCGCGCAATAGCCGATCCGCCAGCCTGTCATGGCATAGGCTTTCGACACGCCGTTCATGGTGAGCGTGCGGTCATAAAGCTTCGGCTCCACCTGGGCAGGCGTTGCGAATTTGAAATCGTCATAGACGAGATGCTCATACATATCGTCCGTGAGGATCCAGACCTGCTCATGTTTCACCAGCACATCCGTGAGCGCCTTCAGCTCGTCGTGGGTATAGGCAGCACCGGACGGGTTGGACGGCGAGTTGAAGATGAGCCATTTCGTCTTCGGCGTGATGGCGGCTTCTAGATCCGCCGCCGTCAGCTTGAAATTGTTTTCAATGGTCGTCGCCACGGGCACCGGCGTGCCGCCTGCCAGCGCCACAATGTCCGGATAGCTCACCCAATAGGGTGCCGGAATGACCACTTCGTCGCCCGGGTTCAGCGTCGCGATCATGGCATTGAAGATGATGGGCTTGCCGCCCGGTGCCACAAACGCCTGGGCCGGTTCGTAATCGAGACCGTTCTCGCGCTTGAACTTGTCGCAAATGGCCTGCTTGAGCTCCGGAATACCGTCCACAGCGGTATATTTCGTTTCGCCCCGGCGGATCGCCTCAATCGCGGCTTCCTTGATGTTGTCCGGCGTGTCGAAATCGGGCTCGCCGGCCCCAAGGCCAATCACATCACGGCCCTGCGCTTTCAGGTCGCGCGCTTTCTGGGTCGCGGCAATGGTTGCCGACGGCTGAATGCGGGAAAGCGTGTCTGAAATAAAGGCCATAAGGGGTCTCCATCTAAAGAGTGGAATTGCGAGGCAGTTCTAAGCCTCTGGGCCCGCGCACGCAACCTGAGATCGGAGATTCAGCCCGGTTTCGGCGCGTCCTCAACCGCCTCTCTCATCGCCTGGGCCAGCTCTGTGTCACCACGCGCTTCCACAGCTTTGATGAAGGCGGCTTTGTCCTGAGGCGCCCGGTTCTGGCTGAGCTTCCATTTCCCCTCAAGCGACGTCACCGGTATCTAGAATACAACAAGCGCGTCCAGCAGCTGTTCAAGCTTTGCTGCGTCCAGGTCTCCCATCGCCCAGGGGATGGGCTGCGCCGCCTCATGCGCCTCGGTCATCAGATGGAGCAGCCGAACACGCTCCGCATGGGCCCCCACCACCTGCGGAACGCCCCGAGCATGAACCACCATATAGTTCCAGGTGGAGACAAGCTTGGAACAGTCCCCCCAGCTAGGGGAGATATAGCCCTCCGGCCCCTGAAACATCGCAAGAGCCGCTGCCACGCCATCAAAGGCCTGCCAGTGCGGATTGGCTTTGGCCACATGCCCGATGAGGGTGAGTTCATCGCCCTCATCCCGCAACAGGAAAGGGATATGGCTGGCCTGAAGATCATGCGTGACCAGGCTCCCGAACGGATGAGCGCGGACAAGCTCCACGAGCGCCGCCTCATCCGGTGGGCTGAAAAATTCCGGCACATACATGAAACCGCTCCTAATCTGATTGCATCCAGACTGCCGCGCCAGCAATTGCGAGCGCCGCGATCCCAACATAGTCAGCCATGGCGACCTTGCCGAGGGCGGCATTTGTGTCGCCCTCCAGGGCCTGAAACACTAGAAAGCTCACCATACTCACCATGCCTGCGAGGAACGCAGCGAAACGGAACGAAGGCACGAAGGCGGCGGTCGCCAGAAGCGCGCCGACCACGCCGAAGAGAATGGCGCGATGGCGCATCAGCACCGCCATGTCGCTGCCCTCAATCGAGACCTCATACATGCGTTCCAGTTGCGGAGCGCCAGCGATGCCCATGACGGGTAGAAAATTGATAATCGCGGCAATGAGAAATCCGCCAATGATAAGAACCTGCATCACCCTCTCCTATTTCCTGAACATGGGGGCCGTAAACATAGGCCCCGTAAGCGCGGGCCGTCCCGCCTCGCTCACCGCCGGATCATGCTGACGGGGGACGCCATAGATTGTGTTCACCGGAACGATGCCTGCCCAGACCGGCCAGTCGAGATCTTCGGGTTCCTCGTTCGGCGCATCACCAACACTCACTTTGGCCGTCACCTGATCCAGCTTCAGACGCACGACATGGGTCGCCTTGATCTCCTGATCGTTCATCGGCCGAAGATGCGCCGCGCGGCCCGGCTCCAATCGATCCACCATAAAATCGAGGGCCGCAAGCTTCGCGTCACCGGTGACAAGCTCTGTAGGTCCATGCGCGGCGACAGAGCGAAACTTCATCGAATGATGAAAACCGGAGCGCGCATAGACGATGGAATCCACCAGCGTCACCGTTGCGCACATGTCGGCGCCCTTCTTGGCGGCGAGCCCCAGACCACTCTTCGACGAGGCATGGAACAACAGGTCCTCATCGCGACGCGCATAGAAGAGCGGGATCACATGGAGGACGCCCATGTCTCCTATGCCTCCCACATAGCCCACATGCGCCACCAGCCCCTCGTCCAGGATGGCGTGTACGGTCGCCTTGTCATAATGCGCCCGTTCCGGGGTCCGCCGAGCCCGATAGGGCTTCTCGGTAGTGTATAGGTCAGACATCGAGCAGCCTTTTCGGCCGGGGCAGAAGCTCGCCACCGCAATTAGGGCAGGTCCGGTCCATGGCATCGGAACAGGGCAGGCAGAAAGTGCATTCAAAGCTGCAAATGCAGGCCTCACCTGATTTTGGCGTGGGAGTCCCACATTTTTCGCAGTTTTCCTTCATATCCAGCATGAATGGCCCTCTCTTCGGTCTGGTGAATTGGCCCCACCATGCCGTAGCATTGGCCCCTCAATCAGACCCAATCTGTGATTATATTCGGGACCAATCGATCTGGACCCAAAGCAAGGCAAAATCGGGAGACGACTTATGGGGCAATCCATCGCGCTGGTTGAACCGATCAATCTCGACCGCAATGGCGACCGACCGCTGCAATGGCAGCTCTATGAAAGCCTGCGCCTGGCCATTCTCGACGGACGCCTGACGGCGGGCCAACGCCTGCCCTCAAGCCGGGCTCTGGCCCACGACCTGGCCCTGGGCCGCAACACGGTGGTTGCCGCTTACGAACAATTGGCGGCGGAAGGCTATGTCCTCTCGCGCACCGGGGCCGGAACGGAAGTTGCCGCCCTGCCCCCGGAGACCGTGCTGGAAGTCGGGCGCAGCGAAACCCAGAACCGGGAGCAGGACCCGAGACGCCATCTCTCCAGCCGCGGCGAAGCAACCATCGCCATTAAGCGCGCGAGCCCCCGCTACGAAAAGCTGGCAGCCCTTCCCTTTCAGCACGGTTTGCCCGCCATGGATTCCTTTCCGCGCGATACCTGGGCACGGCTCCTCGCCCGGCGCGCGCGGCAGCCGCAATCCCGGCTCTATGACTATCAGTTTGGCCCCGGCTTCCCGGCTTTGCGCGAAGCCATTGCCGCCTATCTGGGTGCCGCCCGCGGCGTCGTCTGCGGGCCGGACAATGTGATCGTCACCGCCGGCGCTCAGGCCGCCCTAGACCTCGCCGCCCGCATGACTCTTGATCCCGGCGATCCCGTCTGGATTGAGGACCCGGGCTATCTCGGCGCCCGCGGCGCACTGCAAAGTGCCGGCGCACATCTCATCCCTGTTCCCGTCGACAAAGAAGGCATGAACCCGGACAGCTTGCCGGAAGGGACGGAAGACCCGAAACTCATTTACGTGTCGCCCTCTTACCAGTTCCCTCTCGGCGTCACCATGAGCCTCAACCGCCGTCTGGCCCTGCTGGAACGGGCGAAAGAAACCGGCGCTTGGATTCTCGAGGATGATTACGACAGCGAATATCGCTACACCGGACGCCCTCTCGCCGCCCTTCAGGGTCTCGATGGCACCGGCGGCGTCATCTATATGGGAACGTTTGCAAAGACCCTCTTCCCCGCACTCAGGGTCGGCTATCTTGTCGTGCCTGATAGTCTCATTGATGCCTTCACCAACGCCATTCGCATGACCGGGCAAAGCCCTGCGCCCGCCATTCAGGCAGCCCTCGCGGACTTTATGGATGACGGCCACTTCACCGCCCATATCCGCCGCATGCGCACGCTCTATGCCGGCCGTCAGCAACATCTGATCGACGCCTTGAAGCGCGAGACCGGCAACATGTTCTCGGTGCCGAAACTTGAAGGCGGCATGCAGCTCGCGGCTTACCTGAGCGACACTGCGGATGATGTCAAAGCGGCAGAAGCTGTAAATGCAGCGCGCGTTCTGACGACACCGCTCTCAAGCTACTACCTCAAAAGCGCACCGAAGCGCGGCCTCTATCTGGGCTATGCCGGCGTGCCGGAAAGTGACATTGATCGCGCCGCCAAGAAACTCGGCCGCGCCATGATCGATGCTGGGTTCTAATCAATACAAGGCTCCTCTATGCGTCTCTATGAAATGGCCGACAGTGGCAACTGCTACAAAGTCCGTCTCTGTGCAGCCCAGGTCGGACAGGACCTGAAGCTCGTGCCCGTCGACATCTTGAAAGCAGAAAGCCGCACAGACAGTTTCCTTCAGAAAAACCTCAACGGACGGGTACCGACGCTGGAGCTTGACGATGGAACCTTCCTGCCTGAGTCGAACGCTACGATCTTCTATTTGGCGGAGGGCACGCCGCTTCTGTCCGACGACAGGCTGATCCGCGCTCAGACGCTGCAATGGATGTTCTTCGAGCAATATAGCCACGAGCCCTACATCGCCGTTGCCCGCTTCTGGAAATCGATCAAGCCTGGCGGCGAAGAAGAAAAGAAACACATGTTTGCTGAGTGGCATGATCGTGGATACCAAGCGCTTGACGTGATGGAGCGTCACCTGTCCGACCACGAGTTTTTCACAGGCGACGCCTATTCCATCGCCGACATCGCGCTTTATGCCTACACCCACGTTGCACACGAGGGCGGCTTCTCCCTCAAAAACTATCCACGAATTCGCACCTGGATCGACAAAGTTTCATCGCAATCAGGCCATATTCCAATGATGTAACTCCACTGCTCAAGCAGAGGGGACAAGAGAGTGCGATCGATCACGAAAGTTTTCAGCATATTTGCGATCACTCTAACGGGGATGGCGGCTCCTGCCTTAGCAGCAAATACGGAACTGCTCGATACTGTCCAAACAATCGAAAACCGGATCGGCGGCAGAATAGGCGTTGCCATTTTCGGTAAAGCACCCGACCAGCAATGGGAATACCGTGCCGACGAGCGCTTCCCCTTGTCCAGCACCTTCAAGCCTTTTGCCTGTGCGGCAGTTCTCTCGCGCATTGAAGACGGGTCAGAAAGGCTCCACCGCGTTGTTGAGTTCGGCGAGGATGCACTGGTGACCTACTCACCGGTGACGGAAAAACGGGTCAACACTGTTGGCATGACCATCGCAGAACTCTGCGAAGCGACCATTACCTTGAGCGACAATACTGCGGGAAATCTCATCCTCGAGAGTCTGGGCGGACCTGCAGCATTCACATCCTACATGCGATCTGAGGGCGACCAGGTCACACGGCTGGATCGCTGGGAGACCGACCTCAACGAAGGCAGCCCCGGCGATATGCGCGACACAACCACGCCGCGCGCTGCAGCAACCTCCCTCAAACGCCTGATACTTGGGCAGGCACTCTCCAATAACTCCCGCGAACAGCTCACCACCTGGATGGAAAACGACAAAGTCGCCGATGCGCTATTACGGGCCTCTCTTCCCGAGGGCTGGCGTATCGCAGATAAGACAGGCGCCGGCGGTTACGGTGCCCGCTCCATCATTGCCGTAATATGGCCCCCTGAAGCGCCACCGCTGACAATCGCCATCTACATGGCGGAAAATGACGCGAGCTTCCAGGACAGAAATCAGGCCATCGCCGAGATCGGTGCAGCGATTGTCAAAACCATCGACGAGTGAGACGCGCGGTCGACCCCCGATCACATTCTCGCCTTAAAATGACCCCTGCCCCGGCACAAAGCGACTGACATGTCGCCCCATTGCCCTCCTAAAAAATCAGCTCACCAATTAATGCTGCCACATAGGGGACTCACATGGGCATGCTCACACACTCCGCTGACCGACACCTCGTCCGGATATTCTCTCTTCTGCCTCTCATCCTTGTCTGTCTGGTTTTGAGTTTTATCGGCGCCCAGGCTAATAGTTCAAGCGGCATCGCTTATGTGACTCCTAACGATATGC
Source organism: Parvibaculaceae bacterium (assembly GCA_965248405.1). Taxonomy (GTDB): domain Bacteria; phylum Pseudomonadota; class Alphaproteobacteria; order Parvibaculales; family Parvibaculaceae; genus Mf105b01. Next base: position 2,335,768 of record OZ252104.1, read on the forward strand.
AGCGCGGTGGCCTGCTGCTCAAAGGCAAAGAGCCCGGCAAATATGTCGAAGCCCCGATGCTCGCCACTGATGTCGACATTCAAGTTACAGGCCCAACCGGTCGCACACGCGTCACCCAACGCTTCGAAAACCCGGGTGACGGCTGGGTGGAGGGCATCTATGTGTTCCCGCTGCCTGAGGACGCCGCCGTCGACACCCTAAAAATGGTGATTGGCGACAAGGTCATTGAAGGTGAAATCAAACCCAAGGTCGAAGCCCGCCGGATTTATGAGCAGGCGCGGGATGCAGGCCAGCGCGCCAGCCTGGTGGAACAGGAACGGCCGAACCTTTTCACCAATTCCGTGGCGAACATTGGCCCCGGCGAAACGGTCATCATCCAGATCGAATATCAGGAGACCATTCGGCAGTCGAACAACACATTCTCTCTACGTTTTCCGATGGTCGTAGCACCGCGTTACAACCCACAGCCGACCATCGTGCACACGGTCGATATCGACAACCGCAATGGCTGGGGCGTGATAGACCCCGTGCCCGATCGCGACCGCATTGAACCGCCCGTGCAACGTCCCGACGAGGGGCCTACCAACCCGGTAACACTCACGCTGTCCCTTGATGCCGGCTTCCCCATTGATCGGATTGTCAGCCACCATCATGAAGTCCGCATTGAGCGCGGCGAACGGAACGCCACCCTGACCCTGAAAGACGGCGACGTGCCGGCGGACCGTGACTTCGAACTCACCTGGACTCCTGAAGAAGGCTCAGAACCAACCGCCGCTCTTTTCAGGGAAACCTGGAAAGGCGACGATTATCTGCTGCTCATGGTGACGCCCCCTTATGGGGAAGAGGTGGATGAAGCCCCCGCCCGCGAAGTCATCTTCGTGATCGACAATTCAGGCTCCATGGCGGGAGAAAGCATGCCACAGGCCAAGGAAAGCCTGCTCAAAGCCCTTGATCGCCTCAAGCCAACAGACACGTTCAACATTGTGCGCTTTGATGACACGCATGAAGTGCTCTTTGACACCTCCATCCGCGCCGACAGGGAAAACCTGAACGTGGCCCGCCGGTTCGTGCGGTCGCTGGAAGCAGATGGCGGCACGGAAATGCTACCGGCCCTCAAGGCCGCCCTTCATGATCCGCTGAACGACACCTCGCGTCTCCGTCAGGTCGTCTTCCTAACCGATGGCGCCATTGGAAACGAACAGCAATTGTTCGAAGCCATTGTCGACCGGGCGGGCCGTTCCCGGCTCTTCCCCGTTGGCATTGGCTCGGCACCCAACAGCTATTTCATGACAAGGGCAGCGGAAATGGGCCGCGGCGCTTTCACGCATATCGGTTCTGAAGCACAGATTGCCGAGCGGATGAAGGAACTGTTCCTGAAGCTCGAAAACCCGGCCATGACCGACCTCGCACTGGTCTGGCCGGACGGGACCGAGGCAGAAGCGTGGCCAACGCCCATGCCGGATCTCTATCGTGGAGAGCCTATCGTCCTGTCAGCAAAATTAGCTCAAGGGACAGAAGGCACCCTCCGCCTTACCGGCAAGAGCGGCGGCGATGTCTGGGCCATCGACATGGAGATTTCGGACGAAGCCCCTGATCGCGCCGGCGTATCCCAGCTCTGGGCACGGCGCAAAATCGCTTCGCTGGAAGCGGCCCGCACCATGGGCGGCGACTGGGACGCTTTCGACAAAGAAATCACCAAGGTCGCCCTCACCCACCATCTGGTGAGCCGGCTTACAAGCCTCGTCGCTGTCGACAAAACGCCTGCACGCCCCGCTGGGGAAGACCTCACCACAACAGAGATTCCCCTGAACCTGCCAGCGGGTTGGGAATTCGAAAAAGTGTTCGGCGATCCTGGTGCCCAAGCACCCCTCATGCAACGCGCCCGTGCGGGGGCCATGCAGTCCATGCTCGCGGCAGCACCCGCACCGACAATAATGGCGGATGCCAGTGGTGCACAGGGCATCGCCCTTCCCCAAACAGCGAGTGATGCACCTGCCCTCATCGCACAAGGGATCATGATGCTGCTTCTCGCGCTGTCACTTCTTGCCGGTTGGTTTGTGTGGATGAAGCAAGGCAGCAAGGCCCTCTTTGAGCGGAGACGGTGATGCGTATCACGCCGTTCGTCCTGCTTGCCGCCGCCTTGGGTCTCACCGCCCTTGGCGGTTGGCAGCTGGGACAGGGTCTTTATATGGATGCAAAAGCGGAGCTTGCGCAGACCCTTCTCGAAAACGCCTGGGATGAAAGCAAACAGACAGGCAAGCCGGTCAAAGCCTGGGAATGGGCAGACACCTGGCCCGTCGCCCGGGTCACCGCACCACGTGTAGGTGGCTCCGCCATCGTCCTTGCCGGCGCAAGTGGCGAAGCTTTGGCATTCGGGCCGGGACATCTTTCCAACAGCGCCGTCCCCGGTGAGGCAGGCATCAGCGTTATTGCCGCTCACCGCGACACCCATTTTGAGTTTCTGAAAGACATGCAAATCGGCGACGCGGTCCAACTGGAAGTTCACAACGGTGAAAGCCACACCTACATTGTCGATGATCTCAAAATCGTTCGGGCTGATGCATCCGGGATCGATCCTCATGAACCAGGCAAACGGGTCGCACTGGTGACCTGCTTTCCGTTCAACACAACAGAACAAGGGCCACTTAGATACGTAGTTCTAGCCACTGCGGAGGAGGATCTGATTTGATGAAGTCCCGTCGAATCAGCCCAATTGCCCATCAATCTATGATAAATATTTAGGTTTAGCCCTTTGGACCATATTTCCCCTGCGTCAATGCCAACACCGTCATTTGAAACAATGGTTTTATTTAATCAGATGTTGAATTAGAGAGTACCAGATTTACACCATCTTATGTTCGGCGAGCATGTCCATCGCCGCTTTCCGCGTTCAAAGTTTCAGGCTGAAATTCCCAATCAGACCAAAGACTTATGGAAGATCATCCTAGTATTCTTCACGATTGAAACAGTTCATGCTTGCATTCGTCACGAGTTCCATGACAAAAAGATGGTGTAAAAATGGGGCATTTCTGAAGGCTAGAATTGTCCTGGGGGGACGTGAGTATTTGTGAGGAGTTCTTAAAATGGGACTTGAAGGTTATCGGCGGCGGGTCAGTGAATCGAAAAGAAAATCGATTATGGAAGCCGCAGGCACTGAATTTCAAGACAACGGTTTTACCCACGCAGCTATGGCCGAAATAGCTCGTAAAGCCGACGTTTCAACAGCAACACTGTACAAGCATTTTGGTTCGAAAGAGGAACTGTTTAGTTCAATTGTCGAAGCCTCCTACGAAGGGCTCGGCATGCCAAAAAGCGCGGCAGACAATGCCAAGACTGCGAAAGAAGCGCTGACGATTGCAGCCAATGATTATCTGAACCAGCAATTCGGTTCAGGCATCAATGCGCTGATGCGTGCAATCATTTCTGAAACATCAGGCGTGCCAGAAGTTGGAAAGAACTTTCTGAAACGCGGGGTCAACGGTCGCAACAAGGATTTTGTTGCCTTCCTCGACAGTCTTGTTGAGCGCAAACTGCTCAAACCCCATGACACCAAAATGTCGTCGCTTCAGATCGTCGGCATGATCAAAGAAAACTTCGTATGGCCAACCATGTTTGATCCGGCTTTCAAAATGCCGTCAAACAAAGATGCCATCATCGAAGAAGCAATCGACACGTTCCTCGCTCACTACGGCGCGTGAACATCCCTACTTCGTCGCTACGAACAAGTAGCGATTGACGCTGAAAAAGAAGGCGCCCAGCTCTGCTAGCCGGAGCTGGTCGTCATACCAGCGCTGAATATCTTCTTCCGACAGCTCGTATTTCTCGGCTCCGTGCTTCTCAACAGCGCTGCGAACAAAAGACCGTATGCCGCGCATGATGCCTGCAGCATAGGAATGCGGCTGAAACCCAACACTCAACATCGGGACAATCTCGACCCGGCGCACCTGAAAGTCAGCGCGGCGCAAACGCCATGCGAGTGTCGACGGTAAATGAGGATCGGCCAGATGGTCATCCCAACAGGTAAGCACACGTTTCATAAGATCCGCATCGCTCGCATGCCAGACAATCGAGTCCCAATCCGTATCAAGGATCACCGCCCGTCCGCCTGGTTTTAAAACCCGGTACAACTCACGAAGTGCTTTGTCGACATCATCCACATATTCATAGACCTGTGTAGATACGGCCGCGTCAAAGCTCGCATCAGGCACATCAAGCTTCGTCGCATCACACTTTAGAAACTCAGCCTGCGGCAGCGCCGCGCAGCGGGTGCGCGCCATGGTGACCATAGCGTCACTCGCATCGACGCCGACAACGCGCCCCTCTGCCCCAACCATTTTGGCAGCATCTTCCGCCAAAAGGCCCGGGCCCGAACCGATATCCAGCACATGCTCATAAGGCGCAAGACCAAGCGCATCAAGAACGCTCACACGCTGCCCGACAACATCAGGGGTGAGATACATGGCCTCGACCGCCTTCGCGGCTTTGGCATCAAAATCGATTTTGCCGCTCATGCCTCACTCGCCTCTTCTAAGGTTGCTTGTCCCCGGTCAACTGACCAGAGTCGATTGCCGCCGCCAGGTCACCAGGCGCACTCATATCATCCAGAACAAACCGGCGTCCGTCCGCAAGGTCTATGCTGATCTGACCGGCCCCCACCAGCTTTTGAAGAAAGGATTGCGCAATTTGCACATTGGCGACCGACGTAAGATCTGACCGCACCTTTTCAGAACGCCGCCCGCCTGTCGATATCGCAATTTCATTCGCGGTGAGGGCAACCTCCGCCCCGCGTGCCCTGAAGAAAGCCCAGAGGTAAAGGGCTGGCACCGCAATCGCCTCCACCGCCAGCGCCAGCAGCCGGAGCGTTTCCAGAGGCGGCTCCCGCCGATCTGCCCAAAACAAAATACCCGCCCATAGGATGGAGATAGAGAGCGCAGGAAGATAGACCGACCAATGTCGTTCAGACCGCATGACGAAGCTTCACCTTTCAACACTGGCCTTTGCCGTTACGATCCGAATTGTCCCAGATGCGCGCGGCATTGTTAAGCCTTCTCCCTCAATTTGACTGTTTGCTGCTTGTCCGGCAATCCGCTACACCGGCCCCATGACCCGTTTGCGCGCTGATCTTCTCCTGCTATTGACGGCGCTCATTTGGGGCGCCGCGTTCGTTGGTCAATCGACGGCCATGGAGCACTTGGGACCGTTCATGTTTTTGGGGACCCGTTTTCTCCTCGCAACCCTTGTTGTGCTTCCCTTTGCGTTTGCTGAAAACCGGTCCGGGCCACCTCTGAGGCAGGACCATTTAGCTCTTATGAGCTTGGCAGGCTTGATCTTCTTCATCGGCAGCATAACTCAGCAGGCCGGATTGCTGGCAACCACTGTAACGAATGCGGGTTTCCTGACCGCCCTTTATGTGGTGCTTGTGCCCATCATTGCCTTCATGGCCCTGCGGCACCGGCTGCCCTGGGTTGTATGGCCGGCAGCGGCCCTCTCTCTCACTGGCACCTGGCTCCTCGGCGGCGGTCTCTCCGGGCTGAATTGGGGTGACGGCATCATGATTTTCAGCGCCGTATTTTGGGCTCTTCAGGTCTTGCTTGTTGGATCGCTGGCAGCCCGGTCCGGACGCCCGATCACTCTGGCAACCCTGCAATTCGGCGTCACAGCCTTTCTCGGCCTAGGTCTGGGTTTCCTGTTCGAACCCGCATCGCTCAACAGCCTCCTTGCTGCCTGGAAAGAGCTTCTCTTCACCGGGATCATTTCAGGCGGTCTGGGCTTCACCCTGCAGGCCGTCGGTCAACGCTACACGCCGGCATCCGACGCGGCGATTATCATGTCGTCCGAGGCGCTTTTCGCCGCACTGTTCGGCGCTCTCTTGCTTGGTGAGCGCCTGCCGCTCATAGGCTGGCTTGGTTGTACCTGCATTCTGGTGGCCGTCATCGGCGTGCAATTGGCGCCGCTCTGGCGGCAACGCTCCCTGACTTGACGATGTCTAGTAGGGGTATTCCAACTGAAGCGCGACAAACTCTGCACTATCCCGCCCATACTGCTCAGACAGAAAAGCGAGGATTTGTTCAGGTGCCTTCGCCCCAGCTTCAAGAGCCAGGTCGACGCCTTGTCCGAAACCAATAGAGCCGGTTGCATCTGCAAGCTTCGGCTGCTCTGGCAAAACGGTCAGACCATTCAGGCTCTGAACGGCGGCATGTCCCACGGGCACACCTTGCGAGCGATAGGTCCGGGCGAACATGTCGACGGAAAAGGCGAGAGCAATCTCGTCCATGCCCTCCCTCAGAACCAGCGCATACTCATCGCGCGGCCAGCCAAAGAGAAAGTTCCGCGCGGCGGTCCAGAGGCTTCCCATGTCCAACTGAAAAACCTCGGAATTGTGATCCGCGTCGAACCCATCAACTGCGAGCTCTCTCGCCAGTGCTTCCGCCCGGGAAGGACCGGCCAACATCTCCACAAGATGGAGCGAGATCGGCAGCGACGCACTGACGCCAGCCGATGTCGCGACATTCCCATCGCGCACATAGCGCGTATTTTCCTGCCAGAGCACATTCGGAAACTCTTCCCGCCGCATATCTTCCGTATACCAGTGACCTGTCGCCCGGCGTCCATCAAGCAGACCGGTGCGCGCCAGCACCAACGCCCCATCGCAGATGGAAACGAGCAGGGCGCCCTTTTCCGATTGTTGGCGCAACCAAACGATCAGCCGCTCATCTTCCGGATCGAGAACAGCGGGAATAACGATGAGATTCGCCCCGTCCGGCATGCGGACATCGAATTGATCCAGCGTCTCATCGGCCTCGATCGTCAGCCCGGGCCAGAGATAGACAGGACCAGGCTCCGTCGACACGGCACGTACCTCACCCACATCCGCACGCGACAAAACGCCATAAGGCACCAGAAAATCGGTGACTTCGGTCCCCCCATTCTGCGCAACAACAACAATGGACCGCTCCGCGGCGCGCGCATCACCAACAGCAGCCAATGTCACGAGCACCATCAGGGCAAGAGTCAGAAACAACGCGGAACTGATGGGACCCAACGGCAGACGAAATCTGGACATGGACTTTTCCTTTCGCGAGTCATGATCGCCTCAAAATGCCCTTGCATCCCTCTGGCAGCAATGACACGATAGAAGCACATTCTGCCAATCTCAGTCTGGAATACCCCTCATGAGCCAAGCGCTGACAGCCCGCCCCTCCAAGCCTGCCCGTCATATCGTCATCTACACCTTTGAAGATGGCATGATGCTGGACGTGGTCGGGCCCGCAGATGTGTTCGCGACAGCCACGCAATATGTGACCGACGTCAAAAAAGAACCCGCGCCCTACACACTCGAGATCGTGGCCAACAAGGCAGGTCCTGTGACCATGTCGAACAGCGTTCAAGTCGTGGCGGCCAAGAGCTTCCGCGATGTCAAAAAGCCGATTGACACACTCATCTTTGCCGGAGGGTCAGAAGAAGGGATCAGAGAAGCAGAAAAAGACCCGGCCCTTCATCCCTGGATCAAACGCAAAGCGGATACGGTCAACCGCCTCAGCAGCGTATGCTCCGGCGCTTTCTTCCTCGCGCGCACAGGGCTGCTTGATGGCCACCGTGCCACCACTCACTGGATCGCCTCGGAGAAACTGGCAGCCGAACATCCGAAAATCGATGTGGTGGAAGACTCCATCTATGTGAAGAGCGGGGACACATATACCTCCGCTGGTGTTTCAGCCGGGATTGATCTGGCGCTTGCCATGGTGGAAGAGGATTTAGGCCGCGAGGTCGCCATGCAGGTGGCCCGCCATCTCGTCCTCTTCCTGCGCCGCCCCGGCGGACAATCGCAATTCTCCGCACAGCTTGCAGCGCAGACAACAAAAACGGAAAAGTTTGACGCGCTTCTGGCTCACATCGCAGATCATCCGGAAGACGACCTGAGCGTCCCCGCCCTGGCGGAACAGGTCGCCATGAGCCCGCGCAATTTCGCGCGCCTGTTCAGACAGCAGGTCGGTGAGACCCCGGCAAAATATGTGGAGCGCGCGCGCCTGGATGCGGCCCGCAGGCGTCTGGAAGAAGACGATGACAAGATCGAAGCCGTGGCCGCCTCCACCGGATTCGGCACCGCGGAAACCTTGCGCCGCACCATGAAACGCCACATGGCAACAACACCGGAAGCCTATCGCGCAAGTTTTGGGGGATAGATTTCTTTGTCGTTTGGGGGACAAATGCCTTTGTCGTTAGTGCACACACGCTGCTTTGGTCAGCGCGGCAACAGGCCTGTCTGGCTTGAAACAGATAAGAGGTCGCCGTCTTGAGAGAATTGGCGCTGCACACCATGCACAGCCCCATTCGTGAAACTCGATAGTTCGGTGACAGCCAGCACCCATTCCGTTGGCCTCAGAGAACACAGGCGGAATGTATTATCCAAACTTGTCCCCCCACGAGTACGCGGGTGCGCACCAAGAAAGAAATCCGACATAAGAGCCAAAAGTGCCGCGGACACCTCCGTATCGAACTTTGGCTTGATCCACATATATTCAGTTCCGAGCGTCTCATCTTCGCGGGCAACGCGGCGCTCAAACTGATCAATCAAGTTACCCGATTGCAGGAACGCCTCGTCCGTCTTCAGGTCGCAATCCGCCGGCCGCGGAACAGTCGGCATTGCCGCGAACTGACGATCCGGTTCGCCCTCTCTGCCGCCCAAAGCAGCAATAGAATGTTGGAGAACCTCCTCCCCTCTCACGAGACGGGCTGCGGTTTGCGTCACACGGCGTCCTCCGCCGACTTGCTCAAGCTCCAGTGTCAGCTTGTCACCCAGCATGCCATGATTGATGAATTGTATGGTCGACCAAAGAAGCGGCTTTTCGGCCCAGGTTTCGAGTGCAGAAATCGCCGCAGCCATGCCCACCCCACCCATAAAAAACTGATGTTCTTCCGCGCCAACGCAAGCACAGTCTTGCGCCGTTAGGTTGAAGGCATTTTCGTTTGAAGCTGAACGCTCCGGCAGCCAAAAACTCATTCAAGACTCCAAGTTCAACAATCCAGGTGTTCGCACGGGCGCACCTGGTCCTTGAGACCGCGCACGCAGTCAATCGTCACACGCGGAATCGTCAAATTGCAATGGACGGGGAGCTTATCGCGCCGGTTTGAAAGAAAATTTTTTGTCTCTCTTTCCAGAGAGCATCTTCAATGACGCAGGGTTCCCTTGGGACACACATAGGCTCACAAAACAAGGGGACAAAGCCTACGGATTCTCCTTGATTTGAAACAAGTGCATGATGAAATTCTGTGACACACTCACAGCAACAAGAAGAACTTTTTCGCGGAGGACACCATGCGCATCGCTCAGGACATTGCCGAAACCATTGTCGACCCCAAGGCCTATGCCGCTGGCACGCCCATCGACGATGCTTTCAAAGTATTGCGGAAAGAGTCTCCCTTCGCGATCGCGGAACCAAAAGGCATTGATCCCTTCTGGGTCGTTACCAAGTTTGACGACATTCAGACGATCGAGCGCCAGAACGACCTGTTCCATAACGGAGATCGGTCCGCCGTGCTCACCACCATCGAAGCCGACAAGATGGTGCGCGAAATGATGGGCGGATCGCCCCACCTGGTGCGCTCGCTTGTACAGATGGACAATCCGGATCACATGGCCTACCGCCGTCTGACCCAGGCCTGGTTCCTGCCGCAAAACATCAAGAAACTGGAACCGCGCATTCGCGACATCGCCCGCTCCTTTCTGGACCGCATGGCAGCCTTTGGCACAGAGTGTGACTTCGCCCGCGATGTCGCCTTTCTCTACCCACTTCATGTCATCATGGAAATTCTGGGAGTGCCGGAAAGCGACGAGCCAAAAATGCTGAAGCTCACTCAGGAATTGTTTGGCGCCGCCGACCCGGAACTCAGCCGGACTGGCAACGCGTCTCAGGGGACAGAAGAAGGTGTGAACTCGATCGCGGAAACCGTTGGCGAGTTCATCGAATATTTCAACGCCATCACCGAAGACCGCCGCGCAAACCCCCGCGATGACGTTTCCAGCGTGATTGCCAATGGCAAGATCAATGGCGAGCCCCTCGATCATTTTGCCGCCATGTCCTACTACATCATCGCCGCAACCGCCGGGCACGACACGACCTCCAATACAACAGCGGAAGGTCTCTGGGCGCTCTGTGAACATCAGGACGAACTCAGCAAACTGAAGGCAGACCCGTCGCTCATCAATGGACATATTGAAGAATCGATCCGCTGGACGACAGCGGTGAAACACTTCATGCGCACCGCGACGGAAGACACGGAAGTGGCCGGCCAGAAAATCGCCAAGGGTGACTGGCTGATGCTCTGCTATCAGTCCGGCAACCGCGACGAGGACCATTTCGATGATCCCTTCACGTACAAAGTGGACCGGGATCCCAACAAGCATGTTGCCTTCGGCTATGGCGCCCATGTTTGTCTCGGCCAGCATCTGGCCCGCATGGAAATGCGTATCCTGTGGGAGGAACTGCTGCCACGCCTGGAGAGTATTGAACTGAACGGGACGCCAAAGCGGATGGAATCCTCCTTCGTCTGCGGGCCAAAATCTGTGCCTGTCCGCTTCAAAATGAATTAAGGCCCGCACCCATGGCTGAGGAAGAGTTCAAGACCTGGCAGTGCCGCACCTGCGGCTACATTTACGACGAAGCTGAGGGGGATGAAGGCGAAGGCCTCGCCCCCGGCACCCGCTGGGCAGACATCCCGGAGGACTGGATCTGCCCTCTCTGCGGCACGCCGAAATCCGACTTCGACATGATCGAACTCTAGCCCCACGCTTTAAGTAAAACCGCCATTAACCAATTTGGTGCCCCGCCTTAACCATGGCAATATAGACCTAGTCCATGGGTCTATTTGGGGTGGGTCGTGCTGGGGAAAGTCAAACACGCAGTCTTGCTGGGAGTGGCCACAGCGCTCGTGGCATCTGTGGCACAGGCGGAAGAAAACACCGCCTGTTTTTATAATGGGCCGGGCTTCGATGGCGCGGCCTATTGCACTGCAGCCGGCACCCGCAAAGGCCTGGTCGACCACCCATTCGGCAAACGCTTTCGCTCCGTTGAACTCACCGGCACCGCCGTTGTCCATATCTGCGAGTATTCCGGCTTTGGTGGCCGCTGCATGGTGATCGAGAAAAGCCAGCCGGACATGGATGCACTCTACGTGACCCATGTTGAATCCTTCGAAGTCCTGACGGTGGAAAGTTCCGGTGCGCGCTTCTTCAACCATGTGGGCTATGCCGACAATGGGATCCACAATGCGGGTGAGTAGAGACTGAAGCGCGCCGAAGCGCTTCAGCCCGACACCGCCTAGTCTTTTAACGAGACAAACCAGACATTCATCGGATCGTGCGGCAGGACATGACGCTCTGACGTGGTAAAGCCCGCAGTCTTCAACATCTCAAGCGCGGTCTCCCAGCCCCACATGGTGCCAAGCCCCTCTCCGCCCTGTCCAAGCGACACGGGCATGCAGTGACTAAACGAGACGGTGTAGAGAAACGGCGCCATTGCAAAGTCGAGATTGTTTTCAAGCACGGCGGACCCGCCAATATCCTGCATCAGATACGCGCCGCCGGACCGCAGCGCCCCATAGAGACCGGTGATCAGCCCTTGCGGGTCTTTCTGATCATGCACCGCGTCAAACGACGTCACGAAATCGAACGCCTCTTTCTCGTCATAGCCGGTCAGGTCTCTTTGTTCGAAACGAAGGTTGGCGAGACCTTTGGACTGTGCCAGACCAGTCGCTGTGGCAATCGCATCTGCGCAAAGGTCATAGCCTACAAAACGGCTCTGGGGATAATGTTCGGCGAGCGCCACAAGGGCCCGGCCCTCGCCGCAGCCGGCGTCCATCACATCAATGCCCTGCTCCAGGCGCCGGTCCAGTCCAGGCACCAGCGGCACGATGACATCGAAGAGTTGCGCGACCACCGTCTCGCCGCTGTCTTCCGCCATCACCTGATGAAAACAGGGGTAATCGTCATAGGTCGTACCCTCGCCCGTGCGGAAACACGCTAGCAGACGGTCTTCGCTCGCCCCGATCATTGGCACCAGCTGCGCCGTGGAAGCGAAGTTCCCCATGGCCGCACCGCGGGTGAGCGCCGCGGCATGTTCCGGCGGCAGGTGATAGAGCGCACCTTTGGGCTCGTAAAGGACAATGCCGCCGGTCACCATGGCCGCCAGCCACTCCCGCACATAGCGCTCGGACAGGCCTGCTGCTTCCGCAATCGCACCGGAGGTTGACGGCGGCAGACCCGCCATCCGGTCAAACAGTTCCGTGCGATGGCCGAAGGACAGCATAACCGCGAGCGCGCCCGCATTCAGGATGCCCGCCATCTCACCGGCGAAGCGCTCGGCGCTCGCCGCATCAAAGGAAGGGGAAGGGTTAAGAGAAACATTCATGAAAGGCTCCACAAAAGAGAAAAGGAAAAAAGGAGGAGCCACCCCGGACACAGTCATGATCTGCTCACATTCCGCTCCGTCGGGGCCTGCTCAAAAAGTCGCGCGGACCCTCACCGAATGCGCACCTTCCTGAAAGAACCAATTCGGGAAACCACCACTGCGTGTTGGTGCCTACAATGTAGGTGCGGTGACTACATCTATGAACGTGGCAGATGAAGGCAAACGTAATCCGCCCAAGCTCGCGACCGCGAGCCGGCCGGTCAGGCCGCCCTGGCGGAGCGCGACGCTGAAAGCGTCTGCGCGTGAGCTCGAATACTGACACTTCCTGACAGGTGAGGCTTTCCGCCCCCTTTGAAACGACACGATTCCGGGCCATATTGGGCGCATGAGTTCCTCTAAGACAAAAAGAGCGAAGGAAGAGGCACAGCCGGGCTTCTCGGAAGCGCCGGGCGGCTCGTTTGTCCCAGAACAACCGCTGACGCAGCCTGTGCCCGAGCGCGCGCCCAATGGCGATGTGCTGGAACCCTTCACGCCGCACCGGCCCGAACGCCCGGAGAAATCCGAAGGCGGCATTGCCTTCAAGCTCGTCTCCGACTTTGAGCCCAAGGGCGACCAGCCGGACGCGATCAAGGAACTCGTGACCCAGGTGAACGCAGGCGAGCGGGACCAGGTGCTCCTGGGCGTTACCGGGTCCGGCAAAACCTTCACCATGGCGAAGGTGATTGAACAGACCCAGCGCCCGGCAATTATCCTCGCGCCGAACAAGACCCTCGCCGCCCAGCTCTATGGCGAGTTCAAAAGCTTCTTCCCGGACAATGCGGTCGAATATTTCGTGTCCTATTACGACTATTACCAGCCGGAGGCCTATGTCGCCCGCACGGACACCTATATCGAAAAAGAAAGCTCCATCAACGAGCAGATCGACCGCATGCGCCACGCCGCCACCCGCGCGCTGCTGGAGCGCGACGATGTCATCATCGTGGCGTCGGTCTCCTGCATTTACGGCATCGGCTCCGTCGAAACCTATTCGGAGATGACCTTCACCGTGAAGGTGGGCGACAAGCTCGACCGCAACCAGCTGATCGCGGATCTGGTGGCGCTGCAATATAAGCGCAACGACAATGCGTTTCAGCGCGGCACCTTCCGCGTGCGCGGCGACACGGTGGAAGTCTTCCCCGTCCACCTGGAAGACCGGGCCTGGCGCATCAACATGTTTGGCGACGAGGTGGAGGAGATTGTCGAGTTCGACCCTCTCACCGGCCACAAGACGGACCGCCGCCCGGCGGTGAAGCTCTACGCCAACTCCCACTATGTGACACCGGGCCCCACGCTGCAGCAGGCCACCTCTCAGATCAAAAAGGAGCTCACAGAGCGCCTCGATGAACTCAACGCCCAGAACAAACTGCTGGAAGCCCAGCGGCTGGAACAGCGCTGCAATTTCGACATTGAGATGATGCTCGCCACCGGCAGCTGCGCAGGGATTGAGAACTATTCCCGCTACCTCACCGGCCGCAAGCCCGGCGAGCCGCCCCCGACGCTGTTTGAATATATCCCGGACAATGCCCTCATCTTTGCGGATGAAAGCCATGTGAGCGTGCCCCAGATCGGCGGCATGTATCGCGGCGACTATCGGCGGAAATCGACCCTGGCGGAATATGGCTTCCGCCTGCCGAGCTGCGTGGACAACCGCCCCTTGAAGTTCGAGGAATGGAACGCCATGCGGCCGCAGACGGTCTATGTCTCGGCCACCCCAGGCCCCTGGGAGATGGAGCGCACCGGCGGCGTTTTCGTGGAACAGGTGATCCGCCCGACGGGCCTCATCGACCCGCCGACGGAAATCCGCCCCGTGGACACCCAGGTCGATGATCTGATCGACGAGTGCAAACAGGTGGCAGCAAAAGGCGGGCGCGTGCTCGTCACCACGCTCACCAAACGCATGGCGGAAGACCTCACCGAATATATGCACGAACAGGGCATCCGCGTGCGCTACATGCATTCGGACATCGACACGCTGGAGCGCATCGAGATCATTCGCGACCTGCGCCTCGGCGCGTTTGACGTGCTGATCGGCATCAACCTGCTGCGCGAGGGCCTCGACATTCCCGAATGCGCCCTGGTGGCGATCCTCGATGCGGACAAGGAGGGGTTCCTCCGCTCAGAAACCTCGCTCGTGCAGACCATTGGCCGCGCGGCGCGGAACGTGGACGGCCGCGTCATCCTCTATGCGGATCAGGTGACGGGCTCCATGGAGCGCGCGCTCGCCGAGACCAACCGGCGGCGGGAGAAGCAGCAGGCCTATAATGAGGCGCACGGCATCACGCCGGAAAGCATCCGCAAGGACATTGGCGACATTCTGGAAAGCGTCTACGAGCAGGACCATGTGCGCGTGGACACCGGAGAGAGCGGCACGACGGAACTGGTGGGCCACAATCTGCGCGCCCACATTCAGGATCTGGAAAAGAAGATGAAAGAGGCCGCCAGCGACCTGGAGTTCGAGGAAGCCGCCCGCCTCCGCGACGAAATCCACCGCCTGGAACAGACGGAACTCACCATCGCCGACGATCCCTTCGCGCGCCAAAGCGCCGTCGCCGCGGCGGGGGACCCAAGCGGACAAGCGTCCGCCGGCCGGTCAGGCCGCGCCCGCGCAGGCGATGCGCAAAGCGCATCTGCCGGGAGCGAAAAGAAGACCAGGCCCCTCGCAAGGTCCGCCGCCGGCAAAGCCGGCACACGGACGTTCAAGAAGAGCGGCCAGACCAAGCCAAGGCGTCGCAAGGGGCCTTGAGATAGAGCTTCAAAGCTAGTTCTCAAATGCATGAGATTCACGTGGTCTTTTGGGCAAAGAAGTGCAGCGACGCCCGCTCATTGTCTGAGAAGTCGTGCACTATACGAGACTTATTTAGTTCATCTATGAACCTACCATCTAAACAGTTGGTAGCAGCATGATTGAAGTAGATGCTTCTTTCCAACCAATAGGGTGGATAGTACATCTTGAGGATCATCATCAAAAATGTAAGCGGGTTCAATACACGATGTAGTGGCCACCTGTTTTCAAAGTGACGCCCAATATGAAGATGCGCAGCCGGGTGAACAAGTTCCCTGTATTGTTCGACTGCGTACTCAAAGCGGATGGGAGGTATTGCGCCGGTATACGATAACTCCGACATAAGTTCTCCCATCTCCTCCAGATTAATTGCACCTGCCGCTAGGAGTTCGTCCCATTCATCCATTTGTTCTTCAACATCACCCACGCCGGCGATCCAGGGGTTCGGAAGAAACGCAAGTCTCCATGCAGTTTCGCTAGACCAGCTGAACTGAAAAATCGAGTAGTCATTAAGCAAAAAATTGTAGTACGAGGCTGAGAGAGCACGTCCGTAGATATCTTGATAGTGCGCCTCGGGATCTAGCGCGACTTCATTGAACAAAACATTCACGGAGAGCGAGTTCAAAGAAGAAGTCGTTAAAAGGAGATCAAGCTCACTGCTCAGCAATTGATGTGCCGCACGAATCTTGCCTTCAAAGTCCGATTTATTCATCGTTACAATTCATCAAAAAGACTTTTGACTTCGTCATCAGACAAACCAAGCTCCCGCTTTGTACGCAACATCTCCTCTCTAGCCCGGAGCATTCTGGCATCGCGCTCTGCCAAGTCTCGCTGAATTGTCTCGATCTCCTGCAAATCAGGCATCGTGAAAACCAAGTCCGGTGAGTTCGCCATAGCCTCCTCAAGCTCACTTTTTAGTTGATCAAACGGTCCTTCGATCCCTGAAACACGAAGCCAACCTTTCGTCCGTGTAAGTGCTGTAAAAATCCGATTTCGCGTTGTTCGGCGGTCGAGGGGAATAGCGTCACATCCCAAGACAGAGACAAGCGCAGCTTCATTGCCTTTGGCACGATACACCGTTGACAGGGTTACCTTTCCTTCGATCACAAATGGAGGCTCATTGAACTTGTCTGCAATAATATTGTTCGCAGAGATACCCAACTCAGCTAATCGAGAAGACAAGGATGATAAGTATGCCCTTGCTGAACGGTCATCAATCGTTATGGCAAGTAAATCATGAGGCTCCAATCCCTCTTCAATGAACTTCTTAAACTCCTGTGCACAATTCTCTACTTCATCGTCAAAAGTAGCAAAGGACTCAACTTTTATCAGGGGTCGCTGCTTGGTTTGCTCTAAAGAAGTCGGGCTATTGCGTGATGGTCGGTGTATAGAAATTTCTCTTCCTGTTCGAAGAGGTCCATCACCAATTTCGTAGCCAACGTCCTCCCAATGTTCTCGGTTCTGGAGCATCTGAACCGGTTGTCCATAGAGACCGAAACCAGTTGCATGTGCCAACACGAGCACTTCCCTCTGATTTCGATAACATTTGGAAAGAACAAAATCGTTAGTCGTTGCCTCGTCGGGCCGTGAACGCTTCAATGAAATTCGAGGCTCTCCGTCTTTATCCTTACCAAACAATTCTTCGGAAGTGCGAACGTGAACGTCGAATATGTCTTGAAGTTCGTCATAGGCCCAAACGATCTGCTTTCGATCTCGGTGCCCCTTAGTCAAGAAATAGCAAAGTTGATAAAACCCTTCAGGAAAGTCCTGCCCTTCATCGATCAGAACAAGATCGTAGTATGGCTTCACCTTTCCCGATGCGACAAGCCGCTTGCAAACATAGTCAAAAGGGTTGCGTTGACTCTTTGCATCACCAAACGATAGCGGAATTTGATCAGATCGAACACATGCCTCTCGATAAACTCCGGGAAGCCGCCTTTGACCCCAACCATGCTGAACGTCAATTTTTTTCCAGTCGGGATCTCCATCAGCAAAGTGTCTATAAAATTTTGTAATTGAGCTTTCTAGGTGGTGCTTAAGACTTCTCGTGTAGTAAGTAACCAAAATCCTTGATTCCGGATTTTCAATGTGAGCCATGGCAGCCTTCATTGCCAATATCACTGTTTTTCCGGAACCTGCGAGTCCTCTAATACGTTGAGGGCAAGCCAAGGAAGTAAGAGCAACACTTCTCTGTTCGGAATCAAATTTGGATATTTCCTCTTCTAGCGATCTAAGTGCAGCTGCGGCAGGAGATTTTGCTGGATCAGATACTCGCCGAAGACTACTCCGCGCAAGCGCCTTTGCGCCCTCAAGAATTGATCTCGCCTCGTCAAACTCCGAGGAAGTTATCCGTTGATCAGCATACTTCTTAACCTGCTCGACCAAACCGTTCAGAGAAGTCGCGATTTCCGACTGCTGCAATTCAAGTTGTTCGAAACCGGGGATGTACAACACCGGTACGACATCAAACCTCAGTCGCCTCTTATCTCGCAGCAAGCGGCTCTTGAGCATCTGAGCTTCAGCAAACGCCGCAGCTTGAGCAATACTATCATCTGCCTCATCCACATCCGCAGGCTCTAAATGCGGTAAACAGCGAATCAAGATCAACCCCGTTTGCTGGGTCAATAGAGCGATATCTACAGGATGTTTTACTGCATCATAGTCTTGGAATCGCGGCCACCCATAATAGATGACGCCGTTCGCAATCCCTATTTCCTCAGCATTGTTCCGCAGACGATTAATTGCCTCCTGAACAACTGGGAAGTCAGCCTGATCCGTTCTTGTAGGCAGATATTCAATCACTGGCTGCTCGTTCTTCCATTCAAAAACCGTCAGCATCCTAAAACATCAGGTCTTCCTAAGCCACTCAATCATTTAGCTTGACGCTTCCAACTACAACGAGCACCTCGAGACGGGCCAAAATCTGCACACCATTTTGCCCCGCCATTTTTCCTCCCACACGACATGCACTGAACAAATGATTCTGCTATGCTGAGCACGCGGCGGGCAAAATCCCGCCGTGGGGCCTCAGAAACCTCATTGAACACAGACATACGGTTACGCGCCGTTAGGTTTTACCTAACGAGACATACGTGGCCGGGTGACGGTTACGTATGTCCAGGGCTCACGCCTAAAGGTGATCGTGCTCCACGTCTGTGGGGGTTTTCTGACATCCGGCTACACGCCGTTTTCTAGAACGCGTTTTCGGACGGAAAACCGGAACCACTTTTTCTGAAAACGCTTGTGCACCGCCGGACACGCCTCTCCCGATAACGGACAAGAGAGGCTGACATGACCTCCCCAAAAGACCCGAATGATGGCGACCCGCAAGACAACCACCCAAGTGAAGGTGACCCCAAAGACGGCACCCCGAACAAAGACGCCTCACAGGACGGGAGCCCGCACGGGCCCGACACCCAAGATCGTACCCCCACCAGCAAGGGGGAGGCCGGCAAGCCGGACGGGCTCAACGTCGCCTACATGCCGCCACACGCCCGCGCCTATTACGCGAACCCGGACGAGCGCATTCAAAACGCCCTCTCCCATGTGAACCCGGAAAGCGCGGTCACATTCTTGCGCAAGACCCACGGGCCCCAGGCGGGCCAGGAGGCGCTCATCCGCGCCTTCCTCGCCGAGCGGCAGCACCATCGCGAGGCCGCCCGCTATTGGCTCGGCGTGTATGAGGAACTGGTGGGGTAGTTCTCCATCCTTCCACCCTTCGAGACGGACCTTCGGTCCTCCTCAGGATGAGGCTTCGAGACGAAGGCTTCGCCTTCTCCTTGAGGCATGAGGGCGGAGTAAGGCCTCAGGATGATCCTTCGAGACGGGTGCTCCGCACCCTCCTCAGGATGAGGGTAAATGAAAACACAAACCTCATGGTGAGGAGGCGCTTTAGCGCCGTCTCGAACCAGGGCGATGCACACCTAGTGTTACCCTCGGGCTTGACCCGAGGGTCCATGACACCCCTCGACTCCCTATGGATCCTCGTGTCGAGCACGAGGATGACAGTTTTGGGGTGGGTCTAGCCCGAGGGTGACAGTTTTGGGGTGGGACAAGTTTATCCTCGGGCTGGCGAAGCCAGACCCGTGGGTCCGGGCATGACGTGGTGGGTTGGAGGCACTGCAGAGAAAAGAAACGACAAAAAACTTATCCTCCCCCCCTACAAGAGGCCCCATTTAATAAGGCATCTCCCGCCCATGTGAGGGGCGTGTCGACCGTTCAACAGGCGGGCGGGAGCTGCGGCGCCGGTGGAAGAAGGGGTAACGGCCTTCGAAAGTCGGGCAGTCCTCAAGAGGCCGTGGCCAGAGTTCACGGGGGTTGGTTGGTTTAGCTCTGACAGGCGCTTCAGGTGAAAACCTCAGGCAGCTGGAAGTCAGATAGTAATCAGCCAGCTGGGCAGGTTGGTGGATGCGCAGCCGTCGCGCGCGGAGTGCCGGAAGGCCTCTGAAAAAGAAATCAGATGAGGCTTTGCGGCATTCCGCGTCCCTCACGGTTTTTGACAAGCCTGCAGGCGGACGGCCCGTGCGGGGCGCTCTTGCTTGTTTCAAACACTGGTGTCACCCCGGACTTGATCCGGGGTCCATCCTTCGACCCTTCGAGACGAAGGCTTCGCCTTCTCCTCAGGGTGAGGGTTGAATAAAAACAGAAGCCTCATGGTGAGGAGGCGCCTTGGCGCCGTCTCGAACCAGGGACGGTTACGAACAGCCTTCCACCCAATGCACTTCCGGCGGGCGGCCAACACGGTACGAGGTGACCTTGCCCGCGTCCGTTTCAAACACGAGGCCCTTCGCGTCCGACAGCGTCACGATATAGTCCGTACCCACACCATATTTGTTGGGCCGGGTCTCCACCTTGTCACCCCAGGCGGCGGAAATGTCCGCGACCGGGCTGCCAAGGCCCACCCCGTTGGGGAGCGACGGCCCGGTGGTGATGCCCTCCGGGCCCATGCTGCTCACATCGATCCGCGCGGCCTCACCCTCCACGATCATGAGAGTGAGCGGGCCCGCCGGATGCTCGAAACGCACATAATGGCATTCGGGATTGATCGGGCCGGACGCGACAATATCCGGGTCGGTGAGATCCACCTTGTCGCCGATCACGAAGGGCCCGTAACCCACCTCCGTGAAGGGCCGCACCGGCGTGTCGGACGGAAGGGGGGCGGGATCAAACTGGCTGCCCCGGGGCCGCGGCGTCGCCGGCGTCAGAAAGTCTGCCGGCGGGGGCAGCGCCGTGCCCTTCTCAATGTCGGGGGACCCGCCCACATCCGGCGAGAGATTGATCCCGTCAATCGCCGCCATCGCGCCAAAGGAAACTGTTGTTCCCGCCGCCAGCAACACAGCCCCACTCACCCAACTCAAAACCTGCACGCGCCCCATGACCACCGACTCCCGAACCACTCGTCAATTAACCGAAGCGCCAGTGTGACCGCTCTTAACCAAAGAAGGAAGCCGCAAAACATGGCCCGAAAGCTGCAGATTCTTATCCATGACCCCACGCTTCTGTTCCATATTGGCACTGATCGCCGCCCTTTTTGTGGCCACGCCCCCCGCATCTGCTCTGCCGCAGGTAGAACTGCGCGGATCGGATTCCAAACTGACCACAATCGGGATCGAGCCCCGCGTCCCCGCCTCGCGCTTTCTGAGCGCTGAAGGGGATCTGCGCGCGCCCCTGCCCGTCGCCACCAAGGCGGATGTCGAGGCCGCCGGGGACGCTCTGGTTCAGAAATATGCGCCCGTGCGGGAGAAAGGCGTCCGCGTCCATCTGGATCTCTATACGGACCGCGCCGAACAGACCGGCAATCTGGAAGACCTGGCGATTACTGCGAACTACACGGTGAGCTGGTAAATCCCAGTATTCATGGCCTCACCGCACCCGGTTTGCTTTGTATTAAGCCCTTCTGACTAGAATGTAGGTATGGGTGTGGATCAGGGTCAAAACCCGGCGCTTCAGTCGCCGAAAACCGTCGGCTTTGCCGATCTCTGGTACCGCGCACGATCCGCCACAAAAACCACCATTCCCACCAAGACAGATCTGCCCTTGATGGACCTGGCGCCCTTCATGGCCAATCTCGCCATGCTGAAGCATGAGCCCGACGGCCGCGCCCGCTACACTCTTTTCGGCACGGGCCTCACCGCCGCCTTCGGCCAGGACCTGACCGGTCAATATGCCGAAACACCTATGAACGACGAAGCCCGCACGAACCTGGAGACTGTGATCAATGCCTTTCGCGATGAGCATGGGGTGAACGCCCTCTTTGGCCGCTGGACCATTTCCAAGGCCCGCACCACCACCGGGCGGCTGGTCGAATTCGAAAACGTGGCGCTCCCCTATCGGGAAAAGAGTGACAACAGCATTCGGTACATCGCCCACGCGATCACGCTGACAACCCTCGACTTCGGTGAGGGCGTGGTGGAGCGTTTCCCCGATACGGCAACGCGCATGTTCAATGCGGAAACAGATCGGCCCCTATGGCTGCAACAAGACCCGGAGTCTGCCGCCCTGGCAATCGAGGCCCACATTGCCTAAAGCCTAGACGTCGTAACAGGGCCTAAAGACTGGTTCCTTTCGCCCGAACCTCCTACAAATGACACATGGCAGATCACGCACTTCTTATCGGCACCACGGGCATGCTTGCCCCGGTCGCCCGGCAAATCGTTGGCGAAAGTCAGCACGCCACCTTATGCGCCCGCAGCGCGGGGAGTTTCACTTTTGGCGAAAGCTTCCTTGATGACAAGGTCATGAAGCTCCCTTTGGACTATACGGACGAGGCCCACTTCCTCGACACGCTCCGTATTCGCGGACCCGTTGATCTGGCGGTGACCTGGCTTCATCCGGAAGCCCATGACCTCCGCGACGGCATTGCGGACTGTGTAATCCCGGGCGGCAAAATCATCGAAATTATGGGCTCTGCCTCCGGAAAACCGGACGGCTTTGCCGACCAGCGACTTGAAGCGATGAAAGCCCATGGCAGTAAAACCTATCGCCAGGTGATCCTCGGTTTCGTTGTTGAAGATGACACCTCCCGCTGGCTCACTCACGATGAGATCTGCGACGCCACTCTACGCGCCTATCGCGGTTTCGATACCCGCACCATTGCGGGAACCTTGGAGCCCTGGGAGAAGCGACCATGAGATATCTGATGGCGGCTCTGTTCGCCCTATTTGCCACGCCGACTCTTGCAGACTTCACCCAAACGCCCATGGCGCCGCCGCCACAAGACATCATAGACCGCGCGCAGGACGATCCGGACTGTTTCCTGGCCGACGGCATCGACACCAGTGACATGTGGACCGGCGCAACCTTAAGCCCCAATGCCCGCCTTCATCTCATCCCCTGCCAGCTTGCCGCCTACAATATGGTGGTGAAGGTCCTTCTGGAACGCCGCGATGACGAAAGTGACGTTTCCACTTGGGACACACTTAGTTTCGCCCGCTACAGCGATGAACTGGGCTGGTCAGCGTCGGATACCCTGATCAACGCAGATATTGATGCCGCTTCAGGACGCCTCACGGAATTTGCAAAAGGCCGCGGTGTCGGCGATTGCGGCTCGGTGGGGTCGTGGATCTGGACCGGCTATGACTTTGCCATGGTCGAATATGCCTATGAGGGCGAATGCCAGGGCCGACTCGCTGATGAGTGGCCCATTATCTATAAGCGCACCGCTGCGCCTCAATCCGCAAGAACACCAGATGCGGGTATCGACAATCCGGACGCCTCGGTCGAGGGAGCCGACTGCTCGGTGGCGCCTTTCTGTGAAGACCGCCAGTATTTCAAAGATTTTCTCGTTGCCTGCCGCGCACAGCGGTCTGACGGATCACGTTTCTGCTCGGCCAACACCTATGTGCACAATGCGGAGGCACCCGCCGGGTTCGACTATCAGCTGCGCATATCTCGGGAACGCGCCAGCGCACCGCTCCGCATTTCACTGATCGCTGTCTTCAACATGATGAGCAGAAAAGACACGGTCGATATTCATGTAGACGGCATTCGTCAGATTCTTCTGGCACCAGACGAAATTGAAACACCGGAGTCGATCAACGACTATTTTGTCGGACCACAAGACCTGACCGACCATCTGATTGGCGCAATGAAGGCAGGCTCCACCATCCGTTTCGATTACACAAACGAAGCGGGAGACGACACCTCGGTCGAATTTTCCTTGTCCGGCCTCACAGCCTCCCTTCTTTGGATGCAGGAATACGGCGGACTATAAGCTCACGAAGCTGTGCATGGACCCACGCCGATGAACATCTATCCTCAAAAGAGCAAGCTCTTAAGGGTACCCCATGCGCAATATTTCACTCATCGCTTCTCTTCTCATCATTCTCGTGACGCCTGCAATTGCCACCGATAAAGATGGTCAGGACCGCGAGGGAACAATGTCCCTCGAACAGATGCATACCATTCTGGAACGGCTAGATGGTGATCTGAAAAACCAGAACGGCAATTGGCAGCTCACCATCGCCGATGTACCCGTTGTGATCGTCACCGACGAAGCCAACAACAGGATGCGCATACTCGTTGCCATTCGACAGGCGGACACGCTGACACCGGAAGAACTGACCCGCATCATGCAAGCCAATTTCGACAGCGCTCTGGACGCCCGCTACGCCATTGCCAAGGGCATTCTTTGGAGCACTTTCATTCATCCGCTGAGCACATTGCATGACAGCCAGTTCATCGAAGCCATCGGCCAGACGGTAAATCTCGCTCGGACCTACGGCTCAAGCTATTCGTCCGGACTATTGTTGTTCGGCGGAGGTGACAGCGGGGCCATTCAGCAACGCGAACTGATCGACGACTTGCTCAAACAAGGTCAGCCCACCTGACATCTCAGCTCAAGAGATACTGCCCGACATCCTTCACATCGAAGATCAGCGAAATCCACAATGTCGCGAGGGCAAGCACATACCAAACACCGTAAACGCTCTTCACTGTGATCTGCGGAAATCGGCGCGCCATATAGATGGCAACCGGCGTCCAGAGAATAAGGTGCGTAATGCCCCAAAGCCCGTTCCAGCCCACATAGACACCTAGGATCATCGTCGCGGGGATGGTCAGCACCATGGCCAGCAATAGCCAGCGGGCCTCGACCTTGAAAATCGCAAACACCAGCGAGCCAAGGCCGAGCACGAGCATCATCCAGTTCATCCAGAGCTGCACCCATTGCGGCAAGGCGGCGATGTAAACTTCCTGCTCCGCCTGCGCGATTGCCCAGGCATCCATAAATTCTGCAAACATGGGGTCCCCCTCCCTCGTCTTGATTGGTTCTTGCAATTGATGACTATTGTCGAACCTTTGCACCTAGCCTGCACATGACAATCGCGTGAAACCGGGGGAAGCAACACCATGCCGCCAAGAGGCAAGCCCAGAGCCACAAAGGGAAGCAGTGAAAAAGCCACCCTGTCGCACGCCGAATGGGTAAAAGGCACCTGTGGTTGTGGGATCGTCCAATTTGAAATCAAATATCCCGCCAGATGGGCCTATCACGACCATTCTGCCAGTACCCGCCATATGACGGGCACCTCATCGGTGACCTATGTGGGTTCGTGGCGCAAACGGTTCCGATATACCAGCGGCGAAGAGGCACTCTCAGACTATCGAGACGAGGAAAAAGGGATCACGCGACGCTTCTGTATCGAATGCGGCACGCCCATTGCCTATGAACGCGATGCCTCGCCGCACATGGTCAATGTTCCGCGCGGTCTATTTGCAGAAGGTGTCGGGCGCGAGCCTCGGTACCACGTGCGGATGGCCGAAATGCCTGAGTGGGCCTATACCGGCGAACAGGTAAATCCGCTGAAAGACTACCCGACCGTTCTCTATGAACGACCGCGCAAAACGAAAAAGCGTAAAGCGCCTGACGCCATGTTTTGAATGGCCTGGCCTTACGTGTGAGATCTAGTTTTGTTCCACATCAGGATTCACGCGGGCATACCCTTCCTCGCGGACACGGTCCATATGAGGCACAATTGCTTCGTGCGGTGTGCCCAGAGAATGCAGCACGTCAGACGCCAGCTGCAGTGATGCTTCCAGCGTTTCGGGCACGATACCTGTGGCCCCGAGCTTCACAAGTTCCTGAGAATGAGTGAGGTCATGAGCGCGCACAAACACAGGCAGCTTCGGCCACTTTGCACGAACAGATGCCACGCCTTTTGTGCTGGCAGTATAGTCATTCAGCGTGATGACGATTGCCGCAGCCCGATCGGCTCCCACCCGTTCCAGAACATCATGACGGGCCGCATCTCCGTAGAAAACCGGCTCCCCATTTTTGCGTGCCTCGCGGGCCCGTGGGACGCTCATGTCCAATGCCACAAAGGGCACCATCTGTTCGGAGAGAAGACGCGCAACGGTACGCCCAACACGGCCATATCCGGCAATAATAACATGACCGCTCAAATCTTCATCCAATGCGGAGACTTCAATGTCTTGTTCGACGCGGTAGCGCCGGGCGATCAAAGCTGAAACACCGTTGCCGGCGATCATCAAAAACGGCGTGAGCGCCATGGAGACACCGGCGACAATCAGCATGTATTGCGCAACATCACGGTCAAGCACACCACCCGTCAACGCTCCGCCAATGATCACAAATGCGAACTCCCCACCTGCGCTCAGCAGCAAGCCAGTCCGCACTGCCTGACTCGCAGTAACACCAAAAGCCACAGCGAGAGAGGAGATCATAATGGCCTTGATGCCAATGAGTCCCACTACGCCCAGGAAGATCTCGTAAGGCATGCTCTGCATGATCGCGAAATCAAGCCCCATCCCGACACTGATAAAGAACAATCCGAGCAAGAGGCCTTTAAACGGCTGAATATCGATCTCGATTTGGGGTCGAAATTCTGTTTCCGACAGCACAAGGCCAGCAAGGAAGGCCCCCAGAGCCATGGACAGCCCGGATTGCCCCGTCGCCCAGGCCGTACTGAGCACCGCCAACAGGGTCAATGCCATAAACAGCTCAGGCGACCTGGCCCAGGTGACCAACCGGAAGAGGTAACGCAGCGCATAACGGCCAACAATGAGAATGACCACGATCGCAGCAACAGCCTGCAAGACAGCAATACCGATCAGCTTGGCCAGATCCAGTGGTCCCTCCGCCCCCCCATTGGAGAGGATGGCCACCAGCATGATGAGAGGCACAACCGCCAAATCCTGAAACAACAGGATGGAGAAGGTTCGTCGTCCCATGGGCGTCGCGAACTCACTTCGCTCGATCAATACCTGGGTGACAATTGCCGTAGAGGAAAGCGCCAGCGCAAACCCGATCACGACCGAGGCCTCGATAGAGTTACCCCACATATTGGCGAACAGTGCGAGCACCGACCCGCAAATGAGCACCTGCAACCCACCAAGACCAAAAATCAGTCGGCGCATGGCAAGCAATCGTTCGAACGGCAATTCAAGGCCAATGGTAAACAGGAGGAAAACGACCCCCAGCTCAGCAAGCCGAGCGACCCCCTCAGTGTCGGAAATGATGGCCAGACCAAATGGACCGATCAGTGTTCCGATGGCGAGATACCCCAGAACGGGGCTCGCTCTCATCCATTGGAACAAGGGAACAATGAGCACCGAGGCAACAAGAAAAACAACAATCTCCCTCAAATAGGGAATGACCTCACCGTGCCCAGCAGCCGCGTCCACCTGTTATATCTCCATCACTATTACGTGTGGCGACCCTGCCACATTCATACTGCCCAATTTGAGCGGTTTTACTTCAGCCGGAAGGCCCCTATATATGGAGGATAGGGGATCGACGTTAAGAAAGAAAATAAATGACCGCCGACCGGAGTTTACCCACGGCACCGCAATCTGGCTGTGTATGCATGATGACCTGTGACCTGTTTGGCCGGAGCGGCTTCGCATGATGTACCTGTCGCTGATCAGCGGTTTTGTCATTCTGCTGTTTTGCGGCGACCTGCTGGTCCGAGGCGCAGTGTCACTTGCCCTGAAACTGGGCATCCCCTCAATACTTATCGGCCTGACCGTCGTCGCCTTTGGCACATCGGCGCCTGAATTGGTTGTGTCCATCCGCGCCGCCCTGACGGGTGTCAGCGGCATAGCCATCGGGAATGTGGTGGGTTCGAACATCGCAAATGTTTTGCTGGTCCTAGGCATCCCAGCGATCATTTACCCCACACTTTGCGATCAGATGTCTGTTCGTCGGAACACCATTTTTATGGTGTCGGCTACCATCATCTTCATCTTCTTGTGCCTGTTTGGCCAGCTCGTGTTCTGGCAGGGGCTTATCCTCTTCACTCTCGTACTGCTCTTCCTCGCATATGTTGCCACCCATGCGGTCAGCTCAGCCAACGGATCAGGTGCAGGCGCAGCAGCGATTGAAGAAGAGTTCGAATTGCCTGACGAAAGCTCGGGCCTGCCTCAAAATCCAATCATGATCGTGCTCTTTCTGGCCGCAGGCGTACTGGGACTGCCACTGGGCGCACATTTTATTGTGGATGGGGGCACCGAGATCGCCCAGGCATTTGGCGTTTCCGACAGCGCCATCGGCCTGTCTCTGATTGCATTTGGCACCTCACTGCCAGAACTTGCCACAACCGTGATCGCGGCTCTTCGGCGGCAAGCGGATATCGCGGTGGGGAATGTTCTGGGCTCCAACTTGTTCAACATCTTAGGGGTTATGGGCATTACGGCAATGGTCGCACCCATCGACGTCCCATCAGCATTCATCTGGTTCGACCTCTGGGTCATGCTCATCGCGGCCCTTCTGGTTGTCCCCTTCGCCATGTCAAAAGGCACAATCACCCGCTCAGCAGGCGCATTTTTCCTTATTGGCTATGTCGCCTATCTCTATTTTCTCTTTGTGGCGGACCGTGCCGCCACGATGCATGCAGTCTAAGCTGCCGAGATGACAGATTCTTCACCGAGAAATGTGCTCATTACCGGCAGCGCGAAACGCATTGGCCGGGCGATTGCGCTCAATCTGGCCCGGGACGGCTGGGGCGTTGCTGTTCACTACAATTCCTCGGCAGACGCAGCCGCACAAACTGCTCAGGATATTCTGAATGCAGGCGGCCGCGCCATCAGCCTCCAGGCAGACTTGGCGAATGTCGAAGCCCTCGGCCCCCTGATTGAACAGGCTGGGACTTCGCTCAACGGTCCGCTGACTGCGCTCGTCAACAACGCGTCCCTCTTTGCAGCAGATGATCTGGAGACCCTGACACCCGACAGCTGGTCCACTCATATGGACACCAACCTGCGTGCGCCCCTCTTCCTTGCCCAGACCTTCGCGAGACAGCTACCTGCGGGCGAACCAGGAAACATTATCAACATTATCGACCAGCGCGTATGGCGCCTGACGCCGCGTTTTCTCTCCTATACAGCGTCAAAAGCAGGGCTTTGGACGTTGACGCAGACCCTAGCACAAGCACTAGCCCCCAATATCAGGGTGAACGGGATCGGCCCCGGTCCCTCGCTGTCAAATGAGCGCCAATCAGATGCCGATTTCCAGGCCCAGGTGGCCTCAACGCTTCTCGGGCATCAGATATCAACCGAAGAAATCTGCGCCGCAGTCAGATTTGTCCTTGCCAGCCCGGCGATGACAGGCCAAATGATCGCTCTGGACAGCGGCCAGCATCTCGCGTGGGAAACGCCGGACGCTATTGGACCGGAATGACCGTCATTGGCCGATTGAACGCAGCGCGAACAAGGACTTAAGCCCTATGAGCCAAAGCTCCTCAAACAATAATCAAGACCTGAACGCCGGACCGGAGAATGTGACCCGCCTGAGCATTGCAGACGGAGCCCGGTCCATTCGCCACGTCTTTGTGCGCGATCTTGTGCTTGATGGGGAAATTGGTGTCTACGCCCACGAGAAAGATGGTTTCCGGCAGCCCATGCGTTTCAATATCGACCTGACTGTGCGCGAGGTGGCCCACAGCGATGCGCTGGAGAATGTCGTTTGCTACGAGCAAATCGTGAACAAGGTCAAAAACCTTCTGGCAGAAGGCCATGTCAATCTCGTTGAAACCCTGGCGGAACGCATCGCGTCCAGATGTTTGGAAGACGCACGAGTTGAGCGGGCCAGAGTGCGGGTAGAAAAACTTACCGCTATTGCAGAAGTGGCAAGTGTAGGTGTCGAAATCGAGCGCGGGCGCTCTGGCAGTTAAGCAAGAAAAAGCGCCTTAAGTGAAACAATAAAACTACCTTTACGCCCTTGAATTTTTTCATATTTCTGTCATCTGGAAATAGACCGCATGCGGACATTTGTGCACACGTCCGCCTAGGCCCTATTAACCATAGGCTCTTGGGACATTTTTCAGTCAGATCGCGGAAATCCACGCGGGCCACATAAAAACATCATTATTTTCAATGGCTTAGGAATTAGAAAATTGGGCCCAATATTCGAATAACCCTTGTGTCACAATTGGTTGCGTCGATTCTCTTGAGATTCTCAACAAACTTATCCACAGGCCAAAGGTGAAACAGATCGGTCCAGTAAAAACCCTAATTCTTGGGAAGAAAAACACCGCTCGGCACCCACTTCTATTCAACTGTGCTAGGTCACAACTAGATCAATTAGACAGCCAAATTGCACAAACCACCGGGACATGAGACCGCGATGAACAAAGACACCATGGAAAGGGAAGCAGAGCAGCTTCATGGTGCCGCTTTGATCGCGGAAAAGGTCAAAACGCTACCCGACAGCCCCGGCGTCTATCGGATGCTGAAAAGCAACGGTGATGTTCTCTATGTCGGTAAGGCCCGCAGTCTGAAAAAGCGGGTCACGAGCTACACCAAGCTCGCAGGCCATTCCAATCGCATTGCCCGCATGATCGCCTCCACAGAGGCCATGGAATTCATCACCACGGCGACGGAGACCGATGCGCTTCTCCTAGAGGCCAATCTCATCAAACAGCTAAAGCCGCGCTACAATGTGCTGCTGCGCGATGACAAATCCTTCCCCTACATCCTGCTGACCTCGGATCACGACTTTCCGCAGGTCGTCAAGCACCGGGGCAGCCGCTCCCGGGAGGGCGACTATTTCGGCCCCTTCGCCTCGGCGGGCTCAGTGACCCGAACCCTCAACACGCTCCAGCGAGCCTTTTTGCTGCGCTCCTGCACAGACTCTGTCTTCGAGTCCCGAACCCGCCCCTGCCTGCTCTTTCAAATCAAACGCTGTTCCGCACCCTGCACAGGCGAAATCAGCAAGGAGGAGTATGCTGAACTGGTGACGGAGTCGCGCGACTTCCTGCAGGGCAAAAGCCGCCGCACCCAGGAACACCTGGCCGAGCTGATGGAGGAGGCAAGCGCGAAGCTGGATTTCGAAGGGGCAGCCATTTATCGCGACCGAATTCGCGCACTGACCAACATTCAGTCCCACCAGGGGATCAATCCACAATCTGTGACAGACGCAGATGTATTTGCAGTGGCGGAAGACAGCGGCCAGACCTGTGTCCAGGTCTTCTTTTTCCGCGGCGGCCAGAACTGGGGCAACCGCGCCTATTTCCCCCGGCATGAAAAAGGATTTTCGCGCGCCGAAGTGCTGGACGCGTTCCTGGCCCAGTTTTATGACGAACGCCCTGCGCCACCGAAGATCTTCCTAAGCGATGATGTACCTGGGCGCACACTCCTTGGCGAAGCCCTCACCATCAGGGCAGAGCGGCGTATCAATGTGTCTGTGCCCCAACGCGGCGAAAAGCGGGAACTGGTGGAACATGCCCTCCGCAACGCCAAAGACGCTCTGGGGCGCCGACTGGCTGAGTCGGCAACCCAGCGCAAACTCCTAAATGAGCTCGCGGAGATATTCGGCCTGGAGAGCCCGCCTGAAAGGATCGAAGTCTACGACAACAGCCATATCCAGGGCACCAACCAGGTCGGTGGCATGGTCGTCGCCGGACCTGAGGGCTTCCTTAAAAACCAGTACCGAAAGTTCAATATCAAAGGGGACGACATCGAGCCGGGCGACGACTACGGCATGATGCGCCAGGTCCTAACCCGCCGCTTCACAAGGCTACTGAAGGAAAGCGCCGCCGCTGCCGAAGTGGAAGCAGAAGGATCAACAGAACCACCTGAACAAAACACCGACGAACGGCGCGCCAATGGCTGGCCGGACATCATTCTCATTGATGGCGGTCAGGGCCAGCTTTCGGTCACGATGGAAGTAATGACGGAACTCGGTATTGATGACGTTGCAGTGGTCTCCATCGCCAAGGGACCGGACCGAAATGCCGGCCGCGAACGCTTCTTCATGCCGGGCCGCGACCCCTTCTCGCTCCCGGAAAAAAGCCCTGCTCTCTATTTCCTGCAGCGGCTGCGCGACGAGGCCCACCGCTTTGCCATTGGCTCACACCGCGCGCGGCGCGCCAAACAGGCCAAATCCAACCCTCTCGACAATGTGCCCGGCGTGGGCGCCGCCCGGAAACGCGCATTGCTGCATCATTTCGGATCTGCCAAAGCCGTCTCCCGCGCCGGCCTCACAGATCTCAATGCGGTCGAGGGTATCTCTGAAAAAGTCGCAAAAGCGGTGTACGATCATTTCCACGGGACACCCGATTGACGTAATCCGGTGCTATGGTGCGTGCATGACTCAGACAGAGAGCAGTAAACTGGACCGACGGACAGCCGTTCTGACGAGCTTGCCCAACATGCTGACCTATGCCCGCATCCTGATGGTGCCCGCTTTGGTGGCAGGGTTTTATCTGGAAGGCCATGCCGCCAACTGGACGACCCTCGGTATCTTCATCCTCGCCGCGGTTACGGATTATTTCGACGGCTATTTCGCAAGGGCCTGGGAACAAACGTCAAACCTGGGCCGAATGCTGGACCCGATCGCCGATAAACTGCTGGTCTCCGCTGCCCTCTTCATGCTGATTGCCAACGACACCATCAGCTGGGGGTCTGTACTGGCAGCGATCATTATTCTGAGCCGGGAGATTCTGGTCTCAGGCCTGCGGGAGTTTCTGGCGCAAGTACGTGTCAGCGTGCCCGTCAGCCAACTCGCAAAATGGAAAACAGCGATCCAGATGATTGCCATTAGCTTTCTGTTGGCCGGTGACGCCGGAGAAGCGATCCTGCCCGGCACCCAGCAGGTTGGCATCTGGCTCCTCTGGATTGCCGCGGGCCTCACCCTATATACGGGCTACGATTATTTCAGGGGTGGGCTCCGCCACGTCATTGAAGACGATGAAGAGTCTGCGCAGTAAGGCCGGATATCAATGAAAGTTCTCTACTTCGCATGGTTTCGTGATCGCATCGGCCTGGCAGAGGAAGAAATTGAACTCACGGGCACGGACAAGCTCACCGTCCGGGAGTTTATTCGAGACCTCGCCAAACGAGGCGGCGGATATGCAGCCGCGTTTGACGACATGAATGTTGTCCACGTTGCCCTTGATATGCAGGAAGTGGATCACGACACGTTGATTGGGAGTGCCTCCGAGATCGCCTTCTACCCACCTTTCACAGGCGGCTGACCATGGTGCGCGTTCAGACAGACGATTTCGATCCCGGCGCCGAACTGGACAAGCTTGTTGCCGGCCGCTCGGACATTGGCGCATCCGTGAGCTTCGTGGGGCATATGAGGTCCCGCAATGAGGATCGCGACGTTGAGACAATGACCCTAGAGCACTACCCGGGCATGGCCGAAAAGGCATTGAGCGAAATCGAAGCCGAGGCACACAAGCGCTGGCCCCTGGAGGCGAGCACGATCATCCACCGCGTCGGCCCCTTGAAACCCGGTGACAGGATTGTTTTAGTGATTACCGCCTCTGCGCACCGTCAGGCGGCGTTTGAAGCTGCGGAATTTTTGATGGACTGGCTTAAAACCAAAGCGCCCTTTTGGAAGAAAGAATCCGGCCCCGAGGGCGACAGCTGGGTAGCATCAAGGCGCACAGACGAAGACGCCGCCCAAAGATGGACGGCGTCTAAGAAGTCGAAATAGCTCTTTGATCTAAGCAGCGCTGACCTTTGGCTGCACTTCCGCAGAGTAATCATCCATCAATGTCTTGGTGATGGTAGATGGTGTGTAAGTGTAGGGCCCGATCTCGGCCACGGCCGTCACTTCCACAGCAGTCCCCGTAATGAAGCACTCGCTGAAATCACCCAGTTCTTCTTCCTTGATGTGCCGCTCGACGATCTCGTAACCGCGCTTGCGCGCAAGATCAATCACCGTGCGCCGCGTAATCCCATCGAGGAAACAATCCGGCGTCGGCGTGTGCAACACACCATCTTTGACGAAAAACACATTGGCACCGGTCATCTCCGCCACATAACCGCGATAGTCCATCATGAGCGCATCGGCATAGCCTTTTGCTTCCGCAGCATGCTTGGACACGGTGCAAATCATATACAGGCCTGCTGCCTTGCTGTCGCACGGCGCCGTTTCAGGCGAAGGCCGACGATATTGAGCAATATCGGCACGAATACCTTTAAAGCGAAGGGCGGGATCGAAATAGGAGGGCCACTCCCAGGACGCAACAGCAACATGGATCTTATTCTTCTGCGCTGAGACCGCCATCATCTCGCTGCCACGCCAGGCAACGGGACGCACATATCCATCAACAATACCCTGAGCAGCGACAGCTTTCCGGCACGCATCGTCGATTTCCTCTATGCTGTAGGGAATCTCAAACCCAAGAATTTCAGCCGACTTGAAAAGTCGTTCCGTATGCTCACGCAGTTTGAAAATTTCGCCGCCATAGACCCGCTCGCCTTCAAAGACGCAGCTGGCATAATGAAGCCCATGAGTCAGGACATGCACTTTCGCATCTGTCCACGGAACGAGTTCGCCGTTGAACCAGATAAAACCGTCTCGCTTATCAAATGGAATATCCGCCATGAGCCTGGATCCTGATTGTTTCCCGACCGATCTGTCCGAAACGCGCTCTTTTTCTTCGCCAGCAGCGTTGGCCCAGCGCGGGGCACTGCCTACAAAAATTGCAGCACGCCCGGTCTTTGGGTCAAAATACTGGCACTCACGTCGCGAAAACGCCAGATGGGTTCATTTCTGTCGTAAATTCGATTGTCAAAGTAACTATGTGATCGAGATATGTCAACATGGCTGACATAAAAATATCCCCGCAAACATCTGGAGCCGACCGGACAGAGGCGGAATCCGGCGAAAATCTTGCCGAAAAAAGGGCCCTCATCCAGGCAATCGAGCTTCTGTTTTTTGCCTACCGCGACTTTGTGAGCGATCCCGACGCCATTCTTGAGGCAGACGGCTTGGGGCGGGCCCATCACCGCGTCGTCCATTTTGTGGGCCGCAATCCGGGCATTACCGTTGCAGAACTGCTGAGCATCTTGCGGATCACCAAACAGAGCCTGGCGAGAGTCTTGAGAGAACTCATCGAGCGGGAACTGATCGTGCAAAAGACAGGGACCCGGGACCGCAGGCAGCGTCACCTTCACCTCACCGAAGCAGGCACCAATCTCGAGCGACGCCTCGCCGTGCCCCAGCATGCACGCGTCGCAAAAGCAATCGCGGATGCCGGGCCGGATGCCGCTGAGGCATGGAAAAAAATTCTCTTGAACCTGGTGAATGAAGACGAACGCGCGACAGTCGAGACCCTCATAACAAATGGCGAGGTGCCTTGATGTCCCTCGCAGCTGAAGAAGCGCCGGCAAAATCTTTCGACGAAGAGACGCCCCATATTCTCGTGGTCGATGACGACCGCCGCATCCGCGAGCTTCTAAAGAAATATCTGAGCGAAAACGGGTACCGCATATCAACAGCGGAAAGCGCCGCGGAAGCACGCGCACGCATGGAAGGCATCGCCTTCGACCTTCTCGTCCTGGACGTGATGATGCCTGGAGAGAATGGCCTGGAACTGACCAAATCGCTTCGGCTGGACTCCTCCATTCCCATTCTGCTGCTGACCGCCCGTGCAGAAACCGAACATCGCATTGAAGGACTTGAAGGGGGTGCGGACGATTATCTGCCCAAACCTTTCGAACCGCGGGAACTTCTATTGCGCATCGGCACAATCCTCCGGCGTGCCGTTCCAGAAAAAACCGACACCAGCCAGGTGCGCCTCGGCGCCTGCCGGTTTGACAGGGAAAGAGGCGAACTTTGGCGCGACGGAAATCTCGTCCGCCTGACAGACCGCGAAATTCAGATGATGCATCTCTTCGCGAGCCGCCCCAACGAAACACTTTCCCGTACCCTGTTGCGCAACGATGAGGCAGGAACAGAACGCGCGATTGATGTGCAGATAAACCGCCTTCGTCGAAAAATCGAGAAAGACCCCAAAAACCCGATTTATCTCCAAACCATTCGCGGTCTGGGATACGTTTTAAAGCCGGATTGAGGCCGCGTCGCGAAACAAGCGCAAGGCCCTATTTGTACGGACAAGAACCTGATGAGTGGCGTCGAAATTCAGGAAGAGCAGACTGCCATGCGATCTGATCGCATGAGGGAAGCCAATGCCAAACAGGGTACTGCCTCCGGCGGTATTCACCCTTTTCGCATCCTGAAAAAGGCCATGCCTCGCGGTCTTTACGGCAGATCGCTCATCATCATCGTCGCGCCCATGATATTACTCCAGGTCGTCGTCACCTATGTCTTCCTGGAGCGTCACTGGCAAATGGTAACGGAGAAACTCTCCGGCGCCGTTGTGAGCGACATTGCCTTACTACTTGAAGCGCATGCCACCTTCCCTGAAGGAGAGGCCAGTGCGCCACAACTAACAGCACTCGCCTGGGAACAGCTGGAAATGAGCGTCTCCTTCAGGCCTGGCGAAAGCCTTCCAACGGAGTTATCAGACCCGGGCTTCTCTCTCCTGGATCGGTCGCTCCGCAGCGAACTGGAACGTCGGGTCGGCCGACCCTACTGGCTGGATACCACCTCCTACCAAGACTATGTGGACATACGCATCCAAACGCCTGACGGCGTGATGCGGGTACTACCGCTCAGAAGCCGCGTCTACGCCACCAATTCCCACATCTTCCTCGTATGGATGGCCGGTGCCTCTCTTCTCCTGATCGCGATCGCCATCCTGTTCCTGAGAAACCAGATACGCCCGATTGAACGGCTCGCTGTTGCTGCCGAGAGATTTGGGAAGGGTAGAAATTCCGGTCCGTTCAAGCCATCCGGCGCCCTGGAGGTTCGTAGAGCAGCAGCGGCCTTTCTCGACATGCGCGAACGCATTCAGCGGCAGATCGATCAACGCACCACCATGCTTGCCGGCGTCAGTCATGACCTCCGAACCCCCCTCACCCGCTTCAAGCTCCAAATTGCGATGATGGGAAACAGCCCAGAGGTTGAGGAACTCAAAACGGACGTTCGAGACATGGAACATATGCTCGAAGACTATCTTGCCTTCGCGCGCGGTGAAGAGGGAGAGGAAACGCAGACCGTCGATCTCTCTGCTCTGGTGAACGAAGTGCGTCTGGATTGTCAGCGGCATGGTCATCAGATCGCCGTTGAGTCTGAACCTGGCATCACCCTGCCGCTTCGGCGCGCGACTTTTAAACGATGCCTGACCAACCTGACAGACAATGCCACCCGCCACGCCGACACGGTCCGCGTGACACTCACATCGAGCGACACGACAGTCACGCTCATTGTCGACGACAATGGCGACGGCATCCCTGACGATCAGCTGGAGGAAGTGTTCCGCCCGTTCCACCGGCTGGACACCGCCCGCAATCTCGACAATGCAGGCACCGGCCTAGGCCTTGCCATTGCCCGCGACGTCGCCCGCTCGCACGGTGGCGATATCACCCTGTCAAAAAGTCCCTTAGGGGGCTTACGCGCAGAGATCACTCTGCCGCACTAGCATGAGGAGTTTCGGGAACCTCTCTGTTCCCCCAGAGTGCCACCGACTGCTGAAGACGCTTATCCAGTTCTGACATGGTTTTCCCCAGACCCGGCTCATCCTCAAGCCAGACGCGGAAAGCTGCGAGCCAGACGACACCCAATGCCCGCGCCCGCACCGCCCCGTAGACGCCACCTGCGTCGATGGAGGCCGCCTCCAGCATCCAATGCATGGAACGAAGCGCCGGTCGCGCACCAGCGAGGAGAGCAAACGGGTCTTTCGCCAGATCGCGAGATATCGCCCGCACCGCTTCTTTGTGCGCGCCGAGCTCATCAAAGCGCAGCATCAGAACATCAAACAGGCGGTCCTTCGGACGCTCCCCTTCCTGGTCTTCCGGATCAACCGCGCGCAGCACGCGCACATCCGTACGCCTTGAAAAAGCGGCCAGGATTGCCTGTTTTCTCGAAAATTGTCCGTGAAGGTCAGCCAGGGGTACTTTTGCCCGCTGGGCAACATCGGACAGAGAAAATCCATTCCATCCCTCTTCAGCAGCCAGCTGGAGAGCGGCATCGATCATCTTATCTTCGGTGCTTTTGCGCGGTGCCACGGCTTCTCGTACCTGCAATCTCGAGTTGAACTGAGAGCATAGTACAAATTCACCAAAAAGAGCTTACGGTTTTGACAGCTCCCGCGACCGGTCCCGGGCAGCGGTCATACCCGATCGCATAAGCTGTGCAAGGCCCTCGGGCCCCAGCAAAACGTCCAACGCCGCCGCAGTCGTGCCGCCCGGCGAGGTCACATTCTGCCTGAGCGTTGACGCATCTTCCGGCAGTGTCTCAAGCATGGCGCCTGCACCCGCCACTGTCATACGTGCCAATTGTGCCGCAAGGTCCGGTTCCAGCCCCAGGGCTTCGCCGGCCGCCGTCATCGTCTCCGCCAGAGCAAAAACATAGGCAGGGCCGCTCCCTGACAGCGCAGTCACCGCATCCATCTGGCTCTCAGTACCTAACCAGACAACATCGCCCACAGTGCCAAGCAAACTGTCGCAGATCGCCTTATCATCGTCGCTCACCAGACCATTTCCGATAACCGCCGTGATCCCCTTGCCAATCGAAGAGGGCGTGTTTGGCATGGCACGAATGATCGCAGCCCCCCCACCCAGCAACTGGTCTAGGCGTTCCAGGTCTACGCCCGCTGCAATGGAAAGAAACAAGGTGCCAGGCCGCACCAGCGGGCGCAGATCCGGCAGAACCGCATCCATAATTTGCGGCTTCACTGCCAGAACAACAATACGCGCAGCCGCTCCCATCTCTTCAAACGGAAGGTTGAGCCGCAAACCCTTTTCGGCCACCAGTTGCGCAATCTCTGCGGGCGGCGTCGGGTCACGCAGAAAAACGCCTGCTGGATCAAGGCCCTGATCCAGCCAGCCATTTAGGAGGGCTCCCCCCATTTTCCCCGCACCAACCAGCACCAGCGGATCGTCGAAACGCAGCATCTCTTCACTCACCTACTCAAATTGGGTCACGCGACGGCGGGCGCCTCAAAAGGATCAGGCAGACCCAACCGTCTCAAACATCGCTGCGGCAATCGCTTCTTCCGGACTCCGCCCCGCCCAGATGACGAAGTTGAAGGCGGGGTAGTAACGATCACACGCTTCCATCGCCAGATGGAGCAGAGCTTCGCATTGTTCGGGCGTTGCCGCCGCTCCACCACATAAGAGCAATGTATCCCGAAACAAGATCGTCCCGTCATCCGACCACATGTCGAAATGCCCTGACCAAAGCTGCTCATTGATGAGGCCCAGTAGATCTCGAACCGCCAGTCTCTTCTCCGGTGGCACGCGCAGGTCCAGCGCACTGGCCATATGCAGCCCGCAAAAGTCATCCCGCCAATTCAGAGAAATCTGGTAGTCCCGCCATTCCCCTGAGAGCGCAAGATTGAGCTCCTGCTCGTGGGACCGGTCGAAGGCCCAGTTTCGAATATCAGCAACTTGCTCCAGAAGATCGAGTGGATTTGCGTCGACATAGTCTGCAGGCACCATTGTCGCCTTCATCACGAGTCCTCGTCCGCCGCTTCACACTGATCGGGCATAGCAATCCATATATTGTGGATAACTCTCCCCCAACCACTACAGAGCGTGCCCGATCAAATGAGTCGGCGCAAGCGCCAGCAGGCGCTCAAAGACAAAAAACATGTGGAAAAAGAGCCGACTAGGCGCGCTGGCAGGTCCGCAGCTGCAAACAGCTCACCTTACCCTTGCGACGAGGCCGCCGTTTCCAGCGCCTCAATTCGGGCTTTCAGCGCTTCATTTTCTTCGCGCGCCTTAGCGGCCATAGCCTGAACCGCATCAAATTCCTCGCGGGACACGAGATCCAGATCAGCGATCAGGCGCTCAGCCTGCCCTTTGACAATGGCTTCGATTTCCTGACGCAGGCCCTGAGCCGCGCCTGCAGCGGAGGTAAAAAGCTTCGCAACATCGTCAAGCAGGCGATTGTCATACTGGGTCATTTTCGCTCTCCAATTCTGGAGGCGATCTTACGCCCCAGAGCGATTTTTGTCAGCACAGACCCGCGCCTATCTGCCCTTGCGACCACATGTCTCTATCAGTGCCCGCCATAGGGCCCACGCCTTGACATGACCTGCCGTAGAGAGACACTTACCAGCCCCGTCTTGACCATAGAAAGACCGCCTGTGCCTTTCCCTGAAATCGATCCTGTCCTGATCCAGATAGGGCCCTTCGCCATCCGCTGGTATGCCCTCGCCTACATTGCAGGCCTCCTCCTGGGCTGGCGCTACCTGATGCGCCTCGCTGACACAGATACGATCTGGGGAGGGAAACCACCCTTTACCCGCGAGCAGGCGGACGATCTCCTCCTATGGGCGGCACTCGGCGTCATTTTGGGCGGGCGCCTGGGTTACGTGCTTTTCTATAACCCTGCCTTCTACCTCTCCAATCCCGGCGACATCATCGCCGTCTGGAACGGCGGCATGTCCTTCCATGGGGGATTCCTGGGCGTTGTGCTCGCAATCTATCTGTTCGCCCGCAAGCACAGCATTCCTCTGTGGTCCCTTGCAGATGGCGTAGCCGCCGTCGCCCCCATAGGCATTCTGTTTGGACGTCTTGCGAACTTTATCAATAGTGAACTCTGGGGCCGGACCACAGATGTGGCTTGGGGCGTGGTATTTCCAACCGGCGGTCCCCTGCCGCGTCATCCAAGTCAGCTCTATGAAGGCGCGCTAGAGGGTATTCTCTTGTTTGTCGTATTGAGATACCTCACCCACCATACAAATGTTCTGGCACGCCCAGGCACCGTCGCCGGTACCTTCTTCATAGGCTATGGCCTGTCCCGTATCTTTGTGGAGTTCTTCCGTGAACCCGACGCCCATATCGGCTACCTGTTCGGCCCGGTCACCCAGGGCATGGTCCTGACCGTGCCGATGATCCTCGTCGGCGCTGGGATCATCTGGTGGGCCCAAACCAGACCTATGCCCACGGCAAAAGCGTCTCGATCCAAGCCCGCGAACAAGAAGCAGTGAACCTTTACGACCCGTGACCGCGCTCGCTCAGCACATAGCCAGCCTCATCAGGAAGGATGGCCCCCTTCCGCTGGACAAGTTCATGGACATAGCCCTCGGCGACCCGGAGCATGGCTATTACCGAACGCGGGACCCGCTGGGCCAGGCCGGGGACTTCACCACCGCCCCGGAGATTTCGCAGATGTTCGGCGAACTGTTGGGACTGTGGTGTGTCGACATGTGGCAGAAGCTGGGGAGCCCGGCCTCCTTCAACTTGATTGAATTCGGCCCGGGCCGCGGCACTTTGATGGCCGATGCTGTTCGGGCGGCAAAGCTGATGCCCGCCTTCGGCAGCGCCGTCACAATCACCTTTCTTGAAACAAGTCCGACACTTCGGGCCGCGCAGAAGAAGAACGTCCCAGGGGCAAACTGGATCGACACGGTCAAAGACCTGCCGCAAGGTCCAAGCCTCATTCTAGCCAACGAGTTTTACGACGCTCTTCCCATCCGGCAGTTTCAAAAGACGGAACGCGGATGGAGAGAACGATGCGTGACAACACAAACCACCGCTTCGGATGAGCCCCCTCGCTTTCAATATTGTCTGTCAGAAGAACTTGCAGACCCCCTCATCCTTCCTGTCGCCGTTCGAGAAGCACCGCTGGGGTCATTCTCCGAAATCTGCCCCGTCGGCCAGTCGATCATGAAGCAGCTGCACCAACACTTTGACGCCTATCCAGGCGCCTCGCTCATCATCGATTATGGATATGCCAACAGCACAGCGGGGGACAGTTTCCAGGCGCTCAAGAATCACAAGTTCGTCGATCCACTGGCAGCGCCTGGCGAGGCTGACCTGACTGCCCATGTTGATTTTGAAGCACTCGGCGAGCCCTTCGACAAGGGATGCCGCTACGGCCCCAAAGAGCAAGGCCCCTTTCTGGAAGCGCTGGGCATTGGCGCAAGAGCCAACGCCCTCAGCGGCAAAGCGAACGAACAACAAAAAGGCGATATCGCTTCAGCGCTGAAGCGCTTGACGGACCCTGATGCTATGGGCAGCCTCTTCAAGGCTATAGCAGTCACGTCCCCGGGTGTGGCGGCGCCCGCCGGTTTTTAGAGTGGTGGTACTTTTGAGCAAACGAGGTCTACGTTGATCAAATCCGAGGCTCTGTCAGCGTTCCCCAATATCGCCCATGGATTTTTTACCCGTGAAGGCGGCACATCATCAGGCATTTACGCTGGGCGCAATTGCGGCTTGGGGTCCGATGACCTTCGGGCACATGTGATGGAAAACCGCGGACGCACGGCTGATGACCTGGGCGTACCCCGCGACAGTCTTCTGACCGTCTATCAGCTTCATTCACCGACTGTCATTGTCGCAAAGGAACCATGGGGTCCGGATGACGCTCCCGAAGGTGATGCACTTGTCACATCAACGAGCGGTCTGGCGTTGGGCATCCTTACGGCAGACTGCACACCTATCCTCTTCGCTGATCCGGAGGCACACGTCATAGGCGCGGCCCATGCCGGTTGGAAGGGCGCCATTGGCGGTGTCCTGGAAGCAACTGTTGAAGCCATGATCTCACTCGGTGCCAAACGAGAGCACATATCAAGCAGCATTGGCCCGACCATTTCGCAGGCCAACTATGAAGTCGGCCCGGAATTTGAGCGGCAATTTGTGAGCAAGGATGCCGATAACAACGCCTATTTCATTCCGAGTGCCCGAGAGAACCACTTTCAGTTCGACCTGCCCCGATTTGTCGCTGACTGCCTGGACCAACTGGGCCTTCAGGCCATCGACAACACAAATCTGTGCACCTATGGCGATGCCAACCGATTCTTCTCCTTCCGCCGGACAACCCATGCGGGCGAGCCCGACTATGGACGGCAAATCTCTGCAATTGCCCTTTGCGAGGCATGAGAGCCTTTGGTCTCCGGCGACGGCCTTGCTACCCTTAAGAACTAGCGAATCGCCGATATGAGATCAGCGATCTGAGGGAAAGTCACCGCCGTGAGCGACAGAGAGACCGCAGTAACCATGCGGCCGAAGATCAAGAGCCGGCGGGCGTATCCCAGGGTTTGGGCGGCGGGCATCTGCCTCACAAGCCTGCTTGTCCTTTCCTCCTGCGGGGAGGAGCGGCCGGATACCGAGATGCTGAGCCTCGATGCGCAGGCCGATACCTCTCTCATCACAGGGTCTGTTCGAGGGCTAGAGCGACGTGGTGTCTTCATCCAGCTGCCCGCAGGACTTCCAGATGAACTCGCAAGCCAATTGCTGGCCCGTTTCCAGGAAGCAAGCATTGCCAACCAACTGACACTGGCAAGGACCGGAACGGTGCCGGAATACACTGTCAAAGGAGTGGTAAGGGCTGGCACCTCGCGAACCGGAACGGCGGTGGTTGTCGTTTGGGAAGTGATTGATGCTGACGGCAAACGCGTCAAACGCATTACAGACGATATGGTGATCCAAAGAGATGGTTCGGCCATTCCGGCTCTGTATGACCCCTGGGCCGCAGTGGACGAAGCGACCCTGGAACAGATGGCTGATGCCGCGGCTCTGGAACTCGCCGGGTGGGTGTCTGATCAGACCCTGGGCGCCAGCCCCGACGCTGATACAACCATCACCACAGCCAGTATCGACGCGCCAGAAGTCCAGTCGATCACGGATACTGGGGCATTGCCGACCATCGACCTGTCGACCCCATCGCTTCTTCAATCAAGCACTGAACCAAGCTCCGATACAGAGCTTTCCGGCATTGCTGCGCGGAATGCGTCACTCGGGATCTCAGCCCCACCTGCCGCGCCGCCACCCCCCTCCGCGCCGCTACCACAACCAGCACTGATTGAGGAGCCAACGTCCCCTTCTCCGGAGAGGACGATCGCCCCAACTGCAAAACTGGATCTACCAGACAGCCCATCCTTACAGACAGATCGAACAGCTGACGTAAAGGAAGAAGGCAACCGGGTTCTTTTTGATGTGGCTGTTGGCACGTCACCGGGCGACGGACGCCTCTCGCTCGCCGCAGCCGTTCAGGACGCCTTGGTGAACGCTGCCTTCAAAACGGACAAGCCGCAAGCCTACAGAGTGATGGGCAGCGTCGCTCTCGAAGCTCGGTCAGGGACCGGTGCCCCGGGCAGCATCAATGTCAGCATCGAATGGACAGTGACCACTAAGGAAGGAACACCGCTGGGCCTGGTCTCACAATCCAATCTGGTGGATGAGGACGTCCTGGCAGGGGCCTGGGGGGACATTGCCATCGCCGCCGGAACCGCCGCCGCAGACGGTATTTTGCAGTTAATCGACGCACCATTGCCACCAGCATGAGCCAGAGGGTAAATGTTGCCACAAGGACACGGGTGTGCGGTTTACAGGCGACAGCGAGCCTTGATACAACCCGGCCAGATGCTGGCCATAAAGCGTACTGGCCATCAAAATGAGCGTGAGCCACTCGGAAGGCTCACAACAGGGGAAGACAGATGAAACTGGTCGCAGGCAATTCAAACAGGGCGTTGGCAGAATCCATTGCCGCCTATCTCAACCTGCCCTTGACCAAGTCGGTCGTTCGGCGTTTCGCGGACATGGAAGTCTTCGTTGAGATCCAGGAAAACGTGCGTGGAGAGGATGTTTTTGTCATCCAATCGACCTCCTTTCCTGCCAATGACCATCTGATGGAAACCCTGATCATTATCGACGCGCTCAAGCGGGCGTCTGCGAACCGGATTACCGCGGTCATGCCCTATTTCGGCTATGCGCGGCAGGACCGGAAACCAGGTCCCAGAACGCCCATTTCCGCCAAACTGGTCGCCAATATGGTAGCTACCGCTGGTGCAGACCGGGT
The DNA here is from genome assembly GCA_965248405.1 of Parvibaculaceae bacterium. Taxonomy (GTDB): domain Bacteria; phylum Pseudomonadota; class Alphaproteobacteria; order Parvibaculales; family Parvibaculaceae; genus Mf105b01. The sequence goes on from OZ252104.1 coordinate 2,380,058, forward strand.
CCTCACCGTTGATCTACATGCGGGCCAGATCCAAGGCTTTTTCGACATTCCGACGGATAACCTCTTCGCCGCGCCGGTTATGACGCGCGACATTCAGGAGAACTATGAAGGGGCGGATAATCTGATGATTATCTCTCCAGACGTAGGCGGTGTTGTCCGCGCGAGAGCCCTCGCGAAACGCCTCAACGCGGATCTGGCCATCGTCGACAAACGCCGCGAACGCGCAGGTGAGTCGGAAGTCATGAACATTATCGGGGACGTAAATGGGCGTCCTTGTATCCTGGTCGACGATATTGTCGATTCTGCGGGCACGCTCTGCAACGCAGCGGAAGCGCTCCTGGCACAGGGCGCGACGGAAGTCTCTGCCTATGTGACCCACGGCGTGCTGTCTGGCGGCGCTGTTGCCCGTGTGACAGCGTCTCAGCTCAAAGAGTTGGTCATTACTGATACGATTCAGGCAACCGAAGCGGTTCGCGTCAGCCACAACATCCGCACCATGTCCATTGCTCCGCTGGTGGGCGAAGCCATGCGGCGGACCGCAGAAAGCCGCTCTGTTTCCAGCCTGTTCGACTGAGCTAGCGTGAGGGCCTGAGAAGGTCCTTGAGCAGGTCCAGAACCGCGCCTTCGTCGTTGATGATTTTCGCCGATGGAACAAGGGCCTTGGCGACGGCCATTCCCATCAAGGCAGAAAGCGCCGCATCAAAGCGCGTCTTATGCGCTTTCATCTCCGCATCACTATCTGTTGGGTACAAGAAACGCGCGATTGGTTCCCAGAGCCCGCGATAGATTTCGTGCACCCGCTCCATATCGGGGGCCATCACAGCCCCGAGCTCTGCATCATTTCGTGCTGCAAGCCACAGCTCAAAGACCGCCTTGGCCTCTCGGCGTTCATACAGGCTCCAAACGACCTCAACCACATCAAGATCATCCGAGAGATCAATTTGCGTGAGAAAGTCCTCTATCTCATTCTGATAGAGGAATGAGAGCGTTCCCGACATGAGCTGAGCGCGGCTGGGAAAATGATGCAACATGGCGCCTCGGGAGACGCCTGCCCGCTCTGCGACTTCCTGAGTACTCGTGCCCGCGTAACCGCGCTCCACCAGCAGATCGATGGTCGCTTCGAAAAGCTTTTGCTGCGTTGCCTGACTTCGGTCGGCTTGACGCCGACGGCCAGATTTTTCTCTTTCAATCTCAGCCATTTCTATTCAATCGGCATGCGACTCGCATATTTACCAACCAGAAAACCTTCAGACCTTACACCCTTCTCGATCAGAACGGGCTTCAAAGCGCTGCACAGCTTGCCATAGCGATAAAAGGGAACCTGTGGCCACAAATGATGCACAAGATGCAGATCCTGTCCGAGCAACAGCCACCGGCTTCCTGGCCACCAGGACAAGCGCGCATGATCATACCGTCCGATTTTCTCCAGCGGATAGTGCGGCAACCAGGAAAACGCGAAGATGAGCAACCCGGTGCCGAACAGACCGGGGACAATCCACAGCATGACGGCTGCCCAAAGATACCCCGTCCACCAGAACCACACGAGAAGAGCGAGATAGCTGGTGTGAGTGAGGTCTGAACCCAATCGCTCAAGCACTGTCGAGTCGCTGTACCCCGTATCCTTTGGGAACAGACGTGACATGATCGGCCAGGGCAGCAAGATCAACGCGTACTGAACGACAACATAGAAAATGAGACGAAGAAATGAGCCGCGGCAATTGGCGTCGGGGTCCTTGTCGGTATTCACGTGAGAATGGTGGAGCAGATGCGTGCGGCGCAGGAACGGATACATCGAGAAAAGCGAGATTGCGGAAACCCACCCCACGGCAGCATCCAGCCATTTGAGCCCCTTTTTGTTCCCAGAAATATTGTGGTGAATGGCTTCATGGATGGGTGTGTAGTGGACATAGGCCAGCAGTGACAGCAAAGGGACCGCCACCCCGTAAGACACGTCCCCCCTCAGTGCTCCCACAATCAAACCTACCTCCAGCGCGACTGTCGCCAAAAACAGACCCAGTGTCGGCCAGGCAAAAACACCAGAGAGTGCCATTGCGGCTGCCCGTTCATTGACCAACCGGGGTGCCTGCTGGTCTGCCATTTCGTCATCCAAAGCGATCGACATCTTCATCTCCACTTACAAACAGTCTTGACTGTTTGTAAGTATTAACGAGGTCGGATGTTGTCTTCAAGCCCCTTCTGCGCTATCACCCTGCTCGATCGCACTTCCACACCCCTGGAGGAGACTTGCGACACCTGTTTGGGCCCTTAGGGCCCTGTTTTTATTGGAGAATTTGCAATGGCCGAAAATACTCAACTTACGGCCCAAGCACGAGACCGGGCCGGCAAGGGGGTCGCCCGGGCACTTCGTCGCGAGGGACGTGTTCCAGCAGTCGTTTATGGTGACAAGAAATCCCCTGATCTGATTTCGCTCTCGCATAATGAAGTCACAAAGCTTTGGAACAGGGGCACTTTCATGAGCTCCCTGCTCAACCTAGAAGTCGACGGCAAAACTCAGCGCGTTATTCCACGCGATGTACAGCTCGACCCCGTCAAAGATTTTGTGGTGCATGTTGACTTTCTGCGCCTCGGCAAAGGCGCGAAGATCGCTGTGGAAGTTCCGGTGAACTTCGTCAATGACGAAGAGTCTCCAGGTATCAAGCGTGGCGGCATCCTGAACGTGGTTCGTCACGAAGTGGAATTGAACTGCCCAGCAGAATCGATCCCAGAAGGCATCGAAGTTGACCTGACAGGGACCGACATCGGTGACTCGATCCACATTTCAGCGATCAAGCTGCCTGACGGTGTGACACCTGCCATTACCGACCGCGACTTCACGGTTGCAACGATCGCAGCACCTGCAGCACTTGTTTCTGACGAACAGGCCGCTGAAGAAGGTGAAGGCGAAGAAGGCGAAGCACCAGCTGAAGGTGAAGGCGAAGCTAACGGCGACAGCGAAGGCTGATCGCCCTCTCGCCGCCTTTAAGGAGCATGTCACATGATCCTATTGGTGGGACTCGGCAATCCGGGTGAAAAATACGCCCGTCAACGCCACAATATCGGCTTTATGGCGGTGGATGAGATCATCCGCCGCCATAGTTTTTCGCCGGAGCGAAAACGTTTTCAAGGTCTTGTGTGCGAGGGCACGCTGGACGGCATGAAAGCGCTTATCCTCAAACCCCAGACATACATGAATGAGAGCGGCCGCGCTGTTGGCGAAGCCATGCGTTTCTACAAGCTCGACCCGTCGGATGTGGTGGTCATGCACGATGAGCTGGATCTTCCGGCCGCAAAGGTCCGCATCAAAACCGGCGGTGGCGCGGCAGGAAACAACGGCATCCGCTCCATTGCCTCCCACATCGGCCCTGACTTCAGACGTTTGCGGATCGGCATTGGTCATCCAGGGGATCGGTCCCGGGTGAGCGGCCATGTATTGGGAGACTTTGCCAAAGCGGACAAAACCTGGCTGGAGCCGCTGCTGGACGCTATCGCAGAAGCCGCGCCCTTACTGGCAAAGGGCAAGGATTCGAGCTTTGCCAACCGGGTCCACCTGATACTGAACCCGCCGCAGCCGAAAAAGCCCAAACAAGATAAACCCAAGCCCGACAAACAAGCTGGGCAGACGAAACAGAAGGACACACCCGATGGGGTTTAAATGCGGCATTGTAGGCCTGCCAAACGTCGGGAAATCGACACTGTTCAACGCCCTGACGCAGACAGCGTCCGCCCAGGCAGCGAACTATCCTTTTTGCACGATCGAACCCAATGTCGGCGAAGTCGCCGTCCCTGATGCGCGTCTTGATAATCTGGCGGACATCTCCGGGTCGAAGGAGATCATCCCCACCCGCCTCACCTTCGTGGACATTGCAGGTCTGGTGAAAGGCGCGTCCAAAGGCGAAGGCCTGGGCAACCAGTTTCTCGCGAACATCCGTGAAGTCGACGCCATTGCCTATGTGCTGCGCTGTTTCGAGGATGGCGACGTGACCCATGTAGAAGGCCGCATCGATCCACTCGCCGATGCAGAGATCGTGGAAACCGAGCTCATGCTGGCTGATCTTGAGAGCCTTGAGAAGCGCCTGCCAGCACTTGAGAAAAAGGCGAAGGGCCAGGACAAAGACGCCAAAGAAACCATCGATCTGATTGAGCGCGCTCTGGTGCAGCTTCGCGACGGCAAGCCTGCGCGCTTCACCGAGCGCTCAGAGGACGAAGAAAAAGCCTTCCGTGGTCTCAACCTCTTAACGTCCAAACCCGTCCTTTACGTCTGCAATGTCGAAGAAGAGTCTGCGGGAACCGGCAACGATTTCTCGAAAACCGTTGAAGCCCGCGCGGCAGAAGAAGGCGCGGTAGCAGTTGTCATCTCTGCCAAGATCGAAGAAGAGCTGGCACAACTGGAGGCGGACGAGCGCACCGACTATCTGGGGGAACTGGGGCTTGCAGAGGCGGGCCTTGATCGCTTGATCCGCGCCGGCTACGACCTGCTTCACCTTATCACCTATTTCACCTCCGGACCGAAAGAGACCCGTGCCTGGACCATCACCAAAGGCACATTGGCTCCTGGTGCTGCGGGGGTCATTCATACAGACTTTGAGGCGGGCTTCATTCGGGCCGAAACGATTGCCTACGATGATTTCGTGGAGCTTGGCGGCGAAGCCGCGGCCAAAGAGGCGGGCAAGATGCGCCTTGAAGGTAAGGAATATCTCGTCGCCGATGGTGACGTCATGCACTTCCGTTTTAACAACTAAGGGAGCTTCCAGGGCACTACGTCACTTCTTTCCGGTTAGCGCAGAGCGCTTCTAGGAAAAGTGCCAGATCTGGCCAAGCCGGTTTTCCGTCCGGAAGCGCGACAAGAAAATGATCTATTGGGAGGACGTGCCCGTCGGCAGTTCATTTACGACGGCAGAACGCACCATCTCGAAAGAAGAAATCATCGAATTCGCCAGCGAATACGACCCTCAACCTTTCCATCTCGATGAAGAAGCAGCCAAAGACTCAATCCTCGGTGGTCTGTGTGCCAGCGGCTGGCACAGCTGTGCCATCGCCATGCGGCTTGTCTATGACAGCTTCCATGTTAAAGCGGCGACACAAGGCTCACCGGGCATCAAAGAGTGCCGGTGGCGGCGTCCACTCTATGCAGGCGAAACTGTCAAAGTAACCGTGAACTGCATCGATGCACGGCCCTCCAAGAGCCGACCCACCATGGGCCTCACCAACTGGACCTGGGAAATGACGAACCAGAAGGGCGAAACCATCATGACCACAGAAAGCTGGCTCATGATGGGCAGGCGTCCCGCGGGCACCGTCGAGGAGACAAACTGATGGCCTGGTTTGAGGATATTGAAATCGGCCAGACCATGGAGTTGGGGAGCCACACTTTCACGAGCGAGGACATCATCCGGTTCGCGGAGAAATATGATCCCCAGCCGTTCCATATGGACCCTGACGCAGCAAAAGACTCCCACTTTGGCGGCCTGGTCGCTGCCGGTTGGCACATTGCCGCCGTCTGGATGAAGCTGATGATCGCCGCCCGAAAAAACGCGCCAAAAGAGGAAAGCTCCCCGTCATCTGATGGACGGCAGGCACCCCAGGGCGGCCCATCGCCGGGCTTCTTTGATCTGAAATGGATCAAGCCCGTGCGCGCTGACGACACCATCTCCTACCGCACAACGACCATGGAGAAAGTCGACCTGAAAAGCCGTCCGAACCAGGGCATCATTCGAAGCCTCAATGAAGGCTTCAATCAGCACGGAGAGCTTGTCTTCTCCTTTATCGGGCAAGGCCTGATTGAGCGGCGCGACCCTTACACACCGCCCGCTGAGACCTGACCCCACTGACGCCTGGCCCCACTGATTCTGACAAAGGCTTTACGCAAACCCAAACAAGCGTTCCGCATTGCCGCGAAGAATGGCATAGCGCGCGTCAGGCTGCCCTTCCGTTACCATCAGCACTTTCGCCTGCGTCGCGGCCAGGTGATAGAACGGCCAGTCCGTGCCGTAAAGAAGCTTCTCCGGGCCAACCTCACGGACCAGCTGATCAAGCTTGGTGACCCCCTGCCCGTGAATGCCAAGCGTCAGGTTCGAGTATTTCTGCGCTAACGGAATGGCCTGGTCCACGTCCCGTGCACCGGCATGCCCCATCACAAACTGAACAGAGGGAAAATCGCGGATAGCACCCTCATAGTGACGCATCAGGGCATATTTATGTGAGAACTCCGGTTCGATTCCGGCGCGCCCGCCATGATAAAGAATGGGCAGCCCAAGCTCTCCACACGTCTCATAAATCGGCGCCATGATCGGATCATCCGGATAGAAGCGCTGCATGGTTGGATGCAGCTTGATCATACGAACGCCCTCCGCGGCGAGCGCCCGAAGCTTGTCCGGCGCTTGTGGATCACCCGGCACCACGGACCCGCCCCTCAGCAAACGGGCGTCCGCCTTCGCGCCTCCGATCGCCTTCATCCAGTCTTCCGTGAGCGCATCGCCAAAGGGCAACCCCCAGGCGATCGGCAGGATCTGCGCTTTTTCAACCCGGCAATCGTCCATCTCGCCTAGCAGATTCGGAATCGTATGTGTCGCCGCCGCCCCGCTCCCATGTAGCAACTGCGCCAGTGACATGAGCTGAAGACGCCGAAGCGCGGCTTCAGAGAAATTGGCGTTGATATAGACGTCGAGATCCAGCGAACATCCAGGGTCCGTCGCATCGCAATCGAGCATGTATTCCACACGATCCGTTTGTGCAGAAAGGTCAAGATCAGGGGCGAACAGCATGTTCATGCCGAGATGCGCATGCACATCAATGGCGGCCGGCACACGCTCATCAACCAGGACCAGACGGCCTTTGTCATTGAGTTCATACCAGGGAAGCTCAGCAAGACCGCGATAGCCCTGATAGACCTGCGCACCATAAGGCCCAGACCCGGACGCCGCCGCCTCGCGGGCCTTCTGTGCAATGAGAGCATCAGCTTCAGCCTGGGTGTAGCGCTCAGAAAAACGCTCACCACCAAACGAAAAGTACCCGGCAATGCCCGCGAGAGAGGCAAGGCCTGCAAACCCAAGAAAATGCCGTCGTTTCAATTTTATCCCCTCACAAACGTCTCAACACACAACACACGAATGGCGCTCATCCATCATAGAATGCCATCACGGGCAAAGGCACTACAAACACCCGTGAAACATGTGTTGGCTGAAACTTCTCGTCACTTGTGAAGGTGAGGACAGACATCCTTACCACTGACACAGAAGGTTATGCGGCCTTTTCCTTTTGGAGGTTACGGACCATCTCCCGCCCTTGCTCATCCAGTTCGCTCACAGATCTCGCAATATTTACAAGACCGGAGTTCACCTCCTGAACAGCTGATGAAACTGACTTCATGCTCGATGTCATTTCTTCCGTAGAAGCGCTCTGCTCCTCCACGGCACCGGCCACTGTCGTCACACTGGACTCCACTGCTTCCATCGCTGTCTTAATGCCGGTTAGTCCGCCGACCACTTCATCGGCAATAGACTGCATCCCAGTAATCTCGTTACCGATATCGTCCGTCGCTTTTGCAACCTGGTTGGCCAGAGTCTTAACTTCCGACGCAACAACAGCAAAGCCTTTACCCGCCTCACCGGCACGGGCGGACTCAATCGTCGCATTCAACGCGAGTAGATTAATCTGGCCAGCAATATCTTGGATCATCTGAACAATATTGCCCATCGCGTCAGCCGCTTCCGATAGCTTCTGAGTCGATTGGTCCGCTTCAGCCGCTTCCAGCATCACACGTTCCACTTCAGATTTCGAGGCCGACATGCTCCGCGCGATCTCCTGCGTAGAAGCTCCAAACTCTTCTGTCGTCGTCGCAAGCGTTTGAACCGTCTGAGCTGTATGGCCCGCAGCCGCCGAAGCACTTGTTGACTGCTCATTTGCAGACCCGACAGCATTCAGGATATTGCCCAGGCCTTCCTGCAACTGAACATTCAGACGGGCCGCTTCATTTCTTTTGTGAACCTGCTCCGTGATATCGGTCGCATATTTCACAACTTTGACGGGCCGCCCATCCGGATCGAGAATTGGGTTGTAGGAAGCCTGGATCCAGATCTCGTTTCCGCCTTTGCCAATACGTTTGTACTCCGCCGAGTGGTATTCACCACGCGCAAGAGACTCCCAAAACTGTTTGTACTCCGCTGACTCTTCAAAGCCCGGCTCGACAAATATGCTGTGATGTTTTCCTTGAATTTCGGCAAGGCTATAGCCCATCGCATTCAGGAAGTTCTCATTTGCATCAAGAATTATCCCGTCCAGGTCAAACTGGATAACCGCCTGCGACTTGGAAATCGCGTCAAGCTGGCCGGAGAAATCCGCATTTCGAAGGGTTTCTTCTGTGACATCAGTCGCATATTTCACCACGCCAACAACCTGGCCGCGGGAATTGAGAATCGGATTGTAAGAGGCTTGAATCCAGATCTCTTTGCCTCCTTTTCCAAAACGTTTGTAGACGGCGATCTGGAATTCTCCCCTGCCCAACGATGCCCAGAATTCCTTGTAGTCATCGCTTTCGGCATAGGAAGGTTCAACAAACATACGGTGATGTTGGCCCTGCACTTCGGATAGTGTGTACCCGACGGCATCAAGAAAATTTTGGTTTGCCGTAACAATTGTGCCATCCACTTCAAACTGAATGACAGCCTGAGACTTATCCAGCGCATCGAGCATTGCCTTCTGCTGCGCACCACTCCGACCAGATGCCCGTACCTGTGAGAACAGTTTCGAGAACATTTCGCCACCCCCATATAAAGATCAATAATAAATATATAGATCTATAATACAACTACAATAATTAGACTTTTAGGATTAACAAAATCCTTGAATTCGACTATGTGATATCAAGTAGCAAAAAAGAATTTACATAAAACTACTTCAAACACAGCACCGCAAAACTTCATGAGAGGGAACAGAGAGATGGCGCAAAGTGGCAAAATGATTGAGCTAACCGGAGATGAAGGCTTCTCCCTCAGTGCCTACCTCGTGTCACCCAAAGATGCCGGTGGGCCATCGAACGGACAGGGCCTGGTCCTCATTCAGGAAATCTTCGGTGTCACCGATCACATCAAAGAACTCTGTGATGGATATGCGGAACGCGGCTTCACCGTCATCGCGCCGTCCATGTATGACCGCGGTGAAAAAGGCTGGCAGTCGGATTATTCCGGCGAAGGATTCGAGCGCTCCATTGAGCTGGCGAAAGAATATGGAGGCCCGAATGCCCAGGGCGATATTCAGGCCGCCATCGACTTTCTGAAGGCTCAAGGAACCGACACAGTGCACATAACAGGATATTGCTATGGCGGATCCATGGCCTGGCTTGCCGCCTGCCGGTGTTCAGGGCTCACCTCTGCAGTCGGTTATTACGGGCGTTTGATCATGGACATGGAAGACGAGACCCCCAGAGTGCCCACCATGCTCCACTTCGGCGATAAAGACGCCTCCATACCGATTGATTGGGTACAGGCGTTCAAGGACAAACGCACGGACATCACCGTCCATATCTACGATGCGGATCACGGATTTAACTCCGACCGTCGTGAACACTATTCCAAAGAGGCGGCAGACCTCGCGCTCAAGCGGACACTGGACTGGTTTGCTGAAGCGTCATGAGGGCCACCTGGGATCACAGAAATAGACTTGGTCTATTTTTGCTGGCCGTAGGTTTCGAACTTTTCAAGCACCCGGCGCATTTCGGCTTCATCAAGTATCTCAACGGTGCCCAAACTCCGGGCCCGCGCATATTGCTCCGCAAGTGTCTCCACCTCGACTGCCAAATCATAGGCTTTTGGGAGGCTCGCCCCACACGCAATGACCCCATGATGCGCCAGAAGACATGCCTTTCGGTCTTTGAGCGCGTCGACAGCAGCCTTAGCAAGTTCTTCTGTCCCGAACGTCGCATAAGGAGCGCACCGAATGTCAATGCCACCCGCAGCCGCAACCATATAGTGAAAGGCGGGAATGCCTTCGCCAAGACAAGCAAGTGCCGTCGCCGCATTGGAGTGGGTGTGCACGATCGCGGAGATATCCGGGCGCGCCGCGTAAATGGCTGCATGAAAATGCCATTCAGATGACGGGCGGCGCGACCCCGGCGGCACAGACCCGTCCAGCGCCATCGACACAATGTCATTTGGCTCAAGATCTTCATAAGCCATGCCTGTCGGCGTGATCAGAACCCTCTCCCCGTCTCGCACAGAAACGTTGCCTGACCGTCCTGCCGACAGACCGGACGTGGACATGTGCAAGGCTGTTTCAATGACAGACTGAGCCAATGCACTCATGGCCCGCCCTCCGGAAAGAGAGAAAGCAATCCGGCACGTGACGCGGCGCAGATACCACGGTCTGTAATAAGTGAAGTCACCAGACGCGCTGGTGTTACATCAAAGGCTGGGTTGGCCGCCCCGCTCCCGGTGGCTGTGACTTGCACGTCCATCACATCGCCCGCAGCCGACAATCCCGACAGATGAGTAACTTCGCGGGCATTCCGCTCTTCGATAGGGATATCCGCCCCTTGGTCGAGTTCCCAATCGATCGTTGTATGAGGAAGCGCCACATAGAAGGGCACATCATTGTCGAAAGCTGCGAGTGCTTTCAGGTAAGTGCCGATCTTGTTGCACACATCGCCATTGGCCGCCGTGCGGTCTGTTCCCACGATGCAGAGATCAACCCGCCCCTGCTGCATGAAATGACCACCGGCATTGTCGACAATTACCGTATGGGGGACACCCTCCTGCCCCAGTTCATAGGCCGTAAGGGCCGCGCCCTGGTTCCGGGGCCGGGTTTCATCCACCCACACGTGAACAGGAATTCCCTCCTGGTGCGCCATATAAATTGGCGCGGTGGCCGTACCCCAATCAATGGTCGCAAGCCATCCCGCATTGCAGTGCGTCAGCACATCAACCGGCTTGCCGCCGTTCGCTTCGGCAACGCCGCGAAGCAAGGAGACGCCCTGCTCGCCAATACGCCGGCTCACCTCGACATCAGCCTCTACAATCTCCGCCGCCCGGGCATAGGCCACCTCAGCGCGATCGCTTGGTACAAGATTGTGGACCACAGCACAAATTTCATCCAAAGCCCATTTGAGATTGATGGCCGTAGGCCGCGTGGCATGTAACCGGTCATAGGCCTGTTTCAGGCCTGGATCTGAAGGATCATCCCGCAAGGCCAGGGCCAGTCCATAAGCCGCCGTCGCCCCGATCAGGGGAGCCCCACGCACCGACATATCCTTGATGGCTCGAGCGGCATCATTGAGGTCGCGGAGCACCGCAGTCTCAAACACATGAGGCAGTCTTTGCTGATCAATGATGGAGACAGACCAGCCGTCCTCATTGAGCCAGATCGTGCGCATATGCCTGCCATCTATGCGCATGGACGTTTAGTCTCCTTCGAAGGTGCAGAGCGACAAAACTTCAATATCATACCCTTCAAGGCGGTCACGGCCACCAAGAGACGGCAGCTCAATCACAAAACTGGCGCCCAGCACATTGCCACCCGCCCGGCCGATCAGCTTAACAGCCGCCTCCGCCGTACCCCCGGTCGCAATCAGGTCATCAACCAGCAGCACATTGGCGCCCTTGGTCACCGCATCCGTATGGATCTCGACAATGTCGGTGCCATACTCAAGCTCATATTCCTGGCCCATCGTTTCAGCGGGTAGTTTGCCTTTTTTGCGCACCGGGATGAAACCTTTGCCCAATTGGTGGGCCACCGCACCACCCAGAATGAAGCCCCGCGCTTCAATACCCGCAACCATGTCGATATCAGCTCCCACATGCAGCTGAACCAACGCATCTACCGACTGCCTGAAGCCTTGTGCATCAGAGAGCAGCGTCGTCACATCCCGAAACTGAATGCCGGGCTTGGGGTAGTCAGGGATCGTACGAATATAGTCTTCGATTTTTTTCATTTGTTTTCCTTCGAGCGTTTTCAACAAAAGTTGCAGACTTTTGTGGTTCGAAAACGCGACAAAACAGCAGTTTAAAGAACACGCCCAGCGACAGCATCCAGTTTCGCGAGGAGAGCGGGATCCCGAGCATCCGGCCCTGTAATGATCGCAGTGTCCAATGCCCTGTCATGACCTTCCGGACAAGGGGTCCGGTCCTCGCCCGCAATGGATTGCACCACATGGCGCAACATGTCCCGAGACCGCTCTGCATTGTCGGTCAGGATCTGGATCACCTGGGCCACATCCACATCTTCCTCGTGCGGGTGCCAACAGTCATAGTCTGTGACCATTGCGACCGTGGCGTAACAAATCTCCGCTTCCCGGGCGAGTTTCGCTTCCGGCATATTTGTCATGCCGATCACGGAACAGCCCCAGGAGCGATAAAGCTCCGACTCCGCGCGCGATGAGAACTGAGGGCCCTCCATGGCAAGATACGTCCCGCCCCGTGTATGCGAAATGCCCTCAGCCTGGCAGGCCTCCTCGAGCAGATCCCCCAACCGTCGGTTCACCGGATCGGCCATGGAGACATGGGCGACGCATCCCTCACCAAAGAAACTCTTCTCACGTGCAAATGTCCGGTCGATAAACTGATCCACGATCACAAAATGCCCCGGCGGCAGTTCTTCTTTGAGAGAGCCCACAGCGGAGACGGAGATGAGGTCGGTCACGCCAACCCGCTTTAGAACATCAATATTTGCGCGATAGTTGATAGAGCTCGGGCTGTGCACATGACCACGGCCATGACGGGGCAGGAAGACAAGCTGAACGCCGTCCAGTTCCCCAAGATGAAGTTCATCGGAGGCCTCGCCCCAGGGGCTCTCTATCCGCTCCCAGCGTTCATTTTTGAGGCCTGGAAAGTCGTAGACCCCGCTGCCGCCCAACACGCCTAAGATTGTTTTTGTCATCTCGCCTCCGACCACTCACGCAATAGCCCAAAAACTAGAGTATTTTCAGCAAAAGTTGTCAGACTTTTGCGGTTCGAAAATGCATCACAAAAAAGGGCCCCCTAAACGGGAGCCCTATTCGTGTCACATGCCTGCAAAGCTTAGTGAGCGTCAGCCCAGACCTTGCGCATTGTGAAATACATAAGCCCCGCGAACACAACCAGGAAGATCATGACCTGGAAGCCCAGACGATGCCGTGCTTCACGGGTTGGCTCTGATGCCCAGGTAAGGAACGTTGTTACGTCCTTCGCATACTGGTCCACTGTCATTGGCGCTCCGTCTTCATAATCGACGATCTCATCAGAGAGAGGGTTTGCCATGGCCAGCAGGTGACCTGAGAAGTAAGCATTGTAGTACATGCCCGCAGGTACATCGAAGCCTTCAGGAGCCTCTTCGTACCCGGTCAGCAGAGAGTAAATATAGTTCTCAGCGCCACCACGAGCCTTTACGACAAGTGACAAGTCAACAGGATATGCACCGCCATTGGACGCACGTGCTGCATTCTCGTTTTCAAACGGCGCCGGGAATGGATCCTTTGGCAGACGGGCACGCTCAAACATGTCGCCAAAATCATCGGGTCCATCTTCGATCGTGTAATCGGCTGCGATGACCTTCACCTCATCTTCGGTGAACTCAGGGCCACCAGGCTGCGAGAGGTTACGGAACTTCATCAGATCCATGGCATGGCAAGCCGCGCAGACTTCCGAATAGACTTTATATCCGCGGCGAAGTGCTGAACGGTCGAAAGTCCCGAATGGTGCATCGAAGGACCAGTCACGCTCCTTCAACTCAACAGCTGGACCAGCAGCTTTTGCCCCACCCATCGTCAGGAACAGCGCTCCCAGAACAACGATGGCAACAGCCCCCAGGAATGGGACAACGCTGCATGCGCGGGTGAAGATGCAAGGACGGCTTTCAGTTTGGTTCATTTGTGTGGTCATTGTTCCGCCCCTTATCCACGTGTCTCTGGAGACGCGGCCGCCTCAGACGTACCGCCTCCGCCGCCACTGAGCACCGATTGCGCAATGCTCTCCGGCAGTGGCTTCGTCTTCTCAACCAAGCCCAGCACCGGCAAGATGATGAGGAAGTGAGCGAAGTAATATGCCGTCAGGATCTGAGCAGCGATAACGAACCCGCCTTCAGCCGGCTGACCACCGAGATATCCAAGACCCAGGCAGCAAGCCACGAAGATCCAGAAGAACTGGCGGAACAGTGGACGGAAACGCGCAGACCGCACTTTCGACGTGTCCAGCCAAGGCAGGACAAACAGGATAGCGATGGACGCAAACATGGCGATCACACCGCCAAGCTTGGAATCGATCGGACCAATGTCGAACGTGATCGCCCGCAGGATCGCGTAGAACGGCAGCAGATACCATTCCGGCACAATGTGCGGCGGCGTTACGAGAGGGTTCGCCTCGATATAGTTGTCCGCATGGCCCAGAGCATTCGGGTTGAAGAACACGAAATACGCAAAGAGCAGCAAGAAGACCGACAGACCAAAAATATCTTTGATCGTTGCATAAGGTGTGAACCGGACCGTGTCCTGCTCATCCTTCACCTCAATCCCATCCGGGTTGTTCTGACCCGTCACGTGAAGCGCCCAAACGTGAAGCGCCACGACACCTGCAATCAGGAAAGGAATGAGATAGTGCAGCGAGAAGAAACGGTTCAGCGTCGGGTTATCAACAGAGAACCCGCCCCACAGCCATTCACGAAGCGGATCACCGATCAGCGGGATTGCCCCGAACAGGTTGGTGATAACCGTTGCACCCCAGAAGCTCATCTGACCCCAGGGAAGCACATAGCCCATGAAGGCCGCTGCCATCATCAGGAGGTAAATGATAACTCCAAGGATCCAAAGCACTTCGCGGGGTGCCTTATACGATCCGTAGTACAGGCCGCGGAACATATGGATATAGACAGCCAGGAAGAACATGGAGGCGCCGTTCGCATGAACATAGCGAATGAGCCAGCCATAGTTCACGTCACGCATAATATGCTCGACACTGTCGAACGCCATGTCGACGTGCGGCGTGTAATGCATCACAAGCACAATGCCTGTGATGATCTGGATCGCCAGGCAGAAAGTCAGGATCGCCCCGAACGTCCACCAATAGTTCAGGTTCCGAGGTGTCGGATAGGCAATAAAGGAATCGTATCCCAGACGCATGATCGGCAGGCGATCATCCATCCATTTCGTAAAGCCGTTTGAGGGCTGGTAGGTGCTTTCACCGCTCATAATCTGTCCCCTCAACCAATCTTGATTTTATCGTCGGAAATGAAGGCATATTCAGGCACTTCAAGGTTGAGCGGTGCAGGTCCCACACGGATACGACCAGACGTATCGTAGTGAGAACCGTGGCATGGGCAGAACCAGCCATCATAATCGCCCTTCTCGTCAGAAACCTTCTGGCCCTTCGGCACACAGCCAAGGTGCGTACAGATGCCGACCATCACCAGCCATTCAGGCTTAATGACGCGCTGCTCATCCGTCTGTGGATCCCGGAGAACGTCAAGATTGACGGCTTCAGCCTCTGCAATCTCCTGCTCGGTGCGGTGACGAATAAAGACAGGCTTGCCCCGCCATTTAACCGTGATCGACTGGCCCACTTCGATATTCGAAATGTCCACTTCGATGGAAGCGAGCGCCAGAGCAGACGCGTCAGGGTTCATTTGATCGATGAGTGGCCAGGCAATGCCCGCGACGCCAACGGCAGCAAATGCGCCAGTGGCTACATAGAGGAAATCGCGCCGTGTCGGCTCATCCGTGTCGGTGGTTGCCACGGTTGAGGTCTCCTTTATTTATGTACTGCGCCTGCCCGATTGACCCCCGTCAGGTGGCCGAAGGCGGACGCCCAAAACCGGAATAAGCGGGGCTTTGTCCCCTCGTCCCCGCATTGCCGCGTTTGTGGCATTCCATACATAAATTGTCCAGCCCTGGCGGTTTTGAAGTGGCAGGATGACGCATGTGACGATCTATGCGAGACCACTCTGACCGAGCCGCGTCAGCGATAGGAAACCGTAAACCATGCGAATTGCCCTGTTTGAGCCCGATATCCCGCAGAATACTGGGAATATTCTGCGTTTAGGGGCCTGTTTGGGCGTGCCTGTGGATATCATAGAGCCCTGCGGCTTCCCCCTGTCAGACAGAGGCCTGAAGCGGGCCGGATTGGACTATTTGACCATCGCCGCCATGCACCGTTTCGATTCGTGGGAGCTCTATCTGGAGAATCTGCCTGCCCATGCCCGCCTGATCCTTATGACCACGGCGTCGGCAGAACCCTACCAGGACTTCGCCTTTGGAGAGCACGACATTCTCCTTATGGGCCGGGAGAGCGCAGGCGTGCCTACCCATGTCCATGAACGAGCGGATGCACGCCTCTTCATTCCCATGGCCGAAGGGGCCAGGTCCCTCAATGTCTCTTCTGCCTGCGCCATGGTTACCGGCGAAGCATTGCGGCAATTAGGAAGCTTCCCTAGCGTCACCTTAGGCTAAACGGCTTTTGAGTGCCGTCCGGCCCCGCTGGCGAGATAACTGTCGAACGCAGCCGCAGCCACCCGGACCAGTGGACGCCCTTCTTCTGTGACCACAAGCCGGTCCCCCTGCAACTCGACAAGCCCGTCATCCATAAGCGGCTCAAGACGTTTCAGCTCTTGTGCGTAATGATCCCGTCCACCCGCAAGGTCGGCTCTGAGCGAGCACATCAGGTCATTGATGATATCCCGGCGCTCGCGGTCATCCTCGCTTAAAGCCCGGCCTTTCACCACAGGCAAATGTCCCGCCTGCACCGCCTCCTTATATGAGGCGAGCGACGGCTGATTCTGCACGTAACCTTGAGGCAGGGACCCGATCGACGAGGCACCAAGCCCGATCAGTGTCTCCGCATCATCACTTGTGTAGCCCTGGAAATTCCGGTGAACCCCCTCGCCCGCGAGGGAGTCATCGGGTAGAGCGAAATGATCAAACCCCACTGCCACGTAACCCAGCTCAATGAGCCGCGCTCGGGCCACCTCAAACTGGGCGAAACGGGCCTCCGCATCCGGGAGCGTAGCCTCATCAATCATTTTCTGATGCGTCTTCATCCAGGGCACATGGGCGTAGCCAAAAAGTGCGACCCGTTGCGGCTCCAGCGACACCGCCAGATCCACCTGATCAATCACGCTCGCCACGGTCTGGTGCGGAAGCCCATACATGAGGTCCATATTGATCGCGGTGATCCCGGCCTCTTGAAGCCAGCTCACCACCTGAGCTGTCATGTCATAGGGCTGAATTCGGTTAATCGCCTTCTGCACCCGCTCGTCAAAATCCTGCACGCCGATGCTGACCCGGCTCACGCCGGCATCTGCCAGTGCACGCACATAGTCCTCAGTAGCCGTGCGCGGGTCGAGCTCCACCGCGAGTTCCACATCCTCAGTTAAATCGAAATGAGCGTTCAGCTTTGCCACCATCCGCGCCCAATCCTCAGGCGTCAACATGGTGGGACTCCCTCCCCCCCAATGCACATGGGCAACAGGAAAGCGCACGGGCAGCGCATCCGCCACAAGCTCAATTTCCTTCAAGACATGGTCCACATAAGAAGCGACAGGATCGTACCGAGCGACAATCTTGGTGTTGCAGCCGCAGAACCAGCACATGGCCGCGCAAAAAGGCACATGAAAGTAAAGCGACAGGGGCTTCGCCGGATCAAGCTCCGCCAACCAGCGCCGATATGCCTCCTCGCCAACACCATCCGAAAAATGCGGAGCCGTGGGGTAACTCGTATAACGCGGCACCGGCCGGTCATACTTCAGGGCAAGGGAAAGCGAGGAACGGGTCATGAGATACTTCAGTTTTGAGTCACACCGACATATTGTGCGCCAGCGTAGAATTTGACCGCCCACCGCGCCTTGACCCAAATCATTGGGCCAAATCATCAGAAGGGCGCCACAAAGACAGAGTGAACATGGACATCGACGCCGCCAAGACCAAAGCCGAAACCTGGTTTCAATCCCTTCGCGACGAGATTTGTGCGTCCTACGAAAAGCTCGAAGATGAGCTGACAGGCACCTTCGCGGACCGGCCCGCTGGCCGCTTCGAACGCACACCCTGGAACCGTGGCGAGGCGGGGGAAGAAAAAGGCGGCGGCGTCATGTCCGTCATGAAAGGCCGCGTCTTTGAAAAAGTGGGCGTTCACACATCAACGGTCTTCGGCGAATTCTCTGAAGAGTTTCGCGCGCAGATTCCTGGCGCCGACGAAGACCCTCGTTTTTGGGCGAGCGGCATTTCGCTAATTGCCCATCCGCAGAATCCGAACGTGCCGGCAGTGCACATGAACACCCGCATGATTGTCACCACCAAATGGTGGTTTGGCGGCGGCGCGGACTTAACGCCTGTGCTTGATCGCAACCGCACCCAGGAACATAAAGACACAATGGATTTCCACGCGGCCATGAAAGCCCCGTGCGACGCCCATGGAAGTGACTACTACGACCGTTTCAAAAAATGGTGCGATGAATATTTCTACCTGCCTCACCGGAACGAACCGCGCGGCATTGGCGGCATCTTTTATGATCGACACAATACGGGCGACTGGGACAAGGACTTTGCCTTCACCCAGGATGTGGGCCGCGCCTTCCGCGACATCTATCCGACATTGGTGCACCGTCACATAGATGAACCCTGGACCGAAGGGGACCGCGAAGAACAGCTTGTTCGCCGCGGGCGTTATGTGGAATTCAATCTGCTCTATGACCGGGGGACGACCTTCGGCCTGAAGACCGGCGGTAATGTGGACTCCATCCTCTCCTCCATGCCGCCTGAGGTGAAATGGCCGTGAACTAATGGCGAAGAACGAAACCGCTGCAGAGCGCTATATCCGTCTCAACAGCATTGACGCCCGCTTCCATAAAATCGGTGTCGCCACCGACACTAAATCATCCGCGCTGGAGATGGCGACGGCAAGTGGCATTGACCCCGCGCGCCTTTTCAAAACACTCATCGTTACGGACGATGCGAAAAACCTCTACTGCGCCGTCGTGCCGGCAACCCACGATCTCAACCGTAAGTCCCTCGCACGGCATCTGAAGACGAAACGGATTGATCTCGCGGACAAAACCGTTGCCATCAAAACCACCGGCTACCAGATGGGGGCCTGTTCACCCCTTGGTCAGAAGAAAAAACTGCCGACATTCATCGATGCCAGCGCAACGGATTTCGAGACCATCTACACAAGCGGCGGCGCGTACGGGCTGGAGATGGAAATTGCCCCGCAAGCGCTTCAGGAAGCTGCGAATGCCGAGATCGTTCATCTGACCTGAACCGGCATGATAGGCACCATGACGGAGGCATGGCGTTCTGTCCGCATGCCAGTAGTGACGTGCCTTCAATTCTCCATTCAACACCCCATGAGGTGAATGGACCTTGAAACTGCATCTAACGCCTTAGTCGCACCGCATTGACGTCAGCGAGCAGGATTTCCTCCACGCCCATAAGGTGCGGTAAACAGTGAATGCCAACAAAAAGCTCATAGGTAGCGGGTCGCGTTAACTGCACACGGGCACGTCGACCCGTATTGATGTAAAACGCCAGGCAAGTCTCCTCCCTGGTTTCTACATAGTCATAGAGACCAGGTCCCTGGCTAAAATTACGTTTGCGGAAAGAGCTCTTTCCGACATAGGCATTGGTTCTGTCGACGAACTCCGTCCGATCCAGCCATTGCTCAAAAGACACTCTGTCCTGCACCTTGAATAGGATTTGGCCGCCATTGCTCACACAATGCTCTAAATGGCCGGAAACGATGTAAGCAATCTGAGACTGACAATGGCCGTAAACAACACGCTCCAACCGCACCAAATCGATTTGTGTCTCAGACAAATCGAACACGCTTTCGGTCGGCGAAAGCTCCTCACGGTCTTCGAAAGCCAATGCCGGAGCCAGACAGACCATAACGGCCATCAGAACGATGGAAACGAACTGTTTCATGATGAAAGACTGGCATGAAAACATACCATTCACAACTCGCACTCCACCTGTTCAAAAACGACGCGACAAACCTGCCGCAAAGCAGATTAAAAATGCGCGGCGTAGCCACCATCCACAAAGAGCACATGGCCGGTGACATAGGAGGCCGCATCTGACGCGAGAAAGACTGCCGCGCCGCCAATTTCTTGCGGACGCGCCCAACGACCCAAACTCGTGCGCTTTTGAAGCCATTCATCAATCGAGGGATCTGACACCATCTCTTCATTGCGCTCTGTCGCAAAGAAACCTGGCGCAATTGCGTTCACCGTGATTTGCCGTTCCCCCAGCTCCGCCGCCAATGCACGAGTGAGAGCCTCGAGCCCGCCCTTGGCAATCGTGTAGGGCGTATCCCCCTTGTTCGAAAGCGGTCCGGCAATGGAGGTGATATTGATGATGCGTCCGCCCTCGCCCATGAGCGCCGCCGCCCGCCGGGACAGGTCAAAGGGCGCCACAAGGTTCACATTGAGTAAGGTACGCACATCCTCGAGAGAGTGCTCGTCGAGAGACCGCCGGTCGCGAAGCCCGACATTGTTCACGAGGATATCAAGCTCCTCCGCACCAAGCCTCTCGAACGCTGCAGCGACGGCAGCTTCGTCTGCCACGTCAAAGGCCAGAGCCTGCACATTCCCGAAAGACCTGAGTGTTTCGGCAGCGGCCTCTGCCCTTGGCCCATCCCGCCCGTTCAGCAGAACACGCGCACCAGCCTGGCCCAGTGCCTTGGCAATCTCAAAGCCAAGCCCTTGAGTGGCACCGGTCACAAGCGCCGTCTTGCCTTCAAGAGAGAAAACCGACCCGTCGCTCACGGCTCAATACACCGTCGCCTGAACAACAGCCTTCAATCGCTCAATGATCGAGAATTCATCCTCAATGAACCCGGCATCGACCCACCATTCCTCGACTTCCTTATAGACGCGGCTCATCTCAGGTCCTTCCGGAACACCCGCTGCCTTCATCATCGATCCGGTGAGACCCAGCTTCGGACGCTCCCAACTGTCCGCAATCGCGAGCAGCGCGCGCCACTGCATGGCATTGGCCCCCTTTTTGTCCATGGCCCAACCGAGCATCACCCGATCTTTGAAACATTGCACGCCCATAAGGTAGAGCGCTTTGTGCACTTCGCGCACGGAGAGATAACAGACGATCTTTGTGTCATCCGTCTGCATATCCTTGATGCGATCTCTGTCTTTCTTGGAAAGTCTGAGCCGCGCCGCCAGGGCCTCGACGCCGTCTCCATCAAGTTCCAGCGCACTTGAGAGGCGCAACACAGGGTCGGAGGTGAAAAGCTGGTTCGCCTCAATACTCACTACCGCCTCCAGCCGGTCGAGACGCGTCGCCTCCGGCAACACCAGCGCCAGAATTCCCGTAGCCGCCATCTGCCGAAGAGCATCCCCCGCTTCATCGGCCCCCAGAAGCTTCAGCAGCTCTGCCTGCACCCGCTCCGCAGACAATTGCGCCAGACCTTTACTCTCTTCAGCACAGGCCTTGAGGCCTGCCGCATCGGGGTCGCCCGCTCCATAATGGGCGTGAAAGCGGAAGAACCGCAGAATGCGCAGATAGTCTTCGCGGATCCGGTCATGAGGGTCGCCGATAAACCGCACCAGCCGCGCCTGCAAATCATCACGGCCCCCAAGCGGGTCATGCACAGTCCCATCCATGTCCGCATAGAGCGCATTCATGGTGAAGTCGCGGCGTTTCGCATCCTCCACCCAGTCGTTTGTGAAGGCGACATCCGCCCGCCTGCCATCCGTCGCCACATCAACCCGCAAGGTCGTCACTTCAAAATGTCTGCCGTCGAGCACTGCCGTCACAGTGCCGTGGTCAAACCCGGTGGGAACAACTTTGATACCTGCCGCCTCCAGAAGCGTCGTTGCTTCAGCCGGCCCATGAACGGTTGCGATATCAACATCGCTTACCGGCTCCATCAAAAGCGCATTGCGCACACACCCGCCAACGAACCGGGCCTGACCGTTCGCGCCCCCCAGCGCTTTCATCACCGCTTGGGTCGCATCGTTCTTCAACCAATCATGGACAGCGAGTTCGCCCCGCTTTTTGTCACTCATCATCTGCTCCTATGGAGTTATTGAGCCCCGTGGTTTTACTCCACGGTTCCGCGTTGAATTTCACCGTCGATCAGGCGTGCAGGTTCATACTCGGTGCCGGCTGTATTAGCCGTGTAGATCCCTGCAACCAGCATGCTTCCAACACCCAGAGCTAAACCGGCAACAATCAACCAACCGAAAGGCGCTTCACTCCATTTCAAATCCGGACGGTCTTCAGCCTTGCGGGAAATGAGGATAAAGACCCAATAGGTCGCAAAAGGCAGAAGGAAGAAGAGGAAGTTAATCAGGAAGCGCGCCATTCAGCTTGAGTCCCTTTTTGCAATCTATCATGCAGGTTCCGGATCATACCGGCTGTTGCGCCCCATATATAGTGACCCTGATAGGGCATTGCATAATAAGCCCGCCGCTTTCCGCGCCAGAAAACACTATGGCGTTCGTGGTTATCCACGTTCATGAGAAAGCCTAGCGGCACTTCGAAGATTTCTGCCACCTCACCCGGGTCAGACGTCAGCGTAAATCCCGTCCGCACAAACGAAATCACAGGCAGGATACGAAAGCCTGTGCCTGTTTCATACGGATTGAGGAAACCGGCAACGTCCACGAAAGACCGGTCAAGTCCGACCTCCTCTTCCGCTTCCCGAAGCGCGCCCTCAACGGGCGTTTCTCCCGGCTCAACCTTGCCCCCTGGAAAAGCCACCTGACCCGAATGGGAATTCAGATGGTCTGCGCGGCGCGTCAGCAGCACTGTCGGACCGGCTTCATGTTCGATGATCGGCACAAGCACCGCCGCAAGCCGAAGGTCAGCCCGGTCTTTCGGATCAACCCAATCGTCCGGGTTTAAATCCTTGTCGCCCCGCACACCGGCACCGGTCGGTTCAAGAATGCGGTCGAGCGACGGCATGTCCACATCAATGCTGGCAAGAATGCGCTCTTTGTAATCGTCCATGAAAGTCAGGCCACCAACTCGCCCGCAGGCATGAACTTGTAGAAATCGCCCGAGCTCCAAACACCGAACCAGCGGGCACCATCCACTTCTTCTTCGACACCCAGTTCGACAAGGTCATAGAAAACAGCACGGTTGATAAGCGCTTCCAACCGGGCCCTTACAAGAACGTAGGGCGCGGGTTCCCCTGTCTCCGCATCCACTTCAAAGCGCATAGGATGTTCCGCATCGACGGTGACGCTGTCCCCGACACTGGTCTCAAAGGAGAGCACCTGAGATGTCCCCTCTCCCTCCACTTTCATGGCAACGGCCAGAAACGGCACATCGTCGACCGTGATCCCGATCTTCTCCACCGGGGTCACGAGGAAATAATCATCATCGTCTTTGCGCAAGACGGTCGAAAAGAGCCGCACCAACCGTTCACGGCCAATAGGCGAACCCAGATAGTGCCAGCTGCCGTCCCGTTTGATCCGCATATCGAGATCGCCGCAGAAAGGCGGGTTCCACAAGTGGACCGGTGGCAACCCGCGCGCCTTTTCCCCTGCAGCCTGCGCCGCGCCCAAGCCCTTGAGAACTTCGGTCGGTGCCCGTGCCGCACCATCGGCGGAGCTCCCATTTCCCGTTTTTTTGCTCTCAGACATCAAAAAACCCGCTTTCTCACAATCTTGTCATGGGGAGGAAAGTATCCCCAACGGCCCAAGCCGGGCCATAATGACCCTCTAAATGACCAAAATGGCGGAATTGGCGGTCACAAAGCAGACACGAGTCCCGCTAAACTTGAGGCCAGAAGGCATAAAGCCACCGATTCCCCCGTGCCGGGCCTTATTCCCGTCTCACGCAAGCATATATGTAGGGCAATGCAGACAGTCAGTGAAGAAGGCGGCGACGTCGTCAAAGAAATTGAAGCCGCAGGCGAGAAGATTGCCCGTGCCAAATCCGCTATTGGCGAGATCATCTATGGGCAGGAGCCGGTCGTTGATCAGACGCTGATCACGGTTCTGGCTGGCGGCCATGCGCTGCTTGTTGGTGTTCCCGGTCTTGCCAAGACCCTTCTGGTGCACACGATGGGCACCGTTCTGGGGCTGGATGATAAGCGCGTGCAGTTTACGCCGGATTTGATGCCCGCAGACATTGTCGGCTCCGAAGTGCTCGAAGAGAGCGATGGCGGGAAGCGCAGCTTCCGCTTCATTCCCGGTCCTGTTTTCTGTCAGCTTCTTATGGCAGATGAAATCAACCGGGCGAGCCCCCGGACCCAGTCCGCCCTTCTGCAAGCCATGCAGGAACATCACGTGACGGTTGCCGGACACCGTCACGAACTGCCGCGACCGTTCCACGTTCTGGCGACCCAGAACCCGCTGGAACAGGAAGGCACCTATCCCTTGCCGGAAGCCCAGCTCGATCGCTTTCTCATGGAAATCGACGTGCACTATCCGGACCTGGAAGCGGAGCGCCGCATGCTGCTGGCGACCACGGGATCTGACGAGGCAAGCGCCCAGCAGGTCCTGACGGCAGACGAGCTTCAGACAATCCAGCGCCTCGTTCGGCGCATTCCCGTTGGCGACCAGGTCGTCGACGCCATTCTGGAGCTTGTCAGAAGTGCACGGCCCCACGAAGGGGAAGTCGCCGAAGTCGCAGAACATGTGGCGTGGGGACCCGGCCCTCGCGCAAGCCAGGCGCTCATGCTGGCGGTGCGCGTTCGTGCCCTCATGGATGCCCGCTTTGCGCCATCGATAGACGATGTGGTGGCTCTGGCGGAGCCCGTGCTGCGCCATCGTATGGCGCTCACCTTTGCCGCCCGGGCCGAAGGCGTCACCGTCGCTGGCGTCATCGACCGTCTAACGAAACGGCTTGGATAAACCGCCCCATGGCCAAACTGTCCGCCGCCCGTGCAGGCACCACCACCTTCGCTGAAGCCCAATCGCTGGCGGCAACATTGCCACCGCTGATGGCCGAAGCGGAGCGTGTCGCAAATACGGTAGAACAGGGCATCCATGGACGCCGGCGCACGGGGCCCGGCGAAAGCTTCTGGCAATACCGGCGCTACGACACCGGCGATACAGCAAATGCCATTGATTGGCGGCAGTCAGCCCGGTCACAACATTTGTTCGTCCGTGAGAACGAATGGGATGCCTCCCAAAGCGTGTGGCTTTGGTGCGATCAGTCTGCGTCCATGACCTACCGCTCAGACTTCGCGCCCTGCCTCAAGCGCGACCGGGCATTGGTGATCGGTCTTGCGCTTGCCAACCTGCTGACCCGGGCTGGAGAGCGCGTTGCGGCGCTCGGACAGGATGGAATGCCCAACAGCGGACGCACGGGACTTAATCGTCTGAGCAATCATTGGCTGGGAGAGCGGAGCCAAAGCAGCGATCAGCCGGGCCTGCCGCCGCTCCAGGATCTGCCGCGCTACGCCACAATAGTCCTTATCGGAGACTTTCTTGATCCCACGGACACTCTCTCTAAGCGCATGCGGCAGCTCGCCGGGTCCGGCGTTTCTGGTCATCTTGTCCAGGTTCTTGACCCGGCAGAAACAGACCTCCCTTTTGACGGACGCACCGAATTCGAGGGCGTTGAGGAAGATCTCAAACTCCTGGTGAGCCGCGCCGAATCCATTCGCACGGCCTATCAGGACCGTCTTGCAAACCATCAGGCAGTACTCAAAGACATGGCGCGCTCTATCGGCTGGTCCTTCGCCACCCATCGGACCGATCAGTCAGCGACCAGCGCTCTTCTGTCGCTCTATGGCGTGATCTCGGGCTCCCCTGACGCGATAGAGATGGCGAGGTCCTGATGCTGTCGCTCGGTCCTCTTGCCTTTGCCGCTCCCTGGGCCCTCATCGGCCTGCTCAGCCTGCCGGTAATCTGGTGGCTTCTGCGCGCGACCCCGCCAGCGCCCCAACGGGTGCGCTTTCCGGCGATCCGCCTGCTCTTAGGGCTCGTGCCGGAAACGGAGAGTCCCGCACACACGCCCCTCTGGCTGTTACTGCTGCGGCTCACCTTGGCGGCCCTTGTCATCATCGCGCTAAGCTCTCCGCTTTGGCGTCCGGCAGAACGCATTTCAGGCTCAGGCCCGCTCCTCCTCATCGTTGACAATGGATGGGCCTCTGCGA
Organism: Parvibaculaceae bacterium; assembly: GCA_965248405.1. Classification (GTDB taxonomy): domain Bacteria; phylum Pseudomonadota; class Alphaproteobacteria; order Parvibaculales; family Parvibaculaceae; genus Mf105b01. Next base: position 2,406,073 of record OZ252104.1, read on the forward strand.
CCGACTGGTCCAAACGCCAATCGCTTGCACAAAGCCTGATCACGCAGGCAGGCCGTGACAATCGCCGGGTCGCCATTGTCGGATCTGCGCCGCAAGCGATCCCGGAGAGCCTCGTCTTCGATGGACCATCTGAGGCGACAAGCCGGCTGGGTGCTCTTGAGGCCCAACCGCTCGGCCCCGATCGCTCAGCGCTGATCGCCAGGCTTCAAACACTGACAGAAACACCCAGCCAGATTATCTGGATTTCAGACGGTTTGGATTATGGTCAGGCCGAGACGCTTGCATCCTATCTCTCGTCGCTCAACACAAGCGTTGAACTCATTGAACCTCTGCCAAGTGATCAGGCCCTTGCGCTCCTGCCGCCGGCCACTGGCACCAGCGCGGTAACCGTGCCCATTATTCGCGCAGACCAAGCAGCTCTTCATCAGGGCGATGTCACGGCCTTTGCAGCAGATGGACGTCCGCTTGGCCGGGCCACATTCGAATTTGCAGATGGCGCTTTGCGCACAGAAGCAACATTCAATCTACCCCTGGAACTTCGTAACGAAATCTCACGGATCGCACTCTCCGCCAATGCGACCGCCGGGAGCACTCTGGTCTTAGATGAGCGCTGGCGCAGACGCACGCTCGGCATGGTATCGGGCACAGCCAAAGACCAGCCACTCCTGTCCGATCTTTATTATCTGGAGCGGGCCCTTGAGCCCTTCGTCGATGTCCGCACACCACGGGCGGAGGATGAAGAGGCAAGCCCCATAGCACAGCTACTATCGGAACCGCTCTCTGTGCTCCTGCTGTCAGATCTGGGACGCTTGTCACCACCCGACGTCGAAATCACCTCGGAATGGATCAAGAATGGCGGCGTGCTCGTGCGGTTTGCAGGTCCGCGCCTCGCAGCACAGGCAGACCCGCTCATTCCCGTTCCCTTACGGTCCGGTGGACGCGAACTTGGCGGCGCCCTCTCCTGGACGGAACCTCAGACACTGGCACCGTTCAGCTCGGACAGCCCTTTCTCCGGCATCACGGTACCGGATGACGTTACCGTCAAAAGACAGGTGCTTGCAGACCCTCGCGGAAAGCTCACCGGGCGCGTCTGGGCTCAGCTGCAAGACGGGACACCGCTCGTGACAGCGCGCGCGGACGGAGACGGATGGATCGTGCTCTTTCATGTGACCGCCAATGCTGATTGGTCAAACCTTGCTCTGTCCGGACTCTATGTTGATATGCTCCGGCGCCTGGTGGACCTTGCGCAGGGAACCGCCGTGTCTGCAGACGCGGCCACAGGCGCCACGTTAGCTCCTCGCTTGATGCTTGACGCTTATGGGACCTTCACAACGCCCCCCGCATGGGCAACGCCCATTCCGCGCGCAGACATGGCAACCCAGCACCCGTCCGCGCTCCACCCGCCCGGACTCTATGGAGACGCAGGATCAGCGCGCGCACTCAATCTCACAAACGCAGACACCATCCTGACGCCCTTGGGCAGTCTTGAGGGCATAGACGCTCGGCGGAGCTTCACGCAAGGCAGTGAGGTCAATCTGAAGCCGCCCCTCTTCGTCCTAGCCTTTCTTTTGTTACTGGCAGACGGTGTTGCAGCGCTGGTATTGAGCGGTCGTCTGTCACGCCAGCACTTCTCAAAAACACGTCCTGCAATGATGGCTCTTGCGGCGCTCCTGCTCACGGGCATGCCCGACAGGCTTGAAGCCGCAGAGAACGATGACGCCGCTCTTGCCGCCGTCCTTAAAACCCATTTGGCCTATGTCGTGACAGGCGACAATGAGTTGGATGAGTTAAGCCGCGCAGGCCTTGAGGGGCTCAGCGACATGCTGCGCCGCAGGACGGCCCTGGAGCCAGGTGCCCCCATTGGCGTCAATATTGAGAAAGACGAACTCGCCTTTTTCCCACTCCTCTACTGGCCCATCAGTGAATTCCAACCGGACGTCTCCGCTGCGGGTCTTGCGCGCATTGAGGCCTATATGCGCCAGGGGGGCACCATCCTCTTCGACACACGCGATCAGGACCGCACCATTCAAGGCCTCACGACAAAGTCGACCCAGGCGCTGCGCGATCTTCTTGAGCAATTGGACATCCCACCGCTTGAGCCCGTTCCAGACACCCATGTGCTCACAAAAGCCTTTTACCTGCTGGCGGACTTTCCCGGACGCTGGGATGGCGGCCATCTGTGGATCGAGCGCGCGCGTGGCGATGACGGCGCCACATCCACCAGCAATGATGGAGTCTCCGCCATCCTGATCGGATCAAACGATTATGCCGGCGCCTGGGCCCGTGATGCATCCGGCCGCGCGCTCTACGCCGCTGTTCCTGGCGGGGAACGCCAGCGCGAGATCGCCGTCCGCACGGGTGTGAACATCGTCATGTATGCGCTCACCGGCAATTACAAGGCAGATCAGGTTCACCTGCCTGCCCTTCTGGAACGGTTGGGACAGTGACATGAGCTGGAGCCTGATTGCCGACCCGCTTATTGCCCCCATATGGCTTATGGCCCTTGGTCTTCTGGCAATGGCTTCAATCCTGGGGGCGGCCTATCTCAAAGCTCCCGGAACGCTTTACCGCACAGCCGCTTTTGCGGTGCTGCTAGCACTTCTCACCAACCCCACCCTTCGCGAAGAAGACCGTGAACCGATCGACGACGTCGCGGTACTGATTGTCGACAAAAGCACCAGCATGAAACTGGGCAACAGGTCGGAGACCCGCGACGAGGCCGTCAAGCGCCTACGGAGCCAGTTGGACCTTGTACCTGACCTCGACATACGGGTCGTCGAAAGTGACACGGCGGCACGAGACGGTGGCACAGCCCTCTTCAGCGCGCTTGATGGGGCCATAGCCGACATTCCCCGCGAACGCCTCGCAGGCGTTCTTATCGTCAGCGATGGCCAGGTGCATGACACGCCTTCGAGTCTTGAAGCACTTGGCATCGACGCGCCCTTGCACGGCATCCTGGTGGGCAATCCGCAAGCCCCAGACCGGAAACTGGTCATTGAAGAAGCCACCCGCTTCGGCATCGTCGGCGAACCGATCACCATTCGCTTCCGCGTGGATGAGGAAGGCACAACTGAGCAGCAATCCGTCAGTGTTGAGGTGCGTCTGAACGGCGAGCGCGTCAATCAACTGAGCGTTAAGCCAGGCGACGACGTCACAACAGCTCTGGCTCTGCCCCATGGGGGTGAAAACTATGTGGAAGTGATCGCAAGCCCCCTCGCCAACGAACTCACCGAGCAGAACAACAGGGCGACCCTCGTGATGACCGGCATTCGCGACAGGCTGCGCGTGCTGCTCGTGTCGGGGGAGCCACACGCAGGTGAGCGGACATGGCGCAATCTCCTGAAGGCCGATCCGTCCGTGGACCTGGTACACTTCACCATTCTCCGTCCACCAGAGAAACAGGACGGCACACCGATCTCTGAGCTGTCGCTCATCGCCTTTCCGACACGTGAACTCTTCTCGGCAAAGCTTGATGAGTTCGATCTCATTATTTTTGACCGCTATCGCAGACGCGGCGTGCTGCCGATTGTCTATCTCGGCAATGTGGCCCGCTATGTGGAAAAAGGCGGCGCCGTTCTGGCCGCTGCAGGCCCTGCCTTCGCCTCACCCTTCTCCATCTACCGCACACCCCTCGCCGGCATTCTTCCCGCGCAACCCACAGGACAGATTGTCGAACAGGGCTATAGAGCCACCCTCACCGAGGAGGGCAACCGGCACCCGGTCACCGCCGACCTTCCCGGCGGTGACACAAGCCCGCCTGAATGGGGTCGCTGGTTCCGCCTCATAGAAGCGGCACAAACGTCAGGCCGAGCCGTCATGGAAGGCCCGGAAGGACGCCCGCTGATGGTGCTCGACACCGTGGGAGACGGACGGGTCGCACAATTGCTGTCAGATCATGCCTGGCTTTGGGCGCGGGGTTTCGAAGGCGGCGGGCCGCAGGCAGAATTGCTGCGCCGTCTGGCTCATTGGCTGATGAAAGAGCCCGACCTCGAAGAAGAACGGTTGCTGGCCACCGGCGATGATGGAACCCTCGCCGTGGAACGACGGACCATGGCCTCTGAGGCCGAACAGGTAACCGTGACCCTGCCGTCCGGAGAGACAGAAACTCTCACTCTCTCGGAAACCGCCCCCGGCCGGTTTACAGGGCGCATTGAAACAGATGAGATCGGCCTTCATCAGGTCGCGGACTCAAGCCTGCAGGCAGTTGCCGCTGTCGGCCCGGCTAACCCGCGCGAGTTCAAAGATGTCCGGGCGACCGATGCTCCATTGGCACCTCTGATTGCGGAGAATGGTGGGGGAATCTTCTGGGTCGAGGAATTGGGCCGCGCCCCGACGCTGAGAAGCGTTCGCCCCGGACGAGATTCTGCCGGTGACAGATGGGCGGGGCTAAGACGCAATGGCGGCTATGTGCTGCAAGCCGTGACCCAGGTGCCGCTGCTCTCTCCCTGGATCGCCCTGCCTTTGATGATCGGCCTGCTGCTGCTCGGCTGGCGCCGCGAAAGCAAATAACGCGACGAGAGACCGGGCCTAAACGCCCTTTTCAACCATGCCGGAGACAGTGTCGAAGGCACCCGGCACAAGCTCACAATAGAGCAGACGAGTCTTGTCGACCGGCCCCGGCAGAGTGATCTGCCCCGGTGGCACCTGTTTAAAGCCGACCTTAGCGTAATAAGGCGCATCACCGACCAGGATAACAAACCGATGTCCTTCGGCGCGCGCTGCATCGAGCGCGGTGCGCATCAGTTCAAGTCCTCCCCCCTGCCCCCGGACAGCCGGATCCATCGCCAGAGGCCCGAGCAGCAACCCCTTCTCCCCACCAATAAGGAGGGGGGAAAACCGGATGCTGCCAACCATGCGCGGCCCGCCATCCTTTTGTGCGAAGGCAACAAAGCTCAAAGACGAAACAGGAGGCACCCCTTCGCGCATCCGATAAGCGGTTTTGGCAAAGCGCCCTGGACCAAAACTCAGGTCATGCAGATTTTCAATATCGGCTTCATGCGCCGGAGTTTCCGGGAGAATGTCGAATACCATGAGAGTAATCTTTCGAAACGGCTACAGAACAGCAAGCTTTTGGGCAGCGCTTGTCTGGTCTTGTCTCCAGCCGTTTAGAGGAAGGCAGGCACGCGCGTACGATCATCGAGGGAATTCACCCCTCGTTCGATACGTCGTCGTCGCAATTGGGCTTTCGCCACCATCATCTCTTCCTCATCTTCAAGGCCTGGGTCAGCCCTGAGGGAGGTGAGGTAGCAGGGAAAAACCAGTCCGTCCAGAAAAACCGTCTGCGCCACCCAGAGTTTCGCTGCGGCAAGCATGTCCGCAGATCATAAAGTGGCGAAAAGGCTGGCCCCGGCCCAGTCCCTTCAGGTAGCTTCAGCGCCAATGAAGGAGCCGATATCACGTCCAGTGAGATATCACGTCCAGTGAAACGGCCAACCAAGGGACAAGAACAGGGAGATAACCCATGGGATTGCTTGACGGAAAAGTTGTGCTTGTTACCGGCGCGGCAAACGGCATCGGGAAAGAATGCGCGCTGATCGCCGCGCAACAGGGCGCCAAGGTCGTCGTGAACGATCTGGGCGGCGGTGTTGCCGGAGGCGATGAAGGCAGTGCCGGTCCCGCTCAACAGGTTGCCGATGAGATCAAAGCGGCAGGTGGCGAAGCGGTCGTAAACTCCGACAGTGTTGCAGTCAAAAGCGGCGCGGAACACATGATCCAGCAGGCCATGGATGAGTTTGGCGGCCTTCACACCATTATCAGCCCTGCCGGTATTCTGCGCGACGGCATGTTCCACAAAATGCCTGATGAAGATTGGGACTCCGTTCTGGAGGTGCACCTGAAAGGCTCCTACAACATGACCCGCGCGTCTGTGGAGCATTTCCGTAAACAGGAAGAAGGCAACTATGTCCTCTTCACCTCCACGTCCGGCCTGATCGGGAACATTGGGCAGGCCAACTATGCGGCCGCGAAGATGGGCATTGTCGGCCTGTCTCGGATCATTGCCATGGAAGGCGCAATGAAGAACGTTCGGTCAAACGTGATCGCACCCTTCGCCTGGACCCGCATGATCGCGACCATCCCTGTGAAAGACGAAGCGTCCGCCCAACGCGTGGATCGCATGAAAAACGCGATGCGCGCTGACCAGGTAGCAAACTTCGCCGTCGGTCTCTCCGCACCAGAGTGCGACGTAAGCGGTCAGATCTTTTCAGTACGCGGCAACGAGGTTTTCCTCTTCAGCCAACCCCGTCCTGTCCGCGGCATCACACGGCTGGAAGGCTGGACGCCGGAAACACTCCTGTCACACGGCTTCCCCGCCATGAAGGGCAACATGACCGATCTCGGGAACACAGCTTCAGTGTTTACCTGGGAACCGATCTAAGCCAACCGCCCCAACATCAAGAAAACCGCCGACGCAGCGATGCATCGGCGGTTTTTTATTTTTATTGGAAGTACCGCTCCACTTCACCATAGCTGCGGTCCGAGCTATAGCGATATCGAGAAGGCAGTTGCTGATGGAAGGCCAAAAGCTCGGCATTCTCTGAAGAGTGAATCTGACGCTCAATATCAACGAACGTACAACTTCCACCATTGCTGCCAACGCCCGATCCAAAACTGAGGCCGGTACAAACCCGTTCTGCTTCGCGAACAATTTGCGTATGCGCCTCGTTGAGCGACTGCAGACTTGCGCCTGAAATGGAGGACTGCGCGTGCGCGGCACCAAAGGGAAGCGCCACTGAGGCGATACCCACAAGAGCTATCAAACTGTTTTTCATATCTATCTCCTTTTGTCTGCAAAGGAGATAGGAACGAACAATCAGATTACTGATCACATCCTGATCACTCACAAGGATGTCATCTGTCGCGAGGTACAGTTCGCGAGATGAAGCCGCTCCAGCACCGTAAAACTGAAGCGGCTTTCGTGAGCAGCTAGTGGAAATAGCGCTCAACCAGCCCAAAGCTGCGATCGGCGCTGTACCGGTATCTCAACGGAATGGTCCGATGAAACATGAGCATATTCGCATCGTCCAGCGATCTCACATGACGCTCTACATCACCAACGATACATCCATTAGCCTGACTGCGCCGCACCACACCCGTAAAAGGCCCAACAGAGCAAACGCGCTGCGCCTGGCGCACGATGCGTGTGTGTTCATTGTTGAGGGAACGCAACTGATCGCTCGTGAGTTCCGGCGCGGCCTGTGCGGCACCCAGGGGCAAAGCCAGGAACACAGAAGCGGCGAGAAGAGAAGGAAGCTGTTTCATTTGTCATCTCCTTTATGAAACATGCTCCCATGATACGCCCCTAGATGACCGATCAGGATTACGTCCCCGTAACCTCGCGAGAATGTGACTTATCAGGCCCCACCCCGTAAGCTTGAGAAAAACGAGGGAGAGGGCCATGGGCAGTTTCAAGGAATATGAGGATCACGACGCTTTAGGGCTAGCAGAGCGGGTCGCACATGGTGACGTGAGGGCCACCGAACTGCTGGATGAAGCCATTGAGCGCACGGAGGCCATCAACCCAAAAATTAATGCTGTCGTCCTGAAACACTATGACGAAGCCCGCAAACTCATATCCGATGGTCTGCCGGACGGTCCCTTCAAAGGGGTGCCCTTTCTTCTGAAAGACCTCCACCTGCTTTGGGAGGGAACCGTCACGACTTATGGGTCAGGAGCCTGGGAAGGCTATGTCGCCGATCACAACACAACCCTCACGGACCGCTATCTTGAGGCCGGTCTCGTGCTCTTCGGGAAAACCAACTCGCCTGAACTGGGCCTCACCGGCACAACCGAACCGCGTCTCTATGGCCCCACACTCAATCCATGGAACCCCGACCACTCGCCGGGCGGCTCCTCGGGTGGGGCAGCTGCCGCGGTTGCGGCCGGCATTCTACCTTTGGCAAATGCGTCAGATGGCGGCGGGTCTATTCGAATTCCAGCATCTGCCTGCGGCCTGTTTGGCTTGAAGCCCACAAGAGGACGGACACCGGCAGGCCCCGACCGCGGTGAAGGCTGGGCAGGCATGTCCATCAGCCACTGCGTATCAAAGACAGTGCGCGACAGCGCCGCACTGCTCGATGCCACAACCGGAATGGCGCCGGGCGACCCCTACCTTCCTCCCGAACCGGAGCGGCCCTTCCTCGCAGAAGTAGGCGCCCCAACGGGCAAGCTGCGCATCGCGTTCAACACCAAACGCAGCGATGGCACACAACCGGACCCGGAAGTCGAAAAGTCCATTCTGGAAACCGCGAAACTCTGCGAGTCACTTGGCCATGATGTGGTCGAAGCGGCCCCCGCCATCGATCCGGCAGCCATGGGCAATGCGCAGGCCACTATCATCGGCGCCAATGTCGCGCTAACGCTCGCGCAACGCGGCGAAGCGCTCGGACGGGACCTAACAGAAAACGACGTAGAACACGTGACCTGGCTGATGGCCAGCGCTGCGAAAGACCGCACGAGCACGGACTATGCGGCGGCGACGCTCTTCATTCACCAGATGGGCCGCCTCATGGGGACTTTCATGCAGTCCCATGACATTTATCTCTGTCCCGTGCTGGGCACCCCACCGCCTAAACTGGGTGTGCTCGACATGATGACGGAAGATGTCGGCACCTATCTCGCAAACCTCGGCAAGATCATGCCCTATGCCGGCCTCTTCAACATGACCGGCCAGCCTTCCATGTCAGTGCCCTTGCACTGGACGCCAGACGGTCTGCCGGTGGGTGTCATGTTCACAGCCCGTTTCGGAGAAGATGCAACGCTCATCCGCCTCGCCTCCCAGCTGGAAGAGGCAAAACCCTGGCGGGACAAGCGCCCGACAATTTCTGCCTGACTGGTGCGATATTCCGATGGATCAATCGACCGCCCAATAGTCGGACGGCGGCAGACCTTCCATGACCTCGCTAATACGGCCACGGGTTGCCTTGCTGGTCTCGGGCGGTAGCGCATCTACTGCGAAAAAGCCGAACTCAGCAATCTCCCTGTTCGGTCGGGCTTGCATCTCAAATGCACGCAGGGTGAACAGCGAGACATGGTCTGATTTGTATTCCGCAAAATTGGCGTAGAGACCGAAGAAGGCAAGATCGTCCTTTGGCGTCACGCCCACTTCTTCTCTGAGCTCCCGTTCCGCCGCCGCACGCATGGTCTCGCCTCTGTCCACACCGCCGCCAGGCAGGAACCAGCCCGGCATATAGGTGTGCCGCACCAGTAACACCCTATCCTTTTCGTCTATGACCATCACCCGCGCCCCAGCGGTTAAAGGACGCCGAAAACGCCAGTAAACTTGCAGAAAGAAACGGGCAAGAGGAAAGAAGCGGACCAGGAATCGCATGTAAACGGGGCCTTACCGGGATGGTTTGTTCATAAACTGTAAACTCTGCTGCAATTACCGTCTATCCAACACAATTCGCTCTAGGTCCAAACGGACTACGGCGACAAAGGAATGACGGATATGGGGCTCATCAGCAAACTTGTCGGCAAGCGGGGAAAACCCGCCGAGACAGTCGTGCCTGCAGTTCCCAGCGGCGAAGCCGTCACGCGCGTGATGAAAAGCCTCGCGACAGGCGCACCGCCAAAGATCGCGAAAGCGGGAGCGGAAATTGCCACAGCTCTCAACACGGTAGAGACGGCGATCCTCGCCATCGACACAGTCGCTGATTTACTGGTCGAAGCGGAATTGCTCACAGCAACGGCGCGCGAAACGGAAAGCCCCGGTCGCCGAGCATTGATCGCCAACCGCTATCTCACCCTGCTCCACACGATTTCGGAAACGATTGAGCGCGCAGAGCACAATGGCATGAACCTGCTCAACGGCGCACGAAGCACCTACGAGATCAAACTCGACTCCGAGGACCGCTCACATGTGGCCCTTCATGTTGCCAATCTGACGACCGATGCTGAAGGCCTTGACCTCACATCGCCCCGAGAAGAGTTTGCGAGCCAGGTTGAGATCGAGCGTACCATCGCCGAAGTGGAAGCGGCCCGGCGTACAGCCTCGCGCATCGCCGACCTATTTGCCGACAGCTCGGCCGTGCTAGCAGAACGTCTGGCCCGCCTGGATCAGGATTTCGGTCCGGATGCAGCTCAGGCAACAAAACCGACCGGCGCCGGCCACTAGAGGCCTCAGATTAACGCTTCATCAACCACGCTTCCCGACAGAATCTTAACCTTAAGACTATAACCTTCGTCCATGCCCAGTAGTTGGCCGGATCCGGCCAAGGGACGTTTTCGGGGATGTTTTCGGGCCAGGGGAAGATTTGGGATGCAACAAAAGTCGGATGTCGCGACAGAGCCCCTTTTAGGTGGGCCACCAGAAGTCGTTCCTGTTCCATCGATTGTAGAGGCCAAAGGCCTCGTGACCGATGGTGCTCATATGCGCATGGACCCCCGCATCCTTAACCGCATCAGCGATGTCGTGTCCGTGCTTGAGCACGACTACACTCAGGTCCTGCGGAAGCATATTTCAAACCTGGAACAAGCCTACATAGATTGGAAATCGGGCGCGCGAAACACCCGAGAGATGATCTACGAAATTGCCCATGATATCCGCGGCGTTGCAGGCACATTCGGGCGTCCACTGTCTGGCCAAATCGCAAGCAGAATTTGTGCACACTTCGATCAGACACCAGATGAGATGCCAGCCATAGAAGGTCATATTGATGCACTCAATCACGTGGCCAATCTGACCCCGGAACCGGACGGTGCCTTTGCCCACCTGGTTCTGCGGCGACTCGACGATGGGTCAAATGCGCCACAGAGTTCCATCAGTCAGTCTTCAACCAACAAAAGCTGGGGAGGTTGAGACGATGATTGAGACCAGCCTTGCGCCACTCAGAGTTCTCATTGTGGAAGACAGCGAGCAAATGCGGACGCTGCTCCAGGCTCTTCTGGAGGCAATGAGCATCACCGACATTCACATCGCGGAAGATGGCGACAAGGGATTTGCTCTCTACATGGAGACAGCCCCGGATATCGTCATAACCGACGGCGCTATGGCCCCGATTGATGGGTACGAGCTCACAAACCGTATTCGCACCGCTCCCGACAATCCGACCCCCTATGTGCCCATCATCATGTTGTCCGGCCATCTGGAAAAAGCACGTGTCGAAAAAGCGCGGGCCAGCGGGGTCACCGAATATTTGGCAAAACCTGTTTCGTGGCAGACCCTCTATGAGCGTCTGGTTGCCATAGTGAGCAACCCTAGCTTTTTTGTCAGAACACCGACCTATTTGGGGCCGGACCGTAGGCGGGAGACCCATGAACTCTATCGAGGCCCTGGCCAGGACGAGAACGCGCCAAGCCCTGAAAGCCTCGCGAAAATCCTGCCATTGGATGCCATCCGCCGTCCAAGTCTCATACGAGGCGAGTAAAACGTCCAAAAAGTGACTGCGGCGTCATCTTTTTGCTTTCCGTTGCGTTTTCCGGCTAGGCTGGCTTCCACGAAAGTCCCGTAGATCGCCTTGGAGGAGAGCCATGTCTACTGAGCAGACGAACATCACAGTTGATAGTGCCTATGAAGCCGTCGCGCCGGATGATTTTCCGGCAATGATGGAAGTTGAGAGGTACGGCAACCGCTCAACAGCATTCGACAAAATCATTTCAGCGACCCACGATCATTTCTGGGACCCGCAGGATCCGAAATTTGTCGACTTCAGCCAGCCATTCGATATGGAAAACGAGTATCTCGTGGACCCAATCGGCCTCGCAGAATTGCAGACTGCGGTTAATGACAAGCTGGATGAAAAACAACGCATCAAACTCGTGAACCTCGATGTGCAATGGTCGCTCTCATCCATCCTGCATGGCGAGCAAGGGGCGTTGGCCCTCTCCGCGAGCCTCTGCCACATCCTGAAAGATCCAGGCGCGCAGGAATATGCGGCGAACCAAACCCGCGAAGAAGCCCGTCATGTCGCCGGTTTTTCCAATTACATCAAAGCCAGATGGGGCAAGCCCGTGCCTGTTGGACCCGCACTCGGCGACCTGCTGACAGAGCTTGTTGTCTCTCCCCTCGTATGGAAGAAAATCGTTGGCATGCAAATGCTCGTTGAAGGTCTGGCCATGGGCGCCTTCGCAACTTTCTACAAGCAGTCCAATGATCCGCTCATGACCAGACTCATGCAGCTCACCATGACCGACGAAGCGTTCCACCATAAATTTGGAAAGATCTGGGCAGACCGAACCATTCCGAAACTGTCTGATCATGAACGCAACCAGATTGAAGACTGGGCGTGGGAGGTCTTCCAGGTCCTTCTCTATAACCTGGGGAGCCCGGAACAGAAAAAACACATCTATGCAGCTGTCGGTCTGGATTGGGAATGGGTTCAAGGCGCCTTCATGGAAGCAATGACAGATGCCGCCGTCCGCGAAGACATGATGGAAGCAACCAATATCTTCCGTGTTCTCATCAAGACCCTTCTGAAAGCCGGTGTGATCACCGACCGCACGTCCGCCAACTATGCCGCCTTCATTGATATGAAAGAGCTTCATAAAGAAGGTGACCGTATGGTCGGCGACGACATTGCCGAGGAGGGGATCAAATATCTCCGTGAACTGAACGGCAATACCAATAAATACATGTCACTCGACAACATGACTGCCGCTGAATAGGCGATCACAATTTCGTAACCGGGGCGGTCCTTCCGGGGACCGCCCCTTTTTATTTACCAATCCCATGCTAGACTCTTCCCCAACGTCACCATGGGGCTAGGTCATTCCATGCGTGTGGAACGGTCGGATTCGGAACGGGGTTCTCAATGGCGCAACAGCCTCGCCATTGCCTTGGTTGCTGCAACCTCGTTCTTGCTTGCCCCCGCACCCCCGGCTTCCGCAAACGTATTTGAAACCGACGACCGGCGGCTGATCACACCAGAAGATCAGATGAGTTTCGTCGGCATAATTGCCTGCACCGACACAAAGCGCATTCCGACAGCGAGCCTCATCACAACCCGCGAAGCCAGCCCAAACCGCAGACATGAAGTGATCACTACCGTTGCCCACGCCTTCTTCACCAAGGACGGAGATCGCTGGCAGGATTGTTCTTTCCTGCCGGAAGGTGATCCAACGCAGGCGCTGCCCATCAAATATGTCATGACCGGCACATCAACGCCTGGCAAAGGGTGGAACGATGACTGGGCAGTAGCGGTCGTCGAAGGGCGCGTTGCCAGCACCACGCCGCTTCCCTTGCCTTTGTCAGTTGACCTTGCCGACATAGAAACCCACCGCAGCGCCGGCGCCCGCATCCAACTCGCAGGACATAATGGCGAAAGCTTGCCCATGCTCATTTCTGAAAACTGCGGCCCCCGATTTAAAAGAAGCGGCAGCCACAATTTCGGTGACTCGCGGGTCTTCAACCATGATTGCGATATGATGTCCGGGTGGTCCGGCGGACCCCTCCTGCTTCGAACACAAACAGAAGTGTTCACGATCGCGGTCAACTCAACCCGATTTAACCCGGTCGTTCACCAGACCGGGTTTCCCTTTGACGACCGCTTTAACCCCAACACGGCAATTCGCGTGGACAAAGAGTTCCACGCAGCAATCGAACGCCTGACTGTGGACGGAGCGCCGATCCTACTCGCAGACAACACGCTGTTTTGCACTGTGGGTGAACCTGCCGGTTGCTGACCCTGTTACTCAGGGCGTTCCTTTGGTGTTGCAATGGGTGCCAACAGCGCTTCGAGACTCTTCGCATAAACCCACCGCGCCGCCTTAGGATCATCCGCATTGGCAATCGCAAGGCCCGCCTGCATGAGCGACCCACCAATAAGATCGGCCAGGGGCTCCAGCGGCTGCTTCGGCAATATGCCCTCATCCACAAGATGTTCGAGAGAATGGGTCACCAGCGCCTTATTGAGCGGTTCCTGAAGGTCTCTCCACTCTTCCCAACCCAGTACCGCCGGACCGTCGAGCAGGATCACCTGCTTGATGTCATCGCGGCTGTAGAGATCAAGTAGGACGCGCGTGCCCACAACCAGGTCTTCCCGGTCGTGCTCAATCTCATCCATCGTTTTCTCAAACAGTTCCAGCGCTACCTCATTCAACATGTCGAGGAAAAGCGCCCTAAAGAGATCTTTTTTGTCCGAAAACTGGTGATAGAGAGCCCCACGGGTCACACCGGCGCGAGCGACAATCTCCTCTGTCCCTGTCTGGGCATATCCCTTGGAGACAAAAAGGGCGCGAGCGGCTTTCAGCAGTTTGGTGTGGTTGCGCGAGGGTTTTTTGGCGGGGGCGCTCATAAAAAAATACAGCTTGTATGAAATTCTCGAAGCAACTATACACGATCGAATTCATACAAGCTGTATGAATTGACTCTGGGAAAGGTTGAAAAATGTCTGCCGCAATGAAACAGGTGCCTTACTGGCTTTTCGGAGTCACAGCTTTCGCATCCCTGGCAACGGTCATTGCCCCTTTAGCCTACCATGGGATAAGCGAAACCGGCTGGCAGCTCGCCACACGGTACACCGTTCGCGTGAGCTTTCCTCTCTTCTTGCTGACTTACCTCGCAGGTCCCCTCCTCATTCTCTGGCGTTCAGAGAGCTCCCGCTGGTTGATGAGAAACCGGCGTTATCTGGGCCTCTCATTTGCAATCGCCCATACGACCCATCTCGCCGCCCTAACGAGCTTGTTCATCTTCATCGGCGAGGCACCTGACTTAACCGTGATGCTTGGGGGCGGCCTAGCCTATGCGCTTATGTTCGCCATGGCGGCAACATCAAATGATCAGTGCGTGAAAGCCTTAGGCGTCAACTGGAATCGGCTACACAAGGCCGGGCTTCATACCCTCTGGTTTGTTTTCCTCTTCACCTATTTGGGGCGGATATTCGACCGCGAGGTTGATGATCCTGCAGGCACCCTTCTATTGGCAGGAATCGTCGGGTCATCCTTGGTCTTTGGCGCATTCCTTGTGCGTCTCCTAGCCGCCTGGAAACGTCGGCAGCGTGGCGCACCTGCCTGAGTTGACGGTTTCGCGTGACCTCCCCGTATGGCGCGGTATATTTGCCCCAAAGGGCGAACAAGGCCCGCACACACTGATACGGGGAGGACCATATGGCCTGGAACTACGGCGATATACTCGACACGATTGCGCCAATGCTGCCGGCAGACGCACCTGCAATGATCCATGGCGATCGTACGATCACCTGGGGCGAAACCACCAAACGCACCAATAATCTTGCACGCGGGCTCATTGAGCGCGGCGCCAAGCCCGGCGACAAACTCGCCTTCTATATGCGCAACCGTCCCGAATATATGGAGACCCTCGCCACCGGCTTCAAAGCGCGGATGACCCATGTAAATGTCAACTATCGCTACACGGCTGACGAAGTCTTCTACATTTTCGATAACTCCGATGCACAGACCGTTGTCTATGGATCTGAGTTCCGCCACATCATCGAAGAACTGAAAGACCGGCTGACAAAAGTCACAACTTTTATCGAAGTAACGGAGGATGGCACCACCGCTTCCTTCGCTGAAGAATTCGAGACCCTGGCAACAACCGGCGACGGGTCTCAGCTCGACATCGAGCGCTCGCCGGACGATCAGCTCTTTATCTATACCGGCGGCACAACGGGCATGCCCAAGGGCGTTATGTGGCGTCATGACGATATGCGCGAAGCACAGTTGAACGCCCTTCGCCGGTTGGGACCGGTGCCTGAATCCCTAGAAGAACTGCAAGCCGCCATCAAGGAAGTGGGCCCTGCAGGCAAGATGATCCCCGCCTGTCCTCTGATGCACGGCACCGGACTGTTGACCGCGCTCGGCAACCAGATGAATGGCGGTTGCGTTGTGACGCTGAGCCACCCCTCTTTCAATCCAGAAGAAATGCTTGCCGCCATCGACAAACATAAAGTCGAAAGCGCGGCCATTGTTGGCGATGCCTTTGCGAAACCGCTTCTGAAGACACTTGATGAAAACCCTGGCAAGTATGACCTCTCCAGCATGGTGACGCTGATTTCATCAGGGGTCATGTGGTCCATGGAAGTAAAACAGGGCCTTCTGAAACACATGCCCGCCGCCATCATGACCGACAGCTTCGGCTCATCCGAAGGTCTGGGTTTCGGGTCATCTCTGACGACCGCCGACGGTGTCATCAGCACAGCGAAGTTCCAGATCGGTGACCGCTGCAAAGTCTTTGATGAAGAAGACAATCTCGTCGAGCCGGGTTCCGGCAAACCGGGTTTCATCGCGCTCACAGGCCCGATCCCTGTGGGCTACTACAAGGATGAGGAAAAAACCGCCAAGACCTTCAAGACCATCGATGGTGTCCGCTATTCCATTCCCGGCGACTGGTGCACGGTGGAAGAAGACGGCACCCTCACCCTGCTGGGCCGCGGCTCGGTCTGCATCAATACTGCAGGCGAGAAGGTCTACCCCGAAGAGATCGAAGAGGTTCTGAAGACCCACCCATCAGTGGATGACGCTCTCGTGGTTGGTGTTCCGGACGAAAAATGGGGCCAGTCTGTCACCGGCATCGTCAAGCTGAGTGGCGAGGGCGACTTCAACGAAGAAGATCTTCGCCAGCATGTGCGAGGCTCTCTCGCAGGCTATAAAACACCCAAGCGCATCCTTGTCGGCGATGCGATCCCGTTCCGCGCCTCTAATGGCAAGGCAGACTATAAAGGCGTGACCACCTTCGCCCTGAACGAACTGGGCATTCCTGCCTAAGCCGAACAAAGACACGTAACAATAGAACGGCGGTCATTTTCCTGGCCGCCGTTTTTTGTTGGATTTAGTGTTCCAGCCAAGGAGACACACGAAGCTCATCGACTAGATGGTCGAAGACCGCCCGCACCCGCGCCGATGTCTGCCCCGCTTCTTTATGGACAACATGAACGGGAACAGCCCTGCCCTCGGCTTCCGGTAGTACGATCTGCAGCGTGCCAGCCGCGACCTCCGCCGCTACCTGATAGGAGAGGACCGATGTCACCCCCCGCCCCTCTTTCACTGCAGCAATCGCCGCATCCGCTGTGTTCACCCGCAAGCGGGTTTCCGGCCTGTAGGTGACAGCGCGTCCCTCCTCAACAAAGCTCCATTGGCTGCCGGAACGGCTTTGAGAAAAGTCCACAAGCTGATGTGCACCAAGATCAGCAACGCACTGGGGCGCACCATGCGCCTCGATATAAGACGGCGCCGCACATAGGACTCGTCGGACAGATCCCACCTTGGATGCGACCAAGCTCGAGTCTGGCAGATCAGCAATCCGCACTGCCACATCAACGCCCTCCTCCATCATATGGACGACCCGGTCAACAAAGAGCGTGGAAACCGACAGGCCGGGATAGCGATCCATCAGGCTGAACAGGACAGGTGTGATCGCCAACCGGCCGAACAGGACGGACCCGGTTACCGACACCCATCCCTCCGGTTGGCCGTGGCGGCCACCGGCTTGAGCATCAGCTTCTTCGAGATCGTTCAGGATCCGACGGCAGTCTTCCAGATAGCGCGCACCCGTATCGGTAAGGCTGACAGATCGCGTCGTGCGATGAAACAAACGCGCACCCAGAGCGTCTTCAAGCTCAGAGACCAACCGCGTCACAGAGGGAGCTGAGAGCCTCAGCGCACGCCCGGCCGCGGCAAAGCCCTCCTCATCTGCCACCGCCCTGAAAGCCTGCATCGCCCGGAGTTGATCCATCTATTATTCCATATTTCAAAACAATCAAATCCGAAACTAGCATATTCATTCATTCAGAGAAAAGGTCCAGATTTCCGCCAACGACCCCGCAAACGCCCACTGGCACACACGCCGTTCATTGGAGGACATCATGACCCAAGCAACCGACACTCAAAACATCACCCCCCAACCCCTAACGCTGGGCGCCCATCATATCGGCCTGACCGTCCCTAGCCTCACCGACACAAAGGCCTTCTTTCTCGATACACTGGGCTACAACCAGGTCGGCGAGGTACCGGACTATCCAGCCGCCTTCGTGTCCGACGGCAGCACCATGATTACCCTCTGGCAGGCGAATGATCCCGCATCCGCCACCGCGTTCGACCGCAAGAACGTCATCGGCCTTCATCACCTGGCTTTGAAAGTGGCTGACCGGGCGGCCCTTGCGACCCTCCACGACAAAATCAAAAGGGCACCGGGCTGTGAGATTGAGTTCGCCCCTGAATCGCTGGGCGGAGGAGAGATTCATCATCTCATGTGCACCATTCCAGGCGGCATCCGCGTTGAATTTATCGCCCCCAAAGCGTGAGCAAACTAACGGGAGGAAACAAAATGAAACTCGGCTGGACACATGACAGCTCCCCTTTTCATGAAGGTGAGCAGCGCATTCAGGAGCGGGCCGGTGTCCGCGACAGGGCTGAGATGCAGGGCTTGCGCGTGATCCGCGATTACTTGCCCGATCAGCACCGTGAGTTCTACGTAAACCTCCCTTTCCTGCTGTTGGGGTCGGTCGATGAACAGGGGCGCCCCTGGGCGTCCTTGGTTGCAGGCCCCAAGGGCTTCATCCAAAGCCCGGACGCCGATCACATCCATCTGAATACGGCCGTCCTCGCGGGCGACCCTTTAGCCCATACATTGGAAGAGAAAGCCCATCTCGGTGTGCTGGGCCTGGAGCCCGCCACCAGACGTCGGAACCGCTTCAATGGCAGAGCTGCTCAGAAAAACAACGACGGCTTCGACATCCGCGTGGACCAGTCGTTCGGCAACTGCCCGAAATTCATTCAAACGCGCGATGTAACCTACGTGCCCACAACGGAAAACAATGCGGACCCAGTGATCCGGGGCACGGCCCTTTCCGACAGTGACGTAGTCCGTGTGATCACCACTGCCGACACGCTCTTCATTGCCACGGCCTATTCAGATGGCAGCGGATCAGCAACCATGGGCGCGGATGTCTCCCACAGAGGGGGAAAACCCGGCTTTGTCCGAATTGCGGATCAGAACTCCATCCTCATCCCTGATTTTGTCGGCAATAACCACTTCAATACGCTGGGCAACATCGAAATGAACCCTCAAGCGGGCCTGCTCTTCATCGATTTTGAAAAGAACGGCCTCATCTACATGACCGGGACAGCCGAAACCATTTGGGAGGGCCCCGAGATTGAGAGATTCGAGGGCGCGAAACGCATCACCAAAATCAGCCCCACCGAAATCATTGTGACCCAGAATACGCTGCCGTTGCGTTTCGAGTTTGGCGAATACTCCCCTTTTCTATCCAAGACCGGCAGTTGGTAAGCGTTATTGGGCAAAGGTCGCAGGGTTCCTGTGGCTGAAGCCTATGGCCCCATCGAAACCCGGTGATTTACAACCGCCTACACCCAATGTCCGCTTGCCTGAACCGCCATCAGCGCTATTCTTCTTGCAACGTAACTGACGAAAAATCAGGAAGAGACGCTTATGGACGCTCTAGAGCAATTCCGGGCCGATACCCGCGCCTGGCTTGAAGAAAACTGCCCTCTTTCAATGCGCACCCCCATGCCAGAGGACGAAAGTCCCTGGGGTGGCAAACGCGCTGTCTGGAAAAACCCGGAGTCAAAGCAATGGCTCGATGCCATGGCAAGCCGTGGCTGGACGGCTCCGCAATGGCCAACCGAATATGGTGGCGGCGGGCTCTCCAAAGAAGAAAACAAAATCCTGCAGCAGGAACTGCGGCGCATCAAAGCCCGCCCTGCGCTGATGAGCTTCGGCATCTGGATGCTTGGCCCGGCCCTTTTGGAATTCGCCAACGAAGAGCAGAAAAAAGAGCATCTGCCAAAAATCGTTCGCGGTGAAATTCGCTGGTGCCAGGGCTATTCCGAACCGGGCGCAGGGTCTGACCTTGCGGGCCTTCAGACCAAGTGTGAAGACAAGGGTGACCACTACCTCGTCAATGGACAGAAAATCTGGACGTCCTACGCCGACAAAGCGGATTGGATCTTTGCCCTCGTACGCACGGACACAAGCGTCAAACATGACGGCATCAGCTTCCTCCTGATCGACATGGAACAGGACGGTGTCGAAGCCCGTCCGATCACCATGATTTCAGGTGCATCACCGTTCTGTGAAACCTTCTTCACCGATGCGACCGCGCCTAAAGGAAACCTGGTTGGCGAGATCAACAAAGGGTGGACCATTGCCAAACGCCTGCTCCAGCATGAACGTGAAATGATTTCCGGCATGGGCATGGGAAGCGGCGGCGGTGGAACAGGCCTCGCAGACCTTGCCAAGGATTATGTGGGCCAAAGCGACGGTCAGATTTCCGACGCCACCGTTCGTGATTCTGTCGCCCGTCAAAAGATGGACGCACACGCCTTTGGGCTCACGCTTCAGCGCACAACCGAGGAAGCAAAAGCCGGTCAGGGCACGGGCGCGGCCTCATCCATCTTTAAGTATTATGGCACAGAGCTGAATAAGCGCCGCAACGAGCTCATTATCGAGCTCATGGGGACACAGGGCCTTGGCTGGGAAGGCGACAGCTTCTCCGAAGCGGAGCTTGCCGCCCCCCGCAACTGGCTGCGCTCAAAAGGCAACTCCATTGAGGGCGGTACAACGGAAGTTCAGCTCAACGTGATCTCCAAGCGTGTCCTCGGCCTGCCGAGCTGACACGCACCGACCACGACTAAAAACAGAAACGACTAGATAAAAGACAGGGATACCCATGGGGTTGGTACTGACAGAGGAGCAAACGCTTCTCAAAGAAACAGCATCGCAGTTCTTTCAGGAGAAGCTGCCCGTTGCGAACCTCCGCAAATTGCGGGACGAGAAAAACGCCGACGGTTTCGATCGCGGCACATGGAAAGAAATGGCAGACCTTGGCTTTGCCGGCGTTCTGGTGCCGGAAAGCTATGGCGGGACCGAATTTGGTCCTGTCGGCTTGGGCGTCATTCTGGAGCAGGCAGGCAGAACCATCGCCTCAACGCCTCTCCTCTCAACCGTGCTGCTTGGCACGACAGCCATTCAGTTGGGGGGCTCTCAAACCCAGCGCCAGGATTTTCTACCCGCCATTGCGGCTGGTGAGACCATCATGGCGCTAGCTCTTGAAGAAGGCCCGCACCACAACCCGACACGGATCGCGGCCACGGCGACCGCTGATGGCGACGGTTTTAAGCTTTCCGGGACCAAAACCTTCGTGATTGATGGACATGTGGCCGACACGCTTATCGTTGTCGCCCGCACATCCGGCGAAGTAAGCGATCCAAACGGTCTAACCCTCTTCCTGGTCAATACAAAAGGAACAGATGGTCTGGAGATCACCCGCACCATCATGGCCGATAGCCGCAATGCGGCGAACGTCACCCTGAAAGACGTGAGCGTACCCGCCTCTGCTGTCCTCGGCGGCGTCGACGGTGGCTGGGATGTTCTGGAACCCGTGCTCGACGCCGGGCGCATCGGCGTTTCAGCAGAACTGATGGGCCTCATCCAGGAAGCTTTCGACCAGACGCTGGTTTATCTGAAAGAGCGGACACAGTTTGGAGAGCCAATCGGGTCCTTTCAGGCTTTGCAGCATCGCGCAGCTGAAATGTTTGCAGAACTGGAAGTCTGCCGGTCCGTCGTGCTGGATGCACTAAGCGCTCTGGAAGACCGCCGTAATGATGTTCCTAGCCTTGCAAGCCTCGCCAAAGCACGGCTGTCTGAGGCATCCAAGCACATCACAAACGAATGCCTTCAGATGCATGGTGGCGTCGGCATGACCGATGAATATGACGTTGGTCTGTTCATGAAGCGCGCCCGCGTTGCCGCAGCGACATTCGGCAATGCCGGCTTTCACCGGGATCGCTATGCAGGCCTGGATGGCTTCTAAAAACATCTGATTCGCGGTGTATTTTTTGGGCTTCGGGCATCCCCCGGAGCCCTTTTTGCTGTTGAAGCCTTTCTTGCATTTAGGCTTCGAACCTTCTATCGACAGACACAGCAGCGCACATCATACTAGCGCCAGTAAATGACGAGGGCCCGCCTTAAACTTGGGAGCCCCATGACCCTAAATGACAGGATTTCAGTAAAGCCATGGCCGATGAAAACGATGACACCCAGCCGGAGCGCATCACTGTTTTGGCGAAAGATTTCACGCCCGCAGCGATGGAATTTCATCGCCGCAACATGAGCGCAAAAGGGTATCGCATGGAAGGCCAGATCGTGCCCCGGAAATTCCAGATGATTGAAGGCATGGGGGAACCCGCAGATCTTTTCGACGGCGAACGTTTCTATGCAGTGACCTTCGTCCGCAAGACTGATCAGGAATAAAAGATCTGTGTGAGGGCAAGATGACCAATCAGAACGACCCGGTCGCTGAGCCCTCCGCCCCCGCTTCGGCAGACTTAACTGCCGAGACCGATCAGAACACCATTGCCAGCCCAGAGAATGTGGACCGCTGGGACTTGCTCCGAGACGTCGCCGTATTTCAGGGCAAACTCATTCTGGACGGCCTGCGCGATCTCATTCTGAGTCCTGTTTCCATCGCCGCTGCTTTGATTGGTATTTTCAGCGGCGGCGAAAAACCCGGCCGTCAATTCTATGATCTTCTCTATCTGGGCAAGCGCTCGGAGAAATGGATCAACCTTTTCGGCGCTGCCTCTCACGTAACTCCTCCCCCTTTCGACAAAGAAGACGGCGAAAGCGTCGACGCATTGGTCGATCGCCTTGAGACCGTCGCCCGGCGGCAATATGAAAAGGGTGGCCTCACCCAGAACGCCAAAGACGCTGTTGATCGAGCTCTAGACGCCGTCAATAAAGGTCTCAACACCAAGAAGTGACGCAATAAACAAACGGAAGGTCCAAGCTCCGCATGGCTTTGTCAATTATTGGTCCCGGCTTCGGTCGCACAGGCACGAATACGCTGAGGCTCGCACTACAAGAACTGGGTTTTGGTCCCTGCCATCATATGTTCGAAGTCTTCGCTCATCCGGAAACAGCAGCGGACTGGCAGCGCGCACTCAACGGAGAAACGATGGACTGGGATGAAGTTCTGCACGGTTATGTCTCGCAGGTTGATTGGCCGGGTGCCTACTTCTGGCGCGACCTTCTGGACTGGTCACCTGACGCAAAGGTTCTTTTGAGCGTCAGAGACGAAGAAAGCTGGTTTAAGAGCATCACCAACACAATCTTTGCGGTTCGCGCCGACCCGCAAAAAATCGACGACCCTCGCCAACGCGCACTTGCCAGCATGGTCAATGAGTTGATTGATAGAGCGATTGGGAGCAAGGAGCGAGACCGGGACACAGTTCTAAAAGCCTATCGGCGGAACATCGAAGAAGTGACGAGCGACGTGCCGCCAGAAAAACTGCTGAAGTTTGATGTGAGACAGGGCTGGGAGCCTTTGTGCGAATTCTTGGATGTTCCGGTTCCCGATCAGCCAATACCAAGGACAAATACAACGGAAGACTTTCTAAGCGGCGCACGAAAACGACGTTAAAGGTCGAAAACCGCTTTTTTGTTGGCCAACTCTCCTCATCGAGTCATCATCAAGGGATAAATGACGCTGGGGAGGTCATAATGAGCACACAAGAAACCTTTGGACACGGCACCGAAGCTGGTGAAGTTGTAAAAGGCGTGAGCCTTGCTGGAAAAACGGCCATCGTGACCGGTGGGGCATCCGGCCTGGGTGTGGAAACCGCTCGCGCACTTCTGAAAGCCGGCGCCGCCGTCACCCTGCCTGTCCGCTCTCTCGAAAGAGGGACAGAGATTGCAAAAAGCCTCTCGGAAGACACAGGCAATCCAAACGTGTCCGTCGCTGAGATGGACCTCATCGACTATGCAAGTGTGCGGTCTTTTGCCGAAGCGTTCTTGTCTGACCATGACCGGCTCGACATACTGATCAACAATGCGGGCATCATGGCCTGCTCACTGGCGCGCTCATCGGATGGATATGAAAGCCAGTTCGCGACCAACCATCTGGGCCACATGCTGCTCACCTGTAAACTCGCCCCGGCCTTGGTGAAAGCAGCGCCTGCCCGCGTTGTGTGCTTGAGCTCCATCGGACACCGTCTCTCCCCCATCCGATTCGACGACATCAATTTCGAAACCACCGACTATGACAAATGGATCGCGTACGGACAGGCCAAAACCGCAAACGCCCTCTTTGCGGTCGAGCTGAATCAGCGCCTGTCTGACAAGGGAGTGACGGCTTTTTCAGTACACCCGGGCGGGATCATGACAAACCTGCAACGCGACATGTCGGACGCTGAAATCAAGGCCATGGGCTGGGTCGATGACGAAGGGAATGTGCGCGAAGGCTTCAAAACACCGGCTGGCGGCGCGGCGACAGCTGTGTGGGCGGCGACCAGCCCAAGCCTTGTCGGTCATGGCGGCGAATATTGTGAAGACTGCCATATCGCAGAACCCGCGAGAGACGACGTTCCTTTTGCGGGGGTTCAGCCCCATGCACAAGACGCGGACGCGGCAAAGAGACTCTGGGCCGTGTCAGAAGATATGCTTCACGAAAGTTTCGACATCTGACCTCGCGCGCCTATTGAACGGAAAAACGTCATATGACTGTCTCACTTGGGCCCTAAAGCAGAGTCCATGCTTGAGAGTGACTTTTCCTATGCCGCACCAGACGACGGGTTTGCTCGCCGGACGGCCATTCAACTGATTGAAGTCCTCACCGGTCGGCGTCATTTGGAGGAATTGTACCAGCAATACAGAGCGCTTCCGGAACCGCGTCCACCCTTCTTCTCTACATCCGTTGCTTCTCTCGGTCTAAAGCTGGCCTACAATCAGGACCGCCTCACCTCAGTTCCAAAATCAGGCCCTCTGGTCGTCGTTGCCAACCATCCTTTCGGCGTGCTGGACGGGATTATCCTCTGCGACCTGATATCCCGCATACGCCCCGACTTCCGCATACTCGCAAACGCTGTTCTCTGGCGAGCCGAAGAACTCCGAGAACATGTTCTGCCAATTGACTTCGCAGAGAACCGTGAGGCGCTGAAAACAACTCTGAAATCCCGAGACCTGGCACGTCATCATCTAGCTGATGGTGGCGCCCTTCTGGTCTTTCCTGCTGGCATGGTGGCAACGTCAAACCACCTTCTAAGTAATCACCTTGCGGCCACCGATCGCCGGTGGGGATCATTCACAGCGCAACTAATCAAACGCAGCCAAGCACCGGTTCTACCGATTTACTTCGAAGGACAAAACAGTCTGCTGTTCCAGATCGCAAGCCATCTCCATGAGGCGCTCAGGCTGTCACTTCTGTTCCATGAGGTCAGGCGACGGATGGGGCAAACAATCAACCTGACCATTGGCGATACCGTCCCATATGCGGACTTAAAACAGTTTGGGAATGCGCAAGAGATGGCAGACCATCTAAAACAGATCACCCACTCCTTGG
This sequence comes from Parvibaculaceae bacterium, assembly GCA_965248405.1. Taxonomy (GTDB): domain Bacteria; phylum Pseudomonadota; class Alphaproteobacteria; order Parvibaculales; family Parvibaculaceae; genus Mf105b01. The sequence continues at coordinate 2,431,323 of OZ252104.1, forward strand.
AGACCATGACGGACGACAAGAGTACCATGCGGTCTGCAGAGCAAGCGGATCAACTGGTCACGGTTTAAAAGGGCTTACGTCGCGAAATAGCCGAGTCCGAAATAGAAAGCCACAATGATCGTGATGGAGATCAGGATCGAAATTGTGGCGAGAGCTGCCCCGAGCGCGACGATCGCACCGTCATGCTCAATAATGCCAATCCCCAACACCGCAAATGAAATAGCAGGCAACCAGGCGCTCAGCGGAATTGGCAGACAGAGATTGATCGCCGAGGCGAGCAACAGACCGCCCAGCAAGCGCTCCGCGCGCCCCTCAAAGAGAAAGGACAACCGGACCCTGGTCAAGCGCGCAACCGGCCGGGCAACAGGCAAGGCTTTGAGGGCCGCATTGCGCCACTTATCTCTTTCCAGATGCCGGTTGAGCAGGAATTTCGGTAGCCAGAGGTCTCGCCGCCCAAATACCATCTGGACGGATATAAAAAGCGCCGGCACACCGAAAATCATGTTGGAGCCGTAGGGCAACGGCAACATGTTGAGCAGCCCGACAAGCAACAGCCCCCAACCGAAGCTGCGGTCGCCAAGTCCGTCCAGTACGTCTCCCAATGTGCTGCCTTCTGGGCCGTTTCGGGCCCCAAGGCCCGCTAAACCGCGGATTGCATCACTTCTTTTTTTAGCCATTTACTGTCCGAAACACTGTTCACGACGGCTGTACCATATTGCACCAAAGGAGGGTAGCACTCAGTTAGGGTGCCTTGCCCAGCCCCGCGCCACCCTATCGAGGTGCCCATCCCGGATATGCTAGCTTGCAGTTCGAACAAGGGATTCTCCGCAAACACTTCAAGTAGCTGGATGAAAGAAAAAGCTTGGTTTCTCTACATTCTGGAATGTACCGGCGACCGGCTTTATACCGGCATCACCGTGGATGTTGACGCCCGCTTCGCGGCTCACGCGAGCGGCAAAGGGGCCAAATTCACAAAAGGCTTTCCGCCTGTGCGTCTTCTTTTTCAGGCAGAGTTCCCCAATCGGGCCACCGCAAGCAGAGCTGAGGCCGACTTCAAAAAGCTGACCGCAAAAGAGAAACATCGCTTCCTGCAAATCAATTCACCAACCGGAAAACAGACCACATGACCTCATCCGAAAAAGATGAACGACTCGCCGACCTGGAGATGCAAGTTGCACATCAAACGAAGCTCCTCGACGAGCTCAACGAGACAGTTCGGGAACAGTGGACGGAAATCGATAAGCTGACCAAGTCAGTGACTCTGCTGGTTGATCGTATCCAGAACATCGAAGCGACCAGCAAAAAAGGACCACCAGGCGAAGAACCGCCACCCCCGCATTATTGAGGGAAGTTACTTCTTCAGAAAAACGAGGGTCAGCGTCCCGATCTCAATACCGAAGCGGGTCACGCTTGCCCGATTGAGCAACACACCATCGGGCTGCAGATAGAACCAGTCTGTAAAACGAACCCGCCAGACCGTCTCCGGATCAATGACAAGGTCGATGTCGTACGCCCAGGTGAGCGCATTTCCATAGGCTTTCCCGGTGGCGACACCATCAATATCGGGCGACGTACCTTCATAAGTGTGGTCATCAAGTTTACGGATCGTCCATATCCGCCTGTCGGTTTCGCCATCCTTATAGACAAAGCGCTCATCCAACGTGAGGACATCGCCATCGACTGTGCCCGTAACATCAACCACGAATTCGCGCCGGAGCTTTCCGAACCTGTCCTCGAAAATACCATACCCACGACTTTCACCATTGAAATAGTCCGCCAAAACAAGGCGCGGTTCTGTTCCTTGAAAGTCTTCAACCTGACCACCGGCACATCCAAAGAGAAAAACCGAGAGCGACATAAACAGAGCGACGAGAATTTTGCGCATTGACCCCATCCTAGTGGTAACACTTGTACCCGGTTTACGTTGGAGACACGCTGCCAGATCACATAACAAGTCTGCGCTTTATGACCAAAGGCGGAAGGTCTATATCTCAGAGATGGCCCCCGAAAAACCCCGCCCGATTGTCTACGACCCGCCGCAGGAAGCCCTATCTGTGGTGCATCAGGATGCGCATATCCTTGTTCTGTCCAAACCGTCCGGGCTCCTAACGGTTCCGGGCAAACCTGCGGCCCATGCAGACTGTCTTGAAAGCAGAGTCCGCAAGGAATTCCCAACCGCGACCATTGTTCACCGGTTGGACATGGACACATCCGGCGTTCTGGTAATGGCGATGACCCCGGCGGCGCACCGGCATCTGGGTCTGCAGTTTGAAAGACGAAAGACCGAAAAAACATATGTCGCGCGCGTTTGGGGCGACATGGCTGAAGATCAGGGCACGGTGGATGCACCAATCGTGACCGATTGGCCCAACAGACCCAAACAGATGATTGATTTCAAGAGAGGCCGACCGGCAGAAACCCGCTGGAAGGTGCTGGACCGCGCGGCTGGCATCACGCGCGTAGAACTCTCTCCCCGCACTGGCAGGTCGCACCAATTGCGCCTCCACATGGCAAGCCTTGGGCATCCCATTCTGGGAGACAATATCTACGCACCCGACGATGCATTTGAAGCCGCCGACAGGCTTCAGCTGCACAGCACGTCTCTGACGCTCCACCATCCGGATGGCGGGAAACGTATGACCTTCACGGCGCCCTGTCCCTTTTAGACTTCTCGGTCGGTAAATTTCCGTCAGACAATTCTGGGCCGCGCACCCCAGCTTCAGCAACTGCCAACCCGAGCCGTGGCCTGCGTTAACGCTTTGTTTTACATAATCTCTTCGGCCCCATTCGCACCCGGCGCATTAAACAATCGGAAAGTAGCGAACTTTAGAGTTCACCAACGGGTGCAGACACAGAGTCCAGGACTTGTTTCATGGATAAGGATCAGCAGATCGAGCTAGGGAACGTACTGGTTTCGCATTGGCAGTCGCTCCTCGCATGCGGGTGTATTCCGACAGCCGGAAAATTCAAACCCGAAGCACGCTTAAAACCAGTCCTGCCGCACTTGCTCATTTTGGAAATCGTAGATGGCGATGTGAAACTGGGCCTTATCGGACCCGGGCATGATGGAAGGCTGGAAATCAATCCGATGGGGAATTCGTACCTCGATACCATCCCTCCTGAACGCAGATATGCAACAATGATGCGGGTCCAGGCAATGCTGCAACATAAATGCGGTGCCCGAATAGAAATCGAAGAAGAGATGGAAAACGGGAAGCTGGGGACAACCTATCTAACCGTCGTGCCTTATGCCGCCGACGAGACCCACGGCGCTTATCTTGTGACAGTCGTCCCCCCCAACACAGAGGCTGGCCCCGATGACGCCACAACCTCGTCTTTTTTCAACAGACCGTTCAAGTCATTCGAATATCTGGATTTAGGGTTCGGCACACCGCCGAAAATGGCAGAGAAACTCATGGGCGTGGACGCCCCGTCGCCAGATCTTCAATGGCCCGGCTTGAAGCCCCTGGCCGACTAAGCCGCCTCGCCGAGCAGCCACATAAACACCGGATCGCAAATGAAACTGTTTGCGGCAAGGCCGTCTGCCCATAGGATGGGACACAGACTCGCACCCAATCAAAGGCTTGCTCCATGGACTTCTCCTACCCGCTCTCCGGCATCGTAACTGTCATCACCCTCGTCATATATATGTGGATGGCCATCCAGGTAGGAAAATCCCGCGGGAAACATGACGTACCCGCACCGCAAAATACCGGGCCTGACGAGTTTCTTCGCACGCTGCGGGTGCATGAGAACACGCTTGAGGGACTCATCTTGTTTCTGCCCGCGCTGTGGATGTTTGCAATCACCTTTGGCGACCTTTGGGCAGCCGTGATCGGCCTGTTCTACCCGCTCGGACGCTTGATCTATGCTCGTGGATATTATCAGGCCGCCGACAAACGCAGTCGCGGTTTCATGATTGGCTTCCTGTCCACACTCATCCTGTTGCTGGGCAGCCTGGTTGGGTTTGGCCTCTCCGCAGCAAATCTCTATCTATGACCACCTGTCCGCCGCCTACCGCCTGAAGCACGGCACACCACACCACCAAAGGTGAGGCGAGAGAATTTGGGTTCTTTCGCAATCGCCTGCTATAAGCACGCACCGGTTTGTTGCCGACAAGTCGGGAAAGTCTGTTCAGAAGAGTTAGGGCACCTGTTGCAAAATCCAGTTCCCGAGGCTGGGGCGGTTCTCAAGCGAGATTGGCTCCAAATCCTCTCTAAGTACCGCGTGCCCAGTCACAAACGCAGTCTTTTCGAAATTGGCATCACAGCCATCCCCTTTGCCGCACTCTGGGGTGCTGCCTGGTGGGCTCTATCGATCAGCTATTGGCTTGCCTTTGGGATCAGCATGTTCGCGGGCATCTTCCTTCTTCGTCTGTTCATGATTCAACATGATTGCGGGCACGGTGCCTTTTTCAGAACCAAATGGGCCAACGACTGGGTCGGAAGAATACTCGGCATCTTCACCCTGACTCCCTATGACGTCTGGGCGCGCAGCCATACGATCCATCACGGCACATCAGGCAACCTATCGAAGCGCGGCACCGGGGACATCGACACCCTGACCGTCCGTGAGTATCTGGCGCTCCCTAAGTGGAAACAGGTCCTATATCGCCTCTACCGACACCCATTGGTCATGTTCGGGCTGGGGCCAGCCTACATCTACCTTCTGCGCAACCGCTTGCCCCTGGGCTTCATGCGCTCTGGGTCCAGATATTGGGTCAGCGCCATGGGAACCAATATCGCAACCGCGTTAGGTATCTCTGTCGCCATCTACGCCATCGGTACCGGCCCATTTCTGCTGGTATATCTGCCAGCGACGCTCTTGGCGGCCTCGATCGGCATTTGGCTTTTTTATGTGCAGCATCAGTTTGAAGAGACCTATTGGGCAGACGGCGACAAGTGGACACTTAACGACGCGGCCTTGACCGGCAGCTCACATTTCGATCTTCCCCGCATACTCCGCTGGATCACGGCCAATATCGGGATGCATCACGTCCACCATTTTAGCAGCCGCATCCCCTACTACCGCTTGCCCGCCGTGCTACGCGATCACCCAGAGCTTGCAGACATTCGGCGCCTGACACTTCTTCAGAGTTTTGACTGCCTTAAGCTTCGGCTTTGGGATGAGAAAAAACAGCGATTGGTCCCCTTCTCGGCCCTCCGCACAGCTTAGATCACGATAGCAGTCCTGAACTGACCAGAGCTGTCTGACGACATTAGAACTGGTATCTGATGGCAGCTGTAAGGGAGTGCTCCTGATAGTCGGTCTGAAACTCCCCGTCATATAGGAAGCGGACTGAGAACTGCTCATCCATCTCATATCTGTCGGCCACTGATGCTCCCCTCAACGACGTCAGGCTCTAACTGCGACCATGGTAGCGAGAACACCTGTCTCCGCATATCCACCAACATCTGAATGCTAACCCGGTAAATCTCAATATTGCAGCGATCAGTATTGGAAATTTCTGCGAAGGCGGGCATCATCGACGTTGTCGAGAGTTGACGACCAAAAAATTGAAAATGAAGTTAGCAACGTTTTTCTGGCCCACATCCGCATTGCTTCTGCTCTGCCTCAATGGCTGCACAGCACCAAACTTGGAAGCGCGGCAAGAGGCTGCGGCAACGATTGTTCCCGCAAACTATGAGGCGCTGACACTGGTCACCCGCGACTTTGACCTGCGAAGCTATACACCAAAGGACAGAGTCAGGAACGGTGAACTACGCGTCTTCATTGAAGGGGATGGCTATGCGTGGGAAAGAAGAAACAGACCATCTTCTGATCCAACGCCCATAACCCAAACGGTTTTAGCGCTAGCCACAACAAGCGTTCAGTCCAATGTCGTCTATCTGGCCCGGCCATGCCAATTTGTGGGCCCGACCAGCCGCAACTGTCACGAAAACCTTTGGACAGGAGAACGATATAGCGAGCCGGTTGTAGCATCTCTTAACCAGGCAATTGACCATCTAATGGCGGAATACGAAGCCACCCGTCTTATTCTTGTTGGATATTCAGGCGGGGGCACCATCGCCGCTCTCCTCGCCGCAAGACGGTCCGATATATCAGGGCTGGTGACCCTCGCAGCGCCATTGGACATCACGGCGTTCACTGATTTTCATGGCGTCACGCCAATGACCGGCTCTCTGAACCCCGTCGACCATGCCCATGCTCTATCTCACATTCCACAAACGCACCTGATAGGCGAAGACGATGAAATCGTCCCCCTTGCCCTGACCAGAACTTATCAAAATGCGCTCTCAAGCACCCTGTGTGTCCGGATCATGACTGTTCAAGCCAACCATTGGTCAGGCTGGACAGAGCTCACGCCTAACCCCGCCGACATGAGCCCAACCTGTGAAGTGAACCAGTTGTGAGCGACCCTGACACCAACAAATTCTTCTTCGCACGTCGGTTCCTATTCTCAGTGCCAACCTGGCTCCGCAAAGCCATTGACCACGAACGGATCAACATGCCGTCGGGGTGAACAATAGCGACTCCGACAGAATCTCGATAAGTTTCAACATGTTTGTTGAACCATCACCCGCAGAACGTCCCGGCAGCCAGTAATGTCAAAGCCAATCAACATAGCGCTCATTGATGACCACCGGATGTTTCTGGACGGGCTTAGAGAAGTCATCAATGCACTCAATCCACACTATATGTGCGAGAGCTATGCTTCGCCGCGCGAAGCAATTTCCCAGATCGAAAACGGTCGGCATTTTGATCTCATCGTTTCAGATTTTGTTATGGAGGAAATGAACGGGATCGCGCTGATCCTTGCCCTTAAAGCCCGCCAGTGTCATATCCCTGTCCTGATCGTCTCCGGAATAGATACGCTGCCCCCGGTCGAAAAAGTCCTGCAAAATGGGGCCATGGGCTTTATCCCCAAATCCGCCCCAACAGAAGTACTCGCACAAGGAATCTCTGCTGCGTTGAAGGGCGAGGTGTATCTGCCGCCAGAATTGTGGACAGTAATGGAAGAAAGCTCGGCCTCTCTACGTACATTGGACACTGAAACGCCAGTTGAAGCCGAACCTCTGATCGGGCCCCGGCAAATAGAAGTATTGAAGCTGATCGCCGAAGGCTACTCCAACAAACGCATCTCAGAGGTATTGGCCATTAGCGAGAACACCGTCAAAACGCATGTCAAACAGATCTTCCGGCAGCTAAATGTGACACGGCGGACCGCCTGTGTAAGCAAAGCACAAACACTCGGACTTCTTGATTAAAGAGATTCCTCTTCCTCCGCACCATTCTTGCTCTGGGCAATCTCCATCAGAAGAGTTTGGACCATGGTGGGTTCGACGGGCTTATGAAGCAGTTTAAGGCCCGGGATCGAAAAATCTTCGGGAGCTGTCTCAATATCTCCTGTCATGAGGACGACGGGTACGTCCTCATTCAGTTCATCCCGCACGCGCTCCACAACATCCATGCCCGTCTCGGTACCTCGCAAGCGCCGGTCAATCAAGAGAACGTCCGGTGTAGCCTGATCGTGCGCGAGCAGATCAATCGCATCCGCTCCACTGCCCGCGGAAAGAACCTGACATCCCCAACTTGAAAGAAGTGTCGTCATACCAGAGCGAATGGCGTCTTCATCATCCACGATGAGAATACAGAGATCGCTGACAACATGAGATCTCTCTAGCGATAAGTCCTCCCGCCCGGTTTCGCCCGGCTGCGCCACGTCTTCCACGGGCACAGACAACCGAAAAACAGTGCCCTCACCCGGCTTTGATGTAAGAGAAAGTTCGATTTTCAGAAGGTCCGCAAGCCTGCGTACAATAGACAAACCGAGGCCCAGTCCTTTCTCACGATTTCGTTCCCGGTTCCCCAACTGAACATATTCATCAAAAACCTGCGCCTGTTTGTCCGCGGGGATGCCGCACCCGGTATCAGAGACCACCACTTCAATCGTTGAGGGCAGATACTGCACGGAAAGGCCAACCTGCCCGCCCGCATCCGTGAACTTGATGGCATTGGAAAGCAGATTTCGAATGATACGCGCAAATAGGATGGGGTCCGTCTGAGCCACGGCCGACCCGCAGTCTATATTGAGACCCACCCCCTTCTCCTCTGCCACCGCAGTAAACTCCTCGCCTACTCGCCCGGCAAGTGAACCCAGATCTATCGTCCTCCGGTCTGCAACAATGGCTCCCGCATCCAGCCGCGAAACGTCAACCAAACCATCGAGGAGATTTCCAAGCCCGCGCCAGCTGTCTTCAACCTTGGCCAACAGATCCAGATGATCGGGATCCGTCAGCTTGTCCTTCAACGCCGCCAGGAAAAACCCCTGTGCATGCAATGGCTGCGCAAGATCATGACTGGTTGCAGCAAGAAACCGTGTTTTGTCGTCGCTGACTTTCTGGAGTTCATCCCGCTGTAACCGCAATTGTTCAGTGAGGGCCTTGTTTTGCCGCACGGCAATAGCGTCACGCGTCGCAAGTTCGACGCGGGCACTGGAGGACATGAAAAAGGCATAGCCAAAGAGAACACTCGCCCCAAAGGCTGAAACCGGCCATGGCGCAGTCAGCAACACAAAGAAACCGTATGGCAGCATCACAAAGGTCGCCAGCCCCACATAAGACCGGCGGTAGGCAGACTGAGGCGAAACGCCACCCAACGTGATCCCCAGGATCATCATGCCCGTCGTGAAAACACTCAGCAAATTATCTACATCGGTGAGCAAGACACCGCCGACCCCCCACGTGATCCCGGTCACGCTGGAGATAAGAGTGTGCCACCACAAATAGTCACGTGCGTTACCAAGCGTAATGCCTGCCACGCGGAAACAGGCAGGTTGCACCAGGGTCACACCAACCATGAAAACCGATGCACAGAACCAAAGCACCACCTGATAGATCGGCACGGTGAAGGTCAGCATTGCGCAGTAAACGGCTATGATGATGAGAACTGATATTGCCGACGAGCGCGCGCGGTCGAAAAGCATCTGAGCCTGTTGGCGCTGCAACGTCGCTTTGTCCAGCGACAGCACGTCACTATCAGCTTTCTCCGCCAAGACTGCCCCTTCTTTGAACCATCACAATTCCAGCCCCGGCGCAACATGACCGCTTCAGATGACAAGGTCAAATCAGACGGGCTGGGAGACAGAAACTATTTCAGAGCAAAGACGATCGGGATGGTTGCCTCGAACGGGACAATGGGGGGAGGTGGAAACGGCCCTGATTTTTCAATCATGCGCCTTGCGGCACGATCAAGATGAAACGAGCCCGAGCCTGTGACCGTGACGGCGCGGGCGAGTCGACCTCGGCCGTCAATAACAATTGCCATGACAGCCATACCCTCTTCCCGTCGCCTGCGCGCGGCAGCAGGATAAGTCCTGTTTTCTTCTATGCGTGCTCGGATAAGGGCGAGATAGGCGTCTTTCTGATCTCCGACTGCCCCATCCGACGATCCAAGTCCCGCAGTCTGTGAAAGAGCACCCTCACCCAGCACTGGCGCGCCAGAGCTTGAAGAGCCGATCGGATTCCCGTCCCCTTGATCCCCTCTTGCTGGATTGGCGTTCACAGTCCGCTCGACAGGGTCCGGCGCAGGCGGGACTTCACGAGGCGGTTGCACAATGGGTTTTGCCCGAACCACCCTCGGTTGTGGTGCGGCGGCCTCCACGACAGGTTTCGGTTGCGGATCTACACGTGGCACAGGCGTGGCAGTCTCCACCAACGGCGATTTTTGTCGGTCCACCCGTGGTGCCGGGGGCGTGACGGGCACCTGCTCATCCGGCGGCGTCTTCACCGGGTCCGAAGACCCTGCCGCACCTGAACCGCCCAAACTAACGCTCAATTGACCCAGAACCTGACCACCACCGCCCCCATCGGACCGAGGCTGGTGCATCAAGAGAAACACCACAACGACATGGGCCACAATTGCCAACACGACCGCCGCCGGGACAAAGCGGCTAAGTGCTGGTGTCGTTGGGGCGGAGAGCACTGTCATTTCCGCCCCAACGTAACCACTTGAACGCTCATCACGCCTGAGGTCTGCGCTGTTTCGAGGACAGCTATCACGCCCTGAGCATATGCCCGCGCATCAACCCTGAGTTCCAAATGCTGGTCATCAGAAGCCAGGTCAGCAAGCAAGCGATCAATGTCTCCCGAAGAAAGAGCACGTCCGTCAAGCAACAGCAGACCTTCAGCATTCATCGTCAGAATAACGGGTGGAACAGGGGCATCTGCCAACGGCGCCTCAGACCGTAAAGGATCAAAACTGGGCTGCAGTGGCTCCGCGAATGTGCCGGCCATCATGAAAGCGAGAACCAACAACAAGACAATATTGATAAGGGGCAATGTCCCATCTGGTTTGTAGCCTGTTTTTCTGGCTCTCAGCACGCTCATGGACATCAACCCTCTTCTCGCCGGGAGAGCTGGACTCTTGAGATGCCTGCACCATTCAAGACTTCAACCACGTCAATGACCTGCTGAATCTCAACCCTGGTGTCAGGCTTAAGAAAGAGCGTTCTATCTGATCCTGCGGACGTGATCAGGGAAACCGCTGACCGCAGACCATCAACAGTCTGACCGTTCAGAACGAACGACCCGTCATTTCGCAATTCCAGACTTACAGGCTTCTCCGGAGAGACAGAGGAAGACAGCTGCACCTGCGGCGTTAGTTCCAGCGTCCGCCAGTCGGCGAATTGCGACGCCAGCATGAAGAAAATCAGCAGAATAAAGACGACGTCAATAAGCGGCGTCAGGCTCAGCACCAGTTTCGGTCTTGGGTGACGCAGAACCACGTGACCTCTCCTTAGTCCGCCGCGACACCAAGACGTTGAGGCACATCCCGTCGAACTTCCGCGACATCCCCGATTGTCTGTTCTGCAAGGTCAGCAAATCGGGCCAAACGCCCTTCAAACCAGCCATGGGCAAGCGTTGCAGGGATCGCAACAATGAGCCCCGCAGCCGTTGTCAGGAGCGCCACCCATATGCCGGCCGACAGGAGGCTCGGATCGACAGCGCCGCCTGCTTCTGAAAGCGCCCGAAAAGCTTCAATCATCCCCACCACAGTACCCAGCAGGCCAATAAGCGGGCTCAGCATGGCAATCAGACCCAGCATCCCAAGCCCCCCTTCCAAGGGACGCAGCTCCCGCCGAGCGGCTCGGAAACCAGCGCGCTCAATCTGCTTTTCTTCCTTTTGAGCATCGACAGCCGACTGGGTCGCAGCCCGCACGCGCGCCAGAGCACCACGCTTTGCCCGCTCACCCAGCCGCGCTGAAGAAAACTGCAATAGTTTTGCGAAGACGAGAGCAAGTGTGATGAATGACAATGCCCCAAGCAGGTAGAGAACCGGGCCGCCTGCGCTCATAAAATCGAGTGCGGACGAAAGAACATCAACAACCTCTGGCTCAACGATCGGCGCTTCAGCCCCCTCAGGGCTCAGGACTGTCTCTTCCATCGTTAAATCTCCTTGCTCACAAGGCGTGCCGAATATCAATCACGGCGGCGCTTTGCCGGTGATTGCCTGTTGGCACGATCAGTTTGCGACCGCTATCGGGGTCTTCAACCATATGTACAGAAAGGTCGAAAACGTCTGCGATCAAAGTTGGCTCCAGAACCTCTTCCGGATCTCCAGCAACCACCACGCGTCCATTTGACAGAATTGCCACCCGGCTCGCATAGAGGGCCGCAAGATTGAGGTCATGAACGACGGCGATGACGCCGACACCCTTCTCAGTAAGCCGCTGAGCGAGGTTCAGAACAGAATGCTGATGTGACAGATCGAGGCTGGATGTCGGCTCGTCCAAGAGAAGAAAACGCGGCTCCTCGTCGCTCTCGCGCCACACTTGAGCCAGCACCCGCGCCAGCTGAACCCGCTGCTGCTCACCGCCGGATAGCTGGGTATAAACCCGTCGCGCAAGATGGCCTATATCCGTTTCGCCAAGCGCCCACTCAACTGCTTCGTCATTGGAAGACACGTCGACCGTGCGCCGGAACGGGTCGCGACCCATCGCCACCACGTCACGAACCTTGAATGGAAAACTCAAGGATGCTTTTTGCGGCATCAAGGCTCTTTTACACGCGAGGGAACTTGATGAGAGTGTTCGCAGATCATCGCCACCGATCCGGATATCACCATTCTCGATCGACTGCTCACCGCTCAGCGCATTCAGAAAGGTTGATTTGCCCGCCCCATTTGGCCCGAGCACAGTGACAAGTTCTCCCGGCGACACGTCAAGCGACGCCCCAGAAAGCACCCGCCGGGTTTTGAGCACCACGTCTACGTTTCTCGCGGCCAGCGTCACCATGACGTTCCCTCACGTGCTGCTCTGCGCAAAAGCCACAGGAAAAAAGGTGCACCCAAAAGCGCTGTCAACACACCTATGGGAAGTTCAGCAGGCGGTGCGAGCGTACGCGCGACCACATCAGCCCATAGAAGCAATGCCGCGCCGCCAAGCGCAGACGCCGGCAGGAGAATACGATGATCTGGCCCCACCACCATACGCAGTAAGTGCGGGACCACGATACCGACAAACCCGATGGTACCGGATACGGCAACCGCAGCCCCGACCCCGGCCGCAACAAGGGCAACACAAATATATTTAAACCGGTCGACGCTGAGCCCGAGGGACGCCGCCTCCCGCTCACCCAACAACATGAGGTTAAGCCTGTGCATCAACATGGGCATGGCGAGCAGTGTCACACCCATGATCGCGATCGCAGGCACGATTGTGGCCCAGGTCGCCCCCCCGAGACTTCCCAACATCCAGAATGTAATGGACCTCAATTGCTCATCATTGCTGATAAACATCATCAGTCCCATGATGGCACCGCCGAGTGCCGCGACAGCAATACCGCTGAGTAAGATCGTGGTCATGGGCGTTTGACCGTTCACGCGGGCGATCGCAACAACAATCATTGTCGCAACAAAACCGCCTGCAAAGGCGGCAACCGGTAACGCATAAAGAATAATCGCACCCATGGCACCGAATGCTGTCCCTAGAACAATCGTAGTGACCGCGGCAGCACCCGCTCCTGCCGAAACACCAATAATGCTGGGCTCAGCCAGAGGGTTACGGAAAAGCGCCTGCAAAACAGCACCCGAGACGGCGAGTGTTGCCCCCACCATGCCGCCAAGAAGAACCCGCGGCATTCGAATGTCCAAAACAATCGCATGAGCAACGAGATCAACGGCTTCAAGCCCCACAAGGGATGCCCAAAGAATGCCAAGCACATCGCCAACAGCAATATCTGCGGCACCACCGCCAAGCCCGGTCAGCGCAGCTGCCGCCAGCAAAAGACCAAGCCCTGGCAAAGCCAGTGAACGCAGGACCTCAGAAAGGTCTATGCGCTCACGATCGCGAAGCTCGAGGATGCTCACGGTGCCCCCAGGATCGTCACAAGGGGTGACGGGGCAGCTTCGCGCTCCAAAGCCGGTATGCCTGCATCCGGATAAAGAAGCGTTGCAAGATCGGCCGCAGCCATCGGTGCGCGGGGCCCAAACCCAAGCAGATAGTGGCTATCGATACTTGCAACCCGTCCTTCAGCACCAGCTGTCGTACGCGCAACAATATCCAATTTCGCCACACCTTCAGGGCCACCAAGCGCTTCACATACATGGCTTGGCATAATGATCCAGTCTGGGTCCGCCGCAAGAACCGGCTCCATGGAGAGTGCTTTGTATCCCTCCATCTCCGGAAAGGCCAAAACACCACCGGCCAAACCAATAATTGCTGAAGCCGCCGTGTTCGCTCCTGCACCCAAAAGCGGGCCATTCCCCGCGGACAAGATCAGCAACACGCTTTTCTTTGGGCCGGACGGCTGTGCATCAACGAGTGCCCTGAACTGCGTCTCAACATTCGCCGCCAGACGCCCCGCCTCCTCTGACAAGCCGGTGGCATCGCCAACAGCATTGATCATGGAGCTCAAACCATCTACCGATCGTCCGAGCGGAATTTGCGCCAACGGAACACCCGATGATTTCAGCTGATCAACCGCGGCGGCAGGGCCGGCCTCGCTAGACAGAAGGATGAGATCTGGCCCCATCGCCAGAATTCCCTCCGCCGACAGTTGACGCAAATATCCAACTTTCGGCAATTGTTGGGCAGAAACCGGGAATGTGCTGGTCGTATCGACGGCACGAAGCTTGTCGCCGAGCCCTAGCGCAAACAGTGTCTCCGTGACCGCGCCACCGACGGACACGATACGGTTGTAGGAACTGGGTTGGGCGGAAGCGCCTCCACTGGATAGAACGAGCGCGCCGCCTGCACCCAACCCCGCCAGCACTACCCGGCGGGAGATCATGCGGCCACCCCTTTGCCCAAGACATTCTCAGAAACAATACTCCGCCAATCATCCCGCTCCACCTGACCGGGTTTACGCTCACCAAAGAACTGAGCGAGCATCACACCGTCTTTGTCAAACAGCTCAACGGACGTGACATCACCATCTTCCGTGGGCTTTCGTACGACCCAGGCGCTTGCTACCGCATCCGTACGAAGATGAAGATTGAAACCATCGTCGAGCACGTTGATCCATGGTCCCATGGGCTCAATGCGGGTCACCGGTCCCGTATGAATCTGGATGATGCCCTTATTGCCGACAAAGACCATAATCGGCGCATCACGATCCGCTGCTGCGTGAAGAATACGCTCAGCTGCATCAAGCGGTGCACGTTCAGCGAACCGCCCTTCCGCAAAGCGAAGCGCCTGCTGCCGGCCAACCTTACATTTGCGAAGAAGGGGGAAAAAGTCATGCACATCTTTCAGGGCACTCCAGCCCGCGAGAAGCGCATCTGAATCGATCTCCTCGTCTGGGAGATCGGGCGCTTGCTCGGGCAAGGGGACAACCTGGATCAGGTTTGTCTGGTCTTCATGGGTAAAGCGGGCAACAAGTGCATCATACGCTGCTTCATCGCTTTCCGCCCGAAGATAGACTTTGTGGACCGCTGTGCCGTCGGGTCCGAAAAACTGAAGGCTGCGCCTTGGGCCGGAACGTGTGTCTTCATTGACCGCAAATCCAAATTCCCAGTTCCCCAGGAACAGGCGCAGGTCGATATCATGATTGAGAACGATACCGCCATGCGCCCCAAAGGACATATTGGCATATTCCCCCACCTTTTCGTGGACAACGCCGTGATTGCGGGTCAACGCCATCACCTCACCGAGATTACCGAAAGCCGTAATCACTTCAGACCAGGGGCCTGTAAGGCGTGTGGCTGTGTGACCCAAACCTGCGCACACCAGTTCGCCTTCACTAATCCCTAATTGCTCAGCCAGATCGCGGGCACGCGCCTTAGGCGTTTTCTCTCGCTCCAGATTGATCCTGGAGCGCAGCTCTTCAACGGAAGTCATGGTCATCTATCTTCCTTTCAGGTCACCAGTTAAGTGTGTAAGTGACGTCAACAAGAACGGAGCGGCCTTCCTCGAGCGTGTCAGACGACACCCTCTGATACTCCGCATCAAAAAGGTTCTCGGCTGTAACGCCGAAGCTGAAGCCATCCAGAGGCCCCTCCACAGGGCTCCAACGCGCGTAGACTTCATGGAGCTGATAGCTGTCGCGATGTTCGCTCGTGTCCGTCCCCTCACTGAAATCATCAGCAAAAGTGGATTGCCATCCGACATATGATGCAATTTCCGGAAGCTTCACCCGAAGGTCAGCCGTCACCTGATCTGCCTGTTCAATACCGATAGGCTGACCGGTCGCCGTGTTTTCCGTTTCCATAGTCTGTCCGGCAAGCGTGAAACGGAAACGGTCCGAGTCATAGCTCGTCTCCAATTCAAAGCCTGACAGTTCTGCATCTGCGATATTGACTGATTGCGTCGTCCCGCCACAGCCTGTTGGGTCAACGGCGATCGACACGAACGCCCGGCAGGTAAAGCCAGGCGCCAGAGGACCCGGGAAGAATTGGGCATTCGTTGTATTTGCCCGCTGGACCACCTCAAGCGAAATAAAGTTCTCGCCCTCTGTCGAATAGTAACCGCCCTTCGCCTGGAAAATGTCTCCAGTACTGAACAGATCTTCAAATTCAAATCCGAGGCCAGCTTCCCAGGTCGTGGTGCTTTGAGCTTCCAGCGTCGTATTGGGAATGAAACTATTGAAGCCCACCAACGCAAAACCTGGAGAAAACACTGGGAAGTGCGTACCCGTGGCAAACATCTCGTCCAGACGTGGGGCCCGGAAGGCATCCCCATAAGACCCGTAAGCAAAGACCCAAGGCGTGGGCGCAAACCGTGCGGTGACTTTCGGCGACACCTGACTGTCGCTGGTCTGCGTTCCTGTGGTGTCCTGGCTGTCAAACGTATCGAAGCGTACGCCGGGGGTGATGGAGAACTCACCATCTTCCAGACCGAATGGCCCAAACCAAGTAAATGAGGTCTGCACAAAGGCGCCAAACAGGTCTTGATCACCGGTCACAACTCCACCGCGAACGCCGCCACCCGATCGGCCAACAGCACTGTCACGGGCGACCTCAAAACCACCTGTGACCGCCAGGCCAACATCTTCAGACAGCATGAACCGGCTTGTATTGGACACATCAAGACCGACTGTATCCAGATCACGTTTGCTTAGAACGCCTGCGCTGGTGCCGGCGAGGGGCGTTTCATCCACAGTATTGGTATTGCTGTAGACGGTTGCCGAGAAATCGACGAGATCCTGACCAACAGGCTTTGACGTGAAACCAAGAGTGAAGGTCTCGCTGTCGATGTCCTTGTCATTCAGTGTTCCCGTGGCGGCCTGTCCATTGCCAGGCTCTACCGCGTCATTGGTGAAGCGCTGCCAGGAAAGCCGGAGCGCCGTATTGTCCCCAAGGTCGAACGTTCCCTTGACCAGGCCGGAAATAATATCGTCTTCCGAGTCAATCTCGGTGCCATTGCCCAAACGCACATCGTCTGACTGCCGCGCGACAATGCCGGCAAAAATATCGGCCCCATCCATCGGTTTGCTGTACCCGAGAAGGCGTTGGGCGAACTCATCATTGCCGCTTCGATAGCTCAGCCCAAAGCGCGTCCCATGCGTCTCGCCTTCACCCAGAAGATCGCCCGCGGTCAGCGTGCGCAGAGCAATCACACCGCCGGTGCCGCCCGAGCCATAGAGAGCCGAGCTCGACCCCCGCACAATTTCCAGTTCGCCTAAGAAGGCAGGGTCGAGAAACGCGCGGCCATCATGACCGGAAACGAAGTTTTGACGGGCCCCATCAAGCGTCACGATGATATCCGCACCGGAGAAACCACGGATCGTTGGCACCTCACCTGTGCGGCGGGGACCACCGACAGCGGTGACACCTGGAACATCGTCAAACAGATCGCCGAGGTTGGAGGGAATCTCTTCGGCAATCTCCTCAGCACCCTTAACGGTCACCATGCCAGGGACGGCAAACGCCTCCATCGGAGTCCGCGTCGCGGTCACACTGATAGGCGCCGCCCGCTTGCCCGCTTCATCAGCCAAGGCACCGGTTGAAGCCAAAACCGAAGCACCACTGATCACGAAAGCTGAGACGCCACCAAGCAGAGCAGAGCGCCCTGTGCTTCTTGCCAGAGCTCCGGCCAGGATCCCCTTACACTGATTTGACTTACTCATAACCCCAAAACCCCTATAGCTATTTAGACCTAATTGCAGAAACTGAGTTCACTTCAGCTTCCAGATCTCCCCGCTTATCTTGGGTTTTGTCACTAATAATATTGCGAGTCAATATTAATTGCAGAAAAAGAGAAAACGGAGCCGGAGGCATGCCCTGCCCCGGCACGGAACCGAGCTCACCGTTCAATCAGAAAAACAAACGAAAAAGGAATACTGCCGCGATCAATGTCAGCGACTATGCTCACTCCACCAATGTTTTTGAAATAGACACCCCCAACACCTCCATCACTACGGCCACCGAAACAAAGGAACATGCCATGACAGACAATTTGAACATCAATCGTCGTCATCTTATTGCGGGCGCAGGGATCGCCGCGACAGCTGCAGTCGCGGCAAAGGCCCAAGCTCAAGGTGAGGCAAGCCAGCCTGACCTCAGCGGCAAATCAATCTTGATCACCGGCACATCATCAGGCTTTGGGCGTCTTGGCGCAGAACACTACGCCCGGTTGGGAGCAAAGGTCTTCGCAACAATGCGTAACCTGCCCCGCGCAGAAGCGGATGAACTCACCGCGCTTGCAGATCAGGACAATCTGGACATCACCGTGATCGAGATTGACGTCACCAAGGATGATCAGGTTGAGGCAGGCGTCGCGAAAGCGCTTTCAGCGGCAGACGGAAAACTGGATGTCCTTATCAACAACGCAGGCATCGCATTCTCCGGGCCTATTGAAGTTCAGGATCTGGAAGCAACACAACTGATATTTGACACCAATGTTTATGGTCCTCAGAGACTGATCCGTGCCGTGCTTCCTTCAATGCGAAAAGCGGGCAGTGGCCACATTATCAACATTACCTCTCAGCTGGGCCGTGTGATTATTCCGGGCATCGGGCAATATTCGCCAACCAAATTTGCTCTGGAAGCACTCAGCGAACAACTCGCCTATGAGACGGTCGCACAAGGCATTGAAGTGACTGTCATTCAACCGGGCGGTTATCCGACAGAGATATGGGAGAACCAGCGCTCATTGTCGGCAGCGCTCAAAGCGCGGTCTGCGCAAGAACTGTTGGACGCCTATCCCCAAATGACGGCGAACATGGGAACATCTGGCGGCGGCACCAGTGACACGGACCCAATGGACATTCCTCATGCCATCGCCGAGATCATCGCCATGCCAGCGGGGACTAAACCGTTGAGACGGGCTCTCCACCCCGTTTCCCGCCCGCAGGAAGCAGTCAACGCGGTCTCTGCAGAGCAGCAACTCGCCATGCTCGGAAACTCACCGTACGGCCCACTGATCAAGGCCGTGTTGGACTGACGTCCAGAGTGAACTCCACGACTCTCCAGGCCATCCTTCATTGCGTTGGATGGCCTTTTTCTTTCAGCAAACATATTCGAGAGCATTTGGCAGCAGAGGAGAGAACCACTTCTGCACCTCGTAAGCCATTGATTTAGCTTACCTTATCGAACTCGGCGTGCCCCGAAGTGTATCACGGATTGGTACCATTTAGCAGGCTAAAATGCATGGAACGCGTCTAAAGCGGATTGTACAAAGAGAAGTAGAATTGCGGATCGCGGTCCGTCCCCCGCGCGCTGTCACGGGTCAGCGGCTTAGCGAGTTCAGCTGTTGCACTGAGTTGCTCCAGCAGACGGAGCCGGATGCCGCCGCCAGCAGACGCCAATGACAAGCGCTCGGAACCAGGCGCCGCATTTCGGTTCCACACCGCCCCGATATCGTAGAAGCCATAGAAGGTGATGTTGTCCGTGACAGGTGTCCGCAACTCCGGTGTGTACTGAAGCTCAAGCGACCCGGCGACCGCGTCATCACCGGTCAACTCGCTATATTCATACCCCCGCCCAAAGCGGGCGCCACCTAGTCCCATCTCTTCTGAAGACAGAAGCGGCGCAGATGATTTCTGCCCCGCGAAGCGGAAAGCTAACGCAAGCTCATCTCCCCAGATCCGCTGCCACCGATAATAGTCTGCGACCAGTTTGGTAAACTGCACCTCACCGTCCACGCGAGAGACAAACCGATGCCCGGCTCCCGATGCCCCGAAGATGTCGAGGCCTTGCGCAACACCAACGCTCACGAAATTTGACCCATTCCACTCATCCGTCCGCACATACTCAATCTTAAGTCGCGCCACCCTCAGGCGGTCATCGAATATGATCCCGAACTCCGTCTCGTCGGTGACGTTCCGCACGTCGAAGCTGCCGCGAAGCCAAAGCGTCTCATTCCGCATCCGAATAAGCGGATATTGCGCCTCAATCGCTCCAAAAATCGAAACACCCTGGCGTTCACTAGAACTGAGCGGACCAGAAGGGTTCGTCTTGCTGTACACTCCTGAGAGCGACACAGCGAAGCCATCAGATCCAATAGGTTGATGAAGGCGGAGCTGTCCATATTGAAGCTCATGTGGATCTGTGGGCGTGGTGTAGGCAGAGGCAGTCATCACTTCCCCCAATCCCAGAAATGAATTGGCGCTCGCGGACACTCCCAATTGAACCGGACCTACCGCATCCGTCCCGCGATTGTCGGAGTAGACCGACCCTTCCCAGGCATCATAGGTAACCGTCAGACCAAGTGTGTATGCGCCACTCCCGTCCACTTCTTCCGCCAGCGCGATGTCGGTCACCTTCAGGCCGCCTAGATCATGCATGAGCAGGAGATTGCGCTCAAAGGTCGATTGAGTGAGCGGCCTTTCGGCCAGGATACGCTGAGTATAGGGCGCAAGATCGACGCCCCCTGTTTCTCCGCGCGCCTGTATCTCTTTTACGTAGCCTTCAACAATCCTGAGTTCAATGACACCGGCGACGATGGATTGGGCCGGGACAAACGCACGCGACAGCGTATATCCCCGATCCTGATAGAAGCGCGTCGCCGCCTCCGCAATATCCATGAGATCGTTCCGCCCAACTTCCGTCGCCATATAGGTTTCGTAGAGAGGCGCCAGCTCTTCGCCGGAAAAGACAGTGGAACCTGTGACTGTGACACCTGTGAGGATGAAACGTTCAGTGTCTGCTTGCCGGTACGGCGCAACACTGGGAACGTTTGGATCCAATGGCTGCCTGGACAGATCCTCTTTGTCCGTTTCTTGAATGCGTTGCTGGATTTGACCGGGGTCTTCGGTGGCGAAGGCAAGAGTACTTGCCAGCCCGACAACGCATGCCAGAACGATCAATCTGGTCGCACACATGCGCACGCAATTTAAGAACCCAATCATGTGTCTTCTTGCAAGCCGAAACGCCACCACCCAGACACATACTGAAGTTTTATCCTTAGCAAAATATGAATAGATCAAATGAGATTAAAATTGCTCAGAAAACGGAGGAATTCGTTTTCCTAGAACCGGTGTTTTCCTCGCATTCAAGACCCTTTTTTCTAAAGTTCTAGCTAGTGCAGAAGGTGGTCGAGTTTGGAGAAAACACCATGCGTACAAATGGCCTGTTTCGATACTTTGGATTTACGACGCTTATCCTTGCGTCAATCAGTGCTGCTTCACAGGCATTTGCACTTGAAGACCGCGCCTGGGCTGTTGAAAGCCATGCTGGAACGGTTTGGGTTAAACAAGCCGCGTTGCAACCCGTTGCATTAAACCCAAATCAAAGTTTGCGGGCGGGTTCAACCGTCGAAACAGGTGACGATGGCCGAGTGGTTCTCGTCCGTGGAGATGAGTCAATTATTGTGTCTCCGCGCACTTCCATTGCACTGCCGGAACACAACGACAATGGGATGGCAACGACCATTCTGCAAAGCTTTGGGACAATCCTGTTACAGGTCGAAAAGCGTGCGAAACAACATTTCGAAGTTGAAACACCGTTCCTCGCCGCCGTTGTGAAAGGCACTAAGTTCACCGTGACTGTCGATCCAAGCGGTGCCGCTGTGCACGTTGTGGAAGGCGCTGTTGAAGTGATCGACCTGGACACTGGCGATGTCGGCTTGGTCCGTCCGGGACAGACGGCACACACCCCTGCCGCACAGGGCGTTGGCCTCTCTGTCGGTGGTCCTGGCGCTGAAACGCCTGCACGTGCAGCAGCTCCAGCCCGGACCAACAAAGCGGTCCCAATACCTCGTCAGACTGAGGCGGCTGCCCCTGTGAAGGCGCCTGCCCCGATTATCGTCGCGAGTGTTGGATCAGCGACACTTGATGTCGGCATTGCAACAAACGGCCTTGCCCGCGCAGCCACTGTGGCTAATGGCACGGTGTCCAACGCAGCGTCCAACGCTAATCAGCCAACGGTCGGTCCCGATGGCTCCGCTGCGACTGAACAAGTGATCGGCGCGACAATCGCAACCGCAGGTGCATCTAGCAATGTACCAGCTGGACTTGTCGGAAACACAAATGCCGTTGCCGCCGGACTAACAAGCAATGCCAATAACAACGCGGGCAGCAATAATGCAGCCCCAGTAGGCAGCGGCGTTGCCGTGGGTCTGACAGGAGCGACACCACCTGGTCTCGCAAACAGCCCAGCCGCCCCAAGCTCAAACGCTGGTAGCAATGGGAATGGTGTGGCCGTCGGTCTGACGGGCTCGACGCCCCCCGGCCTCGTCAGCGGTCCAGCCGCCAATGCCGGTAGCAATGGAAATGGGCTCGCCGTCGGGCAAGACGGGGCGATGCCACCCGGTCTTGTCAACAATCCAAACTCAAATGCGGGTGGCCCCGGGAATGGACTAGCGGTCGGGCAAACTGGCGCCACGCCGCCTGGCCTCGCCAACAACTCGAACTCCAACGCCGGAGGCAACGGAAATGGTAACGGAAACGCTAATTCCAATGCTGGCGGCAATGGAAAAGGCAACGGGAAGGCTTAGTTAAGCCGAACGTAAGTCCTTTTATCTATCCTAGACCCGCTATGTGAATTTCCGCATAGCGGGTTTTTTTCGGGCGGCGGCATGAAGACCTACTGGCAGACCGTTGTTATCGGGTGTCTAACACTGTTTTTTGCGACGCTTGGCGTGCTGGAACCGATTGAACGTGGCCTATTATCTTTGCGCTTCAATCTCGATACTCGCTCAGCCAGCGGTGACTTGGTGGTGGTTCAGATAGACGCGCGAACCATTAATGAGTTGGGCGTCTGGCCCTTTGACCGAGCAGACCATGCCAAAGTCATCGACGCGCTACATAACGGCGGCGCGAGTGCTATTGCCTTCGATGTCGAGCTGGCTCGCGGTCAGGATAGCACGGACAACGCCGCGCTTGTGGCTGCACTCAAACGCGCAGGTGGACAGGTTATCCTGCCATCTTTCATCCAATTGGCATCAGCCGGACAAAAATCAGGGGAGACACTTCGTACAGAACCTGATCCCCTTTTCAGGGAACATTCATGGCTGGCAAATGTGAATGTATATCCTTCGCCTGACGGACGTATTTGGACCATGACATATGGTGGCTTCGTCGAGGATAAATTCCAGTATTCACTCGCAGCAACACTAGCCGGGCGGGCGTTGCGCGATGAGCAGGCTTTCTATGTCGACTATGGCATCGACATCAACACCATTCCGCGCCTCTCCTATATCGACCTTCTGACTGGAGAGTTCGACCCGACACAGATTGAGGACAAGCGGATTATTGTTGGCGGCACCGCAGTCGAACTCGGTGATCAGCTCAACCTTCCGGTGATCGGCGTCGTTTCAGGTCCGCTACTCCAGGGACTTGCATTTGAAACAATTCACCAAAAAAGAGAGATATGGAGAACGAGCCTGATCCTATCACTTGTGCTCGCGGCCCTAACACTGCTTCTCCTGTCACTCACTCAACGCCTCTCAAGCCTTGGTTTCTACCTGCTGGGAATTGCCGCCTTCTGCGTCGCTACGCAACTTGTCGCTTTCGGTGTTCAACATGTGGCCGCCATCAGCGTTGACACGGGCGCCATTCTGCTCGTCGCAGGCCTTATGGGCATATCCGTCACGACAACAGAGCTGGACGCGCGTCGTGCGCAAGTCGCTCGAGAAAGGGTGGAGAAAGAGAACCATGGGCGCATGCTTGACCGCGTGGTGGAAGATAGCTTTGACGGGGTCATTGTCTACAATCAGGCGCGGTGTGTAGAGAATTGCAACGCGGCAGCGAGGAAGATCTTGGCACTCGACGAGAATGCCCGCATCGAAGGCCTGCCGCTGTCAGATATCCTGCCGAACAGCTCTGACTGGTGGGCGCCCTGGGAAGGCGATCAAATGAACGACCTCCAGGAGGTCGAGTTCACCGCACCGTCAGGTGAAGTTCACACGATTGAGTATGTGGTGACACGCTCGGTTCTTGAAGAAACCGACAGTGAAGCCAGCCGTCCTATCTTTACGGCAACGTTCCGCGATATTACGGAGCGCCGGAGAGCTGAGCTCGATCGAGATGAAGCTCTTCAGGAAGCCATCGCTGCCAACAGATCAAAAACTCAGTTTCTCGCAAATATGAGCCATGAGCTCAGGACACCGCTCAACGCCATCATTGGCTTTTCAGAGATCATGAAAACCCAGGCCTTCGGACCGTTGGGGTCAGAGCAATATATTGATTATGCCGGTGACATAGAAGGCAGCGGTCGCCACCTACTTTCCATCGTAAATGACATATTGGATGTTTCACGTATTGAGACCGGCGAGTTCAATTTGAATGAGGAAGAGTTGGAGGTTGACGATCTGTTGGAGAACGTCAAACGCCTTACCGAAGGCTGGCCCGCGGCCAAAGACAGAAACATCAAGATCGAAACAGATAACAATCTGCCAGGGCTTTGGGCGGACCCCCGCCTGACCAAACAGATGGTCCTGAACTTACTCTCGAACGCCGTAAAATTCTCGCCAAGCGGTTCGGCAATCCTGCTGAAAGGTCAATTGGCCGCAAACGGTTCTATCAGGATCGATGTGGCCGACGAAGGCATCGGCATCCCCGAGGAAAGCATCCACAAACTTACCGAGGCTTTCTATCAGGTCGACGCACGTCTCGAGCGGGAATTTGAAGGCAGCGGCCTGGGACTTACACTCGTTCAAAAACATATGTCCTTGCACGGCGGCACCTTGAGCTTTGAAAGCGAGGAAGGTGTTGGCACAACAGCTACGCTCATTTTCCCACTGGACCGGACCATCTTTCCGGACAAAGAAGCGTCAGGAAAGCACAGAGCTTAATCGGCAATCAGCACCGAGCCGTTCCACGCAGCCTAAATCCTACTTGTAGAAGAGAAGTTGGTAGCGGAGGAGAGACTTGAACTCCCGACACGCGGATTATGATTCCGCTGCTCTAACCAGCTGAGCTACTCCGCCCCAAAAGAGGCTTCCGCGCCAGAATTTCTGGAGGCCTGCCCCCAAGGCGTCCGTGAGGCGTCCCTGAGGCTGGCAGACGGTCGAAACCGCCCGGAAAGTCAGGGGATATAAGGGCTGAGAGCCCCACCTGTCAAGCCGGAGCCCCCCACCGGTGAAGAAAGGCGATAACAGCCTGCCCTCTCACCCATTTCAGACGAAATCAGGCGGTTTCTTGAGCGGTTTTCGCGTCGGTCTCAGCCGCCGGTTTCTTGAACCGCAAGAGCGTGAAAAGCCCCATCGGGTGCATGGGCCGTGCTTCCACCAGCTCGAGATCCGTAATGTCGGTGATTGTCTCGATAACGAAATCAGGATGCCAGCCCAGAAGCTTCGCGAAAGGCGCCATGCATTTTTCAACCGCGCCACGCACCCCGTGATCCTGCGCAAAATGGTTCACGATCATGACTTCGCCACCGGGGGCACAGACGCGTTCGAGTTCCTGCATCACTTTCTGAGGATCCGGCACAACCGTCATCACATACATAGCAACGACCGTGTCAAACTTCCCGTCATCAAACTCCATGGCGCTGGCATCCATTTCATAGATACCGTCCACATTGGTCAGCCGCTGCTTGCGGACCTTGTCGCGCGCCTTTTCCAGCATTTCCGGCGAGAGATCGATGCCCGTAATACGCAATTGTGGGCCATAGGTGGGCAGTGTAATTCCAGTCCCGACTCCCACTTCAAGCAGTGCCCCTTTGCGGGAGTTGATCGCATTCACCGCCGCCTTCCGTCCGAAGGCCGCTATCGCGCCAAATGTAAAATCATAAATGGGAGCCCAGCGGGCATAAGCCTTGAGAACCGAACTTGTGTCGAGACGAGCGGAGGCGGCCAAAGGAAAACTCCCAGTTAGACGGGTTGGAGGAAGAGAACTGCTGCCGGGCACCGTCTCACCCGACACACCCACATTTCACTAGATCAGAACAGACTCTGCTTTGATCATGCTCAAGGCGAAAACCTTCTTTTCAAGCGGGCTCTTATTTTCTAGACGAGAAAGCCCTTCCAGAAAACAGCCGAGTCACAAAACAGTCAAAAAAGGGCAGGATTGCGGCACCTAGCCGGTGAATTGCCCCGTTAGCTAGCGAACTGTGCAGCGTCCGCGGTGGCGCTGCTTTTCACCGCATTGCCCAACAGATTGTACGCGGCCCGGATCCAGCCACCGCCTAAAACACGCGCGCCGGATGCATCATCAGCATAAAAAACACAAGCCTGGCCAGGAGCGACGCCATCTTCGCCTTCTTCTAGAAGGATTTCGGCACACGCACCTGGCTTAGCCATAAGCCGCGCAGGTAGAGGCGGCCGTGTGGAGCGCACCTTGGCCAGAATAGGCAACCCTTCCTCGGGAACCTGATCGAAAGGTGTATCTCCGAGCCAGTTCACTTCGGAAAGCTCGATCCGCTCCGTCAGAAGCGCTGGGCGTGGTCCCACGACCACTTGTTTCTTCTCTGCATCCAGCTTCACCACAAAGAGCGGATCGCCCGTAGCAATCCCAAGACCGCGCCGCTGGCCGATGGTGTAGCGGATAATGCCCTCATGGCGACCCAGCACATTGCCTTCCAGGTCGACAATATCACCGGGGGCTGCCGCTCCCGGCCGCAGCCGCTCAATGACATCCGTGTATTTGCCATTCGGCACAAAACAAATGTCCTGGCTGTCCGGCTTGCTCGCCACAGCGAGGCCCAACCGCTCAGCGATGGCGCGTGTCTCAGACTTTGAGAGACTGCCAAGAGGGAAACGAAGGAAATCGAGCTGATCACGCCGGGTTGTAAAGAGGAAGTAGGACTGATCCTTTTCCGGATCCGCACCCCCATAGAGGTCACGCCCCGCTTTACCCGGTTTGGAAATCACATAATGGCCGGTGGCAAGGGCAGCCGCACCCAGATCCTTTGCTGTCGCCAGCATATCGCGAAACTTGACCCGCTCATTGCATCGAACACACGGGATCGGCGTCTCTCCCGCGAGGTAACTATCGGCAAAATCGTCCATCACGCTTTCGCGGAAGGTATGTTCATAGTCCAGCACATAGTGGGGAATGCCGAGTTTGTCTGCCACCTGCCGGGCGTCATGAATATCCTGGCCCGCACAACAGGCACCGACGCGCCGCACCGCTTCCCCGTGGTCATAGAGCTGCAGCGTGATCCCGACCACGTCATAGCCCTGCTCTTTCAACAGGGCAGCAGTTACGGACGAGTCGACACCTCCCGACATGGCGACAACCACACGGGTATCCTCGGGGCGACCGGGCAAATCCAGGCTGTTCAAGCCGGTATCTGGATCGAATGCTGCTGACATGAGGCGCAATATAGGGTCTTGGGAGCTAAGCGCAATCTGAAGCAGCATTGCCACCCGGCAAATCAGGGCAAACCCGGCAGTTCTTGCCGGGAAAAATCCCTCACGGCCTTCAAAAGCCGCTGCGACCACCTAACAACCCACTGATTTTATTGAACTTTCTCTTACCACCCGTGATGGCGCGGCGATTGCTTAGTCAGGAGGCACCATTGTACGACGATCAGGGAATTAGGCATGGAAGTCACGAACACCAATACAAACCAGTTTGCACCAAAACTTGGTCAGCCTGCCTCGGACACATTCTCATCCGACGCGTTTTCCGCACACCTGGCAGAAACAGACACGTTCGCCTCCGACAATGCCGACACCCGCGCAGACGAACGCGCATCTGACGCTGACGACAGGCGCGCTGATGATCGTCAGGCCGATGCCGACAAGGCAGCTGCGGAAGAAGACCGCCGGGCGGAAGAGCGTGACCGTGACGCTGCCGCCTCGGACGATGACGATACTGCGAATTCTGAAGAACAAACGGCTTCCAAAGAAGACAGTGACCTGGAATTTGAGGATGTCGAAACCGGAACAGCTGGTCTCACTGATGAGAACGGCAACAATGCCGAGGAACTAGAGGCCACAGTCACCACAGAAGAAGTTGCAGCAGGCGACACGGTTGAAACCGACGCCAACGCAGTCCCAGGGACGGATACCGGCGAAACGATTGCATCCGGCGATACCAAATCCAAATCTGACGAGACAACACCCCTCGCCGCAGCAACAGACGCTGATGAAACCGAGGACGCGGTGACATCCGCAGACAACGCAGATGACCTGACAGCCGATGAACTGGCGCTCCAGTCAGCTCAAGCGTCGAGCGGCAACAGCACAGCAAATGCGGACGCGACTGCCGGCGCTTCCGCACAACAGGCTGCCCGCCCCGCAGCTAATGCAACAAGCCAAGCAACACAGCAGGCATCACAGACAGCTACGGGAACCCAGGATCAATCCACCGGGTTGCCGAACCCACTTGATGCCGGTCTGCAAAGCGATGTGGACGCAGATGCGGATGGCGAGAGAGGGCTTGGCCACCAGGCAGCAGAAGCTATGGCTGGAAAGAGCAAATCTTCCGCCACAAACACGCCGACACCAGCCGCTCAGCAGGCTGTGACGGCACCCTCCCCCGCCCCGGTTGCTGCTGTGACACCTTTGCAGGCTTTGGCGGCAGCCGGTTTGAACCTCTCCGCCTTGCCAAGTGACCTCAACCTGGACCTGCTTAATCTGAACGGGACGAACCAGGTAACACAGGCTGGCACGCCACAGAATAACAATCCTGTTCTTGTGCGTTTTGGCGCTCTTCCGGGTCAGGCGCAAGCCACTCAGGTACCCAATACGGCAATCGCGCTGCAAATCTCCAAACACATTGCCAGGGGCATATCGACATTCCAGATTCGTCTGGACCCTGCAGAGATGGGGCGTGTGGACGTCAAACTTGAACTTGCTCAGGATGGCCGCGTAACCGCTCATCTTGCTGTTGAAAAATCAGAAACACTCGACCTGCTGCAGAGAGATGCAAAAGCCCTGGAGCAGGCACTGAAAGACGCTGGTCTTGATGCGGACAATGAGACATTGAGCTTCAGCCTGAAGGACGGCAACAGCGGCAACGCAGAGAGTGGTGACGCAGAGCATCTTTCCGCTGGCAATGACCAGCAGACAGGTGACGATGAAGCAGAAGATGTGCTGATGAACGCCGTCGCCGCCCGCCAGATTGAAGCTGCAGCGCGCGGCGGGATCGACGTCAGTATCTAGAGTTAGGGACGATCACATGCTCGAAGCCGTTTCAAATGCGCAGCCTGTAACACAGACTCAAACAACTGAGCAGTCTGCGTCTAGCGCCGCTCAACAAGCCGCCAACGAAAATTTTGATCTCTTTCTGTCGCTGCTCACGACCCAGTTGCAGAATCAGGATCCGCTTGATCCCATGGATACAGGCGAAATGACCAATCAGCTGGTCCAGTTCTCTTCTGTCGAGCAGAGCATTGCCACAAATGCAAACCTGGAAGAGCTCATCGCCCTTACCAACGCGCAAAGCTCAGACACGGCGGTCCAGTACATTGGCAAACAGGTCGAGGCGCTCTCAACCGGTCGAAACTTTAAGGAGGGACAGACGGCAGACTGGCGCTTCTCGGTCGCAGAAGATGCGCCCGAGATCACTCTCAAGGTTGTCGATTCATCCGGTGCTGTTGTCTACACGGAAACTCGCTCAGAAGATGCTGGCACTCACGACTTCAGCTGGAATGGTTCTGAGGATGAGGGCGGCACTGCTGCTGACGGCACCTATTTCTTGTCGGTTACAGCCGTGGATGCCGACGGAGAGGCCGTTAATACCGATGTCCGCACCTTCGGCACCGTTGACAGTGTCGACTTTACCGCCAATCCGCCCGTCCTGCTCATTGACGGCCTGCCGGTAAGCGTGACCAGCGTCACCTCCGTATCCGAACCTAAACAGGAGGGCTCTTAATGCCCTGAAGTGTGCCGCTCTGAAACACTTAACCCATTGATTTCAGTGAAAATTTACCCTGGCATTTAGCCCTTTCTTAAAACCGCTCCGATAGTCTAGCCCCAGTCGTGAGTACAAGGATCGGGACGGCAATGAGCGAGCACCAGTCATCTCGGGTCAACTATGTGATAGGACCGGACGGAAGTCCTCTAACCATAGCGGACCTGCCACCACCAAACACAAAACGGTGGGTCATTCGGCGTAAAGCCGAAGTTGTCGCCGCTGTGCGCGGTGGCCTTCTAAGTCTAGAAGAAGCCTGCAGTCGATATACGCTGACTGTGGAAGAGTTTCTGAGTTGGCAGCGCTCTATCGAAAAACACGGTCTTGCCGGCCTTCGCGCGACACGGGTTCAGCAATACCGGCAGTGAGATAGAAAAGTAGCTGCGTACTTATCTGCCGCAAGGCGCTGGTGTCCAAGTGATACCAGCGCCTTTCTGCTGTCTGAAGCAACTTATCCACAAGGCGGGCAGTTTTTTCCATCGAATCCATCCGCGTTAAACCTCTGTTTAGGCTAACGGGGTAAATTTTGCCTACTGACACGGGGGCAAGGTCCATATCAGGATCAATTTGCCATTGAGATAGCCACAGGATGTAGCCACTCCCCGTCGACCAAACGCAACACCGGTCCAAGAACAGGCACCGGCACGCAAGGGCGACAATGGATGGTGAGCGCGTGGAAAGCTTCACTGAATTTTTGAAGACACTGGGACCCGCCAGGATTATTTCCTTGGGCGTTGTCGCCGTTGGATTATTCGCATTCTTTGCCTATGTCGGCCTGCGCGTGACTGAAGCGCCCATGTCCTTGCTCTATTCTGACCTGACACAGGAAGACGCCGCGCAAATCGTTGCTGAGCTTGATGCTCAAGCCATCCCTTACGAGTTGAAGGGCGACGGCACTCGGATATTCGTGCCACAAGACCGCGCTTTACGGTTGCGCATGGCTATGGCCGAACAGGGCCTCCCGTCCGGCGGCTCCGTTGGTTACGAAATTTTTGACAATGCAGACGCACTGGGGACGACCAGTTTCGTTCAGAACTTAAACTACTTGCGCGCGCTGGAAGGTGAACTCGCACGCACCATCAAAGCCATCGACCGCGTCAAAGCGGCTCGTGTCCATTTGGTTCTTCCCGAACGCGAGGTCTTCTCCCGCGAACGCCGGGACCCAAGCGCCTCAATCGTCGTCCGCGTAGCAGGGGAACCCCTGTCCCGCGCACAAATCCGTTCCATTCAGCACCTCGCAGCGTCTGCAATTGAAGGTCTGACGCCAGGCAATGTTTCAATCGTTGATGAAAAGGGAACACTGCTCGCCAGTGGCGCAGACGGCGACGAAGAAGGCCTGCTCTCTTCATCCATCGATGAGCGCAATGTGGCTTATGAGCGCCGTTTGCAGTCGCAGATCCAAACGATTGTTGAAAGCATTGTGGGTCCTGACAATGCACGGATTCAGGTCACTGCAGAGCTCGACTTCAATCGCATTACCCGGACATCAGATACATTTGACCCCGAAGGACAGGTGGTTCGCTCGACCCAGACTGTCGAAGAATCCAATTCCAGCTCAGACGGTCTGCCAAATGATGCAGTCACCGTCGGGAATGCTGTCCCGGGAGCTGGCGACGCAGAAGCAGGTGCCAATGGTTCGCTCGACCAATCCAATCGCCTGGAAGAAACCGTCAATTACGAAATCTCTCGCACAACCCAGACAGAGATTATTGAAGCTGGGTCAGTCAAACGTCTCTCCGTCGCAGTTGCCGTAGACGGCATCTACGCGTTGGGTGAAGACGGATCTACGACCTACTCGCCACGCACCGAAGAAGAGATAAATAAAATCTCCGCGCTGGTTCGCTCCGCTATCGGTTTCGACCGAGCCCGCGGTGACCTCGTTGAAGTGGTCAATATTCAGTTTGCTCCAAAAGCCGCACCCGAGCCGCTTGAAGAAGTTGAGGAGCCTTTTCTGGGGCTGACAAAGGCTGACTATTTCCGCATGGGAGAAACAGGTGTGCTCGCCCTTATCTCCTTGCTGGTCTTGATGCTCGTTGTACGTCCGCTCATTCGCGGGATCATCAATCCAACGCCGGTTGGAGACCAGTTGGCCCTGGCTGGCGCCGTTGCCGGCGCAGGCGGAGAAGGCGGCGCTGCTGCCCTCCCCGGCGCTGACGGCCAGGCACAACTCCCGGCCCCCGATGGGGAACCCGGCGAAGAAGCCGGTGAGACCAAGTCCGCTGTCGAGCAAATGATCGACATCGCACAGGTCGAAGGCAAAGTAAAAGAGTCCTCCGTGAACAAGGTCGGTGAACTCGTCGCAAACCACCCTGATGAAACCATGTCCATTCTCCGGTCATGGCTGCACGAAGGGTAAGAGGGGTCATCGACAATGGCTGCGGCAGACGAAAAAATTAAAAGCGACATCAAGTCGGTAAGCGGCGCAGAGAAAGCTGCGATCTTTATGCTGTCGCTGACCGATGATCATGCAGCCAGCATCTGGGATCTGTTTGACGAGGACGAAATCAGAGAAATCTCTGTCACCATGTCAAACCTAGGACAGGTGAGTTCGTCTCTCGTTGAAAAACTCCTTGTAGAGTTCGCCGGCAAGCTTTCGGGTTCAGGCGCTATTGTCGGATCCTATGAAGCAACCCAGCGGCTGCTCAACCGCTTCCTGCCGGATGATCGCGTCAATCAGGTGATGGACGAAATCCGGGGACCTGCCGGGCGAACGATGTGGGAGAAGCTCGGCAATGTGAACGAGCAGGTCCTCGCCAACTACCTGAAAAACGAATATCCGCAGACCGTCGCTGTCGTCTTGTCCAAAGTCAAGTCCGACCATGCAGCACGTGTTCTTGGCTGCCTGCCGGAAGACTTTGCTCTTGAGGTGATCAACCGCATGTTGCGCATGGAGGCTGTGCAGAAGGAGATCCTGGAAAAGGTCGAACAGACACTGCGCGCTGAGTTCATGTCCAACCTGTCACGCACCAACCGCCGCGACAGCCACGAGATGATGGCGGAAATCTTCAACAATTTCGACCGCCAGACCGAAGGCCGCTTCATGGCTTCTCTGGAAGAGCGCAACCGCGAGGCAGCAGAAAAGATCAAGGCACTTATGTTCACCTTCGAAGATCTTAGCCAGCTGGATCCCGGAAGTATTCAGACCCTCTTAAGGGCCTTCGACAAAGACAAGCTTGGATTGGCGCTCAAAGGGGCATCGGACAGCCTGCGTGACCTGTTCTTCTCAAACATGTCAGAACGCGCGGGCAAAATCCTTAAAGAAGATATGGAAGTGATGGGTCCCGTTCGTCTTCGCGACGTCGATGAAGCCCAGATGCTGATGGTCAATATTGCCAAAGATCTCGCCGCCCGTGGCGAAATCATGCTGGCGGATAGCAAGGGAGATGATGAGCTCGTCTACTAGACAGCTCGCGGAAACCCATGACTGAAGCTATCAAATTCACTTTCAACGAAATGTTCGACGACGCTGACGGTGCCGATGAAACCGACGCACCGCAGAAAGCTGTTCGCAAGACACGCTGGACGGACGAAGAAATCGAAGCGTTGAAGGCAGAAGCGCGGGCCGAAGGAAACGCGGAAGCTCTGGCATCCGTCGAAGCGAAAACACTTGAAGCAAACACTGCCGCTTTGGGTCAAATTGCCAATGCCGCAGCAGCTGCACTCAGCGACCTGACCCACGTAAAAAGTGAGGTCCAGGCAGGCGCCGCGGAGCTTGCTTTCTCTGTTGCACGCAAGCTGGCTGACGCCCTGCTCGCCGCTCAGCCGGAGAAGGAAATCGAAGCGGTAATCCAGGAGTGCCTGAAACACCTCAATCGAGAGCCGCGCCTGGTTGTTCGGATCAACGATACGCTGGTCGACGACATTCAATCATCAATGCAACAAGCCGCCGCAGAGCGGGGAATGGCCGAGAAAATGATGGTGGTCGGGGACCCCAACATCGCTCTCGGCGATTGTGAAATCGAATGGTCCGACGGCGGTGTCACCCGCAATCGGGCGGAGCTGGAAGAAAGCGCCGCTGAGATCATCAACCGATACATCGAAACCCTGACGCGCAGTTCAGAAATGACTGCAAATATGGAGACAGAAGATGGCTGACCAAGACGAAGGCATGGACCTGCCGGACCTGACAGATGAGGCCAACCTACCCGCCGAGGACAATGGCGAAGGTACGGACGCCGAAGCCGACGCTGACGACGGGGAAGCGAGAACCGCTGCCGACCTGGAAGCCGTCTTTGACGTACCTGT
This sequence comes from Parvibaculaceae bacterium, assembly GCA_965248405.1. GTDB lineage: Bacteria > Pseudomonadota > Alphaproteobacteria > Parvibaculales > Parvibaculaceae > Mf105b01. The sequence continues at coordinate 2,465,213 of OZ252104.1, forward strand.
AAATGTCTCTGCAGTGCTCGGGAAGACAGACATTGAGATCAGCGACCTTCTAAAGCTGGACTCAGGCACAACAGTTGAGCTGGACCGGAAGGTCGGCGAAGCCATTGACATCTATGTCAACGATCGACTGGTCGCGCGCGGCGAGGTTGTGATCGTTGAGGAACAGCTCGGTGTCACCATGACAGAGATTATCAAGGGCGGCGCCAACTAGGCGCAGCGGAGTAACCCTATGAACAACGCCACACTTATTGGACTCTTTGCCGGGCTGGGCCTCGTCGCTCTGGCCATAGGCCTGGGCGGAGATGCCAGCGCCTTCCTGAATGCACGCGCATTCCTGATTGTGTTTGGTGGCACTGTGGCTGTTACCCTGGTCTCGTTCAGAGCGGGTGAAGTGATCGAAGCTCTGCGCGCGGCCGGCAGAACACTGACCGGCACCCCGGGAAATACACGCGCCTCGATCGAAAAGCTCCTTCAACTGGCAGAGACCTCCCGCAGAGAAGGCGTTCATACACTTGAGCGGCGACTGAAAGAATTTCGCTCAAATCCCTTCCTGACACGTGCCCTTTCCCTCGTTGTCGACGGCGCATCACCGGAAGATATTGAGCGCCTGCTTAACGCGGAACGCGCGGCGGCTCAGGATCGCGCAGCCAAATCCTCCGCAGTGCTGAGGCGGGCGGCTGAAATCGCCCCGGCAATGGGGTTGATTGGAACACTGGTTGGCCTCGTTCAGATGCTGTCCGTGCTGGATGACCCTGCGCAGATTGGCCCCGCTATGGCCGTCGCTCTGATCACGACATTCTATGGCGCCATCCTTGGCAACATGGTTTTAGCGCCTCTGGCAGCAAAACTTGATCGTGTGACCCAGGAACGCAACCTCCATCTTGCCGTCTATTCCGCGAGTGCGGCTGCGATCAGCCGCAAGGAAAACCCGCGCCGCCTCCAATCCCTTGTTAACGCCATGCTCCCTCCGTCGGAGCAGGTAAAAATATTTAGTTGAAGAGAAGGAACTGCTCCCATGAGACTTCTGATCGTAGGAACACTGAACGGCCAGCTCTCCACCGCCACCAAAATGGCGATGGAAAAAGGGGCGAAGGTGACCCACGCCGAACGGGGTGACCAGGCAGTTGAAATTCTCCGCAGTGGCCGCGGCGCCGACCTTTTGATGGTCGATGTCGGCATCGACATTGCACGCCTCATCGCACAACTGGAAAGCGAGCACATCTGCTTGCCCGTGGTTGCCTGCGGCACTGGCACAGACGCCAAAGCAGCAGTGACTGCGATCCAGGCCGGAGCGAAAGAGTACATCCCTCTCCCACCGGACGCAGAACTGATCGCAGCCGTTCTCTCCGCCGTGGCGGACGATAGCCACCAGCTCATTTTCCAGGATGAAAAGATGGCAGAAGCGATCGCTTTTGCCGATCAGGTCGCCAAGTCCGAGGCCAGCATCTTTATTACGGGCGAGTCCGGCACAGGTAAGGAAGTGATGGCGCGCCATGTCCATCGCAAATCAAACCGGTCAGACAAACCCTTTATCTCCGTAAACTGCGCAGCAATTCCAGAAAACCTTCTGGAGTCCGAACTGTTCGGTCACGAAAAGGGCTCCTTCACCGGGGCTGTTGCCCGCCGGATCGGCAAGTTTGAAGAAGCAAATGGCGGCACACTCCTTCTGGACGAAATCAGCGAAATGGACATTCGTCTTCAGTCCAAACTGCTTCGCGCCATTCAGGAAAAAGAAATCGACCGGGTCGGTGGCAAAGCGCCGATCAAAGTCGATATTCGCATTATTGCCACATCCAACCGGGATCTGCAGGAGTCGATCCGCGAAGGAAGTTTCCGCGAAGACCTGTTCTACCGGCTGAATGTCGTCAACCTGGCCCTGCCCGCCCTGCGGGAACGCCCGGCCGACATCGTGGCCCTCGCCGAGCACTTTGCGAAGAAATATGCCGCGGTCAACGGCCTGGAAGGCAAACCGATCTCGCTTGAAGCACGTCGTCATCTCGCAAAACATCGCTGGGCCGGCAATGTGCGGGAGCTCGAAAACACCATTCATCGTGCTGTGCTGCTCGCCATGGGTCCGGAAATCGACGTGGACGCCATTCGCCTGCCGGATGGTTCACGCCTTGATGCGAGCCCTGCGCCCGCCAATGGGGTGGCTGCACAGGCAGCTGCAACCGCGGACGCTGTGTCCAGAAACTATGTGGGCCAGACCGTAGCCGCTGTCGAACAGGAACTCATCCTGAACACGCTTGATCATTGCATCGGCAACCGGACTCATGCCGCAAACATTCTGGGCATTTCAATCCGCACCTTGCGCAACAAGCTGAAGCAATATGCAGACGAAGGGGTTCATGTACCTCAGCCTGGCGAAGCGCGGATGGCTGGTTAATCAAAGATCATCCAACAAGGATAAGCGCTGGTCATTGAGACTCATTGGGGAACGAGAGTATGAGTGAAGTGGGAACGAGTAAGGCTGGAGGCCTCGGGGGAGGCTTGGGCGGCCTGACACCACAACGCCTCTTTGCGGAAATTGGTAAGCGCAGCGATCTGGCTCTTGCCCTCGGTGTCCTCACAATCGTTGTAGTCCTCATCCTGCCCATGCCGGCTTGGATGCTGGACTTTGCGCTGGCCATTTCGATCACCTTCTCCGTGCTCGTCCTAATGACGGCGCTTTTCATTCAAAAGCCGCTTGAATTCAGCGCCTTCCCCACTGTGTTGTTGATCGCGACCATGATCCGGCTGGCGCTCAACCTGGCGTCAACCCGGCTCATTCTTTCCCACGGCCATGAAGGCACCGGCGCCGCAGGCAAGGTTATTGAAGCTTTCGGTAATTTCGTGATGCAGGGCAACTTCGTCATCGGCATCATCGTGTTCGCCATTCTGGTTATCGTGAACTTTGTCGTGATCACCAAAGGTTCTGGCCGTATCGCTGAAGTCGCGGCCCGCTTCACCTTGGACGCCATGCCCGGCAAACAGATGGCGATCGATGCAGATCTCTCATCCGGCTTGATCGATGAAGACCAGGCCCGCGAGCGCCGTAAGAATCTGGAAAACGAAGCAGCCTTCTTCGGCTCCATGGACGGTGCGTCCAAATTCGTGCGCGGCGATGCCATCGCCGGCCTCCTGATCACCTTCATCAACATTATCGGCGGCATCATCGTGGGTGTCGGTCAGATGGAAATGTCCTTCGCCGATGCGAGCGCGGGATACACCCTGCTGACCATTGGGGACGGCCTTGTAAGCCAGATCCCAGCCCTCATCGTGTCGACGGCGGCTGGCCTGCTCGTCTCAAAAGCAGGCGTCGAAGGCGCTGCCGACAAAGCTCTGTTTGATCAGCTTTCCGGCTACCCGCAAGCGCTCGGCATGTCCTCCTTCGTGCTGGGCGTCATGGCTCTACTGCCCGGCATTCCCATGCTGCCTTTCCTTGCTCTTTCGGGCGGCACGGGGTACCTCGCCTATCGCATCATCTCCCAACGCAAGACGGCAGCCGAGACAGAGGCAGCGCAAGCGATTGCCTCTACAGAGGCTGAGGAAGCTGAGCCGAAGGAAGAGCCGATCTCGCAGACATTGAAAATTGATGAGCTGCGTCTCGAGATCGGCTATGGCCTCTTGCCGCTCATCAACGATTCAGAAGGTCAGAAGCTCACAGACCAGATCAAAGCGCTTCGTCGGCAGTTCGCAGCTGATATGGGTTTTGTGATGCCCCCTGTCCGCATCCTGGACAATATGCAGCTTGAAGCAAGCAACTATATGGTGCGTGTGAAAGAGGTCGAGGCAGGCGCTGGTGAAGTCTATGTCGGCCAGTTGTTGGTGATGGATCCGCACGGCGGGCAAATCGACCTTCCCGGCCTTCACACAAAAGAACCCACATTTGGTCTTCCCGCAACCTGGATCGATGCAGGTATTCGCGAAGAAGCTGCCTTCCGGGGATACACAGTTGTGGATCCGCCGACCGTCATCACCACCCATCTTACCGAGATCATCCGCGACAATATGCAGGAACTTCTCTCCTACGCTGAAGTTCAGAAACTGCTCGACGAAATGGGCGAAGAGCACAAAAAGCTTCTCGAAGATATTGCGCCAAGCCAGATCACAATCTCCGGCATCCAGCGCGTGCTTCAGACGCTGCTCGCAGAGCGCATTTCGATCCGCGATCTGGGTACGATTATGGAAGGCATTGCGGAAGCCGTCGTCCATACAAAACAGCTTACCCATATTGGCGAGCATGTGCGTATGCGCCTGGCGCGCCAGCTTTGCGCGTCCTACGCCGCACCTGACGGTACACTGGGCCTCATCACCCTGTCCCCTCAATGGGAACAGGCTTTTGCGGAATCCCTCGTTGGTCAGGGTGACGAACAGCAACTCGCTATGGCGCCGAGTGAACTGCAGAAGTTCATCGCGGCGGTTCGCGAGAAGTTTGAACGCGCCGCGGAAGAAGGCGAAATGCCTGTACTGCTCACCAGCCCCGGCATCCGCCCCTACGTGCGCTCCATCATCGAACGCTTCCGTCCTCAGACCGTTGTGATGTCTCAGAACGAAGTACATCCCAAAGCGCGCCTGAAGACAGTCGCGACCGTATAAAGGCCGAGAGTCCGAATAGATGCGTTTGCGAACTTTCATCGCTGATTCCATGGCGGATGCGGTCGAGCAGGTTCGCAGCGCCATGGGCGCCGACGCCATCATTGTCTCAAGCATTGAAGGGGAGAATGGCGGCTTCGAGGTCACCGCAACGCTTGATCAACGGGTGCAGAACAAACCGACAGCCGCGTCGGAAGAAACAGTGCTCGAGGAAATTCTGAAAGAACATCTGAGTCCTGCGCCACGATCAGCCGAGACGCCCCCACCACACCCAGCTGAACGCGCCGGTGACGATATCTCAGGCGGGAGGACAAGTTTGCCTCTCTCGGAGTCTCTCTTGCTGAAAGCGCTCGAAGACCAGGGTGTTCCCAGAATTCTCGCAAGCGCACTAACCGATGAAGCCATGAGCGCGGCAACAGATGATCCTGTCGCAGCTCTGGCGCATGCTTTGGCTGCACGCTTCACATTCGATCCATTGCCCATCGCACCGCCCCACCCCATTATGGCCGTGGGACTACCAGGGCATGGAAAGACGGTAACGGTTGCAAAACTTGCGGCCCGCGCCGCCGTTGAGAATGTGCACGCGCAAATCATCTCAACAGATGCCGAGCGGACGGGTGCTCAGGCACAGTCGGAAGCCTATGGTGACCTCCTCAAAATTCCGGTTGATCATGCGGAAACCGTCGATGCCATGGGACTGGTACTCGATCAACGCACAGACCGTATGGGGCTGGAGGCGGCCGATCAGCGCGGAGCATGCTTCATCGATACAGCTGCGGCCAACCCCATCAGCTCCGAAGGACGCCAGGCCATCGAAAGCCAGATCAGCGCAGGCCAACAAATTTCAGGGGCGGAACCCATCCTTGTTTTGGCAGCAAGCGGAGATGCGCGCAGCTTGGCCGAAACCGCACAGGATTTTGCAAACCTTGGCGCACGACGCATGATCGTCACACAATTGGATGTCTCCCGCCGTTTCGGCGGCATTCTCGCCGCTGCGGAAATTTCCGGTCTCGCCTTCGCACAATTGTCAGACACGCCCTATCTTGCCCGCGGTGTCCTGGCGGCAACGCCCTTGCGGCTCGCACACATGATTCTGGGTCAAGCCGACAATACACCGCTTACGGAATAAACAGGTTCTGTCCAGACAGATTAGACACCCAAAATCGGCAGGAAATGTGAGACGTTAACCTCATCAAAAATAGATGTGGGCCTACATCCCCCTCCTCCTATACTCTAATTCTGGTCACCCAGTAGTGGCGCCTGCGCGTGACAGAACGACATTCGGGGGAAGTAAAGTGAACCATTTTCTGAATCAAGCCATCGCCCTATTCCAACAGGGCTTTGATACCGTCAACTCCATACAGGGTCTGATTATCGCCTTGATCGCTGCATTTTTGATGCGCCGGTTTGGACAGATCATCGCCTGGACGCTTGCCGCAACCATCATCCATGAAGTGGTATCCGGCGGACGCCGCCATCTTGCCGGCGACACCAGTCCGCTACCCAATCTGACGGACGTGGATGGCGACCTCAAACTTATCGGAATCAGATTCCTAGGCTACCTGGTCGCAATAACGGTACTCTATATCGTTCGCCGCCTTGTCATGAACCGGTAAGGGTCGGCAGGAGCCAAGGATCAGTCACGGAAGTTTTCAAACTGAAGTGGCTGCTCTCCGCCTTTTTCTTTGAGGAACGCGATGACCTCTTGAAGGTCGTCGCGTTTTTTTCCGGTAACGCGCAGCTCATCCCCCTGAATGGCCACCTGCACCTTCATCTTGGTGCCTTTGATCTCTTTCACGAGTTTCTTGGCAAGATCCTTGGCGATACCCTGTTTGATGTCGACCTTCTGACGAACACTCTGGCCGGCGGCGGGCTCAACCGATTTATAATCAAGCATGCCGGGCTCAATGCCGCGTCGTGACAGATGCCCCTGCAGCATTTCCTGAACCTGCTTCAGCTTCAAATCGTCATCCGCATTGATGGTAATCTCAGCGTCATCCAGCGCGACTGTGCTTTTTGAGCCTTTGAAGTCGTAGCGCTGGCCGATTTCGCGCATCACATTCTGGATGGCATTATCGACCTCTGCCAGGTCTGTTTTTGAAACAACATCAAATGATGGCATGACAATGCACTCCCTCTACCCAGGATGATGAGGGACGCATTCTAACCATCTATGGCCTGAGGAAAAGGCACAAACCAGTAGAAACCAGGTCTTCTATTGGTTGCTGGCCTCAATATTGCCGCGCCGGTGAATGTTGAGAGAAACTTCGTCCAGCTCTTTTTGCTCAAGACGAACCGCTTCCTTCTTCACACGCCGCTTACGATTTTCTTCCATCAGTTCATATTTCTTGAGATCACGATAGCTGTCAGCCAACTGTTCTTTGGCATCGTCCAGCTGTTTGCTGATCTCATCAATGGACTGAAGAAGGTTTTCGCGGCGAACAAGCATAGACTTGGCAAACATCGGATAGGCAAAATGCCCAACGTCAGAAATCCCAGCCTTATCCTGCTCTGCCTGGACTTGCTTATTCAAATCGCCCTCACGGCGATGAAACTCGTCCAACATGGATTCCAGGTCAGCAACCTGGCGACGGCGTTCATCAACCTGAAATCGATGCAGCCGAATTAGCGACTCTTTGTTTCTCATCACTCACCCTCCTGGGCCTCACTAGTGTCGGCTGGTTGAGCGCGCAAAATCTCTTCCAGCAAACTAAATCCAGCAGCTCTGTCGGTCTGCTCAGATTTCGCCTGCGATAAGAATCCTTCCAACGCAGGCTGATAATAAATGGCCTCATCTACTTTCCCGTCAGAGCCAGGCCGATACGCACCCAGACGGATTAACTCTTCCATGTCGTCATATGTCGCGAGCATTTGCCGCGCTTGCCCGATCAGCTCCTGCTGTTCGGGTTCGTTACAAGACGGCATTGTCCGTGAAACAGATTTCAAAATGTTTATCGCGGGATACCTCCCGCGCTCAGCGATGGCGCGTTCCATCACAATATGGCCGTCCAGAATACCACGGACGCTGTCAGCGACGGGTTCATCATGGTCATCGCCATCCACAAGAACTGTGAAAAGCCCAGTGATTGAGCCGGCACCTGTTCCAGGACCAGCCCGCTCCAGAAGTTTGGGCAGCTCTGAGAAGACAGTGGGCGTATATCCCTTGCTCGCCGGCGGCTCACCGCTGGAGAGACCAATTTCCCTCTGAGCCATGGCAAAGCGGGTGACACTGTCCATCATGCAGAGAACTTGAGAGTCCTGATCTCTGAAGTATTCGGCAAGTGCCATGGTGAGCAGCGCTGCCTGGCGCCGCATCAACGCCGTCTCATCAGACGTGGCAACAACCACAACAGACCGGGCGAGCCCTTCGGGCCCTAGATCATCTTCAATAAACTCCTGGACCTCACGGCCCCGCTCACCAATCAACCCGACAACGGCGACATCACAGGCTGTATTGCGGGCCATCATGGACATCAGAACCGATTTCCCGACGCCGGACCCGGCGAAAATACCCATGCGCTGACCGGCGCAGCAGGTCGCAAACGTGTTGAGCGCCCGAACGCCCAGATCGATCGGTCCGCCGACACGGTTCCGCAGGTGTGCGGGCGGCGGTGAATTTCTCAGATTGTACGGATAGGGCCCCTGGGGAAGTGGTCCTTTGCCATCAATCGGCTCACCCATCGCGTTGACAACCCGACCAAGCCAGGCTGGTGAGGGATGAATTGCCGGGACATTCTCGTAAATCGCTGCATGGGCACCCACGCCAATCCCCTCGAGCGACCCAAAAGGCAGGCACAAAGCACGATCAGACCGGAACCCGACAACTTCAGCGAGGATATGGCGACCGCCGCGGCCCGTGATTTCCACACGGCTGCCAACGCTCATGGCGTGCAGAGGACCTGCGATCTCGACCATGAGCCCTTGTACGCTCACGACGCGACCATAATAGGTAACCTCTTGAATTTCCTGGATTTCTGCCAGTAACGCGAGCAAAGAACCTGTCCCCAATAAAGCCGAAACAGCGGCTAAAATGACTCAGGTAGGCATAATGTGCCGGAAGGCTTTAAGACGCGGTAAACCTTGGGCATAACTAATGGGGATAAGCCCATCTCTTTCTTAGGGCGTTTTTTATTAGGCTAACCGGAGTATGAATCCGGTATCCGAAAATTTTGTCTATTTTTTTCGATCTGATTAACCTTTGTTAACCAAATCAGCTTATGTTTCTGAATATGGATTAACCAAGGGGAGCCGGGTTGCGGTGACGTAGGGCCCGGTCAGACTTGCAATGCGAGTTCTGTTGATTGAAGACGATAGCGCGACAGCGCAGAGCATTGATTTGATGCTCAAATCCGAGGGTTTCAACGTCTACACCACCGATTTGGGGGAAGAAGGCGTCGATCTCGGCAAACTTTATGACTATGACATCATTCTTTTGGACCTAAATCTTCCGGATATGAGCGGATATGAGGTTCTTAAGACATTGCGCACAGGCAAGGTTGGAACGCCAATTCTCATCCTTGCCGGTATTGAGAACAAAGTTCGCGGCCTGGGCTTCGGTGCTGATGACTATATGACCAAGCCGTTCCACAAGGACGAGTTGGTCGCACGGATCCACGCAGTGGTCCGCCGGTCCAAAGGACATTCTCAGTCCGTTATCACGACTGGCAAGCTGACGGTCAATCTGGACACGAAGACGGTGGAAGTCGACGCTCAACGCGTGCACCTCACCGGCAAAGAATACCAGATGCTGGAGCTGCTCTCGCTTCGCAAAGGCACCACGCTAACCAAAGAGATGTTCCTAAACCATCTTTATGGCGGCATGGACGAACCGGAACTCAAAATCATCGACGTGTTTATCTGTAAGCTCCGCAAGAAACTTGCGGCAGCCACAAACGGTGAGCACTATATCGAAACCGTCTGGGGCCGCGGCTATGTCCTGCGTGACCCGGTCGCAGAAGTCGAGAAGGCCACAGCCTAACCGATAACGAAAATTCTCTCTCTGCGCTATCTGGGGGAGACGAAAGGACGCCGCTTCGGGGGGAGCGCGTCCTTTCTTTTTGTCCCGAGCCCCTGCCCTCACACCGAGACAGCACAAAAAAGCCGCCTGAGATACAGGCGGCTTTTCTTTGTGTGACCCTGGTTTGGATCAGGCGACAGCGGCGCCCTTCAATTGGGCTGCCGGCACATAGAGCCCGCGCTGACCGGCTTGAGGTTTGAACGTATCGGTAATCCCGATCACAGTCTCCGCCGCCCCCAGGAACAGATATCCATCCGGCGCCAGCATTTGAGACATGCGCTCAAGAATCTCGGCCTTTGTCGGCTGATCAAAATAGATCAGGACATTTCGGCAGAAAATCACATCGAACTTGCCCAGGCTGCTGAAATTATCCAGGAGGTTGAGTTTGCGATACTGAACCATGGACCGAATTTCAGGGGCCACTTCCCAGTCATTGCCTTCCTGTTTGAAATACTTCATCAGCATTTGAACCGGAAGACCACGCTGGACCTCAAACTGGGTGTATTTGCCCAGTTTTGCACGGCGTAGCACGTCTGTGGAGATGTCCGTGCCAATGATTTCGCTGTTCCAGGCAGGATTTTTCTCCGCCCACTCCTTCAAAATCATCGCGATCGAGTAAGGCTCTTGCCCCGTCGATGCAGCCGCACACCAAATTCGCATCTTCCGTGACGCTCCACGTTCCTCATGGAACTTGGGGAGAACCGTCTCTTCGAAGATCGTAAAAGGCGTCTTGTCGCGGAAGAAGAATGACTCATTGGTCGTCATTGCTTCTGTAACTTCATCAAGCAGCGCTTTGGGCGCGCCCGACCGCATCTTGTTCACCAAGCCGGAAACATCATCCAGGCCTTGTTCTCTGGCGATGGGCAGCAGACGGCTCTCGATCAGGTAGCCTTTATTTTCACTGACGACCAGCCCCGACTCCTTTTTCAGGAATTCGGCCAGGTAAGCAAATTCTTCTGGCGTCATACCCGCCTCCCTTCGATAAGCTTTGCTGCTGCCGCAGACAATTCGTTCAACGGCAAAACTTGGTGACAAATGCCCGCTTGAGCGACCGCGCCAGGCATGCCCCAAACAACACTGGAAGCTTCGTCTTGCGCGATAATTGTGCCACCCTCAGCCTGAACCCGCGTTGAACCGTCTCGTCCATCATGACCCATGCCCGTCAAAATACAGACCAGCAGTGAAGAACCATAGATGGGAAGAAGACTGTCCAGCATTGGATCAACAGCCGGTTTACAGAAGTTGACCGGCGGTCCGTCATCCAGATGAATGCGAACGCTGGTTCCTTCTTTTTTCAACAGCATATGTTTGCCGCCTGGAGCCACATAGACCTTGCCGGGCTCCAACGCCATGCCCTCTTCACCTTCAACACAGGTACGACTTGCACTACTGCTGAGATGTTCGGCGAGGATCGCAGTAAAGGTTGGCGGCATGTGCTGCGTAATAACAACAGGAATATTGGACAGTGACGGTGACAGCGCCTCAAAGAAATCAAAAAGAGCTTTAGGGCCGCCCGTTGAACTCCCGATAGCCAGAATTTTGGGGCGGGTTTTGGACGCAGGCTTGAGCTGGATACCAGCACCGGCCGCTGCAGGCTTCATTGTCCCCTTGGCAACCGCTGTCTTCTCAGCTGCAAACACCCGGCGCGGCGCTTGAGGCTTCTTTGCTTGCCCAACCGCCCGGATCTTATCAACCAGTTCCGTCTGAAATCCTTCAGACGCATGACCGTCTCGTGTTGATTCCGGCTTGGGCACATAGTCTGTCGCACCAAGCGTCAGCGCCTTGATGGAAATGCTCGCATTTCTGCGGGTCAGCGTAGATGCCATCAAAATACGCGAGGATGGTGAAGCTTCGAGGAGTTTCGGCAACGCCGTCAATCCATCCATGACCGGCATTTCGATGTCGAGAACGACAACGTCCGGCTTAACACGTGCAATCTGTTCAACAGCATCTTGACCATCACGGCAGCGTGCAACAACTTCCATATCTGGCAAGGCATCGATCCACCGACCGATCAGCCCACGAATGACGACGGAGTCGTCGACAATCATGACCCTGATTTTCTCGCCCATTTTACTCGCGGGCGACGTGTTTTTTTCTAACGCTGACACTGATTTACAACCTACTTAAATGAGCCCCGCCCTAAATAAGCCCGGCTTGGGCGAACTTGGATTCAATGATTTCTTTGTCGAAGGGCTTCATGATGTACTCATTCGCCCCGGCCGTAATGGCCTCTGTAATATGCGCCATGTCATTTTCGGTCGTACAGAATACAACAACGGGATCTGCTCCTCCGTCAGACTTACGCAGAGCGGTGAGAAACTCCATCCCGTCCATCACCGGCATATTCCAATCAAGCAGGATCGCATCCGGCATCGAGCCGACGCATTGATCCAAGGCCTGCTGTCCGTCAGCAGCTTCGGCAATGGAAAAATCCATCTCCTCAAGAATCCGCCGGGCAACCTTCCGGATCACCGAGCTATCATCAACCACCAAACATGTTTTCATGACTTTGTCCCTAGATTCAGTACCCGGCCTTAAGCCGCGATTGAACGACCCTGGAAGTCGAGCACTTTCTCAACATCAATAAGGACCATCAGCTTGTCTTTGAGCTGTTGAACCCCCATCGAGATTGAGCGCCACCGCGGGTCAAGATTTGACGGGTTGCGCTCAAGAGATGAGTCGCTCACCCGCAACACTTCCCCAACACTGTCGATCACGAGACCATAGGACTCCCCACGATACTCAACACCAACAGCAAGGCCCGTCTTCCCATCGGTCCTTGGGGGCAGGTCCAGGCGACGGCGCATATCAATTGCCGTCACAATACGACCCCTCATGTTCAAAACACCTGCAACTTCCGGCATCGACATCGGAACCGGTGTTACAGATTCAGGCATGAAGACGTCCTGCACCATCGGGACTGAGATCCCGAAAAGCTGATCGCCGATCATGACGGTGATGTATTCCGACGTCGCCCCATCCAGGACGAAAGCATCGTCCGTCGTGGTGACCGTTTCGTCCATTCCTGCTACTTCGCCTGGAGCACTCATGCCGCTTCTCCCTTACACGTAACAATTTCATTCACGACCTGCACGAGACCATCACGGTCGAATTTGGCGACATAGTCATCAAATCCAGCCTCGCGGCCACGGTTGAGATCTTCCGCTGTACCGTGCGCAGACAGAGCAACGATCGGTATATCTGTCCAGGCGCCGTCAGCTTTGACGGCCGAGGCGAATTCAAATCCGGTCATGCCCGGCATCTCGATATCTGAGATGATGACGTCGAATTCGTCGCCCTTTTCACGCAATGCCAACGCATCTGCGCCGCAAGTGACTTCCGTAACGTCATACCCTGCCATGCTCAGCATCGGGCGGACGATTGCCCGGAAGAACGAGCTATCATCTACCAACAGCACCTTCTTGCCATAGGCCTCAGGAACACCGGCTGGTCCTTCTTTCTTGAACCAGTCTTCGAAGACCTGGGTCAGATAGTGTCCAACGTCCAGGACCTCTGTCGCTTTGCCGCGGACAATCGCTGAACCCATCATGCCCGGCATTTCAGACGTCAGCTCGACATTCAACTGGTCGGTGACAATATCGACAATTTCGTCAACGGCGAGACCAATCGACCTGTCATCCTCAGTAAAGACCAGAACAGGCTGGCGCCCTTCCGACTTAAGCGGCGAAGACTCAACCACATTGATAATCGGCATCAGCTTGCCACGGTACTGGATGAGGCTCTGATTGTTTGAATGCTCCAGATCAGCAACATCAAACTCTTCAAGGCGCGTCACCAGTGACAGCGGAACTGCCTTCGGCTCCTCAGATCCGGCCCGGAACACAAGAAGTGACATATCGCCGTCAACACCGCTTGCACCTTCTTCTTCCGTATTTGCTTTGTCCGTCGCTTCAGACAGCTCACTGGTAATTGACTGAGCAATACCATTCGGATCAACAATCATGATGACACTACCGTCGCCAAGAATTGTGTTGCCGGAGAACATCGTAATGTCACGAAGGATCGAGGCAGCTGGTTTGACAACAATTTCTTCAGTGTCGAACACGCTATCGACGACAATGCCAAACTGCTGATCCCCTACATGGGTGACAACGATGAAGGCTTCCTCGTTCTCAGCCGTCCGGCGGACAGGCTCAGGATTTGAGTTTGCAGCATCGATGACCTCAACGTCGCCTTCCTCAGACACTTCTGCGTCGGCAGCTTCCACCGGCTCAGGTGCGACACGATCAAGTTGAAGCAGGTCATCCATAAAGACCAGCGGGAGCAAATGATTGCGTAACCGCAAGACAGGTGTCTTGTTGATATGCTCAATCCGATGCTCGCTATCGGCTTTCGCCCGCACCAGTTCAACAACTGCGAGCTGCGGGATTGCAAAGCGTTCTCCTGCAGACTCAACAATAAGTGCGGAAACGATCGCAAGCGTGAGCGGGATCTTGATCGTAAACGTAGATCCCTTGCCTGCAGCCGTCCGCAGATCAATGGAGCCACCGATCAGTTCGATATTGGTGCGCACCACATCCATGCCCACACCACGACCAGACACGCTTGTGACTTCCGCTGCGGTGGACAGGCCTGGATGGAAGATGAAGCGGCAAATCTGCTGCTCCGTCAGCTTCTCAAGTTCTGCTTCAGTGGCCAGACCGTTGGAGGCAACTTTCTGCTTGATGCGTTCTACATTAAGACCGCGGCCATCATCTTCAATTTCGATAATGATATGGCCACCTTCATGATAGGCACGAAGAGTGACACGTCCTTTTTCAGACTTGCCAGCAGCGAGACGCTCTTCTGGACCTTCCAACCCATGGTCAGCGGAGTTGCGAACCATATGAGTGAGTGGGTCTTTGATGAGATCAAGAACCTGACGGTCAAGCTCCGTATCGGCGCCAACCATTTCAAGCTCGATTTTCTTTTCCAGTTCTTTGGACAGGTCACGAATGATCCTTGGCAGTTTCTGCCATGCATTGCCAATTGGCTGCATCCGCGTTTCCATCACGGCGCCCTGAAGCTCACCCGTCACATTTGAAAGGCGCTGCAGCGGCACTTTGAACTCGCTGTCATCCAGACGACGGACCATCTCCATCAGTTGGTTACGCGTCAGAACCAGTTCAGACACCATGGTCATAAGGTTCTCAAGCGTATCAACGTTCACCCGAATGGATTGTGCCGCAACGGACCCTTCTTTCTTCGGCGCAGCGTCACCAGCCTTCGCGTCTGCTTTCGGTGCTGCCGCTTTGGGCGCTTCGGCCTTCGGTGCTTCCGGAGCCTCAGCAGCAGGCTCTGGTTCCGGCGCAGCAGCCGCTTTAGCCGCCTCTGCCGGCGAAGGCACCATGTCCTCTGGACCCTCTGCTTCCTGGAAAGCACGCTCAAGCTCTTCTTCAGAAACTTCACCCGGGCGCAGTTCGCGCTCAGGTTCCGCAGGCGCTTCTGGAACGGCAGCTTCCGCTGGCGCTTCGGCTGTCGTACCACCTTCTGAAAGAGCTTCCAGTTTATCGATCAGATCAGAGTCGATCCCCTCAGGCTCTGCCTCCGTCGCTTCCAGTTCGGCGAGAATTTCTTTAATCCGGTCAATCGAATGAAGAATGATGGTCACACCATCGTCCGTCACCGCCAAGCCGTCTCTGTATTTACCCATCAGGGTCTCAGCGGCATGCGCGAGAGCCTCTAGACGTGGCAAGCCCAGAAATCCGCAGGTCCCCTTAACAGTATGAACCAACCGGAAGATGTTGCTGAGTATCTCATCATTGTTTGGTTCTTGTTCAAACTTGACGAGTTCAACATCAACGACATCGAGACTTTCATTCGTCTCAGTCAGAAATTCACTTAGCAGATCGTCCATCTCAGCCCCTCATGTAAGTCTGCCCCTGCGAGCAGTGACTTAGTCGTGGTCCTTGTTGAGCGGACCATTGACTTTGAGGAGATCGTGCCTGTGAACTGTTAAAAACCTCTGAAAAACCCGTGCTTTTGGCTTACGTTACAACCATAAGCTGAAAATTTAGGCGGTTTTTCAGGGGCGAATTGGCGTTCAAGCGGAGAATGCAGGAAAACTCACTCCTGAAGACCGCAAGGCTTTCTTTAGACTTTTAAGCTTTTGGCGTTGCCGTAAGACGGAAATCTTCCCCGTCCATTGACGCAGAAATGTCCATCTTGCATTCGCGGGCCACCAAGCCTGTGAAATAGGGCTGAATCGCCCGCGCGTCGAGCACATCATCCGCGGACCGGCCATGGAGAAAACGCTCGGTCTCCGCTGGCACGCGCGCATTGATCCCTTTTGACACCAGCGAGAAGGTCGGCCGTTCGGGATCACCTGAAATCTCAAGCGCGATACTTCCACCACGCGGAATAGCGGCAAGTGCGATCAGGATCATATTGAGGAGCAGTTTCACGAGGTCTTTTGGCATCACAGCAGCGGGACCGTTCCAGTTCATCTCCGCCTTTTCGTGAGCGACAAAACCCATGGCGACATCCTTTGCATCATTGAGATCCAAGGATGCTCCGGCAGAGCCAGCCGCGCCAAAAGCCAACCGCGCAAACTGCAGCTTTGAAGAAGCCTGGGTCGCACTTTTCTGGATGAGCTCCATTGCATAGCGCTGCATCTCGGCATCATCTTCGTCTTCCAAGACTTCAAGGCCGTTGGTAATAGCGCCTACCGGACTGATCACATCGTGGCAAACACGGCTGCACAAAAGAGCCGCCAGATCCAAAGCCTCAATCTCGTTCGCCTGTCCCATCAAACCCCCCGGTTAACCGTCCGCAATGGCCGCTGATACCATTTCTGGAGCGTTTGGGCCAACCCTGTTCAGCCCTTTCAGCCGAGAGAAAAGATCAATTGACCTGGCAGCCCGGAAAATGCTGTTCTCCTGCGGTTCAAGACAGCCAATTTGTGGGGATCGTGCGCGTGGCAGAGTTTCAAGGCGACCGAAATGAGCTTATGGAAGCACTATGCCGAATCGCCGTGCAGGCCGGCGCTGCCATCATGGATCATTACGCGACAGACATCGTCGTCAATGAGAAGGATGACAAAACACCTGTGACCGCAGCGGATCAGGATGCCGAAGACATAATACTCCCCGCTCTGGAGGCAGCGGCTCCGGGTGTCCCCATCGTGTCGGAAGAGGCCACCGCAGCTGGAGCAACGCCGCAGGTTGGACCGGCTTTCTTTCTTGTCGATCCGCTTGATGGGACCCGTGAGTTCATCAACAAGAACGGGGAATTCACAGTCAATATTGCGCTGATCGAAAAAGGACTTCCAACGATGGGCGTCGTCTATGCGCCTGCCAAAAAGCGGATGTTCTATTCAGCCGGCGATGGGAATGCCTATGAGCTGGATATTGAGCCTAACGCGGAAGGGTCCTTGGACGCCCCTGCCAAGCCCACGCCGCTCAAGGTTCGCACCGCCGATCCGAAGGGAATGACCGCCGTCGCCAGCAGATCTCACCGCGACCACAAAACAGATGAATATCTGTCGATGTACAACATCAAAGACTTCCTGAGCGCCGGCTCCTCTCTGAAGTTCTGTCTGATCGCAGCAGGCGAAGCGGACATTTATCCCCGCCACGGCCGGACCATGGAGTGGGATACAGCCGCCGGGCATGCCGTCCTCTCAGGTGCGGGTGGGCGCGTGGACGAAATGGATGGATCGCCGCTCAAATACGGAAAAATGGAGCGCGGTCTGGACAATCCCTATTTCGTCGCCAAAGGTGGTTTGGAATAACTAAGGGCGGAACGGAACAACAAGCAACCCGGCCCGCGACTATCCGGCAGCAATATCCTCGAGCCTGTCGAGATCTCTAATCTCAATAATGCCCTTGTCCGCAAGGTGGATCACACCGGCTGTCTTAAGCTTGGTAACAGTCCGGCTCACCGTCTCGACGGTAAGACCCAGATAGTCGCCCATATCTGTCCGGCTCATCGGCACATAGAGCTTGGTTGGACTGTCACCACGCTCTTCAGCACGTGCACTTAGCCAAAGTAGAAAAGAGGCCAGCCGTTCCTGAGCGGTTTTGCGTCCCAGAAGAAGCATCTGCTCCTGCGCAGACGCAATCCCTCTATTGGCAACCTGAAGAAGCTTGCGGCCAAGAGGCTGTGAGTCGCCCACCAGCATCTCAAACGTGCTCCGTGGCATCTGGCAAAGCTCAACACCCTCCAGCGCCTCCGCCGTCACTGAGTGCTCATCAGCAAATGTGAGACCCAGAAAATCACCTTTGAAAAGAAAGCCTGTTACTTGCCGACGCCCGTCCGCAAGCAACTTATAAAGCTTAAGAGAGCCATCCATGACCACGTAATAAGCCTCATTAGGATCACCTTCAAAAAACAGGCATTCGCCGGTTTCCAACGAACGGTCACGATTGACGCTTGCAAGCTCAGCGAGCTCGGAATTGTCCAGCGCTGCGCATACCGCCCGTGACCGGACGTCACAATCGGCGCACGGATCTTCATCCCCGATTGCACCACCACCAGAGCGCACTTCCATCCCTAAATCAGAGACCATCTTCATGCCGGACCACCCCGCCGATTAGCGCGGACCTACTGAAGGGCCCGCTTCATACATTCAGCTCTTGTAAAATTAGGCATTTTGGAGCGCCGCCGCAAGAAAGATCGGGTGCACAAATGACGCAGGGGAAAGAACAAGCTCAGACATCAGAAATGTGCCCTAAAACCGCTCTTCATACGATAAAGCGTCTATTTTCGGACCCACTCCCCAGCACCGTTTTGGACATACTGCCCTTTAGGAGTCTGGCCAATGATTTTGGCACCTGCCAGTGCCTCAACGTCCGCAAGGGTCGACCCTGGTGTCGATTGAGCAATTTCCCGGTACCGGTCCCGCCGCTTCAGATTGATGTCCTGAACGAGGCGTTGCGTAGCAGCATCCGCCGCCGCTGAGACAACGCCCAGGTAGCCATCAAGCTTTTCACCGACGATGCCCGCCGCCTTAGCATCATCCAAAGCGTCAGCGAATGCGGCAGGCGAAAACAATGTCACTGACAGGGCCAGACCAACGAGCGCCACCAGCATGCGAAATTTAGAAACAGATTTTCTCATAGCGCGCTCCCTAGAACAGGTCCGGATTTTCGGCCAACAGGTCATCCAGTTCGCGGTCGACCTTGACCCGAATTTCCTGTTCGATTTTTACATTCAGATTGATCTCAATGGGTTTTTCCGGCGCTTCTATTTTCACCGTTGGCTGACATGCAGCCAAAGCCCCCGTCAAAATGAAAGCCGATACCGGCAATACGATGCTTTTTTTGATCATGATACCAATCCTGTCACGATGCGGATGAACCAGGCCTGAACAAGCGCATTCTCCGCCGGAACCTTCAACTGTATTCATCCCCAACCGTTCTTTCATTGACCGTTGGCTCCTCTATCGCGGATGAGATCAATTGCGTTCGCCCCCAGCGTAGCAGACCTCAGCAGCTCCGCAAATGAGGCTTCCGTATTGATGTTGATCGCAAAAGGATATCCGTCATAAAGCCCCGGGTTTGCCCCTTCAAGATTGAGCCGCACATTCAGCCGGTCCTGCGCATTGCCATCAAGCGATAGTGTCAAGCCAGTATATTGAAAGTCCTCAAGCGCTTGAAAAACCAGCGCGCCCTGCCCGCCGGCGACAGCATCCGTCCCGCCCCCTTTGTAGGACAAGTGTCCAGCTTCGCCGGCGGTCAACACACCACCAGTAATAATCGGATCTCCATCTCGTATGGTGATCGGGACCCGTCCGCTGATCACGCCAGTTCCGCTTGCCCCATCAAGCGCAAGCAGACTGATAAAGGCCGAGAGGTCGACCTTCTCGACAGCAAGTTCAAACTCCTGTTCGGAGGCCCCGGGCTCGATCACACCGGATGACAGGGAAATGGTTCCACCGGCGAAGGGCCAAGCCGCTTTTTCAACCGTGACGCCACCGGCCCCATCAAGACTAAAAATCACTTCCCCGTCACTTAGCGCCAGTCCTGCTTCGACTGAACCAACCTCCAGCCGTTGACCGTCTGCGGTGCGGGGCGGAAAGAGTTGATCAAAGACCAAGTCACCGCGGACACCCTCTATGCGCGCAGTTTCCGTGCTAAAGCCAAAATCATCCAAGCGTGCTTTGGCGTCGCCGCGAACACGGCCCGGCCGCCAACCAACGTCAGCTGTAGCATTCATACTACCCGTGACATTTGCAATGAGACCTTTAAATGCCGGAAGCAAAGTCTGAGGCTGAAGCCCCGAGGGTGAAAAGATCAAAGGCCCAACGGTAACCTCTGCACTCCCGCGCCCGTTCACGGTCTGATGCGAGCCTTTGACCGACGCAAGTAGCGAGAGCGTAGACGCATCCGAAAGCAGCAGATCAAAACCTGTTGAGTCCCGCGTCACCTGGCCGTCGCCCACGACACGCAATGGCGTAAAACGACGAACACCTGTGAGGTCGCTCACCCGGCCAGAGGTCAATTGCCAAGTACCCGCGAGTGACAGAAGATCATCAAAAGCGACGTCAAAGTCAGCGCCGGTCAGAGAGAGCGCTTGCCCGGGAAGAGAAACATCGGCAGATCTGACACTAACCTGAAGTCCAATTCCTTCGCCAAGGACTGCGGTCCCGCGCAGTTCTGGAAATTGAGCTTGCAGCAACAGCTCGCCCAAATCGCTTCTGACTATGAGCGGCACCTGGCCCGTTCGAAAAGAAAGACCCGCCTCGAGCGGCCAGGAGATGTCACCCCGGGGATCGGCGGAGCAAAGTTGCGTCGCAATGGGATCCAGCACGACCCCACCCAGGCTGAAATCTCCAACATCCACTTGCACACATCGATCTGACAGAGCCAGCCGATACCCGTCCCCGTCTCTTTCGACAACAGCGCCGCCCGCCACGACAATCTGGCCTTGGGACAGCTTGAGAGAGGCAACCATTCTCTCAATAGAAATCGGCCCCGTTTCGAAACCGCCGCCAACTCCAGTGTCACCCCCAGCGCCATCAAGGAGTGAACCAAACGGACCAAGGTCCAGTCCGCTCTCATCGCTCTTCAGGGCAACAGCAACAGATCCAATCTCAACAGCCTCGAGACGTTGTTCCAGAACGCCGGAGAGCGAATAAGTGAGTTCAAGGTCTTTGACCAGCAACGCTGGTTGCGACGCCTCGCCCAGCGTAAAGGACTCAAGACGGGCACCATAGAGCCCCACATCAATCAGCACGAAGTCAACATCGACAAGGCCAGCTTCATGCAATGCCAGCCGGATTTGGTCTTCGACAAGCTGAACCCGCACCGACCACCAATAGGTCCCCGCAGCAACGCCAGCTATCAGCAATAGGAGAAACGCCGACCACATGATCCGGCGAAGACGGCCCTTTTTGCTGCTTTCCTCAGACTTTTCGCTCACGCGGAACATCTTCCTCAAAACAGACACCACCACTTATCAGAACGGTGCCTCTGATTTGCCGATTTTTCGCCACACTGAAGTGGTCAGTTACTTCTCGTGGGACTGCCGAATATGTGTTGGCAGGTTAAGTGCTCCTGATTGAACCTCATAGAGGCGAAGCAGGACAGCGGAACGCCCGTCGTGCCCCGGAATGATATGGGGATAGGAGTATGACAGATATGGGGTCAGGAATGTTGACAGCTATTTTTCAGCACCGAAATGCAACCAAAGCAATAATTCTCGCTTTCGCGGGTTTCTTTTCGCTCGGATTATCGGCGGCTAACGCCAACAGAGAACTAGCACCGACCCAGGAAACAGATCCGAAATACTCAGAAGAAGAAATCTACGCGGCGGCGTCTGAGTTTTTTGGTGGAGCCGCCGAGGGATTGGCTGAAGTCGTGCACCGGGTTTTCGCCGAGAATGGTGAGCCCAACGCCTACATCCAGGGCGAAGAAGGAAGTGGTGCAATTGTCGTTGGTGCCAGATACGGAGCTGGTACACTTGTCACCAAAGCAGGACCGACAGCACAGGTCTACTGGCAGGGACCTTCAGCCGGATGGGATTTTGGAGGCGATGCCGCAAAAACCTTCACCCTGGTCTACAATTTGCCCAACACGGATACGATCTATCAGCGGTTTCCAGGGGTTTCCGGAAGTGCCTTTTTTGTAGGCGGCATTGGGGCAAACTATCAGCAGCGAGGCGACATCATCCTTGTCCCCATGAGAGCCGGCGTCGGGCTTCGTCTTGGGGCCAATGTCGGATATCTGAACTATACGAGAGAGCGGGACTGGCTGCCCTTCTAAATAAACCGGCCAAGTGAACCGGCCCTGTCACTGACGTGTCGTGGAACATTTAAAGTGGCAGCACTTTTGCGTATCATAAATTCATAAGACGTGTGCTGTCCCTTTACGGCACACGCTGACATGTGTGAGTTCAAGAGAAGACAGCGAGCAATTTGATGTCCGAGAGTTTACTTTTCGCCATTCTGGGCTTCCTCGTTGCGTGCCTTCTCGGGACGGTCTTCGCGAGCTTCCTGTGGCGAAGAGCCGTTTCTGTGACGACACGCAAAATGACGGATGACGAGAATTTTGCAGACCTGGGTGAGGTCGCAGATCTCAGGGCTGACCTGCGCGCGGCACAGAACAATCTCGCGAACAAAGACCGTGAGATGAGCGATGTAGAAGCCAAGGTGGCAGAACTTGAAACCTCTCTCATTGACGCTAAAGCTGCTGGAGAGGGCGCTGCAGAAAACCTCAAGCAGGAACTACAGAATGCCGGAAAGGCACTTGAGGCCGCACACCGCGACAGGGACGCAGCAAAAGAAGCGATGACGGCAAAGAGCGACGAACTCGCCAAGGCCCAAGACCGTGTCACCGAGCTGGAAAATGCCATCCGCACGCTGGTGAAAGAAACAGCGCTGATGGACGCCCAGCCCCCCAAATCGGCACCCACAACAGCGTCTGTACCGCCGCTTTCGTCTGAAAAAACAGAAGAGAAGCCAGCCGCCAGTCCGCAAAGCAACGAAGACGGGGCAAAATCTGAAACAGCCGCTGCAGCGCCACCCCTCGCGAATGCGAAACCTGCCACAAGCACTTCACCGGGTATCGCCTCATCTAACGAAAACGAAAAGGAAGAACCGGCTGAGGCAGTAAGCCGGTCGCTTGAGGAGCGCATCGAGGCCCTCAAACAGGGCGAAACGCCCTCGGCCTGACCCACCCTGAGGGGACCTTCCTGAGTCGGCCCCTCCTCACAAGGCGAGCGCTGACAATCTGTCGCGCGTCATTATTCCACAACATTGCACCGTGAATATTGCTTGCAGCGACTCGGACGCCTGTCGCATGCTTGCCTGGCCAAATTATCTAAGGGGAAATTTGGCGGTTTTCTTTAGAAAATCGGTCGTTCAATTGATCTACGGCAAATACGGGGCAACCGAGTCGATCTAAAGAAGACCCAGGCAACAAGCTTTAGGAGATCTATTATGGCGGCTTCCAAAGAAGCGGCCCCAGGCACATTGACTGCGTCGTCTTTTGGCGTCGGCGGTCTTTTTGTGGTCGGTGCGCTCATTTCTATGTTCATCGCGGCGGGGACACATGACAAGGTCATGGCGTTTCACGCGACCCTTTTCATTCTTTTCTTTGTGCTCGGCATATTTGCCATTGGCAAACGCCACTTCGATGCATTGGAGCGGACACCGGAACCGCCAGCACGCGACGGCATCGCCTATCATGATGGACCGATCCGCTTTGCAACCATTGCCGCCCTTTTCTGGGGTGTAGCAGGGTTCCTGGCTGGCCTCGTGATCGCGTTGCAGCTGGCCTTTCCAGTGCTCAACTTTGATCTCGCCTGGTTAAACTTTGGGCGTCTTCGTCCACTCCACACCTCCGCGGTGATCTTTGCCTTTGGCGGCAACGCCTTGATCGCGACCTCCTTCTATGTGGTCCAGCGCACGTGTAAAACGCGCATCGCAGGCGATCTCGCACCCTGGTTTGTGGTTTTGGGATATCAGCTCTTCATCGTCCTTGCGGCTACCGGCTACTTGCTGGGGGTCACCCAGGGCAAGGAATATGCTGAACCTGAATGGTATGTAGACCTGTGGCTCACCATCGTCTGGGTCGTTTACCTGCTGGTCTTCCTGGCCACACTGGCAAAGCGGAAAGAACCGCACATCTATGTGGCGAACTGGTTCTACCTCGCCTTCATTGTCACCATTGCCATGCTGCACCTGGTGAACAATGCGGCCGTTCCGGTATCGCTGACATCACCTAAATCCTACATCATCTGGTCCGGCGTTCAGGACGCTCTCATCCAGTGGTGGTACGGCCACAACGCGGTAGGCTTCTTCCTGACCGCAGGCTTCCTGGGCATGATGTACTATTTCGTGCCGAAACGGGCGGAACGGCCGGTTTACTCCTACCGTCTTTCCATCGTGCACTTCTGGGCACTCATTTTCCTCTACATCTGGGCGGGCCCCCACCATCTGCACTACACGGCTCTGCCTGACTGGGCGCAGACGCTGGGCATGACTTTCTCCATCATGCTGTGGATGCCTTCCTGGGGTGGCATGATCAACGGCCTGATGACCCTGTCAGGGGCCTGGGACAAGCTCAGAACCGACCCGGTTATCCGCATGCTGGTGGTCTCCATCGCCTTCTACGGCATGTCCACCTTCGAAGGACCGGTCATGTCCATCAAGGCTGTGAACTCTCTCAGCCACTACACGGACTGGACAGTGGGTCACGTGCACTCCGGCGCTTTGGGCTGGGTTGGTTTCGTGAGCTTTGGGGCGATCTATTGCCTCGTGCCATGGCTCTGGAACCGCAAGCAGCTCTACTCACTCGCCCTGGTGAACTGGCACTTCTGGATCGCCACCCTCGGCATCGTGCTCTACATCACGGCCATGTGGGTGTCCGGCATCCTTCAGGGTCTGATGTGGCGGGCCTATGACAGCCTCGGCTTCCTCGAATATTCCTTCGTGGAAACCGTAGAAGCCATGCACCCATTCTACGTGATCCGTGCAATGGGCGGCGGCCTCTTCGTCATCGGTGCACTCATCATGGCTTACAACATCTACATGACCATCAAAGGCCATGTGCGTGAAGGCGAAGCCATGGAACCTGCACCAGCCGGCGATGGGCAACTTGCCGCCGTCGGCGCGAAATAAGGAGGACAGGAAACATGTCTAGATTTTCACATGCCACTATCGAGAAAAACTCGATCCTCCTTCTTGTCCTGACCCTGATCGCTGTGGCGATCGGCGGTCTGGTCGAGATCGTGCCAACCTTCCTCATCAAGACCACGGTCGAGGATGTGGAAGGGGTACGCCCCTATACGCCACTAGAGCTCGCGGGACGTGACATCTATGTCCGTGAAGGCTGCTACGCCTGTCATAGTCAGATGATCCGCTCGCTGCGCTCTGAAGTGGAGCGCTACGGGCACTACTCACTGGCAGCGGAAAGCAAATACGACCATCCGTTCCAGTGGGGTTCCAAGCGCACGGGGCCGGATCTGGCGCGTGTTGGCGGGAAATATTCCGATGAATGGCACCGGGTTCACATGGCTGACCCTCGCGCGGTTGTGCCTGAGTCCGTCATGCCTGGATATCCCTTCCTCGCAGAAACACCACTGGCAACACACGACATGCAGAACAGCCTGAAAGTGCTGGCTCTGTTGGGCACCCCTTACTCCGAGGAGATGATCGAGGAGACCCTCAACGATCTCTACGTCCAGCAAAATCCCGACGAGGATTATGATCCACTGATCGAACGCTACCCCGGTGCTGTTGTCTCCAACTTTGACGGCAACCCGGAAGTGGTAACGGAACTGGATGCCATCATCGCCTACATGCAGATGTTGGGCACGCTGGTGGATTTCTCCACTGTCGAACGCTCATCACTGGTGCAATAGGAGGAGATTGATGGATTACGAAACCTTTTCACTCTTCGCCGGCACCTGGGGACTCGTCCTTCTGGTTGTCATGTTCATAGCCGCAATGGCTTACGCGCTCTGGCCCTCCAACAAGGAGAAGTTTGAGCAGGCCGCCCAATTGCCGCTTGATGCAGATAATCCTTCCAATACAGGAGCACCCCGGTCATGACCGACACACCACACAAAGATGACGTGACCGGCATCGATACAACCGGTCACCAATGGGATGACATTCGTGAGCTCAACAATCCACTTCCAAAATGGTGGGTCTACAGCTTCTATGCCTGCATCGTCTGGTCGGTCCTCTATTGGATCGTGATGCCGGCCTGGCCGATCTTCATGAACGGCGCCTGGACCTATACCGGCGGCATCATCGGCTATGACCAACGCGTCGTCGTTGAAAACGAAGTCGCCGAGGTCGCAGCTGGCCGGCAGGTATATCTGGACCAGATCAGCTCTCAGGATCTTCCAACCATTCAGCAAAACGCTGAACTGATGGAAGTTGCTCTGGCGGGTGGACGGGCTGCCTTTGGCGACAATTGTGCACCCTGCCATGGCTCGGGCGCACAAGGGTCCACGGGCTTCCCGAACCTCAATGACGATGACTGGATCTGGGGCGGCACGCTGGAGGATATCCACATCACGCTGAAGCACGGCATTCGCTGGGAAGCGGACGAAGACACCCGCTTCAACGAGATGCCACGCTATCTGACAGACGAAATCCTGACCGCTGATCAGGTAAGCGATGTGACAGACTTTGTCCTCACCCTCTCCGGATCGGCAGAAGCCTCAGACGCATCTGCACGCGGCGCGGAAATCTTCGCGAGAGAATGCACCGCCTGCCACATGGAAGGCGGTATCGGAAACCGCGAACTGGGAGCGCCCAACCTCGCAGATGCCATCTGGCTCTATGGCGGGGATCGTGACTCCGTTTACGAAAGTGTCGCAAATGCCCGCGCAGGCCAGATGCCTGCCTGGGGAGACAGGCTGGACCCTGTAACGGTCAAACAGCTCGCCCTCTATGTCCACTCACTGGGCGGCGGCGAATAAAGCCAAGGTCTGAGGCCCCCATAAAGGCCTCAGACCACCTTTTTGAGCGGTTCGGTTGGTTCAATCTGAGACGAACCCCTCAAAAAGGTGGTCAATAAAAAATGAAGCCGTAGGCAGCCAAGGCAGATTGCCGCAGCGGCCCTTCGCCACGGCGAAGATTTAACGATCATCGAATAGAAAACGGACGAGACCTCGTTGGGAGGCCCGCAAGGGAAGAAGGTCGCGCACACTTGAAAGACCCGCCACAAACTGGCGGCAATGTATGAGGCGGATATGACCACCGACGCGCCAACAGCCGGACCCGACACGGCAGGATCAGGGCTCACTTCTCTTATCGGTGAGGCAGAAAAGCTCGCAAATCCGCATGGGAGCGAAGGAGAAACTGCGACTGCGGTGAATTCCGAGAAGAACCGCTCCCTCTATGCAAGCCGCATCAAGATCTATCCCAAGCTCGTCCATGGTCGCTATCGGTTGCTCAAATGGTTCGTCATGGCGATCACGCTGGGCGTTTACTACGTCACACCGTGGATCAGATGGGATCGTGGACCTTTCGCGCCGGATCAGGCTGTCCTGCTCGATTTTCCCCATCGGCGCTTTTATTTTTTCTGGATCGAGATCTGGCCCCAGGAGATCTACTACCTGACAGGCATTCTGATCCTGGCCTCTGTCCTCTTGTTTCTGGTGACATCTCTCGCAGGCCGTGTCTGGTGCGGATATACCTGCCCACAGACCGTGTGGACCGATCTCTTCATCTATATCGAACGCCTGATTGAGGGTGACCGCTCCGCGCGTATTCGTCTGGATAAATCCCCCTTCTCGCTGAACAAGATCAGCCGCAAACTCGCCAAGCATGCCGTTTGGTTGATTGTCGCGGTAGCGACTGGCGGTGCCTGGGTTTTCTATTTTGACGACGCACCAACGCTGGCGGCAAACCTGCTTACCTTCAGCGCAGATCCGGTCGCCTATCTCTTCATCGCGATTTTTGCTGCCTTCACCTATGTCTTTGGGGGCCTCGCCCGCGAGCAGGTCTGCACCTATATGTGCCCCTGGCCGCGCATTCAGGGCGCCATGTTTGACGACGAGTCTTTCCTCGTTACCTACAAATATGATCGCGGCGAGCCCCGCGGCCCGCACAAAAAGAACACGTCCTGGGATGGGCGTGGCGACTGTATTGACTGCGGACAATGCGTGGCGGCCTGCCCCATGGGCATCGACATTCGCGATGGCATGCAGCTGGAGTGCATTCAGTGTGCGCTCTGCATTGATGCCTGCGACGAAATCATGGCCAAGGTGGGACGTCCGCGCGGGCTAATCGAATATGACACACCCGCCAACATGGACCGGCGTATCGCTGGTGAGAAAGAGCGCGTCCACATCTTCCGGCCCAGAACCGTCATCTATATGGGTGTCCTGGTTCTAGTCAGCGCGATCATGTTCTTCTCGCTCGCCACACGCGGTGCCATTGATCTGAACGTGCTTCGAGATCGTAATCCGCTTTTCGTTCAACTTTCTGACGGCAGTATCCGCAATGGCTATACGGTCAAAATCATCAATAAGGTCCACGAGGAGCAGGCGTTCAGGATTACCATTGATGGCCTTCCTTCTGCGCAATTGATCCAGCAGGGCGTGAGCGCGGGAGACAGCGTCAAAACGGCCATCGCGCCGGACAGCCTGAAAGACATCAAGACATTTGTCATTCTGCCGCGCGACGCTTTAGAATCTCTGGACGATGGAGAAGCCTCTCTACGGTTCATTGTTGAAAACACCGAAACCGGCGAGACTGTTACCAATGAGACCAGTTTCCGAGGACCCAAATGAGCATTGACGCAAGCCCGGAGAAAGTTTGGACCGGCCGACGAATACTGATCGGTCTGGGAGCCTTTTTTCTCACGGTCTTTGCGGCGAACGCCATCATGGTCTTTTATGCCCTCACAACTTTTGACGGCGTCGAAACCGATGATGCCTATCGAAAAGGTCGCGCTTACAACCATGTGCTGGAAGCAGATGCTGCCCAGGCAGCCCTAGGCTGGACGACTGAGATCGAAGCCCGCACGTCTCAATCTCCTGAGGGCGTCGCCATCTATGCAACCGTCAGCGTCACCACCTTGGATGGACAGACAGCGACTTTGCAAAACCCGATTCTGACCTTCTGGCGCCCAACCGTGCAGGGGATGGATGTTGATACCCCTGTCACCGCTGCAGGCGACGGCACCTATCAGGGCGTGGCTCAGCTTCAGGAACCAGGCAATTGGATCGTCCGCCTAAATGCTGAAACAACGGATGGCAGGCCTTATGTCTACGAGGAACGCCTCTTCATAGAGCCGCGCTGAGGTGGCGAATGACTGACACCACACTCGACCCCAACCTGTTTGTGCGCGGCGATGGCGAAACCGCCCAGATAGATCTAGTGGTAGAGGGCATGCACTGCGCTGGTTGCATGCAAAAGATCGAAAAAGGATTAGGCCAGCTGCAGGGTGTCAGCAATGCCCGCTGCAACCTCTCAACCAAACGCGTCGCCGTCACCTGGACCCGCGGCGAGACAACGGGCGATGAGGTTATCGCTGAGCTGGGATCGCTGGGCTTCAGCGCAGTCCCCTTCGATCCCAAACTTGTGGGCGCAATTGACGAAACAGAAGCGAGCCAATTGCTGCGTGCCATGGGCATCGCAGGGTTTGCGGCGGCAAACGTCATGTTGCTGTCCGTCTCCGTCTGGTCCGGCCTTGTGAGCGACATGGAACTGGAGACCCGGGCACTCTTCCATTGGTTGTCAGCACTCATCGCTTTGCCCGCGGTCGCCTTTGCGGGTCGGCCTTTCTTCGGCTCCGCCTGGGCCGCGCTCAAAGCACGCACAACCAATATGGACGTGCCGATCTCCCTGGCTGTGCTGCTCGCCTGCACCATGAGTCTGGTTCAAACCATCCAGAATGCCGAACACGTTTACTTCGACGCGAGCATTACCCTGCTCTTCTTTCTTCTGATCGGCCGTTATCTGGACGTCCAGACCCGCGCCAAAGCCTGTTCCGTCGCCCAGAACCTGCTGGCCCTGAGGGCTGTCGCTGCCACGCTGGTGGACGCAGATGGCAAGACACGGGCTGTCCCCGTGGACACGCTCGAACCCGGCATGATCGTCTCTGTCGCCGCCGGTCAGCGGTTGCCGGCAGATGGAATCATCATTGAAGGCACAAGCGACATCGACACAAGCCTCGTCACCGGCGAAAGCCTGCCCACAACGGCCACACTGGAAACACAGGTCTATGCCGGCACCTTGAACCTGTCGGCGCCTATCCTCGTCAAGGTGACCGCCAAAGACGACGCCTCGCTCCTGTCAGAAATCGTCCGGCTCATGGAATCCGCCGAACAGGGGCGTGCAGGATATGTACGGCTCGCGGACCGGATTGCCAGCAAATACGCGCCGACTGTTCACGCCCTCGCCGCGGCAACGCTCCTGCTCTGGATTCTCTTAGATGCCGGCTGGCAGGTCGGCCTCATGAATGCCATCGCCGTTCTCATCATCACCTGTCCCTGTGCTCTGGGGCTCGCTGTCCCCGTTGTGCAGGTCGTCGCCAGCGGGCGTCTGCTCAAGCTCGGGGTCCTCGTCAAAGCACCCGATGCGCTGGAGCGCCTAGCCCAAATCGACACCATTGTCTTCGACAAGACCGGGACCCTGACCCTCGGTGAACCCAAGCTCACAAATGCGGACGCCATTGCATCAAACGATCTTGCCCTCGCGGCGTCACTGGCTGCGCGAAGCAACCACCCCCTTGCCCGTGCCGTACATGTGGCCGCAGAAGGGATCGACCTCCCGACGACCACGAACATCACGGAAACGCCGGGCTTTGGTGTCGAGGGCGAGATAGACGGGGAAACCCTGCGCCTTGGCAGCCGGGTCTGGACGGCAGCCGAAGGTCCCGCCGCATCAGGCCCTGAGCTCTGGCTGCGCCGGGGGACCGATGAACCGGTCCAATTCACCTTTGCCGACCTGCTCCGCGATGATGCAAAGGCAGTCGTCAACCACCTGAGCCAGACCTACGAGGTGTTGCTGCTGTCAGGCGACCAAAAGACCGTCGCCAAATCCGTCGCCAGTGAACTGGGAATCACAGACTGGGCGGCAGAACAAACACCCGCAGACAAAATCGCAAAGATCGACGCCATGACCAAGGCAGGCAAGACGATCCTCATGGTGGGAGATGGCCTGAACGATGCACCCGCTTTGAAAGCAGCCCATGTCTCCATGTCGCCGGCAAGCGCGGCCGATATTTCCCAGACGGCTGCCGACTTCGTTTTTCAGGGCGCACATCTGGGCGCAGTAGCGGACACGCTGTCCACAGCCACCCGGTCCCGGGCGCTTGTCTTCCAGAATTTCGGACTGGCCATCGGCTACAACTTCATCGCCGTACCGCTGGCGGTTATGGGTTTTGTGACGCCGCTCGTGGCGGCAGTGGCCATGTCATCCTCATCGCTCATCGTGACGCTCAACGCGCTTCGCCTGGGATTGAACTCTGAAGGTACCCGATGGACGCGCTGATCTTCCTCATTCCCATCGCCCTGGGTTTGGGTCTTTTAGGTCTGGGAGCGTTTCTCTGGTCGCTCAGGTCCGGCCAGTATGACGATATGGAGGGGGCGGCAGAACGCATCCTCTTCGACGATGACACACCGCCAGAGCAATAGATCGCTCTTACGCAGCTGAGATTAGGATGTTTCGTCGTCGAGGCAGGCGCGATACGCATGCCACGTGGCATGACCCACCAACGGGAAAGCGACAATCATACCGACAAAAAAGGTCGCCATGCCGACCGCCATAACGACGGCCACGATCCATGCCCACAGCAGCATAGGGCCGGGATTCTCCCGCACTACCCGAACACTCTCCAGGACCGCGCTTACCGCGTCCATATCGCGGTGCATCAGCATGGGCACCGACAAAGCCGAGACCGCAAAGACCGCAAAAGCAATAAGAGCCCCAACACCCGTACCCACCACGACGAGGCCCAGCCCATAAGGTGTAAACGCCAGTGTCGGCAGGAAGTCCTGAAGTGGCGGGAAACCTTCCAGGCCAAAGAAGAGCGCAAACAATAAAGTCGCGATTCGCATCCACGCCAACAGGGCAAGCATCAGCAGAGCACCAAGAAACGCCAGCTGGGCCGGCGATTCCGTTTTGACCAGCAGAACATCCCGTAAAGTGAGGGGCTCACCTGTCTCGAGCCGACGGCTTGCCTCATAGAGCCCCACAGCAAAGAGCGGCCCGACCAGCATAAACCCGGCAGCGAGCGGCAAAACAACGGAACTGAGCTCCGCCAGGAAAAGCGAAAAGGCGAGAACAAGCGAAATACCCGCGAACAAGACGCCATAGAACAGGCTGATATTAGGCATCGCCCACATGTCGCGTGATCCGGCGGAGATCCATCGCCAAGGGTCATCCAAGGTCAGATGCCCTGACCGCTGGTCACGCCCGTCGGTAGTCAGATTCCCGGTAGATACCGCCATGTCTCTCCTCCAAAAACGACCACCGACACGACCGTAATTCGCAGAGATTGCGGGGGCAATAGCAGATCGGCGCATCTGCCGCTACGTCACCTGAAAACACGCCGGATTCGAACCCGAAAATTCTCTCTTTTTTCCCTGTCCGCACTGCGTCAAACCAACGCATTTTACAAGAAATTTTCGTGAGTCTTTCTTACGAGATTGAAAATTATCTTATATATTTCAATGGCTTAAAAGGTAAAATCCCTTTCTAACTTGTATGTAATCTTTTTTGCAGCGCAGCATTTCAGTGTTGACAAGTTGTCATATTCGGCAGATAAAGCTTCTCAAGAGCCCGGCCTTACCTCCTCCCAAGGCCATAGGCTTGATAGGCCGCTTGCACACTCCTCCTCCCCCCGTGCGAGCGGCCTTTTTCATGGGCACGACTCAAAAAAAAGCACGCCGCCCGGGAAACTGTTTCCGGGGCGACGTGCCTCAAATTCGAAACCTCGTTGAGAAAGACTCAGAACTGCCTCACTCGGCAGCGCCCTCTGCTGCCGGGGGCTCGGCGAGGTTTTGGGTCACACCGTCTCCAATCAGCCGAACACGGCCAAGCTCCGCGCCTCGCTTCGTGTCAACAATAATGACTTCAAGAGAACCACGGCTCATGGTGACAATAGACAAGCGGTCTTCGGTAAAAGTTGTGCTCACCACAGAGGTGCCATCGGCGACCGTCACATCCACAGGGTCAAACTGTCCTCTGACGGCAACCGGGGCAGCTGCATCCGGCGACTGCATAACCCGGTAAATGATCGTGCCAAACACCACGACAAACCCGACCACCAACAGAACACCCATCACGATGACAGACGCCAGCAGGACAGGCCTGTCCTTCACAGTCGGCATATCTTCTGCCGATGGTGTTTCCATGGCCCCTTTGGGTTCGCTATTGTCCGGCATGAGTTTATCAACCTTGAATGTCGCGGGCGGCACGCGCCACACCGTCAGTGTAAATGAAGAAGAAGCGGGAACGCGGCTCGACCGCTATCTCGCAACCGCATTGGAATCCCTTGATCCCGCCCCCAGCCGATCACGCATCCGCATATTGATCGAAGAAGGGCACGTGACAACCGGCACCCCCAACGCGGAGCGGACGATAAGTGAGGTCGCCTACCGGGTCAAACCCGGCGAGACCTACCATGTCATCCTCCCCACACCGGGCCCTGCAACGCCGCTGCCGGAAGCTATCCCACTCTCAATCCTTCATGAAGATAGCCATCTGATCGTGGTGGATAAGCCCGCCGGTCTAGTCGTTCACCCTGCACCCGGATCGCCTGACGGTACCTTGGTGAACGCCCTCCTGGCGCATTGCGGGCCGGACTTTACAGGCATCGGCGGGGAGCTGCGCCCGGGCATTGTGCACCGTCTCGACAAAGAGACGAGCGGCCTCATGGTCGTGGCCAAGACCGAAGCGGCGTTGAAGCACCTGCAGGACCAGTTCGCCATTCACGGCCGGGACGGACGTTTGGAGCGCGCTTACACGGCCTTCGTCTGGGGTAAGCCCCACCCAAGCAAAGGGACCGTGAACGCCCCCCTTGCCCGCAGCCGCCACAACAGGCTCAAAATCACCGTCACCCGTTCCGTTGAGGCGCAAGGAGCCCGCGAGGCCATCACCCACTATAAAGTTGACCAGAGCTTCGGCGCACCGGAGCCACTCGTAAGCCAGGTCACCTGCCACCTGGAGACAGGCCGCACCCACCAAATCAGGGTCCACATGACCCACCTGGGCCACCCGATTCTGGGAGACCCGGTTTATGGCACCGCCCACAAAAACCGCTCCCAGAAGCTCTCTGAGGCAGGCAGACACGCTCTAGAGGCCCTGGGCCGCCAAGCCCTCCACGCCCACCTCCTGGGCTTTGAACACCCGGAAAGCGGCAAAAAACTGCGGTTTGAGAGTCCTCTACCGCCAGAAATGACAGACTTGTTGGGCGCTTTAGAAACCCTATAAACAAAAGGTGATCGCCCTTTTTTTGGCCCTAATCCTCTCCTATATGAGAGCGGCTTAAGATGCTGAGTATGCATCACCGAAGGGGGTCCTCATGGCGACAACACCGACAAACAGCACTTCCCGCATGCCGGCCGTCACGCCGGAACAGTCTCTCTCCCGCTACCTGCAGGAAATCCGTAAATTTCCGATGCTGGAGCCGCAGGAAGAGTACATGCTGGCAAAACGCTGGAAGGAACATGAAGACCCGGACGCAGCCGAAAAGATGGTGACCAGCCATCTGCGCCTCGTTGCCAAAATAGCCATGGGCTATCGCGGCTACGGCCTGCCCACCGGCGAAGTTATTTCCGAAGGCAATGTGGGCCTTATGCAGGCCGTCAAACGCTTCGAGCCGGAAAAAGGCTTCCGCCTGGCCACCTACGCCATGTGGTGGATCCGTGCCGCCATTCAGGAATACATCCTGCGTTCCTGGTCGCTCGTGAAGATGGGCACGACCGCCGCGCAGAAGAAACTCTTCTTCAACCTCCGCAAGGTGAAGGGGCAGCTTCAGGCCTTTGAAGAAGGCGACCTGAAGCCGGAAAACCTGACGGAGATCGCAACCCGTCTTGGTGTGACCGAAAAAGAAGTGACGGACATGAACCGTCGCATGTCGGGCCCGGACAACTCGCTCAACGCCCCAATCCGCAATGCAGAAGCAGATGGAGGTGAATGGCAGGACTGGCTGGTCGATGAAAGCACAGACCAGGAGGTGGAGCTTGGCGAAAAAGAAGAGCTCGACGTCCGCCGCGACATGCTTCACACAGCCATGCAATCTCTCAATGAGCGCGAGATGCACATCCTCACCGAGCGCCGTTTGAAAGACAATCCGGCAACCCTGGAAGAACTGAGCCAGGAATACGGCATCAGCCGCGAACGGGTCCGGCAGATTGAAGTACGCGCTTTTGAGAAGTTGCAGAAAGCCATGCGCGATGCGGTGAGCGAACAGGCAGCCGAGCGACGCGCCGCACGGGATGAATTGCTGAGCTAAAAGCACGCCCCCCCGCAGCTAACAAATTGAGGCCCGCGCCCTTAGACTGGAGCGCGGGCTTTTTAGTGTCCGGAGAATGACAAGAGGGAGAGTGTCATGGCTGTGTTGGTAACTGGCGGAACAAAAGGCATCGGCTTTGCGATTGCAAAACGCCTCTGCAAAAGCGACGAAGATATCTTCCTCGTCTATCACAGTGACGATGCTGCAGCAGAAGAGGCAAAACGCACACTGGAGGCAGACGGCGCAAAAACACATCTCATCAAAGCAGACATCGGCACCATCGAGGGCGCGGCCCACATCCATCAAGCCGTTGCAGCAACAGGCACGTTCCTGACCGGTATCGTGCACAGTGCAGCCCTCATCTATCCCACCACACTGTTGGATGCGGACCTGGAAAAGTTCACCCGTGCGGTAGAGACGAATGGCCTCTCGCTCCTCTATCTCGTGCAGACGCTTCTGCCGGTGATGGACCGCGGCACCAGCATTGTCTTCATCACCAGTGGTGGCGCCCGCATCCCGCAACCTCGCTACGGGGCGCTCGGTGTCGGCAAAGCCCTGGCGGAGAGCATTATCCGCTATCTGGTGATG
Organism: Parvibaculaceae bacterium; assembly: GCA_965248405.1. Taxonomy (GTDB): domain Bacteria; phylum Pseudomonadota; class Alphaproteobacteria; order Parvibaculales; family Parvibaculaceae; genus Mf105b01. The sequence continues at coordinate 2,500,766 of OZ252104.1, forward strand.
GAACTGGCGCCCAAGGGCATTCGGATCAACGGCGTCGCACCAGGCCTTGTCGCCACGACCTCTGTTGCAGACATGGTAGGGAGCCAGGACGCGGCAGACCGCTTGTTCGAAAAGGCCGCAAAAGCAAACCCTTCAGGCCGCATGTCACAGGACAGCGACTACGCATCCCTCGTGGAATATCTCATGAGCCCGGAGGCGGAGTTTATTCAGGGGCAGGTGATCGCTGCCACCGGCGGTGTTGGGGTGGTTGGGTGATGGTTTTACCTCGCATCCTTCGAGACGGGCTGCGCCCTCCTCAGGATGAGGCGTTACTGTAAATCTAACACGCATACTCCAACCTCATGGTGAGGAGCTTTCCGCAGGAAAGCGTCTCGAACCAGGGATGGTGTACTCCTTCTCACCGGCAGAATAGACGCAAGAAGAGCGCCTAAACGACAATCACTCCGCTGCGTCAATCCCCACACCAATCGGGCAACTCACGCCCGTGCCACCGAGGCCGCAATAGCCATTGGGGTTTTTGGCGAGATATTGCTGGTGATAGTCCTCGGCATAATAGAAATCCGGCGCATCAAGAATTTCCGTCGTGATGGCGCCATAGCCTTCCGCCAGCAATTGTTTGCCGTAGGCCGCTTTGGAGGCTTCTGCTGCCGCTTTCTGCTCGTCGGAGAAGGTGTAAATGCCTGAGCGATACTGCGTACCCTTGTCATTGCCCTGGCGCATGCCCTGGGTCGGGTTGTGGGCTTCCCAGAATGTCTTGAGCAGCGTGTCGTAGGAAACCTGCTTCGGGTCGAACGTCACCAGCACGACTTCATTATGTCCCGTGCCACCGGAACAGACTTCTTCGTAAGTGGGGTTCGGCGTGTAGCCCGCCGCATAGCCCACCAAGGTGAGCTCAACACCGGCCAGTTCCCAGAATTTGCGCTCCGCGCCCCAGAAACAGCCAAGTCCGAACATGGCTTGCTCCAGACCTTCTGCCAAGGGACCTTTCAACGGCTTGCCGTTCACGAAATGCGTAGCCGCCGTCGGGATCGCAAAATCACGGCCCGGCAATGCATCTGCTGGATCGGGCATTACCGTCTTCTTGTTCAATCCGAACATGCTCTCACTCCCTTGGTCCTCGGAAGGCGCCTCACAAAAGTGCCTCCCTTTCTAAATAGTCCTTGAGCCTCCCCAAGGGAAGACTGGGCCCCAGGAAAGACTGGGCCCAAGGAAAGACTAGGACCAAGGGAAAGGCCAGGTTTCTCCGCCCCTTTCAATTTCGCTTGCACTTTGCATCGCCTCCCCCTAAAAGTGTGAATATGATTTACATTTTTGCAGAAAACGGCGCCCATTCGCCAAGTGTGACCCGAAACAGGGCCCGAAAAATGAGGGAAATCCTCACCGTTGCGCTCGATCTGGCAACCGAAGGGGGGCTCGACAATCTGACCCTCCATCGCCTGGCTGATCGGATGGGCCGGTCTGTGGCTGCCGTGTATCGCTATTTTCCCTCCCGCGAGGCGGTGATCGCGGAATTGCAGCGGCTGATTGCATTCCATATCGGCGCCCTGTCGGAAGACGCACTGAGCCGTGTGGATGCTTGGGCAAAGGAAGCGGGGCTCAGCGAGCAAGATCGTCTTCTCTCTGCACTCCTCACCAGCGGTCTCGCCTATGAAGCCTATGCGCGCGCCGCCCCTGGCGAGTTCGGTCTGGTCACCCGCTATCTCTCGACCGTTGAATATGTGTTGCCGGAACGAGATGCCGCCCATGTCTTCAGCGTCACGAGCGCGAGCCTAGATGCGCTCGCCTCCCAAATCGAAGCGGCAGAGGACGCAGGTCTCCTGACGAACGGATGTCCCCAGGGAGAAACCCCAAGAGATCGGGCGGTCATGTTCTGGGCGGCCCTGCAGGGCTCCATCAACACACAGAAATTCGTACAGCGCGGCGGATGGCCCCTCTCCTCATCGCTGAGCCGCGACCTGATGGTCTCGCTGGTGACAGGCTGGGGCGGTGACCATAAGCGCCTGCGGGAACTTGCCAAAGCGATTGAAGACAAGGGGCTCGCCACACCCCGCCTGAAAGTCGATGCCTTACTCGACCCACAAAGTACTTACGGCAGTGACGACCCGTCGGACACCGACACCTGAACCAAACCTGCAACGAAACACGACGAGCGCCGAGGCGCGATTGGCCGCCTAAGGCCAATTATTATCTGGAGGAAAAAATGAGTGCAGCAGAAACCCATGATCTCGTAATCCGCAACGGCCGGATCATCGACGGCTCCGGCAAGCCCGCCTTCGAGGGCGACATCGCCGTCAATGACGGGACGATCTCGCTTGTCGGCACCGTGCCCGGCAAAGGCAAAGAAGAAATCGATGCCAAAGGCATGATCGTCACCCCGGGCTTTGTCGACATTCACACCCACTATGATGCGCAAGCCACCTGGGACCCTTACCTCACGCCTTCGTCCCTCCACGGCGTCACCACCGCGGTGATGGGGAATTGCGGTGTCGGCTTCGCTCCGGTGAAGCCAGAATTACGGGACGAACTGATTGACCTTATGGAAGCGGTCGAAGACATTCCCGGCGCCGCCATGCATGAGGGCATCAAATGGGAATGGGAGACCTTCCCGGAATTCATGGATGCGCTCGCGAAAAAACCCTTTGTCATGGATGTGGGTGCTCAGGTTCCTCACTGTTCCTTGCGCGTTTATGTCATGGGTCAGCGCGGCATTGACAATGAACCCGCCACAAAATCCGACATCAAGGAAATGCACGATCTCGTCCTTGACGGCATGAAGGCGGGAGCGCTGGGCTTCTCCACTTCGCGCACAGACCTTCACAACACCCTGGCCGGCGATCCCGTGCCCGGCACCTTTGCCGCAAGTGACGAACTGAACGCCATCGCCGACGCATTGCAGGAACATGGGAACGGTGTGTTCCAGATCTCAGCAACCCACCGCGACATGGAAGAAGAATTCAAATGGATGCGCTCCATCGCCGAGCGCACCGGCCGCATGGTCACCTTCAATCTGCAGCAGGTGGATGAATCTCCCGACCTCTATAAAAAAATGCTGGGCCTGCTGGATGACGCCCGCGCAGACGGTGTCACCAACATTCGCGGTCAGCATTCCGGTCGCCCTGTGGGCCTTTTGATGGGATGGCAATCATCCGTCCACCCCTTCCTCGGCTTCCCGGAATATGCGCTCTATCACCAGATGCCCTTTGCAGAACGCATGGTGGAGCTGAAAAAACCGGAAGTGAAAGCGGCTATTCTCAAAGGTAAGAATATTGATGGCCTGGGTGACTTCGGCACCTTTGTCACCACGAGCTTCCATAAAATGTATCCCATGGATGAGCGGGACAATTACGAACCCGCTCCGGAAGAAAGCGTTGCCGCCATCGCCGCCGCCAAAGGTCTCTCCCCATTGGAAGTCGCCTATGACGCCATGATGGAGAATGACGGCCAGGCGCTGCTCTACTTCCCGCTCTTTGGCTACTCAACCAACGACTTCTCCGCCATTGAAGAGACCCTGCGCCACCCGCAGACCGGCATCAGCCTCGCCGATGGCGGTGCGCATGTCGGCATGATTTGCGACGGCGGCACGCCCACCTTCATGCTGACCCACTGGACGCGGGACCGCTCGCGCGGTGAAAAATTCCCGCTGGAAGAGATCGTCCGCATTCAGACCCGCGACACCGCGCTGCAATATGGTCTTGACGACCGGGGCCTGCTCGCACCCGGCATGAAGGCAGACCTCAATGTGATTGACTATGACAATCTGAAAATGCTGCAGCCGAAAATGGTGTTCGACCTGCCGGCAGAGGGCCGCCGCCTGTTGCAGAAGGCGGAAGGCTACAAAGCGACCATCGTGAGCGGCAAGGTCGTCCTGCGGGATGGAGAGTTCACTGGTGAACTGCCGGGCAAGCTCCTGCGCGGCCCGCAGGCGGCACCCATGAGCATTGCAGCAGAATAGCTAGGCTTCTCACGCGCACCAATCTGCGCAACAAAAAACAGGGTGAGGCTCACAAGCAGGGGCCTCACCCCTTTTTCTGGGGCGCACAGCCCGCCCAAAATGATCTCCGCCAGATACCCCTCCGGCACAAAGAAACAACAAGACCTGATGACCGACCTTCTCACCCACCTTGGCGCTCTCTGGACTGAAGTGACACCGCCTCTCCCCATGCTTGCGCTCGCCGCCGCCGCCATCTTTTTTTCCGGCGCGCTTCGGGCCTATGCGGGCTTCGGTTTTGCGCTCGCGGGCGTGCCTTTGTTGAGCCTCGCGGTTGGTCCCGTCGCCGCGGTGCCGATGATCCTGTTTCTGGAAATCCTGAGCGGCCTTCAAATGCTGCCCAAGGTGCGCCATCAGGCAGACTGGCGCTCCATCTGGCTCATCCTGCCTGCAGCCGTCCTCGCTGCCCCCCTTGGTGTCTATCTGCTCTATGTGCTGACAAGCGACGCCTTGCGCATTCTGATCGCACTAACGCTCTTAGGCGCAGTCGCTCTCATGGCATCGGGCCTGGCGCTGCCCCGCAACCTGCCACGGCCCGCCATTTTCAGCATTGGCGGCCTCTCAGGCCTGCTGGCAGGCTCCACCGCCATGGCGGGTCCGCCCGTGCTGCTCTACTTTTTAGGTCGCGGCGATGACCCGGCAGAAGCCCGCGCGTCGCTCTTCATGTATTTCTCACTTACCGGCGCCACGACGCTCACCGTCGGCATCCTGTCCGGCATTGTCACCTGGCAAATGATGGCCCTGACGCTTGTCATAGCGCCCGCCCTCTTTCTCAGCAATCTGGCAGGCCACTGGGCCTTTCACGTCCTGGGCGACAAGCACTACCGGCCCATCGCCCTCTCACTCCTCACCGTCATTGCAGTAGTGATGCTCGCGAGGACGGTCATGGGCTGATCAGCGAAATACAGTTTTGAGTCTGTGCCTGTAAAATCTGAAGGTTGAGTTGAGTTAACTGAGTCAAATTGGTCGCCGGTACACCACCTCCAGCGACGATGGGAGATCCTGGCGCAATAGACACACCAGAAAAACTCGAATTCAATAATGGAGACAAGTTACTTCCTACACCAACACAGGAAACGGGCACAGGGGGCTGCTGAGCAAAGAAGCTCCCAGAAAAGAAGTTTCCAGAGAAGGTGGAGTTGAGAATAGAGGTGTTCGAGAATGTGAGAACACCATTAACCTGTGGCAGCACCAGACTCGACGAGAAATCGATTCCAGAGAGCACACCATTCGACGGCAGACTTAGAAGCACACCCTGAACGGTCGGTCTCACACCATTCGGCGTCGGATTCCAAACGACTATCTGACCTGTCGTTGGGTCCGTGAAAGCAAATTGAGCGTTCTGTGCGCCGACGACAGTTTGACCTGATTGGACGGCAGCGCCTGTCGCACTCGTTACCGGCCCATTGGACCCGTCAATAACCACAATCGATCCCGCACCAGCATTAATGAGTTCTGTACCCAGATCATTATTACCATTGATGATTGCGGCACCCTGAACCAGGGCACCTTGAAAGGTAGGCACAACCGGTGCGCTCAAAGTCCCACCAGCGACCACATCAATGTCCCGAACAACCGGGTCAACCATGCGTCGGTCAAGCACACTTAGGTTAGAGCTTGAACTGCTGCCGAAAAGCGGAACCCGGAGACGCGCGGAAACGAACCCTTGCGTGTCACGCACATCATCATGCTGAACCTCCGCTCCAAAACGGAGTTGGGTGCCGGTGGGGAGAACCTCATCCCACAGATTATGGACCGAAAGTTCCGCGCGGGCGCGCGGCCCCGACACATCCTCAAATCCAGAACGGCCGAAATGGAAGCCACCGGCAAAGCCGGTGAGCGTCACATCGTCGAGCCCCAACGGAATGACCCGCCCCACTTCCGCGTCAAACCCGGAAAGCGCGCCTTCCATATTGGACTGCACGAATATCTGTGACCCAGTCTGGGTGACAACGCCACCACCCGTCGGCGCCAGGTCATTGTCTGCGAAATAGGCGTTTGCCCGCGCGGTCCAGACATCCGTCATGAACTCCGCACCGGCCATGACCTGATTGAAGTAATTGTCCGTCGCGCTCTTGCGCCGGTCGAAATAGGCGTAGCCGCCGAGAATGTAGGACCCGTCGACGATCTCGCGATAGCCGAGGCCCACATTACCTTCAAAACTATCCTGATCATCAAAGCGGGTGATCAGATTGCCGAAGAACAGACTGTCCTGAGATTGTCCCAGAGGCACAAAAAGTCCCACTTCGCCCAGGTTCCTGTCAGTCCCGAGTTTGCCTTCAACATCCACATAAGGGGCCCACTTAATCCCCTCTGAAGCAACAGCAGAAACCGGACCGCTCAACACAAGAGCGGCACTCAACAAGACACGACTGAACACTGGTACACCCCTACAAATCCCCTGATGCGGTGAGCATGCCCATGCACTTTCTAAAATCAACCGTTTTCTTTGAACCAAACCTTTCGGTTAGGCAGCAAAAAGGCGGAGACCAGCCCCGCCTTCAACACCTGCCGTTGGGGAAGCTTATTCAGCCGCACTCCCCAGCGCTTTGTTGGAGCGCTTCAGCGCTTCGACATCGCCCTCTTCCATATAGAGCTTGCCGCCGGAATTGTTGAACTGGTCCGACATTTCCGCCATGCCGCTTTCCGCATAATCGCGCACCTCTTGCGTGATTTTCATGGAGCAGAATTTAGGCCCGCACATGGAACAGAAATGCGCCACCTTATGCGCATCCTTCGGCAGGGTCTGATCGTGGAAATCCTTCGCCCGCTCCGGATCAAGCGCCAGATTGAACTGATCCTCCCAGCGAAACTCAAACCGCGCCCGTGACAAGGCATCATCGCGAAGCTGCGCTGCCGGATGACCTTTGGCGAGGTCCGCCGCATGGGCCGCAATCTTGTAGGTGATCACGCCTTCTTTCACATCATCTCTGTCCGGCAGACCCAGATGCTCCTTCGGCGTTACATAACAAAGCATGGCGCAACCGAACCAGCCGATCATCGCCGCCCCAATGCCGGACGTAATATGATCATAACCCGGCGCAATGTCGGTCGTGAGCGGCCCCAGCGTGTAGAAGGGCGCGCCGCCACATTCTTTCAGCTGCTTGTCCATATTCACTTTGATCTTATGCATGGGCACGTGACCCGGCCCTTCGATCATCACCTGACAGCCCTTATCCCAGGCGATCTTGGTGAGTTCGCCCAGTGTTTCGAGCTCTGCAAACTGCGCTTCGTCGTTTGCGTCTGCAATGGAGCCCGGGCGCAAGCCATCCCCGAGTGAGAAGGAGACGTCATAGGCACGGCAGATGTCGCAAATCTCTTCGAAGTTCTCATAAAGGAAGCTCTCTTTATGATGGCTGAGACACCACTTCGCCATGATGGAGCCGCCCCGCGAGACGATGCCCGTCACCCGCTTCGCAGACATGGGCACATAAGCCAGGCGCACGCCCGCATGGATCGTGAAATAGTCCACACCCTGCTCCGCCTGCTCAATGAGCGTATCGCGGTAAACCTCCCAGGTGAGGTTCTCGGCAATGCCGTCCACTTTTTCGAGCGCCTGATAGATCGGCACCGTGCCGATGGGCACCGGCGAATTACGGATGATCCATTCCCGCGTGTTGTGAATGTTCCGGCCCGTGGAGAGGTCCATCACATTGTCCGCGCCCCAACGGGTCGCCCAGACCATCTTGTCCACTTCTTCCGCAACGGACGACGCCACCGCCGAGTTCCCGATATTCGCATTGATCTTCACCAGGAAATTGCGGCCGATAATCATCGGCTCCAGTTCCGGGTGATTGATGTTGGCGGGGATGATGGCAAGCCCGTCCGCCACCTGCTGGCGCACAAATTCCGGCGTGATGAATTCCGGCACATCGGCGCCAAAGCTTTCGCCTTCCGCCACCTTGTGGGCCGCATTGTCGAGGGCCCGCTTGCGGCCCAGATTCTCCCGCTCCGCGATATAGATCATCTCTTTGGTGATGATGCCGGCCCGCGCAAACTCAAACTGGGTGACGGGGCCCGTGCCATCGCCTTTGTAAGGACGGTTGGTGATCGGGAAAGCGCGCGCGAGATGCTTCTCCCCCACATTGCCATTATCCTCAGGGCGCACATCCCGGCCATCATAAGAGACCACGTGCCCCCGCTCTTCGATCCAGGCCGTACGATGGCGCGGCAGACCTTTCTCAAGGTCGATGGTGGCACTCGGGTCTGAATAGGGACCGGACGTGTCATAGACCCGCACCGGTGGCTCCATGGCTGACGGGTGAAGTTCAATCTCCCTGTGCGCCACTTTCAAATCAGGTGCGCTTTCAGGCGTGGTGAAAACCTTGCTCGACGCAGGCAAAGGACCTGTCGTAACAGTTGGCTTGGCGTGAATATTCATGATGGTGCACCTCTCTAAAACAAAAGAGGTCAGTCAAGCGAAAGACCGCAGCTCGCACTCTAAAGCTACTCCGTCCCTTCGCCGGCATGACCCGGATCAGGTTCTAAGGGTTTAGCCAGCTGGCCGTCTCAGCCCACTTCACACACGAGATATGGACACCCCTCGGATAAGACGGAGTGTGCACTTTTCACGCGAAACGGTCAAAGCCGGAGAGGTTTGATTCGCCCCTACAGACCAATTTTTCATTGTGTCCCGGGCCGTTCCCACTTCCGCTCGCCAAAACCCGTGAAGGGGGGCATGATTCCCCCATCTCAGCCGTGAGAATGTTCAGACGGAAACGGCCAAACGAAAAAGGGAAGGAAACCCAATGTCTGTAGAATTATCCATGCTGATGTGGAGCGGCGTACTCCTGCTCGTCCTGGTCATGACGACCGCGAATGCCGGTATCATGTCCATGGGGCTGCCCTGGGGCTTCGGCAATCGAGATGAGGCGGCCAATCTCGAAGGCTGGGGGGCCCGCGCCAAACGTGCCTACCTCAACCATTTGGAAAATACGGTCATCTTCGCCGCCGTTCTTTTGCCGGTCACCCTGTCGGGCATCAGCAATGACATGACTGTGCTGGGCGCACAGATATTCCTCGCCGCCCGCGTGGTGCACGCCATTGCTTATATCGCCGGGATCACCTTTCTCGGCATCCGCACCCTCGCCTATTTTGCCGGTGTCATAGGAACCATTATCATCCTGATCCAGGCATTTTGAGCTTGAGAGGCGGCGGCCCATATCAGATGGGGGCCGCCGTCTCAACCTTCACATAAGGGCGCGCCATAAGGACACGTCATGACAATTGAACTCTGGATGCTCTTCTGGTCCTGTGTGCTGGGCATCACCCATTTGAGCGCCTCCAGCTTTGCCTATAAGGGCCAGGAAGGGAACAAGTACACTGTTGGCCCCCGCGACGAGTTCCGCCCTGCAACGGGCGTCGCGGGCCGTTTCATCCGCGCGCAAAAGAACTTCAACGAAACCTTCGCCATCTTTGCGGCCCTCGTCCTGATGGTGCATCTGCTGAATGAAAATGGCATGTGGAGCGCCTGGGGCGCCCAGGTCTATTTCTGGGCCCGGCTCGGCTATCTCCCCGCCTACGCCATGGGCCTGCCCTGGGTCCGAACGTTTATCTGGCAGATCTCCATGGTCGGTCTTCTGGGCGTCGGCGCGGAACTGTTCCTATAGAGCGATCATCTATCGGAGGCTCAAAGCAAACCGGGCAGGATCGCCTTGCGCTCCTTGGGATAGTCCGGGAATTTCTCTTTATACCAGCGATGATGGGTGAGCGCCCGCGGGATCATATAGCCTGTGGTAAAGAGCGCGAAGGCAAGTCCCGCCAATGTCCAGCTCATGCAGGCGAAACCTGCCCAGATAATCATCTCCCCCAGATAGTTGGGCGCCGTCACCTTTTCGAACAAAAATCCGCGTGGAATTTTATAGCCCTCGCTCCCATCATCCCGCAGATGGATCAGCATCGTGTCCGCCCGCAAGTTGACATAAAGCCCCACAACCATCACCCCGAGACCGATCCAGAAACGCGGATCGCCAAACCAGGCCGCCGTTTGCAGATGGTCCGCATGACCCAGCGCATAGCCGTTCACAAATCCATTCATCATGTTGAAAAGGATCGCCAGCGGCACCGCAATCACCGGAAAGGGTTTATCACCGCTATTCAGCCGAAACGGAAAGATGACTCCCCGATGCACATAATGCACCTGCCATAGCAACACACAGACCAGCGCGGGCCAGGCATAGGCAGGCGCCAGCCAGAAATAGAAACCGCAGCAGGCAAGAGCGGCGGGCACCTCCATCAGTAACCAGCCGGTGCGGGCTTTGATTGCCCACCAGCCAGGCGTGTAATGCCGCCCCAGCGGGTTCGGGAATACAAGCCCCTGGACCGCAACGCCAAAAGCGCTTGCAAACAGGGCAATCAGCAGCCAGTTGTAAATTGTCTCCACCATGCCCTCCCCCAGCATCTGAGCCATCATACACAATCGGGCATGGACTGCTCACGGGCTCGTTAGCGACAGTGATTTGAAACCGGCCTCTTGAGCGTCCAAGTTTGGTCCATGACAAAGACAATCGGCATAGGCACACTTTTCATTCTGGCAGGGTTCATCCTCATGGCCTTCAATCAGTTGGCCTATGCAGAAACCCCTCCCCCACTCGCGCTCCAGGGCTACGATACGGTCTCCTATTTTGAAGCCGGGCGCGCGGAACAGGGCGACGAAACCATCACACACGACTGGAACGGCAAACGCTGGCAGTTTGCCAACGAACGGCACCGCGACCTGTTTATCGCCAGCCCGGAAAGCTACGCCCCTGCCTATGATGGGCTGTGCGCCTGGGCGGTGAGCCGAGGATATCTCCAGCCTGCCATCCCTCAAGCATGGACCATCGAAAAAGGCCGCCTCTTCCTGAACTTCTCACATGGCGTGCAGCAGCGCTGGTCCGTCAACAAACGTGCGAACATCGCGTCGGGCGACCGCCGCTGGCCGTCCCTGCAGGAAGCAGCTGCCAGCTTCGGGTCTTAATCCGCAAACGGATCGTGCATCAGGATCGTGTGATCGCGCTCCGGTGAAGTGGAGAGAAGCCCCACGGGGTGTTCGAATCATGATAAAATGTAGAGTTTCAGACTAGGAACTCTGTATGTTCACCAAAGACACCGCAATCATATTGGGTGCCGGCAGCTCTATACCGTTTGGCTTGCCATCAGGCGAGCAGCTTGCCGAAAAAATCCAATCTTCTCTATCTGCCATACGTCGAGATGCATCGTCGGGTGTCCGAGATCTTAGAGGTGGTGCGTTAAACTCATTCATCAGCAAACCCCATCAATACATGTACTCCAATCTGCCAAATGAGGTACGCGCACGTCCTGATTGGCGTGGAGAACACCTTCTGGACTTTGAGAGAACACTGCAAAACTCTCCGCAGACAACCATTGATAGATTTCTCTTTGAAAATGAGAGGTTCAGGTACCTAGGGAAGATCTTCATAACTACAGCGTTAATCGCCACAGCCTACAAAATCGATTCCATACGTAATGTGTTATCGCTCAATCGTTTCAACGACATCCAAGCTACTGATTGGGCGCAGCCCTTCCTGACAAGAATTCGCGAAGGGGCGTCAGATGCAGACGCGCTTGAGGGAAGAAGCAGAGTTCAGATTGTTACATTCAACTATGACACTGTACTAGAGCACATTATCAAAACACACTTATGTAACACCGAACGTCATCAGGGCGGAGACCATGAAAAAATATGTCCCATTCACCATGTGCACGGCAAAATCCTGATGCCGCCAGAGATACAAGTCTCAGAGTTGATACCGCACATATTGGATCAAAGCACCCGCTTCAACCTGATCCATGAAGAGCCCGCGGAAGATCGAGAGTTTCTCGATTTTTCTGCGACAGAACTGGATAGAGCAACAAGCTGTATAAGCAATGCCGATGAAATCTTCGCTCTTGGTTTTGCCTTTGACGAGTTCAACACTGAGGTGATCGACTTCAATGGACGATATGCCGGTGACTCGGTGTATGCGCTCAACTTCGATGGCAATCTTGGCTTCGCACGCAGGCTGAGCAGATTGGACGTACCAGCAAAAAACATCCTTTCAGGCACACAACAAAACCCAATGGGCTGCGCAACGGCTATAAATGCGGGATTTCTGTAGAACGACAATCCAATCAATCCGCGAACGGGTCGTGCATCAGGATCGTGTCGTCCCGTTCCGGGGAGGTTGAGAGAAGTGCCACGGGACACTCAATCAGCTCTTCCACATAGCGCACATATTTAACCGCCGCGGCCGGAAGGTCCGCCCAGCTCCGCGCCCCGGCCGTTGTTTCCGACCAGCCGTCCATCTCCTCATAGATGGGTTTGATCCGCGCCTGAAGGGCGGGCGTCGCAGGCAGATAGTCGATCCGCTTGCCGTCCAGCTCATAGGCCACGCAGATTTTGATCTTCTCAAACCCGTCCAGCACGTCAAGTTTGGTGAGCGCAATCCCCTGCATGCCATTGGTCTTGAGCGACTGATTGACCAGCACCGCATCGAACCAGCCGCAGCGACGCTTGCGGCCTGTAACAACGCCAAACTCATGGCCGCGCTCACCAAGGCGCTGACCGTCTGCATCATCGAGCTCCGTCGGGAACGGCCCCTCGCCCACGCGGGTCGTATAGGCCTTGGTGATGCCGAGCACATATTCCACAGCGCTTGGACCCATGCCGGAGCCGGTCGCGGCCTGGCCCGACACAACATTGGAGGAAGTCACAAACGGATAGGTGCCATGATCAATGTCGAGAAGCGTACCTTGCGCCCCTTCGAAGAGAATACGTTTGCCCTCTTTCCGCGCCTGAGCGAGATAGCGCCAGACCGTGTCCATATGCGGCAGGATTTTGGGCGCCACGTCCGCGAGCGCTTCCAGAATGGGGGCGGCTTCCAGATCTTCCTTGCCGAGCCCCCGGCGAAGCGCATTGTGGTGGTGAAGCAGCTTCTCCACCTTGTCGGGCAAGGTCTCAGGGTCCGCCAGATCCATCACCCGGATGGCGCGGCGCCCCACCTTGTCTTCATAGGCCGGACCGATACCGCGCTTGGTGGTTCCGATCTTCGTGCCCTTGTTGGAGGTTTCCCGGATCACATCCAGTTCTGCATGAACCGGCAGAATAAGAACCGCATTCTCCGCAATCTTGAGATTGTCGGGCGTCACAACAACACCCTGCTCGCCCAGCTTTTCGATCTCAGCCACCAGCGCCCAGGGGTCGATCACCACCCCATTGCCCAGCACGGACATTTTCCCGCCGCGCACAATGCCCGACGGCAGCAGCGAGAGCTTGTAGGTCACCCCGTCAATGACGAGCGTATGGCCCGCATTGTGTCCACCCTGGAAACGCACCACCACATCCGCGCGCTCTGAGAGCCAGTCCACAATCTTGCCCTTGCCTTCGTCGCCCCATTGGGAGCCGACGACCGCTACATTCGCCATGAGAATCACCGATTTTTCGGGGGTTTTGAGGCCCCCAGACACAAAGAAAGCCCCCTTGGCATTCCGGCCAGGGGACTTTCATAGCTTTTACCGACTCTGACCGGGAAAGGCCAGAGCGAAGTGCAAATGCTTAAAACGCCAGCGCTTTTGCCTGTTTCACATGAGGGATCGCCTCGACCGCTTTGAGGCAGTCTTCAGAGAGATCCTGATCCAGATCGATGAGGGCAATGGCGTCGCCGCCTGCTTCCTGCCGGCCCAGACGGAAATTGGCGATATTGGCGCCGGAATTGCCGAGTACCGTGCCCAGCGCCCCGATGAAGCCTGGCTTGTCCTCATTGGTGACATAGAGCATGTGAGGGGAAAGCTCCGCCTCCATATTGATGCCCTTCACCTGGATGAGGCGCGGCTTGCCATCGGAGAAGATCGTGCCTGCAACCGAGCGTTCCTGACGTTCGGTCTTTACCGTCAACCGGATGTAGGTCTCAAAAGCACCGCGAGGCTCTTCCCGCTTCACTTCCGTGATCTCAATATCCCGCTGCTTCGCGATAACCGGCGCAGACACCATGTTCACGTCAGACAGAAGCGGTTTCAGCAGCCCACAAAGCGCCGCATTGGTGAGCGCCCGTGTGTTGAGCTCGGCAACTTCGCCTTCATACTCGATAACAACTTCTTCAATACCGGTCTCAGTAAGCTGACCCGCAAAAGATCCAAGCTGATCGGCAAGCGTCACGTAAGGGGCAAGCTTCGGTGCTTCTTCTGCCGTAATGGACGGCACATTGATAGAGTTCGTGACCGCGCCTGTGAGCAGATAGTCCGCCATCTGGTCGGCCACCTGAAGCGCCACATTCTCCTGAGCTTCCGTGGTTGAAGCGCCCAGATGCGGCGTGCAAATTACATTCGCCATACCAAAGAGCGGGTTCTCTTTCGCAGGCTCTTCTTCAAACACGTCGAGAGCCGCACCCGCTACCTTACCGCTTTCAAGCGCCGCTTTGAGGTCCGCCTCCACGATGAGGCCGCCGCGGGCGCAGTTCACAATGCGCACGCCATCTTTCATTTTGGCAAACGCATCCGCGTCCAGAATGTTACGTGTTTTGTCCGTAAGCGGCGTGTGAAGCGTGATGAAATCAGCCCGTTTCAGAAGCTCATCAAGCTCAACCTTTTCAACACCAATATCTGCGGCACGTTCTGGCGTCAGGAACGGGTCAAACGCAACCACTTTCATCCGGAGGCCCAGGGCCCGGTCCGCGGCAATCGATCCAATGTTCCCGCAACCGATCACGCCAAGTGTCTTGGCGGTGAGCTCAACACCCATAAATTTGGATTTTTCCCACTTGCCCGCATGGGTGGATTCATTTGCTTCCGGAATTTGCCGAGCAAGTGCCGCCATCATGGAAATGGCATGTTCGGCCGTTGTGATGGAATTGCCGAACGGCGTGTTCATGACAATCACACCGGCGGCTGTTGCGGCAGGCAGGTCAACATTGTCGACACCAATCCCGGCACGGCCGACCACCTTGAGGTTTTTGGCCGCTTCAAGTACAGGCGGTGTCAGCTTCGTAGCGGAGCGAATAGCCACCCCGTCATAGTCGCCAATGATTTTGATCAGCTCATCGCGATCGAGACCGGTGATCACATCAACATCAACACCCCGATCTTTAAAGATCTGCGCAGCAGCGGGGCTCATCTTGTCTGAAATAAGAACCTTCGGCATCAGATTGTCTCCTGAATGCGAAATAGAAAATAAGGGGAAAGAGAGAGACGGAGAGCGGCACCACCGCTCTCCGAAAATCAGTCTCAAGCAGGTGCGAGTTCCGCTACCGCTTCTGCAAAGGCCCAATCAAGCCAGGGCGTCAGAGCCTGCATGTCAGACACCTCAATCGTGGCGCCCGCCCAGATGCGAAGACCAGCCGGTGCATCCCGGTATGCGCCGATGTCATAGGCGACACCTTCCGCATCGAGGATCGTGCCGATCTTCTTGGCAATGGCCGCCTGGACATCGTCCGGCAACGCCAACACTTTCGGGTCAACCACTTTGAGGCAGACCGATGTGCAGGACCGCGTCGCAACATCCGTGTTCAGGAAGTCGACCCATTCGGTTTTGGACACCCAGTCGGCGAGGACAGCGAGATTCGCTTCTGCACGGCCGATCAAGCTGTCTAAACCGCCAATCGACTCTGCCCATTTCAACGTATCGAGATAGTCTTCAACACAGAGCATGGACGGCGTGTTGATGGTCTCACCTTTGAAAATCCCCTCAATGAGCTTGCCGCCTTTGGTGAGACGAAAAATTTTCGGCAGCGGCCAGGCAGGTGTGTAGCTTTCAAGCCGCTCCACAGCCCGAGGGCTCAGGATCAGAATGCCATGAGCTGCTTCGCCGCCCATCACTTTCTGCCAGGAGAAAGTGGTCACATCGAGCTTGTTCCAGGGAAGGTTCATCGCAAACGCGGCTGAGGTCGCATCACAAATGGTGAGGCCGGTGCGGTCCGCATCGATCCAGTCGCCGTTAGGCACCCGAACGCCTGAGGTTGTGCCGTTCCAGGTGAAGACAACGTCGCGGCTGAAATCGACAGCGCTGAGGTCAGGCAATTCGCCATAGCCTGCTTCAAGCTTGCGCACATCTTCAAGCTTCAGCTGTTTGACGACATCGGTCACCCAGCCAGAGCCGAAGCTCTCCCAGGCCATCATGTCGACACCGCGTTCGCCGAGAAGTGACCATAGGGCCATTTCCACGGCACCGGTATCCGAGGCGGCGACAATGCCGATCTTATAATCGTCAGGCACACCAAGAACGGCGCGCGTGCGATCAATGGCTTCGGCAAGCTTCGCTTTCCCGGGCTTGGAGCGGTGGCTCCGCCCAAGACAGGCATCTTCAAGATTTTGGAGGGTCCACCCCGGCCGCTTTGCGCATGGCCCGGATGAAAAATTAGGATTGGCCGGACGCATTGCCGGCGCAGCAGTCTTTGTCATTTTCTGTATCTATCCTCACAGATAGTCGCCTCTCGGTGGGGAGAGGTGGCCCACCGCCGATATAGGCGCGTGGCCCGGGCGTGTCAAACCCCTTTCTACCGTGGGGCGATACGTCGCGCCGATATCATGAAAATTTTACGAAAAACAACGACTTAACAGGTTGAAAAGAAATAGAACGCAAACTTCGCTCTATACAAAGTCGTAAACCCTTCGAGCCAAAGGAACCGGTTATGGCATCCGAACTACGATACATAGTTTTGTCAGACGCGGAATTCATGACGAGCCTGCAGTCCTTCAGGCGTACCCACAAAGATTTCCTGCCCGCCGGCGAAATCGTGAAATGGTCTGAAGGCGCCACGCAAACCGTCGACGTCACGATGAACATCAAGGGCGGTTCGACCGTACAGGAGATGGTGTTCACCATTGACCAGCAGCAGGTCATCGACATCATGATCCGCTTCTGTATGGAGAACAATATTCCCATTCCGCGAGCCGGCGTGAAAAAATGGTCCATTCGGGACGCTGGAATTACCCTCTCAATCTCACTTGAAGGGGCAGAGTTGGAGCGCGCCAATATTGATATGGCGGCCCTGGCCTAGCACCGGAACCACTCACCAAAAAGATTGAACAAAAGGCCTGTTCGGGCGAGTCTGCATGACCTCCGCAAACTCACGCGGGGCTCCAAGTCGGACCCGAACATGCACACCAAAACAGCACCGCTGATCCCCAATCAGCGCTCCCTCTTCGACATTCCGGATCATGTCGCCTATCTGAATTGCGCTTACATGTCGCCGCTGCTGAAAAGCGCGGCCGAGGCGGGTAAAAAGGCGATCGCGGAAAAAACACAACCCTGGAATACAACCTCTGACGACTTTTTCACTGAGTCGGAGATAACACGCGCGCTCTTCGCGAATGTCGTCGGCACAGATGCGGAAGGTATTTCTTTCATACCATCCGCCTCCTATGGCATTGCCATCGCCGCAGCAAACATCCCTGTGGGCGAAGGACAGGAAATCCTCGTCCTGAAGGAGCAATTTCCCTCCAATATTTATGCATGGGAAAGAGCAGCGGAAGAACAAGGCGGGTGTATCAAAACGGTTACAGCTCCCGCATCAACACCCGTCGGCCCTGATTGGACACCGGCTATCCTCGAAGCCCTCACCGAGCGCACCGATATTGTGGCCCTGCCCCATTGTCACTGGACAGATGGCGCACTGATTGATCTTGCTGCGGTTTCTGCCAAAGCCAAATCCATCGGTGCGGCCCTGGTGCTCGACGTCTCCCAATCCCTGGGCGCCCTGCCTCTCGACTTTGAGGTGGTCGACCCCGACTTTGTCATCGCCCCCACCTACAAATGGCTGTTGGGTCCTTATTCCATGGGATTTCTTTACGTAGCTCCCAGGTGGCGAGACGGGCGTCCCATTGAAGAAAACTGGCTCAACCGGAAAGGCTCAGAGGATTTCGCGGGGCTTGTGGATTATGAAGATGCCTATCAGCCAGGTGCCCGCCGGTTTGACATGGGAGAACGCGCTAATTTTCAGCTTATGCCCATGACGCGGTGCGCACTCGAGCAAATCTCGGATTGGGGTGTTGAGACCATCGCAGCGACACTGCAGACAAAAACCAACGCCATTGCAGAACGCGCGACAAAGCTTGGATTAACCGTCTCCGCGCCACACCTGCGTGCGCCTCACTTCCTGGGCGTGAGGTTCCCCGGTGGGGTGCCGGATGGCCTGCTCGACCAGCTCGCCAAGCAACATGTCTATGTCAGTCTGCGCGGCACATCCATGCGGGTGACCCCACACCTCTACAACACAGAGGAAGACGTCAACCGTCTGTTCGCAGCCCTTGAGGCGGTTCTGTGAGCCTCCGCAACCACACATCCGCGGACTATCGCGATCTCGCCCTGCTCGCCCTCTTATGGGGGGGCGCCTTTGCGCTGACCGACATTGCTGTAGAGACCATGACACCCGCCTGGTCGGTGGCGATCCGCATGCTGGTCTCAGCAGCAGTTCTCGCGCCTTTTATGGCGATCAACCGGGAGCGCCTGCCGCGGACCCGTAAAATATGGGGCTGGTACACCGCTCTGGCCCTTTGCGGCGACCTCATTCCCTTCTTTCTTCTCTCTTGGGGCATCATGCTCATCGCATCCGGCCTCTCCGCCATTCTTGTTGGGATCATGCCGCTCATCACCCTGGTATTGGCCCGCATATTTGTACCCGGTGAAACCCTGACGGCTACTCGGATTGCCGGCTTCGTCACCGGTCTTATCGGTCTTGTGATTGTGGTAGGACCGGATGCCCTGAGCGGCGCATCGACAGAAGGCACCCCCCTCTTGGGAGAGGCCCTGGTCCTCGCGGCGGCCTTTTTCTTTGCGATGAACGCCATCATCGCGCGCCGGGCACCACCAGCCCCGCTCTACTCCAAAGCCTGCCTGACGACGGGGCTCGCCGGGATCATTATGACGCCCATCGCTTGGGCGGAAGCCCCGCTTGGTGTCGACACAATCACCCTTCAGTCCTGGATTGCCGTCATTGTGCTGGGTGCACTGCCCGTGGGCTATGCCACGGTTGTCTACTTCCGCGTGATCGAAAGTGCCGGACCGTCCTTCATGGCGATGACCAATTATCTCGTACCTGTTCTCGCACTGGCGATCGGCGCGCTCTTTCTGGGGGAGACCATCACGCTCCACGCCGTGATCGGCCTGGCAGTCATTCTGGGCGGTATTGGCCTCGCAGAAATCAGACGGTGATCGTTCCTTTCAGATAGTCCACCGCTTTTCCGCGCATGACCACCCGGTCGCCGTTCAGCGTGCAGAAGAGTGTGCCGCCCCGTTTCGATATCTGACGGGCGACGATCTCTTCCTTGCCCAAACGCGACGCCCAGAAGGGAACGATCACCGTATGCGCAGAGCCGGTTACCGGGTCCTCAGCAATACCCACATGGGGTGCAAAGAAGCGGGACGCACAATCCCAGCCTGAGGCCTCGTCGCCCGGCGCGGTGGCGATCAATCCCCTTCCCATCTCGTTACAGAAGCGCGTGAGCTTCGCAAGGTCAGGCTGCAAGGCTGCGACCTGCCGCATATCGTCAAAGACCGCCAGCATGTGATGACCACTCAGCACCATGGACGGTCGGGCACCCAGCACCTCGGCAATGCTCTCCGGCACCATGGTGGGTTTCGGCATATTAGCAGGAAAATCCATCGCATAGAGATCGCCCTCGCGACGAACGGTGAGCGGCCCGCTCTTGGTCTGAAACACAATCGCCTCTCCTGCAAAGCCCAAATGCGTGAAGAGCACATGGGCCGACGCAAGCGTGGCATGTCCGCAAAGCGGAACTTCCGCCGCAGGCGTGAACCAGCGAAGCTGATACCCCTCTCCCTCGGGCACAAAATACGCGGTCTCCGCGAGATTGTTTTCAGCGGCGATGGACTGCATCACATCATCAGGCAACCAGCTTTCAAGCGGCACCACGGCAGCCGGATTTCCTTCGAACACACCGTCAGCAAAAGCATCAACCTGATATAGCGCCAGCTCACCCATCTTCTCTCTCCAGTTACGGACATCCTGAGGGGTGTCATTTAGGCATGGAGAAAAATAGATACAATCATTATATTGTCACCATGACACTTTGGACAGACGCGCTCAAAAGAAAATCAGGACCCGCCTATCAACGGCTGGCAGACGGCCTCCGCCAGGCCATTGCCGATGGGCACATAAACGTTGGTGATCAACTGCCGCCCCAAAGAGAGCTGGCCTATGAGCTTGGCGTGAGCATCGGGACCATTACCCGTGCCTATGATCTGGCGACGCGACGGGGCGATGTGACAGCCATCACCGGTAAGGGCTCCTTCGTTGCGTCCCCGGTCACCCGCACAGATGATGGTCCGGTCAATCTGCGCATCAATCTGCCCGCAGATGTTGGACAAGGCGTGGATCTGGCCTCCGCACTTGGCCGGCGGAGCGCCGCCGAGTTTCTCTCCTACATTCCCTTCGGCGGATCGGACGCCGACAGACGCGCCGGCGCTGCCTATATGAAACTCGGCGGCATATCGACCGTGCCCGACGACCTGATCGTTACCGCAGGCGGTCAACATGCGCTCACGACAGCGCTGATGGTTGCCACAAAGCCCGGAGACACCATCCTCTGTGAACCATTCACCTTCGCAGGCTTCCTGGACTATGCCCGCCTTACGGACCGGAAGGTGGTTGCCATCCCGGCAGACAATGATGGAATCCGACCTGCAGATTTTGAGGAGCTGTGCCGCCAACAGGAACCCACTGCCGCCTTTCTCACGCCCACCGCACAAAATCCGACGGGCACAAATCTCTCGGAAAAACGCCGAAAAGCGATCGCCAAGTCCGCTGTCAAACATGGCCTTACGCTCATTGAGGATGGCATTTACGACCCGCTCATGCCCGTCCCGCTCCCGACATTCCATGAACTGGCGCCAGGGCAAACCTTCTACATCGCGTCTCTGTCCAAAACTGTGGCACCCGGCCTGCGCGTGGGGTATCTCATCTGTCCGCCATCCCGCAGAGATGCCGCGAACGACATGCAACATCTACTGGGCATGGGTCCACCCCAAGCCATGGCCAATCTCACCACAGCGCTGATTGAGAGCGGCAACGTGGAACACCTGACCAAGGCGCAGTCCAAAGAAATCGCTGCACGCCAGAAACTGGCTCAAAAGCTTCTGGCCCCGGCAACAGCACCAGAGGACAGGTACGCCCCTCATTTCTGGTTGTCGCTTCCGGACGCCTGGACGTCAGAAACCTTCGCTGCCGCCGCAGAAGCAGAGAACATCCTCGTCTCACCATCCACTCACTTTGCCGTGGACACATCCTCGAACCATGTGCGTCTTGCTCTTGGCGCAGCCCCGGATCGAAAAACGCTGGAAACCTCTTTGGCCAAACTGGCACAGCTATTGGACAAATCCCCCAACCGCGTGAGCAGGTCGGTCTAGCTTTGGAAAGCTACTCCGGTCGGTAGAATGGGTGCATGTGATTGAGCGGTCCATGCCCCTTACCCAATCCAGGGGCTGTCGCAATGGCTTCATGCACATAGTCCCGGGCGATAGAGACCGCTTCGCGCATCGGCGCACCCTGCGAAAGAAGCGCAGCGATTGCCGATGCTAAGGTGCACCCTGTCCCGTGGGTGTGGACCGTGTCGATGCGCGGGCTCGACATCACCTCAATGCTTTCTTCCGTGACCAGCACGTCATGCACATCAGCGCCTTCCCCATGCCCGCCTTTGACAAGCACAGCGCGAGGTCCAAGTCCCATGAGAGCGTCTCCCGCCCTTTTCTGATCATCCAACGTTTCGACGGTCTGTCCGGTGAGCCTTGCCGCTTCCGGCATGTTGGGCGTGAGGATGGTCGCGGCTGGCACGAGCAGATTGCGAAGCGCAATCATCGCATCCTCTTCCAAAAGTGGATCACCGCTGGTCGCCACCATCACCGGGTCAACAACCAGTTGGAGACCGGACCGCGCATCAAGCTCACCCGCAACCGCTTCAATCACCTCTGTCGAATGGAGCATGCCGGTCTTCACAACATCCGCCCCGATATCATCCAGCACCGCACGCATCTGCTGCACGATAATATCGGCCTCCAGCGGCAGCACATCAGAAACACCGAGTGTGTTCTGGACCGTAATGGCGCTCAACGCAGTCGCCGCATAGGCACCAAACATGGTGACGGTTTTGATGTCGGCCTGAATGCCAGCACCGCCGCCACTATCGGACCCGGCAACGATCAGCACCCGGCCCACAGGCAAGGCGGAAGAACTGTCATTGTCATTCATAAGGATTAAGCGGCTGCGTCTTCGATGGCCGAGGCAATATCACCCACGACATTCTTCACCAGGCCTTCATCGTCGCCCTCAGCCATCACACGGATCAGTGGCTCCGTGCCGGATTTGCGCACCACAATGCGCCCACTTTCACCGAGCCGCCCTTCGCCCTCTTTGATCGCGTCCTGTACCCGCGTGCATTCAAGCGGTGCACCGGACTTGAAGCGGACATTTTTGAGAAGCTGCGGTACCGGCTCAAACAAATCACACGCTTCACTTACAGGCATATTTGTCGACTGCAGCACAGCCAACACCTGAAGCCCGGCGATCAGCCCATCACCCGTCGTCGCGAAATCAGACAGCACAATATGGCCGGATTGTTCACCGCCAACATTGAAACCGTTGGCCCGCATATGCTCGACCACATACCGGTCGCCGACCTGCGTACGCGCCAATTCCAACCCGATACCTTGCAGATAACGCTCAAGGCCAAGATTCGACATCACAGTCGACACGATGCCAGGCGCGGAGAGCAAATCGTTCTGCTTCCAGGAGTTGGCAACCAGACCCATAATCTGATCCCCATCAACAATCTCACCCTTTTCATCGCAGACAATGACTCGATCTGCATCCCCATCAAGTGCCAGACCGATATCAGCCCGGCGCTCCCGCACCAGTTCGCACATGCGCTCCGGTGCCGTCGACCCACAGCCGGAATTGATATTCGTACCATCCGGATCAACACCAACTGTGACAACCTCTGCGCCAAGCTCCCAGAGCGCCGTCGGCGCCACTTTGTAGGAAGCCCCGTGCGCACAATCCACAACAATGCGCAAACCCTCGAGGCTCAAGTGTTTGGGGAAGGTACGTTTTGCAAACTCTATGTAGCGTGCCTGAGCATCTTCAATACGTTTGGCCCGGCCGATGGCTTCCGGCGCGGCCAAATGGTCCATGATGCCATTATCCATCCGCCGCTCAATTTCATGCTCCACGAGATCAGAGAGCTTGTATCCATCTGGTCCAAAGAGCTTGATGCCATTATCTTCATAGGAATTGTGAGACGCGGAAATCATAACCCCAAGATCAGCACGCATGGACCGGGTTAGCATCGCAACCGCAGGTGTTGGGAGTGGACCGAACTGAAACACATCCATCCCCACAGATGTAAATCCCGCCACTAGAGCGTTCTCAATCATATAGCCGGATAGGCGCGTATCCTTCCCGATCACCACTCGGTGACGGTGGTCACCCCGTGTAAAGACACGACCAGCTGCCATGCCAACACGCAGAGCCATCTCGGCTGTCATGTTGGACTGGTTTGCCGTCCCCCGGATGCCATCCGTGCCAAAATATTTGCGCGACATTGAAATCTATCGTCCCAGTGCTTTTTTCGTCCCCAGCCGCGGAACTATATAGCCGAACCCTTCCACAGTCGGTTAACGAATTATTTCTTTATTTTACGAAGTTAACGCGGTCCAGATGGCCCCAAATAGCTAAGGAATCCGCCAGTTGGCGCGGTTCGTGGGTTCGGATCATGTCGGCTCCGGCATTTACCGCAAAAAGCTCTGCGGCAAGGGTCGCGGCAGCCGCACTGCCAACCTCTGCACCGGCAAGCTTCCTAAGGAAGCTCTTACGTGACATGGAAACGAAAAGCGGCAGATCGAAGCGCTCTTTTAAGACACCAAGACCGCGAATCACCTCGAGAGAAGGTTCCGGCTGATTGCCCAAAAAAAATCCCATCCCCGGGTCAAGGATCAGCCGATCCCGCTTAATGCCCGCTTTTTCCAGCGCGCCAAACCGTTCCTCGAAAAACCGGGTGACATGATCCACCATGGAGCCTGCTGGCGGAGCTGCCCGCGTCGCGGGCCCACGCCCCTGGATGGAGTGCATCACAATGAGCTTTGCAGATGCGTCGCTAAGCTCAGGATAGAAACTCTCATCGGCGAAACCCTGTATATCATTCAGGTAGGCAACGTTTTGTGAGAGCGCCCAGCGCTGCGTCTCCGTCTGAAATGTATCGACCGAGACCACGGCACCTTCCCCCTGCAGGACGGGCACAACGTCTCTCAGGCGTGTGATCTCCTCTTCCGCGCTCACAGGCGCACTGTCCGGATGTGAAGAGGCAGGTCCAATGTCGAGCACATGAGCCCCATCCGCCATCAATTTGCGCCCGTGCGCAAGCGCCGCCGCCGGATCCAGATATTTACCCCCGTCGGAAAATGAATCCGACGTGATGTTGAGAATGCCGAAAATTTGGGGATGCGAAACCATGCGCCGCTCATAGCACAAGCGTTGCCATGCAAAAAAGCCCCACTCAAACGAGCGGGGCTCTTGTCACTTTTCTTGAAGCTCCAGGTCAGGTGCCCAGTTACGTTCCTTGCGGCTCAGGATCGATCCGGCCCACACCACCGCTGGTGGGTACAGAGGCCGTTGGGCCACCCGTTGGCTCCGGCGGCTCTCCGCTATCGCGATGGGGCTTTTCACCAACCAGCAGCCCTTTGATCTCATCGCCCGAAAGCGTTTCAAACTCCAGCAGCCCTTTGGCGATCGTGTGAAGGTCATCAATATTCGTGGTGAGGATCTCATGGGCCTTGTTATAGCCATCATCCACGATGCGCTTCACTTCCTGGTCGATCATACGCTGCGTTTCTTCCGACATGTTCTGGGAGCGCGCCACGGAATGGCCCAGGAACACTTCTTCCTCATTGTCCTGATACGCCAGCGGCCCGAGCTTGTCGCTCATGCCCCACTGGGTGACCATGGCTTTAGCCATCTTGGTCGCCTGCGAAATATCAGAAGAGGCGCCAGACGTAACCTTGTCATGGCCAAGAATAAGCTCTTCCGCCACACGGCCACCCATCGCGACCGCCAGATCCGCATACATCTTCTCACGCGTCACGGAGAACTGATCCGCTTCCGGCAGGCGCATCACCATACCGAGCGCGCGGCCACGTGGAATAATCGTGGCCTTATGGATCGGGTCAGAGGCTTCCATGTGAAGGGCCACCAAAGCGTGCCCGCCTTCATGATAAGCCGTGAGACTCCGCTCTTCTTCCGACTGGACCATGGAACGGCGTTCCGCGCCCATCATGACCTTGTCTTTCGCGTCCTCAAATTCGGACATGGTCACAAGACGGCGACCGCGGCGCGCAGCGAGAAGGGCTGCTTCGTTCACAAGGTTTGCAAGGTCAGCACCGGAGAAACCAGGGGTCCCGCGTGCGAGCGTCTTCACCTCAACATTGGGCCCCACGGGCACTTTCTTCATGTGCACTTTGAGGATTTTTTCGCGGCCAACAATGTCCGGGTTCGGCACAACAACCTGACGGTCGAAACGACCGGGACGCAGCAGCGCCGGGTCCAGAACGTCTGGACGGTTGGTCGCTGCGATCAGGATGATGCTCTCATTAGGCTCAAAGCCGTCCATCTCCACCAGCAACTGGTTGAGAGTCTGTTCGCGCTCATCATTACCACCACCAAGGCCGGCCCCACGATGGCGGCCCACCGCATCGATCTCGTCAATGAAGATGATGCAGGGAGAGTTCTTCTTTGCCTGTTCAAACATGTCGCGGACACGGCTCGCACCGACACCCACAAACATCTCAACAAAGTCAGAACCGGAAATGGTGAAGAAGGGGACATTCGCCTCGCCCGCAATCGCGCGCGCTAGCAGCGTCTTACCAGTGCCCGGAGGACCCACCAGCAGCACACCTTTGGGGATGTGGCCACCGAGACGCTGGAACTTGGACGGGTCGCGCAGGAAGTCGACAATCTCTTCCAGATCGTCTTTCGCTTCATCAATGCCAGCGACGTCATCAAAGGTCACGCGGCCATGGCGCTCCGTCAGCAGCTTCGCTTTGGACTTCCCGAAGCCCATGGCTTTGCCGCCGCCGCCCTGCATCTGGCGCATGAAGAAAATCCAAACACCGATCAAAAGCAGCATCGGGAACCAGGAAACCAGAATGCCGAGCAGCGACGGAGATCCGTCATCGGTCGGCTTGGCAGTAATTTCAACATTCCGCTGGTTCAGACGCTCAACCAAATTGGGATCGCCCGGATTGTAGGTGAAGAAGGCCTGACCATCTGAATAGTGGCCGGAGATCGTATCTCCGGACATGGTCACATCAACCACATTGCCCTTATCAACTTCGTTCAGAAGCTGAGAGAAACTGATCTCTTTGGACGAGGTTCGTTCGACCGGGCTCTGGAACAGATTGAAGAGCGCCACAAGCAAGAGCGCGACGACAGCCCACAGAGCGAAATTTTTAAAATTGGACAAGGCGTTTTTCCTGTCTGAAAGTCCGGTCCCACAAGCGGGACCAAGTTTCTACCGGCTAATTTGGATTTGTTCTAAGTCTATTAGAAAGATAGGGTCGCGACAAAGTTTTACCAGTCGGGGATAAGCCTCCGGAACCTCATTTTTCACACTTTTTCGACGAAATATGGCGGTTGGTCCCACTTTGGCGCACTCCCTGATGTCTCGCGCAGGTGTTCTGCAAAGACCATACCCGCGCTGGGTAAAAGCACGGTTACCCTTTTGGGAAGCGGGGGAATGCCGGAACCAGGCAGGTGCTCAGGTTTCACCCAAAAACCGGCTTCTGAAAGTGGGTGCCCCGGTTGCGAAAAAGGCGAGATGCGGCTGCACCAGGAGTTCCTCGCCCCGCCAAAGGGCTGGCAGTGTTTCCAGTGCCAGTTTTGGCACATCTGGCGGAAGCGGAAGACCTTCCTCCTTCACCTGCCGCAACCCAACCCGTCCTAAGGCACGCACCGTCCCGCTCGACTTACGTCCGGTAAGACGCACATCAAAGCGTCCGTCCCAGACAAGTGGAGCCCCGGAAACAAGATCAACTCCTTGTCCAACAGCGGCCGCCTCCCGAAGCACCCGAAAATGCCCGAGCCTGGCCGTAAACTTGACGCCCCCGAGTGTACGCCCGCGACCAAGCGCGTCACCCCGCACGGCCTCCAGAAGAGACTCAAGCGAGTTGAGACGCGGCGGGTAGTCGGCTCCGCCGACACGCTGGATAAGCCGGGCAAGCAACCGAAGCGCGATTTCGTCCGGCACCTCGCCCAAACGAGCGGTTTCCACATCCGCATAGCCAAAGGGCTGCCAACGAACGGCCTTACGCTCCAATGCATCCGTCGAAAACTCCAGACCGGCCCGCGCCCGTCCCATCGCTTTGGCGGTCGACACCAGCCGATCCCGATTGATGCCGAACTCTTCCAGTGTCGGGAGCGCCTGTCTCACCTGAACCCGCAGAAAACGGGCATCGTCATTGCTCGGGTCTTCAATCCAAGCCTGCCCCGCCTTGAGGAGGGCGGCCCTGAGCCGCTCCCGCGGAACATCCAGCAGCGGACGCAAGATACGCACACCCTGATGGACGCGCACCGGCGCCATGGCAGCGAGACCGTCAACCCCGCTCCCCCGCTGCAGCCGCATCAGAAACGTCTCTGCCTGATCATCCAGATGATGCGCCGTAACGAGGTCCGCGCTTCCGCGACCTGCCCGACACCAATCCGTCAAAAGCCGGTACCGGGCGGTCCGGGCCTCTGCCTGAATATTGGAAGAAGGCTTCCCACCCTCCCATCGCAAAATCTTGTGCGGGAGCCCAAGAGCTTTCGCCCAGTCAGCTACTTGAACCGCTTCATCCGCAGCTTCCCGCCGCAACCCGTGATCAACAGTGAGGACAGTGACTTTGGGACCCGTCTTTCCCCGCGCCTCCAGCCAATCGCACCATTGTGCCAAGACAACCATTAAAGCAACGGAGTCCGCACCGCCGGAGACGGCCACACCCAGGCGCTGGGCAGGCTCAAGGGGCCGCATCAGACGACCAAGCTCAGGACCTGTCAGGGCGCGAGGAGACCGGGCAGGAGCCATCGCTGAGCGTCAGCAGCCAGCGCGGGTGCGCTCTAGCTGTGCCCGCTGCTTGACCGCTTGCGTCGCTGAGGGGAAGCGCCGGTTGAGCTCGCCCAAAGTCGCGCAGGCCTGCTCCTGCTGTCCGAGCGCGGCGAGAGTCATGCCGAGCTTCAACAGGCTGTCGGGTGCTTTGGTGGACCCGGAATAGGTTGAATAGCCGGTGAGAAAAGCTTCCGCTGCCTGCCGATAGGCGCCGCGAACATAAAAGGTTTCGCCCAGCCAATATTGAGCATTGCCCGCCAGATTGTGGGTGGGATAGCGCTGCAGGAAATTGGCGAACTCCGCCTCTGCCACATCAAACTGTCCACGTTTCAGCTGATTAATCGCCGCTTCATAAGCATCTTCCGGCCCCCCAGGTGACGAGGAAGCGGGCGGCGGCGCATAGGCCTGTGCCGGCAGACGAGACGCATCATTGACGGAAACCCGGACGTTTTCATCCGGGTCATCCGCTGGCAAGGCCGACACGGGAACCTGACCAAGCGTGCCAACGGTCGATGCGGCAGCCTCACTAGCCCGACTACCTGCTGGTGGAGATGGCGGTGTCAAAAGCGGCGCACTGGAACCTCCCGCAAGCCCTCCCGAAGAACCGGCAGAGGCACCCAATTCCTGGAACCTGAACTCGACATCCTCCGCAAACTGCCGGAACTGCGACTGCGTCTGCGTGAGGTCATAGGTAAGCTTTTCTATCCGACCCGTGAGATCGCGAAGCGACGTCTCAACGGATTGAAGCCGAAGCGACAGATCCGCCGCACTTTGCGGGTCCGGACCAAACCCGCTGGCACCGGAGAGTTGACTGGCTTGGCCAGCCGCTTGATAGGTCTGGCGCTGCACATCGATGAGATCGCGTTCAATCTTCTCTAGCCGGTTATAGAGTGCGCGGGTTTCGACACTGTCGGGCTCTGCCAGCGTGCCGCTCACACTGGCGCCAAGAAGCAAGGCAACACCAAGGCCCAGCACACCGGCACGCCGGGCACCAGACATGCCGACGCGCCTCTTACAATCTGCCACACCCATGGCCGCTAACCTTCTCATTCCAGACCCCGAGACGAATTTCCGTGGGCTCAACAATAGCAGAGAGTTCGGCCAAATTGAGGCCGAAGCTTACCCAGACGTAAAAACGCCCCCGAAGGAAAACCTTCGGAGGCGTTAAAACTGATTGAAACCGGCGCTTAAGAACCGGCGCCGCTCACCACAGAGACCGCGCGGCGGTTCTGGCTCCAGCAGCTTTCATTGGAGCACAGCGCAACCGGACGCTCTTTCCCGTAGGAGATCGTCCGAACACGGGCTGGGTCAATGCCAAGGCTGACGAGGTAGCTCTTCGCTGCATTTGCCCGGCGCGCACCCAGCGCCAGGTTGTAGTCGCGCGTACCGCGTTCGTCTGCATGCCCTTCCATCGTAACCGAGAGGGCCGGATAAAGCTTCAGCCAAGCAGCCTGACGCTGCAATGTGGCGCGTGCTGCCGACGTAAGGTCTGAGCGGTCGGTTTCAAAGAAGACACGGTCACCAACATTGACTACCAGATCCTGCTGAGACCCTGGCGTTGGTCCGGCGGGCTGCGTCTGCGTAACAGGGGCTGTCGGTGTTGAAGTTGCTGAAGCATCTTCGTCTGGCGTCGAACTACATGCTGCCACGACCACCATCAGGCCAGCCATTGTCGCGACCCGCAGGCCGGCATTCAGGATCTTCATGGATGATGTCTCCTTACATCTGTTCGCAGTATGATAGAAGCCGCTGCTTCTTTGTTGTCTACCGCCCGATATCAGCTGATTTAACCCAACCAATTCAACCGGGCCGACTTAACACTGCGTTCTTTAACATTACATGACAGCGTCAGGTGAAATTGTCTTCTTTTCGAAACCCCGACCCATCGCACCAAGCCCCCAGAAGCCCTGTGAAGCAAGAAATCTATCTGGCCACCGGACTTCCCGCAAGCCATCCCTCGCTCTTATGCCCCAAATCCCATTCTATTCTCATCAAGTCGCAATCATCTTTGTGTCAGATGAAGGCTCTTCTAGTTAAGCCGGGGCGACCAGGCTGGGTCTGAGGCAAAGGCGGGTGTGTACACTGGCCGTTCGTTGTAGCCCGTCAGATCAACCGACCAGAGGCTGGGGCCCCCATTCTCCCCACGGGTTTCGCGGAAAAACATCAAGACACGCCCATTGGGAGACCAGGTGGGGCCTTCATTATGGTAACCCTCTGTCAGGACCCGTTCGCCGGTTCCATCCGGTCTCATAATGCCGATGACAAAACGTCCCTTGACCATCTTGGTAAAGGCGATGAGATCGCCACGCGGACTCCAGACCGGGGTCGCATACCGCCCCGTGCCAAAACTGATCCGTTGGGCACCCGTCCCGTCTGCATTCATGACGTAAATCTGCTGTGAGCCGCCCCGGTCACTCTCAAACGTGATGTAGCGGCCATCGGGCGAATAGGAGGGTGCCGTGTCAATGGCAGCAGTATTCGTCACCCGGCGCGTCTGCCTTGAGCGCAGGTCCATCTCGTAAATATCCGCATTGCCCCCCCGCTGGAGGCTCATGATGATCTTCTGGCCATCCGGCGAAAAGCGCGGCGCAAAGGTCATGCCCGGAAAGTCACCGACAACTTCCTGCTGACCTGTTTCAATATCGAGCAGATAGACACGGGGACGATTGCCGTAATAGGAGAGATAGGTGATCTCCTGGTTGGACGGGCTGAAGCGGGGTGTGAGAACAAGATCCGCTCCATTGGTGAGCATACGCGGGTTGTACCCATCCTGATCCATGATCGCGAGGCGCTTCACGCGTTGACCTTTCGGTCCACTCTCCGACACGTGCACGATGCGGGTGTCAAAATAACCCTTCTCACCTGTCAGACGCTCATAGATGGCATCCGCGATGATGTGCGCCACCCGGCGCCAATTTTCCGGCGTTGTATAAAACTGCAGGCCCGTAATTTGTTGCTCGGCGTATATATCCCAGAGCCTGAACTCGACTTTGAGCCGCCCATCCGGTTCCACGACAGTCTGGCCGGTCACCAACGCCTGTGCACTGATCACCCGCCAATCGCCAAATCGAGGCTGCACATTCACATCTTCAATTCGTTCGATATAGGACGCAGATGGCAGAGGCCGAAACAGACCGGAACGTTCCAGGTCAGCACCGATAACCTTCGCCACATCGACACCGATCTGCCGTTCCTGCGAACCCGGCCCCAGAAAGTCCACAACGGCAATCGGAAGCGGATCGATATTGCCCTGGGTGATATCAATCTGAAGCGCCGCCTGAACTGGCTGGGCGCTGAGCGCCATTCCTATCACGGCCACGCAGAGCGCCAATCCCTGCTGCACCAGTCCCTGCTGCAATCGCCGTATGCGCATACCCCTCACCTGGAAACTCCCTCGAAATCCTGTCATTTCCCGAACCATATCTCGTATTTCCTCACTATCACCCTTCAGGTGACCGCAATGTGGCAAGAACGTTAACCGCCCAACATTTCTCTGGGGTCGAAATTGAGATCAAGTTCGCTCCAGGAAGAGTATTTGTCCGCAGGCATCCGGAACGGCGCACAGCGCCG
The DNA here is from genome assembly GCA_965248405.1 of Parvibaculaceae bacterium. Taxonomy (GTDB): domain Bacteria; phylum Pseudomonadota; class Alphaproteobacteria; order Parvibaculales; family Parvibaculaceae; genus Mf105b01. The sequence continues at coordinate 2,532,381 of OZ252104.1, forward strand.
GATGGCCCGCATGGCGCTGTCGGCCGCCGCACGGAAATAGCTGTCACCCGACAACAGCCTGGAATTGTTGATCAATTGCGGCGGCTGCGCGAGTGACCCGTCAGGCCTCAAATACACCTTGATCCGAACCACTAGGCTCTCGGCATTGGCGGCGCCTGCAGGCACGCTCCAGCACCGGCGCATCTGAACCTTAAACGCATCAATCTCCGACATGGTGAGCTGCGCTGCAGGTCCCGCCTGCCTTGCTCTTTGCGGCTCGCTGCGCCGGACCGGCTGTGGTTCTTCGTCCGGCAACTTATCCAACAGCGCCGCAATCTGCGTGGGATCGAAGGCAGGTTTCGGCTCTGCGCGCGGCGGCTCCGGTTTCGGCTGTGGTTTTGGTTCCGGCTCTGGCTCGGGCTCGGGCTCAGGTTGAGGCTGAGGTGCCGGTTCGGGCTCCGGCGCAGGGGCTGGCTCAGGTTCCGGGACGGGCGCCGGTTCTGGCTCCGGAAGCGGTTCAGGAGGAAGCTCCGCAATAGGCTCGGGTTCTGGTTCCGGCTCTTTGACTTCTTCCGCTGGGGGTTCCGGCGTTGGTTCGGGACGCGGCACGTCCCGCAGATTGGTGAACTCATCAATGGTCACGAGCTCAACCGGAAGTGCCCGGCTGGGGGCAACCTGAAGGGGTTCTGTATCCGGCAGCGCAACGAACATGGCGACGAGAAGCCCTCCATGAAGTGCTGTCGAAATAAGAAGCCCGGCGCGCATGAACCTTACCGTTCAGACGATGATTGAGGAGGTGTTTCAGTGACTAGGCCAACCCGGGAGAAACCGGCTGACGAAATCCGGCCCATTACCTTCATCACCTCGCCATACTCAACCTGTTGATCGGCGCGCACATAGATGCGCTCCTCATACCCGTTCTCACCAATGGCCAGCAGCCGTGCGACCAGCTCTTCCGGCTCAACGACGGTCTCCTGTAGGTAAACAGTGCCATCGCCCTGAACCGTGATCGTCAACGGCTCGTCATCGCCTTGAAGCGGCTCGGAGCGGGTTTGTGGAAGATCGACAGGCACCCCAACGGTGAGCAAGGGAGCCGCAACCATGAAGACAATGAGCAGCACCAGCATGACGTCGACCAACGGTGTGACGTTGATCTCGCTCATGGGCTGCAAGCGCGACCCGCGTCGTCCGCGACGCCCCGGCCCGCCACCTGTTCCAAGAGACGCGCCCATCTCTATCTCCGCTCGTCAACTTGACGGGAAACGATGGCAGAAAACTCATCCGCAAAGCCTTCAAGCCGCGAGCCAAAGCGGCCGATCTCACTGGAAAATTTGTTGTAGGCGATAACCGCAGGAATAGCCGCCAAAAGGCCCAGCGCCGTTGCAAAAAGCGCCTCGGCGATACCAGGGGCAACAACAGCCAGGTTTGTATCCCGGCTGATCGCGATCGACTGGAAGGAATTCATAATCCCCCAGACCGTGCCGAACAGGCCAACAAATGGGGCAATCGATCCGACGGTCGCCAAGAACAGAAGGTTCGTTTCGAGCGAAACCATTTCCTTGTTGAGCGTCACAGACATCACGCGGTCCACGCGCTCTTTCACGCCTGCAAAATGATTGGGGCCTGCTTCTGAAGACCGTTTCCATTCCCGCATGGCTGCTGCAAAGAGAGCCGACATGGGATGGTTGGGACGACTTCCAAGCTCCTGATAAAGATCATCCAGCGACCGCCCTGACCAGAACGTGGTTTCAAAACTGTCCGCCTTGCGCCGCACACTGCCGAGACGCCACCACTTGTCGAACATGATGGCCCAACTCCAGATTGATGCGCCGATGAGACCGATCATCACCGACTTCACGACCCAGTCCGCCCGCGCGAAGAGCGACCACAAAGTGAAGTCGGTTGCGTCCGTCACCAGAGTGGCGTCCTGAATAATCTCGCCTACCGGCGCGGGTGTGATGCTGTTTTCGGCACGAAGCGACGACACAAAGTCCAAATGATTGACCGCCGAGAGGGTCTGGGTGACCTGGGCGACAAGGTCAACGATTTGTGTGGGATCCATGGAAACTGCTCTCCGTCAGGTGCCTAAGCATTTTCAGGATAAGTTGACGCACTTATCCGCCCGAAAATGCGAGAAAACTAAGCATTTGGGCCTCACCAAAACCGAGGCTCGCAAAGCATGAGTGGGCGCCTGCTCCACGAAGAGAAGCGAATACCCCCAGAATGGGGCAAAATTAGACGAGAGAATGTGTCAAAACTGGGGCACGGGCCCCAATTTGCCCGAAACGTCAAAGGCTTAACCAGATTGTGATGCCGCCGCCACATCTAGACCAAAGTTCAAAGCCAAACTCGAAAGACGGTGGGGAGAAGACCGGCATGACGGACGAATATCGAGCGCTGGAAGACCTTGACCCCGCCTTCATCGAGAGCGTCAATCAAGACCATTTAATCCAGACCCCGATCAAGCATGCCGATTTGCTTTTTGTGTTTGGAACGCGGCACGGTGTTTCCGAGTTCATCGCAGAAGCGAGCCGATTGTGGCAGAGCGGCTTTTACAAGCATGCCATCGTGTCTGGGGGCATGACGCCTGGCGACACAGAGCCAGAGACAATCATCATGAAACGCCTCATGATTGCCGAAGGCATCCCGGAAGACATCATCCTGACAGAGACCGAAGCATCCAATACAGGTGAAAACGTCACCTTCTCGCTACCGATCCTTGAACATGAGATTGGTCTTGCAAACATTTCCTCGCTCATCGCCCTTGGGAAACTCTGCACCTCCAGGCGCTATCTCATGACGTTGGAGCGGCATTGGCCCGGCGTGGAGAAAATGCTGGCACCCGTGAACTGGTTTGGTGTTCCACGAGAGGAATGGCACCGTCACCCGGTCGGACGCAAACGGGTCCTCTCAGAAGTCGCCAAAATCGCGCCCTATCTGGAAAAAGGCTTCATCGCCGAGTGGCCGGGACAGAACGGTTCTAGGTCGCTGTAGCCGCCGCCACATGTGGCCCTAAGGCCTCAAGCATAGCCGGCGTCAAACGCCGGGGCCGGCCATCCGTATCAATACAGGCTGCGCGCACAATGGCGCGCCAAATCGGCTCGCCTGCCCGGGTAATCACCTGCTCAATCTCAAGCCGCGCACCCTTGGCCGTGATGTAGCGGCTTTCAACTTCCAAAAGATCATCAATTCGGGCGGGCGCCAGAAACTCAATCTCCATCTTCTGAATGGCAAAGGCGAGCGGCGGATCAAGCTCCAACAGTTCTGAATGGTGGATCCCCACCAGACGTAAGAAATCGCTCCGGCTGCGCTCCGCAAACTTCAGATAGTTGGCGTGATAGACGATGCCGCTAAAGTCTGTGTCTTCGTAATAGACCCGGATCGGAAGCCGGTGCACACCGTCAACGATCTTGCCCGATACATCTGGCCACTGGGTCTCACTCACTTGCCATCTCCATCAAACAGGCCGCCTTGCCCAGGAACGCCCGACGGCGTCGGCAGCCCCAGATGTTGAAAAGCACTTGGGGTCAGAATGCGGCCGCGCGGTGTGCGCTGAACAAGCCCGTTCTGAATGAGATAGGGCTCGACAATTTCTTCAATTGCATCGCGGGGTTCTGAAAGCGCCGCCGCTATAGTCTCAATGCCCACAGGCCCGCCGGAAAACTTATGCGCGATGGTGGACAGATAACGATGATCGAGCCCATCAAGGCCAAGACGATCCACTTCCAGACGGGTAAGCGCCCTGTCCGCCAAAGAGGCATCAATCTCTTGGGCTTCTTCGACCGCCGCAAAATCCCGCACCCGGCGCAGAAGACGCCCGGCGATCCGGGGCGTCCCCCGTGCGCGGCGCGCAATTTCCAGCGCACCGTCATCGGTGATTTTCATACCCATCACACCGGCCCCACGGCGCACAATGAGCTCCAACTCATCTACCTCATAGAAATTGAGACGCACCGGAATGCCGAAGCGGTCTCTAAGCGGCGTTGTGAGCAAGCCTGTTCGGGTCGTGGCACCAACGAGGGTGAAAGGCGCCAACTCAATCTTTACAGACCGTGCCGCCGGTCCCTCTCCGATAATGAGATCAAGCTCAAAATCTTCCATCGCCGGATAGAGAATTTCCTCCACCGCCGGATTCAACCGGTGGATCTCATCAATGAAGAGCACATCCCGTTCTTCCAGATTGGTAAGAAGTGCTGCGAGATCACCGGCCTTCGCAATCACCGGGCCGGAAGTTGAGCGGAAATTGACACCGAGCTCCCGCGCCACAATCTGCGCAAGGGTTGTCTTGCCAAGCCCGGGAGGCCCTGCGAACAAGACATGGTCCAATGCCTCTTTGCGCTTCGCCGCCGCCTCGATGAAAACAGACAGATTTTCGCGCGCCTGGCGCTGGCCCGTAAAGTCCGACAGGCGCTGCGGGCGAAGCTGAGCTTCGCCTAAATCTTCTTCATGAGGTGCGCCGCCCACCAATCGCTCACTCCCGACTGATCCATCACTCCCAGCTGACCTATTACTCATCGGGCCAATTCCTTCAAGCCGACACGGATGAGTTCTTCTGCACTGGCACCCTCATCCAGCTGCTTTGTCGCCGCCGACACGGCCGATGCGGCCTGGGCATGCGCATAGCCTAGATTGACCAGAGCCGAAACAGCGTCCCGCACCGCACTCCCGGCACCAGGCGCAGCATTCCCGTCGGAACCCACCAGCACAGGCGCAAGTTTGTCGGGTACCGGTGCTTTGTCTTTGAGTTCACTCACGATACGGCCGGCCAGTTTTGGTCCGACACCCGGGGCCTGGGTCACCGCTTTTTTGTCTTCAAGGGCAATAGCATCGGCAAGGCCGTTCGGGCCAATCGACCCCAGCATGGCCATGGCATGGCGTGCGCCCACGCCCTGCACGGACTGGAGCAACCGAAACCAGTCCCGCTCATCGCCGGTCGCAAAGCCAAAGAGCCGCAACTGATCTTCTCGTACGTAGGTATCAATCAGAAGCGACAGGGGTTCGCCTTTCGTCGGCACCTGCCGAAGGGTGAAACCGGAGCAGGACACGAGGTATCCCACACCGCCAACATCAAGGATCAACCAATCCTCGCCGACCTCATCCACAATACCCGTCAGTTTTCCGATCATGCGCGCGTCACCCGCGCTTCCGCTGTCTCAACATAGGAAATGGCTGAACGGTAATGCGCATGGCAGATGGCGACCGCCAGTGCGTCCGCCGCATGCTCACTATTCGTCTTGCACCGTGCGAGCAGGGTCTCCACCATCATCTTTATCTGCTGCTTGTCCGCATGACCGGACCCGGTCACCGTCTTCTTGATTTTGTTGGGCGCATATTCGGCAACATCAAGGCCGGAGCGTGCAGGCACAAGAAGCGCAACCGCGCGCGCCTGACCGAGCTTCAGAGCCGCCGCCGCATCCTTGGAAACAAAAGCGGTCTCCACGGCTGCTGAGTGCGGTCTATGGTCCGCAATCACGCCCGCCAATCCCTCTTCAAGCTGCACAAGACGCTCCGCCAGGGAGAGTTTGCTGCTGGAGGTCACCGTACCGTTTGCCACATGGGACAGGCGGTTACCGGTGACATCGATCACGCCCCATCCCGTGGCGCGCAATCCGGGATCCAACCCCAGCAATCTGACGGTTTCGCTCATTGTCCAGCCTGGTTACAGCGCCAAGATCGGCACCGATCTATCCGATCAGGCGGAGAGCTGCTCCATCACCGAATCGGACATTTCGAAGTTCGCATAAACCTGCTGCACATCATCGCTATCGTCCAGCAAATCCAACAGGCGGAGAAGAGTCTCGCCCTGGTCGGCTTCCACGGGGATCGTGTTGGTGGGCTTCCAGATGATCGAGGCACTGTTCGCCGGTCCGAACGAAGCTTCCAGCGCGCCCGCTACCTCGTGAAGGCTTTCCGCATTGCAGATGAGCGTGTGCCCCTCATCATCCGACGTACAATCGTCGGCCCCTGCTTCGATAGCCGCTTCAAACATGGCGTCTGCGTCTGCCGCATCCGCCGCGTACTCAATAGACCCTACCCGCTCGAAACTGAACGAGACCGATCCTGTCTCACCCAGATTTCCGCCATTCTTCGCGAAAATCGTGCGCACTTCACTCGCCGTCCGGTTCCGGTTGTCGGTAAGCGCTTCCACGATGACACCGACACCAGCCGGTCCGAAGCCCTCATAGCGGACTTCTTCGTAATTCTCGCCGCCTTGCTCAGTACTCTTTTTGATGGCCCGCTCAATATTGTCCTTGGGCATGGATTGGGCCCGCGCCGCATTGATGGCTGCCCGAAGGCGCGGATTATGGTCCGGGTCCGGCATCCCCATCTTGGCCGCAACCGTCACTTCCTTGGCCAGTTTCGAGAACAATTTCGCGCGCTTTTTATCCTGCGCGCCCTTGCGGTGCATGATGTTTTTGAATTTGGAATGTCCCGCCATAGCGTTCGCTCTCTCAACTTTTGAGTGTAGTGGGCGCAGTCATTTTACACGCCATTTTGTGCCCTTTATAGGCAGCCCGCGCGCCAAAATCCATAGGCCACAACTGGCCAATTTCTGCCAAATTCTTATCTGTTCGCCCCTATCCACGCTGGCACATTGGAAGGCCCCAATTCGCCTGGGCCTTTGGAAAACGAAATCCCTTTGGTGAAACATTCATTCTTCGTTAACCTATCAATGGTTGTATTCAAATCATAGATACAACTTCTAAGTGTATCTCAATGAGGGGCCTGGGGGCCGAGCGTCTGCCAGGAAAGTTGGACAAATCTAGTCCGCCATTGGGGCTACCCACCGCCAAAAGCGAGGCCGGTGGAGACGAGAAGACCAAGAGGGGAACAGTCAATGTTCAAGAAAAGAAGCGCAGCTGTCGAGACCGCTGAAGTAATCGACATTGCCTCTGCGAAGGATACCGGAAGCGTCGACGGCGAGACCCTTCTGACCATGCTGGATAACATGCCAATTAACGTCATGATGGCTGACCCAGTTGATCTGAAAATCAACTACATCAATCAAACGAGCATCGAGACGCTCAAGACAGTCCGCGACCTCCTCCCCCAGGAAGTTGACCCGGAAAACATGTTGGGCGTCTGCATTGACGTCTTCCACAAACAACCGTCCCATCAACGCGGCCTCTTGGGTGACTCACGGAACTTACCCCACAGTGCAAAAATCAAGCTGGGGCCTGAAACACTCGATCTCAACGTTTCCGCGGTTCACGATAATTCAGGCAACTATGTCGGAGCCATGGTCACCTGGAGCGTTGTGACGCAGCTTCAAAACGCCATTACCGACTTTGAAACGAATGTGAAAGCCATCGTGTCCGATGTCGGCGACAAATCGACAAACATGAAGGGCATGGCGGAATCTCTCGCGGAAACCGCAGAACAGAGCACCAAGCAGGCAAGCACTGTTGCCGCCGCTGCAGAAGAAACAACTGCGAATGTGCAAACAGTGGCAAGTGCCGCGGAGGAGATGTCCAATTCGATCAGCGAAATTACCCGCCAGGTCGCCGACAGCTCCAGCATTGCTCAAGAAGCCGTTGCAGAAGCAGAACGCACAAATGCCACGGTCCAGGGCCTGGTAGCAGCTTCAGAAAAAATCGGTGAAGTGGTCAACCTTATCCAGGACATTGCCAGCCAGACCAATCTCCTGGCACTCAATGCAACCATTGAGGCCGCCCGCGCCGGCGAAGCAGGCAAAGGATTTGCAGTTGTGGCTGCGGAAGTGAAAGAGCTTTCAAGTCAAACCGCCAAGGCGACCGAAGAAATCGCCACACAGATTGGAACAATCCAACAGGAAACTGAGGGCGCAGTTGGAGCGATCGAGTCAATCGGCACGACGATCCAGAAAATCAATGAGATCGCCTCTTCAATCGCCGCCTCAGTGGAAGAACAAAGCGCTGCAACAGCTGAAATAAGCCGGAATGTCCAAGAGGCTGCGACGGGCACGCAGGACGTGTCCTCCAACATCAGCACAGTGACGCAAGCCGCTGCCGATACAGGCGAGGCTGCAGGGCAGGTCTTACAAAGCTCGGCGGAACTTAACAGCCAGGCAGACGTCCTTGGCGAAGAAGTCGAGAAATTCCTGATAGAAGTGAAGAAACTCTAGACAGCCCACCCGAGATGGCTCTGATCCTGACCCGCCACCCGTATGGGGTCAGAGCTTGAGTACCGTCTGATCCCCGACGGTGCACGACACCCCGCCCCAGCACACCACCCTGCGCTGGGGCGGGGATTTTTTTGCGCATAAGAGCAGCGAGCGTGAGCGTCCTAGCTGACAATCCGCCAGCTACCGTCAGGTTCCCGGCACGCTGTGCCATAGCCCTGCTCCGTTCTACCGCCAACAGTGATGGTCTGCTGATACTCTCGGCAATACTGGCCCTGAGGAGTTTGATAGGCTGGCTTCGGCGTCACTGCACCATAGTGACCCGTATCCGGGTTCCGCCACTCATGAGCTCTCCCCGATGGACCATATTCCAGCGCACGGCCCGTAGTGCGCTCAAGATAGAGACGGTCTGCGCGATCCAGAGATCGTCCAACCTCACCACCTGCCATAGCACCCAGCAATGTACCAACTCCGACGGCCACGAGACGGCCAGACCCAGACCCAATCTGTGAGCCTGCCAGACCGCCTGCAATCGCACCGCCAACAGTCCCAATTTGCTGCTTGGGCCCGGCGCCTGGCTCGCAGGCTGCAAGTCCGAGAACGAGAACACCAGCAACACTAAGTTTGATCAGTTTCATTTTTCGACTCCAAAGCAGAGCAAACCTCTGGCACGTGTGCCAGAGCCGCGCTCAATGCCCCCACACATCAGTGTAGGCAGAAACACTTCGGAAGATTTAGACCTAGATCAATTCTGGCGGACTGTTTGCTTGGCCCCGTGCCACAGCACGAGAACCTGTCGGCACCCAGATCGTCACCGTGTCTCCGGGGCGGTCGCCACAGCAAACAGAAACGGGACAAGCACAAGCGCGCTCACCCACCAACTCTGCCAAACGCCATGCGCAACCGAACCAATAATCATCACACAGCACAACCCCGCCAGAACAAACGGGATGGACTTGGCCTCCAGCAACGCGGTCTGACGGACAATCAGACCCCAGGCGGCGGCGAGCATAAGCGCCCCCAGCGCGCCCATCTCAAACCAGATTTGCAGAACACCATTGTGCGGATGATGGAGGTACTCACCTGGAAAATAGGATCTCACCATGTCGTCGATGGGCATGAAACGGCCCGTTTCCAACCCATATCCCAGAAGCGGTTGTTCAAGAATTTTTTGGCTGACAAAAGTCCAGATTTCGAGCCTCGGCATCAAGGTCATCTCCGCATTCGGCATGCCAGAGAACAGATCGTCGAAAGAAACCTGCGAAAACAGAAACGGCATAACGACGATCGTCAGAATGCCGCCAACACCGCAGACCCATATTGCCGCCCGCGGTGTCACCAATGCAAAGACAAGCACAACCATCGCGCCGAGCACCCCGAGCTGTGCGGCCTGACTTTCCGTTGTCAGAACGGCAACAAACAGGGTGGCAAACAAACAAACCACCGCAAGTCCGCCATACCGCTGAAAGATAATGAGAGCTGCCGGTGCTGCAAACAGGGTCAACACGACCACAGCCCGGTTTGCGGAATGCGCTGCCTCGCCAGGCGTCACGCCGCTCAAAAACTGATAGAGCGCACCATTACTGATCCCCTCAACGAGAGTCCAACAAAGGCCAATAGCGAAAGAAACAACCAAAGCGAATTTAAGGACGCTGCGTGTGTTCATTCGTTGAGCTACAGACCAAAGCAGGATTGCCAACAACGAATAGACGGCAAGTTTAAGAAACCGGCTTGTTGCATAGTCCACATCAAGCGACCTGAATGCCGCCAGCCCCACCAGTGCAACAAAGAGAGCCCAGATCAAAAGCAAGGGCGTGGATGGCAGCGCAAAAGACCTTGTGCGCAGAAAATAGAGTACTAATGCCAACACGAGACAGACCGGCACCACTGTACCCAACGCACGTACTGACACAAAACTGATCACGGCCGAAAGGACAGTGAGGAGAGCCAAGGGCCAAAGAGTTAGGTCCGCGCGCATCGCGTTTACATCATCACGCCATGTGGCTGTTTCGTTTTTCACCTGGCTCTTCCCCTGACCGCCCGACCGCTTAAGCGACACCCGATTGCCGCAGGCGACCTCCAACACGAATGGGCTCGACGGAGACGGCCAACCCGGTCTTGTCATTGGTTTCGACAAGAACACCGCAGACCGTCGCCTGGCCGGAGGCCGGCGTAAACCGCCCGCTTGGGATTTTCCGCGTGAACCGATTAATGGGTTCATCCTTTTCCATCCCAATGACAGAATTATAGTCCCCGCACATGCCGGCATCTGTTTGATAGGCCGTGCCTCCATCAAAAATCTGCGCATCTGCGGTCGGGATATGGCTGTGCGTCCCCACGACAAGACTCGCCCGGCCATCGCAGAAATGACCCATCGCCATTTTCTCCGACGTTGCCTCTGCGTGCATATCAACAATCACAGCATCGGCGACCATGCCAAGCGGGCATTCTTCAAGCGCCTCATCGACACTTCCAAACGGGTCATCAAGGGCGTTCATGAAGACGCTGCCCAACACATTGACCACCATCACCCGGCGCCCATCCGATGTTTCAAACAGATCACTTCCTTTTCCGGGCGTGCCTGCCGGGTAGTTGCGCGGCCGGATTAAGCGCGGTTCCCGCTCGATGTGGACCAACGCTTCTTTCTGGTCCCAGGCATGATTGCCGAGAGTGATCACATCAGCGCCGGCATCAAACACCGCGTCACAGATGGAGCCGGTAATGCCAAATCCGCCTGCAGCATTCTCGCCATTAACGACAACAAAATCCGCTTTGAGGTCTGTGCGCAGACGTGGCAATGCCGAGATAGCAGCGTCCCGTCCTGCCCGGCCAACCAGATCGCCCAAAAACAATAATCTCACAAACCCGTCCTTTCGAAGCAGCGGCTGCCTTTTTCGCTGACCACCCAGTCCAGAGGCTGGTCATACACGTCATGAGGCAGCGTGTCATATTCCTGCGCCGAATAGGCAATGCCGACAGCGAGGCAGGACCGCTTGGCCCGCAGGCCCGCAAGGGTTCTGTCGTAAAATCCCCCGCCATATCCAAGGCGAAAACCGCTCAAGTCAAAAGCGACCAAAGGGACAAGCAGAATGTCAGGGATGATCTCTGCAGCCTTTTTGACCGGCACCCGCGTCCCAAAAGCGCCTTCGTCGGTTTTTCCGCCTGGCGTCCACCTGAAAAACCGGAGCGGCTGATCCGCCCCGGCGACCCGCGGCAAGGCGCAGGTATGGCCGAGCTGTTGGAGCTCCGCCATCAAAGGCACCGGATCAGCTTCGGACCGAATGGGAAAATAACCGGCAACAGACGCCCCGGAAGTTCTGGGAATGTCGGCCAGGAAATGGTCCGTGATGGCCTGCCCCGCAGCATCGCCAAGAGATTTACTCGCGTCAGCGCGCATCTCCAGGGCTTTTTGCCGAAGCACCGACTTGGAGGGGGTCGCAGCAAATGGGTCTGTTTGATCTGACATTAAGGACTCAAGAAGAACTTAAGGGCGTATAAGCACCCCGCCCTAAGCGAGGAGCAAAAAGGTGGGCCCACCGGATCGTTGGAACAGTGATTCTCGGAGACCTACAAGAGTAGGTGGGCACCGTGTGAAGCAGGCCACGGCCCGCCCCAGGGACAGTTCCCTAGAGAAACGTAAGGCCCCGAGCAATGGCGTCCCTGACGCATCCGGCAGCACCCATCTTGATTATAACATGCTTGGCTGAAGAAGGTTGCAGACAATTCTCTGTCACGGCTGACCGGCGACCTTCTTTTTCTTGAGTGACGCGTGTTTAAGACGCCTCCAGCGTATTAGCCATCTTCTCAATGCGGCTGGCGGCATCACTCATAAAGACCGTCAGCTTCTGTTCGACCGCCTCTTCGCGCCCCTGCTCGCTCTCCTGAGCTTCCCTTAATGCCTTCACTTCGGCTGTAAGGGCCTCCACACGCTTCAACGCATCGGCATATTCGTCCGCCACCAACAGACCTGCCAGCAGCAAGAGACGCGCGTCACCCACCTGGCCGACCGTTTTCGCGAGTTCGGCCACATGGCCATCGAGATACCGGGCCAGTTCCCGCAGATGCTCTTCTTCCCCATCACCACAGGCAACGGAGTAGGAACGATCATTGATGGAGACATTGACTTGGCCCATAAGCCACGTCCTTTCAGTGAGAGATCAAGCGAGCAGGCGGTCTATGTCTTTCAGGGTAGCATCAATCTCAGCAGATGCCCGGGCGTTCAGACCATCCAGCCGTCTGACGTCCGCATGCGCAATATCCAATTCTTCCGCCAGCCGGGCCCGGTCTTCCTTCAGGCTGGCGATTTGATTTTCGAGCTCGGAACGCGCCTCTGCCCGCACTTCACGACCGTTCACAGCACCCTCCAATTTATCCAGGGCAGCTGAAAATGCAGCCATGGCTTTATCGAGCTCGCTCATATCATCAGTGCCTTGTTCTGTTTCGGCTATCAGGTGCAATTTCGGCTAGCAATCCGGGGTCCGCGGACAAAATAGCCGCAAATCACTTGGTGCAAGAATAGGGGGCCGCCCTAAACTCGGTCAACAGAAGGGTTTGGAGCCATTTCAGCGGTTTTTTCGGCGCCACGAAACGCCTGCGAGGCTGAAGCAGCCTGCTAGCGCCTTTCCATTTTCGAATGCCCTTTCCAATCAAGGCCCTGGCCTGTTCAATTCACGCGAATTTGGCCCGAAGCGACCCCGAATTCCCCGCGAATCCCATTGACTCTCTATAGGCAGATAGTCATTGTGGCGCCGCTCTCGACAGGGTTTTTCGAGGCTGAGTAAGCCGTTCGCACATGTGCGTGGGGACAGAACCTCAAACAGAGCAAGAGATGATCAGAAGCCGTTGACCTGACTTTGCAGGCAGTGAGCTTCCAGAGCGGCTTGAGGGGCTGGCCGCATCGATCACACTCTTCAATAGCCCCGCCGGCAACACTGCGCTGCCAGATCAGTCGATGTGAGCAGCCCACGCCAACAAGAGTTTTAAAATGACGCCATCAGAGCAATCGGCAGCGGCCTCTGTTTCCTCAGAGGGCGAATCCGCCGCCGTACCAGCAACACATCAGATGATGGCGAATGCCATCCGGGCCCTGTCCATGGACGCCGTCGAAAAGGCCAAGTCAGGCCACCCCGGCATGCCAATGGGCGCCGCCGACATGGCAACAGTGCTGTTCACTAAGTTCATGAAGTTCGACCCACGCCAGCCAAACTGGCCGGACCGTGACCGCTTTGTCCTCTCCGCCGGCCACGGCTCCATGCTGGCTTATTCACTGCTCTACCTTCTGGGCTATGAGGACATGACCCTCGAGGAAATCAAAAATTTCCGCCAGATGGGCTCCAAGACACCAGGCCACCCCGAATTCGGCCATACGCCAGGCATTGAGACGACCACAGGGCCGCTGGGCCAGGGCATTTCAACAGCCGTCGGCATGGCACTCGCCGAGCGGCTGCAACAGGCCCGTTTCGGCTCTGATCTGGTCGATCACTACACTTACGTTATTGCCTCCGACGGCGACCTGATGGAAGGCATCAGCCACGAAGCCATCTCCATCGCAGGGCATCTGGGCCTATCCCGTCTGATCGTTCTTTACGATGACAATGACATCTCCATCGACGGGCCGCTCAGCCTGTCAGAATCCGGCGATGCGCTGAAACGTTTCGATGCCGCAGGCTGGGACACCGTCCGCATTGACGGACACGATGCAGACGCCATCGAAAAGGCCATCGCTAACGCCCAAAAGACCGACAAGCCAAGCCTGATCGCCTGTAAGACGACCATCGGCTTCGGCTCACCCAACAAGGCAGGCACATCTTCTTCCCATGGCGCCGCGCTTGGTGCAGAGGAAATTGAACTTACAAGAAAAGAGCTGGGCTGGCCGCACGATCCTTTCGACATCCCATCAGACGTCCTCGACGCATGGCGCGTTGCAGGTCTGAAAAGCTGCAAACCTCGCAAATCCTGGGAAGAGCGCTATGAAGCAGCGGACGGCGAAACCCGCGCCGAATTTGATCGCCGCCTCGCCGGTGACCTGCCGTCAGGCTTCGCTCAGGCGATCAATGATTTCAAGAAACAACTAAGCGAAGACAAGCCAGGCTGGGCAACCCGCAAGGCGTCGGAAGAAACACTGAACGTCATCAATGCGGTTGTGCCGGAAACCATTGGCGGATCCGCCGACCTGACAGGGTCGAACAATACCCGCTCAAAAGAGCAGGTCGCTGTGACCGCCGACGATTTCAGCGGCAGCTTCATCCATTACGGCATTCGCGAACACGGCATGGCCGCCGCCATGAACGGCATGGCGCTGCATGGGGGACTGATCCCCTATTCCGGCACATTCCTGGTCTTTACCGACTATTGCCGGCCCGCCATTCGCCTGTCCGCGCTGATGAACCAGCGCGTGGTCTACGTCATGACCCATGACAGTATCGGCCTGGGCGAAGATGGTCCCACACACCAGCCGGTTGAACATTTGGCGGCGCTCCGCGCGATGCCGAACCTCTATGTGTTCCGCCCCGCTGATGCGGTCGAAACGGCTGAATGCTGGCAATTGTCCCTTGAGGCAAAAGAAACACCCAGCATTCTGGCGCTGACCCGTCAGGGTGTGCCGCTGGTCCGGACCGAGCACACGGAGGAAAACCTCTGTGCTCGCGGGGCCTATGAGCTAAGCCCGGCGAAAGGCGATGCGAAAGTCACGCTGATCGCAACCGGGTCTGAGGTCTCGATTGCGCTCGACGCCCAAAAACAACTTCAGACAGAAGGCATCGGCGCCCGCGTCGTCTCTGCACCCTGTCTTGAACTCTTCGAACAGCAGTCTGCCGAGTACAAAAAGCAGATCCTGGGCGAAGGAACCGTATGTGTAGCAATCGAAGCAGCCATCCAACAGGGCTGGGACCGCTACATTGGAATGGACGGTGCGTTTATCGGCATGACGGGCTTCGGCGCCAGTGCCCCGATCAACGATCTCTACAATCACTTTGAAATCACAGCAGAAGCGGCAGTGGCGGCCGCAAAAGAACGGCTCTAACCGCAAAGACGGCACGGAGCGAGAGGCTAAGGAGAGTTAAAACATGGCAACACGTGTAGCAATTAATGGGTTTGGCCGTATTGGACGTTTGGTCCTGCGCGCCATCGCAGAGTCCGGCCGCAAAGACCTTCAGGTCGTTGCAATCAACGATCTGGGCAGCGTTGAAGACAACGCCCACCTTCTGAAATATGACAGCGTGCACGGCCCCTTCCCCGGCAAGGTGCGGACAACCAAGTCCAGCATGAATGTCGGCCAGGGCTCTATCAAGATCACCGCTGAGCGCGATCCGTCGAAACTCCCTTGGGAGAAACTCGACGTTGATATCGCGCTGGAATGCACAGGCCTCTTTGCCTCCAAGGAAAAAGCATCTGCGCATCTCGAAGCCGGTGCCAAAAAGGTTCTGGTATCCGCACCTGCAAGCAATGCTGACCTCACCGTCGTATATGGCGTCAACGAGAAGAAGCTGCGTAAAAGCCACAAAGTGGTGTCCAACGCTTCTTGCACAACCAACTGCCTCGCACCGGTCGCACAGGTTCTCGACAAACTTTGCGGCATCAAACAGGGCTACATGACAACGATCCACGCTTTCACAGGCGACCAGCGCACCGTTGACACGCTGCACTCTGATCTGCGCCGCGCACGCGCTGCGTCCATGTCGATGATCCCGACATCAACCGGTGCTGCGAAGGCCGTTGGCCTGGTTCTGCCACAGCTTGCAGGCAAGCTCGACGGCACCGCGATCCGCGTTCCAACACCGAACGTCTCCATGATCGACCTCTGCTTCGATGCAGGCCGGGCGGTAACCGCGGAAGAAGTGAACAAGGCAATTGTGAAAGCAGCCGACGGCCCGCTGAAAGGCGTGCTGGGCTATGTTGATGAGCCGCTGGTCTCCATCGACTTCAACCACAACAAGAACTCGTCCACTTTCGACCTCACCCAGACACAGGTCATGGGCAGCCGCTTCGTGCGCGTCCTGTCCTGGTACGACAATGAGTGGGGCTTTGCGAACCGCATGGGCGACACAGCCGTTGCCATGGGCAAGCTTCTTTAAGTAAGACCCCCGTGATACGACGCCCCCGGATGCAAGTTCGGGGGCGTTGTCGTATCCGATCCACAAAAGCCCCCAACGACTAAATCGGGAAGAAAACAGATGGCAAATCACAAGACGCTCGACGATCTCTTCGGCCAAGGCTCACTCACAGGCAAACGGGTGCTTGTCCGTGCAGACCTGAACGTGCCCGTCAACGACGCAGGCGACGTGACCGACGCCACGCGGCTTGAGCGTCTTCTGCCCACACTGAACGATCTGAGCGCCAAAGGCGCGAAGGTCGGCATTCTCTCCCATTTTGGCCGTCCCAAGGGTGAGCGGAAGCCGGACATGAGCCTGAAGCCTATTGCGGCGGCCCTGGGTGAGCTTCTTGGGAAACCAGTGAGCTTCACGGAGGACTGCATTGGTGCGGCCGCAGGCGATGCCCTCTCCGCTCTCGCCGATGGCGGTATCCTCGTCCTGGAAAACACCCGCTTTCATGCCGGTGAAGAAAAGAACGACAAAGCATTCGCAGAAGCCCTCGCCGCCAATGCCGATGCCTATGTCAATGACGCTTTCTCCGCCGCCCACCGCGCACACGGGTCAACAGAAGGCATTGCGCACATTGTGCCAGCCTATGCAGGTCGCGCCATGGAGCAGGAGCTGGACGCTCTGGGTAAAGCTCTTGGCGAACCAGAGCGCCCCGTTGTCGCGATTGTCGGCGGCGCTAAAATCTCCACAAAGCTCGATCTCCTCGGCAATCTGGTGAGCAAAGTCGATGCCCTCGTCATCGGCGGTGGCATGGCAAACACCTTCCTCGCTGCCAAAGGCGTGAATGTCGGCAAATCTCTCTGCGAGCATGATCTTGCAGAGACGGCACGCGAAATCATGAGCAAGGCCGACGCTGCCGGATGCAAGATCATTCTGCCAACAGACGCCGTTGTCGCGGGAGAGTTCAAAGCCCACGCACCGTCACAAACTGTGGCTATTGATGCAGTCCCTGAAGACCAGATGATCCTGGATGTGGGCACCGACACGCTCGCGACCCTTGCCGGTCATTTTGAGACCGCCAAAACCGTCGTCTGGAACGGCCCGTTGGGCGCCTTCGAGGTAGAGCCCTTCAATGTGGGAACTGATACAGCCGCCCGTCACGTCGCCATGCTCACCAAAATGGGGACCATGGTTTCTGTTGCAGGGGGGGGTGACACGGTCGCGGCCCTCAATGGCGCAGGTGCCGCAGACGATTTCTCTTATGTCTCAACCGCCGGGGGTGCCTTCCTCGAATGGCTCGAAGGTAAAACCCTTCCCGGTGTTGCCGCCCTCGAAAACGGGTGACACAAAACGGATGACAGAGGGCAGCTGGTCGCGATAAACCGGCGTTCATGACCGAGCCAACCACATCAGACTGCCGTCTCTATCTCATTACGCCCCCGCGTCTTGAGCCCAAAGGCTTTGCCGACACCCTGAAAACGGCCCTCGGCGCAGGGGATGTTGCCTGCGTCCAACTGCGCCTCAAGCAAGAAGACGGCGAAACCACCGCAGACGCGGACACGATCCGCCGTGCGACCGACATCCTGATGCCCATCGCTCAGGCTAATGGCGCCGCCTTCCTGATCAATGACCGTGCGGACCTGGCTACCGAACTGGGCGCAGACGGTGTTCATATCGGCCAGAACGACACACCTTACGAGGAAGCGAGAAAACTGGTTGGCCCCGACCAGATCGTGGGCGTCACATGTCATGCGACCCGCCATCTCGCCATGGTGGCAGGCGAAGCAGGCGCGGATTACGTGGCTTTTGGGGCCTTTCACAAAACCGACACAAAGGAAGCTATAAGTAAGGCCGAACCGGAAATCCTCACCTGGTGGTCGACGCTCTTTGAAGTTCCCTGCGTCGCCATTGGCGGGATCACGGTCGAGAACGCTGCGCCATTGGTGGCAGCGGGTGCCGACTTTCTAGCTGTCTCTGCAGGAGTGTGGGGTCATGCCCAAGGACCTGCGGCAGCCGTGGCTGAGTTCAACCGTCTCATGAGCGAGACGGCCCGAACCTGAAGCGGCCCGTCTCGTCCTGATGCACGTCTCGGTCTGACGAATGCCGGCCCAGAGTTAAAGCCAGAGTTTTTGAGAAAGTATGCCTATGCTCCGCCTGATCCTTTCCTCCCTTACTATGAGCTCCGGCCTTCTTCTGAGCCTGGGCCTTATTGTCTTGCCTTTGGCTCCCGCCAACGCCCAAACCTTTGAGGAGGCCGCCAAGGCCTATCAGGCAGGAGACTATGCGGCAGCACTTGATGGTCTTCGCGAAATCGCGCTGGGCGGCAACGCAGACGCACAGCTTCTGCTCGGCACCATGCTGTTTAATGGTGAAGGCGTTGAAGCGGACTATGTTGAGGGGCTTCGCTGGTTCAAGTCAGCCTCGGATGCAGGCAACCCGACCGCCGCTTTTGCCCTTGCATCCGCCTATCGGACAGGCGCTGGTACTGCAAGGAATGATGCAGAAGCACGCCGCTATTTTGAACGGGCAAGTGCAGGCGGTCTCGTTGCGGCCAAGTTCGAACTGGCCAATATGCTCGCAGCCGGCCAGGGCGGCGCCGCAGATTCTGATCGGGCGGTGAAGCTCTTTGAAGAAGCCGCAGCCGCTGAACATCCAGGCGCGCTTTATTCCATGGGCGCGATCTATGCCGCAGGTGAACTGAAACCTCAGGACATGGGCCGTGCTGCAGACTTCTTCCGAAAGGCGGCGAAAGCGGGCCAGGCCGACGCCGCGTACAATCTGGGTCTGATGATGGTTGAGGGAACCGGCGTTGAAAAACACCCGGCAGGCGCACTTGAGTATTTCCAGTTTGCTGCAGCGGAAGGCCTGGCTGAAGCTCAGACGGCTCTTGCCTTCCTTTATGCAAACGGCACTGGTGTCGAAAAAGACGATGCCAAAGCCGCTACCTGGTTCAATGAAGCAGCCCTTCGCGGAGACACGCTGGCCCAAACCCGCCTGGCACGGATGTACTTCCTCGGCAAAGGCGTCGAAAAGGACCTGATGGCCGCCTACACCTGGCTCAGCATTGCGCGCTCAGGCGGGCAGGACGATCCGGAATTGGCGGCCCTTCTGGAGCCTGAAATGACACCAGAGCTGTTGGTGCAGGCTGAGGAAGCCCTGAAAGACTGGGAAGCCGCGACCCGCCCTCAATAACGCGAAAGAAACGTCTTTTACTGTTGGTTTTGGCGGGATTCACCATTCCCACGTGATTCCGGTTGGAACAGACCCCGCTCAAGTGCTATCCAAACGCCGAACGGGGCGTACTTGCGCCTCGACCCTATGTTTTCCGCCAGCTTTGACATGAATGCTCGAACCTGGCCCTTCCGGATAGAAGCGCATGAAGATCAACGGCAACGAAATTCGTCCAGGCAATGTCATTGAGCACAAAGGGGGCCTTTGGGTTGCCGTAAAGCTGCAGCATGTGAAGCCCGGCAAGGGTGGTGCCTTTGCGCAGGTCGAACTGAAGAACCTCATCGACAATTCCAAACTGAATGAGCGTTTCCGGTCTGCCGAAACCGTTGAGAAGATCCGCCTCGAGCAGAAAGACTATCAATATCTCTATGAGGTGGACGGCATGCTCACATTCATGGACACAACCACCTATGAGCAGATCGAACTCGCAAGCGACTTCGTCGGGGAGCGCGCTGCCTTCCTGCAGGACGGCATGGAAGTAACGGTGGAGAGCCATGAAGGCCGCCCGCTCGGCATCAGCCTGCCCGATCATGTGACATTGGAAGTCACCGATACGGAACCTGTCGTCAAAGGCCAGACGGCAGCATCGTCAAACAAACCCGCCACAATGGAAAACGGCGTCCGCGTCATGGTGCCGCCCTTCGTCAATACCGGCGATAAAATCGTTGTCGACACGAACGAAGTCACCTATGTGAAGCGCGCTGAATAGAACACTTTCTTTTTGCGACCTGACACTTCTCTCACCTTAAGGCACCCGACATGAGCCGCCACTCTCCCACCCTCACCGTGATGGTGCAGGCTGCGCGCAAAGCCGCCCGGTCCCTGATCCGAGATTTCGGGGAAGTGGAACATCTGCAGGTGTCGGTGAAAGGCCCAGGTGATTTTGTCTCCGCCGCTGATTTGCGGGTGGAAGAAACCCTTCGCGAAGAGTTGGGCCGCGCCCGCCCGGGCTACGGCTTCCTGTTGGAAGAAAGCGGTGAGATTGCTGGCACGGACAAGAGTCACCGCTGGATCATCGATCCCCTAGACGGCACAACCAACTTTCTGCACGGCATTCCCCTCTTCGCGATCAATATCGCGCTCGAACGGGAAGGCGAAATCATCGCGGGCCTTACCTACAACCCGATTTCGGACGAGCTCTTCTGGGCGGAAAAGGGCAAAGGCGCTTTCGTGAACGATCGGCGCCTGAGGGTCGCGGCCCGCCGCGACCTGTCACAATCGGTCGTTTGCACCGGCATCCCCCATATTGGCTGGAAGAACCATGGGATCTTCTCGCGCCAGCTCGCAGAGATCATGCCGCAGGTCGCAGGCGTCCGGCGCACCGGTTCCTGCGCCATTGACCTTGCCTTTGTTGCAGCCGGCCGGTTTGACGCCTATTGGGAGAGCGGCCTGAACCCGTGGGATCTCGCTGCCGGGATCATTCTGGTCCGCGAAGCGGGCGGCACGGTCACCGACCTCACCAATGGGTCCGATATTCTGGGCAAAGGAAGCGTGCTTGCCACCAATGAGTCCCTACACCGGCCACTAATGACCATCATCAAGAAGGCAGGGACGGCCTGACTTAAGGTCTAGACGCCGCCCCATTTTCGCCCCCTTCTCTCTTAACTTTGGCTGCCTTAACCTTCGCGTGAAATAATCAGACCGGCACTGGCCGCGCCTGCAAGACGCGGCAATAATGTTGGTTGAGTCGGGATGGGTGGACCCCAGCACCATGAACGAGCCCGAAGAGGTAGGACCGTTAAGAATGCACGCAACAGGCCGAACACCCCCGGTAAGCCAAAGAAGCTTTGTGCTTCCAGCTCTCCTCTTTGCGCTGACAACCACCCCGGTGCTGGCAGAGGTGGAGGTCGATCTCACAGCCATTGGCGCGCGGACAGAGGCAGATGCGCGTATTGCGCCCGGGAAAGCGCCCGTACAGCTGCGCTATCCGGGCGAAACGCCGCCCACACGCATTTTGCTCACTCCGCCAGCGTCCATACGCCAATCGCAGGAAGAACCGAAAATATTGGGTCCAGCCGATGCAAAAGCTGTGGAGGTGCAACCCACGACGGCCACACCGCCTGTCCCCAACGCTGCGCCTGCACCGACCCCAAGAACGGCAACGCCTGTGCTTCACACCCCTGCTCCACAACCTGTGGCCCCGGTTGAGCAGGCCCGTGAAAGCACCCAGCCTGTCCCGGCACCTCCACAGGCGCCTGCCTCAGCAGCGCTGACGCCACTGGTGCCCCCTGCTGCGACAGCACCCACTGCGGCACCGGTCCCGCCCGTATCAGCTCCAGCGCCGATAGAGACGACCCCGGCAACAGCCCCACAACCAGACCCGTCCGTTCAGGTGGCCAGTCTGCCTCCGGCGCAAGACGCCAACCATCGGCTTCGCTTTGAACGCGGCACTGCGGATGTCCTGGGCGAAACACGCGAAGAACTGGAAATGGTGGCGATCGAGTTGATGCGCCACGACGACCGGATTGAGATCCAGGCCTTTGCCGGAGAGGCCGGTGACGTGAGTTCTGATGCCCGCCGCCTCTCGCTCAAGCGCGCACTCAATGTGCGCAAATTCCTGGTTGAGCGCGGCGTGCTGCAGAGCCGGATTGATGTCCGCGCCCTTGGAGGTGCCCGCGACAACGGCCCCGCTGACCGCGTGGATATACTTTTAAGCAGTCGATAGCCAAAAACAGGCGAGAGGGGAAACAGTATGGACAGTCAGGACGGCGTGACCCTTTCACGGCCCCGCCCCTATCTCACCCGCATGCTGTTGTTCCTCACGCTGGTGGGCTTTCTCGGCCTCATTTTGCTGCCTCAATTCTCAGAAGCCTTTATGGCAAACCCGGGACTCAACGGCCTGATCGTCGGCGTCCTCCTCATCGGAACCCTCTATGCGTTCCGACAGATCCTGGTGCTGGGTCCGGAAATCCGCTGGGTGAATTCTTTCAGAAGGTCCGACCCGGGCCTCGCCCTTCCCAAGCCGCCCAAGCTTCTGGCCCCCATGGCCACCATGTTCGGCAACCGCACCAGCCATGTGGTGCTGAGCGCATTGTCCATGCGCTCGCTCCTCGACAGCCTTGCTTCACGCCTGGAAGAACAGCGCGAAATCTCCCGCTATATGATCGGGCTTCTGATCTTCTTAGGCCTCTTGGGAACCTTCTGGGGATTGCTCACCACGGTTTCCTCCATCGCAGGCACGCTTGACTCCCTCAACGTGGACTCAACTGACAGTCTCACGGTCTTCAGCACGCTCCGAGAAGGCCTCCAGGAACCTCTGCGCGGCATGGGCACCGCCTTTTCATCGTCTCTCTTCGGTCTTGCAGGCTCCCTCATTCTGGGCTTTCTCGACCTGCAGGCGGGCCAGGCCCAAAACCGTTTCTACAATGAGCTGGAAGAATGGCTGTCGACCGTGACCGACATTGTCGGCAGCAATGGCGACACGGCACCTGCTGCTGACCCGAGCCAGACATTGATGGCGCTCGCCAATCAGGTAGCGGCGCTCACCGAGCAGATGCGCGCAGAACAGCACCTCGTCAACGGCCTCGCCCGCAATCAGGAAGCTCTCCAGCCTGTGCTGGAGCGTCTCACCCGCGCCCTGGAGCAAGAGGGCCACTAGCCCCCGGTTAATCTCATGGCCATTTCTCACCGCATCAGAAGCCGCACCCCCAGCGCCGATTATTGGCCGGGCTTTGTGGACGCTATGGCGACCCTGCTTCTGGTACTGGTCTTCTTGCTGTCCATCTTCATGCTGACCCAGTTTTTCCTGGCCCAGTCGATCACCGGCAAGGACAGCGCCCTTGATAGACTGCGGTCTCAAGTCTCGGAGTTGGCGGATCTTCTGGCGCTGGCACAAATGGAAAATGCCGACCTGCAGTCCACCATTGGCTCCCTGACAAGCGCTCTCGCCAACGCCGAGAGTGAGCAATCCCGGCTTGCGGCTTTGCTTGCTGAAGGAGCCGGGGCGGGCGAGCGCGAAGCCGTACTTCTTTCCGAGCTGGACGAAGAGCGCCGTATCAGCGCCGAAGCCCTTGCGCAGGTGGAACTGGTGAACCAGCAATTGGCGGCCCTTCGCAGACAATTGGCGGCTCTGGAGCAGGCCCTTGAAGCGGCCGAAGCGAAGGACCGGGAGTCGGAAGCGCAGATCGCTGATCTGGGACGCAGGCTAAACTCTGCCCTTGCGCAGAAGGTTCAGGAACTCGCCCGGTACCGTTCGGACTTCTTCGCCCGCCTAAAAGAAGCACTGGGCAACCGCGACGACATAGAAGTGGTGGGCGATCGCTTTGTGCTTCAATCGGAAATCTTCTTTGCGTCGGGCTCGGCGGAGTTGAGCCCTGCAGGTCAGCGCGAGCTCAGAAAAATAGCTGTCGCCATTCGGGAAATCACAGCGGAGATCCCGAGCGACATTAATTGGATCCTTCGGGTCGATGGCCACACGGACGCAACGCCGATCAACACACCTGAATTCCCCTCCAACTGGCACCTGGCCAATGCCCGGGCGCTCTCCGTCGTGCAATATCTGATTGATGGCGGGGTGAGCGAGCGCCGCCTGTCCTCAGCCGGGTTTGCAGAGTTCCACCCGCTGGCCGAAGGCCGTGGCGAAAGCGCCAACCGCCGCAATCGCCGTATCGAATTCAAACTCACAGAACGCTAAGTCTCAGATTTCTGGGCTTTTTCAGCTTCGAGCGCCAACTGCCAAAATTCAAACAAACGTTTGACTCAAACATATGTTTGAATTACCTATGAGCCATGACAAAACCAACCAAAGAACGATTGCTCGACGCAGCGGAGCGCCTCTGCGCGGCTCAGGGCATAGACGGAACCTCCATTCGCGCCATCACCGACGCGGCAGGCGCCAATGTGGCAGCGGTGAACTTCCATTTTGATGGGAAAGCCGGGCTTGTCCGGGAAATGTTCGCCCGGCGGTTGATAGCGCTCGCGGAGAAACGTCTGGCGCTTCTGAACGCGCTGCAACAGGGCGGCAAGACGCCGGATGCAGGCGATCTGTTGGATGCCTTCATGACTCCGCTGCTTGAGCTCGTATCAAAACCCGACCCAGGCGCCCAGGCTTTTGCCAAACTCTTCGCCCGCACAATTGTCGAACCGACCGACGCCATACGGGAGATATTTGGCGGCGAACTCTCACCCTACTCTGAGGCCTTCCTTGCTGCTTTTGAGAGGGCCCTGCCCCATCTGGATCGTGGAGAACTTGTTCTTCGGCTCGATTTTGCGATCGGCGCCATCGCCCATGCTCTGAGCGACCGGACACGATTGGCGGCACTCGGAGAAAACCCAACACCTGCGCAGATAAACACAAGCTTGCGAAACTTTCTTATCGCGGGTCTCAACGCGCCGGCCCCAAGCGAGTAGCGAGCCCATGTCCAACCCGTTCCAGTTTCCGGTCGGCTATCGGCACCTTCACGACGACGCCAACTATAACTTCCAGCTCAATAGGTGGCTGACCTACTGGGACGAGGAGGAAGTCCGCCGCATCGCAGCCGATATCTCCGACCTGGCGACGTGGAAGTCCGTCATGCTGCAGACCGCAAAAACAGCTGAGCAGGAGGGACGCGCCCTCAATGCTGCCTTTTTCTATCGCGCAGCTGAATTCTTCATCGCACCGGACGATCCCGACAAGCTCACCGCCTATAATCGCTTCAGGGAGTTGTTTTACGCCGAAGTGAACGACCCGATGATGACACGGGTCGACATTCCGTATGAGAACACCACACTCCCTGCCCTCCTATTTCCAGCCCAAGGCCGAAAGCGCGACACGGTACTGGTCCATGGAGGCTTCGACTCTTTCAAGGAAGAGTTCATCGAAATGGCCGAGACCTTCACCAAACAGGGTCTCGAATTCGTTTTATTTGAAGGGCCTGGTCAGGGTGAACCGCTTATGCTGAACCACATCGCCATGCCGGCGAATTGGGAACGACCGGTCGGAGCCATCCTTGATCATCTGGGGATTTCATCCTGCAGTCTGATCGGCATCTCTCTGGGCGGTTATCTGGCACCGCGTGCGGCAGCTTTTGACAAACGCATCCGGCGCGTGGTCGCCTACGATGTCCTGGAAGATTTCCTGGGCTGCCTCTCAGCAAAACTTGACCCTGGCGCACAGAAACTTCTGTCGTTCCTGATGCGCACTCGCGCCCGCAGAACCATCAACACCTTGATGGGGGGCGTCATCAGGAAGGATGAATTTGCCAGATGGGCCTTCGGCCATGGCATGCATGTAAGCGGCACGTCAAAGCCCTATGACTATCTGAAATGGGTCGAGAGCCTGACCACCAGGCCTGTCGCCCATCTCGTCGACCAAGACTTCCTCCTGTTGGGTGGGGCAGAGGATCACCTTGTTCCGGTACCCCAGTTTTTCAGTCAATCAGGCAACCTGCCCAACGTCCGCTCCCTCACGACACGCCTGTTCACCGATAAAGAACATGCCAGCAGCCATTGTCAGGTAGGCAACCTGCAGCTTGCCGCGGACTGGATCGTCAACTGGCTTGTTTTTCAGTTGGAACACACAGAAGACATACACTGACTATTCAGTGCGGGGCGCTGGCAGGTCGCAGACCAGCACCTTCGGATCGAAAACGCCGCTGATGAGCATTTTGTCACCATAGGATGCCGCAACACTGGACCCGGACAGCTGGTCGCCCAGATTGAGATAGACCGTGTCAGCTGTCCCGCCGCCGCCCGCACGCGGAATGAGGCGCACAACCTGGCTTGGCGAAATCTGCTTCTCATCTGCCGCATGATTGATGAAATCCACTAGCTTCGGATGCGCCCCGATGAGAAGCGTCCCATCAGGTGCCACGTCCACATTGTCGAGACCCGACCCAAGCGAGACAAAATCAACCGCCGTCAGATCGCCCGTCTCAAGGTCGCGGTCAAAAATATTGAGCGCCATGCCGCTGGTCTCCGCCACATAGACGGTCTTGCCATCCGGCGACACATTAACACCGTTAGCATAGCCAAAATCACCCGCGACTTCGCGCACCGAGGTGCCATCAAAATAAACCAGATTGGCCTGGGACAGGATCAGCACATCACTCACAGCGTTCCAGAACGCCGACGCACTACCATGGTCATTGGTCGCATAAAACGAGCTATGCCCCACCGGCTGGACATCATTGAGAGCAAACATGGCTTCATCTCTAACCGTCGCCCGGTGAGAAAGAATACCATCCTCTGCCACGTCAAACAGTTCGACACTGTCCACATCGCCTGTGTGATTGACCACAGCAAGGGTCCGCACACCGGCATCATCGATGTAAAGTCCAAGCCCATGCGGCTGAAAGGCTGCAGGCACATGGGCCGTCACTGGCCTGAGCGCCCAGTTTGACGGGTCACCCTTAAGGTCGATCACATAGATGCCGCCGCGCACATTTTCTGCACCGGCGGCAATCGCCCGGCGGTCTGTCGCCGCAACAAACGCCATTTGACGTTCATGATCGACAACAAGGTCTTCAGGTCCGGGCGGTGCCGCAATGACTGTGCATTGAGGAGACACTTCCATGGCCGCCGTCAGGGTCGTCAACTGACCGGCATTCGTGAAAAACCGCACGCCGATAAAGCTGAACGTGGCAATAACGATGATGACAGCAACGACAATGTTACGGGTAAGCGGTGTCATGTGGTTCCCTTAAACTTGAATACCGATGTCCTTGGCGGCCCGGTTAGTCATTGGCAGCGAGTACAGGTGCCACCGGCTCTTCCGCGGCAAGCGTGAGCGCATCGGCACTGAACTGCAAAGATGCGAGGCGGGCATAAAGTCCGCCCTCCGCGACAAGCGCATCATGTGTTCCTTCGGCGACAATACGGCCCCGATCCATGACAAGGATACGATCCGCCTTACGGACCGTGGCCAACCGATGCGCAATCACAATGGTCGTGCGCCCTGCCATCAGCCCCTCAAGAGCTTCCTGCACAAACTTTTCGCTCTCAGCATCGAGCGCACTTGTCGCTTCATCCAACAGAAGAACCGGCGCATTTCGCAAGATTGCTCGGGCAATCGCGATACGCTGTCGCTGTCCGCCGGAGAGCGTCACTCCACGCTCTCCAAAGACAGTGTCATAGCCCTGCGGCAAGTCAGAGAGGAACTCGTCAATACGCGCCGCTTTCGCCGCTGCACGCACCTCATCATCGCTCGCATCCGGGCGCCCATAGCGAATGTTTTCCCGGGCACTCATGCCAAACACCACGGTCTCCTGCGGCACCAGCGCAAACCGGCGGCGCACCTCGCCCGGGTCCCCGTCAGGCAGCGCCACGCCGTCCAGAAGAATACGGCCGGACTGCGGGTCAAAGAACCGGAGCAAAAGCTGAAACAACGTGCTCTTCCCCGCACCCGAGGGCCCGACAATCGCCACGGTCTCGCCGGGATTGACCGAGACGGTCAACCCATCCAGTGCCGATACATCCGGTCGTGTCGGATAGGAAAAGTGCACATCTTCAAATCGGAGCGTGCCCGTCGATGGTTCAGGCAGCGCCACAGGGTTAGCAGGTGCCTTGATCTGCGGTTCAATATTCAGAAGCTCGATCAGACGCTCCGTGGCTCCCGCAGCCATCTGCACATCGCCCCACACTTCAGAGACCGCCGCGAGCGAAAAGGCGGCAAACAACGCAAAAAGCGTGAACTGCACCAACTCACCGCCCGTCATGGTCCCGGCAATGACGGCCTGTGCGCCGACCCACAAGACGCCAAAGACACTGGCAAACCCCAGAAACATAACCAGTGCCGTCAGCACCGCGCGTGCCGTGATACGGCTCTTGGCGGCTGCGAAGGACCCTTCCACAGTGGCTGCAAAGGACTGGCGATCAATCTCTTCGTGATTGAAAGCCTGCACTGTCTGCATGGCATTGAGAGTCTCTCCGCCAAACGCACTCGTATCGGCGATCCGGTCCTGGCTCAGACGGGACAGGCGCCGCACCCAGCGCCCGAACAGGATCATCGGCAACAGGATCACGGGGATTGTCAGCAGAACAAGTCCGGACAGACCAGGGCTTGTGTAAGTCATCAAACTCGCAGAACCGATGAAGAGAAACAGGTTACGCAGCGCAATCGACGCACTGGACCCTACCACTGTTTTGATCAGGGTCGTGTCCGCTGTCAGACGGGAGAGAACCTCCCCTGTCCGCATGGTTTCAAAGAAGACGGGCGACAGCCGCGTGACATGGTCATAAACAGCCGCCCTCAGATCAGCCACCACCCGCTCACCTATCCAGCTCACAAAATAGAAGCGGGAGGCGCTCGATATTCCCATCACTGCAGAGAGCACGATGAGCATCAGGAAATATTGGTCGATAAACTGAACATTCTCAGCGGCAAAGCCATCAACCAGCCGCCGCGCCGCGATGGGAAAGGCGAGGCTTGCCAGCGTTGCAATAGTCAGCGCAACAAAAGCAACCGCCAACATGCCCTTATAGGCCATGACAAAAGGTACCAGCCCCAAAATGGGCCGCACACCACGGGCTTTTTTCCGCCGCAGGGCTTCTTCTTCAATCGCTTCTGCGACCGGGTTGGCAGTCTCGCTCATAAATATCCGGCTTTTGCTGGCTGGTGACCGTCCCAAAGGATTAAGGAGGAGATATAGCAACAGGGCCCGCTGGAAACTAGGGCCCCAAGGACCTTGAAGCCGCAGAATCCTTGGGCGAAAGGCCGCAGCTACCATAGATATGGGCAAGGTCCGCCGAGCAACCCACCTCAGCCTTGCAATAGCCCAAAAGCTCCGCTATACACCCGCTTTCGCGGACGCATTTCGGCGTCTCGACGGGCGGATTTGGCCGCCTGACACCTCTTTTGAGCGAGCAAGCGTTATGAAAAAGGACATCCATCCTGACTACCACATGATCACCGTGGCAATGACGGACGGCACCACCTATCAGACCCGGTCCACCTATGGCGCCGAGGGCGATACGCTGACGCTGGATATTGACCCGACTACGCACCCAGCCTGGACAGGCGGATCACAGACCCTGCTCGACCGTGGCGGACGTGTAAGCCGGTTCAAAAAGAAATACGACGGCCTGGGTGTCTAACCGCCAGCCGTTCTGCTGGAGGCTTTTCTCCAGCCCATCACCAAAAAAGCCCCGGCATGCAGGGGCTTTTTGCTTTTCAGAAGACTTCAGGCAAGTCAGTGACGAGTGGGGCGTGGTCCCAATGCTTCCTGAAAGAAGGCTTCCGCACGCTCGCGCTGTTCAGCAAGGCTCGATTGCTCAATCGTCTCACCGGCCCGCATCTGCGCATCCAGTCGGTCGATGCGGCGATAAATATTCTCAGAGCGCACAATCAGGTCGCGCAGCGCATCCGGCAGCAGATCTGTCCCGTCCAGCTTCTTCGCCCGTCCGAGCTCACGACCGCCGAGCGCATACTTGTCGGACCGCGCATCGCTTTCGGTCATGTCACCTTCATTAACCGCTTTTTGAACAAGCAGCCATGCCGCCACCTGCATGAGGCGGGTCGTCAGGCGCATACTCTCAGTCGCATAAGCCAGTGCGGTTGCCCGCGGCAGGTCTTTCGCCTGTTCACGTCCCGGACCATCCAGATAGGTTGCCGCCTCTTCCACGAGCGACATTCCCTCGCGGTAGGTTCGCTGAAAGAGTTCAGATCCACCAAAAGGGGTCCGCCCCTCTCCGCTTTCACCACCGGTTGTTTTGTTGCCGAAACTCATAAGACTGCTCACTGTTAATCATGTTACCGACGCCCAAGAGCATGCAGACACCAACACATGAGCGGTGACCGTACCAGCCGAGGACGCTTTGCGCTTCAACTATCAACAAGCATGCCAGCTTATTCTGTCTCGAAATGGGACAAAGAAAATGAAGGCTGGACATGATCAGGGGTTGATCGGCCCAGATTCGAACTACATGTAGTGGGAGTGACGCTCGAAGGCGGAATGTGTAGTTGGCGTTCCACACAAAAAATGAGCCACAGTTGCCT
The DNA here is from genome assembly GCA_965248405.1 of Parvibaculaceae bacterium. Taxonomy (GTDB): domain Bacteria; phylum Pseudomonadota; class Alphaproteobacteria; order Parvibaculales; family Parvibaculaceae; genus Mf105b01. Next base: position 2,562,646 of record OZ252104.1, read on the forward strand.
GCGGCTCAAGTTCTAACAGGGAGGCGTCAAACAGAGTGGATAGGAGCCACTCAAATCCAGATGACTGGATTACGCACATAAACAATACATAAGGACTGGCTAACAAATAGTTAAAATTGCGGGCGACCTTAATCAGAAGACCTGAAACAGCCAGTCTATACTTGATCAGAATCGAAAGAACTCATTCGTTACAAGGACTTAACGAATTCTTTGGCAGAATCGTCATTTTCGAAAAACTGCCTCTGCTTCGCTCAAACTGCCCTGCTTTGAGGCGATCATAGCCTCAGAACGTGCAATTTCATCCGTCAACAAAGTGATTCGTTCTTTGAGCTCATCTACGCCCAGCAGCGAGATGTCCTCTCGAGCAAGCGCCTGCAGAGCGTCGGGCACACGTCTGGGTTGCAGATCTTCCGGGTCCATGGACTCTCTCCTCCTCGTTTGATCGGCGGTCCTCCACCTGTTGCACGAACCGCCCAATCATTGACCCAATCGTTGAATCGTGAGCCACTTTGCCATTTCATATCGCCACTTCCAAACCTCAAAGACGAAGAGTTCCTCATGCCCGCAAACCTGCCTGCCACCATGACCGCCATCAAAATCCCCGAACCTGGTGGCCCGGACGTTTTGACACCGACCGACCTGCCCGTACCGCAACCGGGTCATGGAGAAATTCTGGTGCGCATTGGCGCCGCCGGCGTCAATCGCGGCGACCTTGTTCAGCGCATCGGCCTTTACCCGCCGCCGAAGGGCGTGACCGACACGCCGGGCCTGGAGTTTGCCGGCGAGGTTGTGGCACTCGGCACCGGCGCATCTCGCTGGTCGGTGGGCGACAAGGTCTGCGCCCTCGTCGCGGGCGGAGGCTACGCAGAATATGCGATTGTTCATGAAACCCATGCCCTGCCTGTGCCGGAGGGATACTCCATGGTCGAGGCAGCAGCGCTCCCAGAGACCATCATGACAGTCTGGACCAACGTCTTTGATCGGGGACGCTTGCAGCCAGGCGAAACGCTTCTCATCCATGGGGGCACCAGCGGCATCGGCACCACCGCCATTCAGATGGCCGTCGCCTGGGGCGCCAAAGTTTTTGCGACAGCCGGATCGGATGAAAAAGCCCGCAAGTGCGAAGAACTGGGTGCACGGCGCGGTATCAACTACCGCGAAGAAGACTTCGTCATGGTGATGGACGAAGCAACCAGTGGGCACGGGGCTGATGTCATCTTCGACATGGTGGGCGGCGACTATATTCAGCGCAACATTACTTGCGCGGCCCGCGGCGGCAGGATCGTCAACATTGCCTATCAGCAGGGGTCAGTGGCGGAAGTGAATTTTCTGCCGCTCATGTTGAAACAGGTGACGCTGACCGGCTCCACGCTGCGCGCTCGGCCCCTGGAGGAGAAAACAGCCCTCACCGACACCGTTCTGAAGGAAGTCTGGCCCTGGATTGCCGCTGGACGCCTGAAGCCCATTGTGGACAGCACTTTTCCGCTGAGAGACGCGAAAGCCGCCCATGAACGGATGGAAAAAGGCGGGCATATCGGAAAAATCATCCTGACTGTCTAGCTGGTAGCCCCATTTGCTGCCCAATTGCCATTCTGAGGCCTTCCCAGGACGCCCGGAAAGGCCTATAAGGGCCTTAATCCGTTCATTTTCAGTGGCATACGCCGATCTCGGGGGAAGGCTCCCGGGGCAAAGGAGAAGATATGTCTAAGCCGCTCATGCCAAAGGCAGCAGCCGTCTGGCTCGTAGATAACACCTCACTCACTTTCGATCAGGTTGCTGATTATTGTGGTCTGCACCCGCTCGAAGTGAAGGGCATTGCCGATGGCGACGTCGCCCAGGGCATTAAGGGCATGGATCCGGTGGCATCCGGCGAGCTGACCCGCGCGGAGATCGAACGCTGTCAGGAAGACCCGAATGAGCGTCTCAAATCAGCTGAGCGCAAACATGAGATTCCCGCGCCCAAGCCTCAGAAGGGCCCGCGCTACACGCCCGTCTCCCGCCGTCAGGACCGCCCGGACGCCATCGCCTGGCTTCTACGCAACCACCCTGAACTGGCCGACGCGCAAGTGGGACGCCTGGTTGGAACCACCAAACCGACCATCCAGTCGATCCGGGATCGGACTCACTGGAACTCAGCCAATATCAAGCCGGTCGACCCGGTGACACTCGGCCTCTGCAGCCAGATGGACCTCGACGCTGCCGTGCAGAAAGCAGCGGACAAGCTGGAACGCGCACGCAAGAAAGCAGAGAAGGAAGCACGCAAGGCAGGCACACTTCTTCCCGCCGAAGAGACAACCGGGGAAGCAACCGCTGATCCGCTGGGCCTCGCCCGTCCGGCAGCCCATGAGGTGCCAGCGGATCAGTTGAACGTGCCGTCCGTTGATGATGCGGACCCGTCAGAGCCGGAGCCATTTGCCGTGAGCGATGTGTCCGACGCCTTCACCACAGCACCGGCACCAAAGGAAGAAGAACCGGAAATCGACCCCGACTCCGTCTTTGCCAAATTGAAAGACCTGAATGTCGGCGGCGACGGAGACGACAAAGACAACGGATAAAATCCGTTCCTTTGCTGAATGAAATCAGGGGCTGCCGATCTGGCAGCCCCTTTTTTGTTGATGTCACCCTCGGGTCAAGCACGAAGATGATAAAATCAGTTCGACGAAAGGCACAGAAGGCGACTAACTCCCTGAAACCAACCCGGCCTCGGCCATCACTGCCGTTATCTCATCCAGGATCGCCGGATCATCGATGGTGGCCGGCATCTTCCACGCCTCCCCATCGGCAATCTTGCGCATCGTGCCGCGGAGAATTTTGCCCGAGCGCGTTTTTGGCAAACGCTGAACGATGAGCGCCGTTTTGAATGCCGCTACAGGCCCGATCTCGTCGCGCACCAGTTGCACCGCTTCGCGCGAGATATCCTCATTGCTCCGTTCAACCCCGGCATTCAGTACCAGGAGACCGACAGGCACCTGACCTTTAAGCTTGTCGGCGATCCCCATCACGGCGCATTCGGCCACATCGGCATGTCCCGCCAGCACTTCTTCCATGCCACCGGTGGAGAGCCGATGTCCCGCTACGTTGATGATGTCGTCGGTGCGGCTCATGATGTAGAGGTAGCCATCCTCATCCATGAAGCCCGCGTCTGCGGTTTTGTAAAAACCCGGATAGTCTTCCAGGTATGACGCACGGAAACCGTCTTCGTTCTCCCAGAGCGTGGGCAAGCACCCTGGCGGCAGCGGTAGCTTCACCACAATCGCCCCGGTCTCTCCGGCGGCAACAGGCTTCGCCGCCTCATCCACCACCTGCACGTCATAGCCCGGCATCGCAACCGTCGGGGACCCATGCTTGACAGGCAGCATGCCAAGCCCCACCGGATTGGCCGCGATGGACCAGCCGGTTTCCGTCTGCCACCAGTGATCAATGACGGGCACGTTGAGTGCTTTCTCCGCCCATTGGATCGTATCCGGGTCCGCCCGCTCACCGGCGAGGAAAAGTGTTTCGAAGCCACTCAGATCATAATTCGCCACAAGTGACGCTTTCGGGTCTTCTTTTTTGATCGCGCGAAACGCAGTCGGCGCTGTGAAGAAAGCGCGCACTTTATGTTCTGAAATCACCCGCCAGAACGTGCCAGCATCCGGCGTCCCCACGGGCTTGCCTTCAAATAAGATGGTCGTGCAGCCGTGAAGCAGCGGGCCATAGACAATGTAGGAATGGCCGACGACCCACCCCACATCGGACGCGGCCCACCAGACATCGCCCGGGTCGACGCCGTAAATGTTCTTCATGGACCATTTAAGCGCCACCATATGTCCGCCATTGTCACGGACAACCCCTTTAGGCTGACCGGTCGTGCCGGACGTGTAGAGAATGTAGAGCGGGTCCGTCGCAGCCACATCCACGCAAGCAGGTTTGTTGCCCGCCGCTGCGGCCTTCTCCATCTCTTCCTTCCAGTCGAGATCGCGACCGGGCGTGAGGTCTGCCCGCTCCTGCTCCCGTTGCAGGATGATGCAGCGCTCCGGCTTGTGGGCCGCGAGCTCGATCGCTCCATCAAGCAACGGCTTGTAGGCAATCACCCGGCCGGGTTCGATCCCGCAAGACGCCGTGACAATGAGCTTGGGCTTTGCATCATCGATCCGCGTCGCAAGTTCGTTCGCGGCAAAACCACCGAACACGACGGAATGCACGGCGCCAATGCGCGCGCAGGCGAGCATGGCAACCGCCGCCTGTGGCACCATCGGCATGTAAAGGATCACACGGTCCCCGGCGGTAACACCATTTGCCTGAAGGACGCCCGCAAAAGTTGCCACCTTGTCGAGCAGCTCCGCATAGGTGAACGTCTTTTGTTTGCCGGTGATGGGAGAATCGTAGATGAGCGCAGCCTGGTCACCCCGGCCATTTTCTACATGCCGGTCGAGGCAATTATAGCAGGTGTTGCAGGTTGCCCCGGCAAACCAGTTCGCCCCGCCACCATTGGTCTCCAACACACTGTCCCAGGAGCGCGACCAGTCAATTTCCTTGGCAGCTTCCGCCCAGAAACTTTCCGGGTCCTCTTTCCAGGCCCCATAGGTTGTAGTGTAGCGACTCATAATACTCTCCCTCCCGGCCTTGTCTTTTTCACGTATCCTCCCATCTGGGGGAAGCGCTTCGCTTTTTTGGCCCAATCTTTTCGCTGCTGAGCGTGTTTTTATACCGGTGACTGTTTCAAGCCTAATCCGGCATTGCAAGCCTTGCCGCAACAAGAAGAATAACCCGTGGAGAACACCGGCATGGACATGATCATCGACCCTTGGTTTTATGCGGTCGCCGTTCCGGCTGTGCTGCTGGTCGGCCTGTCCAAAGGCGGCTTTGCAGGGGGCTTAGGCATTCTGGGCGTGCCCATGATGGCGCTGGTGATCTCGCCCCTGCAGGCAGCCGGGATCCTGCTCCCAATTCTGATCGTGATGGATCTGATCGGTGTCTGGGCCTACCGCAAAAGCTTTCATCTCAAAAACCTGATGATCATGGTTCCAGGTGCTGCGACAGGCATCCTCATTGCGGCGCTTACCGCCAGCTATGTCACAGACAATTTCGTGCGCCTTCTGGTTGGCGGCATCGCGGTGGCCTTCGCGCTCGATCACTGGATTGGACGCCGGGCAGCGGCGGCACCGAAGCAAGTCAATCAGACAAAAGGAGCTGCCTGGGGCGCCGTCGGCGGCTTTACAAGCTTTGTCGCCCATGCAGGCGGCCCGCCCTTCCAGATTTACATGCTCCCGCAAAAGCTCGACAAGAAGCTTTATGTGGGCACCAGTGTCATGTTCTTTTGGGCTGTGAACCTAATCAAGGTGCCGCCTTATGCCCTGCTCGGACAGTTCGAGATCACCAACCTGTCCACATCACTGGTGCTGATGCCGTTGGCACCCATTGGCATGTGGCTGGGCATCAAGGCATTGGATCTTATCCCAGAGAAACCCTTTTACCGGTTTGCCTACATGGCTCTGTTTTTAGTGGGGTGCAAACTATTGTGGGACGGCGGCACCGGCGCCTTCTTGTGAGAATTGCTTACTCACGCCCAATGCGAGGCTTGCCACCGCTCGCAGACTTGCTTGGACCGAATGACTTGTCCAAAACGTGGGTTGAGTCTTCCGCAAGCTTGATGGCTTTACTCAGAAGCGACAGGACCTGGATATTGTTGTCCAGCACGTGATGCGCTTCCTCTCGGTGGTCATCCACAATTTTCTCACACCGCTTCACAACATCTGAACGCACAGCGGTCAGAATGTCTTCCAAACGATAGCCAGTCTCATTTTCTTCGGAGACGAGAAAATGGGTCATTGCGTGCCTCCTTTCTAAAGTGAGGGCTACGTTCAGTGTGCCCATTTCGACTTAAAAAGGGCTGAAAGAACATGGTTAAAATCCCCCCTTTCCCCGAGGAGAAATCACCCCAATTGCGCGAACTTCATGGTAAAAAGTCCCAAAAGAAACAAGGGCAATAAGGGGAGATGTGCCATGACGGGGATCTACGATCAGGACTTGGACAAAACGGATGCAAACCACCAATCGCTTTCGCCGATCTCATTTTTGCGCCGGGCCGCACGCATTTACCCGAACAAAACCGCTGTCATTCATGGGGACCTGCGCCGGACCTATGCGGAGTATTACGCCCGCTGCCGCCAACTCGCGAGCGCCTTGAGCGCCAAGGGCATTGGCAAAGGCGACACCGTCGCGGTGCTCGCCCCCAACGTGCCCGCCATGCTGGAGCTGCACTACGGCGTGCCCATGCTAAAGGCGGTCATCAATACGCTGAACATCCGGTTGGACGCCGCCGCCATCGCTTTCATTCTGGATCATGGCGAAGCAAAAGTGCTCTTCGTTGACCGGGAATTTGCAAGCCTCGCGAAAGAGGCCGTCGCCCTCGCCAAATGCGACCCGCTCATCATCGACATTGATGATCCGGAATATGACGGCGCAGGTGAACGCATTGGCGAAACGGAATATGAGGCGTTCATCGCGAATGGAGACCCGGAGTTTGACTGGTCGCTACCGGACGACGAATGGGACGCCATCGCGCTCAATTACACATCAGGCACCACAGGCAACCCCAAGGGGGTCGTCTACCACCATCGCGGCGCTTATTTGCTGGCGGCCGGCAACATCGTCACCGCGGAGATGACCCGCGACAGTGTCTATCTCTGGACCGTGCCCATGTTCCACTGCAATGGCTGGATCTTTACCTGGTCCATGAGTGTCGTGGCCGGCACCCATGTCTGCCTGCGCAAAGTGGCGGCCCCCAACATTTACGCGGCAATCGCAGAACACAACGTCACCCATATGGGCGGCGCGCCAACGGTGATGAGTTTCCTCATCAACGCGACCGCTGACGAAAAACAGAAACTTCCCAATGTGGTGAATTTCTTTGCTGCCGCAGCCCCACCACCTGCGGCTACCATCCGTGCGCTCGAAGAAGAGGGCTTCAATGTCATCCACGTCTATGGCCTGACGGAAACCTATGGTCCCGCCGTGGTCAATGCCTGGCACGAAGAATGGGATGGCTTGCCCGACGGCGAACGCGCCCAGGTGAAGGCGCGGCAAGGCGTGAACTATCCGGTCCTTGAAGACCTGGCCGTGATCGACCCGGAAACCATGAAGCCCGTCCCGCAAGACGGCGAAACCATGGGCGAGGTTATGTTCCGCGGCAATGTGGTGATGAAGGGCTATCTCAAAAACCCCACGGCCACCAATGACGCATTTGCAGGTGGCTGGTTCCATTCGGGCGATCTGGGTGTCTGGCACGCGGACTCATACGTGCAGCTGAAAGACCGCTCCAAGGACATCATCATTTCGGGCGGCGAAAACATCTCATCCATCGAAGTTGAAGACACGCTCTACAAGCATCCCGACATTCTGGAAGCGGCCGTGGTCGCCATGGCTCACGAGAAATGGGGCGAAACCCCCTGCGCCTTTGTCACTCTGAAAGCCACCGCTGCAGAAATGAGCGAAGCCGATCTCATCGCCTATTGCCGGGAGAACCTCGCCCACTTCAAATGCCCGACCAAAGTCGTGTTCTGTGAGTTGCCGAAAACATCAACCGGTAAAGTGCAGAAGTTCAAACTGCGCGGCATGGCAGAAGATCTTGCAGGCGGTAAGTCCTTCATGCCGGGCTGAAAAAAGATGCCCAAAGTGCTTCGCAACAATGAATGCACTGACCACCTTTTCTCACACTACATTGCGTCAAGTCTGCGTTGAGTGTCTTTGGAAAATCGATCGTACCGTCCCTGAATGAGAGAGATCAGAGCGAAACCTCGCATCTTCCAAGGCAGGACAAACATGCTGAAAATGCAAAAACCAGCAATCACGAAAACAAACTGATAGGCGAACAAAGCCCCATAAATCTGTCCCACGCCATCCAGGGCAATCTCGGCGAAATCCACTTTCTCGCCAAGTGTCAAAAAGGCAGAACAACATAACAACACTGCACCATACCAGCGGAGATACGCCCCGTGTTTTCTAGTCAGTGCGTCGGAGGCAAAAGGCCCGCCAACCCCGAATTGAGCGACCGTCGTCCAGTTCCCAGGATCAAGAGCTTGCTCGGGTGTCCCAACAGGAGGGAAAACCTCAGCTGATCGAGACAACGCAAGTAGCAGCCCCAGCGATGACAGAATAAACAGAATCAGGGAACCTTCACCTAACGTATATAACACCACATCAGACACATCCGACTGCGCTGCAAGAAACAGAGCAAAGGGAACCACCACACAAACCCCAACAAGCGCTGATGAGGCTCTGCGCAGAATGGAGTTACGGTATCCTTGGTCCATGGCGTCGGGGAACCCCCTGCCAAAAACCATCCGCTCCGAGAACTCAAGATCTCCAATGCTGCGATCAAATGCCATCCTCTGTACATAGAGGTCTCCTACCACCGCAGCGATCAGAAGAAGTAATATTCCCCAGGCATCAACTTCCATGGGCACAGCGACGGACAGTACAAACAACGTCCCGGCCCAATCCCGAACCATTCTATAAAATCGAAAATAGGGGCTATCCCAAGGACGTACGGCAACTGCCATTTTGACTAGGTCCCTGTCCTCGATATTTTTTGTCGGTAATTGCTGCATTCCAATAAACCCTGCACCAGCAAAACGCACTTTGCAATCAAACGCCACATCCAAAAACACAAAGCGCCGGGCCGTCCTGGCCCAGCGCTGAAACGCACTCAAAGATTTTACAAAGCGACTTTTAGGCGGCCTTCACTTCCGCCGATAATCGCTCAATCTCTTCCTTTATTCGGAGTTTTTGTCGCTTCAATTGGGTGACCTGCAAATCGTCACTTCCAGGACTTTGCAGTTCGTCCTCAATCGCTCGTTCCAGGAGTTCGTGCCGCTTTTCCAACTCGGCGATGCGCGACTCAACAGCCATACATATCTCCTTCTGTCTTCTGAGGTTTACGGGAGAAGTGTGACTCTTTCCGGCCTCTCTGTCGAATTTGGCTGAAATCTGCGGCGAAATAATGATGTGTCTCATCTTGACACGAATCGGCAAAAACTAAGCCGCATCCTGCGAACGGACTTGTTTGCACCGCCTGACACCGCTAGAACGCTTTAAAGGGCGACGGTGAAACTCATCGGCACAAAGTAGAACGAGCCAGGCACCCAGCATGGACGACGAAGCAGAACTCAGAAAAGAGCTCATCCAACTGAAGCAGGAACATCGAGACCTTGATGGAGCGGTTCAGGCATTGGAAGCCATGCCTTACCCGAACCACTTGCAGCTGCGCCGCCTGAAGATCAAAAAGCTGGCCCTTCGCGACCGGGTGCTGGAAATCGAAGACCGGCTGACGCCCGATATCATCGCCTGACGTTTAAATCAGCAACCGGTGTTAGTGAGAGGATCGCGAAAAACGCTTGGCGGTGTACATCGCCTTGTCCGCCCGTGCCAAAGCGCTTTCCGCTTCATCATCCGGACCAATCATCACCGCACCGATAGAAATCGTCACGGCCAGACTCTGACCTTCCATGAGAACAGGGTCACGGGCGACAACATCAGAGATCGAGCTCGCTTTAGCGCGCGCCGACTTCTCTGCCGCATGCGGCAGGATGATCCCAAACTCATCACCCCCAAGACGCCCCGCAATGTCCGACTCGCGGATATGAGCGATAATCTTGCGCGCGACATCATTCAACACAGCGTCCCCTGCCGCATGGCCATGGGTATCGTTGATCGCTTTGAAACCATCAATGTCAATGTAAAGAAGACTAAGAGGTGTCTGATAGCGCTTGGCGTACGAGATTGCCGTCGACAATTCCCGCACAAATGCCCGCCGGTTGAGAAGAGGCAACAGCGCATCATGATCTGCCAGCGCCTCGGCACTCCGCAACCGTTCCCGCACGGAGCGCATTTCCTTGCGCATTTTGTCCACCTCACCCATCAGGGTCATGATGGCAGTGCGCACGCTAGGGGTCAGTTCCGCTTCGGGAATACCCATAATCGATGTACTGTCTTTGATCACACGACCATCGACGCCCACCACATCGGATGGGGCTGTGGTCGCGGTGGGCGCGGCTCCGGAGCGAATGGTTGTTCGCCCAACCGGCCGTTTCTCACTGATCTTCATCGCCTGCCCCCTTTTTGAGCTTCACCCCTGTTTCTGACAAATCCGCAGAAAACTGAGTGATTCGGCGTGACTTTCGGCCCAGAATAGGGCGAAGGCTGGTGCGCCGCTACCCCCTGATACAACGACCCCAGCCGCCCGCCCCAGACTGCTTGCCAAGCAGAACCCCATGCCTATAATCCGCCGCTTTCCGCGCACCATCGGCCATTCCGGCGCCTTGCGCGGCACGCAAACGGAACCGGAAGCATGACCGACGCACCCCCTCTCATCGGCATCATTATGGGCAGCCAGTCCGATTGGCCGACCTTCAAACATGCTGCCGACATTTTGGAAACACTTCAGGTTCCTCATGAAGTGAAGATTGTCTCAGCGCACCGCACACCGGACCGCATGGTTGACTATGCCAAGACAGCAAAGTCCAGAGGTCTTCAGGTAATCATCGCAGGGGCAGGCGGTGCTGCTCACCTGCCGGGAATGACCGCATCAATGACGTCCCTGCCGGTCCTTGGCGTACCCATTCAAACTAAAGCGCTGAGCGGACAAGACAGCCTGCTCTCTATCGTGCAAATGCCGGGGGGTATCCCGGTAGGCACTCTCGCGATTGGGGATGCCGGAGCAAAAAATGCCGCTCTTCTTGCCGCGAGCATTGTAGCTCTGCAAGACGAGGGACTTGCAACACGCCTGGATGCGTGGCGTCAGGCGCAGACAGATGCTGTCGCAGAAACCCCGGATCGCAATGTCTGACCGGGACCCCGCAGCACCGCTTCCTCCCGGCAGCACCATCGGTATTTTGGGCGGGGGTCAGCTTGGCCGAATGCTCGCTCTCGCAGCGGCGGAACTGGGTCTGCGCGTTCACATTTATGCACCTGAAGAAACAAGCCCCGCCGCAGAAGTCGCCGGCAATGCGACCCGCGCAGCATACGAAGATGAAGCCGCTCTGATCGCCTTTGCTGATGCCGTCGACGTCGTGACCTACGAGTTTGAAAACGTACCCGGAGAAACCGCCCGCATCCTGAGCGAGCACGCACCGGTGCGCCCGGGTCCAAAAGCGTTGGCAACCTCCCAAGACCGCCTGGATGAAAAGAACTTTCTGAACGATCTCGGCATCGCAACCGCGCCCTATGCACAGGTTGATATGCTGGACGATCTTGTCAGCGCCCTGGACAAATTGGGCACACCCGCTGTTCTGAAAACCCGGCGCTTCGGCTATGACGGCAAGGGCCAGGTCAAAATAAACGACCCATCTGAAGCTGCCGCAGCGTTTGACGCCATCGCCGGCGCTCCAGCAATTCTTGAAGGCTTCATGCCTTTTGAAAAGGAAGTCTCCGTCATCGCGGCCCGCGCCTTGGATGGAACATCCGCAGCCTATGATGTTGGTGAAAATGTCCACCGGGATCACATATTGCACACAACGACTGTTCCTGCGGCAATCGACGCATCAATTGCTGAAAGTGCCCGCGAGATATCGGAACGCATCGCTCACGGCCTCGACTATGTCGGCGTGATCGGCGTAGAGTTTTTCGTTCTTGCGGATGGAGATACGCACACATTATGCGTCAACGAATTCGCGCCACGCGTCCACAATTCGGGCCATTGGACATCAGACGCCTGCACTGTCTGTCAATTTGAGCAACACATCAGGGCTGTTGCAGGATGGCCGCTGGGGAACCCGGCCCGTCATAGTGACGCAGTCATGACCAATCTGATCGGTGCGGAAGTGGACGAATGGTGTGAGCATGCCGCTACGTCGCACCGCGCAGTCCACCTCTACGGCAAGCATGAAGCCCGCCCGGGGCGAAAGATGGGACACATCACAGACTTGAACAGCGGTTTCACCAAGTCTGAGTAACTAGCACCGCTAGACCACCCGACCTATCTATTTAAAAAATAGTGTCATTCCCATTCACGACAGAAACTGAGAAACTGTCACCTATAGTTGAGTCGGCTGACGTCTTTATTTGACCTCAGCTTGAGTAGTATTGCGTACGGGTCGGGGGACCATGACAAAAAAAGAAAACAACAAAGAGGGCAGCCCCAAATCATCAAGCGGTAAGATATCGGATCAGGTTCACAATCCTGCTCTAAGACCATTGTCTGAATTTTGGGAGACCGTTCGTGGCGACAGGCTCATGCCTAGTGCCAGCGATATAGACCCTTCGCAGATCGCTTATATTTTGAAGGATGTTGCCATTCTGGATGTTATTGATGCCACGAACATTCAGTATCGGCTGGCGGGCACAGCGATCGCCGAACGCATGGGTGAGGACCCCACCGGCAATAATCTAATAGAGATGACAGCCCCGGAAACGCGCACCGTGGTTTCGCAGATCCTGCAAACGATCGTATCTCAGCCCGCCGGAGCCATCGCAGTTTACGAGAACGTCTACAGCACCGGCAAACGGGCCGTCGTTGAGAGCCTTTATCTGCCGCTCCAGAAATCTGAAGGCCAGTCGGACCGCATCGTTAGTGTTCACTCCCGCGAGAGAACAGTGACGTATGAAGACGAGCAGGCTCGCTCCATTGTGGCCGCAAAAATCCTCGACCTTACCTGGATTGATATCGGCGCCGGGCTCCCGGCAAATCCGCCTCAGTTTGACGCAGGGTAACGCAACCGCGCAATCAGCCCCAACGGGTCTGGCAGCGCGTCCATTACTTTTGTTGCCTGTGCTTTGATTTTCTCAATCTGCATCACATCAGCAATACGGCGATCAAGAAATGCCCACGTGTCTTCGTGGGCCTCGCTCTCATCCGCAAACCAGCAGGCGAGAGTGGTGGTGAAAACACCCGCGAGCGTCGCCCGCTTCGTGTAGAAATTATAGTCGGTCGAGGTATCCCCGATCGCAACCCAGATCGCATCGACAGTGTTGTAGAGAGACTTTGCTGCACTGCCTGAAGCAGGGGGGATGAGAAGCGATGTGCTTGCCCGGCGAAGGGCTTCTCTATTGTCCGCGTCCACCTCAAGTCGGGTCCGCACGGCAAAGGTGATCTTCTCTCTGATCTTCATTGAGGCAAGATCGGTTTCGCCCAAGCGTTCAATCATCCGGCGGTCGCCGTCGCTCAGGAAGTATTCCGCCAAGTCCCGTGCACCATTGGGAAAAGCCAAGCGGGCAAGACCGTGATCGACATCAGCTGCCTTCGCCGCTCGCAACAACAAAGCGCCCGTCCAGCCATCAAAGGGAACATCCGGAAGCGCCGCTTCAAGGATTTTCGCACGCACGCCTTCAAGCTGATCCGTTTTGGGCTCAGTCTTCTTTGCTTTGGTCTTCTTTGCTTCAGTCATCGTCAGATACCTTTTCACTCGTCTCTTCGAGCCAGTGTTTGACTTCACTCTCAAAGATCAGTGCCCGCATGTCCGGCATGCGCTGCGGATATAAAATGCCGTCCAGATGATCGCATTCATGCTGCACCACCCGCGCATGGAAGCCCTGCGCCCGCCGTTCAATCGGCTGCCCGTCCAGATCCACACCCCGGTAAACAATCCGTCGATGCCGTGGAACCAGACCCCGCAGGCCGGGAACAGAAAGGCATCCTTCCCATCCGAGCTCCAGTTCTTCTCCAACCGGCTCAATTTCCGGGTTGATCAGAAACGTGAGCGGAGCAGTCGGATCAAACTCTTCTTCAGCATCAATCTCTGCTGTCGCCCGGGCGCCCGGTGCCTGAAAGATCACGACACGCTGCGGCACATAGACCTGAGGCGCTGCGAGCCCTGCCCCGTTCGCGTCTTCCATCGTTTCAATCATGTCGCGCACAAGGTCCAGGATTTCCGGTGCTGTGGGATCGGAAACAGGCGCCGCCTCGCCCTGCAGGACGGGGTGGCCCATACGGGCTATTTTTCTGATCGTCATGGAGGGAATATGGGCTCACGCCCCCCAACTCGTCTAGGCCGTAAAGCCCGCAATCAGCCTCAGACCTGAGATTTAGAAACCTCCGCCTAAAACCGGCGTCACATGACCGAAGAATCGGGCCATTTTCGGGGGTCTTGAGGTGGACAGGCCTCGATTCTTTTGCTACCTATCCGGCCTCGCTCAGCAGGGATCGCTCTGCCGGGGCGGTTTGCGGTGATAATCCGCAGTTTTCGGCCAATTTTGGCATTTCTGACCCAATTGGGAAAAGGCAGGGATAGCTCGTGCAGGTACTCGTTCGCGACAATAACGTTGATCAGGCTCTCAAAGCGCTGAAGAAAAAGATGCAGCGTGAGGGGATTTTCCGCGAAATGAAGCTGCGGAATTTCTACGAAAAGCCATCTGAAAAGCGTGCGCGCGAAAAAGCCGAAGCTGTTCGCCGGACCCGGAAACTGGCCCGTAAGCGCGCACAGCGCGAAGGTCTTCTTCCCGGGAAGAAACGCTAAGCGAACTGCTTCCAGCGAAAAGCCAAATGAGCCGCCTTATCGGGCGGCTTTTTTGCGTTAAGGGCGCGTCATCCGTTTTGAAACAAGTGTAAAGTGCCAAAAATCGCGCAACCTCAGCGCGTTTTTTTGGCCCTGGATGAACGTGACGCGCCTTTAGGGCAAATCCGATAGGCACAGCGCCGTGCCCCACTCAAAATATGCTCTTGGCGGGTGACCTCAACGCCCCGACCCACAACACTCTGAAAGAGCTCCAGCTCATATTTGCACAAGCCCTGGCACACCGCCGCTGCGCTGCAGACAGGACAGTGGTTCTCCAAAAGAAGGAAGGCTCCTTCCTCATCCGGATCGGCCATTGAGGACGCCATATAGCCCTCCTCAGAGCGAATGTCGGCAAGAATTGAGAGCTTCGCCTCAAGACTGTCCGCGCCCTTGAGCCGCTTCCTATAGCTCTTCTTCTGATCCTCCGTCCGGGCAGCAAGCAGCCGCTCCAGGCCGTCCTCGCCAAACACCTCCCTCATCTCAGTGAGGAGGCTGACCGCAAGATCCCCATGGGCATCAGGGAAATAGGCATTTGCCGCCTCAGTAAGCGCCCAATATTTGGTCGGACGTCCCCGCCCCTCCGCTTTTTCCTCAAACGAAACCAGCCCTTCTTCCTGCATCGTATAGAGGTGCTGACGCACGGCCATGGGGGCAACGCCCAGTTCCTCCGCCATGGAGGAGGCGTCGGCAGGGCCTGAATTCTTCAGGATCGTTCGGATCGCCGCGCGACTTCGGCCAGCGCCTCGGGACCCGCTCTGAGAAGAAGCTTTAGACATGCTAATTAGATAAACAGTTTTCTTTAGAAAAACAAATGCCCGCAGAGAGTAAGCTACAGATTCTTGCGGTACACCTGCTCATAGGAATGCCAGCCGAGACGCTCGTAAAAGCGCCGCGCCCGCTTGTTTTCGCTCAACACGCCAAGACGCATATTGGTGAGACCGCGCTCGCGGAAATACTCTTCTGCTGCCGCCATCAACGCATCAGCGACGCCTTGGCCTCTGGCCTTCGCTCCAACAAAGAGATCATTCACATAGCCATAACGGCGATGTGCAGGCTTCACATACTCGCCATTGTCTTCATCGACAGTGCATAGAAGACATCCAACCCGCTCTCCCTGAAACTCCGCAACAAAAACGGCACCGTCCTTTGACGCGACCTGTTCGAGCACCCAATTCAGATGTGGTTCCGCAGCGGCGGCAACAGAGCTACGGTTCGCTTCAATCTCAATCTCCGCTTCCTGCAAACCACCCATACAGGCGGCGAGAAAACCGTGATCATCGGTTTCGGCTACTCGAACAATAGGTAGGGTCATCAGAAGAGTTCTTCACCTTGAACGCGCACGGGGTCCGGGAAATCACGATAGAGAGCAAAGCGAATGCTCCCGACCAAAGAGTTGACGGCATGGTGGATGCCTTCGACAGGAGCGGCACGGGACGCCACAAGACCAAACGCTTCATCCAGCTGTGCCAGATTTTCAACTTCGATCATGAAATGAAATTCGCCCAACCCGTCGCCGCCGAGCCCCAGTTTGCGGCGTGTCAAACGATAGGCCTCGATAAACCCGTCGGACTTCAGCTTTTCCATGTAGGTCGTAAAGGCATCAGCGAACTCAATATCACTCACCCCCTCTTTGAGATCACACCACCCGTGATAAATGTCCATCCCTAACGTCCTCCCCCGGAAGCCATCCGCAATAGATGGGAAACACCCGGCAGGATTGCAATATTGTGGCGGTTGAGAACATCTGGTTTCCGCAAGTCGCGGACAATGCGGCGCAACACACCCTTATCGAGGTAGAAAACCTCATAGGCATAGGCTTTGAGGCACCGTCGATACCACCAGGCCCGAAGCGGCGAGAGACGTCGCCCTTGCTGGAGTGCACGGAGCGACTGGGAACCAATCCGCGCAATGCGCCCCAAGCCAATCGCTATTCGTGGAAGACCGTCTGTGCGCATCGCCGGGACCGTGCGCGCAGACACCCGAACCTCTGCCGCCAACGCGTCCCAATCCAGCAACCGTTCCGCGAGGCTCCGGGCAGTTTCGCTGTTACCAGAAACTGAAAAACTCTCCACATCCAGTCGAAACTGACGGCCTTGCGTGCTCTCCGCCGGCAGATGATCGACGAAACGCCGCATGTCCGAGTAACGTTCTACATCAGAGACTGGAAAGAGCCGTGGCAAGGAACGCTCAAGCAGTAAGCGCCGCCGGCGCAGGAACGGATAAGCCGCAGGTTCGATCACCTCGGCAAACCGTCTGAGCATCTTCTGGTCAGCGCCCTGATAGAGATCGGTACAGGCACGCGCCGCATGACCTTCATGGCGGGACCCCGCAGCCGTCAAACAGGGCTCGAAAAGCTTCAAGCGTTGGTAGAGGGTCTCTGCCCCCCGCTCATTACAATAGGCGCGCGGACTCCAGAACCGCTCGGCAATGGCCGCCCCGCGCGGCCATGTGCGCATGTCCAGATTGTCCCCATCAATGGTCTCCGCCCAATTGGTCATCTCCGCACCAACCATGTTCAGCTCGTCCGGGGGTGCTTTCCCATCAATCGTGAAGTCAAGTGGGTCTTTGCCGTAGAGCCAATCGGCAGGCTGCTGCAGATCGAGATAGGTGTTCCAGGAGGTGAGCACGGGATGGCGCGCCAGGTCAGCACCATAAGCGCCATCCTTCCAAAGGTGCACAATCACGTCCGTTGGCGCATTAGTGTGCAGGATTTCTTCCCATCCGATCGGTGTCTTGCTGTGCTTCGTCACAAGTGCCGCATAGCGTCCGGTGAAATAGGCCTGCAGATCGCGCCCGCCCTTAAACCCTTTCTCGTCCATAAAAGCTTTAATGGCAGGGTTTTCCTTCCAGGCGGTCGGGTTCACCTCATCGCCACCAGTGTGGAAAAACGGATCGGGAAAAACTGCCGCCATCTCTTCAACAAAGCGCTCAATAAAGGCGTAGGTCTCTTCCCGCGCCGGATCGATGGGAATGGAAAAGGCGCCCCGCGTTTCGCCAATCCGTGTCGGCGGATCATCAGAAGCGGAAAGCTCAGGATAGGCCACCTGCCACGAGACGGAGTGCCCCGGCAGACAAAACTCCGGCACGACACGAATACCGCGATCTGCTGCGGTGGCGATCAGCTGTTGCATGTCAGCCTTGCTATAATATTCTCCCTCGCTTCCCTCTCTATGAAGCTTGGGGAAAGTCTCGCACTCCATGCGAAAGCCCTGGTCATTGGCCAGATGGAAATGGAGCACGTTGAGCTTGGCCACTTCCATACAGTCGAGCAGCCTCTTCACATGCTCCACGCCCATGAAATGCCGGGACGTGTCGAGCAACATGCCCCGCCAGGAAAAACGCGGGCAATCTTCAATTTCACAACAAGGAAGCTGCCACACACCCTCTTCATGGACGACGAGTTGAAGCAGAGTTTGCAGCCCCCGTATCACCCCAATCTCTGTAGGCGCCGCCAGACGAACGCCGTCAACCGACACGGTAAGCCGGTAGCTCTCCTCCATATCCGGCATGGGTATCTGCGAAGACGCATCTCCGACGTCAACCATGATGGAGGAGGCGTCACCCGTCTGCCCTTTCGGCAGGGGCGCGTCAAAGCGCTTCTGAAGACGGTCGCAAAACCGGTCCAAAGCCGACGTCAACCGCGGAGAGAGACCGCGCACGGTGAGGTCACGCAGAACACAGACACCCGTGTCCCCACGCACAGAGACCGGCATCGGCATTAAGTGCTCAAGCGGCGTCCCCAAAACGCGTCATCTCCCCCAAAAGAAAAAGGGCGGTGTCTCCACCGCCCTTTCCAAACTCGCATGTGACGTCCCAATCGTCAAAAAGGGGCACGTCAAAGCACCCTCAAAGCGCTTTCACAATGTCCTCGACCATCTTCTTCGCATCCGAGAACAACATCATCGTGTTGTCGCGGAAGAAGAGTTCATTTTCCACGCCAGCATAGCCTGCGGCCATACCACGCTTGATGAAGAGAACCGTCGACGCATTCTCAACATCCAGAACCGGCATGCCGAAGATCGGGCTTGACGGGTCTGTCTTCGCAGACGGGTTGGTCACGTCATTCGCACCAATAACGAAGGCCACATCGGCCTGGGTGAACTGGCTGTTAATGTCCTCCAGTTCAAACACTTCGTCGTAGGGCACATTGGCTTCCGCCAGAAGCACGTTCATGTGACCTGGCATACGGCCCGCCACAGGGTGGATCGCGTAGGAGACTTTAACGCCTTCTTTTTTCAGCTCATCCGCCATTTCGCGAAGCGCGTGCTGGGCCTGCGCCACCGCCATGCCGTAGCCCGGCACGATGATGACGGAGGACGCGTTCTTCATGATGAAGGCAGCATCATCCGCAGAGCCCTGCTTCACAGGACGGGTTTCCACGTGACCACCACCGGCAGCCGCATCTTCACCGCCAAAGCCGCCGAGGATCACGCTGATGAATGAGCGGTTCATGCCCTTACACATGATGTAAGAGAGGATCGCCCCGGACGAGCCCACAAGGGCGCCCGTAATGATGAGCGCCATATTGCCGAGGGTGAAGCCAATGCCTGCTGCCGCCCAACCGGAATAGGAGTTCAGCATGGACACAACCACCGGCATGTCAGCGCCGCCAATCGGGATAATGATCAGGAACCCGATCACAAACGACAGAAGCGTCACGATCAGGAACATCTCAACTGTCTGGTTGGCCGGATCGATGCAGATGTAGGCAATACCGCCCACGATGGCCGCCGCCATCAATCCGTTAATGAGATGCCGCCCCGGCAGCATGATCGGCGCACCTGACATGTTGCCGTTGAGCTTTGCGAAGGCGATGACGGAGCCCGAAAAGGTGATGGCGCCAATGGCGACCCCAATGGACATCTCAATCAGGCTGGCGGTCTTGATGTTACCGACCACGCCAATGTCGAAGGCTTCAGGCGCCATGAAGGCAGCCCAGGCCACCAGCACGGCGGCAAGGCCCACAAGCGAGTGAAACGCTGCCACAAGCTGCGGCATATCCGTCATGGCGATCCGGTTGGCGATAATCGCGCCAACACCGCCACCGAGTACGATACCACCGGCGATCATGCCCCAGGTAAGGCTTGTCGTGGATTGCAGCAGCGTCAGCGTTGTGCCAACTGCGATGGCCATCCCGACCATGCCATAGACGTTCCCCTGACGGGACGTTTCAGGTGAGGAAAGACCCCGAAGGGCCATAATGAAGAGTACGCCAGAGGCGAGATAGAGCAGTGCGATTACGTTCGCAGACATGATGTCGCCTCCTTACTTTTCTTTTTTCTTGTACATGGCAAGCATGCGCTGCGTGACGAGAAAGCCGCCAAAAATGTTGACCGATGCCAACACCACCGCGCCAAAGCCCAGCCACTTGGAAACCGTGGCACCTTCGCTCAGCGCTTCCACACCAACAGCGGTCACGGCGCCGACAATAATCACGGAGGACACAGCGTTCGTCACAGCCATGAGCGGCGTATGAAGAGCTGGCGTCACGGACCAGACCACGTAATAGCCAACAAAGATGGCCATCACGAAGATCGAGAACAGAAAGATGAATGGAGCAATCTCACCCATTATGCAGTCTCCCCAGTTAGGGCCGGATGGATGATCGCACCGTCGCGCGTCAGGGCCGTGCCGGTAACAGTTTCGTCTTCCCAATCAAGTTTCAGGCTTTTTGCTTCCTGATCGATCTGGGGCGTAATGAAGTTGAGCAGGTTCTTCGCATAAAGCGATGAAGCGTCAACGGGCAAGCGGCCGGCCATATTGGTCATGCCGATAATCTTGACCCCATGAGCGTCAACCGTCTCACCTGGTTTGGAGAGCGGGCAGTTACCCCCCTGCTCAACAGCCAGGTCGATAATGATTGAGCCAGGCTTCATGCTTTTCACCATCTCTTCCGACACCAGCACGGGGGCTGCGCGACCGGGAATGAGAGCAGTGGTGATGACAATGTCCTGCTTTTTGATGTGCTCGGCCACAAGCTCTGCCTGGCGGCGCTTATAGTCTTCACTCATCTCCTTGGCGTAGCCTGCAGCTGTCTCGCCATCCTCTTCATCACTCTCAACCATGATGAAGGTACCGCCGAGACTTTCAATCTGCTCACCTGCAGCGCGACGAACATCCGTCGCGCTCACAATGGCACCAAGACGCTTGGCCGTCGCAATCGCCTGAAGGCCTGCCACACCAGCGCCGAACACGAAGACACGGGCCGGAGCAACCGTGCCCGCCGCGGTCATCATCATCGGCATGGCGCGGGAGAAGGCATTCGCCCCCTCAAGTACAGCCTTATAGCCCGCGAGGTTCGACTGAGAGGACAGCACGTCCATGGACTGCGCCCGCGTGATACGCGGCATAAATTCCATGGCAATCGCCACAATGCCGGCATCCGCATATTTCTGCACCCGGTCCTTATTCCCGTATGGGTTGAGGATCGCAGCCAGCAGCGCGCCTTTTTTCATGGCACCCAGTTGCTCATCATCAAGACCGCGCACAGCAAACACCGCGTCGGCATCCTTGATGGCATCGGCAGACGATCCTGCAATGCTGGCACCGGCCTCTTTGAATTCATCGTCAGAGATATGAGACCCAGCACCTGCACCCGTTTCGACGACCACGTCAAAACCAAGTGCGGTGTATTTTTTCACCGTTTCGGGAGAGGCCGCGACGCGCGGCTCCCCTTCCATTCTTTCCTTGGGAATTGCGAGCTTCATGGATTAATCGCCACCCTTTCACCACGGACGTTCTTTTCGACGCCGTTGCCTAATAGTGGGAGCGCGACAACACACACGTCCCACCTCGATTGCACAATGTTAATGCTTGAACCACATGAGGAGCGGCACGCGTCTTCGCAACCGACCTCACGAAAAAGAGACCTGACTAGAGGAGAAACACAGCCATCAGGATTAGAAGTACCGTGCATCCGATGATGCCGTACTTGGTGAAAGCGACAAAACCGTCAAACGTGCGCTCATGTTCTGCCACGTCCATATCCGCACCCCAGACGTTATCGGATTTACCTTCGCTCATTGCCCTATGCCTTTCAAAAAACAGCGTATTTGCGCGGGACTATAGCAAAAGCCGCCCCTCCAGCAACCTTCGCCCGCCGACTAAGTTTAGCCGAAAATGATCAGACAGAAGAACAGAGATATTCAGCCAACCCGGTGTGTTGGGTCAGAATGTTCCCAATCCGCCAAAAGGGCCCGGATCGCGGCGACAAATGCGAGCGGCTGATCCAACATAACGTGATGGCGGGCCTGGGGAATTTCGATCACGGGTGCCGCCCGGCCCAGCAAATCGAACATATATTCCCCAATTTCGACGGGCATAAGGACCGAATATTCGCCCCTCATCAGCGCGATTCGGCACTTTGTAGCCTTCAATCGGCCGGCCGTGTCCCCAATTTCGAAGCGCTGCCAGATTTTGGGGTCAAATTTCCAGGTCCAGCCCCCTTCCACCCGTTTGAGGGAGGTCCGGGCGATATAATCGGTCGCATAGAGGTTTTCACACGGCTGTGGCGGCGCCAACCTGAAGCGAGACACCGCCTCCTCCAGCGTCTTGTAGACTCTGTGGGGGCGCACTTTCCGGTCCGGTGGCCCTCCCGGGCGGTCCGGCGGGTTCACCGGACTGTCGACAATCACTGTGCCAGCCAACCGGTCGCCATAAAGCGCACCCGTCATAATCGTGACAAATCCGCCAAATGAATGGGCGACGATGATGGGAGGTTCAGAATTGTTGAAGAACCCGGCCGCTTCGCAGACCGCCATCTGTTCCTCAGCGAACATCTCAACCGTGTAAGTGTCGCGGAATCCGCTATCGCCCATACCGGACAGGTCCATCGCAACGACGGAATATTCCCGAGCCAGGAAAGGCGCAATGAAGGACCACCAGCGGGCATGGGCCCCGTTTCCGTGAACCAGCAGAAGACCGGGTTTCGTGCGCTCACCCCATTGCAGATAATGAATGGGACAACCTTCGACATCGACCGTGTGGCTTTCCGGCTCTGTGTCGAGGGCACGGGTAAACCAGGCCGGGGCCTGGATCACATCCGGGCCGACACTGTCGCCAGGTGCCAGATCAAACGCTTTTTCATCGACGGGCTGATCGACAACCAGGCCCTTGCTTTTCTTGTTATCTGTCAAACTATGACGGCCTTTCCCCGAGCGCTTTGAAAATGCCACTGCCGGTCATGACCGTGCGCTCCCCGACCCAAATCCGGCCCGTCACGGTGAAGAAATCGTCTTCCTCGCCGGTAATCTCAGCAGTTCCTTCAACCCAGTCTCCCAGGCGCGCGGCAGAAAGGAAATCCGTTAAAAGCCTAACGGTGACCCAATAACGATGATGAGCAACGGTCACTGCATGGCCGAACGCCATATCGGCAAACACCATCAACATGCCCCCATGGCAATTGCCCATGCCATTCGTGTGATGCTCCTCAACCCGAAACGCCCGCGAATAGGCTTTGCCCTCCCCCAGCTTTTCATACAAGGGGCCGACCTGACGGCCAAAGCCACGAGCCCAGTTCATCGGCTCATAGCCGTGCGGAACCGGCGGCAGTGTTTCTTCAAGAAGATCGTCTGTCATGTATCAACTGTACTTCTGGTTAGCCTGCAGAGGAGTCCGGCAACGGAACACCGGCTTTGTTTAGCGCTTTCGTTTGGCGTTGCTCAAGCTGCGCATACTCAAAGTCCGCGATCGTCTCATTAAAGAGGCGGTAGAAATTGAGTTCCGCCCCGAGATGAAGGAACACGCCGCCAAGCCCAATCGCCGCGCGGTCCATAAAGACAAATTCCCGCGGCGGCGTCACAGGGCCATGCTCCTTAAGCGCCGCATGAACCGAACTCGCCTGCTTGCGGCCATAGTCTCCCGGTGAAATGCCGTCTGCGATGGAACGCACCCGATCATCCAGCAACGGCCCGTAAATGAAGCCGGCCCAAAGGTTCAGGACATCGATCAACTCGTTGGAGAGATTGCGGAACCCCCAGGTCTCATAAGCAGCGACAGAGCGATCCCGGTCATCTGCTTCTAAAGAGCGATAGAGTTCGATCACCCCTTGCACGAAGGTCGGCGGGAAGACCCGGATGCAGCCGTAGTCGAGCAGGTTGATCCCAAAATCATCCCGCACGCTGTAATTGCCCAAATGCGGGTCCCCATGGATCACACCGTAATGGCTAAACGGATACCACCAGGCCGTGAACATGGCCTCCGCGATCTGGTTGCGCTCTTGCAATGTATGATCCACGAAATCGAGCAGCGGCTGGCCGTCAAGCCAATTCATGGTGAGAAGCCGCTCGGTTGAAAGCTCGTCGATCACGTCAGGCACCGTGATCCGCGGTTCATCACGAAAAACATCTGCATAGAGCCGCATATGCGCCGCCTCACGGCCATAGTCCAACTCTTCACGAAGGCGCAAGCCGATCTCTTCGGCCATTTGGCTCGTATCGATGGACGCGTCCATGCGCCGATGAATGGAGAAGATGAGCGCAAGCTGACTGAGGTCTGCTTCCACCGCCGATTGCATGTCCGGGTATTGCAGCTTGCAGGCGACAGGTAAACCCTCAAGCGTTTCCGCCTTGTGAACCTGCCCGAGCGACGCGGCCGCCGCCGCCTCTCTTCCGAAACTACCAAACTTTTTCTTCCAACCGGGGCCCAGTTCGGCACTCATCCGTCGTTTGACGAACGGCCACCCCATAGAGGGCGCCATGGACTGAAGCTGAGAAAGTTCTGCCGCATATTCTTTAGGAAGCGCTTCCGGAATGGTCGCCATCATCTGGGCGACCTTCATGATCGGGCCTTTGAGCCCGCCAAGGGCCGCTTTCAGGTCCTGCGCATTCTTGTCCGCTGAACTGTCGCCGCCCATGAGGCGTTGACCCGCGACCTTCGCGGCAACACCACCCACATTGACGCCCACTTTCGCATAGCGGGCGACCCGGGCACTCAAGCGGTTTTCTTCATTGTCGCGCTTGCTCAAGAAAGCGTCTCCAACTCATCAATAAAGCCTTCAATGACGCCGAGGCCCTTGTTCCAGAAGGCAGGGTCTGACGCATCGAGACCGAAGGGGGCCAGCAATTCTTTGTGCCTCCGAGATCCGCCCGCCCGCAGCATATCGAAATAGCGTGCCTCGAACCCGTCCTCTGAGGATTCATAAACCGCATAGAGCGAGTTCACCAGGCAATCCCCAAAGGCATAGGCATAGACATAGAAGGGCGAATGAATGAAGTGGGGAATGTAGCACCAGAAGGTCTCATAGCCTTCCGACAACCGCACCGACGGACCAAGACTTGTCGTCTGCACCTCCATCCAAATCTTCCCGATATCCTCCGCCGTGAGTTCCCCCTCACGGCGCGCCAGGTGCAGCTTCCGCTCAAACGTGTAGAACGCAATCTGGCGAACACAGGTATTGATCATGTCCTCCACTTTAGAAGCGAGCATGGCTTTTCGAGAGGCCGCGTCCGTGGTCTCGGACAAAAGCCGCTTGAAAGTGAGCATCTCCCCAAAAACGGAAGCGGTTTCTGCAAGTGTGAGCGGGGTCTCTGCCATTAAAGCACCCTGACCAGCCGCCAGAACCTGGTGCACGCCGTGTCCAAGTTCATGCGCCAGGGTCATGACATCGCGAGTCCGGCCCATATAGTTGATCAGAATGAACGGGTTCGCCGATGGCACAGTGGGGTGTGAAAAAGCCCCACCGGCTTTTCCCTCTCGCGGCGCGGCATTGATCCATCCCTTGTCAAAAAAGGGCTCTGCATGAGCTGCCAAGTCCGGTGCAAAGTCGCCATAGGCCCCGAGCACAATCTCTTTCGCACGCGCCCAGGGAATAAGGTCTGTCTTCTCTTCCGGCAGAGGGGCATTGCGGTCCCATGTCTCCAGCTTGTCGAGACCGAGCCACTTCGCCTTGAGCGCATAATAGCGATGAGAGAGCCGCGGATAGGCTTCTTGCACGGACTGCGTCAGCGCATCCACGACCGGCGCCTCCACCCGATTGGCAATATGCCGGGCAGCGGCAACATCTTCATATCCGCGCCACTTGCCCTCAAGCTCCAGATCCTTGGAGAGCGTATTCGTAATGTGCGTGAAGAGCGGCTGGTCCTGCTGAAAACGCTCGGTCAAGGCTTCGACCGCTTTCTGTCTGAGCGCACGGTCCGGATAGGAAAGCTTATCCAGCACCTGCTCCAACGATTGAGACGTTCCCTCAAAATCGAACCGCATCCGCGCCATCGTCTCATCGAAAAGCCGCGTCCAGGCAGATCGTCCTGTGAGGGATTTATCCTGCATGAGCTGCTCTGCCTCGGTCTTCAGGTCATGCTCACGGTGAAGCCTCAAATCGTTCACCCAAGGCAAATACCGGGCGAATGCAGGCGAGGAGGAAGCCAACCGCCCGACATCTTCATTCGCGAGACTGTTTAGCTCCAACACAAAAAACAGGAGTTCTGAATTGAGTTCAGTGAGGGCGGTTTGCATGTCCCCATAAAAGCGTGCGTGCTCAGGAACTGTCGAAGATGTGGCAAACAACAGGCCTGCAAAAGACGCGATCCGGCCCATGGTGTCTTCCAGCGCTTCATAGCGCGCAATGGCGCCAGCCAGATCACCACCGCCGCTTTCGGATGCCGCCAACTTGGCAACTTTTCCCTCATAAGCCTTTGCGAAAGCCGTTACCTCTGCTCTGAGAGCCGCCATATCGCCTTTGATTTTAGGGTCTTCCACCCCCTCGTAGAACACACGAAGGTCCCATTCAGGCAGGTCTCCAAGATCAGGTGTCGGGGAGGCACTCATATCCATAAAAATGCTCACTGCTCTCTCAGATAAGGAATAAGGAATATGGCCCTCTGGCGCAGAGACTCAAAGAGGCAAGGAGGCAGAAAAGACGTTCCGCCAAAAGAAAAGGCCCCGGTCATCGACCGGGGCCTTCGCAAGATCTATGTAGATCGACTTAGTCGACCGTCACAACCGCGCGGCGGTTGAGAGGCTCACGGACACCGTCGCCTGTCGACACTGCGAGATCGCTCTCACCAGTTGTCGTTGAGCTGGATACACCAGCCCCACGTGCCTGCAGAGCGCTAGACACTGCGTTTGCACGACGCTGACCAAGTGCCTGGTTGTAAGCAGAGCTACCGGAGGTGTCAGTGTGACCGACAACGCTCACGGAGCGGCTTCCAACTGTGTTGGCAATTTCGTCAACAACAGACTGAGCAGCAGCTGTCAGGTTCGACTTGTCGAAACCGAAATAGATGGTCCATGGACCAGCTGGAGCCTGTTCACATTCAGCAAGAGCTTCGTAGAAAGCAGCTTTTTCTGCTTCAACACGATTTGGCTGAACCGGACCGCCGACACCACCGAAGTAGGAGCCGTTAATGCCCATGTCATTGTCGCTGGCCTGTTCAACCCAACCATCATAGTAGCGCTGAGCTTTTGCACACTGACAAGCGTTGTCACCTTCGCGACCACCATTGTCGAGTGCTGCGAGAAGACGTGCACGGCCTTCCTGCAATTCGCCAAGTGCGTCAGGCAGAACTGCGAAATTCGCTGGGTCATACGGCATTACCGTCTGACCGGCAGCTGCAGCGCGGCCTTTTTCTACGATGCGTGCTGTGTCGATCCAGTCGCAATCAACATATGCTTCTGAAGTAGCACGGTCTTGATATTCCCGCGCGAGACAGGCGTTGAAGTCACTGCCTGAAATTTCCTCGCTGAGGTAGGACTCAGCATGCCAGGTACCGCAAGCGGCCAAACCCAACATCGCCCCTACCGCAATCATCCGGGATAGAATTTTCATCCCACTCTCCGTCGTCGTTGTAAGCACACCCCCCCGTAGAACCTACGGAGGACCCGGACCCCACCGGAATGCCGTTCATGAAACCAATTGGTCGCACGTAACGGCAACGTCCTCAAGGTAGTTTCAGGTTTTAGCCTTAATTGCGAGCGCAGAGTCACCCCTCCGCAACACCTAAGGGCCAAAATGTGACAGTTTTACGCACCCCACTCCTACATTAACCATTTTCGGCAGCGTTCGGCGAAAAAATCGGCGGCGAAACGATCGAATCTCCCCACCTTTAAACCCGCCTTTACCTGTCTGACCCATATTGGGCCACAGCCGCTGGCAGGCAGATGTCTCTCTTCTGTCTTTTCCAGTGGCATCGTTTTTTGATTCGCTGCTCACAGATATGTGGGGTGGCAGGGGAACCCGAGGTAGGCATGACTCAAACGGTATTGGTCGTCGACGATGATCCGGCACAGCGCCGCATTCTTGAAGAAGTCGTCAGCCGCGATGGCTACCGTGTTGTGAGTGCCGATGGGGGTGAACCTGCCCTCGATATTCTGAACGGCCCCAATGGCAAAGACATCTCCTGCATGATCCTTGATCTGGTCATGCCGGGCATGGACGGCATGGAAGTACTGGATGCTATCGCCCCTACCCACGGCGAGCTGCCCGTCATTGTTCTGACGGCCCAGGCCGGTGTCGAAACGGTGGTCAAGGCCATGCGGGCCGGCGCCGACGACTTTGTCATGAAACCGGT
The DNA here is from genome assembly GCA_965248405.1 of Parvibaculaceae bacterium. GTDB lineage: Bacteria > Pseudomonadota > Alphaproteobacteria > Parvibaculales > Parvibaculaceae > Mf105b01. The sequence continues at coordinate 2,590,622 of OZ252104.1, forward strand.
GAGCCCCGAGCGGCTCTATGTTTCGATTCGAAATGCGCTCAAGGTGACAGCCCTGGCGGGTGAAGTGAACCGCCTCCAAAAGAAAGCCAAAGGCAAGCTCACCTTCGACGACATCATCGCCGGCGCACCCTCAATGAGCTCGGTGCTCAAGCTCGGGCGCCGGGCCGCACAATCCAACATTCCCGTCCTCATTGAAGGGGAAAGCGGTGTCGGTAAGGAACTGATCGCCAGCGCTATCCAGGGCGAAAGCGACCGCGCTGGTGGGCCGCTCATTACTGTCAACTGCGGTGCGATCCCCGAAAACCTGATCGAGAGCATTCTCTTCGGACACGAAAAAGGGGCTTTTACGGGCGCGTCTGAAAAGCACACCGGTAAATTTGTGGAAGCCAATGGCGGCACCCTCTTCCTTGACGAAGTTGGCGAACTGCCTCTGGATATGCAGGTAAAGCTGCTTCGGGCCATTCAAGAAGGCGAAGTTGACCCGATCGGCGCCAAACGCCCGGTGAAAGTCGACATCCGTCTCATTTCAGCGACCAACCGCGACCTCATCCAAATGGTCACCGATGGGCGCTTCCGCGAAGACCTGTACTATCGTCTAAATGTTTTCCCCATTCTCTTGCCACCGGTTCGTGACAGAAAAGAAGATATCCCGGATCTGGTGACCCACTTCGTTCAGCGCATTGCGGCTGAAGAGGGCAAGAAAGTTGCCGGTGTTGCGCCTGACGCAATGGGCATGCTCGCGGCCTATGATTGGCCGGGCAATGTGCGCCAGCTGGAAAACACCGTCTTCCGCGCCATCGTCCTTTGTGATGGCGACATGCTGACCATCGCCGATTTCCCGCAAATCGCGGCCCAGGTTGATGGCTACGAACCAATTGTATCAGCAGCTCCCGCCGCCCCCATTGCCCAGGCAGAACCGCAACCGGCGATGATTACGGGCGACGCGAACGCTCCCTCATCCAATGGCATTGCCGCCTTCGCCCGCTCCACATTTGGAGAAGGCATTACAGTCACAGACGATGGCGGTGAATTGCGCAAGCTGGAAGACATTGAAGCGGACCTCATCCGGATGGCCATTGAAAAATATAAGGGCCATATGTCTGAAGTCGCCCGGCGCCTCGGCATTGGACGCTCAACTCTCTATCGCAAGGTTCGCGACCTCGGACTCGACGTCACCCGTTAACTCCCGTCCAGACCTGAACACTGGAGCGCATCCATTACCAAATGCGCCCTTGACCATGCCCACCGGTCCAAATAACGTATGTTATACGTTTCGATTGAAAGGTAAGGACGCATGGCACGCGCCAGAGCGATAGACGATGATCTCATGATCAAGACGATGAAGGAGGCGAACCATCCGCTTTCTGCATATGACCTGATCGACATTTTGCCTGGGGACACCAAGCCCAAGCCGCCGGTTGTGTACCGGGCGCTGGAACGTCTGCGCGCGGAAGGTCGCGTACACCGGCTGGAAAACCTAAAAGCCTTCATCGCCTGTGACGGGCATAAACACGAGCACGAAACCGTCTTTGCCATATGTACTAACTGCCAGAAGGTGGAAGAGCTTGAAGACCACGGTCTCTGTGATCTCCTCTCCGGCTGGCAAAGAAAAACCGGATTTAAACCGCAACAAAGAACATTTGAAATTGTCGGCCACTGCGCCGACTGCCAGACGTCCTAAGGGACGGCGCCTCATTTAGAGAGGCCGCATCAAAATTTTACCAGACACTTCGTAGCCGAAGTGAAAATTCGCTTGTGCAAACTTGGGGGTACCGATGTCGCACGTCTTAAAATCCAAATTGCTGGCCACTACACTTCTTGTGTCCGGCATCACAACTCAGTATGCGGCTGCCGAACCGCAACAACATCGCGGCATCGTCGTCAGCGCTACGCCGCTGGAACGCACCACAGATGAATTGGCAACACCTGTCACCATCATAAACAGCGACGAAATCGCTAAAAGTGGCGCAGTGACCATTGGTGGTTTGGTCGGCAACAAGCCGGGCATTGCACAATCCTCCTTTGCCCCGGGTGCCAGCCGGCCCGTTATCAGAGGTCTCGACAACACTCGGGTGCGCATTCAGGAAAACGGCATCGGCACACATGATGTGTCAGCCCTCAGCGAAGATCACGCCGTCCCTGTCAATCCCTTGTCAGTCGACAAGGTCGAAGTCATTCGCGGGCCGGCAGTGCTGCGATATGGGTCATCAGCCATTGGTGGGCTTGTCAGCGTTCTGAATGAGCGTATTCCGACACGCCAGCCTGAGAACGGTCTGGAGGGAAACATCCTTCTGGATCATACGACCGTCGATGACGGTTTCCAGGGTGCCGGTGCCGTAACGATTGGAACCGGACCGGTCGTATCTCACGTCGACCTGTTTGCACGTTCAGCCGATGATTACGACACTCCGCAGGGCACACAGGCAAACAGTGCCCGTGACAGCATCGGCGGATCCATCGGCGCAAGCTTCATGCACGACATGGGCTATGTCGGCTTTGCCATCAGCCAGTTTGACAGCGAATATGACATCCCCGGCGGCGAAGCCGCGGCCAAACAACTCTTCATTGATCTGGAGCAGACCAAATATTCAGGCTCCGCAGTGTTTGAGGACCTGGAGGGCTTGATCTCCAGCGTAAAACTGGACGGCGCGTTTACAGATTATACCCATGATGAGGTCAACCGCAGCGCTGGCGCCGTCGGTTCACGCTTCGACAATGATGAATGGGAAGCGCGTGGCGAGATTACCCACGCGCCGATCGGTTCCGTGGAAGGAGCCTTTGGCATTCAGCTGTCCGGACAGGAGCTGAGTGCAACCGGCGAAGGGGGTGAGCTTATTGCCCCATCTGATCGCGATCTCGTTGCCGGTTTCCTGTTTGAAGAATGGAAAACGAGCGACAACCTTGCACTTCAGTTTGGCGCACGCATTGAGCACGTCACACTGAACGGGCTAGGCGTCATTCTCCCGACGCTTCAAGGTGTGACACTTCCTGCCGGCACGGAAACCGCTGACTTTGGAACCCGGCGTGACCTCGACTTCACGCCCATAAGCGGGTCAGTTGGAGCTGTCTATAAGTTTGACAACGACATTAAGCTCGGCGCCAATTTGCAGTATGTGGAACGTGCACCGGACCTTCTTGAGCTGTTTGCAAAAGGGGCACACGAGGCGACCGAAACCTTCGAAATCGGTAATCCGAACCTCGGTAAGGAAAGCGCAACCTCGTTTGAACTCACCCTCGCACGGGATACCGGTTCTTACGGTTTTGATATTGCCGGGTTCTATACATCGTTCGAGGATTTCATCTTCAAAAGCAACACGGGCTTCGTCTGCGGTGAAGAATTCGACACCTGCGGCATCGACGGTAACCCGGGCGTTGAAGACGAACTGACGCAGATTGCCTATTCACAGGCGGACGCCGACTTCCATGGCCTTGAACTGTCAGGCTATTGGGACGCGTTCTCCGTTGCCAATGGCACAGTGGGCTTTGACACTCAGTTTGACTATGTCAGAGCCGAATTTAACAGTGGCGGCAACGTTCCTCGCATCCCACCTGTCCGCTATGGTCTGGGTGCCTACTTCAAGGATGATGCCTTCTTCGCACGTATCGGCGTGCTAAGAGCCGAAGAGCAGGATGATGTTGCAACAAACGAAACCGCAACCAATGGCTATACTGATCTGAAGGTGGAAGGCAGCTATCTCTTCACCCTTCCTGAAACGGACCGGCAAATCGAAGTCGGCCTGGTCGGCACCAACCTGTTGGACGATGACATCAGAAATCATGTTTCGTTCAAGAAAGATGATGTTCTGCTGCCAGGTGCAAATGCACGCTTCTTTATCCGCGCAGCTTTCTGATTTTTCTTAAAAGAGCAAAAGCGAAGCCCAGCGGTTTGCGCCGCTGGGCTTTTTTATTGCCAGTATGAAAAGCTGACTAGGCCAGTGTGAAAAGCTAATTAGTTGAGCATGCCCAACGCATGGAGATAGAGCTCCAACATGGCTTCCTCTTCCTGACGCTCGGCCGTGTCCTTTTTCCGAAGCGAAATCACTTTGCGCAGCGTCTTCGTATCAAAGCCGTTGCCCTTCGCCTCTGCATAGACCTCTTTTATGTCTGCAGCGAGCGCTGCCTTTTCTTCTTCCAGCCGCTCAATGCGCTCAACAAAGGAACGCAACTGACCTTGAGCGATCGTTGTTGATCCTTCGGGCGTGGTACCATCCGCCATGTGTCTCAGTTCCCTGCACTGGTGTCGAAAATCTTGGGAGCATTTACTCTCAGGCCGCGCACCTTATCGGCGTCCCCACGCGCCAGCAAGAGACAGGACTCATAAACCTGTGGATTATTTCGCACACCAAACGTGGTAGAAAACTGTCAGCATCTAACAGCGGCGGGGAGGGCCAGACATGCGCACAACTTTTCTCACTTTGATCGCAACCATATTTGCGACCACAGCGGCAATTGCCAGCGTTGAGCGCTATACAGACCCTTCCATGGCAGACGCAAACCTCCCCTTCTCGCAAGCCGTGCGCGTGGGCGACATGCTCTACCTCTCAGGCCAGATCGGGAATATCCCCGGGACATTGGACCTCGCTCCCGGCGGTATGGAGGCTCAGGCTCGCCAAACCATGGACAATATCCAAACCGTCCTCGAAGCAAACGGGGCGTCCTTTGCAGATGTCACAAAATGTCTCGTCATGCTCGCCGATATGAGCCAATGGGCAGACTTCAACAAGGTGTATGTCACCTATTTCGAGCCCGGTCAGTTTCCGGCCCGCTCAGCCTTTGGAGCCAACGGGCTTGCTCTGGGTGGCGCTCTGGAGGTGGAGTGCGAAGCCTATCTGGGCGACTGACCCGGCGAAGCAGATCAGGAATGCTTTTCCTGAGCAGCCTTGAAAGCCGCCATCTGCTCTGGCGTTGCCTCGGTCTGGTGTTTTTTCTTCCAGTCCGCAAACGGCTCGCCATAAATATGTTCGCGGGCCGCATCTTTACTCATCTCAATACCTTGCGCTTCAGCCGCCTCTCGGTACCAGTCAGCAAGGCAGTTTCGGCAGAAGCCTGATTGGATCATGAGATCAATATTCTGAACGTCTGTACGTTCCATGAGATGAGATACGAGCCGGCGAAAGGCTGCAGCCTCCAGCTCGGTCTGGGTTGATTTGTCCATCTCTTGCCCTTCCATGTCTCCGGTCCTTTCCTGGCCGCCACATCAAAGTCCAGCAGCAGTCTCCTCAATCAGATGGTCGACAATCCCTGCAAGCGCTTCGCGGGTGTCGCCGCCGCCTTTCAGAGCATCAGCATATATGCGCCGTTGCTGGTCGGCACTTGTGCCCCGCCGTGCGATCCTTTTGATATGGGATATCTCGTCGCGAGATCCAAGCCGGGCCGCATCCTCCTCAGTCATGGCGATGATTTCATCACATAGAGTATCAAACGGTGTCAGCGTACCCTTGCCGAAATCAATGAGATCACCTGTCACCCCATAACGCTGCGCCCGCCAGCGGTTTTCGCCCATCAGCGTCGCTGGGTAGAGCCTCCAGCGCTGGTTCTGCTGACGCAACCGGTAAAGCATGGAGAGCAGAGCCTGGTAGGTCGCCGCAATTGCAATGCCATCGTCGAGATGAGTGCAGATATCGGTAATCCGGCTCTCAAGCGTCGGAAACCGACCGGACGGACGAATGTCCCACCAGAGCATGGTGGAATCGGGAATGATGCCCGTCTCAACCAGTTGCTGAACCAGCCGATTATATTCTGAATAGCCGTCAAACGTATCCGGCAGGCCTGTGCGCGGCAGCGCATCCCAGATCGTCAACCTGTAGGATTGCAGCCCCATATCTTCCCCCTGCCAAAAGGGAGAAGATGTGGAAAGCGCCAATAGATGAGGCAGGAAATAACGGACCTGGTTCATGAGATCGATCCGCAGATCATCATCCTCAATGCCCACATGCACATGCATGCCGGAAATCACCATCCGGCGGGCCGCTCCGGCCAGATCGCGCGCGAGCGTGTCATAGCGCTCTTTCTTCGTATGTTCCTGTTCATCCCAATGACTGAAAGGATGGGTGCTGGCAGCAATCGGTGCATATCCAAATCCGTCTGCAACCTCCACCACCAGCCGCCGCAACCGTGCTAGCTCTGCGCGTGCCTCCCCGATTTCAGTACAGACTTTCGTGCCAACCTCGACCTGACAGCGCAAAAACTCTGATGTCACCTGTTCGCCAATCGCTTTGTGTAGCTGTGTCATCAGCGCATCTGGCGGGTTTCGAACCAGGTCCCGCGTTTCGCGATCCACCAGAAGATATTCTTCTTCGATACCAAGGGTCAGTGAGGGTGCATCCATCGCGTCTCGTCCTGAGTTGGACCGTTAGGCCGGGTCTGTGCGTGAACCATAGTGCGCAATTTCACGCACACCGTCTTGAGCAAGGAGGACCGGCAACACACGGGCAAGCCGGTCTGCCCATTCAACCTGGCCTTTCTCAGTGTCGATCAGGTCCTGTCGGATTTCGAGCAGGGCGTGAGGCAGGCCCCGCCGGGTACAGTGCCGGTAGAGCGTATCGCCCTTCAAAAACCCGCCATAGGGCTCATTGTCACCGACGATCAGCCCTTCCTGATCGCTCAGTGCGCGCAATAGCGGGAGAGCGAGACGCGGATCTTTGTCCCAGAGAACACCCGCATGCCATTGCCGTGCTTGGCCCCGCCAAAAGGGCGTGAAACTGTGAATCGAGACAATCACCGGCACATGGTTCTGACCAAGAGCGGATTTGATCTGTGCATCGACGGCATCGTGGTAGGGCTCATGATAATGTGCGATCCGGGATTGAAACTCCTGCCGGTTCCGAAAACCATCCACATCCGAGTTGGCCGGGATCACAGACCCATCAGAGAGTTTCATCACGATGGTCGGATCATCGGGTCCACGGTTCAGATCCACGAGCAACCGCGAGTACCGTCCCAGAATGGCCGGGCAGTTGAGGTGAGATGCCAGCGCGCGAACCACTTCCGCGCATCCGATATCATAAGCGATATGCCGGTGAAATTCGGTCGCAGGCAGACCGAGAGTCCCATAAGCCGACGGTAAAGCGGCGGACGCATGATCACAGAGGATCAAAACATCCGGATTGCCATCAGGGTTAACCAGTTCAAAAGGGGGGCCGTCTGCGGCTGCATCTATGGCGGTTTTGCTGGTAGACTGAAGTGAACTCATATCGGGCATGGCCGGACTATAATCGGACAGGACCGGGAATGCGACACTAGGCTTTGACCCCTCTTGCGCAGGCTCTAACCCTCTTTCGCAGAAAGGGCACCGTTCAGGATGACGCTTCACGAAGACCCAAGAAGATTTCTGCTGAACCTGTTCGAGGCCGCCGTGCGGGCTGTCCAGCCCGCTGCCTGCCTGCGTAAGCATCTGCCTGCACCACCCAAAGGGCGCCTTGTCATTCTCGCCGCTGGCAAGGCAGCTGCGGCGATGGCCGCGGAGGCTGAAGCCTTCTACGAAGAACGCTGGCCCGGCACAGAGATCGAAGGGATTGCCATCACAAGATACGGGCACACGGTGCCAACAAATCATGTCGCCGTACACGAAGCGGGCCACCCCTATCCCGATGGTGCCGGCGAAAATGCAAGCCGGGGCATGCTGTCTCTCGCCAATTCCCTGAGAGAAGAGGATTTGGCTGTTGTCCTTCTATCAGGCGGCGCGTCCGCCCTCCTCTCCTTGCCACCCGATGGCATCAAGATTGAAGAAAAGCAGAAACTCACACGCGCACTGCTGGCCACTGGCGCGCCCATTGCAGACATTAACTGCGTGCGTAGACATCTTTCTTGCATTAAGGGTGGACGGCTGGCGGAAGCGATCTATCCGGCGCGCTCCATCACACTTGCCATCTCTGATGTGGCCGGCAATGACCCAAGCGTAATCGCCTCCGGCCCGACTGTCCCCGCCCGCACCACGGCATTGGACGCATTGAACATCATCGAACACTTCCGGGTTCCCATCGCGGAGCCCATCATTGAGTGTTTCAAACAAAACCGGCCCTTGCCCGCCCCCGATGCACCATGTTTTGCCAACGCCGATTTCCAGATCATCGCGACCGGGTCCCACGCACTCAGCGCAGCGGCGGCGCTGGCCCGTGAAGCCGGATGCGAAGTGTCTATTGTCGGCGACGAACTTGAAGCAAGCGCCCTTGAACTTGCCACGTCCCATGCCCGCATGGCCCGCTCCCACACCAACCCCGGCGTGCCCCGCATTATCCTCTCCGGCGGCGAAGCAACCGTGGCCCTCGGCGGGGACCATGGAGCCGGTGGGCCAAATCAGGAATTTGCCCTGGCTCTGGCACTTGAACTTCAGGGCGAGCGCAATGTTCATGCGCTTGCCTGTGACACGGATGGGATCGACGGCGGATCAGGCGCCGTCAGCGACCCGGCAGGTGCTGTTATTTCTTCCAGAACCCTCTCACGGGCAAAAAGACTGGGCCTTGATGCCGAAATGGCGCTTGCGGGCCATGACTCCGGGACCTTCTTCCAAACACTCGGCGACCTGATTACCACTGGCCCCACCCTCACAAATGTGAATGACTTCAGAGCAATTCTGGTCTCAGCCTGACAATCCGCCTGCAAGCGCCCCATGAACAATGCCCCCATTAACAAGACATTGACGGCTCATGACTAGACTTGTGACAGCCGATCTGTCTTGAGCACGTGACATTTGACCTTCAGGGTCAAGAAGCGCAAGAAGGACGAACGAATCCCCAAAGACCATCGGGGAGGCCAATCTGGATGGTCAAAAAAGGAGCAAAAGCGAAACATGCGGCGGCGCAACGTCAAGATCATTGCAACTCTCGGACCCGCATCAAGCTCAGCGGAAATGATCCGCACGCTCTTTGCGACAGGTGCAGACGTCTTCCGGCTCAATATGAGCCACCTGGACGCCGACGGTCTTCGCAAAGTCCACAGCACCATTCGCGGCGTCGAAGAAGAGTTGGGCCGCCCCATCGGAATTCTGGCAGACTTGCAAGGCCCGAAACTCAGGGTTGGTACATTTGCCAATGACAGTGTGGACCTGAAATCCGGCATGTCCTTTCAGATCGACCTGGATGAAACGCCCGGCGATACAACGCGTGTTTGCGTTCCCCATCCTGAGATTTTCGAGGCGATCGAAGAAGGCAGTCAGCTTCTGCTTGATGACGGACGCATCCGCTTGCGGGTCAAAGAAGTCGACAAGCGTCATGCCATTACCGAAGTCACCACCGGCGGCAAACTGTCCAATCGCAAAGGCGTCAACCTGCCGGACACGCTGCTTCCGCTGACCGCTCTCACCGACAAAGACCGACGGGATGCAGAGCTTGCGCTGGAACTGGGCGTCGACTGGCTGGCACTCTCCTTCATTCAACGACCGGAAGATGTCGCTGAGGCACGCAAGATCGCCCGCGGACGCGCCGCCATTATGGCGAAGATCGAAAAGCCGCTCGCCCTCACCCACCTGCAGGAAATTGCCGACATTGCAGACGGCATGATGGTGGCGCGCGGTGACCTTGGTGTCGAACTTCCTATTGAGCAGGTACCCGGCTGGCAGAAACAGATCACCCGCCTCTGCCGCCGGAACGGCAAGCCGGTTGTGGTCGCCACACAAATGTTGGAGTCCATGATCTCCTCACCACTGCCGACGCGAGCGGAAGTATCCGACGTGGCAACGGCCGTGTTTGAAGGGGCAGACGCCGTGATGCTCTCAGCAGAATCCGCCGCGGGCGACTTCCCCGCCGAGGCCGTCGAAATGATGAACCGGATCGGCGCACAAGTGGAATCCGACCCGACCTACCCGAGCATCATGTATGCCCGCGAGACACAGCCGGAAGCGACAGGGGCAGACGCCATCAGTGCCGCCGCCCACTCTGTTGCCGACACACTGAATGCCGCCGCCATCGTCTGCTGGACCAATTCCGGCTCCACAGGCCTTCGTGCCGCAAGAGAACGCCCACAGCTGCCGATTGTCGTCCTGACCCCGATTGAAGAAACAGCCCGGCGCCTCGCACTCGTCTGGGGCGTCCATTGCGTCCTGACGGAAGATGCGAGAGACCTTGACGATATGGTGGACCGTGCCTGCCACATTGCCTTTAAAGAAGGGTTTGCTCAGCCGGGTCAGCGCATTGTTGTGATGGCCGGCGTGCCTCTTGGAACACCAGGCGCAACCAACATGCTCCGCGTTGCCTATGTCGGCTCCTCAGCCGCCGCAATGCCGGAATAGTTGAACCTCAAGCCAGTGCTGCTTTTTGTGCGTCCGTCTCCGGCGGATGCACATGTGTGCCCGAAGCAGGTGCTTTGCCGCTGGCGAGACGTTGAAGCGCGTCAATAACAACATCGGGACGCACATGGTGGGGCATGTGGCCCACGCCCTGAAGCTTGATGAGTTCAGATCCCGAAATCTGTTCATGTAACGCATATGAGTGCAGCTTCGCCAATACGGTCTGATCGCGATTGCCCGTCACAATGATCGTGGGAACCGTGATCCCCTCATACTGCGTTGATTGCCGAGCAAGATGGGAACGGAGATTAGAGGTATCAACGCTATTGTTTCGAAAGTGACCGGGCCGAAACAGAAGCGACAAGCCCAGCGCCTCCTCATACCCATCCGGCGCGCTGTCTGGTGTAAAGGTTGATTGAACACCGGCGGACGCAAGCAAGCGACCGAAAGGAAGCACGATCAGCCAGAGGAAAATCGACCCCAATACCGGCTTGGCAAGAACCCGGTGATACCAAGCCACAGGTCCCTTCCATGGGTGCGTCGCACCGGCCAAAACCAGAAGACCTGACATATCTGCCGCAAACTGGAGTGCGTAGGCGGTCGCCACCGCGCCACCCCAGGAATGCCCCAGCACCACAGGTCGCTCAACACCGATCTTCTCAAGCGCCCCGTGGATAAGGGCCGCTTGGCGCGCTGGGTCATGGGAGTCGGCCTCATCCGGACGCGCGCTCCATCCATGCCCCGGCCTGTCGAACGCCAGCACGCGGTGGGTCTTCGCCAACTCTGGAAGAATGCTCGCTTCGAAGTCCCGCAGGTTGCCGCTCGCACCGTGAATCAGAACGATGGGCGCGTGAACTTTATCATCCGGATTGTCAGGACCTACATCGACATAATGCAGGTCTACACCATCAACAGAAACAAGATGGCCGTGACGACCGAACCGGCGTTCAGCGCGCACAACATTGAGCCAGGAAAACGCGACAAAAGAAGCAAAGGCGGCAGCCACCACAATCAAGACCCAAGTCACGCGTTAAATTCCCCGACCTTCTATTTCCACAGTGAGGCGGCTCTCCGCCTCTCCCGCACCTTCCAGGTAAGGATAGACGCTCAGCGCTTTGCGATAGGCATCTAGCGCGCCTTCCTTGTCGCCCAGGTCTTCCAGGACCAAGGCCAAGCCGGCGATTGCACCGAAATGGCGTGGCTCAAGTGCGAGCGTCGCCTCCAAATCAGCGAGCGCACTTGCATAATCGTCTCTCAAAAAGTGGACGGTCGCCCTCTTGTTCCAGCCTTCTGAATAGCCAGGCGCCAGGTCAACAATCTCATCAAGAAAGGTGAGAGCATTCTCATAGTCGCCAGCCGCCATCGATTCCAGAGCCCGGTTCATCAACAGATCAACGCTTATGCTGCCAGACTGGTTCCAGACATCCCAGATCAAGTCTTCCACGACCTTCGCATCTTCAGGGGTCTTAGATTGAGCGAGCTGCGCAAAAAGCCGATCAAGAGTGACGGATGCTGTCGTTGCCGGGCCCGCTTCAGCATCAGCCACCTCGCGGACATCATTTGCGTGTGCTTCAGGGACGAGGGCCGAAAAAGTCAGCCCAATGAGCAACAGCCTAATGGTCAAGAGCAAGGAGGCGGGTCGAAGTTCCATAACCTCGAAGATAGAGTGCAGGACGAAATCCGCAAGCGCTCGACATCACACTTTTGCGAGTCTCAGGCGTTTAGATCCTCGCGCGTGCAGCCCTCGAACGTGGTGATGTAGTCCGGTCCAAACAGCATGGAGGGCGTTTGAAACCCAGGCTTCGCCTCACCGCCAAGCACCCGCTCCACAGCATCCAGAGCTGTCTGAACGGTCAACGAATAGCCTTCTGGCGTGCGAAGACGAGAGACAACCTTTTCCCCCGCTTCATTGGTGGCTTCCCCAATCAGGACGCTGGAACCAGCGGCACGCTCCTGCTCCGTTGGACCATCGGGCTCTGCGTCTATTTTGGCTTTCAGCCTGCGTTGCATAAATCCGCGGCTCAAGATGAAGCGCATAAAACCGCCCATCTTCGCCATTTGCTGCAATTGCGGGCTTGCCTCAAAATAGACGGTGATGTTGGGAATGCCTGTCGAATGATAAGCCGTGGACACATCACCCCAGCCGACGCCGACGGCGGGCTTGTCGCCATCACCAAAATTTATGTCTCTTTGTGGTGCTGCACCGAGAGAGACAATTTTTCCGTCCTGACGCACGCGCGTGCCCGAACCGATGCTCTCAATCATTGTCTTGGAGGTGCCTCGTGATGCCGTCCCGATCCCGGAGATACCGAGAACCAGATCGGTCGCCTCCGGCATCCGGCGCTTCATATGGGCCGCCAGGCAATCACTGGGCACCACATCAAAACCGACGCCCGGCATGATCATGACACCCGCTTCCTTGGCCGCTTCATCCCGCCGCGCACAGGCCTCGAAAACATTTATCTCGCCAGTGATGTCCAGATAGTGAGTCCCGGTCCTCAGACACGCATCGACCATAGGCTTCGATGTCGCAGAAAAGGGACCCGCTGCGTGAAGGACCACGTCAACCTCGTTCAACGCCTCATCTAGGGCAGTCCGGTCTGAGAGGTCAAAAGCTCGAAACTCCGCCTCATACTGGTTGGCCAGACTCTTTAGCTTGGCTTCACTCCGCCCAGCAATCAAAGGAGACAGCCCTTTGTCCCGGGCCAACCGTGCCAACAATCTGCCCGTATAACCCGTTGCACCGTAGATCATGAACCGGTCAGCCATCTCACCTGTTCTCTCTTCTATCGTGAACTGAACATCTACTTTTGACCATCAACCGCTGCGAAGCAACCCAAGCGCCTCCAACTCCGCCCGAAGTGCTCTAGCATCCGTAAACTGAATGCCGTGAAGGCCCAGCCTGTCTGCAGTTGCGACATTTTCACTTAAATCGTCCACAAAGACGGCATGCTCCGGCCGCAACCCAAACTGCTTAAGCGCATGGTCGTAGATATCGTCATTCGGTTTATGCATCTGGACCTGACCCGAGACGACAATATCGGCAAAATGGTCCAAAAAGTCATAGGCTTCCGGCGCCCCTTTCGGGGCGCGCGGCGGCCAGGTCTGATGTGGCCAATTGGTCAGGCCGTAAAGCGGCACCCCCACAGCGACCAAATCATGCAGCACATCAATCGTGTCGACTAAAGGTCCCCGCACAAACTCATGCCAGCGGTACTCAAAAATCTCAATCAGATGAGCCATCTCCGGCTCTTGGTTTTTCAGCGGGGCTAGGGCGTCGGTAAAGGATTCCCGGGAGTCATGCGCAGTATGATGCATGCGGGGAAACAGATCCGTAAAGAACCTCACGCGCTCCTGCTGGTCGGTAAGATGGTGCTCATAGACCGCCTGCGGATTCCAGTCGATCAGCACGTTGCCCATGTCAAAGATCACTGCACGTCGCATCAGGGCCCTCAGAACACTTTGAGATCTGTGAGATGGGCCTCAAGGCCCGCCGCATCCTTAAAGTGATGCGCCACCATGCCGAGCTCTGTCGCCGCATTCGCATTCACCAGCGTGTCATCGACATAAAGCGTGCGCGCCGGATCCGTGTCCATCCGCCGAAGCGCCCGGCGGTATATCTCCGGATCAGGTTTGCAGATTTTTTCATCCCCCGATACCACAACCGTTTTGAGGCGGGCCACCGGCGGGAAAGCTTCCGTGAGGAGGGGGTACACGGAGGACGGCATGTTTGTCAGACCATGAAACTCAAGCCCGGCATTCTCGGCTCGGTCCATGAGCGCACTGACGCCGTCCACCTCGCCTGGAGACATCTCCAGGTAGCGCACCCCCCAGAGATCAATCAGATTCGCATGATCGGGATGCCTCTCCTTAAGCAGCGCCGCATTTTCCTCGAAAGAAGCGCCTTGGTCATGAGCGAAGTGCCACTCCAGCGTGCAGATATCCTTCAAAAAGGCTTCCACCGCCTCTTCATCAGGCAGGAGTTTGCGATAGAGATGCCGCGGGTCCCACTGAACAAGCACATTGCCTACATCAAAAAGGATGGCATCAATCATCGCCATAAAACCTGCTCCCCCCAAAGAATCACGAAAAAGATCAGCAAAAGACAAAAGAAAAGGCCGCCTCCCGAAGGAGCGGCCTCAGCAGACTAGTTCGCGTCTTAGAACAAATTAAGGCGCAAAGTGGCGTGTCTTGAGGAATGGGCTTGTGGAGTTAACCGGGGCCCAAACCCAATACTTAACCCTGACGCGCTTTAAAGCGGCGGTTCGTCTTATTGATCACGTAAAGACGGCCTTTGCGGCGGACCAAACGGTTATCCCGATGGCGATCCCGAAGCGATTTCAAAGAGTTACGGACTTTCATGAGGCTCTACCTTGGGCTCGGACGGGATAGACGGGTGCCTCACGGCCCCGGACATATCACCGGTAAGTGTCTGAAATTTTGGCGGAAACTAAGCCTCAGAGACGCCCCTGTCAACCGTCCGTTCAAAGCTTCAAAATCCGGTCAACCATGACGCTTTCGATCACTTTACAAGCCCTCTCGCAGGCCATAGGACTGAGCCCAACCAAAAATGACGCTGGCGCCACCTTTCGGGGACCGAATGCGTGCCGCGCCCAGCATGACAGTACAAGGATCCCCCATGAGCGAAGAAGAATACGAGAATCAGGGTCCAGACGTCCCGCCGCTTCCTGCAGAAGACTTCATCACCCACGAGCCCCGTTGGTTTCGCGATGTGTTGGCCGAAAAGCCTGAAACACGGTGGGTCACTTCAGAAGGCACCCAGATCCACTACCGGAAGTGGGCGTCAAAAGCCGACAACCGTCCCGGGCTGCTCTTCGTCCATGGCAATGGCGCCCACGCCCGCTGGTTCGATTTCATCGCCCCCCTTCTCACAGATCGTTATGAAGTTGCCTCCATCGACCTGCCCGGCATGGGGGACAGCCACTGGCGGGATGAGTACACCCGCGAAACCTACGCGCATGCCATCAAGACCGTAGCCTTTGACGCGGATCTCGGGCCCCGCCCCGTCATCGTCGGCCATAGCTTTGGCGGCTTTGTCACGCTCATCACCGGCGCTTTGTACGGCGCCGAACTGGGCGGCGTGATCCTCGCCGACTTCAAGGTGCGGCCGAAGCATGATGCCGTTGAGTGGTTTCTGGGGGACCCGCCACGGCGGCCAACACGCATCTATCCGGATCTGGAAACAGCTCTGGGGCGTTTTCGCCTCTCCCCCCTGCAGGAATGCGCCAACAAGTTCATCACGGACTATATCGGCAAGCACTCCCTCCGAGAGGTCAAGATCGGTGAGAATGAAGGGCGGCGCCCTTCAGAAGAAGCGGGCTGGAGCTGGAAATTCGACCCGTTTGCCTTTCAAGGTCTGCGCATGGGCGGCGAAGAACACGAAGACATGTTCCGGAACCTCGCCTGCAAGGTCGGCGTGATGTATGGGGACATTTCGAAAGACCATGACCTTGAGACCATGGCCTTTATGCGCGCGGCACGCCCGGAAGCTCCAATCTTCACGATCCCCTTCGCACAGCACCACATCATGCTGGATCAGCCGGTTGGCTTCGCGTCAGCTGTAGGTGCCTTGATGGCTGATTGGGAAGCCAAAGGCGCCCTGTCGGCAGACAGCAAAAACACGGCGGCTGCCTAGCCCAATCCGCACTCAATGAGGATGGAGATCCGCGTCTTCATCCTCTTCCACATTCGCCTCAATGCGGCTGACGACCGGGTGAAGCACAGCCATCAGCAGGATAATCACCATGAGACCCATGGCGAGGATAAACGGCGCCTGCGGCATAACCTGATAGAGCGGAATACCCACGACCGGATTGAGAATGTGTCCCGTGGCAGCGGTCGACCCGATGAGTCCAGCGATCGCCCCCTGATCCCGTGGCGATACGGATAAAGAGGCCCCTGCCATCAGACCCGGCCTCAACAGACCAAATCCCACACCCGCCAGCGCCAACGAAGACACAAACATTCCGTACGAATTCGACGCAATCAGCAAGCCGAATGAGCCGATCATAATGGCCGCGCCAACGCGCAGCAGAAACTGAACAGACAGATCGAAACGCTGAATCAGCACCATCTGCGCAAAAATCGTCGCCATGGCCATCGCCATAAGGCCCACACTCACAAGCTGAGTCGCTTCATTGCCCTCAACGTTGAATGTATCCATGTAATAAAAAGCCACCAGTTGCATGGTAATCGATTGTGCCAGCGACAGGACCACCCCCAGAATCAACCACGGGAGAACGCGAGAATCGGTAAGCTTCAATCTCCGCCGCTGTTCTTGCTTCTCCGCAAGTTTCTGGCGTGGAGTCGTTCTTTCAGGCAACAGAAGCCAGATAAAAAAGGCACCTCCAAAGGCAAGCGCAGACACGGCAAAGAAAGGCGCGAGAATGTGGAACGTCGCAAGCGCGGCGGCAAACCCCGGACCGACAACGGTACCCATGCCAAACGCCGCCCCTAGCGATGCGACACCTGACGCACGTTCAGCTCTGCTCGTGCGGTCTGCCACATAGGCCTGCGCCGCGGGCATGGTGCCGGAGCCGAACGTCCCGAAGATCGCGCGTACCGTGACCAACAGGGGGAACATCAGGGCCAGAGACACCCAGCCCCACAAGCCCACCATGACGACCAGCGCAAAACCAAGCGTCGACACCCCAAACCCCATGAGGCCGATGAGCATAATGGGTTTGCGTCCGACAATATCAGAGCGAACACCCCAAAACGGGCTGGTGAGTGTCCACAGAAGCGCCGACAGGGAAAAAATCGTGACCGTTTCGAACTCGCTCATGCCGAGCTCACGGGCAATGGGCGGCAACACCGCGAAAAAGAGCGATTGCCCCATTCCCAAGGCCAGAAGCGACACGAACAGGATGCCGAAAGCGCGTTTGCGCTCCTCCGGCGTCGTCGCCTTCAGTGCCGGAAGATCGTCCTCTTCCTGTAGGTCGCTTTCAGATTGTCCGGCCATACCCCGCCCAAAAGAAAATGCGCCACCGGGTAAAAATGCCGGGGCGCCCTATTCATGTAAGCGAGTTTGACCCAAACGCCAATGGGGGAGGCAAAAAAACTCATTCCGACTAGGCCGGACGGTGCTGAGCATACATCTCCTTGATCCAGGCGGTGCCAGGATGGTCTTTCCAGCGGTCCATCCAGCCGCGAGTCGTCTTAGACATAGGCGCCGGGCGCTTCATGTCCGGATGATCCGGATTTGCGGTGACCGAGAGAAGCGCCGCCGCCGCCAGATCTGCAACAGAGAAGGCATCGCCGACCAGATAGCCAGTCTTCTTGGTCGCCTCTGCAATGAAATTCAGCGCCTCTTCTGTTGCCTGAAGGGCGCCTGAGTGTTTATCGGGTGTCAGCTCCATGGCCGAGCGCATAAGCGGTCTGACCAGGGGCAACATCAAGGCATAACCCTTTCGGACTGCCCATGGCTTCCCGCCAGCAAAGAGGTTCGACATGTATTTGGCATCCGTCATCGTGTCGAGAAATAGGGCTCGGCGGACTTCAGGGCCCACCTTTTCATCAAAATGCGCCTGCAGCCTCAGGGCTTCTTGCCGTTCTGCAGGGTCAGATGGATAGAGCGGCGGTTCCGGCTGCAGTTGCTCCAGAAAGTCGATGACCTCCGCGGAGCCTTGAACATAAGCCCCATCCCACTCAAGCACGGGAGTAAAGCTTTCCGGGCAAAACTTCTTGATCTGACCTCCATGCGGGCCGGGCAGATAATCCACCCTTGGCAGCGAAAGTCCTTTATAGGCAAGTGCCCAGCGGGCTTTCTCATTGAAATTTGAAAAACGAAACTGGTGGAGACGGCGTACAGCTTCAGTCATTTCGCCACCTTTCTATTGCATGTTACTCAACATGTTATTTGCATGTCGGTCAACATGCAATACATAATGCCTCATGCGATACAGTTCCGAACACAAGGCCAAAACCCGCAGCCGGATCCTGGAGCAGGCAGGGCTGCTCTTCCGCCGTAAAGGGTTCAACAACGTAGGCATCGATGAAATTATGGGAGCCGCCAAGCTTACCCGCGGCGGCTTTTACGGATACTTCAAATCGAAGGCCGACCTTTTCACTGAAATCGTCCGCGACGAGGCGGGCCTCGGAAGGATGATGCGCCGCCGGGAAGGAAAAACCCCGGCAGCATTGCATGCGGAAGCGACAGAGACCCTGAGCGGTTACCTTGATCCAAAAAATGCCAATGTCATCTCTAAACAATGCACGATGGCGGCATTGCCCAGCGATGTCGCACGGTCGGGGGTAAAACCCGCCAAGGATGCTTACACGGAAAAGATCCTAGAGCTCGCTCATGAATATGATCGAACCCGATCGGGCAAGACACCCAAACCGGACACACTCCCGAGTGAGGACGCCCTTGCCGCCGTCGTTCTGAGCGTCGGCGGGTTCTCTATAGCCCGCGCCATGAACGATGACGCTCTCTCCAAAGCCCTGCTTGACGCAGCGCGCAACAAGGCTCTTGAACTCCTGAAGTAAACAAACCGAGATCAACGCGCCATCAAGATTGACTCGGACACGCCCACACCTACTCTCCCTCCTAATAAAAATTTGTTTTCGGGGAGAGGTCGATGGAACTGGGACTAGGAGCAAAGCACGAAGCATTCAGGCAAGAAGTCCGAAGCTTCCTTGCGGATGCTATGACAGATGATCTGAAGGCAGCAGGCGCCGGCATGACCAGCGTCTATTCGGATTATGAAACCACACTCAAATGGCACAAAAAACTTCACGCCCGCGGATGGGTGGCGCCCGGTTGGCCTGAAGAGCATGGCGGCACCGGTTGGGACATTGTTGAGCGCTATATCTGGCAGAGCGAATGCGCCGCTGCCGAAACCCCAAGTCTCTCGCCCATGGGCGTTGGCATGTGCGGACCGGTTCTGATCGGCCACGGCAATCAGGATCAAAAGGATTACTTCTTGCCCCGCATTCTTTCCGGCGAGGACTGGTGGTGCCAGGGCTATTCGGAGCCGGGTTCCGGCTCCGATCTCGCCAGCCTGCAAATGTCGGCTGTGGAAGATGGCGATGATTTCATCTGCAACGGGACCAAGATCTGGACAACACACGCGCAGCACGCCAACTGGATCTTCTGTCTGGTGCGCACTGACAGTTCCGATATTCCCCAGCGCGGCATCACCTTCCTGCTGATCGACATGAACACGCCCGGCATCACCGTCGATCCCATCGTGATGCTCACCGGCGAGCACATCCAGAACCAGATCTTCTTTGAAGACGTCCGCGTGCCGAAGAAAAACGTTGTGGGAAAAGTCGGCGACGGATGGACCGTCGCGAAATACCTTCTCCAGTTCGAACGCGGCAACGCCTACGCGCCAAAGCTTCACGGGCATCTCAACAAGGTGCGTGAGATGGCGCAGTCCGAGATGGGGCACAATGGCACCGCCCTCATCGACAATGCCGACTTCAGCGCAAAGCTCGCGCAAGCCGAGATTGACATTACGGCCATTGAATATACCGAGCACCGTGTCCTGTCAGAGCTGTCACAAGGAGGTGCTCCGGGAGCCGCGAGCTCCATGCTCAAAACCCGCGGGACGGAGATGAGCAACCGCATCACGGAGCTCGCCGTTGAAGCGCTCAACCATTACATCGCGCCCTTCCAGCCGCATCTGACAAGCCCGGGAGGCCCGGTACTGCAGGCACCTGAAGTGAGCGCAAATGAACACGCCATCGGCCCCGACTATGGAACAACGGTCCTGCCGAAATATCTGAATGACCGCGCTGGCCCCATCTATGCGGGCTCCAACGAAATCCAGCGCAATATCATGG
The DNA here is from genome assembly GCA_965248405.1 of Parvibaculaceae bacterium. Classification (GTDB taxonomy): domain Bacteria; phylum Pseudomonadota; class Alphaproteobacteria; order Parvibaculales; family Parvibaculaceae; genus Mf105b01. Next base: position 2,610,654 of record OZ252104.1, read on the forward strand.
CGAAGGCCGTGTTGGGATTGTGAGAACGGCGGTCGGCGCTCAGATGAGGGCGTCGACCACGCGTTCCATCAAGGCACCCCCGACCCAGGAGAAAACCGGGATAGCCAGGTAAAACGAAAACGTGCCAAGGGTGGGGAGATCCAGAGGCCACTCGGACGTCTTTTCCAGACGTGCCTCGTAAGCGACAAGCCCCGTCAATCGGTGGGCCGCATTGTTGGTCGTGGCCGGGTTGGTGCCGTGCAGCACCTCTTCGCGAAAACGGGCGATGGAATTTCTGACCAGCCGCAACTCCTCATCCTTTGCCGCAGAAATCTTCCGGTGAATGCCCGTCAGCGGCGCAATCAACGCCAGCGAGGCTACGATCATGATGGCCAGCACGAAGGGGAGCAATCCCGTTGGACTCACCGCATCATTCAGAAAGAGAAGCAGACAGATGGAAGAACCAACGATCCATAGAAAGGACCGCCGAAGTGCCATCCGTGTAAACGGGGTCAACTGCTCAGGATGAAGCAAGTCAATTTTTAGGTGGACATTGCGGGTGACCCGGTGAAAGCGGTCATCCACAATCGTGAAATAGGCCCCTTTCCCGATGAGGGCAAAATTGAGGGGAATAAAAACCAAAAACCACGCTGCAGGTAATTGCTGAAACCAGGGATATTTTTCTGGCTGATGCAGGCCAAACAGATCAGCGGCACCCGGAACATTGTTCAGTGCTATTCCAAAACCCACAAGGAAAAACAGAAACGCAATGATGCGCCCTCGTGCGATACGATCGCGCACATAAGAGATCCACTCATCCGCCAGGTCATCCGCATCGCGACCGACCACATCCGCAATCGCCCTGATGTCCTTTACATCTTTGGCCAGAGCGAAGGATGACGCGCTAAACCCAAACCCTGTTAAAAGCGAAGTGATCAAGGCAGCCCAGGTGTAGGGGTCCATCCCGAACGTCGTCTCAAAACTCGAGACCGCACCACTACCAATGAGCCTGTAGATCCCAAAACCCTGGGCAAGAAGCAGAAACACGAGAAACGCAGCCGCCGCGATAATCAAACCGGATATCCAGGGCCGCCCACCGAGAAGACGAACAAGTTTCTGATCCCAATACATCAGGAACTTATCCGGCAACTCCGAAATCGACGATGAACTCATCTGCTCCCCTCATGCAGCCGCAAGGTCTTATCACTCATGGTAGTCCCGGATCACCTGTCTGTCTCGAATTTCATGCCGGCCAAACTTGTGATACCTCTCTGCCGTCAAAATATACGGGGTGGTTCCATGGATCTTGATCTTGCACTCGACATGCGGCGTTCGGTGCGCGCCTTTAAATCAACGCCAGTCCCAAGAGAACTGGTTGAAGAACTTTTGGTGCGCGCCGCGCGCTCACCGTCAGGCACGAATGTCCAGCCCTGGAAAGTCTATGTCGCCATGGGCGAGACCCGCGACCGCCTGTCCAATGAACTGCTGGCTTACCGCGAACAAGACCCGGAGGGCGGTACCAAGGAATGGCCATCAACAGGCAAGCGCACAGAGCCCTACATCTCTCGTATGCGCAAACTTGGCAAAGACATGTACACCCTCCTCGAGATTCCAAAGGGCGATAGCCAAGCCAACTGGAACCAGTGGGGGCGCAACTACAAGTTCTTCGATGCCCCCGTCGGACTCATCTTCACCATCGACAAGGATCTCGATCGCACAAGCTGGCTCGACATCGGCATGTTCATGCAGTCGCTGATGCTATCTGCCACGGCACGAGGCCTGGATACATGCGCGCAAGGCGCCTGGAATCAGTTTTGGAAGGTAACAAAGGACGTCCTCGACATACCGGAGGATGAATATGTTGTCTGCGGCATGTCCCTTGGATATGTGGATGAAACAGCGCCAGTGAACAGTTTGGTGGCGGAGCGCGAGCCTCTCTCTTCCTTCGCGTTCTTTAGGTAACGCCGCGACACCCTCAGAGGTGTAGCGACATGACGCAGCGCGTCGCTTCCTTGTTTGCCAAAAATTCCCTGCCCGCTATGCTCCCGCCAACAAAAAAACGCAGAGGGAGAAATCAGATGGCAGAGTTTAAACGACCATTACCGGAACCAACACCCGAGACCGAGCATTTTTGGGAAGGCTGTCGGTCCGGTGAACTGCGTCTTCAATCCTGCAATGATTGTGGGCAGACATATTTCCCACCGAGACCCTTCTGCCCGTCCTGCGGCTCACGCAATGTCTCAGTGAAACCAGCGAGCGGCAAAGCCACACTTTACTCCTACGTCATCAATCACCGGCCCCGCCCGGACTTTGGCGACGAACCGCATTCCATCGCGGTGGTTGAGCTTGCAGAGGGACCGCGCATGATGACCAACATCGTCGACTGTCCTCAAACGCCGGAAGCCCTGGTGCTCGACATGCCGCTCGAAGTCACCTTCGAGAAAGCAAGCGACACAATCAGCCTCCCCAAATTCAAGCCCTCCAAACTCAATAATGGGGGAGCATAAGCCATGAAACAGAAATCAATCGCCATAGTTGGGGCAGCAGAAACCACCAAGCTCGGCAAAATCCCCGACATGTCGCAGATCGCGCTCCATGCGGATGCGGCGTTGAATGCCATGGCAGACGCAGGGCTGAAACCATCCGACATTGACGGGGTGGCCACGGCCGGAGAAAGCCCGACTGAGACCGCACACTATCTTGGTATCACGCCAAAATGGGTGGATGGCACGAGCGTCGGCGGCTGTTCCTTCATGCTGCATGTGCGCCATGCCGCCGCCGCCATCAATGAGGGTCTGTGCTCAACAGTTCTCATCACCCACGCGGAGTCCGGCAGAAGCCGCGTTGGCGCCAGACGTTTCGCCCGCTCACCCCAAAGCTTTCAAGGCCAGTTTGAACTGCCCTATGGGGTCACCAACCCGCCGACCATGTTCACAATTCCCGTGCTGCGTTACATGAAAGAGCGCGGTGTGACGGAGGAACAGCTTGCTAACGTGGCTGTCGTTCAGCGGGAATGGGCCGCAATGAACCCACGCGCAAGTTTCAAAGACCCAATCACCGTGGACGACGTTCTGAACAGCCGCATGATCGCCTATCCATTCCGATTGCTCATGTGCTGCCTGGTGACAGATGGGGGCGGCGCGCTCATCCTCACCAGCGCTGAGCGTGCGAAAGACATGCCGCAAAAGCCGGTCTACATCCTGGGCACGGGTGAAAGCGTTGAAACGCCCATGATCAGCCAGATGGAAGACTTCACAAGTTCCAAGGCATTCCGCGTGGCAGGCGCTCAGGCTTTTGCGGAAGCGGGTATCACCCACAGCGATGTGGACCATCTGATGATCTACGATGCCTTCGCGCATCTGCCCCTATACGGGCTCGAGGACCTGGGCTTCTGCAAACCCGGTGAGGCCGCGGACTTCATCTGGGAACGCAATACGGCGCCCGGCGGCAAACTGCCGCTCAACACCAATGGTGGTGGCCTCTCCTACATGCATTCCGGCATGTATGGCATGTATGCGCTTCAAGAAAGCGTGCGTCAGATGCGCGGGACAGCACCCGCACAGGTGGAGGGAGCCAAAATCTCCGTGTCGCATGGTGTTGGCGGCATGTTTGGCGCCTCAGGCACAATCATCTTCTCCAACGATGCGCCTTAAGAGCATTTCCAACTGAAGTGGCCCCGGTTCAGCGTCCGGAAATGCGAAACAAATATCATACGAGACAAAAAAGAGGCCGCTCCCTAACCGGAAGCGGCCTCCATTTGTTTTCTGACCCGGTCTTCTATCGACGCGTAATTCGTCGGCGCAGCTCCTGCGGAACAAACGTTGACTCAATGAGATCGTTCGCTGCGAAATCGATCCCCTTTTCTTCATTCTTCAGGTTCTGAACGACATAGCGCCCTTCGACCAGGTCGTAGACAACGTCCGATGCATTGAAGCAGGTCGGCACATCGTAATACTGAATGAGATGCGCTTCCTGCACCCGCCAGAGACCGCCGCGTGCATCATAAAGATTGCTAGCCGCGAGGTTCCAGCTATCCTCATCGAAATAATTCGTACGCCGCGAATAGACGTGCCGCGTCGTGGGTTTCAGCGTTGCCTCAACCGCCCAAACCCTGTGACGCTCATACCGGACGTGATCCTGATTTAAGTGCCCGGCCTGCACAATGTCCTCATATGTGAGCGTAGGCGAACTCAGGCGGTAAGAATTGTACGCGATAAACTTTTCTTCCTTACCCAAAAGCGTCCAGTCATAGCGATCCGGTGGACCGGAAAACATGTCGAAATTATCCGCTGTTGACATGGCATCAGAATAAATCTGCGGATTGTCATAAGAGACTGCCGTCGTGCGCTGCACGTTGGGCGCAGACTCGGTACGGCCGACCGTATATTGCCATGAGATCCGCTCCGCAAGACTCGGGTCGATCGTTTCATGGACCAACAGCAACTGACCCGCGCGACGCGGTGGGCTGAGCGTTTCCTGAATATATTTCAGCGAAATATTGTCCAACTCATCAATCGAGCCGAGTGTTGGGTCGGCGTAAGAAAACACCAATTCATCTTGAACGCGAATAGGCGTGAACGACCCCCCTCGCGAAGGTGCAGCGGAGGCAAAAGTACGCCGCACCTTGTGTCCTCTAAACCGAAGATTGTGGTTCCAGACGAGCTCCACCCCACTTTGCGGGATAGGGAAAGGGACCCCAAGGGCAACACCTGACAATTGCCGCCCATCATCGGAAATACTTCCGTTTACCGCATTGGCACGGGTTGCTTCATAAACTGAGTCAGGAAACGCACAGGTCCGGCGTGTCTCATACACATCCATCCTGTAGGATGGATAGCGGTCCAGCATCGCGCGCTGACCGTCGGTCAACAGGGACGCATACTCTTCTGCATTTTCACTTGTGACCGTCACGACGGGCGCATCATCTGGGAACGGGTCGGGATAGTGACCGCCCGTGAAAGCGACGCCGTCCGGCACACCCCGCAGGCCGCCGTCCCAGGCAGGAATAGACCCGTCCGCATTGCCGGACATCTCAGCACCGACGGGAGTCAGATCCTGGCCTAGCCTCGCCGCCTCCGTTTCAGACACCCCCGCCATAGCGGCACCGGACCAACACAGCCCCAACGCCAAAGAAACACTTAAAACTCTCACAACACTCTCCCCCCAACAGATAAATGTGTTTTACTAAGAGTGCCTCAGAGCGCTGACCTTGACCAGTCACAAAATTCTGGCTTTACCAAGTAGACACTCTGATGGGGCTGCGCCTTCCTGGAGGCGCTGGGGAGGAAATAGAGTGAAGTTTGTTGAGTTTGCAGTTTTCAAACTGCGAGTAGTGATCCTGCTGGCTCTCGCGGCCTTCACAGTTGCGATGGGTATCTACGCGACCCAGCTCCGTATGGATGCCGGTTTTTTCAAGCAAGTCCCTACGGAACATCCCTACATCCAGACCTTCTTTGAGTATCAAGATGAAGTCCCGGGCGCAAACCTTGTGCTCGTCGCTGTACGTTCTGAGGACGGGGACATCTGGCAGCCTGATTTCCTGAAAACGCTGCACGAGGTAACGGAGGAAATCACTTTCCTTCCCGGTGTGCGCCGCACGAAGGTCCGCTCTCTCTGGGCTGCGACGACCCGCGTCACAGAAAACACGGAATACGGGATCGAGTCGCAACAGGTTATTCCCAGTCGCATTACACCGGACGGTCTAACAACTGCTGACATCGAAGGCATCCGGGACCGCGCCATGAATGGCGGCCATCAGGGCACGTTGTTCGCCAATGACAATTCCGGGGCACTTGTCATTGCAGAGCTACAGGAAATCGATCCGCTGACGCGGGAGCGCCTGGACTACCTTGACCTCGCCACCCGCCTGGAAGCTCAGGTCCGGACCCCCTTTCAGTCCGACAATATCCGCATTGAAATTATTGGCTTCGCAAAATTTGTCGGCGACCTGGCTGATGGCGCAGGCGATGTCTTTCTCTATTTCGGCTACGCCTTCGTTCTAACCGGCCTTGCGGTCTATGCCTATGTGCGGTCCACATGGCTCGCAGTCCTCGCCATCTTCTGTTCACTGGTGTCGGTGGTCTGGCAGTTCGGCCTGCTCAACATCATGGGCTACGGGCTGGATCCTCTTGCGGTCCTCGTGCCCTTTCTCGTCTATGCCATTGGCGTCAGTCACGGCGTCCAGCAAATCAACCTGATCGCCTCGGAGGTGAGCGATGGCGCCTCGTCCATGGATGCCGCGAAGCTCACATTCTCACGATTGCTTGTGCCGGGCAGCATGGCACTCGTCACAGACCTGGTCGGGTTCTCTACGCTCTATCTCATCCCGATAGATGTCATCAGAGAACTGGCAATCATGGCATCACTTGGTGTGGCGCTGAAAATCATCACCAATCTCATCATGCTGCCGCTGATGGCGAGCTACTTGCCTGCAAACCCGACATATGCATTCACCTATCGACGGGTACGCGTCCGGCGCGAAGCCGCCATGCGGTTTATTGCGCGCGTCGCCAAACCTCAAAATGCCAGCTTGGTCCTGGTGGCCTTTGCAATCCTGCTGGTCACCGCTATTTATCAGACTCGCGAGCGCCATATCGGCGACCTGGTACCGGGCTTCTCTGAACTCTGGCCGAGTTCGCGATACAATGTGGACACCGCCTCCATCGTCACCGACTTCTCCATCTCCGTCGACGCCCTCATCATCGTCATAGAGACTCCCGTTGATGGCTGCGTCGACTACGCAACCATGCGTCTGGTGGATCGTTTCTCTTCGCACATGGACAATGTTCCAGGCGTGACGTCAGTGCAGTCCCTGCCCGTCTCTGCTCGGTCTGTTTCCGCCATCTGGCGCGAAGGCAATCTGAAATGGCAAGACCTGCCGCGCACCCAATCGGATCTCATTCGCACCACCTCCCATATTGAGCCAAGCTCTGGCCTTCTCAATGAGACATGCACAATCCTGCCCGTGATTGTGTATATGGACGATCACATCGCCACAACCATTGATGACGTCATCGCAGCCGTAGAGACGTTCGTCGCGGACGACCAAGAGCTTCTAAACCGCGATGACATCAACATCCGTTTGGGCATGGGCGGTGTCGGCGTCATGGCCGCAACCAACGAAGTGATCGAGACCTCCGAGCTTCCCATGCTGTTGTGGGTTTACATCGCCATCATCCTGCTGGTCCTCATTGCCTATAGGGATTGGCGCGCAGTCATCTGTTGCTGCATGCCCCTCCTGCTTGCCACATTCCTCGGCTATTGGTTCATGACCTGGCTCGGCATAGGCCTCAAAGTATCGACCTTGCCGGTACTTGTTTTGGCAACGGGGATTGGCGTGGACTACGCCTTCTACATTTACAGCCGTCTGAACATCTTCCTGGATCAGGGAAAATCGCTTCAGGAAGCCTATACGCTGGCACTCGAACAAATCGGCGTGGCGGTGGTGTTCACCGCCCTCACCCTTGCCGGTGGTGTCGCGACCTGGGCCTCCTCAAGTCTGAAACTGCAGGCTGACATGGGCATATTGCTTGCGTTCATGTTCATGGCCAACATGATCTCCGCCATTATTGCTCTGCCCGCATTTGCCGTGACCCTCGACCGCCTCGTGCCGCGCGCACGTTGAAAAGAGACCCGTGTCGCATCTCAGCCGGAATAAGGTATGCTGCCCTACATCGAGGGCCGCGGTATGGGAGAGAGCAATGATCGACGAAAGCAAGACCGAAGAACAGACCCTGCGCCCTTTCGACATCAGCCCAAGCCATCCCATCTGGACTCAGATGGAACGGGGCGTTCAGATCATCTTAGGCTTCTCTCTAGTGACCGGCATGCATTTCCTGGGGGAAAGCTGGGGAGAGCCCAATGTTCCTTACGAACATCTTTTCCCGGCAATTGGCAGCATCGGCCTAGCATTCATCTACAGTATGCTGCTCACGCCCATGGCGGGCTACCTTGGTATGGTGCTCCGGGCATTTACATCGCTCCCGGGCTACAGGATCAATCAGATCCGGGCGGTATTGTTCAATATTGCCCTACTCTATCTAGTGGTCATCTTTTTCACGGAAGCCAGCACCTTCATCGTGGTCCTTGCAGACGCGGCCGGTCTTGATCCAACATCCTCTGAAATGTGGGAGCGGAATTTTAGCGAAGAGGTAAGAGGGCGTGAAACACCAGCCCCATCAGCGGAGGAATAAGAATGAGCTATAAAAACATAGATGTGCAGCCCGTCGCAGGTGCCTTGGGCGCGGAAGTCTTTGGCGCAGACCTCAACGCTGATCTCGACAACGAGACCTTTGACGATATTCACCAGGCCTTCCTCGACCATCAGGTCATTTTCTTCCGTGACCAAAACCTCTCACCGGAAAAACATGTGGCGCTGGGCCGCCGTTTCGGCTCTCTGAATATCCACCCTTATGTGAAGGGAATGGACGACCACCCCGAAGTGATGGAAATCATCAAGGAGCCGGAAGAAAAAGTGAATTTCGGCGGCGGTTGGCACTCCGACATGTCGTTTCTGGAAGAACCAGCGCTCGGTTCCATTCTGCATTCCATCGAAGTACCGTCCTATGGCGGCGACACACTCTTTGCGAGCCAGTACAAGGCCTACGAAGCCCTATCAGATGGCATGAAAGAAATGCTGGATGGCATGATCGCCATTCACACAGCGGAGCGCGAATATGGGCAGGGAGGCAATTCCGCCATGAATCGCTCCTCCATGGACATTAACAATGCAGAAGAGGATGTGCCGAAATTCGAGCACCCAGTTGTCCGCACCCATCCCGAAACCGGTCGCAAAGCGCTTTACGTGAACATGGCCTTCTCCATGTATTTCAAAAACATGACCCGTCGCGAAAGCAGACCGCTGCTCAATTTCCTGTTTAACCATTGCACTCAGGAACAATTCACCTGTCGCTTCCGCTGGACGCCAGGTGCTGTGGCCTTCTGGGACAATCGCTGCGTCCAGCATTACGCTCTCAACGACTATCAAGGGCAGCGGCGGCATATGCGCCGGGTCACCATTAACGGTGACCGGCCGCACTGACGAAACTCTCTCGCATTTGTGAAGAGACATTGTCTGGCACCGCGCTAGGCTCGCCGTCGGCGATGATCGAAGGAGCGCATGCCAATGGAATCGATTTACTACGTCCTGACCTGGGCCTGTCACCGCCGGTGCAAGCATTGCTACGACACCCGCTTTCGACCGTATGTGCGCGATGCTTTGGAAGATGTGCTGGTCGAAAGCGACACGCACTTCGAAAAGGTCATCGCAAACCTGCCCAGCACAATGATCTATAAGGATCCCAAAAACCTGACGCCGGACGGCAAACCGCAAGAGCGCATTGGACGTATCATTCTCGCGGGCGGTGAAGTCCTGATTGATCCGGTGCGGGAGCGGATTTTCTATTCTGCCCTCGACGCCCTGAATGCCAAATACGGTAAGAACGGTGTCAATCTCTCCATCCAGACCACGGGCGACCTTGTTACACCCCGGATCATCGACGAGATGTTGGAACGCAATGTCTGGATGATCGCCATCGCAGGCATGGACGATTTCCATGTCGGCATGGAGGGAGACAAACGCCTTTCGCTGATGGAGAAACTCACGGACATGTTTGAAGCGGCGGGCATGCAGCCCGTTCCCGATGCGTCGACAGGACGGGACCATCTCACCGAAGAGGGACCCTTCTACTTCTTCTTCGGTGCCCAGCCGGATCAGTGGATTGGCGAACTCTGGCCACGCGGGCGTGCTTGGGAAAACTCACTCTCCAAAGCCGACATGAAAACGAATTTTTGCGCGCGCCATTCCGGCGGCCGCAATTTCCTCAATCATGGGTGGGCAGGATCCGAAGTAGCCATCGAACCGGATGGCTCCGTCTTTCCCTGCTGCCTCAAGACCAAAGTCCCCGTCGGCAACGTCGCCGATGAACCCCTGATTGACATACTGGAAAGCTTGAAAGGACACCCCGTCTTTGAAGCTTTAAATGAAGGCGCACCGGACAAAATGGGCCTTACCCATGGCTGGTCTGAGGAGAGGTTCCATCAGGCATCCCACACAGAGCTGCCTAATGGTACTCCTTTCGCCAACCTCTGCATTGGGTGCGACAAGTTCCACGAAGAGGTGATGGAACCTGTCATCCGAGAGCTCACCGAAAAGAGAAGGCAAACGCGGACCCAGCTTGCTGTTTGAGGCACCCTGAAACTGGACGCCCTAAGCGGAAGACTTATGGATGGGGGTTACACCCCCGACCATCCAACGCCTGCCCGACCTCATTTGAGGACGGGCGTAACTTCTCCAGCAATACCAGCAGTGTCGCGATCATCGCAGCGAGACCGAAGGCCAGGAGCCAGTAAGGTATGCCCGTTACCTCCGCATAGGTGTCCTTCCCACCGCCGGTAATAAGTGGCTGAAACGCAGGAAGCGCATAGCCATAAGAAAATGCACCGAACAGACCGCCGACCAGGATCACCCAGGCGTCCTTATAGCCCGCCCCGATTTGCGCAAAGACCGTGCCGGGACACGCACCGGCGACAACCATGCCGACACCAATCAAACCGCCACCCGCAATCTGCGCGCCGACCGCAAGCGCCTTGGGATGAAGCTCGACAAGCCCCAGACCATGGAGAGTGGCAAGAACGACGAGACCGGTTGTGATCGCGCTCAAGAACACTTTCACCATGGTGAAGTTCTGAAGCCGCATCTGACCCAAAATCATGCCTGGTTCAAACACGCGGGACTTTTCAAGCGCGACCCCAAACACGAGCCCCATGGCCAAACCGAGAAGAACGATGGAAAGAAAACTCATAACACCCTCTCTAAAAACGACGTGTAAAAAGGAAAGCGGTGGCAATGCCGCCCGCAAAAATCGACGGCACGACAATTGAAGAAGAAACGGCGAGCTGCGCCAGACCGGTCAATCCATGACCGCTTGTGCACCCTCCCGCTAAACGGGCGCCAAACAGCAGAATGAAACCGCCCAGAAAGGCGAGCACATACCGTCCCGTCGGTGAGGACACGCCCATCGCCTCACGCCAGACTGGCGATATCCTCTCCCGGCGCGCACCCGACAGGCGCATGGATAAATACGCACCCAGCGCAATGCCGACCACGAGAGCGGTCTGCCAGATATATTTTGATGATGTCAGGTACTTGGCAAAATAGGAGTCATCCAGCGCCGCTGGATCTACCAGCATTGCGCCGTAACCGGCTATTTTCACAAAAGACGAAGACGCGCCCAGCCCCGTGTCCATGAGCATGAAGGCGGGGATTTGCAAAAGCCCGATGAGTGCGCCTGCAAAATATGGCGACCAGGCCTTGTCCGACAGTGAAACCATTTTCATCTCCCGATGTTCCTAGATTCTTAATATTATTATATTCGCATGTTTTAATGTTTCAAGGGAAAGCATCCCACGCCCTGACAACAAGGTCTGAAACACTATGAAATCTGGCAGAAATCCAGGCGAAACAGGTATCAGCAATCTTTGGACGGTTATTTCGATCACGCGCTCTTGACGAGCCGGTGATCGAAACCTAGATACTAGACCAACCGGTCGGTTTGTGAGAGCGAGGGGCTATGTCGGAAGCCACAAAACCTGTTCAGGCTGAAAAAAACGAGGATGCGCGCCAGATTAGAGGTGAGCGGACCCGTCAGGCTCTGCTGGAAGCGGCATTTGACGAGATTCACCAACACGGATACCGCGCAGCCAGCCTCAATGACATTCTGAAGGCAGCGGGCTGCACCAAAGGATCCCTCTACCACCATTTCCCTGACAAGCATGCCTTGGGACTTGCCGCTATTGGCGACAATATCGACAAGTTTATGGAGACGAACTGGTTCACACCCCTCAGGGAGGCTGATGACCCAGTTGACGCTCTCAACACTATCCTGCAGCGGCATGTCGATGGCGAAATTCTCGCAGAAGTTCGGCTTGGATGCCCGCTCCAGAATCTCAGCCAGGAAATGTCCGGCCTGGACGAAGACTTCCGCACCTACCTGCATGGTGTCCACGAGCGGTGGCAGGCTGCCATTGCAGATGCTCTGCGCAAAGGCCAAGAAAAGGGCCAGGTCCGAAGCGACATTTCAGCGGATTCCGCCGCCACGATGATCATCGCCACCCATCAGGGAACGGTTGGATTGATCAAAACCGCGCAAAGCACCGATGTCGGTGCCGCGTGCTTCGAAGCTTTTTACCAATATCTCAACAGTCTACGGGCCACCGACAGCAAAACGCGTGACCCTAAAGAAGGATTCAACGCATGAGTAACGGATGGGTCACAACCTACGCGAAATGGATCATCAAACTGCGCTGGCTCGTGGTGCTGATAACCGTGGCCGGTGCCATGGCTATGGCGTCCGGCGGGCAGTTCATCAAATTTTCTAACGACTATCGGTATTTCTTTACGGATGAAAATCCGAACCTCAAAGCGTTCGAACAAATGGAGCGCACCTATACCAGCCCGGACACGCTCTTGTGGGTTCTAAGGCCCAATGAAGGGAAAGCCACCGATCCGGAAATCCTAGAAATTGTTCAAGAAATCACAGAGCGGGCCTGGCAGACCCCCTACTCCATTCGTGTAGACAGTCTCACCAATTATCAGCATACACGCGCGTTTGAAGATGATCTTCTGGTTCGTGATCTGGTTGTCGATCCACGAACAGCAGATCCGGACGAAGTCCTCCGTATCGGCACCACGGAACCTGCGATTGCAAAACGCATCATCTCCGACGACGGCACAACAACCGCCATCTTCGCGACACTCAAAATGCCCCGCGATGACGTTGCAGCCACCCGCGCACCCGTCGCACATGCACGCGCCATTGTCGCCGACATTCGCGAGCGGTATCCCGATCTTCGCATTGAGCTCACAGGCTCAGTCATGCTGTCCACTTCTTTCTCCGAAGCGGCGACCCGTGACCTTCAGACTCTAACACCGGGCATGTACGTCGTGCTCGCCCTCACCGTCTGGTTTCTTATTCGGTCAATCAGCGGCACAATCGCGACCCTCATCGTGGTTGGCCTCTCCGCGGCGGCGGCCATGGGCTTTGTGATGGGATGGATGGGCATAAAGCTTACGCCGCCCTCCTCCGGCGCGCCCACCATCATCCTCACGGTCGCTGTCGCGGACTCAATCCATATATTGGTGACGGCCCTCGTCTCAATGCAAAAAGGCATGGCCAAGCGCGATGCCATCATCGAGAGCCTTCGTGTCAACTTCCAGCCTGTGTTCCTGACATCAGTCACAACGGCCATCGGTTTTGCTAGCCTGAACTTCTCCGATGCCCCGCCATTCCGTGATCTCGGCAATACATCCGCCGTTGGCGCGCTGGTCGCCTGGGTTCTCTCCATCTCCTTCCTCCCTGCATTGATGGCCATTCTGCCAATCTCTGCGAAAGGGTCGCTCAGCAAGCAATCCGAATTCATGGAGAAATTTGGTGAGATCGTCATCAGCAACCGGCGAAAAATTCTGGTAGGCATGACGGCAGTCCTGATTGGTTTTGCGTCACTCCTGCCACAATTCACCTTCAATGACCGGTTTGTGGAATATTTTGACGATCGGATGGAGTTCCGCGTTGCGAGCGACTGGGCATCTGACAATCTGACGGGCATTTATCAGATCAGCTACTCGCTCTATTCCGGCGACACCGGCGGCATCTCTGATCCGGCATATCTGGAACGCCTTGAAGCGTTTGCAAACTGGTTCCGCGAACAACCGGAAGTGGTTCACGTCGGCACCTTCTCCGATGTCATCAAGCGTGTGAACAAAAGCATGCATGGCGACAACGAAGATTACTACCGCGTGCCCGAGGATAGGGAAAGTGCAGCCCAATTCCTGCTGCTCTATGAAATGTCGCTTCCTTATGGCCTCGACCTTAACGATCAGATCAATGTCGATAAGTCAGCAACGAAACTCACCATCACGCTGACTGACGTTTCGACGGAGCAGATGAAGGGCGTTATTGATCGGGCAGACAACTGGCTCCGGACCAATGCACCAGACAGCATGTATGCCTATCCTGCGGGGCAGGCGGTCATGTTCTCCTTCATCGGGATCAGCAATTTTGAAGCAATGACAGTTGGGACTGCCATCGCCCTACTGCTCATCTCCGGATGTCTCATGCTGGCATTGCGGGATTTGAAACTGGGGATCATCTCTCTGGTGCCGAACCTCACACCGCCAATCGCAGCCTTTGGTGTTTTGGCGCTCTTCACCACGGAGGTGGGTTTCTGGTCCACATTTGTGATCGCCACCGCCCTCGGACTTATTGTGGACGCCACAGTCCACTTCCTTTCCAAATATCAACGCGCCCGCGCAGAGCAAGGGAAGTCAGCAGAGGATGCTGTGCGCTACGCCTTCTCAACCGTTGGCACCGCACTCTGGGTTTCCACCATTGTACTTATCATTGGCTTTGCGCTCTTGGCTTACTCACCGTTCCGGGTGAACGCCATGTTGGGCACCATGGTGGCCGTTACCGTCGCCTGCGCACTCATCATTGACTTCCTGCTTCTACCGGCGCTTCTCATCGCACTGGACGGCAAGCGGAAGTCTGACAAAACATCGAAAGTGACTGCGGACTCCGATTCTGCTGAGGCACCACCTGCATCAGCACCAGCTTAGAGGGAGATCAGACAATGACTCGCTTTTCAATCCTGGACGCCGCCCCTATCGTGCGTCTGACAGTAAACCGACAAGAGGAAAATCAGCCCATGCGTATGAACGCGCTGAACCTACACAACCTAACCTTGGCATGGATCATCGCCGCCATGCTGGTCATCGTTCCTGTTGGCATCTCCACCGCTTTTGCGGAAGAATTGGCAGGGCTCGAAAGCCTGCCCGGCGCCGATGACCCTACCGCAAGGGGACTCGCCATCGCCGAGGAGACAGAGCGCCGCGACATTGGTTTCGGCAACACATCCGCCAACATGCAGATGATCCTCACCAACGCCTATGGCGAAACCAGTGAGCGGGAGCTCCGCAACATGGTGCTTGAGATTGTAGAAGAGGATTTGGGGGATTGGAGCCTGATCGTCTTTGACAAACCCCGCGACGTAGACGGCACCGCCCTTCTCTCCCATGCCCGCATCTTGGACCCGGATGACCAGTGGATGTACCTGCCAGCAGTGAAACGCGTGAAGCGCATCTCATCCGTGAACAAATCCGGCCCGTTCATGGGATCCGAATTTGCCTTTGAGGACTTCTCATCTCAGGAAGTCGGTAAGTATTCCTACAACTGGCTCCGGGACGAGGCCTGCGGAGAGCGCATGTGCCATGTGACAGAACGCACACCGCTTTATGAGCATTCGGGTTATACGAGGCAGATTGCCTGGACCGACACAACTGACTATCAGCCCCGGCAAATCGAGTTCTATGACCGCAAAGACCAGCTCCTGAAGACCCTCACTATGACCGACTATCGGCTCTACCAGGATAAACACTGGCGTGCCCACGATTTGTTCATGGAAAACCATCAAACTGGCAAGAACACACGCCTTGTCTGGAGTGACTTTGTCTTCCAGGCCGGTCTGACGGAATCCGACTTCACAACCAATGCGCTCAAGCGCGCACGGTAAGGACTCCATCACCATTCAAAGGCGGGCGCACCCTGACGCCCGCCTCTTTTTTAGGTCGCCCTGCTGGGAGGGGTATATGAAAAAGTTCCATACCTTCTGCGTTACGAGCCTTTTGACATTTGGTTTCATCACCACATCGGCCGCTGCAGATGACGTAGATTTCGAAGTCACAGGTTTCGTCGAGCCTGAGCTTCAGGTGTTTCCAAATCGAGGTAACGTGGCCGGACAGAAGAGGTTCAATAGTTCCGTCGCCGTGGAACTGACGGCGGAAGCGTTCTGGGACAATGGCGACCAATTCGTGGTCTTCAAACCCTTCGCCCGGTTGGACCGGAATGACGGCAACCGGACCCATGCAGATATTCGCGAGCTGAAATATTCCTACGTTACTGGCGACTGGGAGTTCCGCATTGGCATTGACAAAGTCTTCTGGGGCGTCACCGAAGTGGCCCACCTGGTCGATATCATCAATCAGACGGATCAGGTCGAAAGTGTCGACGGTGAGGAGAAACTCGGACAACCGATGGTCTCCGTTTCAACGGTGCAAGACTTCGGTATCTTTGATTTCTACCTCCTGCCCTACTTCCGCGAGCGCACCTTCCCAAGCATGAGCGGGCGCCCTGCATTCGATATTCCTGTAGATGAAACACAGACCATGTATGGCAGCAATGACAAGCGTCAGCACCTGGATTTCGCCACCCGCTATTCCAACACGTTTGAAGATTGGGATGTGGGCATCGCCTATTTCCAGGGTACGGGACGCGATCCTGTATTGATCCCGGGCCGCGACAGCGGCGGCAATCCGGTCCTCATCCCGCTCTATCCGCAAATCAAACAGGCATCCATTGATGTGCAGGCAACAAAAGATGCCTGGCTCTACAAGTTTGAAGGCTTCTGGCGCCGCGAGCTTGGGGAAGAGCGCATTCAGGCAACTGGCGGCATCGAATATACATTTTATCAGATCTTCGATAGCGCCAGCGACCTGGGCATTGTCGCGGAATATATCTGGGATGACAGAGGAGCGAACCCGGCCAATACATTTGCCAATGATGCGGTCGCCGGACTTCGATGGACCCCTAATGATGAAGCCTCAACCGCCGTCCTTTTGGCCTCTGTCATAGATCTCGACACACAGGCAACGAGCGTCTCTCTGGAAGCGGAGCGCCGCTTCGGTGATGACTATTTCGTCACGCTGGAAGCGCGGTTCTTTGAAAACATCCAGCGAACCGACCCCGCTTTCTCCTTCGCAGATGATGACTTTGTCCAGCTGAGGGTGGCCCGCTACTTTTAAGGTCTTCCGACATAGAGCAGAAAGGCGGCCAATTGGCCGCCTTTTTGGTTAGTAGATATCGTTCTTCTCACTTTCATCCAAAGCTTGGTCGATCACTTCCGGCGGAACCTTGTCGAGCGCCATCTGATCGCGATACATCGTGCCTGTGCTCGGAAGCACCGAGCGATCCACCTGTTTCTCAACATCCCACAACGCAGAGCGAACCAACGCTTTAGTACAGTGCAGGTAGGCTTCCTCGACGTGGATCACCAGCACACTGCGTGGATTTCGCCCCCGCATCTCGAACTGGCCCGTATGCGTCGGATCAACGGATATCTCTGCCCGGCCATTGACCCTGAGCATATCGTTGATGCCCGGAATGAAGAACAGCAGCCCCACACTTCCTGAAGCTGCAACATTGGTAAGCGTGTCCAACCTGTTATTACCGGGCCAGTCAGGCATCAGGAGCGTCTTCGGATCTTGCACCTTTACAAAACCGGGTTCGCCGCCTCGAGGAGAGACGTCTGGAAGCGCGCCATCGCGTGATGTGCCGATACACACAAATGGGGAGAGTTCGATAAAGGAGGCGCAGTGCTTCTCAATATGATCAAGCTGCTTATCAACCGGTCCTGCCCCCGGCATCAGATAGTGCTCACGCAGATCTGCTTCACTGCTCAGGACATTGCTCATCTCTCCACTCCCTAGGTTACGGCTCTTTTTTTGAACATTACCGACAACCTGCTGACAGGTGCCTGTCAGCAGCACCATGATTTATGAGAATAATTCTCAACATTACAATCTTTCTTTTCTGATAATATCATCAGTATTGACTTATTACTCATGTTGACTACGTTTCAGCGAAGCGTGAAGCACATCGGCTGTGGAGCAGCGAAATGGAATTCTCATTAGAAGAGTCACTTCCCGTTGACCCTCAAAGGGTGGACCGGGTGGATGCGCCAATCACTAAGGCCTGGGAGTTAGCCTATCTAAGGTTCGCAAAGCCCGACCTGGACAAACAAGCAGCATTCTTTCGGGATTTCGGCTTCATCATAGCGGAACAAACACCTGACCGCCTGTATGTGAGAGGCGCTGGATCCAGCCCCTTCTTCATTCAGGTTGAAAGAGCCCCTAAAGCAGCGTTTCTGGGCCTGGGCATCGAAGTCAAAAGCAAGCAGGACCTGGAAGCCCTTGCCGCAAATGACAGGCTCGCAATTGACAGTGTTGAAGGGCCGGGCGGCGGAGACACGGTCCGCCTGACAGACCCCAATGGCTTCACAGTCGATGCCGTTTACAGTCGCTGTCCCCAAGCAGAACACACAGTACGCAAAGCCCTCTCGCATAACACGCCAGAGAACAAACTGCGGATCAATCAAGGACAACGCGCACCCATTGCCCCACCGGATGTTGTCCGCCTCGGCCATGTCGTGCTCCTTACGCCGGATTTTGCCGGCTCAATGGCCTGGTACAAAAACAGGTTCGGACTGATCTCAACGGACATTCTCTGTCTCAAGGATGGAACACCGGTGCTGGCCTTCAACAGGTTTGATCGGGGCGATGATCCGGCAGATCATCACTCAATTGTTCTCGCGACCTTTCCGGTGGCGGGCTACGACCACTCCGCGTATGAGGTGCATGATCTGGATGCAGTAGGACTTGGCCAACAGGTCATGAAGCAACAGGGTCATAAACACGAATGGGGTATCGGCCGTCATATTCTCGGCAGTCAACTTTTTGACTATTGGTCAGACCAGGATGGCTTCAAGTTTGAACATTTCGCTGATGGAGATGTGTTCACATCCGACTATGAAACCGGCTACCACCCCATGACCTCCCAAGGTCTCTATCAATGGGGAGCTGATTTTCCTGCTGATTTTGTCAAACCAAAAATCAGTATCAGCTTCATCCTTGAGTTCATTCACAATCTGCGAACCATACCGGACCTCAGTTTTAAGAAAGTCCGAATGATGCTCGCAAGTGCCGGCGGCAAAGCTCGCCCCTGGCTCTAATCACTCACCAGAAAGACCTGCACCATGGCAATCAATGTTGCACGCTATGAATTGAACGGAAACATCGGATGGGGCGTTGTGGCCAGCGGCGGTCTCACGCCTCTAATCGGCTCCTATGAAACGACCGGCGATTTTATGCGCGAGGGCCGTGCGGAAGCTCGAGAAGTCGCTGCGGCAGGAACAGAAAACAACATTCCGCTCCATCACGTAACGCTTCTGTCGCCCGTGACACACAACCAACAATATGTCTGTCAGGGAACGAATTACGTCTCGCACCTTGTTGAAAGCGGCATCGACCCTGAAAAGCAGACATTCAACATGATCTTCCGGAAAGCATCGTCTTGCATCGCGCCGCCGAACACGGATGTCATCCGCCCGGCACATGTGAAACTTCTCGACTACGAACTTGAGCTTGGCCTTGTATTCG
Source organism: Parvibaculaceae bacterium (assembly GCA_965248405.1). Lineage (GTDB taxonomy): Bacteria > Pseudomonadota > Alphaproteobacteria > Parvibaculales > Parvibaculaceae > Mf105b01. Next base: position 2,629,900 of record OZ252104.1, read on the forward strand.
GCAGAAAGATCAAGGGCCCAGTCAAAGTCACCTGGGACAATCTCGCCGACTATGTAGGAGCATTGGTTGTTAACAACGACATCTCGGCCCGCGATATCCAGCTCCCTCAATGGCAGTTCTACAAAGGTAAATCCTATCGCACCTTCGGTCCGACAGGGCCATGGCTCACACTCATTGACCAGGAAGACGTGAAGCGCATTCCAGATCTGCGGCTGCAGCTCTTTGTGAACGGTAAAGGCCGCCAGGACGCCTTGGCCGACGATCTTTTCTTCCAGCCACCGGAAACCCTCACGGAACTGTCTGAAATACAGGACTTTGAGGAGGGTGATCTCCTGGCAACAGGAACGCCCGGGGGCGTTGCGGCGCAAGCGCCCGGCAAGCTGATCATGTTTCTTATCAACCTGATGCCTGAGTCAAAAAAATGGGAAATCTTCAAAAAGAAAGGTGCAAAAAACCCCAGATTCCTCAAACCAGGTGACGTAATCCTCTCTCGCATCGCAACGGAAGACGGCGCATTGGACCTCGGCAGTCAAACCAACAAGATCGTTCAGGGTTAGCTGGCAGCCAAGGGTTACCAGGAGGAAGCCATGAAGCACCAACTCGAAGCGGACATCATTATCAAGGGCGCAGGGCCGGTCGGTCTTTCCATGGCAAACCTCCTTGGTGTCTACGGAGTCCGCACCCTGGTGCTTGAGCAGAATGCAACAACGGTGGAAGAGCCTCGTGCTGTCGGTCTCGATGTCGAAATCGGGCGGGCACTACAGGCAATGGGATTGGAAGAAAAAACGTCCGCCGAAATGATCCAGGGATTTTCAATCGACTATCTGAATGCGGACAGCCGGAAGATAATGGATGCAGAGGTAGGTGCATCTCCCTATGGCAAAGCGCAAATGTCGAGCTTCATCCAGCCCATCTTTGAAAAACAACTCCTGGAAGGAACGGAACGTTTCGACCACGTGTCTGTTCTTTTCAATCACCAGGTGGATGAAGTGTCCCAGACGGACAGTCATGCGATTGCAAGCGGGGTCACAAAGGATGGCGAGACCTTCGACGCACGCGCACGATATTTGGTGGGGTGCGGCGGTGGAAAATCGCTGGTGCGGCGGTCCTCAAACATTGCCATGGAGGGCTTCTCGAACCCAGAAGCCTGGCTGGTAATTGATACGATTGACCCCCAACTGGACGACTGGGTCGATTGCCGTTTCTTCTGCGACCCGGACCGTCCTGCGATGACCATAAAGAAGTGCCACAAACATCGACGGTGGGAGTGGATGCTGCATGAAGGGGAAACCGAAGAAGAATTCCTCGATCAAAACCGCATCAACGAACTGCTCGCCCCGCATACCGACCCGTCACAGGTCACCATGATTCGAAAATGCGTCTACAACTTCAACTCCATTGTCGCTGAAGAATACAAAATTGGCCGTCTGTTCCTTGCAGGAGACGCCGCCCACATGATGCCGCCCTTCGCCGGGCAGGGCATGAACTCAGGCATCCGGGACGCAGTAAACCTGAGCTGGAAACTGGCTGCCGTCGTGCAAGGTAAAGCCGGCGCGCACATTTTGGACACCTACCAAACAGAAAGGCGCGATCACGTCGTTAAACTGACCAAAGTGGCCAATCGCCTTGGCTCAATCATCATGCCGACATCAAAGATCAAAGCATGGATGCGTGACGTAGTTCTAACTGCGGTGAACTCTTTCGAGATCACACGTGACGCATTGAGAAAATCCTTCTTTGTGATTCCCAAGCTGGATGAAGGTCTTTTCGTTTGGGAGGGACCCGGCGTATCTCCCCATAGTGGCGAGATGATCGTTCAACCCGAACTTGAAGATGTGAACGGTCACCGCGCGTATATGGACGATTTCCTCTCAGCGGGATTTGTCGTCTTGGGCATCGGCGCGGACCCCAAGACCGACCTCAGCAGCGAAGCGAAATCCTTGTGTTCAGACCTGGGCGCAGAGCTGGTGTCGGTTGCGCCGACAGGGACATCGTTTGAGGCCCCTTTAAAGGACATCACTGGCGCCCTGACAAACTGGCGGGACACGGGCCCAGCATTTGTTCTCCTGCGGCCCGACAGGTTCACGGCAGCCATGTTTGACGCCGAGAACGCCGTCGCATCCCTCAAAAACTTCATAAGCCTCTACAAAGCCTGAGGGTCAGATCGACGGGATCGGCTTGGCAATCAGCTTCCTGGCTTTCTCTGGCGTAATACCGAGATGGGTCACCAAAAGCGCCAGGCCTTCTGAAACCTGATCATCATCAATCACACCAGATAGGCGCGCATTGACCAGGGAAAGCACTCCGCCACCCACAAGATTTGCCACCACATCAATATCGCGAACGACGAAATCGCCTGTTTCCATTGATCGTTCAACATCGCGACGGAAGCGACCCATCAACCCCTGGTTCATCATGTTCAGTGTTTTGGACGAGCGAAGAACAAACCAACCCCAAATGGGTTCCGACACAGCGAGATTGACGACCTGATGCCAGGCCACAATCTGAGCGAAAAATGGGTCATCAATCGGCGCGATCAATGCATCGATTTCATCACCCAAGCGCTCCACCATATCTGCCATGGCAGCATCGACAATCTCATCCTTTGACTTGAAGTGATTGTAGAAAGTGCCAAACCCCAGGTCCGCTGCTTCAGTAATGTCTGCAATCGTGGTTGCATCAACACCCTTCACGCTCATGGTTTCACGTGCGGCTTCGATAAGAGCTGCTCGGCTTCTGGCCCGCCGTCGCGAACTGCGGTTTGGAGGTTTGGAAGCGCTCTCTTCCACCATGAGTTTCCTGTCCCCTCTTCACCCCACACCACAAATTGGGGTCAGAATCATATTTGATGAATACATCAGATTATACCATATCGACGGAAACCAGATGAGTTTGATGGTGGTAGACGGCTCAAATAGGTACAATCGAAACAATTTGACTCTTTTGTTTCGGTTGATTTAGAGTTGCCACAGTCCAACCCAGCTGGAGAAGCTCATGACCGCCAACACTGAAAGAGTGACCCCCGCATTTTTTGCGCACGCCGTTCTCAAAACCGGTCGTTTTGAAGAAATGGTTGCTCACTGGACAACGCTGTTGAACGCGACCGTCGTGTTTCAGAACCCCATGTTGTGCTTCATGACGTTCGACGAAGAGCACCACCGCCTTGCCATCGCCGGTCTACCCGGCCTCAAGGACGCAGAAGAGCAGGCTGCGGGGTTGGACCATTTAGCGTACACCTACGCTTCTGCCGATGATCTCATTGCCACATATGATCGCTTAAAGACCGCGGGAATAACGCCGTCCTGGTGCATCAATCACGGCCCGACTTTGTCACTGTACTACAAGGACCCTGACGGGAATCGGGCCGAACTACAGATCGATCTGTTCTCCTCACCAGATGAAGCGAATGACTTTCTCACATCCGAGGCATTCACTGAGAATCCAATAGGCATCAAGTTCGATCCGGAAGATCTCTTCGCAAGATACAAGGCGGGCGAACCTCTCAAAGACCTCACCGATCGGCGTCGGCTGAACGAAGGTGAGTCATTCCTGGATCACCTAGACATATGACCGGATCAACCTCCCACCCACAGCCGACACGCGATGAGAAAAAGCGACTTCAGATATTGGATTCGGCCGCGTCCCTTTTTTCACGCCGTGGTTTCGACAAAACATCAATCCGTGGCCTCGCTTCAGAAGCCCGCGTATCCACATCAACCATCTACGCACATTTCGCAGACAAGGACGATCTGCTTCTCCAATCCATTGATCGGCGCCTGTCGATCGTAGAGCGGAAAGCCAGAGAACTCGCGGAGACAGATGAAGACCCACTTCAACAGCTCACATCTGTCTTGTCTGTCATCCACACCTCTCTAAAGGACGACCCGTTTCTCCGGAAAATCCTGATCTTTGACAGCCAGGTTGTGGACCACCGCTTGCATCAACGCGCAGAACTTGCTCGAAACCGCATCAAGACCTTAGCGCTCCAGGGCTTACAAAAGGCAGTAAGTGCTGGCGTTCTGGACTGTGGTGATGTTGATGCCCTGGAGACCGTGTTACGGGTTTCCTTCCAAGGGTGGGTATTGAGTGTTGAAAATGGCGCGGATGAGATTTCCGAAGACCGTTTGACCAATATACTGATCCGCCTTGTGGAAGGGTTGCGCACATGACCGGCGCAGCGCGGCTGACGGAAAAAACACCTGTGCTGATCGTTGGTGGCGGTCCTGCGGGACTCCTGGCATCGCTGTTCTTGTCCCGACTCGAGGTCGATCACATCTTGATCGAAAAACGGAACACACCCCAACCAGCACCGGCCGCGCATGTGGTCAATACCCGTACGATGGAAATTCTTCGGGCCGCGGGCCTTAACACGCAAGAATTCTATTCACTCGACAGACATCCCGATGCTCAATTTGTAAGCTGGGTCAGCAGCCCGAGAGACAGGGCCATCGGCAAATTCTCACTGCAGGGCGATCTGGAATGCGCCGAAGACCAAAGAAGACTCGCGGCGCGAACAGCAGCTTCCCCTGAACACATCACCAATATTTCACAGACCCTCTTTGAGGAAGCCCTGCTCGACAAGGCAGCACGCCCAAACCATCAAGACATCCGATTCGGGCATAGTTGGCAAGGTTTCATCGATGGCGACACCCATCGCGTCCATGTAACGGACCCCAATGGTGATTCCTATGAAGTCATCGCAGATTATGTTCTTGCAGCAGACGGCGCATCCAGCGGCATCGCCAAAGCACTGGGCATTGCCAAGTCCGGTCCAGCATCGCTCGCGACCTTCCTCAATTTGAGCTGTGAGGTTGACGTCACTCAACTCGTGGCGGAAAAACAGTCTCTGCTCTTTTGGTGCCTTAACCCAGCGACTCCCGGCACGCTGATCGTTCACGATCCGAAAGCGCTGTCGGTGTATATGCGGCCAATCTATGAGCCCTACGAGACGACAAAAGATTATACCGACGAGCGATGCACCAATCTCGCACACGAGATATTCGGGGAAGACACCCCTCTGCGCATTACCTACAAAGGTGTGTGGAACATGTCTGCGCAGGTTGCCGATCGCTTTTCCAGGGACAACGTCTTCCTGATCGGAGATTCAGCCCACCGCTTCCCTCCCACAGGCGGCCTCGGATTGAATTCCGGCGCCGGCGACGTTCACAATCTGGTTTGGAAACTAGCGGCGGTTCTCAACAACACTGCACCGGCCGGACTGCTTTCCAGCTATGAGGCCGAGCGAAAGCCGGTAGCTGAGCGCAACTGCTCCACCAGCGTCAACAATTTCCAGAAAATGCGGCAGGTGACAGACGCGCTCGGGCTGGATATCGACAAAGCCCATCTCCCCGCCCAGTTCCAGTCATCTCCATTTTTGAGGTGGTTACCGTCTGGGGTGGTGAAACACTTAATGAAACTGTTGCGGCGGCCTGCACTGCAAACACTCAATGCCGCCATGTCAAACTCTCCTGATGGCGCTGAACGTCGAGAGAAGATACAGGCAGCCATTGACGATCAGGCCGAGCATTTCGACATGCTGGGTGCAGAACTCGGATACATATATTCGGAAGGCTGCGCAGTTGATGAAAACGCAGGCGAAACACCAGAAAGCACAACACGAGATTACGTGCCGACATCGGGTGCAGGCGCTCGCCTGCCCCATATTGCCTTGGAAGCCGAGGATACGACCCGGTCAAGTCTGGACTTAGTGTCTTATGAGAGATTCAGCCTTTTCACAAATGGGACAGCGAACAGCCCACCATGCTCATCTTGGACCTTCGGCCTTCCGTGCCAAACGATAGACCTGCAGACCTTTAAAAATCGGGACGCCGCAGCATCGGCCTTTGCCCTGCAGCCTGGTGATTGGATTCTCGTGCGGCCCGACGGGCACGTGGCCACTCGCTCATAGTGCGTCCAACAGGAGAAGCTGATGCGCCTCTACACAACGAACCACGGCATTGCGAAACAAGTCGATCATGACACACTCGGCATCCTCGAACTCCCTTATGCGGACCTGGGCGAACTGCTGCTGGCTGATCCAAATCTGGAGACCATTACTGGTGCAGATGTTTGCGAGACGGTGCCATTGTCTGCCACTACCCTGCGCGCGCCGATCCCGCGCCCCTCAAAAATGTTTTGCATGAGCGCAAATTATCACAGCCATTTAGACGACGAAGTTGCCGGTGTCCTAAAGGCCTTGGATCCGGAAGGCGGTGACAACCAGATCAACGCATTGAAATCGACACCGACATTTTTTGGCGTTCCCTCCAGCGCGGTCACCGGGCCAAATGATCCGATCAGGTTGCCAGCCGTGGCACCAGATCAGGTGGACTATGAAGTCGAGGTAGCAGCGGTAATCGGAAAAGGCGGAGGTAACATTCATCCTACCGACGCATGGGCCCATATCGCTGGCTTTACACTTTCAAATGATGTCTCCGCCCGCGATCTGCAACAGAAAGCGATGAGCACACCCTTCTTCGAGCTGGGCCACGCAAAAGGGTTCGACACATTTAAACCATTGGGTCCCTGCCTCGTAAGCCGTGATGAGTTTACACGCCCGCTCGACATTGCCATTGAGACTAAGATCAATGGCAAGACGCGCCAGGTAGCCCGCACATCCGGCATGGTTCACTCGGTCGAAAAATCCATTGCTGAGATTTCCACCTACTTCACTCTCACGCCAGGGGACGTAATCCTGACCGGGTCACCGGCAGGCGTCGGCTTCTTTCAAGGAGCCTTTCTGAAACCAGGCGACACAATCGAGATGACAGCGGAGGGCATCGGCACACTTCACAACAAGGTCACGCGTTAGACAGCGCGCTGTTTCCAAGGGGAAATGGTGGGCAATACTGGGATTGAACCAGTGACCTCCTCGATGTCAACGAGGCGCTCTCCCGCTGAGCTAATTGCCCTTTAGACCGGCCTTGAAATTGGCTGTTTGCCTACCTTCAGCGAAGGCAACCGGACGGCACGTAATATCGGGTCTGGGGGTCAGACGCAAGGTTTCGACAGAATTTCTGCAAAGAAATCTGACCGGGCTTAAGCAGCCATCAGACGATCGACTTCGTCGACCAGATCACGCAGATGGAATGGCTTGGAAAGCACCTTCGCATCTTTAGGTGTTTCAGACTCTGGATTGAGCGCTACCGCTGCAAAGCCCGTGATAAACATGATTTTGAGCGTTGGATCCAGCTCCGCTGCACGACGCGCAAGCTCAATCCCATCCATTTCAGGCATGACAATATCAGTCAGCAGGATATCAAACACATCATGCTGGAGCGTCTCGTAGGCGGTGTCGCCTTGGCCAAAGGACAGCACCTCATGACCCGCTGAATCCAGCGCTTTTGCAAGGAAACGCCGCATTGATTCGTCGTCTTCTGCGAGGATAATCCGTGCCATGTGCCAATTCCCGTCTGTCTGGGCGCCCGTCTGTCTAGGCATTTGTCCGTTCCCCTTTTATAAGCGGCAAAGGGTAAACGAGATGTAAAGGCAAGCGGCGGGCTGACGCTCGGCGAATCCCGCTCCCGTGCGGAAAAACAGAGAAAATGCCACACTCAATGGTTAAAAAATCGTGATCTAAGCTTGAAAGGCGGCACCGACCGCCAGAATCGCCTAAGCTAGGCCCATCGCCTTTGAAACCGGCCTCAGAAGCCGGAGCGCCTCTGTTTAGCTGTTCGGCCGTATCCATGGATCTCAACGAAACCCATCAACATCTAGATCAGGAGATTGAGGGCTTCAGCGCCGGCGACGCGCTCGACGCGCGCTCTGCGGCAAAGCGGGATTTCCAGGAGCCCTTTGAAATCCTGGAACCTCGCAAACAGACCCTGCCCTTTGTGCTGAATTCACCCCATTCTGGCCGAGTCTATCCTCCACGTTTTTTGGCGTCGTCCAATCTGGACCCACTCACTCTACGGAGATCAGAAGACAGCTTTGTTGACGAGATTTTCTCCGGCGCAGTGGAGCTGGGCGCTCCCCTGCTGCGCGCACATTTCCCTCGCGCTTATCTCGACGTCAACCGCGAACCCTATGAGCTGGATCCGGCAATGTTTGCGGATCCACTCCCGCCTCACGTTAACACCCGTTCCATCAGGGTCGCGGGCGGCTTGGGTACGATTGCACGGATCGTGGCCGAAGCCACAGAGATTTACAAAACGCCGCTGCCCTATTCTGAGGCTGAGACGCGCATTCGTGACATCTATATGCCTTTCCACGAGACGCTGCGGAGCCTTCTGGAAAAGACACACAGGCAATTTGGGCAGGCCGTCCTCATTGACTGCCATTCCATGCCGTCAACAGGCGGCGTCTTTGATGAAGAGCTGGACGTAAACCGTCCAGACATCGTGTTAGGGGACCGCTACGGCACATCTTGCGCTCAGGAACTCGTGGAGTCGGCTGAGCGCATCCTGAAATCAATGGGCTACAGAGTGACCCGGAACAATCCCTATGCCGGTGGCTTCAACACAGAGCATTACGGAGCTCCATCACAAGGACTTCACGCGCTGCAAATCGAGATCAACAGAACACTCTATATGGACGAGCAAAAAGTGCAGCGCCGCGCCGGCATTACCCGCCTGTCAAAAGACATGACCCGTTTGGTCCGCAAACTAAGTCGTGAAATGCGCCGGGGCAGTTGGTCACCTGCGCAAAGAAAAGCGTCTTGATCATCTAGATCTTCCTGCCGAAGACCTGGCTGGCGGAGACAGGCCTCTACGCCTCACCATCCACAGCTCTGTAAAAAAAAGGGGCCATACTGTTGCCAGTATGGCCCAAGTCTAGGGAGGAAACGCCCAAGAAGGGCTGCTATCAGGGAGTAAAGACTCGCGCCTGATTGCCCTCGAGATATGCGCGTGCAGTGCACAAAAATCAAGACCGATTACCTGCGACACATGAGCAAATATGGAAAAATCGGCATAAAAATTAGGCATTTACGATGTTCACAACACTTTTTCGAAGATTGCGTTGCAACAAATCAACATATGCCTCCTATTTGGCGAACAGGCTAAACGTAAGCGTTCATTAACTCTTTCGGCGCACCATAGACCTACTGAAAAAGGCTAGGGAACCGCGCACGCCAGCAGGGGGCTGGCGACCGGACAAGGCACATGAAGCGTCGCATACCATTACAGGTCCTGATATGGGGTGTTGCTCTGCTCGGCATAGTCATTACCACCATGCCCGCAAGTGCCGACGATTGGGACGTATGCCGAAGTGCTGCCGCCCGCATGGAGCAGCAACACAACCTGCCCAAAGGAATGATGACCTCCATCGCTCTGGTTGAGTCGGGACGCAGATCTCCATCAGGACAAGTCAAATCCTGGCCCTGGACGATCAATGCAGAGGGCCGAGCCTATTACTTTGCCACCCGCAATGATGCCGTTGATGCTGTACGCCGTCTGATGGCGGAAGGGGTGCGAACGATCGACATTGGGTGCATGCAGGTCAATCTCCGGTTCCACCCCAGAGCATTCACAAGTGTTGAAGAGGCGTTTGATCCCATGTCGAATGTCGCATATGCGGCCTATTTCCTGAGAGATCTGGAAACCCGCAGCGAAAGCTGGGATCAAGCCATCGGGCGCTACCACTCTTTCTCTCCGGCATTGAACGCACGCTACTCCGCCCGCGTTCAAGCTGTCTGGGGAAAGGAGCGTGAGACAGCCAGCCTCACGCCAAGTGAACAACCCCAAACAGATAGGACAAATGCGGTCCAGAGTGCCGGCCTGCGCCTTTCCTCCTATGGGGATGAGCTCTACCGCTACTCCGATGATTTTACGGAAGCGAGTGTTATTCCTGGCCCCATAACGCTCACCGAAACAGCTAGCCTGTCGCGCTGAACCTTCTTGGGCGCTATAAACTCCCACGTTTCTGTGACATGAAGTGATAGGCCTAAAGGTCCATCAAGGGTTAACTGTTTGCCTACATAATCAGTAAGCTTGTATCTATGCGTTCGACCCTCTGATCGTGAAAGACCGCCATGGAACCGACTGCACCTCAAGGTGATGCGCCTTCGATGATACTGACATTCATCGACATTATGTCCGCTCTATTCCTCTTTGGTGTTGGCCTTATCATTCTTGGGCTTATCGTCGCTTATTTCATCGACCGAACACAGACGACCCATGCGATCCGGCGCAACTATCCCGTCATCGGGCGCTTTCGCTATTTCTTTGAAAGCCTTGGCGAATATTTCCGCCAGTATTTCTTTGCCATGGACCGCGAAGAAATGCCCTTCAACAGAGCACAGCGGGCCTGGGTTTACAGAGCGGCAAAAGGCGTGGACACCACCGTTGCCTTCGGCTCCACCCGCGACCTGAAGCCCAACGGCACTATCTTTTTCGTCAATTGCCCGTTTCCCACATTGGAGGAAGACTCCCAATCTCCGAGTGAGGTTGAAATCGGGCCCTATTGTAAAGTCCCCTACAAAACCGCCTCCATTTTCAACATTTCCGGGATGAGCTATGGGGCAATCTCGAAGCCTGCCGTGCGGGCCCTCTCAAGAGGCGCCGCCATGTCCGGCTGCTGGCTCAATACAGGAGAAGGCGCCCTATCGCCCTATCATCTCGAAGGCGGCGCCGACATCGTCTTTCAAATCGGCACAGCAAAATACGGTGTCAGAGACCGGTCCGGCAGCCTCTCGGACAAAAAGCTGCGCGAAGTGGCAGCCCATGATCAGGTCAAAATGTTTGAGATCAAACTGAGCCAGGGCGCGAAACCAGGCAAGGGGGGCATCCTGCCGGGTGCCAAGGTCAACAAGGAAATTGCCCAAATCAGAGGTATTGATCGCGGCAAAGACTCGATCAGTCCAAACCGTCACCCGGAGATCAACAGCCCTGAGCAACTCATCGACTATATCGAGCGTGTACGCTCTGTCACTGGCAAACCAGTCGGCATCAAGTTCGTGTTGGGCGCACAAGGGTTTCTGGATGAGCTCTTTTCAATACTTGAACACAACCCCGAAAAAGCACCCGATTTCATCACGCTGGACAGTGCGGACGGCGGCACCGGCGCCTCACCTCAACCTCTGATTGATTTCGTGGGCATGCCGATTTGGGAGAGCCTGCCGGTCCTCATCGACAAACTTGACGAATACGGGCTGCGTCCCCGCATCAGAGTGAACGCCGGCGGAAAACTCATAAACCCTGGTGACGTCGCCTGGGCTTTGTCCGTAGGCGCCGACTTTGTTACGAGCGCGAGAGGGTTCATGTTCTCCCTGGGGTGCATTCAGGCGCTGCAATGCAACCAGAATTCCTGCCCGACAGGCATTGCAACACACCAAAAAAAGCTGCAGCGGGGCCTTGATCCAAAAGACAAGTCCGAACGCGTCCGGCGCTATCAGGAGCGTATCACCAGTGAGGTCTGCATGATCGCACGATCATGCGGTGTCAGCGAACCGCGCCGTCTGCAGCGCAAACACGCACGCATCAATACCCCCACAGGTTTTTCCGTTGACCTTGACGAATACTACCGGCGTGTCATGAATGGCGAGCTACAAGCAATTGATGCACGCCCCAGTGTTGCCGCCGTTGGCTAGGAAGCCGGCTAGAAAACAAACAAGCGGGCGTCTCTAATCAAGGAACGTCCTTTGTCAGACAAATTGCCGCCACTTCCAACCGCTATTCTCTTTGACCTGGATGACACGCTCATCTCAGCCTATGGCCAACCGCGCGCTGCCTGGGAAACGGTGGTCGCCGAATTCACCAATGACTTGACCCCGCTCACAGAGGGAGAAGCAGTCGACGCGATTACCACCTTCGCCCTCGAGTTTTGGACAGGAACCCAAGCACACCATAAGAAATGGCGCCTGCGCCTTAAAGATGCACGGCGGGAAATTGTCCGCGAAGCATTGCTACGAACAGGCAGGTTCGGTGCAGATGGACCCGACGTCGACTTTGTCCACAAACTGGCCGATCGGTTTTCCGACTATCGGGAAGAGGAGTTGAAGCCCTTCCCCGGTGCCCTCGAAACCATCGATCATCTAAAAGACGTCGGCGTGAAACTGGCCCTCATCACAAATGGAGCTGCCGAGACACAGCGCCCCAAAGTCACGCGCTTCGCTCTGGAACACCGGTTCGACCACATTCAGATCGAAGGGGAACATGGCTTTGGCAAACCGGAAGAAGAAGCCTACAAGCATGCACTGAGCGTGCTCGGCGTGAGACCGGAAGAAACCTGGATGGTGGGTGACAATCTGGAATGGGAAATTGCAGCCCCTCAACGCCTGGGCATCTTTTCGATCTGGCACGACGCCTATAGGCAGGGATTGCCGGAAAACTCTGACATTCGTCCTGATTGGATCATTCGCGGCATTCCGGAGTTGCTACCCTCCCACACTTAAGCCCCAGCATCTAGGACTGAGGCACGACCAAACGTAAAAACTGAGTGCCGGGGCTGATTGTCAAAGGGGCGTCCGCTGCGGTATCTCCATCCACTTCCACCGGCACAGGGCCGTCGCCCTCGATTTCGAGTGCTTGAAAGCGGACAACTTCTACGCCGGGCATACGAGCAGCCTTCCCCAAAGCCAGCCCCAGGAAGTACCCGGCAAATGCCAGACGGGACGCCTTTCGAAAAAGAAAAGCCTCCTGATATGGCTCTGTTATTTCGGCCTCTTGGGAGAGCACAAATGGCCCGGCATAGTGACGGGCATTGGTCACAACAACCCATGCCGCCTCTTTCGGAACCCCATCAACGCCCACGGAGATGGAGTAGCCTGGCCCCGTCGCCCACTTTTTCAGGCCCTCCCAGACAAAGGCCAATTTACCGAAACGGCGCTTCAACTCAGGGCGAATGGCCCCCACGACAGCCCCATCGAAGCCTGCCCCGACCATCAGCAGAAACATCTCTCCATTGACCAGACCAGTGCCAATGAGTTTGGCCTCACCGTTCAATAGTGTGTCCGCAACCGATCGGGCGCGCCCTTTCTGCCCCAACTCGATGGCAAGGACATTTGCCGTGCCCAGTGGCAACACACCAAGTGGCGTTGGATGACCGAGAAGTCCCCGTGCCACTTCATTGATCGTGCCGTCGCCACCCGCCGCAACAATGACATCTGCGTAGGCCTCTCGCGCGCATCGCTCGGCGAGCTCCGTCGCATGGCCTGGCCGTTCCGTGTCAAAACACCTGACAAAAGCACCCTTGTCATGAAGCCGTCGCACAACAGCGTCGAACAGACCACCATTCCTGGAGCCAGCGGCGGGATTCACAATGATATCAATGCGCTTTCTGCCGCTCATCATCCGTCCTCGGAGTTAACCCTACACAAATGTCTAACCATACCGACATCAAACAGTCACGCGGCAAACGGATTCTCCGCCCGTCGAACAGACCGCCTTTCTGATTCGCACCAAATCAATCAAGAGGGGCGCATGTTCCTAATAGATTGGAAAGTGTGACGGCGGCATGACATATCTGGAAACGGGCTTTCAAAAAGAGAAAAGACAAAAAAGAACCAGGCCGTCGCGACAACTCCTGACTTTTTTCAAAGACCGAAAAGATCAGACCAAGGACAAGCCGTTAGCGACCAAACAAATGTCAAATCGGCGCCGACAGACACCTTTCGACAGGATCATCCAAACGCCCCGCCCTGAAAACCCCACCCGCCATCGCACGATTTTTATCTCTGACATTCACTTAGGAACTCCAGGCTGCAAGGCGGACCTATTGCTGGATTTTCTGCGCAACAACGAAGCCCAGACCATCTACCTGGTAGGCGACATCATTGATGGATGGCGCATAAAGCGGTCCTGGTTCTGGCATGCAAGTCACAATGCGGTCGTTCAGGAGATCCTGCACAAGGTTCGCCACGGCACGCGCGTCATTTATGTGCCCGGTAACCATGACGAGGCATTGAGGGACTATACTGGCCTCGATTTCGCAGGCGTCGACGTCTCTGATGAAGTCATCCACCGCACAGCCGATGGACGAGACCTGCTTGTTCTCCATGGTGACCAGTTCGACAGTGTGGTGCGCTATGCCAGCTGGCTCGCGCACCTCGGAGACCGCGCCTATGGCCTCGCGCTGGCGCTCAACAATTGGCTTCATTCCGCAAGACGCGCGATGGGCATGCCCTACTGGTCTCTATCATCTTTCTTAAAACAGAAAGTCAAAAATGCAGTGGAATACATCTCCAGCTTCGAGACCGCCGTTGCGCGCGCCGCAAGGGAACGGGGCGTCGACGGTGTGGTCTGTGGGCACATCCACCACGCAGAGATGCGCGACATTGACGGCATCTTGTACTGCAATGACGGAGACTGGGTAGAAAGCTGCACGGCACTTGCAGAAGACATGACCGGCAAGCTCACCATCCTGAACTGGCAGCGCTTCTCCTGGGAAGCAGAGGGGGCTCCTTTACACCTCCCCACGAACGCCGGTTCGGTTTCCGGCAAACCAGCCATTAAAGCTGCCTAACTCCCTTGGCTCCCCCTACAACGTTCATAAACGGAACTATCATGACCAATGACACTGCGCAGGAAGCGGCAGATCCTGCTGACAGGTTTCGCATCGCAATCGTGACCGATGCGGCGCCTCCCCAGGTAAATGGCGTGGTTCGCACTCTCAAACAATTGGGAAAAGAGCTTGAGCGGCAGGGCCACAAAGTGATGTACATCACACCGGATATGTTCCGAACAGTGCCGCTCCCTACCTACAAGGAAATACGCATCGCCATCGGGGCTAAACGGCGGGTCGCAGAGCTTCTGGACGAGTTCAGACCAGACGCCATCCACATCGCAACCGAAGGCCCCTTAGGTCTTGCCGCCAGACGCTATTGCTTAAAACGCAGCCGGTCCTTCACAACCTCCTTCCACACACGCTTCCCCGAATACCTGCATGCGCGCTTTCGGGTCCCGGAAAAGTGGACTTACGCGTTGGTCAGGCGCTTCCATAGCCCCGCCAGCACGGTTATGGCGGCAACGCCCCTGCTTATCCGCGAACTGGAAGAGCGCGGGTTTAAAAACCTTCGACTATGGTCCCGTGGTGTCGATACGGAGCTGTTTAGACCAAAGCCTGCCCCGGACAAAAAAGCTGATAAACACACCCCTGTCTGGCTCTATGTAGGTCGCGTGGCGGTGGAGAAGAATATTGATGCCTTCCTCGACCTTGAGCTTCCAGGCACGAAAAAGGTTGTCGGCGACGGCCCACGCCTTGACCTCCTGAAGAAAAAATATCCCGCCGCCCAGTTCCCCGGTGCACTTTTTGGCGAAGAACTGGCAGAAGCCTACGCAGAAGCCGATTGTTTTGTGTTTCCCAGCAAAACCGACACGTTTGGCCTTGTTTTGATTGAAGCGCTTGCGAGCGGCACACCGGTTGCAGCCTACCCGGTCCAAGGCCCCCTGGATGTCATCGCAGATGCGCCGGTTGGACGCCTTGATGAGGACCTGAAATCAGCCTGCTTTGCCGCTCTGGAAGCAGATCCCAACACCTGCCGCGCATATGCCATGAACTTCTCCTGGGAGGCCTGCAGCCAGCAATTTCTGTCAAATCTTTCCATAAAGAGAGACGAGATAGAAACAGACACAACAAAAAAGGCAGCACCTGCCCTCGCTGCCTCCTAAGGCGTGCTCTCGCAGTCTTGTGATCGCCACATTCGCTCACAATGTTACAGTCACTGTGAAGATCACATAGGGAGAGCAGGACAATGAAATCCATACTGACCGCGGCTGCGTTGAGTGCAGCCCTCTTGGCCCCAACAGCAGCACTGGCTGCAAGCTATACGATTGATGAAACCCACGCCCATGCCGCCTTCAGGGTTTCTCATCTGGGCTTTTCGCACACGTTGGGACAATTTAAAGACATCTCCGGCACGCTTGAGTTCGACGAGACCAATCCCACTGCGAGCAGCGTGTCGGTGACCATTAAGACCGCCAGTGTGGATTCGGCCAACGAAGCCCGCGACGAACATCTTCGTAAACCGGACTTCTTTAATGTGGACGAATTCCCGACCATGACCTTTACGTCGACCGCCATTGAGGTCACCGGAGAAAACACCGGAAAACTGACCGGCGACCTCACCCTTCTGGGTATCACCAAGCCAGTGACCCTGGACGTGACCTTCAATCAGGAAGGACCTCATCCCTTTGACCCGAGCAAGATCGTGGCGGGGTTCTCAGCAACCGGGGAAATTAACCGTACTGACTTCGGCATGGCTTACGCTGCTCCTGCCATCGGAGAAACCGTGGAAATCATGATCGAAGTCGAAGCGCGCAAAAACTAAGGACTATTGGGCCACCAGGCCCAATTCCATCTGAGTTCCATACGCTCTTTAAAGCTTGGGTCTCCCAGCACTTGAGCGTGGCGCGTCATACGCGTATAAGGCGGCAAATTTGATCGACAGCCCGTGAGCCCTAGAAGGCCCGCGGGCTGCTTCTTTTGGGCAAATACCCGCTCTGACAGGACAGCCATGCCGCTTCGCAACATCGCCATCATCGCCCACGTCGACCACGGGAAAACAACCCTTGTCGACGAGCTTCTCAAACAATCCGGGGCTTTTCGGGCCAACCAGGATGTCGCTGAACGCGTCATGGACTCCAACGATCTGGAGCGCGAGCGGGGCATCACCATTCTCGCCAAGACCACGAGTGTGACCTGGACACCGCCTGAAGGGGGCGACGAAACACGGATCAACATCGTGGACACACCAGGTCACGCCGATTTTGGCGGAGAGGTCGAACGCATCCTCTCCATGGTCGACGGTGTTGTGCTTTTGGTCGATGCCGCCGAAGGTCCGATGCCCCAGACCAAATTCGTGCTCTCAAAAGCGCTCGCGCTGGGCCTCAAACCTCTGGTGGTGATCAATAAAGCAGACAAGCCCGATGCCCGCCCTGACTGGGTTCACGACGAAGTATTTGATCTTTTTGCCGCCCTTGATGCCTCGGACGAGCAGCTCGACTTCCCGATCATTTATGCGTCAGCCAAACAGGGCTGGGCAACGGAAGACCTGGACGCAGCAGACGCCAAGGATCAGGGCCTGCTGCCGCTCTTCCGCAAAATCCTGGCACATGTTCAACCGCCGGAAGCCCTCAGCAATGGGTCCAGCGACGAACCCTTTGCAATGCTGGTGACCACGATTGAACGTGACCCTTACCTTGGCCGCATTCTGACCGGCCGGATTGAAAAAGGCATTGCAAAGCCGAATATGCAGGTCCATGCACTTCGCGGCGGCGCGGGGATCGTCGAAAAAGGCCGTGTGACCCGCGTTTTGGCCGTGAGAGGCCTCTCCCGCGAGCCGGTAGATGAAGCACGCGCGGGCGACATTGTCGCCATTGCAGGCCTTGAGCTTGCAACTGTCGCCGACACGATAGCCGACCCAGCCGTCGCAGAACCCCTGAACGCACTGCCCATCGACCCACCCACCCTTTCTGTCCTTTTCGGCATTAATGACAGTCCGCTTGCAGGCCGCGAAGGCTCGAAGGTGCAATCACGCGTTATCCGTGAGCGATTGATGGCAGAAGCTGAAGGCAATGTCGCCATTCAGGTACGCGATACCGAATCCAAGGATGCTTTCGACGTCGCCGGACGGGGCGAGCTGCAGCTCGGTGTCCTCATCGAGACGATGCGTCGTGAAGGCTATGAACTCTCCATCAGCCGTCCTCAGGTGATCTTTCGCGAGGGGCCGAATGGCGAGCGCCAGGAACCTATCGAAGAAGTGACCGTCGACGTTGATGACGACTATGCAGGCGTGGTGATTGAAAAACTCGCTGAACGCAAGGGCGAGATGACCGACATGCGGCCCACCGGCGGCGGCAAAACCCGCATTCTCTTCGATGCCCCCTCCCGTGGCCTCATCGGCTACCACGGGGAATTCCTGACCGACACCCGCGGCACCGGCATCATGTACCGGGTATTTAAAGAGTATGGGGATTATCGCGGGCCCGTAGAGGGACGCCGCAATGGCGTCCTGGTATCTAACGGTGATGGCGATGCCGTCCCATTCGCCCTCTGGAATCTGGAAGAACGGGGTTTTCTGTTCATCACCTCTGGTGAAAAAGTCTATGAGGGCATGGTCATCGGAGAAAATGCCCGCCCGGATGACCTGATCGTCAATCCTTTGAAAGCCAAACAGCTCACCAATATGCGGGCATCCGGCAAGGATGATGCGGTGAAACTCACCCCGCCGCGCCGCCTGTCGCTCGAGCAGGCGATCGCCTATATCGACAATGACGAGTTGGTTGAGGTGACACCTGAGTCCATCCGCATCCGCAAGCGTCATTTGGATCCTCACGAGCGCAAGAAGGCTGAACGCGCGGCAAGCTAGAGCACCCGCTTGCCCCGTCTTCAAGCTTGGCGTACACCTTGATCCGCTATCTGTAGGGGATCATTGATGAGCAACGCATCCGTCACCTTAAGTGAAGAAGAGGCATCTGCCTTCGCGGACTTCGCCTGCGATCTCGCAACGGCCGCCGCCGAGATCACCCTGAAACATTTTCGCTCCGGCATTGGGGTCGACAACAAGCTCGACGGAAACGCGTTTGACCCGGTTACCATCGCAGACCGCGATGCTGAAACAGCCATCCGCGCCCTCATCGAAGAACACTATCCAGATCACGGAATCTTGGGAGAAGAGCACGGCACGAAGCCTGGCACCTCACCCTTCAAATGGGTTCTCGACCCGATTGACGGCACCAGGAGCTTCATCTCAGGCGTTCCCCTGTGGGGCACCCTGATCGCCCTCAATAATGGCGAAAAGCCTGTCGTCGGCGTGATGGACCAGCCTTATACCGGCGAGCGCTTTGTCGGGCGTCCGGGACACGCAGAGATGCGACAGTCAGGACAAAGCAAAAAATTGTCCACACGGGCCTGCTCAAGCCTGACCCACGCCATCCTCGGATGCACAGATCCGGCCATGTTCACCGACGCGGGCGAGATGGACGCCTTCTCTGCCGTGCGGTCCAAAGCCCGCCTCACCCGATATGGAACCGACTGCTATTTCTACTGCCTGGTCGCTGCCGGACATGCAGATCTGGTGATCGAATCCTCCATGCAGCCATACGACATTCAGGCGCTTATCCCCATTGTGGAGGCGGCTGGCGGCATTGTCACAAATTGGCAGGGCGGCGATGCTCAGAATGGTGGGCGGATTATCGCGGCCGGAGACAAGAGGGTCCACGCAGAAGCCCTGGATATCCTTTCACGCGTGGACTGAGTCACTTACCCCAGACGGCTCCGGGAGCCTCAGACGACCCCAGTACCCTGTTGGTGAAAGCGTCAAACGCCGTCCAGAAGACCTGCTGAAAATGGTCTTGCTCCATCAGGATTTCATGCTCAGCCCCTTCGACCAGCACATAGTCTCCCTTTGGCAGGCCATCGGCGATTTGCCGGATGGAGGTGCCCCGCACCAATCTATCCTTCCCAGCCTCGAACAACAGCACGGGCACCGTAATCTTCGCAAGATAGGCCGGATTAGCAATTTCATCGACAGACTTGAAGGCCTGATGGACCCATCCAACCGTGGGTCCACCCAGCCCGAGGCTGGGGGCTTTCGCTACAACTTCCCGCTGGCGCGCGTGACGATCCGGGTCTGATGTAACGACATTCTCTTCAAACGATTCTTCATCGACCGAAGCAGGACCACTCCCCGGCGCAAAGCTCGCATGCTTCCCAAGCAGGTTGAGAAATGACACCAGCCAACGTGTGAGCTTTTCCATAAAAGGACTGCCAACATTGATACCCAGCATGGGGGCGCTTAACACAATCCCTGCGAACCTGTCCGGCAGGTTATGCCCCGCTCTCAGCATGAGATTACCACCCATGGAGTGTCCCACGCCGATATAAGGCGAAGGCAATAGAGGTTCGACGACCTCTTTCATGAAAGCGATGAAGTCCTGATCAAAGGTTGCGAACTCATCTACATGGCCCTTGCGGGGGTCGTCCAGCATGCGTTCAGACAGCCCTTGCCCACGCCAATCAAATGTTGCGACCGCAAACCCCCGCTCAAGAAAGGAGGCAATGACCTCAAAATATTTCTCGATAAATTCCGTCCGCCCGCTCGCAAGCACAATGGTGCCCTTGCAAGGTGCTGAGGCATGATCCGGCGACCAGACCATAGTCCGCATGCGCGAGCCGTCTGGGCAGACGAACCATCCAGGAACCCCTCCCGGTGGGCAGGGAAGGTCCGCCGTCTCTACAAAAATACCCATTAGGCGCTCTCTCCCGGAACTCGAAACGCATGCGAGATGAGAGGCCCCAACTTCAGCGCCACAGCAATATTCCCTTTTATGCGCATCCGCCCCTCGCGGAATGCCGAGGTTTGGTCAAGCTCGAACCGAAGCATTTGCACATGGGTTTCCAATGCAAGAGAAACGACACAATCAGCGAGCTCGTCTTCCAGAGAAACCCGGTTTGTGTCACCAGCTCCATCAATCACCAGACATCCAATACCGGGATACTCAAATTTCAAAACAGCCCCAATCGGTGTCGCTCCGGAAATCTCCTTGTCGAGATATTCCGCCAGCGCCGACAGCAGCTCTTGAGGGGATAGATCTTCAATAGTCATACGCCAATCATTTCTTATTGATGCCGGAAAGGCCAGTCCCAAGGCCCTCCCCCGTAGATTTTTGGCTGGATTCGGTTAGGGTTTGCCACTCTAGAAGATTGACGAAATCTCAGGAAGGAAGAACCGGCCCATGAGTTGGGAAAAAGAAGCCGAGGAAATCAAGGCCCGCCGTGCATTTGCGAAACAACAGGGAGGTCCGGAAGGTGTTCAACGACAACACGATAAGGGACGCCTGACGATCCGTGAGCGCATCTCTCACCTGGCAGACAATGATAGTTTCCAAGAGCTGGGCGAAGGCGCCGGTGTTCCCGAGTTCAATGAAGATGGAAGCCTGAAAAACCTTCAGCCTGCCAATTATGTATTGGGGTTCGCCAAGGTGAATGGTCGCAGGGTCATCATCGGAGGCGAGGATTTCACCCTCAAAGGGGGGTCGCCCAACCCCGCAGGCTTGCGGAAAAGTGTCTACGCCGAAGATGTCGCCATTGACTACAGGGTGCCGCTTATCCGGCTTCACGAGGGCGGCGGCGGCTCCGTCGCAGGCTCCTGCGGCAACAAACCATCCCGCCCCACCGGCGATCCGGTCTATAGCCGCTCACGCTTCCAATCCATCGCCCAGGTAATCGGCACCGTCCCTGTCGCCACAGCAGCTCTCGGACCTGTCGCAGGAATGCCAGCAGCCCGCCTCGTCGGCGCACACTTCACCGTCATGGCCCGCAATGCGCAGATCCTGATCGCGGGGCCGCAAGTCGTAAAACGCGCCCTCAACGAAGACCTCACCAAGGAAGAGCTTGGCGGTCCCGATGTGCATACAAAAAGCGGTGTCGTGGACAATGTGGCAAAGGACGAAGAAGCAGCACTGGATGAAATCGCCAGGTTCTTGTCCTACATGCCTGACAATGTCTGGCAGCTCCCCCCCTATATCACACCTGATGACAATGTTGAGCGAATGGATGAAAGCCTGATCGACATTGTGCCCCGCGATCGCCGCAAACCGTTTCAGATGCGAAAAATTCTGAAAGCAGTCGTGGATCAGGGCAGTTTCTTTGAAATGACGAAGAAATACGGGCCCTCACTCATCACCGGCCTTGCCCGCTTGAATGGCCATTCCGTTGGCGTGATTGCCAATGACTGCATGTACTACGCAGGAGCCATGACGGCTGAAGCAGCGCAGAAGCTGCGTCGCTTCGTAGACATGTGCAACACGTTCAACCTGCCCGTTCTCTCCTTTGTGGATGAACCCGGCTTCATGATCGGCTCAGCTTCGGAAAAAGCAGGCACCATTCGCTATGGCACGGAAGCAATCGCCGCCGTGATGCAAAGCCGGGTGCCCTGGGCGTCCGTCATTGTGCACAAAGTTTTCGGCGTCGCTGGTGCCGCCCATTTCGCGCCGGACGGCTTTGTCCTGTCATGGCCATCGGCGGCGACCGGTGCCCTGCCCGTCGAAGGCGGTGTTGCCGTGGCCTTCGCGCGGCAGATTGCGGAAGCTGAAGACCCTGACGCGCTGAGGGCAGAATTGGAAGAAAAACTCGCTGCCTCCCAATCCCCCTTCCCGCGCGCGGAAGGTTTCTCGGTGCACGAACTCATCGACCCGAGAGAAACGCGTCCGCGTCTCATCGAATGGCTGGAATGGGCACAAAACGGACGTGAACTCACACTCGGCCCTTATCTCACCACCATGAGGCCATGAGATCATGCCAACGGGACCTATCCAGAAAAACGCTCAGGATCAAAATCCCAACAAACTGCCTATGCGCATCGGTGCGGTTTATGAGCGGGTGATTGAAGCGAGTCTCGCCCGCGCCTGGGAGAACGTGCTCGACTGGGAACATCTGCCCCACCTCCACAATTCAAGCTTTTCATCGCTTGATCTGGAGGACGCCGGCCCATGGGGCTGGCGCGCGCGCACAAAAGGCGTGCCGGAAGCCACAAGTCCCGAAACGCTGATTGAGCTGGTCGTTGATCGTCCGAACAGCCGCTATGTGTCCCGTACGCTGGAAGGCGGCCTGCCGGGCATGGAGATCTGGACACGTTTTTCAAAAGTGGAAGACCACAAAACCCAGATCAAAGTTGAATTCCACATTCCAAACGTCGACGAAGATGGTGCCGCAAAACTTGGGGAACTCATGCTCGGCCTCTACGAGATACTTTGGGATGAAGACGAGCGCATGATGATGGAGCGTCAGGCAGCACTGGATGCAAAAGTCGAGGATAACAACGAGAACCTGCCAATCGACTTAGGCGATGCGGACAGTCTCTCCAAAAAACTGCCGCTCACCATCGACATCAAGGGGAAACCGGTCAACATCATCAAGATTGACGATACCCTCCATGCCTACAGCGCAGAATGTCCTCACATGCTTGCTCCTTTGTCAGGAGAGCCAGTCGACGACGAGGGATGCATCACCTGCCCCTGGCATGGGTACAGATTTGACATTAAATCCGGAAAAGTGACCAACGGCAAAAATCTATCGCTCAAACCGGATGTGAACATCACCGTCACCGATCAAAATCGCGTCCTTGTCGCTCAGACATAAAAGCCCCGCTCAGTGAGCGGGGCTTTCTTTTGGACAACTTTTCTCACCGATAGGCGGTGTGCAGAACCCGTCCTGTACGGGCGCAGACATTGAGCGTCACATCCCGACCACGGCGATCGCGCGCGCCCACCTGATAATAGTCGTCATGTCGCGTTACATTACCAAAGTGGCTGTAATGCTGCTGACGCAGGCCAGACCGCCAGTGATCGAAGCCGCGAACCTGATGGCGGAGATAATTGGGCCCGTTATAACGACGCGCCTGATTTACAGACAAGACCCGTCCGTTGCGGGCATTGGTCACAATCCGAACAGGATTGCCACGGCTATTCAGGCCCCGAACAATATAGGTCCGGCCATCACGGACAACCCGGTCAAAGGAGTGATAGCCCCGGTTGCGCAAGCCACGAAGGATGCGGGGAATGGGCTTGCCATTGGTGGCATAGTGGGTGCCATCGCGATCCCGGCGTACATCAAAAATCTCTCCGGTTCGCGCATTCGCCTTCGCGGTGACATAGCGGCCTCCGCGACCGATACCCTCTATCGCATATACGCGGCCATTGCGCTTCAAGCGTACGGAGGTCACTCGGCCACCAGTGTCCCGTTGAATCTGGCGCACCAGACGCGCGATCGGAATAATCCGGCGCTCATTTTGCCAGCCCCGGTCGTGCCTGTGATGGCGATCACGCGACCGATAAGAGGCGTCCGTGTGGCTGAGAACCAGCTGCCTTAAAACGTCTTCAAAAGAAAGATGGCGTGCTGACTCGTGGCCCGCCTGAGCGGGGGCGGCGAGAATGAGGGGAGCGGCGAGGCCCGCTGCAATAAGAAACTTTTTCATGTGACTTCTCCAGAACAGAAAGAACAGAACCAAACGGTGAGTCACATTCTGCAGACCGGCACTGAACCAAGTCTGGGAGGAAGATTCATCTACGGTTTAGGTGCTGTTCACCTCGCACTCATGAAAAAAGGCCCCGAATAGCCGGGGCCTTTGATCACGCTGAACAGACACGGTGTCACATCAATATGGACGATGGTGATACCGCACAAACGCGCCTGTCTTAGCGTTGACACGGAGCCAAACAAATGAGCCAGAGACATGCCGGGCTCTCACCACATAGAAGCCGTTGCGCAGAACCGGGTTTCCAAAATAGGAGTATTTCGACCGGACAAGCGCCGCACGCCAATGTGAAAACTCCCGGACTGGTGAATGGTAGTGCCGGGCATGAGCGCGCCGATGAACCTGCACAATCGGAGCCTTCGCCACCTCTGCACTATTCAAGAGTGGAAGGATCCGGGCTTCAGCAGGAACAATAGTTAAAACCGGAAGGACAACAGCCCCCAAGGCCATAAGCTTTTTCATGATTTCAATCCTTAGATATCAATCACCCCTATGACCGCAACCGTATGAAAGCCTGCCTAAATTGAACCTGACTGGCCCATTCATCTGCTATTCACTTGGACCGTCAGCAGTGCTTATCCACCCAGGAAAAGACGACCAACATCCGGATTCTCCAGCAGAGACGGTCCCAAGTCCGCCATGGCAACGCGGCCGGAAACCAGCACATATCCAATATCGGCAAAGGCTAGGCCTTTCTTGGCATTCTGCTCGACCATGATGATGGTTTTGCCGTCACTGTCTTTGAGGTCGCCCAAAATCTCAAAAACCATATCGATGTAACGCGGTTCCAGGCCAATCGACGGTTCATCCACCAACAGTACTTTTGGGTCCATGATAAGTGCCCGGCTGATTTCAAGAAGCCGGCGTTCACCACCGGACAGGACACCCGCCTTGTCACTACGTCGCTGCGCCAAACGGTCATAGCGTTCAAACACGCGCTCCGCTGCTTCTTTCGCCAGACTTGGATTGGGGAGCAAATATCCACCCATCAGCAGGTTTTCCTCAACGCTCATGTCGGGAAAGACCGAATTATCCTGCAAAATATATGCAATGCCCGCATCCCGCAGCCGCTCGCTCGGGCTGCGCTTAATGACCTCCACACCATCGACCGTGATGCTGCCACTGAAAATGTCGGTAAAGCCAAAGATGGAATGCAGGATCGTGGACTTTCCTGCACCGTTGGGTCCTACAAGACAAAGGCTCTGACCGGCGCCCACCGCCAGGTCCACATCATGAAGGATTTCCATTCTGCCATAGCCAGCCGTCAGACCATTGATCTGCACCAGGGGCGCATTGCCCGAAAGGTCGAGGATCTTCTCACGAGAGACAGTAAGCCCCAGCGCCTCTGCCTCCTCAGTGACCGCATCAACGGAAAGCACTGTATCGGTGTTCCCATCCCCATACCCGCTGATTGGTTTGGTTTCTTTATCCGTCATGCGCTTGCCCCAAGATAGGCTTCCACAACGCGTGGATTGTCACGCACTTCCTCAGGACTGCCCTGCGCCAACACTTCGCCATGCGCGAGACAGGTAATGTGTTCCGCGAGGTTCATGATCACGCGCATATTGTGTTCAATCACAAGCAGCGTCACACCAAGCTCTCTATTTGCTCTGATCAGCCGGTCAATCAGCCCGTTGATGAGCGTCGGGTTCACACCCGCCGTCGGCTCGTCCAGCAGGAGCAGTTTCGGCTCACTCATCAGTGCCATGGCAAATTCCAGAAGCTTCTGCTGGCCAAAGCTGAGCGACCCCGCCCGCAAGAAGCGCTTGGACCCGAGGCCGACAAAATCAAGAAGCTCCTCCGCGCGCGCATCCACCTTGTCGGAGAAGCCGGAAAGCAGGGCCAGAACGGACATGCGGGCATCCGGCGCGCTGATCCGCATATTCTCCACGCAATTCATGTCACCATAGATACGCGTCTGCTGAAATGTCCGAACCAGACCGCGCCGCGCGATGGCAGGAACCGGCAGCTTGGAGATTTCCTGACCTTCGAACCGGATGGAGCCGGAATCAATCGGATGTGCCCCAACAATTGAGCTGAACAGAGTTGTCTTACCCGAACCGTTCGGACCAATAAGACCGGCAATGTCACCGTCTTTAACCTCCAGCGACACGTCTCTATTCGCCACAACACCACCAAACGTTTTGGTAACCTTCTCAACCTTCAGGAGCGTGCTCATACCCGCTCCTCCACTTTCTCACCAAACCAGTCCGGACGTCGCTCGCGCAGCGTTCCCAATATGCCATTCGGGAAAAAGACAACAATGCCCACAATCAAAAGACCCAACGCCACCCGCTGCCACCCCAGCAAGTAGGTCCAGAAAAGCTCCTGCGTGATATGAAACACAACGGCTCCAATGACAGGCCCCCACAGCGTGCCCTTGCCCCCCAGAATGGCCATCAACACCATCCAAACACCAAACGTCGCGCCCGCAAAGGCAACATCCCGTGGGTCAATAAAGCCAAGCAGATTGCCTGCAAGTCCGCCACCGAGTCCGAGGAACAAGGCAGAGACTGCCCAGGCAAAGGACTTAATCTGCGTCGTCTGCAACCCCATGGCTTCCGCCTTGTCTTCGTCGTCCCGGATGGCATTAAGCGCCAACCCAAACTTGGTGGCGTATAGGGCCCTGAGAACGAAGAACGTCGCCACCGCCAGGGCAAACATCAGGAAGTAGAAGAAGAGCTCACGGCCAGCCAACTCCGTCGGGTAAAGGGGCGGCACCATGCCGGACCCTGCCCCCACATAGTCCCAGCCACCTGCTATTTCACCGGCAGCAATGCCAAGCCCCAGCGTGCCGATGGCGAAATAGTGCCCACGCAACCCAAGCATTCCGAAACCAAGAACAATCGCCACAAGTGAGGCCAGGAGTGCACCGAGTATGAGACCAACGGCGAGCCCCGTGAAATAGTCGAGCCCCAAATCACGTTGAAGAACGGCACATGCGTAAGCACCAATGCCAAAAAACAGAATATTGCCGAATGAGTTGTATCCCATCTGCCCGCCCAGCGTATCCCAGGTGAGCGCAAAGACGACCATCAGCCACAGCATGGTGAGCTGGGTCGCAAACTGCGGCAAGAGGAAAGGAGCGATCAAGGACAGAAATAGGCCGCCACCAATCAGCGAGATTTTTTGTACGCCCGTCACTTCAGATACTCTCTCTTACGCCGGAGCCAGAAATTCCGCCCCACCAGAAGGATCACCATAAGCACGAACACAAAGGCGATTTGGTACTCAGCGCCCAAGATGAAGCCTGCCAAATTCTCAAGCGCGCCAAGACCAAGGCCTGCGGTAATCACGGCCACGATATTGCCGAGCCCGGCAACGATCACGACCAGGAAGGACCGGACCGTATAGGGAAGGCCGATATAGGGATGAATGGTCCACGCCATCACCACCAGACTGCCAGCCGCCCCGCAGAGTGCAGCATTGAGCGCATAGGTCGCGGCATAAACTCTGTCCGTATCAATGCCGAGAATACGCGCCGCCCGGGCGTTCTGGGCAGTCGCGCGGATGGCCTGCCCAAGGCGTGCCCGCTTCAGGAAAGCCCAAAGAACCAGACCAACCATGAGGGCGGTGACGAAGGAGACAAGCTTGATCTCTGCCAACACGATCTGTCCATCGAACAACACCATCGTGCCAAGGCCTGTTTCGAGAGTGCGGACATCGGCCCCAAAGATCTCGTTCGACAGCTGTTGCAGAATAATAGAGAGGCCAAACGTTGCCAGAAGGGAAACAAACAGATCCCGATCCACCACCCGGAAAATGACCAAGCGATAAAGCCCCCACCCGAGAACGAACAGCGCAAGAGCTGCCAGTGGAATGGTCAGGAGCGGCGGAACGCCCAGCCCGGCAGCGGTGAGCGCAACGAAACCACCCAGCATCACAAACTCACCCTGGGCAATATTGATGATCCCAAGCACGCCCCAGACCAAAGCCATCCCAAACGCCGCAAGTGCAAAGATCGCCCCGATCATGAGACCATTGGCAACCAGATCTGCGCCAAGGGACGGATAATCGATAAGAAGGAGGAGGTTTTCAAACATGGAAGCTGATCAACGCTCCGACCAGCGGGGAGTCGGGTGCCGCAGGTCGGCCTCCGATGCATCAGACGGATAGACCACCCGGTATTCACCGTCTTGCACCTGAAAAAGCACCATGGGCTTGGCGATGTTTCGCCCGGTCTCGTCAAACCGGATAGCGCCGTAGAAAGTCATCATGTCAGTTTCCGCAAGAGCATTCCGCACAGCAAGTGGATCAAAAGACCCTGCCCGTTCAAATGCGTCTGCAAACACCATCACCGCCGCGGCGGACTCCGCCGATTGATAAGGCGGTGCATAGTCATAAGTCGCTTCAAACAGATCGGCAAAATCGCGCGCGGAGCCAAACAGTTCATCTGCGTAGGAAAGACCTGGTGCCCACTGAGAGGCGCAGAGCGCAAATTCCGCTTTTTCAGCAAACTTGTCGATCACCTGCGCCGCATCACAATGGGTCAGGGCCAACATCGGAATATCTATACGGCTATCAGCGATCTGCCGAATGGCGAGCGCCGCCCCCTTCGCATGCCCGGACACGACAAGAAGGTCGGGCCGAAGTGCGCGCACCTTCGCCAGTGTCGCAGACATATCGTTCAGCTCGGGCGGCAGCTTGTCATCAATCACAACCCGCATCCCCAGCCGTTCGGCATCGGCGATGACGCCAGTGCGAACATCTTGTGAGAATGGATCATTCTCCATCGCCAAGCCAACCCGCAAGGTTTGGCCCTCTTCTGCGGTTTCTGCTGCAAGTGCCACCGCCCCTTGCAGATATTGTTCCGTGGTCGACAGCACGGCGAAGAGATATTTATAGCCTTCCTCAAATAGCGAGATAGAGGCCCCGTTCGCCTCCACCATGGGAATGCCATACTTTTCCGTGATGGGCGCCATCGCTCGGGTAAGGCCAGAGGAATAAGGGCCCAAGATAAAGGTCACACCATCCTGCTGGATCAGGCGTTCAGCGAGTTGGGCACCGCGTGCCGGCGTCGACTCATCGTCATAATAGATGATGGCAAGCTTGTAGGTCTTACCATCAACGGTCACACCACCAGCAGCATTGATCTGTTCAACAGCCAGGTCATACCCTTTCCGGGTGTGGGCTCCGTTGGTCGAGTATTTGCCGGTGAGGGAAATCGCGGCCCCCAAATAGACCGTGTCACCCTCCACCTTTGCCGTTGCACCGCTAACGACCACCGCGGCAAGTCCAGCCCCCAGCAGAACCACACGCAGTTTCGCCAGAAAATTCCCCAAATTCATAGTGTGGATCTCCACAAATACGCGAACCCATCGACATATTAACCACCCTCCTCTGAGCATCAATCGCACGCTTTTTCAAGCAGCAGAAGGGTTGAAAGGCCAAAAACCCGCTCTTATGTCTATTGGACCGGGATGCCACGAATTGGGTTCCGGAACAATACCAACCGATTGCTGCCTCAGAAAATGGAGCCATCAGGGCACGAGATGCCCGACCACAACATCGCTTATGAAAGGATGTGCAGATATGCGTACGTTTGATTTTTCTCCCCTTTATCGCTCAACAGTAGGTTTTGATCGCATGGCGTCTCTTCTGGACGCGGCGGCGAGCGACACTGGCAATGGGTATCCTCCCTACAATATTGAGCGCACCGGTGAGGCGTCTTACCGCATCACCATGGCCGTCGCGGGCTTTGGCGACAGCGACATTTCCATTGAGGCTCAGCAAAACAAGCTGACGATAACCGGCAAAAAGGAAGCCGCTGACGATGAGCAGGTGAAATACCTGCACCGCGGCATCGCGACCCGCAGCTTTCAAAGGCAGTTTGAGCTGGCCGACTATGTAGAGGTGAAGAGCGCCGCTCTTGAAAACGGCCTTCTTCACGTGGATCTCGCTCGAGAAATCCCCGAGGCCATGAAGCCACGCACAATCGCGATCAGCCAGGGTTCATCTCATCAGCCATCTATTGAAGGCAAAGTCGATACAGAAGCGGCCTAAATCTCCCTCAGAGCCACACTTAGCAATTCACTCGAAGGCGCCCCGCATAGGGGCGCCTTTTTTGTCTGGTCGTCTTACGGACAGTGCTCACCCCTTTCGATGGTTAACAAAGGACTAAAGCAAACCAAACCCAACTCGAAAATCAAAGAAATTCAGGTACTAGAAGCCCCGTTTTAAGAGATAGTTCACAGCCCGCACCTAGTCTTACGAGAGTTTGAGTCAAAAGTGGCAGTGACGGTGACGGGTAAAATGGGGGGATCAAGGGAAGTGCAATTTACGCCGCGCACCCTTTTGCTGGCGTTCACAGGCATCGCTTTTTCAGCGATCCTGCTACTGACACTCGCTCCGCTCGCAACCATACACTTTCTGGAACATGATTTCGCACCGACTAGGTCGGAAGGCGCACCACTGGTTTCGCCCTTGTTTATCATCGCAGGTATTTCCAGCTTTGTACTGGCCCTTATCTTCGTCGGTTTTATGCTTCACCACTGGAAGAAAGCCCTGCTCGCCCCTCTGGGCGAGATAAACCAGTTGCTGATGATGGATGGGACCCTCGAAGAGGCGGACATCAACGCGCTGGCCAAAGGCCATTTTGGCGCCACTGCCCGCATACTGACCGAGTCATTTAGCCAATCCAAGTCGGCGCAGGCGGAAGCTGAGAGGTTTCGGCACGTCGCAGAGGCAATCGATCACTCTGTCCTAATGACTGATGCGGACGGATATCTGGTTTGGGCGAACCCCAGCTTCACTCAGATGACGGGATATGAACTGGACGAAGTGATCGGCCGCAAACCCGGTCATTTTCTGCGGGCGCCTGAGAGTGAAACCTCCACAACAGCCGCCATTGACCGGCACATACGAGATCACAAGGGTTTCGACACAGAAGTCCTCAACATGACCAAAGATGGTCAACGCTTTTGGGCACAACTTGAGATCAGGCCTGTTATCGGTGCAGACGGAAAGGCCACAAACTTCATCGGAATTGAGCGCGATATTACGGAAGACAAGCGCACTGAGGCGGCCCTCGAAGCAAACCGCATAGAATTGCAACAACGCATCACCGATCTGCAGAGCGCCAAAGCCGAGCTTGAAGCTGAGCGCGCCAAATTGGCAACTTCTGCAGATGAACTGTCGGCAGCCAAAGATGCGGCCGAGCAGGCGAACCGCGCCAAATCTGAGTTCTTGGCAACCGTCAGCCACGAACTTCGCACGCCCATGAACGGTGTTTTGGGAATGGCGGAGCTCTTAATTGATAGTGATCTCAAGTCAGAGCAGCGCGATCATGCCGCTGCAATCAAGGATTCCGGCGAAAGCCTGCTTGTCCTTCTGAATGATATTCTCGACCTCTCACGCCTTGAAGCGCAGGGTCTTGAGCTTGAAACCGTGCCTATTCGGCTTGCGGATACTGTCGCAGCAGTAACCGATGTGATGCGCGCAAACGCCAATGACAGAGGCTTGGAGCTCACGACGGAGATTTCCCCCGAAGCGCCCGAAACTGTGATGGGTGATCCCACGCGACTGAGACAAATCCTTTTCAATCTCACAAGCAATGCGATCAAATTCACCGATCAAGGACGCGTCGGCGTGCTTGTTAGCCCCGACACGGACAAAGGCGGCAACTTCATCAAGATCGCTGTGACAGACACCGGCATAGGGATTTCGAAAGAAGCTCAAGCGCGTTTGTTCGAACGCTTCTCCCAAGCCGACAGCTCCATCTCTCGGACTCACGGCGGTACCGGTCTGGGTCTGGCAATCTGTCGCGAGCTGGCCCGGTTGATGGGTGGTGAAATTTCCGTCGAAAGCACGCCCGGGGAAGGCAGCAGGTTCACGATTTCTGTACCACTTGCCCGCCCGAATGAGGAGACATCCGGCCCAGCGAACACCGACCCGCATGAAGAACACCCTGTCACTGGCACCGCTTCGGAGACCTGGCGGATCCTGGTTGCCGAAGACCAGCCTATCAACGCCAAACTCATGACGGCAATCATGGGGCGCTTGAACCACACGCTCACCATTGCGCCCAACGGCGTTGAGGTCATCAAAGAGCTGCGTCAGGGCGAATTCGACCTCATTCTCATGGATATACAAATGCCTGAAATGGACGGCATTCTGGCGACAAAAGTCATCCGAAGCTCAGACGAGCCCTGGCACGACATCCCCATCATCGCTCTGACCGCTCACGCAATGGCGGGCACGCGCGACACCTACCTCCAAGCAGGAATGAACGGGTTTGTGTCAAAGCCCATTAGCATTGATGCGCTGGTGCATGAGATTAACAATGTCATGAAGGGCTCAAACCCTGATGCAGAAAACCTGCGAACACCCGAGACACAGGACCTCTCTACAGAAGCCGGCGACGAGGGATCAAGTGAGTCGTCCAGTGACGACGAAGATGCATTTCTTGAAGACATGCTGAATGATCTGACCGAGGGCGACGGCCAGTCCGCAGCCTGACCGGCTAGCGGACGCCAACAAAGTGTTATGATTTTGGGTGAAGAGCACGCAGCGACTGAACAATCTTTTGTCCGGTCTCACCACCGTCGCCGACAATCCCCTTCTCGACAACACGCCCCAAGACCTGCACATGTTGCCCAATAATTTTGACTTCCTGTGCACCAACCGGCCCATTTTGGCCTCGGAGCAGGTCACATAGAGAGGCTGCGATTTCTGTCACGAGGTCGTACCCAAACGATCCCGCCTGACCTTTGAGATTGTGCGCTACGCCGAAAAGCTCTTCAAGAACTGACGCTTGGGGGTTTTCGGCATCAACCGAGACAAAGAGCGTTGCAAGATGATCAACATCGGTTCGCAGCTGCTGGGCATACTCATCCTTGAGCGCGTTGATCGCTGCCTCCGCCTGAGCCAAGCGATCTGCGCGGGAATCTGAGGTATTGGCATCTGCCATTTGTGTACCCAACTGGTTTCAACCTTGATTGAAACGACAGTTTAAGTGAGCGCCCTTAAGAAGCTCTGAACACTCAATTTGGCAGAAAACAGCGAAATTCGGGCGCTCAATAGCGTTGATTCAAGCGCCCTCTCGCTTTCATGAGAAACGTTGCTTAACCAGGTGGTCTACAGAAATAACGCCTGGACCCCGAGCCACAAGAAAAAGCAAAACACCGGCCCACAGCAGATGAAGTGACCAGGCACCCGGATAGACGAAGATCTGAATGACGAGTGTCATCACCAGCAGTGCGGCTGCACCAAAACGAGTCGCAAACCCCAGAACGATCAAAATAGGAAAGAAGTGCTCTGCGTAAGTTGCCAAATAAGCCGCGATATTGTGCGGAATGATCGGGAGTGCATATTCATATTCGAACAGGAAGAACGTGCTGGGTTTCAGGGTGAGAAAGCCTTCAACCTTCGTTCGCGCCGACGTCCAGAACACCATTGCGATACTTACACGCATCGCGAGTTCATAGACAAAAGAAGGAATACGATCGAAGAGCCCAATCGTCCATTCGATCAGCGCGGTAACTTGCCCAACGGGGTTTGCAGCGGTTTGTGTTTCACTCATTTTTTCAATCCATGCGTTAGGAGCGGATGAAGCGAGAAAACCCGCCACCGCTAAGAAGAAGATGTAAAATGCGACTGAGATCAAAATCACTCTGAACTGTCAGGGCGTCAGCTGCGGCAGCACCAAAGGACTTACCCGTTCGCAGCGCATCAATGAAGGTAAGGTCAGCCACCCCAACTCTGTGCGCATAAACCGACAGATTGGATCTGAGGAGAAGCACAGCTTCTTCACCTTCATCGCTTTTGATGGAACTGGGGTCCCGGCCTGGCTGGTGCGCCTCCCATATCGACAAAACAGGATACGCGGATCGGAGCGTTTCGAGCGAGGCGTGCGCCGTGAACTTCATATCCGGTAGCGCTTCCTGAGGAACCGTCGAGAGGTCCTCAGGTGTCAGAACAGGATCATCCGCTGCATGATAGCTCCGCAGCCATGCAAGTTCGAACCTTGCAACATCCGCCAAATAAGGCAGCCCTGATACAGGGGGAAAGCCTTCCAGAAAATCGGGAAGACCGGCGCCAAAACCGATCAGCGTGCCACGACCCGGCATCTGATCGCGCAGAAATTCACGGGCCATTGCCCGGAAAAACTCCTGACCAACCAATTGCAGAACAACCGGGAAAGCTTGTTCCAACCCATCAATCAAACTGGCATGGACGTTGTTTCTGTAGACATCCACACGCCGCTCCAGCGGGATAGGATCGGCGGCATGTATTGATTCTGCAACAGCAGGTGCGCCACGCAGGGCTGCGCCAAAAGAGTCTTGAAAATCACGCAGAGACGACATCGCTATGCCTCCTGCCCAGCACCAGATCGCTTTGTCTCAAACGAGCCTCAGCCCTATCGGCTTCTGCTTTCAGGATGTCCCACGCAGGCACATTCGTGTCCCACTCAACGAGGGTGGGCTTAGGCCCGACGCGCTCTATCAAACGCTCAAAGAGTTTCCAGACGTCTGCAACAACGGCGGATCCATGATCGTCAATACGCAGCTCTGCACCATTGATCTCCTCAATTGCGTGCCCGGCCACATGAACTTCGCCGATAAGCTCTGCCGGGATAGTGTCGATATAGGCAACAGGATCAAATCCGTGATTGCAGGCGGAAACAAATACATTGTTCACATCAAGCAAAAGACCACAGCCAGTGCGGGCCGCGAGCGCGATCAGGAATTCGGGTTCCGTCATCACCTCACCTTCAAAGCTCAGATAGGTAGACGGATTTTCCACCAGCACCTGCCGATTCAACGCCGACTGCATCTGATCGACATGCTCACTCATGACGTCAAGCGCTTCCTGCGTGAGCGGCAATGGCAAGAGATCATTTAGAAAGTCCCCTTGATGCGTGGCCCAGGCCAGATGCTCGGAGACAAGACCCGGTTGATACCGCTCCACCAGAGCTGCAAAGCGCGCAAGATGGTCGGGGTCAAGCGGGTCAACACCACCAAGCGACATACCCACCCCATGAAGCGATAAGGGATAGTCCTGCCGGATGGCGCTGAGATAGGCATGAGGGCTTCCCCCATCACCCATATAGTTTTCGGGATGAACCTCAAACCAGCCAATGTCCGGCTGCGTTTCGAGGATCGTCTGGTAGTGATCGGCCTTCAACCCGACCCCGGCACGGGCCGGGATCGGGTCAGGCTGATATACTGGACGATTGGTCATTGGGGACGTTACCGGGAGGGGCACCCGGCACCTTTCATCCAGCCAGCGATTAAGGACGCTCTACTTCTTCAAGGCTGCCCTTACCGTGGGGCGTATCGATCGTGGTGCAGGTACCCGCAGGAACCAGCTTCCAGGCATTGCCTTGATAATCAATGGTGGACGTACCGGCGCAGGACGTGCCCGGACCAGCAGCACAATCGTTCGCGCCAGCCAGTGAAATGCCGTAGCACTTTTCCATGCCGGACGGCGTGGCGGCAGAAACAGGCGCAGTAGCAAGCGTCAGAGCGGCACTCATTGCACCAGCTAGAACGAGGGCTGAAGTAGCAGACTTAGTCATGAATTCTCTCCAATTGGATGTATTAGGTGTGGTTTGAATGAACCCCCGGCTCGACCCAAGAAGTGTCGCGTCGGTCTTGTGGCTAAGAGAATGGGGATGAAGGCACTCAACTGGAAATCACGAATGCGCGCCTCCAGTCACGGTCTCGTTCACTGCCTTGTGATCCATAAATTGGCGAAAAACCTAATCAAAACGGTTTCTGCAGAACGCGCTTCGTGAGCAACGTTGACCGCCCGGCACAGAGGCCTGAGCGACCGGTCACCCCTCAGTGATCAAACATCGCCTGGGGCTCTCCGCTTTCTCGGCCCCTGCTGTGGATTCGCTTAGGAGCCCCAAAAAAGGCCGATCTCACGCCTTTTTGAGCCCCGGAAGTCCAACTACGCATGTGACAAATTGCAAATTTGCCCAGCAAAAACACCTAAGCTATTGAAAAGAATGGATATTTTATAGGTCAACATGACTGACTTACTCTCTTGATCCAACACCCTCTTATCTGGCAATATCCCCCCCGCTCTGGACCTGCGGCCAGAGCTTCCGAGCGCACGGCCAGACGGTGATGCGCAAAGGGTAAGCGCCCGGCCCAGGCGCAATTAAGTACAGGGCGTCCAGCAGAAAGGCCCGCCAGGTGGCGGCACTGCACCGGACCGTGGCAGAGCGTTGTGATCCAACTCCCTGTCGCGCGTTTCTCGCGGGATGTACGCCGTAAAACGGCAAACTGGTTAAGCATGATGAGCGCAGCATAGGCGCGAAGGTGCTCAACAACAGATTTTGAAAATGCCTGCCAGGCCCAATTCATGGTCTGGAAAGCAGGATCAGACGACGAATTTAGGTTGGGATGGCAAAGCGTATGAATAAGAACCACACAAGCACAGGTTCAACTCCGGAAGCACTGACGGATGTCGAGCGGGCCAAAACCGCTCGCCCAGCAGGTCTTCCGGCTGCGCAAGGTCTTTATGACCCAGCAAACGAGCACGATGCGTGCGGTATTGGCTTTGTAGCGAACATCCACAATCGCAAAAGCCACGACATGATCGTGAACGGCCTCAAGATCCTTGAAAACCTTGAGCACCGTGGTGCCGTTGGCGCTGACCCCAAAGCAGGCGACGGCGCAGGCATTCTCATCCAGATGCCGGACGCTTTCATGCGCAAAGCCGCCAAGGCGGAACAGATCGACCTTCCCGAAGAAGGCGCTTACGGTGTTGGCTTTTTCTTCCTGCCAAAGGATGATACCGCCCGCGCCAAGATCGAATCTCTGATTGAGGACATGATCGCGGCGGAAGGTCAGACACTTCTCGGCTGGCGAGACGTACCCGTCGACAATTCGGACCTTGGATATTCTGTCCTGCCAACAGAGCCGTTTCACCGTCAGGTTTTTGTCGCTCGTGGCGCAGAGACAGCTGGTCAGGATGCCTTTGAGCGCAAACTCTATGTTATTCGCAAGCGGGTAGAACTGGGCGTCAGCGCCCTGGGCGACGACGAGGCAGCGAGCTTCTTCTACGTGCCGTCATTTTCATCGCGCACCGTGAACTATAAAGGCATGCTGCTCGCCGCACAGGTGGGGCAGTATTACAAAGACCTGCAAGATGAAGAGATGGTCTCAGCCCTGGCGCTCGTGCACCAGCGCTTCTCAACAAACACCTTCCCGACCTGGAGCCTGGCGCATCCAT
The DNA here is from genome assembly GCA_965248405.1 of Parvibaculaceae bacterium. Lineage (GTDB taxonomy): Bacteria > Pseudomonadota > Alphaproteobacteria > Parvibaculales > Parvibaculaceae > Mf105b01. The sequence goes on from OZ252104.1 coordinate 2,666,996, forward strand.
TCCGCCTGATCTGTCACAATGGCGAGATCAACACCAAACGCGGCAACGAAAACTGGATGTTCGCACGACAAGGCTCCATGGCCTCCGACATTCTGGGCGATGACCTGAAGAAGCTTTATCCGGTGATCCCCGAGGGGCAATCAGACACCGCCGCCTTTGACAATGCTCTCGAGCTTCTGGTCGCAGGCGGATACTCGCTGTCCCACGCCATGATGATGCTGATCCCGGAAGCATGGGCAGGCAACCCGCTTATGAGCAAAGACCGCCGGGCATTCTACGAATACCACGCGGCTTTGATGGAGCCATGGGATGGTCCTGCCGCCGTGGCCTTCACTGACGGACGCCAGATCGGCGCAACCCTGGACCGGAACGGCCTCCGCCCTGCCCGCTACTACGTCACCGACGATGGCGATGTGATGATGGCATCCGAGATGGGCGTCCTCCCGCCGGAAGAAAGCAACGTCACCCAGAAGTGGCGCCTGCAGCCCGGCAAGATGCTGCTGATCGACCTCGAAGAAGGCCGGATCATTGGCGATGACGAGTTGAAAACAACGCTGGCAGCCTCCCACCCCTATCAGGAGTGGCTGGACAAAGGTCAATTGGTGCTGGAAGAGCTACCAGATCCAAAAGAGGCTCTGACACCACGCGTTCATGCTGAGTTGCTCGATTGCCAGCAGGCCTTCGGATACACACAGGAAGACCTCAGTCTGTTGATGGCACCGATGGCGGAAACCGGTCAGGAAGCGATCGGGTCCATGGGTACGGATACGCCCATCGCTGCGCTCTCCGGACAATCCAAACCGCTCTACAACTATTTCCAGCAGCTGTTTGCGCAGGTGACAAACCCGCCGATCGACCCCATTCGGGAAGAAACGGTGATGTCGCTCGTTTCCCTTATCGGACCGCGACCCAATCTGCTTGATCTTCATTCAGCAGGTGATCAAAAACGCTTGGAAGTCCGCCAGCCGATCCTGACCAATGGGGACCTGGAAAAGATCCGGACCATCGGTGACATTCCGGACAACAACTTCCGCGCATTCACGCTCGACATGACCTACCCTGCTTCCGAAGGTGCAGAAGGCATGGGAGCTGCGCTTAAAAACCTCTGCGAGGAAGCAGAGAAGGAAGTCCGGGCCGGCGACAACATCATCATTCTCTCAGACCGTAAGATTTCGGCCGAGCGCATCGCCATTCCGGCACTCCTCGCTACTGCGGCCGTGCACCATCACCTGATCCGTAAAGAATTGCGGACAGCCGTCGGCCTGGTCGTTGAGACAGGCGAAGCACGAGAAGTCCACCACTTTGCCTGTCTGGCTGGCTTCGGTGCAGAAGCGGTGAACCCCTATCTTGCCTTTGAAACACTTATCGACTCCAAAGACCGCCTGTCCGCTGACCTCGATGATGCGGAAATCACCAGCCGTTACATCAAGGCGGTGAACAAAGGCCTGCTCAAGGTTATGTCCAAAATGGGCATCTCCACGTACCAGTCCTATTGCGGTGCTCAGATTTTCGATGCGGTAGGGCTTAGCACCGAGTTTGTTGAGAAGTATTTCACCGGCACGTCGACAACGATTGAGGGCGCAGGCCTCGCCGAAGTCGCCGAAGAGACCGTGCGCCGCCATCGCGATGCCTTCGGCAATGTACCGGTCCTCGAAGACGCTTTGGCTGTCGGTGGCGACTATGCCTACCGTGTTCGCGGCGAAGAACATGTCTGGACACCCGATTCCATTCGGGACCTTCAGCATGCGGTTCGTGGTGACTCCAAAGATGACTACAAGTCTTTCGCCGAAGCTGTGAACGTCCAAAACGAACAGCTGTTCACCATTCGTGGCCTCTTCGACATCAAAAAAGCGGAAGATGATGGCCGGAAGCCGGTTCCACTGGACGAAGTGGAAGACGCGAAGGAGATCGTGAAGCGCTTTGCAACAGGTGCCATGTCCTTCGGCTCCATCAGCCGGGAAGCACACACAACCCTTGCCCTTGCCATGAACCGTATTGGCGGCAAGTCAAACACGGGTGAAGGTGGCGAAGAACCAGATCGCTTCACGCCCATGGCGAATGGCGACAGCATGCGCTCCGCCATCAAGCAGGTGGCCTCCGGACGCTTTGGGGTGACGGCGGAATATCTCGCCAACTCCGACATGATCCAGATTAAAATGGCCCAGGGCGCGAAGCCTGGTGAAGGCGGTCAGCTGCCAGGCCATAAGGTGGACGCTGTGATCGCCAAGGTGCGGCACTCAACCCAGGGCGTGGGCCTCATCTCTCCGCCGCCGCACCATGACATCTACTCCATTGAGGATCTGGCACAGCTCATTTTCGACCTGAAGAATGTGAACCCGCGTGCAGACATCAGTGTGAAGCTGGTGTCTGAAGTAGGCGTGGGCACGGTTGCAGCCGGCGTGTCAAAAGCGCGCGCCGATCACGTGACAATCTCCGGGTATGAAGGTGGGACAGGTGCCAGCCCGCTGACCTCCATCAAGCATGCGGGCAGCCCATGGGAAATTGGTCTTGCTGAGACCCATCAGACCCTCGTGCTGAACCGCCTGCGGGACCGGATCACGGTTCAGGCCGATGGCGGTCTGCGTACAGGCCGGGATGTTGTCGTGGGTGCTCTGCTGGGTGCCGATGAATTTGGCTTCTCAACGGCTCCGCTCATCGCGGCGGGCTGCTTGATGATGCGCAAGTGCCATCTCAACACTTGCCCTGTCGGCATCGCGACCCAGGACCCGGTTCTGCGGAAGCGTTTTGTGGGCACGCCGGAGCATGTCATCAACTATTTCTTCTTCGTCGCCGAGGAAGTCCGCGAAATGATGGCGGAGCTAGGCTATCGCACGTTCAACGAAATGATCGGTCAGATGCAGATGCTGGACAAGCGACGCGTCATAGACCACTGGAAAGCGAAAGGTCTGGACTTCTCACGTCTCTTCGAAAAGCCGGTGGCTGCAGAAGGCGTCGGCATCTATCAGACAGAGACGCAGGATCACGATATCCACGAAATCCTGGACCGGAAATTGATCAAGCTGGCGGAGCCCGCCATCAAGGACGGCAAGGCAGTTTCGATTGATCTGCCAATCGTAAACACAGATCGCTCCGCGGGAGCGATGCTGGGTGGCGAAATCGCCAGGCACCACGGCCATAAAGGTCTGGTCGACGATCTGGTCCACATCAAACTCAAAGGGACAGCCGGTCAAAGCTTCGGTGCCTGGGTAACCCGTGGGGTGACCATGGAGCTGGAAGGCGACGGCAACGATTATGTCGGCAAAGGCCTCTCTGGTGGTCGCCTGATCGTTTATCCACCAAAAGAAGCACAGAAGATCGTACCTGAGGAAAGCATCATCGTTGGGAACACGGTTCTCTACGGCGCTATTGAAGGCGAATGCTATTTCCGTGGCGTGGCCGGCGAGCGCTTCGCTGTGCGCAACTCCGGCGCCATCGCTGTTGTCGAAGGCGCAGGCGATCATTGCTGCGAATATATGACGGGCGGTGTCGTCGTGGTTCTGGGCGAAACAGGCCGTAACTTTGCCGCCGGCATGTCCGGAGGCATTGCCTATGTGCTGGATGAAGACGGTCAATTTGAACGTCGCTGCAACATGTCCATGGTCGACCTTGAGCCTGTTCTGGCTGAAGAAGAGGTCAATCAGGACCGTCACCACCAGGGTGGCGATCTGGAGGCCCACGGACGCGTTGACGTCATGTCAGACATGACCCGCTTCGACGGCGAGCGCCTTCGTCAGCTGATCGAAAATCACGCGCACTACACCAACTCAGCGCGAGCACAGACGATCCTGGAAAACTGGGAAGACTATCTGCCGAAATTCAGAAAGGTGATGCCGGTTGAATATCGTCGCGCCCTTCAGGAACTGGCAGCACAGAAGGCGGAACAGCCTCAGCTCGCAGCGGCAGGAGAATAAACATGGGTAAAGTAACAGGGTTCCTTGAAATCGATCGCCGCGACCGGACGACGCGACCGGCAGCTGACCGGGTCCGTGAGTTCAAGGAGTTTGTCATTCCTCTGGGCCAGGAAGGGACCAAGGAACAAGCAGCGCGCTGCATGGATTGCGGTATCCCGTTTTGTCACAATGGCTGCCCGGTCAACAATCAGATCCCCGATTGGAACGACCTCGTCTACCGGGGCGAATGGCTGACAGCCCTTAAGAACCTGCATTCAACTAATAATTTCCCTGAATTCACAGGCCGGATCTGCCCAGCACCTTGCGAGGCATCCTGCACACTGAACCTGATCGACGAACCTGTAACGATCAAAACCATCGAATGCGCCATTGTGGACCGCGGATGGGAAGAAGGCTGGATCACGCCTCAGCCCGCCGAGCGCAAACTTGGCAAAAAGGTCGCCATCATTGGCGCAGGGCCTGCAGGCATGGCCTGTGCTCAGCAATTGGCACGCACCGGTTATGACGTGCATCTGTATGAGAAACACGCGAAAGCCGGGGGCCTTCTCCGCTATGGCATTCCAGACTTTAAGATGGAAAAGCACCATATCGACAAACGTGTCGCTCAGATGGAGGCCGAAGGCGTCACCTTCCATTACAACGCCAATGTCGGTGTCGACATCGCTGCCAAAGACCTGATGGACGAATATGACGCCGTCGTCGTCTCCGGTGGTGCGGAACACCCTCGTGACCTTCCCATCGAAGGCCGGGATCTCGCAGGTGTTCACTACGCAATGGATTTCCTGCCGCAGCAAAATCGCCGGGTTGGAGACGAGCCTCTCGGCGCTGTCGAACCCATTTTGGCGAACGGTAAACATGTCATCGTGATCGGTGGCGGTGATACGGGCTCTGACTGCATCGGCACATCGGTTCGCCACGGTGCGCTGTCGGTCACGCAGCTTGAAATCATGCCGATGCCGCCGGAAAAAGAAGACAAGCTCATGACCTGGCCGGATTGGCCGCTCAAACTGCGCACCTCAACAAGCCATGAGGAAGGCGCCGAGCGGGAATTTGCCGTTATGACGCAAAAATTCACAGGCCCTGACGGCAATGTGGAGAAACTCCACTGCGTGCGTGTAGATGAGAAGATGCAGCCCATCGCAGGAACGGAGTTTGAACTGAAAGCCGACCTTGTCCTGCTCGCTATGGGCTTTGTCCACCCAATTCATGAAGGCCTTCTCTCAGAGCTCGCTCTGGAGTTGGACGGACGCGGCAACGTGGCGGCTGACACCAGCACCTATCAGAGCAGCGACGAAAAGGTCTTCGCGTGTGGCGACATGCGCCGCGGACAGTCTCTCGTTGTCTGGGCGATCCGCGAAGGCCGCCAGTGTGCGAGAGAGGTGGATATCTTCCTCACAGGGTCGAGCGACCTGCCGAGATAAACCTCGTTCTAAGAACCGGACGTTTCCAAGACCGCACCGCGCAGCAAGCCGGTGCGGTCTTTTTCATGTGTCTCAGCGACGGGCTCAATGTCCCCAAGGCGCAGATCAGGTTCAGCAACCTGAACCTCACTCCAGGGCCGCTCCACAAACTCCGTCACGCGCGTCCGGATGTCACTCAGTACATCGGCAACGCCGTGCCTTTCCATCTCCCCGTGCCAGGTTTCAGCCATCACAATAATCGTATCCTGCACAGGACCTATGGAGAGACCTTGCACGAGCTGCACCAGGCCAGCGCTGTTGAGCAGCAGCAAAACCAGAACAGTGATCGTAAAGGCGCGCCGAACGCGGGCAACACTCTTGCGGGTGATGTCCTCTTCCCGAAGCTCAGCCTTGGAAAGAGCCGCCCAGCCTTCCTCAAGCGCGCCCATATCATCGAACCGCTCAACGACACCTTCTATTTCAGTGGGGGTGATTGCGTTCATGTCTCACCTCCTAGAACTGGAAATAGATAAAGGGGGCGACGCCTTCAGGCGCGACTGCCCAGATGAAAAACACCGCCGCCCCAAAAGCAGGCCCCAGCGCGGGCGAGGGAAGCCACTTCATTCCTTGACCAATCCAGCGGCTAAGCGACGGGGGCGTGAAGTGGAACGCCAGGGAGGCAGCAATCAGAAGCGCGAGGAATGGTGTTGCATGCTGCACCGGCGTACTCCAGTCGCCAAAACCGACAAGATAGTCAAACGCCAACCCAAAACTCTCAGCCCGGAAGAATATCCAGGCAAAACAAACCAGATGGAACGTGAAGATCACACCCACAACCCAGCTTGCCGCATCTGATATTCGGGATACCGCCTTTGGCTCCCCTTCTACAGGCGGCGCCAGCGCTGAGAAGCGCCGGCGAATATAACGCTCAAGCCCCAGCATCGCCCCATGAAAGGTTCCCCAGAACACAAAAGTCCATGCCGCTCCATGCCAGAGCCCGCCAAGGAACATGGTGAGAAACAGATTGCGGTAGGTCCCCCACTCGCCCTTTCGGCTGCCGCCCAGCGGAATGTAAAGATAGTCGCGCAGCCAGGTAGAAAGCGAGATGTGCCACCGCCGCCAGAACTCTTGTAAGGAGGCTGAGCGATAAGGCTGATTGAAGTTCGCATTGAACTTGTACCCAAGAAGGGCCGCCACGCCGATCGCGATGTCGCTATATCCGGAAAAATCGCAATAGATCTGCACCGCATAGCCATAGACACCGATGAGAAGGTCAACAGCACCCAGCACACTGGGATCGAAAAACACCGGGTCAACCAGTTCAGTCGCCAGATAGTTGGCAATCACCATCTTCTTGATCAGGCCGGAGAGGATAAGCGTGATACCAAGCCCCACCATGGCCGGGGTGAGCGACGGCTTTTCCTCAAGTTGCGGCAGAAAATGGGCGGCACGCACAATCGGTCCTGCAACCAATTGCGGGAAGAACGAGATATAGAGGCAGACATCAATAACGGATCGCTGCGCAGCCACATCGCGCCGATACACATCGACGATGTAGGAAATACCCTGGAAGGTGAAGAAGGATACGCCCACCGGCAGAATGACTTCCAGGAATGGTAGGTCGCGCTCCAGACCCAATGTGATGAGAATGTCGTCCAGGCTTTCCAAAAAGAAGCCGTAATACTTGAAAAACCCAAGAACACTGAGATTGGCAATCACCGCCAGGCCCACAATGGTGCGGCGAAGCCCGTCCCGCTCCAGTCCGCCTAACGCCCGGCCGAAGAGATAATTCGCAAGCGAAGAAACCACCAGCAGCCCGACAAAGCGCCAGTCCCACCAGCCATAGAATGTGTAGGAGGCAGCGAGGAGAAACAGTTTGCGGAGATCGGCGGTCCGTCGCAGCTCCCAGCTGACCACGAACACAATCAGAAAAAACACACCGAATTCGAAAGTCGGAAAAAGCATTCCGCCGCCTCGGCCCCTATACGCATTACCCCACTATGCTGATGGTTAATTACCGCGTCAGCATGACAGTGGAGTGTCCCGCGAACGGCAGAAAATCACAACGTTAGGGTGATATTTACCTTAACAGGCGCTCCGAAAAACCGGCCTAGCTTGACAGTCGGCGGCGACACACAAGCGACTCATAGGGCGTGATCAGCCGATCCCACAATCTGGCCGCAATATGGTCCGCGCCGGCTGGCGTGAGGTGAACATGGTCACCGTAAGCGAACGGCGGCTCCCGAAAGACAAAGTCATGAATGGCGCAGGCGCCGCCCATAGCAGCAGCCCCGTCCCAATAGGCGAGACCCTCAGCCTCAGCCACCTGGCGTTGCACCTCCCGAACGGCACTCAGATTGGGCGGCGCGTGCCACCGGCCAAGCACTGGATCCCGGTCCCCACTTAGGCTGGCATAGGTCGCCCGTTCATTGAGCGCGAGCGGCTCACAGGGAAGGGCTGACCGGGAGGCCTCTTGGGTGGAAGGACGGAGTTCTGCCCAGGCGGGCAGCCGCGCTCCTTCAAACGCACCGATCACCAGGATTGAGGCGTCTGGTAATTGTGCTTTCAACCGACGCACCTGGCGCTCCAGATGAGATCTGTAGAGATCGATATTGAGCGCATCGTCGAAACCTTCATTGGTGCCATAGCCCAGGATAACAAGGTCGGGCTCCATGCTGGCCAGCTCCGCCGCTACGACGTCCCCGTCCCAGGCGTCCATCACCCTGAGGGTCGCGCCGGGAATCCCATGCGCCTCGTACACCACGCCAGGCCCGCGCCCTTCTCCCCCCCAGCCGAGGAGCGCCACCGGACCGTCCCCTTCCAGGCGGAGATGCACCTGACGTGCAGCACCACCTTCTATCGTGACTTGCATCAGCCCCGGTCCAGCGCCATGTGTCTGAAAGCTGCCACGCGCGACATTGTCCGCCAAGACCGACACAGACCCGCCACCCGGCTGCTGAAGCAGGTTAAGCGTGATGCTCTGCAATGGAACACCCTGATCAATGGTGAAGGTCATCCAGTCGGTTTCCGACGCGGCCTCCGCCCTGAAACCTGCAAGACCGAACGGTCCCACACCCACGCCTGAGAGACTGGAAAAGACAGTCCAGCCGTCGCTCACCTCGACACTGATCCCCTGACGCCGGTAATAGGGAAAGGGAGAGCCCGCCGGCAACTGTCCGCGCCCTGCATCCCCAAACCGTGACCCAAACCGGCTCTGAAGGGACCCTGAAAAGCGGTCACCTGCAATGTGACTGTCACCTAGATGAACGATGCGCACCTTGCTCGCACCAAGACCGCTCTCAAGCTCATAGAGCCTGTCATAAAAGGGGCGGAGAGCGGGGTCAGCAGGGACAGAGGGATCACACGGCTCCGACGTGCACGCACCTAGGCTTACAGCCAGCACACCGGCAAGGAAACTTGGGTGTAACGCCCGAGGCGCCCGATGCCTCAGAGTCTGGGCCAACGCCAATCGTCTGCTCTGCCAGGCCGAAGCTCCGGCGCGTCACTTGCCTCCGTCTCCACGGAGGAGGCGACCTGCGGAGAAACGACCGCAGGTGACGGCAAAGGTATTGCGGATGGTGAAGCCTGTGTCTGTTCCATAGAGTCGTGAGCGTCCCCTTTGTCCGATGAAGAACGCTGAACCGGCAGGACCTCTCCGGGAAGAATGCCTGCATCTCTATCGCGCACAAGGTCATCGGCCACGACCGACGCAAGCACGCGATACCCAGCTAAAGTGAAATGAATGCCATCATCAGCCCGCAGCAAACGGCGACGGCCATTTGTATCGGGCCCATAGGCCTGATAGGCACCGGATGCATCTGCAAGATCATTCCAGGTTGGAATGAACGGCACACCATTGGCAACAGCACGTTCTTCGTAGATCGAATTGAAATAGCGCATATCACCGCCAAAACGCGGGCTGCGCATCACGGGCAAACCGACCCAATAAACCAGAACACCCCGATCGGTGAGAGACTGCGTAAAGCGATCAACACGCGCTTTATAGGCAGCTTCCCAACCAGGTGCCCTTAAACGATGTCGGCGCCCCTGATCATCGACCAACACCTGCCGGTCATTTGTCCCGATCATGACAACGGCTATGTCGACCTGCTCTTCGTTCAGAACCTTTTCGACTTCCGCATTCCAGTCGAAATAATCTTTGCGGACAAAGCCTGTCGAGACCTTCGAGCGCTTAATGATGTTGAAGCGAGGGTCTGACTTAAGCTCGCGATAGAGACCTGCCCAAAGGCCATCCCCAAGGGAGTCTCCCAAAATCACCACATTCATGATCCGGTCAAGCAGCGGCGGTGCCCCGCGGTCCCCCGGCTCTGAGATCGGCGGCATAATGGAAACCGGCGCATTCGGGTTGGGAACGACCGGTGTGAGCGATGCCTGCTGCGAAATCGCCGGACGCGCGAGGGGGATCGGAGCCGAAACTGTCCCAAATCCGCCCGGTTCAGCCCGGGTCGGCCAGGCCCAAAGCACCGCCGCCAGAACCATGAACAGCACCAATGCGAACCTGAAAAACCACTTAAATTCAATACTTTGCGCGCGCAACGCCCCATCCCTCACAAATACTCTCGGCCAGCCTGTCCCATTTTGGCACAGCATTTCGCCCTTCTTGCAGGGACTGGTGCAGCGGTCATGCCGGAAGGCCGCAGACCGGTAGATCAATAGTAGGAGGGTTCCACGCGCCTGCCAATCCGATTTCGCGAACGCACGCTTAGACGGCGGTGCGGAGAATTTCGCTGACAATCCGTTCCAGGTCGTTCAGCGAGGAACAGACGACCGCTCGGTCGCAATGGGGGCTCAGCTTTTTCATCTCCGAATCCCCCGTATTCCAGAGCATTTTGCCCTCTGGATTGAGCCAGAGAACCCGTCGCGCCCGATCATGGATTTTGTCAAGAATATCAGCCCGCGGGTCTCCAAAGTTCGACCGGGCGTCTCCCAACACCAGGACCGTCGTGCGATGGTCAATGTCATCAAGGGCAAGGGCTTCGAAGTCCTCAAACGCCCGACCATAATCTGTTGACCCGCCCCCGTGGAGCATCAGTGCTTCGGAAATCGCATCTTCGATCTTTTTGTCCGCAAAAAGATCCGTCACTTCTCCCAACTGATTGGAAAAAGCGAAAGCCCGCACTTTGGGAAGAACTTCTGTCAGGGAATAGAGAAACATCAGCAGGAAGGTCGCATATTGCGCCACTGAACCCGACACATCACAAATGGCGACCACCTTCGGACGATCCACTTTCACCTGCTTCCAGGCAATATCGAACATGAGACCGTCATACTCAATGTTCTGCCGGATCGTGCGGCGCACATCCAATTGTCCTCGCCGCGCTTTCTTTTTGCGCCGCGAGTTTAAGGCAAGAAGCCGCTTTGCCATTTTGCGCACAAGCGCCTGCATGAGTTTGAAATCACGCCGGTCGACATTCGAGATGTTGATCTTGGAAAGAACTTCTTCCCGGAGCTGACGTCCCGCATTCGCGGTATAGAGCTCTAGCTGCCTCTCAACATAATCGCGCACTTCCAGACGGAAGGCTTCCCGCAGTTCCCGAAGATTATCCGCGCGCGCCTCTCCCTCTGGCGTGCCCGCACGCTGTTCCTGAGAGATGGTCTCGTTGAGCCCGTCCAACCCCATCGCTTCCATGATACGGCGCGTAAAAAGACCGCGCTGTGTGAAGAGCCGGATCCGGTCCGCACCTACTTCACGACCCGCCGCCGCGAGCTGCGCCTGCAGTTCTACATCGTCACCACTTTCCAGCAGAGCGGCGAGGTCGCGGTCTGGAGACATCTCACCCGCCTCAGCAGAGCTCTGCCGGTCATCAGACTCAGACCCCCCTGACCCCGGTGCGGACCCACTGTCGCTCGGCTGGCCGGATCCGTCGCTTTCACCACCCTCGCCATCCTGGCTGTCGCCGTCTTCGCCAGCTTCGCCTGATTCTTGAGAACTCGGATCGCTCTGGTCGCTCTCGGCCTCATTCTCATTGCTGGCAGGTTTTGGTGGCTTGAACTGATCGAAGGCAAAGAACTGCTCAAAGCATTCGTTGAAGGCGAATTTTTCCTCATCAGTTTTGGCAAGAACCTGGCTCAGCGCATCTTTCAGCACCTGACGGTCCTCAAACCCAACCAGCTCGGCGACGCGACCAGCATCAACGCTCTCCGAAATTGAGACACGCACATCCTGAGCGCGCAGTGCCCGAACAAAGTTGGAAAGGACCTGGCTCATACCATCACTCCGCTGCGGATCGAGCCTTTGTGGTCAGCGCATTGATATCGCTATCGATATTGTCGATATCGTCCTGGAATTTCAGCAGGATGTTCAACGTGTTGCGCACCAAGTCTGCGTCCAGTTCCTTGGCATGCAGCAGCACCAGTGTCCGCGCCCAGTCGATGGTTTCACTGACAGCCGGCACCTTCTTCAGTTCAAGCTCGCGCAGGTTCTGAACAAAGGAAACAAGCTGCTTGCGCAGTCCCTCTTCTACTTCCGGCACGCGCGCGGTGATGATCTTGGTTTCAAGATCCGCATCGGGGAATGGGATATAGAGATGAATACACCGGCGTTTCAGCGCATCCCCAATCTCGCGGGTATTGTTGGATGTCAGGAACACAATCGGAGAACTCTTCGCTTTGATCGTTCCGAGCTCTGGCACAGTGATCTGATATTCTGAGAGCAGCTCCAACAGGAACGCCTCGAACTCATCATCGGACTTGTCAATTTCGTCAATCAGCAGAACCGATCCATTTTCAGACCAGAGCGATTTCAACAACGCCCGTGGCTCCAGAAACTCTTCTGAGAAAAACGTATCGTCGAACTCGTGCAGCCGGTCCATGGATGCGGCAAGCCCCTGCGCCCCTTCCATCAGGTCCCCAAGCTTCTCTTTCAGCACCTGCGTATAGAGAAGCTGTTTTCCGTATTTCCACTCATAGAGAGCTTTCGCCTCATCAAGCCCCTCGTAGCACTGCAAGCGAATGAGCTCGAGATTGAGATATTCGGATGTCGCCTTCGCAAGCTCAGTCTTACCCACGCCGGGAGGCCCCTCAACAAGGATCGGTTTATCCAGGTTTCGGGCAAGGAAGATGGCTGTCGCGATATGGGCGTTACAGATGTAGCCCCCTTTCGCAAATCCATCCTGAATGTCGGTAATCTCTGCTCTTGGCGCTGTCACGTCACGTCTCTCTGTCTTCGGTCAATATCAGTTGGGCCGGACAATATCACAGGAGACAAGACACGCACGCCCTGAATGACAGAGTGTCATTTTATCGATTTGACGCAGCGGCACGAAGGATTTTTCGCACAACAGCGGCTTGGTCTGCCGCCCCGAGCTTGCTCTTGATATGAGAAAACTGCGTCCGGACCGTGGCCATGGAGACGCCCATTTCCAACGCGTAGTCTGCGAGCGCCGTGCCACTGGCAAAACGGGCAGCCAACTGAGCTTCTCTGGGTGAAAGCTTGTACCAGGCGCACAGAGCCGCTTCATCAATGGTCAGGTGATCCTCGTCGTCAGAGAGGAACCGCAAGACAGCAACAGGTGGCGCGATCTCATCTCCGCTCACGGCTTTGAGCCGATAACACCGGAGATAGAGCGGGGCTCGTTGATCGCCCATCATTCGGCCATAGGAAGAGTCGTTGGTATCCTTGTCGGTGGGCCTGCCCAGAAACTGTTTTTGAAGCACATCTTCCAAAACATCATCAGCCTCCGACGACACACCGGCCAACCGGCCATTGTGACGACGCACGTAGGACCCCTGTTTCAAATACTCCTCCGCCCGTTTGTTGGCATGCAGAATGTACCTGCTGGCCGTGAGGAGGATGAGGGGCTCTTCATAGTCTGAGAAAATTCGGGCAAACCAATCCTGATCGAGTTGATGTTGCGTGACGACTGCCCCATGGTCCAACCGCTTTTCGATAAACGACCAGACCCAGTCAGGCCCATGTTCCTTGGACCATTCAAACATCTCCTCAATGCGATCGCGCATATGGGGCTGAATATTGTCCTGAACAATCTCTAGATAATCTTCCTGCAACCCATCGGGGCTTGATCGCTTTGTCGACAATCGCCGCCCGGAATGCCCCCGCACGAAATGGCCAATATTTGCGAATATGGCCTCCATTTGAGGGGAGAAAGCCTGGTCTTTCTGAAGCGTATCAGGAACATCATCCCAATAATTCAGCTGCACAGGCACCTGCGCAGCCTTTGCCCGGTCAGCCAGCAGGCGTGCATCGTCTGCAAGAACATCTGTGATGTTCGCGTGAATGCTCAAGGGGGGAAACCCGCCAAGATCGGCAAACACGGGGGAAGCTAGGGGGTCTCGCGGATCTGCTCCCTGCAGATAATCGCTCAGAAGAGTGGCCAACAATTCCAGATCCGAGACACGACCATCGTCCTTGATATTGCTGACATAGGACCCACCCATCATGGTGAGGTCTACCCAGGGGAATAAGGCGATCGCACCCGCGGGTAAGACGTGTCGCTGTTCCCGCAAGGAAACCAGCGCGGCAAAGGCAATCGCGCAGCCTGCTGTGTCCCCCATCATGAAGAGCCGATTTGGTTCAATCCCGCTCTGAAGAAGATAGGTATAGGTTTCAATCACATCTTCGATCGCGAGCGGAAACGGATGTTCTGGTGCAAGCGCATACTCCGGCATCAGCACCGCGCCCTTCACCTCCTGGGCGAGACGGGTGGCGATCTTCGCATGTGAGGGACCTGGATTCATGGCGAAGGTCCCGCCATACACATAGAGCAGGACCGGGGACTTCCCGTTCGAAGTGTCAGACCGAAACCAAGTGGCTCGAAAAGGCAGATTGCCTTCTGGCGTTTGCTGCACCGATCACTCCCCTTTTCGTCGCCGTCCCGCCTGTATGCATCCTCACATTTGATAGCCCATCATCACAAGTGATGATGCGCCCTGCCCGGCAAAGTGAAACCCTCAGATTCGTTAGGAATTCAGTGCTTTCGGGGGATAGTCATGCGGAAAGAATGGGGAAAAAGCCTGCGGTCGTGGGGCTTTGGCGCCGCGATGGCAATGGGGACAGTCGCTTTAACGAGTACAGAAACTCTTGCATCACCCGGCTGTGACTCCGCCAATGCGGGAGCGTTCAATCAAACGACCCCCGCCAACACAAACCTCCTCACCCAGACGGGCGGGACCTTCGACGTCGGCGACACGCTCTTTGCGACAGCGACAGGAACACCGCTGGGCGTCGGCGTCGATCTACTGCCGGGCTTTGACACAATTTTGGTTCTGAATGGCGCCAACGGATCTGGGTCGCACACTTTGACCGTGGGCGGGCCACGAACAATTGATATCACCCTAGCCGGCGGCCCCGGAGGCCCGGCCTCTTTGAATTTCACTTGCACACCAGTAGCAACAACGCCTCCGGCAACGCCAACGCCCCCAGCGACACCACCAGGCACTCCGGCGGACGCAGCAGAACAAGCAGACACTGCCACCAACAGCACGACAACGTCGGTCATCGTTGAGAACGGGGTGGTGAATGGAATTATCGATGGCGCTGCGCAGGAAAACCCGACACCCGCTGGTCCCACGCAAGCGGAGATTGATGAAAGTTACAGAATAACCCGCGAGCTATTCGAACTTCGAGATCGAGAAAAAGAACTGGAGCAGGAGATCAATCAAGCGGAAGCCGGTGCCAGAAGCGATGAAAGGCGGGGTCGGATCGCTATAAGGACGGCAGGCGACGATTATGAAGAAGAATGGGGTGAACGCGAGGCGATGATGTTTGTGCCCATCGACGTACCTGGCGCCATGGAAGACCTGGAAGAAAACAGAGATATGGCCCGCGGCAGAGCACTCCTTGCGCTGGCTAAAGACCAGCGGGAACAGGCCGAAAAACTCAAAGAAGAGCTGAAAGAAAACAGAGCGCGTCAGGCCGAGATCGAAGAACGCTTGGAAGAAATTCCGGACGATCCAAACGACTTCGCACCAAATGATCCCGAAGAGTTGGGCGACGGCGAGAGCATCCTCTTTGCGGGCCGTGATCCGTTTGCTCGTGCCTTGATGCGCTACAGGGGCTTCAGACTGGACGTGGCGGATACTGGCGAAGGTTTTAACGACAGCGTGAAACCTCTTTCCTTCACCCGCACCCTCTCCTCCACCATCGTCGGCTGGGTGCGTGCCGTCTACACAGACTATGAACAGGACGATGCATCCCGGCAGGAAGGTGACAATATCCTTCTCGCCCTGGGCATTCACAAAGACTTCAACGATGATCTACGTATCGGCCTCTTTGCCACCACCACGTGGGGAGATGTTTCCTCACCGGTGAACAATCTCGACATTGATACGACCGGTTACTCACTGGGCGCCTATGGCCGCTACAAGTGGGGGGAGATTGATCTGAACGCCTCGGCCCGCTTTGGCCTCACAGACAATGATATAGCGGTCAGTGGCACAACAGGGTCTTACGACACGCGCCTTGCGTCGCTGACCTTCGGCATTAGCGGGCAGGAACAGATCACAGACTCGATCTGGATGCGTCCGGCCGTCTCTGTCACAAACACCTGGGTGAACCGGGAGGACTATGTTAACTCCGCAGGCACAGCCATCGGCGGCAACACCACCTGGTCCGGCAATGTATCAGCCGGTCCCACCATCGGTACGCAGCTCACGCCACCATCAGGTTTCAAACGCCTGGAACCGGCCATTGGTCTGCAGGCCACCTACACTTACTCAGATCAAGACACACAAGCGGGGACGGTCACGGCAAGTGAGACAGATTATCTTTCGCTCTCTGTTTCACCGCAGCTCTCCATGGAATTTGACAATGGGGCAAGCCTTGATGTCTTCGGCTCCTATTTCGGGATCGGCGCAGACCTTGATGGCTGGTCAGTCGGAGGAACCCTCTCCATCCCGCTAAACTGAAGCGAAGAGTAGCGGCCTCAGAACAGCCGGTTTGAGGCCGCTGCAACCAGCACTTTGCGCACCACCGCCGCCTGATCAGCAGCGCCGAGCTTGGCTTTAACATTGGCAAAATGGGTGCGAACAGTTGTAATCGCAACACCGGTCGCCTCTGCGTATTCTGTCAAGGACATGCCTTCTGCGAACGCGGCCGCAACGGCTGCCTCTCGCGGCGAGAGGTCGTACCAGGCCTGCAGCGACTCGATATCAATTGGCATTTTGTCTGGGTCGGCAATAATCCGCAGCATCACCACCGGTGGCGCCCCACGATCTTCGGGCAGGGCCGCAAGACGTTTACACCGCACCAACATTGTGTCGCCCTCTTTGGTCACCAGCCGCAGCGCGCGGCTTTCCTCCGTCTCAGACGGTGAAAAGAGCGTATCCAAAGCCTTTTGCAGCAACTCCTCTGAGCTCTCGCTTATGCCAACAAGCCTCCCATTTTTCAGTTCAAGGTGAGACTTCTGACCAAACACCTGACGCGCCTGTTCATTGGACAAGAGCACATGCCGGCTGGCGCTCAGCAAGGCCATCGCATCCGACGCCTGCGTAAACAGCAGCGACAACCAGTCACGTTCTACCTGGTCCTGGGTCACCAGCGCGCCATGCTTCAAACGGCGTTGGATGAACGACCAGACCCAATCCGGCCCCTGCACCCGTGCCCACTCGAACACCTGGTCAATACGGTCTGCTGTATGTGGTTGGATATAGCTCTTGATGTGTTCCTGATAGGCGTCAACAAGTTGATCAGATTCTTCTCTGGTCATACTCATCGGATTACTTGTTCGACGCCGCACAAACTGTCCGATTTTCGCAAGACAGGCCGAACTCTGCTTCGACAAAGGAGCAAGCTCCTGCCAGGTTTCTGGCAAGCCATCCCATTGGTGAAAGTTCACTTTGCCGCCAACACCGCGCAGTTTCTCAGACAGCAAAATCGCGTCATCATAAAGAACGTCATTCACATCCCCGTGGATTTCCACTGGGGGCAACCCGCTCAGATCCGCCAATGCGGGCGACGCTAAAGGGTGACGCGGGTCAGCACCTTGAAGATATTCAAACGCCAGCGTCATGATGAGTTCCACATCCGACGTTTTTTCGCGGGGGCGGATATTGGCAACGTATGAGCCGCCGGAGAAAGTGAGATCAACCAGCGGACAAAGCGCGACAATACCGGCCGGAAGAGGTTTATCCTGATCTTTAAGCGACAACATGGCGGCAAGCGCAAGACCTGCCCCCGCTGTATCACCCATAACAACAATCTTCGCGGGATCATTGCCCAGTTCAATCAGCGCATCATAGGTCGCCACAATATCTTCAATCGCTAAAGGAAACGGGTGTTCAGGTGCCAGGCGGTAATCGAGCAGAAGCACCTGCGCTCTTGCGTGAGTGGCGAGCCGCGCCGCAATCACCTCATGCATCGGTCCGCGATTAAGAGCAAACGTGCCGCCATAAACATAGAGAATAATGCGCGCATCCGGTTTCGCGTCTGGTTGCGTCACCCACAATCCCGAAACGGGCAAACCTTCAGCGCCGGTCTTTACGACCCCGAGTTCATCAATATCCAGCTTACTCATCACACGGCCCCCACCCACCGATATATCTAAGAAATTTGAAATTTCCGCAACTCATCACTTTTGATGAGGTGACCTGACTTATCCCCAGAAATACTCCGGCCACCAAATCATCTAGAGGGGTTGAGTGATGGGTAAAGGACAAACGGGCCTGAGGGCCGCGTTGGGGCTATCGGTTGCAATTGCGGGTTTTGGAGTGGTTGGAACATCGCCTGCCGTAGCGGCAACCTCTGCGGGTTGCGCAGCGGCGAACGCGGGAACGTTCAATTTGAGCATTCCTATCGGCAACAACCTCCAGTTTGGAGGCACCGTAACCCAGACCTTCGCCGCCGGAGATGTCCTGACAGCCACTACAACGGGGGCTCCAACCGGCACCCAGGCGTTTCTGTCTCAAGGAGCAACTTCTATCTCCATCGTCAACGCGTCTTTCGCGGATGTGACCGGGTCTGGAACAATCCCATCTGCTGGAACCTACAACCTGACGCGGACCCTCTCCGCTAATCCGGCAAATGGCGGAACACTCACATTCACCTGTACGCCAGGGCCCATGGTAGGTGGTAGCGGCGGTGGAGGTGGCAGCGGAGGTAGTGGTGGCAGCGGCGGCAGTGCCGGCGATCAGGCCGATACGGCAACCAACACCACAACAACTGCCGTGATCGTCGAAGACCGCGTGGTGGACGGCATCCTGGACGATGTCATCACGACAAACCCGAAACCTCCTTCTCCACCACTTCTTACTACCCCTGAGCGCATCGCGCTCGACACGGAACGCACCCGACTCATTGATCAGCAAGACGAACTGGACAGAGAGCGTGATGAATTGCGTCTGGATATCCCAGAAATGGAAAGAGCCATAGAGGCCGCTGAAGAGCGGATTGAAAAGGAGGAAGACCCAGACACAAGAGACGCATTATCTGACTGGGGTGCTCTCACTTTGTTTATTGAGAAATTGGTCCCCATCAATATCAACGAAGCAAACATTTACAACGACGAGCGCATCATTGAACGCCTGAAGGAAGGGATCAAGGCGGCCACTGAACGTCTGGCTGAGATTGACCAACAACAGTCGGAGAATCAGGACCGGATTGAGGCACTCAACGCCCTGCTCGGAGATAGACCGAACATCGATCCAGGGACCCTCGACGAAAACTACAACCCCGATCTGGAACTGGATGATCTGGGCAGCGGGGACGGCGAGAGCATCCTCTTCGTGAGTCGCGATCCTTTTGCCCGTGCGATCGCACGCTATCGGGGCTTCAAACTGGATGTCGCAGACACTGGAGAAGGCTTTACGGACCGTGTCAAACCGCTGTCTTTCACCCGCACCCTTTCCTCCACCATCGTGGGCTGGGTACGCGCCGTCTATACAGACTATAAACAGGACGATGCCTCCCAACAGGACGGCGACAATATCCTGGTGGCTCTCGGTGCCCACAAAGACTTCAACGAAGATCTGCGCATCGGTCTCTTTGCGACAACGACCTGGGGCGATGTGACCTCGCCGGTGAACAATCTCAACATTGACACCAATGGCTATTCGCTGGGGATTTACAGCCGTTACAAATGGGGCGAAATCGACGTGAACGCCTCGACCCGTATCGGTCTGACCGATAATGATATTGCGGTGAGCGGCACCTCGGGTTCCTACGACACCCGCCTCGCCTCCGCCACGCTCGGTATTTCCGGACAGGAGCAGCTTGCGGACAATGTCTGGATGCGCCCCGCCGTCTCCGTCACCGGCACATGGGTGAACCGGGAGGATTATGTGAACTCCGCAGGCACAGCTATCGGAGGCAACACCACCTGGTCCGGCAATGTGACCGCAGGGCCAACCGTGGGCACAAGCCTGACGCCACCTTCTGGTTTCAAACGCCTGGAGCCCGCCCTCGGCCTACAAGCCACCTACACCTTCTCCGATCAGGACACCCAGGCTGGCACGGTGGCCACAAGCGAAGACGACTATCTGTCGCTCTCCCTGTCGCCACAGCTCTCCATGGAGTTTGACAATGGGGCGAGCCTTGATGTCTTCGGCTCCTATTTCGGGATCGGCGCGGATTTGGATGGCTGGTCTGTTGGGGGGACCCTCTCTGTCCCCCTTAACTGAGGGAAACCCTGACAAAAATCAGGTCTCCGGCGCCCCTAAAGTGCTGGAGACCTGATGTTCAAAGCTGAACTGGCACTCCCGGCCAAACTGGGTAAAATCCCCGGCAACAACTCGAGAAAACAAACCGGGAGGCTTCTATGGCCGCGATTAATGACGTCGCCGATCTTTCGAATGAAGGCGACATTGCTGTTCTCACCCTCAATTCACCACCGGTGAACGCACTCTCTGCAGGGGTCCGGGAAGGCATCCACACAGGCATCGAAAAAGCGATCGCTGATGACAGCGTGAAAGCCATCGTGCTGATCTGCGACGGTCGCACCTTCATCGCAGGCGCCGACATCACCGAATTCGGCAAGGCGCCCAAAGGCCCCAGCCTGTTCGACGCCCAGAAAATGATCGAAGACGCACCGAAGCCTGTCGTCGCGGCCATTCACGGCACGGCCCTTGGCGGCGGCCTGGAAGTAGCCCTTACCTGTCACTACCGTGTGGCGGTTCCGTCTGCCAAATGCGGCCTGCCGGAAGTCAATCTCGGCCTCCTGCCAGGTGCCGGCGGCACCCAGCGCCTGCCGCGTATTGTGGGCCCGGAGAAAGCCGCCCAGATGGTCACCTCCGGCATTCCCATGCCGGCCCCGCAGTGCCTCGAAGTGGGTCTTGTAGACGAGCTCGCGGGCGAAGATAGCCTCCGCGCGGACGCTATCGCTTTTGCAGGTAAGATCGTGGCTGAAGGCCGCCCGCTCAAGAAAGTCCGGGACTCAAACGAAAAAGTGGAAGCTGCCCGCGGCAAGCCGGAAATCTTCGACAATATTCGTAAAGCCATTGCGCGCAAGACACGCGGCTTCCTCGCACCGGAATATAACATCCAGTGTATCGAAGCGGCCGTGAACCTGCCCTTCGATGAAGGCATCAAGGTTGAGCAGAAGCTCTTTATGGAACTGATGACGGGTCCGCAGTCCGCAGCTCAGCGGCACGTGTTCTTCGCAGAGCGTCAGGTCTGGAAGATCCCGGGCATCGGCAAAGACGTGGCTCAGATCCCGGTCAACAAGGTCGGCATCATCGGGGCTGGCACCATGGGTGGCGGCATCTCCATGAACTTCGCCAATGCCGGCATTGAAGTGGTGATCGTGGAACGCGATCAGGCACCTCTCGACAAGGGCCTCGGTGTCATCCGCAAAAACTATGAGCGGACAGCGAGTAAAGGCCGCATCTCTGCAGACGATGTGGAAACCCGCATGGGTCTTCTCTCCGGCTCCACAGACATGAAAGCGCTCGCGGACTGCGACCTCATCATCGAAGCCGTGTTTGAAAACATGGACGTGAAGCAGGACATCTTCAAACAGCTGGATGAAATCTGTAAGCCGGGCGCAATCCTGGCGACCAACACGTCAGCGCTCAACATTGATGAGATCGCAAGCGTGACCAAGCGTCCGGAAGCCGTGATCGGCCTCCACTTCTTCTCACCGGCGAACGTCATGCGCCTCTTGGAAGTTGTGCGCGCGGACAAGACGTCCGACGAAGTCATCGCAACGTCCATGGCGATTGCGAAGAAGATCGGCAAGATCGCCGCTCTCGTGGGCGTCTGCCCGGGCTTTGTCGGCAACCGCATCCTGGCTCAGCGTCAGCGTGAAGCGAACAAGCTCATCATGGAAGGCGCCATGCCGTGGGATGTGGACCGCGTCCTCTTCGACTTTGGCCTGCCCATGGGCCCGTTTGCCATGTCTGACCTGGCTGGTCTGGATCTGGGCTGGCGGAAAGAAACCTCGAACCCCGACGGTGTGCTTCGCGACCGTCTGGTGGAGCTGGACCGTCGCGGCCAGAAGACCGGCAAGGGCTTCTACGATTATGACGAGAACCGCACGGCCACCCCGTCCAAGGAAGTGGAAGACATCATCATCGAGTTTTCTGAGAAGACCCAGCATACCCGCCGGGACATTTCAGACGATGAGATTCTGGAACGTTGCGTCTATCCGATGGTCAATGAGGGCTTCAAAATCCTCGAAGAGGGCAAGGCGATCCGCGCCAGCGACATCGATATTGTCTGGATCAACGGTTATGGCTGGCCCGTCTATCGCGGTGGCCCCATGTTCTACGGCCAGCAGGTGGGCCTCGACAAAGTGCTCGCCAAAATGCAGGAGTTTGAAAAAGCCCATGGGCCTGAGTTCAAACCGTCTGCACTTCTGGAACGCATGGTCGCCGAAGGCAAAAGCTACGCAGAGATGGGATTTTAGGAGCGAGTTCCGAAAAGTGGGGACCGGTTTTCGGACAAAACGAGCGTAAGAAAAAAGTCCCCTTTTCCATCACTGACGACATCAGGGCGCTTGGGAAACCAAGCGCCCTTTTTTTGTTGATCCATATTCCGCCGGTTTGCCTGGTGTAGTCGACATCACTGGGTAAAATAGAAATTCCATAAAATGATCAACCTGAGTACCAGAGATGAGTGACCTACTTGGCGAACTAGCGCAAGACGAATTCAAGCGATGGTGCACGGCCTGCGAAATGATCGCCTCACCTCCTAAACCAGACAGAATGGGGTGGGATTTCTTTGTTGAGTGGGAGCCAAACCATCCCAATGAACCACTCGACCGCCAAAACAATCTCCCGAAGGTATTCGTACAAGTCAAAGCAACAGCATCTCGCATAAAATCAAAAACAGTTTCCGCCAAGGTCTCAGCACTAAAGAAATTGGTTGATACAGAGCTACCCGCCTTCATCATTTGTCTTCAGTACAAGGGTCAGAAACTGACCAGCGCTCAATTGCTCCATGTTGGGCAGCGCGAAATCGAGAAAATTCTTAAGAAAACTCGAGAAACTGAAAAAAGAAGTCACCTTACACACAAAGCCTCTTTATCGCTGAGCCTAGACAACTCACAACAAATCGAGCTCGATGGATCCAACATTCGCGACAGATTCGAGCAGCATATCAACGATTCTCTCTTTGCTTATATGCAGAAGAAAAAGGAAATAGTTGAGAACTGTGGCTTTGAAGAGTTCCCCTTTAAAGCAAATTTGAGGATTAGGTCTTCCCTGCAAGAGCTAGAAAACCAATTTCTCGGAATTGGTTCTTCATTGGAGATAACAGACGGAAAGATCACTACTCAAAGGTTCGGCATAGAGCTTCCTGCCGACACCACAATACTTGGAAGCGGCAAGCTAACGATCACGCCATCGCCAACAACAACATGCACAGCGACGCTAACCGACGAATGGAATGTCACAAAGTTTCAGACAGAGCTGAATCTATTTATGTCACCGATGCTTCAGAACGGCGGTGCAAATCCGAAGATCCGTGTGGCAAACCATTTCATGGAAGTTCTAACGACTGCTGAGTCGGAGGAGATAGAATGCACTATTGCATTCGATTCCAATAAAAAATACAGCTTTGCACAGCTAAGGGAGATCACTAGTTTCATCTACTGGACCACCGGGGGCGACGCAACTCTCAGAGTGAACGTAGCAGAGCAATCACTATTCACTGCAAAACTTGAAGGCAACGCCGAAGATCACAAGGCTTGGCGGCCAATCTACTTATTTTCTCAGCTTATACACGAAGGACTACAATCATCCGTAGGCTTCAGGCTACCTCACCTATCATTGAAAGAGCTGGACGCTCAGTTGGAGAAAAACTTTACCGAGTTCATACTACTAACTAAGAAAGGCCCGACATACAGAGCTAAACTCGATCCGCACTTCGACAGAGCCCAAATCGAAAATGGAGTCGTTTTCTTCTACCCGATAACACTTGATTTCCCCACATTCACCTACGGAGCGCTCATAAAGTACACAAATGAGACTCCGGTGATAGAAGGTGGAAACTTACAAATCCAGTTCCAAAATCCTACTATCATTCACAGTCATGTTTCGTTCGAAACTCCAAGTAATACGCTGGAGCACCTCACCAAAATGACACCCAAGTACATTCAGCGAGAAGACACTACACGCAAAGCAATAATCTCATACAACTAGTCACAGTGTTTACATCAGCTCTCCTTCAGAGCCCTGAGCGTATACATAAACGGCAGGTTGGGGCGGTCAGCGGGCATGCGGTAAAGGCCGTCGCCCGCGTCCTCCAGAAAGTCCCAGCCTTTGACCATGGTAGTGTCATGTTCTGTAAGTTCCGTGATGCGAAGCCCCGCCTTAATAAGCGCCGTCACCACATCACCCAGATTATGGTTCCACTGCACCGTGTCATTATGCTCCGTGACGGCATTGGGATCAGCATAAGAGCCGGCCTCATTTAGAGCCAGGCCTTGCCTAGGCGTGAAATAGTCGTAGCCCGGTTTGAAATCTTCATCCCAGATCCACTCAAGGGGGTGAATCTCCACAAAGTAGAATTCTCCACCCGGCTTCACGAGGTCTGCCACAACCTGTGCCCAGGCCACGATATCCGGCAGCCAGCAGATGGCGCCAATGCCTGAGTAGACAATGTCGTACTGGCGGCCGAGCACGGCGGGCGCGTCATAGACATTCGCAACCACGAACTCAGCGTCTGCGCCGATCTCCGCCGCAATCTCCCGCGCCGCCTCAATGGCCGTTTCTGAAAAGTCGAGCCCCGTGACCTTGGCCCCGGCCCGCGCCCAGGACAGCGTGTCCAACCCAAAATGGCATTGCAGATGGACAAGCTCCTTGCCCGTCACGTCACCGAGAGCCGCGAGTTCCCCGTTCACCAGCGAGGAGCGCCCCGCCTTGAAGGCGTCGAGATCGTACATGGAGGAGCGCACATGGATGGGTGCGCGTTCATTCCAGCTTGCCTTGTTCAGCTCCAGCCAGTTGTTGGTCATTTCTTGCCCCTAGCCTCTATCCTTCGAGACGAAGGCTACGCCTTCTCCTCAGGATGAGGTAGCTGGAAATTTCTCTGGCCTCATGGTGAGGAGCGCGCCAGCGCGTCTCGAACCATGGATACTCGGAACAAGTCCGGGCATGACGTCGAGCAGGAAATGAAAAGCCCGGGCACTCTCGCACCCGGGCTCATATTTTTGTCACGCATCCGGACGGAAAACCGCTCCCCTACTAACCAGAGGCACTTTTCCTGGATGCGTTCCGAAGTCCTGAGACTGTTACGATGCGAACTGTTGCATCCGGCCTTTGATGATCTCTTCGGCTTCGCGCACGATACCGCCCACAAGCTCATCACAGGTTGGAATGTCGTGGATGAGACCGGCGACCATGCCACAGGACCAGGCGCCCGCATCCATCGTGCCTTCACGCATGATCTTCGGATAAACACCACCCACATATTCGGCAATGTCTTCGATCTTCGTGTCTGCGCCCTTGGCCGTCTCGATCTCGATGATCTTCTCAACAGCTGCATTGTTGAGCACCCGTTCCGTGTTGCGGAGCGGGCGCATCACCAGACGCGTATCGAGCTCTGTCGCATCAATGAGCGCCTGTTTCACATTCTGGTGCACCGGCGCTTCTTTCGTCGCGATAAAGCGCGTGCCCATATTGATGCCATCAGCCCCAAGAGCGAGCGCGGCAACAAGCTGCTGCGCATTGCCCATGCCGCCGGAAGCAACAAACGGCACTTTCAGTTCTTCCGCGGCGCGCGGCAACAGGATCATGTTCGGGATATCGTCTTCACCTGGGTGACCACCGCACTCAAACCCGTCCACACTCACCGCGTCACAGCCAATGCGCTCCGCTTTCAGAGAGTGACGGACAGAGGTGCATTTATGAATGACCTTAATGCCGGCTTCTTTCATCGGCGGCAGATAGGCTTCTGGCGAGCGGCCCGCAGTTTCGACGATCTTCACGCCGCCATCAATGATGGCTTTGATGTAGCCCGGATAGTCCGGTGCCGCGAAGCCCGGCAGGAAGGTGAGGTTCACCCCGAACGGCTTGTCGGTCATGCCCTTACACTTCTCAATCTCTTTGGCGAGATCTTCCGGTGTCGGTTGAGTGAGGCCTGTAATGATGCCCAGACCGCCCGCATTGGACACAGCCGCCGCCATTTCTGCGAAGCCGACAAAATGCATGCCGCCCTGAATGACGGGGTGTTCGATACCGAAGAGTTCGGTAATTCTCGTTTTCATAGTGGCTCTCCCTGCCAGAACTTGTCGTAATTTGATGCGGAGTATGACCAAACTCGTCGGGCAAGGCGAGTCATTCCCTGACCGTAAATGACAAGGAATCTGAACAAAAATGGGCGGGGGAGAACTTGATTATCGGCGCAACCGTGCCAAAAGCGCCGCCGTCGGATAGCCATCCGCAGGAAGCCCCTGCGACACCTGCCAGTTCCGGAGCGCCTTGCGGCTGTTGCCACCGATAATGCCGTCAACGCCGCCGGTATCAAATCCTTTAGCGGTGAGCAGACGCTGCAACTCCTGACGCTCGGTTCGGCCCAGAGGCCGGTCATCCGTCGGCCAGCTGCCGACAATCTCACCCTTTCCCCGGAAGCGGTCCGCCAGCAGATTGACGGCAAGCGCATAAGAGGTCGAATTGTTGTAACGCAAGATGGTCCGGAAATTGTTCCGCACCAAAAAGGCCGGACCCTTGTGCCCCGCTGGCAGAATGAGACGCGCTTTGAGATCATCGCGCCGCAATGCCCCGCCCTTGGCACCTGTTATGCCAAGCGCCGCCCATTCGCCCATGGTCTTTTCAACGCGCGTATCCGCAAGCGCATAGTCGAACCCTCTGGGGAGTTTCACCTCTCCGCCCCAGGTCTGACCGGTCTGAAAGCCCGATGCCGCGAGATAATTCCCCGCTGACCCCAGAGCATCGCCGACCGAATTCCAAATGTCGCGTTTGCCATCGCCGTTAAAGTCAACCGCATGAGCGTTGTAAGTTGTGGGAATAAACTGCGTGTGCCCCATGGCCCCCGCCCAGGACCCTGTCATCGCTTCCGGCGTAATGTCGCCCCGCTGAAGGATCTTCAGTGCCGCCAGCAATTGCTCCCGCCCAAACTTTGTGCGGCGGCCGTCATAAGCAAGGGTCGACAATGCCTGCGTCACACGATGGGTCCCCATGAAGGACCCATATCCTGTCTCCAATCCCCAGATAGCGACCAGAATTTCCTTATCCACCCCATAGCGGTCTTCCAGCCGCCTCAACAGCGTGGGATAGGTTCTGAGTTTCTCGCGACCATTCGCAACACGTGTGTCGGAGATGGCAGAGGCAAGATAGTCCCAAACCGGGCGCACGAACTCCGGTTGATTATTATTGGCGTCGACCACTTTAGGGTCGGGACGAACCCCCCGCATCGCCCGATCAAACACGCCGGCAGAGATTCCAGATGCCAGCGCCTCACGCCGAAACTCCGTCAGCCAGTTCGAGAAGGCTTCATCGACAAGGCCGGGAGGTGGATTGGGAATTGGCGTGGAAGCGGTCGCCGGAGACACAATTGAGACACAAAACCCCGCAAAAAGAAGGATCAAAACCCGAAACATGCACATATCCTCATGGCAATGACACGAACCGCTAACGCTTTCCCCAGACAATACCGCCTATGACGCTAGAAAACGACAGAGATAATCACATGAAAACGGGCGGCGCTGAGGCAACAACCCTTCATCCGCAAGACATGAACTCCCAGGGTAGCCTTCAACGGCGCCTCGCACTGGTTGGGTGGGGCCTGATGATGTGTCTGGTTGCGGCGCTGTCTCTTTGGCCGGAAGGCGTGGTGTCCGACCACCATCATCTGGACAAGGTCGGGCACTTTGCTGCTTATGGCGCCCTCGCCTTTCTGCCGAGCCTTTTCGCGAGGTCACTCCGTCAAGCGGGCGTCATTCTGATTACGGTTGGCCTCATCAGCGTCGGACTGGAAGCCCTTCAGCTGCTTCTGCCGGGCCGCGTTCCGTCCCTATTGGACATGGCAGCCAACCTGACGGGAGCTGTCATCGGCGCCAGCGCCGGGTTGGTCGCACGGCCCTATCTCAAACAGATTTTGGGAAATAGCAACGCCTAACTCTCTTCGGCGACACGTCCATAGACATCGTCAAAGCGCTCGATGTCATCTTCACCGAAATAGGACCCGGTCTGCACTTCAATGATGCTGAGCGGCTCGGAGGTAAGATTCCTCAAACGGTGTTTTGTCTCAACGGGGATATAGACGGACTCATTGGCGCAGAGCGTCTGCACCTTGTCGCCGACAGTTACCTCGGCTTCACCGCTCACCACGACCCAATGCTCGGACCGTTTGTGATGGAGCTGAAGAGAGAGCGACGCGCCCGGTTTGACCATCAGATGCTTCACCTGATGGGTCTCGCCCTGATCAAGGCCTTCATAAAAGCCCCAGGGCCGATAAACCTTCGTATGCGCATGGTGTTCACTGCGACCCGCAGAGGCAATATCTTTCACCAGCAGTTTGACATCCTGCACCCGGTCTCTGGGCGAAATCATCACGACATCGCCGGTTTCAACCACCACCAGGTCCTTAACCCCCACGGCAGCGATTAGATTGTTCTCCGCCCTGATATAGCTGTTCTCAGCATCAAGCTGCAGCACATCACCCGCGAGCACATTGCCCGCCTTATCCTTCTGTCCGATTTCCCAGAGCGCAGACCAACTACCAATATCGCTCCAGTCCATATCGACCGGGATCACCGCGGCTGACTTTGTATGTTCCATCACCGCATAGTCGATGGAATCCGACGGACATTTCCCGAATGCCTTTTCATCCAGGCGGAAAAAATCATAGTCCTCGGAACCGGCTTTTACCGCTTCCGAAGCGTGGGTCCGAATGTCGGAACAATGATCAGACATTTCGTCAAGGATCTGATCTGCCCGGAACATGAATATGCCTGCGTTCCAATAGTAGCCGCCTTCGGCGAGGTATTCTTCAGCAGTTTCCGCCGACGGTTTTTCCACAAACCGGGCAACATCGCGCCCACGGCCACCTGCCAGAGCAGCCCCTTCTTTGATATAGCCATAGCCTGTCTCGGGACCGGTCGGAATGACGCCAAATGTCACCAAACGTCCGTCAGCGGCAAGCTTGGTGCCTTCGTCGATGGCCGACCGGAACGCCTCCTGATCTCCAATGTGGTGATCGGCCGGCAGGATCAAAAGCACGGCATCCTTGTCGTGGGATAGGGCAATCTCAGCGGCGACAGCCGCCGCGGGCGCAGTGTTGCGCCCCATTGGCTCCAGGACATGAACCAGCGACTCCATGCCCAATTCCTGCATCTGAGCCGCGATGATGAACCGATGTTCCTCGTTGGAAATGATCATAGGGGCCGCAAAAACCGAACTATCCGTCACCCGGCCAGCGGTTTCCTGCAACATGGCCCGCTCAGACACCAGAGGCAGCAGCTGCTTTGGGTAAAGCGCCCGTGACGTTGGCCACAAACGAGACCCCACGCCCCCAGACAATATGACCGGGAATACCTTCATATTCGAAACTCTCCGCTTGCAACAGAAACGAGGCCCAAAGACCAAAACCAAGGTCCACCAAAGACCCAGATCGCACACTAACCCATCCCGCGGGCGAACGGGAAGCCAAAGCTGGCAATCAGCCCCGCTTTGAGCGATCAGCACACAAATGTCGTTAACTCAATCAGCCCTACGTCAGATTTGGACGGTAAAATCTTCACCAAATCCACGACCGAGTTGATTTCTGTCATAATTTGGTAGGCCAGTATCGATACACTCCCGTCACCGCCTCAGGGTTGTTAGAAATTCAGGGTGGTTAAAAATACTGCGCCCATTTGAAGCGGCGGAATGACAAGAGGCAAAAGCGGTGACTCCCAAAATTAGAAAAGTTGTGTTTCCCGTAGCTGGCTTAGGAAGCCGCTTCCTGCCCGCAACCAAATCGATCCCGAAGGAAATGCTCCCCGTCGTAGACCGTCCGCTAATCGATTACGCGGTTGAAGAAGCGCGCAAAGCGGGAATTGAGCATTTCATCTTCATTACCGGCCGCGGCAAAGGAGCGATTGAGGACTATTTCGACCACGCGTTTGAGTTGGAAACCACCTTGAACGAGCGAAGCAAAAAACACGCACTGGATGTCCTCTCAACAACTCAGCTGCGCCATGGTGCCGCAAGCTTCGTCCGCCAGCAGCAACCATTGGGCCTTGGCCATGCCATCTGGTGCGCGCGGGATATCATTGGCGATGAACCCTTTGCCGTTATCCTGCCAGACGAGGTTGTCCGGCACGAGAAAGGCTGCCTCGCGCAAATGGTGGACGCTTGGAACGACAAAGGCGGCAACATCGTCGCGGTTGCAGAAGTACCAGATGACCAGACTTTTCAGTACGGCATCGTGGCCCCCGGAGAAGACGACGGCAGGATCGCAGAGGTGAAAGGTCTTGTAGAAAAGCCGAAAGCGGGCACCGCCCCCTCAAACCTCGCCATGACGGGACGCTACATTCTGTCACCAGAAGTTTTTGAGAAACTCAAAGAAGGCAATCCAGGTGCTGGTGGTGAAATTCAACTGACTGACGCCATGGCGGAGACCATTGGCGTCGTGCCCTTCCACGCCGTGCGCTTCGAGGGCGAACGCTTCGACTGCGGAGACAAGGCCGGTTACCTGGCAGCAAACCTGGCTTACGGCCTCGCAAGAGACGATATCGGCCCAAGGCTGATTGAGCTGATGCCTGACCTGATCAATTGCTCAAAGCGCTGATCGAAGGCGGACGCCAACCACTTCGCGAGAGAAACTGTCCCCGGCGATACTCGAGTCACGTTCTTCATAGCCCGCGAAAACACCGATAGAGAAGACCTGATCGATCAGATAGTCGATTCCGACTTCCACTTCATAGATCTCATCCTTACGCGCGGAGCTCGCAAAATCCTCTTCCGTATATTCGAGGTCAACGCTGGCAACGAGATTGCGCAGGAATTCATGATCAACACCGACACCAACGGTTTGGCTTTCAAAGGCGGACGCACCGCCTGAAGTCGTGTCCTCGATCGCCGTGTCTGCCCTAAACCGGACAGTCGTAAGTGGCGTTACGTACCAATCAACCGAGGCACCATAAGCGATACCCGATACAGGCGAGAAGTTTGGATCGTCGAAAGACTGCTCCTGAAACCCGGCAAAAACACTTCCTGTCGCGAGGCTGCCAAGTTCAAACGAAGCACCCGCAACAACTTCATACCCATCAGAGTCACGATTGACTGCGACCGCTGGCGTGTCCAGGTCGTAGTCCCGCTCATTATAGGTGCCACGCAGGAAGACCACCGTATCGGCGACCAGCTCATAGCCAACCTCGACAACAACCTCCAGAAGGGTTCGGTCCCGATCATCATTCTCGTCGACACCACCGCCGATGAGAGGCGTGTCATCGAAATCCAGATCCGTGTATTCCGCGCCGACGTCGACAGACAAGCGATTGAAGCGCTGTGTAACACCGGCAGAAACCTCAAAGGAACTATAGTCGGTGGGCTCCGCCGCCGCACCGATGTCCTCCGGTTCGCCCCTGTCTTCAGTAAGAGAGCCATAAAGCACGCCGGCCCGCAGCTGTGTGTGGGTGAGCACATCAACACGCCCAGAGACGCCGACAGTCCAGTCGGTCGCATCTTCGCTATCTTCCGAAGCATGCAGACTCTGCTCGAGATCCGCTTCGAACGTTAAGGAATGATTGGCCCAATCGGACTCAAAAACCACATTCGGATTGATCTCTGTGACGAAATCACTGACTTCGCCCGTGTCCGACGCAAAGACATTGCTGTCATAGACTTCCGAGACCGTCATCGAAGGGCGCAGCACAAAACTTCCAACCCGCACACCGCGTGGCGTATAGGCATCATATTGCCGCTCGGCCACACCCTGCCCGCGAAGATCCTCCGCATACGCAGGCATAGAGAACACCAGCATGCCAAAAAGGCTGCTTGTACCAACCAAACACATGGCACGGCAGACGGCACGAAGATCCCGGTATTTTTCCGCTGAGAGGCACATATATTAATCATGCGCACAAATGGTTACCGGAAAGAAAATGAGGCGCTTGTACAGCCTGCGGGCGTCTCTGCTATAAGCCTTGCAGACATAGAGGCAAGGACACTGATTGTACCGTCCGCCCACTAAAAACTGCAGAACAAGGCCGGATCAGACCTCCGGGTACCCGACAATGGCGAGCAACGAACGACACCCCTACCTGAAAACGGCGCGCCGGACGCTGGAGCTGGAAGTCGAGGGTATAGAGGCCCTGATTGCCTCATTGGGAGAGCCATTTATTAACGCGGTCGACACGATGGGCGCTGCCACCGGGCGTGTCATAGTCTCTGGGATCGGGAAAAGTGGTCATATCGGCAAAAAGGTCGCCGCAACACTCGCGTCCACCGGAACACCTGCGAACTTTGTTCATGCCAGCGAAGCCAGCCATGGCGACCTTGGCATGATCACGAAAGACGATGTTGTGCTTGCCCTCTCATGGTCGGGAGAAACCGCCGAACTTCGCGACCTGATCAGTTACACGAAACGCTTTGCCATCCCGCTCATCTCCATGACGTCAGGGTCCAAGAGTGCGCTCGCAGAGGCAGCCGATGTCGCCCTGATCCTGCCAAAGGTCGAAGAAGCCTGCCCCAATGGGCTGCAGGCGCCCACCACATCAACAACCATGCAGCTGGCCTTGGGCGACGCTTTGGCAACCGCATTGCTGGAACGCAATGGCTTTGACACAAGCAACTACAAGGACTTTCACCCGGGCGGCAAGCTCGGCGCCATGCTCACGCACGTGAATGATATTATGCATCAGGGCGAAGAACTCCCCCTGACCGCGCCCGATACACTCATGAGCGACGCCATCGTCATCATGACCGGAAAAGGCCTGGGCTGCGTTGGCGTGACCAATCCACAAGGAGACCTGGTTGGCCTCATCACAGACGGCGACTTGCGGCGGCATATGGGACCAGACCTACTCGAAAAACCGGTCTCGGACATTATGACCGCGAACCCCAAAATGCTAACGCCTACGACGCTGGCCTCAGAGGCACTCAACTTCTTGAACGACAGCAAAATCACCAGCGTCTTCATTGTAGAGGCGGGTAAACCGGTGGGTCTGGTCCATATCCACGATTTCCTGCGCGCCGGCGTTCTCTGACCCTCACAATGCCAGGCAAATCCCCACTTTTCCTAGGGAAATGGACGATTCGGAGGCCACTGCGACAAAACGCCAGGACCTGGCTCAATCCACCGCCTGTTATTGACAATCATTCTTAAAGGCGATACGAGTCCTGTCAGACGAAAATGACAGGCATTCGCATGTACGCATGTATCTGTAACGCTTTGAATGACGAGAAGGTGGATGACGCTCTAAGCGAGGGCGCCACAACGGTTTCTGATGTCTTCAAGCATCATGGATGCTCTCCGCGTTGTGGCTCATGTGTCAATCACATGCGGAGTAAAGTTAGCGCCGCGTCGCAATTGCAGGCCATCAATGCGGCAACGCCGGACCTTGCAATCGCGGCTGACTAACAACCTGTTAGAAGCCTTGTCTTATCCAGCATAAAGAGAGATCGTGCGCGACAGGCTGCTCATCCCTGCGGCCGCACTCTGCGTATTCAGTTCCCAAGGAGATCATCATGCAAGGCGATAAAAAGGTCATCGAATTCCTAAATGGCGGTCTGAAACTGGAACTGACGGCCATCAACCAATATTTCCTGCATGCCCGTATGTTCGACAATTGGGGACTGAAACGTCTCGGCAAGATCGAGTACGAAGAGTCCATCGATGAGATGAAGCATGCGGACACGCTCATCGAGCGTATTCTTTTCCTCGAAGGCCTTCCGAACCTTCAGGACCTGCATCGGCTGCGGATTGGGGAAGATGTAAAGGAATGCCTGGAGTCAGATCTGGCGGCGGAGCACGATGGACACAAGTTCTATAAAGAAGCCATCGCCTACTGCGAGAGCGTTTCCGACTACGTGTCGCGCGAAATTTTCGAACGCATTCTGGAAGACGAAGAAGAACATATCGACTTCCTGGAAACCCAGCTTGATCTGATCAACCGTGTCGGCCTTGAGAACTACCAGCAGTCACAGATGGAAACTGGCGAGTAGTACCTCCGGTCTCACTCTTGCCGGTCACAATCGGTCTCAGAGCTATCCCCAAGGGCCGCGCTTGTCGCGGCTTGAGAACTCTCCTTGATCGCCTTCAGAGCGATCTTGCTGGCTACCGATCCGCGTCCAAGGGCCGGACGAACGTCGTGCATCAATCACCTCTGCCGATGGCGACTGCCAATAGGGCACATCTCGCCGCTTGAAGAAGGGCAGCAGTGCCATGCCGGCAACAAAGCCCCCCACATGCGCCCAGAAGGCAACACCTCCCCCCTCAGGAGAACTGTAGGCCGCACTAACGAATTGAATCGCAAACCAGATTCCCAACACGATGATGGCGGGTACCGCAAAGATCTTAAAAAACGGGATCGGCAGGGGCAGAAACAGGATCCGCACTCGCGCATGCGGATAGAGCAGCAGATAGGCCCCCAAAACACCTGAAATCGCGCCGCTCGCACCAATCAGGGGGATGCCCGACCCCTGCGCAAGCACCCCATGGGTGAGAGCCGCGACAACACCGGCGATCAGATAAAACACCAGGAATTTCAGGTGCCCAAGGGCAGCTTCAATATTATCTCCAAAGATATAGAGATAGAGCATATTGCCGCCGAGATGCATCAATCCACCATGCAGGAACTGACTGCTCACGAGGGTGATTTCAGGTGGAAAAGCCGGCACAACGCCCGTTGACGCTCCGAAAATGTTCGCCGGGATCGCCCCATAGGTCAGAAATACGGTTTCTACCGCATTCCCCGGCAAGGAGGATTGCCAGGCAAAGATAGCGACACAGGCCGCGATCATGAACCATGTCACGATGGGTGATGTGTGGGTCGGATTGTCGTCGGCTATCGGAAACATGAGACGTGTCCGTTAAGTGTCCTATTTGAAAAGAGTCCGCTGATCCTCTAACAAAAGGCAAGGATAAAGCTGCAGCGTGAGGAGAAACGGCGCATTTTGGCGGCTTGGGGGAGTGTAAATGTCATCTAAGTTGCGTTCTGGTGGACGGACCACCGCAGTGAGTGTCCTGATTTCAGCGCTGGTGCCCTTCGGCATTGCAGCAGCGGAAGAACCGGTCCTGATGGACGAACTGGTGGTCACGTCGACCGGCGAAGGCACCAGACGGGCAACCCATCCGAGCAATATCACCAAGATCAATTCCGGTGACATTGAGCTCATCGCACCCGACCATCCAAGCCAAGTGGTCAACCGGGCGCCGGGCGTCTTCGTACAGCATGGATCAGGCCAGGAACATCTAACCGCCATTCGCTCTCCCGTTCTGACCGGCGGCGCCGGCGCTGGATCGTTCCTCTATCTGGAAGACGGCATTCCCTATCGCGCGCCGGGCTTTGCGAACGTCAATGGTCTCTTTGACAGCTTCATCGAAGCAGCCGACAGCGTTGAAATCGTTCGTGGTCCGGCAAGCGCCCGTTTCGGCTCCAACGCCGTGCACGGACTGATCAATGTCCTGTCCGCGGCTCCCACAGTCGAACCTGAAGGGGAAGCGCGCCTTCGCGTCGGGCCTCATGGCATTCTCAATTTCTTTGGAACGGCGAGTGGTGGCGAAGGCAACCATGCCGCCCGCGCGAGCATCGAGCTTGCTGAAGACAGCGACGGCTTTCGCGCCAATTCGAGCTACGGTCAGCAGAAGTTCCAGATGAGATACGATTATACCGGCACAGGTGATTATATCCGGGCGACCTTGTCGGGCCAGAACCTCAATCAGGAAACAGCAGGCTTCGTTGAAGGAACTGACGCCTACAAGACAGACGCCTTGCGCAAAACCAACCCCAATCCGGAAGCATTTCGGGATACCTGGTCAACGCGCATGGCGGTGCGCTGGGAACGTTCTCTCGAGAACGGGAACTCTCTGGCGATCACGCCTTATGCCCGCGTGAACGACATGGACTTCCTGCTGCACTTCCTGCCGGGAGATGCGCTCGAAGAAAACAAACACTGGAGCACCGGCGTTCAGTCAGCCTATTTCATGAATTTGGAGGGCGGGCACCAGGTCATTTTCGGAACCGATCTTGAATATACCCAAGGCTCGCTCAGAGAATTCCAGTCCGGCCCGACAGTGTTCGGCGCTTTCGTCCAGGGTCTTCACTATGACTATGATGTCGAAGCTTTGGTCACGGCCCCCTACATTCATTCCGTCTGGTCCTTGTCTGATGCGACTAAGGTGACAGCTGGAGCCCGGCTGGAATACACACGCTACGACTACACCAACAACGCGCCCGACAACACGGTTGGCCGTTTTCAGCGGACACCGGACCGCATAGATGAATTCTTTGACGTAACCCCGAAGCTTGGGATTACGCACGCGTTTAATGACAGCGTCACCGGCTTTGCAAATCTCGCACGCGGCGCAAGAGCCCCACAAACCACCGACCTCTACCGGCTTCAGGACAATCAGATCCCCGGACAGGTAGAGAGCGAGCGCACAGACAGCATTGAGCTTGGCGCACGGGGCCTCCTGCACGGAGTGAACTATGAGCTCGCCAGCTACTATATGGAGAAGAGCAACTTCTTCTTCAGAGATTCCGCGCGCCTCAACGTCCCGAATGGCGAAACCGAACATTACGGCGTTGAACTCGAGGTGTTC
Organism: Parvibaculaceae bacterium; assembly: GCA_965248405.1. Classification (GTDB taxonomy): domain Bacteria; phylum Pseudomonadota; class Alphaproteobacteria; order Parvibaculales; family Parvibaculaceae; genus Mf105b01. Next base: position 2,703,430 of record OZ252104.1, read on the forward strand.
GCAGCCCTGGGCGCTGGCTTCGACATTTCCGGTTCTGCCACCTATGCCGTCCACAAATACACTTTTGACCGCGCAGCCACCAACCCGGCCAACGCCATCACTTCAGGTGACGACATTGACACGGCACCGCGAACCCTCGCCAATGTCCGGCTCGGCTACACCTTCCTGGAGGGCCGCGCCCGCGCGGAACTCGAATGGGTGCATGTGGGGGACTACGCCATGGACCCTGGGAACACAACAACCTACGAAGGCCATGACCTCCTGAACCTTCGCGCCCAATATGACGTAACCGACGCTTTCGGGCTTTACGGCCGTATCAGCAACCTCACGGACACACGGTTCGCCGATCGGGCGGACGTGATTGTCCGGGGCGGGAATGCTGTTGAGCGTTTCTTTCCTGGGGAAGATCGGGCGGTTCAAATTGGTGCATCTGTCCGCTTCTAGCCGAAAACACACCCTACGAAGAGCATGACAGAGCCCACCTCCCCCGCCTAAGTTAAAGGCATGGAGCCACAAGCAAGCCTTGAACTATGGACCGTCTTTGTTGGGGTCATCAATCTGGCTGCAGCGACAATCGCTGCCGGCCACGCGCTCATCACCAAACGTGATGTGCGCGCAGCGGTGGCATGGATCGGTGTCATCATCCTCCTGCCCGTTTTTGGGTGGGCGATCTATCTCATTTTCGGCGTCAACCGCATCGCGCGCCGGGCGGCAGAGTTGCGTGGCAGCGAACACATCACCGGCGACGTTGAAATGGCAGGCCAGACAGGCCTCCTCCGGCAAAGGGCTGACGGTGAGGCGACCGAGCGCATTATCGAGATGGCACGCCTTGGTCAGCGCATCGCCAAAGTGCCCTACACAGACGGCAATAAGATTGACGTCCTGCGCAATGGCGAAAACGCCTACCCGGCAATGCTCACCGCTATTGAGCAGGCCAAGCATAGCATCGCCCTCTCAACTTACATTTTTAACAATGATGAAGCCGGTCAGCAGTTCCTGGAAGCTCTGAAGAGGGCTAAAGCGCGCGGCGTGAAAATTCGCGTTCTAATAGATGGAGTCGGTTCCTGGTATTCCTTTCCTTCCATGGTCAAACGCCTGCGTGAAGCAGATATTCCCCACGCCAGGTTCCTGCACTCCTTCCTGCCTTGGCAGATGCCTTATCTTAACCTGCGCAATCACCAGAAAATTCTGGTCGTAGACGGGCGCCTTGGCTTTACCGGCTCCATGAATATCGCAGCGGGCAATCTGCGGCGCCCGGGCGCCAAGCATCCTATACGGGATATCCACTATGCGGTTGAGGGACCAGTCGTCGCTCAACTCATGGCGACCTTTGCCCATGAATGGCGGTTCAGCACCGGCGAACTGTTGGTAGGCGACCTTTGGCATGCTCAGCTCGAGCGAAAGGGTGACGTAATTGCACGCGGTCTGGCGGCTGGCCCGGATATGAGCCGTAACACGATCAGATGGACCTTCCTCGCCGGCCTCACAGAGGCTCGCAGCCACATTAGAATCGTGACCCCCTATTTCCTTCCCGACAGCGACCTCATTACAGCGCTGTCGCTGGCGGCAATGCGTGGCGTCACCGTCGACATCGTCCTCCCGCAGAAAAACAACCTCTTTTACATGGCCTGGGCAAGCAGAGCCCTGCTGGACGAGCTGGCAGCCAGTGGTTGCAAAATCTGGATGACTGACGGCCCCTTCGATCATGCCAAGATGATGACCGTGGATGGAATCTGGGCGTCCATCGGATCCGCAAACTGGGACCCGCGGAGCCTACGGCTCAATTTCGAGTTCAACCTCGAGTGTTTTAGCCCCGACTTAGCCGGCACGCTGGAGACGATTATCGACGAGAAAATTGCCAACGCCTGCCAAGAGACCTTGGCGACGCTCCGCGGCCGCCCTCTATCGGTGAAGCTGCGAGATAATACAGCCCGGCTCCTATCACCCTACCTCTGAGTCTCTACGGCACCCAAAAGCCAATTGGTATCTCGCCGCCGCGGGGGATAAGCTCCATCAAAAGAGCAACTGGGAGGAAAGAAATGAGTTGGAACACAGCAACCGTTGAAAAGCAGGGACCAGTCGCCCTGGTTCGTTTCGACCGTAAGGGAAATCTCAACGCCTTTAACGATGAAGCGATTGCCGATCTGACAGACATTGCCCGCCATTTCCAGGCCGATCTGGAAACGCAGGCCGTCGTCCTGACGGGAACTGACAAGGCCTTCTCCGCAGGTATTGACCTGAAAGAGCGCCAAAAACGCTTCGCCGGTGGTCAGTCAGATCTGGAACTCCGCCGTACTTACTATGCAGGCGTCCAGCTCTGCCGTGCCTGGGAGGAAATGCCTCAAATCACCATCGCTGCCATCGAACGAATGGCCGTGGGGGCAGGCGTCGCTCTACCATTAGCTCTGGATTGGCGTGTCATGGGCCGCGAGGCTTTTCTTTATGTCCCCGAGGTCAAGATTGGGATCAACCTGCAATGGGGAGCCCTGCCGCGCCTCATCACCCTGGTCGGCCCCGCCCGCGCAAAACGGATTTGCATTCTGTGCGAACGCATGGGTGCGGACCATGCCCTCGACTGGGGCCTGGTTGATGAGATCGCCGATGACGGAAATGTCGTTGAGGCCGCCCTTGAGATGGCCAGAACGGCCGCTTCCATGCCCGCGCCCGCTGTTCGCATAGTCAAGGAAGCTGTCAACGCAACCGCCAACGCCCTTCACCGGGCGGTTAGCTATGCAGACGCGGACCAGAGCCAGCTCTCCAGCAATTTTGCAACAGCTCAAGCAGCCTCAAAAGAGTTCAATTCATAGTCCCTAAGGTCGGGAAAGACACGAACCTTGCATCTAACGGTTTGTTTCTCATTCAGTGCGAACAGTTTATTAGCACTTCGGCCCTAATACTGATGCCACCAGAAAAGGGGATCATCTGGGTGGCGGGACATACGGGACATAAGGCAACACAAAACCATGCGCGCGGGAGTATTGCGATCCCCAGCGCTATGGCTCTTTGTGGACTTGGACTTGTCGGCTTTCTGCAATTCCTGCCCGCTCAATCAGATCGCGATGTTATGGCGGTCTTCGCTCCTCATATTTCCTTCGACGAAGCTGCAGCCCGCGTTAACGCCGCCGGTGCTGAGGTTTTGAACGCAGGTTTCGCCGGCAACATGGTCACTGCCCGGCTCAGGGAAAATACAAACCCTCAATCACTAAAAGATGTTGGGGCATGGCTCATCTTGTCAGCCGCAACACCAGATCTCTGCACTGCCGGTGGGTGGTCCGGTAGCCAGAGAGCGACCACGACAGATCTATAAAGCGGGACAAAATGAAAACGACAGATCAAATCCGGGAAAAATCATATCCATACATGCTGCCCTATCTCTGGGCTCACGTACCAGTAATCGCAGCCATCAGTTTCTGGAGCGGCAATGGGTGGCTCATTGGAACGGCCGCAGCAGCCGCGTTCGCTGGCGCCACAACCGCGTTGTGGAAAGTGACCGGTAACTCGCCGGTGGTGCGGAACGCATTCGCGGTCTCCCTCATGGTCATGGCAATGCTTTGTGTGGCACAGCTGCGTGGAACAAGCCTGCAGATTGATGCTCACCTCTATTTCATGGCGTCCCTCGCGACCCTTATCGTCTTTGTCGACTTCAGAGCATTGCTCGCAGCAGCAGGCGTTGTTGCTCTACATCACGTCGGCCTGAACTTTTTTGTTCCAGAACTCCTGTGGGCCGGTGGTGCTGACTATACACGCGTCGCCGTTCATGCTGCCGTCGTGATTGTTGAAACGACGGTGTTGGTGATGGCCGTGAAACAAATGCGCGACGCATTCGAAAGTGCAGATGCATCCCTCTCCAAGGCAGAAGAGGCCCTTGCACAAACGGAAGTTCTCTCTGCGGAAGCCGAAAAACTTCAAAAGAAGAGCGAATTGGAGCGGAGCCAGGCGATGCACCAGGTCGCAACGCGCTTTGAGGAAACTGTCGGCAATCTCGTTGCGTCAGTCACAGATGAAACGTCTGCCATGGCTAATGTCGCGGGTAGCATGAGCGATACAGCATCAGGCGCCGCAGAGAAGAGTGACTCTGCAGCCCAGTCTTCTGCGACCGCATCAGAAAATGTCAGTGTTGTCGCTTCCGCAGCGGAACAAATGTCAGCTTCTATTCGCGAAATAGCAACACAGGTCGGTCACTCCACTGATGTGGCGGAAACCGCAGTGGGCGACGCGGAAGAAGCAGACAGCAGAGTGCAGGAACTGGCAGCAACAGCAAACAAAATTGGGGAGATTATCAGCCTCATCACCGACATTGCTGAGCAGACCAACCTGTTGGCTCTTAACGCGACGATTGAAGCGGCGCGCGCAGGCGATGCGGGCAAGGGCTTTGCGGTCGTGGCCTCTGAGGTAAAGAGCCTCGCCAGCCAAACCGCGAAAGCAACGGAAGAGATCACCTCGCAGATCAACTCAATTCAAGCAGCAACCAACGGTACGGTGAGCTCAATCTCTGCAATTCGTGAACGCATTGACGAAATGCGCTCCGTCAGCGGTAGCATCGCAGCAGCGATTGAAGAGCAGTCCGCCGCAACCAGTGAAATCACACGGGCCACACAATTGGCAGCCGAAGGGGCGGAAGAAATGAACCGTCATGCAGGCGGCATTCGGACCGGTATCGCGGAGACCAGCGAAGCTGCTCAAAACCTGGTGCAGAATTTCCAGTCTTTGAGCGGCCATACGGAGAATTTGGACCGTGAGGTAAGAACCTTCCTCGACAGTATTCATACGGCCTAACGCCGATACAGACGCACTAACGACAAAGCCCGGCGCATGCGCCGGGCTTTCTTTGTAAACAGACATAAGAGACTAAGCGGGTTCGACAACCAGCATGGTCCCCTCGACATCGGTCACCCGAACGGTCGCGCCAACATCCGCATCTGTGCCGGAGACTGCCCACAATGTGTCGCCAACCTTCACCTTACCGCGACCATTTTGTATGGCTTCCGCCACAACAAACGTTCGGCCTACATAAGACTGCCCCCTCAGATTGAGGTTCGGCTTATCCGACATCTGCTGACCAGGCTGGTTCGACCACCGATACCCTACATAGGCAAAGAGAACGGAAAGCACTGCAAACAAAGCCACCTCTGCCTGCCACCCAAGAGGCAGCAAAAAGTCGATCAGCGCAACGAGAAGCGCGGCGCCCGCAAGCCAGATCAGCAAGACGCCCGGCACCACCATTTCAAGCGCAGCGAGACCAACCGCCACTATCAGCCAGGTCCAGCTGCCCCATGTCGTGAAAAACTCCTGCATGGCTTACTCCCCCGAAGACACGCGGGGGACAGACCCTGAGCCGCCGCGCGCACCAGCCCCGCCACCATTTGGTCCATCACCATCTTTCCCAAAAGCATCTCTGGCGATCTCCGAGATGCCACCGATCGCGCCGATCAGGCTTGACGCCTCCAAAGGCATCATAACCAGCTTCTGGTTGGGCGCCGATGCAACAGCTTGAAGGGCATCAACATATTTGGTCGCAACAAAATAGTTGATCGACTGGACATCACCCTCCGCGATAGCCTTACTCACATCTGCCGTTGCCTGCGCTTCCGCTTGGGCCTCACGTTCGCGGGCTTCCGCATCCCGGAAGGCAGCTTCCTTACGGCCCTCGGCTTCCAAAATGGCACCTCGCTTCTGACCTTCCGCTTTCAGGATCTCCGCCTGGCGGTCTCCTTCAGCTTCCAGAATAGTCGCGCGCTTGTCCCGTTCTGCCTTCATCTGGCGCGCCATCGCATCCACTAGATCGCGCGGCGGGTTGATGTCTTTGATTTCAATCCGCGTGACCTTGACACCCCAGGGGTTCGTTGCTTCATCGACAACGGCCAACAGCTGCGCATTAATCTTGTCACGCTGGCTGAGCAACTCATCAAGATCCATGCTGCCCATCACTGTCCGTGTATTCGTCATAGTGAGATTGAGAATGGCATATTCAAGATCATTCACTTCATAGGACGCCTGGGCTGCATCCATCACCTGAAAGAACACGACACCGTCTGCTGTCACCATCGCATTGTCACGCGTAATCACTTCCTGGCTCGGCACATCGAGCACGCGCTCCATCACATTCACTTTGTTGCCAATACGATTGATGAAGGGTGTGATAATGGAAAGACCGGGCTGGAGGCTCTTTGTGTACCGGCCGAACCGTTCCACTGTGTAGACAAACCCTTGTGGGACCATAACCACCGCCTTGATCAGAATGACAAGGGCGAGAGCAAACAGCACTAGAACGAAAATTGTTCCACCGGACATGGGAAGAAAGCTCCTTCTGATTGTTTTTTCTTGTCTTTGAATATAGGCGATGTGAAAGGCGCATGCGTGCCGAGATCATGGCAAAAAAACGGCGCGGCCCACAAATGGGCCGCGCCAAAACCTCTTAACCCTTTGAATTAGTTTGGAAAATTATCTCCAGGGTTCAACCAGGATTTTTGCGTGCTTTTCGGGGTTGGCCAACTCCTCGAAGGCATTTTTGACACCGTCAACGCCAACCTTATCCGTGACCAACGCTTCGCCCTGAATTTTCCCTTCAGCGAGAAAGCCCAGCGTCTCCGCAAATTCCTCAGGTGAGTAGCCCAGTACAAACTGAACATTCAGCTCCTTGTTGATGCCAAAGAAGGGCTCGAAGTGATCCGGCTCCATACAGACACCCACAACAACGATGCGCGCAGCCTTGGGTGCACCCTCCAAAATCTGCTGAATGATGCCCGGCACCCCAACGCATTCGAAGATCACACCCGGACGCAATTGCGGGCCAAGGCCCATCATGGTCATCCAGTTTTTGGGATCATACCCTTCCGGTGCTGCCTCTTCCTGCCAGCGCTTGTAGGGCGACGTCTCTGCAGGATCGAGCACAATGTCGGCCCCCATCTTCTCCGCGAGCTTACGCCGCGCGGGCGAGAAATCTGAGGCGATGATCGGGCTCACACCCGCGATTTTAAGACCCGCAATAACGGCAAGTCCAACCGGACCGCATCCGATGACAAGGGCAACATCTTCATCGGTGATGTTAGCCTTCTTCACCGCATGCCAGCCAACGGCCATCGGCTCCGTAAGAGCTGCCTGGTCGGTGGGAAGGCCGTTCGGCACCTCCAGTAGCATCATTTCATTCAGCACCATCTGCTCGGCATAGCCACCAGGAAAGTCGTTGGAATAGCCCACCCCTTTCACACCATCAGCATTAAACGCGATCGGCATGGAGCAAACCCTGGTGCCTGGCTTCAATGTTTTTTGCGTGCCGGGTCCGTGATCCAAAATTTCAGCGCAAAACTCGTGGCCAAAAACGATGTCACGGCTTAGATCCATCGGACTTTCCGCGCCGGAACGCTCTGCAATCTCAACCATCTTCGGTGCGTGGTGAAATGCGTGAAGGTCCGACCCGCAAATGCCACAAGCCAGTGTCTTCACAACAACCTGGCCTTCGCCGGGTGTCGGGTCCGGCAATGTGTCGACGACCATGTCGCCATCTCTGAAAATTGCTGCGCGCATGTTTCTTCCTCCCAAAACTAGACTTCGGTCTATTTTTCTTAGACCTTAGCCGGAAGCGCATAGGGAGGGAAGAACCAAGTACTGTCTCGCGCGCCCTTTTTGAGGGGCTTACGCCGCCCAGCCCTGCAAACGCGCAGCTTCTTCGCGAACGCGTTCCGGGCCACCCAGCAGCTGACGATCAAGACCGATCCGTTTGAACCAGTAGTGAAGGCCCACAAGGTCCGTAAAGCCCATACCGCCATGCACTTCGGTAGCGGTCCGGGCAACGAACCGGCCGACCTCTGACAGGTGCGCTTTGGCATGACAGGCCATCAGGCTGCCCTCGTCCGGCAGTTCGTCCTGCGCATAAGCCGCATACCAGACCAGTGACCGGCAGGGCTCCAGTTCCGCCGCCATTTCGGCACAAAGATGTTTTACCGCCTGGAAGGACCCAATCACACGGCCAAACTGTTTGCGCTCCTTGGCATAATCGACCGCTTTCTCGATCATCATCTGCCCCGCGCCCAGCGTGTCCGCTGCAATCATCGTCCGCCCCGCATCTATCATCCGGCGCACAACTGATGCATCCCCCTCGGCCAGGCGCTCCGCTTCAACACCATCAAAGCGCAACTCCGAAACGGGCCGGGTTAGATCAATCGTGGTGAGGGCAATGCGCTCCAGCCCCTTTGCCGACGCCTCTACCAGAAAGAGTGCTCCCTCTTTGTCTGCCACGATGAAAACATCTGCCCCAGGGCCATCAATCACAAAAAGTGACGACCCAGACAGGACGTCACCGTCCGAGGTAACGCCAGCACCATCACGGGCACCGATGGTTTCCGTGACCGCAACACCCGCAACAACCTCTCCACTGGCCAATCGAGGCAGCCAGGCAGCTTTTTGCTCATCACTTCCCGCAAGGGTGAGCGCGACGGGCGCCATCACCGCCGTCCCGACAAACGGGATCGGCGCCACGTGCCGACCGGTCATCTCAGCCATAAGAGCCGCCTCAAGCATACCAAGCCCCAGCCCTCCATGTTCTTCGGGGATGACGATTCCCGCGACGCCGAGCTCCGCAAAACCTGACCAGATCGTTTTGGAGAAGGCTTCCCGGGCCTCCGCTGATTTCCGGACAATGTCCAGTTCAGAGGCGTCAGCCAGATAGCGGCCAACCGTGTCCTGGAGCATTCTTTGTTCTTCAGAGAGAGCGAATTCCATTATGCAGCTCCTTCTTTGCGGGCAGGTTTGGGCTCGCGCGGCATGCCCAGCCCCCGTTCGGAAATGATGTTCTTTTGAATCTGAGCCGTCCCGCCGCCAATGATGAGACCGAGGTCAAACATGTAGGACCACTGCCAGCGCCCACCGTTGCGCAGACGCGGACTGTCGTCATAGAGGACACCCAATTCGCCCAGCGCATCAATCGCCAGAGCGGCGAGCTGGTGATTGAGTTCACAGCCCATCAGCTTCACAACCAGCCGGGCAATGCCCGGATCTTCCTTTTTCGCACCCGCGGTGAGAAGCCGCATACCGTGAAACTGCATCGCCGACACCCGCGCCTGTAATTGCACCAGACGGTCCCGGAAGAGCGGATTATCGATCAGCCGCTCACCAGAGACAGTTTCCTCATGCATCAAATCAATGATGGCCGCGAGCCGTGTGCCGGCCTGATTGGGATCACCCAGCATGCCCCGTTCGTGCTTGAGCGTTGCATTGGCGACAAACCAGCCCTGTCCCCGCTCCGCCACAATCTGGTTTTTCGGAACACGTACGTCCGTGAAGAAGACTTCATTGAACTCCGCATTACCCGTCATGGTCACCAAAGGACGCACCTCAATACCAGGCGTATCCATGGAGAAAATCAGATAGCTGATCCCTTCATGCTTGGGCGCATCCGGCTCGGTCCGCACGAGACAGAAAATCATGTCTGCATGTTGTGCTGTACTGGTCCAGATCTTCTGACCATTGATGACAAAATCATCGCCATCTTCTGTGGCCTTGGTCTGCAGGCTGGCGAGGTCAGACCCGGACCCTGGCTCAGAATATCCCTGGCACCAGACGACTTCCCCTTTGAGCGTCGGCTCAATCCATTGCTTCTTTTGCTCTTCGGTTCCCAACTCCAGCAGAGTTGGCACCAGCATTGACACGCCCTGATTGGCGAGGCCTAGGGGAAGGGACGCCTTAGTGAACTCCTCTGCAATAATCCGGCTTTTCAGGATATCAGGCTCGGCTCCATACCCACCATACTCTTTGGGAATCGTGCGGGCGGCATAGCCATTCTCAATCAGAAGCTCTTGCCACTTCCGCTGGTCCTCATAGGGCCGGCCAGTTCCGGTCCTGCCCGGAGCATGGTTTTGATTGTCCTCAAGGAAACGCTTCACATCCGCCCGAAACGTTTCATATTCCGCACCATATGCGAGATCCATGGATCACCCTCCAGAAATACAACGGGCACAGAAAACGCGCCAACGATGAGATGTTCAGGAAGATGGTGTAGCAGCCCGTCCAGGCCGCGTCATCCGAAGTGACAAGAGTGTCAGTTTACGCGACGGAAACCGGCGACAGAGACTCGGGGAAATCTTCTTCTTTTTCCTCACGTGGAAAGCAAACATGCTCCTCCAACATCTCAGAAAACGCCGCTGAGGGGACCGGCGGGCTGAAGAGATAGCCTTGCGCCTGACCACACCCCATGGACAAAAGACGCTCGCGCTGGTCTTCGGTCTCAACACCTTCCGCGATCACGCTCACGCCAAGGTTGCGGGCAAGATCAACGATAAGCTTCGGAATAGCCTGACTGTTCGCATCATCTGTCATGTCGGAGATAAAGCTTCGGTCGATCTTCAGAGTCTGGACAGGGAACTGCTTGAGATAGGCAAGCGAAGAATAGCCGGTGCCAAAATCATCAATACTGATACTTACACCGAGCGCCCTCAAACGCCGCAGCGTCCCGATTACCTGATCCACATCGTGCATGACGGTGCTTTCTGTCACCTCAATCTCAAGATATTTCGGCGACACACCAGCACGAACCAGCGTTGCTGCCACCTGATCTGTGAAGTCAGGACGGCGGAGGTCAAGCGCTGACACATTGACCGCAATACTCACGGGCTCAAGACCTTTATCCATCATTCGACGAATTTCAGCGCAGGCCTCTTCCATCACCCAATCCGTCATTTTACAGATGCTGCCATTCTGTTCTGCAACAGGAATAAATACATCCGGCGGAATCATTCCCCGCTCTGGGTGATGCCAGCGAATGAGCGCTTCGGCACCTACGATCGCACCCGTCTCGGTATTCACCTTCAACTGATAGTAGAGCACGAACTGGTTCTCAGCGATCGCCGTCCGCAAGTCTCTTTCAATGGCGTTCCGCTCAATAACTTTCAGATGAAGCTCATGACGATAGAGCTGAATGTTGCCCCGGCCTTCCGCTTTTGCCCGATAAAGCGCGAGATCAGCATTCTTCAACAGAACGTCCGGGTCACGGGCATCTTGAGGATAGCTTGTGATTCCAATACTGGCACCAGGATGAACTTCATGACCGTTGATCAATTGAGGTTCAGAGAGCGCTCCCAAAATCCGGTTTGCATGAACAACAACACCATCGATCCGGTCAAGGTCATCCGCGATAATCGCGAACTCATCGCCTCCCAAACGAACGATCGTATCGACCTTCCGCGAACTCTTTTTGAGGATCGCCGCAACCCGTTTGAGGAGTTCGTCCCCAACATCATGTCCAAGCGTATCATTCACATCTTTGAAATTGTCCAGATCAAGGATCATCAAGGCAACAATCTTTCCGGACCGCTCCGCATGGGCAAGCGCCATATGAAGCCGCTCTTTAAACATCGCCCTGTTGCCCAAGCCAGTAAGGCTGTCACTCTGAGCCTGGAGCTCAAAGCGGTTGGCGTTCTCCCGCGCTTCGGTGAAAGACTGCAACACACTACGCGCGAGCTCGCCAAACTCGTCCAGTCGCCGCGTAAAGGGAGCCATCGTTTCCGGATCAACAGTACGTGCCTGAGCAATCGCGGACAGTTTCAATAGCGGAGAAATCACCAGGTCATAGAAGAGTTTTGACGCAACGAGCATTGCCAACGCCAAAGCCGCCAGCAAACCAATCGCCAATTGTTGCGCCATGCCACTGGATTGAGCCGTCACACTCCTTGTTTTCAAACGAACAAAAACAAGCACATCGCCAGGTGCGGACTCTTTCTCCCACAAACGCGGCGCCATAACTGCATAGCTGGCCGTCATGTCTCCCCACATAAGGGTCGCACGAGAGGCCTGGGATTCAAGACTTCTTTGAACCTCCGCCGCCAAACCTGCGTCGGCCAGACTGTCGACTGAAACACCCCGATACATTCCCCGGCTGCTGACCAACACCTCATCTGAGGTTGGGTCCACAACCAGCAGCAAAGCCACATCTACATCAGCGCCAACAATGGCGACATATCGCTCCACTTCGCTGCGATGCTGCATCGTCTCCAACGCATAGACAATACTGTTGGACAAGTGCTTCGCCCGGTTCTCCACAACAACGCCTTGATATCGCTCGAAGGCAATGAAGAAGAGAACAATCAGAGAAAACCCCACAACCCCTGCCAGGAAACTGAAGGGCGCCAGGATTTTCCATTTTACCGACAAATTTTCGAGCCAGTGTTTTCCGAAGCTATGCATAATTCTACTGAGCTCCGTTCCAGGCCATTTCCACCCGGTTTGGGAAGAAAATTGTCGCCCATTCTGGTTCGTCGTGAAGGTCATCCGGCCATAAAATTCTGCTCACTGTTTCAAACCCGGCGACCAGCGGCCCGTCCGAACTTACAAACTGAGCCTGTCGGTCAGCTGAGATGATCTCAATCCCTTTGTAGGTTGTAGCCAGTTCATCAGCGCTCATACCAATATGACGGCTCACCAGGGCGTAGGCTGCATCTGGTTCCGCCTCAATAAACTGCACAGCCTGGCCCCATGCGCGGGTGAAGGCGGCTATGTCTCCGGAGCGATAAGTGAAAAGGTCGCGGTCAAAGGAGACAACGTCTGCAACCTCCCCTGGAATCTGAGCTGACGAAAAGACGACATGCATTAGTCCGGCACGCTCAATATCCGTCGAAACGGGCGGATAGGTAACAACCGCGTCGACCTCTCCATTGACGGCCGCTTCTTTCATCGCCTGTCGCGGCGTATTGACGACTTCAACGTCGCCAATTTCCAGCCCCACCGACTCCATCGCCCGCGTCAGAACAAACCGGTTCAGTGTCCCCGGTTCGATACCAATGCGACGTCCACTCAGAGAGGCGAGGTTGTTAATGCGCTTTGAGGCGAGCACGACGTCGCCACCGTTGGAATAATCAGTCATCAGCCCTACAACCGGATGGCGCGGGCCATTGCGGAACGCTTCCAGGACCTCAACAAAGCTGGTGGCCATGCCGTCTATCTGCCCGCGTTCGAAGGCCCGCCGAACATCCGCACTGGATGAGAGCTCAACAAGCTCGACCTCAACACCCTGCTCTTCAAAAAAGCCCTTCTCCTGAGCAATGAAAAGCAAAGCAAAGCCAGGCCAAGTATCCAATCCAACACGAAGAGGGTTACTCGGTGCTTCTGAACATGCACTCAGCGCGAAAATCAAAATCACGCCTAAACACGCTCTCAAACAATTCTGCGTCCTGGACATTCCTTGCCCTCATCTAATGCCAACCTGCGGCATTTGGATCTGATTTGCTTAAGTTTTGAAGGGCGCTGTCTAAAACTTCGTTACACCATGCATTGGCGGACCCGCGACTTGTCGAAACGGTTAAAAGCCAATTAATGCAGCCAGACGCATGGCGCATTCTGAAACAAAAAGGGCGCCCCGAAGGACGCCCTTTTCAAAAAACAACCTGAATGAGGTTTTAGGCAGCGGTGTAACCCATCACTGCTTTAATTTCGAGGAAGTCCTCAAAGCCGAATTCACCCCACTCGCGGCCATTGCCGGACTGCTTGTAGCCGCCAAACGGCGCATTGACGTCTGGACCTGCACCATTCAGGTGCACATTGCCTGTCCGCAGTTGAGAGGCCACGTCACGCGCATGGTCAATAGAGCCTGAAGATACATATCCTGACAGCCCATAAACCGTGTCATTCGCAATGGCGATGGCTTCTTCCTCGCTCTGGTAAGGAAGGATGGCCAGCACAGGACCAAAGATTTCTTCCCGTGCGATAGTCATATCGTTGGTCACACCACCAAAAACCGTTGGGCGAACATAGTAGCCTTTGTTGAGGCCTTCCGGACGACCGGTGCCGCCAGCAACCAGTTCCGCACCTTCATCAATACCCTTTTGGATCAGATCCTGGATCTTGTTGAACTGAACTTCACTGACAACCGGACCGATCTTCGTGTCTTCCGCAGCAGGATCACCCACTTTGACTTCTGCCGCCGCAGCAGCAGCAATCTTCAGCGCTTCACCATGCTTGGACGCGGGAACCAGCATCCGCGTCGGTGCGTTACAGGACTGACCGGAATTGTTCATGACGCTCTGAACACCACCGGCAACAGCGGCGTTGAGATCCGCATCGTCCAGAATAATGTTCGCAGACTTGCCGCCCAGCTCCTGAGCAACACGCTTAACGGTTGGGGCAGCGGCTTTCGCGACTTCCACACCTGCGCGGGTCGACCCGGTGAAGGACATCATGTCGACGTCTGGGTGAGAGGAAAGTGGAGCACCAACTTCAAGGCCATCACCGTCCACAAGGTTGAAGACACCGGCAGGAACGCCAGCTTCATCAAAAATCTCTGCAAGAAGATGCGCATTGAGCGGAGCAACTTCGGACGGCTTCAGAACCATCGTACAACCCACAGCCAATGCCGGTGCGACCTTACAAGCGATCTGGTTGACCGGCCAGTTCCACGGTGTGATGAACCCGCATACACCGATCGGCTCTTTCACGATGCGTGTCGCACCGCGGTCTTCTTCAAACTCGTATTTCTTCAGAATTTCAATGGCCGTTGCAAAATGTGCAGGTCCCATCGCTGCCTGCGCAATTTGAGCCAACCAGGCAGGTGCCCCCATTTCTTTTGAAATAGTGTCGGCAACTTCCGCATACCGGCCCTGATACACTTCAACGATTTTTTCCAGAAGCGCGATCCGCTCTTCACGGCTCGTGCGCGAGAAAGCCGGGAAAGCAGCCTTCGCCGCCGCAACAGCCTTATCAACATCTGCCGAGCTGCCCATCGAAATGGTGGCAAATGCTTCTTCTGTGGCCGGGTTGATCACGTCCATGGTTTTTGGCGTGGTTGGGTCTACCCATTCGCCATTAATGTAGAATTTTGTTGTGTCTTTCATGGCTTCCTCCGTTGAGGCCTTCCTGAGATAAGGCAGGCCCCGGAAAACCGGAGCCCATTTCGGTTTTTTCTGCGGAGCAAGACCCCGCATTTGGCCGACATCATAAGGGCCTGACCCGCTTTGTGAACAGAGAAACGGTGGAAAATATCCGCAAATTCGAACACGTTTTTTTGGGTGGTCATCTTGAAAATGGGGGAACAGGGGCCCAATCGACGCTCATCAGCAAGCCCAAGCCACGCTACAAGGACGCACTATCAGACAAAACACCCGGTTTTTCTGCCAAACCGCCCTCTCAGGCCCTCGCAGGGGATGATTGTGTTGCGCCCTCTGACCGTCCAAAGTCGAAAAACAAGGAATAAAGGACGGGAACCACACCAAGTGTGAGCACCGTCCCAGCCGCCAGGCCGAACATGATCACAATCGTCATGGCAAACCAAAGCTCACCGCCAAATAACATCAATGGCATCAGTCCCAATATGGTTGTGAGCGTCGTCATGATAATGGGGCGCGCGCGGACCAATGCCGACCCAATGACAGCCTCTTCCACCGACTTCCCCTCGGCCCTTTCCAGATCGATCCGCTCAATCATCACAATCCCATTATTGATGATGATGCCGCCGAGGCTCAAAAGCCCCAGCATGGCGTTGAAGTCGAGAAACGCGCCGGTCAACAGAAGGCCGGAGGTTGCCCCGATCATAATGAGAGGGATGGTGAGCAGGATCACCGCAGGCCTGCGGAAGGAGTTAAACTGCCACACAAGAAGAACCAGGATAGCCGCACCGCAATGCGGCAAATACTCAAAGAGCGCCCCGGTTGCTTCACCCGAATCTTTCAATTCCCCCTGCACTTCAAACGAATAGCCCCGCGGCAGTTCGATCGCGTTCAGCGCAGGCAACAAGGCAGCATAAAACTCAGATGCCTGGCGCCCGGGCAGAATGGCAGATGCTTTCAGGCCACGCTCCTGATTGAACCGGTGGATCTCAAACGGCTCTAGCACCCCGTCAATATCTGCAATCTGAATGAGCGGCACGGATAGATTGCCAGCCGACGAATAGACCGTGATAGAGCGAAGCTTGTCCAACTCATCCCGCTGATCTTCTGCCGCCCGCATTTTGATCGGGATGACTGTATCGCCGTCCCGGAAGTCTGTGACATAGAGGCCGTCAAAATAGCTCGCGAGCGAATTGGCAACATCCTCGCTGGAGACACCCGCACGGCGCGCGCGCTCCTGATCAATCTGGACCAGCACTTTGACAACGGGTGAACCCCAGTTCGTTCGGATATGGGCGGCCCCAGGCACGCTCCGAAAGGCCTTTTCAACCTCATTTCCCAGTCTGTAGAGCGTCCCGATCTCAGGTCCGGTGATTTGGATGTCCACTGTGCCCGGGGGCGTCGCACCAAAGAAGAGTGTCTCCGGTCGACCATGAGCCTCCGGCACCTCGTCGCGGAAGAAAGCCGCTGACTTTTCAATCATCCCGTCAACAACGTCCAGGCTTGTCACATCAATCAGAACAAACGCCTTATGCGGCACGGGATCCGTTGGTGACATAGCAAGGAAGAACCGCGGGCCACCATCCGCAATATAGGCTGTGTGCTGCAATACATCCGGATTGGTAGCCTCATCGGAAAGCCAGGCAAGATACTTCTCCGTTACGCGAATGGTCTCATTCACATCCGCTCCGGTTGGCAACTCGATATGAGTCACAAACTGCGCCCGGTCCGACGGCGGCATCAAGCGGGACGTCACAAACCCCATTCCAAAGACGGCGACGACAAGCAGGCCGGTCATGGCGGCAATAAAAAGGAGCCGCTGCGCCAGGATGAAGGACAAAACCTGGCGATAGAAGCGATAGGGCGCGGTCTCATATACATCCATCCCCTCATCTCGCTTAAGATCACCATCGAGCAACCAGAAACAAAGCGTGGGCGTGATAGCAATAGACAAAAACCAGGAGGCGATCAGGGCAAGAAAAAGCACCTGCGCCAAGGCGCCGACATATTCGCCCGTTACATCCTCTGCGAGATAAAGCGGCATGAATGCCAAGATTGTAGTGAGGGAAGAAGAGAGAAGCGGCATGCCGAGTTCTCGTGGCGCTCCGATACAGGCCTCCAACCGGTCAATGCCCTCTTCCATGCGGCGCTTAATGTCTTCCGCAATCACAATGCCATTATCAACTAGCAGACCGAGCGCAATAATGATGGCCGCAATTGAAATCCGGTGAAGAGGTATCTCCCAGAGGCTCATGCCCACAAGCGCCGCCAGAATGGCGAGCGGGACGATGGATCCGACAATGAGTCCCGTCCGAACACCCAAGAACAGAACGACCACCACCAAGACAGTCGCAACCGTTTGCAGGAGATTGCTTGACGCGTCGCGTACAGACGCCTCCACCAGCGGGGGCTGGTAGGTCGCAAATTCCAGCTCCATGCCCAAGGGCAAGGAATAGCGCTCATCTGCAAGGAGGACTTCCAGCTCCCGGCCAAATTCCGCAATATTGGAGCCTGTGACCATGGCCACGCCCAATGTGATCGCGGGGTCGCCATTGAAAAAGGCGGGACGGCTCGGCGGATCAACATATCCACGCTCCACCAAGAAAATATCTCTGAGGTAAACCAGCCCGCCTTCCGGAAGCTCTATCGGTACGCTGCCGATTTCTTCGACAGTAGTAAAGCTGCCTGACGGCTCAATCGTGATGCGTTGGCCGTTTGCCGCAATGGACCCGCCCGGCAGGATCACGTTCTGCCCTGTTAAAGCGCCCATAACCGCCTGCTGAGACAGACCCAACTGATCCATATAGGTCTGGTCTGCAGTCAGCCACACCTGCTCATCTTGAATGCCGAAGAGATCGACCTGACTGACAAGGGGCAAAGCACCAATGGCATCGCGTAAATCGCGCGCAACGGTCCGAAGCTCGGCCATTGAATAGTCAGGGCCCGTCAGCGCCAGCGTCGCCACCGATACACGTCCATAGTCATCATTCACATAAGGCCCGGACGTACCCGATGGGAGATCAGGCGTGAGGTCCCGCATCTTGTTCCGAAGATCGGTCCAGATGGGATCAAGATCAAAATACTTGTCATCGACCTCAACCTTGACCGTCGCATAGCCAGTAGAGGCGGTTGAGGTGATATCGGTCACCTCTGAGATCTGCTTTGCCGTCTCTTCGATGGGCTTGACGATCAGCTGTTCAACCCGCTCCGCCGACATGCCCGGAAAATAGGCCGTGACAACCGCCATGCGGATGGTGATCTCCGGATCTTCCTGGCTGGGATGGCTGAAATAAATCGTGACCCCCGCCATCACCAGAGCGATGAGAGCAAAAAGTGTGAAGCGCGCATTCTCGATGGCGTAAGCAGCAACGTTTCCCATCAGGCCACCTACTGGTTCTGCTGCCAGGGACGCGCTGCCATGCCGTCATGCAGAAAAGCGACCCCTGCCGTGACGATCCGCTCCCCCTCTTCAAGACCTGAAAAGACCTCAATGTCATTGCCGCGAATATCGCCAAGCCTGACCAAGCGTTTGAAGACCGCCTCTTTCTCCGCGTCATAGACAAAAACAGGCGCCTGATTCTGGTCCGCGGTTTGCTGTCCCTGTACGCCAAGATCAGCGTCCTTGATCGAGATCGCAGTCAGCGGAATGAGGAAGGCTTCCCGCCCGTTCAGATAAGACTGGAAATTGAATGTCACCTTCGCCGTCATGCCCGTGCGGATGTCAGCTTCACCGAGCTCTACAAGCGCCACTTTCACCCCAAAGGCGTTCCCCGCTTCCGCGCGTGACGCAATTTCGGAAACAGTTCCGCCAAAAAGCTCCCCTTTCAATGTCGGAAACGAGACGGAAACCGTCTGTCCATAATCCACTTCGCGGATGATGGTTTCCGGCACCAAAACCCGGACCTCCAGATCGCCCGCAGACTGAATCTCAAAAAGACTTGTGCCTGCAGCCACCTCCACGAAGGGATCAATCTCACGGCTGGAGATGGTCCCAGTGAAGGGTGCTGAGAGGATTGTGCGATCAAGATCTTTCTGCGCCCGCTCAACATCGCTTGTTGACACACTGACGCTCGCTGATGCGGCATCATAGGCGGCTTGCGCGCTGTCAACGGCTGCCTGAGTCACAAACCCCTTGTCAATGAGCGCCAGTTTCCGGTCCAGATCCTCTTTCGCTTCTGAGCGCTTGGCCCGGGCACTGGTGAGCTGGGACCGCGCACTATCAAGGGCTATCTGGTAATTTGTGCGGTCCAGAAGCGCCAGCACCTGGCCTGCAACCACAGTCTCGCCTTCCGATACATTCACCTCGATGACCCGTCCGGGCACCTGAAAGCTCAACGCAGAATGGTCTGAGGGTTCCACAACACCCGAAATACTGCGAACCTGGCCCGTTGCCCGTTCGCTCACAGTTTCCAGTTTAACCACGGGCGGCGGCGCGGGTGGCGCCTCTGCATTGTCTCCATCGCATCCTGCGAGACCTAGAGAAAACACAATTGGAACCAGAAGTGACCAGCTTCGCATCGCATACCCTCATTTACAGACTGCGGATTCGCAGACTTAGACTAAAAGGACTGTGACTCGGGACCGAGCAGGGTACAAGCATCCATACAGCCCGGGGATAAAGTTTTGTCTGAAATTTCAGACTTCCGACAAGACTGCCTATAATGACCCCTCAAACATTCAGCCCGACTCATTTCTGACCGCCCCTTTGGGCGGCCAACGGAGTATTTTTGACCAAAGCCGCCCCCCAAAACGCCCTCGCCGAAGCCGAAAAAGCCTTTGATGAGCAGGTCCGCCGAGACCTGCCGCGAAACTATGCCGTCAATCTCGTGCATGGACTGCTGGGTCAAACCGGATTTCGCCTCGTCCACGCCCCGACCTTCGTACCGGCCTTTATCTACATTCTCTCCGGATCGGAACTGGCCGTGGGGCTCGCCCTGGCAGCCCAGCATTTCGGCGCGGCAAGCTCCTCCCTCCTTGGCGCGACGCTCATCGAGCACCGCAAAAAGGTAATTCCCATAGGCTTTGTGATCGGCGGCCTGATGCGCGTGCAGGTGCTGGGCCTCGCCCTTGCAGGCCTGTTCCTTGAGGGGCAGGTGGCCTTTATCGCGTCCTGTCTCTTTCTGTTGCTGTTCGGCTTTTTCAACGGCATGCAGGCAGTTGTTTTCAACTACATGATGTCCAAGGTGATCCCGGTGAGTCTGCGCGGCCGCCTGACGGGCCTGCGCAACTTCATGGCGGGCTTGACCGCCTCCGGTGTCGCCTATCTGGGCGGACAATATTTCATCGAAACCAACGCGCTCGGGAACGGTTATTCAGCGACCTTCCTCACCGCTTTCATTCTGACGAGCATTGGTCTCGGACTCCTCGCCTTTATCCGGGAGCCCGTGCCACCCGTCATCCGTGCGCAAGCAAGCTTCCTCGGCCGCATGAAGGAACTGCCCGCACTCTTGCGCGCCGATCCGGGCTTTACCCGATTTTTCATGGCCCGGTCTCTGGGGGCGCTTGGTACAATTGCCGTCCCCTTCTATGTGCTCTATGCGGGTGAAGCCGTAGGCTTGAGCGGCACAAATCTCGGTATCCTGTCCCTCGCTTTTTTGCTGAGCCAGACCGCGACCAATCTTGGCTGGGGCGCTCTTGCGGACAAGACCGGCAATCGCTTTGTTTTCATGGCAACATTGGTCACCTGGATACTCTCAACAATCCTGCTCTTCTTCGCGACCGACATCCTTCTCTTGGGCTTGGTGTTTGCAGGCCTCGGCGCAGGGCTGGGCGGCTTTCAGATATCGTCGCAAAACATGGTGCTGGAATTTGGCGATCGCCAGGACCTGCCCATGCGGATCGCCATCTCCAACATGGGCAATTCCTTCATGATGGGGCTCGGCCCCCTCATGGGCGGGTTTGTCGCTCTCTGGTTTTCCTATTCAGCGGTCTTCTGGTGCGCCATGGCATTCATGTGCATCGCCTTGATGATGGTGGCCTTCCTCATCGACGAACCGAGGAACCACGCCTGATCCCTCCACTAAGGGGTCAGTTAGCCGCGGCAGTCTGCAGGCGTTTCGCGACAGCTTCGACTTCAGCCCAAACCCGTAAGAAATTGGCGCTCCAGAGCTTCTCAATCTCCTCATAGGTGTAACCGCGCTTTATGAGTTCTGCGGTCACGTTTGCCGTCTCTGACGCATCATTCCAGCCCACAACACCGCCGCCACCGTCAAAGTCGGATGAAATACCGACAGAGTCGATACCCATCACCTTTACGGCGTGATCAATGTGGTCAACGAACTGCGCAAGCGTTGCACGCGGGTAAAGCCGATTGATCTCCGCCATGCCCTCAATGAACTCAGGCAGTTTGCCGTGCGCCAGATAGCTAAAGCGCGGCGCTCCTTGCTCACGAGCAATACGGTTACGCAGTGCCATGCTCGCAGCAGTGCGACCGGGATCCGCCTTCACATAGGTCGAAAAAGCGACCATCTGCGCAATACCGCCTTTGGCAGCAAGGGCCCGCATCTGTTCATCGGTCAAGTTTCGAGGGTGATCGGCCAAAGCCATGGTCGATGAATGAGAGGCAATAACGGGCGCCTCGGACAATTCGACCGTCTGCATCATGGCATCGTGAGACGCATGAGAGATGTCGACCATCATGCCCAGACGGTTCATCTCTTTCACCACCTCACGACCGAACGCACTTAAGCCCCCATGTTCTGCAGGCGCATCGCCCAGATCGATGCGCGGCATAGAGCTGTCAGCAATATCATTGTGACCGACATGACCGAGCGACATATAGCGCGCGCCGCGCTCATAATAGTCAGCGACCAGCGACAGATCTTTACCGATCACATATCCATTCTCGATCCCGATCATGGCGACCTTGCGGCCGGAGCCATAAATGTCCCGTACGTCCGCTGGTGTCGCCGCAAGACCGATGCGGCTGGGATAGAGCGCATCCGTCATCGCGTGGATGGCATTAAATTTGACGAGAGCAGCTTCCTTGGCGGCGGCATAGTTTTCCTCTGTCCGCGCCGTCTGCCCTACATAGACGATGAAGAACGCCGCATCCAAGCCGCCCCGTTCCATTTTGGGCAGGTCCACCTGAAGCCGCGTTTCAAGACCAGGATCTACCTCTGGCAGAGTTGTGTAGGTAGGGGGAATATCAACATGCGTGTCCAGCGTGAGAACAGGCCCATGCACTTTTGTGAAGCCTCTGCTCTCCTCCGCTTCCCCAACCAGGTCGAAAGCGAGCCACACCATCCCCCCAAGAAGAACAAACGCAGCAAGGATCGGAAAAATGGGTCGTGACATGGGGTTTGATCTCCTGTTTTCCGGACGCTGGCACAGCAACCTGCACGTTGCAAGGGGTTCCAGCCCAAAGGTTGAACGAGCCCGGAACCTTGTATGTTGGGAGGGCCTCCTTACATTGCACTGATCCAACAGGGAGACATGGCATGACGGACGGAAACACCACCCAGGGGCATAGCACAATTGAGGGATTGAGCGTCATTATCGGCGTCGGTGCATCGCAAGGCGTAGGCGGCGCCCTCGCCCGCAGGTTTGCGAAAGGCGGGGCCCCCGTCCTGATCGCCGGTCGAACCGCAGAAAAGATTGAGGCCGTTGCAGAAGAAGTGCGCGCGGCAGGAGGAACAGCTTCCACTCAGGTCTGTGACGTCACAAGCCCTGACCAGGTCGCAGCCCTCTTTGAAACGGCAAAACAACATGGGCCCTTAGGGTCCGTCCTCTACAATGCCGGCAACAACGCGATTATTCCTTTCGAACAGGTAACACCGGAACAGTTCGAGCAGTTCTGGCGTACCGGCGCCTATGGCGCCTTTCTGGTGGCGCAGGAGGCGCTGAAAATTATGGCCGAACAAGGCTCCGGGTCTTTCCTGGTAACTGGCGCGTCCGCCTCCCTTCGCGGCAAGCCGAACTTCGCGCATTTCTCGTCCGCCAAAGGGGCGCTCAGAAACCTCACCCAGTCTCTCGCGAGAGACTACGGGCCGAAAGGCGTACATGTCGCCCACGTGGTCATCGACGGTGTGGTGAATGGCGATATGGTGCGCAAGATTTTTGCAGAATATCTCGACGCCAAAGGCGACAACGGCGCGTTGGAACCTGATGCCATTGCAGAGGCCTTCTGGCAGCTGCATGTGCAACACCCAAGCGCCTGGAGCCAGGAGATTGACCTTCGCCCCTTTAAAGAGGAATGGTGAGGGCTCGGCTCACACCGCGCTTGCTGCAACAGTAAGAAACGCCTCCACCTCCTCTTCCGACGTAGAGAATGACGTTACCAGACGGACAGCCACACCATCAGGTTCACGCTCCCAAGGGTAGTAGCTGGCGCCAGCAGCCATCAGCGCTTTGTGGGCTGGCTTGGGCAAAACCGCGAACAGCTGATTGGCATGAACCGGGTGGCGAAGACGGCCTCCCGGCAGTTTGTTAATTCCTTCAGCCAGCAGGGCCGCCATCTTGTTTGCATGAGCTGCCATGTCCAACCAAAGATCGTCTTTCAAATAGGCGTCCATCTGCGCGCCCAAAAACCGTCCCTTGGACATGAGCTGACCCGCCCGTTTGCGCATAAAGGGCAGGTCTGATGCAAGCGCGTCGTCAAAGATGATCACCGCCTCGACACCCATCGCGCCGTTTTTCGTTGCCCCAAAAGAGAGCACATCAATACCGGCCTTCCAGGTCATCTCCGCAGGGGTGCAGGACAAAGACACAAGCGCATTCGCAAAACGGGCACCATCCATATGCACACGCAGCGAATGCTTCTTTGCCAGGGCAGTCAGTGCTTCAATTTCCGCAAGAGAATAGACCGTTCCGCACTCCGTCACCTGGGAGAGACTAATCGCCTGCACCTGAGGGTGATGAACGATCCCTTGAGCAAACCCCTCAAGCCCCCGTTCGATCGCCGCCGGCGTGAGCTTTCCGTGCTCACCGGCGAGAGGCAGCAATTTCGCCCCATGCATGTAAAACTCCGGCGCGCCGCACTCGTCCGTATGAACATGAGCACGCTCATGCACGAACACGGCCCCATGAGGTTTGGTTATCGCTGCAAGGTTAAGCGCATTGGCCGCAGTTCCCGTTGGTACCAAAAAGGCTGCAACATCCCGCTCAAAGACCTCGGACAGGCGGGTGCCGGCGTCGCCGGTAAACGTGTCTTCTCCATATCCTGGAACCGCACCAGAGTTCGCAGCCGCAAGGGCCGCCATGATTTCAGGCGCTACGCCGCTGCCATTATCACTCGCAAATTTCATGAAATCCCCCTGAGACGTCCCGCCGCATACAAAGAAACATATCCTTCTCTATATGCTATTGGTCGTTCCGTCTTCAGGAAACCAATACCATGCCCCATCGCCCCTTACCGTTTCGAGAGCCACTGCACCCCTCCATAAGCGAGGCAATGATCGAGAAGCTTGTTCGCGATTTTTACGCAAAAATCCGAGCGGACGACGAACTGGGACCAATCTTTGCGTCTGCAATCACCGGCGATTGGGAACCTCATCTGCAAAAGATGTTCGCTTTCTGGTCCTCGCTCACCATGTTGACCGGCCGCTACAAAGGGCAACCCATGGGCGCCCACCTGAAGCTCAAGATGGTGGAGCCACAGCATTTCGATAGGTGGCTGTCTCTTTTTCGCGAAACCGCCAACGACGTATTCTCACCACAAGCTGCCGCGATCTTCATCGACAAGGCAGAGCGTGTGGCGGAAAGCCTGAAGCTCGGCATGTTTTTCAAGCCAGAAGAAGCAGCCGCAAAAAAAGCTCCACCACCGCAAGCCAGGCCCTAGGCCACCCCGGCAAAAACCATCAATCCATAGATCGCAAACGCGGCCATAGAGATAGTCGTGAGTGCCATGCCAACCGCGCGTCCAGCACCTACTCCTTCACCCGATCCAATAAAATTGACGGCATGAGTAAGACGCCCAAGCACCAGGCTCATACCACCCGCCAGCAATAGCCAGGAAGGTGCGCCTGCCAGTTCCGCGAGCGCCATGGCGATCAAGACAATAGGAACGGTTTCCGTGAAGTTCGCATGCGCCCGCATGCGCCTTAGCAAAACATCATCATCCCCGTACATGAAGTTGATTCCGACTTTACCGCGATACACACCGACCAGTGTTGTGAGAACGATTTGGATTAAAATGAGCACACCTGCGAACAGAGCCGTCAAATGGAGGGTCATGAGAATCTCCTTAAAATGAGGTAGAGGCGGGCACAGACCAGCGCCCGACCTTGATGAAATGTCAGAAGACTAAAAGCCACACGCGCGTCAGCTCTGCGGGGCTTCATAGGCAATAAAGGCAATGCTGGCACCAAACGGATCGCGGATTGTTGCCATACGCCCAACACCTGGCGCATCAGCAGGCGCGCTCACCTCCTCCGCACCTGCCTTCACCGCAGCACTGAAACGCTGATCCACGTCATCAACGGTGATGTACACAACCCAAACCGGGTCATTGGAGGGTGTATTGGGAATACCGCCGATGGGGCCTTCGCCCACCATAATACCTGGATAGCTGGATCCGTCCTGCATGGGCATATCGACCACATTCCATCCAAGAACGCATTCATAGAACTTCCGCGCCGCAGCAGGGTCATTGCTATTGTGAGCAATCCAGCTCGGCATGCCATGGGTTGTCGTGGGGTTTGCTGTCATGTCTCTCTCCCTGAGTGATACCGGGCACCCGCCCGATCCACCCAAGGACGCTTGAAGAGCTCGCGACCCGACAGCAATAGGTTATTTTTTAAGAGCCGAGAGACGCCCCTCAATATAGGCCCTCTCCGCATCGGAAGGGCCAAGCGTGAGCGCCGTCTCATAAGCCTCGCAGGCCCCTGCTTTATCACCCAGCTCAGCCGAGAGCGCGCCGCGGGTTGAATGAAAATACAGATAGCCTTGCAGGTCCGCTGAGAGCGCAGCCATACCTTCAAGCGCTTCTTTCGCACCTCGGACCTTCGAAACCGCCACCAACCGATTGAGAGTCACGACAGGCGAGGGTTGCACACGTTCCAGCGCCTGATAGAGACGTTCAATCTCCGCCCAGTCCGTTTCGTCTGCGCTTGGCGCCGTACAATGGACGGCAGCAATGGCGGCTTGAATCTGAAAGGCACCCGGACGCCCGCGACGAAGCGCCTTCTCCACCAGCACCTGCCCCTCCTCTATTGCAGAACGGTCCCATAAGCTGCGGTCCTGCTCATCCAGCGGAACCAGCACTTCAGACACGTCCTGGCGGGCTGAGCGGCGCGCATCGTGCAGGAGACAAAGAGCCAGCAGACCCATAACCTCCGGCTGTCCAGGGAAGAGGTGAAGCAACAGACGCGTGAGCCGGATCGCCTCCTGGCAGAGCGCCTGTCGAATATGATCCGCGCCCCCGTGGGATGAATAGCCCTCGTTAAACAGCAGGTAGAGCATCACCAAAACGGCATTTAGCCGCTTTGCCCGTTCCTGGGGCGACGGTGTCTCAAGAGCGGCAACCACAGCCCCGGCCTTTTTCTTTGCCCGTGTTATCCGTTGCTCCATGGACTTTGGCTTTATGAGAAGCGCACGCGCAATCTCCTCAACCGAAAACCCGACAACAACTTTCAGAGCAAGCGCCAATTGGTCCTGAACCGCCAATTCATCGTGGCAGCACATGAACAAAAGCCGAAGCACATCATCCCGATAGTCAGACGTATCAATCGCCTCTGCATAAGCAGCTTCAATATCGCCTAGGTCAGACTCAATCCCGGCCCTCTCGACCACAGCCCGTTCTGTCTCACGCCGGCGAAGCGCATCGATACCGGCATTTCGGCCTACCAGAATGAGCCATGCCGTGGGGTCCTTTGGCAGCCCCTTTTTCTCCCAGGACTTAACCGCCCTCATGCAGGCATCTTGATAGGCATCCTCTGCCAGATCGACCGTTCGGAAATATCGGGTAAGGGCGGCCATCGCCCTCGGCCGGGCGGAAACAAATAGCCGGGAAAAACCAGCTGAATTAGTCATCCTCGCTCACGACGACCTGCCCTGGCCCAAACCAGCTGATGGGGCGAACCTCCACGCTTGCAATATCAAGAGGCAAAAGCTTCGCCGCTTCGATCGCCTCCTCAATCGTGTCGCATTCCATCGTGTAGAAACCGAGCAATTGCTCTTTAGTTTCGACAAACGGGCCATCGGTGACGACGGGAACACCGCCTTGCTCACTAATGGAAACGGCGGTCGCCGTGGCATGTAGCTTCGCGGCAGGCCCATTCTGCTTGCCGTTCGCCAGGCGATCCTGCAGCGCATAGTGCTGACTCATTTTTGCTACCTGCTCTTCTTCTGACAGCCGGTCGAACGCGCCGTCCTCCCCGAAAATCAAAATCGAATAAAGCATGGTTCCTCCAATTTTTGATCAACGCATAGGACGTGCAACCCAGGCGAATTCCGACAGGGACGAATATCTAACCACGAAGCCGGTTAAACATAAGGCGCCTTTCCCAAAATGCTGAGCAATTTCGTGGATCTTGAGCATCGTTGCTGCTTCAAACACCCATCAGAAAGTCATGCAATGGCCGAAGGGTCGAAAACGCAGCAACCGCCTGTTTGACCGCGTCACCGCCCGTTGCCTTGGCATGGCCCCTATTGTCGAGCCAAGCAGCCAGGCCCTTAAACTGGAGCAAATGCGCGTGGCGCGGGTCTATCTCGTAGCCCGCGGGCACCCGCTTCAGGTCTGCGTCACCCAACCGGCAACCCTTTTTAACGAGGGAAGCCATCGCCTTCTCCAACGCCGCGGCGCGCGCCGGGTCACACACAGCCATGCGATATTTTTCGAGCGCGGCCTTTTCCATATTCATAGACCCCGCTCCGTAGAGCACCCCCTTTGTCTCCAAAGAGAAATAAAAACCCGAATGGGTTCCTTGCCCCGTCTTTCCCGGCTTCTCAAAAAAGGCCATACGCACATGCGTATTGTAGGGCGTCTTGTCCTTCGAGAAGCGTACGTCACGATGAATACGGAAGAGCTTGGACACCACGTCACCCTTCAGCTTTTTCTGAAGCGCTTTTTGGACATCAGCCAGAAACAACTCTGCGGGCGCTTTCACGGCCTGTTCATATGTCTTTTTATGCTCATTCAACCAGTCGCGTGAATTGTTCTTCTCAAGCTCTTTCAAGAACTTGACCCCTGCTTTCGGAAACCGCTCAAACCCGCTCCCCATATGCGCCTCCCGTTTTCGAGCAAACCATCTTTCATCTAAAGACGTACACGTCACCAGAAATCCGACAGAGACCTCAAATTGACCGGCAAAACGCAAAAGGCCCGGCGGAGAAACCCCGCCGGGCTGCTACTTCCCCAGTCAGCCTAAAGAAGCACTTCCGCTCCGATCATCAAAATAGCCGCCCAGGATACCAAATAGACGGGAGTCCGCAGGTAGGGCACACCTGCAATATAAACAACAGCATGCAGCACCCGGGCATAGAAGAACACGGCAGCCCATTCCGCTACCGCCGCGGCCGAGCCTGTCTCCAGCAGTGCCGCAGCAACAACAACCGCAATGAAGGCTGGCAGTGTTTCCACCATGTTGAGGTGGGCCCGATGCGCCCGCTGCGCCCAGAGCGGCGGCTCCGGTTGTTTGGCCGGAAAGCCTTCTGGGTAATTGTTCAGGAAGGTGGGGAGTCCCCAAACAAACAACCGTGCCAGAATGTATGGCGTCCAGAGCAGTACCGTCAGGACGCCGCTAAGCGCGAGATAGATGAATACGTCTTGCATGTTCTTTTCCCAGTAAATGCGAGTGAAGTTAGGAGGCGAAACCGCCGTGGATCACTTCGAGCTTGTTGCCGAATGGATCACGCACAAAACCTGTGTAGACATCAGGCATCGGGTAGTCAGGCCGGGGGCCAGGTTCACCCGCGCAAGCGCCGCCGGATTTCAGTGCCACAGCGTGGAAAGCATCAACAGCTTCTTTGGACGCTGCTTTGAAGCAAATGTGGACACCATTACCAACGGTCGCAGCGCCGCCATCATTTGGCAGCATGATCAGAAACTGAACCGCACCATTGCCGTAGGCCGCAAATCCGTCCGTGGCAGCGAGACACGCACAATCAATGGTCGCCATAACGGCATCGTAGAACTGTTTGCCTTGGTCAATGCTGGGCACGCCAACGCTCAGGTGGTCAATAATATTCATGGGTCTTATTCCGTTACATGAGGGGGAGGAGGAGAGGCCCAAAGTCACGACCGCGAGACAGTGGCAACCTTGAACAGGCCTCTCCTTGGAGAAGAACGTTAGAGCGCGGTCGCAGCCGTATGCTCGATTTTCGTCCAGTTGGTTGCAGCTTTTGAAATCGTGCCGGCGCGGTCTTTGTCAAACGCCTTGAAGATTTCTTCATTCAGGAAGACGTAAAGCTTCCCATCAACGACAGCGCCAAACTGCGGATCACCATCGAATTTCTTGCCGACGGAAACGCCGTAGGTGCAGAAGCCACCATTCTGAGGAACATATTTCTCAGGGTTGGCTGCAAAAGCGTCTTTGTTCGCTTCCGAAGAGAAGTAATAGGCAACGCCTTCATGAACGGCTGTGTGAGCAGCAACGCCTTCCAGCGGGTTGCCAAGATCGATGAAGGCAACCGGGTCAACACCGTGAAGACCAAGCGGCGCTCCGGCAGCGGTCAGACCGGCAGCAACGTTGTTTTCATCAACAGCCAGTGCTGGGGCAGTTGTGGCAATGGTCGCCAACGCCATAGCGGCAAATGTAAGTGTTTTGGACATCCCAAAATCTCCTTGAGTGGGTTCGACATCAACGAGGCTCTAGGTGCGCCCGCCAGGACGAATTATCAATCGAGGGGAAAGAGTTTGGGACTATGCGCAAACCACTTGGGACGGATTGCAAAAAAGAAGGGAAGTCGTGAGAAAGAGGACCGCGTCGGTCAGGCCTGGGCACGCCGATAGGCGCTGGGTGCCACGCCGAACTTGCCGGAGAAAGCGCGGCTGAACGCTGCAGAGGACTGATAGCCGGTGCGGCTTGCAACTTCCTGCATGCTGCATTGCGACCCCTCCAGCAAGGAGAGCGCTTTTTGCAACCGCCAATCGGAGAGATAAGCCATAGGTCCCGTTCCCATCAGCTGACTGAACCGTTCGGCAAATCGGCTGCGGGACATGCCAACCTCGGTGGCCAGACGATCAACGGTCCAGGTCTCCGCCGGCGCGGCGTGAATGACGTCCAGTGCCTTGCCAATCTGTTTGTCCTGGAAGGCTTCAAGGATAGAGGCCAGCTCTGCGCTCTGTTCGACACCAACCCGCAACAGTTCAATAAAGACAATCTCCGAGAGCCGCGTGACCGACGCCGCCGACCCCATCTCGCCGGAGAAGGCCCGGCGTACGAGAACCCGCAGCATTTCATCAAGCCAGGGCTCCCGCGCCCGCATCGACGCCGTGGTCACAAGATGATCAGGCAAGGCGCGCAAAAGCGGATGATCAGCGCCCGGGCGAAACACAAAATGCCCACATACCATCTGCGTGGAGGCATCCTCATCCCCTTCCCCCACAGCCAGGACACCCTGGCCATCATACCCGACATCGCTCAAGACGGTCTCCAGGTCAGGCGCCGAGTCGCAGGCCTGGTCGGCGAGAATGTGGGACCGGCCGCGAGGAATGAGGACCAAATCCCCAGGCCCCAGCGTGACCGCCGTGCCATCGGGAAACTGCACATGCGTGCTGCCTTGAACGACAAGATGGAACCGGGCAGCCTGTTCAAAATCCGGCACGGTCACAGCCCAGCGATCTGAAAAATCGGTGCGAAAATAGAGCACCCCTTTCAGATTAAGCGTGTCCAGAATGTCATCAAGAATATCCATGAGCGCAATGTCGCCGCTCGCCCGAGCCTATGCAACCAGCCCGCATGATCACATTTCCGCGAAGCCTTGAGCGACAGTTCCTATTTCGGCGGCAGACTGCCAGCGAATTTCGCAGCAAAGGAGACCCAGTCTTTGAGCCCCGTCTCCAGGCAAGCATCCGCATCAACCCATACCATGCCGCCCATGCGTCGCCCGTTAAGTCCGATAATCTCCGCGCCGGGCCGCTTCAGCGCTTCGGCTTCGAGTTCCTTTCCAACCCGAAACATGAACCGCCCCACCTCCACGCCGCACAGCATGTTGCCATTCAGCATCCAGCAATAACCGCCAAACATTTTCTTCTCAGAAATGCCTTTTCGGCGCTTCAGGGCGTCACGCATGAGGTCGGCAAGATGTGGGTCATAGGGCACGGCACTTCCTTCCACGTTGAGAACCAATGCTCAAGGACGCGCGAGATCTTGGACATCCGACACTTGAGCCTCTTTATCGCCAGTCCTCAGGGTTAAAGGGGCCAGCCCAGCCATATGTCTTGAGATCAATGCGCCCGCCCGCGCGCCAGATGATGCCCTCCTGCCGCAAGAGATCACCTTGCAGGGTCTCGCCGCCACCTTCCGCACGCACACTGATCTTGCCTTGCGAATTCACCACCCGGTGCCAGGGCACTCTTTTGGCATCTTTCCCGCTAAGCGCGCCGAGCGCCTGCCCCACCTGCCGCGGACCACAGCCCACAATCTTCGCCAACTGACCATAGGTCGCAACCTGACCGGCGGGGATTTCGGCAATAAGTTCGTAGAGACGCGCATAATCCATCATGCGCAGACGCTATCTCAACAGACCATCTAAGACCACGGCCACATGAACCTCCAGGGACATATCCAATTCTGCCGCCACCCAATTCAACATTCCAAGTCCCTGAAACAGGCAGATTCCGGAGCATCTGCACAGGCCATCTGAACGCTTGGGGGAAACAGACTTTTCACAAAGACACATCAGCGCTAACCTTTTCCGAGATTGGGGGAGCCCAATTGGGGGAGGACGACACATGACATATACACAAGGCCGCTTTATCCACGACGCGGACAGTCACTTGATGGAGCTGAGTGATTGCCTGGATCCCTATTTCGAAAAAAAGCTGTTGGACCGGTTCCACAATCTTCCCAGCTACAAAGAAAAGGTAAAAAAGGAAACCTGGGCGGATGCCGCACGGCAAAAGCAGAGCGACCCCGAGTTCCGCGCAGACATGGACGAGCAGATCATGTTGCGCAAGAACTATGACGCCCATGGGTCTTTCCTCGCCGCAGACCGTCCCGCAGCCCTCGACGCCATGGGGTTCACAAGTCAGCTTGTCTTCACGACCTTCTGCCTCGGTAACTTCGGACTGGATCAAGGGAACGACATGGAGCTCTGCTACGGCGCCGCCGATGCCCACAACCGTATGATGACGGACTTCTGTGCTGTCGACCCGAGGCTTCTACCAACCGCCTATATCCCTTTAGAGGGTTTTGACAGGGCGAAGGCCTGCACAGAAGCATCTCTGAAAATGGGAGCGAAAGCACTTATGGTTCCGTCGCTCTGCCCGCAAAACCATTCACCCAGTCACATCGCGCTCGATCCCGTCTGGGCCATTGCGGAGGAGGCGGGCATCCCGGTTCTGTTCCATGTTGGTGGCGAAGAGAAACTCAACCTGACTTACAAGGAAAACGGTCTGCCACCGGTACCGGACTTTCATGGTGGCGATGACAATTTCACTTCCGTGAGCTACCTGCCGATCCCAAACGCCGCCATGCAAACACTCGCCACGCTGATTTTCGACGGGGTCTTTGACCGCTTTCCGAAACTCAAATGGGGCGCCATTGAGCTCGGCGCGTCCTGGCTCCCAGGCTGGATGCGCGCCATGGACTCGGCGGCCCATGCGTTTCAACGCAATGAAGAACGGCTGCAAAAGCTTTCTGACACACCGTCCAACATCGCGCGGCGGCAACTGCGTGTGGCACCCTACCCACATGAGGACGCTGGCTGGATTATTGAGAATTCCGGCGAAGAAATGTGCCTCTTCTCCTCCGACTTCCCTCACGTGGAAGGCGGCCGCAATCCTCTGAAACGATTCGACCAAAGCCTGGAAGGTGTCTCAGCAAATGCGCGCGAACGATTTTACGCTGAGAATTTCGTTGACTTGATGGGCGAAGGCCTTCCGCAAAACCTACGGCGCCCGCCAGAGCTGAATGTCGCATCGTAGCAACGATCTATTGGCGGTGTATGCCACAGGCGGCTAATCTCCCTGAGCCAATCTCATGGCATCGCCATGCGAAAAAAGACTTGGGGAGAGAGACATGTCCATGTGGAAAAATGATGAGTGGCTTAGCCAGCTGACCGAAGAGATCATCGATCCGGACCGCGAGATCGTCGACCCCCATCACCACCTGTGGCACCAGGAAGCAACCCTCTACGATCTTGAAGACCTTTGGGGCGACACCGGCAGCGGACACAACATTACACAGACAGTCTTCGTGGAGTGCGGATCAAGCTACCGCGATGCGGGGCCCGAACATTTGAAACCCGCAGGCGAAACCGAATATGTGGCTGACCGCGCACAACGCTCCACGAGCGTAGAGTCCCAGGCGACCATATCCGGCATTGTTGCCCGTGCCGACCTGGAACATGACCAGCTGGATGACATTCTGGATGCCCACGAAACCGCTGGAGGCACTCTCTTCAAGGGCATTCGACATGCCGGTGCCCATGCGCATCACCCCGAAATCCTCTCCATCCCCGGAGGGGCGCCCGCCGACCTCTATGAACGACCAGCGTTTCGACAAGGGGTCGCGCGCTTGGGCGAACGAGGCCTCACCTACGACACCTGGCACTACCACTATCAGAACAGAGCCTTTCTCGATCTGGCCAAAGCGGTGCCCGGAACCATCATGATCCTTGATCATTTCGGCACACCGCTGGGTGTAGGGCCTTATGAGGAAAAGCGCGAGGAGATATTCGAAAGCTGGAAAGACGATGTGGCTGCCATCGCTGAATGTCCCAATGTCGTCGCCAAGATTGGCGGGCTTGCCATGCCGGATAACGGGTTTGGCTGGAACACAAGAGCGACCCCACCCTCATCAGATGAGTTCGCCGAGGCCCAATCGCCCTACTACCTGCACATGATTGCCTGTTTCGGCCCCGACAGATGCATGTTCGAAAGCAATTTTCCGGTGGATCGCCTGTCCATCAGCTATCCGGTGCTCTGGAACGGTCTCAAGAAAATCGCAAGCGGCTTCAGCGAGGCGGAACAAGATCAGATGTTCTCAGGAACCGCCAAGCGGGTGTACCGTCTTTAATGCGAAAACGCGCCTGAGTTTTTGAGCATATAAGCGGCACCATGCGGCTGATTGAGCGCCGCATTCTCACCGAACAGCCGTTCTTTCTGCCCGCCATAGACCTCGCGATTGGCACCCAGCGGGGCCAACTCCCGCGCTTTCTGTGTCGCGACGGAGAATAGTTCATCAAGCTCCGCAACATGCTGCACAATGCCCGCTTCCAGCGCCTGGGGCCCGGCCCAGCGTCGCGCCAGCTGCACGGTTTCAAAAAACGCATTGGCAGGAACCTTATGCCGGAAAAGAGCGAGCTCAGGCTCCGGAATCCTCATGCCGAGTTGCATTTCATTGGCACAAACGAAACCACGGTCAACCCGCATCACCCGCACATCATGACAGAGCGACATCATGAACCCAGCACCGAATGCATGACCATTAATGGCGCACACAGTCGGAATCGGTAGCGTGATAATCCGGCCCATCAACGCCATGAACTCACCACCGAACACATCCCGGTCGCCCCCGTCCGGATGATCTGCTGGTGCCTGAATCCAGTCCAGGTCGAGCCCGTTGGAAAAAAACTTCTCATTGGAAGAGCGTGTCACAAGCGCCGCAGGACCCTCCGACGCTTCAACCTCATCAAGCGCCTGGGTAATTTCCCGGACGAATGTCGTATTCCACCGGTTTTCGCCCGCGTCCATTGTGAGGATGAATAGCTCCCCATCCCGCTCCAACGTAATCATCCGCTTCCCCTTGAATTCGCAGGCCGCTTCTTAGCTGCCATCAGCATGTGTTCTCACTTGGTCAGCATAGTCTAAGGGCGCAATCACCTCACGCAAGGAAACAAAGCGGATAGGTCCGTTTGGTGTCCTTGATTCTCCCCAGACAATGGGGGCACGGAATGGCTGTTTTACACCGTGAACACCAATACCATTCCTAGAGCTTTGGTTCAGAAAAAGACCTTTTGGCATCGGGAAAAGACACACAACGTCCCTAATGCGACAGATTCAGCATTGCTCCAACGCTTCCACGCATGCTAGCGAAGACTCATGGTTCGAGCACACACCAAACCGATCAGCACTGCGCTGGCCGCCCTTGCGGTTCTGATACAGGCCTTCCTGCCGACGTCGGCGGCCTTGGCTCAGTCAGCTGGTTTGGACGTTTCGCAGTTCCTTTGCGTGACGATCGAAGAGAGCCCGTCTGCCCGAGCGCAACAGTTTGCCGAGGACTTTGCCAGACTCCTGAAAGGTGAGGAGCCCGAGGAGCGAACCACTTCTGGGCATTGTCCATTCTGCGTCTTGGCAGCACAGGCGGTCCTGCCAGAGCACACAGGTGCATTGGTACCGTCTCTGTCTACGGCTGATGCACGACCCAACTTTTCAAACCCGGGATACGTCTCTCTTCAGCGAGGACCTCCGGTCGGCCTTCGCGCACCCCCTGCTCACACTTGAAGCTTTTCGCGGCTCCTAACCCTGGAGCCTTCCGGTGACGTGCAAGTCACCCATCTTCATGATGTGAGTCTATCTAAAAATGTACAAGTCAAGTGCACGCGGCCTGTTGACGAGCGCCGCCCTACTCGCTTTGAGTGTTCCCTTTTCTGCCACCCCCACTTTCGCTGAAGAAGCGGACACATCCGCAAGCCGCCTGGACGCGATTGTCGTCACAGCCAACCGGCGCGAACAGCCCATTGCCGACGTCCAGGCAAGCGTGGAGGTTATTGGACAGGAAGAAATCCAAACCTATTCAGGTGCTTCAGTCACCGAGACACTCCGGCAATCTGTTGGTGTTGATGCTCGCACGTCCGGCGCCAATTCAACCGTGTCAATACGGGGACAGATTCCAAACGCCGGCAGCGCCGTGCTGGTTCTCTTTGATGGCATCCCGCGCACGGGAAAATTCGGCATCACCAATCTCAACAACTACCCCGTTGAGGATGTAGAGCGGATAGAGATTATCCGAGGCCCCATGTCTGCCCTCTATGGAGCAAACGCGGCAGGCGGCGTGATCAATATTATTACGAAGGGAGCGGGTTCAGGCGACGCACTCACCATCCGCACGACAGCAGGAACATCCTTGAGTGCCAAAGGGGGTGGCCGGGAATCCTATAGCGTCGCCGGATCTTTCAATGCAAAGACAGGAAACATCGGGCACAGAGTATCGATCGACTACCGTTCGGCCGAGCCCTTCGAATTCGAGGAGTCCGTGAGAGTTGACGACCTAACAGGCATCGACCATCTCTCCCTGACCTATTCCGGCATTGCAGAACTGGGGGAAACCTCTGACCTGCGCTGGACCTTTGAAGGCTTCACACAAGATGACCGTTCAGACGGACGGACCCGCACTGGCGTGAATTTCGAACGATTTGAAAAGGAAGACCGCTTTTTCGGATCCCTCGCTTACTATGGCATCGTCGGACCAGGCGACCTCTCGGTCGAAGGCTCCTATGGCTACTCCGATGGCACCGCGAACCGCAGCTTCCCGGGACCGGATGAGACCACGGAATTTACACAGACCATTCTCCAGGGGCGCTACGCTGTACCTGTCGATGCCCACAACCTGCTCTTCGGACTTGGCGCCCAACGCGACGAGATTGAGCTCACAACCCTCAGCCAGGTTGGCAAAGAGACCAACAGATTTGTTTTTGCCCAGGACGAGTGGGACATCAATGACGATATCCGCCTGGTAATGGGCGTCCGTCTGGACGACTTTGACTCCTTTGGAACCGAAATTGTTCCGCGCATCTCCATCGGGTCGAGAGGGGATGGTTTCACATGGCGGGCCGGATATGGCGAAGCCTTCCGCGCCCCAAGCGTCATCGAACGTTTCGCAAGTTTCACCCGAGGCCGTTTTCTCATCATCGGCGCCACGAACATTCAACCGGAAGAAACAGAAACCTTCGAGGGAGCCATTGGTTGGCGGAACAACCGCTTCGTAACTGAGCTCGTTGTCCACTCGTCTGACGTCGACAATCTCATCCAGGCATCCCCCAATGGACAAACTGTCGGGGCCCTAACGGTGTTTGAATATCAGAACATCGCCAAGGCAGAGATTACTGGCGTTGAACTGACGGGAAGCGCCAATCTTGGTTCAGGATTTCACTTCGACGGGTCTTATGAGTTTCTCGATGCCGTGGACGCCCAGACAGGTAGCCGCCTGAATGGCCGCGCCCGCAACACACTCAAAGCAGCTCTAAGCTACGAAGATGACGGTTGGGGAGGTACCATCCGGGGACGCTATATAGGCAACCTTTGGGGCATTGATCCCGCGAACAGAGCCCGGCCAGCCTTCTCCGACGACTACACTGTTTTCGATATGAATGGTCACTATGAGATCAATGAGGCCGTGTCCCTCTCCGTTGGGATAGACAATCTGTTCGAC
Source organism: Parvibaculaceae bacterium (assembly GCA_965248405.1). Classification (GTDB taxonomy): domain Bacteria; phylum Pseudomonadota; class Alphaproteobacteria; order Parvibaculales; family Parvibaculaceae; genus Mf105b01. The sequence continues at coordinate 2,740,709 of OZ252104.1, forward strand.
CAGCGCACACCTCCCAACTGGAGCTCTACAGGAGCAATCGAAGACCCTGCCGGCCGCTTTGGCTATGTCTCCCTCACCTATAAACTGGGAGCGCTCTGATATGGAGTCAAAACCGACTGGGTCTGGCGCGTCCTTGCGCCAGACCACAAACAACCCTCGTATGGAAGATCCCAATCTTCTTCTTTCTGATTGGGAAGATCTCCTCACCAGTCATGCTCATCTTCATCCACCGGAAGCCGCGCGGATGCTGGGCGTACCGGAAGCAGCCCTTCCTGCCTGTCGCATTGGCTCAGGTGCAGTGCGGCTACAACCGAACCTGCCTGCCCTTTTGAAACCAATCCAGGATTGGGGACGGGTCCTTTGCGCCTTTTCGAATGCCGCTGGTGTTCATATGCCACTTGGGAATGTTTCTCTGTCCGTTGAACCGGACCACATCGGTCTGAACGGTAAGCACATGCAGAGCCAGATCGATCCCGCAGCCATCGCAGATGCCTATCTCTTTGTTGACAGGGAGGAGAGCCATGGCAACACAAAAAGCATTCAATTCTTCGGGGGCAATGGCGAAACCATTCTGAAGGTGTTTGTCTTTCACAAAACAAAATTTGCCGAAGCTGAAAAACACCTGCTCACCTATGAAAGCGACAATCAGAAACGAACCATCGCTCCCTCACCGATAAAACAAACACCCTTCGATGCTCACGGCGTCTCTTGCGGAACTGACCCTGATGTCGAACAAGGTACAGAAGAGATACACACAGCTGTTTCACAGCTATTGCAGTCGGCGGGGAGTTTCGAGGTTGAACTCATCGCAGACCATGCACGCGCCATCTGGAAGGGACATCTTTCCGGCGCACGGATTGATGCAGACATGTTCCATCTGCACGAACCGGACATTCGGTCACACTTGCGTTTTTCTGCGCTCAACCAGATCGCTAAGTCCCGCTCAGGCGCTTACACGTTCTGCAACGGCGACCGTCGATTAATCAGGATACGCCAGGAGGCCAGCAAATGATTTCACGAATTTTGATAAGTCTGCTCGTCATCACAAGCATAATGAGCGGAACTGCCCAAGCGGAGACAGGTCCTGCGAGCAGCACAGAACGCTACCTTATCATCGGGAGTTATCTGGCCGAAATTGTCGTCGAACTGGGCGCGGCAGATCAGGTCGTGGGTGTCTCTGGGGGCACCGGCCACATCAAGGAGCTTACCGGCGTTCCCGTCATTCCGGGCTTCAGAAACACGTCAGCGGAGACCATGCTCTCCCTCGGGCCGACCGTTGCGCTCCTCGCAGGACGGCAAACACGGCCGGAAATTGTCGGACAGCTGGAAGATGCAGGCGTCACGGTTCACTTCTTTGCGGATGATGTCGCAAGCCTGGATCTTGTTCCCCAACGCATTGGTACTATCGGCGAGATCCTGGGCAGAGAAGCTGAAGCTGTTGCGCTCAGTGCGCGCTTCACGTCGGACCTAGCCGAGGCGAAGGCCTTTGCCGAAGAGGCAACGACACGTCCTAAAGGCCTTTTCATCCTCTCTGGTGGCGGACGCCCAACGGTCGTGGCCGGAGGGGACACCCATATCGCCCTCCTTATTGCTCTTGCAGGGGCGGAAAACGTTACCGGCGGCATCTCCTATTTCAAGCCTATGAGCCAGGAAGCCATGCTGGCGGCAGCTCCGGAGTTCATTCTCGTCAACCAGGAGGGACTTGATCTGAGCGGCGGCGTACCAACAGCGCTCAAAGCCCCCGGCGCGCTGCTCACCCCCGCGGGCCAGAACGGAAATGTTTTTGCGATCCCAAATGGTCTTTTGCAAGGCCTTGGCCTTAACAGCCCCAAAGCCATTCGTGCCATTGCATCCCACATACACCCTGAACTCTCGAGCCCTGCTAAAGAGCAATGACACATCAGCTGTCCCATAGGCTGCGCCGACGGTTACGCTCAAACCCAACCCTCACCATTGGCATGGTAGGTGCGTTGTTATGTGTGACCGTGGTGCTTGCGCTTGGGACAGGTGCGGTGACAATTGGCCCATTGTCCATTGTGGCTCTCGCAGCGCACGCGGTCGGCCTACCGGGGACGGAACAGCTCTCAACCGAGATAGAGCGCAGTATCCTTCTGAATATCCGGCTGCCCAGGGTCTTGCTTGCAGTGATGACAGGAGCCGTGCTCGCCCTCACAGGCGTTCTCATGCAGGCCTTCTTCCGCAATCCTTTGGCAGACCCAGCGCTTATCGGCGTATCGACAGGCGGAGCGCTTGGCGCGGTTTGCATGATCGTTCTCGGTGCCGCCTTTTTTCAGGGTCTGTCGGACTTTGCGTCTATCTTCGCGCTACCCATCGCGGCCTTTGTAGGGAGCCTCGCCGCTTGCGTGGTCGTCTTCACCCTTGCCCGCCGGGAGGGCACAGTTGACGTCACCACGATGCTTTTATGCGGAATCGCTGTAAATGCCATGGCGGGCGCTGGCATCGGCTTTATGAGTTTCCTCGCCGACGACGCACAATTGCGGGACCTCACCTTCTGGAGCCTCGGAAGCTTAGGCGCTGCAAGCTGGTGGCAGGTTCAAGCTGTTGGGCCCACCCTGCTGGCCATCCTCATCACAACACCCTTTCTGATGATGCCCCTGAACGCCCTTTTGCTGGGAGATGCCGAGGCACTTCATCTGGGCTTCTCCGTCGAGCGACTGAAGCTCACAGTCTTACTCCTCACCTGTTTAGGGGCTGGAGCGGCTGTTGCAACATGCGGGGTGATTGGGTTTGTTGGACTTATCGCTCCTCACTTGAGCAGACAGCTTGTGGGTCCGGACCATCGCCATGTGATGCCGCTCGCGGCCCTTCTCGGCGCCACCCTTCTCACCGCAGCGGATATGATCGCCCGCACCAGTGTCGCCCCGGCTGAACTGCCCATTGGGGTGCTCACCGCAATGATCGGCGGTCCGGTTTTTCTTTGGCTTCTGCGCCATAGCAAACGGAGAGCCTTCAATGCTTGAGGTGCGCGACGTAGGCGTCCGCCGCAGCGGCATCGACCTGGTTCGCGGTGTGAGTTTTTCCGCCGAGCCAGGCACTTTTACGGCCATCATCGGACCCAACGGCGCCGGGAAATCAAGCCTTCTTAAAGCCATCTCCGGCGAATGGGCGCATACAGGTTCGATCCTGATCAATGGCCTCCCCAGAAACGATTGGGACAGGAAGGCGCTGGCCCGCACCGTTAGCGTCATGGCCCAGACACCTCAGATTGGTTTTGATTTCACCGTCCGGGAACTCGTGCAACTCGGGCGCGCACCCCACCAAGGGCGAACGACACCAGACGAAGACCAAACCATGGTCGAACATGCCATCAAGATTGTTGGCCTCAACGGTTTCCAGGAGCGCAGCGCTCCTTCCCTCTCAGGCGGCGAAACGCAACGCGCCTTCATGGCCAAAGCAATTAGCCAACTCATGACAGAGCCTGAGACCCTTCCGCAGAAAGAAACATTGCTTCTGCTGGATGAACCGACATCTGCGCTTGACCTTGCCCAGCAGGCGCGCGCGATGAAAGCCGTTCAGGCCATTGCACGAGCTGGCGGGTGCGTTATTGCGATTCTCCACGACCTCAATCTCGCCGCTGGCTTCGCGGACAAAATAGCAGTTATGAAAGACGGGGAGATTGCCGCCTATGGCGAGCCAGAAACCGTCCTTGTTCCCCGGCAACTCACGGAATGGTACGGCTGCCCCGTTCAGGTCGACATCCGGAGCAGCGACCAAAGACGGATTGTGAGCATCGACGGCTAAACCTGACCACCTTCGCCAACACAAAAAGCCCCCGATGCTTGAAGCACCAGGGGCTTTCATTGGTTGCGGGGATAGGATTTGAACCTATGACCTTCAGGTTATGAGCCTGACGAGCTACCAGACTGCTCCACCCCGCGTCAGAGCCTCCACTAACCGGTGGAGAGCGCGCTTTATATCAGCTTTGTCAGATTTGTGAACCTCCAAAGCAGCCTTTTCTCAGAAAAGAATCGGCAGAAATCCGCGAAATTCCTGCGATATCCAATCAGCCTGCCTCTAGAGCCAAGAAACTCACCTTTTGGCGCGATTATTCAAGCATATCAGGCGCTCAAACCTAATTCTCTCCCAAGACAATGAAGGGAGACGCAGGATGGAAATCACCGTCAATGGACAGGCCCGGCAGGTAGATGATGCGCTTGCCGAAAGCCCCCTCCTCTGGGTGTTGCGAGAGGAACTGGGACTGGTGGGCACAAAGTTTGGCTGCGGCATCGGCACCTGCGGTGCCTGTACCATTCACGTAGATGGCTACGCGGTCCGCTCTTGCCAGATCACACCCAGCGACGTCGCGGGCCACAGTCTCACCACCATAGAAGGCCTCGCCGCAACCAATCCCGTGACTGATCTGCATCCCGTCCAACAAGCCTGGATAGATCAGTCGGTTCCACAATGCGGGTATTGCCAAGCCGGTCAGATCATGTCTGCGGCCGCCCTTCTCGCTCAAAACCCTACCCCCAGCGAAACTGAGATTAATCAGGCCATGTCGGGCAACCTATGTCGCTGCGGCACCTATGTCCGCATTCGCGCCGCCATCAAACACGTCGCTGAGACACCTTCAGTGGAAGGAGACCGGTCATGACAAATGTCCTTTCACGACGGTCATTCCTCAGGCAAAGCGGCTGGACAGCCGTCGGTATCACCATTGCTGCAGACGTCTCCGGCTGTAGTCTTGTCCCCGCCTTTCCATCCAGAAATGCGCCAAGCGAAGCTGACGCCTTCACATGGCTTCAGTTGAAACCTAATGGCAGGTTCCTGTTCTGCTCCCCCAGACAGGAAATGGGACAGGGCATTTCCAGCACCCTCAGGCTTGTCGTGGGGCAAGAACTTGGTGTTCCTCTTTCGCAAATCGATGTCGTTGGACCGGACACATCAATCATCGCACCGGCGAAATCCACCGTGGGAAGCGAGTCCATCAAAGACTTCTTGGCACCCACGACACAGATCGCAAGATCAATGCGTGCCCTTCTCTACACCCGTGCTGCGCAACAGCTTGGGACAACACCTTCTGACCTAGTGCTCAATGGAGACAGGTTCAAAGCCCGCGACGGAGCTGAACTCTCCCTCGCGAAGCTAACGGGCAACGCGTACCTCCTCTTGGATCCTGATGAGATCGCCCAAATCAAATCTGCGAAACAGGAAGACCGCGACCTTACACACGCCGATGGTGTCCCCACCGCAAACATCAATGACATCGTGACGGGCGCATCGCTGTTTGCAGGGGATGTGCAGCTCCCCAGCATGGCTTACGGCGCGTTTGTCAGAGCCCCGCAACTTGGCGCGTCGCTCACCACCGCTTCCTTCGACACAGGCCAAGATGAAGGTGTGATTGCGACTTTCTTTGACGGTGAGCGCGCTGGACTTGTTGCAGAAAGCCCTGCGGCCCTGTTTGACGCCATCGAGAATGTCGAGACAAGTTGGGAATTGGAGACACCGGCAAGCCAAACCGCCATTGACGCATCTCTGTCTCTAGATGAGCAAGTGAATCAACTGGAGCACAGCGTGATTGAAACGGACGACCAGCCTCAGGGCCCGTTTGATACAGATCTCCAGGTTGCCATCCCCTTTGCCGCACACGCCGCCATTGAGCCACGAGCGGCTGTCGCCCGTTGGAATGAAACCGGTAACAATCGCCTCGAAATCTGGACCGGGACGCAGGACGCATTTTATGTGCGAGACCATGTCGCAAAACATTTTGGTCTCGCCGCGGAGGACGTCACTGTGTACAGCCAGCGTATCGGCGGCGGGTTTGGTGGCAGAACCATTTGCACTGTCGAACTGGAGGCCGCTCTTTTGTCCCAAGCGGCAGGACGTCCCGTCAAAGTTCACTGGACGCGGCCGGATGAGTTTCAGGAAGGCTTCCACCGGCCACCTTCATTGCACCACATCAATGCACGTGCCAATGATCAGGGAAAACTAACGGACTGGAGCCACGGGTTTAAGTCAGGCCATGTGATTTTCACGTCTGCCGCCATGCCATCTTGGATGCAGGCGCTCACAAGCGTCACAAGCGACCCGGGCACCGCGCGCGGAGCGAAACTCCCCTACCTGGCTGAGCGGGCGGAGGTCGCGTTTTCAGATATCCGCATGCCCGTAAAAACAGGACCTTGGCGTGGTCTTGGAGCGGCACCAAACAATTTTGCAATCGAAACCGCGATCGATCAGGTGGCATCCAAGAAAGGCCTGGACCCGCTCGACTTCCGCCTTTCGAACCTGCCCGCTGAGCATCACCGCCTGTCTGCCTGCATCACGCGCGTCGCAGAAACGGCCAACTGGCAGGGCCGTGCAATCACAACCCGAACCGCCCGCGGGATTGCCTGCGGCATCTATAAGGAAATGAGCTATGCCGCTGTCATCGCAGACGTGGAGATTGACCCGGGATCAAACAGCTGGCGCGTACTCCACCTTACCTGTGCCCATGACTGCGGGCGCGTGATCAACCCGGATCAGGTGCGCGCACAAATTGAAGGCAACCTTGTCTGGGGCATCGGCATGGTCAAAGGTGAAGAGCTGATGGTTTCCGATGGCCGATTGAGCGCAGATTATCTGGGCGACTACCAGATCCCGACAATCGCCGACACACCGGACATCACAATAGACCTGATGGAACAAGATGACACAGACCCTGCGGGTGCAGGGGAAACCGCCATCGTTGCCGCCGGTGCCGCCATCGCCAATGCGATAGCAAGCTTCACGGGGAGACCGATTAGCCAACTCCCCATCAGACTGTGACACTTGTTCCGGTTTCAATCTTCGGCGGGGATGACCGCCTTGATCCAGTCGGCCATCTCGTCCCACACGCCGGGTGCGAACGCATAACGCCCGGCGAGCACAAACGCAGGCACCGCCCAGCCAGGCCAATCGGACGATAGCTGGTAGTTGAACAGGCTTGCCCGCAGCAAGCCGTGTGTCGCCCCGTCGACAATCATAATCTTGTTCTCAGACCGAAGAGCACCCGTCAGCCGCGTATAAATTGCCGCATTGTGATCAGGATCAACATTCAGATCTTCACTCCCGAACAGCGCCAGGAAGGGAACGCTGATCTTTCCGAGCGACACCGTCGCATCTGACGCCTGATTGCGAAGAACGAATGCTTCCCGGTCCGCACTCATCGGCGCGCGCTCATTTGTCCGGAGCCCCAGCCTGTCACGCTGGCGCCCGTAGTAGGCTCCTTGATCTTCCCAGTTTGTCGCCCCGCCAACCAGTATGGCGAAAGCAGCAGCGGATCCGGGACCAACCGCCTCGGGAACCACCCAGCCTGCTTGAGAGAAGCCAAGGAAACCCACCTTCGCCGGGTCGACGCCGTCCACCCCTTGGATAGCAGCAAGAGCGGCGGACGTTTCCTCCGCCCGGTCATTCATGGATTGGTGAAGCCAATTCCCTTCGCTGCCACCAATGCCCGGCTTGTCCCAAGAGAAGACCCCAATCCCTGCTTCCAGCAGAAGGCGCATAGGGATCAGATAGCCATCGCTCCCAAACCGGTCCTGCGGACCGTCGCCATGAACAAACACCGCAATCGGAGGCTGATCGATACCCGATGGCAGAACCAGCGTACCCGACATCAATCCCTGATCTGTGGAGAACTGGATCTCGGCCTGCTCATAGCCTGACAGGTCAAAGTCGGAAAGCCCCCGCAGAAAGGCAAGGCTGAGTACGAAGCCAGCCCCAACAAAGGTCACAACGGCATAGAGAAAAAAGCGTCGCACCGGAACCATCCCCAACCAAGAACAAAGCTCCACTGTGCCGATAGGTACATAGCCCCGCAAGCGCCAAGAATCAGAAAGTCGTATCCGGCATTGGCCATCCAGCGTTTGCCATCTGACGTTTAATCGTGAGTCTTAAGGACTCGCGTTGCCGACCGTCGGGAGAGTTCGCCACGCCCTCCAGCCATTCTTCATAAGCGGGTTCCAGAACCTGCCACTCCCGGTCCAGAATGGAAAACCAGGCGGTGTCACGATCCCGCCCTTTGTAAACAAGCGCCTGCCGAAAAACGCCCTCAAAGCGAAAGCCCAGTCGGGCCGCCGCGTTGCGAGAGGCCGCATTGAGTACATCGCATTTCCACTCATACCGCCGGTATTGGGCTTCCACGAACGCGCGGCGCATCATCAGAAACATCGCTTCCGTTGCAGCGGGACGTCGTTGGAGAAGCGGCGAGAAATTGAGATAGCCCACCTCAATGGAACCCGCCCGAGGCTTTATTCTGAGATAGCTCGCGACTCCAACCGCCCGGCCGAGGGCCGCATCTACGATCGCGTAAAACTGCATGTCGGCCTGCTGGCACACGCCTTTCATCCAGCGCTCAAAATGAGAGAACTCGGCAAACGGTCCATGAGGAAGGTACGTCCAGTTGCGCCCGTCTCTGTCTTCGGCGAAGGCCTCAAACAAGTCTCGGGAATGAGCAACGGGATCTAGAGGCACAAGGGTAGAGAAGCGCCCCCTCATTTCCGTATGGGGTGGATGCTGACGCGGCCACCAGCTTGAAACGGCAGCGCCGACTGGCTGTCCGAGGGTGTTGGTTTCTGCTTCACCGCTATAGGACGCGCCAATACCCTGTTCCATCATCCCCTCCCAAGCTGGTTGAACCCCAAGCTTTGTCGCACACCCATGGACCCATCAACACGTCCAATAGGGAGAAATGGACAAGACCAATTAGCAGCCGCTTACCGTCGCGCCTCCAGCCGCATCTGGGCTTGCAAGTCCCGGGTCAGTTCCCCCTTGCCATCAGGTGCCCAACCGGGTGGCTGGAACAAATGGCCCAGCGCATTCCTGACCGACCCCGACGACTTGATGTCACGCCCTAGATCAATCCACTCATGAAATGTTGCCTTGATGGGATTGCGGGTCTCCAGCTGATGGCGGATGCCGTAAACGACTTCCTCATCTTCCATTTCGTAGGTGCCAAACAGACGGTCCCAGACAATGAACGTGCCACCGTAATTCTTATCGCAATATTGCAGGTTCGAGCCGTGATGCACACGATGATTGGACGGTGTATTCATCACATATTCCAGCACCCCAAGCTTTCCGATATGCCGCGTGTGCAGCCAGTACTGATAGAGGTGATTGAGTGACATCAAAGCGATCACCATGATCGGATTGATCCCGATAAGAATTGCCGGGATCAGAAAGAAAGGCTCAATCCACGCTTCGGCAAAAGACGCGCGCAGCGCCGTCCCCACATTGTATTGCTGACTTGAATGGTGGTTTACATGTGCCGCCCAACCAAGCCGCACCTCGTGTATGGCGCGATGATACCAATAGAACAAAAAATCGACAAAGACGTAAGCCGCTAGGATCAGCGCGACACTGCTCATCCAATCAATATCGAAAAAGGCAAACTGGTAGATCCAATAATAGAGGACCAGAACAGTGCCAGCCGCCAGCGCAAGACTGCCTGCATAAAAGAGCCCCATCACAACGGAGCAAAATGTGTCCGATGCTTCGTAATATTTCCGGCCCAGGATCCAGGTCAGCGCAACCTCCCCCAGCAACAAAACCAGAAGGATTCCTATCTGGTCATAATCGCGAATGGCCAACAGCCCCTGCAGAAACTCCAGCATGCCCGATCTCCTTTACGAAACGCTTGTTCTGTAAAAACACTTATTACAAAACATTTGTTGTGTAAAGAGAGAAAAACGGCTAAGTTCTGCCAATGCCGAAAATAGTCGACCACGAAAAACGAAGACGGGAGCTGATTGAGGCCAGTTGGCGCGTCATCGCCGCAGAAGGCTTTGACGGGGTCACCATGCGAAAAATCGCGGCAGAAGCCGACTGTACCACGGGCCGGATTACCCACTATTTCGCAGACCGGGAGGCACTAATGCTCGCCTCCCTCCGCGCCTCCTATGATGTCACCGGGGATCGCGCCCGCGCCACTTTCAGCGACGACACAGACAAGCGGCAAGCACTCCTTCGCGTTGCGGAAGCCTTACTGCCCGCCGACCAGGACCGGCTGCGCGAGTGGAAAGTGTGGATCGCCTTCTGGAGTGCGGCAACTGTCGACAACACCCTGGCCGCAGAAAACGACGCGCGCCATGCAGAATGGGCCGCGGAGCTGGCCGAACTGATTGAGGATGCAGTGCCGGGCAAAGATGCCAATGCGGAAGCCGAAACTCTCGTCTCCCTCATCAACGGCGTAGGACTGCAGGCGGCGGTGAGCCCGACCAAGGCTAATTTAAGTCGGGCACGGCAGCTCCTTCGCGCCCACATAGAAACGCTGACGGCGTAACAGACTTGCCTCAAACATGAAAGGGATCGTTCCCGAAAGAACGATCCCTAAGCGTGAGCGCGCTAACTCGCTCGAGTGGCCGCCGCAAGAGCGGCCTAGCGTATTAGGAGGTAGGTGAAGGCTGCTCCATCATCCCCTGGACACGCTTTCTCTTCCGAGCTAGCGACGAAATCTCACTGGACATCGGATCACCTCCTTTCAATGGTTGAAAACAAGGTAAGCATGAACTGATTTGCTGGAATCCGTAAACCCCCAATCTGTAAAAAAGTGGTCTGCCGCTGAAAACACAGGCTGGCTCCTCCCACACGTCGGTGGCTTGTCCACACTCACCGCTCCAGGAGGACAGACGCATGACCAACGCCGCACCAAGTGACCACCCATTCATTCAGCAGTTTCGCGAGGTCTGGAGCAATCCGACTCTGGAAGATCTCATGGCTCCCCTGCATGAAGATGTGTTGCTTATCCAGCCATTGTCGGAGCCCTTGCATGGAAAAAAGGCGGCGCGTCGGGCGTTCCGGAAAATCCTTACCCGCTTTCCGGGTACGCAGGGAGATGTGCACGGTGGATCAGGCAGCGACAATCTCGTGTTCATCGATTGGACCATGATTGTGCCCATCGGGCGGAGCGAGCAAAGACTGCCTGTCATCGACAAGGTCCTTCTAGAGAACGGCCTGGTGAAAGAAAGGGTCGCCTATTTCGACCCGTCTCCCCTCTTTGGCCCCATCGCGCGGAGCCCCAGAACATTGGCCCGCCACGTCCTGGCAGCATTCCGCTAAAACAGCTCCAACAAAAAAACCCGGCATAACTGCCGGGCTTTCTCTGTCTCGAAATCGAGAAACCTTATTTGGGATGCACCCGAACCGGCAGATCCGTGATGCCATGGACGAAGACGGAATTGGCGCGCGTCTCTTTACCCACGACCTCGACCTTGTCGAAGCGCTTCAGGATTTCTTCCCAGAGAATCCGGATCTGCATTTCCGCAAGACGGTTACCCATGCAGCGGTGAATACCAAAACCGAAGGACAGGTGTTTCCGTGCATTTGGACGATCAATCAGGAATTCGTTTGGACGATCAATTGCCGTCTCATCCCGGTTACCTGAGATGTACCACATGGCAAGCTTATCGCCCTTTTTGATCTGCTTACCACCAAGCTCGGTGTCCTCGAGAGCCGTCCGGCGCATGTAAGCCAGTGGCGTCTGCCAACGGATGATTTCTGACACCATGTTCGGGATCAAAGACGGATCAGCCTTCAGCTTCTCATACTCTTTTGGATTTTGATTGAGCGCGAGCACACCACCGGACATGGAGTTCCGTGTCGTGTCATTCCCGCCAACGATCAACAGCATCAGGTTGCCAAGAAGTTCAAACGGCTGCTGTTTCGCCATCTTGGGATCGTGTGCCATCAAAGAAATAAAGTCAGGCTTCGGCGGCTGCGCAGCACGCTCTGCCAGCAGTTTGGAGAACGTCTCCAGACAGACAAGAAGCTCTGCGCGGCGCTCATCCTCATCAAGTCCCGTGTCACCACCGTCAGGGCCGGCCGTTGTAACGTCAGACCAGAAGGTAAGCTTACGACGCTCTTCAAATGGGAAGTCAAAGAGAGTTGCCAGCATCTGCGTCGTGATCTCGATAGAAACCTTGTCGACCCAGTTGAATGTTTCGCCAACAGGCAGACTGTCCAGAACCTTGCCGACGCGTTCGCGGATCAAGCCTTCAAGTTCTGCCAGTGCTGGCGGTGCGACCGCAGGCGACACGACTTTCCGCTGAATGTCATGCTTTGGCTGATCCATCGCGATGAACATTTCAGGCGCGAAATCCTCTTCCAGATCCGGCAGCACGATCGTGGGCTCTGAGGAGAAAATCTGGTGGTTCGTATCGACATGCATGATGTCCTGATAGCGGGTCACCGACCAATAGTCGCCAAACTCTTCGGAGTGCGCCTTATGAACCGGATCTTCTTTCCGAAGACGCTCAAACAGACCCCAATGCAGCTGGTTGGAGAAATACTCCGGCTGCGCAACATCCAGCTCCTCAAGGGGAATTGAATAGGGATCAAACGCCTGTTGGTCGTCTTTCACGGCAGCCTGGGACATGGTTCCTCCGAATAGATTTCGCTGGTTTTGACGCACACTAGGGTAATAGTGACGCATGCGTCAACTTTACATATAGGGACTCTTCACGCAGGGTCAATAAGGCCTTAATCGTAGCAAATGGGCCTTAACAGGGTCTGACAATGCAAAAAGGCCCGGCGAACCGGGCCTTTTCAGTCAAAATCGGGGCTTAAAAGGCGCTTATTTAAGCGGATGGACGACAACCGGCAGGTCGGTGATCCCCATCACAAAGCTGGAGTGAAGCCGTTTGGGCTCACCTACAACTTCGACGCGGTCGAAACGCTTCAGAATCTCTTCCCAAAGGATGCGAACCTGCATCTCGCCGACACGGTTACCCATGCACCGGTGAATACCGAAGCCAAAGGACAGGTGTTGGCGCGCCTTCGGACGATCAATGAGGAATTCATTGGGACGGTCAATGACGCTGTCATCGCGGTTGCCCGACACGTACCACATGGCGACCTTGTCACCCTTCTTAATGGTCTTGCCCTGGAACTCGACATCTTCCAGAGCTGTCCGGCGCATATAGGCCAGAGGCGTCTGCCAGCGGATGATTTCTGAGACCATATTCGGGATCAGAGAAGGGTCAGCTTTCAGCTTGGCAAACTGATCCGGATGATTGTGGAGAGCAAGAACGCCACCGGACATGGAGTTCCGCGTCGTGTCATTGCCGCCAACAATCAGAAGAATGAGATTCCCAAGCAGGTTCATCGGGTCCATATCTTTCATGGCCGGGTTGTGCGCCATGAGAGAAATGAAATCATTAGCCGGCGGCAGTTCTGCCCGCTCGGCATAAAGCCGGCCAAAAGTTTCCAAACACTCTAGAAGGTGAGCCCGCCGCTCTTCTTCCGTCAGGCCATACTCCTCAAGCGTCACAGGGTCTGCAGTTGTAATGTCAGACCAGTAGGTCAGCTTCCGGCGATCCTCGAACGGAAAGTCAAACAGGGTCGCCAGCATCTGTGTCGTAATCTCAATAGAGACTTTCTCTACCCAGTTGAACGTTTCACCGACAGGCAGACTGTCGAGCACTTTGCCGACACGCTCGCGGATCAGCGGCTCAAGCTCAGCCAGCGCAGGTGGCGCAACAGCAGGGGTCACAGCCTTCCGCTGCACATCATGCTTTGGCTGGTCCATCGCGATGAACGTTTCCGGCTGGAACCCCTCATTATCCCGCGCTTCATTTTCAAGCGTCGTCAGGAATATGGATGGCTCTGAAGAGAACTGCTTGTGGTTTGTGTCCACGGCCACAATGTCTTCGTACCGGGTGATGGACCAAAACCGGCCAATAACATCGCTGTCGCAGAAGTGGACAGGGTCCTCTTTACGCAGGCGTTCAAACAACGCCAGATGCTGCTGGTTCTGGAAATAGTCCCCGTTCGCCATATCCAGCTCTTCGAGCGGGATGGAATAGGGATCAAAATCTTTAGCTTCACGATCAAGCACGGCCGATTGCGACATGGTTCCTCCAAAGATCAGACCCCAAAAGCCTTGGGGTCAAAATGACGTTGGCGTCAACTTTCCATATTATGCAGGAACAACGCAAGCCAAACCGTACGACAATAGGTACGGCACGAACCGCTACCCAAGCTGTTAAAGGCCCTATCAGGTCTCTCAGAAATTAGTATTCTGCCCGGAAGTTTACCGATTTCAGAACAGTCCGGCCTGTTCAGTACCAAGGACACTCCGATGAACAGACCCGAAAACACAGCAATCCCCCCAAAAAACTATCGGCTGGGGGCCGCGCTTCTTCTGTACTGCGTTTCACTGACCCTGCCGGGCCTTAACCTGGTGGATGGAGAGGTGGTAGAGGGGTGGAGACTTCTGCTAACCGCATGGTACGGCGCCCTCATTCTGGAATTTCCCTGGTTCGCAAACATTGCTTTCTTTTTAGCGGTCTGGTTTGCCGCAAAAGGCAGCACCCGCGCAGCCGGCGTGGCGGGTGCCTGTGCCTTTCTTATCGGGCTCCTGTCTTTCCGCTCCAGAATATGGATCACCAACCACACCCACATTGATAGCCTGGGATGGGGCTTCTATGTATGGATGGCATCCTTCCTCATCCTGATGTCTTTCTTGCTCTCCAACAGGGAAGAGTGAGTTTAAGAGCGCACAGCAACCCTCAGCGGACCGGCGGTTCATAAGGGATTTGAGCTTTTGCAAAACCGGTGAGGGCGCATGTCGACAACCAAGCCGTCATCGCATCTGTCACCACCGCAGCAACCCGGTCCTTTCGCCTGAGAAGCCCCTCTTTCACCTGTTCGACATCACGCAAAGGAATCTCAGGAGAAAGAAACATCCGGGCAGGAACAAAGTAATAGGCAGTGTAGTGCGTCTCACCGATGACGAGATTGGCAATCGTGAAGACCGCAGGCGGTGTCGACTCGCTTGTTCGATAGCTCTCAGCGAGAAATGCCCCCATGTAAGACGCATCTTCAGGCCAATAGGGCGTTTGAAGAACACCTAAACGGGCAGGGTGTCCATTGCTTAAGACGACAGCCCTTTCAGCGATCAAAAAGACATGGCCACGTTCAAACTCCGCACGCCATACCCCACCCGCAAAAACACCCTTCTCCCCATATTCTTTCTGGTAGATGCTATGCAGCGGTGCTCCGACAATCTCTAGCTTCATTTCAGGATTCGTCACATCACGGAAAGTCACCCAGGCACCCGAGCGCTCCACCCGCCCATTTGAAGAAAACCCCTGCCTGTTGCCAGGAACATCACAGGCAAAATAGCCACTGGGATGGAAATAGCGCTCACCAGCAGACATGGGCTCGCCCTTCTCAGACACACACCCACTCACACATAGACACAGCACTAAAACCGTAAGAATCCTGCGCACAAAACCTCTCGCATCACGTACCGCTCCTGAGGCACAACAATTGGAGCACGCTCCCATGCTCCCCAAATAAGGTCAAACGCAACAAGAGCCCTTCTGCTCAAAAAAACCGCCGCTCATGGGGGATGAGCGGCGGCGGCGCCTCCCTGGAAAAGGCGCAAAACCGGACCAATACGCTGTCCGGCTGGGGACACGGGTAACCTCATTTTTTATGTAATTTTACAGGCAGGTCCGAATACCCCATCACAAAGTTTGAGTGGACCCGAACCGGCTCGCCCACAAGTTCAACATTGCTGAACCTTTTTAGAATTTCTTCCCAAAGGATCTTGATCTGCATTTCAGCAAGCCGGTTGCCCATGCAGCGGTGAATGCCGAAGCCGAAGGAAACGTGGTGACGCGCTTTCGGCCGATCAATGATGAACTCGTCCGGGCGGTCGATGACTTCATCATCCCGGTTCCCCGAGATGTACCACATGACAACCTTGTCGCCCTTCTTGATGGTCTTGCCACCAAGCTCAACATCTTCCGTCGCGTTGCGGCGCATGTGCGCAAGCGGTGTCTGCCAGCGAATGATCTCTGACACCATGTTCGGAATGAGCGAAGGGTCTGCCCGCAGCTTGTCATATTCGGCCGGGTTCTGGTTAAGCGCCACAACACCGCCTGACATGGAGTTCCGTGTGGTGTCATTGCCACCAACGATGAGCAGCATCAGGTTCCCGAGATATTCCATCGGATCCATGTCCTGCATGTCAGGATGGTGCGCCATCAGCGAAATGAAATCATTCTTCCGCGGCTGCGCTTTCCGCTCCTGCCAAAGCACATTGAACTCCTCCAAACACTTGGTGAGCTCCTGCAAGCGGAACTCTTCCGTGATGGAATCGTCACCCACCTGCGGACCAGACGCTGAAATGTCAGACCAGTAGGTCAATTTCCGACGTTCTTCGAAGGGGAAGTCAAACAGGGTCGCAAGCATTTGCGTCGTGAGTTCAATCGACACGCGGTCAACCCAGTTAAAGGTTTCCCCAACGGGCAGACTGTCCAGCACATTGCCGACACGCTGACGGATGAGAGGCTCAATCTCAGAGAGCTGCACGGGTGCAACGGCAGGCGTCACCACTTTGCGCTGCACATCATGCTTCGGCTGATCCATGGCGATAAACATAGGCGGCTGAAAATCTTCAGCATCACCGATCACGATCTGCGGTTCCGACGAAAACTGATGATGGTGGGTATCCACATGGACGATGTCGTTGAACTTCGTAATCGACCAATAGGGCCCAAACTCGTCTGACTCACAAAAGTGGACCGGGTCTTCTTTCCGAAGACGCTCAAAATAGGCCCAGTGTGCTTGCGCCGGATAGAGCGCAGCCTTCCCCATATCAATCTCTTCAAGAGGAATGGAGTAGGGATCAGGAATCGCACTCTCTTCAGGTTTTACGGCAGCTTGGCTCATAATAGTTTCCTCCGAATTGGTCTTTAGTGCTGTGCTTCAGGCAGTCGAACAACGATGCCGTCTAGATCAGCGCTCGCTTTGATCTGACAGGCCAACCGACTGTTAGGTTGGATACCCTCTGCAAATTCAAGCATGCTGGTTTCCATATCGTCTTTCTCACCGGTCTTGGCGAGCCAGGCCTCATCAACCAGCACATGGCAGGTGGCGCAAGCACAGGCCCCGCCACAGTCCCCGTCAATGCCAGGGATCATCTTCTCAATCGCGACTTCCATCAGGGAATGCCCTTCCGTCGCATCGACTTCATGGGTCGTTCCATCATGCTCAATGTAAGTAACCTGGACCAATGTCCCCTCCCAAAACCATCCGCGTCGACAGTCACCTCTATTGAGGCGATTATTTTGCGTACTATAAATACGCAAAATAGATTTTAGGACGAATCTGACGCTCGCGTCAACCACGCGCCCAAACGCCGCACCTTCAGGGCAAAACGTCGATTTGAGGCTGACGCGCCCGGCTTCCTCACCCATAATTCTTTAGCCGGAAGGCTGCCACGGAGCAGCCCACCGCCGAGGGGGAGGAAGTGAATGAGACGATTAAGTGTTCAGGATGCCGCCTTTTTGCAGGCGGAAAGCATCGAGTGCCCAATGCACATTGCCAGTGTGCAGATATTTGATCTTCCCAAAAAATATGCCGCACGCCGTGATTTCGTGCCCAATCTCATGAAGCGCTTCGGCGATATGAGTGCCTCCGCTCCCTTTAATCAGAAGCTTCATTCAGACTGGAGTAAGCTGGATGTCTGGCCGAGCTGGATCGAAGATGACAAGGTCGATCTGGACTATCACATCCGCTTTGTGGCTCTTCCCGCCCCCGGCGACAAAGACCAGCTCATGCGGCTGGTCGAGCGCCTCCATGAACCCATGCTTGACCGCAATCGCCCGCTCTGGGAGCTCTATTTCATCGACGGTCTGGAGGGGAACCGCATCGCCGTCTATTTCAAGACCCATCACGCGCTAATCGACGGCGTCGCCGGCATGGCTCTGGTGCAAAGCGCTCTCTCACCCAAAAAGAGCGCCTCAGGCCCGCTGCACCCAATCTGGCAGATCCCGAAAAAGAAGCGCCCAGCCCCCGACAAAGAATCTTTCGTCGCCGCACTGCGCCATACGATGGAAGATGCTTTTGAACAGGTAAGTTCGCTGAGCCAGATCACCGGAAACTTTATACGCGGGGAGCTGGACAAACTCACTCATGGCAACATGCCGTCCCTCGGTCGCTCACAAGCGCCCAAAACACCCTTCAATGTCGCAATCACGCGGCACCGCCATCTGGACGTCTTCTCTCTTCCTCTCTCGCGTACAAAGGAAATCGCAAAAGACTTCGACGCAACCGTGAATGACGTCGTCATTGCGATCTCTGGCGCCGCCATCCGCAAGTACCTGAAGGAAATTGGAGAGCTTCCAGAGAAGCCTATCCTTGCAGGCGTCCCTGTGTCCGTGCGCCAGGCTGGCGCGGAGCAAGAAGGCAACAATGTTTCGATCTTTGCCGCCACGACAGGATCCGATATCAAAGACCCGGTTAAACGCCTGCAGGCGGTGTCCAAATGGGCGGCGGGGCAAAAGAAAAAGATCAGCGGCCTCACCTCGACCGCGGCGCAAAACTACGCCACGATTTTTGGCCTTTCAGCGCTGATCCCCCAACTGGTCGGCGCCGGCGACTTCTCCATGCCGCCCACCAATGTCATCATCTCCAATGTGCCTGGCTGGCGCCATCCGCTTTATCTGGGTGATGCAAAACTCTCCGCAATTTATCCCGTATCCGTCCTGATCGACTATCAGGCATTCAACATCACCGTCCTATCTCGCGAAGATAGCCTGGACTTCGGCCTCATCGCCGCGCATGAATCCATTGAGGATCTCGCCAAAATCTCGACTTACATGCGCGAAGCCTTCGCGGAATTGGACGACGCATCGACAGCCCTGCTTGAAGCGGAAGTCGCCCGTGTCAGCGCGAAGGTCAAAGCACGAAAGAAGAAAAGGCCCGTCAAAAGCACGGCGACAACAACCCGAAAAAAACCGGCGGCCAAAACGAAGACGAAAAAGACTACTGCCAAGGCGAAGCGAAAGCAGGCAAGCTAGCTCTTCCTGCTATCATTTGACGACAGCACCCTGAAGGTTGCATTTGCCCGGGCGCAAATAGCACCGTCGGCAGTTACAAATGCCTGGGCAAAATCAAGTGTGCGACCCGTTTTGGTGAAAGGTGAATTAATCTCAATCCATTGCCCGAGCCGTGCAGTCCCCAGAAAATCAACATTGAGATTGACCGTCACCAATCCTCCAACCGCGTCATGCTGTACGGCACAGGAGAGCCCCATCGCATTGTCCGCAAGCGCACTCAGCAACCCGCCATGCACAAAACCGCGCGAGTTTGTGTGCTGCTCACTGGCAAAGAAACCCAACACAACGGCTTTATCAGTTTTTTTGGAGTAAAGCGGCTCCCACGGGTCTGTGAGTGGACTCTTACGAAAGTGGGATTCAAACCCTTCTGGCGGCTGCATGGATTAGTCTCTCTAACAAAGCATCTGGTCAGACGACATCCCACGCCGTTACACACTGTTACAAACGGACATGTTTCACTCATCATGAATCCTGTTCACTCGGCTAAGCTTGGAGAGTCACAAAAGCCGAGGCCCGTATGCAAAAACTTCTCCCGCCGACCCTGGTCGCCATTTCCATACTCGTCATGGTGGCACTTCATCTGTTAGCACCTATTGGTCAGGTGATCGATCAACCCCTATTGGCGGCGATCGTCATCGCCAGCGGGATGGGCCTTACCATTTCAGGTGCGCGCCTCTTTTCCCGCATCGGCACCAACATCAAAACCTTCAATACTCCGGATCGCCTGGTAACTGCTGGCGTATTCAGGATCAGCCGAAACCCAATGTATCTGGGTTTTGTTCTTCTTCTCACAGGGATCGCCATCGGTCTCGGAACCGCAACCCCCTTCTTGGTTGTCATAGCTTTCTTTGTGATCACCAGTCGTTGGTACATCCCGTTTGAAGAAAAGAAGATGGAGGAGACGTTCGGCGAGGAATATCTGGACTATAAGGCTCAAACCCGCCGCTGGATCTAACGCCCAAATCCGTTGCGTTATCGGCAGCACCCTCCCACTATGAAAGCCATCACCGTGGGAGGGCATAATGGGCACAGGGTTCGGCAAGAGACTTAGAAGTTTAATCTTCGCAATGATCGGGGGCTTCTCCTTCGCATCACCCGCGCTTGCCCAGCTGCTGATCCAGAACGTCACGATCATCGACCCGGTCGCAGGCGAAACAAAGAACCAGGATGTCCTGATTGGCGACGGCACCATCGCAGCTGTTGGTGATCATGGCAGCATCGCCACGCTTGTACCTGTCGATACGCTTGATGGCACGGGCAAGTTCCTGATCCCCGCCCTCTGGGACGCCCATGTACACCTCACCTTCGATAAAGAGATCGGCAACACAGCACTTCCCCTCTTTGTCGCCAACGGCATCACCCGCGTCCGCGATACCGGGGGACTGTTATCTGAAACCCTCCTGGTGCAGGAAATCGCGAAAGAACGTGGACCCGAGGCCCCAGAAATTTATTTTGCCGGACCGCTCATTGACGGCTTTCCCCGCGTTTACGATGGCACACCAGCCCGGTTCCCCAACATTTCGGACGGTGCAGCAACACCCGAAGATGCTGAACGGATCGTCGATGAACTTGCAGCAGCTGGGGCGAGCCTGATCAAATCATACGAGATGCTGAAGCCCGAGGTCTTTCGTGCCCTGGTCGCCCGTGCAGCAGAACGCGGCCTTCCCGTAACATCTCACATCCCCCTCAGCATGGACGCGGAAGCAGTGATTGCCGCAGGTGTGCGTGGCATGGAACACCTGCGCAATATTGGCCTTGCCTGTTCCGATAAGTCCGCAGTGCTCCTGGCGGAGCGGCAAGCCATGCTGCGTGCTGGCATAAAAGAGGAAGGCAGTACGCTGCGTTCGTCAATCCACGCAGCCCAACGACCTGTCGCCTTTGCATCTCAGGATGCGGGTCGCTGCAGAACCGTTATCAATGCGCTCGGCGAAGCAAAGGTCTTTCAGACACCGACGCTTGCCCTCAATACACGCGGTGCCCTCCGGCAGTTCCTGGAACCACAACAAAGGGCTCGCTTCAAATATCTGCCTGCATCCGTCCGCGATCGCTGGAACACTTTTGCCGACGGGGCAGCGGACACTCCTATTGACCCGGCATACATCGCCTTCGCCGACTGGTCCTTGGGCATGGTGAAGCAGCTCCATGAGGCAGGTGTCCCCATCATGGCAGGCACCGACACACCTATCGGCCTGCTGACACCCGGCTTCAGTCTACATCTGGAAATGGAGATGCTCGTCCAGGCAGGCTTATCTCCTCAAGAAGCCCTCGCAAGCGCGACTCTCCGCCCAGCCGAATTCTTCGGACTGGAAGACCAGATGGGCACCATTGAACTTGGGAAAAGCAGCGAGCTCGTGCTTCTCGCGGCCAACCCGCTTGACGACATCGCCAACAGCCGCTCGGTAGATACCGTCATTACCCGCGGCACTGTCCTTAACCGCGCTGCCCTCAACGCCATGCTGGAGACTGCATCCCCGGACTAGTTGGATTTTCAGCCGACCCCTCTCAGTAAGGCGTGCCATCTTTGCGGGCCGCATACCAGGTCCCGTCCTCATTCACAGCCCATTTGAAATCATCGTGCGGATAGTGAACTTCGTCTCCCGGAATACGGGTACCAACGACAAGAAACCGAGCATCGGCGTCAGAGGTATTGATCAGGTGATGGGCATTTGCTTCACCAGCACGAAAACCTGTCACCATTCCCGGCGTCATAAGCGTCTCTCCGTCATCTGTAATCAGGGTGAGCTCACCATCCAACACCATCACAAATTCATCAGACTTGGTGTGCCAATGACGGATAGAAGACCGTGAACCGGGAGGGAGCGTTTCCATCATCACACCATACTGTGTCAGCCCAAACAGATCTCCCAGGTTCCGGCTTTCATAGGGTCCATTCAATTCGTGAGGCCCAAGACTAGCAATGTCTTTTTCATCCAGGAGCGGAAGCCCGCCTTTAGTGGCTTCAACCATCAGCACGTCAATTGCGGGTTTCATGGGCGACCTCCTGTCCCGAACTTCAACCTATCCCAACACAACAACATGCTCGCAAAACTTGAAGAGCACTACAAATTTGAAAGCTGGTACAAGCTTGGACAGGGGTACACTTTTGGACACTGGCACAGACGGAAAATAAGAAAATCAACTGTCATCTAGGTGACAGACGGACAAGAAATCGAGCTTTAGATTTACTCTGGCACGGGATTGATTCCGCGGCCTGACTGCTTTGTTTGACGCTAGATCCGCCAAGATCAAAGCTCTAGTTCAGACAAAGCCAATGGACGCATCGTGCTTTGCCCGCCGGTTTCCAACCCCGGCCATTCGACTTTAAGTTGATTGACCATCTGGCCGGCGGGCACCACTCTCTATCAATAAAAGTTCTAGTGAGCACCCTGACTAGAGGTCACATAAGCCTTCAGCGTTCGCAAGAAAGCATGCACCTGTCCTGCCACATCGGCAAATGCCTTTTCAGTAGGCAACTCATCGACAAGGTCGTCAACCGCTTCAAGATATTTCAACCGGGTTGCTTCGTCGTCTGCGGACAAAGACAGCGTCGACGCCGCCTCAAGCAGCATCAGCAGTTCGTGAAGACGGCGCACCTGCCTGAAGCGTCGAGACATAGGCTGAAGAAGCGAGACATCATCCTGCCAGGACCGCCCGCCAAACATGTCCTGGGTCACCCGCTGACCGGCACCGTAACACTCAAACACAGCACAGCCACGAAACCCCTTGTCCTCGAGCTTGTTATGAATCTTGCATTGGCCCGCTTGATCCAGATTTGGGCATGCGGTTTCGGCAGGTTTATGGATGGCAAAGTCGTCCGACACCTCAAACTCAAAGGTCACACAGCAAAGCGCCGCACATCGTGAGCAATCAGATTGCAAAGCAGGCGTGGCCATTTATCTGTCCATGGTCAGGTGATCGGGCGGTGACCGACGCACCATACCCGACCCACAAGACCATCAAAGATAAATTGCGAAACCTAGGCCGTTTTTCTTTCCAGGCTCTGCTTAAGCTCTTTTGCGTGAGTAGAAAGCTCTTCAGAAATCCTGAGCACGTCGCTCGATCCCTGGTTCACTTCCTGCACATTGCGCGAAACGGTCGCAATGCCTTCAGAAATGTCGCCCACACCCTTCGACGCTTCTGACATGCTCCGGGCAATTTCCGTGGTTGCTGTTCCCTGCTCTTCAACAGCCGCAGCAATGGCCCCCGAGACTTCATTGAGGTCCGCAACAGTTGCCGTCACACGGTCAATGGAAGAAACAGCGCGTCCCGTCCCTTCCTGGACAGCCCCCACCTGGGTCTCAATCTCCTCAGTCGCCTTCGCCGTCTGAGAAGCAAGCGCCTTAACCTCGCTGGCAACCACGGCAAACCCCTTACCCGCCTCACCTGCGCGTGCCGCTTCAATAGTTGCATTGAGGGCGAGTAGATTGGTTTGGGCGGCAATGCCGCTGATCAGTTCCACAATGACACCGATCTGCTCAGAGGTTTGTGACAGCTCACCAATCGCCTCACCTACTGTCCGGCTTTCTGTACCAACATTAGCGGTCATCTCGGTCGATTGAGTAATTTGGCGGTTGATCTCAGCCACTGATGAGTTCAGCTCTTCCGCGGTTGCCGCCACTGTCTGCACATTGGTCAACGCTTCTTCTGCGCCGGCTGCAACTGTGGTCGCCTGTTCCTCTGACGTACCGCTGGAGCGGCGCATTTCACCCGCACATTCGTTCAGCGTTGTCGCAGCTTTTTCCAGCGATAGGGCCAGCTCTTCAAAGTTGGTCATCTTCTGCTCAACACCGTCAGCAGCAGCATTGATGGTCTTTGACGCAACGAGGAATGACCCCAACATGCCGACTTCCGATATCCGGCGGAAATACTGATTGCGCTCCATATAACCGAGGCAGGCCGTCGATTCCCTTATATAGGCGTCAGTCCTGTCGATGAGCTCATTCAGCCGCACACAAAGATCGCGGGCGGAACCCGGCTCTTCCGGGACATTACGCACTCGGGCTTCAAAGTCTCCCTGACTCACACGTTCACACACAGAGATGACTTCAGCGATTTTATCGTTCACACCGGTAGGTCGCGATGCGGTTGATACGGCATCAACCGGCTTTCTTGAAAAGAGGTTTTTCATGATCTTGTCCTCAGGCCGCATGCATCAGATGGGCGACGAACTCGTCATAGCCAATATCTTGTTCAGCTAGGATATCGAGTAGCTTTTGATAGGAAGCTTCAAGCCCTGCTTTCCGGCTGTCATGGCTTTGTTCAATCCGGAGCAGGTCTTTGTAAAGCGGGATAATTGTTTCTTTCACAATGCCCGCGTCAGGGACGCGCCGGGTTGAATGGTACCCGATGATCTCCCCATGCTGATCGAAGCTCGGGGTGACATGTGCGAGAACCCAGTAATAGTCACCACTCTTTGTCGAATTGACCACGTAAGCGAAAACCTCGTTGCCCTGCTGCAACTGGTCCCAAAGAAGCTTGAAAACGCACCGCGGCATGTCTGGATGTCGGATTACGTTGTGTGGCTTACCGACAAGCTCCTGCTCGCTATATCCCGCCACATCTAAAAAGACGTCATTCATGTAGGTAAGATGACCCTTAAGGTTCGTCTTGCTTACGATCAGACTGTCTTTGTCGAAGAAAATTTCCTGACTGTTTGTCTGCATCATATCCCCCTTCGATGCAGATCCAGCGTCCTGAGCCTCTTCCTTCTCTATTGCTTAACCGCAAAAAAAGAAGGGTTACTCAGATCGTTTGTGCCACCCGCACCATCTTCATGACCACCCAAATCAAAAGTACTGTCTATTTATAAAATTTGTTTTAATTCAAATAATCCCTTATCCAGAAGAACGCAGCATTTGTAAAACAAAAGCACTGTTTTTGGTAGGATTTGCATAATAAACTGATGTTTTCATTATGTTTTTTGAGATGGGGTCGGTCGCGCTTTCAATTAAATCTATAGGCTAGGACTCGATCCCCCGTCGGCCGACATTAAGCGGCGGTCGTTCCCCTACCAGCGGTCGCCAGAGCTAACCCGTCGACAATGGACGTAAAGACATCGCCCTGCTGTACCCGAACCTTTGGCAGGCAACGCTCGATCGCGTCTGTCACAATTTTCATGGAACTGGACCCGCCGACGCTCACGACCGTTTCAACTTGATGGGCGCCAATGGCACCCGCATCCAGCGTTTCTTGAATAGCCCCGGCGATCTGGTCGCCAAAGCGCGACAGACTCTTTTCAAACCCATCCATTGTGAGAGGAGCCTGCAGACCCGGTTCAACAAGGCTCAAGTCGACAAGCGATTGATTAGTGCCCAGATTATGCGCGATCTTGGCCCGCTCAGCTTCAAAGGCAAGGTCATGGCCCAGGCGCTTTTGCAGAACCGTCACGAGCCTTGCAAAGACAGAGCTGTCGATGGCATCCCGCTCCATACCCCGGGCTAACTGCAGCGTCTTCTCGTCATAAAGGAAGGGGATCTTCTCCCAGGTTGCGAGCTCGGAAAAGATATGCGCCGGTGCTTGAATCGTCCCTTCCGCAAAACGGCGCTTGAGCAGAGCCCCACGCCCCAATAACGGCATGAAATGGTCGTAAGAGATCCGACGATCAAAGTCCGTTCCACCAACACGCACACCGTTTGACGCGATGATCCTGACGCCCGCCTCCTTCGCCTCGAAAATCGTGAAGTCTGAGGTACCGCCGCCAATATCTACGACCAACCCAATGCTGCCTGGCTCATAGTCCCGCGCGCTTTCGAGCGCCGCAGCTTCCGGCTCGTACATGAAGCGCACCTGATCGAAGCCGGCCTTGTGGTAGCAGGCTTTGAGGTCCTTCTCAGCTCGGGCATTCCGGTCCGCGTCTACCCGGTGGAAGAACACAGGCCTCCCGGCCACCACATGATCGAACGACCTGCCCGCAAATGCCTCCGCCCGGTCCTTCAACTGGCTCAGAAACGACGAGATCACTTCAGAAAAATCGGTCCGCCGACCGAGCAGAACCCGCTGTTCTTTCATCAAGGGTGTGCCAAGCACGCTTTTGAGCGATCGCATGTAGCGGCCCTCTACCCCGTCCAAAAGAGCCTGCGTTGCCGGACGGCCCGACAGCACCTGCTTTTCATAAAGGTCGAAGAACAAAGCAGTGGGAATGGTCTCTTCCCCCGCCTCAAGTTCCACATGCACCACATCCGCCCCCGCCATAAAGGCCGCAGCCGAATTTGAGGTGCCAAAATCCACCCCGAGCCAGTTACCCACTGGTCCCTCCCAAAATGTCATCTGATTTTTGCTAAGTCAGGGCGCGGAGGTATATAGGGAGCGCGCCGGCACCACAAGGGGTTTTTCACTGGCAGGAAAGAACTTCCCGGCACACAAAAAAACGCCGCCTTAGCGGCAAGGCACAAGCGGCGGTTCTGTCTCCTTTTTTAACTTCCGCCACGCTGATGCTCCATTAGCCGACGCACCCATGCTCTTGTCCTTCGCGTTGCGTCAGGACAGCTGGTCTCGTCCACACCTTTCCCGCAGGCCAGCTCATATTTGGTCGCTTGCTCACGCGAGATTTCAAAGGCTGGCAGGACCTCTTGCTCCAAAGGAGACATCTGCGCACGGATGTCTTCAACAAGAAGTCGTACCTCTACACGAGCGTCATCGCACGGCACAGCCATGTGGAACAAAAAGCCAGACCCAAAAGGTGACATAGCGAGGGCCGACGACTGGCCTTCACGCATTACATCGGAAACACCATCAACCAACCTATCGACAGCACGTCGGCTTGCCTCCCAGTCTTCCGGGACCAAGTTGACCGGCACAAAGCACACGTTACCGGGCCATGGATAAAGCGGATCACGGTTTTCGGTCACGAGGAATGGGAGAGCCAAAAGCATCAACACCAATCCGCTCATTACCATGAGAAGACCAGTCCCCTGCATTGCAACCCCAAGAGAGGCTTTCATCGGAAAACCTTGAAGAAGAAAGGCATCGACACATTCGACGTCGTCAAATCATCCACCTCAGTTCCGACAGGCCTCATGTTCTTCTCCTACTGTTGTGAGCAGAACATACTAAAACCCCCAACACACCCGGGGATAAGGTAATTCAAGTACCACTGCAAACGCAAAAACGCCGCCTGAGCGGCGAGCTCAAGCGGCGTTTTGGGTATAGCCAAAAAAGAAAAGCGTAAAGAAGGGATCTAAGACAAGTCGATCATCGTCTGTTTTTGCATTTAGCAGACCTGGCAGCGACCTACTCTCCCACACCTTAAGATGCAGTACCATCGGCGCTGAGGGTTTTCACGGCCGAGTTCGAGATGGGATCGGGTGCAGGCCCCTCGCAATAACCACCAGGTCGGCAAAAGGCAAAAACGCTCAGTCAAAACTGAGGAACGACAATCTGTTTCTGATCTGAACCACACTCACTACCACCATCCAATTGGATGAGCATTGGTAAATGAGAGCAATCAAGCCAATCGAGCGATTAGTACCAGTAAGCTCAATACATTGCTGCACTTACACACCTGGCCTATCAACGTGGTCGTCTTCCACGGCTCTCAAGGGAGAACTGGTTTCGAGGTTGGTTTCCCGCTTAGATGCTTTCAGCGGTTATCCAGTCCGTACATAGCTACCCAGCTGTGCCGTTGGCACGACAACTGGTCCACCAGAGGTACGTCCACCCCGGTCCTCTCGTACTAGGGGCAGATCCTCTCAATTCTCCTACACCCACGGCAGATAGGGACCGAACTGTCTCACGACGTTCTAAACCCAGCTCACGTACCGCTTTAATTGGCGAACAGCCAAACCCTTGGGACCTGCTCCAGCCCCAGGATGCGATGAGCCGACATCGAGGTGCCAAACAATGCCGTCGATATGGACTCTTGGGCATCATCAGCCTGTTATCCCCGGCGTACCTTTTATCCGTTGAGCGATGGCCCTTCCATGCGGGACCACCGGATCACTATGACCGTCTTTCGACTCTGCTCGACCTGTCAGTCTCGCAGTCAGGCAGGCTTATGCCATTGCACTCAACAGCTGATTTCCGACCAGCTTGAGCCTACCATCGCGCGCCTCCGTTACTCTTTGGGAGGCGACCGCCCCAGTCAAACTACCCACCACACAGGGTCCCGGACCCGGATAACGGGCCGCGGTTAGATGCCAATGAAGATAAGGGTGGTATTTCAAGGATGGCTCCACCTGAGCTGGCGCCCAAGCTTCAAAGCCTACCACCTATCCTACACATGCCGTCACTAACACCACTGTGAAGCTGTAGTAAAGGTGCACGGGGTCTTTCCGTCTGACCGCAGGAACCCCGCATCTTCACGGGGAATTCAATTTCGCTGAGTCGATGTTGGAGACAGCGGGGAAGTCGTTACGCCATTCGTGCAGGTCGGAACTTACCCGACAAGGAATTTCGCTACCTTAGGACCGTTATAGTTACGGCCGCCGTTTACTGGGGCTTCATTTCGGAGCTTGCACCCCTCCATTTAACCTTCCAGCACCGGGCAGGCGTCAGACCCTATACGTCGCCTTGCGGCTTCGCAGAGCCCTGTGTTTTTAGTAAACAGTCGCCACCCCCTGGTCTGTGCCACCCCCACCTAGTTGCCTAAGTGGAGGTCTCCCTTCTCGCGAACTTACGGGAGCATTTTGCCGAGTTCCTTCAACATCGTTCTCTCAAGCGCCTTGGTATACTCTACCAGACCACCTGTGTCGGTTTGGGGTACGGTCTATAATGGAGGAGCTATTTCCTGGAACCCCTTCGCGGCCCGCCCAATCCAATAAGGACGGACAACACACGGGATTCGTCACTACCTCCAGGTGCAGGAATATTAACCTGCTTCCCATCGACTACGGCTTTCGCCCTCGCCTTAGGGGCCGACTAACCCTGCGCAGATTAGCTTTACGCAGGAACCCTTGGTCTTTCGGCGAGAGGGTCTCTCACCCTCTTTATCGCTACTCATGTCAGCATTCTCACTTCTGATACCTCCAAGTGCCCTCGCGGGTCACCCTTCACAGGCTTACAGAACGCTCCGCTACCACGCACATAAATGTGCATCCGCAGCTTCGGTGTATGGCTTGAGCCCCGGTACATTTTCGGCGCAAGAGCGCTTGACCAGTGAGCTGTTACGCTTTCTTTAAATGATGGCTGCTTCTAAGCCAACATCCTGGTTGTCTATGCACTCTCACATCCTTTCCCACTTAGCCATAACTTAGGGACCTTAGCTGGCGGTCAGGGCTGTTTCCCTTTCCACTACGGACCTTAGCACCCGTAGTGTGTCTGCCAGATATTACTCATCGGTATTCGGAGTTTGGTTAGGTTTGGTAAGTCGGTGAGACCCCCTAGCCCATCCAGTGCTCTACCCCCGATGGTATTCGTCTAACGCTCTACCTAAATAGATTTCGCGGAGAACCAGCTATTTCCGAGTTTGATTGGCCTTTCACCCCTAGGCACAAGTCATCCCCGTCTTTTTCAACAGACGTGGGTT